>NZ_NOLJ01000003.1:156296-370724 GCF_002246015.1 Nostoc sp. 'Peltigera membranacea cyanobiont' 210A
AACCGCCCATGCTATAGCTTGTTAAGCACCCTTTCGGGTCATGCATGGGCGGTTCTGACAGTCGCTTTTAGTCCAGATGGTCAAATTTTGGCGACGGGTAGTGATGATAACACGATTAAATTGTGGGAGGTAAACACTGGTCAGCTAATTAGCACACTTGTAGGCCATTCTTGGTCTGTGGTGGCTGTGGCTTTTACTGCCGATGGTGAAACGCTCCTAAGTGCAAGTTGCGACAAAACAGTTAAACTTTGGAGGGTAAGCACAGCAGAAGAGATTGTTACTCTCTCTGGTCATGTAGACACAGTATCTGCTGTTGCTGTGAGCAAAGTTACACAATTAATTGCAAGCGGCAGCCGGGACAAGACTATCAAACTGTGGCAGCTTGTAGAATAGGACAATAGCTAATTTGTAATATCAAGCGCTACCTGTAAAGGCAACTTCAGGAAATTTCAACTGAGCTTCTGCCATTGGACGGTTTCTGCCTTCCTCTTGCCAGTAGTTAATCACTTCTGTTGCTTTGTTAAGCAACTCGACACGATCCAGGTCAGTAATCCAATGTTTGGACTCTAATTCCTTCTTTAACTCTTCCCAGGCATCATTTCTGGGCCAAAAAAAGTACTTAGTCAAGGGACTGGTGCCTTTGCCTACAACTTGATCCACTGCGAGAGCAACGTTCTCGTCTAACCACAGAATTTTCAAAATAAACTTGGTCAATCACACCTCCGGGAATTTCCGGGCATTATTTAACAAGGATAGCGATCGCTTATTTTAACGCAATACCCTATCAAATGACCAAACAGTAATTGGATTGGGCTAGCATAAGGTGTAGTCGGCGCTAAAAGAGATGCTTATGACTGCTCAACTGCCCCAATCTCAAATAACATCTGGTTCAGATTTGTATGAGCAAGACTTTTACTTGTGGATTCAAACCACAGCAGAACTGCTCAAGCAAGGTCGGCTCACAGAACTGGATTTAGAGAATTTGATTGATGAAATTGAAACAATGGGCAGGAGTGAAAAGAAAGCACTAAGAAGCAATTTGGAAGTGGTGCTGATGCATCTATTGAAGTATAAATATCAAGCCGAGAAGCGCTCTGGTAGTTGGCGAGCAACAATTCGGGAGCATCGCAAACGCCTCAGACAAGCTTTAGAAGAAAGTCCTAGCCTCAAACCATATTTTGATGAGGTTTTTGGGCTGTGTTATGACGATGCTAGACTCTTGGCTGCTGATGAAACTGAATTGCATTTGGCTACCTTCCCCGAACAATCTCCCTTCACGCCAGAGCAAGCCCTCGATCCTGATTTTTTACCTTAGCCATAATCACACCTTGATTGAGAAGATTTTGCTGTTAATTTTGAATTCGGAGCGAAGCGACGTGACTGCCCAACTGCCCCAATCTCAAACAACATCTGGTTCAGATTTGTACGAGCAAGACTTTTACCTGTGGATTCAAACCACGGCAGAACTGCTCAAGCAAAAGAATTTCACACAACTGGACTTAGACAACCTGATTGAAGAAATTGAAACGATGGGCAGAAGTGAAAAGCGGGCATTGGAGAGCAATCTGGAAGTCTTGCTGATGCATCTGCTCAAATATCAAATTCAAACTGAAAGGCGCTCAAAAAGTTGGCAGTACACAATTTTGGAACACCGCAGACGAGTCCAAAAAGCACTTCAGGAAAGTCCAAGTTTGAAACCTTACTTTGATCAGGTTTTTGACGAAAGCTATCAAACCGCTAGACGACTGGCTGTAATTGAAACTGGATTAGCGATCGCTATCTTCCCAGAAAAATCTCCCTTCACGCCAGAGCAAGCCCTCGACCCCGATTTTTTACCTGAGTCATGATCTCACGTTTTATGATGATGTAAAACTCTTTTGCTTCCTACCCCATGACTCAACCCACTTCTGTAAAAGCGATCGCTATTTTCGATATTGATGGCGTTGTGCGCGATGTTAGCGGTTCTTATCGCCGGGCGATCGCAGATACCGTAGAATATTTTACTACCCAAGCATATCGTCCAACCCCACTAGATATTGACCAGTTGAAGTCTGAAGGCGTGTGGAATAACGATTGGGAAGCATCGCAGGAATTAATTTTCCGCTACTTTGAAACCCAAGGACAGACGCGCGAACAACTGCAATTAGATTACAGTGCGATCGTTGCTTTTTTTCAATCGCGTTACCGCGGCCCAGACTCAAATAATTTTACTGGGTATATCTGTAATGAACCCTTATTATTACAACCTAGCTATTTAGAACAACTTACCCAAGCCGGCATTGCTTGGGGATTTTTTAGTGGTGCAACTCGTGCTTCCGCTAACTATGTCTTAGAAAAACGCCTGGGCTTGGAATCTCCAGTGTTGATTGCAATGGAAGATGCGCCAGGGAAACCTGACCCTACGGGACTTTTCGCTACAGTTCGTGAGTTAGATAATGGAATTGAGCAAAAATTAGCGATCGTGTATGTGGGAGATACGGTAGCAGATATGTATACCGTCGAGAAAGCGCGGAGTTTAGATTCTGCTCACACTTGGATTGGAGTGGGGGTTTTACCACCCCATGTGCAGGAAACAACAGCGCGTAGTGATGCTTACAGTGAGACACTAATAGCAGCAGGAGCAGCAGTAGTTTTGCGTAATGTGGAAGAATTGACTCCGAGGCAGATTCAAGAATTGGTGAGCTCATCTGCTCAAACTGTGTTCTAAGATTAATCAAGCTGCGGGTGCATGAATGACTGGCTGATAACAATCTTGCTCCAATCATTGGGAAATTAATAAAAATGTCTGCACTTAAACTGCCTAACGGCCCTCAAACTCACCCTTGGGTACAGATGTATCAATGGCTTACTAATCCCTTAGAATACATCGAAGACTGTGCTAAACGTTATGGTGATGTCTTCACCCTTCAGCTAGGAAAAAATGTTGCTCCTCAAGTTTTTATTAGCAATCCCCAGGCGATTGGGCAAATTTTTACTACAGATCCAAAACAGTTAGACTCTGGTGAGTCAGCAGGGATTCAAGCGCCTTTATTAGGACGCCAATCACTACTGGCGCTGGAAGGAAAGCCTCATCAGCGACAACGAAAGCTATTGACACCACCCTTACATGGGGAACGAATGCTAGCTTATGGTGAATTAATCTGCGGTATCACTGAGCAAGTAACTAATCAGTGGCGGGTTGGAGAAAACTTTGCAGTTCTGTCATCAATGCAAGCAATCTCTTTCCAAGTAATTTTGAAGGCTGTATTTGGTCTAGAAGATGGGCCACGTTACGAGAAACTCCATGAATTCCTGATTGCAATCCTGAATCCCAAAATCCCTATATTAAGAACAATTCTGCTTCTTTTCCCAGCAATGCGACAGGATTTAGGCGCGTGGAGCCCTTGGGGGAAATACTTGCGTTTACGGCAGCAAATCGATCAACTTATCTACGCCCAGATTCAAGAACGCAAAGCACAACCCGATCCATCTCGGACTGATATTCTATCTTTGATGATGGCTGCTCGTGATGAAGCCGGAGAGCCAATGACAGACTTGGAATTACGTGATGAACTGATGACTCTATTAGTCGCTGGTCATGAAACTACAGCAACTTCCTTATCATGGGCGCTTTACTGGATTCATCATCAGCCACAGGTGCGGGAAAAACTGCTACAAGAATTAGATAAATTAGGTGAACAACCAGATCCAAACGTTATTTTCCGATTGCCTTATTTGAATGCTGTCTGTTCTGAAACCCTACGACTTTACCCAGTAGCGGTATCGGGACTAAATCGATTGGTCAAATCACCGCTACAAATTGGGGAATACAACTTTGAGCCTGGTACTTTGCTGATTCCCTCTATTTATTTGACCCATCATCGAGAAGATTTATATCCACAGTCGAAGCAATTTAAGCCAGAGCGTTTTCTGGAACGGCAATTTTCTCCTTATGAGTATTTACCCTTTGGTGGCGGGAACCGTCGCTGTATTGGAATGGCATTTGCCTTGTTTGAGATGAAACTGGTGTTGGCAACAGTGCTGTCTCACTGGGAGATGGAACTGGCTGATAGCAAACCAGTGCAGCCAGTACGTAAGGGTTTGCTATTTAGCCCAGCAGGAGGTGTGCAAATGGTGGTGAAGGGGAGACACCAGCAAAATCAGGTAGTTCGAGAGACTAGTTTTGTTTAGAAAGTTTGAGAATGCGATCGCCAGGGAGGCATTTACCATGAAAGATGTTGCAAGTCTAGTAGATGAAATTATTACAGGAAAAGGTTATGTCCTGATTCCTGAAGTGTTAAATCCAACACAGGCACAAGAAGCGCGATCGCTTGTTTTACAACTAGCCGAAAAGGAGAAACTGCAAGGAAAAGTTTTGCTTGACGACCAAAGAGAACGAGTCTATGGCTTAGTCTACAAAGGGGAAATCTTCGAGTTGATGGTGCAGCATCCAATAGTGATCGCAGTCATTGAAGCCATTTTGGGTAGTGATGTGACTCTCGGTGGTTTCTCGGCTCATATCCTCAACTCTGGTGCAACAAATATGGGAGTACACGTAGACTATCCTTATTGGACTATGAAGCCGCCATTTCCAGCTTATCCTGTGATGGAGATTCAAGTAATTTGGATGGTTGAAGATTTCACGCAGGAGAATGGTGCCCCTGTTTTCGCTCCAGATAGTCAGAAGCTTTGCAGCCCACCTGACTTAGTGCAATTTTCAAAAACGGGTGAAAAAGTAACTGGCAAGGCTGGTTCTGTGGTGATTTCCCACGGTCTTTGTTGGCATGATACCTCTGTTAATTCTACTGACCAACCAAGAGTGTCAATCCTTGGTAACTATGCTCCTAAGTATGTTCGTCCCCTTGAAAACCCATTGCATGATATGCAGCAGGAAGTTTTAGATCGTGCCAGTCCAAAGCTTAAACAGCTACTTGGGTACGAATTTAAGTCAGCCCTTTATAAGGATGTCAAAAGAATCCGTGCCGGAAATTGGAACGACTAGTCAAAAAAAATGCTGAAAATATCTTAAAAGTTGTTTTAGACATTTCCTAAGAAACAACAGGCTTTCCTGTAGATACGGCCTGTTCCACAATATCAATGGCTCGACTCACGCCACCGGTTCGCTGAATCGCCTCTTGTAACCTAACTGCATTTTTTTTATAAGAATCTTCCGTCAACACCTTTTGTACAGCATTTCGCAATCTGGGAACAGTCAAGCGAGCCAGCGGCACCAATTCACCAGCACCAGCCCAAACTATACGTGCTGCTACTCCTGGCTGGTCATTAGCAATTGGTATTGCTACCATTGGTACCCCATTGTTTAGGGACTCTAAAGTAGTATTCATACCTGCGTGAGTAATGGTGAGAGACGCTTTTTTAAGCAATTCCAATTGGGGTGCATAACCAACAACCAGAGGATTTCCCGGCAAACTTCCCAGAGACTCTGGAGTTGCAGAACCACCTAACGAAATCACTAGTTGGGCATCCAAATCATTACAAGCTTCGGCAATAGATTTAAAAATTCCCAATAGGCGATTTTGTAAAGTCCCCATTGAGGCGTAAATAAATGGTTGTCCGGTCAATTTTTCATCAGGAAAATCAGGAAGCTCCCGACCAGTTGGACTATGATAAGGGCCTGTAAAATGGAAGCACTGAGGTAAATTTTCCCTTGGGAATTCCAATTGGGACGGCTGTTGACTAATCTGAGCTAGTTGGGAATAGCGATCGTTAGAGCTAAACTGTGGGGGCAATTTCCACTCTTGGCGATACTGATTGATCACCTCTGTAATGGGTTTTACGGTGCGAATCAGCAATGTATAGCCGGCTCGGTTACGTAATCGCGCCCACCAAGCTGGATTGTAGCCCCAGGTTTTAAAATAAGGTGGGACGCTCGGTTCTCGATTCAGTACCACAGCACTACAAACTGTAATAAAAGGAATGCCCAGAAATTCTGCAACAGAACCTCCCTCTGGTGAAACTTGATCTACTAAAAGTGCTTCCACACCTGCTTTTTTCACTGCTGTTGGTGCATCTCTGAGCATAACAGCCGCCTGATCTTTGAGGAAGTTGACGGTATATTGCAGTGCGGCGAGTCCACTCAGTTTACCTAACTGAGTTATCGATTCAGCGATCGCTCCATTCGGAAATTCAGACTCACCAACGCCCCGAAATTCTAAATCTGCCGCTAGTGTCTTGGATTTAGCATCAAGTATACCGAATAAGGTGACGCGATGACCCCGCTTTTGGAGTTCTTTACCCAAGGGAATCATAGTGTTGAGATGACCAGTTGTTGCTGGACAGATCAGCCCAAAATGAGTCATAAATGCTGTTTCTGTATATTTACAATGATGTATACCAGAAAACAGGTAGATAGGCAAAGAAAAGGAATTTTTGTTGAGTTAGAAAGAAGTACCTACTGGATTTTCAAGAACTTATCTAAAGCTGTAACTAGGCTGGGAGGCCAACGGCGGATATTTTTTACCCAGTCAATATCCTTATAGCGGCTATCAAGTCCATAAGCTGCTACCCAGTTGCTTTCGGCTTCACCTTGTTCTCCATTCACCCAATATGCAGCTGTGAGGGCGGCACGCACATCAGCAAATTTGGAGTATTTACGGGCAATATTTCGCATCTCACGGATTGCTTGCTCTTTTTGACCTGTTTCATAAAGAGCGAGAGCGTAGTTAGCACGGGCGAAGGCAAAATTTGGGGCTATCTCATTAGATTTTTTGTAGTCTGCGATCGCATCTGACCATTTTCCCAAACCTGCTGTGGCATTGCCGCGATTGTTATATGCCATCGCATCTTTAGGATCGAGTTCTAGAACACGATTATAATCTGCGATCGCATCGTCCCATTTTCCCATCCCTTCCAACGCCGCGCCCCGATTCAAATATGGATCGGTGACATTTGGCGCTAGTTCTATGGCTTTGTTATAATCTGCGATCGCCTCTTGTAACTTATTCTGGCTCACCCGCGAATTTCCCCGGTTACTCCACGCCCCGGCATTCGTGGGAAATTGCTCAATAATCTTTGTCCAGTAAGTTTCAGCCGTCGCAAAATCACCTTGATTCGTCGCTATAAACGCTTGATTTGCCCACTCATCACCTTGTTTTAACTGTTCTTGAGTAATGGGCGGCTGAGATTGTGCCATCACTGGTGTGCCCCAGCCAAACACAACTAACAGACTGAGAAAAATACCAATCAACTTAATCATCTAAGTTTACCTAATTTGTTCTATTGTCATTTGTCATTTGTCATTGAGTATGGGGCAGAGGAATGGAGTTCAAAGGCTCATTTACGAGTATCAATGCCCAATGCCCAATGCCTAATGCCCATAATTACAATAATGACAACTGTTCATTAGGCGGTGTGAATCCCAAATGCTTATATGCAGCCTTTGTCGCCATCCTCCCACGATGAGTTCTAGTTAAATACCCAATCTGCATGAGGTAAGGTTCGTATACCTCTTCAATTGTTTGGGTATCTTCACCCGTTGCTGCTGCCATTGTTTCTAACCCCACTGGCCCGCCGTTAAATTGTTCAATTATCACACTCAGCATCTGGCGGTCTGTCCAATCTAAACCGCAAGGATCTACTTGGAATAGTTGCAATGCCTCAGATGCAATGTTTTCATTAATCTCCCCAGATATTTTTACTTCCGCATAATCACGTACCCGCTTCAGTAGCCTATTAGCAATACGTGGTGTTCCGCGTGAACGACGGGCAATTTCTGTGGCACCATCTTCGGTAACGGGGGTTTTGAGTAATTGAGCGGTTCGCAGTACAATTTGAGTCAGTTCGTCAACTTCGTAAAATCGGAGTTTTTGAATTAAACCAAAGCGATCGCGCAGTGGCGAAGTTAAAGCACCCACACGAGTTGTAGCCCCTACTAGAGTAAACTTTGACAGTGGCAAACTTCTGATCCGAGCGCTGGAACCCTTACCAATTGTAATATCTAAGCGATAATCTTCCATTGCTGGATAGAGAATTTCCTCCGTCATCCGCGAGAGGCGATGAATTTCATCCACAAATAAGATATCCCCTGGCTTGAGGTTCACTAGTAGCCCAACAATATCTCGTGGACGTTCTAAGGCTGGCGCACTGGTAATTTTGTAATTTACCCCCATTTCCGATGCTAAAATCATTGCCATTGTGGTTTTGCCCAATCCCGGCGGCCCATACAGCAGCAAGTGATCCAGTACCTCACCACGAGACTTAGCTGCTTTAATGGCAATATCTAGCACATCCTTTAAATCTTTTTGCCCAATGTAATCAGCAAATCGGTGTGGTCGAATACCTTCTTCTTGCTGTTCTTGCTCATCAATAGCAGCTTCAGGCTTCAAAATATTTTCTGTGGATGGTGCTTTCGCCGACTCTCGACGCTGCTTTGGTTCTCCGTTGGGTTCTGGAGGCTGTTTTTTCGAGGAGATTATCGCCATAATTCAGCTATCTACTTTTAAGGGACAAGGGAGTGGGGGAGTAGGGGAGGCAGGGGAGGCAGGGGAGGCAGGGGAGGCAGGGGAGGCAGGGTGACAAATTAGACCCTTGTCCCCAATTCTCCTTGTCCCCTTGTCCTCTTCTCCATGCCCCATACTCAATACCCATGAAAATTTTCGGTTGAGAATACCCGCGCCAATTTAAAATTTAAATTCCGGTCAATTACCCAGAAATACAAAAGTTATTATGTTATCTAAAAGAATCTTACCGTGCTTAGATGTGAAGGCGGGACGAGTTGTAAAAGGAGTTAACTTTGTTAATCTCCAAGATGCAGGCGATCCGGTAGAGCTGGCAAAGGTTTACAACGAAGCCGGTGCTGATGAGTTAGTATTTCTGGATATTACAGCTACTCATGAAGACCGAGCTACAATTTTAGATGTGGTCTACCGCACTGCCGAACAGGTCTTTATTCCATTGACTGTGGGTGGTGGCATTCAATCCTTAGAAAATGTTAAAGCTTTGTTACGAGCCGGCGCAGATAAGGTTAGTATTAATTCTGCGGCGGTGCGCGATCCAGACTTGATTAATCGGGCCAGCGATCGCTTTGGTAATCAGTGCATAGTTGTTGCTATTGATGCCAGACGCAGAAATAACCCGGAAAATCCAGGTTGGGATGTGTATGTGCGGGGTGGCAGGGAAAACACAGGCTTAGATGCTCTACTTTGGGCACAAGAAGTTGAAAAACGGGGGGCCGGAGAACTGCTAGTTACAAGTATGGATGCTGATGGAACCCAAGCTGGATATGACATCGAGATTACACGGGCAATTGCCGATGCTGTAGAAATTCCAGTTATTGCTTCTGGTGGTGCAGGTAATTGTGAACATATCTACACTGCCTTAACTGAAGGCAAAGCTGAAGCCGCATTACTCGCATCACTGTTACATTACGGACAGTTAAGCGTAGCAGAAATTAAAAGTTACTTGCGCGATCGCAACGTGCCAGTCAGAACATTATCTTGATCCACCATTTACCATTTAATGACATCCATCTAAGGTTAGACACACTTCCTGAAAAGGGTGTTAATATTATTTTACAAGTATTAACAAATATTAAGAAATATGTTGCTTCCTATTTTACTTTTTGATGTAGCCTTGGTAGCGTGGTCGCTGCACTTAATGGAAAAAGCCTACGAGAGTAAAGAATTTTCTCTAATGTTGGCTGGTACATTGGTTGCTCTGGCTGCTGCTGCAATGTTAGTAGTTTACTTTTTGATGGGGCATTGTATGACCTATTTGTTGCAAGTATCCTAGAGAGTCCTGAGTGCAAGAGGAGATATTTAAAATTTAGTTTCCAGAAAGCTTGACAAAGTTAATAATAACTAAGTAATTATATATAGCTGATTTTAAGAAGATGTTTTAAAAGTACCAGAAAGTATCATTTTTGCCTTCTGGACTACGGTAAGTACAACGAAAAACTAGGGTTTTCGCCATATACTTAAATGCTTGGCTGTGCTAATCATGAGAGCAAAAAACCCTTTTAAAACATCCTCTAAGCTCGACATTATCCATTTTTAAGCAACGTCCAAGCTAGCGCTGAAAGCTTTGTGTGACAGTAGTTTTACTTTTTCGATTTCACCGAGAATTAGTGGTATTGAAAAAGTTTTTGCCAAAAAGCTAGGGTTTTGCCATGTCAAGAGAAGCAAGTTCTTAGTTTTGGATAAAGTCGAGATCAGCGGTCATAGCGCAGTTGGTAGCGCACCTGTACATTCACAAATTAGATGTCGCAATCGATTTCGGCGTTTGAGTAAGGATTATGAGTTGTACACAAAGCTAAGTGAAGCAATGATTTATGGCTCATTGATTCGTCTGATGGTAAAGCGAATGGCACCTTAAGCTTTTCTTGACGAATCAGCTAGCTCTAAGCATAAATATGGCTAACCAAAGCTTATTGATGCATCACTTTTTGAGTTTTACTTTGTGGAGTAATTCATCTTTAATCCGGTTAAGAATTGAACTCTCATCCAAGTTTGCCAAAATCCGATTAATTACTGCTTTCGGACCATCGGGCCCCCAAGTTGCACCATTGGCTAAATAAACTTTGGTAACTTGTCCAATACCATAAGAAGAAACACCAGCTACTCCTCCTTGGGTAATTGCTACCGATATATAAGGGCCTAGCGCAATGCCACCCGTAGCTGTTGCAGAGATCCCAAGTAAAGTTTTTAATCCACTCAAGCCTAAATTTGCTAACAATTCACTAGCACCGATACCGCCCATACTCAAGGCGATTTTTTGTAGCAGTTGTACAGCCCCAGCTTCGGTCATGGAGAAGCCATAGAGTTTAGATAAACCCAAAATCAGAGCAATATCAATTACTACACTACTCAGAATATCTACCACAGTTACAGGATTGAGTGCGATCGCTAATGCTTTAGTCATCACAGCTTTCCAAATCAACTGATTGGCATTCTGTTCCCGAATCATCAGTTTTCGTTCTATCAACTGCTCATTTACGATATCGGCATAAAGCATGGTATTGAGGGCAACCAAGGCTTTACCCTCACGATGCAAAATTTCCAATATTTTCAACTTCAGTTCCTCGACTTGGGCATTCCCTGTACGTAACTGTATGCCCCTCGTACCATCAGGGCGACGAATCGCTGTCTTCACCAATGGCGATGCCGCAGCCATGACAATTTCTAGAGGTGTGAGTAATTCCCGTACCCTTTCATCCCGGATTTTGTGATAAATTGCCATCCGGTCTGCTTCGGGATACTGATCTACTTTGTTAAACACCAGAATGATCGGTTTACCTGCTTCCCGCAACTGAGAAAGGGCAGCGTATTCTAGCTTTGTCATATCGCCAGATATCACAAATAGAATCAAATCTGCAAGTTTTGCAATCTGTTCAGCTAAGGCGGCGCGGGTTGCACCATCTACTTCATCTAACCCAGGAGTATCAATTAATTCCACCTGCGATTGACCTACACCAGGGAGAGTGACACGCAAAGCCCGTTCAGTTTCCCCAATCATCTCCTCGCTAATACTCCAATTAACTGTTTGGGCAGTACGGGTGACACCGTGTAGCGGCCCAGTTTCAAATACCGTTTGCCCAACCAAAGAATTGAGTAGAGAAGACTTACCACGTCCCACCATGCCAAAAGTCGCAATTTGCACTACCATGCGGTCTAATTTTCCCAGCATGGTTTCCAACTCAGCAATTTCCGTCTCTAACCCGGTTTTTTCCTGGGGAGTAAGGTCGAGATTGGCTACCAAGTTTCGCAACGCTGTTTGTGCTTGTTTATAGTTCAGTTCCGTCTGAATGTCTTCAAAACTGAAAATAGCACTATCCAGTTCTTCCTCCCAGCTGAGAGAATTTGCGTCAGTGTTCGCGGAATCGCTTTGATGAGGTTCAGGCACGGGCAATGTCGAAGTCATATCAATTTGAGATTTGAAATTTGGGATTTTTAAATTAGCCCTGTCTCTTATCCTAGTTATTTTTGAGAGGGGAGTGGGGAATAAGGAATGCCCAATGCCCAACTCGTAGACTAATGGCTAACAAAAAGTCATAAACTGAAAAATGCATCTAAATATAACGCGTTAGGATCTTGACTAAATTACCTGTGCGGAAAATCGTTATTGCCGGCAACTGGAAAATGTTCAAAACCCAGGCAGAAACCCAGGAGTTTTTACAAGGATTTCTGCCCCACTTAGAGGAAACCCCCGAAGGGCGAGAAGTGATATTGTGTCCTCCTTTCACTGATTTAAGTGTTTTGTCCAAGACCTTGCACGGTAGCCTCATCCAACTGGGGGCACAAAATATCCATTGGGAAGAATATGGAGCCTATACGGGTGAGATTTCTGGCCCGATGCTGACGGAAAGCGGTGTGCGCTTTGTGATTGTCGGTCATAGCGAACGACGGCAATACTTTGGGGAAACGGACGCCACCGTTAATCTGCGCCTCCGAACTGCTCAAAGGTTTGGTTTGACTCCAATTCTTTGTGTTGGCGAAAGTAAACAACAACGAGATGCGGGAGAAACTGAATCTCTGATTGCTCTGCAAATCGACAAAGGCTTGGTAGATATCAATCAGGATAATTTGGTGATTGCCTATGAACCGATTTGGGCCATTGGCACTGGTGACACTTGTGAAGTAGAGGAAGCTAATCGAATAATTGGCTTAATTCGTAGCAAGTTGACTAATCCAAATGTATCAATTCAATACGGCGGTTCAGTGAAGCCAAATAATATTGATGAGATCATGGCTCAACCAGAAATTGATGGTGTCCTCGTAGGAGGTGCAAGTCTGGAACCTGAGAGTTTCGCTCGGATTGTGAATTTTAAGTCAGTGTGATGTGCTTTTTTCTCGTTCCCATGCAGAGCATGGGAATGCCTAATGTAGATTTATGCCAAGGAACTTGATAATTCGAGGACGCTGTTTCGATTGGGGACAGCGGACTTATTTGATGGGCATTTTAAATGTAACGCCCGATAGCTTTAGTGATGGGGGTGAGTTTAACACTTCCTCTGCCGCTTTAGTACAGGCGCAAGCACTGGTGGCTGCTGGTGCTGACATAATTGATGTGGGCGGTCAATCAACTCGACCAGGGGCAAAGCAAATAACTCTGGTGGAGGAACTTGACCGGGTACTATCGGTATTACAGGTGCTAAGACCAGAGATTTCAGTCCCGATTTCTGTAGATACAACCCGTGCTGCTGTCGCCAAGGCATCTGTAGAAGCTGGAGCCGATATTATTAATGATATTTCTGGCGGCACTTTTGACTCAGAAATGTTGGCAACAGTGGCAGAGTTAGGTGTGCCGATGATTTTAATGCACATCCGAGGAACACCACAAACAATGCTACAACAGACTGATTATCAAGATTTGCTCGGTGAGATTTATAGTTTTTTGGCTCGGCAAATTGAGGCAGCAACTGCTGCGGGCATTGACTTGGATAAAATTATTATCGATCCTGGTATTGGTTTTGCTAAAAACTATGAGCAAAATTTAGAAATTTTTCGCGGTTTGCGATCGCTAACAACACTCAACTGCCCTATCTTGGTAGGAGCATCTCGTAAAAGTTTCATTGGTCGGATTTTAAATCAACCAGATCCCAAAGCACGAGTTTGGGGAACGGCAGCAGCTTGTTGTGCTGCTATTTTTAATGGCGCTGATATCCTCCGAGTTCACGATGTTGAAGAAATGCGCGATGTTTCATTAGTAGCTGATGCCCTACTGAGACAAGCCGCACAGCCTAAATCTTAAGTATTACCGTTCTTCGGTTTTTTTGCCGTTACCTTCTGTAACTATCGACTCGGCTATCAACTCCTGAAACATTTCACTTGAGTTGGCTGGGTCTACAAAGACAATTTTGGCATTATTGCTCTCACCAAGTTTTTGGCTAGCATCTACGTAATCTTGAGCCACAAGATACCGCAAAATATCCCTACTGTCGGGATTGGAACGTAGAGCTTGAGAAATGATTTGCACTGAAGCCATAGTTCCTTCTGCTTTCTTAATCGCAGCTTCTTTTTCCCCTTCTGCTTCGGTAATCAGTGCCCGTTTTTTGATGACGGCGGCTTGTTCTTCTTCCCTAGACTTTCGGACACTCTCAGGTAGAGTAATTCTCTGAATATCTAATCGGAGAATCTCAACTCCCCAATCTGCCGTTACATGATTCAACTGATCTAAGATAGCTGAGTCCATCTCTGCTCTAGAGACATTGGTCTGCTCTAGGGTATTTTGGGCAATGATTTCTCGGAGCGTAGTTGTGGTTATCTGTGTTAATGCCCCTTGCAGATCCTCAATCGCGTAAAAGCTTCTCTCGATATCTCGAATCCGCCAGTATACAATAGCATCCACTTCTACGTAAATATTATCTTGGGTGATTACATTCTGAGGTTTGATGTCTGTAAACTGCTCTCGTGTAGTATCTTCCATGACAATCTGATCTACCAAAGGAACAATAAAGTTCAGCCCCGGCTTAAGTTTCCGATGATACCGCCCTAAGCGTTCGACTAAGGCTTCATTTCCTTGATTAATCAGTTTTGCAGAACCTAATGCATAACCTATAAGGGCTAAAACTATAGCAATAATTGGCTCCATGTATGCTCCTATTCAGCTTTGGGGAGAATTTAGTGTCAAAGATATGGTACTAGCTTGTCATATCTTTGAGTTTAATGTTTTAAGTCTGTAATTTTATCAACACCAGTAGCGATGTCGAGTCGCTACAAGTTTTGTACATATTCTCTAAGTAAGACTGTTTTGCAGAATGCGTAGAAGCTCTGCTTCTTGTCGTCAGACATCGCTATTAAAGCACCTTGATAAAAGGCTGGCAAGGACTACTTGATGTAATCAACATTACTCGTACTGGCATTTTCAGACAGCCTAGACTTGCTTTAAGTATATTTACGTAAATTAAGTGGAATTAAGGTAAAATTTGGCAAGATTTTAAAAACCCCACTATAATCGGATAAAAATTGGCTTGGGCCATTAAAAATATCAGAATATTATGGGCAGGTTGTTAATCAAACTTATAGGTCTAATTCTACTTTTCACCGGATTATACTTTTTTGGTCAAAACATCATATTTGTTAGCGGTTACTATTCATATTTTTATCGGAGCTTACCTGCTACAGCTTCAGTTTTAGCAACGATGACAGGTATATTTGCATTAGTATTTTTTCAGAGAGAAACTGGTAACTTGGGATGGATTTTTCTAGGCATTGGCATAGTACTAGTTTTCTTAAGCGGTGGAGTTATTTTAAAGCCTACTAGCTTATGGAATTTCATAATTGCTTTTACAGCATTAGCAACTGGATATAAATTACTAAATGAGGGCAGAATCAACTTTTAAAATCTGTTTTCATCATATATCTTAGTAACTAAGATTACATTATTACCCTATTCAGAGTATAGTCAGAAAAATTTAACATTATAATTTGCCTATCTTCTTTATTGGTTATGAGAGTGCATTTGCGCACTTAGATTAACTTTTGGTTAAGTACTGATTTCAAGAGGCAGAAGCACACATAACCCGCCTCAACCGGACGAATAGCCTCTTAATCATGACTTTAGCTCAGAGGGGTTTTACTAAGGTTGAGGGTAATATTAGAATGGAAACTATTGATGATGAGGTAAAGGGAAGAATGACCCAGGTGGCTCTAGGAGAGAACGAAGGAATAGACTCAGCTTTGCGTCGGTTTAAACGTCAGGTTTCCAAAGCTGGGATATTAGCTGATGTGAAATATCATCGGCACTTTGAAACACCAATAGAAAAACGCAAACGTAAGGCAGTAGCAGCTAGACGCACAAGACGTTTTAAATAAACCAATTTGGTGTGATACCGGCGTTGCTTGAGGTTATGACCTAAAACAGGCAATAGCGCGTAGGCGTAGCCCGTCGTAGACATCGCCATTATTCATAGAAACATTAAGCAAAGTCTGCCGCACTGCTAATTAGGGTGTAAATGAGTTACTTTTCCTATACTTAGAGCGCGTTAGAGGCTTTATCTTGGTTAGATGGAGCAAGTTAAAATCGCTGCCCATCAACCAAAATAAGCGCCTTTAAACATCGGTTAGCTTTCTTTAATCAGCTGATAAGATACTATTCATCTAGCCCTAAGACTCAGAATTATTAATAGTGCGGCTATTACAAACATTCATTGCCTTTTCTACTCCCTGCTTGAGACTTAGTTCAATACACTCAACTACGAACTGAAGTACAAGAGACATCTGCTTATTTTCGGCAGCGGAAAATCGCCCCAGCACATGAGAGATAGCACCGGAATCATCGTTATTAGCTGCATCTTTGGGTTTACCAATACCGATTCGCAAACGGGGAAAGTTTTGGGTACTAAGATGTGCGATCGCACTTTTCATACCGTTATGTCCCCCAGCCGAACCAGATAAACGCAAACGAGTTTTTCCCAAGGGCAAATCCATATCGTCATAAATTACCAACACTGACTCAGGCGGCAATTTATACCAACTTGTCACCGCTTGTATTGCTTGTCCTGAGCGATTCATATAAGTTAACGGCTTTAGCAAGCGAATCTTATCTCCACCAGGGGCCATACCCTCGCCATACTCACCCTGAAACTTTCGGTTTTCTGTTAAGGAAATGCGCCAAGAACGGGAGAGAGCTTCTAAAGCCGCAAAGCCGATATTATGGCGTGTTTGGTCGTACTTAGCTTCTGGATTCCCTAATCCGACGATTAGTTGGGGAATTACCAAAGCTGGTTGCGTAACAGCTTCTGTCATTTTGCCTACAGTCAATTGATATGCAGCACTCTTCTGTATAGTCTGTCTGATTAATTTTGATAAGTTCGTAGTAAGCACTTCAGTGCTTAAAATCCAGGACTAAAGTCCTTACTACGAACTTGACAGGCTAGCTAGGTTGGGAAGAACTAGCGGTATCCTGCTCAGATTTCGCTGGGTGGATTTGCTTAGGTTCCAATTCAGCAGTAGTCTGTACAACTTCTTCTAGCTGTTCTGCTTCTTTTTGAAACTCGTTTTGAAACTCCTTGGAAGCTTCTTGGAAACTACGAATTGTTTTGCCCACACTCCGACCGATTTCTGGTAGCTTCTTTGGGCCAAAGATTAACAGCGCTACTACCATAATTACAGCCATTTCCGGCAGACCGATACCAAATATATTCATTTTTTGTCTCCTGTAAACTATAGAACCACTACAGAAACTCACATATATAGTTAGTCTAGTAGGAAATCGCAACTCACAAAAAAACCCGGAAGAACCGGGTATAACTTAACTTGTTATCCAAACTCGCTTGTTGTGTATGCGTTAGCGTCCTAAACTGCGCCAATCGACAAATACATCCTGAACCAACAGTGATTTATTGTAAAGTTGCAGAATAATCAGCAGAAACACGAAAAATAGCGCCATAAAAACAGCCATCACAGGGGTAGTACCCCAACCTGGAGCCACTTTCCCATATTCAGAGTTAAGTGGTTTCAGGATATCTCCCAACCTAGTCCTTTGTGCCATAGTTCACCTAAGATTACTTGCCAAAGCTTTTTTTAATCTTCTGTAATATTCTATAAGAATAGCACTCATCATCTATCTCTCAATTATGGAACCCGCAATAGTTCTTAGCATTTCTATGGCTGCCGTGGTGGTTGCCATCACTGGAATTTCGATTTATACCTCCTTTGGCCCTCCTAGCAAGGAATTGAACGATCCGTTTGATGACCACGAAGATTAAAAGAGCTATATCATGTCCGCATAAATTGTTAGTGCGATGTCTACGATGGTCACTGAGCGTAGTCGTTCGCGCAGCGTCTCGTAGAGAAGTGCGGGCTACGCCTACGCAGACAAGCATTGCTGTTGCTCGTCGGGGTTTCCTCTATGAGTGACTGGTTTGTGGGGTGCATTGGTGTCAACTTAAGCCGAAAAGCCGAAAACTATATCGGACAGGCGTTTTGCAAATCCCTCACGCCCTCATCCCCTAACCCCTTCTCCCAAGGGGGAAGGGGAATTGAATGTCTAGCTCCCCTCTCACGGATGGGAGAGGGCTGGGGGGTGAGGGCAAAACGTTATCACCAAGAGGGTTTCACGTTAAATTAACACCTATGTATGGGGTGAAATGACTATGGCAATCATAATTAATTACCCAGACATGATATTTGAAGTGCGTTACGGCTCAAGCCGTAACGCACACTACTTTGGATGTTTTTTAATTGGAAGTCTCTAATGGGTTGCCACTACCTCTCCTTCCAGGCGAACGAGTCGGTCTGCCAAAAGTTTCTCAAGGTCTTCTAGTGCCTTGGTGAAACCTTTAATACCTTCGTCTAGTTTGTCAGTTGCCATACGGTCAGCGGCGTGCATCTTGTCATAACTAGCTTTATCAATGGATATCTTTTCGATTTCCAAGTTTGCTACCTTCGCAGGGTCAAGTTTGCGTGGTAGTTCGCCAACGGTTGCTTGCAATTCAGCCAAAAGTGATGGCGAAATAGTCAGCAAGTCACTACCTGCAAGTTCAGTAATTTCACCAAGGTTACGGAAACTAGCTCCCATAACTTCGGTTTTGTAGCCAAATTTCTTGTAATAGTTGTAGATTTGGGTGACAGACAAAACACCTGGATCTTCCGGTGCTGGGTAGCTATCGCGTCCGGTATCTTTTTTGTACCAGTCAAGAATCCGGCCAACGAAGGGAGAAATTAGGGTAACGCCAGCTTCTGCACAGGCGATCGCTTGGTGAAGACCAAATAACAAGGTCAGGTTACAGTGAATACCTTCTTTTTCAAGAATTTCCGCAGCGCGAATACCTTCCCAGGTGCTGGCAATTTTAATTAAAACGCGATCGCGGCCAACTCCAGCAGCTTTATACTGAGCAATTAATTCCCGTGCCTTAGTCAGAGTAGCTTCGGTATCATAGGACAAGCGAGCATCCACTTCTGTAGACACGCGACCGGGAATGATTTGCAAAATCTTTAATCCAAAGGCAACTGCCAAACGGTCAAAAGCTAGAGAAACTATCTGTGCTTGGTTGGCTCCGGCTCCGGCATCTTTTTTTGCCTGGAGTAAAGTATGATCAACAATTCCCTGATATCCTGACATTTGCGCCGCAGCAGTAATCAGAGAAGGATTGGTGGTGGCATCTTGGGGTTTGAACTTTTCAATTGCCTGGATATCCCCCGTATCCGCGACCACAACAGTCATTTTCCGCAATTGTTCTAGTAAATTCTTAGACATAAAATACTCCGTGATGTTTGTTTAGGATTTACTTATTCCCCACCAAATTAGTTCTGAGTGCTGAGTGCTGTTAGCGGATAGCTAAGGTTTAGCCCGTGCTGAGTGAGAAGTTAAGAGTTATTTATTTCCTTGTCTCCCCAATCACCAGTCCCCAATCACCAGTCCCCAGTCTCCAGTTCCTTCAATTCTGATTCTGGCAATTTTTCTTAATGATTGCCCAATTTTGCTTACTATCTTGAGCCACAGCCTTATTCTAAGTGGCTTATGCCGAAATTGGCTGTCCAATGGAATGCACTTTGATTAAGCTAGTTGTGCCTGATTTACCAATTGGAACTCCAGAGGTAATAACTACTTTATCGCCCTTGTTTGCTAGACCCATGTCTACAACTGTGTTCACTACATTGGTAAACATCTCTTCGGCATTGTGGACTGGTGGAATCAGCAAAGCTTCCACACCCCAAGAAAGTGCTAGCTGGCGATAAGCGGTGATGTCGGAGGTGAGGGCAATAATGGGAGAAGTCGGCCGATATTTAGACACCATCCTCGCCGTACTTCCTGATGAAGTGTTACAAAGAATTGCCCGTGAGCCAGTTTCATAAGCGATGCGACAGACGGATTCTGCCACAGATTCGGTAACGCTGAGACTGCCTGCTTCATGACACCAAGCGTGTTTGCTACCCTCATCTAAAGCTTGTTCTGTCCGCACGGCGATGTTGTGCATCATCTGGACGGCGGCGACGGGATATTGTCCGACAGCTGTTTCACCAGAAAGCATTACCGCGTCTGTTCCATCCAAGATAGAGTTAGCAACATCGGTTGCTTCGGCGCGGGTGGGATCGGGGGCGCTAATCATCGACTCTAGCATTTGGGTGGCTGTAATCACCGGCTTGCCAGCACGATTGCAACGGCGAATAATATCTTTTTGAATTAGGGGTACTTCATGAATTGGCACTTCCACCCCTAAATCGCCACGGGCAATCATAATCGCGTCGGCAACGTTCAGAATGGAGTCAAAGTTTTCTACTGCCTCCGATCTTTCGATTTTGGCAATTAAGCGGATCGAAGCACCAGCTGCTTCAATCATCCGTCTGGCGGGTTCTAAGTCTTGTGGCGATCGCACGAAGGATGCCGCTACCCAGTCTACACCCAACTGAATCCCAAAACGCAGATCCAACAAGTCTTTTTCGGTGATCGAACTTACAGGTAAAGGCGTTTGGGGCAGGTTTACTCCCTTGTGCGTAGAAATTAACCCGCCATTTTTCACTTGGGCCCGAATGCGATCGGCATCGCGATCGGTAACTATCAATTTGACGCGACCATCATTAATTAAAATCGGTTCGCCAGGTCGCACCATTGCAAATAAAGTCGGCAATGGTAGGGGTAGTTCGTCAATACTCTCACCCTTTTCTTGCAAAACAAAAGTAACTTCAGTACCAGCTTCTAAATTTAAACCTTCCGGTGGTAAAGTTCCCAAACGAATTTTGGGACCACACAGGTCTTGCATAATGGCGATCGGCTTTTGCAACTCAGTACTAATCTGCCTGAGATAGTGAGCCGTTTGGGCGTGGAATTCATAAGCTCCGTGGGAAAAATTCAGCCGTGCCACGTTCATTCCAGCTTTTACCAAGGCTTGCAGCTTTTCAGGTGCAGATGTAGCCGGGCCAACAGTACAAATGATTTTGGTTCGACGCATAGGGATTGGGGGTTGAGGAGTAACTTGCAAATTTGGATGCTTTGAGCGTAGGCGTAGCCCGTCGTAGACATCGCACAAAACATCCAAATTCACACGTGCTTCATATCACTGGTTTGCTAAATAAAAATACTAGATTCCGTTTTATTTTCGGAGTATTTACCATTTGAC
Organism: Nostoc sp. 'Peltigera membranacea cyanobiont' 210A; assembly: GCF_002246015.1. Classification (GTDB taxonomy): domain Bacteria; phylum Cyanobacteriota; class Cyanobacteriia; order Cyanobacteriales; family Nostocaceae; genus Nostoc. The sequence goes on from NZ_NOLJ01000003.1 coordinate 177,292, forward strand.
CCAAATCCCAAAAGTTCCTAGTCAAGAGTCAGCAGTCAAAAGCTAATGGCTAATGGCTAATGACTAATGACTAATGACTAATGACTAATCAAACCACAGCCGCTGTCGGGGCGAGTTTTTCCTTCTGTGACATAGACAACATCAGGTCAATGACGCGATTTGAGTAGCCCCACTCGTTGTCATACCAGGCTATTACCTTGAAGAAGTTGGAATTCAACTCAATCCCAGCACCTGCGTCGAAGATGCTGGAATGAGTATCGCCTTGAAAATCTGTGGAAACTACTTCTTCATCTGTATAGCCCAAGATACCCTTTAGTGAACCTGCGGCAGCCTCTTTCATGGCAGCACAGATTTCCTTATAACTGGTAGCTTTGGCTGTTTTGAAAGTTAAATCAACTACAGAGACATCGGGAGTTGGAACTCGTAATGCCATCCCAGTTAACCTGCCCTTCAATTCTGGTAAAACCAATGCTACGGCTTTAGCTGCGCCTGTGGAGGAGGGAATAATATTTTGGGATGCACCTCGACCACCCCGCCAGTCTTTTTTGCTGGGGCCGTCTACAGTTGGCTGAGTCGCAGTCATGGCATGGACTGTGGTCATTAAGCCTTCAGTCAACCCGAAATTATCATTAATGACCTTAGCTATGGGAGCTAGACAGTTTGTAGTGCAGCTAGCATTGGAAACAATGATATCCTTGGCGGGATCAAATAGGTGATGATTGACACCCATTAACAGGGTAGTAACTCTATCTGGATCTTTGGTGGGAGCGGAAATTACCACTCGCTTTGCACCTGCCTTCAGGTGGTTTGCAGCTCCTTCATAGTCAGTGAAGAGTCCAGTCGCTTCCACGACATAATCTGCACCTAATTTTCCCCAAGGTAACTCTGCTGGATTCCTCACCGACACACAAGGAATGAAATGTCCGTCAATGAGAATACCGTCTTCCTTGGCTTCAACCTTCTGTTTTAATTTACCGTGGGTTGAGTCGTACTTTAATAGGTAAGCGAGGTTATCTGGTGGTACTAGGTCGTTAATGCCCACAAACTCAATGTTGGGGTTATCGATGCCAGCACGAAGCACAAGTCGCCCGATTCGGCCGAAGCCATTGATACCAACTTTCAATTTAGTCAAGATTAAAGCTCCCGTTGTGGAAGTTGAACAAAAGGAGAAAGTTAAAAGTCAAAATAGATTGCCTTTTACTCTTTACTCTTTGATCCTGACAGTCTCAGTCGGCTAAGGCATATTTACTTGGCATATTTTAAGGATTGGGGCATGGGGCATTAATTATTCTCCTCTGCTCCTCTGCTCCCCTGCTCCCCCACTCCCCAATTCAAGTGGTTTGGACAAATCGCTTAATTTCACCACAGGCAATATAAGACTTGCCATCTGGTGCTGTTTTGACTTCATCAACGACGTAAAGCATTCCTTCTTCGCGAACCGATCGCGGAAAACGCATGTTCCAATCTGGTTCATATCCGTCGGAAACCACCCTAGCACGTAGTTTACTGCCATCTTTGACACACTGAACTAAAATGCTGTCTCCTACACTGTCAGTTGTAGGAAGATCGGCAGCACTGGCAGGGCCTTTGGAAGCTTTACCTGTGTTAGTTGGATACGCTTGTCTAGGAGCGACAAAGATATCTGTTTCACCGGGTTGAGCAAAACGGGTAATCTTACCACCTACCCGATAGAAAGTGCGTTCGCTTGAGAGTTCCAACCTTTCAACGACATAGCGTGCCCCCTCGGCACGAATGGCGCGGGGAAACTGGATGTTCTTGGTTGAATCGTAGCCTTCGGACATGACCTTGACCCGCAGTTTACCCCCTTCACGAACACAGTGCAATTCAACGCCTGAACCGACTTCATTCACAATGGGCATGGCGTACACTTCATCGCCAGCAGTGACACCACGACCCACCAAATCGCTGCGATTGCGCGTCATCGTCTGGTAAGTCTGATCCCGCATCTCTTTCCGTCCAGCATTACCTAGAGCTTTTTGAGCGATCCGACTGGCGAAATATTCAAGCTGATCGATTTCTTCAGCAATTTCAAAATTCTCGTTCAAGCCTTTATCCCGCAAATCTTTCACAAGCGATCGCAGGATTTGTTCAGCTTCCTGATGCTTGCCATGTTCAGCGAGATTAAGCCCAGTCTCTTTGGCCTTAGCGATCGTCAGGCGACTCAGTTCCAGAATGATATGGCTTGTAGCAGCAAAAGCTGCTTCCTCAACAGTGCCAACTTTGGCGACGACATCAACTGTACCTGACACGCTTTGAATGCGGTCATCTTGCACAACATCGGCGCTGTAATGCAGCTTCATCACAGGTAACTCACCAACTTGAGCGCTTAATATCCCCAGACTCAAACCGAGAAGTTTGTCCTCACCCTCATAAAGCTCTCCCAAGGTGATGACAGCTTGACCAGCGTTATTTTGGGTAACTTTAGCCAGACTTAAGGTATCAACTAGGCTGACACCATCAGCCAATTCAAGTGTCACCTTCAGGTTCTGTCCTACTACTGCTCTCAGACTGTCTAGCTCAATACTAAACACTTCAGTTGCTTCGTCGATGCTTTGAATGAAGTAGAAGTTGCCCGTAGCTGCCCTTGCCATCCCAATCAGCAGGTCTTCATTGAAACCCTGAGCAAAGCCTAACGTAGTTGTGATAATGCCTTCCTCAGCTTTTTGCCCTGCTGTCGCCGTCAGTATTTTGGGGTCTTGAATGCCCATATTGGCATGACCATCGGTAAGCAGGAGAACACGGTTTATTTTTTGCGGGTCGAGTCGCGTTTTCACGTGTTCGCATCCTTTGAGCCATCCCCCCGATAAGTTGGTAATACCGCCGGCTCTCACCTTGCGGATGGAATTTTTCAGTGTAGATTTGTTAGTCACAGCTTGGGGTGGCACAACACTATCCACTTCATCGTCGTAAACAACTACTGAGAGAATGTCATTTGGCTCAAGTCGATCTACCACAGACTCAGCCGCTTTGAGCGCGTGATGCAAGGGAGCGCCTGCCATAGAGCCGGAACGGTCAATTACAAGCGAAAGGTTAAGGTTACGTCGAGGAGATTTAGCTATGTCAGGACGAAAACGTAGCAGAATATTAGTCTTTAATGAAGATCCTGCGGCGAGAATAGACTGGTCAAATTCGTAACTTGTCTTAATCATTTTTTATATCCCTTAGAATTGTCTGTTATCAGCTACAAGCCTTGTGAAGCATAGACAGTAAGTGCTTTATTTAGTGTACCCAGAAATAAGTTTATTCAGTATATAAATGCTGTTTAATGTAAAATTTTATAGTTTTATTATCTTGCCAGCGTAGACAAAGCCCGTCGTAGACATTCTCGACTCTCCGGTACTCAAAGGCGATCGCACTGGTCACAATTGCGGGAAACTGAAAGCAGATATATAAGGAGAGGAGAACCTAATGAGTTGGACTAAAGTTCTTGGAGTCGATGCACTTTCCCCAGGTGCGCGAGAAGTGGTGAAAGTTGGCAACCGGAAAATTCTGCTTTTGAATCACGAAAATCAGCTTTATGCTGTAGATAACAACTGTCCCCACTTAAAATTACCGTTGAAAAGTGGGAAAATTACTGAAAGTGGGGCAATAGTTTGTACCTTCCATCGCAGTGCTTTTGACCTGCGGACTGGTGAGGTACAAGGATGGTGTGCGTGGCCACCTGGTGTAGGTAAGGTACTCTCGTTGGTTTCACAACCAAAAACACTGCCAGTGTTTCCGATTCGTGTGGAAGAAGGCAATATCTGGGTTGATGTACAAGAGGAATAAACTCTCACCCTAAATTTACTGAAATAGGGTTGAGAAAAAAAGCAATAAAAACCCCAGCCAATGAGTTTAGCTGGGGTTTCTATTAAAATTTACCTATTTCAAAGATATAGGAATCATGGAATGAGAAAATACAACATCTTCTCAAGCAGTTTCAACACTTTGCTGTGATGTAATGTTGGATTGTGTGTTACTACCATTGCCAGCTTCTATAGAAGCTGTAGCATTTTGAGATTGGCCTAAATTGACTTTGAATACCTTACTTTGCTCTTGCTCCAGTTTGGGTAAAGTCAAAATTAAAATCCCATCTTTCAGGTCTGCCTTAACTTGTTGATTCTGAACTTTGGTTGGCAGAGGAATTACTCTAGCGAACTTGCCATACCGGAATTCCGAATGCACTTTATCCTTAGATTGGGAATGTTTTTCGTAACGATGCTCACCAGCAATCGAAACTGCATCTTGAGTAACTTGAACATCCAAGTCTTTACCTTCCACGCCTGGAATCTCAACTCTTAATAGCAACTCTGAACCATTATCATGTAATTCAACCGCAGGTACCCACGCTGTTCTCGGTGATGCAGAAATATCTGAGTTACCACGCTCGGCTACTGTCAGATCAGAGAATAGTTGATCCATTTGACGACGCAGAATCTCCATTTCACGGAATGGTTCCCAACGAATGAGTGCCATATTTCAATCTCTCCTTAACTTTCTAATTCAATTTTGGGTAATCAATCAAAGTTTTAGAGGTATTTTTTAGAGAGGAGCTTTATTTGCTTTGTTTCTTCTCTCTAGTAAGTAATTTAATAAAAGAAGAATCTAAAAACAGTTGGGTAAACCGTACAGACATAGGTTGGATTTACCGTATCAAACAAAACAATCATCAAAAGCTTGAGAATAGTTAATGTCAAAGGAAGTAGGCAATCATAAATTAAACTAGATTATGTAATGTAAATTTAATTAAATTCCCTTATGGTTAGAAGCTCTAGCCCGATGCTAAAGGCTAGAGCCACTGATTCTTCTCTCGACGGAGACGCTGCCTTCAGCCAGACATCAGACCTCTTGCACAAATGCAAAATTTGCCCACCCTGCGGGATCTTGCTACATCCCCCTTCTCCCAATATTGGGCTACGGTGTACACACAAGTCGAAAAAAGCTTGATTTTCCATTGTTTTCTCGTTAATCTCGTTCCCATACTCTGTATGGGAATGCCTGATTTAGGGGCTGTTGCCTCCAGTCAGATATTGAGTCAGAGACTCAATGAATGCATTCCCAGTCCGAGACTGGGAACGAGGAAAGTCAAGGTTTTTAGGACTTGTGTGTACACCGTAGAGATTTAGGGTGAGGACTTTTGATTCATGCAATAGGTCTATTGAGTCTCTCACTCAATGAATGTATTCCCCGGCGACAGCCCAGGAAAGAGTCAAGCCTCATCAATTTAGGTTTTTAAGGCTTGTGTGTACACCATAGCTTTGGCTATTTGGGGTTCTTCGAGTTTAATTAAGTAATAGTTCTCCTGGCTCATCTGTAACTTTTCCATACACCCTGTGCTGAAGTATGGTGGTAAGCGACGATGATTTTATTTACAATCTGGTGATAGAGTTTTGCTTTCTGATTTCATGTTCAGTTTTATTCAAAAAATTATTCCTGATTGAAAATTAACTTAGTAACTGATATGGATGCTCAAAAAATAAAAATTTTATTAGTTGATGACAACTTAGAGAATTTACATTTTTTATCAGACATCCTTCAACACCAAGGTTATCAGGTACAAAGTGTCATTTCTGGACAATTGGCAATCAAGACGGCACTTGCTTCTCCTCCAGATTTGCTTTTATTAAATGTTCTTATTATAGAGAGGGATGGTTATGAAGTATGTCAATCTTTGAAAGCTAACGATCAAACTCAAGAAATCCCGATAATTCTTTTCGGAATTTGCGATGATTTTTTTGAAAAAATAAACGTCTTAAACTTAGGTGATATTGACTATATTACTCAACCATTCAAAACTGAAGAAGTTTTATTACGCATCCACAATCAACTCACTCTCCAAAGACTGAAAAAACAGTTAAAAGAAAAAAATGACCAACTGCAACAGGAAATTCAAGAGCGTCAATGGATTACAGTTGAGTTAAATATTCGCAACCGACAAATAGAAGATATTTTTAAAGAAATTCCCGTTAGCATTAGCAAAGCCTTTTGTAGAGAAGTTTATCAAAGCGAACGCCTTGTAGTCGAAGCCGCCCTCAAGAAGAGTGAAAGTCAGTATCGCCTCCTAGTGGAGACATCCCAGGACATGATTTGGTCGGTGGACATTGATGGATTAATTACCTTTGTCAATCCAGCAGTCAAGCAGATTTATGGCTACGAACCGCAAGAAATGATCGGGCGTGCCTTAATTGATTTCATCTCATCTACACAAGTTGCTCAAGATAAAGTAGCCTTTGAGCGTGTTCTTCAGGGAAAGTCTATCTTCCAGCATGAAACTACCTGTGTGGCTAAAGATGGTACCTTACTTTATCTAATGTTGAATGCGATCGCCTTACGCAACGAAGAGGGTCAGGTTATAGGCATGACAGGCACTGGTAGTAATATTACGCAGCGCCGAGGCGTAGAAAAATTACTCCAAGAAAGCGCGATTAAGCTCCGCAATCATAATCTAGTGCTAACACAATTGGCACAAAATCAGACGCTTTATCAGGGTGATTTGAAAGCAGCCTTGAGTAAAATCACAGAAACAGCTGTCAAAAATATTGGGGTGGAGCGAGCTAGTGTCTGGCTGTATGACGAAACAGGCATGAAAATCCAGTGTTTTGATCTATTTGAAGGCAGTAGCAATCAACATAGTGAAGGACTTTTCTTGTCAGCGGTAAACTATCCAATTTATTTTGCAGCTTTGCAGCAAGAACAACCAATCGCCGCAGATGATGCTCAGACCGATCCCAGAACTAAAGAATTTTCTGCCTCTTACTCAAGATTAAACATCACCTCTATACTCGATACACCCGTTAGGCTGGAGGGAAAGACCGTAGGAGTTTTATGCCTGGAGGCGGTGGGAGTTACGCATCATTGGACGCTAGAAGACCAAAATTTCGCTCGCTCTCTGGGCAATTTAGTATCTTTGGTATTGGAGGCAAAAGAACGCCAACGCGCAGAAGCAGCGCGACGGGCTTCTGAAGAAAAGTTAGCGTCAGCTTTCCGGTCATCTCCCGATCCAATTGCCTTAATTACTGTTGCCAACAAACGCTACATCGAAGTAAACGACAGCTTTTGTCGGTTTTTTGGTTATTCTCGTTCTCAGGTAATCGATCGCACCGATGAAGAATTGCATATTTGGGTGAATCCAGAAGAATATAATTTTCTCATCAACATCCTGCAACAAGCAAAAGCCATCCGCAACTATGAGATTGATGTCTGCACAGCAACAGGAGAAATCAGGACAACACTGTTGAGTGCAGAAATGATCGAGATTGATGGGCAATGGTACGTACTGGGAACTGCCAAAGATATTACTGAACGCAAGCAGGCAGAAAATGAAAGCCGTTTGTTACTGTTAACAACCCAAGCTATCACTCGCGCCAGTGATGTCAACAGCGCCTTAGCAGTGGTCTTGCGCTTAATTTGTCACACCATTGGCTGGGATTTTGGTGAAGCCTGGATACCTAATGAAGATGGGACTGTTTTAGAACACAGTCTGGGCTGGTACGGGGAAGAAAGCAGTTTAGAAGAATTCTGCCAGCAAAGCCAAACGGTGAAATTTGCTCTGGGAGCGGGATTACCAGGAAGAGTTTGGCAGAACCAAGAACCAGAATGGATAGAAGATGTTTCTAAAGTTACAAAAACAGTTTTCTTGCGTAGGCGTAGCCCGCCGCAGGCATGGCCACAAGCCGCAAAGGTAGGATTCAAAGCTGGTTTTGGTGTTCCCATACTGGCTGGGAACCAAGTATTAGCTGTTTTAGTATTTTTTAAACGTAGCTCAGTATTGGTAGATCGGCGTCTGCTTTTGCTAGTCAGTGCTGTTGCGGCTCAATTGGGTGGCTTGATTGAGCGCAAAACCTTAGAACAAGAACTAGCACTCAGAGAAGCTCGTCTCAATGCCTTTTTTAGCAGTGCCCCCGTCGGCATGAATATTGTAGATAACCAGCTGCGGTTTGTGCAAATCAACCAACTGCTAGCGGAGATTAATGGACTACCCCAGCAAGATCATATTGGCAAGACCATCTATGAAGTCTTACCCGACATCGCCCCTTTAGTAGAACCAATTTATCAACAGGTTCTGGTAACTGGTCAACCCATTCTCAATCAAGAATTAAGTAGCACATCAATCAAACACCCAGATATTATCCGCCACTTCTTAGCTTCTTATTTTCCGATTGTTGGTGAAGGCGATCGCCCCTCTGGTGTTGGCACAGTTTTAGTAGAAATTAGCGAACTACATGCAGCGCTACGCGAACGCAAACACGTCGAACAAGAACTGCGTTTAGCCAACGAACGCCTACAATATCTGCTCACATCTAGCCCTGTAGTCATTTATAGCAGCAAAACATCAGAGGATTTTAGCATTACTTTTATCAGTGAAAACGTTAAAGAAATGGTGGGCTACGAAGCGCGGGAATTTATCGATAACTCCAGTTTTTGGCTTTATCGCGTCCATCCACAAGATATTGAACTGATCTCGGAAAAATTTTCTCACCTTATTAAGCAGGAGTACATTTCTTACGAATACCGTTGGTTGCACGCTGACGGAACTTATCACTGGTTCTACGAAGAGATGAGGTTAATTCGTGACGAAGCAAATTCCCCGATCGAATGGGTTGGTTATTGGGCAGACATTAACGATCGCAAATTGGCAGAACTAGCTTTGCAGTCAGGACAGCAACGATATCAACTTCTCGCAGAAGCCTCACCAGCTTGTATATTTCATACTGATGTGGATGGCAATGTTTTATATTTTAATCAACGCTGGAGTGAAATTACTGGATGTAGTTTAGAAAATTCTCTGGGAATAGGTTGGGCAAATGCTATACATCCAGACGACCGCGAGCAGCTATTGTTGGCATGGAATCAAGCAACAGTTGCGAAGTCAACCTATAAGTACGAACATCGTTTCTTGCATGATGATAATACAGTTGTCTGGGCAATTTGTCATGCTTTGCCAGAATTTAGAGATGATGGAGAAATTAAAGGCTACATAGGTACAATTACAGATATTACCGAGAGAAAATTGGCAGAAGAAGCCTTGCGTGAGAGTGCAGAGCGAGAAAGAGCGATCGCGCAAGTGATTCAAAGAATGCGCCAAACACTGGATTTAGAGACGATATTTGCGGCTACAACCGAAGAATTACGCCAAGTACTCAACTGCGATCGGGTTGTTGTCTATCGTTTCAATCCCGACTGGAATGGGGAATTTGTTTCTGAATCAGTGGGTAACGATTGGATTTCTCTCATAGAAGAACACAACAACGATCCTCATCTCACAGAAGGTGTTTTACAAGATGGGCGTTGTCTAGCGAAAATTTTGGATAGCGCAGATAACCAGGTGGAATATCCCGATCTGCAAGTAACCCCAGGTGCAAGTTTCCTCTGTGTCCCAGACATTTACAACGCTGAGTTTCATCCTGCTTATATCAATCTCTTAGAGCGCTTTCAGGCCAAAGCCTACATTATTGTTCCGATTTTACATGGTAGTCAGCTTTGGGGATTGCTGGCGAGTTATCAAAATTCCGATCCCCGCCAATGGAAATCGGGAGAAATCAACATCGTAGTTCAAATTGGCAATCAGTTGGGTGTTGCTTTACAGCAGGCACAATTGCTAGCGCAAACTCAAAGGCAGTCACAAGCATTGCAAGAAGCTGTGATCGTTGCTGATGCTGCTAACCGTGCCAAAAGCGAATTCCTCGCTAACATGAGTCACGAACTGCGTACCCCACTCAATGCCATCCTTGGTTTTACCCAAGTCATGAGCCACGATCGTGATTTATCAACTGAACATCAGCAAAATCTAGCAATTATCAATCGTGCTGGCGAACATCTCCTGAATTTAATCAACGATATTTTGGAAATGTCTAAAATCGAAGCTGGCAGAATAACCTTAAATCTCAATAGTTTTGACTTAATTCGCCTCTTGGAAAACCTCGAAGAGATGTTGCGCTTCCGCGCCACCTCCAAAGGATTGGAATTGGTCTTTGAATATACATCTCACCTTCCCCAATACATCCAAGTTGACGAAAGTAAACTGCGTCAAGTCTTGCTTAACCTCCTGGGAAATGCCATCAAATTTACCGATACTGGCAGGGTGACGCTGCGAGTGGGGATGGGGAGTGGGGATTTGGAAGCAGGGGAGCAGGGGGAGCAGGGGGAGCAGGGGGAGCAGAGGAGAATAATTAATCCCCTATACCCATACCCAATGCCCAATACCCAATCCCCAATCCCCAATTCCCAATTCCTAACCTTTGAGGTACAAGATACTGGCCGCGGTATTGCTTCACAAGAAATTGACTTGCTATTTGAAGCTTTTGGGCAAACTGAAACCGGAAGAAAATCGCAGCAGGGAACAGGACTAGGTTTAGCAATTAGCCGCAAATATGTGCAACTAATGGGAGGAGATATTAGCGTCACCAGTACTATTGGCGAGGGAAGTAAATTTATTTTTGATATTCAAATTGGTCTAGCCACAGTCAGCGAAATCCAGATCCAACAAATTAGACCCCAAGTTATTAGTTTAGCGCCTGCTCAAAGTGAATACCGTATTTTAGTGGTTGATGATTCCACAGACAGCCGCTTAGTGTTAAAGAAAATTCTTACATCTATCGGTTTTGTAGTCCAGGAAGCAATAAATGGCATTGAAGCGATCGCACTTTGGCAAACATGGCAACCACATCTGATCTTAATGGATATGCGGATGCCAATTATGGACGGCTACGAAGCCACAAAAGTTATTAAAACTAGAGAAGAAACCTCAATCCAAAATACCGAATCCCAAATCTCCAATTGGAAGACCATTATTATTGCCTTAACTGCTAATGCTTTTGAGGAACAACGAGAGGCAATAATCAAAGCGGGTTGCGATGATTATATTAACAAGCCTTTCCGCGAGGAGGAATTACTAGAAAAGTTGAGCGAATATTTAGGAGTTCAATATATTTATCAAGAAAAAACCTATCAGTTAACAAACCTAAAGCAACAAAGACCAAAATCAATGTTGACACTCACAGATTTAGTAACTCTATTATCTGAAATGTCGCCTGAATGGGTGAAACAGGTGTATACTGCCGCAGCTCAATGTAGTGATGACCTGATTTTAGAATTGATTGAGCAAATCCCTTCAGAAAATGCTGTACTGCAAAATTTTATCAAGAATTTAGCTCATGATTTTCAGTTTGAGAAAATCATGGAATTGACGAGTATTGCAGGAGTCTTATCCAGTTAATCAAAATTGATGGTTAAGCAAGTTCGTAGTAAGGACTTTAGTCCTTAATTTTCTCAGCACTAAAGTTCTTACTACAAACTTCCATTTTAAATTTTAGATTTTTCTTTCAATTCAAAGTCCAAAATTCAAAATGATTTTACCGTAAACGTCCCGATCGCAATGTACTGATAATTAACCACAAACCCAATAAACTAGCGACTGCAAAGAGGGTGGTGCTTAAAAAAGATAGCTGAGTTGTCTGCGCTCTGGTGGAAATAATTGCCGCACCCATAATCAGCGAACCCACTAATATACTAAAAGATAGTCGGTTAGCGGCATCATCCATAGTGCGCCGCACACCATCTAACCCCCGCAGCGATAAATTCCACTGTAAGGTTTCTGAGGTAACTCGGTCTAATAATAGTTCAATTTGGCGAGGAGATTGGAGAGACAGACTTTTAATATCTAAGGCTGTCCGTAATAGCGATCGCACTGGATTATCACCCAGTAATTGCCGACGAAATAAGTCTGTAATTAATGGTTTGACTTCATCAAAAAAATTAAGCTCTGGGTTGAATGTCCGCGCTACACCTTCTAAATTCGCTAGGGTTTTAGCATACAAACCCATATTACTAGGCAACCTAATTTTATTGTTGCGGGCAACTTGTAAAACTTCATAAATTATCTGACTGAAGTTTATTTGTGTGAGGCTGACATTGTGATACTTTCGCAACATGCGATCGTAATCATTTTCTAACCGTGATAAAATAACTGGTTGAGCAGAATCTGATAGCTGCAAAGTTAACTGAGCGCACCTTTGAGCATCTAAATCAACGATCGCTAACAACATCTCTGTTAATATCTGCTGTGTCCGGGGATCGAGTCTTCCCACCATGCCACAATCTAAGAGAGCCACACGCCCATCTTTGAGATAAAACAAGTTTCCTGGATGGGGATCGGCGTGAAAAAAGCCATCAATATATAGTTGCTGGAAAAATACCCGAAACAACAAAGTAGTTATTTCTTTACGCTTTTCGGCAGGGTCTTTAATGTTAGGGTCATTATCCAAATCTGCCGCCAGGAACGGCACTCCATCCAGCCATTCCATTACCAGTAATTTCTCTGTGGTCAACTCCCAGTTAATTTCCGCCACCACTATTTGTGTGGGATCGTACCAGCGACTCTTGGATAAGTTGCGCCGCAGCTGATCTGTAAAACCCGCTTCCCGTGTAAAATCTAACTCGGCTTCTAAGGCTTTAGTAAATTCTTCGGCGGTAGATTTGATTTCGTAGGTTTGACCAAACTCAGTCCGCGCCACTAAATCGGCAATACCTTGAATTAAAGCAATATCTTGGGCAATAGTAATATCAATTCCCGGACGTTGCACTTTTAAAGCGACTTCTCGACCGTCTGCTAGTGTAGCCCGATGTGTCTGAGCAATTGATCCGGCTGCTACCGGGATCGGGTTAACTGTGCTGAAGGTTTCTGCTAATGGACGTTTTAATTCTTTGCGAAGAATTATTTCTATCTCTGACCAAGGAACTGGCGGTACTTCATCTTGTAGAGTTGACAATTCCTCAATATAGGAGGCGCTCAGTAAGTCGGGGCGGGTAGAGAGTAGCTGGCCAAGTTTGACGTAAACTGGCCCCAAGTCTACCAGAATATTTTTTAAAACCGCAGGTGTTGGCAGCTGGGGTTCATCAGCTTTGCCACCAGTAAGCAACCTTCGCATATAGTCCCAGCCATTGCGAAGGAAGACTTCCAGGATTTCTCGTTGACGGGGAACAGTTTGGGTGAGGAACATTTTTGTAAAAAACTGCAAAGAGGCAGAGGAGTTAAAGAGGTAGGCAGCAGGGGATGACAATACAAGGGAAATCGGCTCTAGTTTTGATGCTGGTTAAAGTTTTGCTAGCTCGTCACTAGAACAGGAATCCCCACCGTGTAATAAGCGATGGGAACAAGAAAATCCTTTGGACGGAGAAATATATTTTGGATAGGCAGTAATAGAGTCGATTGCCATTGTCTTGGCCAGAGGCTCAAAGCTAATAATGTCCATAACTGTCAGATAAAATAACAGACAGTCAAGTTATAATGGGAAAATAGACTTTTTCGCCTCTGCCAAGGGTTCTAACTTTTATAGCAGGTCAGTAAATCGGGAATCACTTTGGAGAATTTTAAGGATCTGCTTGATTTCCTGGGTACGTTCTTTTTTGACAACGAGGGTGACATTGCGATCGCGCACAATCACCACATCCTCTAAACCAATAGTAACAACTACATCTTCTGGATTTGAGGCGTAAATAATCGCCCCTTGCGTATCTAAACCTACGTGAGTAGCGAGTTCCACGTTTGGAGTATCTTCCGTTTTCAGTAAACGTTCGATCGCATTCCAATCTCCTAAATCATCCCAACCAAAATCAACTGGCAAAACGTATGCTAGAGTTGTCTTTTCCATTAACGCATAGTCTATACTCTTCTTAGGCAACTGGGGATAGATATCAGGGCCATGTTGTTCTAAAGGTTCGATAATTTCTGGAGCATGGGTATGTAGTTCCTTGAGAACAACCCCTGCCCGAAAAACGAACATTCCACTATTCCAGCTAAAACGTCCCGTAGATAAAAAAGTCTCTGCCGTTTCTCGGTCGGGCTTTTCAGTAAAGCGGTTCACGTGATAAGCTGGCAACTCATTAAAGCTACCTATTTTTTCACCTTGTTCAATGTAGCCGTAACCGGTTGATGGAAAAGTAGGCTTGATCCCCAGTGTAACGATCGCTGCTGTGCTTGTTGCCAGTTGCGTAGCTGCATTTAATGTGTGTGCAAACGCCTCTTGGTTAGCAATCCAGTGGTCAGCAGGGAAAAAGCCAATCACAGCGTCTTCACCATAGCGCTGTTTGATTTCTAAACTTGTCCAAGCAACGGCTGCGGCAGTGTCTCTGCCTTCCGACTCAATCAGCAAGTTTTCAACTGGTAGATCGGGTAGTTGTTGTCTTACGCCTTCAGCTATCTGACTAGAAGTGATAACCCACAAGGAATCCCACCCGCCACCGAGTTCAATCAATCGATCGGCGGTTGCTTGTAATAAACTTCTAGAGCTACCATCAAGACTTAAAAATTGCTTGGGTCGGTCTTTGCGGCTTAGGGGCCAAAAACGTTCACCTTTACCACCAGCTAGGATTACGGGGAACAATAAAGTATTCATGTTGTCATACACGCCTACCGAAGAACATTACAAGTTTACAGTGAGCTTTTCCACTGGCAATATTTGTAGCTTGGATTAACATACTTTTAGGGAGTGGTTGAGTGGGGAGATAATTGTGATAAAACAAGTCGAATGGTCGGAAAATCCGGTTACGTCTCAGCAAGTAGTAGAGTTTGAAAGTGACGTGCGATCGTCGCAACTTCAACGGACAGAAAATCAAGTAATACCAGCACCAGTAGCCGACTCAGAGGAGGAGGTCGAACTAAACCAGCCAGCGAATCCGAACCGTAGCGTCGTCGAATCTGTGGGCGCGTTTCCCAATCAGCTTTCTGAGAGACTGGGTTTAACCATGCCTCGATGGCTGTTATGGTTTATGACGGTTGTCATTGGCATCATCTTATCTGGGCTGCTGGTGTCAACGTTAGCGCTGTGGACTCCTTTATGGAGCAATCTAGATCGAACAGATGAAGATTTAGGAACTACTGCTAAAGATGAAGTAAAAATCCCATTACCAGGGGAGTTATGGAGCAAACTCTCCCAGTACAAGCTTTCACGTCCGATGAATATTTTAATCATGGGGATTGAACCAGTCAGCGGTACCGTTGATGGCTCACCTGAAAGCTTTGCAGGGAAAAGCGACTCTATGCTACTGGTACGACTGAACCCTAGTGAAAAATCTGTAAGGGTGCTTTCCATTCCCAGAGATACAATGATCGCCATCCCCGAAAAGGGAGAAAAGGGATTAACTAAGGTATCTGATGCCAATGCCAAAGGCGGCCCAGTCTTGGCTGCACGGGTAGTTAGCCGTACCTTAAACAACGCCCCAATCGATCGCTACATTCGTATTTCTACCAGCGGCTTACGGCAGTTAGTCGATCAGTTAGGCGGTGTAGAAGTCTTTGTTCCCCAATCAATGGAATATAAAGACTCTAGCAGTCGGCTGTCGATTAATTTAGTCAGTGGCTGGCAAACCCTGAATGGCGAACAAGCAGAACAGTTTGCCCGATTCCGCGAACCAGGTTTGGGAGATTTGCCGAGAGTGCAGCGTCAGCAAGCACTAACAGCAGCCCTGCTGCAACGCTTAAATAGTCCTACCGTCTTACCCAGGTTGCCTCAATTAACTCGCCTAATGCGAAAATATTTTGATACCAACCTGAAGATGGAAGAAATGATGGCGTTGGTCAATTTCGGACTCAACCTAGATCGGGATAATTTCCAAATGACTGTGTTGCCTGGTACCTTTAGCCGCTTTAGCAAAGACCCTGATAGCTATTGGCTAAATATGACTGGACAACAGAGCCTGTTGAATGATTATGTTGGGGTAAATGTACCTGGTCTAAAACCAGATATGCGTCAGGTTCCTAACCTCAAAATTGCTATTCAAAATGCTTCAAATCAACCTCAGCTAACTGAAAAAGTTATTGCTTATCTCAAACAGAAAGGCTTTAATAATATTTACAAAGTGCCTGATTGGCCAGATACCCAACGTCAAACTCAGATTATTGTCCAAAAAGGCAACCGACGAGTTGGGGTTGATTTGCAAAAAGTCTTAGGCTTGGGTCAAATCGAGGTATCTGCCATTGGTGATTTAGAATCCGATCTGACAATCCGCATTGGGAAAGATTGGAAATAGCTAAGAGTCATTAGTCATTAGTCATTGGTTAAATGACAAAGCGCAAAGTCTGAGCGGAGGTTTCCTCTGCTCAGAACTTTGTAAGATAGGACTAATGACAAATCAAATAATAAAGTTATGAAAAAGATTTTACTGCGCTTTTTGGGTTTGATTGTAATTTTACTACTAGCCTTTGGGTGGATAATACTTAATCCTAAGCCGGCTTTTGCTCAGATAAACACAATCAATTACAACAATATAAATCTAGAAAATCGTGACTTTTCTCATGCTGATTTGGCAGGTGTAACTTTTGTAGCAGCAGAAATGCGGGGGACAAATTTTCAAGGAGCGAATTTAACCAACGCAATTCTGACTAAAGGAGTTTTATTAAAGGCAAATTTGGAAGATGCAAACTTGAGCGGTGCTTTAGTCGATCGCGCCACTATGGATGGTGCTAACCTGAAAAATGCCATCTTTACGGAAGCAACTTTGACCCGCAGCCGCTTTTATGATGCTGATGTCACTGGTGCTGATTTTACCGATGCTTTAATTGACCGCTATCAAGTGTCGCTGCTGTGTGAAAGAGCCGACGGCGTAAATCCAGTTACGGGCGTGTCAACGCGAGATAGTTTGGGTTGTAAGTAAAAAATCTCCACGTTGAGCATAGAAACAAAGACATTTTTGCGAAAAAATGGGAAATAAAGCTGCTTTATTAGACTATACATTATTAATTACAAATTTGATTTTATTTTGGTATTTGCTCAAAGGTAAAAATCTAAGAATTCATGAACAAACGCAAAATAAACTTAACTTTACTATTCAACCGAAGTTACTTCGATTTATTGGGTTATTTATTGGACAAGCAGGAATAATTTACTTATATGCTACTTTCGTTATTATAACTGTCACACAACTTAATTGCGATCGTGTTAGCCAAAATATACAAGCTTCAAGTGTCAATAAAACATCAACAATTATATGTCAACTGAGAGAATTTGATTTTTTTCGTCAGCAAAAAAGCCAAAAACAAATTACTGGATTAATTGGAACTCGTTTAGAAAAACAAACTAAAACCGATAAAGAGGGAAAAATTATATATGAATATCAAGTTCAGTTATTAACTAATACAGAGAGTATTCCATTTAGACGAGCTGCTTACACCGATTATTCTTCCGAAGAAGCAGAGTTTATAATATTAAAGATTAAGAATTTTTTGGCGCAGCCTTTAGAAAAAAGTTTAGTAGTTAAGCAAGATGATAGGTTTTATGGTTATGTTGTAATTGCTATAACCCTATTTTGGTTTTTATTAGGCTTACTCCTAATAGCGCTAGGTTCATTCATAAACTGTAATTTTGATAAACAATCAAGTAGTTTAACTCTTAGCCGCTATAGAGGGTTTGGGAAATTTGGAAAAGCAGTTTTTTTGTACTCGCTAAATGAAATTGTTGATATTAAAGTTGAAAGTTCTAATAGTGAAGATGGTTTTGTTTATCGAGTTACCTTAACGTTAGCATCTGGTGAAACCGTACCTTTGAGTGGTTGCTATAGTTCTGGGTTTGAAGAGAAACAAGAAATAGTTAAAATAATCAAAAATTTCCTCGCTTCAAATTAGTAGCTGTTTATACTAATTCTGCGGCTTTCTCAAGATCAACTCTGCGATCGCATCCCAAAAAACGTCCTAAACTATAAATAAATTATATTGATTCAGGCATTGGTGCATTAGCCTAATGGCATAAAGCTATGGCAGTTATGATGCCTTTGGGGAACGGAGGAAACCCTGGCTCCCCTATTTAAGATTGGACTGAAAATTGTCAAAAATTAATCGCCTTTAATTACCGCAGGGAATTTCAATTAAAAACTCTGTTCCTTCTCCTGGTTTAGAGGAACATTTCATCTGACCATGATGTTTTTCAACTACTATTTGATGGCTAATAGACAATCCTAAACCCGTACCTTTACCTGGTGCTTTGGTAGTGAAGAAGGGATCAAATATATGCGATCGCACTTCTTCTGGAATCCCAAGACCATTATCAGCTATTCTTATTACAATCTGGTTATTAATCGCTTGCGTATTAATCCAGATAGTCAAAGGTATTCTCGGACACGTTTGTAATAATTTCAAATACCTTTGCTGTATAGTGTTAAACTTTTCCTCTAATGCATCAATACTGTTACTCACAAGATTCATAAACACTTGGTTTAATTGCGCGGGATAGCATTCGAGCAAAGGTAAATTATCATATTGTTTAATAATCTCAATAGCTGGGCGTTCATTATTATTTTTGAGGCGATGCCCTAAAATTAGCAAAGTACTATCCAACCCTTCATGAATATCTACTGGCTTCAATTCAGCCTCATCTGTACGAGAGAAGTTTCGTAGTGATAGCACAATATCACAAATCCGCTCTGTTCCCACTTTCATAGACTCAAGGGTTTTGGGTAAATCTTCGATAAGAAAGTCCAAATCACTCTTGTCGATTTGCTCTTGGACAGTTGGCAATATTGAGGAGCTTTGACGGTAAAGTTTCACTACCTTTAGCAGTTCTTGAGTATATTCATTTAAATGGATAAGATTGCCAAAAATAAAACTGATGGGATTATTGATTTCATGGGCAACTCCAGCAAGTAGTTGTCCTAATCCCGCCATTTTTTCACCCTGAATTAACCTGGTCTGAGTTTGTTTTAATTCTTGCAGAGTCTGAGTAAGTTCTAAGGTTTGACGTTTAGTTTGCTCGAGTAATTCTGCTTGCTGAATCGCAATTCCTAATTGCACCCCAACTTGAGCCAGTAAATTAATTTCCTCTTCTTTCCAATAACGCGGTTGCGAATTTTGATAAGCAACTAATAATCCCCATAATTTTTCACCTTCCCGAATCGGCACAAAGGTTTCGTTACGCGGAAGTTCGTTATCGTCGTCTGTATCCTCAAAAGTTTCTATAATCATTGGTTGGGTTTGTGCAACTGCTTTCCAACCATCTTTAAATGAATCTGCTACAAATTTACCACTCCAATCCGGGTTGAAACGGTAAATTGCAATTCGCTCGACTTCGAGTAACTCTCGCACAGCTTGAGTAGTGGTTCTAAAAATAGTTTTAATATCAAGTGACTGGCGAATTTTATCAATGGTTGCAGCCAGCAATTCTTGCCGTTCCATTGCTTTCTCGCGTTCAGTAGCTTCTGCTAACTGGACAACCTGCATTTGAACTTGCTTTAAATAAGAATCCTGTTTTAATGCGACTCCTAATTGCTCGGCTATTTGACTGGCAAATTCAATTTCAGAGCTTTGCCAGTGACGAGGAGCGGTGCATTGGTGAATACATAGCAATCCCCAAAGTTCACCTTTTTTCAATAGAGGTGCAACCATATTTGCCCGCACTTGAAATTTTTCTAGGATTTGGACGTAGCAACCGGGGAACTTTCCTTGATAAATGTCAGCGATCGCATTTACTCGACCTTGTGCGTAAAGGTGTGCAAAGTTTTCCCCAAAGCAATAGTCATAAACTTTTTCTGCCATTACCGAGTTACACTCAGGTACAAAATCCTCAGAAATAAATTCTCCTTCCCAATTTTTTTGCGGATCAAAACGAAAGACTGCCACTCGATCTGCTTGCAGCATTTGTCGGGCCTCGGTGACAGTAGTCTGGAAGATTGTATCTAAATCTAGAGACTCGCGAATTCGAGTAATCACACTAGTTAATGTCTTTTGTTGCTCTGCTTGGTACTGAGCGTATGCCAGCAACTTATGGTGTCGAACTGCCACACCAATTTGTGTACCGATTTTGATCAGTGATTCGACTTCATAAGATTGCCACTCTCTGGGTGAGGCATTTTGGTAGGCAGCAATGATTCCCCAAAGTTGATCTCCTTGGAGAATAGGGGCAGTTGCAAAGGCTTTTGCCTGGAATTGCTCCAACAGAGTTACATGGCAGTTTGCTAATCCGGCTTGATAAATGTCATTGACTGTAAATGTCTGGTTGTTAACATAACGCCCACCTTGCGTCTGTTGTAAATAAGTATCAGCGTAGGCGTAGCCCGTCGTAGACATCGCAGGCTCAACTCCAACTAAGGGAGTCCAGCCTTCCGTAAATGATTCCGCAACAAAGTTACCACTCCAATCGGAATTGAAGCTAAAGATGGCAACTCGGTCAGCTTGCAACAGCTTACGTATTTCTTGAGTTGTGGTTTTAAAGATAGTTTCAATATCAAGGGGCGAGCGAATTTCATCAACAATTTTAGCTATTACTTGGTCGCGCTGAACTGCTTGAGCCAATTTTGCAGCTTGCAATTTGACTTCATGAAGATGCTTTGCTTGTTGAATCGCAACAACAAGATGGTCAGCAATTTGACGAATAAACTCAATTTCCGATTCTTTCCATTCACGAGTCTCACTGCACTGATGAATGCAAAGCAATCCCCACAGTTCTTCCTTCCGCGATAGAGGGACAACGAGGTTGGCCTTTACCTGAAATTTACTCAAAATTGCCATCTGGCAATCACTCAGTCCCGCCTTGTAAATATCCGCTACTGCTTGCACTCGAGCTTGTTGATAACTGGCAGCAAATTGTTCTCCAAAGCAGTGGTCGTAAACTTTTACAGCCATTGCTGAGTCCCAGCCAATTGCAACATCTTCAGAAACAAATTTTCCCTCCCAGTTTTGTTCGCGGTCGAACTGGAAGACTGCTACTCGGTCAGCATTAAGCAACTGACGCACTTGTGTAACAGTCGTTTGAAAAATTTTTTCTAAGTCAAGAGATTCCCGAATTCGGACAATTACACTCGCCAGAGCTTTTTGTTGCTCTAGTTGCTCTTGAAGTTGAGCGCTTGACAAAAGAAGTTGATTTTCTGTGAAATTTGAATTGGGTTCCATTGCTCTGGATTATCTCGTTTTTATACAAGGGTTCCTCACGCCAAAGTTCATGGGGTTAAGAAGTGTCACAAATATGACAAACTGCAAAGTTTTACAGTCTTCAACTGGCCGCGTCCAGGATTCACCAATTTCAGATGGATAGCAACTTGTTGAGGTGGGGACGAATGGGCGCTTTGGGACTGAGTACTGGGTACTAGGGAATAAAATATGAGTAAAATTTGTTTGGGATTCAAATCTCGCCCGATACCCAATCCCTAATCCCCAATCCCCAATCCCTAGTTCAACTATTTCCCAGAAGATGGTTATTGTTATAGTTCCCCTTTCTCGATCTATCCTTGTAATGGATTAAAAAATAATTTTGGCTTATACACAACAGAGGAGATAACTAAGTACGCAATTGTGTAAATTCATCGCCAATTGAGGGTTTAATTTGAAACACAGAGGAGCGCAAAGTTTATTTGAGTATATTCACTACAAACTCAGGCAAGGCTGTCACTAAGTTAGTAGTGTCGGCGCAAATCAGAAAAGCGGCCCGATGCCTTTGAAATCCCGATCTAACTAACTTGTAATTCGCTGTATTATCGCAATCTTAGAAATTTAATTTTGAGCGTAGGCGTAGCCTGCCGTAGGCATCGATCCGCCTTTGCCCTGAGCGTAGGCATTTAAAATTACTAATTTGTCAAAATTTACCTGACAGACTGCGGAATTTCAGGTTAAATGTTTTAAAGTATGCACTCTGCAAGAGTTGTCGGGTATTATTCGTGACACAACAAGATCAAAAACCCTCTCGTTCTTTCGCTGGAATTGCTGGCATTGTTGCCGCAGCCACATTAATTAGTAAAGTCTTCGGTTTGGTGCGGCAGCAAGCGATCGCTGCCGCATTTGGTGTTGGTGCTGCTGCCACCGCCTATAGTTATGCCTATATTATCCCTGGCTTTTTATTGATCTTACTCGGTGGTGTAAATGGGCCATTACACAGTGCGATCGTCAGCGTTTTAGCCAAGCGGCGGCGAGAAGAAGCGGCTCCTTTAGTGGAAACGGTGACAACGCTGGTAGCTGGAGTGCTGTTGCTGGTGACAGTGGCTCAAGTTCTATTTGCGGATACGATCGTTGATTTAGTCGGTCATGGTTTGGAAGAAACAACCAGAGCGATCGCCATTCAACAACTCCGCATTATGGCACCAATGGCTTTATTTGCCGGTTTAATTGGCATTGGCTTTGGTACTCTCAATACAGCCAATCAATATTGGTTACTCTCCATTAGCCCTTTATTATCTAGTATTACCGTTGTTGGCGGTCTTGCTATCTTGGCGATGCAACTGGGCAAGGACATTATTAAGCCGGAGTACGCTTTAATCGGGGGAATGGTGTTAGCTTGGGGAACCTTGGCAGGAGCGATTCTCCAGTGGGTAGTGCAGCTAATTGTTCAATGGCGGTTAGGATTGGGCACATTACGCCTGCGGTTTGATTTTAAATCCCCAGGCGTTCAAGAAGTAATTAAAATCATGACTCCGGCAACAATTTCCTCTGGAATGATGCCAATTAATGTTGCCACCGATCTTTATTTTGCTAGTCCTATCCCTGGTGCGGCGGCAGGATTTAACTATGCCAATCTATTAGTCCAAACTCCCTTGGGGATTATTTCTAATATTATTTTGCTGCCCCTATTACCGATATTTGCCAAACTTGCTGGCCCCGAAAATTGGCAGGACTTAAAATTACGGATTCGCCAAGGACTGCTACTCACTGCTTTTACCATGTTACCGCTAGGGGCACTGATGGTGTCGCTATCAGTACCCATTGTGCAGGTGGTATATGAGCGTGGGGCATTCAAACCAGAAGCCACACAGCTAGTTTCATCTTTGCTAGTGGCTTATGGAATTGGGATGTTTGTCTATTTAGGGCGTGATGTTTTGGTGCGGGTATTCTATGCTTTAGGCGATGGACAGACACCTTTTCGCATCAGTATTTTTAACATCTTGCTCAACATCTTATTAGATTGGTTTTTCGTTAAACCTTTTGGCGCTCCCGGTTTGGTATTAGCAACGGTGGGTGTAAATTGTAGCTCAATGTTAATGCTGTTATGGTTGCTCGATCGCAAACTCAATGGTTTACCTTGGCGTGAGTGGAGTTTGCCAATTCTGGGTTTGGCTGCTGGTAGCGTAGTTGCTGGGGTAGCAAGCTATGGGGCATTGATTGGTTCTCAGCACTTGCTAGGTAAAACGGGTTTACTGATTCTGGTGTTGCAGTTATGTATATCTGGCTTCGTAGGGATTGTAGTGTTTGCTGCGATCGCTTCATGGCTGAAAATACCAGAGGTGAATATTTTTATATCTCGTCTACGTCAACGCTTTTTGAAGAAATAACTGTTATTTAAATAGAATTCAGGAGTCAGGAGTCAGAATTCAGCATGAATTGGAGTCCGAAAAAGCGGATAGCACAGTGTCAAGACAAGACAGTGGAAAGTCTTAATCTTCCACTTTCTTGTTCTGACTCCTGAATTCTGAATTCTTCAATTAAATATTTCATATCATGTCCGCTTGATTACTTATTAAACCCGAAGAACCCCACCCCGCCAAAGCTACGCTTTCTCTCCCCTCCCCGCAAGCGGCTATCCATTACCCGCATCTTTCTCAACAAAAATACAACTTACTTAAAATATGCCAAAAGCATTGATAGGTATAGTTTTTGAGAGAAGAGAATATTTGAGGGTAATGGTGCATCATGGAAAAATNCCTCCTTTTGTCAACTATCTACATGTTGCATTGTTCCATAATCCTTTTCCTGACTTACTTACAGCAATGTTAAGAAACATGTGACTAATGCATAGCCGCAAGCGGGGAGGGGTTGGGGGTGGGGTGCAATGACTGTGGGAATCATAACTATTTATTCGGACATGATATCAGTTGTTACACCCAGGTGGGTGAGAAATAATTCAGCCACTTGGGTGAACCAGATGCGTGAGGTTACATTTTGTAAAAAAAGAGATTCTAGTACTAGAGAAGATTGATTTTACCTAACTCTAGTGAGAATAATTCTATGAAATTTACCAAATTAGCTGCCTCTGCACTTGCTGTTGCTTCCATTGTCCTCTCAGCCGGTATTGCATCTGCTCAAACAGCAGGTACTAACGGTAACTACATTGGTGCTGGTGTTGCTGTTGGTGCAACCAGTGGCGGACAAGGAAACGATGAAGCACAAATTGGTGGTAATATTCAAGGACGATACGCCGTACCCAATGCTCCAGTTTCACTGCGGGGTTCTGTGTTGTATGGTGGCGATGCTGCTGCAATTATGCCCATAGTGACTTATGATGCACCCATCGCCAAAAATACTAACGTTTACTTCGGTGGTGGTTATTCCTTTGTAACTGACGAAGGTCAAAAAACTCCATTGGGCAATCGGAATTCACCTGTTGTCACCCTTGGGATTGAATCAGAAGTTAGCAAAAATGTCATTGCCTACGGCGATACTAAATGGGGTATTGACGCCTACAAAAATAGTGATGCTGATGCAGTCAGCTTCCAAGCTGGATTAGGCTATCGTTTCTAGTGATTACCAGCTAGAAAACGGCTTATTCGGAAGCTAAAGCAATGATCTTTTCCAGCCGTAATAGTAATTCGTTCTTTGATGCCCAAGTATTAATACTTGGGCATCAATCATTTTTAGTAATGATTTTGATAAAAAATGATATTGGCTAGTATTGATACTTTATCTTAAAGTGAAGTCAATACATATACGTATAAGATATTACTCATGAAAAAGATTAATCCCATTCCAGAAATAGTTGGTGAAACAACTGACGTAGAATCCTGGCTGATGCGAGCAGGGCTAAGATTTTCAGACTTAGGTGACGATGCTGTAAGTATTGCAATCCGTAGGCAATGGCGAGAGTATCAAGCCGCAGTTCATAGATGCTGTGTAACCCTACACCAACCACCATCAGACGTTCAACTAAGCGGCGACTATGCCAACTTGAGAATACCTGGCGCGGCATTTACGAATTGTGCGATCGATCGCCTGTCGAGTCGTCCCCAGTCCTTAGACTAATTATCCTGTTGCACGCCGTTCACTACTGGCTTAATTTCCGAAAATGGATCGGTGCCGCCACCCCAGTTAAAATCACTAATTCGGATGCTGAAACCGCCTAACTCCAGCACCGGATTGTAACGTAAGGTAATGCCATAGGTGCGACGGCTATATTCCAAAATGTAGTCGGTACTAGTTTCTTTACCAGTATCCAAGTTAACAGATGTTTGAAAGCCTAAGCGAAAAGGGCCGTAGATTTGCTGTGATATTCCAGCGGTCAAAACTGTGTTATCAACGGAGCGGTCAAACAAAAAGGGTGATAATCCGTTATTAAAGCCTTGAGAGTAACTGACATTAAAGGCGGTATAGTCGAAAAAAGGTCGGGAAAAATGACCAATTTGCCCTTGTAAGCCAATTGTACCAATTAGGGTGCTTTGGTTATCACCATTGCTGTAATAACTGGTAGTGCCTGTAAGGCTAGCGATCGCTAGCAAGTAAGGAACTACAGGGGTAGCCGTGTATCGCAATCCCTCAGTGGCAGTGGGTGGTAATGGTTTTCCCTGCCACAGCAACAGCCCTCTACTGAGGGTAGCACTGCCTTGTAAACGACCAAGTGAAATGCGATTGTTTTCCCGCACTGGTTCTAGCAAGTCTAGGCGATCGGTGTTGGCATCAATATACTGGGCACTTGCCTGGTAGTTAAGGTTGATGCCACTTTTCCCTAAAGGAATCACAGGAGAGGTAATAATGCCGCCAAAACTGCTCTGGACAGTTTGAAAACCCAGAGTACCGTTGTAGAGACGATTGCGGTAGTTATATTGCACATTCAATGTGTGGGGAAGAGAAGTGCCTAATGTCTGGCGCAATCCTAAATTCACTCGCAAATTTTCTTCCACGTCATTCAAGTTAAAACTAGTTAACTCCGCAGTTCCCTGAATTATCCTCCGTGGATTCAAAACAGAATTTATCTTGGTCTTCACACCAAACAGTGCGCCTAAGTCACCCGTGCCTTCTTGCACACCTCTCTGTAATAATAACTGGGGCGTGATTGTCCAGCGTGTTTGCTCTGTATCGATTACTGGAAATCCACGCTCAATATACAAACCTCCCCGATCTTCTCCATCGTAGCCTGGGGAGACTATTGCAGGTGTAACGTCCCGCTCTCGGCGGTCAATAGTACGCTCATTCAGCGGAATTGGTAAGGAGACTGTTTGATCCAATACCAAACGCTGCCCTTGTGTCCTGATGCGGTCTACCAAGGGTGATTCTCGCGTCAAAGTTACTGTATTTGCACGTAATTCCAATTCAGGCGGGGAAAAAGGATCGTTGGTGATGCGGACATTGTTTGCCTGCCAGCCTTGCGGATAAAAGTCAATTTGTTCAGCTTCAAACCTGAGCCGATTGACTGCACCCCCGGTTTTCGGTGGCGGGATGTTGCTGGCATCTGCCTGACCACCAATTGTCACATCAATTCCTCCAGGGCTACTCACACCGGAAACGGGTTGATTGGCTCTAATGCGATCGCTGGGTGGACGTTTTGAAACTCCACCAGTACTTACAGCCGTGGGTGAAAAAGCAAAATCTGTTTGTGCTGAAGGTACGTAAATTTCTCCTCTACCATTTTCCAGTTCCCCACGATCTTGAACGAAGTTATAGGTAAAGCGTTGTCCACGCAGTATCTGATCGCCCCGTGTTAAGGTGACGTTGCCTTCTCCCGCAGCGATCATGTTGTCCAAATTGACTTGTAAGCGATCGGCATCCACCACTGCCCCATCAAATCGCACAATTACATTACCTACAGCTGTAATAATTCGCTGTTTCTCGTCATACTCTTGCCGATCTGAAGTGACTTCTACAGTTCTTGGCCCGGCTGGCGGTGGGGTAGCTGGCGCAGTTGTAACAGATGGTTGAGCTTGTGGCTGAGTGGTATTGATCTGTGGTGTAGGCGTTGGTACTTGGCTTTGTTGCTGGACTTGGGACTGAAATTCTACAGTGATCGGTACTGAGAGTTGGTTTTTGGGCTTACGAGACTTGAATGTTATAAAATTTTGTACTGATTGAGAACTCGGTGCTAGATCGGCAGCAGATACAGAGATATTGTCTTTTTTTAGAGACTGTTGTGCAGTAATATCGCGTTGCTGTTTTTGTTGAGTTAACTTCTCAGCTAAAATTTCTGCTTTGGATTTGCCTAACTTCTTGCTGTTTGTGACAGTTGGGGCAATTTGAAGAGGGTGTTGAGATTGGGCGACAAGGGGACTTGGAGAAACTCTATAGGTAAAGCTAGAAGAGTCCAAAAAGGTTGGTTTTGCTCCACCATTAGAGTTTGGATTTAGCGATCGCTGACTGAGTTTTTGAGCAGGCTTATCTTTTGCGTCTTGGTCTAAAGTCTCTGCTCCAACTTTTTTTTGCAAGGCAGCGGCTTCTCTTTGCATCTCCCGTTTACGCAGTGCCGACATCAGAAGAAGTTCCGAGTGGCGGGGTTCGACGCTCGGACTTGTCTTTGTGTATTCTTTAACTTGGCCATTAGAGGTTGTAACCTCCTGCGTGGGATAACCAACAACCAGCGGCTGTCCCAAAAGCCCAGCAGTTGCAGAACCGGGGAGTGGGGAACTTTCTGGTGGAAAGGTTTCTGGTGAATGAGGTACAGAAGAAGTTTTAGCAACTACCAAGTCATCTTGAGTTGAGTCGATCGGAGTTGACAATAAAGGATCGCTTTTAGTGTTACCCGAAATTGCCAACTGAGCCAAATTCTTGGGCTGCTTGGATTTGTCTGTCTTTTCGTGTATTCCAGTATCTACACCTGAAAGAAACTTTGTATGACTAGCAGATGAGGCGGGATTTACAGGTTGTAAAGATTCAACGATAAGAGGCGGATTCGGTGGCAGAACTGGATGAAGCATAAGTGAGCAAAATCGGGCTAACAAACAGCCAAATGACAAAGGGAAGGATTAAACATACATTTTGCCTTCCGACTGTCGCCTTCTGCTACCTACAGCAAGCTACTTGGAGGAAGAAACTTACTAAATTTTCGCTTAGTAAGTTTCCGTGGCGTTTAGTATTTTCCGCCTTCCAAAGTCGCGGATGATTTATCGCCCTCTTACTCTAAGTCCCGACGGCCGGGGTTACGAGCTGGATCGTTCGACAAAAATCCGAAGATGAAGATAGTTACGAAGAAGGCAACAACAATATAAACAGCGATTTTTAAAGTCAGCATAGAAATATCTCCAACGGGTAAAACAAAGAAAGCTTTTCTTTCAGTATCTGCAATGCAGAAAAGATAGCTACTTTATATTACCCAAATCTCGTCCCTTTTTTAGAGGACTCTGGGGACTGGGGACTGGGAACTGGGGACTAGGGACTAGGGATTGGGTACTAGCAGTGTCTATCCTATCCTACGCTTATTGAGAATAGTGCAAGATATCAGTTGTCTGACTTTTAGATGACCCTAAGAAATAACTCAGAGGGCTATTGGCTCTTCTGACGTTGACTGATGGCAAAGGTTTCCCAAAAAAAGGGTAGAGGTTGCAGGTTACAGGTTACAGGAAATAATCCCTAATCCCCAGTCACCAATCCCCAATCCCCTATCCCCTATTTCTCAACTTGAAGCTTTGCTATATCTTTGCCAATTCGGTTTTTGATTATTCGTGCAGGTATGCCGACAGCAACGGAAAAAGGAGGAATATCTCGATTAACAACTGCTCCCGCCCCAATAACACTGCCTTTGCCGATAGTAACGCCATCTAATACTGTTACTCCATGTCCTAGCCAACAATCATCTTCAATCACAATTCCCTTGCGAGTAACACCTTGGTATTTAATCAGCTCCATCGGATCGGCAAAATTATGATTATTGGCATATATCCCTGAATGAGCAGCAATCATGCAGTGTTTACCAATTTTAATGTCTCCTGGCCCCTCAATACACACGTTGGGAGCAATGAAGGTGTCTTCATCAATATGTATATACGTATCTTTCAAAGACCCTATATCAACGTTACGCTCAATCGCAACTCTATCTCCTAGATGGATTCTATTATTTTTATGTCCTCTCGCATCCATCCGCACACCCTTGAAAATATAGACTCCTGCGCCGATCTCAATACAAGAAGTACCGTTAAATTCAACACCATTTTGAATATACACTGGGCTGCCTATCTGGCCAAAAATACTACGGTATCCTAAATTACGCAATTTTGGGCCGAGGAGAAGTGTCGGAATATCTCCTAACACTGTAGTTACTAAAAGTTCTTGCACGCGCTGCAATTTGGAAAAATATTGCTCGTTCTGCATGGCTACATATCTCTTTAATCAATTGTTGTTGACAGTGTTTAAAGTTGTTTTGGCTGTATCCTAATCTTCTGCCAATACCAATAGGCTCTGTGTATATTAATACATGAGCTAAGGTAGCAGTATCACCAAAATTTTCCAACATTTTTAGATGGTTTTTCAAATGTTGAAAAACCATAGTCTGGCTTTGACTATGCGAGCAATTCTTGAGATTAGGTGTGTAGAATTACTCAAGTAATATGCACAATTACGTTAAGTCGCTAGCAGATTTTGTGCTATATGCACCTAAAACTTTGGCTTATTTTTTACAAAATCAATTAACAAAACAACTTCAGTGCATTGCCGGGTCAAAACTCAGACTTTTAAATTGTCTGATGGAAAATTTTCTGGTTTAGATAGACTACTGTTTTGGTTCTCTGGTAAATTTGAAAAGCTTGCTACCGCTAACAGCACTCCTAAAGTAACTAGGATAGTGTTGTTTGTCTTGAGGCTATTTCCTCTCAAGCGGTTTTAGTCTTTTGAAACAATTTAGTTTCAAAAGCTATTTTGCAACAAAAAATACATTTAACTAGACTATATTCAAAGTTTAGATAAAATTTTTGCCTAGCATAACAATGTAATTATTGTTGGATTTTTATGGGTATTTTTGCCCAAAAAAATCCAATTAGGGTGGATTATCTCCCACATCAGCCATCACATTGAAGTTAACCATCGGTGCAAACAAGTAAGCGCTTCCCCGACTGCTATGACGGCTTTCTTGCAACGAATTTCTAGAGTATGCTGCTCCAATCATGTTGCACACGGATGATTTACAGACTAGCCAATTCACGTTTGTAATGACATGAATGGTTTTTAATAACAATTGTTTTTAACGATAACACATTTTATTTTTAATGGAACACTCTTATGAAATAAGTTGATTTCCAGATTTATTGTTGATGATAATGCTGGAAAGAAGTTAACTTTTTTACTAGAGCGAGTGCTACTCGGAAATATTTTTATACACTTAGACAGCATCCATTGAGGAGGGAGATTTAAAAATGCTGTAAGTGGTTATTGGCATTTTGGTCTATATTTCTATCGTTACTATTTTATAATTGGGCGTTAAACTCAGAATAATATCTACTATACTTGTGACACCCTATTCCTTAAAAAGCCAAAGTAGCTGAAAATTTTTCTCTTCCCTATTACTTATATCTAAAAATTTATAAATCACCCATTCGGGTGAACCAAGCGGGTGATGCGTGCTTGGTAGTATTCATTATAAATTTTATTAAAAGAAAGCTAAAAGTAGCTTAGTTTCGAGGATAAATCTACAAAAAAACATCTAATTTCCCAAATTGAGGTATCGGTTTTAACTCACACACTTGGTTCAAATTATGGCTTTAATTAAAGAAATTGTACAAGAAGCTCTAACTATCGGCTATCTAAGTGTTGTAGCCGAACATCAACTGCGATCGCAGCTTCAAAGTAATTATGACTCAGAAGACCTAGATGCCTGGATCATTTTACAGCGAGCTATTGCAGCAGGTGATGTCAAACAAGAGTCGCGCCGAAAAAAAGCTTCTGCATCTCCTAAAGCCAAGGACACTTCATCAAGTATCAAACTTGCTTATCAAATGGCAGCGGAACTCGCTTATGCAGCAGCTGTAGCTCTGACAATGACAAAAAGTACTAAAGATCAGCCTTCACTAGGTGCATAAAATAACACCTTTATAAGTTATTTTCCTGGTTTAGTGCAAATATTTCATACCAAGTAGTTAGCGTAGGCGTAGCCCGCCACAGGCATCGTTTTTGTTGATTAACTGCTTGGTAAGGCTTTCATCCGATTATTTATGGGGTTGTGCTTCTGCCTCCTGACTTGAAAGTGCTGAGTGCTGTTAGCGGATAGCTAGGGTTTAGCCCGTGCTGAGTAAAAATCCCAGTCTTTAGAAGATTTTCATGCAAGGCTTTTGAAACTCGTTTTATCTGGACTGCCTTCTTTGACAGCGCAGTTTTATTAAAAAATAATTAAAAATTTTAACTTTACTGAACCCAGGTATGGGGAATTTTCACCCTCAGTCAAGAATCTCGAATTGATCCCCGGAAGGAATACTAAAATAAATATAAATTATTTATTCAAAACTAAATTTTTTTAAGTGATACATACCAGTCAATGATTAAATTTTAATATACCAAGTACATGGCTCAGAGTCAGGCATAGAATTAGAAACACCTTGGTGTAAACTTTAGCAACGAGGTTAAAAATAATTCTCAATGCTTAACAAAGTCATCGCTTTTTCACAAACTACTGTATAAAGAATTGGCAACATTGGTAAAGAGAGTAAACAATAACCATAGCTAAACTTGGAGTTTTGCCAACTTATGCAGCCAATTCGTACATTTAACGTATCCCCTTCACTACCGCCGCGACTCGAACCACTACGGCGGCTGGCATATAACTTGCACTGGGATTGGAACGTTGATACTAAAGACTTATTTCGTCGCTTAGACTCTGACCTCTGGGAGTCTAGCCATCATAACCCAGTGTTAATGTTAGGTACTATCTCTCAATCGCGGCTTCTGGAAGTTGTCGAAGATGAAGGCTTTCTAGCGCAAATGGATCGAGCTGACCGTCAGTTAGACGATTATTTGCAAGAGCGCACCTGGTATCAGAAACAACGGGAGCAGAAACCAAAAGAATGCTACGCCTATTTTTCGGCGGAATTTGGACTTGTAGATTGTTTGCCCGTCTATTCTGGAGGCTTGGGTGTTCTGGCGGGGGATCACCTCAAATCTGCCAGTGACTTGGGGCTACCGCTTGTCGGTGTAGGTTTGCTATATCAGCAAGGCTACTTTGCCCAGTATCTGAATGCTGATGGCTGGCAGCAAGAACGCTACTTGCTCAATGATTTTTATAATATGCCCTTGCATCTAGAGCGCAATGCCGATGGTTCAGAGCTACGGATTGCGGTAGATTATCCAGGACGCAAGGTATATGCCAGAGTTTGGCGCGTACAGGTAGGAACGGTTCCTTTGTATCTGTTGGACACTAACATTGAACCGAACAATACTTACGACCACGACATCACAGATCAGCTATACGGTGGCGACATCGATATGCGTATCCATCAGGAAATCATGCTGGGTATCGGTGGTGTACAAATGCTCAAAGCTTTGGGGCTGAAAGTTACCGCTTACCACATGAATGAAGGACACGCCGCCTTCTCTGCCCTAGAACGCATCCGCTTGCTGATTCAGGAAGAGGGACTGAATTATCCCCAAGCTAAACAGGTGGTGGCTTCTAGTAATATCTTTACTACCCACACGCCAGTACCAGCAGGGATTGACTTGTTCGCTCCCGACAAAATGCTGCACTACCTGGGGTACTATGCAGAGATATTTGGGTTGCCCAAAGAGCAATTTTTAGGACTGGGGCGCGAGAATACAGGCGATTTATCTGGGCCTTTCAGTATGGCGGTGCTGGCGCTGAAGATGGCAACATTTTCCAACGGTGTCGCCCAACTACATGGTGTGGTGTCGCGGCAAATGTTCCAGGGTTTATGGCAAAATGTGCCAGTGGAGGAAGTGCCGATCGCCGCAATTACTAATGGTGTCCATGCTCGCAGTTGTGTTGCCAAATCGACTCAAGAATTGTACGATCGCTACCTCGGCCCAAATTGGTCATCAGCACCACCAGATAGCCAATTGTGGGATCGGATGGATGCCATTCCTGATGAGGAGTTGTGGCGCAATCACGAACGCTGCCGCTTAGATATGGTTTTGTATGTGCGAGAGCATTTGGTCAAGCATTTGACCGATCGCGGCGCTTCCGCCTCCGAAATTAGCCAGGCCCAAGAAGTTTTAGATCCTTACGCTTTCACCATTGGCTTTGCTCGTCGGTTTGCCACCTACAAACGCGCTACCCTCTGGATGCGCGATTTGGATCGCATTAAGCGGCTTCTGCTGGCTAACAAAGACCGGAAAGTGCAATTTGTGATTGCTGGTAAGGCGCATCCCAAGGATATTCCCGGTAAAGAACTGATCCGCGAGATTAACCACTTTATCCGCGAACAGCATTTAGAAAAGCAGGTCGTTTTTGTCCCCAATTACGACATTCACATCTCCCGGTTGATGGTTGCGGGTTGCGATATCTGGTTAAATACACCGCGTCGTCCACGGGAAGCCTCTGGTACTAGTGGCATGAAAGCCGCAATGAATGGCTTGCCAAATTTAAGTGTGCTAGATGGCTGGTGGGATGAAGCTGATTACGTCCGTACAGGCTGGGCAATTGGACATGGAGAGAATTACGACGATCCTAACTACCAAGATGAAGTAGAAGCAAATGCTCTCTACGAATTGTTAGAGAAGGAAGTTGTACCGCTATTTTATGAGCATCGGGATAGTGATGGTTTACCCCGTCCGTGGGTTGCCAAAATGAAGGATGCAATTCGGTTGAATTGTCCCTTCTTTAATACAGCGCGGATGGTAGGAGAATATGCTGGGAGAGCTTATTTCCCGGCTAGCGATCGCTATCATACCCTGACTGTTGATAACTATGCTCCAGCTAAAGAACTAGCCGCTTGGAAAGAAAAACTGAGCGAACAATGGTTCAACATCAAAATCAAAGATGTTGACGTATCGGCAGCTTCAGACATTGAGGTTAACCAAACCGTTGCTGTCAAAGCCAAGGTTAACTTGGCGACTTTGACAAATGATGATGTGCAGGTGGAGTTATATCAAGGTGCGATCAATGCCAATGGTGATATTGTCAACGCTGTGCCAGTAGTGATGGATTACCAAGGCGAAGATGGACAGCAATTGAGTATTTACACTGGTAATATCATCTATACCGCTTCTGGTTTACAAGGCTTGTCTTTGCGTGTATTGCCGAAAAATCCACACCTGGCTAATGCTTATGAACCAAGGTTGATTGCTTGGGCAGAATAAGAGTGCTGATTAATTTTTGAATAATCAAGATTAAGCGTTGCTGACTTAAGTTTAGCAACGCCTTTTGTTTTACACGTTTTCAGGTAAATAATTAATATCTAATAGCTGTTCTAAGGTATAAATACAATATTGAGGTAAGTTATTTAGTTTACCCTCAGTTTTCTCAATTACATACCCTAAAGCATCATCATAAATTGATGCTAATTCATTGTCTAAGTATTGATATAAATTAGTTGTCAAGTTACGTTTTAATTGATTCCTAAAGCTTCTAATTTTTGCTTTCCAATGTCCCGAATTATATTGAGCTTCTAGTGTCCAGTATTGCAGCAGCAAAAAATGTATAATAATTTGTTCTAATAAATTAGCAACCTTAGCTTTGTCTCTACGACCTAAATTTTCTAGCTCCTCAATTAAATTTTCTAAATCTAATTCTTCTAAATGGTTAGCTTTCAAGAGTTTGATTGTTTCCTCTAACCAGAGATGATCATCAATTTCATAAAGTTGTTTTAAACTCAAGTTAGAACTAACTCCT
The DNA here is from genome assembly GCF_002246015.1 of Nostoc sp. 'Peltigera membranacea cyanobiont' 210A. Classification (GTDB taxonomy): domain Bacteria; phylum Cyanobacteriota; class Cyanobacteriia; order Cyanobacteriales; family Nostocaceae; genus Nostoc. The sequence goes on from NZ_NOLJ01000003.1 coordinate 211,941, forward strand.
TGCATAAAACCTCTTTGAGTTAAATCTTACGATATTACAATTTTAGGATAATATTCTCTGAGGGATGACAATGTAGCCAGTGGTGTGATCGCCTAATACTAAGTTACGTTGTTCTCCCCAATACCACCAGTATGCAGCAACGTAAGCGCAAATTAAGCTATCTAGTTTATCTTCGGTTGCTTTGAGGGTTGCGCCTGTGGTGGGTATTTCTGAAGGAAACGAACCGCAGAGGCGCAGAGGTGGAGAGAAGGAGGGGAGGATATCGAGAAGATAATTTTGGAGTTTGATTAGTTCTAGGCGGCGCTGACTGAGTGTTCCTTTTTTGTATTTGAGGATGCGTTCTAAGTTGAATAGGTTAACGATTGCTGGGTGGGGGAAGACTTCTATTTGATATCTGCTGAGTTTTTGCGGTTCTATGGTGGGGGCGTGTGCAAAACCGCGTGATTCTAATTCTAAGCCAAAGTTGATGGTGCGTTCTGCGAAGGGTAGGTTTTGATTCGCTGGGTAGCATCCTGCATGATATTTACCAAAGTACTTGTGGCTGAGTTTGTCGGCGAGGCGGCTTCCGGTGGCGTTGGGTATGAGGGTAGGCGCATCTACGGCGATCATGGCTGGTTCATCTGGTTGGACGCTTTGATCGATCCAGGTGAGGATATCTGCAATGGCATCTTTGCGATTTAGATCGAGTAATTGTAGTTGTCCATCTATCCATTCTAAACAGCATAATCCACTGGGTTGCGATCGCCAGCCTAAATCAATGCCAATAAATTTCATGGTCATAACACGAATTTGCGATTATTTTCGCATTTTCGGGCAACCATTTACCTAAATTTACTTGCTAAAAGTTGTGATAAATAATCTTATAATCTTAAGCAGTTTCTCTTAATTTATTTTATCTGGCAATAATTTAATCAAGATTATTCCAATGAAAGTTTTATTTTTACATCCCAATTTCCCCTCACAATTTCGCAACCTAGCAACAGTTTTAGGTAAAGATCCTAATTGCCAAGTCGTCTTTGGGACAAATCGTCGGGAAGGGGAAATACCTGGCGTTTTTAAAGCTATTTATACCCCTTCTCGTGAAGCGGCTCCCCAAACCCATCACTACGTTCGTAATCTGGAAAATGCTGTTCTCACCGCTCAGGCTGTCTATCGCGTGGCAGAAAAATTAAAATCCGAGGGTTTCTTTCCAGATATAGTTTATGGTCATTCTGGTTGGGGGCCGACTTTATTTATGAAAGATGTTTTCCCCAAAGCAGAATTATTGTGTTATTTTGAGTGGTTTTATCACGCTCACGGTTCAGATGCAGATTTCGATCCCAACGATCCGTTGAATGCTGATGATGAATGCCGCATCCGCGTGAAAAATGCACCGATTTTAACTGATTTATATAGCTGCGATCGCGGTCTTTCTCCAACTAATTGGCAGCGTCAGCAGTTTCCCAAAGAATATCATAGCAAACTCACTGTCATTCATGATGGTGTTGATACCAATTATTTTGTTCCCAAACCAGGCGCAAAGTTAGTTTTACCAAGAATAAATCTGGATCTTTCTCATGTGGAAGAGTTGGTAACTTATGTAGGACGAGGAATGGAACCTTATAGAGGTTTTCCGCAGTTTATGGAAACGGTAGCGCTACTTCAGCAGCGACGACCTAAATGCCACGTGGTAGTTGTCGGAGAAGACCGGGTTGCTTATGGGAAGAATCTACCCGATGGTAAAACTTACAAACAATTAATGCTAGAAAAATTATCTTTGGATTTATCAAGGCTGCACTTTACAGGTAGGCTTCCTTACAATGAGTACCTTCAGGTTTTGCAAGCTTCTTCTGCTCATGTTTATTTAACCCGTCCTTTTGTATTATCTTGGTCAATGTTAGAAGTAATGGCAGCAGGATGTTTACTAATAGCTTCTAAGACTTCCCCAGTCTTGGAGGTTGTACAGGATGGGGTGAATGGACTGCTGGTAGATTTCTTTTCTCCCCAGAATATTGCTAATCGGGTTGAAGAGGCGCTGAATAATCCTCAAGAGATGAAAGCAATTCGTGCGAATGCGCGAGAGACTATTCTGAAGCGTTATGATTTGGCGAAACTATTACCACAGCATTTGCAATGGATGTTCGCTGGGAAAACTTCTGATAGTTTGAAAAAGCGTCCAAGTTCTAAAGGATTTGGCAAAAATTAGTCATTAGTCACTTGTACTGAGCGTAGTCGAAGTATTGGTCACTTGCATAAATATTTTTTGCCTTAAGCAAAGGTGCAAATAAAAGCCTGAAAAGCAAGACTTTTGCGAGAAGCAAGCATATTAATCATTAGTTATAATTATGGGTCAATAAAAAATGATAAATGACCAATACAACTATTTGAGAGGCTGCGCCAACTACTAAGCTTAGTACAAATGACCAATGACCAATGACCAATGACCAATGACAATTAAATACAAAATCGATATGTAAAATGCGAATTATTTTTACTATTGCCCATTTTTTCAAACCTAGTAATGAGGGTCGTCATGCCTCCCAACGCAAAAACCCACAACCCCGCTTGGAAGCGTTAACTAAAAGCATTACTGCTTTACATCAATTATTTGGCAAATCTCAAAGTATTATCAACATTGCTCAACGACTAGCTTTCCCTGCTAATCAGCCGCAGTCTCACGAACTAGATATTGTTATTTGTACAACTAAAGATAATCATCTTCTGAATCAGCTTCCCTTACCATCCCATTTATATAAGCATCATTCTACTAATGTAGAACCTCTAGTTTTGGGGTTTGAGTGCCAAGCTGTTCTGCAAAGTTGTCTCGGTAAGTATGATTATTACTGCTTTCTTGAAGATGACTTAATTATTCACGATCCTTGGTTTTTTATCAAATTAAACTGGTTTACCCAACAGGCGGGCGATTTAAATTTGCTTCAGCCAAATCGTTATGAAGTCTCTTCCCACGGTTTGGTTCATAAAGCTTATATTGATGGGGATTTGGCTTTGCGAGTAACTGCTCCTTTTCAAAATGTGCAAGAGCAACAGGAACTCAATGGTGCAATTATGAATGCACCAATTACCTTTCGTCGTGCCCTCAATCCTCATGCAGGCTGCTACTTTTTAAATGCAAATCAAATGGCTCACTGGGCTAATCAAACCTATTTTCTTGACCGAGATATTAGTTTTGTTGGGCCTCTAGAAAGTGCTGCTACTTTAGGAATTATGAAAACATTCCTAATTTACAAAACCTCGCCGGAGCAAGCAAGCTTTTTGGAGATTCAGCACTTTGGAACTGGATTTTTGGGGCTAATTGGAGGACAAGTGGGTTTGGCAGACAGGTAAATCGAATTTAAGAGTTTGGTTTTTGTGAGCAAAGTTAATGCGATCGCTATTTCTATTTATAAAAATACATTAGCGATCGCTCAACAATCAACTAATCTTAAATTGTGACTAATGGTTTTTCAACAGGTGTAGGCGTAGTCAGCGGATCAAATCCTAACTGCTCAGTAATCCGCTCTCTGGCTAAAAGGCGGTATTCCCAAAAATGCTCGCCAGCAGCACATAAACCCAAATACATATTCACAAATTGCGGCTTGGTGCGGAGAATAGCCCAAAGCTGTTGCCAAAATTGACCACGAATTTCTTGCCGTTGCCAGCCTTGTCGCCAGAGCAAGTTTGCAAGTAGTCGCAGTCCTTTACCAGGAGGAAAATACATCGTCTGCTGTAGTTGGGGATTAGGTGTAATCTTCAGGCATTGTTCAAAACAACGTCGGAGATAGTTTTTGGGTTCGTACATTGTCCAAATTGCCTCTAAATATTCTTTAGCAACTTCAGCCATCGGACGGGTAGGAACAAAATTCATTAAGGAATTCTGATCCCCCACCTCCGTACCTCCAAATCCTTCTAATAATCGCTCCTCTCGTTTTAGTCTTTCCCAGAGGGCAGTATTGGGAATAGCTTGCAGTATACCTAGCATCGGTTGAGGAATGCTGGTTTCTTCAATAAAAGCTTGAATTCGCTCCCCAGCGCCAGCCTTTTCTCCATCAAAACCAATGATAAATCCTGCATAGATTAACAATCCGGCTTGATTTATGGTACGACAGGCTTCTAACAGAGGATTGCGGGTATTTTGAAACTTGCGAGTGACTTGCAGGCTGTCTTGATCTGGTGTTTCAATACCCAAAAAGACTGAATAGAAGCCAGCTTTAGCCATTAGTTCTAATAGCTCAGTATCTTCTGCTAGGTTGACGGAAGCTTCAGTCAGGAAGGTGAAGGGATAATTACGTTCCTGCATCCACGGAATTAACTCTTGTAAGAGGCGTTTAACATTGCGTTTATTGCCAATGAAGTTATCATCCACTACAAATAGAGATCCGCGCCAGCCTAAATCATAAAGGGTTTGGAGTTCTGCTAGGGTTTGACTGGGTTCTTTAGTGCGTGGTTTGCGACCGTATAGATTGATGATGTCACAGAATTCGCATTCAAAAGGACAACCGCGAGAAAACTGGATTGCCATCATTAAGTAATCATCTCGCTTGAGTAAATCAAAGCGAGGGATGGGGCTTTGGGTTACATCTGGTTTTTCAAGAGCGCGAAAAGTTCCTTGTTCTTCGCCTTTAGCGATCGCATCTAAAAATTGTGGAACTGTAATCTCTCCTTCATCTAAAATCAAATAGTTAGCTCCTGCTTTTTGGGCAGGTTCTGGCACTGATGTTGGATAAGGACCACCCACAGCAACTTTTTTCCCCAGTTGCGCTGCTTTGTGAATTTGGGCAAGAAAATCTTCTTTTTGTGCAAGCATGGCAGAAAGAATCACGATGTCGCACCATTGCCAATCAGCATCCGTTTCTTGGTTAACATTGCGGTCATAAAACCGCACTTCCCAGTCTGTTGGTAGCATAGCCGCAACAGTCAGAATCCCTAGCGGTGGAATAAATGCCTTAAGTCCCGCCATTTTCATGAATTCGTCGTAAGACCAAAACGTTTTAGGAAAGCGGGGGTAAAGTAAGAGTACTTTCATTGCTGTAGTCCTCTAATTAAATTTTGGTTGAAAATTTTTTTACTTTTGACAAATCCGGGTTTTGGATGGTCATTGCAGAGATGATGCTATGATCCCACTACTTTTATTCTTGCTCTATCTATTTTTAGATAGAGATTTGCATCGGCAAAGATAATGTTGTAGTCAGTTAGCAGGATTACCGCCGTTGTCATAAAATCTAATGGCGGATTTGTGCAACGAAAAATTGCCAGACCAATTGTCTGCTATTAAATCCAGAAGTAATTGAGCATTTTTATAGATCAGAGTAAAAGAGCTTTCATCAGCAGATTCTCCTGAGTGAAAAAATTAACTCATAATGTTGAGGTTACTGCTACTTTCTCTGAAAAAAATTTAAATTTTGTCTATTTTTGTAAATCAAAAGTACATAAACTGCTTTGATGAAGAGCAAAAGCTTTCATTACGGCGTTTTGCAGTTTAGTATTTCTATTGTCGTGTTATGTAAACGCAACCTTTTGCAATGCCATTACATCGAGCGGCCATGCCATTACATCGAGCGGCCATGCCATTACATTGAGCGGCCATGCCATTACATCAAGCGGCCATGCCATTACATCGAGCGGCCATGCCATTACATTGAGCGGCCATGCCATTGCATTGGCTTTTTATTTACAACAGACTACAGTCAAGCATTACAATGCCCACTCTATAAGTCGAAAGTAGGGGCGCAAGGCTTTCATTGGTGTCAATTTAACGTGAAACCCGCTTGGTGACAACGTTTTGCCCTCACCCCCAGCCCCTCTCCCAAGAGAGAGGGGAGCTAGACATTCAATTCCCCTTCTCCCAAGGGAGAAGGGGTTAGGGGATGAGGGCGTGAGGGATTTGCAAAACGCCTGTCTGATATAGTTTTCAGCTTAAGTTGATACCAAGGCCTTACGCCCCTAGAAATCTAGAAATAATTTGGGATAATTTATTTTTTGCAAGTCCCTAAGTTATCGTTTTCCTTGAAGAGTTTCTATAGCAATCGGAGTTGAGTTAAAATCTCTCAGCCCACAACGGCGAGTTGACCTGGAAAATGTCAAAATTAAATGAGTTTTGCGTAGGCACAAGCAACTTGTCGCCAGACATCGCCACTTTACACAGCGCGGATTTGAGATAACTAAGTTGGAATTTATGGGCAAGCAACGTGTTCTTTCTGGAGTTCAACCAACCGGCAATTACCATCTAGGTAACTACTTGGGAGCTATTCGCAACTGGGTAGAAGGTCAGAGCGAATACGAAAATTACCTTTTTGTGGCTGATTTGCACGCGATTACAGTGCCACACGACCCAAAACAGTTGGCAGCTGATACCTACACTCTTGCTGCTCTCTATTTAGCTTGTGGTCTTGATTTAAATCACTCCACTATCTTTGTACAATCTCACGTTTCGGCCCACAGCGAACTCACTTGGTTGCTCAACTGCATTACACCTCTAAACTGGCTGCAAGATATGATCCAGTTTAAAGAAAAGGCTGTCAAGCAGGGAGAAAATGTGAGTGCAGGCTTATTAGATTACCCTGTGCTGATGGCAGCGGATATTTTGCTTTACCAAGCTGATAAAGTGCCAGTGGGTGAAGACCAAAAGCAACATTTGGAATTGACACGGGATATTGCAGCTCGGTTAAATCACCAATTTGGTAAACCAGAACAACCAGTTCTGAAGTTACCAGACCCTTTGATTCGCAAGGAAGGGGCTAGGGTAATGAGTTTAGCAGACGGTACACGCAAAATGTCAAAGTCCGATCCTTCGGAGTTAAGCCGGATTAGTTTGCTAGATTCACCGGAACAGATTCAATACAAAATTAAGCGTTGCAAAACCGATCCGATTCGTGGTCTGACTTTTGACGATCCAGCGCGTCCAGAGTGTAATAATTTGTTAACGCTCTATACATTGCTGTCTGGGCAAAAAAAGGAAGATGTGGCAGTTGAGTGTCAGGATATGGGCTGGGGACAATTCAAGCCATTGTTGACAGACACGATAATTGAGTCCCTGAAACCAATCCAAGAAAAATATCACTCGATAACGGCGGATAAAAGCTATTTGGAGTCTGTGTTGCGGGATGGAGGGGAAAAAGCTAGAGCGATCGCAAATCAAACTTTATCACAAGTCAAAGCGGCTTTAGGCTATTCTCTACCTCTATAAGTTTTCACCTTTAGGTGTGATTTGTTATACCATTTAAGAAATTAAAAAGCTTAATGTTATGCATCACACCCACAGCCCCACAGCCTTTAATGACTTTCGCAGAGCTGTACAAGCAGGTGAATTTCTAGTTACCGCCGAGGTAGCACCGCCGAAGGGAGGAGATCCAGCGCACATGATTCAAATGGCGGCGACTCTTAAGGGGAGAGTTCATGCCGTCAATGTAACTGATGGTAGCCGCGCCGTGTTAAGGATGTCTTCGTTAATGGCGTCGGTGATTTTGTCACAGAATGGCATAGAGCCGATTTGTCAAATTGCTTGTCGCGATCGCAACCGCATCGGTTTACAAGCTGATTTGATGGGCGCTCATGCTTTAGGTATCCGCAATATTTTAGCTTTGACTGGCGACCCAGTAAAAGCAGGCGATCATCCAGATGCCAAAGCAGTGTTTGACTTAGAAGCTGTGCGACTGCTGCAACTGATTCGGAAGATGAATCAAGGTGTTGATTGTAATGAAAAACCCTTGACTGATGGAGCCTTAGATTTATTTGTTGGTGCAGCAGTAGATCCGCAATGTAAAAGTTGGTCGGGTTTACAAAGTCGATTTGAACGCAAAATAGAAGCTGGAGCGCAGTTTTTTCAAAGTCAGTTGATTACCGATTTTGAGCGACTGGAAAAGTTTATGGATTCCATTGCTGCTGGTTATAAAAAACCAATTTTGGCAGGAATCTTTCTGTTGAAATCAGCAAAAAATGCCCAGTTTATTAATAGATGTGTTCCAGGTGTAGATATTCCCCAACATATTATTGATAGATTGGCAAAAGCTAAAGACCCTTTTGAGGAAGGGATAAAAATTGCTGCCGAGCAAGTGCAGATAGCGCGGCAATTATGTCAAGGAGTTCACATGATGGCAGTGAAGCGTGAAGATGCGATCGCGCCAATTTTAGATTTGGCTGGGATTGCTCCAGTGAATCAATTGGTATCTATGTAAATTAGAGAATGAATCTTTTATTAAAGCAGATAGTTATTCCTATCTGCTTTTTTTATGCTGAAACAGACGCGTTTACACTATTTTTGATAGACTTTCAATATCCAATGTTCGCTTGATTAAATCTAGGTGCAAACTGACAAAATATTTTATAGCTTATTTCAAGCTTTTCCTAGCATATTTTTTGCCATAATTGGTGATACGACTGCCAATGTCAACGCATATCAATTTGTTTCAGTCGAACTAAAAGAAACTGCTTTTAGGATTGATGGGGTATTCATCCCCACAAGTGAAACTACAAACCAACCACTTTACTTTGTTGAAGTTCAGTTTCAATTAGACGCAAATTTTTATAGACGCTTCTTTGCCGAAATCTTCCTTTACTTGCGTCAAAACGAATCAGTCAATTTTTGGCGTGCTGTTGTCATCTATCCACAACGAAGTTTAGATCCAAACGATCGGCTACCATATCAATTGCTGCTAGACAGTTCACAAGTGCAACGCATTTATCTAGATGAATTAGATACGGGGGAGAACTCACTTCAAGTTGCGATCGTTAAATTAATTATCGAAAGAGAAGAGGCAGCCGTTGACAAAGGTAGAGAATTGATTTTACAAGCAAGGCAACAACTGGCAGATGAATCTACCAGCAAGCAAATTGTAGAATTGATAGAGACTATTCTGTTGTACAAATTTACCCGGTTAAGCCGAGAGGAGTTAGCAGAAATGTTGGGTATAGACGACGAATTCAAAAAAACACGGATGTATCAATCAATCAAGGAAGACGGCTTAGAAGAAGGTCGCCAAGAAGGTCGCCAAGAAGGTCGCCAAGAAGGTCGCCAAGAAGGTCGCCAAGAAGGTCGCCAGGAAGCTAAGTTAGAAGCTATTCCCCGATTGTTGGCATTGGGATTGAGTATAGAGCAAGTGGCGGTGGCTCTCGATTTAACGGTGGCACAAGTAGAGCAAGCAGCCCAGAATTAGTCTATCTGATGGTGGGTAGTGCTTGCGTCTAATTTAATTCGCAAGTGCGACGCCGATAGCGTACTCCTTTCCTGCGGAACGCTACGCGAACGGAGAAGCAAGCTACGCGCAGCGTCTCGTAGAGAAGCGTTAGCGAGTCCGCGTACTCTTTCAGAGAAGCAAGCTACGCTTTTAGCGTCTGTCTGCGACACGCTGCGCGAACGTAGAGAGCGTCATAGCTTGTTTTAGACATCGCCTCTTTTTGTTTTAGCTAAACCAGAAGCGATGTCTACGACGGGCTTACGCCTACGAACTCAAAACTTGGGTTACATCTTACCGTGTTGCAGCACTTGTTGTAGATGTTGGCGAATCTCTTGTGCGTGTTCAATATCAGATTGCCGCAATTTTTGAAATAACTCTACACAAGGTTGAGAACCTACTTTTTCTGCATCTTTGATGTAGGTATCGTAAGCTTTAACAGCTTCAGCCTTGTTGTGCAAAACGGTGACAAAATCATACTCCAAGTCGCTAATCGCTGTTTGAGATTGTCCGTTACCTGTATTTGTAGCCATTGCTTGAACCTCTTTTAGAATTTCTAATTAACGTTATATTCACCCTTAAAGAGCGATTCATCTTCCAAAAAGAGTATATTTCAATACGTCGGAAGTACCTTGCAAAAATAATTTCCTGATACAGCCTCACACAAAGGAGTGGGGAGTGGAGAAAAAGTATTTTCCCCACTCCCCAGTACAGACGCAATTAATCGCGTCTCTCCCACTCCCCATTTTCATAACAATTTATCCAAGCGGTTGATTCTCATCACATTGACGTGAATACTGTAATTCCAACTCGTTTTGACGTTCTCTACCTCCCCTATACACAACCGGACAAAACTTAGTGTTAGCGCTCATACAATCCATGTGTGGTGTCTTAGCGCATACCACGAGTAGTCCACCCAAAACAAATAACAAACCACAAATTGCAAGCGTATTAACCCAAGAAATTTCCAGCGCTCCGTGAACTACTACCTCTCGCAGCAAAGATACTATTGTTACCTCAACTGCCACTCCTACAGAGATACTATGTTCTTGCAAATAGACCATTAATAGTCGAAATAACTCGACTAAAATCAACACAAATAGTATTTTTGCAGTCACATGTTTATAGTCTAGTGGCTGCGTGAGGGCAATAGCTATCCCCCACAATTGGATTAGCATGACGGCGAACAAACCCAAACACAAAACAATCACAATTAAGTCTTGAAAGGCTTCCATGTTGCGAACAATTGATTGCCGATCAAGCCAGCGATCGCTAAATAAAAATCGACTTTTCTGGCGCTTTTGCATGTACATTTTTCCAATCGGGACAAGTTCAGACAACACCAGCGAGTCAACCCAATAGTTTTATGTTATGCAATATTAAGTTTTTCTGCCTCAGCGAGGTTGGTAATTTAAATTTTGTGCTTGTTGCAACAATTGCTCGGCATTTTTCGCCCACTGGGGATTTTTTTGAGCATTGTATAAATCTCTAGCAAATTGCAATACTTGTACTGCATCGCCATATTGCTGTAACTGGATAAAAACTAACCCAGCACCATAATAAGCGTTGGGATAGTTAGAGTTAGCTTCGGCTGATTTTCTAAAAGCCTCTAATGCCTCTTGTAATTTACTTTGTTGGAAAAAAATTGAGCCGAGATTGTAGTAAGCTTCTGGATATTTAGGATTAATTTTTAATGCCTGATAAAATGCACTTCTTGCCGGATCGAGTTTACCTTGCTCGAGATAACACATCCCTATATGGTAAGGAGGTTCTGGTGCATTTTTGCTATATTGTACAGCTTTTTTAAAAGATGCGATCGCTTGTTCACAATTTCGTTGCTGTTCTCGTACTAACCCCAGGTTATAGTGGGCAAATCCGAGTTTGGGATCGAGTTCTAAGGCGCGTTGCAAATAATCGTTAGCTAACTTTAAATTATTCCCTTCTAACAACGCTCCGCCTAAATTAGCAAAAGCTGGAGCAAATTTCGGATCGGCTTGCGTCGCTCGATAAAATGCATCCGCAGACGGTTGTAATTGTCCCGTTTGTCTGAATGCTAACCCCAGATTATAATACGCTGGTGCTAATGCCGGATCTAATTTGGTCGCTTGTTTAAAAGCAGGGATCGCATCTTGTACCCTTCCCGCCTGAATTGCTTGTAAGCCTTGGTTTAACCAGTCTACAGCAGTTTTAGGATTAGACTGTGCTAGCTTTGAGGCGACAGGAGGAGATAGAGCAAGAGAAGGGGAGGAAATACTCATAATCAGCAAAGTTAAACTTACTAACCCTGCTATGCGATATTTAAAGAATGATAATCTCATTGATTTTCTGACTTGCAACACTTTCAGTTAAATTTACTTGATAAAAAGTTTTTTACAAAAGTTTTTGATTCAGCATAAAAATTTTTGATGCTTAACTTTTCTTAAGCTAAATCTTACGACAGGCTACAATTTTTTTAACTTTCGATTAAAAGGAGCATAATAACAAATTAAAGAAGGGGTAATTTTGACTCCAGAGAACCATTTTTTATCCCTTGATATCTACGGAATAATGCGGTTATGAATGAATTACCGCAAGGGAGGTTTTTATGAACGAAAAAGTAAAATCGGGTTCGCGGAACGTTGCAATTGTCGGGCCTTATTTAAGTGGAAAAACCACTTTACTAGAAAGCTTGTTATTTGTCACAGGGGCAATTTCCCGCAAAGGCAATATTAAGGACAGCAATACAGTGGGAGATAGTGCTGCCGAGTCGCGCGATCGCCACATGAGTGTAGAAGTTAGCGCCGCTAGCACTGAGTATAACGGCATTCGCTTCACTTTTATTGACTGTCCGGGAAGCGTAGAATTTGCCCAAGAGACGTACAATGCTTTAATCGGAGTTGATGCAGCAATTGTAGTTTGCGAACCCATCCGCGATCGCGTCCTCACCCTCGCCCCTCTATTTAAATTCCTGGACGATTGGGAAATTCCCCATCTCGTCTTCGTCAACAAAATGGATCGGGCAAATATTCACGTACTAGAAACGTTACACGCCCTAAAAGCAGTATCTAGCCGTCCCCTGGTAGCGCATCAATATCCCATCATGAACGGGGAACAGCTCACCGGCTTTATTGATATGGTGAGCGAACAGGCATATCAATATCATCCAGGCGCACCTGCCGATCCCATTCCCTTCCCCGAAAGTTTAAAAGAAGAAGAACATACAGCACGGGCAGAAATGCTCGAAGCCTTAGCAAATTTTGACGATCATTTACTCGAAGAACTTTTAGAAGACATCGAACCATCCCAAGAAGAAATCCTCAAAGATTTAAAAATGGAATTAGGGGCAGATTTGGTAGTGCCCGTTTTCTTTGGTGTGGCAGAACAAGATTATGGTGTTAGACCTTTATTAGAAGCCTTGTTACGAGAAGCCCCCGAACCAGAAACCACAGCAGAACGTCGTTTAAAAAACATCAAAGGTGATAAACCTCTAGCGCAAGTATTAAAAACTTTCTACACTCCCCAAGGTGGCAAACTTTCTCTGGTACGTGTTTGGCGGGGCAAATTAACTGATGGCATTATCCTCAATGGCATCCGCACTGGTGGAATTTACCGCCTCATGGGACAACAACAGCAGTTTGTTAATGAAGTTGGTGCTGGTGAAATTGTCGCATTGAGCCGTTTAGAAGGAATCAAAACAGGGGATACAATCTCCACAGAACCGCAAGCGGCGATGGAATTAGCCAAAGCTGTACAGTTGGAACCAGTGTATGCCCTCGCCATTACACCAGAAAAGCGCAACGATGAAGTTAAACTCAGCAGTGCCATTACCAAGTTGTTAGAAGAAGACTCTTCACTTGCTTGGGAACAACACGGCGATACCCACGAAGTTATTCTTTGGGGTCAAGGCGAGATTCATTTGCAAGTCACCCTAGACAGACTGCGCCGCAAATATAACTTGCCAATGACAACCCACTTACCGCAAGTGCCTTACAAAGAAACCATCCGCAAAACGGTGGCTTCAGTTCATGGGCGCTACAAACACCAAAGTGGTGGTCACGGACAGTTTGGTGATGTTTTTCTCGAAATCAAGCCTTTACCACGCGGTACAGGTTTCAACTTTAATGAAACCATTGTCGGTGGCGTGGTTCCGAAACAGTACATTCCTGGCGTAGAAATGGGCGTGCGGGAATTTTTGACACACGGGCCTTTGGGCTTCCCAATAGTGGATTTGGCGGTAACTCTGACTAATGGTTCGTATCACAACGTTGATAGTTCCGAACAAGCCTTTAAACAAGCTGCCCGATTGGCAATGCAAACAGGGATATCCCAAGCGGAACCTACCCTATTAGAACCAATTCTGCGGGTAGATGTTATCACACCGAGTGAATTTACCTCCAAAGTGCTGCAACTGTTGAGTGGTAGACGGGGGCAAATTTTAGGCTATGAGGGGAGAAACGATTGGCAAGGCTGGGATAATGTCTCTGCAAACTTGCCACAAGCAGAGATGCAGAATTTTATTGTAGAGCTGCGATCGCTCACCTTGGGCGTTGGTTCCTTCCACTGGGAATATGACCATCTCCAGGAAGTACCGGAAAAGCTTGCCGAACGCGTCATTCATAGCAATGGCAATGGTGGTAACGGCAACGGCAAGTAATTTTGAATTTTGAATTAATTGTAGAGTAGCGTAGGCAATGCCTGTCGTAGGCATCGCTCCAAGGCTAAGATTCCTGACTTCTGAGAAAAGTCGGGAATCTTTTTTAATCTATAAAAGGATTTGTAAATTTCTAACTTATCTGAAATGATATGAGTTTCATAAAAGCGTTTGGGAATTATGTGATTAAGTACATTCGTCTTAACTACACAGAAAAAACTCATGGGCTTTATAGTCTCTCTTGTAACTAGCCTAATTGCAATTCTCGTTTATCTCAATACAGATAGGATATCTAGTGAAAGGTCACGTTTAGCAATACGTGGAATTATGATATAGGACTCCTATTTGATTTTTGAACAAGACTCAGTACGGATCTATGCCTTCTTTCCTGTTCCCTATTCCCTATTTCCTGTTCCCTGCCCACGCAAGTAAATTCAGGAATCAAACCGGATTCCTATATTGATTGGCAGTATTGCAGTACTGAATTCTTTTTCTAGACTTTTAGTGATTGTCCCACCTGGTAATGTCGGTGTCGTCAATTTCTTTGGTGAAGTTTCCGAAACTACTCTTAATCCTGGTGTCCACTTGCTTAACCCCTTTAGCAAGGTGCTGAATTTTTCTACTCGCCTTAAGGATATAAAAGAAAATGTAGATGCAACATCCCAAGAAGGTTTGAGTCTAAATCTTGATGTCAGTCTTCAGTACAAGCTCGATCCGCAAAAGGCAGCTACAGTCTATAAAACAATTGGAACTGATGAAACACAACTGGTAATTTCCAGATTCCGCTCTACTGTCCGCGCCATCACGGCAAACTACCCAGCCAGTGCAATTTACTCTACCAAACGCCAAGAAATCGCCCAAAAAATTGACCAACAACTTACCCAAGAAATACCGGCTTTGGGTTTCATCGTTGAGGAAGCTCTTTTAAGAAACATCAAAATGCCTGATACTCTACAAGCTGCAATTCAAAACAAACTCAAGACAGAGCAAGAAAACCAGCAGATGAAATTTGTTTTAGAGAAAGAGCGTCAAGAGGCAGAACGAAAGCTGATTGAAGCGCGAGGTATAGCTGATTCTCAAAAAATTATCTCTGGTGGACTTAACAACCAAGTGCTACAATTACGAGCGATTGAAGCCACAGAAAAGCTAGCTAAATCTAATAATTCTAAGCTTGTAATTATTGGTTCTGAAAAAGGCGGTATGCCTATTATGATTCAGCCATAAACAGTAACCTCAAAGCCCTAAAATTTTTTCATCGGGTCAATGGCTTGACATAAGTTTAATTGTATGAATTATATACTATGTATTATTTGCTAGTAAGGTACGTAGGCTTTGCCCGCCGTAGGCATCGCTCACTTTGGGCGTTGGTTCCTTCCACTGGGAATATGACCATCTCCAAGAAGTGCCAGAAAAACTCGCCAAACGTGTTATTCACAGCAATAGCAATGGTAGAAGTCCAACGCTTAGGGCATTTCGTCAATGGATAAGAAAGCAAATCAACCCAACTTAATCTAATCCTTGTTCTTTTAACAACAAATTAGCGTTGTAATACTTAATACTATTTTTATCTGCAACATAAGACTCTACGATAAAAAAAAGGAGCCTAACTTAGGCTCCTTAATAAAAAACTGTTAACAGAATTGTGACTACTTAACAGTCACCTTACCGCCAGCTTCTTCGATGCGCTTCTTAGCATCTTCAGCGGCATCCTTAGCAATACCTTCTTTAACTGCCTTGGGTGCAGCTTCCACCAAGTCTTTAGCTTCTTTCAGACCCAAACCGGTCAATTCCCGAACAATCTTCAGTACGGCAATCTTCTTATCAGCTGGGACTGATTCGAGAATGACTTCAAACTCAGTTTGCTCAACAGCTTCTTCAGCAGGAGCAGCACCACCAGCACCAGGCATCATCATCATGCCACCAACAGGTGCAGCAGCACTTACACCAAAAGCTTCTTCAATTTGCTTGACTAACTCAGAAGCTTCCAGCAAAGAAAGAGTTTTTAGTTGTTCTAAAATGTTATCGGTTGCAGCAGACATTGATATAACTCCTGTAATTTTGATTATTTATTTGTCATGGGTCATTGGTCTTTAACTATAGACTTTTGACTTTTGACTGATGAACCACGAAGTCTATTCAGCAGCAGTTTCAGTGCTACTATCACCTTCAGCAGTGCTTTCGGTGCTGCTATCTTGGACAGCAGCGGTTTCGGTGCTACCACCACTTTGCTCTTGGTCGGCCACAGCCTGCAAAGCACGAGCCAGCGAACCAGGAACTTCGTTGATACCCACAGCAATCTTGGTAGCCAAGGCATTGATAGCCCCAGCAATTTGAGCGATGAGTTGTTCCTTAGATGGCAAGTCTCCTAGTACTTTGACATCAGGTTCTTTGAGTAGGCGACCTTCCAGTACACCACCGCGAAGTTCTGTCTTCTTGCTGACTTTTTGGAATTCTTGGTATGCCTTAATTGCCGATGAAAAATCTTCTTTTACCAGCAAAAAGGCGGAAGAACCGTTGAGCAATTCCGACAAAGGCTGCCATTTTTCATCATCTTTAATAGCAATGCCCATTAGAGTGTTCTTCGTCACCTTACAAACGGTGCCACTAGGACGCAGCCGCCGCCGTAAATCTGTGATTTCAGAAACTGTTAGCCCCTGATAGTCAATTACCAGTGCCAGAGTTGACTGACTCAAAGTTTCTTTGAGGTCAGCTACTATCTCTTTTTTGTTTTCTAGTGTTCTACCCATTCCAATCTCACCTCCTTAAAATAATCGGGGAAGTGCCCTACTTGTACGTTTCTTCTAAACCTGAACCCAAACAACAAACCCCAGCTAATTTAGCCGGGGTTGAGTATTAAGACTCTTGACGCCATAGTTATCACACCTTTAGGGGTGGTAATTTTGACTATTAGAGTTTTAACCTCGGCAGGATATTTAAGCTATTAGCACCTGCTGTCTCCGGCTTTGCCTATTTAATTTTGTCATTTGTCATTTGTCCTTTGCCCTTTGCCTTTACAAATGACTAAGGACTAATGACTAAAAATTAACCAGCTTCGCTCAGTTTCAAATCTCGTAGGGCGGTCACATCAATTTTAATCGATGGCCCCATTGTGGCTGACACATAAAATGTGCGCCAATAACGACCTTTAGCCCCTGAAGGACGGTTACGGTCAATCGTCTCTTGTAATGCCTTCAGGTTGACTAACAAATCTTCAGGCGAGAATGTTGTCTTACCAAACATAACATGGACAATGCCAGTTCGGTCAGCTCGGAATTCTAATTTACCAGCTTTGAATTCTGCGATCGCACCTGCTAAATCAAATGTTACGGTTCCACCCTTGGGCGATGGCATCAAACCACGCGGCCCAAGCAACTTACCCAGCTTTGCCACCTGTGGCATTACATCGGGCGTGGCAATCAGCTTGTCAAAATCCATTCTACCTTTCTGGATTTCGTCAATCAGTTCTTCTGATCCGACTATATCAGCACCAGCGTTACTGGCTTCGTTTACCTTTTCGCCTCTGGCTATCACCGCCACCCGGACGATTTGTCCTGTACCTTTGGGCAGTGCTACCGTTGTCCGTAACTGTTGGTCTGTATACTTGGGGTCAATTCCCAACCGGATATGCGCTTCCGCAGCTTCGGTAAATTTAGCTGTTGCTGTGTCTTTGAGAAGGGCTAAAGCCTCTAGCGGATGATAATCTTTTTCTTCTACTTTTGCTTGCAGACCCTTCAAACGACGCGATATTTTTGGCATTTGTTCTCCTGGGGTAATTCCGAAGCCTCGCCTCTCCCCCGATAATTTTTAGTTATTTGTCCTTTGTTATTTGTCCTTTGTCTTTCGTCACTTACCAATACTTCTCTACGAGAGGCTGCGCCAACGACTACGCTCAGTACAAGTGACTAATGACCAATGACCAATGACCAATGACTAATCCGTAACTGTTACACCCATATTTTTAGCCGTTCCTGCCACAATCTTCATTGCCGCGTCGATATCGTTGGCATTGAGGTCGGGGAGTTTGGTTTGGGCTATTTCTTGCAATTGTGCTTTCGTTATTGACCCAACCTTCTTTTTGTTGGGTTCATTCGAGCCTTTTTCAACTTTCGCCGCCTTCCGAATCAGTACTGATGCGGGTGGCGTTTTGAGTACGAATGTAAAACTCCGGTCTTCAAAAACCGAAATTTCTACAGGTATCACCATTCCAGCTTGGTCTGCTGTTTTGGCGTTGTACTCTTTACAAAACATCATGATGTTGACACCATGTTGACCCAAGGCGGGACCAACTGGCGGTGCTGGGTTGGCTTTTCCAGCATTCAAGGCCAGTTTAATGACCGCCACTACTTTCTTCGCCATTTGTATTTAACTCTGTTTCTCTACCTGATTAAATTCCAATTCTACTGGTGTATCCCTGCCGAAAATTGAGAGCAAGGCTTTAAGTTTACTCCGTTCTGGAGAGACTTCAATCACCTCGCCTTCAAAGTCTTTAAATGGACCAGAAAGCACCATTATCTTATCACCAGTAGCCATGTCAATTTTGACAACTGCTTCTTGTTCGCTGGTTTGTTTGAATATACGTTCAACTTCTGAAGAACTCAGTGGTATGGGGTTGACATGACCGCGACCCTTGCTGCTACCACGTTTTTGTTCTGAACCGACAAAGTTAATTACATGAGAGGTGTTCCGTACCACCTGCCAAGTATCATCATCCATCATCATCCGCACTAGCACATAACCAGGGAAAACTTTTTCTTCTGTATGCTGGCGACTGCCATCTTTACGGATTTTCACCGCTGGCGTCTGCGGAATTTCTACCTGGATAATTTTGTCAGCGACATCAAAAGTTTGAATGCGTTGCTCTAAGTTAGTCTTTACACGCTTCTCACAGCCTGAAGCTACTTGTACTGCATACCAGCGTGCTTCTTTGGACGCTGCTTCTGCCGCTTCTGCTGCTTCTGCTGTTTCTTCTGACTGCAACATTGAGTTGCGTGGTTCATCTGTTGCAAAACTCATTAGAACACCTGTTTTGCTGCCCAAGCAAACAATCCATCGACCAAGTATATCAAAGATGCGGATAGTGCCACCATTAACAACACAGCGGCGGATTCGCTCACTATCTGTTTCCGACTGGGCCAAACTACTTTTTCAAGTTCTTCTTTGGTTCCCTGTATGAAGTTGCCAAAGCTAAACCCATTTCCGGTTTCTGGCAATTCTGCTTCACTTTTTTTGGCCACGACCGTTATCCCCCGTTTCTTATACTAGATCCTGTTTAATTGTCATCTAGGTTTGCAGTTTCGACTCTATTTCACTTACTGGAAGCAAAACAACTGCAAATACAATAAGTTTACCCGAAATTATTAGCGCTAACTGCTATATTAGCAGCCGCGTAATTATTTCGGGCTTTGTTTTTTTGCTCTTGAGCGCGCCCTGGAGGACTTGAACCCCCGACATCAGGTTTTGGAGACCTGCGTTCTACCAACTGAACTAAGAGCGCACAAGCTGTTTTTGATTCAGTGATTGCGCTGAACTAAATTTAAGTTTAACGCAATATGCGATTTATATCATACCTTAATTTTGCCCTTAAAACAAGTCAGCGGCAGATGCCGCTTGCAGCTTGAGATTTCTCCCATACTTTTGAAGGACGAATCACAAAGGGCGGTCAAACCGTTGCTTGATTCGGGTTGCCTTACCTACGCGATCGCGGAGATAATATAGTTTAGCACGGCGGACTTTACCGCGACGTAACACCTTAATGCTGTCAATCCGGGGAGAATGCAACAGAAATACCCGCTCAACGCCCACGCCTTGAAAAACCTTACGAACTGTAATAGTTTCGTTGATGCCGCCATTGCGCTTGGCAATCACAACTCCCTCGTAGGGTTGCACGCGGTATTTTTCGCCTTCCTTGATTTTCACTCCCACTTTTACAGTGTCGCCCACATAAATGTCGGGCAGATTCGATTTTATCTGTTCCGCTTCAATGGAGCGGATAATCTCTTGAGCGTTCATAGTCTTTCTGTCTGCTTAAAAAAAACTCACGATCATCAATGATAAATCGATAATCCTATTTCAGTCTACTTGTTAGGATTGATAATTGTACTGATACAACAGCCTAAAGATCAAAGCTATATTGCAGAATGCCGTACTACAAAGGAAAAATTTATGAAATTTAGCATCGTCATCAGTACCTATAATCGCTTGAATTTGCTGAAAAGAGCAATTGATTCGGCTCGTAACCAAACAATCGAGTGCGAGGTGGTTGTTGCTGATGATTGTTCTTCTGATGACACCCAAACCTATCTCAAAAGCTTAGGGGACAAGGTTGTTTATCATCTTAACGAAGTAAACCAAGGTCATGCAGCAACGGTAAATGCTGGAGTTGCCAAAGCTAGCGGTGACTGGATTAAGTTTTTAGATGATGATGACTATTTAGCGCCCAACTGCATAGAAGAGATGGCAAAGGCGATCGCCCTTCGTCCCGAAGCTGTAATCTGCTCTTGTGTGGCGGCTCAGGTGGATGGCAATGAAGTTGAACTCTCTCGCACTCCCCAAGTTGGCCCCGGTTTAGCTTTTTATATCCCACAAGCCGATATTCACTACGGGATGCTTTTAGAGCTTGTACCCTTTGGTACACCTGTACAAGTAGCTTGTCGACGTGATGCTTTCCTCCAAAGTGGCGGTTGGGACTCCACACTCGATGCTAACTGTGATGACATCGATTCCTGGATTCGGATTGCTCAGTTTGGCGATGCTATTTTCTTCAACCAGTGTCTTGCTTATCGCACTATCTGGCCGGGTGCTTATAATCAAAAGTTTTCTTTGCCTCGGCGGTTGGCGACAAATATTTTAATGAAGGAAAAAATTTATGCCTTGGTAAATGAGCAGCATCGCTCAAAGATTCCCGTCTTTCAGGATATAAAAAATTACCTGAAACTCCATTGGATTTTAGTAGCACTGAAGCAAAAAAATCTCAAGAGTTTTCTTTCCATGATAGATCCATCTATACTTTCTCCTCGGTCTTGGAAGTTTTTGCTAACTGCTATTTCATCACGCCGCTCTCAGGGAAACAATTCTCAGGTTCGTAAACTTGTATTGATTGAGTTTTACTATGATGTCTGGCAAAATTCCCAGAATAAAAGCGCCAGTCTTCAAAATTTAGAATTAGATTCTGTAGCACTGGTGGACTTGCCCATGAGCGCCCAGTCGAACTCTCAGCACTAGACGAGGACGTTACTACCAATTACCAGATTTGTCGCGGTGAAATTATCCAAAGTTGCCAAGATGCCAGAATAACCCTTACCGTAATTAACTTGTGTATAAGTACCCGATTGCACAAACTGTAGGTAGCCATCTAAGATGGGATTGCTGCCAGTGTAGCCCTGACTCTTAAGCACGTCAGTAAGGACTAATTTATCTTCGCTCTGATTAAAATCAGTAATCGTACTAAAACTATTAGAGGCTTGGCAGACGAACCGATCGTTACCGCTACCGCCAGTCAGGGTATCCTGATAATAATTACCACCAACAAAGAGAATGTCATTACCAGCACCTCCGATGAGGCTATCCTCGCTATCACTACCAATGAGGGTATCATCGCCAGCACCACCAATGAGGGTATTCTGGCCAGCACCACCAACAAGGATATCATTGCCAGCACCGCCAATGAGGGTATCTTGATCGTAACCAGCACCACCGCGTAGAAGGTCGTTGCCACTTAAGCCGTCAATGCGGTCATTACCCCCCTGACCATTAATGACATCATCTGAGTTGTCAAAACCATTGACATTATTGTTTAGGTCATTGAGAAAGGTGACTGTGTTTTTGTTGAAGATGGTGTTTTGAGTAGAGTTGGCATTGAAGACATCAAAGCTGTCACGAATGCTGCTTTGCCCATCAAACAAGATATTGCCCACCGTCCATAGATTGTCTAGGTTTTCCAGGGGAAAATTTTGCAGGATAATTTTGTCATCAGCCACCCCTTCAAAGGTGATTTCTAGATTGTTACTATTTTGGGTGAGTAGCAGATTTCGGACAGTCAATCCAGCACCTTGGAATTTCAGGGTATCCAATTCGCCAATAACTGCTGCCGAGGGATTTGAGCCTTTACCTAACCCATCGAAATCAGTGATGATATCAACACCGTCACCTAAATTGTAAACAAATTTATCTTTGCCATCGCCACCAGTTAAGATGTCATTGCCTTGATTACCTGCGATCGTATCATTCCCAGTTTGAGCATTAATTATTTCATTAGAATTGTTGCCCACTAGATTATCAGCGCTATTGGTTCCATTCACCCCGTTAAACTCTAATGCACCAATATCAACCGTACCCTCAGATATTCTGTCAAATCCAGTGCCGCGCTGGTCGGTGGTAATACCCTGTGGAATCAGGGCATTATTGCCTGCATTAATAGCGGGACTATCCCCAATTAAGGCATTAGTAAAGGTTGCACCGTCGTTATTTTGCAGGGGGCTGAGTCTGGGGTCGATAGGATTAGCGTTGGTGCCGACGAGGGTGCTGGTAGTAAAGCCAGTGCTACCAGTATTATCGCCAATCAGGTTATTGCCGAGGTCGGTGAAGTTTCCTTCAACATCGATTAAGTTGCCTGCAATGATGGTATTTCCAACGATAACACTACTATCAGATTCATTGAAAATGCCCCCATTCTCAGCATAAGTGTTGTAGCCAGTTGTTGCCTTGTTATTGGTAATAGTATCGTTAATGAGGGTGAGAGTGCCGTTGTTGTTATAGATGCCACCGCCCCTAGAATTTACATTATTATCAGAGACAGTGCTGTTAGTCAGGCTAAAAGTACCATCATTAAAGACGCCACCACCGTCTCCTTATCTTGCCGTATTACCAGAGATAGTGCTTCCTGTTATATCGACGGTGCCTGAGTTATAAATGCCGCCACCGCTGGAGGTTGCCGTATTGTCAAAGATGCTGCTTTTAGTTAGGCTGAGGATGCCTTGATTAGCGATACCGCCGCCGCTAGAGGTTGCAGTATTCCCAAAGACATTAGTATTGGTAAGCTTAAGGGTTCCTTTGTTATTGATACCGCCGCCGCTGGAGGTTGCCGTATTATCAGAGATATTACTGTTGGTCAGGCTAAGAAGGGTATTGGTATTAACCAAAATAGCGCTATCATTGCCATTAGCAATTTTTAAACCATCAATACTGACATCTCTCCCTAATCCTGCTATCTCAAATACTTTAGAGGCGTTATTTCCACTCACGGTGAGCTTTGATGCCCCAGTTCCAAGAATGGTGAGATCATCGGTAATTGTCAGTTGCCCAGAGGTGAGAGTAATGGTATCGGGTGTGGTATCGCTGAATACATCACCAAAGGCGATCGCATCATCCCCAGCAGTCGCATTAGCTAAATTAATTGCTTCCCGGAGTGTGGTAACGCCGTTGTTGGCATCACCATCATCAGCGTCCCCGGTATTGTTCACTGTGAAGATCGCCAGTACTCCTGCGTAAGCTTTCTGAGTAGTTTCTGTAAACGGTAGAGTAACTTCCATCTGGGCAGTGCGTATTTCCAGTTCCCAGTTACCTCCTAATGCCGCATTGCCTATCAGCTGACGGGAAGCAGCAATATTTGCTCCTGTTAGTTGATGCAGTTTGGTAACAAATTCTGCCCCCACATCACCGTCAGCGACGTTGCAACCATATACGAGTAGGTTGGTTACTGTTGTAGCAGATGTAACTAATGGTTTAGCAGTTTTGGATGAGGTGGAAAATATCTTCTGCCATTGTTGCAGTTGCTGGCTATGGTATTCGAGGGTATCGAGTCCCAAGTGAGTGTTGCCAAGTTGCAAGCTACCGGGGGCACCGTGGCAAACAATATGAATGCTGTTAAAATTCTGGTCAGCGCGAGTTGCCAAAATCTTGGTAATTTGCTCAACACCATTCTGTGTCGGCTGAATAACAAATACTTCAGTGTTGGGAATAACGCCGTTAATTAAACTCTGATAGTCTTCTACTGCTGTGTCGATGAAGACTAGGTTATGTGTATATGAGGTGGGAATTACGGAATTTAATCGGAAGTGTGGAGTACGTAACGTTGCCATTTTGTCACCTCAAACTAAGGTTATGAGTTCAACTCAAATTGACTGAAGCTTTATCATTACTGGGCTTTCACACAATTACTAACAGTAATAATGAATTATTTGTTACCGTTAATTTCCTTCTTTATAATCAAGTAAATTGCTGTTTTTGTAAAGCAGTATTTCAAAAAGGCTTTTATTCTCTGTTTTGGCTGCTGTGCTGTACTAGAGTTTCGATACCAGCTATTGGGAAATAGAAAACTTGAAATAGCAGATTCAGTCTTCAGAATTTTGGAGTTTTACCCCGATTTATTGAGCCGTTACTGAATAAGTCTTTAAGCTAAGTAACTGGTTAGAAGCGCTCTTAGTTAGTAGAAAGTGGTCAATTTTACCCACTACTGACTACTTTTTAGTTGTCGCTGAAGATCTCAATAATTATGTTGATTTCTATTCAGTTACTTATCTTTATTTTTTATACACATCTCAAAGCTTATGCGAATCATACATATTTTGAACCACGTTCAAGAAATAGGTAACGGTATTGTGAATGTGGCTGTGGATCTGGCTTGTCTACAGGCAAAATCTGGTTATGAGGTAGCGGTTGTTTCTGCTGGTGGAGAATACGAGGCTTTACTAGAGCTTTGTGGTGTCAAACATTACCACTTAGACCAAAGCAGGAAACCGCTAAATACGATTAAAGCAGCTAGACGTTACCGAGCGATCGCAGCTGAATTTCAGCCGGATATTGTTCATGCCCACATGATGACGGGGGTAATATTAGCACGTATTTTCAAAGGAAACAAATATGCTTTAGTTTCTACAGTCCACAACGAATTTCAGCGTGCCAGCCTACTAATGGGTTTAGCTGACAGAGTAATTGCTGTCAGTAAAGCTGTATGTGATTCTATGATTAGGCGTGGTATTCCAGAACACAAGTTGCGGATAGTATGTAATGGCACTTTAGGCAGTCCCCGCACCCGACAGATACAAGATTATCTACCTTTACCATTACAGCATCCAGCGATCGCCACTGTAGCCGGGATGTATCAACGCAAGGGAATTGCTGAGTTAATTGCTGCCTTTGAACAAATTGCCTCAGATTTTCCCCAAGCCCATCTTTATTTGGTCGGAAATGGCCCTGATAAACAGCTATTTGAAGCGCAGGCACAAGCAACTGCTGTAAAAGAACGCATTCATTTTGAAGGCTTTCAACCGGAACCTCAACGCTATCTGATATCTTGTGACATATTTGTGCTGGCTTCCCACCGTGACCCTTGCCCTTTGGTACTTTCGGAAGCTAGAGAAACTGGAACTGCGATCGTCGGCACTCAGGTAGACGGGATTCCTGAAGCTTTAGACAATGGGCGAGCAGGTCTTTTAGTGCCAGCAAAAGATAGTCATGCTTTAGCTGGGGTTTTAGTGCAATTACTGAGTAATGCCGAGATGCTGCAAGAGTGGAAACAGCGGGCAAAGAAAAACCTAGAAAGGCTGAGTGTTGCCCGCGTCCATCAGGAAACAATGACAGTGTATCGTGAGTTAATTACAGAATGAGGGTATGGGCACAAGAGGCAGAGGAGCAGAGGGGAACTTATTGCAACTTCTCCCCTGCTCCCTGCTCCCTGCTCCCTGCTCCCTTGCTTTTTTCCCAGTCCCCTTAACAGAGCGATCGCTTTAATTTTAAAGCTATGCCTAAAGCGCCAAAAACCAGTACACCCAAAACGTTAGTTGATTCAGGAACAGCCGTGTAATAAGAAGCGACTCTGATCGGCCCATCTTTATCTTCTTGGTCTGCTGGAATTGGTGGAATGATTCCAGCACCCGGCGCTAGATTAGGCAGGCTAGCGAATGGATTGTAAAACAGGGTTCCGTTTGGGATGACGCCACCACTAAAAGTGATAGTACTACCAGCAATGGTAATGTTTGTAAAAATATCCTTTAGATCGGCGTTAGCAGAGTTACCAATCTTGCCATCTCCATTAACATCTCCCCACTGCACTGTTTCATTATCCAATGCTGGAGTAGAATTCGGATTACTATAGGACAGGGTTTTTAAATCAAAGACCAAGCTATTTATATCGTATCCGGTAGCATTTACAAAGTTATTAGCTACATCTGGGACACCATATTCTATTACTTCCCCTGGTAGAAACCCTGTAAGGATTCTTGGTTTTTTTGCCTCGAATACTGCTTGATTTTTAGTCGTTACAATGGGTTCTACAAAAATGACGGCTCTTGCTGGTGTCCAAGACAAAAAACTAATTCCTGCTGCTCCGAGAACAGACAAGGCTATTTTTGTGGCAATTCTAGTCATATTTGTGTCCTTTGGATATTGATTAACAGAGTGCTATACCGCATGGTTTAAATCAAACAGCAAAAACTCACTTTGAAACTGCTATCTACCAGCTAGATAAATAGTGGTTAATGTGTGCTTGCTCACTGAGTTGATATCTACTCATAGGTTGATTTATAAAGCAATTCTTGTAATGCTTTATCATGATAACTAGTAATTTCACGCAATCTTTATAAAAAATCCAAATTATAACTTATCCATTGACAGATGAGACAATGTGTGATTCATAAGTAATTACCCTGACTGCTAATGAACTGTGGTTCATTCTGTCTTAACGGGACGCTACAACATAGCAGGTTTTAGATGAAATGGTTATAAGATTTAGAGACTATGGCAAACGACTTGCTGATTTTGAGCAAGAAATTTTAGTACGTTGTCCCCAATGCGATAGCATTGCCAAGATATTGACTGTAAAATCTGAGCAATCAAATCTCAGTTCCATCAAAAGAATTACCTGTCAGCACTGTAGCTATACAAAACAAAAGTCAAAGGATGGCAATCGAAAAGCCGCATTGCTAGTGTGGCAGAACAATTACAGGGATAAAAGAAATTCCAGCGATGGAATATTAGACCATTTTTTTGGCTTACCCCTGTGGCTACAAATCTCTTGTTGCGGTCAATTGCTATGGGCATATAATGAAGCACATTTGAACTTCTTGGAAAGCTATGTTCAATCGAGGTTGCGAGAACGCTTGCCAGATGACTCATTAGGCTGGCACAATGGCAGTCTTGCCAGTCGCCTACCGCGATGGATCAAGCTGACGCAGCATCGGGAAAAAGTTTTACAGAAAATTCAACAGTTAAAGCACAAGTTGTAATCAAGGCTTTAATCCTGTTGATGAGCAAACTTATAACCACCCCAGAGAGAAAGAGCGATCGCAACCACCAGCAAAATCGGTATACTGTACCAAGGAAACTGAGACAAGGGTAGATGTGCAACTGCACGCAATCCAATGCTGGTGTAGGTTAGTGGCAAAAGGTAAACTACAACTTTGAGAGCTGCTGGTAATGTCGCAGGGTCAAAGAAAGTCGCTCCTAAGAAGGACATGGGGATAATGATAAAATTATTGTAGAGTCCAACTGATTCGAGCGATCGCACACTCAACCCTATAATCACCCCTAATCCAGCAAATACCGAACAATTCAGCGCCACCAAAAGTAAAAATAGTGGATTGAGAAAATTCCAGTTTCCAGTCAACAGCAGCGCTACCAAAATCACGGAACCGGAAGTCATCAAACCCCGCACGACTCCCGCCAGCATTTTACCCATGTACAAAGCTAAGGGGTTTATGGGAGTTAACAACAATTCCTCAAAGGTTTTGGTAAATAGTCTATCTCCACAAATTGAAAATGTCGTTCCAGCAAAGCTAACCGTCATCGACGACAGCGCCACCATTCCCGGTAATATAAATTCCAAATAGTTGTCATAGTTGCCACTAATTCCTGAACCGGGTTTGATGGAACTACCCAAACCCAAGCCAAAAGCTAAAATATATATCAGTGGCGATATTAAGCCTGATGCCGCAACAGGTAAAATTCTCGCGCGTAAATCTAACCAATCTCCCCAAAAAATAGTCAGACTATCAGCCAGAAAGATTTGAAGTTGCGAAGTTTTGAACCTCTTGCCCGAAGATAGCGCTCTTGGAAATGTCACGTGCTTTTAATTACTTGTTTAAATTTCATTAAATGTTAATTTACATTGTTTTACACACTCAACTGAGAACCGCTATATGGTATAATTAACAAAATAAATTCATACAGTTATTAATCAAGTCAAGTAGTGCAAAGCTTATAACTAATAACAATTAGTTAATGAGCAAATAAAGGAAAAGACTCACTAATTGTTCCAGATGGAAACAATCAGCGGCTAGTACGGCTTTGCATAAATTCAGCTATCATTTCAATTAGCCAAACAAGTTGCTTGACTAACTTGTATAAGGTAGGCAAACTTTCGCCACAGTGTACGATATTGAAATTCTGCCCAAAAATCTAGATAAACTCGTATTTTTGTCATTTAACAAGAAGATCGCAGAGAAAGTCACAGGCAATTATAGTCAAGAATAGGCATACTGAAAGAGGGAGAAAAAACTTTAGACCACTCCCTCCCAAATCGGCGTGAAGGTGATTAAGCAACAATGAAACGTAAATCTACTGGTAGACCGGCTACTACTTCTAAACCCTCTATTTTCCAATCCCCTCTATTTAACTTCACCACCATCGCAATTATGGGAGGGGTGTTGATTTTGGGAATTGGGATTGGCATTGCTTTTAGTTCTACAACCACATTGGCTCCATCAAATGTAGCTTCCCGTGAATTCATTGACACCAAAGCACCAAACCCGGAAATTTGTGTGCAATACGGAGCCAGCGCGATGGTGATGGACGCTAGACTGTTCGTCACTCTTAACCCCTTCAATGTCTATGTTGCCCAGCCGAGTATGCGTCCTGGATGCGTGATCCGACAAAATAACTGGGCGCTTTTAGAGCAACGTAAGCTGGTGACATCTGATCAGGTAAATGAGTGCAAAAATCGCCTGAACACCTTTGGCTTTACAGGTAATTTGGACAGTGACAAACCTGATATTAGGTGTATATATCAGAATGAAGCTGCTCAAAACTTCTTTACGGCTCAACCAGGAGCAGTTGGAACTCCTCAAGAAACGGACAGATTTTAGATTTGGGCATTGGGTATAAGAGGCAGCACTTCGGCTACGCTCAGTGACCGAGGGGCGGGGTGCGGGGGGCAGAGGGGAAAATTCTCCCTTGCTCCCTGCTTCTTCTCTAGTCCTCAGCGATCGCATCTGCCTTCATCAGATCATTCGTATTCTTCACGTATAATGGTCAAACCTAAAGCTTTGTAGGCACTCAGCATATTATTAGATACTGTTGGTGCAGTTACTAGGTAAGTCAGGGCATGAATAGACTCCACTAGATAAGGAGCAGCCGTGTCTAATTTTTCTGCTGTCACTAATCCCACTACCTCAGCCGATCCAGCAATCATCGCTCGTTTTACGTGGGCTTCGTCTAGGTTCGGTACACTAATCCCAACTTCTGGATGCAAACTGCAAACTCCCAACATACACAAATCTGCACGAATCATCCGTAATGTCTCAATTGTGACAGTACCCACGTTCACCAAAGCTTTTTTGTAGAGTTGTCCACCTAACATCACAACCTCTATATGCGGATGTTCTGCTAAAGCAACTGCTATTGGCGGACTATTTGTGATCACTGTTGCGTGCAAATCTAGGGGCAAATGACGGGTTACTTGGAGAGTTGTTGTACCTCCATCTAAAATCACTACTTGTCCTGTACAAACTAATTTTGCTGCTGTCCGAGCGATCGCTTCCTTTTCTTTTGGCGCTTGCTTTTGGCGATCGGCATAACTAGCGGTGGCTGGAGATTTGAGGAGCGCTCCCCCATGAACGCGTTGCAATAGTCCAGTTTCTGCCAGTTCTCGCAAATCCCGGCGAATCGTATCCTCTGAAACTTTGAGAACAGCACTAAGTTCTGTCGAAAGTACCTTTTTATCACGACGCAGAATTTCTAAGATGAATTGTCGTCGTTCAGCAGTTAGCATAATTAATTTTCCTGAAATTGCGTTTTTGGACTTGAAATTGCGTGTTTGTGAGTTTATACTTATTGATATGCAAGTTTTTGTACGGTAATCCGTAACTTCAATTGAATTCAAGCATATTCATGCACAAGTGAATTTATTGATTTTGGCATTTGATGAAATCACATGGTTCCACAACGGTTCCGAGTGGTTAACTTGAGCTTGGATAATTGTTGCCCAATCTGGGTTTTAACAATTTTTTTTGTAGTGCGATCGCGCTTCCCATCTGTTCAAATTGTTTTTTATTCAATCAATAAACCATGACTACTATTAATACCCAATTTCCGATCGATCTCGGTGCTTACAAACCTTTAGCGCTCAATCCCGCAAATTCCAGCCTCACCGCCCAACAGCGAGAGACTCTCAAAGCGAATATTCAACTTTGCCGGGATGCGATCGTCTTTTTTACCGCGACTGGCGCTGCTAGCGGAGTCGGGGGTCATACTGGGGGGCCTTATGATACAGTGCCAGAGGTAATGATTCTCGATGCCTTTTTCCGGGGAGCATCGGAGCAATTTGTACCGATTTTCT
The DNA here is from genome assembly GCF_002246015.1 of Nostoc sp. 'Peltigera membranacea cyanobiont' 210A. Classification (GTDB taxonomy): domain Bacteria; phylum Cyanobacteriota; class Cyanobacteriia; order Cyanobacteriales; family Nostocaceae; genus Nostoc. The sequence continues at coordinate 242,266 of NZ_NOLJ01000003.1, forward strand.
TTGATGAAGCAGGACATCGAGTTGCCACTCAATATCTGATGGCAACATTGCATGGTGATTTACCTGCCGAGCAACTTTTACGTTATCGACAAGCACATTCCAATTTACCGGGACACCCAGAACTAAAACTAACTCCTGGTGTGAAATTTAGTTCTGGCCGCCTGGGTCATATTTGGCCTTACATCAATGGTGTGGCAATGGCGAATCCAGGCAAGGCTGTTTTCTGTCTCGGTTCTGATGGTTCGCAGCAAGAAGGTAACGATGCTGAAGCTGCTCGCTTGGCTGTTGCTCAACATCTCAACGTCAAGCTGCTCATTGATGATAATGATGTAACGATCGCCGGACATCCTTCTAAATATTTACCTGGTTTTAGTGTCGCCAAAACCTTAGAAGGGCACGGGTTGAAAGTACTTCAGGGAGACGGCGAAGACTTAGACGATTTATACCATCGTATTTGCGAAGCTGTAAATACTCCCGGAGCGATCGCTCTGATTAATAAACGCCCGATGTGTCCTGGTATTGAAGGCTTAGAAGGTTCCATTCATGGCCATGATGTAATTTCTGTAGATTTAGCAGTTAAGTATCTAGAATCTCGCGGACAAACTGCGGCTGTCGAATACCTTAAAAGTATTGAGAAACCGAAACAAACATATACATTTCTGGGTTCCAGTGACAAATGGGGCGCTAACCGCAGTGTGTTTGGTGAAGCCGTGGTGGGTGTCCTCAGTCGCATGAGTGAGGCGGAGCGTAAAGAAAAAGTCAAGGTCATTGATAGCGATCTAGAAGGCTCCTGCGGTTTGAAGAAAATTCATGAAACATACCCAGAAATATTTATTTCCTCCGGCATCATGGAACGGAGCAACTTCTCTGCTGCGGCTGGATTCGGGATGGACGAGGGCAAGCAAGGTATTTTTGCCACCTTCAGCGCCTTCTTAGAAATGTGTATCTCAGAAATCACGATGGCACGGCTGAACTATTCCAATGTTCTATGTCATTTTTCCCATGCGGGTATAGATGACATGGCAGATAACAGCTGCCACTTTGGTATAAATAATATGTTTGCCGACAATGGCTTGGATGATGGCTACCCAACACAGTTGTACTTCCCGGCAGATAATAATCAAATGACAGCTTGTGTAGAAGCTGTGTTTTTTGACCCTGGACTGCGGTTTATTTTCTCCACCCGTTCCAAAGTGCCCAATATTCAGGACAGCAACGGCAATGACTTCTTTGGAAGTGGCTACAAATTTGTTCCTGGTAAAGATGAGGTTATACGAGAAGGGACGCAAGGCTACATTATCAGTTTTGGCGATGCTCTCTACCGTGCCGTTGATGCTGTAGAGCGTCTGAAACAAGAAGGACTGGACGTTGGTTTGATTAACAAAACAACTTTAAACACCATTGATGAAGAAATGATTACCAAAGTTGGTAATGCTCCTTTTGTGCTTGTAGTAGAACCCTTCAACCGTCGCACTGGCTTAGGTAGTCGTTTCGGCTCTTGGCTACTAGAGCGGGGGTTGACTCCCAAATATGCCCATCTTGGAACTTATAAAGAAGGTTGCGGCGGTTTGTGGGAACAGTACCCATATCAAGGTATCGATCCAGTCGGCATCATCAACAAGGTAAAGGAGTTAATTGGAGGAAAGTAATTCATTTATTAGGGCATGGTGTATTGGTTCGATTTTCCATGCCTCATTGGTGTAAACTTAAGCCGAAAACTATATCGGACAGGCGTTTTGCAAATCCCTCACGCCCTCATCCCCTAACCCCTTCTCCCAAGGGAGAAGGGGAATTGAATGTCTAGCTCCCCTCTCTCTTGGGAGAGGGGCTGGGGGTGAGGGCAAAACGTTGTCACCAAGCGGGTTTAGCGTTAAGTTGACACGTATGCCCATGCCCAATTCCCAATTTTTTTTATTTAGTTTTGGGTAAAGGTTGACCAAACTCGATTACCTGGGGTTCGGGATCGTTGGGGATTGTTGGAACTGGAAATTCCGACATCCCGAATGGAGGAATGTTATTTAAATTGCCGGGTTGATTTGGGAAAGAAGGAGGGGGAAGACTCAAAGCAGGTTGTTGAGAGGATGTATTTGGATTTAAAGGGGGTACGGTGACAAAAGGTTGCCCTGAGTTAGTAGTAATTGTTGAGGGCAGTTCATTGGATGGAGGCGGAGCTGTGAGTGAGGGGGATTGTGGGTTAGTAATTACGGGTAAGTTACTAGGCGGCTTTTGAAGTGTTTGAGGTTGTTTCTTGGCTGAAGGAGGGGAACTTCCTGATTTTACGGCAGTAGTTTTAGCAGAAATAACCGGACGTAATACCCAGCGAGTAGAGTTTTTTCGAGAAACGGGTTGCAGTTGTACCTTTTTGGGATTAAAAACAGTCCCTGCTGCTAAATCTAGGACAATACGTGTATCGTTTGCGTTTAGTTGAGAAATGCGAATGCTTTTGATTGCTCCAGAATAATTTTGTTGCGTGCTAACTTTGCCCAACTTAGTATTCGGTAAATCTACAACCAAACGAGAGGGTTGGGCCAAGTAGAAATAACGAGGGGTTGTGGCTGCTGAGAGAGTGATTTCGAGTTGCTGTGTCTTGGGAGAAAAACGCCAATTATTTAGCTTTGCCCCTGGTGTAGCAGCAGTAGTGAAAGTTTCGAGAGCGATCGCTGCATAAAAACTTAATATACTGATGCTAAATAACTGCTTGCCCCATTGGTAATATTGCTTAGTTTTTAGTACCTGATCCATTCTGTTTATTTGCTCCATAAAACCCATACAATGCGCTGACATTGCTGTTTACTTCGCGCTTTTAATCCTGTAGACGCGATGAATCGCGTCTCTACAAACGTGATAAATCGCGTTTTTACCCACTCTCCAATTCAATTAGCTTTTTGAGGCACAGCAGTAAATTTCAGAGTTTGTGGAATACCATTTATGGTTAATTGACCTGTCATATTACCTTTATCCACAAGTTGCATTTGAATTGTGACTGAGTTCAGAGGATCGTTTTGGGGGCGAGGAATATTACAAAGGATTGATTTACCAACTTTTCCAGATAAATTTAATTGTTGATTTCTGAAGATGCCTGCCAGAGAGTGCTTTTCGTCAGTGTCGGCGTTAGCATTTGCCGGTAATACAGAGGCATTTAAGTAAATACCTGACTGCTCAATGTTTAACGTCAGAGTATCCGATTTTTCACAGTTAGGCAAATTCTCCGCTAGGGTTAGACGATAGCGACCGTTAACTGGCGGAGGAGCTTTGAGTTTGTTTTCTCCGTAAGCACTGACAGTTTTAAACAACAGTAGCACTGAAATTATTGCTACTCCGTAAAAAGCTAAAGATTTGAAGTTGAAATGATTCATGTTCTCAGTTCCTAAGTGTTGGCTCTTGACTGCTAACATCAGGAAGCATGGAAGCCAGATGAGCGGTGACTTGACTGTAACGGCGAGCGATCAGCAGGGAAGAAGAACATTGAATGGCTAGTTGATCTGTATATCTTCCCAAGGTTTGACGCTGGATACCCCAAGTGCGGCTAGTGCCTGCAATTGTTAGGTCTACATTTTTTGAGGCTTCGACTACAGCTTGGATTGGATCTGGAGCTTGAACAATTTTGATTTCGATGCGATCGCGTACACTACTCGGTAATTGCTCCATCATCGTATTTAACTCGTAACTCAATTCATCCTTGAGGTGATTTTCAGCTACAACCTGTAAAACCTGTAATATACAAGTTTCACGGTTAATTAGCAGTCTTAGAGCCAGTGTTAATGCCAAATCATCATGAATATTTGCCGAATAAGGCACCAACAAGCTTTCTAAGCGATCGCTTCCCCTATCCACAAACACTGCAACATCAACTGGCGCAGTAGTGAGCATTTGACCAACTCTTCCACCTAAGCGGTTGCTACTAAAAGCTGGGCGATGCCATCCTACAAGAATTAAATCAACTTGTTTGAGTGCGGCAATCTGTGCGGTTTCCCGTGCAACATTACTAGATATGCGAACGATGGGATGTACATGAGAGCGTGTTTCTACTGGTTCGAGAGTATTAATCAATTCTTCTAGCTGCTGGCGGCGCTGGGCAATTAATCGGTCTGCTTCAACTGGCGTACTTTCAAAGGCATAATCTTCTTCAAATTCAATCAGGCTCAGAGGGTTAACAATAGCGGGATATCGGGAGTTAAGGGCAATGTTTGCTGCCAACTGTAACAAGCCTTTTTGGGTACTCGGATTCGCCACGGGCACCAAAATTCGGTAAGGACGAATATAAGTTTCGGCATCAGTAGCGCTGGTAGCTGTTTCTGCTTCTAACTCCGGTTCCACCACATCTAACCTGATCAGCTTTTTAGGATATGTCCATTCCAGCAGTGGCGAGGTCATGAAGGTAGTTACCAATGCCATAATTACCAGCATGGTAAATATTAAGGGGGAAATTACCCCTAACTCTAAACCAATGTTTAGCACTATCAGTTCGGTTAAACCGCGAGTATTCATTAACCAACCAAGTGCCGAGGCTTCCCGTTTACTAATGCCACTAACACGCGCTGCTACATAAGTACCAACATATTTGCCTGCGATCGCTACAGCTAAAACCAACGCACACAAAAGCCACAATTCGGGACGGTTAAGCAAGCCAATCTGCGTTTTTAAACCACTGTAGGCAAAAAATATAGGCAGCAAGAAAATGAGGACAAAATCTTCCGTTTTTATTGCCAATTCCCGCACTAAATCTTCATTTTTGGGCATGGCTGCTCCCAGCAAAAATGCTCCAAAAATTAAGTGAATCCCAATTAGTTCGGTGATTAGTGCCGACGCAACTACACCCATATAAATCCCAGCTAGCAGCAATTGGCTGAGTCGCCCCGCACGGAGGTAGTGTTTGGCAAGGCGTTGCAGGAACCAACGACCTGCTGTCAACATCAAGCCGATGTAAACTATACTGGCGATAATTGTGGGTATAGCACCAGCAAAGTCACCAGTTCGCGCAACTGCGATCGCAACTGCCAACAGACACCAAGCTGTGACATCATCCACTGCTGCACAAGTTAACGCCAACGTTCCTAAACGCGTTCCTTGTAAATTGTTTTCAGTAATGATTCGCGCCAACACTGGGAAGGCAGTAATCGACATCGCCGCCCCTAAAAATAAAGCAAAGGCGGTGAACGATACACTTGCATTAGAAACTAGGGGATAAAGTATCACCGCTAGCAATGTTCCTAGAGAGAACGGCACCAAAATGCTGACATGAGAAGTTAAAACTGCTACTTCTAATTGTCCGCCGAGGTATTTGGGATTTAGTTCTAGCCCAATCAGAAACATGAAAAATATTAGTCCCACCTGAGACAAAACATTCAGAAAAGGAAAAGTTTCTGGTGGAAACAAGGTAACTGCTAGATGGGGAGCAACTAAACCAAATAAAGATGGGCCGAGCATAATTCCGGCGACAATCTCACCAATTACTAGCGGTTGCTTAATAGAACGGAATGCTAGACCTACTAGCCGTGAAAGCCCAATAACAATCAGCACCTCAACCAGAACGAGAATAACTATGTGCATGGTTTCCTCAAAATTAACTATCTGGTTTCCCTAAGATAATTCTTTAAAATACTGCAAAATGTCAAGCTTGTTAGATACAACCAATAGTAATTTGTGCTTCCTTGTTATATTAATTATTGTTACGATGCAGTTGCAGTCGTTATGGGTAAGCAAGTTCGTAGTAAGGACTTTAGTCGTTAATTTTCTCAGCACTAAAACGCTTACTAAAAACCCTCAAAACTAGCTTGGATATTGTACTAGATACTTAATTAATCTAATATTTAATTTTGCTTAAGTAGAAGATTTCTCATAGCTTGTACCGTGCAATAAAAAGGCAAGCAGTGGTGATGCCATAAGAGTAGTAATGACCGCCATAATCACCATTATAGTGAATAAAGTTGGGGTAATTATACCTTGCTCCAGACCAATATTTAGGATGATTAGCTCCATCAAACCACGAGCATTCATCAGAGCGCCGATAGTTGCAGATTCGCGCCAATTTTCCCCCGCTAATTTTGCAGCCAACATACAAGCAACACCTTTACCGAGAATTGCGATCGCAATAATTAATAGCGTCACTCCCCATAAAGTAGGTGTGTTTACCAATCCAATTTGAGTGTTTAATCCAGAGAAAACAAAAAATATTGGTAACAAAAAAGAAGTAGTTAAAAATTCCGTATATTGGCGAATTTGTTGGGCAAATTCTCCGCGTGGTGTCACTGCTCCTAACACAAAAGCACCGAATATTGCATAGATACCTGTAACATCAGTAAACCATGCACAAAACATCAAAATTATCAACATTAAAGTCAAGGTTTGTCTGTTCACACCTTCGCGTTTTGTCATGCGTGTGAATGCTTTCAGTAGAGGTTGTCCGAGAAAAATCGCAAATAGCACATAGCAAATGCCACCACCAATTGCTAATATGGCTATGCTTAGAGAATTTTTCACGCTAGCCAGCACAATCGCTAGCAAACACCAAGCAACTGCATCATCTACTGATGCTGCACCTAAAGCCAAAGTACCGAAGCGAGTTTGTGCAAGACCGCGTTCGTAAAGAATACGAGCTAACATTGGAAAAGCTGTAATAGTCATCGACGCACCCAGATACAAAGCGGCTGACCAAGGCATGACTTTTGGTTGAAAGAAATCGCCATTGTGATAAAACCAAAAAGATGCGATCGCTCCTAAAATAAAAGGAGTGATAATCCCAGCCGCAGATAGCAAACTTGCACTTTTGATATGATGTTTTAAGAGTTTGGTATTAAACTCTAAACCAATCAAAAACATATAAATTGCCAACCCAATCTGGCTAATAGCATATAAAATCGACATCGATGGATTGGGTATCTTGAGTCCGACAGCAGTGATGATGGGAAGCTTAGGAAACAACCATTGCTGAAAATCTGGTGCAATCAATCCTAAAAGTGATGGCCCTAGCATTACACCTGCGATCATTTCGCAAACAACATCGGTTTGACCAAGATAGCGGCGTCCTATAATCGTGACAATGCGACAAGTAGCTAAAATAACTGTGAGTTGCAGAAATAGCTGAATAACTAGATCAAAATTTGACATTGCACTTCCTTAATTTACGTCTCTGCATTGAAGAATCTCTCCAGACTCTAAAGTTTGTCCTGTTTTACTCATATATGACTACATCAGCACAAATGCCAATTTTATAAACATAAGATAGCTGTTTGCAATTTGATGAGATACAACAAGCAATGCGTTGCTTTGTTTCCAAAATCATCTTATTCTTAAGAACGCACACAACTGTACGTCAATACAACATATTGCATCCAAACTAAAACCGCCATATATAATTTTTTATGATTTGTTAATTTGCGATTTATAGCCTTTTTTATCTATTTGAGGCACAATCAACTGTAGGGACGTACATTTGTGCGTCCCTACCTTACGGTTGAATTACCTGAAAATTGCTATAATTTTTGATTAAATTAGTTTTAATAGACTTCTTTCATAAATCAAAAAAAGAACCCCACCCCGCATTTGACTTACGTCAAATTCTCACCTCCCCGCAGGCGGGGAGGGGTTGGGGGTGGGGTGTTAAGGGACTTTTGCAAGAGGTCTAATGATTTCAGGTGTTACAACCACTCCCCACCCCGGAAACGCCAACGAGGGAAGATAATTCGCATCAGGCTTTGGGAACTAATAAAAACTGCTAGCCACACGATGCTATAGTGCAATAAAAAAGCTCCTGGTGAAAGTTCTTCCTTCGGTAAAGGTATTGGCAAGAAGCCAAATAGCTTAACTCCACAAAATATAAATATTAATTCCCATATACCAGCTAAGAGTTGATAAGCTGCGGGCCAATCTCTATCCCAACGGGATTTTTGTAGATAGTCATAAAGTACATCCCAACCTAAGCCAAAAATGGCGACATAACCAAGTATCCAAAAATAAACCGAGTTAGCACCAGGGCCAATCCAACCTATTGCAAATGGCAAAGATACGAGTACGCCGACAGTTGCCAGTAATAATAATCGTGTTTGCCAGCGACCAAATAAGGTTGGTGTCATAGGAGTGCTGAGTGCTGAGTTAGGAGTAATGAATAATATAGAGAAATTAGAGTTTTTATAAATAGATTTTGAATCGCTTTATTAAAAATGCAGAAAGATTGTGGTGCTTTTTGCGAGGATGGCAAATACGAGAATATCGGCTAGCCCCAAAGCACCAACACATCTATATTATTAGGATGGTTTTAGGTGATAATCAAATTTAGAATGGTAAGCTGCATTGGCAAAGTCCATTGTTCGCGTAGCGTCTGTCTGCGACACGCTGCGCGAACGTAGAGAAGGTATGGCATCCCAATTGATTACATCTTCTAACAAAGCTTGATAACCTAGCGTATTGGGATGGAGTCCATCTTGACTCAAGCGTTTGAGTCGCCAACTTTCACCGCGTTCCATCCATTGCTCAAAAATATCCAAATAGGGAATCTGCCGTTTGCTGCAAGCAATTCGAGTTGCTTCTTTGTAGCGGTACTGGTCGGCATGATTATAGTAAAAACAATCTAAAAACGGCATCTTGGCTTCATCCACTGGCACCATGCCCACGAATAACACAGGACAAAGTTGCTGTGCTAAATCTAGCAGAGACGCAATTTCCTTTTCAAACAATGTAAAATCTGTGTAACTTTTACCATCGGGACGCGCCAACCGGGCTGAGTCATTCACGCCTACGGATAAAATAATCAAATCAGGAACACGATTTCGGAGTTCGCCCCGGTGGCGAAATTCAACTTCCAGTCTTTGGGCTACTTGTTGCGTGCGATCGCCTCTTACCCCTAAATTATAAAGAATATGACCGGCACTATCCGGCAACATCCACCATCGCCGTAGTTGCTCAATCCAGCCTCCTTTTTCCGGGTCGCCGAATCCATAAATTAAGCTGTCCCCCAGTGCGACAATCTTCATAGGCTGAAAGTGATTTGGTGGTACAGACAGCTGCATTGAGGAAGAAGCGAGAAATGTGTGCATTTAACAACTATATTTTATATCTTTACAAGATTCTATACATTTCTATACCATAGATGGCTATCTTTAGTGTTCAAGCATCTATGGAGTTTTTACTTGTTGATATAGTTGTAAGGTTAATATTGCCGCAGTTGAGTCTCTGTACGATGGGCTACGCCTACGCAATTTAACAATCAGCATGAGAATCGAACCGCAGAGGCGCTGAGGACGCTGAGGAAGAGAAAAGAGGGAGATTACCTCAAAATTTCGCCCTTGTGTCATAAATTCAAATGGGCAAAAATTTTATTTTGGGGATATCAGGAATTCTGCTGGGCAATTCCACGGACATGATATACAGCAGAATTCAGGAGTCAGAATTCAGAATGGGCTTACACTCCGCTCATAGGTGTCAACTTAACGCTAAACCCACTTGGTGACAACGTTTTGCCCTCACCCCCAGCCCCTCTCCCATCCGTGAGAGGGGAGCTAGACATTCAATTCCCCTTCTCCCAAGGGAGAAGGGGTTAGGGGATGAGGGCGTCAAGGATTTGCAAAATGCCTGTCCGATATAGTTTTCGGCTTAAGTTGACACCAATGCGCCCCGCTGCGCTAACAGAAGTAAAACAAGCTTTGTACCTGGCTTTGAGACTAGCTTGTGTACTTCATCAACTTCAAATCCGCTGTCAGTCCTCATCTATAGACGGATAACCAGTGTCGGTACATCAATCGCTAAAAGTAAACACTCACTTACCAATTGGTTTGTCAAAAAAGTTGACACAAGTAGTTGTTATGTAATACAGTATATTACAAAGGTAATGAGTTAGATTAAAAAGACTTCTTCACCACTACAGTGGAAATAAAATTACCATTTGTATGCAATTAGTTGATATTACGAGAAAAAATTTTCAAAACTTCCTACTTAACACAAAATAACTTAATTAACGCTGCATAACCGATAAATATGGTTTTTGACTATTTTAGAAGCAACGAAGGCACTCCTACAAATAATACTCGGCAAAGCTTAATTGCTTGCGGTTGGCGACCGTTTAATCGAGAGTTAGACTGGGAATTTTTATGGCAACTGTTGTACAGTGACTCCCGCGAATTAAGTCAAAAGAGTTTGAATCTAGCGAGTAATGTTGCTGATGTTTTAGGACGAAATAATTATGCTTGGTGGGCTAATTTATTAAGTGTTGTATCTGATAATACCCGCTACGAAGTTGAAAAGTTTTGGAATTACATCACGCCAGATCCTCAATCACCAGATCATCGCTACAAAGATGTTTTGAGTACGGAAACGCCCATCGTCCAATTTGTCAGTCGTAGTAGTATTCCTATTGATTATGTTCTTAATCGACTGCAAGAAATTACTGTACTGCGAGTTTTAGGCGTGTTGGGTAATCCTGATATTATTACCCAGTATTACTCAGAAAGAGATTTTTACTTTCCTATAGATAAATTTGTTAGCTGGGAACGCTTAGACGTTATTAATACTGTTTACGCTTACTGGTCGAAGTATGACATTTGGTTGCAAATTGAACCCTACGATCGCGGACGACGAGAATATAGTTTAATGGCAAAAAATCTCGCGCCACTAATTAACAAGGCAACTTACGACTTAGCAGTGATGCTGAGTGGATATCAAAGTCGTGTAGGCAAAGTTCATAGTCAATTTAAGATTCGGACATTTCCCGCAGATATCCAAAACTTTACTGATTCTGTACAGCAAGCGATTCTCAATCAAAACCAGTTAGCGGTTGTTGTACATGGACAACCAGGTACTGGTAAAACAGTCTGGACACAGGCAGTAGCAAAAGAAATTCTTGTACCTTTAGGGTATGTAATTTTTATTTTAGATCATGATGCGATCGCTAATTTTGTCCCCCCGACTTACATAGAGCGTATTTGTATCGTTATTAACGAAGCTGATAATCTAGCGCAAAATCGTGCTTCGGAGGTAGCGCAATACAATAACAAAACCGAACACATTCTGAGTTTGCTGGATGGCACTTTGTATCAGAGTGTAATTGATGACTCTGGTATTCAGATGCAGCAACGGTTAGTTATCTTGATGACTTGTAACACTACTGAAAGATTAGATCCAGCCATGTTACGTAAAGGTAGGGTGGATTTAATATATGAGTTTACACAACTATTTGTGTCAACTTTTTTGACAAACCAATTGGTAAGTGAGTGTTTACTTTTAGCGATTGATGTACCGACACTGGTTATCCGTCTATAGATGAGGACTGACAGCGGATTTGAAGTTGATNGGCAGGAGGCAGGAGGCAGGGGGCAGGAGGAACCCACGCTTTTAAGGGTGGGATTGGAGCACGTAGCACTTTCCGCTCAACACAAATCTTTTTATACTAATGCAGTTCTATACTCACAAATAAAGTTTTTATTAATACTTTTTTCCTCCTGCTCGCTTCGTTCTGCCAAATCTACTTTCACCACAGTTTCACCTGTTTTTGCGATACAAGCTGATGCTCTTTGCGCCAAGCTTGGGGAGGTAAACCGTGATGTTGGCGAAACTGGCGGGAGAAATGAGACACATCCTGATAGCCCAATGCTTTCGCTATCTTCTCGACTGTCTCATTATTATTTTGGAGTAAAAAACAAGCTTCCGCCATCCGGCGTTTGACAATCCAGCAGTTTACAGTCTCTCCACTTGTCTCCTTTACTCGGTTAGTTAAGTAAGCCGATGAGTAACCAACAGCAACAGCCACATCACACAAAGTAATTCCTTGATGATAATGGGCTTCAATAAAATCGAAAACTTCTTTTAATTGCGGAATACAGGGAAAGATTGACTTAGGACGAATGTTGACTTCTTTCTCAGAGGCGATGGCAACACCGACAGCGATCGCTGTAGTATTATCTGTAAATGCTGATGATTTTGGAGCTTTCTCGAATTTCATCGCACACCAGTACTGGAGATTAGCTTGCTTTTCCAAGCGAGTAGCGATCGCTCTGAGCAATTCCTCTAGTGTCGAAGGTTTGGTAAGATAATCATCTGCTCCCAATTCCATAGCTTTGCGAACATCTGCTTTAGTACTACTGCCAGTCAGAAAAATGAAAGGAATAATTGCTGTCAGAGGATCTTGGCGTAGGGTATTTAAAACGCTATAACCATCCATATCGGGCATTGTAATATCGCAAATCACTAAGTCGGGTACATCCTTTTGTGCTTGTTGGATACCAACACGACCGTTTTGAGCGCCTATCATATCAAAACCTTTAGCCTCAAGACCCTTTAAATAGAGATTGCGGGTAACGCTATCATCTTCAATAACGAGAATTTTCTTTGATGATTCGTACATGATTTTCTATTACTATAAATGTGAAAGAAGGTACTTACTAGACTCTTTGGTGAGTATCTAAATAGCAATGAAATTAATTAACTCGTTCCGAGAGTTATGATTGTTAAATTTTTAATTAACAACTATCTTCATTTCAACACTCATAACTCGGAACAGGTCAACTCTGATTTGATTAATGGCAGTATTACAGTAAATGTAGTGCCAACATCAACTTCACTTTCTACAGAAACTTGACCATGATGTAAATCTACAAGGGTTTTAAGAATCGATAGTCCTAGTCCAGTACCAGGTATATGATCGATATTACTACCACGGTAAAATGGCTCAAATATTCGTTGTTGATCTACTACTGAAATACCGATCCCTCTATCTTTTACTTGGAAAATTAATTTTTCATTTCGGCAAGATAGTTCTAAATTAATTGCCTGATTTGAGAGAGAATACTTAATCGCGTTATCAAGTAAATTTTTCAAAATAGGCTCTAACAGTTTTTTATCTATATAGGCTGTTAGAGAGTTATCTTGACTTACAAAATTGATGGGATTCTGGTTAAGATTCATCTGCATTTGTGCAACTAAATCCTGACAAAATTGAACTAACTCAATCGGTTTTGGTTCAAAATTTAATTTTGCTGATTCTGCTTTAGAGAAGAACAAAATATCATCCAACATTAGACTCAGTTGTTCAGTAGCTTTTTGAATGTGATCGAGTAATGGCTGGATTTTCTTTTGTGTACGTTTGTCTACTTCTTCTTTAAGTAAACTATTAGAAAATGAAACAATATTCAGTGGGGTTCGGAATTGATGGCAAACCATAGCAAGAAAACGCGCTCTAAGTTCGCTAAGTTGTTTGGCTTGTTCTAAAGCTTGGTTAAGACCTAATTCTGCATATTTGTAATCGGTAATATCGATACCTGCAATCAGTTCGACTGGGTTTCCCCCAAAATCCAGCCCTCCATCAAGCTTGGCAACTGCACAGGCTAGCCAGCGCTCCGTGCCGTTTTTTGTTAAAATATTCATCTCCTGATATTCAAAGTTAGCCGCTTCATCCGGGTTACGTATTTGCCTGCGTTTTTTGCTCTTAATCAGTCGGCGAAGATCAAAACCTGTTAGTAGTTCCTCTTTTGTATAGCCAGTGAGTTGTTCTACTGCCGGATTTACATAGCAAAGCCGCGTACCTTGAATCAGAAAAGTGCCGGCATCTGTGGTTTCTGCTAAAGTCCGAAATCTAGTTGCGTTCAGACGTAATGCTTCTTCAGTCTGTTTCGATTCAGTAATGTCCCAAATACTCCACACTCTCCCAATAATTTTACCCTCAAGCAACTGAGGTTTAGAGTAATGTGCAAAAACTCTTCCATCTTTCAACTCCAGAATATCGTAGCTCTCGAAATCAGATTGGCTAGATACTTCCCAAATCAGCCGACTAAAGGCTTGTGGATCTTTAAGTTGGTTCTCAAAAAATGCTTTGCATCGAGGACATTTTTTAGATAATATTAGGGATTCTGGGATCTGCCACATATCCACAAATTTCTGATTCAAGCTTAGAATATCTCCCTCAAAGTTAACTGCAACAATACCAATGGCAGTAGACTCAAGAGTAGAACGAAGTAAAGAAAGAGATGTTTCTAGTTCTACTTCTTTGGACTTGAGTTGAGAAAATTCTTGTTGCAAATTATCTTTGGCATCTCTTAATCCATCAGTCCATTTTTGCACGCTCAATTCTACTATTTCATCAGTTTTCTCACGAGCAAAGGCACAGCCAAATTCCATATCTTGATGTTTTACATAGTTCATGGATATTTCTACCAGAAATATCCGACCTCCTTTTGTTCGATAGCGAGATTTAAAGGTAAAGGAACCCTGTGAGCTAATATCTGACCAATTATGCCGCGAAAAATCTACATCTATATCATGCAGCCTCATAGAAAGTAATTCCTCACGGGAATACTCAGTCATCAGACAAGTGGCATCGTTAACGTAAAGAAACTGCGCGTTTGCTCCTAAACAGAACGCAGCATCTACAGCGTGATTTATTAGAAAGTGAGCAAACTTCATCTCTATTTCTGGTTGTAGTGCCCATTGATTGTTCGATCTAGCTAGTGTATATTCGCCAGAATTCATATTCATACTTCCTCTTGGTAATCAATCAGCACCATTCCCATTAATGAGTTAATAGTCATAACTTACTAAAATCTTTGGTGTACTGTTCGGCTGTGAAAAAATAAAATTAGTTAGGATATTAAAATATTACTAATTGCCTTAACAAAACTTATCATACCAATAAAATGTAAATTATTGAATCAAATATTCCTAAAAAACTAAATATTTTCAAAAATTATTCTTGACCTAAACAGCTTTTTCTAGCAGCACAAGATTTAGGCAAATCAAATCTAGATTAGCCAATCAACCTTATTAGATAAGAGTTCAAAACTCTTAACCTATAAGTAGAAAAGATATTTTAAATTTAAACTCGTTCTGCACCAGAACTAATTCATAGACATCTCCACAAATTAATTATGCGTTATCAATAACTCTTGTAGAGACGTAGTATTGCTACGTCTCTACAAGAGTTCATCAACCTAAAATTCCTGCATTTCCACTGGGGAAAGGTTAAAGTATAAAAATTTTTATCCTTTAACATTTTCCCTTCCAAGGACTTTGGCGAACCACTTGTGTAGAGTCGTTTGATTTTCAACATAAATGAATTTGCAGTGCTGAACCTGGTTTAAATGAATAAACTTCAACTCATCAACTCATTTTCTTAATTTATCTTAACTTACTCTCTCAGGGATTTAACTATAGAAGAATATGCTTAGTCATCCGTCGCAAGAAGTACATTTGTATTAAAATAATACGTATATTTTTACGTATAGTATTGTGTTTGTTTTATCCTCAAAAAACGCTGCATTCTTATACTAAGTATATATTTATCGTTTATGTATACAAAACACACTTCAAGCTACTTGTATACTGAATACTTTGTCATCCCTCAAAAGAACTATAAAAAGTTAAAAAATGATGTCTTTATCGTTACAAATAATTGACTCAAAAAGTTTTTGCTGGCAATATAAAGACCGCTAAATCTCCTCATACTTAAATTCGGATAAAAAATTGTGTAAGTTCTAAAGCGAAAGAATTGACACCTACATCAAAAGATTTCCTATTGTAAATTGATTAGTGTACCATTTGTGCAATCGCAGAATATCAATCTTTCCGGTGACTAAGTTGCAAATATCACAATCACCAAAAAAGCGAAAGAATTGACACCTACACCAAAAGATTTTTCATTGTAAATTAGGTTTTCATTGTGGTGGATAAGAACCTCACCAGGGGTTTATTAATTAGATCGGTGCTATTAAAGCTAGCTATATGAAGTTTTCTAAAGATTCTGAGACACGCTTAACTTCGGGTTAATTGCTAGTTTATATATCTTTACACCATTTAGTTTTTCCCCGCTAATCTACTTAAATACTGTAGTCACCACCCTAGAAGCGAAAAATTTGACATCTCCATCAAAAGATTTTTGATTGCACGACAGTCTTCATCTCCTTTATTGTGGTGACAAGAAGCACAGCCTCAACTGTTGTATGCTTTCGGTAAAAATTTTTTGGTAACTGCGCTCACAAGCATCAATCAGCAGCGATCAGCCATTTCTACTCTTGACCAAGCTAGATCATAGCTGTGAGAAACAACAGAGTTGTTTGTATTAAATATTTCTAGCGCTGTGATTGTAAACTAAAAAACCTTTATGTAACTTTCTGAAATTACGTGAAACCAATGAGTCAAAACTATACTGGTTCAAATCCTCTCATCACCACTGAGCCATACAAGGAACTTCCAGAGAACAGATATGTAGAATCTGTGTCTGACTCCCGTCAGCTTGATGAATTAGAGAAGAATGGGGGCATTCAGCCTTTTTTAAACGATGAAATCGCTCCAACGCTCTCAGTTGCCGATGCGATCGCTCAAATGTTGGAAAATTTGGGAGTAAGCTACGCATTTGGTGTCGCTGGTGGTGCAATGGCCAGCCTTTGGGGTGCGCTATCCAATAGCAGTATAGAGGTGTTGAACTTCCGCCATGAAGCTGGAGCCGCATTTGCAGCCACCGAAGCTTACTTTGCTAATAATCGCCCCACTGTAGTTTTTACTACAGCAGGGCCGGGGATCACCAACGCCCTCACCGGATTATTTGCGGCTCGTGGTGAAGGTGCAAAGGTAATTTTACTGTCGGCTTGCACTTCAGCACCGCAGCGTGGACGTTGGGCAATTCAAGAAACCAGTACTTATACATTGCCAAGTGGAGGGATTTTTACTCCAGGAGCGTTATTCAACTATGCAATCACGATTGAATCTGCGGCTCAACTACCGCAGATTTTTCGTAAATTGGCTTTGGCTATGGCGCAACCAGGCGGATTTGTCGCCCATTTGAGCATTCCCACCGCTGTGCAGACAAGTTTAGTTGAGGATATAGCCTTACCTCAACTAGATGTTACTCCCTTTCCGATGACTGCTTCCAAAGAAGCGATCGCTAAATCTGTAGAGTTATTATCATCTGGCCCCTTTGCTATCTGGGTTGGTTTCGGTGCGCGTGATGCAGCAGCCGAAATCCTTGAACTCGCTGAAAAAACTGGAGCTGCCGTTATCTGCTCACCCCGTGGTAAAGGTATTTTCCCTGAAGATCATCCCCAGTTTGTGGGTGTCACAGGTTTAGGCGGTCATGCTTCCGTCTTAACTTATATGGAAGAACAGCCTCCACTACGCACACTCGTATTAGGAACCCGTCTTGGCGAACCGACTTCCTTCTGGAGTTCGGCGCTAGTTCCAAAAGGAGGTTTTGTCCATGTAGATATTGACCCGGAAGTTCCAGGTGTAGCCTATCCCCACGTTGAAACTTTCGGAGTTCGGTCTGACATCAAAGCTTTTGTGAAAGAGTTGTTGCAGCAATTGCCGGATGCTCCTGATTCCACAATGCCGCTACCTCGTCCAGAACACAAAGCAATTGAACCGGCATCAGACGTAGATTATCCAGTACGTCCAGAAGTATTGATGGCAGCAATTCAAAAGATCGTTGTTGAGGGTAGCGATGCTGTAGTGATGGCAGAGTGTGGTAACTCCTTTACTTGGTCAACTCATTTACTGCAATTTGCCGAAGCCAATCGTTACCGAGTCAGCACCGGAGTCGGAGCAATGGGTCACGCTGTCACCGGAGTGTTGGGTGCAGCGTTAGCGAACAATAGTAAGGCTGTGGGTATTGTCGGCGATGGAGCAATGCTGATGAATAACGAAATCA
Organism: Nostoc sp. 'Peltigera membranacea cyanobiont' 210A; assembly: GCF_002246015.1. Classification (GTDB taxonomy): domain Bacteria; phylum Cyanobacteriota; class Cyanobacteriia; order Cyanobacteriales; family Nostocaceae; genus Nostoc. The sequence continues at coordinate 259,886 of NZ_NOLJ01000003.1, forward strand.
GTACAGCCGTGAAATACAAAATTCCGGCAATCTGGATTGTACTTAACGATGCGCGTTACAACATGTGCCATCAAGGGATGAAAATCTTGGGGTTAAAGGGCGCAGATGCAACACTTCCACCGACGAACTTTGCCATGATTGCTCGTGGGATGGGAGCAGAAGCGATCGTCGTCGTCAGAGAGTCGGATATTGAAGCCGCATTAGAACAAGCGATCGCATCAACCGTTCCCTTTCTCATTGATGTAGTGATTGACGCCGATCGCCCAGCACCTTCTGGTGGACGTAATAAGAGTTTGGCAGCACAAGGAGTTAAATCAAGTGCCGCTAAAAATGGAGTCAAGCAAGTTTCATTTCCAATGGTTTGATTTTACAACCTGGGAATCGAATGAGATTTTTCTAGACATTACTCTATTCCGGCTCGAAGATTTTTTTAACGAACCGCATACCCCTTCGGGGAAGCAAGCTACGCGCAGCCTCTCGTTAGAGAAGGACGCAAAGGAAGAGAGTAAGACACAGCATCCCAATGCAAAAATCCTTTACAGCTTTCTTACCTTTGCGTTCTCTGCGCCCTTTGCGGTTCGTTTACTCATTCTCTTATTCCAGCTAATAACTACACTCACCGAACTGGAATTTTAAATGTTTTTTTGAACACAAAAGTCTCTCTTACTTCATCCAATCTTAATCTTCAAGCGTGATTTTGTGTTTGTATCTTTACATTTTGTAATGTTCATTACTTTCTCTAAGCAATCCCAAACAATATCGAGAGATCAAGATGCTGCTATTTGAAACTGTTAGAGAAATGGGTCACGAACAAGTTCTGTTTTGTCATGGTAAAAATCCCGAAATTAAGGCAATTATTGCCATCCATGACACCAGCTTGGGACCAGCGATGGGAGCGACAAGACTCATGCCTTATATTAACGAAGAAGCTGCTTTAAAAGATGCACTTCGTCTGAGTCGTGGGATGACATATAAAGCTGCCTGTGCCAAAATTCCGGCTGGTGGAGGCAAAGCAGTAATTATTGCTAATCCTGAAAATAAGACAGATGATCTGTTGAGAGCCTATGGACGTTTTGTTGATAGCTTGAATGGGCGTTTTATTACCGGACAAGATGTCAATATTACCCCTGACGATGTGCGGACAATTAGTCAAGAAACGAAATATGTTGTTGGGGTATCAGAAAAATCTGGCGGGCCTGCTCCCATAACATCACTAGGAGTTTTTCTCGGAATTAAAGCCGCTGTAGAATCTCGTTGGCAGAGCAAAAGACTTGATGGCATGAAAGTTGCAGTTCAAGGCTTAGGAAATGTCGGTAAAAATCTCTGTCGGCACTTACATGAGCATGATGTCCAGCTTTTTGTTAGTGATGTAGATCCAGTCAAAGCGGAAGAAGTAAAACGGCTTTTTGGCGCAACTGTTGTAGAACCAACCGAAATTTACTCACTTGACGTAGATATATTCGCTCCTTGTGCTTTAGGAGGAATTCTGAATAGTCATACAATTCCTTTTCTACAAGCTTCGATTATTGCTGGTGCAGCTAATAATCAATTAGAGAATGAGCAACTACATAGTCAAATGCTTGCTAAAAAAGGGATTCTTTATAGTCCAGATTATGTAATTAATGCCGGAGGTTTAATCAATGTTTACAACGAAATGATTGGTTATGACGAAGAAAAAGCTTTCAAGCAAGTGCATAACATTTATGACACGCTATCAGCAATTTTTGAAATTGCGAAAGAGCAAGGAGTTACTACTAACGATGCTGCTAGACGATTAGCAGAAGACCGGATCAACAATAGTAAGCGAAGCAAAACTACAGCGATCGCAGCTTAATTATTATTATCTTCAGGAGTGAACAATGGAAAAAAATACCTTTGCTACATCAGCATATATTGCTACTTCACCAGAAAGCGCTTTTGACTACCTTTGTAGTTTAAAAAACTTGGATGAATGGACGCTTTATAGCCGGATGAAAGAACAAATTGACGAAGATACCTGGCTGGGAACTGCGTCTGGTTATCACAAAAATCTCTATTATCATGTTAAAAAACTAGAAAATCCACTTTTCTACGGCATTGAGTGGCACTGTGGATTAGAGTATCAAAAATATTTTCAGGTTTACCCTGTATTGCTGTTTCCTACAGACTATATCGAGCCGGGAACAGATGAAAAAGGTGTGTATTTTCACTGGTTGAGCTTTGTCGATCCCAAACGGCAGACTCAGATGATTATGCAGGGAATTCATACAGTACACACTTCTGAATGTCGTTCTCTCAAAGGTAATTTGGAACGCAAAGCTGGTCTGACCTCAGCAGCCAAAGGAAGCCACTTTATCGATACAGACACCATTTATGTTGATGCCCCAATTGAAATCGGCATTGAATACTTAAAAGACTTAAAAAATGTAGATGAGTGGGCGCATTTGCTACGACCAAATGGTGATATCACTGCTGAATCAGGTGAATTCAAAGATGAATATGACCAAAAAGTAAAAGTTTCTGTGCGAGTTCATTCTTTGAGTAAATACTACTTGCTTGAACAAGAACATTTTTATCCAGATTACGAATATTATCAGCGTTCTGTAGCGTTACTGATCCCAACCGCATACTCTTTCGCCGATCCCGAAGCTTCTGGTTTCATTCTGCATCGAATTACATTCTGGAAAACAGATGGAACTGTAACCCACGGCAAACTTCAGATTGAAGACTATGGCGCTGAGAGCATGAACATCAAACGTTTACTCGAAGCCAAAGCTGGCAACCTCAAATCATTTGACCGAGGAATGAGCTATCTACCAAAAATTCAAGAACCTCTAGTTACCAACTAAAACCTTAGCGCTCCTCTGCGCTTCCCTTTGCGCCCCTCTGCGTTTAAAATTCCCCCTCAATTCCTCAAGATTACCTGTATTGCAACACATGAAACAGAAACAACTTACTATTACTTTCCTCACCTTTTGTGTTGCCGCTTTTTCAGGAATGAAAGCTGCCTCAGCTGCATCCTTTTCAGTAATCGCCGACGGTCTATATAATGCCGGTGGTCTGAGTTTTAGTCCTGATGGTAGTCTCTATGTTACAGAGGCGGGAATCGGGGGAAGTGGCGGTTGTGTTCCACCAGCAAGTGGTCAAGGTGACTCTTTATGCTATGGCACAAGTGGGGCAGTTACCAAAATTGAGAATGGTAAAACCGAACGCATACTTACAGGACTTTCTTCCATAGCATTACCAGATGGGACTGGAGCCGGTGGCCCTCGTGATATCCAATTTGATGCTACAGGTAAACCTTATGTTCTGATTGGGTATGGGGCAAATCCAGCCTTTCGCGATCGCAATTTAGGTGACACGGACCTCGGTAAAATCATTGCTCCCGACTTTAAGACCAATTCCTGGACGAGTGTTGCTGATTTAGCAAACTATGAACTCGCCAATAATCCCGATGGTGGTGATGTCGGTAGCAATCCTTTGGGCTTTGTCATTGATGGCAATAAGTTAGTTGCAGCTGATGCGGGTGCAAACGACTTACTCAGTGTGAATACTGGTGGCAGTAATCTGCAAGCTATTACTAGCTTCCCCGAAGATATCTTGACGAATCCAGTCTTTCCACCTTCTGATACCCCATCCAATGAACCGGCACAGGTTCCATCTCAAGGGGAAGTGGTGCGATCGCAGTTTGCAGCTCAACCAGTACCTTCAGGTGTGGCAAAAGGGCCTGATGGTGCTTATTACATCAGCCAATTTACTGGTTTTCCTTTCCCAGAAGGTGGGGCAAAAATCTATCGAGTCGGTGCTGATGGTACATCAGTCTTCGCCGATGGTTTTACCCAACTCACAGACTTGCAATTCGATCCTGCGGGCAATTTGTATGCTTTGCAGTACGCCAATCAGTCAGCTTGGAAGGGTGATTTTGATGGTTCTGTCATCAAAATAGCTGCCGATGGGACACGCACAACTCTGCTGAGTGGCAATGGCTTAGAGTCACCTAGCGCCCTGACTATCGGTGCTGATGGTGCAGTATACGTTACCAACCGAGGCGATCGCCCTGGTCAAGGACAAGTTCTCAGAATTGAAAATACCAAGTCTATTCCTGAACCTGATTCTGCTTTAGGTGTATTAGCGATCGCTGCCTTGGGCATTGGTTGGTTGCACAAAAAGAGAGAGCTACCAAACCTCCCATAAATAGAGTCGTGGCGCTCAAATAAAGAGTTTCAAACCAATATCACTGCCTCTCAATAAAGGCATTATTTGCCCTGCGTTTTTTAAAGACTAGGATTCGTTGTCTTTAAAACCATAAAAGTTTCCACAAACAAATTATTTAACTCTCAATCTCCAAAGGTATGAAACTCAAGTCATTTGCTCTTACATCTCTTACATTTTGTTTTGCTGCTATTTGTGGAACACCATCTGCACAAGCTGCAACGCTAACGACAGTTGTTGATGGAATCAGTAATGCACGGGGTGCTAGCTTTGGCCCTGACGGCAGTCTCTACGTAGCAGAGCCAGGTATCGGCGGTAACGGAAATTGTCAACCATCTCCGAGTACGTTGTTTCAGCCTATCTGTGCTGGTAACACTGGTTCACTGGTGAAAGTTTCACCAAACGGCACAAAACAGCGTCTACTTAATAACTTTCAGTCTCTAGCAGAACAACCTAGTGGCAACCAAGGCGCTGGTATTCAAGACATACAATTCGACTCTAAAGGGAATGCTTATCTGCTAACTGGGTTTGCTGGTTATCCAGGAAACCGCGATCTAGCAACACTTAACCTTGGTTCGCAATCCCCACTCCCACCACAGCAACTTGCTACTTTCCCGCCATCAACACCCGATAAAGTTTTGAATACGCCGCTTCTAGCACAACTGTACCAAGTTGACTTGAACACCGGATCTCTCAATAGTATTTTTGACTTTGCCAAGAATGAAATCACCAAAAATCCAGACAAAGGGGATGTAGTTACCAATCCCTATGACCTGGCTATTAGTGGCGATAATGCTTATGTGGTTGATGGGGGCGGGAACACTGCTTACAAAATCAAGCTTGACGGAAGTAAGTCCGACGCGATCGCAATTCCAAAAAATACCATTAGTAAGTCAGATTTACCACCAGGATTACAATTACCTCCTGGGCTATTAGAGGAGCTTCCAGGAGGAAAAATAGCGATTCAATCAGTACCCACAGGTGGCGCAATTGGCCCCGATGGAGCTTTATACGTTGGTGAATATACGGGTTTTCCTTATCCAGAAGGTAAATCACGAATTTTCCGTATTGGCGATGATCTCAAACCAGAAGTTTTTCTGGACGGGTTTACGCACATCACCGACCTAACCTTTGATGAGAAAGGTGATTTGCTGGTTTTACAGTTCAGCGACACCTCCCAGTTAGGAGGTGATATCACAAATCTACCCGGATCTCTCATCCAAGTTGCTCCTGACGGCACTCGTACAACGCTTGTTGCAGCAGGTCAAGGGCTTGATTCGGCTGATGGAATTGATATTGGCCCTGACGGCAAGATTTATATTACCAATCGCGGTGTCGGCCCAAGACTAGGCGAGGTTGTTCGGGTGGATGGTGTCGTTGTTGAAAAAGTCCCCGAACCTGGTTCAGTAGTCGGCTTACTAGCACTTGCTAGTGTAGGCGCAACTGCTGCTTTCGCCAAGCGCAAACGCCAAGAAAAGTTGGGTGAATTGCTAACCGAAGCAGAGACTGTCTAATCCCTCTTTACCTGACACCAGGTAAAGCTTACAGAATAGGCTGCTGCCTCACAGAGAAAGTTGCATTTCCAATAAGAGGCAGCAGCCCAAATTTCAAGGTTCCCAAACTAGGACGGGGAACAAAATTAGTCTAGGAAAGAGTATACCTTATACAACCAGGACTTAAAACTCATGGGATTAGTCAAAAATTTGTCAATTGGCATTCTCGGTACTGGATTGATGGTCTTGGCAACAGCAGCCCAAGCCAAAGCTGTAACATTAACTTACGACAGAAGTATCGGCAGTCCTGGCTTCGGCCCTGGACAACTATTTGTTCCCCAAGGTATAGCGGTAGATAGCCAAGGGAATACCCTTATATCTAACGGACGCGGTGTTAACCCGGATGGTACTCCTAACTACAACCTCGGTGACAAAATTGAAAAATTTAGTCCAAGCGGTCAGTATATTGGAGCAATTGGCTCCGGCGGCACAGGACCCGGACAGTTTGACGAGCCAACAACTGTAGACTTTAATCCCGTAACAGGGGATTTGTATGCAGGTGATGTTTACAACAACCGCATCAATCAATTTGATTCTCAGGGTAAGTTTATTAGATCCTTTGCCAATGGAGAATTTACCCCTCTCATACCAGGTAGGTTTTTCTTTGGACCATCTGGCGTAACATTTGACAAAACTGGCAACGTTTACGTTGGTGATTTTAACGGCGAAAGAATCCTTAAATTCACATCAGACGGAAAGCAAATTGGTGTCATTGGTGGCACCACCGGCACTGCACTTGGAGAATTCCAAGGTGTAGCAGGTACAAGAATTTCCCCAGTTAGTGGAAATATCTTTGTAGCTGACCAGTATAACAATCGCGTTCAGGTACTCGATCCAAATGGTAAACCTCTGTACACATTTGGTTCAGCAGGTAGCGGCCCTGGACAGCTTCTTCAGCCAATTGGCATCGAAGTGGACGACCAAGAGAATGTTTATGTAGCTGATTCTATCAACAGCCGCGTTCAGGTATTTGATAAAAACGGTAAGTTCTTGACTTCCTACGGTAAACCAGCCCTAGATGCATCAGGCAACCTAGTCCCACCTCCAGGATTAACTGACCCCCCTTTTGGCAATCCCCTCGACCTCACACCAGGCAGATTTAACTGGACGGGTGGCACAAGCCTCAAAGATGGCAAGCTTTATGTGGGCGATTTCTTCCAAGGTCGCGTCCAAGTGTTAAACGTAGAAGGCAGAAGGCAAGTGCCGGAACCTAGCTCAGGATTGGGTTTAGGATTGCTTGCCCTTGGAGCTGCTACCGTTACATTGCGGAAACGCGGGCAACAAAAGCCAGTCTTCAGTTTAGAGAAATAACTGCAAAAACAGTGCTGAGTTCTGATGCTTAAGTAACAGTTTTGTAGAGTGCGTTAGCCAAGGGCATAATGTACCATCTCAATAAATTCGGTGCATTAGGCTTCGCGGTAACACACTCTACTGGCGTGTCAAGGCTAAAATGTTGCAATAAATTTTCTTGTGGGGCGGGCATCTTGCCCGCCAATTAGGACGGGCTAGAAGCCCATCCCACAAGAGTTTGCTAATGCACAAATTTAGTCTTGACACGCCACTACCAAAGTTTTTACGGAACCTTCAGGTTATTAAATCTGGAACTAGGGAGATTAAAACTGGATAACACAATAAAGCCAACATTATCAAGGTGCTTTCAAGTTCATGCGCATTCTGATTTATTCATACAACTATCATCCAGAACCAATTGGTATTGCACCTTTGATGACTGAACTAGCAGAAGGGCTGGCGAAGCGAGGGCATCAAGTGCGGGTAATTACAGGTATGCCTAACTATCCTCAACGCCAGATTTACGATGGGTATCGAGGTAAGTTATACGTTACTGAACAAAAAAATGGTGTCACCATTCAGCGTAGTTACCTGCGGATTAAGTCTAAACCTAACCTCGTAGACAGACTACTGCTAGAGTTGAGCTTTATTTTTACAAGTTTGCCACAAGCTCTTAAGGGTAAGCGACCTGATTTAATTCTCTCAACAGTGCCGCCGCTACTAGTTTGCTTACCTGCCACCTTAATAGGTTGGTTATACAATTGCCCAGTAGTACTAAACGTGCAAGATATCCTCCCAGAAGCTGCCGTGCGTGTTGGGCTAATTAAAAATAAGTTGATGATTTTCGCTCTGGAAGCTTTAGAGAAATTTGCCTATCGAACTGCACATACTATTAGCGTAATTGCCGATGGCTTTGTAGATAATTTAATAAATAAAGATGTACCTGCTAATAAAATTGCCTGCATTCCAAATTGGGTGAATCTAAATTTTATCCGCCCTTTAGCAAAAGAGAATAACTCTTGGAGAGCTACCCATCAACTCGATAATAAATTTGTTGTACTTTATTCAGGAAATATTGCTCTAACGCAAGGTTTGGAGACAGTCATAGAAGCAGCCGTTCGCTTGCGTCATCTAAAAGAAATTGTCTTTGTCATTGCCGGCGAATCCCAAGCTCTCGAAAGGTTGCAAAAACATTGTCTTGCTTGTGGTGCAGATAACGTTTTGCTGCTGCCATTGCAACCACGAGAAGAATTACCGCAAATGTTAGCCGCCGCTGATGTCGGGTTGATTGTGCAAAAGAGCAATGTGATTTCTTTCAATATGCCTTCTAAAATACCACTATTGTTAGCCAGTGGTCGCCCAATTGTCGGTTCAGTTCCCGCAATTGGTACTGCTGCGAAAGCTATCAAAGAAAGTGGCGGCGGTATTATCGTTGAGCCAGAATCAGCAGATGCTTTGGCAAGTGCGATATTAGATTTATATAATCAGCCAGAATTAGCAGCGAAATTAGGGTGTGAAGGAAGAAAGTTTGCGGTAGAAAATTATTCCTTTGAGCAAGCGCTAGATCGGTATGAAGAGTTATTTACTGATGTGATTTCCAAACGGGCGACAACTTTGGATATCTTGCCCGAATTGAGTTCTCAGGAATCACTTGTTGATATTTGAAAATTGGGGTCAGGAAAAATGCCTTTAAAATCCTCTTATTCAGATCGGCTGAAAAAAACTGACCAGAGGTTGATCGCCTTATTGAGCGATCGCATATCATTATTAGCAGCATCAGAACCACCTTCTTTAGATGAGCAACTGGCTGATGTCGCTCCCCTACTCGCTGAAGCTGGTATTCCTGAGTCTGTTTGGGCAGGTGTGCTAAATAGTTGTCATACTACTCTGATTCCTAAATATGCAACAAATCATGTCACTCCCCGACAAATTACCATCATCGGTGGATGCGGCAGGATGGGAAAATTATTTAAAGAGCAACTTTCGCTAGTAGGTAATAATGTTAGCGTCCTTGAATCTGATGATTGGGAATATGCAGATCAACTATTAAGTCAGGCAGAATTAGTTTTAGTCAGCGTTCCTATTGAACATACAGTTGATGTTATCAAGCGTGCAGTGAAATACCTTGCTCCCAATACCGCTTTGTGTGACATTACGAGTATTAAAACACAGCCAACTCAAGCAATGCTCGAACACCATTCCGGGCCAGTCATGGGTTTGCATCCAATGTTTGGACCAAATGTAAAATCGTTTTCTGGACAAAAAGTAGTAGTGTGTCCGGGTCGAAACGATGATTCATTTCAATGGTTTTTAGACTTGATTAAAAGTCAAGGTGGAGAGTTAATTGTTTGTACACCTGAAGAACACGATCAAATAATGGTGATCGTTCAAGCAACGCAACATTTCTGTAGATTTAGTCTTGGTGTTTTCTTAGCCCAAGCAAAAATTGATATACAACAGACTTTAACCATGTCAACTTCTAACTACCGTCAAGAAATTGACATAGTTAAACGTTTGTTTTCCCAAAACCCTCACTTATGTGTGGATATCATGCTAGCTACAGAAGAAAGATGTGATGCAATTAGTTTTTTAGCTGATACTTACAGTCGTTTGGCAAAACTAGTAGCGATGAAAGACAGAGACGCATTAATTCAGGAATTTGAAAAGGCTCAAAGCTTTTTTGAAGAGAAAATTAATACTTTCATGCAGCCTTTAAATACAATGGCTATCCAACGAGATTTTCAACCCAAGATCCACACAAATATTAGTCTTTAAAGAGCAAAATCATGGTAGTTGATATTAAGCAAAAAAGTAGATTACTTAATCAACGTGTTTCGGTTACTTTTAACTACGAAGTTCACTTCACCCAAAATTTATTTGAGTTGAAAAATCCCACCTTAGCCCAAGTGATTGGTGCGGATGAAGAGGCAAAGCCGAAGAAATTAGTGGCAGTGATAGACGCAGGAATATTAAAGTATCAACCTGAATTGGTGAAGCAATTAGTCGCGTATACCAAGTTTTATGCAGAGGTACTAGCGATCGCAGCTGAACCGATGATAATTTCGGGAGGAGAAGCTGCTAAAAATGATGAAACTTTAGTAGAGCAAATCCAGCAACAGATTGAAGCCGCCGGATTATGTCGCCACTCTTACATATTAGCGATCGGGGGCGGGGCGGTATTGGATTTGGTAGGATATGCAGCCGCAACTGCTCACCGGGGAATTCGTCTCATTCGGGTTCCAACAACGGTGTTAGGGCAAAATGATTCTGGGGTTGGTGTAAAAAACGGCATCAATGCCTTTGGTAAAAAGAACTTTCTTGGCACATTTGCGCCACCTTATGCAGTTATAAATGATTCTGCGTTCTTGACAACTTTAGACGATCGCGATTGGCGTTCTGGGATTGCAGAAGCAGTGAAAGTGGCGCTGATTAAGGATGCTAGCTTTTTTGATTTTATCCACTCTCACACCGCAGCTCTGAGGCGGCGAGATATGGATACTATGCAAGAGGTTATCTATCGTTGCGCTCAGTTGCATTTAGAACATATTGCCAATGGCGGCGATCCTTTTGAAATGGGTTCGTCTCGTCCTCTGGATTTTGGACATTGGGCGGCTCATAAACTGGAGCATTTGACAAATTATCGCTTGCGTCATGGCGAAGCAGTTGCGATCGGTATTGCTTTGGATAGCACTTATTCTTATTTGGCAGGATTGCTGGATTGTTCGGAGTGGCAACGGATATTAAATAGTTTATCGGCGTTGGGTTTCACGTTGTATGTGCCCGAACTGGCTGATAAGTTATCACAATTGGAAGATCCTCGTTGTTTGTTTCGGGGTTTGACTGAATTCCGCGAACATTTGGGGGGGGAGTTGACTTTGACGCTGTTGAAAGGGATTGGAAAAAGAATTGAGGTTCATGAGGTGAATTTGTTGTTGTATAAGCAAGCAATATCGCTGTTGCGGGAATTGAGGGGGGAATTTTAAACGCAGAGGTACGCGGAGGGAAGCGCAAAGGAACGCTGAGGTTTTATGAGACGATTTACTACTTTTGGGGGAGGCGGATTTTTTTAATAGGGTTGTTGGTAAATTTACTAGAAAAGCAGTATAAAAAGCGAATAAATTGACACCCAATCGAAAAATTATTCAATGTATTATCTGCTTGATATCTAGTATTCTTAAATAAGAAGCAAAAAGTTTTTGATTACATCTTTTAAAAAGAATATGTTGACTTAGATTGATAGAAAATTATCTAAGTTTTTTCTAGGTTTGAAAATAACTACTAATAATGATTTATGGTTGACTAACAAATATTCTAGAGAAATTACTCATGGTTTTTGATTCGCGTTCTTATAAAACCCTTGGCGGTGTCAGTGTTTCTCGCTCCATCACCGAAGTGAAGATGGACACTGCCCTCGATGATATTCTGTTCCATTTAAATTCTCAGCGTGGAGGTTTACTAAGGAGTAGCTACGAATATCCAGGCAGATACAAAAGATGGGCGATCGGATTTGTCAATCCACCGTTGGAGTTGACTACACAGGATAAGGCTTTCACTTTGATAGCGTTGAATGAACGCGGTCAAGTACTTTTGCCATTCCTTTTAGAGAGACTATCCCAGTCAGAACAACTTGAGAACGTCACCCAAGAAAATAACTGTATTGTAGGCTTTATTAAACCTTCAGAAAAATTATTTGCTGAAGAAGAACGTAGTAAACAGCCTTCATCATTTACAGTTGTCCGCGAAATTTTATATACTTTCTCTAGTCAAGAAGACGAGCATTTAGGCTTGTATGGTGCGTTTGGTTATGACTTAGTTTTTCAGTTTGAACCAATTAGCCAACATTTGGAGCGTCCTACAGATCAGCGCGATTTGGTGTTGTATCTACCAGATGAATTGATTGTTGTTGACTATTATCAGCAACGTGCATTTCGTCTACAATATGATTTTAAAACAGCGCACGGCAACACCAAGAATCTTCCTAGAACAGGTGAGTCTGTAGATTATCGTGGCAAACATCTTTTACCGAATCAAACTGCTGACCATAAAGTAGGCGAATATGCGAAAAAAGTTGAGGTTGCACTCGATTATTTCCGCAGAGGTGATTTATTTGAAGTTGTTCCTAGTCAAAACTTTTTTGAAGGCTATGAAGACGAACCGAGTAAGCTATTTGAAACTTTAAAAGATATAAATCCTAGTCCTTATGGGTTTATTTTTAATTTAGGTGACGAATATCTGATTGGTGCATCTCCAGAAATGTTTGTGCGGGTTGAAGGTAGGCGGGTAGAAACTTGTCCCATTAGTGGCACTATTAGCCGGGGACAAGATGCTCTTGACGATGCGGTGCAAATTCGTCAGTTACTCAACTCTCACAAAGATGAAGCTGAGTTGACCATGTGTACTGATGTCGATCGCAATGACAAATCCCGAATCTGCGAACCTGGTTCAGTACGAGTCATTGGTCGTCGCCAAATAGAATTATACAGCCACCTGATACATACAGTAGATCATGTTGAAGGGACACTGCGATCGCAATTTGATGCTTTAGATGCCTTTCTTTCGCATACATGGGCAGTTACAGTCACCGGCGCACCGAAAAGGGCAGCAATAAATTTTATTGAACAGCACGAAAAGAGCGCCCGACGTTGGTATGGTGGAGCAGTTGGCTATTTAAATTTCAACGGGAATTTAAATACTGGCTTAATTCTGCGGACAATTCGATTAAAAGATTGCATCGCTGAAGTGCGAGTCGGGGCTACTGTCCTTTATGACTCCATACCCCAAGCAGAAGAACAAGAAACAATTACCAAGGCCGCCGCGTTATTTGAAACGATTCGGCGTGTAAAGCAAACGAGTCAGAAAATTGATGAGTCCAGTTCTCTAAAATTAACGAAACTCCTGCCAAGTGCGGCAGCTGGCAAACGTATCTTATTAATAGACTACGAAGACTCATTTGTTCATACCCTAGCCAATTACATTCGCCAAACTGGTGCAAGCGTTACTACACTGCGTCATGGTTTCTCAGAATCGCTATTCGATACAGAACGCCCTGACTTAGTTGTATTATCTCCTGGCCCTGGTAGACCAAGTGATTTTGGGGTTTCTGAGACTGTCGGCGCCCTTCTACATCGCCAAATTCCGATTTTCGGAGTTTGTCTGGGATTGCAAGGCATCGTTGAAGCTTTTGATGGCGAATTGGGAGTTCTCAACTATCCTCAACATGGTAAATCTTCACGGATTTTCGTCACCGATTCCAATTCTGTCACCTTCAAAAACTTACCGGAATCTTTTGCAGTCGGTAGATATCACTCATTGTTTGCCCTACCGCAACGTTTGCCAAAAGAACTCAAAGTAACAGCGATTTCTGATGACGACGTAATTATGGCCATTGAACATCAAACACTTCCCATCGCCGCCGTTCAGTTTCATCCAGAATCAATCATGACTTTAGGCGGAGAAGTCGGTTTGGAAATTATTAAAAACGTGGTGCGTACATATACACAAACTGTAGAATCATTGGTTATTGGGCATAAGGCATGATATCATTCCGCCAAATTAAGAACCCCAAAATCACTTGGTCTACCAGGGCCAGGAGATAATACAACTAAGTCAGGGCGTTCTGTATCGAATAGCGATTCTGAGAAACCATGACGCAGTGTAGTAACGCTTGCACCNTGTAGAATCATTGGTTATTGGGCATAAGGCATGATATCATTCCGCCAAATTAAGAACCCCACCCCCAACCCCTCCCCGCAGGCGGGGAGGGGAGCTAAAGCGCAGCTTTGGCGGGGTGGGGTTCCGGGCCGGGTATTATGCTTAATTGCCCGGACATCGTATGAGTTATTTTCCTTGTCTCCCCATTTCCCCCTAACAGTTTATGACTAATCAAGTTGCCACTTCCCGCCATATTCTTGAAGAAATTGTGTCGCATAAAAGGCAAGAAGTTGCACAAATGCAGCAAAAACTGCCTTTAGGCTCCTTGCGACAACAGTTAAATTCAGCCCCAACTGTGCGAAATTTCTTGACTGCTTTACAAGAAAATCCCAACCAACCGAGTTTGATTGCTGAAGTAAAAAAGGCATCACCTAGCTGTGGGATTATCCGCGCAGATTTTGACCCAGTAGCTGTTGCTCAAGCTTATGAACGAGGTGGTGCAGCTTGTTTATCAGTCCTCACCGATTGTAAGTTCTTTCAGGGCAGTTTTGATAATCTGCGGAATGTGCGATCGCAAGTTGCATTACCTTTACTGTGCAAGGAGTTCATCATTGACCGCTATCAAATTTATTTAGCACGGACAGCAGGCGCAGATGCAGTATTGTTGATTGCGGCTATTTTATCAGATCGAGAACTCCAAGATTTTTTGCGAGTAATTCATGATTTGAGGATGATTGCACTGGTAGAAGTCCATACCTTGGCTGAACTGGATCGAGTGCTAAAACTTGATAACCTAAGTTTAGTAGGAATCAACAATCGCAATTTAGAAGATTTTACCCTTGATTTAGGAACAACACAGCAACTTTTAGCAGAGCGTCAACAACAATTACAAAGCTTAGATATCACCGTCGTCAGCGAATCTGGACTGTATACACCTGCTGATTTATCTCTTGTCGCTGAGGCTGGCGCGCGTGCAGTTTTGATTGGCGAGTCTTTAGTTAAACAAAGCGATGTAGAACAAGCTGCGCGTGAGATTTTGAGCCTTTGTTAAATCTGTTACCTAATTACTAAAATCTGCAATCTAAAAAAATGAAGCTTCGATACTCATTAAAGGAGTTCAAAGACTCATTAAAGGAGTTCAAAGACTCATTAAAGGAGTTCAAAGACTCATTAAAGGAGCTAAAAGACTCATTAAAGGAGTTCAAAGACTCATTAATGGAGTTCAAAGACTCATTAATGGAGTTCAAAGACTCATTAATGGAGTTCAAAGACTCATTAACAAAAAATTTAGCATGGGCATCGCTAATTGCTAAGTGTAAATTATTCTAAAACTATTAAACAATCATTAAGTATTTTTCAGCATGACCTCTATCTCCGATTCCTTTCAAACTTTACGCGATCGCCAACAGTGTGCTTTAATCCCTTTTATCACAGCAGGCGATCCTAACTTAGAAACCACTGCCGAAGCCTTACGCATCTTAGATCGCAACGGTGCTGACTTCATCGAGTTAGGCATTCCCTACTCCGATCCTCTCGCAGATGGGCCTGTGATTCAAGCAGCAGCAACCCGCGCTTTGCAAAAAGGCACGAAATTAGAGCAAGTGCTAGAGATGTTACACGTAGTGATTCCTAGCCTGAAAGCGCCGATAATTTTATTTACTTACTACAATCCCATTTTGCACCGGGGTATTAAGTCGTTTTTGGCGCAAATTGCCGTTGCTGGAGTACAAGGGTTGGTAGTACCAGACTTACCCTTAGAAGAAGCAGAAGAATTAATCCAAACTGCTGCCTCTTTCGGAATTGAGGTAATTCTACTCGTAGCTCCTACCAGTTCTCAAGATAGAATTGTTGCGATCGCTCGTCAATCTCAGGGTTTTATCTATCTAGTTAGTGTTACAGGCGTTACAGGTATCCGCACTCAAATCCAAAACCGCGTAGAGCATTTAATTACCGAGTTGCGAAGCGTCACTGATAAACCCATCGGCGTTGGTTTTGGCATCTCCGCACCAGAACAGGCACATCAAGTCATGGAATGGGGTGCAGATGCAGTGATTGTTGGCAGCGCCTTTGTCAAACGTTTAGCTGAAGGTAGCCCAACAGAAGGATTGCAAGCCGTGGAAGAATTTTGTCGAGAACTTAAAACAGCCATTACAGAAAGTCAGCGCGAAAGTCCATCTCTTCAAGAGGTGCGATAAATTCATCCGCAGACTTAGGGTGTATACAAGTCAAATTACCCCCCTTAATCCCCCCTTATAAAGGGGGGAAATAAAAAATCTAGTTCCCTCCCCAATACATACGGGGAGGGTTAGGGTGGGGTAAAACCAGGTGAGTAAACTATTTCAGACTTGTGTCACTGTAGCCCCCCTCTGCCCCCTGCCCCCCTGCTTCCATTAAGATAATGAAATCCCTGCTGAAATCTTTCAAAATATTAATTTATAGCGTACTTTTAGTTATCACCTCTGCGCTTACAGTCTTTGCCCACGATCGCATTGACCACAGACAATACAAATACCATTGGAATCACAATCTTCCAGGACAATACGCTCACCTAGCTGTAAGAAAGAACGTAACTGACCTGACACCAGCAGAGAAAACAGCCTTCGTTAAGGCTATCAAAACCTTAAAAACTGTCATACCCCCAGCTAGCAAGGTCAGTATTTACGACCAATTCGTTGCCATACACATAGGGGCAACACGCTTGATTCATAACCATAAAGGACATTCCGATGGTTCCATCCAAGAACTTGCTCATGAAAATGCCGCATTTTTCCCTTGGCATCGAGAATATATCCGCAGATTTGAACAAGCTTTGCAAGCAGTAGACCCAACTGTTACTCTGCCATACTGGGATTGGACAGATGCCAAAGCACTTGATGTAATTTTTAATGATGACTTTCTTGGTTCTAACGGTCAAGGAGTAACAATCAAAATTCCAAATCAGGGAAACTTTACAGGCGGCGCTGTGCCTGGGGCTTTTTCAGCTGCAAATGGCTGGGTTATGAATCCAGCATTAAATATTGACCCAGACACTCAAATCTCATTAGGTACATCACTTGTCCGTTTTCTCAGACTACCTCCGGCCAGTGATTATCCAGTGCCCAAAAAAGATGTTGAGCGTGCCCTCCGTCTGAATAACTATTCTCTATTTCGCCCAGCTTTGGAAGGATTTATCTCTGTAGATGAGCAGGGTAAAGTCACCCCCGGAGGATTTATACACAATTACATTCATGGCTTAGTCGGTGGGGTAAAAATAGACGCAAGCGCAAAACCCATAAAGTTTAAAGGTCTGGGTACTATGGGCAATATCCCAAGTTCACCTTATGACCCAGTGTTTTGGTTGCATCATGCCAACGTAGATCGCCTCTGGGCTGAATGGCAAGAAAACGGTCATCAAGGTAGCGATTTTTATCCTGCCAATGGTCAACCTTACGGGCACAATCTTAAAGACCTAATGTGGCCTTGGGATGGCGCTATGTCTACCCCCAAAGCTACGGCGTTAGGAGATTTATTATCCCTATTACCAAATTTTGACTCTAGCGATTTGGTGCGCCCCATAGACGTTTTGAATCACAGGGAACTGGGCTATACCTACAAAACCTCTGAAAAGAAACTGTGGCATAAGTTCTAAAAAATTAGAACGCGAGTAAAAAATACTTAAACATAAAAGGATTTTAACCAATGGTAAGTCTACAAGACATCAAGACTGCAACTCAACAACCAGATTCATTGGGCAGGTTTGGCAAGTTCGGCGGTAAATACGTCCCAGAAACCTTAATGCCTGCATTAAGTGAATTAGAAGCAGCATTTCACCAATATCGCAATGAGCCGAGTTTCCAAGCAGAATTGCAAAACTTACTGCGTGACTATGTAGGACGACCCAGCCCATTATATTTTGCGGAACGCCTGACAACAAACTACGCTAGACCAGATGGCACAGGGCCGCAAATATATTTAAAGCGCGAAGATTTAAATCATACAGGCGCTCACAAAATTAATAATGCTTTAGCTCAAGTGTTACTCGCTAAACGCATGGGTAAGCAAAGGGTGATTGCAGAGACAGGTGCAGGACAACACGGCGTAGCAACTGCAACCGTGTGTGCGCGGTTTGGTTTGAAATGTGTGATTTACATGGGCGTTCAGGATATGGAACGCCAATCCCTGAACGTGTTTCGGATGAAATTAATGGGGGCAGAAGTTAGTCCAGTAGAGGCAGGTACAGGAACTCTCAAGGATGCAACTTCTGAAGCAATTCGAGATTGGGTGACGAATGTAGAAACAACCCATTACATCCTGGGTTCCGTTGCCGGGCCTCATCCCTACCCGATGATTGTCCGTGACTTTCACGCGGTTATTGGTGTAGAAACTCGCGCTCAATCCCAAGAAAAATGGGGAGGATTACCAGATATTCTACTGGCTTGCGTGGGTGGAGGTTCCAACGCGATCGGTTTATTCAATGAGTTTATGCATGAATCTTCGGTGCGTTTAATTGGAGTGGAAGCTGCGGGTGAAGGTGTAGATACAGAAAAACACGCCGCTACCTTGACAAAAGGAAAAATAGGTGTATTGCACGGTGCAATGAGCTATTTACTGCAAGATGATGATGGTCAAGTCATCGAAGCTCATTCAATTAGTGCCGGATTAGATTATCCCGGCGTTGGCCCTGAGCATAGTTATTTAAAGGATCTTGGTCGCGCTGAATATTACAGTGTCACCGATAAACAGGCATTAGACGCATTTCAAAGGCTTTCGCAACTAGAAGGAATTATTCCAGCCTTAGAAACTGCTCATGCGATCGCATATTTAGAAACCCTTTGTCCTCAATTAGAAGGCAACCCCCGCATCGTCATCAATTGTTCTGGCAGAGGTGACAAAGATGTACAAACCGTCGCCAAAGTCCTAATTCCTTAATTTTCTCTTCTTGTCGTCCTTTGTCATTTGTCCTTCGTGCCTGAATGACCAATAAATATGATCGCTGTAACCCAAACTCCACCCGATAAAATCTCCATCCCTCCTGAGTTCTACAACTGGCCAGCTTTATTGCAACAGTTGTTAAATCGGCAATCATTGACAGTTTCCCAAGCTGCGGATTTGATGCAAGGTTGGCTCACAGATGCCATTCCCGATGTCCTCTCAGGAGCAATTTTAGCCGCAATTCAAGCCAAAGGCGTATCCGCCCAAGAATTAGTCGGCATGGCCACCGTCTTACAATCCCAATCCCCAGTACCCAGCGATGCACTGAGCTTGTCGTTGGCGCAGCCTCTCGTAGAGAAGTGTACCCAGTACCCAGTCCCTCTAATTGACACTTGTGGAACTGGTGGAGATGGTGCTTCAACCTTTAATATTTCCACTGCTGTGGCCTTTGTCGCCGCTGCTGCTGGGGTAAAGGTTGCCAAACATGGCAATCGTTCAGCATCTAGTAAGACTGGTTCGGCTGATGTGCTGGAAGCTTTGGGTATAAATCTCAACGCTACTCCTGAAAAAGTACAAGCCGCAGTGGGTGAAATCGGAATCACCTTTTTGTTTGCTCCCGGTTGGCATCCTGCACTAAAGGCGATCGCAACTTTGCGAAAAACTTTGAAGGTGCGGACTGTTTTTAATTTGCTCGGCCCGCTAGTAAATCCCATGCGACCGACAGGGCAAATTATTGGTGTGAACGACCCGCTTTTACTGGAAGAGATTGTTCAAGCTTTATCCCAACTGGGATGTCAGCAAGCGATCGCCCTACACGGACGGGAACGTTTAGATGAAGCTGGTTTAGCAGATGTCACTGATTTGGCTGTACTCCAAGATAAAAAAGTCCGTTCTCTAACGCTCAATCCTCAAGAACTTGGTTTAAGTTTTGCACCCACTGCGGCGTTGCACGGTGGAGATGTCCAAGAAAATGCCGAAATCTTGAAGGCAGTTTTGCAAGGTAAAGGCACTCAAGCGCAACAAGATGTAGTCGCTTTAAATACAGCCTTAGCTCTCCAAGTTGGTGAAGCCATTCATGGGGAAACTGATGTTTTAGCAGGTTGTGTTAAAGGTATTGCCCTTGCCAAAGGAATTCTGCAAAGCGGCGCGGCTTGGACAAAACTAGAACAACTTGCGGAATTTTTGCACGATTCGCCAAGGTAAGGGCACAGCATTGCTCATTGGTGTCAACTTAAGCTGAAAGCTATATCGGGTATAGTATTTTACACATCACCTCACGCCCTCATCCCCTAACCCCTTCTCCCAAGGGAGAAGGGGAATTAAATCTCAGGCTCCCCTCTCCCTGGGGAGAGGGGCTGGGGGTGAGGGTAAAACGTTATCACCAAGCGGGTTTCACGTTAAATTTACACCAATGAGCATTGCTGTGCCCGTAAGAACAGACTGTATTACACCCAAAAACTAACTATACGGAAGGAAAAACAGATGATTATCATACTTAAGAGCGGTACGCCTGTTGAGGAAATTACTCGCATTAGCCAAGAACTGAGCGACACTTGGGGAGTCACGGTAGAAAAAAGTGTTGGCACTCATAAAGTTGTGCTGGGGCTAATTGGTGATACCACTAGCATTGATAAATTACAGGTTCAGGAGTTCAGCCCTTGGATTGAGCAAGTATTACGAGTGCAACAACCTTTCAAGCGCGTAAGTCGAGAATTCCGACATGGAGAAGCTAGCGAGGTTGTTGTACCTACACCTAACGGTGATGTCTATTTTGGCGAACATCACCCGATTGTAGTGGTAGCTGGGCCTTGTTCTGTTGAAAATGAAGCGATGATTGTCGAAACGGCAAAACGGGTGAAGGCCGCTGGGGCGCAGTTTCTGCGTGGTGGAGCCTACAAACCCCGTACTTCACCCTATGCGTTTCAAGGTTATGGTGAAAGCGCTTTAGATTTGTTAGCAGCAGCGCGGGAAGCTACTGGTTTGGGTATTGTCACAGAACTCATGGATGCTGCCGATTTATCAGCAGTGGCGAAAATAGCTGACATAATCCAAATCGGAGCGCGAAATATGCATAACTTTTCGTTGCTGAAAAAGGTAGGCGCTCAAGATAAACCAGTGTTACTCAAGCGGGGGATGTCTGCCACAATTGACGAGTGGTTGATGGCGGCAGAATATATTTTGGCATCTGGAAATCCCAATGTGATTCTTTGTGAACGGGGAATTAGAACCTTTGATGGTAAATATGCCCGCAATACTTTAGATTTATCAGTGCTGCCGGTGTTGCGATCGCTGACCCATTTACCGATTATGATCGATCCCAGTCATGGTACTGGTAGGTCTGAATATGTGCCATCGATGGCAATGGCTGCGATCGCAGCTGGTACAGATTCCTTAATGATTGAAGTTCACCCCAATCCCGCAAAAGCTTTATCCGATGGCCCCCAATCTCTCACCCCTGAGAAATTTGACCGTTTAGTTCAAGAAATGTCAGTCCTGGGCAAACTGGTCGATCGCTGGTCTACACCTGCACCTGCATTTGATCGTATTGGTGGACGTTGAATTCAGAATCAAGATGCTCTGGTGCGATCGCTTAACCCGGATTTCTCACGCATAGTGTAGGCTTCAGGGGAAGAGGNAGTGTGGGGAGTGTGGGGAGTGTGGGGAGTGTGGGGGGTAAGACTTCTTCCCCATCCTCCCACATCTCCCACACCTCCCACACCTCCCACACCCCTTGGATTTCTCACTTGTGAGAAATCCAGGTTAAGGGTACGCGGACTCGCAATCAGTGAAGGATACCCTGCGGAGTCTTGCTACAAACCCGCCAATTAACCCCCCATCCAATCATGATTGGGTGGGGGTTTTAAACCTTGTTGTTCATTCGCTTTTTCGTACAAAATTCATTCTGTTAGCGGATAGCTAAGGTTTAGCCCATTCTGACTCCTGAATTCTGTTTGGACAAAACTTACATTCATAAATTTGGCTGATTTTGGAAAGCTTTTATATAAATTTATTTTTTATTAACTAACCTAAATTAAATAAAGCATTACCGAAACTTAATCACAATCAAATATATTTTTTCTTCAGCATTATCTTAAGTAACCAAATCATCCCCATGACACTCTCAAGACGTAAATTCTTTGCAGTAGCAGGTACTACTGCTGTCGGCACTTTGATGGTGTCTCCTTTGGAAGGTCTTCTTGCCAGAAAAGCCTTTGGTAAAAAACTTGGTAAAGGATATGGGCCACTTTTACCAGATCCCAATCGCTTGTTAGATTTACCAAGCGGATTTGAGTATCAAGTTATCTCTCGCACAGGAACCCTGATGAGCGATGGCAATCTAGAGCCTAGTAATCATGATGGAATGGCAGCCTTCCCTGGTCCCCAAAACACAACCATTCTGGTTCGCAATCACGAACTTAGCATCAATTCTGGTACACGAGTACAAGTACCAAATCCCTACGATCCCATTTGCAGAGGTGGCACTACGACTCTGGTTGTTGGACGCGATCGCCAGTTGATAAAACAGTTTAGCTCTCTCGGCGGAACCATTCGTAACTGTGCTGGTGGTTTAACTCCTTGGGGTTCATGGATTAGCTGTGAAGAAGATACAACTATACCAAGTGCAACTAATGGAGTCACAAAGTTACACGGTTACAACTTTGAGGTTCCAGCTAGCGCCACTTCTCCTGTAGCTCCAGTGCCTCTAGTTGCGATGGGACGCTTTAATCATGAGGCTATAGCTGTAGATCCCAAAACTGGATATGTCTATCAAACTGAAGATAAAGGAGATAGCCTCTTCTACCGTTTTATCCCGAAAGTTCGTGGCCAGTTAAAAGAAGGAGGCATTCTTCAAGCTCTGAGGATTATAGGTAGACCAGGAGTCAACACCAAGACCGGTTTCGTAGTGGGACAGAAGTTGTCTGTAGATTGGGTGAATATTCCTGACCCCAACCCAACAACTACAGATAATGTCAGAGTGCAAGGTCGCAACTTAGGTGCAGCCCAGTTTAGCCGTGGGGAAGGCATCTATTATGAAGACAACAAGGATAAGAAGGATAAAAAAGGCAACAATGGCAAAGGAGAATTTTACTTCACTGCTACAGATGGTGGCCCTGTAGGCGGTGGTCAGGTCTGGCGCTACATTCCAGGTGAAGAGACAATTGAATTGTTTGTCGAGTCTCAATCTAAAGATGAACTCGATATGCCCGATAACTTAGTTGTGGCACCTTTTGGCGATCTTATCCTCTGTGAGGACGGAGACGGTGACAATTTCTTAATCGGTATTACTCCTAGTGGTGAAATCTACAAATTTGCACGTAATGCCCTCCAAACAGGTGAGTTTGCTGGAGCTTGCTTCTCACCTGATGGTCGTACTTTGTTCGTCAACATTCAAAGCCCTGGTATTACTTTAGCTATCTGGGGCCCTTGGAACAAGTAATAGAGGCTAACACGAAATCTCTTCCGTAATAGAAAACAGGTTTCTTATACACCGTGAAAAGTCAGTAAAACAGTTAGAGACTTCCAAATAAAAAGTCTCTAACTGTGCTTTTGCGGCGTCGATAATTTATTAGTTGGAAGTTCCCAAAGCGAAACATTAGCTGATTCTTTGCAAATGGTTAAACCCGATCAATAAGTTCTTTCGTCTAAAAAACCCATTGATCGAGTCTTCTTGAAAAAAGTATAAAATCTCGAACTACCTCTTTTTTTGAAGTTCGTGCATACTTCTAACAACCTTTGTGACTAAATTTCTGGGCGTAAATCTGACACTTTCAGTTAATATCTTATTTCTCATCCCAGGAACAACAACAGTTTTGTTTTTCATTAAGCCCCGATAACCAATCCTAGCGACGGTTTCGGTATCCATCATTCTGTTAACGTTAGCAATTTTTGAATCTTCCATTGCAGCATTTTGTTGGAATTCCGATGCTGTTGGCCCTGGACAAAGAACAGTCACGTTGACACCTGTGCCCTCTAATTCATTCGCGATCGCTTCTGAAAATGATAATACATAGGCTTTAGTAGCAAAATAAACTGCCATTAAAGGCCCCGGTTGAAAAGCAGCGGCTGAGGCCACATTTAATATTTTTCCATAGTTTTGCTCGACCATATCTTTGAGGAACAACTTCGTTAAATGAGTCAGGCTAACCATATTTACCTGAAGCATTTTCAATTCAGTGCTGAGGTCTGTTTCGCTAAATGCTCCATAAGTACCAAAGCCAGCATTGTTAACTAGCACATCAATCTTGACGGATGCTTGCTGTAATTCTGTGAAAATTTCTTCTGGGGATGTGGGGATAGATAAATCCTTAACAAAAATTTTGACAAAAATGCCAAACTTTTGTGGGAATTCATCTACAATTTCAGTAAGTTTTTGTTCATTCTTATCTACTAACACAAGATTATAATTATGACGAGCAAAAATCTGGGTTAATTGATAACCTATACCACTAGCCGCTCCTGTAATTAGAGCAGTTCTTTTTTGCCGATTTTCGGATGCTTGATTCATGTTAAAAAAATGGCGAATTTGAGTTAATTAATTTAACAAAAACAATTCAGAAGTCAGCAACCAGAATTTAATTAAAATTGGTTTAAATCCCCCACTAATTTATCCTGAATTCTGTTAGCGTCGCGGAGCGTAGCCCATTCTGACTTCTGGATTCTTATTTGACTTTTATAAATTTAGCTACAGCAATATATAATGTTTGCCGTAGCTATTTTTATAATGAAAAAATGATGCTATCCACCTGAAATGAGTATGCTTCAATCCAGGATATTAAACGCAAATATAAAAATCTGTATCTATATAAACAAGAGCAAGAATATTTAATCTCATCGTCAGAATTCAGCACCCAAGAGTCAGAATTTAGAAAGAATCTAGTATATTTAGTATATTTGTTGTCAAATATTCTGCTGATTTTTGAACTACTCTTATTCCTGAATTCTTACATATCGTCATCAATGACACAACCTAATTCCGTTGCTATAAGTGACGTGCAAGCAGCACAAAAGCGAATTTTAGGGATTGCCCACCGCACGCCTGTACTAACATCTAGAATCGTTAACGATCGCACCAATAGCCAAGTGTTTTTTAAGTGCGAAAACTTTCAACGCACGGGGGCATTTAAATTTAGAGGCGCATACAACGCCCTAGCCCAACTATCGGTAGCAGAAAAACAAACAGGCGTTCTCACCTATTCGTCGGGAAATCATGCCCAAGCGATCGCTTTGGCTGGACAATTACTCAATATTCCCACCACCATTGTCATGCCTGATGATGCTCCCGCTGTCAAACAAACTGCTACTCGTAGTTATGGTGCAGAGATAATTTTGTACAATCGCCAAGAAACAAACCGAGAAGAATTAGCCCAAAATTTAGCAGATGAGCGCTCTTTAACACTCATTCCTCCTTACGATCATCCCCATGTAGTCGCCGGTCAGGGGACAACTGCTTTAGAATTAATCCAAGAAGTTGGTGAATTGGACTTACTATTAGTTTGTTGTGGCGGTGGCGGATTACTTTCAGGGTGTGCGATCGCAGCCAAGTCACTTTTATCCAATTGTAAAGTAATCGGGGTAGAACCAGCCCTTGCCGATGATGCTACCCGCTCCTATCACACCAAAACCTTACAAACAGTCAAAAATCCTAATACCATCGCTGATGGCGCGCGGACTCCTAGCCTTGGTAAAATTACTTTCCCCTTGGTGCTGCATTACGTCGATGATATGGTGACGGTATCGGAAGAAGCGATTCTTCGCACCATGTTTTTCTTGTGGGAACGTCTGAAAATTGTAGTTGAACCAACTGGGGTATTAGCTGCTGCTGCTTTACTCGAAGGTGTGGTGACAGCACCAGAGGCGAGAATTGGTGTCATCATCAGCGGTGGAAATGTAGATTTGGCGCAAGTTGGTAAATTATTTTCTGTGGGATTGAATTGAAAAGTTAAATTCCCAGCAAAGTTTCTACACAAATTGGGCATTTATTCAGTTAAACGGCTATCGGATCGGCTGATACAGTAAAATTATAGTGATAGGCTATAGTAACTTTATTGAAGCTAAACTCACTATATGTTGGAATTGAGGTAAAAATGGAAACTACAACGAGAAAACAAGCTTTAATCAAAGCTATTTATGAGCGATTAGAACAAGCTTATGAAGATACTTTAGAGGATGTCATAGAACTTTTAGACATTCGTAAAGCAGAAGACCAAGAGGATATTAAAGCTTTACATGAAGGGCGGGAAGATATTAAGAAAAATGGCACTATTCCTTGGGAGCAAGTTAAACGAGAATTAGCCAGTGAATCAATATAAAATTTAATTTTCTAATGCTGCATTTAAACAACTTAAAAAATTACCTATAAAAGTACGGATAAGGATACAAACAAAAATTGACGATCTAGCTGATAATCCTCGCCCTAACGGGGTTGTTAAGCTAGAAGATTCGGACAATGCTTATCGAATCCGAGTCGGCAGTTACCGAGTTATATACGATATTTTTGATGATGTATTAATAGTTAGTGTTGTGAAAGTAGGGCATCGTAAAGAGGTTTACCGCGACGAGTAAGACAGCAACACCAATAGCAGGATAAAAGCTTTATATTCATACTCTCATATCGCACTTTTGCTAATGGGGCTGATGTGAGCGATCGCCTCCGGTTAGTGTTTTCATAATCGCCCTAAAAGCTCTATTCTGTCAGAGCATCAAGTTTAGCCAGTATTCTTAAGCCTGCTTCTGGGTTGCCAGTTGCAGCCATTGCTTTAAATCTTGTATGGGCATCAAATTCTGCTAGAGCTATGGTAGAAAGTTCTTCAATCAATTTATTGACACTGATGCCTTTGGCTTGAGCAAGTTCTTTCAATCTATTATGCTTGTCGTCTGGTAAACGAATAGTTAAAGTTGCCATTTTTGTTCAACTCCTAATAAGTTCTTCAGGTTTTAATATTGATAAGTTAGGAAATAATAATAAGGATACCGCCGCATCATCTCCCCAATCTCCACTGCTTCACCTTCGAGTGTGTACACATCTTCTTCTGTTGTAAGGACAATGTTCACTACTACGTGGTCTATTTAATTAATAAAGTGCTATAAGTGACATTTATACTTTAAAAATTGTGTTGATAATGAAGTAGCGATCGCTTATTAACCAGAAAAATCTGCTTGAAAAACCAAGAAAATCAGGGCTTTTACGAACAGAATTTACATATGTTAATATTGTTTGGTTTAGGTACGGATATTCAGTATGGTTCTCATAAAGACCGTTCTAAAAAATTCAGAGCAAGTCACTCAGTTGTTTTCCCATCTCGAATTTGATGGCAAAAAACTCAATCATCAACCGGGTAGTGTATTGGGGAGTACTGCATTGATTGCAGGAACCACTGTTGGGGCTGGGATTCTCGCTCTACCAGCCGTTACCCTGCCATCGGGTATTGTGCCATCCACGTCTGGGCTAATTGCTGTTTGGCTCTACGCTTTAGTGTCAGGGTTATTGGTTGCAGAAGTTACCTTAAACACGATGCGAACAGAAGGGCTTTCAAGTATAGGTTTTTTAGGAGTTGTTGAGAAAATCCTTGGT
This sequence comes from Nostoc sp. 'Peltigera membranacea cyanobiont' 210A, assembly GCF_002246015.1. Taxonomy (GTDB): domain Bacteria; phylum Cyanobacteriota; class Cyanobacteriia; order Cyanobacteriales; family Nostocaceae; genus Nostoc. Next base: position 287,054 of record NZ_NOLJ01000003.1, read on the forward strand.
AAGGTGGGAGCGCGAATTGCTGGCGGTGCATATTTATTCATGCATTATGCTCTGTTGGTGGCATACATCACCGAAGGCGGAGAGATTTTAGGAGTGGCGGCAGCAAAAATCTGGGGTATGCAGATATTGCCTACGTGGGTGGGCACAATGGCTTTCACGCTCTTATTTGGTGGCATTATGTATCTTGGGCGAGAAAAGTTTATTGAGAAATTAAACAGCGCCTTTGTCGGAATTGTCATCGTTTCCTTCTTAGGACTATTATTTCTGGGAGGAAGGCATATTCAGAGTGCCCAACTATTATTTCAAAACTGGAGCGCCCTTGGTAGTGCCATTTCAGTCATGTCTGTGGCGCTGTTTTTCCAAAACGTTGTGCCATTGGTTGTGACACAACTCGAAGGGGATGCCCGCAAAATTCGTCAGTCTATCTTTATTGGTTCTGTGATTCCTCTAATTATGTTCTTGGCGTGGAATGCCGTAATTTTAGGAAGCGTCAGTCCCGATATGCTACATAGTACATCTGATGGTACAAGTGTTTTTGATCCACTACAAATTCTCCGAGGTGGTGGTGCGGGGCAATGGTTAGGAGTGCTAGTATCCATTTTTTCAGAGTTTGCGATCGCCACATCATTTATTGGATTTGTGTACGGATTACTGGATTTGTTCAAAGATATTTTCCTCTCTTCACAGGGGAAACTTTCTAGCCGCCTACCCCTCTATTCACTGGTTCTTTTCCCGCCGATGACTCTCGGAACGCTTAACCCCAGCATCTTTTTTACTGCCCTAGATTACACTGGAACATTTAGTATTTCAGTTCTCGGTGGAATTATTCCGGCGTTAATGAGTTGGAAGCAACGTCAAGAACAAGAAAACTCAGATAGCACAAATCAACCACTCGTTCCTGGTGGAAAGGTGACACTCATTGCGATCTTTGGAGTGGCATTAGCCATGATGGGAAGACAAATTCTGTCAATTTACACAAAATAAAACCCATCAATAAAAATTATGTGATACAAAAAACTATAATTGTAGTATTAAGATGCTAACCACAATCAAACTGCAACACGAGAGTCAAATAACCAATACTTCTCTACGAGAGGCTGCACTTCGACTACGCTCAGTGACTACGCCAACGACTACGCTCAGTACAAGTGACTAATGACAAATGACTACTTAATCAAATGAGTGATTCTCGACTCGTCAAAATCAGCAAATATCTCAGCAAATATCTGCGACATACACCGGATGCTATTGGCATTAAACTTGCTCCTGGTGGTTGGGTTGCTGTTGATGACTTACTTGCCGCTTGTGCTGAAAATAAGTTTCCGATTACCCGCGAGGAATTACAGGTGGTAGTTGAATTGAACGAGAAGCAACGCTTTTCTTTTGATTCTACAGGTAATCTTATTCGTGCAAACCAAGGACATAGTGTAAAAGTCGATTTACAATTAGAAGCTGTTGTTCCTCCAGATCGGCTTTATCACGGCACGGGACGCAAATCTATAGAGTTAATTCTGCAAACAGGACTTTGCAAAATGTCGCGACATCATGTCCATTTATCAAAGGATATAGAAACAGCACAAACTGTTGGTGCAAGGCATGGAAAACCAGTGGTTTTTGCTGTAAATACTGCGGCAATGCATCAGGAAGGTTACATCTTCTATTGTTCTGCTAATGGTGTTTGGTTAGTCGATTGTGTGCCACCTGAGTATCTACAAAGAATTTGAATTTTAATAAAATAGAATATTGAACCGATATTTGCAAATAAGTTACATAATGCAGAAGTTGCAACAATTACTGCATATTTGAATTGAACTCAGTATCGATGTACCCATAGCGCTTGTACTCCTAATACTGTATTCTCTGATAGATTAGCGTTTGCAAAACCAGGGATTAGCAGTAATTCCATTCCGGTTTACAGCAAAAAAAGTAACTTTGTAGATTTGTCTATAAAATTACAAACTCTCAATAGTAAAAATACTATCAATCTCTTAGCCTACTCACCCAATGTAGGTTAAAAATCTCACCAAACAAGCATTTTAGATTTATCCAAACCCCAAGATGCCTTCTAAGCGAATCTTGTTTATCAGTAACGGTCATGGAGAGGACAACCACACCTCTCATGTTATTCAGACTCTGCGCCAATTGTGTCCTTCGATTGAGATGGCGGCAATGCCGATTGTGGGGGAAGGAAAAGCTTACCGCAGCTTGGACATTCCCATTATTGGGCCCACACAAACAATGCCCTCTGGGGGATTCTTTTACATGAAGCGTCTCTATTTGCTCAAAGATTTTCAATCGGGATTGATTGGGTTAACGTGGCGACAATTACAAGCGGTGTTGCAGTATGCTCCTAACTGCGATTTGATTATGGCTACTGGGGATTTTGTCTCCCAGACATTTGCTTACTTAACAAAGCGTCCCTTCGTCTCGTTTATCTCCTGTCTTTCTGCTCTGTATGAAGGGCGATTGCGTCTCAATCCAGTGCTGTGGCACGACCTTAATTCTTCCAGATGTCTAGCAGTTTTCACCAAGGATTCCCATACGGCTTATGACCTCCAACGGCAAGGTTTAACTAAAACTCAGTTAGCTGGCATTCCGGCTTTAGATTGGCTCGTCCCTACTGGCAAAGACTTGCACCTGAAACCGGACGATAGAGCGATCGCAATCTTACCAGGATCGCGGATGCCGGAAGCCGCGCGAAATTTTTGTTTGCTGTTGCAACTAGTAGTAGAAATCGCCAAGGTGATGCCTGAGTCAGGATTACAGTTTCGTGCAGCCTTGATACCGAGTTTAATGCAGCAACTAGACGACATTGCCAAAAGTCAAGGTTGGCAGCTGACTCAAGGCATACTCACTTATTCTCCTCCAGGAAATTCTGCTGACGAATCACCGATTGTGGAAGTGAGATGTTATTCAGATGCCTTCAGTGACATCCTATGTTACTCTACTCTCGTGATTGGTATGGCAGGGTTGGCAGTGGAGCAAGCTGTAGCAATCGGGAAACCTATTATCCAGATTCCCGGAGAGGGCCCTCAATTTACCTATCAATTTGCAGAAGCGCAAACGCGGCTGTTGGGCATTTCTGCCCAAACCATCGGCACTAAGCCAGCAACCCCTGAGATTCTCAAGCAAGCAGCTAAACGAGTAGTTGAAACTTTACAAGATTCAGACTACCTCGCTAAGTGCAAAGAAAATGGCCCTGAGCGATTTGGCCCACCCGGCGCATCTGAGAGAATTGCCCGCTTTCTACTAAACTCTCTAGGAGAAACTGAGTAGAAATTGCGTCAGAATTCAGGAGTCGGCACGGTTGGGTAACATGGTGTGGTAGGCTAACGCCTTAATACACCTCAATTCTGAATTCTGAATTCTGAATTCTGACTCCTGACTCCTGACTCCTGAATTCTTACTTACCTATGAAAGTCCGCTCTAGTTACTGGCAACTGTTGCCTTATCTCTGGCCCCAATGGCCGCTGTTAATCCGGGGATTGGCTTGTATCTTAGGATTTGTGTTATTCACCCTAGCAGTGCCCTATTTAGCAGGTCAGGTCGCTTTTTATCTTGGCCAGGGAAATGTAAACCGGATTGCCTACTGGCTCGGACTAGCCACTTTGGTATTTTTTGTTCGAGGGCTTTGTCAATACGGGCAGAATGTCTTTATGATCGCTGCTACTCTGAACATGGTTTTAAACTTGCGTAAGCGGGTTTATGCTCACCTGCACAAACTTGGATTAGATTACTTTGAAACCACACAGACAGGAGACTTGACTTATCGCCTAACTGAAGATATCGATCGCGTCGGCGAAATTGTGGACAAGTTATCGCATCAGTTTCTTTCCAATTTGTTGCAGTTAATTGCAATTCCCATTTACATGCTCTACCTGAATTGGCCGCTCACTCTTGCGGGTTTGATTTTGGCTCCTTTAATGGCTTGGTTAATCGGGGAATTTGGTCAGCGATTACTGGTGCTATCTCGCCAGAGCCAAAATCAAGTTTCCAATTTGTCGGCGATGCTAACTGAAGTATTTAGCGGGATTCGTGTTGTTCAGGCTTTTGCAGCCCAAGAATATGAAGTGAAGCGATTCAATAAAGAAGCAGAAATCAATCGCCAAGCTAAGTATCGCACTCTACAACTCAAATCTATTCAGTTTCCCGTTGTCGGTTTTTTAGAAGCAGTTAGTATTATACTGCTGTTTTTATTGGGAGGATGGCAAATTTCTCAGGGACAACTGACCACTCAAGGGTTTATCAGTTTCTTAGCTGCTGTGGCTTTACTGATTCAGCCAATCGATATGCTGATTAGCAATTACAACGAGTACAAACAGACCGAAGCTTCTGTTGAACGCATCTTTGAACTGATGGCGAAGGAACCTAGTATCAGCGAAAAATCGAATGCTCAGGCAATGCCACGAGTTATGGGCAAGGTAGAGTATCGTCATGTCGATTTCGCCTACAATCCCGATCAGCCAGTTCTTAAGGATCTCTGCTTGAATGCTTCTCCTGGTGATGTCATTGCCTTGGTTGGTTCTTCTGGAGCAGGCAAATCGACGTTAATTAATCTTTTACTTCGCTTTTATGACCCTCAGAGGGGTCAAATTCTGGTTGACGATCTTGATATCCGTGATGTCACACTTACCAGCTTGCGCCATCAAATTGGCATTGTTCCCCAAGATGTTACTCTTTTTTCGGGAACGATCGCTGAAAATATCGGTTACGGTCAAGAAGAATTAGATTTAGCAGCGATTCAGGAAGCAGCCAAGATTGCCAACGCTCACTCCTTTATCACCCAGTTTACTCAGGGTTATCAGACTTGGGTGGGAGAACGTGGAGTTAACCTATCGGGAGGACAACGCCAAAGATTAGCTATTGCTAGAGCAGTTGCCAACGATCCTCGAATTCTCATCTTGGATGAGGCCACCTCTGCCCTAGATTCTGAATCAGAAGCACTAGTTCAAGAAGCACTAGAACGAGTGATGCAAAATCGTACCGTGTTTATTATCGCCCATCGCTTGAGCAGCGTTCGTCGGGCTGACTGCATTCTCGTCATCGAACAAGGAGAGGTGGTTGAAGCTGGTACTCACACCTCCCTCCTGTCTCAAGAAGGACGGTATGCCCGTTTTTACGCCCAACAGTTCTACTCTACAGATGAGTAGTAGTCTGTCAATAAATTAATGAGTAATGAGTAATGAGTAATGAGTAATACCCATTACTTATTACTTATTACTCATTACTTCAAAATTAAAGACAGTTGGAGTCGGCGATTTATCGCGTCTCTCTAACTTTTTCAAATCAACACCCCAGCAATACAAGCGGTGATAAAACCCGCTAACAATCCGCCAATCATTGATCTTACACCCATACGAGCTAAGTCATGTTGGCGATTAGGTGCTATTCCGGCAATGCCGCCAATGGTAATACCAATTGAACCGATATTGGCAAAGTTACATAATGCGTAAGTTGTAATAATTACTGCCCGTTGAGAAATTTTTCCACCTTCAATTAGTGCCTTCAAATCCAAAAAAGCAATAAACTCATTTAAAATTGTTTTTGTACCCAACAAAGCCCCAACTTGCCGACAATCAGCCCAAGGTATGCCCATTAGCCACGCCACGGGAGCCATGAGAAAAGACAAAATCCACTGTAATGAGAGTTGTTGTAAGCCCACAAATGCCCCTAACCATCCCAAAAGTGCATTCAGGGCAGCTAATAACCCTAAAAAGGCGATAATCATCACCCCAACATTAACTGCTAGCTTCACGCCGTCAATTGCTCCGGTGGTAGCAGCATCAATTACATTTACATAATTGGTTTCTATATATGCTTTTGCTTTGCCAGCCGTCTCTGATACTTCTGTTTCTGGGTAAAGTAATTTTGATACCACCAACGAAGTGGGAGCAGTCATAAAGAAAGCAGCAATCAGGTGTTCTGCTGGGATGCCAAAAGAAAGATATGCTCCTAGTACTCCCGCCGCAATTGTGGCAAAACCACCCGTCATTAAGGCATGGAGTTCCGATTGCGTCATATTCGCTATATAAGGTTTAACCATCAGCGCCGACTCTGTTGGCCCCAAAAAGATATTACCTGCACAAGATAAAGATTCAGAACCCGATGTTTTCATCGTTTTCATCATTACCCACGCCATCACATTTACGACTCGCTGTAAGATGCCGTAGTAATACAAGACGCTGATGAAGGCAGAGAAAAAGATAATTGTCGGCAGCACTTGGAAGGCAAAGAAATGATCTTTAAAATTTTCTCCAAAGACAAATTTTGCACCAACATCAGAAAATGCTAGAAATTGGCCGACAATATCCCCCAGAGATTTAAACACAGTTAAACCCCAAGGAGTTTTAAGAATCACTAGTGCAAACACAAACTCCAATCCCAAACCCCACGCCACTATTCGCCAACGCACCGCACGACGATTAACAGAAAAGGCGTAGGATATACCGATAAAAACTAAAATTCCCAACGCAGAGATGGCGCGTTCCATGATTACTCCTGAAAAGGTATTGTTAAGGCACTTAGTCACAGAGCATACACAAAATCTGCCTTTTTTTGGGGTTTTGTAGTCAATTACTAGAGTTTTGATGCCGTAAATAAGAATTTAGCGATGTCTACGACGGGCTACGCCTACGCACATTCATATCTTGTTACAAAATTGTCTTCCCAAACCTTAAGCACATTTGTATTAATGGGAACAATCAATCTAAACAGGAAAAAATTAACCTTGTAGGGAAAAAAACTATGGTGGCACTAACCGGTTATCAAATACATGAGCTAATTTATTCCGGCTCTAAAACCCTAGTGTATCGCGGCATTAGAGAATCAGATAAAAAGCCAGTAGTGATTAAACTGTTGCGGCGTGAGTATCCCACATTTTACGAACTCGTGCGGTTCCGTAATCAGTACACCATTGCGAAAAACCTAGATATTGATGGCATTATCAAAACCTATAGCCTGGAGAACTATCAAAACAGCTATGCCTTAGTCATGGAAGACTTGGCTCTGATTTCTCTCCAAGAAGATATGGCGAGGTGGGGAGTGAGGGGGATGGGGGAAACTGCTGATGGGTTGCAGGCATTTTTTCACATTGCTTTGCAAATAGTCTCCATTCTGGATGGACTGTATCACAACCGAGTGATTCACAAAGACATCAAACCCGCCAACATTTTGATTAACTCCAGCACAAAAGATATCAGACTGATCGATTTTAGTATTGCCTCCTTACTTTCTAGAGAAACGCAAACTCTGACTAATCCAAATATTCTGGAAGGGACGTTAGCATACCTTTCTCCCGAACAAACCGGACGAATGAACCGGGGAATTGACTACCGCAGCGACTTTTATTCTTTGGGTGTTACCTTTTTTGAACTCCTCAGTGGACAGTTACCTTTTAGCACAGATGAACCGATGGAGTTGGTGTATTGTCACTTGGCAAAGGTTCCCCCACAGGTACATAGTCTGAATCCTGAGATTCCGCCAATTCTGTCTGAGATTATCGGCAAACTGATGGCGAAAAACGCTGAAGACCGCTATCAGAGCGCATTTGGGTTGAAGTATGACTTAGAAATTTGCTGGCGTCAGTGGCGAGAAACTGGCAGTATTGATGTCTTTGAGTTAGGAGTGCGAGATATTTGCGATCGCTTCATCATCCCAGAAAAACTAGCAGCTATGAATATATTGACAAATATAGCTGCTGCTGCTTATTTAGCTAACCCAGAAATTTATCTCCTAATATTGTTCAAACAGGTTAATTTATCGCTCAAGTATGGAAATAGTGCTAATTCTCTCTACGGGTATTCATGTTATGGGCTGATTCTCTGTGGTGTTGTTGGAGATGTTGAATCTGGTTATAAATTCGGTCAACTAACTCTCAGATTATTAGATAAATTGAATGCTAAAGAATTCATAGCTAGGACATACGCCGTTGTTTATGGCTGTTTGAATTCTTGGAAGAAGCATGTTAGAAAAATTTTGCATCCTCTACGATTAGGCTATTCTAGCGGCCTAGAAATAGGAGACTTAGAATTTGCAGGTTACTGTGCATGTTTTTATTCCTTAAGCTCATATTTGGCTGGTAAAGAATTATCTTCTCTAGCACAAGAAATAGCAAATTATAGTCAAGGACTCGCACAACTTCGTCAAGAACCATCCCTACATAAAAATGAACTCTATCATCAGGTAGTGTTGAACTTACTCTCAAAAAATCAAAATCCTTGCCGTTTAATCGGTGATGCTTACAATGAAGAAACCATGTTGCCGCTTCATCACCAAGGTAATGATCAAACCATAATTTGTTCATTGTATTTTAATAAATTGATTCTGTGTTATTTATTTGCTGAATATACTCAGGCGGTTGAAAATGCTGAATTAGCACAGAAGTATTTAGAAAGTCTTGTTGGAAGTCTTACTATTCCTCTATTTCATTTCTATGATTCTCTAAGCCAATTAGCTGTATATTCAGATACTTCTGAAGACGGGCAAGCATTCATCCTCAAACGGGTTACAGCCAATCAGGAAAAAATGCAGAACTGGGCGCATCATGCGCCGATGAATCATTTACATAAGTTTCACTTAGTAGAGGCTGAACGCTATCAGATTCTCGGTGAATATATTCAAGCAATGGAAATGTACGATCGCGCCATTCAAGGAGCCAAAGAAAACGAATATATCCAAGAAGAAGCTCTCGCTCACGAACTCGCTGCTAAATTTTATCTAGGATGGGATAAAGAGAAAATTGCTCAAACTTATCTGACAAATGCTTACTACTGCTATGTTCGTTGGGGCGCTAAAGCCAAAGTCTATGACTTAGAAAAACGTTATCCTAAATTGCTCGCCCCGATTCTCCAATGGGAAACAATTCGCCTCAATTCTACGGAAATAGCATCTACGTTTAATAATATATCTCTGCCTACTTTTACTACTGGTATGACAATTTCATCCAGTAGCACTAGTATTTCAGAAGCTTTAGATTTAGCAAGTGTTCTCAAAGCCTCTCAAGCACTATCTAGCGAAATTCATTTAGACAAGTTGCTCTCTACATTAATGCAAGTGGTGATGGAGAATACCGGAGCGAAAAAATGTGCTTTAATTTTACTCAAGGATAATATTTGGGTGATCGAAGCGATGTCTACGACGGGCGTAGCTGCCGCAACATTCCAGAAAATGCCAACTATTCTGCAATCTATTCCCATTGAGTTGAGTCAAGATATTCCTTTAACTCCAATTAACTATGTCAAACGAACCTTAGAAACATTGGTAATTGATGATGCAACTGTGAAAAATTTCTTCACCTCTGACTCATACATTATTCAACAACAACCCAAGAGTTTGCTGTGTACCCCAATTATCCATCAAGGGAAATTAATCGGCATCCTTTACTTAGAAAATAATCTAATTGCTGGAGTATTTACACATGATAGACTCCAACTAATAAACCTACTGTGTTCACAAGCTGCCATCTCCTTAGAAAATGCTTCTCTTTATCAGCGATCGCAAGAAAATGCTCAACATTTAGAACACTCTCTCACAGATTTACAGCAGATGCAATTACAACTGGTACAAAGTGAGAAAATGTCAGCATTGGGTAACTTAGTTGCAGGTGTAGCCCACGAAATCAACAACCCTGTAGGCTTCATTGCAGGTAATATCCAACCTGCTGTTGATTCTGTTGAAGATTTGTTTCACCTTATCGACCTATATCAGCAAAAGTTTCCAAATCCGGGTGCAGAAATTGAAGAAGAAATCGCAGCGATTGACTTAGAATATCTCCGAGAAGATTTGCCAAAACTGATTTCTTCGATGAAATTAGGTGTTGATCGCATTCGGAGTATTAGCAAGAGTTTGCGAACATTTTCGAGGGCAGATACAGAATACAAAATTGCTTTTAATATTCACGAAGGTATCGACAGCGCAATTTTGATTCTTAAGCATCGCTTAAAAGCATCGGAACTGCATCCAGAGATTCAAGTAGTAAAAAACTATGGAAATATCCCTTTGATAGAATGCTTTCCTGGGCAACTAAATCAGGTATTTATGAATTTATTAGCAAATGCCATTGATGCTTTAGAGGAGTCTGATATTGGACGTAACTTTCATGAGATTAATAATAAAATTGAGATTCAGACTTACGTGAATGAAGATAAACATCAAGTTTTAATTCAAATTGCTGATAATGGTCTGGGAATGTCTCACGAAGTCAAACAAAAGATTTTTGACCATTTATTTACAACTAAATCTGTAGGCAAAGGTACAGGATTAGGATTAGCGATCGCTCGGCAAATTATTGTAGAAAAACATGGCGGTACTCTGGAAGTTAATTCTGTACAGGGAGAGGGTACAGAATTTGTGATTCAAATCCCGATTTAAAATTACCTTTCTTGGCGCGGGTAGCCAAAGCTAAGATGGCTGCCGATGAGTGTGTAGAAGTCATTTGGCGCGTGTGCAGCACCCCCTGCACAACCCGGAATCTTGCACTTATCGCTAACAGTTTGGGCGACTTTAGAAAGCTCACTGGTGTGTGGTGTCATGTCCCATCCTTCGCCACCATAGCTTGTGGTTTTTTCAATATTATGCAAAACGATCGCTTCCAGCCGCCAACCATTGATTTTGCACTCGCCCAAACGATAAATTTTAGACAATGCTGGATTTGATAAAGCTATACGTAACTCTCTTTCTATTTGTATGAAGTCAGGCTTTTCTGGCTGCATCTGCAAGTAAGCAAGCAGTTCTGCGGCTGATGTGCCAGTTCTAAAAAACACCGATGCATAACCGTCTCCCCCAGAAACGACTCTCCAATCAACTAAGGTGAGTTCTGGTGACTGCGCCAGCGCTATAATCAGTGAGGTGTCAGCTTGGTTATCTGTGCCAGTTATCCCACCATAACCAGACTCAATGCTAAAGTTGCGATCGCAAACACCAATGATTTGCCAGATACAATGTGCAACAGTAACTATAGGTTCATTTCTTTGTATACCCGACATAACTTCAGCATAGTTGCTCTGGTCAACATACAAATCATAAGAACCTGGAGTATTGGAGTTTCCACATGGCGCATTGATTAATTTGCCAACAAAGTGGCAGCGTTCAAAACCAGACAGTGGATGCTGGCGCACCAAAGTAGCAAGGCGTTCAGCATCAGACGGAGCAAAAGTGGCACTGAAGTAGTAGTGAGGCCCTTGCCCACACTCTTTGATTTCCCAGAACCAATCCTGAAATGTACTCATCTGTAAAGGTACACACAACGAAATAAGACCAAGATAACTGGTGGCAGATAACATTGAACACCCAGGATATAACCTCTAGGCGATCGGGTGCAGTGATTTGTTAGGTGGCGTTGGGTTCTTCAGGATCTTCACCCAGGATTTGCTGTGCAGTGTGTCGGATGTGCAGAATACGCACCATAGATACTTCTTGATCCTCCAAAATAGTGAAAAGGATGCGGTATGAGTTGCGTCCTCGACCATAAAGTAGCTGTCGAATTTCTTGGCTGAAATACTCGTTCTCTGGCGCTAAAGGACAGCGCTTCGGCATTTGAGACAAAGAATCAATCGCTTGCAGCAATTCGGCATACCATTGACTAGCCCTTAAAGGGGATGTGATTTGGGACAACCGGAGGAAGGCACTGTCTGCTTCAAACTCCGCCACACTGGAAATTTCGATGCGATATTTCATGAATCAGCTGGCAGATTATACTTGCGACGCTGTTCTTGGGCAAACTCATGAAAAGACCGGAACCGTCCTGTCTCAAAATCATCTAATCCTTGTTGAATCCCCTTTATTGCCTCCTCTGATTCTTGTACTTCCCACTCTAGGACACTGGTAAGCAACTCAGACGCTACAAGACTAACATCTTGACCTTGCCGAGCAGCTTTGTCACGTAATAATGCTTCTAATTCTGGGCTAAGGGTAATGACAATTGGCATAGAGCTACTTCCTTTGGCATTGAGCCTCTGCGCGATATTCTAACAAACACGGCCGTTTTTGTTAATGCAAGAAGAATTTGTTTTTGGGCAAATACAAGTTTTAGGGAACTCGACTGAAGAATCAGCTAACACTTCTTTGTAGATGCAAAGTAAATTTTCTAGATGATCTCCGCTTAATTGCTTAAAGGGTTCAGGAAATTCTTCTACAGGTATAATATCTCTCTCTTTTACATTCAATCCTAAAGCGCGAAATCCAATCGTAACACCTGCATGAAGATATACTTCCTGAAGTTCAAAACCTAGATATTTAGTAATACGAAGCGCTACATCATAATTGGCTAATTCGCCAAAGCCTTCTACTTTATTTCTAACATCCTGAACAAATTGATAAATACTATTAAAGTTGTCAAAATCAATAACACACTGAGTATCTAAATGTTTTAAAGCAATATCAGCCGCTAAAGCTAGACGCTGACGACCAACACGCCTTTGATGAGGATGAACTTTTCCCTGCTCGTCTTCGCTAAGAAAAGCTTTTCTGATAGCATCTTTTAAATTATCAGCTTGTTTATACCAAGAATATTCTTTCTCTGCATAGAGATAAACATTCTTATGATATTCCTCGTATATATCTGTGTAGGATTTCATATCTAAAAACTCATCACCCAAATCATACTGTAATGTTTGAGACTATATTCGTCAATATTACCAAGTATATTTTCTCATTATCTAAGTGTATATTAAATACCAAAGCACAAATTTTTGCCGCAGTTCTGTATTTATTTGTCTTTTACAACCCCATAACTGTGCGATAATGAGCCTCAATTTGCACGACTGTTTCAGACTTGCGTTTTGTCTCCCATTGACTGCGGTTAAATAATTCTTGCCGCAATTCATCAACGTTAATTGTGGTAACTTTGCCATCAGCAACAATTTGCTTACCATTTACCCAAGCACTATCAACAACATTGGTGGGACGACCTAAGACTAATAAGCCAATGGGATCTGTACGGGGTAATAATGATAAATTAGTGAGATCATAAAGTACCAAATCGGCTTGTTTATCCACAGTTAAAGAACCAAGTTTGTCTGCTATATTCAGTCCCTTTGCGCCTCCCAAAGATGCCATTTCTACTGCTTGTCTGGGCGTAATCCAGTGTTGATAATCTGAGTCTGTAACGTTGTGCAAGATAGAACCCATTTTGATAGCTTCTAACAAATCTTGAGAATCATTACTCGAAGCACCATCACAACCAAAAGTTACATTTACTCCAGCTTGGCGATATTTTAAAATAGGGGCGATGCCACTACCTAAACGTAAATTACTTAAGGGATTATGAACAACTGTAGATTGAGTTTCGGCGAGGATGGCTATATCAGCATCATTTAACCAAACGCAATGAGCAAGAGAAGTTTTATTGCTCAAATATCCGATTCTTTTCAAATGTTCTACAGCAGTACAACCATACTTTTCTTCGGCGAGTTTTTCCTGTGCCCTGGTTTCGAGTAAATGGGAGTGACGACAAAGATTGTAGCGATCGCTTAACTCAGTACACCCCTGAAATAAAGCATCAGTACACAATTGTATCCCCGTTGGTGCAACTAAAATATTTACACCCTCATCTGGGCGATGAAATTGTCTCACTGCCTCTTCGATGATTTCCAATGTTGCCGCAGCTGAACGAAAATAAGGCTCATGAGTTTGGGCTGATTCCCCAGATGGCATACCTGCGGTGAGAGATTCATCTTGAATTAAGGGGGCGATAAAGGCGCGAATTCCCACTTCTCTGTACGCGCGAGTGGCAATGGCGATCGTTTCTAACTCAAGTCCGGGAATTAATACCAGGTGATCTACTACACTCGTCCCCCCGGAAAGTAGGGTTTCCACCGCAGTACCCAAAGCACTCAGATAAACCTGTTCGGGATCGAGGGGGGCAAAATCATACAGTTCCGCCAACCATAATTCTAAAGGGAACATTGACATGATTCCTCGCTGCCACATCTCTGATGAGTGGGTGTGGGCGTTGAAAAAGCCAGGTAGCAGCAGCTTATTTTTGCCATCAATGGCAGTGCCAATTACTTGTAAATTGGGGGAAATGGCTGCGATCGCCCCATCTACAATCTGTACATCTACCGTTGCATAATCATCACTGACGGCAATCAAAACATTCTGAATAGTGAAATTCACCATATTTAACCTTGATTAAGTAATTGTATTCTCAACTGAATTTCAAGTTACAAAATAGAAAATGGTGTTGGGTATTGGAATTTTATGAATTTACCATTACGGACATTGGGAGTTGCACCAAATGCGTGGACAGTGAATGATGCGATCGCAGATATCACTCGTCCTCAAAAGACCCCACAACCCGTTATTTTATCAACAGAAACTAAAACCCTGCGCCTAGACTTGGCAAAGACTGCTATCCTCGTCATTGATATGCAAAACGACTTCTGTCACCCTGATGGTTGGTTAGCGCATATCGGCGTGGACGTAACTCCGGCGCGCCAGCCTATTGAACCTTTGAACAACTTACTTCCAGAACTGCGTGAGGTTGGTGTTCCAGTCATTTGGGTAAATTGGGGAAATCGTCCCGACTTGCTCAATATTAGTGCTAGTTCGCGCCACGTCTATAATCCCACAGGGGAAGGTGTAGGATTGGGCGATCCACTACCAAGCAATGGTGCTAGAGTACTTATGGCAGGTAGTTGGGCCGCGGCAATCGTAGACGAGCTAGAACAGATACCCGAAGATATTCGTGTGGATAAATACCGCATGAGTGGGTTTTGGGATACACCATTAGATAGTATCTTGCGGAATTTGGGAAGGACAACATTATTTTTTGCTGGTGTTAATGCCGATCAATGTGTACTAACCACCTTATGTGATGCCAACTTCTTAGGATATGACTGCGTGTTGGTTAAAGATTGCACCGCTACCACTTCTCCTGAATATTGTTGGCTGGCGACATTGTATAATGTCAAACAATGCTTCGGTTTTGTCACTGACTCGCAAGGAATTTTAACAGCGCTGCAAAATGGTGAGGAGTGAATCAATTTTGGATTTTGGACTTCGGCTACGCTCAGTCGAACGACTTGAGATTTTAGATTGATTCCATGCATTAATGCTCTTTATTCGATCAAGAATTTTAGATTTTAGATTTGTTCTCGCGTTTAAATTCCCTTGCTTTCAGACTTTTTTAAATTTTGGACTTTCCTGCCGAACGCTACGCGTAGCTTGCTTCCCCAGAGGGGTACGGTGTGAGCGTTTAATCCAAAATCTAAAATTTAAAATCTAAAACTCTGTGATTCAGGACTCAGATTTTAGGAATTTTCATACCCATCGATAACTCAGAGGGGATAAATAAATGTACGCTACTCGTTGTGTAATTCCGGTGATCAAATCTAGCAAAGATTACCAAGTATATCGCATCAGTCCCGATGCCTCTAATCGATTAGCAATTATCTTCGATTCCACAAATGCTAATACTTCTTTGACTTGCTGCATAGAAATTTTTGATGTTGGTGGACAAACACCCCCAAATCGCCATCAGTGGGCGGTGGAAATGTTTTTTGTCCTCAAAGGAGAAGCGATCGCTATATGTGACGGCAAGAGTGCCACGATCAAAGCTGGAGATAGTTTATTAGTGCCTCCCACTGGTACTCATTTGATTAAAAATACTGGTTCTACTCGCTTGTACACGTTGACTGTGATGATTCCCAATGAAGACTTTTCGGAATTGATTCGCAGTGGGATTCCGGCGGAGTTAGATGAAGAAGATATGGCAGTACTAGGGAGATTTGATGCTTTGATGCCTTGTTAAATTGAAGGAGGCAGGAGGCAGGAGGAGCAAATAATCATCCAGAGATTCGTTCTTCGTTCCCATACATACTATTTATGGGAACGAGAGAATATTACGAATTACCAATAATTTGTTTAACAACGCCAACAAAGCGTTCCATGTCGGCTTGGGTGATGGCTCCCATTGTCGAGACTCGAAAGATTGATTGAGCTAAATTTCCCTGTCCAGAATAAATTATATAGTCTTGTGCTTTCAGTTGATCGTGAAATTCTTCATAGCTGAAACCATCTGGTAAGTAATAGGCATTCAAGACAACGGATGAACTGCCAAGAGGAAGTAAGGGTTTAATTCCGATTGAGGCTAACCCATCTCTGACTAAGCTGGCAAGTTGGTTGTAATGTTTGTGTCTGGCACGCCAACCTCCTGCTTCTGTCATTTCTTGCAAAGCTTCTGTTAAAGCATAAAATGTCTGTATTGATTGCGTAAAAGGTGTGCCACCTCGTTCTTGTTGCTGGTAATAGGTTGCTAAATCTAAATATAAGGTGCGGGGGATGGTGTCTACTGACGGCAGTGCATCCCGTTGCAGGATGACAAAGGATACTCCAGGGACACCATGCAGACATTTATTCGCTGTCGCAGCGCAAGCGGTGATTCCCCAATCTGCAAAATTTAATTCCTCAGCACCAAAGCTGCTGACTGCATCTACTAATAGTTTGATGCGGCGTTCTTGGCAAATTGGCGCAAGTTCCGCCAAATTATTTAAGCGGCCGGTAGTAGTTTCATGATGGACGACAGCAAGGTGGGTGATGTCGGTGTTTTCATCCAGGAGTTTGACTAAAGCTTTGATATCTATTTCGGCATTCCAGGGATGGGAAAGTGTGATGTAATCAATGCCGTGAATTTTGACGATTTTGGATAGTCGTTCACCATATACACCGTTTTCAATTACTAGTAATTTCCCGTTTGTGGGTACTAGACTGCTGATCATCGCTTCCATCGCGGCGGTACCAGAACCGGTGAGGAGAACTGCTGCCCAGCCATCGCTTCCAAGACCATAAACTTGAAGTAATTGTTCGCGGATTCTGCTTTGAAGTTGGGAAAATTCCACCTCACGGTGACACAAATCAGGACGCAACAGGGCATTTCTGACGCGATCGCTCAAATTGACAGGGCCGGGATTTAGTAAAATCATTTTGTCATTTGTCATTTGTCATTTGTCATTTGTCATTTTGTCATTTGTCATTTGTCATTTGTCATTTGTCATTTGTCATTTGTCATTTGTCATTTGTCATTGGGCATTGGGCATTGGGCATTAATAAATTAAGAGTTTGTACTTGGAATTTATTAATTACGAATTACGAATTACGAATTACCAATGTGTTTCATAAAGCGTTGTAAAACTGCTTCCGGGGTGAGATTGGGTCTGGGTAGCTTTTCTAAAGTTCCGGGACGGATTTTTAAATGAGCGAATTTAGGTCTAGTGTTAGCATCTGCGGTAAATAAGGTATCTAAAAGGGCGGGGTCATCTCCGGCTAATGTCACGCCGTAACCGCACGCTTCGGCAATTTTGGCAAAGGAGATACCCGCAGAGACGGTGGCTTGTGCGCCTGTGGAATCGTGGACTTCATTATCTAAAAGAATATGGGTAAAGTTAGCACCGCCATAAGTGCCAATAGTGGCAAAATTACCCATCCGCATTAATGCTGCTCCATCGCCATCAATTACTACTACCTTGAGGTCTGGACGGGCTAAGGATAATCCCAATCCCATTGAGGAAGCGCAGCCCATCGAGCCGACCATGTAAAGATGATTAACGCTGTCTTTACTAGCGAAAAGTTCGCGTCCCGTGTATCCGGTGGTGGCAATTACTACAGTGTTTTCTGGCTCGGTAAGTTCCACAATCCGAGCCAATGCTTCGCTGCGAGAAATGCGTTGTTCTTTGCGATCCCGAAAAAAGCTTTGCTGAATATGAGCGCTATTGCTATCTTCTCGTTCGGGGATAGAAGAACGGGTGAGCGCATGGGGGGCGATCGCTCCTTTACGCATAATTAGAGCATAAGGACGGCGCTCTTGTTGCATATAAGCTATGGATCTTTGCAGAACGGGTTCTATTTCTGCTGCATCTGTGGGAAAAAATTCCCAAGGTATAGTCATTGTTTGCAGCAATTTTTCTGTGATTTGCCCCATTAATTCATGTTGCGGTTCGTCTTGTAAATTGTGTAGGGGTAGCCCGTCATAGACATCGCCTCGCAAGGTACAAATCAGCAGCAATGGAATCCGAAAAATATAAGTGAGGGAGGTTAGCGGGTTAACTGCATTCCCCAAACCAGAGTTTTGCATCATCACTACTGCGGGTTTACCAGCAATTGCGGCTCCAGCTGCGATCGCTACAGCATCTCCCTCATTGGCTGCGGAGATATATTTAAGTTGAACGTCATTGATGACGTAGTTAATAAAAGGCGTGAGAAAAGAACAAGGTACGCCAGTGTACCACCCAAAGCCAAAATTACGCGCAGCTTCTACAAATTCTTCTGCCTGGAAATGACAGAAGCAGGAGGTTGGCGTGCCAGACACAAACATTACAACCAACTTGCCAGCTTAGTCAGAGATGGGTTAGCCTCAATCGGAATTAAACCCTTACTTCCTCTTGGCAGTTCATCCGTTGNGCTGAAGTTCCGAGTTCTGAGGCTGAAGTTCCGAGTTCTGAGGCTGAAGTTCCGAGTTCTGAGGCTGAAGTTCCGAGTTCTGAGGCTGAAGTTCCGAGTTCTGAGGCTGAAGTTCCGAGTTCTGAGGTCGAAGTTCCGAGTTCTGAGGTCGAAGTTCCGAGTTCTGAGGCTGAAGTTGCGAGTTCTGAGGCTGAAGTTCCAAGTTCTGAGGCTGAAGTAATAATTTTTCTTCTCAACTCCCCTATTGTTTTAATTGAAAAGCAAGGTCAAGATCGTCTAAAGAATTAACATCTAACCAGTTACCGCGAATATAAAGCACCTTGATCGGTTTGCCTTGCTCGATTAAATAATTGCATAATTCTGGCAAACCCAAACTGTTGAATTCCGGTCGTTTTTGTAATTCATTGAGTGCTTCACTAACCCACTGTCTACCTTGACTCCGCAAGCGCAACATCCCAATCCAGCGTCCGCTAGACTTTCCTAATTGCGTTTGTGTTGTTTTAGAAATGTTCAACAGGTTGACATCCTGTCCAAACAGAGAAAGATCGTCTGGAATTGAGCAATAGGCGTAATCAGGTGAACCGCTAACAGATTTGCTGTTGACTACAGAATCAACCACAGCCACAATTTCTCCGGGACATTCTAATAAATCCCGTAGGATGTAGCTTCTAAATAGTAAATCGCCGTAAAGCACCAGCATTTCTTCGCCAAAACTGGCTTGAGCGCAAGCTAAGGATGCTAATTCTCCCGTTGTTTCATAATCTGGGTTACGGATGACTTTCGTCCCCACAACATCTATAGTTTCTGCTTTGTAACCGGCGACAACGGTAATATCATTGATGGCAAGTTTTTTGAATTTGTCCACCAACAACCTGAGCAGTGGTTTACCTCCAAGAGGTAACATCACTTTTGGTTTATCTTGCGTCAACCCTCCTAATTCTTGGCCTCTGCTAGCAGCCAGAACGATCGCTTGGGTATGTTGTCGTCCGTTGTTAAAGTAGCGTTTTTCAGCTTCTTGCAGTTCATCCGCCCCTTGTAGTCGGAAGATTTCTTTTACGGGAGCAATATCATCTTCAATGTTGATTAAAGTTTCGCTGGCTTTCACTTCACGTGCGATCGCTTGCATACTAGCAACAGCAGATCGAATCAGATGGTTTGCCCAGATGACCAAATTAACTTCAGCTTTGCGAAAAACATCAGTAGGCGTGCTGTAATATTTAGTCGGTATAAACACTAACGGGGAACGACCCGCCCATTCTTTAGCAAAGGCTAGCACTTGATCGGGGCGCGATGATTTACTGTGAATCAAGATCGCGGTTGCTCCGGCGGCGTGGTAAGCTTCAGCTCGGCGCAGTGCCTCCGAAAGATCCCAGCCGGCGATCAAAGCTTCGAGTCGGGCGACGATGCAAAAATCTGGATCTGTCTGACTATCCTTACCCGCCTTAATTTTGCCGCAGAATTCATCAATTTCAGCCAAAGGTTGGCGACTACCGTTGATAAAGCTATTGGTTTTGGGAAAAAGCTTATCTTCAATACAGACTCCAGCAATACCTCGCTGTTCTAACTTTTTGACCAAGCGACGCATATTATTAAAGTTGCCATAGCCAGTATCCCCGTCTAATAAAATCGGGATGCTGGTGACATCAGACATAAACTCTAGCATTTCTACAACTTGAGTCCAACTGGCTTCATTATTATCTCGAACGCCATATTGAGCCGAAAGGGCTAATCCACTCGCCCAAATTCCTTTAAATCCAGCCTCTTCCACAATGCGGGCGCTAATCCCATTGTGAGCTTCCATGATGAAGTCGAGTTGAGGCGATTCTAGTAATAACCGCAATTGGGCACACTTATTTAATTTTGCAGAGGTATCATTGGGTGCAAATATTTGATGCATTTATTCTACTCTTTTCAACCTATATAATATTGCGGTTCTCAATTGCATAGAATACAGACCTCACCTAACCCTCTCCTCTGAGGCTACGGTGTACACACAAGTCTGAAATAGCTGATTAACCAGGGTTTTACCCCACCCTAACCCTCCCCGTATGTATTGGGGAGGGAACTAGATTTTATTGTTTCCCCCCTTCACAAGGGGGGATTAAGGGGGGTAATTCGACTTCTGTGTACACGGTAGCCTTTTAGGAGAGAGGTCAAACTGTAATGTATCCAAACCAAAACTACTATAAATAAAGATATTTTCAGACATTTTTTGCGACTTCTATCTGAGGTAAAATCTCGTTTTGAGCGCGTTGAATATCTTGGGGAAAATCGATTTCAAGCCAAGGTAATCCAGTGATGTCTTCGTAGCCAAATGTTTCTGGAGTTTCTAAGAGCAGATCCCGAATTACTTCTTCATAAGGTTCATTATCGCGTCCATCTGCAACATATTGTTCTGTGCGAGTAGCAAGACGGCCAGCAACAGCACTTCCAAAACGAAAGAATCCCACTGACTCACCGGCAAAATCGTAAGCTAAACCAGGAGCTACTTGTTTACGAAACTCCACTAGATAATTATCTCTAACACAAAGCTTCACGGGTTCATCTCCCGGTTCAAAATCCCGATCTAGTAAAAAGCTGTTGGGGATATTTGTCTTTACCAATCGTTCGATGATGCGGCGATCGCACAACACATCTGCATCCATTAATAATATGTCATCGCCAGCAGCGAGATGCTGACGTACAGTCCAAAGGCTGATTACACTGCCTTTAGTATAATCAGGATTATAAATTGTACTGACCCAATTTTCGGCTCCTAATGCTTTGATTTCATCCTGAATTCTTTCTGCTTGATAACCCACAGCAATCACTACTTCATCAATTTGGTAATGACGGAGATAGTTAAAATGGCGCTCTAATAGAGATTTACCGTTAAATTTCAGCAAGCATTTGGGTTGGATTTCTCCGTCTTTACCTAAGCGTCGTCCAACCCCAGCAGCTAATATAATTGCCTTCATCGTCAAGTCACCAACAATAGCTTAGACACCAGGAAATCTATAAATTTTCCCAGAATTTTATAATGACTGTTTTTTGCTCAAGACAATATTTGTTAATTAATTCTTAACATGGAAGAAACAATAACTCTGTATCGCCCCACTGGCCCAAAAGAGCTAGAACTGGTTAAACAAAGCGACTACACCAAATGGCCGCCGAGACTACCAGGACAGCCAATTTTTTATCCCGTTACAAACGAGCAGTATGCCCAGGAAATTGCGACTAAATGGAATATTCGGGACAGTGGCGTGGGTTATGTGACACGGTTTGAGGTTAAGAAAATTTTTATGGATAAGTATGAAGTTCATCAAGTCGGGGCTTCATATCATACAGAATGGTGGATTCCAGCTGAAGAACTGGAAGAGTTAAACAGCAACATTGTGGGTAAAATCGAGGTGATTGGAGAATATAGGTAGAAAGCCGGGTACTAGTTACCTTAAGAGCGAAACACTTGGCGAAACCCGAAATAAGCGATCGCGTCTTTCATATTTGAGACAAAACGTTTTAGCATACCCATACGGATATCGGTGACGTACTCCAAAGTCAAGACAATGCGCTGTTCATTTTCACCTAAAGGAGTAACTCTGTGGTAAAGTTTGTCACCATTAAATAATACTATAGTACCAGGAATTAAGGAGAGCGATCGCGTTTGTGTCTCCCGTTCTGGAATATCCTTGTAGAGTTGATATTCCAGCTTACTGGATGAATTATCAACTAAACCCAGCAACACTGTATAGCGTTTGCCGTGATAGTAAGAGGTATCGTAATGATACTGGATATGATCTCCAGGCTCAGTGTAATAGTACAGCGCGTAAGTATGGGGATCTGAATCAGGACAGGGAAGGAGTTTTTCTGCCGTAATTTGGCTGAGGAAATCGAAAAAGGCACTGAGTTGATAAAACTCTCCGAAAATCGGAGCAAGGCTGTCTAAGCTATAGCGGCTGATACTACCGCCCTTTTTATGATTGGGAATATAGTTGCGGTTGATAGCAGGTTGCAAAGATGGCAACAATGCCAAGAACTGCTCAATGATGGAGTTAGGGAGAAAGTTCTCAACCACCAACAATTCATTCTGTGCTTGAAACTCAGCTTGAAGTTTCTGGTAATTAACAACTGCTATAGCTTTATCAATTTCAGTTTGAAGCTCCATTGATAATTTGATACTAATACAGGATTGCAAAAATAAACATACCATTCAATAAGCTAAAAAGCCTGTTTTGTTAGCTTTCTACCCAATGCCTAATGCCCCGTTACTAGTTTGATTCAGGCTGCGGGAGTGTCCAAAATTGCCAAATTACCCATATAGCAAAGGTTGGCGCTCCAATTGTCGCTGCCATTAATAACGGCTCTAGTCCATTCAGCAAGGGAACTATGGGAAACAAATACAGCACGTCTTCAATGTCAAAGCCGGCGAAATTTGGTTGACGGCTGGCGTCTTTACCCAAACGTTGTTCCATTTGGTTTCGCAAATGAAAGATGCAAGCAACAGACACGCCAGATACTATCCCCATCACCAACGCCCACCAACCAAATTTTCCTTCCCTAAGACCATATCCAATACACACAAACAATACAATGTGGATAATAGCGTCACTAGCAAGGTCATACTGATGTCCCCATTTGCTGGTTTTCCCACTCAAACGAGCTAATTCACCGTCTGTGTGATCGAGAAAGTTGGATAAAGCAAATAGCCATGCCCCAATGTTAACCCAAATGGCATCGCCAACTGCAAGCGCGAGGGCAGCTACCAACCCAGTTACAAGTCGTACTGTGGTGAGATGATTAGGGTTTACCCAACTGTCTTTTAGAGGTCGAACTAGCCAGTAAGCAAGTTGAGCATCCCAAGGCTTTGTAGTCATAGATGAACTTGAATTTGATGTGGTCTCTGTATATCTCTAACACTGCAAATTACCACATCGATCTAAAGTTCATAGATTTTTATTGATGAACTTTCTCGTTTTGAACGCTAGATTGGTCAGCGAATGCTTTGAACTCGACAGCATCATGACTACAGAACAGGCGTACACCCTTATTGCGATCGCTTGATAATGCGCGTAGCCGATCTTGATTGAGCAATCGAGCCTGACGATCCACTTCCATCATCCATTGGTAGGCGCGTAAACCTGGCGTGCAGCTTTTTTTGGCTGAGTCCATCTCGTGCCGATAAAAGTAGGCGTCACCTGCATGGAGAAGCCAACCCTCTGGTGTATCAATGGCGATACCAGCATGACCTCGTGTGTGACCAACAAGGGGAATGAGGAGAATTTCTGGCGGTAGCCCATCGAGGTTACGTACTGCTTCAAAACCGAACCAAGGTTCGCCTCCCGCCGAATAGTACTTCCAGTGCTTAACTTCATCCCACTGTTCTGGACGATAGCGGCGTCTTGTGATGAAGCCGCGCCGATCCTGGGCGGTTTCCATCTCAGTCTGCATTACGTGTACGGTTGCTTCCGGGAAATCTTCCAGACCACCGGCATGATCGAAATCGAGGTGGGTAAGCACTATATGACGCACATCTCGCGCGGAAAATCCCAAGTTTTCAATTTGATCGACTGCCGTGTATTTTTTATCAAACTGGATGCCATTGAAATGAATGAAAAACGGGCTGAGGCGGGAGTAAGGCGAGTTGATATCGCGCAGTCCGAAGCCGGTATCAATCAGAACAAGTCCCTGCTCTGTCTCGATCAGCAGACAGTGGCAGACGAGGTGAGCTTTCGGGCCGCGACTGAAGCCATCGAAGAGGGCCCCGCCAATCGGGCACATGCAGCCGCAATTGAGATGATGAATTTGCATGAATCCTCCGTTACGACTTTGACTGTCAAAATGAGTAGGGGCGCACAGATAGGGATTGGTGTCAAATTAAGCTGACTGTATGAGTTTTGCCCTCACCCCCAGCCCCTGTCCCAATATTGGGACAGGGGAGCAAATTTTCAAATTCCCCTTCTCCCAAAATTGGGAGAAGGGGTTAGGGGATGAGGGCAACCCGATAACGCAACCTCTTGCTAATTTCTATCTGAAGTTGACACCAATCACAGCTATGCGCCCCTACAGATGTACAAATAATTTGAGATAATTTATTTTTTGGAAGTTCGTTAGCCCAAGCGATCGCACCCCGCTTAAAATGAGTGCTAACTGAGCATATTCGCTTGATTAGGTAGCAAATTAGTTGTTGCCTGACCCCGGCTCACTGAGCTTGCGGTGCTGTTCAGCACTCACTGTATCAGGTAAAACCTTACTAACATTCGCCAGAAGCTTCGTTTTGAGCGAACCGGCGATAATGTCATCTTTGCCTGCCATCAAAGCTTCAAAACCCTGCTTGGCGACCTCAGCTGGATCGTCCTTTTGATCCGTGCCCACTTTTGTGTCGTCCATACCCGCACGGTGGAAGAAGTTGGTATCGGTGGGCCCCGGCATGAGGGCGGTAACGGTAACGCCTGTGTCCTTCAATTCGTTGCGTAGTCCCTCCGAAAAGGAATGCACAAACGCCTTGGAGGCGGCGTAGACTGTCTCGAACGGGCCGGGCATCAGGGCGGCAATCGACGATGTGAAAAGGATTCGACCCTTGCCAAGCTCAACCATATCCTTTACCACCCGTTTAGCAAGATGTACAGAAGATATGACATTTAGATTGATCAGATTGAGTTCGTCCTTTAGGTCGGTTTCACGGGCGAAATCACCACCGACACCAACACCTGCGTTGATGGCGATCGCATCTACTGGTCGCCCAGTCGCCTTAATCTGGTTGTAGAGTGTCTCAACACCGTCATAGCTAGCGAGATCGGCCTGCACCGTCTCAACTTTAGCACCCAGCCCCTCGAAGGCAATAGCCGCTTCGTCAATGCTCGATCCGGTGGCTGTAACTAGGAGATCGAAGCCGTTTTGAGCAAACTGTTTTGCGAGTTCATAACCGATGCCGTTAGAGGCACCTGTCACGACAGCCAAGGGTCGGGTCAATGAACTGTTCATAACCATCTAAAATTCCTATGTAACTGCTCCACACTCGCTGGCGATGGTTTTATCGCTACCAAATAATTGCGTGGATTGTGGGCTTTCAACCCTTACAATCTTAGGCAGGTAGCAGTTTGATTGCGTCTTTCCAAGGAAGTATCGCGAGTGTATCTTCAAGGTTACTTTTTTACAGTTCTGTATATACCTCTAACAGACTTTCAGGCTCTCAAAACTGATTTTAATTGTTACCTTAGCTACGAACTTTCGTAACGATTTTTTGGGAATAAAACGAAGCCGATTCTTCATTTTTGGCACAATCTTGGGCAAACTTAATCAAATGGTGTCCCACAAGTCCAACGTGAACCAAATTTTCAATATTACCTGCTTTTAGTGCTGGCTTGGCCATTTTCCAGAAAGTCTGGCGATAGTTACTAAATAAGCCTATGCGCACCAAAATATTAGTTAAATAAGTTAAACCCTTGCGAATATTAGCCGCAGAAGTGCGAGAAGGGCTGTTAGGTACTTCGATCCGATTTGGATAGGTGTGTTCCATGTTATAGGCAAATCGCTGATATAAAAATTCCGGCTCATAAGCAGTTGTGATGCAGCGCCGCCACATCTCAATTACTTGCTCATAAGGCATCAAAAACTCAACATTTGATTCGCGGCTTTCATCAAAGAGAAGTCGTCCTTCTGCTTCTAATCTCCGCCATAATGGAGTTCTCGGTAATGCATGAAGCAGGTTAATTGTCAACATTGGAATTTGCGATGCCCGAATAAATTCGATAATTCGGTCTGCTGTTTCTGGTGTATCTGTATCTAACCCGATGATGATTCCTGAAACTACTTCCATGCCATAGCTATTTAAAACCTGAATTGCTTTTAAGATTGGCATACTCAGATTTTGGTCTTTGGAAATAGCATGAAGGGCATTTGGTTCTGGTGTTTCTATACCACAAAAGATTGTGCAGAAATAAGCTTCGCGCATCATTTCCAGCAGCTTTGGACTTTGAGCTAGGTTGAGCGTTGCTTCACAGGCAAACTGGATGGGGTAGCCATTGCGTTTTTGCCAGTCAATCAGATGAGGAAGTAACTTCATGGCGGCGCGGCGATCGCCAACAAAGTTATCATCGACAAAATACACTGCCCCTAAATTGCCTGATTGTCGCATTGCGTCTAACTCCGCGACTACTTGCTCTGGTGTTTTCATCCGGGGACTGTTGCCATAGAGTTCGGGAATATCGCAAAACTCGCAGTGATAAGGGCAGCCACTAGAAAATTGTACATTTGCCAAGAAATAATCATTGATATTCAGCAAATGATAAGCTGGGGTGGGAAACTCTGTTAAGGGTAAACGTTCCTTGGTTTCAAAGCGAATTTGTTGTTGGGGACGTTGAGAGTTTTGGTCTAGATATTCGATCATGCGATCGCTAGCATCTCCCAATTCGCCCAAATGTAAAATATCAAAATCAGGATAATATTCTGGACACCCAGATACCGAGGGGCCGCCCACAACGGTAATTTTCCCCGCTCGATGGGCAAGTTCGTTAATTTGATTAATCTGTGGTTTTTGGATATGCATTCCACTCACAATCACCACATCAGCCCATTGATAATCAGCCCTGGTTGCTGATTTGACATTCTCATCAATAAAGCGCACTTCCCATTGTTTAGGTAAGTAGGCAGCCACAATTAAAATACCTTGGGGTGGCATAAAAGCCCGGACATTACCCATCAGTGGGTAAGCGTGATGAAAAGTACCAAAGGAGCGGCTGTACTTGGGAAAAATACACAGAATGCGTCGATGGTGCGAAGGAACGTAGCGGGTTCCTTGAGTCACAGAAGCGGTTTGAGAATTGCCCGCTACATTAATTTGGTTCTCTAAAGACTTTAAATTCACAGTCATCGCAAATTTCACCCTGGAAAACTGAGCAGGTAATTTGACAGTTTATTAACATAATTCGCTGTAATTCCAACTAGCTTACCAAAGAAAGGCAGAAGGCAGAAGGGATTATAAATGTATTTTTGCTCAAAACAAAGTCTTAAAGATTATAAATCACCCAATGTTGCCTTCTGCCTGATTCATCGTGATATTTGAATGGGTGTTTAACTGGTAAAATATAAAATCTACCCTAGCAGTACAAATTTAATTGGTTGGCAAACAACTATTATGGAAATCGCGCATGGGACATAAAAAGAGAGATTTTCATTTGGGAGTATCCAACTGGGTATAGGCATTTGTCATGAATTTGATTTACTTTCTTTTGCGTTCTTCGTGGGGGATGGTAGCGATCGCGATCGCTACCGGATTTTTGAGTGGCGGTAGTAGTGCTGGCTTGATTGCCTTAATTAGCCATGCTGCAAGTAGCGGTAGTTCTTCCCGCCTCACATCGATAATTTGGGGTTTTGCGGGGCTGGCTATAGTTGCACTAATTACCAGTATCATTTCTCAAGTGATGCTGATTCGTCTTTCTCAAAATGCAGTCTTGCAATTACGGATGCGTTTGAGTCGCCAGATTCTCGCTTCCGAGTTGAGTCATCTAGAACGCTTAGGGAATCCTCGATTATTGGCAACTTTAACAGAAGATATTCAGGCGGTGGCTAATGCTGTTTATCAGATGCCTTTTATCTTTATTAATTTAGCGATCGTCTTGGGTTGTATAACCTATATAACCTGGCTTTCTTGGTTAGTATTGTTGATGGTTTGTGGAATTTCAGTAGTTGCGATCGCTAGTTGTCAGTGGCTACTCAACAGAGGCGGGCAATTGCTAGCTCTAGCTCGTGAAGATGAAGATCATCTATTTAAACATTTTCGCACTATTACCGAAGGAGTCAAGGAACTTAAACTAAACTACAAGCGGCGTGAAGACTTTTTAGAAGATAAACTACAATCAACTGCTAACGAGTTCCGTCATCACAACGTTAATGGTCTAAGCCTTTTTGCCATAACTTCAAGCTGGGGTCAACTGATATTCTTTTTTGCTCTCGGTTTTGTACTGTTTGTCCTGCCTAATCTGCTTACTATCAATCCCGAAACTCTCTCTGGCTACATTTTGACCTTCACTTACTTGGTGTTACCAATGGATAACATCATCAGTAAACTTCCTCTATTAAGCAAAGCTAGCATTGCCTTACAAAAAATCGAATCATTAGGTTTATCTCTAGCTAGTCGAACGGAAATATCCACTGCTCCACCTGCTCTGAAATCTGACTGGCACAACTTAAAATTTAAAAGTGTTACCCACACTTACTACACAGAGCAAGAAGACAATAGCTTTATTTTTGGCCCCATAGATTTGACACTCTATCCTCAAGAATTGGTCTTCATTGTCGGTGGTAATGGTAGTGGTAAATCTACATTAGCAAAACTAATTACTGGGCTTTATATCCCAGAAAACGGCGAAATTTGGTTTGATGACGAGTTAATTAGCGAACAGAATCGAGAATGGTATCGCCAGAATTTTTCTGTGGTATTTTCCGACTTTTACTTATTTGAAGAACTTTTAGGATTAAAAAATTCTCATTTGGACGCTCAAGCCACAAAATATTTAAAACAACTGCAACTAGACCATAAGGTGAAAGTTGAAAATGGACAACTTTCTACCACTTCTCTTTCTCAAGGACAACGAAAACGGCTAGCTTTACTCACAGCCTATTTGGAAGATCGACCAATTTATTTATTTGATGAGTGGGCAGCCGATCAAGATCCAGTATTCAAGGAAATATTCTACACTCAACTTCTCCCAGAACTGCGATCGCGGGGTAAAACAGTGCTGGTGATTAGCCATGACGATCGCTATTTTCATTTAGCAGACCGAATTATCAAACTTGACTATGGAAAAATAGAGTACGATAAAACTTAATCTGGCAAAACAATTCATAATTATTAAAAGAATATTTGGAGTTTGACTAAATAAAAGCAATGTCTGAACAAAAGCCCATAAATCCTTGGAATTACAAACCTTGGTGGTGTCAACCCTGGTCTATAGTTCTCACAGGTGTAACACTGATTAGTGGTAGCTGGTTACTATTTAAAACTATCTGGCTAACAGTTCTCGTTTCCATCCCGATAGGAACGTGGATGGCTTTTTTTGTGTTGTTTTGGCCACAACTAATGATTCGCAGTGGAATTTTGGAGTCGTATAAAGAGTAGTTTAAGCTTAATGTAATGCTATAAATTAGTCCAGGTAAAGAAAATTATTCCATCGCGTTCAGAATTTAGCATCTCATTACCCCCCTTAATCCCCCCTTATAAAGGGCTACGGTGTACACACAAGTCCAAAAAAGTTTGATTTTCCATTGTTATCTCATCTATCTCGAACACAAGCTCTGCATGGGAATGCCCCTCCTTGAGGCAGAGCCTCAAGGAGGGGCATTGAGTCATATCATGTTCGCATAATTAGTTATGATTTCCACAGTCATTGCACCCCACCCCTTAATCCCCTCCCCGCTTGCGGGGAGGGGAGACGAAGCGTAGCTTTGGCGGGGTGGGGTTCTTCGGGTTTAATAAGTAATCAAGCGAACATGATATCAGAGACACAATGAATGCATTCCCAGTCGGAGACTGGGAACGAGGAAAAACGAGGAAAGTCTTATCAAGCTAGGTTTTTAGGACTTGTGTGTACACTGTAGCCGATGCTTTGGGGAGGGTTAGGGTGGGGTAAAACCCTAGTTAATCAGCTATTTCAGACTTGTGTGTACACCGTAGCCGATGCTTTGGGGAGGGGTGCAATGACTGTGGAAATCATAACTAATTACCCGGACTTGATATAGTATTATCTCTGCATAGACGCGCAGAGATGAGCAAAACTGTGCTGCAAAGTTAAGCGATCGCTCAAGCAAATTGTGAGAAGAAGTTCCCCGAACCGATTTCTAACCCTCGGAACTTATGTAAGTATAAACAAATTAGTGGTATCAAAAACATTAATCCATGATGAAAAACTCTGACAATATAATAAGTTTTGATAATTTTTTGCTATTATTTATATTTTCAAGCTTTTTTTGGGCAAAAGACCTTGTAAGTATCTAAATACTTAGGGAATTTGCACAGGGAAAGTTAGGGTGACATGAACAACAGAGCAAACCAAAGGCATGAAACGCATCATATAATACAATATTTCTGTATATTCAACCGAATGTTGATTTTTGTTGCAGAGATATTAATGTCACGCAGCCTTGTTGCTGGAGAGGTAATGCTGCGGTTGTTCCAAAATTTACAACGTCCCAGA
Organism: Nostoc sp. 'Peltigera membranacea cyanobiont' 210A; assembly: GCF_002246015.1. Lineage (GTDB taxonomy): Bacteria > Cyanobacteriota > Cyanobacteriia > Cyanobacteriales > Nostocaceae > Nostoc. The sequence continues at coordinate 317,617 of NZ_NOLJ01000003.1, forward strand.
CTTTACTGGCTAAGGCTTAGACGCTCATCTGTGAAAACTCAAGCTGCTCCTCTACCTGACAATGAAGCAGAAAGGCTCAAAGCCCTGGCGAACTACAATATTCTAGATACCCTACCGGAACAAGCTTTTGATGACCTAACTGCTATTGCTGCCTACATTTGTAAGACTCCAATTGCTTTAATTAGCTTAGTTGATAGCGATCGCCAATGGTTTAAATCTAAGCTTGGACTAAAAAATAGCGAAATACCCAGAGATGGGTCTTTTTGCTCCCATGCCATTCTTCAACCAAATGATATATTAGTGGTTCCCAACGCCATTAAAGACGATCGCTTTAATAACAATCCCTTAGTCAAAGGTAATCCCAAAATTCGTTTTTATGCTGGTATCCCTCTAATTACGCCCGATGGTCTTCCAATCGGCACATTGTGTGTTTTAGATACGATTCCTCATCACCTAACTTACCAGCAGTTAGATGCACTGCGCCGCCTAAGTCGTCAGGCGATCGCTCAAATAGAACTCATTCAGGAAGTTCGCAACCGCAAACAAGCAGAGATCGAAGGAAGACAGTTATTGCTGACCGATGAACTAACAGGTTTGCATAACCGACGTGCTTTCTTCCTAATGGCTGCACAGCAGTTGAAAATTGCTCACCGCATGAAAGTGTTTTGCTGGGTTATATTCATTGATTTAGATGGGCTAAAACAGATTAACGACACCCTTGGTCATGACATGGGAGATGCCTTGATTATTGATGCTGGTCGATTACTTAAGCAAACTTTTCGGAACTCAGATATTGTTGCCCGTTTGGGTGGGGATGAGTTCATTGTTTTCATCTCTAGCTACTTCAAGGACGCTGATAGTATCCAAACGCGTCTACAAACAAATATCGCCAACTTTAATCAACAGCAAAACTGTAGCTATAAACTTTCGATGAGTATCGGCATAGAGCGTTACTCACCAGAGAGCAATATGTCACTAGAACAACTAATCGCTAGGTCTGACGAATTAATGTATGCTCAAAAGCGGCTCAAGCGGCAATCTCTTACATAGAATATCCCATTACATAACAGTCTTTAACTACGAATTACGAATTACGAATTATTTTAATTTACCACCTGGCTCCCATGACTGCGGGGATCATCTTGATTCGCCGTTGGTGCTACCGGGGCTGAAAACTTGGAAACTTTGCCGCTAGCTTGAGCGTAAGGGAGAGAGGAACCAGTAACCAAAGCTTCTAAGTTACTAGCCATAATCGTCCGGGGTTGATCGCCGATGGCTTGGGCGATGGTTTCTCCCTGCTGACTCAAAAATACAAAATGGGGAATCCCATCTACCCGATATCTCAGCATTTCCGGCAGCCACTTGGTATTATCTACATTCAGCATGACAAAATTCATCTTGTCAGCATACTCTGTTTCTAGTTGAGTGATATCTGGGGCCATTTTCTGGCAGACAGTACACCAATCAGCATAAAACTCTACTAGAGATGGTTTGCCGTTGCTGATTGCTACTTCTAACGGTGTGGAAGTCTCGCTTAACTTGGCTAGAGTTGCCGAGGTTGTCTCAGTTCGCAATCCCAAGACGAGGGAAACGCTAAGTGCGATCGCGACCATTACAATTAAGAAGTTTCTCAAACGCTTCCCGAATGTGGATTCAGGTTTTTCGGGAGAATTAACAGGTGAATCAGTACTCATAACAGAATTATTAAAACTTATTAAGCAATTTCTTCTTTAGTTTAGCTGACTCCAGGTATTCTATAATTTTTCCACTTCTGGATGCTTGAACTGGGGATTGGGGATTGGGGATGGAGAAAAGACAAGGTGGACAAGGAAGAGGGGGGAGACAAGGGAGAGACTTGTTCAAGAATTCCCCCTTGTCCCCTTGTCTCCCCTGCTCCCCAATCCCAAAGCGCCTATTTACCTAACTTCCAAAATCGCTCCAGTTTCCTTCAAATAAACCCGCGTAAATGGTTCATCTTCACCCAAAGTATAATCTTCAATCAACCCTTTGCGACGAACAGAAATATCGTTGCCTTTTCTAATCACCACAGTCGAACCATCGAAAACATCTCGCGCCAAAATCATCTCAGTTTCGGTGGGATTATCCAAAACTACGATATTACTATGCTGGTAAAATATGCCCTGTTCTTCGAGGATGTCTTCAGGGTACTCAGCAATTAGCAAATCAAGTTTGGGATGACGCAGCAAAGTTTGAACATTACTGTTGTAATCTTTGCTTAATACTTTTTTCGAGCGATTCACAAAAACACCATCATGACAAACAGCACCTATTGTCCAGTTGGGATGTTGCAAAAGGATATGGTCAATCGTTGCTTGCAGTTCTTCAACTGAGATTTTGTTAAAGGTAATAATTGGTATCCTGGCATCCGTACCCGACTCAAAAAAGGTTTCTAAAATATGAGAAGGTACATCAACACTTTCACCAACAGAAGGTTTAAGATGCATTAAAACGCCTGGTGCAGCATTGATTTCCAAGATAGCAAAGTTACTGGATTTCCAAGATTCTGCAAGACTTTTAGTAATGACATCAATTCCCAGACAAGTTAGCTGGAAATGTTGGGCAATATCTTGCGCCAAGATAATATTGTCATCATGAACTGTCGGGGTTGCATCGATGCTCATACCTCCGGCTGAAAGATTGGCAACTTTACGCAGGTAGACAGTGCGTCCTTTCTCAATCACACTGTCTAATGATAAGCGTTGTTCGTCTAGGTAGAGTTCCATCGCTTCATCGATCTGAATTTTACTCATCGGCGAAGTTGGCGTGTCTAAACGTGCAGGTTTGCGGTTCTCTTGGCGAATTAACTCTGCAAGCGTTAAATACCCATCACCCACAACCGATGCTGGACGCCGTTCTGTGGCGGCGACGAATCGACCATTGACACACAACAAACGAAAATCCGATCCTGTGATACTTTTCTCAACAATTATTCGGGTTTGCTGATTTTCGGGAATCGCTGCCAGTGAACGATTATAAGCAGATATCAGTTCTTTTGAGTCTTGCACATCAGCCGTAACGCCAATTCCTTTGTGACCTACCACTGGCTTAACTGCCACTGGGTAGCCAATTTCTCTTGCTGCTGCCAAGGCTTCTTTCTCGGAAAAGACAATACTACCTTCAGGCACTGGGAAACCCAAGGTTTTCAAAAATGCCTTACAATCATCCTTGCGGGTAGTAAACTCCGAATCTAGATGGCTATCACAGTTAAATGTTGTTGCTACCCCCCGGACATGGTTTTTTCCTAAGCCGTATTGCATCAATCCTTCTTCCCACAGATAAAAGGCGGGAATACCTTTTTCATAAGCTGTTCGCAATAGGGCGTAAACTGTGGGACCACCGTAGACAGATGCGCGAAATCTATCTTGTAACTTCACCAGCTGCTCATCAAAGGCAAAGTCTTCGTCTTGGGTAATGGCTTCAAACCAGTCCCAAACAAAGTAAACTACCTCTCTAGTTGTGCGTTCATGTAGTGATTGGATGCTAATCCGTGTGAGATTTGGATATGGCTTCGCACTCCAGCGGTTAAGGTGTAAATCCATGTCCAGTTTTCCGGCTTCGGACACAACTTGCGCAAAGAGATGGGCATAAGATTCGTAGGTTTGATCGCGAAATTTTGGATAGCGATCGCCAATGCTGGCAATATAATCTTCAAGGGGCAAAGGCTCTCTAGAGTCAATTAGAGCAAAATCAAATACTAGCGCCCCTACATCTAAATAAGGGTTGGGGCCAAGGTAATGCTTGAAGTTGAAAATATCGAAGACATCCGTTCTTCTAGCATTAATGCGGACTAATTCACTGCTTTTTTGTAGAACCATTGATTACGAACCTTCGGCTAAACACCCTGAAATTTTAATGCTGAGTTGTAGTTACTCAGACTTATTGATTGTAGATTGACTCAGGTTAATTTTGGAGAGTAATGGCTTTGCCACTGAGCCAATCAGAACCCACGCTAACTCTATATACTAAGCATTTTTAACTATCTTAAGGCATAATTAAATCTCCAATCTTCTGCCAGGAAGCAAGAACAGTCAATTCATCCTCATGAATAATCAAAGATATAACCTTTGAAAGGTGCAACACTCATCCAAAAATTGTACAAATAGATGTGGGTTATTAAAAAGACAGTATAAAAAGACAGCAAAGTATGAATAGCACACAAGCTGCTCTAAGAGATGAAATTCGAGAACTAGCTGACGAAGCTTTTCACCAAAAGCTGATCTCTGGACATGGAGATGGGGCAGACATGAATGAGTATCAAATTGTCTACCAAGGTAAGCCCAGGCATCTCCCACTCGAACAAGCACGTTTTTTCTTAACTAACTTGCTTTACAGAAGTCGGGTTCATTAGGACTTGCCATCAGATATCTATTTGCATCTAGCTAGGGTCAATAGCAATTACTGACATCGCCCGATAAATCTCCAATCGACAATTAGCAATATAGCCAAAAATGCCTCTAGAAAATACTTCTAGAGGCAGTTGACGTTGTAGATTTTATTTAGTGATTGGAAAATTAGATAATTTTTCAGAAAAGTATTGTGGTCTAATTGCGATGTCTAACGACAAGCCGCTTCTCTACGTTCCCTGCGGGACGCTTACGCGAACGCGCAGCGTGTCGCAGACAGACGCTTGGCGTAGCAAGATCCCCGTAGGGGTATGCGTCTACGCAAATGTTAACCCTAGTTTTATCAAGGAATCTATCAAAGGGATGATTTGATACATGGAATTGTCATGTTTTAGTGAAATTTATTAACTCAAATCCCAGGGGACATCATGGTGGAAAGTAATATTAAAAGGCAGTTAGTAATTATTGGGGGAGCCGAAGATAAAGAGGGAGATTCCGTAATTTTACGGGACTTTGTACGACGCGCCGGAGGTACGAAGGCGTACATTGTAATTTTGACAGCAGCCACAGAACTACCAAGAGAAGTGGGAGAAAATTACATCAGAGTGTTTGGGCGGCTGGGAGCCGAAACTGTTCGCATTATTGATACAGAAACTCGTGAAGATGCATCTTCATCTACCGCATTGGAAGCTATTAAGAAAGCAACTGGGGTCTTTTTTACAGGGGGAGACCAAGCTCGTATTACCAGCATCCTCAAGGACACCGAAATCGATGCGGCAATTCACCAGCGCTTTTCTGAAGGCGTAGTGATAGCAGGCACAAGTGCCGGAGCTGCTGTGATGCCAGATAAAATGATTGTGGAAGGTGATTCGCAGACACATCCTCGGATTGAAACTGTTGAAATGGGCCCAGGTATGGGATTTTTACCAGGGGTAGTAATTGACCAGCATTTTTCTCAGCGTGGACGCTTGGGACGCTTAATTTCAGCTTTAATACTAGAACCTGCTGTCTTAGGATTTGGGATTGACGAAAATACCGCTATGGTAGTGACAGATAACCAAATTGAAGTGATTGGTGCAGGTGCGGTTACGATTGTTGATGAATCAGAGGCTACATATAACAATATGGGCGAAATTTTGAAGGATGAGTCTTTGGCGATTTGTGGAGCAAAGCTTCATATTTTGCCACATGGCTTTAAATTTGACCTGAAAACCCGTCAGCCTATCCTAAATAATGTCTCTGTGCCAAATGGCTCTCAACCACTTGCTTCAGTTAACACTTAACTTTTAGCAAGTGTATTTAAACTGAAAGTTTTATTGAACAGAATTCAGGAGTCAGGAGGTCACTGAGCGTAGTCGTTGGCGCAGCCTCTCGTAGAGAAGTGAGTCAAAATTCAGTTGGGTATTCTGTACAACTGACAAATAGTGCAGCGTAAAGCCTTCTCTTTTCCCAAAGGGAAACGCGGCGCGTAGAAAGCATCTTGATTCTGAATTCTGAGTTCTGCATTCTTCTTCAACTAATCGCTGTAATATCATGTCCGGGTAATTAGTTGTGATTCCCACAGTCATTGCACCCCACCCCCAGCCCCTCCCCGCCGGCGGGGAGGGGAGACAAAGCATAGCTTTGGCGGGGTGGGGTTCTTGGGGTTTAGTAAGTAATCAAGCGGACATGATATAACACCCCTGCCTCAACCATTGGTTGAGGCAGGGGGATATCAAGAAGAATATTAAGGCGATTTCGTTAAACTATAAAAACTGTCAGAACGAATTTGACTGCCATTTCGCCAAACTTCCACTCTTTGTGGAGTGACTAAATAATAAAAACTACCATTATCTGCTCGATATCTGTCTTTACCAATATTCAAAGCTACTATCTTTATAGGCTTGCTTGGCGCTTGCTTCAGTTGCCCAATATAAAATAATTGACCATTTTCTTCACAGACTTTTACACGAGAGCTTGTAGTCTCACCTTCAATAAGACTAACTCCATTGCATTTAGTATCAGTGTTTACAGGTGCAAAATCTGTTGGAATTGGCTGCTGTGAGGGTGAAACTTGATTTGCTAATGGGGGTGGCGAGACTGGGCGGTTTGGGTTATCCACTTGCTGAACTTTAGAACCGGAGCCAACACTTGCAGTTACGGATGTCAACAAACGAAGGGGGTCAACTGCTATTCGACCATTTGGATGAACTTCAAAGTGCAGATGAGGTGCTGTACTATTGCCTGTAGATCCCATCTCAGCAATCATTTGACCTTGAATAACCTGTTGATCCTTGCTCACCAACAAACGGCGATTGTGGCCATAAACAGTAATGCTGCCGTCGAGATGTTTAATAGTTATGGCATTTCCTAATCCCCAATTATCCCAACCTGCTTTAACAACAGTACCGGATGCCGCAGCAATAACAGGAGTTCCAGATGCCCCTGCAATATCAATTCCTTCATGTTGATATTTGCGGAAGCCTTGAGAAATAAACCCTTTAGTTGGCCAGATTAAGTTAGAAGTAGGGATAGGAATTTGCCCAATTGGGGAATCGCTTGCCAATTGTGTTGAGGCAGATGTCGCTGTACTTAATACAGCGGTTAAAGATATTAACCCAACTACTGCATAAGTACGGTATCGATAAACTATAGATTTTTTCATAAGTTGCAAGTCTACTAGAACAATAATTCAGACACTTTCTGATTATTTGTTGTTTCAAGCTTACTCGCAAAATATCAGGAAATCTTTAGTGACTGGAGTTTAGACTAAAGCATGACAAAATGACCCAGCAGTAGTAAGTTTACAAGTTACACATCTGGAAGTAGAAAAACTAAAAGGTCAAGCAGATTGTGGTTGTTCTTTTTTCGGCTTATTAGTACTCTTTTTGACTGTCGGAAAACGAATTCTACACAGACGTGCTTTGCCAGCAGACCAGCCAGGAAACTTTCCACGGGGTTTAGGTGGACGTGACGGTGGGTGTACCAATCGCGGCGAAAACTTCTCCCATTGCTTGAGCTACCCGTCCAGGGGACAACTTGGACTTTTTCTTCTGCCTTGGCGCTAGCCTCTCCCTTTGGGAGAAGGTAAAGGATTGTCATGTACTATCGGATGTGCGAGCCAAAGTTGCCAAGTCATGAGTGGTAAAAGGTCGCTCCACCTCTGGCACTGTTCTGGGGTACTGAGTTGAGGCAAAGTCCAATGCAAGCGCCCTTTAGCGAAACGATACCAGTGGTCAATCGCTTTCTCGACGGTAGTAAAGCTGCCAGAATGAGGATAAAACAGGCGTAGACAGTCCCACCCACGCAAATACTGCTCGGATAAGCAGGGGAGGCAGGGGAGGCAGGGGAAGCAAAACTCTTCCCCTGCCTCCATTTCTCCCCCTGCTCCCCCTGCTTGTCTCAAGCAAGAAATTCCTTAACCGAGCAGTATTGCCACCCACGCTAACCATAACAGAACGCACACCCAAAGCAGAAAATTGGACTGAAAGGAGAAATCACCATGACCCTGACAATGACACCCACTATTACCGCCTTTGAACGGTCGCCTGATGGCGGCAAGGGACTGGCGCGTGACATGCGCGTTCGCTGGGCACTCGAAGAAGTGGGTCAACCTTACAACGTTCGTCTTGTTTCGTTCAGTGAGATGAAGCAACCCGCGCACCGTGCGCTTCATCCTTTCGGGCAAATTCCAACCTATGAGTCAGGTGATCTCACCCTGTTCGAGTCGGGGGCGATCGTGTTGCATATCGCGGAGCGCCATACAGGGCTGTTGCCAGACGATGCGAATAGTCGAGCGCGAGCGATCGCATGGATGTTTGCCGCACTTAACACAATGGAGCCGCCAATCGTTGATCGGGAAATCGCCACGTACTTAGAGCGTGATGAGGCCTGGTACGAGCAGCGCCTGCGTGTCCTCGAAGGTCGCATCCGTAACCGACTGGGAGAACTTTCCAGTCACCTTGGAGATGCCGACTGGCTCGATGGCGCATTCAGCGCAGGCGACCTTATGATGGTGGAAGTGCTGCTCAGGTTGAAAGACTTGGGTATGCTGGACGACTATCCGAATCTCTCTACCTATGTCGCCCGTGGCGAAGCGCGACCCGCCTTCAAGCGTGCTTTCGCCGCTCAATTAGCGGTTTTCACTGGCAAGCAACCGACTGGCTGACTAGCGCAAAAGATAGATATAACACTATTGCCCATAGTGTTACATCGAAAGCTTGTCCGTTTAATTACTTATTAAATCTGAAGAACCCCACCCTGCTAAAGCTACGCTTTGTCTGCCTTTCGTGCAAGCGGCTTCTCGAATCGGGGTTAAAGAGTTTATTTGTTTGTAGTGAAAAAATGGGTGAGTTAAACTTGCCTAACCCACCCAATAAAACTAAACACTAGAGAAATTAGCCATTAAAAACGCGACTGCGCCACTTATTCAACCGGGCTTCCCCAATTGTCGGAGACCGCCGGGAATCAGCAATTTGCTCTTGCAAAGCTGCAATCTGTTTTTCTTGGGCGTCAGCTTGCTGTTGCAAAGATGTATATTCACCTGTGCTAGTCGAATTTGTAAAGTAAAAATAAAATTTATGTAGGGAGCTAGTGCTTTGCTTTGGTTTCTAAAGTTGTGGCAACTGGTGAATCAGCGCACTCAAGAGGATATTGTGTTAAATACATATTTCAAGATGATTTGTCACTAAAATACAAATCAAAGCATCTAACGCACCACTAGATAAAATGGTGCGTTAGGTTAAAGCCATAACACACCCTACTTAATATTTATTAATTACTGGTTATTGATATTAACTTCTCAAGTTTCGGGGAGTTTTTTAGTTACATTTTCTAACAAACTTAGACGGCTAACTGTTAATAACTAATAGCTAATCACAATCGAAAATTAGCAACTAGAGATTAACAATTAGCCGTCAACCCCCTTGGGGAGTATTTAAAATTCAAAACTTAATTTTGAATTGGAGTATAGATGTCTGTCAGAATAATTTCCGCAGAATAGTAACTCTCAAGCACGCTCATCAAATCTAGTGTATGAACCACCGTATTTTATCCAGTATTGTTTCAAAGTATGATGAGGTGTATGTAAACTAGCTTTTGCCTGATATAAAATAACTTGGCGATGATCGCCCATCCAGATTTTATGAATGGGGTCAACGGATATTACTGTTCCTCCTAAAGAAGCAGCACATTCAGAAAATCTCTCAATCGTTGTATATTCTAATGTCTCGAATATAAAAAAGTTACCCGAACAAATCAAATGGCGGCTGCGAATCCAGCAACGCATTTTTCTTTCAGCCTGTGGAGGTAACATTTTGGTTTTAACAGATTCAAACTGAATCAACATAATGCGCTCACCGCAGGTAATTCATCAGCAAAACTTTCCCGTTTTTCAAATTGCAATGGGCCAGCGGTAGATCCCCATATTTGCTTGTGGGTTTCAATATCCATACCTTTATCTAGACTTATCCAAGTACGCTCGGTTATTTCTACTTCGCTGACAAGATATGTCTGGCATCCGTTGCGTTGAATCAGACATTGATTGCCGGGTTCCACACTGCCTCGAAACATTTCACCTTCTCGTTGGAAAACCATTGAACAGTGATAACGCCGTTCGATACTTTCTGGGGTGATGGTTTTGAGGATATCTAATTCACGAGCTGCACCTGCATAAAGCATCTGGTCTTTCAAGCTGTAATTTTCGATATAAATGCGATCGCCCAAATCGACTAGTCGATGTACTCCTTGACGATAGGGTGTCCATAAATCGTGGTCATAAGCTTGTTCAGAATAGAAACCGATACCAGAAAAAAATTCAATCGGTAAAGGACGAAAATAAATGTGAATGTGGGCGTAAAGTTGCGGATTTGCAAAAGATTGCTTGTAGTTGCTAAAATCTCCTGCCATCCAACAGGCTAAGGTGAGCAAATCGCTAGCGTTAGTGCTAGATTCGCTGGGCGCTATCGTCACGTCGCTTCGCTCCAAATTCAAAATTCAAAATTCACGGCATAAAATCCCCATACTTCGACAAGCTCAGTAACCATAAATAAATTTAGGAGCTTGTATTTTTTTATGTTTTAACCTGATATTGCTAACTTGTTGAACTTGACAAAGAGCGAATTTCTGAAGAAAAGGAAGCTGTTGTCACGCCTTTACCATCACTGGTTTTAATCGTCGCTACCCGAAATCGGAGATTTGGGTTAGCAAACCAAATTCGCTCCTCAGCCGCAGCGAGTTCATACTCTGTGAGCAGGGTAAAAATACCATCGTCACTCAGATGATATTTAGCCACTGCTGGAATTGTTTCGGCGTATCCCTTGTCCCGCAAGAGTTTGCCTCTAGAAGGATTTTGGACATCGGGAATTGGTACTAGTACAGTACTGCCAGAGATTGGTTTATCGTCCCAGTCTGACTCACCTTCCCAAGTCATCCGAAAGGGGTGAGTGATACTAGCGGGTTCGGTGTTATACAATTGACAGATTGCTACCACTGCTGGATCGTTGGTGGATAGAGACTGAATTTCAATGTTAGACAATACTTCTTCAAAGTGGGCGAATGCTAAATGATGAGCGCTACGCTGCGATCGCCATCCTCCAATTGAAAGTTCAAAAAAGTCAGTAATTTCCATTAGAAAAGTGATCTTAAAAAAGTAGCTTAAAATTCAAGAGATATCTTAGCTAAAAAGTTATTCTCCTAGTCTATATGTTAGCCTTGTTGACCATTCAAACTATCTCCCAGTTAACAACTAAATTTTATGAGAAGGATATTCAGCAGATGTTAAAAAACTTTACATCATGGTGACAAAGGAGAGGACATATAGACTTTAAATCCTTATTAGTCGTGATGATTTTAAGTTTTTGCATCGTTCACCTTTACATATTCTGATACGATGCCGAAACCATATTTATTAAAATTTGTTAAGTTAAATAATAGTTTAAAAAAATCTCAGCTTTTTTTTAGTATTTGATTTCCGATTGGGATACAAGTGATGGTATTGTGTCATTCCCTTGAGCAAAAGTATTAATCGTGCTGAGTCACGCAAGTTGATCTCAATAAGTGGGCATGAATAAATTCAACTATATTACGCAATGTAAAATTAAGTAAGATTGTCTTTTAGTAAGAGCTTCAGTCCTGACTAGCAACCTTTAATTATTCATGCCCACTTAAGTTATCGAATTTGGAAAGTAGCCAGTTGGCTGATTAAATGGTCAAAATAAGGAGCAATTTGCTGCTGATTGGCTTGGCAGCGTTTCAAACTAGCAGCCTTGATGCTTTTTAAACCTAAAACCATTGCATCCAATGGAACTTGTAATTCCTGATAGAGCAAATTCATATAGTGCAGTCCTGTGGGATTTGTATATTCAGCGTGGCCACCTGCGATGCCATAAGTAATACAGCGGAGAAAATGCCAAAAATCTCGCCAGCAAGCTTGGGCGCGTTCAGCTGGATAAAGACCGCCTCCAGGCTGGATTATTTCGGGATAATTTGCCAAAACTTCTTCCCTAGATTCATCAACGATTTCGGCTGCGCGATCGCGTAACAATTGAGCAACAGGAATCAACTCAGAATTATCGGGTGACAAGGTTTTAATCTGCAAAAAATCTTCATTGCTCAGGTAGCGAAAAGCATCATCCGCAGCTTGAAATATGGCGTAGACGCGCAGCGGCTTGTCGTCAGACATCGCTGCTTGTGGATGGGACTGTTCCCACTCAGCAAAGCTGACAATTCTAGCTTTGGCGATTAATTCTTTAACGGTTTTGCTTAATTGAGTCACGTCGCTTTGCTCCAAATTAAAAATTAAAAATTCAAAATGAAATAACTCTTGCTTCCTCTTTCCCAATGCCTCATACCCGTGATTCAATCTTCTTAGAATGCGATCGCCATTTAGTGACATCTGTAAAATAAAGAATAGCTGTACCAAATGCACTTATGGAAATCCATAAAATCCAAGCTGAACTGAAGAACCCAGATTTTCACTATCGTCTAAAGGCGATCGCTGCTCTCAATAGTTATGAATCAGAAGTTGCAGTTCCTCTGCTCACCAGTAAACTTCGTGACTCAGAATTTCTAGTGCGTTCTTTTGTGGCTAGGGGTTTGGGTAATCAACAATCAGCGGAATCTTTTGCGGCTTTGATGCAAATTATGAAATTTGATGATACCCCCAACTTGCGGGCGGAGGCGGCAAATTCTTTATCGCAATTTGGTAGAGTCGCAGTTTCTCATCTAGTTCTGGCATATTATCAGGATGACCACTGGCTAGTTAGGCGGTGCATTTTGGCTGCGATCGCTGAAATGGATTGCCCTGAAGAACTATTTGATATCTGCGTTCAGGGTTTAAGAGATGAAGATTTCACAGTTCAGGAATCTTCTGTTGATGCACTTGGCTTACTGGCTAATTCTAGCCAACGCTCCACGCAGATTAGCACCTTGTAAATCTGCATTTCGTAAAGAAGCTGTATTCAGAAAAGCACCATTGAGATTAGCACCCGGCCCTACCGCTCCCGAAGCTTTGTAGTTATATTCTTCCGGCCATTTCGTTTGTGAATCATAACGCGCTACTTGGAGTTTGGCTCCCTCCAAATTTGCACCACTCAGATTTGCTTGTTGGAGATCGGCACGGTTTAAATAGGCTCCCTGCAAATTAGCCCCACTCAAATCGGCTCCTTGCAGATTAGCGCCTCGCAAATCAGCCCCACTCAAATCGACATTACTCTTTGTTTCTCATAAATGAGACGTGCATGATTGCCATAACTTATTTTCATGCAAGGGTTAACAAATCATGCTCCATGTATAAGCCTTTCCTGGAATTTTTAGAAAAAGAGCTATTTCAGCGGTTTGATTTACAAAGTAGGGTCATTCCTCCTGGTTTGGAATTCAAAGTTAGCGATCGCGGCAGAAACCCAGCAATTATTCGCAGTTGGTGTTACCAATGTCAAGAGTTGCGGAAAATTCGTTATACCTACATTGATGCTGGGGAAAGCGCTCAAATTTTTAACAGCGTGATTTATCCCAGTCATCACTACGATTTACCTCTGTTAGGGATTGATTTTTTATCCTTTGGGAAAGTCAAAAACCTGATTTTGCTTGATTTTCAGCCTTTATTTCAGGATGAAAATTATCAAAAAAAATATATAGTTCCGCTGAAATCTCTGCATGATAAATACCCGGATTTGGCACAAAACTTAGAAATGAAGTTTTACGATGCCAACCAGTATTTTTCTAAATACCTATTGTTTGCCAAAACCGACCCTGAAACAGTGTCAACGCGGGTTTTTGAAGCTTTTCAGGATTATTTAAACTTGTATTGGCAAATGTTAGCAGATGCCAAACCGCTCCAAGACCCTGAAGATATCCAGCGGATTGTCAAAGCCCAAAAAGACTATGACCAATATAGTGCAGACCGCGATCCAGCATCTGGTTTGTTTAGCAGTTACTTTGGTCATCAATGGGCAGAACGCTTTCTCCATGAGTTCTTATTTGAAGATGCTGTTCCGCTAGCAGTCGGTGCCGGCAAAAGATGAAGGCAGAAGTTCTTTAATTATTAATTTTGAATTTTGAATTTTGAATTTTGAATTCGGAGCGAAGCGACGTGACACTCTATCAGCCATTTCTTGATTATGCGATCGCGTTTGGATTTACAGCTTTATCCTATCCCCAGTGGGTTTGAGTCCAAGAGTGCTGTTGTTGTGGGCAAGGGATGTTTAAACGCTTCTATGGTGCGGAATGGACTGAAGAGTATATCCACGGATTTTTATTTGATCTAGAGAGAAAACTAACAGCCATCAACTAGAGGCTCTTTAAACACACATTCAGCGCTGAGTACCTCGTTAATAAAGACTCATCCAAGTAACGTTAAACTGGGAAAATAATCTAAGTTATACCAATTCAAAAAAATTTTGCGACATGATGTTTCAAATTGGTATTAGCTGTAATCAACCTAGTTTGTCTTTATAATGGTTTCCACCTTTCCCAATCCCGCTTCTGTTGATCTATCTCGCATCCGACTTTCGATCCGCTCATTGCAACCGCAATTAGTAGAGTGGCGGCGGCGATTGCATCAACAACCAGAGTTGGGTTTTCAAGAAAAACTGACTGCTGAGTTTGTATCACAAAAGCTGCAAGAATGGGGAATCGAGCATCAAACTGGCATTGCCCACACTGGCATTGTTGCCACCATCCAAGGCAACAAACTTCCTGACTCGCGACTTCCGACTCCCCAAGTTTTAGCGATTCGCGCGGATATGGATGCTTTGCCAATCCAAGAACTCAACGAAGTACCATACAAATCGCAGCATGATGGAGTGATGCACGCTTGTGGACATGATGGACATACAGCGATCGCTTTAGGTACAGCTTATTATCTCCAGCAGCATCGCCAAGACTTCTCTGGTGTTGTAAAAATTATCTTTCAGCCAGCAGAAGAATCACCAGGAGGCGCAAAGCCGATGATTGAAGCTGGAGTTTTGAGAAACCCAGATGTTGATGCGATTATTGGTTTGCACTTGTGGAATAATTTGCCTTTAGGAACAGTGGGTGTGCGTGCTGGCGCATTGATGGCAGCTGTGGAATGCTTTAACTGCACAATTTTGGGCAAAGGTGGACACGGCGCACTACCCCATCAAACTGTTGACTCCGTTGTTGTTGCTGCCCAAATCGTCAATGCTTTGCAAACTATTGTCGCTCGGAATGTTAATCCCATTGATTCAGCAGTAGTGACAGTGGGAGAACTTCACGCTGGAACCAAACGTAATGTAATTGCTGATACAGCGAGAATGAGTGCTACTGTCAGGTATTTTAATCCTAGTTTGAAAGGCTTTTTTAACCAGCGTGTCGAGCAGATTATTGCTGGAATTTGTCAGAGTCATGGTGCCAATTATGACTTAGAATATTGGTCACTTTATCCACCAGTAATTAATGATATTAAAATAGCAGAACTAGTGCGATCTGTCGCAGAAGAAGTCGTAGAAACTCCTCTGGGTATTGTGCCAGAATGCCAAACTATGGCTGCTGAAGATATGTCATTTTTCTTAGAAGAAGTTCCTGGTTGTTATTTCTTTCTCGGTTCTGCTAATCCCGCGAAAGACTTAGCATATCCCCATCATCATCCCCGGTTTGATTTTGACGAAACTGCTTTAGCAATGGGTGTGGAAATATTTATTAGATGCGTGGAAAAGCACTTTGTTTCATGTCATTAGTCATTAGTCATTAGTCATTAGTCATTTGTCATTAGTCCGTTGTAGTCACAAATGACAAATGACCAAGGACGACCATAACAAAAATTTTCACAATCTCATTTAGGATTGCTATATCTCTAATTCGTGACTATCGGTTTCTCTTTATTGCTAACTTCTAAAGGCAGGAAAATCGTCATCACTTCCCCATAGTGTGGGCGTTGACGCACAATTAGTTTGCCACCGATCGCCTGAAACAAATGCTTGGTTGCAGCGATATTCAAACTAATCGTACCTGTTTCTGGTTGGAACATTAGCAGTTGACCTAGAGCCTTGCGAATTGGTGGTGTTGCAGATCTAGTGGCTTTATTTGAATCTTTGCACCGGAATTCAGGCGATAATTGTAACTTCAGTTGATCTCCAGCGGGGATAACTTGTACTTGAATATGGCTGCCAGCGGGTAAGCTGCGAGTAAAATTTTCCATCAAACCAGTGAGAACCTGATCCAACATGATAGGATTGCTTACCACTGTCGGTAGTTGCTGGGGTAAAACAACATTTAAAGTTAAGTTCCGCCGATGCGCAGCTTGTTCCCACCGGGGAATACTCTGCTGCAACACTTGATCTAAAGACATCGGTGTGAGTTGAGTCTTTGACGATTTTGCTGAGGCAGTAGTTTCTAGTTCTGCGGCCTTAAACAGCAATTCCATGCGGTCAATTTGCTCGGTACACTCGTGATCGATAACTTTTAAGCGATTGATCACACTAGCATCTAAGTCTCGCCGCTTCAACAGCAGACGAGTCATGGTGCGAATAGTTGTTAAAGGTGTGCGAACTTCGTGAGCAAAGGCTTGGAGCAATTCTACATCAGGATTTGGGGATTGGGGATTGGGGAAAACTCTTCTCCCCTGCTCCACTGCTCCTCTGCTCCCCTGCTCCCCTACTTCTTCCCCAGTCCCTAGTGAAGATTCTCTAGTCTCTTCTGGTTCTGTTAATTCTTGAAGCAACAACTGGCTAAAGTGAATCATCATGCGGTAGTCTGGTGCTACCGGAGAATACTGTTCTACTAATGCGTCCAAGCGGGCGAAAAATTCTGGATTAGCCAGCATTACGCGTGCCCCTAGCGATCGCCAAGCCTGCTGCACTATCTCTGGCTCAAAAGAAAATGAAAAGGTTTTTTTACCGTTTTTGTGGGTTGCTAAAACCAGCACTAATCTAAATTTATCTGTAAAAACTAAGCAAAACTGTTCTGCACCTAGAGGATCGGCAGGTAGTAAAGGAAGTACCGAATCATGGGGAGCAATGTCTTCATTTACAAATGCGTTGGCGTAGTCTGCCGCAGGTATCGCACCTGGCATCTGAAATGGCATCAGCGCCAAAGGGTTAAATGGTTTTGCTGTAAAAGTTACTGTTTGTAAACTTTGAGTCAATTTTGGTTGACTAAACAAGGGTGCTGGTGCAGCTAAAACTAATCCTTGGGTTGTGTTAACTGAAGCGTCTGCTAAAGTATTTAATAGCAAATGTTCTGTCGCTGCGAGGCTGATACGCCACTGCTGCTCTGCTTTAGCAGGTGAACATTCTGCCACACTTGATTGATTTTCAGCCAAGATTTCGCTCAGGCTTGGCAATATCCATTGGTACACAGGCTTTCACCCCTTAATTCAAGAGTGACTAACAGCGTCTAGGTTAGACATTTCACTACTATCTAAGAGGTTATAGCTATTTGTATACTGGTGACAGTGGTAGAACCGAACAATTCAGGAGCAATTCCCCTCTAACTGCGATGTCTACGACGGGCTACGCCTAGGCACTTAGGGGCTGAAAAACATTGGCACTGACTTTTACCGATAGGCGTGGCGATCGCCGACTGATAATTGTGCTGGTTTCGCTACTCGAGTTGGGATTCTAATTACAAACTCTGCACCTTGTCCCGGTGATGAAATACATTGCAAAGATCCACCATGCTTGTCAGTAATTATCTGGTAACTTATTGATAGACCCATGCCAGTCCCCTTCCCAACTGCTTTCGTGGTGAAAAAAGGGTCAAATAAACGCGACTGAATTTCTTGGGGAATTCCTACTCCATTATCAGCAATCCGAATAATTACATTTTCATTTACCTGTTCAGAAGAAATGCGAATCAAGGGATTTGGACAAATTTCTTTTTGGAAACAATCTTCTAAAGCATCGATTGCATTTGCCAAGAGATTCATAAATACCTGATTCAGTTGCCCTGCAAAACACTGAATTTGAGGTATTTCACCGTATTCTTTAACCACTTTAATTTCAGGGCGATTATTTTGTAATTTCAGACGGTGTTGCAAAATTAACAGAGTACTTTCGATTCCTTCATGGAGATCAACCGTTTTAAACTCAGCTTCATCCAAACGAGAGAAAATTCGGAGACTGAGAACAATTTCCCGAATGCGTTTAGCCCCCATCTTCATTGAGGTTAACATCTTAGGTAAATCTTCTATTAGGTACTCAATATCTGCTTCTTCGTGAGCATTTTTAATTTCTGGCTCTGGGTTGGGATAATAATTTTGATAAAGCTTAATTAACAACAGCAGCTGTTGAGTATAATCATCAGTGTACTGGATGTTACCGTAGATAAAATTAACTGGATTGTTGATTTCATGGGCAATTCCCGCCACTAGTTGACCCAGACTCGACATTTTTTCAGATTGAATTAATTGAATTTGGGTTTTTTGCAGGTCTTTCAGAGCTTGCTGAAGTTCTGCTTCTGCCTGGTGACGCTCAACAATTTCATCTCGTAATTGTTCGTTAGCATTGACCAACTCATCTCTGGAATGTTGCAGATCGTCTGCCATTTTATTGAAGGAGGTAGCTAACTCGCCAATCTCATCCTGGGAGCGAATATTAACTCTGGTATCCAGCTTACCTTCAGTCAGATTTACCACCCCTTCTTGGAGTTGTTTAATCGGTTTTGAAATGCTTCTAGAAATCAAATAGCCTAATAATAGTGCCAGTATGCCACATACCAAACTGATAACCGACGTGGCAACAATATTTTTATGGGCTGTTGCTAGGGCTGCTTCATAAAGCGGTGTATATTCTAGAATTACTGCACCAATTGTTTCACCTTTGCCAGTCTTAAAAGGAACAGCAATTAATCGAATCCCATTTGGGTACGAAGGACTGAACTCAATGTATGTTCTTGGTATATCATCTTGAATAGTTTTACTAACTTCATTATTGGGATCGTGATCTAATCTCGTACCAATGTCTTCTGGAACTACATCTGCCAGAATGATTTTATTGCGGTCTACAATCTCCAAATCGCGCTGACGTTTCTTGTGTAGCGAGATAACATGCTCTTGCAATTCAGTTAGCATCTTATCTCGCGATTCCATTCCGTGGTATTCATCATGTTCATGACTTACGAAATATCCCACTAGTCCAGCAACTTCTTCAGCCTCTTGTTGAGCAATATATTTAGCTATCTTCAATTGTTGATGAGCATTAATCGCACCAGTAATTACTGAGAGAGTAGCTATTCCTAAAATTCCCGAAATTAATTTCTGACTAATTTTCATTCCTTGCTCAAAACCTTAAGTGCTGACTACTGTGCTAATTCAGTTTTCGGGAGTTTGCCCTTTTCCTAAAATTCCCACTTATCAGCCTGAAAGCTACAGAATCAACAGCCATTAGCCAAATCTTTAATCTGGTTCTTTTTGGAACTCCGTTTTGGACAAACTATGCTTGCAACACAAAATCTGATGCCCTGAGAGTTGGCGCACCAGTTAAAGTTGCAAATAAACCACCACTACCAAAACCAGCCGCGCTGCCATTTTGGTTGTAGAATAACTGCCCAATCACGGGATCGTAGACAATTTTTGCCGTGCTAGTCCCCGCTAAATTAGTGATTTGAAAATCATTGAGATTACTAAAACCTGTTCCCGCAGCAGAAGCGATGCCTACGGCAACCCGTTCGCGTAGCGTCTCCGACAGGAGAAGCGGGAACGCACCAAAGGTAGTCTTATCCAATACAATCTTGTCACCTTCAGAACTGTTGAAATCAGCGATCGCATCAACACCAACAACAGTGCTAGTCAACTCAACATTGCTGTTGTAAACGAAAAAGTCAGCACCTACACCACCGATAAGAACATCATCGCCTCTGCCACCGATGAGAATATCATCGCCTTCTCCGCCCCGCAATAGGTCATCACCACTATTACCATTAATGATGTCGTTACCACTTTGACCATTAATTACATCGTTAGAGTTGTCAAAACCCGCGACGTTATTGTTAAGGTCATTGAGGAAGGTAACAGTGTTCTTGTTAAAAAGATTAGTTTGAGTGGAGTTGGCATTGTAGACATCAAAACTGTCAGTTACACTGGTCTGTCCATCAAACAAGATATTACCAATTGCTGGTCGTGAACCATTTTTTGGTAGGTTATCCAGGTTTTCTAATTGCAAGTTTTGCAGGGTAACTTTCGTAGAAGCCGCATCTAAAAAGGTGAGTTCTAAATTATTACCATTTTGAGTAAGTTGCAATTTATCGGCAGTCAAACCACTACCAATAAATTGCAACGTATCCAGTTGGTCGATCGCTGTTGCTGATGGATTTGAGCCAATACCAGTACCAGCAAAATCGGTGATAGTGTCATCACCATCGCCAAGGCGGAAGACAAAAGTATCATTGCCCTTGCCACCGGAGATGGTATCATTGGCTGCCAAACACTACGTAGCTCTCCTCTGCATTACCCTGACCATTGGGGTCGGCACCTATTGCCCCGATAATCAGGTCGTCGAAGCCGTCGCCGTTAATGTCCCCCGCATTGCTGACAGAACTGCCTGAGAAGTCACCCAAATCAATGCCGTTAATCACAAAGCCGTTGCTGCCATTAAGCTCGGATAGATTTAAAACTGCATTAACCATTGTTGTTGATTCTCCTTCGTTGTGTTGTTTGTCGGCTGTAAAGACTTGAAATTCCACGTCTCTCATCCCATCGTTACCATCCGTCGAATTTCATCACTCTTAAAGCCGATCGCCATTGGACGACGCACCCCTGGTAGCGCCACCACGTCGTATAATTCCAGTACCACTCCCTCCATTCGCAGGGAATGCACAATATCACCGCTTTTCAGGTCAATTACCAGTAGCCCACAGCGAGGTTCAGCATTTTTTTGAAATAATTTTTCGTCTAGAGGCAAACCACTAAAAGTCTTGTTATGCCTGGGCTGAGAAACTCCAACGATCGCAAAGTCGCCATGAAATGCACAACCACGCATAGTATTTCATTCGTCTATTGAAAACTTGATACGTTGTCAAATTTTGCCTGTCTTTTGACAAAAACCTAATTTTCTCTTGTGCCAGTAATAATTTTGTGATATAAAATTGTGCTAAAACATACATAAACTATTTTTATATATAATTTGAGAACATCTTTGCACAAGCAATAATCACGTTCATCCAAGCTTTATATCCGTTAGCGAGTTAGACGCTTTTGCGTCGCTAACGCTGCGCTATCGAGCGTCACAGCTTGTCGTAGACATCGTATTTTTTAGGTAGATTAGCAATAGACTATCTCAAGGGCACTTTATGACTTCTTTTGATTCAGCTAAAGATTTGGTACTAGTTGCTGGTGCTACAGGTGGAGTCGGGCAATTAGTGGTAGGCAAGTTACTCGAAAAGGGTTTAAAAGTTCGCGTTCTGACACGCAATGCTGCAAAAGCTGAAGAGATGTTTAACCAAAAAGTGGAAATTGTCGTTGGCGATATCCGCCAGCCAGCTACATTGCCAGCTGCAATGCCAGGTGTTACCCACATCATCAATTGTACTGGAACTACTGCCTTTCCCTCTGCGCGATGGGAGTTTGACCAATCCCCGAACTTGATTGAATGGGGAATTATTTTCCTTAATCCCAAATCTAGTGAAGCAAAAGCAAAAAATAGTCCGGCAAAAATCGATGCTGAAGGTGTCAGCAATCTAGTAGCAGCAGCACCCCAGAATTTGAAGCGATTCGTTTTCGTCTCTTCTTGTGGAATTCTCCGTAAAAATCAGTTTCCTTTTAGTATTCTTAATGGTTTTGGCGTGTTGGATGCCAAACAAAAAGGTGAAGAGTCCATTATTAATTCAGGATTGCCCTACACCATTATCCGCCCAGGACGCCTCATTGACGGCCCCTATACCTCATACGACCTCAACACCCTCCTTAAGGCAAAAACTGGGGGTAAATACGGTGTGGTTATAGGCACTGGGGATACACTTTCGGGAGATGCCAGCCGGATTGACGTAGCAAACGCTTGTGTAGAATGCCTTTTTCAGCCAAGTAGTTCTAGGAAAATTTTTGAAATAGTCAACCAAGGACAAAGACCACCTGTAATTGACTGGGAAACTCTTTTTTCTGGGATTTAGTAACTCCTGAGTGCTGAGTGCTGAGTGCTGAGTTTTGAGTGCTGAGTGCTGAGTGCTGAGTTTTGAGTGCTGAGTTATTATTCTCTCCCCATACCCTATGCCCCATGCCCAATCCTCACTGCTTCTGTAGTTTATTGCCTCAAAAGACGGCAAACACCACTCGGACGTTACGGTTCACCCTAATTACTGAAAGTATTAATTCTTCTACATTAGACAGAGTGAAGACAAATTAATCCATGAACCAACTAAAAACACAATTTAGTTAGTTTAACCGTCCCAAGCAAGGTTCGGGAAACCACCCTTCATGGACTGGCTACCACTAAGGTTCAGTATATATATCAGCATAGTCTGGAGTTTTAACCCCAGGAAAGCCAAAACAAAGGTGTTCATGCTGAACTGGCTGATTTCTTGACCCTGTTGGTTCAAAATTTAGTGCTTTATATTCTCATTCATTCATTTGTAGTTATACGGAGCCAGCACCTAAAATGGCAAAAGTAGTTGGAATTGACTTAGGAACAACGAACTCCTGCGTGGCAGTGATGGAAGGTGGTAAACCCACAGTAATTGCTAATGCTGAAGGTTTTCGGACAACGCCATCAGTAGTCGCATTTGCGAAAAATGGCGACAACTTGGTTGGACAAATCGCCAAACGCCAAGCGGTGATGAACCCCGAAAATACGTTTTACTCAGTCAAACGCTTTATCGGTCGCCGCTACGATGAAGTTAGTAATGAAGCTACGGAAGTTTCTTACAAAGTTCTCAGCAGCAACGGCAATGTCAAATTAGATTGTCCAATCGCTGGTAAACCGTTTGCTCCTGAAGAAATTTCTGCAAAAGTTCTTCGCAAACTAGTTGAAGATGCCAGCAAATACTTGGGTGAAACCGTAACCCAAGCTGTAATCACCGTTCCCGCATACTTCAACGATTCCCAGCGACAAGCGACAAAAGACGCTGGGAAAATTGCCGGGATTGAAGTTCTGCGGATTATCAACGAGCCTACCGCTGCTTCTCTGGCTTATGGATTTGACAAGAAGAGTAACGAAACCATCCTAGTCTTTGACCTTGGTGGTGGTACTTTCGACGTATCCGTGCTGGAAGTAGGAGACGGAGTTTTTGAAGTACTAGCCACATCTGGTGATACCCACCTTGGTGGTGACGACTTTGATAAAAAAATAGTTGACTTCTTAGCTGAGAAGTTCAAGAAAGCCGAAGGTATTGACCTGCGGAAAGACAAACAAGCTTTACAACGTCTGACGGAAGCCGCAGAAAAAGCCAAAATTGAGCTTTCTAGCGTCACCCAAGCAGAAATTAACCTACCATTTATTACCGCAACCCAGGACGGGCCCAAGCACCTGGATACAACCCTGACTCGCGCTCAGTTTGAAGAACTTTGCTCTGACTTAATCGACCGTTGTCGTATTCCTGTGGAAAACGCCCTCCGCGATGCCAAGTTAACCAAAGGCGATATTGACGAAGTGGTGTTAGTTGGTGGTTCTACCCGGATTCCCGCAGTCCACCAGATTGTGAAGCAGGTATTGGGTAAAGACCCCAACCAAAGTGTTAACCCTGATGAAGTTGTAGCAGTTGGTGCAGCTATTCAAGCCGGCGTACTGGCTGGTGATGTAACTGGCATCTTGCTGTTAGATGTAACACCTCTATCTTTGGGTGTGGAAACATTGGGCGGCGTGATGACCAAAATTATCCCCCGCAACACCACAATTCCTACCAAGAAATCGGAAGTCTTCTCCACCGCTGTGGATGGACAAACTAACGTAGAAATTCACGTTCTTCAAGGTGAACGCGAATTCTCTAACGATAACAAGAGCTTGGGAACTTTCCGCCTCGATGGTATTCCTCCTGCACCACGTGGCGTTCCTCAAATTGAAGTGGTCTTCGACATTGACGCTAACGGTATCCTTAACGTCACCGCTAAGGACAAAGGTACTGGTAAAGAACAGTCCATCAGCATAACCGGCGCTTCCACTCTGGATAAAAATGACGTTGACCGGATGGTAAGAGAAGCTGAACAGAACGCTTCATCTGATAAAGAGCGGCGTGAAAAGATTGAACGCAAGAACCAAGCCGATTCTTTGGCATACCAAGCTGAAAAGCAGTTACAAGAATTGGGCGATAAAGTTCCCGATGCTGACAAGACTAAAGTCGAAGGTTTAGTGAAAGAAGTGCGGGAAGCAGTTGCTAAAGAAGACGATGAGCAAATCAAGAAGCTCACACCAGAATTGCAACAAGCGTTATTCGCTGTTGGTAGCAACATCTATCAACAAGCTGGTGCTAGTGCTAGTGCCGGTGCGGGTGCTGGTGCTACATCTGGTGGTGAACCTCAAGATAGTAGCAGTTCCTCTAGTTCTAGTAACG
The DNA here is from genome assembly GCF_002246015.1 of Nostoc sp. 'Peltigera membranacea cyanobiont' 210A. Lineage (GTDB taxonomy): Bacteria > Cyanobacteriota > Cyanobacteriia > Cyanobacteriales > Nostocaceae > Nostoc. Next base: position 341,892 of record NZ_NOLJ01000003.1, read on the forward strand.
GCGACGATGTGATTGACGCTGATTTTACAGAGAGCAAATAATTCCTCTACTTCTTTTGGGAAGATTGTTTTGTTCGACCTCATATTACCCATTCAGGCAAATGCCTGGGTGGGGATTTTTTTTAGGAGTTAGGGGTTAGGGGTTAGGAGTTAGGAGTTAGACTAGAACTAATATTGGTAACTCTTGATCTTAATTCTTAACTTTATTCCTAACTCCTCACTCTCAACTCCTAACTCCCTTATGTCATATCCACAAGCACCTTGGATACTCCAAGGTTATGCCATCCAAACTCTGCATTTGGTAAATGTTGACCAAGTGCGCCGTTTGATTCCCTTAGAGTTAGAAATTATTTCTGTATGGCCTGGTAAAACTCTCGGTAGCGTGTATTTATCTAATTACGGGTCAGGCTCGGTACTGGAGTACAGCGAGTTAATTGTTGTCCCAGCTTTGGTTAATTACCAGAGCAAAATCGGCGCTTGGATTTCTCACATTTATGTAGATAATGCTGATTCGGTGGCTGGTGGTCGAGAAATTTGGGGACTACCAAAGGAACTAGCTAAGTTTACCTGGGAACAAGGAAAGTATGTTACTGTGCATCAGGAAAACCGGAAATTGTGTAGTCTTAATTATAATCAACAAAGCTTTGCATGGAGACAGTGGTTAAGTGCCTCTAGTTTCAGCGTCAAGGGTGCCGATTTGCTGATGTTCCCTGCTGAAGTGGAGTCTGTATTAGGTTTGATTGGTTCTAAGTTAGAAATCCCCGCCGAAAGTCCTTTTTCTGGAATAGGTTTAGGTCAGCCTTGGTTAACTGTGCGCTATGAGCAGATGAGTTTGCGGGTTGATGGGCCAAAAGTGGTAGGTCAGATGGGTATGAATACTTCTCGGTTAGGCATTTTTAATTCGGAATCGGGTTTTGGGAAAAGGGAAAAGGGTAAGGGTTAAAGGTTTTTTCTTTCCCCTTTTCTCTTAGCCTTTTACACTTAACCGAAATGGATTCTTAATAAAATTTAGTAATAGCAATGACCTAATTATACCAATTCAATTAATGATTGCAACACATCCTTGGCTAAAGACGCGATGCATCGCGTCTCTACAAATGGTCTATTTGTTGCATTCTTTTTTCAAATTGGTATTATTTTATGCGATCGCACTTTCAAGAACAGCATCATTTTAGGCAATGGCTGCGGCGAATGTAGCGATCGCTATTTTCCACCTTGGGATTATAAAATATACTAACTTCCCAACATCTGCAAGTTATGTAAAGTGGCATAAAGCCCTCCTTGTTGCAGTAGTTGCTCGTGACTTCCCTGTTCGATTAATTCGCCACGCTTGAGAACAAAAATCCGGTCTACATTGCGAATTGTAGACAAGCGGTGAGCGATAATAATGGCGGTACGTCTGAGCAAAAGCTGATTTAATGCCTCTTGAACTGAAGCTTCTGTGCCAACATCTAAACTAGCGGTAGCCTCATCTAGTACCAAAATTTGCGGATTGCGAATGGCAGCCCGCGCAAAGGCTAAAAGTTGCTTTTGACCACTAGAAATATTTGTGCCCCGTTCTCGAAGTTGAGTATCATAACCTTGGGGTAATTCTTCTATAAACTGGGCAATGTTGGTTTCTTCGGCTGCTTGTTGAATCTGTTCAATGGTGTAGCCATCTCCTAAAGAAATGTTGCTTTTAACATCGCCAGCAAACAAAAAGCCTTCTTGTAAAATTACTGCCATGTAACGCCGCAGTTCTGCTTGTGGTACTTCCCGAATATCAACGCCATCTATGAGAATGCGTCCTTGGGTGGGTTCGTAGAGGCGGCACAAAAGACGGATAATGGAAGTTTTACCCGCGCCGGTGGGGCCGACTAATGCCACTTTTTCACCAGGGTGAATGGTGAAATCTAAGTCTTTAATTACATAATCATCATTTTTGTAAGCAAACCAGACATGATCGAAGCGAATCTCTCCCAGTTCTGGGGGAGAAGTGAGGTCTGGGGATTCTAGATTTGCTAGGATTTCGTCTATGTAGCCAAATTTCGCATCAAATATTGAGAAGCGAACATTGGCGCGATCGCGAATTTCTATCGGTTCGTCTAATATATCGCCTACGCGTTCAATGGCAGTGAAACCAGCTTGAATTACTGTAAATTTTTCGGCAAAAGCCCTTAAAGGGTCAAATAATCGCTGGGCATACAATATAAATGTCGATAAAGTCCCGAAAGTCAAGTTTTTTTCAAACAGCAACCAACCACCCACGCATAAAACACCTGCGATCGCAATCAGTCCAATCCATTCTAAGGTTGCGGAAACAAATGAATCATAAAAGATGGTTTTATCCATTTGCTGAGTGTAGTGGCTGTTTGTCGCACGAAACAATTCGGCATTAAATTTTTCTCTACGGAACAACTGTACGACGTTAATACCAAGCACATTTTCTTGTAGCTGTGAATTCAGGGTCGAAAGTTCTTCTCGCCCTTTGTAATTGGCTTTGCGGTACTGTTTTTGAATGTAAACAATTACCCAGCTAGTTGGTAACAGCATCAATACCAGCAAGCAAGAAAGTTGCCACTGGATAGAAAACATTAAACCCAAAGTCACCAGCATTAAAAACAAATCGGATATAATGCCAACCGCCCCAGTCGAAAAGACATCGCCTAACACTTCCACATCGCTGGTGATTCTGGTAATTAATTTACCTACGGGTGTGCGGTCAAAAAAGCGCACTGCTAGAGATGTTACATGCTGAAATAAGTCTTGGCGAATTGCTGCGGTGATTTGTTGTCCTAGCTTTTGGACTATATAACCTTGAAAACCTGTCAACATCAATTGGATGGCGATCGCAATTACCAGTAATCCCTCTAGGATATTCAGCCCTTGCGAGAAGGGACGATTCCTGAAAAATTCGTAAGTGCTTGGTTCGTTACGAATCAAGGAGATTACTTGGCCAATCAAGAAAGGTTGTACGGCATTAGCTAGTGCGATCGGTACGAGTAGACACATCGACAGCGCCAGTAGCCGTCCGTTACGACGGGCATAAGGCACCAAACGCAAAAATAACCGCCAGTCATTCTCACGGCGACGATCTGGTGTATAAGATTTTTTGAGAGATTGGTAGATGCTCATAGTAAGAGCATTATATTAATGTTTGGAAAAAAACACGCTTGTTTAAAGTAGCGTTTATTTTTCTACTCTGATACCATGCCTGAGATAGAGACTGCAAGATTACTACTAAGACCCGATATTCCTCAAGATTTGGATGATTTCCTTTACATTTTGCAATCTTAAAACTATCAGTCCCCTACCCAGAAATGTTGCCACTGTTTAATTTAATTTGGCGGCTCAAAACGATTCACAACCGCAGCCCACAGAATCATTGACGAACCAAATCAGACAGGCGTTTTGCAAATCCTTCACACCCTCATCCCCTAACCCCTTCTCCCTTGGGAGAAGGGGAATTGAATGTTTAGCTCCCCTCTCACGGATGGGAGAGGGGCTGGGGGTGAGGGCAAAACGTTGTCACCAAGCGGGTTTAGCGTTAAGTTGACACCAATGACTGCTATGCGCCCCTACAGTATTTGTATTAATTGCTTCATAAATATTCCTGTAAGTATGAAACAATAGCATACTTATCTGTTTACGTCTTATATCTAAAGATAGAAGATCGAGGTGAAAATTTGGGAAACCTAAGAGGGGTTCATGCCCAAGAGATGTCTTGCCTACTTATCGCAGAATGCAACTGAGGTCAGATGATACAACCTTTAAATCAAGTCAAAGAGTGGGAACAACGTCGTGATGAAGCAAACCGCTACTACCAGCGAGGGAAATTTCAGGAATCTCTCGACCTTGCAACCAAAAATTTACACTTGGCTAGAGCAATTCCAGACCGAGCTAGAGAAGGTTATACATTAAACGACCTCGGTTTAGCTCACCTCAGTTGCTGGCAACCTCAAAAAGCATTAGAGCGCTTTTATCAGGCGCTTTCGGTTGCTGTTGAAATTGGCAACACGCCAGCAGAGGCCACTGCACTTAGCAATCTGGGTTCTACCTACAGCCGTCTTGGACGCTTTTCGCAAGCGTTGGAATATTTTGACAAAGCACTGCCAATCTTTAGGCGATCGCAAGATACCCAAAGTGAAGTTTCTACTCTTAATGATGTCGCGCTAATTTATACGCGGTTAGGAGAACCAAAACGGGCACTGTTGCTACAACACCAAATTTTGAGGATGCGCCGATTGTTAGGTGACTTTTCTGGTGAGGCAACAACGCTCAATGGCATTGGGTTTGCCTACAATGTCTTAGGCAAGTTTGAGCAAGCGCTAGAATTTTTTCAAGCAGCACTGCCAATTCAACGAGCTGTGAAGAGTTTGCTTGGAGAAGCAACGACCTTAAACAATATTGCTTCTGTATATCATGATTTAGGACAACCAAAACAAGCCCTGTTGCTCTACTATCAAGTTCTTTTGACACGTCGAGCAATTAGCGATCGCGCAGGTGTTGCAACAACCCTTCACAACATTGGTTTTACCTACACCACCCTGGCAGAACATCGCCAAGCAATGAAGTTCTACAAGCAAGCCATTGTGATTTATCAAGAACTCGGCGATAATCTCGGAGAAATTTCAACCTTGCTAAATATGGGAAGCGTTTACGCCACTACAAAACGCAAAAAAATGGCGCGATCGTGCTACCAAAATGCCCAAGAGTTAGCAGAGCAAATTGAATATCAGCCACTTTTAGAAAAAGTACAGCAGTTCATAGATTCTCTATAGCTTCCAGTTCCCTTCTCCCATGTTGGGAGAAGGGGTTAGGGGATGAGGGCAACTCTACTAGTGAAATTAAATATGCGTTATGCAAAACCCTTGTAGAGACGTAGCAAGTGCTACGTCTCTAGATTCTTTTTTACCCTAGCTACAATACCAAAGTTGTAGCTAGAAGAAAAACATCTATGAAAGCTTACGAAATTCAAAGCAACGCCGGAATTGATGCCCTGGCATTAGTCGATCGCCCCCAAGCAAAACCCGCACCTGGACAAGTTCTGATCCAAGTGAAGGCAACATCCTTAAATTATCGCGATCTGCTGGTTATTGAAGGAGCTTACGGTGCTGGACAGAAATATCCGTTAATTCCCATGTCTGACGGTGCGGGAGAAGTTGTGGCAGTGGGGGAAGGTGTGACACGGGTAAAAATAGGCGATCGCGTCGCTGGTATTTTCTTCCAAGACTGGATTTATGGCTCTTTAACCAAAGAGAAAATGAAATCCGATCTCGGAGGCGGTATCGATGGAATGCTAGCTGAGTATGTCGTATTACACCAAGATGGTTTAGTAATATTACCTGATTACCTATCCTACATTGAAGGCGCAACTTTACCCTGTGCAGCAGTCACAGCTTGGCATGGACTAGTAACAAAAGGCAATATTGGTGCAGGTGATAGTGTTTTATTACTCGGTACTGGAGGAGTTTCAATTTTTGCTCTCCAGTTTGCTAAGATACATGGTGCGAGAGCGATTATTACTTCTAGCAGTGATGAAAAGTTGGCGCGAGCCAAACAGCTTGGTGCTGACGAGACAATTAACTACAAAGCAACACCAGATTGGGAAAAGCAAGTTTATCAATTAACCAATCGCACGGGTGTAGATCATGTAGTTGAGGTAGGCGGTGCAGGTACTCTGCCAAAATCGTTACAAGCAGCCCGCATTGGAGGACGTATTAGTTTGATTGGCGTATTATCTGGCAGAGGAAATGAGATTGACCCTATGCCAATACTTTTTAAGAGTTTAACAGTTCAGGGGATTTATGTTGGTAGTCGAGAAATGTTTGAGGCGATGAATCAGGCGATGCAACAGCATCAAATCAAACCGATTATCGATCGAGTTTTTCCCTTCACTGAAGCACGAGAGGCTTATCATTACCTCAAAAGCGCGGCTCACTTCGGTAAAGTCGTAATTCGCAATTCGTAATTTTAAAGAGTTTAATTCTATGTTTCAAGTGGGGTTTGAATTCCCAGTTGAAACATAGTTATACCAATTGGAGAAAAGAATGCGACAGATAGACCATTTGTAGAGACGCGATTCATCGCGTCTTTACCCAAGGATGTATTGCAATCATTAATTGAATTGGTATTATGAATTACATTTAAACAGCAGCGAGAGTAGGCGCAGCGAATTTAGCATATCGCTCGATGTAGAATTCTTTAGAGTGAGCGATCGCTTTCACAGACTCACGCTCTTTCAAAGCATGTTTCCACTGGCGTAGACGGGTAAATTGCTCTGGTATTCCAAAGCCGCGATACTGCTTCAGTGCAGCCCAGCGCTCAAACCAAGGGAAGTAGGTGAAATCGACCAAACTGATAGATTCACCAAACCAGTAAGGGCCTTCTCCAGAAAGCTTTGCTAAACCTTCGTTTTCAATGAATTCCAGGTGTTTATATAGTTCCTGTTTAGCTTCTTCTTGTTTTTCGGGATCTGAACTCCGCAGCAGGGTAGAAAAAGCGGGAACGAATCTGGTGTTAGCAAAATCGATCCAGATGCGAGCTTGTGCCCTATCAATGGGGTTACTAGGTAACAGTGGTGGATTGGGAAATACCTCATCAAGATATTCGTTAATTACTGCTGACTCCCAAACTCGGTTATCGTCATGAGTTATTGCAGGCACTTTACCATAGGGGGAAACTTTGGTAAACCCTTCAGGCTTATTCTGCAAATCAATCTCAATCAAATCGAAGTCGATGCCTTTCTCTTGGAGTACCAAGCGGGTACGGTGAGCATAAGGACAAACAACTGCACTGTATACTTTAATATCAGCCATGTTTAAGTTCCTTGGTAAATAGGACTTGTTAATCAGCATTGGGAATTGAATTTTCATCCAAAATCCCAAATCTTAAATTGTTAGTGTCGCAAACTCTTGTTGAAGCGAATGTAGCGTGAAAAATTATCGACACTAACCAAACTTTTAATAATCAAAGGTTCGTAGTAAGGACTTTAGTGCTTAGAAAATAAGGACTAAAGTCCTTACTACAAACTTGCCTTGACTCGTTTCTGAACAATTCACACTCACTACTCAGCACTCAGCACTCACTACTCATAACCTGGATTTCTCACTAGTGAGAAATCCAAGGGGTGTGGGAGGTGTGGGAGGTGTGGGAGGTGTGGGAGGATGGGGAAGAAGTCTTACCCCCCACACTCCCCACACTCCCCACACTCCTCTTCCCCCTCTGCCTACACTATGCGTGAGAAATCCGGGATAACTCTTATGGTGCTGGGTTTGGCGACTGAGCATCAACTATATCCAACTCTTCCAAAATGTCTTTGTCGAGAACTACATTCACACTTTCTAAATTCTCTTTCAGTTGTTCCAATGTGGTAGCACCGATAATTGTGCTAGGCACAAACCAACGACTCCGCACAAATGCTAAGGCTAGATGCGCTGGACTTAGTTGATGGCGCTTGGCAATTTCTATATAAGCTGACACAGCTTGACTGACTTTCGGTTTCAGATAGCGCTGACCAAAATTTTCAAATAAAGTGACTCTGGCTTTCTCTGGTTTGCCGTTGAGATATTTGCCAGTTAAGAAGCCAAATGCTAAAGGACTATAAGCTAGTAACCCAATTTCTTCGTGATAAACTGCTTCTGCTAAGGCTCCATCAAATACTCTATTCAACAAGTTGTAAGCATTTTGAATCGAAACAACTTTGGGCAATCCTAATTGTTTAGCAGCGTTACTAAACTGGGCAACTCCCCAAGGGGTTTCGTTACTCAAACCGATATAGCGAATTTTCCCAGCCTTAATTACATCGTCAAAAACTGCTAGCTGTTCAGCAATGGGAACCGTTTCTCCCACCTGAGTCGGATCGAACACCGTTTGTCCAAACCGTGGCACGTAGCGATCTGGCCAGTGGATTTGATACAGATCGATATAATCTGTCTGTAATCTTTTTAAACTATCATCTACAGCTTGTTTGATATTATCACGATCGATTGCTTTGGCTCCTCCACGTACCCATTTAAAGCCTCGACCAGGGCCAGCAATTTTAGTAGCTATAATAGCCTGCAACCGTCTTCATAAACTAGAGGAGCGGTTGGCTCGCTGGTTACTGACAGTTTCCGATCGTCTCGAATCAGAGGAATTTCTACTTACACAAGAATTTATTGCCCAAATGTTAGGTGTACGTCGCCCTGGTGTCACTAAAGCAGCTAAGCTAAAACACATTTAATTTGCATATTAAAATTTTCTCAATGTCTTGTGGGGTGGGCATCTTGCCCGCCCTAATTATGCAACTTTAATGCTGATTAGCTTAGCACTCTGAGCCAAGCCGGAATGATTACCTACAAGCGTGGTCAGATTAACATCCTGCATCGAGAAGCTTTAGAAAAAACCTCCTGCGAATGTTATCAGATTATAGAAAACGAATTTGTTCGTTTATTGGGCAATAAGCCCCATAAAAGGCAAAAATAATTTCTTTTAAGCTTCTAATACGAAACTGCACAGACTCGAAAAAGTGTGTTCATTTAAGCTTTTTTAGATTGTCCCCGTGTTTCTTTAGAGAATACACCTTTTGACATTAGGATCTGATTCTTAAATTTTCTCCTTGTGCCTTGAGTTAGCTTTTCTAAAGTCACCTACCTTAAGGAGAGTGACTTCAGATGTCATTAGATAAAAACCTCTTTCAGCAACCAGCAAATAAGCTGCTGGCAGCTTTACCAGCCAGTGATTATGAACGTCTTGTTCCCCATCTAAAGCTAGTTTCGCTCCCAGTTAAGCAAATCCTTTATAAAGCAGCAGAACCCATCACACAGGTCTATTTTCCTGATAAATCAATGGTTTCTATAGTCACCACTATGGAAGATGGCTCAACGGCGGAAGTTCGGATAGTCAGCCATGAAGGCATGGTGGGTATCCCAATAATTTTAGGAGACAACACCACAACCACAACGGCGTTTGTGCAGATTGCGGGCGCTGGTATGCAGATGGATGCAGATGTACTTAAAGCCGAGTGCAATCGGGGCGGAGCTATTCAAACGCTGCTGCTGCGCTACGTACAAGCTGTATACTCTGAACTGGCGCAAGGAACTGCCTGCAACCGTCTCCATATACTGGAGGAACGGCTGGCTCGTTGGCTACTGACAGTCTCTGACCGTCTGGAGTCAGAAGATTTTCTACTCACGCAAGAGTTTATTGCCCAGATGCTTGGTGTACGTCGTTCCGGTGTGACAGTAGCGGCTAGCACCCTCAGCCGAGCCGGAATGATCAGCTACCAACGTGGTCATATTAGCATCCTGAACCGAGAGAATTTGGAAGCAACTTCCTGCGAATGTTATCAAGTCATACAAAAGGAATTTGCTCGGTTACTGGGCAAAAAGCCCAGTAACCGAGCCAGAAAATTTTTTTGAGTTATGTGTGCGATATCGGACAGACTTGCAAAAGTAACTTGATTTAAAGTATTTTGAGCAAATTTCTCTTTTAATATTTCAGTGAGCCAAAACACTCTTAAGCCGCAAGTAAACAGGTTACTTGCGGCTTTGCCAACCAGTGATTATCAGCGTCTTGTTCCGCACCTGAAGTTGGTTTCACTTCCGACTCGGAAAGTTATTTACGAACCCGGAGAACCCATCACACACGTCTATTTTCCCCAACACGCAATGGTTTCTATAGTCACTATTATGAAAGATGGATCGACGGTAGAAGTTGGGATAGTGAGCAATGAAGGCATGGTGGGTATCCCAGTAATTTTAGGAGGCAACACAACAACCACAAAAGCGTTTGTGCAAGTTTCGGGTGCTGGAATGCAGATGGATGCAGATGTATTTAGAACCGAATTCAATCGCGGCGGAGCTATTCAAAAGCTGTTGCTGCGCTATGTACGAGCTATATATACCGAACTTACACAATCATGTGCCTGCAACCGTCTTCATACATTGGAGGAACGGCTGGCTCGTTGGCTGCTCACAGTATCTGACCGTTTGGAATCAGAAGAATTTCTGTTGACGCAAGAATTTATCGCCCAGATGCTGGGTGTAAGGCGCTCCGGTGTGACAGTAGCGGCTAGCACCCTCAGCCGAGCCGGAATGATTCGCTATCAGCGTGGTCAAATTAACATCCTGAACCGAGAGAATTTGGAAGCAACTTGCTGCGAGTGTTATCAAGTTATACAAAAAGAATTTGCTCGGTTGCTGGGGAATTAGTCAAGGCGCGTAGGCGTAGCCCGTCGTAGACATCGCCAATGATTATTTTAAATTACTATGTCCGAAACCGGACAGACGCTTGCTAATTAGTTCCTTTAAGATTTAGTAAAGTATGCATCAAATAATGTTGACAACTACGTGTCTTTTAATGTAATTGCTACTTCAAGTGTTTGATCTACAGGACGGTGAGAATAATGTCTAGTCAATCGATGTCTTTTCAAGGTCTGAGATTGCTCGTTGTTGATGACGACGCTGATACGAGAACATTACTTACCTTCCTCTTTGAATTAGAGGGAGCAGAGGTGATTGCAGCGGCTTCAGCAGACGAGGCTCTAAAAATAATGTCATCTTTTAAACCAGACATCCTAATTAGTGACATTTGCTTACCCGATGAAGATGGCTACTCACTGCTCTTGAAAATCAGAAATTTGGAAGCAAAGCGGGGTAGAAGGATTCCAGCGATCGCTCTGACGGCATCGACTTTCGAGGACGATCGTAAACGTGCATTATCAGTAGGTTATGATGTACACCAACGCAAGCCGATAGACTTAGACGAGTTAACTTCTATGGTTGCTACTTTAACTAGAACCGAACAATACGTTTGACATATTTAGATGCAATAAAGGACAAGCCACTAAGCAACAATGCTTTAACTAAATTTTATTTATTTTCAAAATGCGATGTCTACGACGGGTTAGCTCGTCTTAGACATCGCATTTTTCAGGAATTTTTTGACTAATTTTATTTTTTATTAATTTCGCTAGTAGTAAAAACCTATTCAAAGGTAGTGATATAAAATATACTAAGAATAAATACAGAGAACGACCAAGTAATTCTCTGCGATTACTCATTTTTTCATATCAAGGAGTGCATTATGGAATATCTTGCTTATTCCCAGATGTTTATTGCTCAAGAAGAGGCATCTGGAAACACTAAGTATAATCTTCCTCAACCTCAATTCAATTGGAAAAAACTGCTTAAATCTTCGGCTTGGTTAGCTTTAGCTGGTGTCGGTGTATTATTTGCTGCTGTAACCCAAATTCAAGTGAGTTCGGCTGCCTATGTAAAGACTAACGGCAGTTGTTTACGTGTCCGTTCCGGCCCAAGCAGCAACTACTCTTATGTGGACTGTGTACCAAATGGCGCAACACTTCCAGCAATTGAACGATATGAAAACGGTTTTGCCAGACTTTCTACTGGTAGATACGTTTTTGCCCGATGGATTGGTGATAGACCTAGCAATCGTCCTGTGACTAGACCCGGTGGTGTTGGCGGTACAGTGATTCTTACCCCTGGTTCAAAAGGTCTGCTCGTCAGAGACTTGCAAATAGCTTTAGGTAATCTCAGAGTTGATGGAATTTACGGTCAAGAAACTGTTAGCCGAGTCCGAAGCTTTCAGCAAAGCAAAGGTCTACTTGTAGATGGTGTTGTAGGCCCCGAAACTCGATCAGCTTTGGGTATTTAGCCAGAAGCCACCCTTAAAAAACCTCGTGGTTTGGTAAATATTGTCAAACTAGTTTTGAGGGTTTGTAGTAAGGACTTTAGTGCTTGAGAAATAAGGACTAAAGTCCTTACTACGAACTTTTTTACCCATGAATGTAATTTTGGACAATCTGCAAAATGCGCTCTGCTGCATGACCATCCCCAAAGGGATTAATTGCGTTTGCCATCGCTTCATAAGCATCTGAGTCACTGAGTAACTCAGCAGCAGCTGCAACAATGTTCTCAGTCGTAGTGCCAACAAGTTTAGCTGTACCAGCTACCACAGCCTCTGGTCTTTCGGTAGTGTCTCTCAAAACTAGTACTGGTTTTCCCAAGCTAGGGGCTTCTTCTTGCAAGCCACCAGAGTCAGTGAGTAAAAGATGCGATCGCCCAATTGCTGCTACCAATTCCCCATAATCTAGAGGATCTGTCAAGAAAATTCGGGGATGATTCCCTAAAAGTTCCTGCAACGGGACTCGCACAGTCGGATTGCGGTGCAATGGTAAGAGCAAAGCTGTATCAGGAAACTTGTCTAAAATTTGTAAAAAGCCTTGAGCGATCGCTAACAGAGGTTCTCCCCAATTCTCCCGACGATGAACTGTTGCTAACAAAACCCGATATGAATCCCAGTCTAAGCCTGGTACATTGCAAACTACTTGGGTTGCAGCGACATTTAACAATGCATCAATTACAGTGTTACCTGTCATGTGGATTTCACCCAAAACACCAGAACGATGCAAATTTTCCACAGCCCAAGGAGTCGGTGCAAAGTGCAACTGAGTAATTTGAGAAATCAATCGGCGATTAGCTTCTTCTGGGTAAGGATTAAAGATATCATCAGTTCTTAACCCTGCTTCAACATGACCAATAGGAATTTTTTGATAGAAAGCTGCCAAAGCTGCGGCAAAAGCAGTGGTAGTATCTCCCTGCACGATTACCAAATCTGGCTTTTCTGCCTTAAATAATGCTTCTAACCCTTGTAAACTACGGCAAGTAATATCATTTAGAGATTGCTGAACCTGCATAATTTCCAAGTTATAATCTGCCTTGATATTAAACAGTTGCATAACTTGCTCAACCATCTCCCGATGCTGTCCAGTTAGAATTACTTGCAACTGAAATTCTGAAGACTTTTGGAAAACCTGAATCACTGGAGCGAGTTTAATCGCTTCCGGGCGAGTACCTAAGATAATGCAAACGCGTTTTTGATTAGTCATTAGTCATCTGTAATTTACCATCTATAGTCAATCGTCTATAGTCAATGGTCAATAGTCGGCAGTCAATCCTCACATAAACCATAAATATTAATGGATAAATCACACAAGATATAAAAAAACCCGCTTAACCGGGCAAATGCATTGTTTGTTTAATTAACCTGTAATGACTATTTAAAAGTTCACATTATAAAAACCATGAAAAAACCCGGCTTAACCGGGCAGACGCACTGTTTGTCTAATTAACCTGTAATAACTATTTAATCTCACAAGTTAGAGGGCAAGCAGCGTAAACAGTAGCCTGCATTTGGTCTGCCTCTCCATGCAGCCAGCTTAACCATTTAACTTCACTAGGATGAACTCCCTTAACAGTTAGCACACCCGCAGCCAATACAACTGCCATGACATTAAACATTATTAGAGCGCCTGCTACAAGCAAAACTGCACTAACAGGCATCACAGATTGCAAAATAATCGACAACAGACATCCGACCGTAGCCATCAAGACAACTAGTGGAAAACCCACAACCAACAAACAAACTGCTAATGTAAAAGTCCATATTAAAAAGCTTTTAATCATCAACAAGGAGTAGGTCTTTCCTTGATTAGAGCTTTGAGCAGAAACCATGACTTTTCCTCCCAAAATACACAACAGATTTTTAATTTTCAGTCATATCTCGCTTTTCGCGAGTAAACTGAATTGTTCTTCAGTGAAATTCAGTATATAAAAACTAATTGGGAAAATGAGCATTTGTTTACTAAACTTTACAGTTAATTTTTCGTAATTATGAATATAAAGTCAACTTTCTATCTATTAAAAAAACTTGTTTACTGCATCTACCTTCAGGTATAGAACCTAAAAGCTATGAGCTTTTAACCTTGATCCCCACGATATCACTCCTATTTAACTTAACATTTCTTATAAAAATTAGTAGTCTTTCTCATAATTCCTAGACGGGCTGAATAAATGAACTGCTAGTATTTGTACTGTTAATTGCTGGCAATTCGTGCCCATGCCTGGGATAAATTTCTCATCTAAGTCATGAGAATATTTACTTTAAAACAAAAGCATTAAAAAATACTTTTAAAGCTATGTGTATTCACTGAGGTCTTTTAAGTCCTTGCGTGTGTTAAACCAGTTTAGATAGGTTAAATAATCTATCTAAATATTCTGAGTAATGAAATTTTAGGAAATAAAAGATACCAACTGAGGTGGATGAAATAGATTGACCGTGGTTCTAGAGTTTCAATCGCCTTTTATCACCGCTAAGGCTTGCAGACAAGCATTCTCCAAAAGTCATCAAAGCAAGTGACTTTACTTCTCGTTAATTCAACTTTTTAACTGCCAAATGTGAAGATATATGACAGAATCACAGTCTCCATTAAATTCTAACTCTGCTGCTGGACGTAATTTGCCACCAATGCCGCCGCCACCACCGCCAACTCCAACCTTTAGTACGCAGCGGCAGATGACACAAACACTCGATATGTCAATGGATAGGGGCACTAATCCGCCTGTTGCAGGTCATCGTCCGGGTAGTCCACCGCCAATACCTAATTCAGTTCGCCCTCAAAACAGCAGTGCAGGGCCCACTTTAGAGAAGTTAATCAGGGAAGCTTACGACCAGGGATATTCTGACTTGCACTTGGGTGTAGGTGAAGTACCCCGCTTCCGCAGTCGAGGAGAAATTCAATCAATGGATTATCCAGAAACAGATAAAGAAGCTTTTATGAGTTGGTTGCGAGAGGTGATGAGTGAGGGGGAAATTCAGCGCTTTGAAGAACATTTAGAATTTGACGGAGCAACTCAATATGACTTTGCTCGCGTGCGGATTAATGTTTTTGGCACCCTTAGAGGGCCTGCAATGGTCTTGCGGTTGATTCCGTTGAAAATCTTAACTATGGAACAGTTGAATTTACCCCCAATTTTTCGGGATATTTGTCATCACCACAAAGGTTTAATTTTGGTGACTGGGCCCACTGGTTCTGGTAAGTCCACCACAATGGCAGCGATGGTTGACTACATCAATAAGGAGATGGCAAAGCACATCATCACCATTGAAGATCCGATAGAATTTATCCATCAAAGCCGCAAATCTTTAGTCAAACAACGGGAAGTGGGAATGCATACCCGGAAATTTGACAACGCTTTGAAAGCAGCTTTGCGGGAAGACCCAGATTTGATTCTGGTGGGGGAAATGCGGGACAAGGAAACAGTTAACACCGCCCTAAAAGCCGCTCAGACTGGTCACTTAGTCATGGGAACCCTGCACACCAATAGCGCGGTCAAAACCATTGAGCGGATTCTCAACCTCTATTCTGGTGATGAACAGGATGCAATGCGGGTGGCGATTTCTGAGTCTTTAGTGGCAGTAATTGCTCAAGGTTTGTGTCGCACAACTGACGGTAAGCGGGCTGCTTTTCATGATGTGCTGATCAATACTGAGGCGATTAAGGAATGGATCAAAGACGGTAAGTATGATGAAATTGGCGAGCTGATGAAACAAGCTGGCTTTGATGGCATGATTACGATGAATCAGTCATTGCTAAATCTCTATCAAGACGGACGCATCACTGAAGAAACTGCTTTGGAAATGTCACCAACTCCTAACGAAATGGCACAGTTTCTCCGAGGTCGAGTTTAGGATTGGGGATTGGGGAAGAGGCAGAGGGGCAGGGTGCGGGGGGCAGAGGAGAAAACTCTTCTCCCTGCTCCCTGCTCTCCCAGTACCCAATTCCAAATATCTTTGCGATCCTGGTTGAGGTTATAGCTAAGGTAAAAGGTAAAAGAGAGAATTTTTACTTTTAGTTCCCTAACCTCTATGAATAACTTGACGACAAATAAACTATCTACACCCCAGCTGTTTAAAGGCATTGCGCTATTTACACCTGGAGGAGATTTAATTTACTGCATCGACCCTAGCAAGCAAGGTCGATGGCATTTGCATTTGTGCTCGGCTTTGCAAGAAATCCTAGATTTACCAGAGCCGCCACACTTTTTAGTGCCTTGTTATACTGCAACTATTGACAATTGGTTAGATCCGCGCACTCAACAAGTGCGAACTTTTGCTGAAGCTTATCCGGCTGTAATTAGACATCAAGCTTTGCTTAATGCTGTTTTTGGCACGGGAGAATTAGTATGGCAAGCAGCTCCTTGGCAAGAAGGATTGTGCGATCGCATGGTGTTAACAACCTATCGTTCTTCATTTGGGCAGCTTTGGGAGGATCACGATTTAATTGTTCGCTTAGACCTTTCTGAACCTGTACCAAAATATCACCAACCAGTAATAATACAAAAAAAAGAAGCCATTACCCAAGGCTATGTTCTCCGCTTGTTTGTTGCCGGACATAGCAGTTCTACTGAACGCATTCTGCAAAATTTACACGAATTGTTAGAGCGATCGCTCGGACACCCTTATACTTTGAAGGTGATTGATGTTTTAAGTCATCCAGAACAAGCAGAACTGAATCAGGTTTCTGCAACTCCTACCCTTGTCAAGGTTTGGCCTCACCCAATTCGGCGCATCGTTGGAGAGTTGGATCATGTAGAAAAGATTTTACAGATGTTGGCTGCTAAGGAAAAATTTTAAGTAATCAAACTAGTTTTTTGCCAAGTGCGCGAATGGGTAGGTGTTGGTGAAGGGGGAACTACAAAAATGGCTAGATTGCCTTATCTGCAAGAATTTGAGAGCTTTAGCATCTTGAAACCATCCGCGCACCTGATATAAACTGACTTCCAGCTATTTACAGCTATCACAATTGCCAGTCCTTATGTTATGATTTTCGCATTCGCGCTATTGAACCTTGAAAACCAAATAACACAAGCCTTTCAGACGCCTGCGATCGCAATCAACTAAAATCCCTATTAGGGATTGAAACGAAACATTGATGCCCAATACTACAAAGTTAGAGAATCGCAATCAACTAAAATCCCTATTAGGGATTGAAACACAACAGGAACAACCTTTAGTATTAACGATAATAAGATCGCAATCAACTAAAATCCCTATTAGGGATTGAAACACTTATATATATAAGACGACAATACCACTACTGAATCGCAATCAACTAAAATCCCTATTAGGGATTGAAACACAAGGGTACAAAGGCAAGGAGTACTGGGAATACATCGCAATCAACTAAAATCCCTATTAGGGATTGAAACGTTCACGTACCTGAGACAACGCCCTTTCCTCCATCATCGCAATCAACTAAAATCCCTATTAGGGATTGAAACTTATTGTAATATTCCAGATATTAACATCAAGAAAATCGCAATCAACTAAAATCCCTATTAGGGATTGAAACTCGCCAGAGGAAGTAAAAAGAGCAATTAATTCTATAAAATCGCAATCAACTAAAATCCCTATTAGGGATTGAAACGATCCAGTGAAAGACAAATCTGCAACCGGGAATAGATCGCAATCAACTAAAATCCCTATTAGGGATTGAAACTTGCCCGTGGTGTGGTGATCCTAGTTGCCCTGCCAAATCGCAATCAACTAAAATCCCTATTAGGGATTGAAACAGTACCTTGCCTAGCATTATCTAAAAGCACATCATCGCAATCAACTAAAATCCCTATTAGGGATTGAAACTTGTTGCTCCACACAGCAAGGTGCTTGTTGGTTGCATCGCAATCAACTAAAATCCCTATTAGGGATTGAAACTTTTCGCGGTAGCTCAGAATGAATTCGTTAGGCATCGCAATCAACTAAAATCCCTATTAGGGATTGAAACTTTTAGGGAATTATTTATTAGCAGATACAAATGGATCGCAATCAACTAAAATCCCTATTAGGGATTGAAACAAGCTAACAACCACATTAAAATCATCAGCATTTAGATCGCAATCAACTAAAATCCCTATTAGGGATTGAAACAAGCTATTCTCTTCTTCTTTCTGTTTGGCAAGATCGCAATCAACTAAAATCCCTATTAGGGATTGAAACTTAATTGCCGATAAGCAAACCGCATATTCTCAGGTATCGCAATCAACTAAAATCCCTATTAGGGATTGAAACTCACTGGAACTGTGAGTGCGATCGCCGCCTTTAATCGCAATCAACTAAAATCCCTATTAGGGATTGAAACATATTTGGGGTGTTGGATTGCCTGACATGACAAGATCGCAATCAACTAAAATCCCTATTAGGGATTGAAACTTCTATCAAGAACCGATGGAGCATGGCGGAACTATCGCAATCAACTAAAATCCCTATTAGGGATTGAAACTTGGCATTGGCATTTGGCAAGATGCGATCGCAATCATCGCAATCAACTAAAATCCCTATTAGGGATTGAAACCGTATTCTAAAAGTTTCTGCTGATACGCCGGATCATCGCAATCAACTAAAATCCCTATTAGGGATTGAAACAGTTTTTGTCACTTGCGACTCAAAAACCTTGCAAATCGCAATCAACTAAAATCCCTATTAGGGATTGAAACTCTCCTGAACTACTAAATCACCTTGATACTGAAATCGCAATCAACTAAAATCCCTATTAGGGATTGAAACTGAGGCGGCGCTTTCTCGGCAGGCGATCTTTGCCGCATCGCAATCAACTAAAATCCCTATTAGGGATTGAAACCCCGCAATGAAGCAACCGCACCTTCAGAATCAAATCGCAATCAACTAAAATCCCTATTAGGGATTGAAACTCAGTATCTAAAATTACCCAGTTATCCTCTTGAATAAAATCGCAATCAACTAAAATCCCTATTAGGGATTGAAACGGGCTTTACCGTACCACCAGCCGCATAACAGATCGCAATCAACTAAAATCCCTATTAGGGATTGAAACAGGAGAACGCGATCAGGTGTTAAATGAAGCTCTCAATCGCAATCAACTAAAATCCCTATTAGGGATTGAAACCCCAAAGCCAACTGAAAACACTAATTCCTTCCTCTTATCGCAATCAACTAAAATCCCTATTAGGGATTGAAACTAATTACACTGACGACTTTGGGACAATTTATGCACTCTAATCGCAATCAACTAAAATCCCTATTAGGGATTGAAACTTGCCCTTCGTCGTCAGTTAGGTAATGTTCGTGGATCGCAATCAACTAAAATCCCTATTAGGGATTGAAACACAAAGAATTTAAAAACTCTTCCCCATTCCTAAAATCGCAATCAACTAAAATCCCTATTAGGGATTGAAACAAAACTATACCATAACTTCCACCAACGCGATCCATCGCAATCAACTAAAATCCCTATTAGGGATTGAAACGGCTGATTCAGTGATAGCAAGTAACGCTTGTTTACATCGCAATCAACTAAAATCCCTATTAGGGATTGAAACCTTTAAGTACACGACTTCGAGCGGTACTGCTTAAATCCAAAGAAAGCCAGCTATATTTAAGTTCATAGGAGAGCATTTGACAAATAATTTGTCGCTCCACAACTAATCGGGATGACTGGATTCGAACCAGCGGCCCCTTCGTCCCGAACGAAGTGCGCTACCAAGCTGCGCCACATCCCGCCATAAAAATGGCATTGTAAATCAAGAATATCATAATCTGTGCCAAATAGCAGAATTACATCTATATGCGATCGCTTCACCAAAGACTTTGCTTGCTAGGATTAAATTTGTATAACTCTAGTGGTAAAAGCGGATTGTGACTGTAAAACCAGACTGGTTGCGGGTGAAAGCACCTCAGCTTGAGCGCATCGGTAACGTTAAAGATATTTTGCGGGATTTAGCCCTCAATACAGTTTGCGAGGAAGCGTCCTGTCCGAATATTGGTGAATGCTTCAATGCTGGGACTGCTACGTTTTTGATTATGGGCCCGGCTTGTACACGCGCTTGTCCCTACTGTGATATTGATTTTGAGAAAAAACCCAAACCACTAGACCCCACGGAACCTACACGATTGGCGGAAGCTGTTCGTCGCCTGAACCTTAATCATGTAGTCATCACTTCTGTAAACCGAGATGACTTGCTTGATGGTGGTGCATCTCAGTTCATGGCGTGTATTGATGCAGTTAACTCTGTTTCACCCAACACCACAATTGAGGTGCTAATTCCTGACTTATGCGGTAATTGGAATGCTCTAGAGTTGATTCTACAGGCTGCGCCAGAGGTATTAAACCACAATACCGAAACTGTTCCACGCCTATATCGCCGGGTGCGTCCCCAAGGAAACTACGATCGCACATTAGAATTATTGCAGCGCACTCGCCAACTTTCTCCTAGCACATACACTAAATCTGGGATTATGGTTGGACTCGGTGAAACTGACGCCGAAATTCGCCAAGTCATGCAAGACTTGCGAACTGTCGATTGCGACATTTTGACCATTGGGCAATATCTCCAACCCAGTCAAAAACATTTGCAGGTAAACGAATTTGTCAATCCAGAACAATTTGCTGACTGGAAGGCATTCGGGGAAGAAATTGGATTTTTACAAGTTGTTTCTTCACCATTGACAAGAAGCTCTTATCATGCTGAACAAGTCAGGGAATTGATGGAACGTTACCCACGCTCAAAAGTTAGGAGTTAAGAATTAGGAATTATGAGTGAGCAGATGTACTCCAACACAAAACTTTCCGTTGCAATTCTGGGTGCAGGTGCTTGGGGTGCATCTCTAGCAAATCTCGCCGCTGCAAATGGTCATCAGGTGCGCGTGTGGTCACGTCAAGGTTCCCAAAGTTTTCAAGTAGTTTTAAAAGATGTCCAAATAATCCTGTCTGCTATCTCAATGATTGGGGTGAGAGAAGTTGCTTCCCAAGTTGAGTCTTTCCCCCTTTCTCCAGAAACAATTTTTGTGACGGTGACGAAAGGCTTAGACCCCCAAACCACCTGCACGCCTTCACAAATTTGGCAAACAATATTCCCTAACCATGCAGTGGTTGTTTTATCTGGGCCTAATTTATCAAAAGAAATTCAAATGGAATTACCAGCAGCCACGGTGGTAGCCAGTAACATTCCCACGGCTGCGGAAGTAGTACAGTTAGTATTTTCTTCTCATCGTTTCCGGGTATATACCAATCCCGACCCCTTGGGCGTGGAATTGGGGGGAACACTAAAAAATGTGATTGCGATCGCAGCTGGTGTGTGCGATGGTTTACAACTGGGAACCAATGCCAAAGCTGCTTTAGTAACCCGTGGACTTACCGAAATGGTTCGCATCGGCAACAACTGGGGTGCAAAGACAGAAACATTTTATGGTTTATCGGGTCTAGGAGATTTGTTAGCAACGTGTAACAGTCCCTTAAGTCGCAATTACCAAGTCGGCTATCAGCTAGCTGGTGGTAAGTCACTTACAGAAACTCTCGCAAATTTACAAGGAACTGCTGAAGGAGTAAACACTTGCCGAGTTTTGATGCAACGAGCCAAGCAACAAAACATTGCAGTCCCAATTACCGAGCAAGTTTATCGGTTACTTCAAGGCGAAATCACACCCGGACAAGCACTTGATGAACTGATGTTGCGAGATATCAAGCCAGAGTACAACTACTAGTTAGTAGTCTGTCAAATCAACTTGCTGGCTAAATAAGTTCGTAGTAAGGACTTTAGTCCTTATATTAAGCACTTCAGTGCTTACTACATACCAGGCTTTCCTTAGCTTGATGGACTACTAGTTAGTAGTCTGTCAAGTTGAAATTGGCACTTTAAGACTGACATGCAAGACGACGCAGGAACAACGGAGAGGGTGTTTGATAACTTATCCACATCTTCTATCTCCGTGTCGAGAGAATTTTTGCCGTTAATGCTAATCACTTCTGCAATATCTATTAGTTCTACTTATACCTGAATAATCCTGAGAAAAAATTGGTAAATCGTCAGGATATTACTTTTGCAGCCATGTAAATGTGACTATGCCAATTATAAAGATGACATTCACTGAAGGATGTTTATACTGTGTTACAAAAGTTACTATCACAAAACCATCAAGGTTGAAATATTAACTAAGTAGTTGAAATATTGCAAACCTAGCTGTGGATTTAAATAGCTATTGGTTTAATCAAAAGTTTAGCAGCCGATTCAGTTCAGTAATCCTGTATCTAATAAAACCCTTACAGTTAATTTCTAAAAAAATTGTAATGGAACGTTCAACCATGTTAGTTCATCGTTAATCGCGGGAACAATAGCAACAGTTGAATAGCTGACCGTAATCTAAGCTGACCGAAATCTATTGTTACCTGGAGCCATTGAGACGATCTTATGCCAGCAACATCTTTTTATGCAGACGCCCCCTACAACACCAAAAAGTCTAGCCAGGCTTTGGACTCGGATCTCACGGTTGATGACAGTGAGTTATCGGTAGATGACCTACAGGAGCTAGAACTGACTTCTGTTGACAATGCTAACTTTGCTGCTAGCACCAACCGTCGGAGTACAGACCTAGTACGTCTATATCTTCAAGAAATTGGTCGGGTTCGCTTGTTGGGGCGCGATGAAGAGGTTTCAGAAGCTCAAAAAGTCCAGCGTTACTTGCGGATGCGGATAGTACTTGCTAACGCCGCAAAGCTTGGGGATGAAGTGATTACACCCTATCTAAGGTTAGTTGAAGTTCAAGAACGTCTAACTTCGGAACTAGGACATCGCCCTTCTTTGGAAAGATGGGCTGCCACTGCTGACATAATCTTATCCGATCTCAGACCGACTTTGGCAAATGGGAAACGTCGCTGGGCTGAAATCGCCAAGTTGACTGTAGAAGAGTTGGAGCAAGTTCAAACCCAAGGACTCCAAGCAAAAGAACACATGATTAAGGCGAATCTTCGCTTAGTTGTGTCTGTTGCTAAGAAGTATCAAAATCGTGGTTTGGAATTGTTGGATTTAGTCCAAGAAGGTACATTAGGTTTGGAGCGGGCTGTAGAAAAATTTGACCCAACTAAGGGTTATCGCTTCAGTACATACGCTTACTGGTGGATTCGTCAGGGTATTACACGGGCGATCGCTACTTCTAGTCGCACGATTCGCCTACCGGTTCACATCACCGAAAAGTTAAACAAAATCAAAAAGGCTCAACGCAAAATTGCTCAAGAAAAAGGTCGCACTCCGACTCTAGAAGATTTAGCAACTGAGTTAGAGATGACACCGACCCAAGTCCGAGAAGTTTTGTTGCGGGTTCCTCGCTCCGTTTCTTTGGAAACCAAGGTAGGAAAAGATAAAGACACTGAGTTAGGCGAATTACTCGAAACTGACAGTGTAACTCCAGAAGAGATGTTAATGCGAGAATCTTTACAAAGAGATTTGCATCATCTTCTGTCAGATTTGACTAGCCGGGAGCGCGATGTAATTCTGATGCGGTTTGGTTTGGCAGATGGTCATCCTTATTCTTTAGCAGAAATTGGCCGCGCTCTTGACTTGTCGCGCGAACGAGTCCGCCAAATTGAATCCAAGGCTTTGCAAAAGCTACGTCAACCCAAGCGCCGCAACCTCATCCGCGACTATTTGGAGTCTCTGAGTTAGTCATTTGTCACTTGTACTGAGCGGAGCCGAAGTATTAGTCATTTGTCATTAGAAAACTACACTTGACAAATGACTAGGGACAAAGGGCTGATTTGATCCCTAAGTTAAAAGCCTTTTATAGGCTTACAGCAAATAATTAGCATTAAACTGTATAAGAGTTGCCCCAAATCTTTGCTCAAATATCTTGAAGGTGGGGAGCAACTAAGCAATTCAAATTTAACTTAGGCAAAATTCAACGTCAAGGGATGCAATCGTTATAAGTATCCTAACTATTAGCTGTATGCAAATTAAATGCACTACAGCTTATTACTTGAATTTTGCTCAAGATTTGATGAATTGTTCTTAAATATTTAGTAAGAATTCTCAATAGGCAATGATTGTTGCAAATTGCTCCCAATATTTGTTATATTCTCAACTAACAAGCTTTGTTGAGAACTATTAGTATGACTGTCTACACAACTACTTCACTCAAGGCAGAACTGAACGAACGAGGCTGGCGATTAACTCCCCAGCGCGAAACAATTTTACACATTTTTCAAGAACTTCCGCAAGGAGAACATCTGAGTGCGGAGGATCTTTATCATCGGCTCGAAACTGATGGTGAAGGGATCAGTCTGTCAACTATTTATCGGACTTTGAAGTTGATGGCAAGGATGGGAATTTTACGGGAATTAGAATTGGGCGAGGGACATAAGCATTATGAGATCAACCAGCCCTATCCTCATCATCACCATCACTTAATTTGTGTTCGATGCAACTCAACTATTGAGTTTAAAAATGATTCAATTTTAAAAATTGGGTCAAAAACCGCTCAAAAAGAAGGTTTTCACCTCTTAGATTGTCAAATGACCATCCATGCAGTGTGCCCCAAGTGCCAACGGGCGCTGATGCCGCTTTAGCACTTGGGTGGATAAATAAGACGAAACTACTCAAATTAACCAAATAAATGGAATCTGAGCAGTTCGTAATTTGCTGTTACTGGAGGCAAGCAACCAGTTGGGAAGTGATACTAAAAACACCAAAGCGGATGTTAAAAGCGTCCGCTCTTAAGATCCTTAAGGCTAATTCCGTAGAATTCTTGGGCTTGTTTAATCGCTTTTTTGGTGTCATCTGCCATCACACCATTTAGCTTGCCTTTATAAAAACCTCGCTCTCGTAGTCGGGTTTGAATTTCTAAGGTATTAAATTCGCTTTTGCTAGCAGTATTGACTGAGCTATATAACTTAGCTCTAGTAGTTGGGCCAGCAACACCACTTGCTGTTAAGAAATTAGCTGCCTGAAATCTCTTTACAGCATCGGCAGTATAAGGGCCATAGTAGCCATTTGGCTCTCCCTCTAAATATCCAGCCTGAATCAATTGTTCTTGAACAATTCTAACGGACTCACCGCGATCGCCTACACGAAGTTTGTCTCGATTGACTACCTTTTTGGGAGCCTCTTCTCCATCCCCGATGCCAGTTCCTGGCAATTTACCTAATGTTGCTGGGCCTGCAATTCCATCAACGCTTAATTTGTAAGAATCTTGGAACCGCTTGACAGCTTCTTCGGTAATTGGGCCAAATATGCCTGTGGCGTTTCCGTAATAAAAGCCTGCGACTCTTAACTGTTCTTGCAAAGCTCTGACATCTTCACCTTCATCCCCTTTAGCAAGGTAGTTAGAATTGCGGCGTTTGCTGGTGGCTGAACTATCAGTGCTGGACTTTTTGGCTTGTGCGCCTATAGCAGCGGTTCTTTGAGCTTGTGTAGCCCTAGTTGTGACCTTTTTGGTCTGCCAACTTTCTAATTTTTGCAGTGTGCTTGCTCCAACAATGCCGTCCACTGGTAAGCCAGCGGCCTTTTGGAAGCGCCGTACAGCTTCTTGTGTGGATACGTCATATACTTGAGTAACAGAAGCTTGGTAAAAACCTGCTGTTTTCAACTTTTGTTGTAGATTTCTGACAGAAGGGCCTCGATCGCCATTTTCCAGTGCCATGACGCTGCTGACAGCGCCAAGAATAGATAAAGACAGAGCAAGGGGCAACATATACTTCCAAGCCCTACCAGAAAGCCGTTTCCAGTCTGGTGCAGCTGCTTTGTTAAACAAAGAACTGAGGGAGACCAATTCACTGGGTGTGCTGTCTTCGTAGGCGAAAGCTAGGTGCAAATACGCAAGATTTTCCATATTTGTTTCCTACACCATTGATTTTTCTTCGATAACTGCTTCAGCTTGATGTACTAGGTTCCTCAAAGCTTCTAATGTTCCTATGTTTACATCCTCCCACAAATTGCGCTTGTGTGCTTCTAATAATTTTTCAGCAATATCACGCAGTGCGTAAGGGTTCTTTTGCTGAATAAATTCTACAACAACTGGATCAAGTAAATAAGCATCTACTATGCCTTGATACATGTAATCTTCCGCACATTTTGCGGTTGCATCGTAGGCGAATAGATAATCTACCGTCGCCGCCATTTCAAAGGCTCCCTTGTATCCGTGGCGCATTACTCCTGCAATCCATTTGGGATTAACTACGCGAGAACGATACACTCGTGCAATTTCTTCTTTCAGTTGGCGGACTCGTGGTTGGGTGGGTATAGAATTATCTCCAAAATAAGTTTGGGGATTTTTTCCCTGTAGAGAACGCACCGCCGCTGTTAAGCCACCCTGAAATTGGTAATAATCATCAGAATCGAGTAGATCGTGTTCGCGGTTGTCTTGATTGTGCAGGACAATTTGCATTTGAGACAAGCGTTGCTCGAAGGCTTCGGTATTGGGCATTGGGGACTGGGGACTGGGGACTGGGGATTTGGGTGTTACCTCCCCTGCTTCCCCTGCTTCCCCTGCTTCCCCTGCTCCTGCTCCCGAAGAATAGGCGTAAGAACTCCAGTTAATGTAGGCGCTGGCTAAATCTTCGTCATCTGTCCAGTTTTGGGATTCGATTAAACCTTGGAGTCCGGCGCCGTAAGCACCTGGACGAGAACCAAAGATGCGATAGCGCGATCGCACCACGGCTGCTTCTAAAGTTAATCCTTGGCTTGTCCACAAATCAGTTTCTTGGCGAACTGCATCGGCGAGGGGATTTTGTTCTGGCGGTTCATTCAAGTCTGCTACTGCTGATACTGCTTGATCGAATAAATCAATTAAGTTGGGAAAAGCATCGCGGAAGAATCCCGAAATTCGCAAGGTGACATCTACACGGGGACGCCCTAAAATCGCTAAGGGTAAAATTTCAAAATCCACTACTCGCCGTGCTGCACCATCCCATACAGGCTGGACTCCAAGTAAAGCTAAGGCTTCGGCTATATCATCACCGCCTGTTCGCATGGTGGCTGTTCCCCACAATGATAAGCCTAGTGTTTTGGGATACTCACCATGTTCTTGCGTGTAATATTCTACGAGGGTTTCAGCGGCTTTTCTGCCGATATCCCAAGCTGTCTCTGTGGGAATGGCGCGAATATCTACGGAATAAAAGTTTCTCCCTGTTGGTAGAACTTCCGGGCGGCCGCGTGTGGGTGCGCCAGATGGAGCGCTGGGGACGTAACCGCCATCTAGTCCGTGTAATAAATGGGTGATTTCTTCGGGGGTTTTTTGTAAGGCTGGGAGGAGGCGATCGCGTATCCACGTGGAGACGCGATTCATTGCGTCTCCATCCCCAACACAGACGCGATGAATCGCGTCTCTACAAGATTCCTGATTTCTGAATTCTGAGTCCTGATTTATTAGTTGTTCTACTAAGAGGGCGGCGTGTTCTTCTAGGACTTCGACGATATCACCGAGGGTACGGCATTGTGTGCCATTGACTATTGAGTATTCACCACTAGGCATTGACAAATCGGCTGTGAGGGGATCGAAATCTAGTCCCCAATCTTGAGCGATCGCACGGGTAATGCCTGGAGAATGGCGATTGGGGATGCGAGCGATCGCTACTATTAAATCTCGTAGCTGCCTTCCTTGGGGGCATTGCCCAAAAATGTGCAAGCCATCGCGGATTTGGGCTTCTTTCAATTCACAAAGATAACCACCGATGGAATTCAAAACCAGAGATTCAGATTTAAAAATTTCTGTTTCATTTTGGATTCCTAAATCTAGATGGAGATTTTCTTTGATTACCAGTTCGTGGATGCGATCGCGAATTACTGGTAAACGTGAAGGATCTAAACTATCGGCTTCATAATACTCATCAATCAAATTTTCTAACTGTTGCAAAGAACCGTAGAGTTCCGCACGAGTCATCGGTGGCGTGAGGTGATCTATAATCACCGCTTGAGCGCGACGTTTGGCTTGGGAACCTTCACCAGGATCGTTGACAATAAACGGGTACAGGTGGGGAAGTGCGCCAAAAGCTACTTCTGGATAACAATTACTCGATAAAGCCACACTTTTACCCGGTAGCCATTCTAGATTTCCGTGTTTCCCTACATGAACTACAGCATCAGCACCAAAAGTTTCTCTAACCCAATAGTAGAAAGCTAAATAAGCATGGGTTGGTTCTAAATCCGGCGCATGATAATTCAAACTGGGGTCATTATCATAACCCCTTGCTGGCTGAATTCCCACGAAGATGTTGCCGAGTTGAATTCCGGGAACGGGGATGGGGATTGGGTATTGGGTATTGGGTATTGGGTATTGGGTATTCCTCTCGTATATCCCGTTTTCCTTTTCCCCAGTCCCCAGTCCCCAGTCCCCAGTCCCTAGTCCCCACCTTTCCCTAATACCTTGCTGAACTGCTGGCGGTAATGAAGCGAAATATTTTTGATATTCTTCCCAAGAAACACTTTGGTGTACTGGAAGCGATTCTCTACCTTCTGGATCGTTGGTTACACCATCTGTCAGGCGTTGAATCAACTCGTCTCCTTGAGCAGGTGGATTTTCTACTTCATACCCAGCCTGATGTAAAGCTTGCAGGATTTCTACACAACTAGCTGGGGTGTCGAGTCCCACACCATTGGCGAGGCGGCCATTACGGTTGGGGTAGTTTGCCAGAATTAGGGCAATTCGACGTTCTTGGGGGGGTTTGGAACGTAGACGCGCCCAATTTGCTGCTAGTTTAGCAACGAACTCGATGCGATCGCTCACTGGTTCATAAATTACCACATCTGTTTCTAAATGGGGATTACGAGTTTGCAATGCTTTAAAAGACACAGCACGAGTAATAATCCGCCCATCTACTTCTGGTAGCGCCACATTCATCCCAATATCGCGGGGAGAAAGCCCTTGAAACTGTGACTCCCACTGCTCAATCGATCCGCCACTGAGGATTACCTGCAACACAGGCACATCTAATTTTTGCCACAGTTCGGTTTGGGGTGTTTCGCTTTCCAAGCGTGCTAGAGAAAAACTGGTGGTATTTAGCAGCACAGCGATTGATTCGGCTTCTTTGGGTTGAAAAAATTCACTCAACTCAACTTGCACATCTGGTTCACGCAATGAAGAAACAAATACTGGCACTGGTTGTAAATTTTTCTGTACCAAAGCTTCGCATAAAGCATCAATTACTTTAGTATTCCCCGCTAAATAATGAGCGCGGTAGAAAAGGATGCCGATTTTGGGGATTGGGGATTGG
>NZ_NOLJ01000003.1:370928-690151 GCF_002246015.1 Nostoc sp. 'Peltigera membranacea cyanobiont' 210A
ACTCCCCACTCATACAATCCCACGCGCGGAATCGCCTGAGGTGGTGGGGGATTATATGCAGTTAATAAGCAACTATCGGAGATAAATTGCAGAGCATTAACGAAATTTTCCACGCCGCCTTCGCTAAAATACTGCCATATTTGGTTAACAATAGCCAAGGGCACGGTAGACTGGGAAATTAAATCGGGATCAAAAGCGTCATCCCCTGGCATTACAATGAGGGTTCTACCATTACGTTGCACAATTTCTTGCACTACTTCTAAGCCATAACCCCAGTAAGAGCGTCCTCCTAATAAGCGCAAAATAATTACTTGGGCAAGTTCCAAAACTTGCTCTCCATAAGTATCTATGCTTAATTGTTGCTGTAACTGCAATAGGTTGGCGACTCTTAATGCCGGAAAGCTTGGGGGTAACTTTGTCACCGCAGCTGCCAAGGTTTGAATGTCAGTATCAGCAGCCGTAATCAACACGAAAGGCGCGGGAGTTTGTTCTAAAAAAATTAAACCCTCTGACTGATTCCATCCACCCGATGTGCTACTTATACGATGCATAATCCTGTGTTACCGTTTTAAGTTATTGGTTAGTACATAATCAAAACAAACTTTTTTCCCTGGATTCAGCCCTCTCTTACCAAAATGATTGAAAATGCTTAGTTCTCCTGATTTGAGCTTTTCTCGAACCTTGCCTATTGTTGTATTTAATCAGCTTGGGGAGTTGTTAGAACAGATGGCTCAAACGGTGGGAAGTGCCGTTTTGATACTGACAGAAGCTGTGTTGGTGCGGATTTACATACCTGTGGAGTGGCAAAGGCAAAGGTTTACATTAGTGGTTTCTGAGCAGTTTAGCGTCCTTTTGGTAGGAACCTTTGAGCAAGGAAGCAGGGAAACAGAGGGGCAAGAAACTTACTCAGAAATCAATGCTCAGTTGACGTTTAATTTGGAGGCGATCGCTTCTTTTGTCTACGAATTGAGAGACTTGTTTGAGTGCGATTCTGATACTCACCAAAATCTCGAACGCTATCAGCAAATTATTAGACCTAATGATGCCACGCTCCAAAGTCAATTTACGCTGTTGTTATTAGAATATCTCCTAACTCAACCAAACCAAGAAATAATAGCACCTCTAAGCCCAGTTGGGCCAGCAGTTTATATCTGTCAGCCAGTGGAAGATGCTTTAAAAAAACAGATTTCCCAAGAGCGGTTGTTAAATCAGGTAACAACGCAGATCCGCAAAAGCCTGGATTTGCCTGTCATTATGGCAACGGTAATTACACAGGTGCGTAAGTTTCTGGAATTAGACAGATTAGTAATTTATAAATTTGAAGGTTCCCAAGTCAATAGTCAACAATACCAATCTGATAGTATTCCCCTCAATGAAACGGCACTGGCAATAGGCATGAAACTATCAGTTAGGGAACCTTCTGAAATCGATTTTTATATACACGAGAACAACAATAAAGACTCACCTTTTATATCAGTCAATAATCAACCTCTACTAGAAGATTATCAAAAATATGGAGGTTATATTGTCTATGAAGCCCGTGCTACAGATGCCATTGCATCGGTGTTGAATTACACGGAGAAAAATTGCTTTATCCGAACCTCTCAGTGTTGGGAGAAGTATCGACAAGGCTTTATCTTAGCTGTGGATGATGTCGAAAAAACTTATGCTCTGGAAGAGTGTTTGTTAAATTTTTTAAGGGAATGCCAAGTTAGGGCTAAGTTCGCTGCACCGATTATGTTTGAGGACAAACTGTGGGGATTGCTGATTGCTCATCATTGCGATGAACCCCACCAATGGAATGATAGCGAAAAAAACTTGCTGGTTGCGATCGCAGAACAATTAGCGATCGCTATTCACCAAGCTGAGTTAATGCAAACCCTCACCCAAGAAAAACAAAATCTCGAACAACGAGTTATTGAGCGCACAATGGCTCTGCGTGATGCTCTCCTCGCCGCCGAAGCTGCTAGCCGGATCAGAAGTGAGTTTCTCGCTACTATCAGTCATGAATTGCTCACGCCTTTAACTTATGTGATTGGAATGTCTTCGACGTTATTACGCTGGCCTTTGGGTGAATTGAGTCAACGACAACGCGGTTATCTGCAAACAATCCACGACAGTGGAGAACATTTATTAGAAATGATTAATGACATCCTCGATTTATCGCAAATCGAGGCTGGTAAGACAGCTTTAAATATTTCGGAATTTTCTTTGGTGAATGTTGCCGAAAATGCTGTCAAGTCACTGCGAAAAAAAGCAACAAGCGAACAAATTAATCTTATACTTGATTTGCAAATCGATCCCAGGCGCGATCGCTTTACCGCCGATGCAAAACGAGTAGAACAAATTCTTTTGAATCTGTTAACTAATGCGATTAAATTTACCCCTGAGAGTGGCAGCGTTACCTTACGTCTTTGGGTGGAAGACGACACCGCTATTTTTCAAGTAGAAGACACCGGAATTGGTATTCCTGAAGAACAATTACCATTACTGTTTGAGAAATTTCAGCAACTCGATACACCTTATCGCCGCCGCTACGAAGGAACTGGGCTTGGACTGGCTTTAACTAAACAACTTGTACAACTCCATCGGGGTCGAATTGAAGTAGAATCAACTGTAAGTATCGGCTCAATTTTTACTGTATGGATACCAACTCAGGCAGTGAGAGTGGTAGATTAGGAGTTAAGTAAGAGACGCGATGAATTGCCGTCTTTACAATAATCGGTATTTTGTAGAGACGGCGATTTATCGCATCTTTGTGATGATTTATATCATGTCCGCATAATTAATTATGCTAACCACGGTCATTGCACCCCACACGCCAGATGCTCCACTTGGGGAGACCCCAAGACCGCACTGGCTCCCCTTAATCCCCTCCCCGCTTGCGGGGAGGGGAGACAAAACGTAGTTTTGGCGGGGGTGGGGTTCTTCGGGTTAAATAAGCAATCAAGCGGACATGATATTGTTTCTTCAATTTGAGGCTAGGCTATCGAGCATTTTTTCAAAAATTTTCAACACATGCTCCTCTCCATTGTCTCTAATAAAAATGCCAAAATTTGGGTGAGAGTTGATTTCAATTAACCAATATTGATTATCTCGATCTAATACGATATCAAAACCACCATAATCAAGGTCTAACTCTTCAAAAACTGGTTGAGCAAAATTAGTAATCTCTGATATTATTTGTGGATCGTTAATATACTTGGCTTTCGCACCATCCCAGTGTAGAGGACTGAGATTACCGACAAATTTCGCATCAGATATATCTTTTTCATAGAGCAAAACCAACTCTTTATTTAAGAAAACGGCTCTATATTCAGATTTGATGTGAATAAATTCTTGAGCAAGAGCGACGTAATCATACTTATTATTGATATTAAAAATTTCTTTTAAAGCAGTCTCAATTTCATCTATATTCTTACATAAAAAGACATTATGTCCGCTTGCACCGGAGTTTCTTTTAATAATTACTGGTGTTTCAAAACTTTCTTTTATTTCCAATACGATATCTTGAATAGTTGGAAATTTTAAGTAAATCTTATATTTGGTGTCACAAAAAGGGGAAAGAAAACCCACTGTCCGAGGAAGTTTAACTTTTTTATTTAAAACATGATAAGTATATTCTTTGTCTTTGAGCAGGTGTGCTACTGCTTGATTAAGCAACGGAGTACTATAGTTACAAAAATAATGCTGTTTACGATTCAATTTTATTTTGACTAAGTTTTCCGAAGGATGAAGAATTTCATAGCTAATGTTTAAGTTTTCACAAGCTTTCAGCAATAGCAAAACATTGTCTAACATAAATACTTAAAGTTAAACTCCAAATTACGAATTACGTTAGCGTAGCGGGGCGTAGCCCATTACGAATTACGAATTACGAATTATTTTAACTTGCTGTTTGCCGTTTAAAAATTACTATCTCAGTCCCAACAACCGGGTTACGAGCTATGAGTGTATTTTGGGAGTCGATAATTTCTAAATGAGTAAAATCAAGTTCTTGAGAGCGTTGTAATATCTCCGCAGCTAGTTTGTCTTGCTGAGATTCATTGAGAGTGTACCAATCATTACTAATTTTGACAGTCAAGTTACTGGTACGGAAGTTGGCTTGAATAGACTTTATCAGACCAGAGGCAACGCGATCGCTAATTTCGGCTACCTGATTTTCAATAGCCGCAATCAAAGCTTGTTCAGGTGTCAATTCTATGATTGGTGTCGGCGTTGGTGTTGGGATTGGCGTTGGTGTTGGCGTTGGCGTAGGAATTGGTTCTGGTTCCGGCGTTGGTGGCGTAATCTGTACTTCTGGCAGTGGCGTAATTTCCTCTGGTGGCTGTGGTTCTGGTGCGACTGACTCCGGTGGAGTAGTTATCGTTGGTGTTGGTATCGGAACCTCTTCAACCGGGGGAACAGTTGCTACTTCAGTCGGTTTACCAGTAAAGATAGTCGTAGTTGTCCAAACGAGAATTACAGCAACTCCAGTCACAATTCCCGTCAAAGCTGTATCTGATAACTTTGTTGACAAATTTGATGGTAAAAACAAGCGGATTGTCCTTAACAGTCCACCCCATCGCAACTGAAGCTGCTGGAAAAAACTGGGTTTTTCCTCAGTACCAGGTGGGGGTGCTGTCTCTAGTTTTTCCACTGTTACTTCTAAAACCCCAATCGTTCCTTGGAGAAGTTGGATAATTTTAGCCTTCCAAAATGGCTGAACTCTCTGGTAAGGTTTTTGGGGAGGTTGAGTTATCTGCTCATCCGTCGGTTTTGACTGATTGTCTTGTGACATGGAACTTTCACCAAAAGCAGCGAATCAAAGACAAACAACGTACATTATTACTGGTGCTGCCTTCTTTTGCATTAATGTATCACTTCATTGCTCATTGTTTCCGCTAAACTGACTATTTATTAAATTTGGTGACTTATGAAACTGAAACGCCGTCAATTTTTATTTTTAAGTAGCGTCAGCGCCATTGGTACAGGATTTTTAAGCTGGATGTTAGCTCATCAAAATCATCAAAGTGCTGATATTAGTGATTCAACAACAGCTATAGCCGCCAACCCAGCCAAAAAAGACTTGTTATTACGTTTTGTGTCTGTAGCAGATACGGGGACTGGGGCTAAAGGACAGTATGCTGTGGCTGGAGCGATGAATGCGTACCATAAGAAAAATCCTTATGATTTAGTCGTTTTAGCTGGAGACAACATTTACAATAACGGCGAAATTGAGAAAATTAATGAAGTTTTTGAGCGTCCTTATCAAGGTTTACTCAAGCAAGGTGTGAAATTTCAGGCTTGTTTAGGTAATCACGATATTCGTACCGCCAATGGCGATCCACAAGTCAAATATGCTGGCTTTAATATGAAGGGACGTTACTATACATTTCGCCGTGGGACTGTGCAATTTTTTGCTTTAGATACTAACAGTAATGCTGATTGGAAAAACCAGCTACCTTGGTTAGAAAAAGAATTAAGTCTTAGTAATGCTCCCTGGAAAGTGGTGTTTGGTCATCATCCGATTTATTCATCGGGTCAGTATGGTAATAATCCAGATTTTATTAAAACTTTTACTCCCCTATTTAAAAAATACGGCGTTCAACTTTACATCAATGGCCACGAGCATAATTATGAACGGACTCGTGCGATTGATGGTACAACTTATTTAATTTGTGGCGCAGGTGCTGGTAATCGTCCTGTAGGGCGTTCTGAGTGGACAGGGTATTCTACTAGTGACTTAAGCTTTGCCTCTTATGAAGTGTATAAAGATAGAATAGAAATAAGTGCGATCGCTACTAATAATCGCGTTTTTGATAAAGGTCTTATTCAGTTAAAATCAGCGTAATTATTATGAAACTCAAGCGCTTGAAAATGCAATCCTTCCGTGGAATCGGCGATTTGACGCTTGAGTTCGATGAAACGAGTCCAACGGCGCTGATTGGTATTAACGGTGTGGGCAAATCTAGTATTCTTGATTGTCTCGCTATTCTTTTGTCACAGATGATAAGGGATATTGCATATGCAGAGTCAATAAAGACAAATATGCAATTTATCAATAACTTATCTTATCGTTCTAGCAATCGTCATGAATACGATAAATCTATTCCGGGAAAACCGGATATCGAAGAACGTTTCTTCAGCGAAGACGATATTACAAACGGACACAAAGAGACACATAATAGGATTAAAATTTTTCTGCAATCAAGGGAAGTAAGCTGGTTTGTTACAAACTCTAGTAAAGAAAGCAACGAAGATATAAAGAAAGAAAATGCGGAGTTAAACACAGTTACTCAAGATATTTACCGTCAGTGGAAATCAAATTCTAAGTTTAACTTGCCTTTAGCAGTTTATTACCCAGTGAAACGTTCGGTTCTTGGGATTGACATGGAGATTACAGAAACGCATTCATTGAAACAGATAGATGCTTACGATCAAGCACTAAACGGAGTACAAATTAGTTTCCATAGATTCTTTCAATGGTTTAGATCATTGGAAGATTTAGAAAACGAAGAAAGGCGGGATAATCCTGAATTTAAAACCCAGCAGCTAGAAGCAGTAAGACAATCTATTTATTCATTAATTCCAGGGTTTTCTAACTTACGGGTACGGCGTTCACCCCTGCGAATGACTGTGCGAAAACAAGGTGAAGAGCTTACAGTCAATCAACTATCTGATGGGGAGAAATGCTTGCTGGCTATGGTGGGTGATTTAGCAAGACGATTAGCAATCGCCAACCCAGGTTTAACAGAACCGCTTCAAGGTGAGGGTGTTGTTTTAATTGATGAAATTGAACTACATTTACACCCCAAATGGCAACGAGAAATTATTCCAGCTTTGACAAGAACATTCCCCAATTGCCAATTTATTGTCACCACACATTCACCTCAAGTAATTAGCCAAGTCAAGCCGGAAGGAATTTATATTCTAGAAAAAACAGACGAAGGTGTTGTTGCTAAAAAACCAGAAAGTTCTTTTGGGAGAGATAGCAATCGCATCTTAGAAGACCTCATGGGTGTTCCAGAACGTCCGCAGGAAATTAAGGAAAGTCTTTTAGAGCTTTTTCGACTAATTGATGCTGGAAATATTGAAGGTGCTAGGCAATTACGTCAACAATTGGCTATTGAAATTGGAGCAGATGAGCCAGAGTTTGTTAAAGCGGATGTACTCATTCGGCGGAAGGAAATTCTCAACCGATGAAGTACATCAAAAAGAGTCAGGAACCAGAAAAATTTACCAAGTGGAAGGCTCTGGAAAATGATGATTGGAAACCTAGCTGGGATGATAATTTTCAAACACCAGAAAAACCTGTTGTACACGATGCTCTACTGAAGGAACAGGGATGTATATGTTGCTATTGTGGAATGCGTATCACTATAAAAACTAGCCACATAGAACACCTCAAACCTCGTAGTACTTATCCAAATTTGGCACTTGAGTACACAAATCTCATCGCTTCATGTCAAGGAGAAAGTGAAGAACCTCCTACTGTTCCGGTGCATTGCGGACATAAGAAAAAGTATTGGTACGATGAAAATTTGATAGTTTCACCTTTGGAAATAAACTGTGCTGATTTTTTTAAATATCCTGCTTCTGGTGAAATTCAACCGACAGATAATCCAGGTAAAAAAGCTGTTGCTGAAACAACAATTAAGAAGCTTGCACTTGACATTGACAAACTGCAAAAGATGCGTAGAGTAGCAATTGATGCTGCATTGCTGGCTACTGAAGATTTGACTGAAATAGAAATACAACTGCTTGCTGAAGGTTATCAGGAGTTAGATGCTAATGAGCAATACACTCCCTTTTGCGCTGCAATTACCTATTTACTCAAGAATTATTTTTGATTCACATTATACTAAATAGTATTAACTTAATTCTTACCAAATAGTATATGATTCTTGAGGCAGTCATACTTCATGTTAAATCTGGTCTAGAATCAGATTTTGAAGTTGCTTTCAAAAAAGCTTCTAAAATTATCTCCTCAATGGACGGATATTTATCCCATCAATTGCATAAATGTATAGAAGTTTCAGGTAAATACTTATTACTTGTTAGATGGGAAACTTTAGAATCTCATACTGTAGGATTTAGAAGTTCTGCTGAGTATCAAGAGTGGAAAAAACTTCTGCATCATTTTTATGAACCATTTCCTACTGTTGAACATTTTGATGAAATTGAAATGTAAAAAACAAAATCCCCAACTTTTTAGAAAAGTTGGGGATCTGTGCTTTGTGGCTTTGTTTTTAAACTTTTTGCAACTGCGCTACCCTTGGGTCAACTATTTTTTGTCCCAAACTAGCAAATTTAATTGCCACAGACATCTTATTACCCGTTCCGAAAACATGAGTAATTTCACCCAGACCAAAGGTTTTGTGTAATACTCTATCGCCTACTTGCCAATTCTGCGTTGAGTCTTGTTTCCCACTAGTAGTAGAGGCAGCTTTAGTATACGTTTGACGACTCAGGCGTTGAGTAGATAATAATTCTTCTGGCAATTCGTCGAGAAATTGCGATCGCATCGCAGGTTCACGAGAACCATACAAACGCCGTTCCCGTGCGTGTGATAAAAATAACCTTTCTTGGGCGCGAGTAATGCCCACATAACACAAGCGGCGTTCTTCTTCCAAAGATGCAGGATCGCTCAGTGAACGGTAGCCGGGAAATAGCCCCTGTTCTAATCCCACCAAAAACACCACGGGAAATTCCAAACCTTTGGATGCGTGCAAAGTCATCAAAGAAACGGCTGTCTGTCCTTCTTTTAAGTTATCCAAATCGGAACTCAGGGCGGCACTACTTAAAAAATCTCGCAGAGAAACCTCTTCATTTTCTTCTTGAAATTGCAGTGCAGCGTTATAAAGTTCCTGAACGTTTTGTACCCGATCTGTGGCTTCATCTGTGCCTTGATTCATCAAGTCTTGAACGTAACCAGAATCTTCTAGTATTCCTTGCAAAACCTCTGTCACCGGAAGCGTAGCGACTTGTCCTTGCCAACGGCTGATCGTTGCGGCAAAGTTATTTACAGCTTTTGTCGCTCGTCCAGCTAATGTATTAACTGATGTTTCATCGCTGAGTATTTCCCACAAAGTTGTCCCTAATTGCTGAGATGCGTTCATCAAAGCGTCAATAGTGGTTTTGCCAATTCCCCGCCGGGGAGTATTAATAACTCGTAATAAACTGACTGTATCAGCTGGATTATTTATTGCTCTTAAATAAGCAACGACATCTTTAATTTCTTTGCGATCGTAAAATCTCATTCCCCCCACAACTGTGTAAGGAATTTGATATTTCACCAACAATTCTTCAAAGGGACGAGATTGAGCATTTGTCCGATAAAGTATGGCAAAACTACCCCAATCTAACTCTGGATTTTGCTGTTCTAAAGTGCTAATCTGATTAATTACAAATGCCGCTTCTGCAAGTTCTTCATCGGCTTTGTGACAAGTAATCTGTTCACCCGTCCCCCGCGTCGCTTTCAGGACTTTATCAATCCGTTGGGTGTTATTTTCAATCAGTTCATTAGCCGCTTGCAGAATGTTTTCACAAGAACGATAGTTTTCTTCTAGCTTCACCATCGTTCGGGTGTCATCATCTACCAAACCATCGCCAAAGTCTTCCTGAAATCCTAGCAAGATGGTGAAATCTGCCATCCGAAAGCTGTAAATTGATTGGTCTGCATCGCCGACAACAAAAACTGAGCGATTTTCCCATTGCCATTCGCTCTTTTTGGTTTCGCCATTAGTAACTAATAAATTAATAAGTTGATACTGAGTGCGGTTAGTATCCTGATATTCATCTACGAGGATATGACGAAATTTGCGATGCCAGTAACCCAATACCTGCTCGTTTTGTTGAAATAATCTAGTAGGTACAAGAATAAGATCGTCAAAGTCAAGAGCGTTATTTTGCGCTAACTTATCTTGATATAAATTGTAAACTTGGGCAATTACCCGTCCGCGATAATTTGGTTGATCTTGCTCAAATTCTTGGGGTGATAAACCTTGGTTTTTAGCGTTACTAATAGCGTAGCGAACAGAGCGGGCGTCAAACTTCTTATCGTCTAAATTTAGCTCTTTATTAACGATTTCTTTGATCAGACTGATAACATCTGATTCATCAAAAATAGAGAAATTACGATTCCACTTGCGTCCTTTTTCGTCTACGTATTTTTCAATATCAAAGCGCAGAATGCGAGAAAATAGACTGTGGAAAGTGCCACACCACAAATCTTTGATCGTGTTTTTGTAAACTTGCGATCGCAGTAGCGTTTGTTGGTATTCTGTCAACAAATCCAACCGCTTACCGTGTTGTTTCATTGCCAGTTGTTCCGCAAACAGCCGTTGAATCCGTT
Source organism: Nostoc sp. 'Peltigera membranacea cyanobiont' 210A (assembly GCF_002246015.1). GTDB lineage: Bacteria > Cyanobacteriota > Cyanobacteriia > Cyanobacteriales > Nostocaceae > Nostoc. The sequence goes on from NZ_NOLJ01000003.1 coordinate 381,265, forward strand.
CTTTCATCTCCCGCGCGGCTTTATTGGTAAAAGTAACCGCCAGGATATTTTCTGGATCGACACGGTGTTTCAGAATCAGATTTGCAATGCGATAAGTCAGCGCTCGTGTTTTACCGGAACCTGCGCCAGCAACAACTAGCAACGGGCCGCAGTAATGTTCGACAGCTTGACGTTGGCTAGGGTTAAGGTGACTGAGAAAGTCGATGGTTGTTGTCATAGATGTGAAAAAGCGATGTCTCCGAGGGTCACTGAGCGCAGCCGTTCGCGCAGCGTCTCGTAGAGAAGTGCGGGCTACGCCTACGCCTGGGGTCACATCAATAGAAAGTCGCTATTGCCCAGATTACAACATCCTAACGAAACTTGGTCAACAAAGATTGTGTGGCAATCTTCTTAACCAGAATGGTACTGCAAATCATCCCTTTCGACCAAAAATTGCTGGATGAAGGTTGGATGTTATACAGCCAGCGTCCTGATAAAGATTGGGGACTAACTGACTGTATTAGCTTTGCGGTGATGACACAGGAAGGGATTACTTAAGCCTTTACATCTGACCGGCATTTTGAGCAAGCAGGATTTACAAAACTGTTGTAAATCAAAAAATACTGGGATTTAGACAAAGTTTGTGTTGTGGCAATTCATAATTGCCCTGACAATACGTTAACTTTTCTACGTAGAAAAGTTAGCCACTAGTTATTCCGGCGCGTTGTGTCGTAAAATCAGCCACGGGGAATCAAACATCAAAACATGATGAGCAAGCTTTAACTTGTTCTGTTGTCAACAGTAGGGGCAATTAAATTAATAAATTGCCCCAATACGTTTTCGTGGGGACATGAAAATGTTTCCTAGACCGTGGTTTATTTGCTTGCAAAACGCTGTACATATCTAACTGAGAGTATAGTCACCAATCGGACTATTCACACCTTGAGTACCCAATTGACATTAGGTAACAATACACGATACATCATCATTGAACCGTTAAATTTTTAAAGATGAAAAATTTCTTTAATTGCAGGTTTTACCAGTATAAAGAGGGGTGGATATGGATTTTAGCTTAATTGTATCCAACATTTTGAATCCGCCAATCTTGTTTTTCTTTTTAGGCATGACTGCTGTTTTTGTCAAGTCTGATTTGGAAATTCCCCCACCAGTACCCAAACTCCTTTCGTTGTATTTGCTGTTTGCAATTGGTTTTAAAGGAGGGGTAGAACTAATCAAAAGCGGACTGAATCAGGAAGTAATTTTAACACTCCTGGCAGCAATGTTGATGGCTTGTTTTGTTCCAATTTACACCTTTTTTATCTTAAAGTGGAAACTGGATACTTACGATGCTGCGGCGATCGCAGCAACCTACGGTTCTATCAGTGCCGTCACTTTCATCACTGCCGGCGCTTTTCTCACTGAGCTTGGTATTCAGTATGATGGTTACATGGTAGCAGCTCTTGCCCTGATGGAATCTCCGGCGATCATTGTTGGTCTGATTTTGGTGAGTATATTCACCGCCGATGAAAAGCGAGAGTTTGCTTGGTCAGAAGTTTTGCAAGAAGCATTTCTTAATAGTTCAGTTTTTCTACTAGTTGGTAGCCTCTTAATCGGTGTCTTGACAGGAGAACGTGGTTGGCACGTATTAGAACCCTTTGCTCAAGGGTTGTTTTATGGCATTCTCACCTTCTTTTTACTAGATATGGGACTGGTGGCTGCCAGAAGAATTAAAGACTTGCAAAAAACCGGAGTTTTCCTGATTTTATTTGCCATACTAATTCCAATACTCAATGCAGGCATTGGGTTAGCGATCGCCAAATTCATCGGTATGCCTCAGGGAAATTCGCTGTTATTCGCTGTATTGTGTGCCAGCGCTTCTTACATTGCTGTGCCGGCGGCGATGCGGATGACTGTTCCCGAAGCAAATCCCAGCCTATATGTTTCTACCGCTCTAGCAGTCACATTTCCGTTCAATATTATTGTGGGAATTCCGCTATATCTCTACGGAATTAACCTATTCTGGAGGTAATAATATGCACGTAGTTAAAAAGATAGAAATTATCGCCAACTCTTTTGAACTTGCCAAAATTTTAGATAGTTTAGACAAGTCCGGTGTACATAGTCATGCCGTCATTAGAAATGTTGTTGGCAAAGGATTACGAGGAACAACAGAAGATTTAGACATGACCATGCTTGATAATGTTTACATCCTCGCGTTTTGTATGCCAGAAGAACTCAAGCGTGTTGTCGAAAATATCAGACCACTGCTTAATAAGTTCGGAGGTACTTGCTACGTTTCCGATGTGATGGAGATTCGCTCTGTCAGATGTGTCGCGTCGATTTAAGAGAGTTATAAATTCAATGAAGCATTTCATGGAACGTCGTGACTTTTTGAAGTTAGGAATGACCGGGGCATTTGGAATGATGCTATCTGCCAGCGATTTACTCTGGCGGGTAGAACAGGCTAAAGCTGCCGAAATCCCCTCAACTTCTGCTGAATCCCTCAATCCCGATGCCGCCTTACAAAAGCTGATCGAGGGAAATCAGCGATTTGTCAATCATCATCCCCAATACCCCGATCAATCTGAACTGCGGCTGCACGAAGTTGCTCAAGCTCAACATCCATTTGCAACCATCCTTAGTTGTGCGGATTCACGAGTCCCCGCAGAAATTGTTTTCGATCAAGGCATTGGAGACATTTTTGATGTGCGGATTGCCGGAAATATTGCCACACATGAAGCGATCGGTAGTATTGAATATGCAGTTGTCTTATTAGGTTCTCCGCTGCTGATGGTGATGGGTCATGAGCGTTGTGGCGCAGTAACCGCCGCTGTCCAAAAGGAATCATTACCTGGTGATATTAGTACTTTTGTTAAGGCAATTAAGCCAGCCCTGAAAAGGGTCAAGGATCAGCCGGGTGATGCAGTTGAAAACGCTGTGGTGGCAAATGTCCAATATCAAATTGAACGGTTGCAGCGATCAAAGCTTTTAACTAAGCAGGTGGAGTCGGGCAAATTGAAAATTGTCGGGGGTCGTTACGATTTAGATACAGGGAGAGTGACTATTATTACTTAATTTGGCAGAGGATTATTAATAATTAAACAATTGAAAATTCAAAAATTCTTGGAGACTCTGATTCCCATCTGAAAAACTCTTTGCTATTCACTGATATCATGTCCGGGTGCTTACCCATAATAAAAGAACCCCACCCCCGCCAAAGCTGTGCTTTGTCTCCCCNGGGGAGACAAAGCACAGCTTTGGCGGGGGTGGGGTTCTTATGATTAGGTGAAAAGAGAAAGGAGTAGGGGGAGATGAGGGGAATAACCTATGCCCCAGTTCCCAGTCCCCAGTCCCCAATACCCTCAATCCTGCACAGTCATTGGCAGACGAATAGTGAAAGTAGAGCCAATTCCTGGCTGACTTTTGACAATAATTTCACCACCCATCATCTGGCAAAAGTGGCGGCTAATTGCCAACCCCAATCCCGTACCTCCATACTTTTTCGTAGTCGAGGTATCTCCTTGTGTAAAAGGTTGAAATAACTGCTGCTGTTGACGGTTAGACATACCGATACCTGTGTCGGTAACAGTGAAAATAATGCTGCCTAAAGGAGCATCCGGTCGAAATTCATCCTTTTCTCTGTTGACTGTCAAAGTAACCTTGCCGTTTGTAGTGAATTTACTGGCGTTGCTGAGTAAGTTTAACAATACCTGCCGCATCCTAGTTTGATCGGCATACATGGTGCCAAGTTGCTCATCAAAATCCACTTCTAAAACATTGGCATTTTTTTCTATAGCTGGTTTGACTGTGAGAACAACGTTATGAATCAGCGTTGCAATCTCGAATGTTTCAGGATAGAGGGTCATTTTCCCCGCTTCGATTTTTGACAAGTCGAGGATTTCGTTAATCAAGTGCAGTAGATGCCTACCAGCAGCGTTAATTGTTTCTAAATCTGTGATAAAATCTGCCGATAAACCAAGATCGGTAGCGTCGTCTTGTAGTAGTTGGCTTAAGCCAATGACAGCATTTAATGGTGTGCGTAATTCGTGGCTGACATTGGCCAAAAATACGCTTTTTGCTTTGCTAGCAGCTTCGGCTAATTCTTTAGCTTGTTGTAGTTCTTTTGTTCGCTGAGATACTCGCTCAATCAGATGATTTAGAGATTTGGCGAGTAGGCCAATTTCATCTTCAGTGGTAACGGGCGCTCGTAAATCGAAATTATGTTTCCTGGCAACTTGTTCAGCTACTTGGGTTACAGTGATCACTGGTTCAGCGATCGCTCGACTGGTACGCCAAGCTACAATAGCTGCGATCGCTACCGAAACCAGCATACTCGCGATCACGATGAATCGCTCAACTATTCTCGCCTGCTCAACGGCTCTTTGCCTTTCTTGCTCTTGATCTTCAGCAGTTTGCAGGATGTTAGTCAAGCTTTGAGAAAGCTGATCTAGTTGCATGGCTGTTTCACCACGCATTATTGTTAATAACTGCGATCGGGCCGAAGAAATCTGCTGAGGCTGCACTTTTTGAGAGTCAATTTTCTGTAAGACGACCTCGATTTGGTCAACGTAGGCATTTAAATTATTTTTGTAATCCAGCAATAACGTCTGTAAAGTCGAACTTGTTGCTGCTAGTCTTTTAGGTTTACTATCAAGAAATCCGCCAATTTTTGACTCTAGTTGCTTGGCTTTTTCAACATTCTTCAGAAAATCAGCTTTTTTGTTTTGCAGTTGTTGTGAATTTTCTAATACAGCAACTAGGTTAGAACTATGTAATTGCGCCCCTACTACTGCATCCTTATAATTACTCAGTAGTTGTCCTTGTTCATAAGCTTGATTGAATTGTCTAACTTCCCTTCCCCGGTAGTAATTAGCAATCACTAACCCAGTCAGTGAGCCAAAAAAGCCAATTCCAATAGCTACAAAGTACCCATAGCCAATTTTTTGATGGATACGCCAAGAACTAGCTTTGAGTTTCCCTCGTGAAGGAAATTCTATAGTTGGGAGTTCGTCTGTCGATGGCTCTTCGGCTGACACTTTTTTGCTTTCTGAACTGCTGTAGATAGGGGTTGGCTTTTGAGGAAGGCATTTCTCAAACCTCCTTGCCTTCCCGCAAAAATAATCAAATTAGTCTAGATTGTCAAAATACCTTAATTTAGTCATTAACATCTACATTATCTTCTTTTATCGCAAGAGCAAATGATTGCTTGCGAGATAATTAGCATCATCTTAGATAAGATAAGTAATTTTTACAACAAATTTTATAAGTATAATTACTAAGTTTAATAGAATTTACTTTTTTTAGGAGCAACGATATAGTTTCCTGCACTAAAGACCCTCCTGAGAGCGTCTTCTCCTTACTACACTACTTTCCACAATATGCGGTTGATAGCAAGCAATGAGTTCTTGCGATCGCCTACGCCATTACTCTACCTTATAAAATTAATACAATCAGGAGAAAAACAAAAGGTTTGATACTTCTTGGGGATTAGGGATTGGGCAAAAGAGTGCTGAGTTTTGTTTATCTCCTTGCCTCCCTAATCCCAGGCACCTATATCATAAAACAGCTTCTAAGTCTAGTCTAGATGAACACAGAAAAATTTTTATTAGGTATTAATATCAAGACGAATGCGTTAATTGACGAACGCGGCTTAAGATAGCTTTAATATCGGCTAAAATCGGCTTCTAGGCTTATATAAATGAGAAGCGGAGTGATTTTTGCATGATTTGTACTTAGATTTAGTACGATTATGAGCAAATGCCACGGAATGGGATAATCACAACCTGAGGATTCCAATTGATTCCAAAAATAGAACTCAGGAAGTTGATTATAATACATCCTGCTGCCTTCTGAGTTCTATCCTCCTACTGACTGTCTACCTTGTAGTTGATGCAGTAGATAGTATGGGGCAAGTATGGTTATAGGACACTAAAATCTTTTTGTGCCTTTCACCAAATTGTACTGATTCGCAAGTACATTACCTAATCAACAACCTTTTGGTTGTAATTATCCAGATTAGAAAAACTCAACTGTCAAATTAATAGGAGTGAAAATGCCAGAACAAGAATTTACCGAAAACGCATCTAAAGAGACTACAGTGGCAGAGATCAACAACCAAACGGGAACTATCACCAAACTCCAGCCTCCGGCACAGCCTCAAGACGAATGGGTAAAATACGGGGAGCAAATTTCTACCTTTTTAGCAACATTACCAGATTATTTGGGAAGCTTCTTTAATCAATATAAGCAACCCCTGGTAACAGTTGGTTTAATTGTAGGATCAATTGTTGCCGTTAAAGTACTCTTGGCAATATTAGATGCTTTGAATGATATCCCTTTGGTAGCACCTACTTTTGAGCTGATCGGTATTGGTTACTCTGCCTGGTTTGTTTACCGCTATTTACTCAAAGCCTCAACCAGGAAAGAGTTAACTAGTGAAATCACCACTCTTAAATCACAAGTTGTCGGTAAACAAATTCCAGAAGCTTAATATCTAATTATCGCTTCTCTATGAGACGCTACGCGTAGCTTGCTCCTGTGAGAAGTACGCTCTAATTCTAAATCCCCGAAGACTGGACACCGACTTTCGGCGTCCAGTCTTCTCTCAAAGTTCCTGACAAAATTTTTAACAATTTGTAATATCAAGACTACACCCATAACGCTAGTACCCGTAGAAGTCGCTGCCTGCGATCCTTGGTTTAATTACGAATTAGTAATTATTGTTGAGGCGAACCTCCGGTGGGCAATTTAACTTTTGGGTTCGGTTTTGGAGTCTGTGGAAGTTCTGTAGATATTTTAGGCGATGCCTGCGGCGGGCTACTCCTACGCACTATATTAGGAGATGTAATTGCCGACAGTTTGCCCCGTTTGACTAAAGCTTGATGAATCATCGCCGCCACTTCTGCCCGACTAGCTACTTTGTTGGGATCGAGGACTTGGGGATTTGGATAGTTAACTACCAGACCATTGGTTGTAGCAGCAGCTATTTTGCCTATAGCATAAGGTGGAATATCTTTAGCATCTTTATAGACACTAATAATCTGATTTGGCGAAGTGGGGGCTTTCAAATTTAACCCACTAACAAGGGCAACTAAAACTTGCACTCGTGAAATATTTTGTTGTGGTTTGAAGGTTTTTTTCGGGTAGCCCTTGAGAAATCCCGCACTGATAGCTTGGTCAATTGCTGAAGTTGCCCAGAATTTTGTTGGTACATCTTGAAATGCGATCGCAGTTTTAGACGGTTCTTGGTCAAAAGCTTTTTCTAGTATGGCAGCAAATTCGGCGCGGTTTACAGGCTGATTTGGTCTAAAAGAATAATCAGGAAACCCTTTGAGAATCCCACGGGCAGAAAGAACGTCTATAAAACGCCGACTCCAAAAGTTATTGGGCACATCATTAAATGCAATTGGCGGCGGAATGATTGATTTTGGTCTTGCCGGAGTTACTAAAGGCAACGCTGATGATTTGAGTGATGACTCAAGTTCTGTTGGAGGGGATACAGGCGTTTGTGGTTGTGGGGATGGAGTTGGGATTACCAAAATAGATGGTAACATGGCGCGGTAAGGAGTTGCGCTGTTAGTTGGGAATGAAGGTGTCTTGGGTTCAACAACAGCTTCCGGTGAAGAATAGGGCAAAACGTTGTTGGGGACTGTATAAGGTTCTACCTTGGCAGTAGGAGAGGGCAATACTGGATTTGGTCGAACACTAGGAGACGGAGTGGAGGAAGGCAACAGCAGCCCGTTTAAGTTCCAACTAGAATCTCTGCGGGACAACGACCAAAAAAGAATCGCTCCGATAGTGGTAAAGGCAACCAGAATGGCTATAAATTCATCAAAGCCAAGGGCAGTTTTTTGAGATGACTCCGGTTCGGAAGGAGGTCTATTTGTCATCGTGATTACCCTGGTAGCAGTAAAAATTTGTGTCTAAACAAATTAAGCCACAGATGACTCTTTTACACCAGCCCTTTTTTAATTCGTAATTCGTAATGACGCTCGCGGACTCGCTACCGCTACGCTAACGTAATTCGTAATTTGTAGTACGGTATTAGATTTCTGGTTCAACGCCGAGCGATCGCAATTGGGCAGCTAGGCGATCGGCTCTTTGGGATTCCTGTTCTGCTCTTTGGGATTCCTGTTCTGCTCTTTGGGATTCCTGTTCTGCTCTTTGGGATTCCTGTTCTGCTCTTTGGGATTCCTGTTCTGCTCTTTCATCGCCACTCAACAACAAATTGCCTTCTAAATCCCACCAACGCAGCCAGGGTAATTCTACATTCTGATAAACTCCCTGCCATAAACCTAATTCAACACCCAAAGCAACTATAGGATAATGTCCTCGTTCATTTGCTGGTAATATCTGATACCGTCCTTCAATCAGATGATAAACTTCTAGGTTGGCTTTACTCGCTTCATAAATGCCGTAGAAGGCAGGACGAATCACTTGCTCATAAATCCAAAATTTACCCTTCAAAGGAGTTTTATCCCGTTCTTCACTACCGTCCCCAGAGACAAATTCTAAGACAATCAACGGGGCAATAAACTCTCGCCACAACACATAAGAACGTCGCGTTTGCCCATTGAGCAAAAATGGTACATTCGGTACATAAAACCAATCTGGTGCTTCTGCGCCTTTTTCAAGGGGATCGGTTAAGCGCCAGTAAATGCCTAAGTCTTGCCCTATACAGTATTCACCTTCAGGATTTAATTGTTTGAGGATGGGTGTAATAGAGTCAGTTAGTAGGATGCTTTGGGGATGCTCTTGCCAATTTTTGCCTTCGGCACGCTCCGCGAACACGAACGTACCATTAGACTCAGGAAGTTGAGTATGATCCGGGAAGGGAAAAGGAGTGAGAGCGTTGGGTGGATTGGTTACAGAGGTCATAACGCTACCTTTGCACTCTTCGTAAAGGTTATTTTTAGTTTAGCTTGCGTAGGCGTAGCCCGTCGTAGACATCGCTCTCTAAATATTCTCCGCCCAAATCAGAAATCGCACGCCAATTACTTCCAGTCACCTGAGAAAGATTTTCACCTTGACAGACCACTAGTCTTACTAAATACCCAAACCAAAACCGGATTTTGAGGGTGGCAGAATGTAAAATATTAACTTATTGTTTACCTGTCTTTGAAAAAATCAGGGTGTCTAGTGCCAGAAGAATTCAGTTACCAAATTTCACCACCATTTTTGTCTGAGGGAAGCGATCGCGATCTTAGTTTAGATTCAACCCTCCAAGAACTACCAATGTATAACTTCTCGGTGGAAATCAGCCACACTGGGATGGAAGTGGCTAGTTTTTTGGACAAATACCCCTTGCTACCAGGAGTAATTTTGGTAGAACAGGGACATTTCATTGGGATGATTTCGCGACGGCGACTACTAGAATTTTTGATTCGTCCATTCGGACAAGAGTTATTTGTTCAGCAACCATTAGCTGTTCTCTACAGCTATGTGCGGACATCGATGTTGCTTGTTACTGATACAACATCGATTTTAACAACAATGCAACTTAGCTTAAAGCGATCGCCAGAATTATTAGCAGAACCAATTGTAGTACAAACCGAATCTGGTGCTTATAGATTGTTAGATGTCCAAGAATTAAATATTATTTCTTGGCAAATTCGGGGAATCGACAATCTAATCCGCTATGAACGCAGTCAAGCCCAAATGATTCAAAATGATAAAATGGCAAACTTGGGGCGTTTAGTAGACGGCGTAGCCCACGAAGTTTTAGACCCAGTGGGTTTTATTTGGGGTAACATAATTTATGTTTCAAACTACAGTCAAGATTTACTCAAACTAATAGCCGCTTACGATCGAGAGTTGCCATCAGTTTCTCAGGCAATTAATCAGATTAAAGAAGAGATTGAATTTGATTTTTTAGAGCAAGATTTGTCGCGATCGCTTGCTAGTATTCGCACGGGAGCGGAAAGATTAAAAAAACTCGTTACTAGTTTACAAAACTTCTGTCATATTGATGAAGTTTTTCCCAAGCCAGTAGACTTACACGCCTGTATAGATAGCATTATTTTATTAATTAATAGCCGTCTTCAAGGAGAAATCGAAATCGTCAAATACTACGGTCAATTACCCCCAGTGTATTGCTTTATGGGGCAATTAAACCAGGTTTTGATGAATATTTTAAGTGAAGTTGTGGATACTTTACTCAATGAAGCAGTGCGACAGCAGTTACATTTAGAAGAGACAAAGACTGTTCAAAAACCCCGAATTGAGATTACCACAGAAGTTATATCACAAGAAGCAAGCAAACCAGATGCACCAGATTCTCGCTGGGTTTTAATTCGCATTGCTGACAATGGCTCTGGAATGTCTGAAGAATTGCAACAGCAAATTATGGAGTCTTTTTCTCTGGAAACAAAGAATGGTAAAAATACTGGTTTAGCAGTAAGTTATCGAATTATCACCGTCAGACATGGCGGAAAATTAAATTTCCATTCACAGATTGGTATAGGTACAAAATTTGAAATTTTATTGCCTTTAGTTTGATTGATTACGAATTACGAATTAACGTTATGTTAGATTACTGGACAAACTTCCTGCTGGATAGGAATTTGAATCACAAACTCCGTTCCTTTTCCAGGTGTTGAAAAAACTTCTAACTTGCCGCCATGTTTTTCGGTGATGATTTGATAGCTGATAGCCATTCCCATTCCTGTTCCCTTACCAACAGGTTTGGTTGTGAAGAAGGGATTGAAAATCTGTTTTTGAATAGATTCAGGAATTCCAGAGCCATTATCTGCGATCGCAATTTTTACCCATTGCAAATCAACGACAGAGGTACGAATCGTGATACAACTGGGATGATCGCGGATTTCCTGATAAGTTCGTTGAGCATTGAGTTCTTCGAGAGCATCGAGAGCATTTACTAGAATATTCATAAACACTTGGTTTAGCTGTCCAGCGTAGCACTCTACATGAGATAAATTGCCGTATTCTCTGATAATTTGAACCCCTGAGCTTTTATCAGTGGCTTTCAGGCGGTGCTGCAAAATCATCAAAGTATTGTCGATGCCTTCATGAATATCTACGGCTTTGAACTCACTTTCATCCAGGCGCGAGAAGTTACGCAGTGACAGCACAATCTCTCGAATACGCTCCGTCCCAATATTCATTGAGTGCAATACCATAATTGCGTCTTTTTCTAGAAACTCTAAATCGATGGTTTTGCGTTCGGTTTGAATTTCAGCAGGTGGATTGGGGAAATAACGGTGATAAAGCTGGACAAGTCGCAATAAGTCATGGGTATATTGGCTGATATGGGTGATATTTCCGTAAATAAAGCTAACGGGATTGTTGATTTCATGAGCAATCCCAGCCACCATTTGACCAAGAGCAGACATCTTTTCACTTTGAATTATTTGAGCCTGCATTTTATGCAAACTATTTAACGTATTTTCTAACTCTTGGCCTCTTTGCTGCAAGTTTGTTTGAGAGTCTTCTAACTCACAAATGACTTTCTTAAGTAAAAACTCTTTTGTTGCAATGTCAGTTTCTAACTGGCGGCGTTCATTTTGGCATCGTTCCAGCTTTTTGTGCAAGATGCGGTTTGTTTTTTCTAACTCTTGAATCTGTATGGAATTGTCTTGGTTATCCATACACCACTCATTTTGTCCCTATTAACAGCGTGACAAAGGTTTTGTTATGAAATTGGGTTTGACCTCCACCCACTAAAGGAGCAATTTCACCATAAGCATAGAAACCACAACAAGGTAATGCCTTTGGTAAATGAGTTTTGACAAGCTGATACTCAACTCTTGCTAAAGTTCCCAGAATTCGCCGACGGGCTGCACAGGAAATAAGTAATGCTGCCGTTGGCTCCACACCGGGATAATCTGCAATAGCATTCTTCAAAGATGTCTCAGAAGCTGACAAAATATTGTCACGAGTCGCATCGGTAATTTGTACAACTGCCTGTTCAGGAATATCTGAGAAGAACGTGACGCTACCAGACTGTTGATCGTAGCCATTGGGTGCCCGTAAATAGAAATGATCTTGATCCTCAAAAACTGCTAGGGCATGAATGGCATAATTGGATGCAAATCTTTCTTCACCGAGATAATGCTGATAGAAATCTAAGGCACGTTGTCCATCAATTTCATAGACTACGTTGCCATCTACTTTAGTTACACGGCTACGTTGGCTGATGGGAGTCCAACCACTTGCAACTCCGTGGGAAAATAGTAGTTTTCCAGAGAATAGTAGCACTGGAACTGAATCACTCAGTACTTCACCTTGGAAGAATTGGTAGGTTTTGTCAAAGGTATAGTCGTCGGCAGTCATTCCCCCAATGATGGGAATATATTCTCCCAGGCTTTGTTTTAAACCTTCTAAAATTAAAACCCCATTGCTGGTTAGACTATCGGGGAAGGTAAGGCACAATTGTGGTACAAATGAACTCTTTGCCTGTGCTTGTGCGATCGCTTCTTGGGCTGCAAGGGCTGGATTTTTGGATACTCCTCGGCCAATACCGGAGTGAATTTCCACTTCATCGCTAGCAAACAGCATTAAGGTCAGAGAATCTTGCTGAAACTCCAGAATTGAAGAAATTTCTCCATTTGTCGTTCCACCAATCAACTCAATTCCGGGAAAAGCGTCTTGGATGCGTTGCAAAATTAACGCATGGTCAAAGTCTATAGCAGTGAATAAAATTCCAGCTTGGGGAAGGAAGCCGGCAAGAGAACGGCTACATTCTTGAAGAACTTCAGCGATCGCATTTTGAGATTCAGGATCGTCGCTATGACCAACAACAACTCGAAACACAACTACCTCATTGTAAGTTTAAAGACTGGGTAGCTTATCCAATTGGGATCTCAGCACCCAGAAACCTACATTTAGATTTCCCACTTACTTGAACTAAATCTCAACTCACCTGACTTTTTCTCGAAACAGAATTCAGGAGTCAGAATTCAGTAAGGGACTTCCAAGAAATAAATTATCCATCTTGTGGGGTGCGTGTCTCGCCATTGGTGTCAACTTAAGCCGAAAACTATATCGGACAGGCGTTTTGCAAATCCCTCACGCCCTCATCCCCTAACCCCTTCTCCCAAGGGAGAAGGGGAATTGAATGTCTAGCTCCCCTCTCACGGATGGGAGAGGGGCTGGGGGTGAGGGCAAAACGTTGTCACCAAGCGGGTTTAGCGTTAAGTTGACACCTATGGCGTCTCGCCCACCCTAAATCTGGGACGGGCAAGATGCCCATCCCACAAGAAAATTTGAGATGTTTTTTTATTTGGAAGTCCCTAAGACTTACATACACTCCACGAATTCTTGACATCCTTCTCTACGAGAGGCTGCGCGTAAAGTCTCGCAGAGAGGTCTTGATTCTGACTCCTGAATTCTTCTTCAATTCATCTGCAATAAATTTTCTCCACGTTGGTAAATTTCCCGTGCGTGATCAGTCCAAGCACCTTGTCCCCAATAACGAAAACAACTGGTTTGCAACAACAGGTTATGTAGAAGAACGTTACGGTATTGAGACTGTCTAGTAATTGGTTCTGCTGAGTCAGTTTGCAGCAATGGATCAAACTTCTGATGGAATAAACTACTTAATTGATACATGGGAGACAACACATTTTCATATCCTTTTACCCAACTGATATGATTTGTCCACGAGGCTCCATCCAGATGAAAATTAGAGTTTGTTTGCTTTAATTCTTGAATGGCATTCTCTACAGCTTGCGGTTGAATATTATCTGGTGAAACTCGCTCCCAAATTTGATGTTGTCCCACTGGTTGACAAGTTGGATAATCTTCGGCTTTGCATCCAGCAGCTTCGATTAATTCTAAATATTCTGTACCACACACACCAACAACACCTGATTTTCCTCCCCCATTATTTACCATATCCCACCACGCTTGTTTAAAAGCGCTAGGAAATTCATTCATCATCACGCCGCCATTTTCACCATCGCCAATTTGGCTAACTATTGGTGGTACAAATACACTACCAATTTGTTGTTTGGATAATGTTTTCGCTTCATAATAAGGCTGCATTTGAGCAACTAATTTAGTATCCGAACCTTGGGTTTTAATTAAAGCTGTGATACTAATTGTTTCGCCTTGAGAATTACGGGCAATTAGACGATGTGGTAAATGTTTATGAGTGAGAGATTGACCGGTAAGAGTTTCTACAGAATGTTCTTGAACAAGTAGCCAGCGATATCCACATTCTTTCAGTGCTTTCACAAATTCAAAGAGAGCATCAGGGTGATTTGGTAGGTGCATTTCTGGGGGCGAAAATCCTTTGACTCGCGCTAGTGCTTCCCAGCCAAAAATTGCCGCAAAGTGATGTTGCCATGCAACGATATGTAATTTAATATCTGCTATGGGTGTGGAAGGAATAACTGCATGACCCCACATTGTACCCAGCCATTCTACATAAGGTTGGTAGGTGCGATCGCAAGTAATCCGTTTGAGATTATCGAGAACATCACCGCGTCCCATTTGCCGCAGTCCCCACAGAAGATTACCTGAGTAATCCAACATCACACGCGGATTGCAACCTTGATTTACAAGTTCGGGGATCAAGTCACCCATACGGCTGTAACAATGGGCAAAGGGATCTGCATTATGGTTATCCCCTTCATGGGGATGTTCAAACATATATTGCAGATTGCTGATGAGTGTACCGCCATTTCCAGCAGGTATAGTTGGCTGGTGCATGTGCAAAGCGATCGCAAACACAGCATTTACGTCTTCTAAGCGGATATTCGTTGTTGGTAAAAATACTGGTCGATCTTGGTTAACCACAGAGAGAACCTCTGTTTCCCAACCAGAAATATTCGGCAAGCCATCAATGATTTCGGGCAAAGGAGTCAGGGTTGTGGGGAAGGAAAGCATTTCTGATTGCTCCGAAACAAGGTATGTCTAATTATGCGATCGCACAACAATTTCTGCTCTGCAACTTTATGTATTGATGCAAACTGCGATCGTCTTGTAGTCCCGCAATATTTGTGTAGTGCAACAGTTGGGATATTACACTTATAAAAAAAGTGTTGGAAAATATACAGCAATCTATTTGATTTTGTTGCTACAGACGTAAAGATGTAGGCCCATACAGCCGATTCATTATGTTGCAAAGATTTTTGGAAATGGTATGATACAACTCAAAATTCAGAAATTCAGATTTCATCTAGGTTTCTGGGTTTGAATCTGTTTCCCTCTTTTAAATAAGCTGTAAAATCTATAAAAGCTATACGCATTAAATATTATTACTTATCAAGATAAAATTTTCTCTTTTATGCTTTACGCAAATTTAATTTTAGGAGGAGTCTCATGAAACTAAAACAATTTGGAATTACATTTTTGAGTGTTTGTATTGCTGCTTTTTCAGGAATGAAAGCAGCAGAGGCGGCATCATTTTCGGTAATTGCTGATGGTCTTAATAATCCACGAGGTTTAACTTTTGGTAATGACGGGAGTCTCTACGTCACCGAAGCAGGAACAGGCGGCAGTGGAGCTTGTGTTCCTTCACCGAGCGTTGCAAACCAATCTTTATGTTATGGCACAACTGGTGCAGTCACCAAAATTAGAAATGGTAAGCAAGAACGTATACTTACAGGACTTCCTTCTTTAGCATTACCAGATGGTACTGATACTTCTGGGCCTCAAGATATCAAATTTGATGCTACTGGCAAGCCTTATATTGCAATTGGGTATGGTTCAAATCCCACATTTAGGGCGGCATTAGGTAATACTGACTTAGGAAAAATCATCACTGCTAATTTCAATGCAAATTCGTGGACTAGTGTTGCTGATTTAGCTAATTATGAACTTGCAAATAATCCAGACAAAGGCGATCTAATTAGCAATCCCTTCTCTCTTCTTTTAGATGGAAATAATATTGTTGCAGTTGATACTGGTGCTAATGAATTACTCAGTGTAGGGACTGATGGAAGTAATTTAAAGGCGATCGCCACAATTCCTCGACAGACATTAACTAATCCAATTTTTCCCTCTGGCGCATCATCATCGCCATTTGAAATCCAAGCAGTACCCACAAATATCGCCAAAGGCCCAGATGGCGCTTATTATATCAGCCAATTAACCGGTTTTCCTTTTCCAGAAGGTAAAGCAAAAATCTATCGAGTTGGTGCTGATGGTCAACCAACAGTTTATACCGATGGCTTTACTCAACTTACTGACTTAGATTTTGATGCTGAGGGTAATTTATATGCTTTGCAGTACGCTAATCAGTCACTCTGGAAAGGTAATCTAGATGGTTCTCTAATAAAAATAGCAAGCGATGGGACTCGCACAACTATTCTTAGTGGTAATGGATTAGAGTCTCCTACTGCTTTGACTATTGGTGCTGATGGTGCTATTTACGTGACAAACCGAGGCGATCGCCCTGGAGTTGGACAAGTTATCAAAATTGAGAATTTCAAGTCTGTTCCTGAATTTACTTCTACTTTCAGCTTATTAGCATTTCTTAGCACTGTGAGCATTAGTTTGTTGCACAAGGGTAAAGCCAAGGGACTTCCAACTAAAAAAATAATCCCATCCCTGCGGGACGCTACGCGAACGCTTTGGTGAGCAGGGGAAGCAGGGGAGGAAGAATCTAACGATCATCTTCGCTCCCAAAATTGAATAATTTAATTTCTGGAAATCCCCAAGGACTGAAGATTTCGGACAAGTTTGTTCAGGAATGCTGAGTGTTGAGTCAGCGATCGCCCTCGGCGTTATCCCTTCTCTACGAGACGCTACGCGAAGGGATAAGTTTTTCAATCAGCCGTTGTCTACTTGGTGCTGGCGGTGTCGCTATTCGTAAAATTAGCTCTAACAACCAAGGGGCGAGGCGTTGACACAACACGGCTAAATGACTTTGCCATCCAACTAAAATTTCTGATGAATCATTTTGCATTCCGGTGACGAGTGCTTTAGCCACTTGCTGGGGAGTCATGGGGATCACCCAGCGAAATAATTTTAAGTCGCGCACCATGTCTGTGTCTGTCAGGGAAGGCAATAATGCAATGACGCGAATATTGTGTTCAGCTAATTCTTGGCGCAAGGCTTGGGTAAATCCTAAGATGGCAAACTTGGTTGCTGAGTATGTCGCCATCGTTGGCGCTGCAACTTTCCCCATCAGGCTCGATACATTGACAATTGTCCCTTGTCTTTGGCTGGCCATGCGTCGAGCAATCAAACTAGTAAGGTTGTACATTCCTAACAAGTTCACTGAGAGTTCTTCTTGAACTTGGGGCATTTTAGATTGCAAAAATGAGCTTTGGTATGCGACTCCTGCACAATTAACCAGCAGGTGAATCTGTCCGTAATTGCGCCAGAGTTGAGCGACAGCGATATTTACTTCAATTGTTTGAGTCAAATCTAAGGCGACGATCGCAGCTTCTGTACCCATAGCCTCGATTTCCTTGGCTACCTCCAATAACTTGCGGCGATCGCGTGCTACCAATATCATCCGCTTAATGCCTTGTTGCGCTAATTCGATGGCGATCGCTCGTCCAATTCCACGCGAAGCCCCTGTAATTAGGGCAACTTTACCTTGAATCTCCATTAGTTTTATTCTCCAAAATTTAAGTCTTACCAAACTCTTCGTTATTGCCGATACACACAAGCAAGAGCTACTCACTTGTCGGCACAAAGTAAGACAAATAATCAATCGCAATTGAAATCAAACTGAAACTAAGCCTTTAGCAATGAGACATTTCTTGGTTAATCTGCAATCCCTCATAGTTGTCTATATGAGGCAGAACTTTCTCGTTTTGAACCCGTCAAAGCCTAACACACTTGGCTGAATGGGTATAGCTCATAGATTTTATTTCTCCTAGATCCGAGCGTTCATCAGCATTGCTGTCATACACACGTTAGCAATTAAATCAAGCTATTGCAATATTCTTTAATAAGGATTTCTTAATACTTCTTAACGACAAGTATATATATACAAAAGATTTTATTAAATAAGTTTTTATGAATCCCTCAGTATAAATATCTCATTTTCCTGACAAATAGCCTGTTTTAGGAAATTGTGATATCTAATTCATGGTTTAGAAACAAAAAAGACATATAACATTTTGGCTGATGGTTGCAATAGTTAGAACTCTCAACTAACTCATATAATTGCAACAGTATATTTACTGTTTCCTTGAAAAGTAAGGTTGATGGCTTTTATTTATTGAAAACAATGAAAAAGGCCTAGATTGCTGTCTGAAATTAGCTACCAAAACTTTCGGATAAATAGTAGTTTGTTTAGGTTTATCTTTGAGTTCATCAAAGTAATGCTTGAGACTT
Organism: Nostoc sp. 'Peltigera membranacea cyanobiont' 210A; assembly: GCF_002246015.1. Lineage (GTDB taxonomy): Bacteria > Cyanobacteriota > Cyanobacteriia > Cyanobacteriales > Nostocaceae > Nostoc. Next base: position 399,502 of record NZ_NOLJ01000003.1, read on the forward strand.
GCCTCGTCTGTAGCAAACTTCAATCATTCGCGAACAATAAGATCCCCGATTTCTCTAATAAATCGGGGATTTAACTGTAAGTCAATATGATTTCTAATTGATGATTCCGCCGAAAATTGCACTCCGTACATTTACGTAATTATTAATTATTACTCCACGGTTAAATTTACTTACTCGCAGCAAGGATGGATATCAATACTGCTCGGTTGAGAATATTCGTAAGTTCAGTTTGAAGTTGTGCTAATTTTTGAAATGCACGTAGTGGACTGTCTAGGCAAAATAGTGCATTAGACGTAGACGTAGGTTGGGTGGAGCGCAACCCAACATATATTAGGATGTTGGGTTACGCAAAGCCTCCACCCAACCTACAATTTTTTTGCAACTGCCTTCCCGATGCGGAAAGGGGGAAAATTCAAAGTCTCTCTCCTCTTAGGAGAGAGATTTAGAGAGAGGTTTTCCACATACCGTGAAAAGCCCATCAGCTTAATTAAGGGGTTAAAAAGTCTAAATGGTTTCCTGGTTGGGCACGCAAATCTTCCACAGTCCCCTGAATTTGTAATTTACCTTGATTTAATAGCACAATCCAATCAGCACGGGCAATTACTCTAGGACGGTGGCTAATCAGAATCGTAGTTTTGCCTTGGCGATGCAATAATAACTGATTCAAAACTTTAACTTCACTAACAGGATCTAGTCCAGCCGTTGATTCATCTAAAATTAGGACTGGTGGATCGTTGATGATGGCTCTTGCTATAGCTAATCTTTGCCGTTGTCCACCAGAAATATTTGAGCCAAATTCACCTAATACAGTTTGATATTTTTCAGGTAGTTTACTAATAAAATCGTCTGCCTCAGCAATTTGACAAGCAGCGACAATTTGCTCAAAGGTGACGTGAGGAGAACCTAACCGAAAGTTTTCAATAATTGAGCGACTCCAAAAATGAGCATCTTGCGGAACGAGGACTACTTGTTGCCGCAAACAATCAAGGGCTAGGTCTTGCAGATTATAAATACCAATGCGAATATTACCAGAATTAGGTGTATATAATCCTGCAATCAGTTTAGCAAGAGAACTTTTACCACAGCCAGATGTACCAATTAGAGCAATAACTTTACCGCCAGGAATAGTTAGGGAGAAATCTTGCAGTAACTCTAGCCTTCCAGGATAGTGAAAGTTGAGATTTGTGCAAATAATATCAGCCTTGCTAGGAATCTTCGTAAAAGGTTTTTTAGTATCGCCTGGATTTTCAGGTGTGGAATCGATAACTTCTGTTAAGCGCTGTGTGGCAGTTTTGGCACGAGTGAATTCATCTATAAAGTTGAGCATAGTACTAATGAATGATAAAAAATTACCATTCATCCCGTTAAATGCCAGCAGTTGACCGATGCTGAGTTCCTTGTTAATAACCAGGATGCTGCCGAAACCAATCAGACTAATGCTGCCAATACTAGAAACTAAGCTAGAGAAGATACCGTTAATAATTCCAATCTGAACTGTGCGAAATGTTTGATTTGCTAAACGCCCAAATCGGTTCTGGAATTCTTCCCAAAACTGGGGGGCGGCAGTAGTAGTTTTGAGTGTCAAGGCGCCTTTAAAGCTTTCAACAAGAACACCTTGGTTTTCTGCATCTAAGACTAATACACTTCTGATTTTTTGTTGAAGTGTAGGCAGAAAAATAATCGTAGACAAACTCATTACAATCGCAATAATTAGACCAACTAAGGTAAGTTTCCAGCTATAGAACAGCATAAAACTCAAAGAAACTGCTGCAATCAATAATTGGCTTGGTAAACTAATAATTGCTTGAGAAATTAGTTGATTAATTTGTTGAATATCTTGCAATCTGCTCACAATCTCGCCACTACGACGCGATTCATAGTAAGTCAAAGGCAACCGCAGGATTGTCCTAGCAAATTCTAGAATTAATCCTAACTCCAGCCGTTGGGCAAAATGGGCAATCAGGTTATATTGAACTAGTTTTAAACTACTTGACACAAGATTCATCACCACAACGGCAATAATTACACCAGCAAGAAGTTGGGTGTCACCCCGAACTAGTACATCATCCGTCAGAATTTGGAGCAGGATGGGAGAAGCTAATGAAAGCAGACCAATAATTAAAGCGCAGAGAAAAGCCTCGAATAGTATGTTTCCATAAGGCAATACACGCCGCACAAAGCGTCCAAATCCATCAATTTTATCATCGGGTTGAGCATAAAAGCGAACCGAATCTGGCTCCAGTAAGAGCATCACCTTATCTGACCAAGCCTCCGTTAACTCTTTTTTAGAGACATAACGGATGTTAGCTGCTGGGTCGGCAACTATATATTTCTTGCCTTTTTGGCCATACAAAACAACCCAGTGGTAGCCTCTCCAGTGAATGATTGCTGGCAGTGGCGCTTGGTTCATCTTGTCTAATATTTCATTTGATGCTCTGACCGAGCGCGCATTGAAACCAAGTGCTTCGGCTCCCCGCCTCAGTCCTAACAATGTTGTTCCTAATTGACCAGTGCCTACCGCTTCCCGGATGTGATTTAGTGTAAAGTTGCGCTGATAATGTTTGGCAATGGAAGCAAGACAAGCCGCTCCACAATCTTCTTCACTATGTTGTGTAACAACTTGGTATTTCATTTCGCACTCCAGTATTTATATCGTGACAAAACCAAAAAAATAGCAGGGTCTTATCCCTGCATGGTTAAAAATTTAACCCATAGTTTAGTCGTACTATGATTTTAATACTTAGACAAAATATCGTATTTTGATGCTCAGAGGGCTTTAATCAGCAACTTATGTTAGTTATCTTAAATTCACTTTGTTAAATAAAAGTTGATACAAACTGTATTAATTTTTACATATCCTTACCTGTCTTTAAGATTGATCAAAGGTTATGGATATAGTGAGCGAAAAGCCCAAGTAAAGTGTTATTGATAATTACCGCAATTATCAATAACACTTTGTTAACTTTTTTAAAGAAAAGTAGATGGCTAGGAATAAACGTATGTTAGGATGACTGCCATAGAGAAACAGCTAATGGCTACTAGGATTAAGTCGATTAGCAATTAAGCCGCACGCAAAATTAATTTAACCTGCGTCAACAGTGTAAATTACTTGAAACGTGAACTTTTATCCTGAGTAGAGACACGTTAATCGTGTCTTTACGTTTATTATTTCCCTTCTACTGAACTTCATACAAATTGCCTATTGCCCTATTTCTCGATAGAAACGTTGCTGTAGTTGCTAGCATATGCAGATGGGTAAAAACCATATGCTTTAGCACTAGCATATTGTTTTACTATTACTACATTATTATCGGACACGTTAAAGGAACGATAACCACCACCAGACAGATTGGCTTCTTCGTTGGTGCTTAATGCGGTAAACAAAGTGCTTTCCATAGTTTTAGTTCTCACTTGATTGTTGGGTTTTAGATAACATCACACTACATTCATCAATGCGAACAAGGCATTCATGAGTGCTTGTGTGCTGTTACGAACATTATATGGGTGAAACTAGTTTGATAAAACAACTATTTTCTTAAGAAATATATATTACAAGTTCTTTGCAAACATACTACTTGGCTAATATTTATACTATTTTCACTGTTTTCTGAAAAAACCATGAATTTTATTCTATTTAAAGAGATAAATATTCTGGATTTAATTGTATGGCAAAAATATATATGCGTATAAAGATTTTTCAGAAAAATAATATCTAATTTTATACTAAAATTAATGAGTGAATTAACGTATTAATACTGTTAGTGGGCACAAAACCCTAAAGAAAGAGTATCAAATCAGTCAAATAGTATTTTGTTATACAAAATCATGAAAAACCAAATTTGGAGTTCTCCAAAAATTTTACTTGATTTTTAAATTCACGTATTATCACGTAAGTATTGTTCTTTTTTTATTTTGCTTATACAGAGACTATTGAAAATAGCATAAAAGATTGTGATAACAACGCTTTTAAACTAGCTTAACTACTTATTAATTAGAATAGAAAAGAAAAGTTTTTCTCTCTATTATAGAAATTTTTATAAGTAAATAAAGAAAAGATAAAATTTTAAAAGCAAATTATAAAGATTTGGTCTTTTTACTAAAAGGCACTAATTGTTATATAAACTTAGGCTATGGATCACTTTTTAGCTATTACTGATGGAGAAACCTCTAAGACAAGCAGCTTATCTTCTCCCAAGGGAAGAGGCTAAGAAGACTAAGCTTTCAGAGGATGTTTGAAAAGTCGCAAAGTATACTAAAAAACCCTTTCCAAACCTCTCCCAAAAGGTCGAGAGGCTTTGAAATCCTCCCTTTTCTTCTAAAAAAGGGGGTTAGGGACGTTAGATATCTGAGGCTTAAATATTAGCAATAATACTTTTCAAACAACCTTTCAGAGTGAGAAAGGAGGCTCCTAACTTGAAAATGCTCGTTCAATAAATATCTATATATATAGATGTAATGTCGCTCCGCATTTTCATACTTGGTAGTGTACGAATTTCATAACGATTACCTTCTTACACCAGCTAGCTATTTGCTAGATTGTTTGCACAACCAAAATGTTTTTTAACTTATATGCTTATTGACCCCCAACCGGACTTTCTCCGCCCAGTTGAAAGCGACGAATATCTGCCTCCAATTAGCAGTTGGACATCGCTGGGAGGGATATTTTTAATTGGAAGTGTTGGCGCTGCCTTCGGTCTTGCAAGTGTCATTCAATACAACATAGTAGTGAGAGCAGATGGTACTGTCCGTCCAACGGGAGAAATACGGTTAGTGCAAGCAGCGGTAGAGGGAACTGTTAGAAGCATTAGGGTGAAAGAAAATCAAGTTGTGAAAAGGGGAGATGAGATTGCACTGCTCTACGACACCCAATTACAAAGCAAAAAAAGCCAAATTGCTGGAAATATTCGGCAGAATCATTTACAAAGAACCCAAATCGATGCACAACTAAGAGCGCTACAGAATCAAATCACAGCTGAGTCGAACTCGATGCGGCGGGCGGTTATCTCTGCACAAGCTGACCTGAGTCGTAATCAACGGGATTACAAAGACAAGCAAATTACCACTAAGGCAGAAGTGGAAGAAGTAGAAGCCTCTGTGGAGTTAGCGAGGGAAGAACTGAAGCGATATCAGCAGCTAGCAAATACTGGAGCGATCGCAGCTTTACAGATTAAGGAAAAAGAACAAGCTTTCAAAGCAGCACTTGCCAGATTAGAACGGATCAAAACTGGACTCAATCCCACTAGCGCAAATGTGGAGATTGCCCAAGAAAGGATTCCCCAAGAACAGGCAAAGGGTGAGTCTACCCTAGCTGCATTGAACAAAGAAAGACAAGAACTTATTGGGCGTCAAGTAGAAATTCAAAATCAAATCAGCAGCGCTCAAGAAGAGCTAAAACAACTCTCAACAGAACTGCAAAAAACTGTAATTCAGGCTTCCGAGGCAGGTACGATCCTGAAACTAGAATTAAGGAATCCTGGGCAAGTTGTACGTATTGGGGATGCGATCGCTCAAATTGCTCCTAGTAAAGCACCTCTGGTCATCAAAGCCCGTATTGCCGCTTCTGATATTAGCAAAGTAAAGGTGTGTAAAGTTGTAGAAGTAACAAAATGTTCAGAGGGTGAAGTACAAATGCGGCTTTCTGCCTATCCGTACCCAGATTACGGCATTCTCAAAGGAGCTGTTAGAGCCATAACCGGCGACGCTATTACATCTCAAGCTAACGGCAATCCAATTGCACCTTACTATGAGGTGACAATTGAGCCAGAGAGACTTTATTTAAAAAAGGGCGATAAATCCTATCCAATTCAACCAGGAATGGAAGTTACAACTGATATCATTTCCAAAAAAGAAACCGTAATGACATTTATTCTGAGAAAAGCAAGGCTGCTAACAGATTTGTAGGCTTATTCTTGTATTCCACGCTATGAGAACCACTTAGGAATTTACGCATTAGACCTCTTGCACGAATGTAAAATTAGCCCTCATCCCCCAACCCCTTCTCCCACACTTGGGAGAAGGGGAGCCAATTTTAAAGTCCATTTCAAAGTCCATTTCAAAGTCCCTCTCCTTTGGGAGAGGGATTTAGGGTGAGGGCTTTTGATCCCTCCAATCCCCCTGCAACCCTGCAAAAGCAACAGGGCTGTTTCATTGCCTCAAAGGTTGATAAGGGGTAGAAGTAGGTTGAGGATTTGATGGTTTGCTTGACTGGGGAGTTGATCCACTCCAAACTTGATTGAACTGAGCTACCGACAACGACTGTAAAATACTGAGATTAAGCGGCTCTTTGCTGATAAATGTAGCGTAGGAAGGCTGCAAATAAGAACGATATTCAGGGCGGTTGAGGAGATGGGTTTCTAAAAAAGCGACACTGAGGGCGTTGAGATAAGAATAAACAGCAGCACGATCGGGGCCCAGCAAGGCGGGTGGCACAGGTAAGACATCGTTTTCAGGAGTAGGTTCGGCGATCGCTGAAAAGTGGGTGGCATTTTCGATCAAAGCCAAGTACTTATTAGAGCCAGAAAGCCAGGTAAAGGGGCGAATTTGCTCAAATACGGGTGGTGCAAAAACATCTTGACTACCTGTTACCAACATGACGGGAGTTTTAATTTGACTGATTCCTCCCTGACCCAAAACTGAGCTGTCAATGGGATTAATCGCAATGACGGCTTTGATGCGATCGTCTTTGAGTTCGTAATTTTTTGGAGGTAAATCAGTTGCTTGACACTGCAAAAACAGCGATAAATTAAAGGATGAATTATCGGGCTTGCAATCTTGTCTCAGTTGCTCAAAGTTAATATTGGCTCCTGCTAAAGTCAAAACAGTATAACCACCAAAGGATTGACCGATCGCCCCAACTTGCTGAAAATTGAGTTTTCCTTGGAGAGTCGGATCGGATTTATCTAGACGCTGGAGTTCATTGAGTAGATATTTGATATCCAAAGGTCGGTTGATAAATTCTGTTGCATCAGGCGGCCCTGCCAAACCCGCAAAATATTGTTGAAAACGTTCGGCATTACTACCAGGATGTTCCAGTACAGCAACGGCAAAACCATAAGATGCTAGATGTTCAGCCAGGTAGACAAAGGTAGAGCGATCTGAGGCCAGTCCGTGAGAAATTACAATTAGGGGAAAGGGAGGCGAGAGTAATTCTCCAGGTTTTTGTGAACCTGCTGAAGGGAGATAGATATCTACAGGTAGACGGCGTGAGCGAGAAATGTCATTTAACTCCAGGCTTTTTTTCTGCCAGGTAAATTTTCCTGGCGATCGCAAATCTGGTTTTTGGGAGAAATCAATGTTGGAAGTGGCTGCTTGAGCGATCGCTTCTTTTTGAAGAGAGGCAAAAACCTCATCCTTTCTTTTAATCAATTGCGACAAGTCATCGACTATCCTCAACCCCTCTGTGAAATTCACCCGTATAGTATCACTAGGAAATTTCCGCAGTAAATTCACAACCGTTAACCCCTCTTTTTGATCGGCAGCAGACAAAATTAAAGAGGCACGTATGGCATAGAAGCCATTGTTTCGAGACTCAGTGAGGAGTAATTTTCCCAGTTGTTGTACCAACTGCTCGCCTATCGGTGAGTAGGTAACTTGAGATACTAGTGTAGGAGTGAGATTAAAGCGCTGCTGGAGTAGATCCCGCAGTTGAGCGAGTTGTTCAGGAGTCGCACGGCTAGCATAAAATGACAAATCTTGATCGATTTTGCCAACTTTCGCAAAGGTTTCCAGCGAATCCACCGATAAGGAAAATTCGCCGAAGGGAGGATAATAAAAGCTAATGCGTTCAGCCCCCAATCCAGGAGTAGCGGTCAAGAACGTAGATAGCAAACCTAAACCCAGATATCTCAAAAATTTTTTCATTAGAAAAACCCACTATCTAACCCTGGCAAACAACTTTGGGCAGGGAGGAAAGCGTGGCGGGATCTATAACCGCTTTCCTGTTGAATTGGTTTAGATATATCAAACAGGCTACAAGCACAATAAAGCAAGTACTTACCATAAATTTGACAGTAGCTTTGAACGATCAAAATACATGAGTAGCAAATTTTTCAGTCAAACAGCATCAGTAGCGCGATAATAGATATAGAGATCAAAATTAAGTTATATGTCCTTTGCTTCCTGCGCCTGTTGTGTTGTCGTCCTCAACCAACAACAAGAGCAAAATATCTCCCACCAAAACCAGTGCCAGGATGTGCCAGTTAACCACAGTAAGAGCACGGTTAAAAATTGCACTGTAATTGAAAATGGTCGGGTGGTCGTTAAACCCTTACAACCACCACTCAATCAGACTTCCGAGTAACTTTCAGAAATTTCACCCCTTTACTCTAAAGGTAAAACATCGTGGAAACGGTTGTAATCAATGTAGCGATGTCCATCGGGTGTGTGGTGAAAGATATCGACAAATTGATTGTTCCACAAAATCTCATTGGCACTATAGCTATGACGGGCATGGACAACCTGGGCAACCGTTTCATCAATGCCACTCAAAGAGACAATCAGTATAGTATTTGTCTGGGTTAAGGATTCTGGTGTCATCCCATATAAAGGACTAAACTCATCAATGACATGCATCACTGACCAGCTTAACGTGAAGCTAGGTGTTTGGTTCCTCACCAGTTTGAGATCGTGGAACCGGCGCATGAATTGTCCTTCTAAGGTTACTTCGTCGCGCATCAAGTAGACTCGCATCTGCGCCTCCAGAATTATATTGCGACGCTGATTAGCGCTGCGAAATATCAGAGTCGGCATCGCATTATGAGCTGTAATGACAGCAACACGGCTAAAGAGTACACGGGCTGTAGGTCGAGAGAATCGAGCAAACGCGAGTCCTGTCATCACAGCAATTCCCACCAAACCGATCATTGCTTCAATAGTGACAATAATGTTGGCGTAAGTTGTTTTCGGATACATTGCCCCATAGCCAATAGATGCTAAGGTTTGGACGCTAAAGAAAAAGACATCTAAAAAAGAGCCAGGTCGGGCGTTGGCAATACAATCTCCTCCTATCAAGTAAGCTAGGGCAAATAGAGCATTAATAGTTACGTAAAAAGTACAAATCAGGAGCAGAAAGCCAGTCCAGGGAATCGTTAGCAGCAGATGATAAGGATCGCGCCAGTAGGAATGCCATACACCCATACCTATAATCTCAAATTTTCCATCTTGAACATGAATCTGAATAGGTGGGATCAGACGCTGCTGTCGTTTCTTGGGTGAAAGTCTCTTCAGTCGAAATTTCATTGCAAGCAGCCAAAAGAACGGCAACTGCTTAGTATTGTAAATTAAGTTGCATTAGAGACATTCACTCTAGACAATTAGGCAGTGGGCAGTGGAAATTTAAACTTTCTTTTCTTAAATCAGCAAAAAAATAGGGTGTGCAATGCCCACCCTACTAATTTATCTGCTAGAAACTTATTGTTATGGCTTTAGTGATTGACCTTTAGAACAGCGGTCAAACCACTCTTGGTATTTTTTTTGGTGCGACTCATCTTCAACAGCAATGGTAACACGCACCTGCTTACAGCCGTTATTTCGCTCTAGTGCGATCGCATTCAATAATAAATTAGCAATTTTAGGTGAGCTAAATTCGCCGCTTACCGTCAAACCGTTGTTATGTGTAGCTTCAATTTTTTCGACTTCGGTCAAATCAAGCCCAGGAATTTCTTCTTGTCCTAAATCAATTTCTGCGAGTTGTTTGTGTTCTGGGCTTATTTGTTCCACAATCAGCTTTTCGCGCCGGACAGGAACTTGTACCATCCGGGTTTCAATTACTTTGCGAACAATTACTTCACCAACTTTACGCTTACTGGTTTCAACAAATAGGCGTTCTTCTAGTAGACGAATAATCTGTTCTTCAGGAACCTGTTCTAAATTATTTAATGACTCAACTGGGTTATTTGTTATTTGATTGTTAGCTAGTTGCTCAGTTGAGTTAAAATCGCCTGGTGTTTCTGATTCTAAATATTCAGGCATATATTCAATTTCTGATTTGTTTAAGTCTATGAAAACAGATTTAGTCGGCTTGTCTATTTGTTTTATTCTCTGGCTCTGCAACCGAAATAAAGAAGGATGTTGATCAGCTAACTGCTGGCTATATTCAGCAGTTTGTTGATTAGCCTGGTTAGATATAACGAGGTTTAGCCGACGATTACCATCCACAATTAAATCATGAACTACTCCTACTAGCTGACCTTGCTTATCAAACACAGCAAAATTGTTCACCTTCTTTCTTAAATCTGCCAGCGAGGAGATAGTACGAGAATTACCATTTGCCTGTAAAGTGTTTTTTGCCATAGTTTGGCTATTCATCTGGAAAGTTTACTAACTGCTTTCTACTTAGCTAAATTAAATGTATTAATCATCTGGATACTATTTAGAAAATATTTGCGACTGATGGATTTATCCAACTCATATCCAGAGTAATATTTGCAATCAAAAATTCTAAGTGATATCAATACTTTTCGGTTAAGGGGGAAAGGGTAAGGGTTTGAATTTCCCTTTATCCCTTTGCCCTTAACCTTTACCCAGACCAAAAGAGAGATTGTTGGGTTTATCTGAAAAGTATTGTAAGTGGTATCAGCTATTGTGAGCAAAGGTCAAGCTAATTCAATTGCTTCACTTGTACTGTGTAGAATTAATTATTAGTCATTAGCGATTAACTAATGACTATTTTTAGTTAGCGTTCCTCAATCGGAAGATTGCCAGAATTCACATCTAACTCTTCACGACGCACGGTTTCTTGAGTTTCAACTGTGTCTTGATCGACCACTTTTCTAACTCTGACTTCTTCACGCAAAAATGCTTCTTTGCGAATTTCAGGAGTTTCTTCGTGGATTTCTATGCGAGCAACTTCGCCTTCACGGAAGTCTGCTTCGCGCCCAGAAACAGCCGTACCCGCATCTGCTGGAGTTACACGCTCAATTACAACTCGTTCTCTTTCTACTGGCACTGCAACCCTTGCGGTATCAGTTTCAACACGCTTGCCAATCGTTACTTCTCCAGTTTTTTGGCGTCGTTTGCTGGCAATCAGCCGTTCTTCATACAATCTCAGAGTTTGATGATCTTGCTCATTTAACCCGTATAAAGCAGGCTCATTTTCATAAGTGTAGCTATCACGGGCGTAAGTAGGAGTTGTACCTAATGCTGCTACAGGCGCTCCTAAAGGATCTAATCCTGCTAAAGGGTCTAATGGTGTTGCAGCTTCTACAGGAAGGTTGTTGTAGTCTGTGGGTTGGCGATATACCCCACGTACCCGTTCTTCATAGTCGTAATCAAGGGTTTGACGTTCATCGAACTCAGGCAAATCTTCAGCTTGCTCTCTAGTCAAGCCAATTGTGTAAACGCGATCAATGTTATAGTCGATACGGGCGCGGCCAATTGGTAGTAATACTTTTTTACCAAAAATCCAGAAGCCTAAGTCAACAACTAGATAGCGAAAATGACCTTCTTCATCAACTAAAACATCGCTAACAGTACCAACTTTTTCATCAGTTCCCTGTGTATAGACACCTAGCCCTTTAATGTCATGACCATCAAAACTCTCTTGATAGCTAGGCTCAAAATCTTCTAGTTTGTAAAGAACCATTATGTTTTACCTCAAATATTTTTTTGTCATCTCTTAATAACTAAACTAGACATTTATTTATTTTTGTACATCCTTCTGCCGAATGAATTATTTCCAGGGTTAAATAATCGAAAGTTATAGAGATTTTTGATCGATATGGCTAACTAGAGACATCAAATTGAGCGCATCTCACTTTACTTTTGTAAAGATATGTCTAGCTTTAGTACATGGGATTTACCAGATATATTAAAATCACCACCGCAAGATTTTGGATCTTTAGATATATACAAAATGTAAATTTTTTGAATGTTCAAATTCCCGACTTCTTAGAAGTCGGGAATCTTGTCGTTGAATAGAATAAACACAGGCAGAGATAAAAATTAACTTTGCCTGCATGATTATTTCAAATAAATCTACTAAACAAATTGATGAGCCAGCTAATTAAATAGCTTCAGGTGTGGCGATCGCATTTTATTGCACATCTAAATTACCCGCAGTATCAACATCCAATTCCTCTCGACGAATGGTGCCTTCTGCTTCCACAGTGTCCCGTTCTACTACTTTCTTCACCCGGACTTCTTCACGCACAAATGCTTCTTTATGTATCTCAGGAGTTTCTTCATACACTTCTATGCGTGCTACTTCCCCTTCTTCAAACTTAACTTCATTGGGATTTACAACTTTTCCTGCTTCTGTTGGTGTAACTCGCTCAATCAGAACTCGTTCTTTTTGAACGGGTACTGTAACGCTTACAGTTTCTGTTTCAATATGCTTACCAACCGTTACTTCTCCAGTTTTGATGCGTCGTTTGTTGGCAATTAATCGTTCTTCATAGAGTTTAAAAGTTTGATGAGATTGCTCATTCAACCCATATAAATCTGGATCTTTTTGGTAATTGTATGTATCGCGATCGGAAATCATACCGCTGGTTGGAGAACGAAATACACTACGTACCTTTTCTTCGTAATCATTATTAACGATCGCGTCTTCTGTATGATCGGGTAAACCTTCTATTTGCTGTCTGCTTAACCCGTCAACATAGACGCGTCTTTCTGGATAACTGATCCGGCAAAGACCAATTGGTAGTAAGATTTTCTTGCTAACAAAATCTAAGCTTATATCAATAATTAAATACCGGAAATGACCATCATCATCAACTAAAACGTCAGCAACTGAGCCAACTCTGTCTCCTCCGCCAGTATAAAGATCCAGCGCTTTGAGATCGTCTCCGCCAAAAGTGTCTCGATAATTTTGGTCAAAATGTTCAAGTTTATGAAGAGGCATACGCTGTTCCTAAGTTGTTTATAAGGTTTATTTTCTAGTGTAAAAAATATTGTGCTAAGTATCCTCCTGCTGGCGACTGAGTTCAATGGAGATATTTGAGGATTTATATTATTAGAGGAACACTCAATGAAACAGCCCTGCGTTTTCAGGGGATTGGGAAATCTCGTCTGCGTAAGTCCTAATTAAGAGCCAATACTGAAACAATGGGAGTAGACACTACAGAACCATGCAGATTATGAGTGAACTTCCAAATACTCTTGAAGATGCGATCGCCCAATCTCGTACAGCCGTTCAAGCTGCCCTTGCAGATGGCTGTACTCGCTTACAAGTTGAGTTCCTGTTCCCGGAACTGAAGTTTATGCCAGTAGCGGAACAATTTCTACCGGCATTTACAGATTATGATTCCCGTTTGAAGATTTTCTTTGCTGACGCTGGCGCTGCGGCCCTAGCCCGGCGTGATTGGGCAGATGCACCATTTCAAATTTTGGATATTGGTACGGGTAGGGCTGCTTCTTTGCAGACAAAAATTCAGCCAGAGGATGAAATTTTCTTATTCATCGCCCCCACATCCGTAGAAGTGCCGCAGTTGGAAAAGCTGTGTGAAGTAATAGGCGATCGCCCTTTAGTCTTGTTGAATCCTCGCTTAGAAGATGCTGGAACCGTGGGCATTGGTTATACAGCGAGAAAAATCCGCGAGCGTTTTATAAATACCATTGAATCCGCCTATTACGTGCGCCCCATAGACGATGAAAGTGCCCTATATCGCTGCTACCCAGGACAGTGGGAAGTTTGGCTGGAAACCGACGGCGAATATCAAAGAATTGCCGAATTACCCACAAAACCATCTGGTGATGATTTGGATCTCATTGTTTTAAAAGGACAACCGCAAACAACAACAGACGCGACACCTGCGAGAAAGCCCAATGTGTTTAAGAGTTTGCAACGGTTCATAAAGGCATTGAGTAGTTAGGATAATGCAGAGGTAGCAGAGATAGATTTTATTATCTGCTGCCTCATTTTGAGTTTTTATACATCGCATTGGTTATGCTGAATGGGAAAAATTGAGCAATCTAGATGTGTATCGCGTACACTTTATCAAGGGTGCAACACACGTAGAGCAAATGATATTTTTACAAGTAGTTTAGCAACAAGCTTTTAACTCACAGCATAATCTGTATACTGCCGTATGTAAGGCGGGTGAAACCCAACGACAATATCGTGTTTTGGTACTCCCATCGCCGTAAGTTGCTCACCTACATCCTCTTCTGTACCATTCCACTGAATCCAAATTTTGCCGTTTTTGATATCAAAATGCATCACTGGGCCAAAAACCCTACGTCTATTTTGCCAACCAATATATATCAGTTGGTAATGGTCTTGTTCTACGTCAAAAATTGTTTGAGCTTCAATTTCATTATTAGAGGAGGCGCGTTGAGCATATTCTGTAAGTAATTGCCGAATACACTCTCGATATTTATCTAAATCTGCCATCGGATAATTTCCTCCGTTTCCACATCATAAACTATCAGATTGATTTGACTACGCTGGATAATAGTTTTGATAAATGGTTTATTTAAAAAATCGTTATAAGTGTTTAAAGGCACTGCTAAATACAAAACTCGCTCGGAATCTATCTCTTCTAATGCATATCGATAATTAATAAACTGTCCCACCGCAGTATGAAACTCAGAAATAGTTGAAGTGCCGATGAAACTTTTAACTTCAACCGCTATTATTTGTCCTTCTCTTTCTGCCGCAATAATTCTCTCTGCTCCCAAATCGATGTACATATCGGTAATATTTTCTATGCGAATTAGCAAAGGGTCATGAGTAATTCGCCATCCGTCCTTTTGTAATGCCGATTTCACAACATTGTGAAATTTGTCTCTAGCTGACATAAACTATTTTTTCAGCCTGTATGAGCATTCTAAATATATTTTGCCAAAATTAGGGGAAAAGAAGAGAAGTAAGGAATTTTACTATTACTTCCTTACTTCTATCTTTTTTAATTCGTCTGCAACGGCGCGTTTAAAACTTTCTCGATGCGATCGCGCGTTTCTAATAAGTGCGCTTTGGTATATTCATCCTCAGAATTAACTCCCTTAAGTTTTTCATCAAGCTGTTTGAGTTTATACCAAGCTAAAGTGCGAGCATCTTCTGGAACATTTTCTTTTCGCAATACCATACTAGTCAAAATGTCCAAATACTGACGCTGCAAGCCTCGCCGCAAACTGGCGATCTTTATCGGTTTAGCTTTTGGTTGGATGACTTCCGTCCAAATACCTGATTGTAAAGTGTCAAATAGTTCTGGTAGAGTCAAAGCTTTTCCTTCGGGAGTTTTGAGTTCAATATCCTTGAGACGAGAGAGGCGATCGCCTGAGAGTAAATCTCGCAACACAGAACCCTGCATTAGTAGCACCAAGTCATGAATGGGAAAATCCAAACGACCAACTTGTGGAGAACTACCCCAATGTCGCCAACGGGAAGGTGCTAATTTATTCAGTAATTCTGGTGAAAAATTGAGGGCATCTTCTGCGAATACATATTTTTGTAGCGTTTCTAAAGCTTGGCGTTGTTCTTCAACTGGTACTGGTTCAAATGGTAAACGGTGTTGGGGAACTCCAGAGACTTTCTCGGCAGGTAGCTCGCTGGGGTGAATGCGATAGAAAGATTGTCCTCCGATGTATTTTGTGGTGAAATATATTTGCTGGAAATAGTTACCCAATACTGTACTAAAACGTTCGCTGACATCGCTGTAACTATCACCAGCCATTGGGAAACGCTTATCGAGACGTTCCCACATCACCCGCGAATTATTCAATTGCCACTGAGAATAAAGCAGCACATTACCGCTATTATCCCAAGCATTAGCGGTTGGGTCGAGGTCATATACATCTTCATCTGTGGAATAACTCAACTCTGGCTTGTAGGATTGTGCAGCAATTTCCTCCAAAATTGGCTTTTCTGCTAGAGGAGTTGATGTCTGAATTGTTGTGTAGCCGTATTTAATTGCCCAGTCATCATAAGGCCCCACCATACTAGGAAAATAATCTCCTTGTTTTGTATTTTGAGGGGCGATATTTGGGGGAATATAATCCATGACAGAAGTTGTCAGACCTTTATTTTTGGTAATTTCTGTATTATTCATCTCCTGCGGTGGTAGCAGTGTACTACCACGGAAGTTATGACGTAAACCAAGAGTATGTCCAACTTCGTGAGCGATGATTAAACGTAAATATTGATTAATATATTCTTTTACCTTGTCTGGAGTAGCCATAGTATCAGGCAGCAGAGACATTGCCAGCGAACCAAAGGCAAACTGGTTAGCAGCTTCCATGCCGTAGCATAAATCGTACTCGCCTGCCATTTTCGATAAACGATTCAACAACCCCTCTTGTCCTTGCATCTTCTGGGGTACACCATTGTTTTTCCCATCTAAACCATTGGCGCAAAGTAGACGATTTTGCATCAAAGCTGATAAAGTCGTGCGATTTTCTGTTTGGCTGGGTTGGACGATTTTGCGATATTCACCCTTGAGTGCCCGGATAAAGCTAGCATCTACGAGAATGTCTGCATCCAAAATTTCCCCTGTCAATGGGTTAACGCGAGATGGCCCCATCGCAAAGTAGCCATCGACTGTGTTAATCCAGCGAATCGTGTTGTAACGAATATCTGCCGGGTCCCAGGTAGCATCATCTGGCATTTGGCGGACTTCAATTGCATCCTTGAATCCGGCTTTGAGAAAAGCTTTGTTCCACATGAGAACGCCTTCTTTCATCGCATCGCGGTACTCTAAGGGCACAGCGTTATCAATCCAGAAAACAATCGGTTTTTTGGGGTGAGAAATGACTGCTTTCGGGTCTTGTTTTTCTAAATGCCAGCGATTTATGTAACGGACAAAAGAATCGCCGCGATCGTCGTCTTTGGATAAATCTTGATAAGCGGTGATGAAATAGCCGATGCGATCGTCAGCAAGGCGCGGTCGATAATCTCGATCGGGTAGTTGGGAGAAACTGTAGTGGACGCGCAGAGTAAAGCCACGGTTGTCAGCTAGCGATCCAAAGCCGGCAATTTCATTGTCGCCGTCAACGCTATTAGAGTAATTCAAAATTGACTCGACTTCTAAGTTTTGGGGAAAGGCTTTAGCAGTACCAAAATAGGACTGGCTTGTGCTTTTTGGAATTCCTAAACCTACAGATAATCCAGCTAAGTCTGTGAGTAACAAATCTTCCAAGTCAATGAGAATAGTTTTGCGTTCTGGATGAATGCTTTTAATGGCAATGGTGTAGAGAACAGAGTCACTAAACGATCGCGTCAGCGATCGCACCTGGGGATCTCCCTCACGAGTGCGAAAATTCACATTGCGAATAACAAAGTGTAGTTTATCATCCACCCGTTTGAAATAAAACAAAAAATCTTGCAGAGGCATACCACTGTAAATACCCCGTTCGCCAATACCCGATTCCAGGGTTGCCGTAGCTAGGTAATTTTTATTAAGTTGTTCTGGCTTAATTTCTAGATAAATCTTATTCTTTTCTTTATTACGATAAAGGGTGAACAATCCCCCAGATTTTTGGGTGTTTTTAATTACTTCGTTAAATGGCTCTAAATCATCCTTTGCTGCTGGTTTCGCGGTAGTACTAGGCTTTGTATTTGCTTTCTCTGAGGGGTTTGCAACTTGTAAAAAGGGTTGTTGACCTGCTTGTTTCAGGTTTTTTACTATCCAAATAAACGGTTGAGGCTGTGCGTGTTTATTTTGATTAACTACCCAAACTTGATTTGACGGTAGCCTCTGTTTCTGAGGAATACTAATATTATTTAATGATAAGGCTGAGATTTTCGTTGAAGAAGTTTCTGTCGATAACTGACTATTGGATTTCTCTCCACTTCTGACTGTAACCACATTTTCTCCAACAATATGCTTGGCTGTATCACCATTGTTAACAAACGGTGACTTAGCGCTAGCTGTCGCTATCCCTAAAAATAAACTATGTAACAAAATCATATAAAAGGTTAATCTGTTCATCGCATTCATTACCTGATAACTATCTCTCGTTAATTTTTAACTTTTGCAAAGCCATATAGCCTGCACTCTGGCGATTCTCTTAGCTGCTTTATATTAGGCAACAAACTTTTGACTTAAATTTTAGTTGCCATTTTTCAGCTTTGTTGTGCTGTTTTAGTGTAGGATTTTTCCTAACAATTGCATCTGCCACAAACAGTAAGCATGATTTTTACATCAGACTAGGAAATTTCTGGGATAAAAATTATAACAAATTCGCTAAATCATAGAATTAGTTGATCTGGGAAATAATTTTGAAGTTAACACTTTATTTACATTATGAGAGGAAGCTTAAGGCTACTACACTGAGCGAGAAACCGCCATCTAGAAGCGCCGTTGGCAAATTCATCAGAAGTAACCTGCCGTAAACATCGCCAACTCATGATTTTTTTACTATAGTATTTATTTATACTATTGATTGTTGGCAATGCCAAGCAAACTGGCATAGAAAAGTTTTTAATTCAGGATTATCAAAAACAGTTATTTAAATGTAACAACGGAAACAAAAATGTCAACATATTTATCTCAAGTTTGGCAGCTGCTGAGAAATTATGTGAGGGGTACAAGGTTACAAGAGATGCCAAAGACCACATCCCTAGACACTGAAGCAGTTTTACCTCTAGGAAAAAATATTAAAGAACCAGACAAAAGCGTTAGATTAGCTCAAGATAATTTGCAGGAATATTTATACTCTCCAAGACTGCAAAAAAGCTTAGAAAAATGGACAGTACTAAAGAACGGTTTGACTTCTCAGATAGACGATCGCACATTGGGCACTTTACCCACTGGGTTTTGCTTTAAAGTATGCGATCGCCAGATGCATGAAGAGATTTATAATTTATTGGGCAATGCTGCCCTGAAACCTGAGATAGTCAAGCAACTAATGGAATTGGTTGTGACTGGTCAAAAAATTCGCCCAGAATTGCTTTTTGGGCGGCTAGAAGATTTTTATCGTCGCTGGTGTCAAGGAGAATTTATCGATGGCACACCAGATGATAACCTGCCTCAGAAAACAAAGTTAAAGCTAGCGGCACAAAATATTGCGATCGGGTTGAGACAGGTAGACATATATACAGGGCTGAACGTACTGATTTTATTACTAGAGTTACACCGTTACGCCCAAGGGCAAGATGAACTCAAACAAAAAATCACCTTCTATCCATCTGCCCAACCGGACACAGACAATTTTTTCACATCCCAACTGCTGCGGATTATTAATTATAGCGATGCCCTGGAAATTGGCAACTTTAGCAGTATAGTTGGACAATTTCTCAAAGGCGGCAACTTTAGAGGTGCTTACCTCGGCGATGCCAACCTTACCGGGGCAGATTTTAGCGGTGCTGACCTCAGTCTTGCTTATCTCGGCGATGCCAACTTAACTGGCGTAAACTTCAGCGGTGCCAACCTTAGCGGTGCCAACCTCGGCGATGCCAACCTCAGCGGTGCCAACCTCAGCGGTGTTAACCTCAGCGGTGCCGACCTCAGCAGCACCAACCTCAGTGGTGCTAACCTTAGCTGTGCCAACCTTAGCCGCGCCGACCTCAATCGCGCCGACCTTAGCAATACCAACCTTAGCCGCGCCGACCTTAGCCGCGCCGACCTCAACCGCGCTGACCTTAGCAGCACTAACCTCAGCCATGCTGACCTAAGTAACGCTATCCTTTTCGGTGCAAATCTGAGTGAAGCCAACCTTAATAGCGTCAGCCTTAGCCATGCCGACCTTTGCCGCGCCGACCTCAGTGGTGCTGATTTGAGTCACGCCATCCTCAACGGTACTAACCTTAGTGACACAATTCTTTTCAGTACCAACCTCAGCGATGCTATCCTTGTTGCCGCAGACCTCAGCTATGCCAAACTTAACGGTGCCAAACTTAACAATGCCAGACTTAACGGTGCAATGTTCTTAGGTGCCGACCTTAGCGGTGTAGACCTGAGTCGGGTGATTCTCAACGAAGCTGACCTCAGCGGCGTGATTCTCAACGACGCCGACCTCAGTGGCGCTGACCTCACTGACGCTATCCTGTTTGGCACAGACTTTAGCTATGCCAACCTTAACAGTGCTAACCTCAGTGGCAGTAACCTCAGTGGTGCTATCCTCAACGGCGCGGATCTTAGCCATAGCAACCTCAGTTACGCCATTCTCGGTGGTGCAGACCTTAGCGACGCCAATCTAGAAGAGATGATCTGGGGTAAAAAGCAGCAGTGGGAAGATGTGCGAGGATTAGAAACAGCAGTTAATATACCGGAGGCGTTGAAGGAGGAACTGGGACTGAATTAAGATGAGGCGAGATTTTATCCTAAACTTTAAAGAGCTAATACATTTATGTATAAGTTTTCCCCTAACTAGAAAGCCCCCAGATGAATCCAGGGGCTTGGGTAATTTTGGTTGCGATGCCTACGGCGGGCTACGCCTACGCAATCTGCGGTAAATGCACTCTAAAATACTTAATTAATTACGGTGATTATTGCTGTAGTGAACCCTTGTACCTGCCCACAGCAACTTCTCCCGTAGCGTCTGATAGTAGGAATTGTTCTCGCGCAAAATAATAAATTTAGCCCGACACTCTGCCATCCGTACATCAACACGGTGTCCGGGCCAAATTGAAGTTCCCAAAACCCCATCTGTCCACAGCTTGGTACTCAAATCGTAATCCCCCAAAGGCCAAATACTCACCACAGAACCAGGGGGTAAAACGAGGGGACGACTAGAAAGGCTCATTGCACAAATAGGAGTGACGGTAAGCGCCTCCATACCATCATGCATAATTGGCCCATTAGCAGAAACGGTATAACCTGTGGAACCTGTAGGAGTGGAAATAATCAACCCATCCCCGACGTATTGATCGACTACCTCACCATCGATTTCCATTTCCAGAATTGAGGTGATCATTCGGTCAGCGGAGGCGGGTTTGACACAAAATTCATTCAAAGCCAGGTAATGTTCACTCACTGGTTCCAAATTAGAACCATGACCTTCATACACCGCAGCTTGTAACATCATGCGTCGTTGGATAGCATAGCGATCCTCAAACAGCCGATCCCAAACTTTCTCTGTATCCTGAAACTCTTCCACTGACTCAGTTAAAAACCCCAGATGACCTCCCACATTCACTCCCAGAATTGGGATACCAGCTGGGGCTAAATGTCTGGCACCAGTTAAAACAGTACCATCGCCACCGAGTACCAAAGCGAGATCGATTGGTTGACCCGCCGAAGCCAAAAAGACTGGATAGGGGTTGTCTTTCGGCCCGCTAGGCCCCATCAACACTTGGCAATCGCGACTTTCTAGTTGTTTCGCACAGATTTCTGCCCATTGTTTACTTCGGGCATCCCGCGCTTTATAAGCAATGATTACCTGCTTGAGTTGCACGCACAATTACCACTTCAGGAGATTAAACTGCTCCATATCGACGGTATCGCGGTTGCGATAAATGGCCAGCACGATCGCTAAACCCACCGCCGCCTCGGCTGCGGCCACGGTAATCACAAATACTGTGAAAACCTGACCCTTAATTAATGTTGAGTCGAGGAAGTTGGAAAATGCCATTAAATTCAGATTAACAGCATTGAGCAGTAATTCAATTGACATCAGCACCCGCACAGCGTTGCGGCTGGTAATTAAACCGTAGATGCCAATGCAGAATAAAGCTGCTGCTAGTAATAAAAAGTACTGGAGTTGCATGAATCTGAGTATCCCTCCTGAAAAAACTGGCTTTTATCTGCGATTCAGGTCGCAAATATTACTCTTTTGTTTCGCTGGTTGTTGATACTAGTTCTCTGGGGCGTTCTTGTAAAGTCAAAACAGTTTGCCCCAGTTTGGATGGTGTCAACAGGTCTGGCAAATACTCGCGGCGTGCCAAAATAATTGCTCCTACCATTGCTATCAGCAGCAAAATGGAAGCTAATTCAAAAGGTAGTAAAAAGTCAGTGAAGAAATGTTCTCCAATCAAAACAATAGAACTTTCACCACCCGCCACAGGAGCAGCTGAATACGCCCAAGGAGTAGCCAGCACCATCGTACTTAAAAGACCAAACAATCCTACACTGACTACACCCGTCAGTACTTTCCGCACCCAAGAGTTAGGAAATGCTACAAAATCTTGCCGCTTGTTCACCAACATAATGGCAAACAAAATCAGCACGTTAACCGCCCCTACGTAAATTAGTATTTGTGCAGCTGCAACAAAATCAGCATTTAGCAACAGGTACATTCCCGCTATGCTAATGAACACACCCCCCAGCAAAAAGGCAGAATAGACGATGTTGGAGAACAGCACCACACCAATGGCTGCCCCAATCATCATCACGCCCAGTATGCCAAGTGATACTAACTGTACTCCTTCTGCTAGATTCACTGTTTTTTGTCCTTAGTCAATTGTCACTGGTCATTGGTCATTGGTCATTGGTCATTAGTCATTGGTCATTAGTCATTGGTCAAATAACAATTGGACAAAGGAGAAATGACAATGGACAAATGACAAATGACATTTATTTTTCTGTTTGTTCTACCAAGTCTTCTGGACGCGCACCTGCACGTGGCGCATCTGCGGGCAGTCCATGTGGTTCGAGGACGCCTTTGGGTAGGTAAACTAGTTCGCGCAGTGGTGTCACCATTGGATCGTCTGTTACTTTATACGGCAGACGACCTAGCGCCACGTTGTCATAATTCAATTCATGGCGATCGTAAGTGGCAAGCTCATATTCTTCTGTCATAGATAGACAGTTAGTGGGGCAAAATTCCACACAATTACCACAAAAGATACAAACTCCAAAGTCAATGCTGTAGTGGTTGAGTTTTTTCTTTTTGCTGGCTTTGTCGTATTCCCAATCTACTACAGGTAGGTTAATTGGACAAACGCGAACGCAAACTTCGCAAGCGATGCACTTATCAAATTCAAAGTGAATCCTACCGCGAAACCGTTCGCCAGGAATTAGTTTCTCGTAAGGGTACTGTACAGTAATTGGACGCCGCCGCATGTGGTCGAAGGTGACAGAAAGTCCCTGACCAATGTAACGCGCAGCTTGTACTGTTTCTTTGGCGTAATCACCAACTTGTTTCAGGAACTTTAGCATTTTGTGTCTCTCTCTTTGTAAGCTATCAGCGTTATTTGTCCCTTGTCCTTCGTCCTTGGTCATTAGTCATTTGTACTAATGACTAATGACTAATGACTAATGACTAACCACCAAAAGCGAAGGGAAAGGCTAGTTTCAGGGCGGCGGTTAATAGGAGATTAACCAAACCAACTGGCAACAAAAACTTCCATCCTAAATCTAACAGTTGGTCAATCCGTACCCGTGGCACTGTCCAGCGCAGCAGGATGGCAACAAACACTAGTAAATAGGCTTTGAACACGGTCATCGTGATACCCAAAGCCGCAGTTACTATCTGGAACACGGGATTTAATTCACTGACTCCCACCCAACCAGCGATCAAGTTGAGGGGAATAGGAAAGTCCCAACCGCCCAAGTAGAGAATTGCTACTAGTAGGGAAGAAAGGATCAAGTTAACGTATGAACCCAGGTAGAACAGACCAAATTTCATGCCTGAGTATTCAGTCTGATATCCGGCGACGATTTCTTCTTCCGCTTCGGGTAAGTCAAAGGGTAATCGTTCGCATTCAGCGAGGACGGCTATCCAAAAGATCAGAAAACCAATTGGTTGTCGCCAAATGTTCCAGCCTAAGATGCCGTAGCCAGACTGCTGATTGACAATATCAACGGTGTCGAGGCTATTAGACATCATAGCGATCGCTAACACCGCCAGTGACAAAGGAATTTCATAGCTAATAGATTGCGCTGCTGCCCGCAACCCTCCTAAGAGGGAGTATTTGTTATTAGATGCGTAGCCAGCCATCAATAAACCAATGGGTTGAATGCTTGACAAGGCAATCCACAAGAATACGCCCATGCCCACATTGCTAATTACGATATTCTGTCCAAAGGGCACAATCAGGAACGACAGAAACACCGGAATTACAACAATAATTGGCCCCAGAGTAAACAGCCAGGGGTCAGACTTGGCTGGTACTATATCTTCTTTAAATACCAGCTTCAGACCATCCGCTACAGGCACCAGCAACCCAAAAGGGCCCTGGTATTCTGGGCCAATTCGCTGCTGTGCGGAGGCAGAAATTTTCCGTTCTAGCCAAGTAGCAACTAATACCCCCACTGTTGCCCCAATCAGCATCAGTATCATTGGCAGCGGCATCCAAATCGCTTTGGCTGTTCCTGCTGGTATACCTAAATCCCGGAGGGATTCAATAAAAGTTCCTTGGAGGTCAATTCCTGAATTCATGTTTCCGCTCTTTAAGACATCGAGTCATGGTGAGTTACAACTATTACTTGAATTAATAACTGTAAATTCACCCATTTATAATTTTTGCTGTGATGACGCCCGATTGAAAATTTGTTGCCAATTCCCATGCCTAGTATATCGTTGGATGGTTTGACCACCCTGAAGCGAGATAAGAACTTCTACTTATGGTTGGCATTGAGATTGCTATTGAGGGGACTAGGGACTGGGGACTGGGGACTGGGGACTGGGGACTGGGAGAATAAACAATGCCCAATGCCCAATGCCCAATGCCCCATGCCCCGTACCCCATGCCCAATCCCTAGTTACCGTTGCTCAATGGGGGTATAAGTAACTTCGTGCAGACCGTTGTAAACCTGGGTAGGACGGAAAATCCGGTTTTCTGCTAGTTGTTCTTTCCAGTGGGCTAGCCAACCGGCAACACGAGCGATCGCAAATATTGGCGTAAACAAGTCTGTGGGAATACCCATCTTCCTATACACCAAACCGGAATAAAAGTCAATATTGGGATAAATCCCCTTGCTACCGAGTTTTTCTTCTACCACTCGTTCCATTTCTTGAGCAATGTCATAAAACTTGTCATGCCCAAACTTCTCAAACAATTGCTCTGCTAGTCCTTGTAAAATTATGGCTCGTGGGTCTTTCACTTTATACACACGATGTCCAAACCCCATAATCTTAGATTTACTTTGCAGACAGTCCTCTATGTAGGGACGGACATTTTCTACAGAGCCAATTTTTTCTAACATCTGAATTACTTCTTCATTGGCTCCACCATGCAGAGGGCCACCCAAAGTCCCTACGGCACTAGCAACCACAGCATAAGGATCGGTTAAGGTGGAAGCTGTCACCCTGGCACTGAAAGTGGAAGCATTCATTGTATGCTCGACTTGAAGTATCAAGCAGATATCAAAAATCCGCGCCATGAGAGGATCGGGTTCTCGCTCATCGAGCATGTATAGAAAGTTGGCGGAGTAGTCTAAGTCATCACGGGGACGCACAGGATCATTGCCTTTCCGCATCAGTTGGAACGCCGCCAC
The DNA here is from genome assembly GCF_002246015.1 of Nostoc sp. 'Peltigera membranacea cyanobiont' 210A. Classification (GTDB taxonomy): domain Bacteria; phylum Cyanobacteriota; class Cyanobacteriia; order Cyanobacteriales; family Nostocaceae; genus Nostoc. The sequence goes on from NZ_NOLJ01000003.1 coordinate 424,761, forward strand.
CATCGTGGGAATGGTTGCTATCAGGCGCACCACCGAATCTCTAATGTAGACAGGATTATGTAAATCGCGGAGCGAATAAAACAAACCTAAAGCAGCAGCAGAGGCTTGTAGGGCATCCATTGGGTGGCCGCTTTCTGGAAAGCATTTCATCATGTCCCGAATGCGGTATTTTATCCGCCGGTGGTAACGAACTTCATGCTCAAATGTTTCCAGTTCTTCCTTGCTTGGCAGTTTACCCCAGATTAAGAGATAAGCAGTTTCTAAGAATGTACTTTTTTCTGCTAGTTCTTCAATCCGAATGCCACGATATTCTAGTATTCCCTTTTGCCCATCAACATAGCTAATACTTGATTGGGCGGCGGGAATGCCTTCTAAACCAGGCTTGTATTCGCACACCATCATGGCAACACCATTTGCTTTGTGAAATATCTGATCAAGCTAACTTACCAGAAATTTATTGTCGCCATAACAGTAGCCGTTCTAACAACAATCGAAAATGTTGAAAAACTGTTATAGCAGGTACTTGGGTGGTGTCAACCAAAACATCTGACTCCGACCCAGAGGAGAACCTGTTTCTGGTAGTTTTATCCCAATCATACCTGCTTTTTTCAAGACTAAGCTTCCTTTGACTTCCCCCGATATGAGAATTTCTGCCCAACTGGTCAAATCAGGTTCATGTCCAACCAGCGCCAGTTGGGTATTTTGGGAATAATTTCTTGGTTCTAACCAGTCTTTTAGCCAACTAGAAATTTGACCATCGTGAGCGAGGTGGCTAGATTCCTCTAACTGAAAGCTTAGTTTTTCTCCTATGAGGATATCAGCGGTTTGGCGGGCCCGCACGAAGGGACTGGTGAGAATTAAATCAAAGTTTAAACCTAATTTAACAAGTTTCTGGGCAACTTTCTCAGTTTTTTGCCTTCCTTCTTTGGTAAGGCTGCGCTCCTCATCTTTGATGCCTAATCCCTTGTCTTCGGCGATGCCATGACGAATTAAATATAGTTCCATACTTTTAGTTTTATTAGCGTAGCCCTTGCTTAGTTAGGATTTATGTCTGGTGTGAATTAACTTAATCCTAGTCTTAATCATTATTACCTATTCGTTGATCTGCCATCTGTCCGGCGCAACACGGTGTTAGATGTTCTAGTTACGGATATGGCAATAGGTTTAAACCTTGAATAAATCTGTAATCTCGTTGGTTTTTTGTGATAAACGGGTAATTCCACACTATTGCTGTAGCTGCAATAAGACTATCAGGAATGGCTAAATTATGACTGAGCCGATAAGAGCAATAAATCAACTGCTGTGTCAGATACAGCCTGGTCAATCTTAATGATGTAAAACTGTTTGAGGAAATTTTCTAGTGTTTGTAATTCTACTTTGTTACGACAACCAACCATTAGTTCCATTTGTGTGATTATGCTAATTGCCAAGTTAGAACTCGCTTTCAGATTTTGCAAACACTTTACTGCTTCCAGAACACCGCGACCTGCATCAATTAAAATATCAGTATCAAAGATGGTTGAGTTAGTCATGTGACTTTGACCACTCATTTGCTCGAATACCACGCACCCACGCAGTGCTATCAGCTAAATCTTGGCGATCGCTCCACATCCCAATAAAGCTATCATTTATCAAGTCAATATCTGGCGACTGAGAGGCAGATTCAACTACTGCATATCTTTGTCGCAAAAAAGCAATAAAGTCCATGAGTTGACGCTGTGCTTCAGGAGGAAGGGATAAAAACTCATTCAACAATTCTTGCTGTGTCATTCTTATGTCTCTCAAAAAGCAGAACTGATACAGATTTTAACGCTATGTCATCAGCTATTTACTCAGATAGCTTTGTCAAAAACTCATCTGGCAGCATTGCCGGAACTAAAGAAGCCACAAAATCAGGTGTGTTTCGCGTCACAATTATTTCTAAACCTGCCGTAAGCGCCGCAGCACTTGTTACCGCATCCTCAAAATCCACGATTGGGCTATTCAGAGCTTGCCGAATGACTTCATCTGTCACACTGGCCTATATCTAAAATGGTAGATTAGAGGGTTTTCAGAGAAATTGGTCTTAGGTTACGCTAACGCTACCCAAGTTACGACTGGACAAAACTATAAAGATTCAAAAATCTGCTTTACTTGGCTCACAGGAGTTTTGTTCGAGAAAGTATGTAAAATTTTTCCCCTTATGGAACGCTCACGCAATTCAATTTCACCAGTGGTGTGGTTATAAGAGAAAGCATAGGGAGTGTGATTAATTTTGACCCAGAGTACATTCTTGGTTTCACCGTCACGAACCATAACCTTTATAGGCTCATCGTCTTTTCTCCAGACAATTGCACCTGCAAGCGCCAGAGAAATTTCGTTTACACCTCCAGCGTGATGGTCAGCGCGTTCCATTACTCCATCGATATAGCTCTTTAAAGTCTGAATATCTGTTACTTCTAGTGGCATTCTTAACTCCTTTTTACCTGGAATTTTAACTAGTTTATATACGAAAATTTACCGTATATCTACTTGATCCAGTAATCAGGAAGCTTCACCTGCAAGTTTTAAGACAAATCGCTGTGTTTCATAATCTACACGAAAACCAAGAGAGTTTAACTGATCGAGCAAAGGGGAGAGTATATTCAGATGTCCTGCTTGTTTTGCTTTGAGCAAAATACCCAGAGTACCTGTGAATGCAATATTTAACTCCTTCGCATAAGCCCTAGCTAATCCATCGTCTAAAATGGCTAGAGCATCCGGCATATTTACAGCAAGGGAAATAACTTCACGTTCACCCATACCCAAATTGGGTAAAGTAGGAATCAGTTGCTCGGCAGAGACAGGAACAGTTTTTACCCATGTAAAAGTATTCAAGTTAGGTAGCGAAACACCAAGAGCAAGCCCCTGCGCTATCTCAGAAGCCACACCAGGCGGAATAATCACTTGACTATACAAATTAGATAACAAATCAAATAAGTTAAGCTGGTAGAGATATTGCAATGCTGAAGTATCAACAATCACATTAGGCACGCGCTAAATCCTCAATCAGTTCAGCCTCCGTGAGTTTGAAGGTGCTGATATCATATTTTGCTAGTTGTGAAAGGAATACAACTTTGGGAATACCCGCTAAATTAGCTGCTGCTCCTGAAGAGAGTTTGCCAAGTTCGTATAACTTCATAGCAGCAGCGAGAAGAACTTCACCTTGTAGCTGTTCTGGTTTTACATTGAGAGCTAATACAGTTTCTTCTGGAATAGTCAAAGTGAGTTGGTACATGATAATATATGCGCTGCTTTGTTTAGGATCATAATAACGCGCTCATATAACCAAACACTTTGACTCCAGCATGAGTTACGAGTTTGCCTTATCCTCTGCCTCTACTCCGACTGAATCGGATTATCTCTGGGATTAACTAACCTCAACAGTTTTTGCTTAATTTGAGCGTCGAATACTTCCCATTTCATTTTCGCATAAGCAGAATTTTCGTTGCTGCCAGATAAGAAGCCCATTGGAATTTCAAAGCCACCTGCGCTTGTTCTTCCACCGCCGAAAAAGCGCCCCGCACTATCTTGTCCAAAGGCTTCTTTGATGAATTCATCGGGGTCAAGGGTAAGTTTACTGGTTCTCAGGGAGCCGATGACTATTTCTAGTTCTTCGTCTTCATCGTGAACAATGCCGTAAACTACTGCTGTGTGGACGTTTTCTTCAGTGACAAGAAAATCAGCCGCTTGGGGGATGGCGTCACGGTCTTCGTAACGTAAGTAACCAACACCAGCAATGGAAAAGTTATTTTGGACGATGCGATTTTTTAGCGATCGCTCGATCACATCCATTACCCGCTTGGAACGGTTGGCCTGTAAAATGGCATTCAGCAGTTGGGCATCATAAAATCGGCTTAAATATGCCGCTGCCATAAAATCTTCTTCTTGGGCTTGCATGAGCCGATTTGTATCCGATCGCAAGCCATGCATCAAGGCAGTAGCGCATTTGACGTGTTGATTTATGCTGCTATCTAATGCCAATAACCCCGTTTGGAGGTATTGAGTAAAAATTGTTGCCGTCGCTCTTACATAAGGACGGATATCCTCAAACTCTGATTGCAGATCGCCTTGTATACTGTGATGGTCGATCAGTACCACTAGGGGAATTCCAGCCTGCTGCACCCCTGATAGTAGCTGCGAAGTCGTTCCCTGGTTATCAATTAATACAAAACCTTGATAAGATGACAAATCTTTAGTTTTTAAGGTTTGCGTTGTCCAGCGTTGGATAGGTAAATTAGTCAGCCTTACCAAGGCAATATTTTCTTGATGGCTCAATGCGCCAGCATAAATAATTTCACATTTGATATCATATTGCTGGGCAATTAACTGGTAAGCCCAGGCACAGGAAAGGGCATCAGGGTCAGGAAAATCTTGCAGAATTACCAGTTGGCGATCGTGTCTGTGTGCCAATAGGGTTCTTTGCAGTTCTTCTGACTTTTGTTGTGTCAGAGAATTACCACGGTGACTGAGATATATAGCCCCATCACCTACCGATGGCGGTAATGACGGGCTTTTAAATGCAACTTCCACTGGCGCTTTCTCGATTTCAGGTTCCTCTGGGTTTGGCTCTGTGGTCAATGACAAACTCTCAAACTGAGTAACGGGAGAATTAAAGTACATAGGGAACTTTTTTAAAGTGTGAGGCTCCTTTAATTCAGAAATACTACGAGCAGCAATTCACTGAATTTAGCCACCTTATTATGATCTTCGCAAAAATCTCAAGACATTGCACTATACATCTAAGTATATTTCTTGTCAGCAACAGCGCTCAACAATCAACTAACTTCCACTAAAGGGCATACAGCAAGGAAGTTTAGGATATCGGGCTGTATCTGGCAGCATAAATATGTTTTAGGAGTTTTGTTCTCTTTCGTAAATTCAATCAGGGAGATTTTTATCTAACTTAGGGTATACTTCCTATCTTATACTTTAGAATTAGTCCTTGATATTTGAAATATTCTTATGCTTAATATTCTCATTATTGTGACTATTGAGCAATTAACAATTATTTTTGATGAACAACGTCTGTTTCGTATCCCCTTTGAAAATTCTGACAATTTAGAGTAAAGTCCAATGGAAAAGGGCAAAATACAAGGGGAATAAAGAGCAAAGGGGAAACTCTATATACATACAACAAATTTAAAAGCTTGATAGTTGATGCAATCGCCTTCGTTGCCAGCCATATAGTCACCAATTTCTTAACACTCAATAACTAAAGTTATTGGCTATTTCCCAAAGAAAGAGGGTATTTCTTCTTTCTGCTTTGCTCCTCTGAGTTTTGGCTCAAAGACCTATAACATACTTTTGCCACTCTGTATGCAGTCCACTCTTAAGATGTTTGCTGACCTCGAAATAGAGACTGCTATAAGGTTGGCGCGGGGGATGACGCAAAGGCATGTGAGCTTCGTGGGGAGTCCGACTGCCTTTTTTGACATTGCAACGGACACAAGCGGTAACAATATTCTCCCAAGTATCGCCTCCGCCGCGCGATCGCGGTATTACATGGTCTAGTGTCAATTCATCCCCTGTGTAACCACAGTATTGACAGGCATGACCATCACGGTGCAATATATTTCGGCGAGTTAGAGGGATTTCTTTATAAGGAACGCGTACATAATGACGCAACCGGATCACGGTCGGCAACGGGAAATCGGTGTACAGAAATTTACCGTTGTGTTCCACGCGTTCTGCTTTGCCCTTGATTAAAAGAACTACAGCACGACGCCAACTCGTTATATTGAGAGGTTCGTAAGAGGCGTTTAAGACTAAAACCTTCCCCATTATTTGCGCTCAGGGTATGAGTTTTACAATATATTAACACAAATACACCCTGCTAGGGAGATGAGAAGAAATTATACTTTCGGGAGAATTTGGAAATTAAGTTATGAGTGAGAAGTTAGGAGTTATGAGTTAAGAGTTGGAAAGTCAAATTTATAACTTGATTAAAATGCTTACGTAGACTGACCTAATCGCGCAGCGTCTCGTAGAGAAGAACGGAGTGAAAACTTGAGCCGTAGATTTACTTCTAATTCATAACTCTTAACCTTTACTTTAGCGCCGCAACATCTTGTATCAATTCCAATCTGAAGGTTAAACTTCCTATTTAATCTGATCTCGCTTTTAGGAGCGTGTATAGATAGATAACTTGCAAGTTTAGCCGTGGCGGGATAGGAGTCAGTACAAATGTTAAGTCGCAAACAAATCCCTGGTGTAGTTCCTAATCAGCAGTGCGATACCTACGCGTGGTTTTCGCAACGAGCTTGGGTAGAAATTGATTTAGAGGCGTTGTCGTACAATGTAAAGCAATTGGTGCAGTTTTTATCGCCGCGTACCCAGTTAATGGCAGTAGTAAAAGCTGATGCCTATGGACATGGAGCGGTGACAGTCGCCCAAATTGCCATCCAATCGGGAGCTAATTGCTTGGGAGTGGCTACAGTTCCAGAAGCTATTCAATTGCGAGAAGGCGGGATTCAAGCGCCCATTTTGATTTTAGGAGCAACTCATACACTAGAGCAGATTCATGCGATCGCCCAATGGAAACTTCAGCCCACACTGTGTAGCCCTAAACAAGCTTTAGTATTTTCCGATGTTCTGGAATCGATGAATCATGGTTCTCCAGTGCCCGTACACATTAAATTAGACACGGGAATGTCTAGATTGGGAACTGATTGGCGGCAAGCTGGCGAATTTGTGCAATTAGTGCAGCGATTACCACATCTTGACATTGCCAGTATTTATTCTCATTTGGCGACAGCAGACGATCCTGATACCACGGCAATGGAAGAACAGCATAAACGATTTGAGGATGCGATCGCTCAAATCAAAGCAATGGGAATTGAACCGCCTTGCTTGCACTTGGCAAACTCAGCAGCCGCACTCACAAATCCGGCATTGCACTACGATATGGTGCGTGTAGGTTTAGCCGTTTACGGACTCTACCCAGCACCGCATTTACAAAATGCGATCGACCTTAAGTCCGTTTTGCAACTTAAGGCAAGAGTTACCCAAGTTAAAACAATTGCCGCAGGAACAGCTGTTAGCTACGGGCATAAATTTATTGCCCCACGTGAACTTCGCCTCGCCGTCGTGGGAATTGGCTACGCTGACGGTGTTCCTCGCAGTCTTTCCAACAAAATGCAGGCTTTAATTCGCGGTCAGCGGGTGTCGCAAATTGGGACAATTACAATGGATCAGTTGATGTTGGATGTGAGTGCCATACCCAATATCCAAGAAGGAGAAGTAGTCACCTTATTAGGAGAACAGGGAAAAGAACAAATTTCAGCGGACGACTGGGCAAAACAATTAAACACAATTTCTTGGGAAATTCTCTGTGGATTCAAGCATCGTCTGCCTCGTGTTGCAGTCATGTAATTGGGCATGCATGGGGCATAGAGAAGAGGCAGAGGGCTAGGCTTGCCGTGAGCGTAGCCGAACGGGAGCAGAGGGGAAAGATGTAATTTTTTATTCTTTCCATTCCCCCGGTAAGAATTTTTTCTTAATCTATCCCTGCACCCCCTTCTCTGCTGCTTCTTCCCCATTCCCTATTCCCAAACATAATTTCTTATGGTATGATAGTGAACTGATGCGGATGTGGCGAAATTGGCAGACGCGCTAGATTTAGGTTCTAGTTCCGAAAGGAGTGAAGGTTCAAGTCCTTTCATCCGCATTTTTAATTGACGAGAAGTGCATGAGTTAACTGGCTCATGCACTTCGTTTATGAATTAAATGAAGACTTTTTAGCTGATTAGTGGATTGTTGATATTTAACCCGCAGGTAATTATGTGGCGATCGCATCCTCATCTTACCTGAAATTGCCACTGGGCGATGCCTGCGGGGGGCTACGCCAATGCATCTTTTTGAAAATCAAGCGATCGCAAAATCAGTGTATTGTCTAACATCCTCTGGATGAAAAGCTAAAACAATTTTATCTTTGGGAATTCCTGCGGCTACGAGTTCATTGGCAATACCATATTCAGTCCCATCGCGCTGAATCCAAATTTTTCTATCAATAATTTCAATATGGATAATACAACCATGAACTCGCTCTTCTCCCTGCCATCCCAAAGTCATTACTATGTAATTAGTCGCTGTGCTATCAATGATTAGCTTTGTTTCTAATTGACGATTTGAATATGGTATTTTGATATATTCATTCAGAACATCTTCGATTATTTTTTGATATGTTTCTAAGGTATCCATTGCACAATTATCTCTTGCTTTGGGTCAAATACAAGTAAACGTAAGCGGTTCTTTTTTAATAAAATCTTGCCGATGGGTTCGGTAAACACTTCAGTGTAAGTTCGGTAGGGTATAGCAAGATATAAAATCCGGTCGCTTCCTTGTTCTTCTAAAATATCGTAATAAAGAATAAACTGTCCTAATGCATTTTCTAAATCTCTAACGGGAGATTGGCTGATAAAACTCTTGATTTAAAATGCTATTTTTTGCTGACCTTTTTGTGCGGCTATCAGTTTTTCTGCACCCAAGTCTATATATAAATCTTTTGTCCCACATTTTAATTTAAATGGGTCATCAGTAATTAGCCAACTATCTTTTTCTAGGGCTGTTATCACAACATTATGATAAACATCTTTGGCTGGCATGGGTATTTGCAGAAAGTATATTTGTGGAGTTATTTTGTATGGTATTTTAGCATAAAATGCTTTTAAGTGTATCTTGGCAGACAAAGAATGCAGTAAGAGTAATCAGGAAAAAACAGGCGATGCCTGCGGCGGGCTACGCCAACGCATTGATCAACAATTAAGGAATAATCTGAAAAGCTTCAGTAGCTAGTTTTTTTTGTAATGTTAGGTGTAGAGTAATCGGTGTCGGAAAAGTATGGCCTGTGATAAGACTCTAAATTTTTCCAGAGTCTATGTATGGGGCTGATATTGAATTTTTTTCCTACTCAAAGTGTAATATAATACCTCACGCCTTTAGCCATGAACGAACAACGCCAGCAAGAGTATTTCAACCTGATTCAAAGCCTGTTAAATTGCCGTAGTCACGATGAAATCCTAAAGACTTTGGAAGCAAGCCAAGAATTAGTGGATTTTGGCTTCTTGCAAATGCTAGAGGCGAAGAGGGCGATGTTTTCACAGCAGGGAGATGAGAATAAAGCGAATTGGTGCCAACGTTTTGGAATGCAACTAAGGGAAACGTTGAATCTAGATACTACATTAAATTTGGAATCTCTCAGCAAGGAGAAGATACAGGCATATTTACAATTCTTGATTGAAGTGCTACAAGCAACCAAAGAAAGTAACGGTGACAGGCAGGTAGTTTACCCATTGCTGGCAAATAATACAGACAAACTTGACGGAGTACTGGCAGAAATATTGCACCGTTGGGGGACAAATGAACTGGGGAAAGCGGCAGCAGATAAGGCGGAATACCTAGCAGCAGTTATTGGCATTTTCAGCAGTCTAATTGAGCAATTTCCCTTGGGTAACAAAATCAGCAATATGGAAATTGCCATCAGTGGCTATGAAGTTGCACTAACTGTCTACACCCAGCAAGCATTTCCCGAAGCTTGGGCGGCAACGCAAAATAATCTCGCCACTGTTTATAGTAAAAGAATCAAAGGGGATCGAGCAGAGAATTTAGAGCGGGCAATCTCTTGTTACCAAAAAGCTCTGGAAGTTTATAGTTTGGAAGAATTTTCCCAAAATTGGGCGACAACGCAAAATAATCTCGCTATGGCTTACAGTAACAGAATCCGAGGGGATATAGCAGAGAATTTAGAGTGGGCAATCTCTTGTTACCAAAATGCGCTGAAAGTTTATACTTTTAAATCATTTCCCCAAGATTGGGCAGGTACGCAACATAATCTTGCTATGGCTTACAGTAACAGAATCAGAGGGAATATAGCAGAGAATTTAGAGTGGGCAATCTCTTGTTACCAAAATACGCTGAAAGTTTATACTTTTAAATCATTTCCCCAAGATTGGGCAGGTACGCAACATAATCTTGCTATTGCTTATGGTAAAAGAATCGAAGGTGAGCGGGCAGAGAATTTAGAGCGGGCAATCGCTTGTTTCCAAGATGCGCTGAAAGTCAGGACTTTGGAAGCATCTCCCCAAGATTGGGCGAAAACGCAACATAATCTTGCTATTGCTTACCGTAAAAGAATCGAAGGTGAGCGAACAGAGAATTTAGAGCAGGCAATCTCTTGTTTTCAAGATGCGCTGAAAGTTTATACTTTGGAAGCATTTCCCCAAGATTGGGCAGGTGTGCAGCGTAGTCTCGCTATTGCCTACCGTGAAAGAATCAAAGGGGATATAGCTGAGAATTTAGAGTGGGCGATCGCTTGTTTCAAAGATGCGCTGAAAGTTTATACTTTGGAAACATTTCCCCAAGATTGGGCAGGTACGCAAAATAGTCTCGCTATTGCCTACCGTGAAAGAATCAAAGGGGATATAGCTGAGAATTTAGAGCAGGCGATAGCTTGTTTCAAAGATGCGCTGAAAGTTTATACTTTTAAATCATTTCCCCAAGATTGGGCGATAACGCAAAATAATCTCGCTATCACTTACCGTGAAAGAATCGAAGGGGATATAGCTGAGAATTTAGAGATGGCGATCGCTTGTTCCCGAAAAGCTCTGAAAGTTTATACTTTTGACGCTTTTCGGGAACAAGCGATAATGATGCAAAATAATCTTGCTACTACTTACCTTTACAGAATCAAAAGGAAGCGGGCAAAGAATTTACAACTGGCGATCGCTTATTTGGAAAAAGCTCTGAAAGTTTATACTTTGGAAGCATTTCCCCAAGATTGGGCAGGTACACAAAATAATCTTGCTATAGCTTACACAGCAAGTGCTTACAGTGCAAGAATCAGAGGAGAGCAGGCAGAGAATTTTAAACTAGCGAAACTAGCGATCGCTTCCTTTGAGTCCGCTTTGACTGTCTACACCCGCGAAGCCTTTCCCAAAAATCATGCAGGAGCTTTATACAATATAGGGATAGTTTACAAAGAAGAACAACAGTTTGAATCAGCCTACAATACTTTTGCATCTGCTATTGCCACAGTAGAATCTTTGCGAGAAGAAATAGTTTCTGGGGAGGAAAGCAAACGCAAACAAGCAGAACAATGGAACAAACTTTATGGCCAGATGGTAGAAGTTTGCCTAGAATTAGGTAAGAAAACGGAAGCGATTGAATATGTTGAACGTAGCAAAACCCGCAATTTAGTTGAACAGATCCTCAGCCGTGACATGAAAATTATCTTTCCCGCAGATGTTGTCACTCAACTAGAAACATATAGGGATGAAATAGCTGAAAGACAATATCAAATCCAAAATGGCAAAGCTGAAGATCCAAAAGTCGTAGCACAACATCTCCGAGAATTGCGGCAGAAACGTAATAATTTACAAAACAAGCACTTACGCGTTGGTTATGATTTCCAATTTGACCCCTTCCAGGCTACTTTGAATGAGCGTACAACCATTATCGAGTGGTATATTCTCAATGATAAAATTCTGGCGTTTATTGTTACAGCTACAGGAGAGGTAACAGTTTGGGAATCCCAACCACAAGAGCGAAAAACTTTAGGAAATTGGTTAAATCAATATTTGCAGAACTACAAAGAGCAAAAAGAGCAGTGGAAGAATAGCTTAGGGGAAGAACTCAAAACATTAGCTTCGATTCTGCACATTAATGAAATATTAGCCGAGATACCAAAACCCTGGGATAAACTCATCCTAATTCCCCATCAGTTCCTGCACTTGTTACCCCTTCATGCACTCCCAGTCAGCCAAAATCCTGAAAATTCGCCTTGTCTTCTAGATTTATTCCCTGGTGCTGTGGGTTATGCACCCAGTTGTCAATTATTGCAACAAATGCAACAGCGCGATCGACCTAATTTTCAATCCCTGTTTGCGATTCAAAACCCCACAAAAGACCTCTCTTTCGCCGACTTGGAAGTAGAAAGTATATTATCTTACTTTCTCTACCATCAAGTATTAGCCAAAGAACAAGCCACAAAAGCTGCTTTATCTGAAGTAGCATCACAATTAAAAGAAGTGAATTATCTCCACTTTTCTTGTCACGGTTTTTTCAACTTAAGTTCTCCACAAAATTCATGTTTAGTGCTAGCAGATTCTTATGTTTCTTCAGTCCTTGCTGAAACTAACCTCGAAAGATATGTAAAAGTTTCCAAAGACAAAGCTGTAGATTTAAGTAAATGTTTGACATTGGGTAACTTGTTTGAGGAAAATTTAAACTTTAGTCAATCTCGTCTCGTGGTTCTCTCCGCTTGCGAAACTGGATTGATTGACTTCACCAATACCAGCGATGAATACATTGGCTTACCTAGTGGGTTTCTCTATGCAGGTAGTAGCAGTGTTGTAAGTAGTCTATGGACAGTAAACGAATTATCAACATCATTTTTGTTGATTAAGTTCATTCAAATTTTGCAGGATGCTACAGATATGTCAGTACCACTTGCTATGAATCAAGCGCAGCAGTGGTTGCGAGATGCTACAAAGGAAGAGTTACAGGAATGGGTAAAGAAATTGACTTTAGATAGCGATAATAAAGGAAAGATACGTCGTCAAATTAATTATAAGATGACTGGAGAGAAACCATTCAACTCTCCTTATCATTGGGCTGCATTTACTGCTGTTGGCAAATAGGAGAATAGTCATGTCTAATACTGTTAACATTTTTGTCCATCTTTTGAGAACTAATTCCTCATTGTTTTCCCAAGAGGATAGGGATGAATTAGTTAAATTGATTGATAAACAACCTGATGAAAATCAATCTCTTTTGAATGCAATTTCCGATTGGCTGTCAGAACATCCTAAAATAGAAGAAGCTTTAGCAAAATTTGAGGAAATAGGAGAAAAAGCGCCAGGGGATAAGCAAACAAATACAAGTATTTCCAAAGACAAATTTGATAAAAATAGTCTAATTAATGAGATTCAACCAAGTTCGTCATCTGCTAAGGAGGTAGAAAAAAGAACTCGTAATAATTGATGCTTTAGATCCCCGACTTCTTAAATAAGTCGGTAATCTGAACACCACGATATTTAACATCAATCTAAAATGGATTATTTTTCAACAGGAAAGGTAGCTTATCCCAAACTAACTCTCTATGCCTTTCATCTGAAGCATAGCTTGGCAGAAAAACCCAAACAGCCTGTAAAAAATGCCAGCGATTTATGGCTAAAATGCCAGCAGCTTGGTAAACAACTTAGTATTCCTAAACTAGAAACTTTACCTGAACTAATTGAAAAAGCAAATAATAAAAAAACTAGCATCACTGGAGAAATCCTAGAACGTATTTTAACTTTCACTGCCATCCAACATCAACAAAATCTACACTTAAGCGGTGAAGTTAATCCGCTAGAAAACCGCGATACCTATGCCCTTGATTTAACCTTACGTTATCGCCATCCAGAAGTAAAAATTGCTGATTTAAGAGGGCTAAATCCAGATGGTTTATTGCTTTCTAAAAATATCAATGCTTCTCTAGGACAAACCCTAGTATTTTTTGCCCACCCTGTAGAAAAAATAGATGATGAACAAGCATTCGCTTATGCTTGTGTTCAAGCTTTGCTATCAGAAAAGAAAGTTCAAGAACTCAATATTTATTGTCAGCATCAAGGGCAATTATTAGGTAGTCCTATATTTGAATATAACAATGATGCTGACTCTCCTAAAGAACAGTGTCATTTATTAATTTGGTTAAATACCCACGACATAACTACAGAATTAGAAAACAAGGGAGAATATTATTATCTTTTAATTGACCTTCTCCTTTGCCGCAGTAAAATTATTTATGCTCGTTCAGAAGCTATATGGTGTCATGAAAAAGCCAGATCAACCTATTCTGAATTAGAAAAATATAAGCAAGAGTTTAAAGAACAAAAAAATAACTCCTTTGATAAATTCAATCAATGGCTGAATGAAATACCAGAAATTTCTTTTAATTATGTTGATTATTTAAGAGATTTAGAACTTCACAGAACTACGATTAAAACTAATAGCAAAAACTATCATTTATATCTTGACAAGCTAAATAAAATATGCTCAAATTCAGATAATTTAGAATTCTTGTCCGACTTCCTAGAACTGGCTGAAGATACCTTTGTTGAACAAATCAACACCAACTTAGCTTATCTTAACCCCGGTCAAAACCTCTTTGACCAAATGATTGCCACAATTCGCGGCATAGTAGAGGTGGAACAAGCCAAGCGCGATCGCTCTTTAGAAAATACCATCCAAGTAGTAGGTATAGCCTTTGGTGGCGGTGCAATAGTTTCCGGTGTCGTCACCCAATACATAGATAAACCCTTCGCACCGACTAATTTCAAGTACCCAATTTCTCCCCTAGTGTTATCCTTGCTGTGGAGTTTTCTAGCTGTCGCCTTTTTTGGTTTAGTGGCGCGTTTGTGGATTCAACTCAGACGGAACGGAACAAAAGGAAAGTAAGTGGGGTTAGAACAAGTTATCTTAACTCACATAACATCCACAGTAGGAATAATCTTACTGTGCGATGTCTACGACGGGCTACGCCTACGCGCATTTTGGACAACCAGAAAAATTCACATGGAGACTCGGTTAATTTCACGTCTTTTTCTGGTATAATTACAAGCCCTTCTGAATTCTGTTTCATTTTTGTCAAAAAATCAGTATTATCCCCGTAGTCACAATGGGGTTATTTAATGAAGAGTGTCTTCATATAGTTCTTACTTGTTTAAAAAATATATTTTACTTAAGTGTAAATACAGAAGTTCAAAGATATTACCATCAATAAAATCAGTATTATTCCTGTGGTCAGATTGGGGTTACTCAATGGAAAGTGGCTTCATCTAGTCTTGACATTTTTATGTCTTATTTCTCGAAAGATGTTGATAAATTTCAGTAACACTAAGTAGATTAATCACAATTTACGAATTTACTAAGATTTGCTCATCTGAAAATAACGCTACTCTCGTTGAGTTTCACCACAAACCTAGATGTAAACAGATGTACTTTAAAATACAAAAGTTTAATGCTTTTTACTTGATTTTAATTGTGGAATAACTTTACACGAATTTAGCTTACACGTATCGAATTTTAGCTGAAGTAAAAGCAAAATGAGCACAACTCCTATAGGTAGCTACAGGTTGTTCCAGAAACTACATCCGCTATCTCTGTTGGCACAATTAACAAGTCGGCGTGCTACGGGTTGCTTAAGCGTATTTACCGGGATAGTTTCTTGGTCAATCTATCTAGAGGACGGTAAACTTACTTATGCCTCCTATTCAGATAAACTATTTGAGCGCCTTGACAGTCACTTACGGCGCTTGAGTCAGCAAATTCCTGCTCTCAACAGTGCCACTCGCGTACAGATGCGGCTGATGTTTGAGACGAAGAATGAACATCAATCAATACCAAATGCGGATTACCAAGCTATTTGTTGGTTAGTCAATCAGGACTATATTACCTCTGTGCAAGCAGGAAGCCTGATAGACGAATTGGCAAAAGAAGTAATGGAATCATTTCTGTGTTTAAAAGAAGGTAGTTATGAATTCAGTCCAGAAAGCTCTTTGGACGGACAACCAAAGTTCTGTCACCTGGATTTACGGTTGCTTGTTGAACACTGTCAAAAGCAATTACGAAATCGGCAAAATATTCAGTCATCAATTCCGGCTGGTGCGAATTCCCAAGTTTTTTCTACAACACAATCGTCTCAAGTTCAGCCACAACTGCAAATAAAGCTTGGGCAAAAACTGCCAATACCAATCAATTTTGATATTCCTGAGAATAATAAAACTACTCAGCCACCTGTTGGCAAAAAACTATATACAATTGCCTGCATTGATGATAGCCAAACAGTTTTGAATTCCATTAAGCACTTTTTGGATGAAAACACATTTTCAGTTGTAACGATCAACGATCCAGTAAAAGCTTTAATGCAAATTCTACGGAGTAAGCCCGATCTGATTTTGCTAGATGTTGAAATGCCAAGTTTAGATGGCTATGAGCTATGTTCTTTATTACGTAAACACTCAGCTTTTAAAAATACACCGATCGTTATGGTGACTGGTAGAACAGGATTTATCGACAGAGCAAAGGCTAAAATGGTCAGATCGTCAGGATATTTGACCAAGCCTTTTACACAATCAGAATTGCTAAAAATGGTTTTTAAGCATCTTGGTTGATTGGAATAAGGCAAATAAAAATAATAAAATATGTTTAATTTATTTTTTTAGGAGATTTGATAGTGAGCCTGACTTTGCTTGGCACAATTTTGATTGTAGAAGATTCTCCCAGTGAATTGGAATTAATGAGCCATTATCTCAAAGAGAGTGGTTACAACGTAATTAAAGCAAGTGGTGCAAAAGAGGGTTTAGAAAAAGCTGTGTTAGAAAAACCAGATGCGATCGTTACTGATGTAGTAATGCCAGAAATGAGCGGATTTGAATTGTGTCGTTCTTTGAGAAGAAATCCGATTACTGCAAAGGTGCCGATTGTGGTTTGTAGTTCTAAAAATCAAGAAATTGACCGTTTGTGGGCAATGAGACAAGGTGCAGATGCCTATATAACTAAACCTTACACCCGCGAACATCTCCTACGTACTATTAAATCAGTGGTAATTTGAATCAATGACTAGTACAAACATTACTCTTTCTTCAAAACCAATCCCGAATAATTTAGCAGATAGTTATCTGAAGTTTCAGCTAAATCAACAAACTACTGCTGTTTTATCAATGAAGCATACGCAAGAAGCAATTCTTGTGCCTGTTGAATCTATTACGTCAATACCGAATATGCCATCCTGCATATTAGGATTAATGAATTGGCGGAGTCGAATAATTTGGGTAATTGATTTACCAAGAATGCTCAATTTAGAATCCCTAGATTATCGACTGCGACAATACAATGTGATCGTTATCCAAGTGGAATCATTGGTGTTGGGATTAGTTGTACAAGAAATAAAAGGTACAACCAAGTTCTTAGTTGATGATATTCATTCTCCTATAGGACAAGTGACATCCAGCTTAGTTCCTTATTTATGTGGGTGCGTTGTGCAACAGGAAGAAATATTACTGGTATTAGATGCACAGGCGATTGTGCAATCTTCTATTCTCCGCAGTGATTAGGGTTTACTACTAAAAACAGCTTTTTAGTGTTCTTATTCACATACTTAGGAGAACTACTTTTATGTTTAATAAAACCAACACAAATCAAGGTAATAGCGCTCAAAATCGAGCATCACTGATTTCATCTCAAAAAGCTATGGGAACTGTAGTAAAGCTACCAACTAAGCTGACTACTGAAAGTGCTAATAGTTCTTCTTGGAATCAGGGGATTGCCTATTTTACAAGGCTGGGATTAGTTAAGAAAGCGACTATTTTAGCGATCGCAATCGGTACAATACCAGTTTTGGGCATCGGTGCGATCGCTTTTGGTTTTGCCAACAAATCTATTACTAAGCAAATTACCCAATCTCAACAAGCCGAAGCCACTGGCTTAAGTGATAAAGTTAACCGCTTTATGCTGGGACGCTACGGAGATATTCAGGTAATATCAAACTTGCTATTTTTGACAAATTCTCAAGCTAGTATTAGTACTCAGGAAAAGCAAGCAGTTTTAGATCGGGTTGTTGAAGCCTACAAAGCTTATGACAGCATTGCTGTTTTCGATCGCCAAGGTAACTTGATTGTGCAGTCTACAGGCGAACCCCTGGAAAATCAAAAAGACCGTACCTATTTTCAAGACGCTTTACAAAAAGAGACTCCTGTCATCAGCAAACCGGAAGCAGCAAAAAATACTGGTGTCGTGAGTATTTATCTAGCTGCACCTGTGAAAGAGACAAGAACGGGTCAAACCATTGGCGTGGTACAAGCACGTATGCCCGTAAAATCTTTAGAAGAAGTAATCAAAAATTACGTAGCCAACGGACAACAATACTATTTGCTTGATGCTTCAGGAACGGTTTTCTTGAGTCCTCAAAAGGAATTACTGGGGAAAGAGGCCAAGGGAGAGTATTCTAATTTACCTAAACTGCTAGCAGCTAGAAAGGTAGATAGTTTTATAGAAGTTCCCAAAACTGACAAAAAACAAGAACTAGTTAGCTATGTACCAGCTAGTACGATAGATGGTTTACCTGATTTAAACTGGCAGGTACTTTTAGCTACAGACACGGCAACTGTATTTGAGCCGCAAAGACAATTGTTGTGGATTATAGCCATCGGTACAGCAGTGACAGCATTGATTGTGGGTGCGATCGCATCTTGGTTAGCTAAACTGACTACACTGCCAATTCTCAATGCAACTGCGGCATTAGCAAAGTTAAGTCAAGGTAAATTTAATACCCGTCTGGAAATTGAAAGAGAAGACGAATTAGGGGTATTGAGTGCAAATATCAACCTGATGGCTGAACAATTGCAGGTCTTAGTTAAAGAACAGCAACAGGAAGTAGACGTTGAAGGGGCAAAATTACTAGCAGATATTACCCTACGGATTCGGAAAATTCTCAAAACTGAAGATATCTATCACGCCGCAGTTAAAGAAGTTCAGCGAATCCTCAAAACAGACCGGGTAATCATTTATAGTCTGAATCCAGGTACTTCGGCTGGCGTTGTCGTTGCGGAATCGGTAACTGGTAATTGGCCGGAAATGCTAGGAGTGCAAATTGATGACCCCTATTTTCGGGAACATTATCTAGAAACTGATCGTGATGGAGAGGTGCAAGCGGTTGCAAATATTCATCAAGACCAAAGCTTGAAAAATGCCGACGGTTACATCCAACTGTTGGAAAAATTTGCTGTCAAAGGTCATTTAATTGTACCGATTCTTGCCCAAGAAAAACTTTTAGGCTTATTAATTGCTCATCATTGCGAAACTCCTCGTGTTTGGCAACAGCCGGAAATTGACTTGTTTCAACAGATAGCAACTCAAGTCGGCTATGCCTTAGAACAAGCCAAGTTATTAGAAGAGATAGAAAAAGTCAGAAATGTAACTGTAAGTGGGTCAGACGAAACACTGCAACAACAACTTTTACAACTACTCAATGACGTAGAAGGTGCAGCTAGAGGTGACTTGACAGTGCGTGCAGATGTAACGGCTGGGGAAATCGGTACTGTTGCCGACTTCTTCAACTCCATTGTGGAAAGCCTCCGGGATATTGTTACCCAAGTTAAACAAGCTGCCATCCATGTAAATAGTGCCATTGGCTCTAACGAAGGAGCCATCCGCCACCTAGCAGAAGAAGCACTTACCCAAGCTGCCGAAATCAACCGCACCCTTGATGCTGTTGACCAAATGACCCAATCCATGAAAGCTGTAGCCGAAAGTGCCGAAAAAGCTGCCTTCATTGCTAACCATGCTGCTCACACTGCTACTAAGAGTGGACACGCGATGGATTTAACAGTACAAAACATCCTCTCTTTACGGGAAACCGTGGGTGAAACTGCTAAGAAAGTGAAACGTTTGGGAGAGTCTTCGCAACAAATTTCTCGCGTGGTTTCCTTGATTAACCAAATTGCGATTCAAACTAACCTGCTTGCCATTAACGCCGGCATCGAAGCAGCGCGTGCGGGTGAAGAAGGTCAAGGTTTTGCCGTAGTGGCTGAAGAAGTCGGCGAACTAGCAGTCAGGAGTGCCGCAGCAACCCAAGAAATTGAACAAATTGTTGAGAATATCCAACGAGAAACCAGTGAAGTAGTGCAAGCAATGGAAATAGGCACTACCCAAGTGGTAGAAGGTACTCGAATTGTGGAGGAAGCTAAACAAAGTCTGAGTGAAATTTTGGATGTATCTTCTCAAATTGACTTCTTAGTGCAGTCGATTTCCACTGCAACTGCATCTCAGGTTGAAACATCACAAAGTGTTAGCCAATTGATGAAAGATATCGCTGCTATATCACAACGTACTAGCGATTCTTCTCGCCAAGTTTCTGAATCTCTGCAACAAACTGTGGATATTTCCCAGCAGTTGCAAGAAACTGTCGAGGCTTTCAAAGTTAGTTAAGTTTGTCATTTGTCATTTGTCCTTTGTCCTTTGCTAGTGATGAATGACGAATGACCATGCAAATTTTAGATTTTAGATTTTGGATTGAAATAAAAATCTAAAATCCGCAATCTAAAATCCAAAATTGATTGACCAATGACTAAGGACAAAAACCATGCTACAAGACAAAGAATTAGAAATCCAGATGCAGTTTCTGGAAGAAGCAACGGATTACTTAAATACCTTAGAAGGGGTATTGCTGGAAATCGATACTAGTAACCGCATCGATTTAGATAAAATCAATGCTGCACTCCGGGCCACTCATTCTATTAAAGGTGGCGCGGGGATGATGGGATTTAAATCGCTCAGTGATTTATCTCACCGTCTGGAAGATTCCTTTAAAGTTTTAAAAACTAAAAAAAATTCTTTAGAAATTGATACTCAGTTGCAAAGTTTATTGCTATCTGGAGTTGACTGGCTGCGTCAAATTGTCGAATTGCTTGCAGAAGGGAATGTTGTCGAAGATCAGTGGTTAGCAACTTTTTGTTATCCCATCTTCGATGAGTTGCACGATCGCTTGGGCGACCCCACCCCAGAAGATGCCTCAACTATGCTATCCCCAGAGGATGGGCAAGACGTTGTTCCTTTGCTATTTGCCACAGAAGTAGAAGAGTGTTTGCAGCGTCTAGAATCTATATTGGCAGATAGCCAACAAGCCGGATTGCATGAAGAAATTACGATTCTGGCAGCTGAATTAGGTGGTTTGGGAGAAATGCTCCAGTTGCCAGCTTTTAGCAAGCTTTGTGAGTCGGTAACGCAGCACTTGGAAACTGTTAGTAGCGAACGCATTCCCGAAATTGCCCAGTTAGCATTGCAAGCATGGCGGCGATCGCAAGCTTTGGTGCTGACGAATCAGCTAGATAGCTTGCCTACAGAAATTGACTTGGGTAGTTCTACACAATCCCAGCCACTATTAGCAGCAGAAGTAATACCACAGCTTCTCCCCACAGATGTCCTTGACACAGAAGTAGTGTCAACAGCTGTTTGGCAAGCAGAGATAACTCCAGAAACTTGGGTTAAAGATGAAGCAATCGCAGCCAATTTTACATTTGTAGATGCAGAATTTGCCGACGATGTAAATGCTGTCAATGTAACTGAACACAATACAATATTTGCTAAAGAAGAGAATCCTCCCGATGCCAAATTTAGCGAAGGCAAAGGAGAGCCAGTTGCCGTTGGTAAAGAACGAGAAATTCATGAAAATAGCGTCCGAGTCCCTAGCAAGCAGCTAGAGCAAATTAATGACTTATTTGGCGAACTGATTGTTCAGCGAAATGGCTTAAACTCGCAATTAGAAAGATTACGCAAACTAGTTCGCAACCTCAACCATAGAGTCCAAATTCTCGACCGCGAAAACCAGGAATTACGTATAGTTTCTGACAAAATTTCCACTCAAGCTACCATGTCGAATGGGGCGCATCTGCAAGCTGAAAATGGTCATCAAGTAGAAGGTACAAACACACAATTTGATGCCTTAGAAATGGATCGCTATAACGAATTAAACCTGCGATCGCAGGAAGTTATGGAAACCATTGTTCAGGTACAGGAAGTTACGACAGATGTGCAACTCAGTGTAGATGATACAGACCATATTGCTCGTAAACTAAACAAAACATCAAAACAGTTACAGACAAAGTTAAATCACATCCGAATGCGGCCGCTGTCCGATTTAATCGAACGTTTTCCCAGAGCTTTACGCGATTTGAATGTCGAGTATGGCAAAAATGTTCAGTTAAAAATTGAAGGTGGCAACACTTTAATTGAACGCAGCATTTTAGAAGCTTTAAATGAACCTTTAATGCACCTATTAAGGAACGCTTTCGATCATGGTATCGAAGACTCTGCCACGCGTCGCCTTTTGGGTAAACCAGAACAAGGATTAATTGAAATTACAGCTACTCACCGCAGTAATCGCACTCTCATTACTATCCGTGATGATGGTTGGGGCATTTCTCTGGAGAAAATTCGCACCCGCGCCTTAGCTATGGGATTAGATGCTTCTCTACTTGCTAATGCTAGCGATGAAGAACTGTTATCACTAATTTTTGAGCCAGGTTTTACTACCTCCGAACAAGTTACAGCATTATCTGGCCGTGGTGTTGGTATGGATGTGGTTCGCAACAACCTCAAACTAATTCGAGGAGATGTGAAAGTTGATACAGAACCAGGAGTTGGTACTACCTTCACTTTATCATTACCCTTTACACTTTCCGTTGCGCGAGTTCTGCTGGTAGAAATCAATAAAATTCTATTAGCATTTCCCACAGATGTCATTTCAGAAATATCTTTACTCCAAGACGATCGAGTTTTTGAAATGGCTGGTAGCGAAGTTTTAAATTGGCAAGGAACCATGCTGCCACTGATTCGCTTAACTCGTTATTTAGAGTTTAATTGCCTACGCTACGATAGCGCAGAGTTAGAAATTCCGGCAGCCATTAGTACTAACAGCGTGTTAGTAGTCAAAGGCAATAATCAGCCAGTCGCAATCCAAATAGATCGTTGCTGGGGCGAACAAGAAGTTGCGATTCGCCAAGTCGAGGGAAATATACCTTTACCTGAAGGCTTCAGCAACTGCACAATTCTCGGTGATGGTCGAGTTGTGCCACTAGTTAATGTTAATGAGTTGCTGTATTGGATTGCTACAAATAAAAAGACACCGAGAGGAACTCAATTACCATCAGCAAGGTTAAAAACACCGTTCCTGATATTTGATGAAGAGAAAATATCAGCAGCATCTATTAAGCAAAAAGGTACAATTTTAATCGTCGATGATTCGATTAATGTACGCCGCTTTTTAGCCCTGACCCTTGAAAAAGGAGGGTATCAAGTAGAGCAAGCTAAAGATGGTCAAGATGCCTTAGAAAAACTCCATAGTGGATTGAAGGTTGAGGCAGTAATTTGTGATATTGAAATGCCTCGCCTTGATGGTTATGGGTTTTTAGGTAAGGTAAATTCAGACGTTGATACAAAAAATATTCCAGTTGCGATGCTGACTTCTCGTAGTAGCAATAAGCATCGGCAACTAGCTATGCAATTGGGAGCGCGGGCTTATTTTTCTAAACCTTATAATGAGCAAGAGTTATTGCAAACCCTGGAGGAAATAATTCATCCTGTCGCAGAAAAGGCAGAGTCTAATTAACTTATTTGTGGTGAATTTATGGTAACTGTAACATTGACGGCTGTTGCTACTGCGATCGCAACTACGCTTTGGACTAAAGCACAAGAGAAAATCGGCGAAAACCTTGGTGATGCTACATGGACGCTAGGTGGTAAGTTAATCGGATTACTCCACCAGAAGAATAAATCGCCATTACTCACCAATGCTGTAGAGGGAAGTGAACCGCAGCGTTTAGATTATGGTCAAGCAGTGCTGGAACTCAAAGCAGCAGCAGACGCAGACCCAGAAATTGCTCAAGCTGTTGTAGAAGTAGAAACAGCAGTCAACAACGACCAGTCTGAGACTGCTAAGGAAATTAAAAAATTAGTAGAACAAATCAACTCGCACCCCTCAGTTGTCAACAATGCAAAGTTAGCAAATGAGATTAAGAATCTCTTCCAAGGCAATCAATTTAATGCTCCAGTCACGTTTAGCTGACTACAGTCGTCTCCACGGGAGGATGGGACAAAGTTAACTCCCGATGAATGGCGTGAAATCTGCCGTGAAATGCTGGCAGGACGGCGAAAGCTGACTACAAATCCTCTGACGTTAAATCAAGAGGTCGCTCTGCAAGTTGATGATGTTTACGTACCACTAGGATTAGTTGAGCGCAAAAAACAATCCAAGCGTCAGGGTGATGCTTCTCCAGAACAGGGTTCAGAACTGTACAAGGAAACAGAAATCACCAAAATATTTGAGCATGATGCTTTTCTTGAAGAAGTTCTCAAACAGAAGAACACGCCTAAAAGTCAAGGTAAGCGGATTGCCATCATTGGCGAACCAGGAGCAGGAAAAACAACACTATTACAGCAGATTGCTGATTGGGTATCTCGTGAGATTGATCAGTCGATTGTCATTTGGGTATCATTAGCAGATTTACGGGAGAAGGAACTAAAATCTTATCTGTTCGAGAATTGGTTAACTCAGGTGGCTGAGAAAACAGGTAAAGCTGAAGTCACTAGGCAACTGAAGGATGATTTTGTTGCTCTGTTTAATCAAAATAAGGTATGGCTGCTGCTAGATGGGTTAGATGAAATGTCCGCATCTTCAGGTAATTCTCTCGCAGAAATTGCCCGACAATTCCGTGAAGAAAGGTTAATTTCTCAAGTGCGAATTGTGCTGACCTGTCGGGTTAATCTGTGGGATGGCAGTATTAATGCACTTGATGATTTTGATACTTATCGCAGTTTAGATTTTTCTTATCCAGAACAAGTAGAGAGATTTATTCACAAATGGTTCACTGCCATTCCCAAAACAGGAAAGCAGTTATGTACTGCCCTGAAAGAGTCAGGTAAGGAACGGATTCAAGATTTAGTGAAAAATCCTCTGCGGTTGACGCTGCTGTGCTTGAATTGGCAATCAGGAGATGGCAAATTACCGGATACTCAAGCGGGACTCTATCAGCAATTTGTTGATGATTTCTACAAGTGGAAAAAAGAGGAAATTTCTACAAACTATAATCAGCGTCAGCAACTCAATGTCAAATTGGGGGAATTAGCTAAAGAAGCAATAGATAAAGAAGCAACCCGTTTTCGCTTGCGGGAGGATTTTGTTAGCCAGTTTTTAGGGAATGCTGATGATGAAAATTCGCTGTTGAAATTGGCACTAAATCGCGGCTGGCTGAACTGTGTAGGGATAGATACAAATAGAAAACCTGTTTACGCTTTCTTTCATGCCTCATTTCAAGAGTACTTTGCTGCTAAAGCAATTGATGACTGGCATTTCTTTCTCAACCACGTTCCTAAAAATCCCAGTCAAGGAACTTATCGCATCTTTGAACCGCAATGGAAGCAAACAATATTACTTTGGTTAGGGCGACCAGAAGAAAACCTCAAACAGCAAAAGCAACAGTTTATCGATGCTTTAGTAAACTTTAAAGATGGATGTGGTAAGTGGAATAGAGTAAATGTGCATAAAGGATTTTATGAATATCGCGCTTATTTTTTAGCAGCCGCAGGAATTGCCGAGTTTAGGTGCTATTCTAAAACTGATGAAATAGTAGCGCAAATTATTAAGTATGGGTTTGGTTATTTCAATACCAAAGAACAGGAGTGGCACACATTTGATAAACAGATAGAAGAAAAGGCTAAGGCTGTACTTGTAGAGACGGATTGCAAAAAAGCGATCGCGGCATTAGAGGAATTAATCAATAATTCTCAAGATGAAGCAATTCGTGAGCAAGCGGCTTATAGCTTAGGAGAAATCGACAAAGATAATTCTACAGCTATCGCTGTATTAGTGGATTTAATCAATAATTCTCAAGATGAAGTAATTTGTGAGCAAGCCATATTTAGTTTAGGAGCAATAGCCAAAGATAATACTACAGCCATCACTATATTACTGGGATTAATAAGTACTTCTAAGGATGAATATATTCCTGGATTAGCAGCATCTAGCTTAGTTAAAATAGCCCAAGATAATACTATAGCAATTTCTACATTAGAGAATTTAATAGATACTTCTGAAAATGAATATACCCGTTTTTTAGCAACATCTATTTTAGGTAAAATAACCAAAGAAAATCACAACGCTATTACTCTGCTAGAGGAGTTAATTTGTACTTCTCAAGATGAATATACCCGCTTTTTAGCAGCATCTAGTTTAGGAGAAATAGATAAAAGTAATTTTACACCAATTGCCGCATTAATACAATTAATCATTGCTTTTGCAGATGAATATATTCCCTTAAATGCGGCATCTAGCTTAGAGAAAATAGCGAACTATAATCCTAAAGCTATTACTGCATTAGAGCAGTTAATTCTTACTTCTCAAGATGAAGATATCCGTAGTCTAGCAGCATCTAGCTTAGAGAATATAACCAAACATAATCTTCCCATAGCTATTACTGTATTAGAGATATTACTTCTTACTTCTCAAGATGAAGATATCCGTAAGCTAGCGGCATCTAGCTTAGGGGAAACTTTAACAGAATATGAGAAGATGACGGCAGTAGTCAGCGCTTTAAAGAAGTACTTATCAGATGAAATTTATGAAAATCACTTTGAGCAATGGAAAGATTGCTATCAGGTAATTTGGCACTGCACCCAAACTATGACTTATCCAGCCTTTTATCAAGCTTGGCATCAGCATAATTTTGTTGCTCGTGCGATGCGGAGCTTAAAGAAAATCCTCTTTACAAGAATTTAAGTACTTTTGCGGCAGCGACGTTACAAATAAAGTTGCCGTGATAACAACAGCTTGTCCACTTGTTACTAAGACAGAAGCCGTTGTTAGGAATAAAGTTGTTGTCGTCACCACAACTTGTGCGATCGTTCACAACACAAGTTGTTTGATTCAGAATGCTTATCCGTTGTTACAGAATGCTTGTCCGTTCGTTCACAACACAAGTTGTTTCGTCCAGAATGCTTATCCGTTGTTACAGAATGCTTGTCCGTTCGTTCACAACACAAGTTGTTTCGTCCAGAATGCTTGTCCGTTGTTACAGAAAACTTATGCGTTCGTCCAGAACACAAGTTGTTTCGTCCAGAATGCTTGTGTTTTTGTGACAAAACTTATGTCTTCGTTCACAACGCTTAAACAAAACTTATCAATTAAGTTGTTTCGTTAAGAACGCTTATCTATTTGTGACAACGCTTATGCGATCGTTAACAAAGCTTAAATAAAACTTATCAATTAAGTTGTTTCGTTACCAGACCTTATCTATTTGTGGCAAACGCTTATGCGATCGTTACCACAGCTTAAGCAAAACTTATATATACAAGTCCTATACTATTAACAGCACAACTCAGATTCACGACAATGAAAGCAATTGCAGTCAAAGGAACCGTGAACGAATGGGGTCAAATTTCTTTAGACAAGCCGTTGACTATAGCAAAACACAGCCGCGTCCGAGTCATTGTCTTAATCACGGAAGAGAATGAAGAGGATGATGAACTTGTTGAGTCTGCCTGTGAAAGTTTTTGTCAAGGTTGGTACGATGCGATGACCGGAAATACTATACCTATATCTCAACTGTGGGAAGGTATTGATGCAGAGTGAACCACCTTTGATTCAAGTCGAAGCCACTGCTAAATTTAAACATAATCTGCGTATTTTAGCGAAAAAGTACTGAAATATTAGTAATCATATTCAACCTAAAATCTAAAGACAGAAAATGCTAAGATTCCAATCAAATATGGCATTTGCACAGCTATGACAACCACGCTGCACAAATCAATTTCATTAGGAGAATTCCTCAAACTGCCAGAAACAGAACCGGCTAGTGAATTTATCGATGGTCGTATCTACCAGAAACCAATGCCACAAGGCAAACATTCCCGGCTACAACTAAAACTTTGTAACGCAATTAGCCAAATTGCTGAAGAACAAGAAATTGCTTTGGCTTTTCCAGAATTACGCTGTACCTTTGGTGGACGTTCGATTGTACCAGACGTGAGTGTATTTGCTTGGGAACGGATTCCTTTTGATGCCAACGGGGAAATTGAAAATACCTTTGGTATTTATCCTGATTGGACAATTGAAATTCTTTCACCAGAACAGAATACAACCAAGGTAATTATAAATATTCTTCACTGTCTAAAACACGGTACTCGATTGGGATGGTTGATCGATCCAGATGAACGCTTAGTATTAGTATTTTTGCCAGGACAGCAACCTATAGAGATGACTGGAGATGAAGTATTGCCTGTACCTGATTTTTTACAACTTAATTTAACAGTTACGCAGGTTTTTGCATGGTTAAAACCAACAAAAATTAATTCATAAAGATGATTAATATTCAGGTAAAAGATGTAAGACTAATATCCCAGATTTTTTTAATTTTGAAAAATTAATTCGAGGAGTTTTAGGTGACAAAAAACAATAGAAAAAAGGCTGTTGCTCAAGCTATTTCTACAGCCATTGCTCTGGGTTGGGTGATAATGCAAGTGGAATCAGCACAAGCTGCTACTTTGACGGTTAACAATCTTGCTGACAGTGGCGTTGGCTCATTGCGAGATACGATCAACATTGCAGCTAGCAATGACGTGGTAGAGTTCTTACTGGGAAGTGATCCTAGTACAATTACCCTGACAAGTGGGGTACTTGCCATCGCTAAAAATCTCACTATTAATGGCCCAAGTGCTAACTTACTTACCATCAGTAGCAATAATCACTTCCCCGTGTTAGACATTAACGCTGCGAATGTTACCCTTTCTGGGCTTGCGATCGCTGGTAATATCAACGCTTACAATTCTAGTAATCTAACGTTTACCAATAGCACCATCAGCGGCGACAATGTGAATATAGATAGTAACCTAACACTTATCAATAGCACTATCAACAGCGAGCGTTTGGCCATCAATGGTGGACTAACGGGAATCGATGATAGTAATGTAACGGCTCTCGATAGCATCACCATCGGCGGCAATTTAACTGCCTCTAGCGGCAACTTAACTATCTCTACTGGTAGCCTCTATATTAAGGGTGGTAGCAATAATTCAGAAGCAGCAGGTAGTTTAACTATTACAGCCGACGATAGCGTTGTTGTGACTGGTAGTCAGGTAACGATTCCCATTAGCACCAGCGGCAATTCTGGGCAAATTAACGCTGGTAGCAATAATTCAGGAGCAGCAGGCAACATAAGTATTACAATTCCTAACCTGATTTTGAGAAGAGTACCCGAACCAAGGGCGATCGCTGCTGGTAATATTAATTCAGGATCAGCAGGCAACATAACTATCAACTCTGGTACTTTGATATTGAACCCTGGTGCTATTATATCGAAACCAGTACCCGAACCAAGTGCGATCGCTGGTACTATACTTGCTGGTAGTCTGGCTTGGCTAGTGAAGAGAAAGCAAGTAGTATTTCGCAAGGCGAAGGTATAATTAGTTATTAAAATAAATTTGTAAAAGGAATAGTTTAAATAATTAGCCCGCACAGACGGGCTAATTATTTTATGGGCAATTAGTCGGACATAATATCAATTACCTGAAACTAAAATAATTCCAGGAACCTTTATTAAGCCTCGACTTTTACACCCTTCCAGAAAGCCACATAACCTTCAATATTCTTAGCCTTCTCCTTGGCGCTGGGATAATACCAAGCAGCATCTTTATTGGTTTGTCCCTCAACGTCGATACTGTAGTAACTGGCAACACCTTTCCAAGGACAAGTAGTGTGGGTGTTACTTTCAGTAAAGTACTGCTTGTTAATGGTGTCCACAGGGAAATAATGGTTGCCCTCCACAACTACAGTATTATCACTCTCGGCTAAAACAACTCCATTCCAAATTGCTTTCGGCATAAATGACTTTGTAAATAAACTATACATATAACATTTTTACACTATCAGCTTATTTGTAGTGAATTTATGGAACCCGTGACGCTGCCAAAATAGTTCAGAAGTCATGAAGAGGCAATGAGTTACAGGATTTCCCTCTAGATATTAATTACAATCACTTTTATTTATCAATTTGAACATTAAAAGCATTTGCTTCCATCATAAAGATTTTCTAACATATTGGTATGGAAAGTTTATTAGCCAAAACAAAGTTATATTTCGATTGTTCGCCTTGAGCAAAAAATATCTAAATATGTAAGCGATGCCTGCGGTGAGCTATGCTAAAGCACCTTCTAGAAATGCTTGTCAGCTAAGGATTTTATTTAGCATATATTTGCATCTTTGAAACTCTGACTAAACCTTGTCTCGATGTTCAATTTCTCCAGTTTGGGTGAATTTGACTAACCCGTTTGGGTAATTAACAAATCAATCCATCAGATGAACTGATCGCAAAAGGTTGAGATTAGTAAATCGGTGGAATCTATTACTAGAGAATACTGATTGCAATTGCATTTTGTTCTAATTAAGGATAACTCGATGAAATTCACAAATTCGCTAAATTCTGCACATATTATTGCTTGGATTAACTCTATGCCTAAAATCACTTGCTTTCATCAAGCCAAGAATCACAATAGTCCATCAATAAACACAGCCGTCATCTCTGAAACTTCTCCTAGCTATTCCACGGATACCAATTATCTCAAACCCTTTGATACTGCTTTTATTGCCTATTACATGATGGGTTTTGGTAATTTTGAATGAACTAAGTTACTTCTATGCTTTTGAGATGTAGCTTAGATGATTTTATTAATTACAGTTTTGTTTCCAAAATACTCCATTCTTACCCTGTACTATTTTTCTTAAAAGCTTAGTTTTCAAGCTGTTAGGTAATTGTCTAACTCAAATTTGCGAGTAATAAATGAACAAACATAATGACCTAATCAATAATGACCTAATCATAAGAGCTTGAAATTGCTAAAAAAGAAGACTCTATTAATTAAAAACACTAATTAATCTCTCCCAAGGATAAAATGATGAAATTTACAACTTTGCTCAATTCTGCACTTATCATTGCTTCTATGGCTTTTATGCCTGGAATTGCTGGCGCTCAAACAGTTAATAATAACAATGGTGGTGGACAAATAAATACAGATGTCAACTCTAATACTTTACGTAAAAATCCTACAGATACTAAATATCTGCAACCCTTTAATATTGCCTTTCTAGCTTATCAAGGTTATTTAAAAGAGCAGGGTATTCCCAGTGGGGGCAATTTGTTATTCAAATACCAAACCGGATACTTGACTGCGAAAGATGTGGTTCAGGCTGCTATCAGGGCTAATAAGTTACCAGCGGAAGTTTTGAATGATCGAGGTTACGTCAACGCAGTCGAGTTACAGATGAGATCATTTGGCGACATTAATGATTCACAATAGACAATTTAGGAGTGCTGGAATCAATCTCCACATCTTTCTATAACTTTAGACGCGATAAATCGCCGTCTCTACAATAATCAGACGCGATAAATCGCCGTCTCTACAATAATCAGTCTTTCATCTTGACGGCGATTTATCGCGTCTCTGCGATCTAGAATTTTCATCACAAAACCTTAATCAAACCGTATTGGAACCACTCCAGCGATTTTGTTTGCAGCCATTGGTCGAGTTATCCGGCTTTTGAGTTGATTAGGTTTGAAAGAAAGTCGCACACAGCGTTAGAATAACTGAAAATATGAGGAGAATCAAAGTTTGTGGTAAATATATCCCACATCCCCAAATTACCCATACCACCGTCTCTTTTGGGGTCAGAAGTTGGTTCTTTTACTGAGTATACAGTTACTCAACGAATGCCTGCGATCGCTCGCAAAGTTATCGCTGAAAATAATTTCTCGTCTGAAATTAATACCAGCTTAGAAAATCTGGCTACAGAATTGCCAGCAGGATATGTGCAACCTCTTTTAAATAAGACTGCTGTAGATTTTTCAGCCTGGAATACATATTTAGAATTATACAAAGGTCAGCGTTGGCTAGATGTTCCTTGGTTTTTTGCCGAAACTTATTTTTTTCGGTTGATTCTAGAAATTACCAATTATTTTCGCCCTGGTGTATCGCAAGGTGTCGATCCATTTGAGTTACAAAAGTCTCAAAGTTTGGAAGCATCTCTAGATTCGATTATTCTACTGTGCGATCGGGCTAACAATTGGTTAAATAATTCACGACTGAAGGGAGAATCAAATCAAAGAGCTTTAATCGCACTGTTATATTTTGCTTTGTGGGGAAATCGAGTTGACTTGAGTTTATGGTCAGCATCCGAGAGCGATCGCAGTCGTTTTGATATTCAAACCCAACTAGCTCACATCCTAGTAAATGATGCCTCCCAAGTCACGGAATTGTTAACTAACTCTCAAGGGGGACGGATTGATTTTGTTGTAGACAATGCTGGTTTTGAACTTGTTTGTGATTTATGTTTAGTAGATTTTTTATTAAGTAGCGGACTGGCCGATCGGGTTTACCTACATTTAAAGCCACATCCGACTTTTGTATCTGATGCCATGATAAAGGATGTACATTACACAACAAGTTTTTTAGCCGCTACTGGAAATCAACAACTTACATCCTTTACCCAAAGACTCCAAGACAATATTGCATCAGGGCATTTAGTACTATCTGAAGATTACTTTTGGACATCGCCTTTAGCCTTTTGGGAAATACCCAACTACCTCAAAAATGAGTTAGCCAATGCGAGTTTGGTTATAGTCAAAGGAGATGCTAATTATCGCCGATTATTAGGCGATCGCCACTGGGATTTTACCACCAACATTGCAGATATAGTCTGCTACCTACCCGTGCCAATGGTAGCTCTACGCACCCTCAAGTCAGAAGTAGCAGTTGGTTTGAAACCAGAAGTTATTGAGAAAGTAGCAAAATCTGACTCTTCTTGGTTGACAAATGGACAGTGGGGTGTAATTCAGTTGGTGCTTTAGACAATTTTTGAAAAATCGAGATAATTTGTAAAACAAGTATACGTATCTTCACTACTTATAGCGTCGTCTACCCTACCCGTATCATTCCAAGCAGCTTAGGATAGACTAGAAGAACTTTCTAAGGAAAATGGTAGAAAAAATCACAGCTGTGTTTAATGGCAAAGTGTTCTATCCATCTGAACCGATCGCACTGCCAATCAATACCCGCGTGCGAATCAGTGTTGAAATTTTACCGCCAAGTGAGCATGAAACGGTATCATTTTTGCAAACGGCGCGATCGCTCAACCTCGAAGGGCCGCCTGACTGGTCTGCCAATATAGATAAATATTTGTACAGTAAATAAACTTTTCATGCATTCTGAAGTCTTTCTTGATACATCATTTGCCATTGCCTTATCTGCACCGAGCGATCGCTTGCATGACCGAGCCTTACATCTGGCTAAAATGTTACAAGCAGCAGAAACTCGTTTGGTGACAACACAGGCGGTGATGTTGGAAATTGGCAATGCCTTATCCCAACAACCTTATCGTCAGGCGGCAATCATATTATTAAATTCTCTAGTAGCAGACTCGAAAGTAGAAATTGTCCCCCTTTCCCAGGAACTTTACGAACGTGCTTTCGAGCTATATCGCGAACGAACAGAGAAAGAATGGGGATTTGTCGATTGCATATCTTTTATTGTCATGCAATATAGCGGAATTACTGAAGCACTGACTGCTGATGAGCATTTTCAACAAGCAGGCTTTCGAGCATTACTGCGAGAAAATTTGCCGTAAGGATTTGGTATTGGGCATGAGACATTAGACTTCTTGCATGAATCCTTGCCCTCACCCAAGCTTGGGAGAGGGACTTTGAAATTGTCTCCCCTTCTCCCAATATTGGGAGAAGGGGTTGGGGGATGTAGCTTGCTTCCCGCAGGGTGGGCTAGTTTTGCATTCGTGCAAGAAGTCTATTAGCAAATGACAAATGACTAATGACAAATGACTAATGACTAATGAAAATTAAATGTTTCGTTACAATCGGTGTGTGCGTTAGGCATTCAAGAGTTATCAGCCATGAAATTGATTTCCGATCCACCGATTCCTGTGAAAATTCAAAAAATGAAGGAACGGGTGCGGTGGATGCATCCAAGTTTTGTGCAACGGGGAATTGACCAAACCAGTCTAGTTATTGACGATCGCAGGCAAGATAATCCAGAATTTTCCTTTATGGTTATCGGCGATTCTGGCACTAAATCCCATTCTCGACACCACCCCCAACGAAAAGTTGCCGAACTGATGCTGACTCACCGCGATGATTGCAGCTTTGTGTTGCACACTGGCGATGTCATCTATGTGGTGGGTTCCCAAGAATATTACTCAACAAACTTTATTGAGCCTTACCGCGAGTTTCTTGTCGGTGGTGACAACCCGAAAAGCATTCCTTATGACCGCATGGTGTTTAATCTGCCGTTCTTACCAGTACTTGGTAATCATGATTACTACGATGTGCCGTTGATGTACCGTTTATTTACTGGCACAACATCGTCACTACGTCGCCTGTTTCGCTACAAAGATATCGAGATTGGCTGGCATGGATCGTATCAAGGTAATGCTTATGCACGAGCATTTATGGACTATACCCAGGCGATATCTCCACAAGAGTTAGAACGTCATTTAGATCGGCACTACACTGCAAAGACCGACAAAGGGCGTTGTTTGCGTTACGAACCTGGACAGTTTACTCGTTTACCCAATCGCTATTACACCTTTCGTTACGGCGGGATTGACTTTTTTGCACTGGATTCTAATACCTTTAATACACCATCACCTTTACCTGCAACCAAAGAAGGGGAAATTTACCGTCGGGAATTACAAAAGCGTCGCCAGGAAATAGATCGAGAAGAATTGGAGATTTTGGGAATATGCGATCGCCTCAACCCAGATAAACCCACCGAAGCAGAACAACTTGATGACCTCAGTGCCAAATTAGACCAAATAGACGAAATCAAAATCGACATTGAAAAACAACTAGCATCTCATCAAATGCCTGCGATCGACTTTGAACAACTTGAATGGTTGCGAAGCAGACTAATCGAATCTTGGAATACCTCCGAAGTGCGCGGACGTGTAATCTTTTTCCACCATCCTCCCTACGTCACAGAGGCCACCAAATGGAATCAAGCACAAACCTTGGCGGTTCGTCACCGTTTGCGCTGGGTGTTTGAACAAGTAGCAGAAACTCTTGGTTCTCTAATTAAAGAACGTCCCATAGTCGATTTGATTTTAAACGGTCACGCTCACTGTTTAGAGCATCTTTGCACAACTGACACCGGATTTGCAGACTCGCACATAAACTGTATTATCTCTGGTGGGGGCGGTCATCGTCCCCGCTATCAACGGCGAGAAGGGACTGAATTGATGGAAACTTTTGCTGAGGTTGCAGGTAAACCCACTCGGAAAGTTGCAGATTCAACGCTATTTGTGGGCCGTCATAACTACAATTTCCAGAACCGACTGCCTTATTCATGTGTGCGGATTGATGTTCTGGATGGTAGCCCGCCCAAGTTTATCATCAGACCGTTGATTACTGAACGGTTTGAACAAGAGTGGCATAACACGGAACTTGAACCTTTTGCGATCTAAACGGGATGCGAAGTAATTGAACTACACCATTCCCCATCTGACTTGAAAATCAAATCTCAGGTGATTTCCGACAAAGAAAATACCTGTCTTGGCGAGTTTCGACAACTCTTGGAGACGCTACGCATAGCTTGCTTCCCCGCAGGGGTACGCTCAACTCTCGATCTATCAGTTGGTTGAGCGAAGTCGAAACCAACGGCATCGGTATATTTATTCTTGTAAATTACCTCAGTGCTGCTGGGTTGCTTTGAGTGATTCTGTTGGTGTTTTACCAAATGCACCTTTGCATTCAGACAAAAGCTAGGTATATCCTAATCTTAAATAGAGTTTTGATAATTCAAATTATGGCAGGACATAGTAAATGGGCAAATATTAAGCGCCAGAAAGCGGTAGTAGATGCAAAAAAGGGAAAAACCTTTACTCAGTTATCCAGGGCAATTATCGTTGCGGCTAGAAGCGGCGTGCCAGATCCGGCGCTGAATTTTCAACTTCGCACAGCAGTTGACAAGGCAAAGGCTGCGAGTATTCCCAATGATAATATTGAACGAGCGATCGCTAAAGGTGCAGGCACTTTTGGCGGCGATAGTGCTACTTTTGAAGCGATTCGCTACGAAGGTTATGGCCCTGGTGGTGTAGCAATTTTAATCGAAGCCCTCACAGATAATCGCAATCGCACTGCTGCTGACTTGCGTGTAGCTTTTAGTAAAAATGGTGGCAATCTTGGTGAAACAGGTTGCGTTAGCTGGATGTTTGAACAAAAAGGCGTTTGTGTAGTGGAGGGTGTGCTTGACGAAGAACAGCTTTTAGAAGCATCCCTCGAAGGTGGTGCCCAGTCTTATGAAATGACTGAAAATGAGATGGCTGAGGTTTTTACTGATATTGGAAATTTAGAAACCCTTAGCCAGACACTCAAAAATCAAGGCTTTAAGGTAACTGATGCCGAATTGCGCTGGATTCCTAGTAATAGTGTAGAAGTTACCGATCCCGATCAGACGCGATCGCTATTCAAGTTAATTGATACTTTAGAAGGCTTGGATGACGTGCAAAATGTCACAGCTAACTTTGAAATATCAGAAGAATTGATGTCTATCACCATTTCCTAATCAAAATTAACCCAAGTATCATAGCCAAATTACAGTTATTTGGATGATGTCCAAATTGTTACATTGAAGATTGAAATGCCAGCAAGTATTTTTTAGCTAAGTATTCCATGTAAGTCCATACGATTCAATTAAGCTTTTTTGATGAAAATTCTAGATTGTAGAGACGGCAATTCATCGCGTCTCTTGCCTTAACCGAGTAAATCCTATATTTGACGAATGTAAAAATAGACATGAAAGATTCATCTCAATTACAAACTTATGACATACGTCTATTGGATAGTTAAATTGTTGATTACCTGATGAGGATTTTCAAGTGAATAAGTTCGCTAAAGCTTTACTTTTGGCTCTAATTTTTGCTGCACCTGTAACCGCTTTTGCATCTCAAACTCAAGCTAAAACTATCCGTCATACAAGCGTAAAATCTGCTAAAGTTCATCATACTAAACATCACAGACATCATGCTAAAAAACTAGTTCATAAACACTTATAAATAGTTACTATTAGTCGTAAAAGTTTCTAGTAGCTCTGTAATCAAGTTTAGCGTTGGTTTCTCTGAAAAGATAACTGTATTAACCCCGCTGGAATCCCTACCAATCAGCGGGATTTTTTAATTAATATCATGTCCGCATAATTAGTTATGCTAACCACAGTCATTGCACCCCACCCCTTAATCCCCTCCCCGCGAGCGGGGAGGGGAGACAAAGCTACGCTTTGGCGGGGGTGGGGTTCTTCGGGTTTAATAAGGAATCAAGCGGACATGATATAACTTGCTCAAGGGTACGCTCGTATAAAAATCAAAGTTCAAAGCGATCGCAAAATATTTAGAGTCAAAGATATTTAGAGTCAAAGTTTTGCATAAAAAAGACTCAAGCATTCCTGCCTGAGCCTTTTCTAAATTCAATTAAGCTTAGTAGCGGTTGTTGCTACGGTTGTAGCCGCCGCCACCACCACGGTTCCCACCGAAGGAACCACCACTTCTGTCTTCTTTGGGCTTGGCTTTATTTACCTTGAGGTCACGCCCAAGCCATTCAGCACCATCAAGAGCTTCAATAGCTTTTGTTTCTTCATCTTCTGAACCCATTTCCACGAAAGCAAAGCCGCGTAAACGACCTGTTTCACGGTCAGTGGGTAGTTGAACACGCTTTACAGCACCATATTCTGCAAATACAGCACTTAGCGCATCTTGTGTAACATCATAGGAGAGGTTACCAACGTAAATTGACATCAAATGTCTCCAAAATCATAAGTTTGTAGAGATTTAGATTTCGGAGAGAAGTCTGTAATACCAAAAGGAAAAAGCCTGTCAATACTAAAAACAAACACTGTCGCCGAATTAATTCTCATTTCACTTCCCATAATGACATAGGAAGCAAATTTCTGGGTAAAAGTTTGAAAAACTGTTATAAAAAGTTATATAAGCGGTTAATAGCTAGATGCTGGCTAGTCTCAAAACGGGTGAGGCTCTAGTGAACCGCACCCACGAGATCAACTAATCCACTCTCTTTTCTAAATATTGACCAATCATCAACTGCTCACCGGCACGGGAGATAATGGTTTGTCTGGTGCGGTATTTGCTGCCAATTAGCTTTAACTCTTCTTCAAAGACCGAACCGTTGTACTCAGTTCGCAAACACATTGTTTTAGGATTGGAGAAATAATACTGAGCGGTGACTGGTTTGGATATGGCAAAACCGCGATCGCGATACAAAATATTTCCTAAAGCTCCAAATAATGTTGAGCCTTGCGACTCTTTCCTGTCCTTCAGCACATCCATACTTTCCCATGTAACTGCTGCGCCACAGATCAAACTACCTGTATCAGGCAAATCGTGCATCTGAGCTAGGTTTTGCAATTCATCACAGCCCTGCTTGAGAAAATTGATCGTAACTATGCTCTCCATCTCCTTAGTTTCTCCCTTGGGTAGGGTGTAGTAGCGCCGTTGCGATCGCCACTTACCCACCGATTCCTGGAAAAATTCCGAAATCTGGGCTTCATCAGCAGTTTGGACAATTTTTAACAATGATGTCACTTGTTACTTTCCTGACTAATATTGATGGCTGTAATATATATCGCCCTTTTCTTGGCTGTATATGCGATGTCTACGACGGGCTACGCCTACGCTCGATCGAAATATTACAGCGTTAGAAAAAGCAACTTATGTTTACTATTCTTAATATATTTGATCGTCCGTAAAAATTACTAAGTATTTTGCTATATTAAATTTGGTTATTTCAGCCATAAGTATAACTACTTAATACTGCCCATTTTAGAAGTAGGGGTGTGAAAGTCCCGTATCTTCAGTAAACGCAAGTCTTCTACTAAGGGCAGATTGCAAGAAATTTAAAAATATTTATACTGGGTTAAGAATTGCATTGGAAGCTAAAAAGCTGCTAACTCAATGTAATGAGTTAAAGTGGTGAGAATTTTTTTTGAATAGAAAGTAATTTT
Organism: Nostoc sp. 'Peltigera membranacea cyanobiont' 210A; assembly: GCF_002246015.1. Classification (GTDB taxonomy): domain Bacteria; phylum Cyanobacteriota; class Cyanobacteriia; order Cyanobacteriales; family Nostocaceae; genus Nostoc. The sequence continues at coordinate 463,380 of NZ_NOLJ01000003.1, forward strand.
TGATACAAAATTCTGCAAGAAGATAGCCAATTGACTCTCGCCGCTTTTCACTATTTATAATGTCTCAAAATTACTTGGTAATGCACGGCTGTTTAACCCAAAAAGCTCCCCAAATACGAGAAAAATAAATGATTTTGGACAGAAATAAGCCGCACGAGCAGGCGAAAATCTCACCTTTGGCAGCCGCTAACCAGGTAATTAATACCCAGTTAAATTCAGTTATGAAAACTGATGTGGCTGTTGCAGATACAAAGAGTAGCGTTGACACAAAGGTGTCTTCCCCTTTTCCATCCATATTATTGATTCCCTGTTTGCTGGGCATCGGACTGCTGACAGCGAATTGTGGAGCGCTACCCAAGGAAGAACCGGCTGATGCCCAATCTCAGAGTCCTGGTAGTGGACAACGTGGTGGTAGTGCAACTGCTGTAGATGTGGCGATCGCTCGAACTGATACGCTGCAAACACAACCAGAATACACAGGTAATACAACACCCTTCCGAATTGTGTCAGTGCGATCGCAAGTAGAAGCTCGGTTGTTGGCTTTGAACCTTGATGTGGGCGATGCAGTAAAGCTTGGGCAAAACGTCGGGCGGTTAGATGATGCTATACTTTCGACCGAATTAAAGCAAGCAGAAGCAGAGCTAGCAGCCCTCAAATCAGAAGTAGCTAGGGCAACCAATCAGGTAAGCAATGCCCGTGCAGACGTTGAACGAGCGCGCCTAGAAGTGGTACAAGCTCAGGCAGACTCAGAACGCCAACAAAATCTATTCAAAGCTGGAGCGATCGCTGAACAAACTGCCCAGCAAGCACGTACCCAGGCAAAAACATCCGCCCAGGCTCTGCGGGCAGCCCAAGAACAAGTTCGGACAGAACAGCAAGCCGTCGCTGCCGCCCAAGGTAGAGTACTTGCCCAACAAGCATTAGTTGCCCAAACCAAAGAGCGCAGGTCTTACGCTCGGCTGACATCCCCCATCACTGGTATAGTCACAGAAAAGGTGACAGAACCAGGCAACCTACTGCAAGCAGGTAGCGAAGTTTTGAAAATTGGCGACTTTAACCGTGTCAAAGTCGTCGTCCAAGTTTCCGAATTAGAACTAGCACAAATTCAGGTTGGACAGTCTGTACAAGTCCGCTTAGATGCCTTCCCCAAAGAAGCATTAATTGGCAGAGTTACGCGCATTTCCCCAGCTGCCGATGCCACAGCTCGGTTGATACCTGTAGAAGTAGTGATTCCTAACACTCAAGGGAAGATTGGCAGTGGACTGCTGGCGCGAGTCAATTTTCAAACCCAGACTCAACAGCGCGTAGTAGTGCCGCAAACAGCGATTCAAAAACAAGCAGGGGCAGCAAAGGGAGCAGAAAAAGAGCAAGAAAACCCATCGGGGACGCTATTTGTCGTGAAAGACACAGAAGGCAAGACGAAAGTAGCGACACGTGCAGTTACTTTAGGAAAAAGGGCTGATGGCAGAGTGGAAATTTTATCCGGTTTGCAAGCAGGAGAGCGCTACGTTGTTCGGAGTGGTAAGCCGTTAAAAGAAGGTGACACTGTGAGTCTTTCAATTCTTTCAGAAAAGCAATAGTAGGGTGAGCAATAACCACCATCCCAAAGAAAAAAGTACTCAGTAGTCAGCACTTATCACTTAGTATCATGCAACAAGCAAACAATAATAATGGCAATGGCGGATTTAGCCTTAGTGCGATCGCTATCCGCCAACACATTGGCACACTCATGCTCACCGTGGCAGTAATTGTCATTGGGGTATTTTTTCTCACAACGATCCAAGTCGATCTCCTACCGTCAATTACCTATCCCCGAATTGGGGTTCGGCTAGAAGCCCCTGGTATTTCACCAGAAGTAGCAGTAGATGAAATCACCAGACCCTTAGAAGAAGCTTTAAGGGCAACCGAGAATGTAGTGCAAGTTTTTTCTCGCACCCGTGAAGGACAAGTCAGCCTCGATTTATACTTCCAACCAGGGGGCGATATTGACCAAGCCCTAAACGATGCTACTGCTGCTTTTAACCGAGGTCGAGGACAACTACCAGATACGATAGAGGAGCCGCGCCTATTCAAAGTCGATCCTTCTCAATTGCCGGTTTATGAATTGGCGCTGACATCTGCCTCGTTACAAGGGAAAGATTTACGCGTATTTGCTGATGAAGAGTTAACGCGTGAACTCAGTGTAGTACCAGGAGTCGCTTCTGTTGACGTATCCGGCGGTGCAGAAGAAGAAGTACGGGTACTTGTTGACTTAAACCGATTGCAAGCTTTGGGTGTCGGGTTAAATGATGTCTTAAATGAATTAACAGCCCGTAACCAAGATACTTCTGGTGGTCGGATTCTGGGGCAAAATTCCGAGCCATTAACTCGGACTGTCGGACGTTTCCAAAATGCCAAGGAAATTGAAAACCTTTCCTTGGAAGTTTCCTCTTCTTCTCCTGCTAGTGCTAATACCACTAATAGCAGTAATACTACTACCACTCCCACTACTACACCTACACGCCGCGTTTATTTGCGAGACTTTGCAGAGGTAATTGACGATACAGAAGAACAACGAGTATTTGTTTACCTCAACCGTCAGCCTGCGGTAAAATTTTCAATTCAAAAGCAGCCTGAAGCGAACACAATCAATGTTGTAGATGCTGTAAAGCGGCGAATTGAACAATTACGACAATCGGGTTTAATTCCAGCAGACATGACTTTGAGTCCGACCACAGATGAATCTGTCTTCATCCGCAACTCTTTAAATGATGTCATCTTTTCAGGGATTTCTGGGGCATTGCTAGCAGCAGCAGCAGTATTATTATTTTTGGGATCGTTCAGGCAAACATTTATTATCAGTTTGACGATTCCGCTGTGTACTCTGGCAGCGATCGCTTTAATGAGAATATTTGGTTTAACCTTGAATGTTTTTAGTTTGGCAGGTCTGACACTAGGAGTCGGTCAAGCAATTGATACATCGGTTGTGATCTTGGAGAACATTTCCGAAAAAACAGGCATGACTCCCAATCAGAGAGAGATGGAGGCAGGGGAGCAGGGGAGCAGCACTTCTCTACGAGACGCTGCGCGAACGGCTACGCTCAGTGACCGAGGAGCAGAGAATAAGGGGAGAAATTCTAAATTCTTTATTGACAGTGCGATCGCAGCTTCCCAAGAAGTAGAATCTGCTTTAATTGCTGCTACAGGTGCCAACTTAGTTTCTGTAGTGCCATTTCTCTTAATTGGCGGCTTTATTGCACTGCTATTTAATGAACTGATTCTGACAATTAGCTTCGCAGTTGCAGCATCCCTTGTTGTCGCCATCACAGTAGTACCGATGCTGTCTTCTCGACTCTTGGGAATCCGCTGGTCTAGTCGAATTAGCGAATTTTGGCTGCTTAGACAGTTTAATCACCGATTTGAAGATGCTACACGGGGATACGGTAACTTCTTAACCAGAGTTTTACGCTATCGGCTTCTTGTAGTTACTGCTGCTTTGCTAATTTTAGGCGGCAGCAGTTTCTTTATGTTTGGTCAAATTCCCCAAGAAATTTTACCCCGGATCAGTACCGGTCAAGCTAACTTAAGAGCGCAGTTTCCTCCCGGTACACCTTTAGCAACTTCTGAAAAAGTTATGCAAATTGTCGATGACATTTTGCTCAAACAACCAGAAACCGAGTCTGCTTTTACAACTGTGGGTGGTTCTTTGTTTGGTAGCAATACTACAGAGAATCCTTTACGTGCCAGTAGCACCATCAATCTAAAACCAGGCACAGATGTCGAAGCCTTCGTCAAAAAAGTAACTCAGGAATTTAACAAACTCAACTTAGCAGGAATTCTGTTGCGCCTCAATCCTGGTCAGGTACGGGGTTTAATCTTGAGTAATTCTCCGGTGCAAGGGTCAGAAGTTGACGTGATTCTGCAAGGTGAGAATGAACAAAACTTAACGCAAGCAGGCGCACAAGTGCTGCAAGCATTGCAAGAAAGAGCAAAATTAGCGACATTCCGACCAGATGCCGACCCCCGACAACCGGAAATCCAAATTCGCCCCGACTGGGAACGGGTTTCGGCTTTAGGGTTGAGCGCTCAACAAATTGGTGCAACAGTTCAAACAGCAATTGAAGGTTCAGTTCCGACGCAAATTCAACGCGGTAATCGTTTAGTTGATGTGCGGGTGCAGCTAAATAAAGAAGCGATTCAGCGTCCTTCGCAGCTAGAGCAATTACCGCTATTTACAGAAAACAATCAACTAATCCGCCTTTCAGATGTTGCAAACATTCAAGAAGGTCAAGCGCCTGGTGAGGTGCAACGGATTAATCAGCGCCAAGCTTTTATTGTCGCAGGAAATCTCAGCGAAGGAGCTAGTCTTGGTGAAGCGATCGCAGAAGTAAACGAGGTACTTCAGGATGTAGACTTACCTGATGGCGTTTCAATTGTGCCTAGTTCTGCCCAAGAAACTAATCAGCAACTTCAGGATGCTTTAAAAACTTTGGGAGCGTTGGCAACGTTCTTAATTTTTGTAGTCATGGCGGTGCAATACAATTCGCTAATCGACCCATTGGTAATTATGTTCACCGTACCACTGGCATTAGCTGGAGGAATTTTTGGACTTTATATTACCCAAACTGCAATTGGCGCAACTGTAATTGTTGGCGTTGTGCTGCTGGTGGGAATTGTGGTGAATGCAGGGATTCTCATGGTGGAACTAGCAAACCAAATTCGGGATGAAGAAGGTTGTAGTCGCCAAATTGCCATCATGAAAGCTGCTCCTCAACGCTTGCGCCCAATTATCATGACCACAGTCACCACTATCTTGGGACTGTTTCCTTTGGCATTGGGCATCGGCGAAGGTTCGGAGTTTTTGCAGCCATTAGGGATTGTAGTTTTCTTTGGGATGGCGATCGCAACAATGCTGACACTATTTATCATCCCTTGTTTTTATATTCTGCTGCACGATTTGCTTGGTGGAAATTGGGCAAAGCCAGTGTTAACCCGATTGCGTGGATTTACGAAAAAATTTATTTAAATCCCCGATCGGGATTAACGCAAAACAGTGTATACAGTTTATCGAATTACCAAAAACAAAAACCTCACCCTGTCCTGACCGAGACAATTTTAGATTTTAGATTTTGGATTTTGGATTAAAATCAAACATCGTGAATCTAAAAAAGGTTTCAAGCCCCCGACAACAGCCGGAGTGAGAATCAAGCAATTTCATTATTCAAGCGTCATGCATTCATGCATGGGGTTAATCCAAAAGACGCTCCTGCGTCGCTATCGTAAATCCAAACATCGTAAATCGAGTGACGGACATCCCTCTCCTTAGTAAGGAGAGGGACAGGTTTTGCGTAGCAGAACCAGCGTGAGGTTTCTTATTCGCTTTAAAGTAAAGCGGCGTTGCATCTCGTTAACTAGCTGATGTCTGGTCTATAATCTTCTTAAATCTCTCAATCACATCCTTTTGGATCAACTTGAAATCTGAATTTTCTATTTTATTTTCAGCTTTGTCTGTGCCATCAACATTGAATTTGCCGTAATAAACCCCTACAGGAAAATACAATGGACTGCCATTCAAACCTTTTTTAAGGAAAAGAATGTATTTCGCATTCTTTCTTGTTTGTGCTTTTTGTGCTTGAAAGCTTATGCTGATCCGCCCCGCCACAATAACTGACGTACCCGCAGTTTTACCAATGGTTGCCAAAATTTGTGCTTTGCATGAGTCTTGGGATTCTGCCAAGTATGGTTTTCTACCGCATCCAGAACAGCGTTATGAACAATGGTTGACACGTTTAGCAAATAGCGAGCGCAGTGTATTTCTAGTATCCGAAAATGAAGGGCAAATTGTAGGGTTTCTTATAGCAACAATTGAGCAAGAAATACCAATTTATCGGTTACAGGAATTTGCTTTTATTCATGATATCTGGGTTGAGCCAGAATATCGCCAAAAGGGGATTGCGCGGCAGATGGTGATGCTGAGTGTTGAACGCTTTCATCAGATGGGCATCAAGCAAATTCGTCTAGATACAGCAATTGCTAACGAGGCTTCACGGCGGTTATTTGCATCTTGTGGTTTTCGCTTCAGCATTATTGAAATGCTGATTGAATTGAGTCATTAGTCATTAGTTATGAGCAAATGACTAATGACTAATGACTAATGACTAATGACTAACTAGCTAACAGAGTTTTTTCTAGAGAAGTCCAACGGAAAGAGCGATCGCCACCTCTCTCAATAATGACTTTCACTCGTGGTTCTAACTGAGGCAAATTCGTTAAATACTCAACTTCCTCATTAGAAAGAATATGCCCTTCAATAATCCACAAGACCAGCCCCTTTGATTTTGGTGGTAGCTGTTCTAGATGAGAATTGAGAATTGGCGGTAAATAGTACACATGACCTACTGCTGCACCACTACCAGTACTTTTTTTACCAAGATGAGGAGGTCTAACTCCATGAACTCTTGTGAGATACGCAGCTACATCACCCAGTCCTTTAGCAGTAATGTGGAGGGTAGTATAGCCAGCTGCCCGTAGTCGGCGCTGATATCGACCTTCATAACCCCCTTCCAGAGGTATATACACTCCAAGAGCGCCAAACTTTTCCAGATCGCGGATTAAACCGTTGCCAGTGGTAATTAGTGCCATAGATTTTCGTCTTATCCCACTTAGATATCTCTATTATTTACCCTGAACCGATAGATTAAAAGCATTTTTTTGGGTATTGAGAAGAGGCAGAGGGGCAGGGAGCAGGGAGCAGAGGGGAAAGAGGAGGCAGAACGCAGGAGGCAGAGTTCTTTAATTTTGAATTTTGAATTGATTTCTCCCCCTTGCCCCCTGCGCCCTGCTCCCTTGCTTATTCCCCACTCCCTAAAAATAGCTCTATAAATTACTGGACAAACATAAATAAATAATTTATATTATTAGATTGTGACCAAAAACGCAAATTAGGTTGACTTTTTACTGTCATTCTGAAGTGGTGTTAGCATCAAAAACTGATGACTTGATCCAAATTGGATAATCTAACTCAGATTGATCGTAGACTGGTAAACTAAGAAAGCTTTCAGGTCAACATTAGAGCTTATGGAAGAATAACTAAAGTTAATCCTAAGCTCCAAGGTACGTTTACTTCTGTGCCTCAAAAAAAGCAGGCAAAAGCTTAAACAATAGTTTAAGGTGTTTAAGGAAGTAAAGACTGAGCAGCAATGTTGGTTTCATGGCATTACGTCAGTCTCAGTTAACGGATACTGGGCGGTAACAACCGCTTAAGTCCAACTGCAACACGGCAGTAGCCAATCTCCGGGAAGCCGCCCTTCGGGCGTGTACAAATCGGAAAACCCGCCGACAGCGCTGCCTCCAGAAAGTGCCAGAGCAATTGCTTGGACAAAGCATTGCTGCACACAGCTTTAAGCTGTAGCGCCTTGCATTGATTCCAGAAGTTACTCCTTCCCCAGGGGAAGAGACTTGTGGCTGTTCTGGTGATCTAATGAGTGAAGCTAAACAGATTCACCAAGCAGTAAGGACACGGTTTGTTGTGTCCGAAAGCATTTGGAGCGGTTTATTGAAACCATTCCAAATTTCGCAGGCTAACCCAGCCTAAACTGATGCGTACAAAGCGTGTCCTCTAAAGTCCAATTCCAAGGTCAGCAAGTAGAAAGGAGAACCAGTTACTGTGTCTGTAGGTATTCTCGGCACCAAGCTGGGCATGACTCAAATATTTGACGAAGCAGGAGTATCTATTCCTGTAACTGTCATTCAAGCAGGGCCATGCACTGTTACACAAGTTAAAACGAAAGAAACCGACGGTTACTTTGCCATTCAAGTTGGTTATGGCGAAGTCAAACCAAAGGCACTAAACAGACCACTACTGGGTCATTTGGCGAAATCATCTGCCCCAGCATTGCGTCACTTAAATGAATATCACACCGATAGCTCTAGTGATTATGCTTTAGGTCAAGAGATTAAAGCAGATATTTTTAGCGCTGGTCAAATTGTCGATGTCGTCGGTACAAGCATCGGTCGCGGCTTTGCGGGAAACCAGAAGCGCAACAACTTTGGTCGCGGGCCAATGTCGCACGGTTCCAAAAACCACAGAGCACCCGGTTCTATTGGTGCTGGTACAACACCAGGTCGTGTCTATCCAGGTAAGCGGATGGCAGGTCGTTTGGGTGGAAAACGTATTACAATCCGCAAACTGACCATAGTGCGAGTCGATCCAGAACGCAACTTATTGCTGATTAAGGGAGCTATTCCTGGTAAACCAGGCGCTCTAGTAAGTGTTGTGCCTGCAAAAACAGTGGGATAGTCAAAAGTCATTAGTCAGTAGTCAGTAGTCATTGGCTAAGGACAAAAGACAAATGACAAATGACGCCACGTGCTTCACTTGGGGAGACCCCAAGACCGCAGTGGCTCACAAATGACAAAGGACAGATAACAAAGATGGTTGAAAGCGTAGTTAAAAATTGGCAAGGAGAACAGGTCGGCGAGACGACCTTCGAGTTGCGCGTTGCCAAAGAAGGAACAGCGTCTCATATTGTGCACCGGGCCTTAGTACGGCAATTGACTAATGCTCGTCAAGGAAATGCCAGCACAAAAACTCGTGCTGAAGTCAGAGGTGGTGGCCGTAAACCTTGGCGGCAAAAAGGTACTGGTCGCGCTCGTGCAGGGTCTATTCGTTCACCATTGTGGCGTGGTGGTGGTGTGATCTTTGGGCCAAAGCCTAGAGATTTCGACCTGAAGTTGAACCGCAAAGAGCGACGTTTAGCACTGCGGACAGCATTTGTCGGTCGTATTGACGACTTGATCGTAGTAGAAGAATTTAGCACCGAGCTATCTCGCCCCAAAACTAAAGACTTAGTGGCAGCGCTTGCCCGTTGGGGAATAGTACCAGAAAGCAAGGCACTGTTAATTTTGTCTGAAATTGCGGATACAGATAACGTTTATTTATCAGCCCGCAACATTGAAAATTTAAAACTAATTGCAGCCGACCAGCTAAATGTTTTTGATTTACTGCACGCTGACAAAATTGTAGTTACGGCATCAGCCCTAGAAAAAATTCAGGAGGTCTACAGTGCCTAGCTTTGACCCCCGCGACCTTGCCGACTTAGTACGTCGTCCAATCGTCACCGAAAAAGCGACCATCTTGATGGAGCAAAACAAGTACACCTTTGAAGTAATTCCAAAGGCATCTAAGCCAGAAATCAAGGCTGCGATCGAAGACTTGTTTCAGGTCAAGGTTGTAAAAGTAAACACCATCCTACCACCGCGCAAAAAGCGGCGTGTTGGTAAATTTATTGGTTATAAACCCCAATATAAGCGAGCTATTGTCACCGTCGCACCTGGGGATGAAGACAAGATTAGACAAGTTCTATTCCCAGAAGTCTAAAAAAGTTAGGAGTTAGGAGTTAAGAGTTAGGAGTTACTACGCTCAAAACTCAGCACTCAAAATTTCAAACTCAGCACGGGCTAAACGCCCTGCTATCGCTAACAGCATTCAGCACTTAAAAATATGGGTACCCGTTCTTATCGCCCTTATACCCCCAGCACTCGCCAAGTTACAATCTCTGACTTTGCGGAAATTACCAGAACCGAGCCAGAAAAATCCTTAACAACCTCGAAGCATCGCGCCAAAGGTCGGAATAATCACGGACGGATTACTAGTCGTCGCCGGGGTGGCGGACACAAACAGCTTTATCGGATCATCGATTTTAAAAGGGATAAACATAATATTCCAGCCAAAGTCGCAGCGATTGAATACGATCCTAACCGCAATGCCAGAATTGCCCTTTTGTATTACCAAGATGGCGAAAAACGGTACATCCTTCACCCCAACGGATTGAAAGTTGGAACAATAATTGTTTCTGGGCCTGATTCTCCCTTTGAAGATGGTAATGCCTTACCGCTCTGGAAGATTCCTTTAGGTACTAGTGTTCACAACGTAGAATTCACTCCTGGCAAAGGTGGTCAAATTGTACGTGCTGCTGGTGCTAGCGCCCAAGTCGTGGCCAAAGAAGGTAATTACGTGACTCTCAAGTTGCCTTCAGGAGAAGTCCGCTTGATTCGGCGTGAGTGCTACGCCACTATTGGGCAAGTAGGCAACACCGATGCGAGAAACCTGAGTGCAGGTAAAGCCGGACGAAATCGCTGGAAAGGTCGCCGTCCTAAGGTTAGAGGTAGCGTCATGAACCCAGTGGATCACCCACATGGTGGTGGTGAAGGTAGGGCGCCTATCGGTAGATCGGGGCCTGTTACACCTTGGGGTAAACCCACATTGGGCGCGAAGACACGCAATCGCAAGAAACTTAGCAGCAAGTTGATTGTACGTCGTCGTCGTAAGTCTTCTAAACGCGGTCGCGGTGGTCGTGAATCTTAAAGAGTTAGAAGTTATGAGTTATGAGTTGAATCTAAACTTATTAACTCCTAACTCCTCACTCCTAATTCCTAAATCCTAAATCCAAAATTGAACTATGGGTCGTTCTCTAAAAAAAGGTCCTTTCGTTGCGGATCATCTCTTAAAGAAAATTGAAAAGCTCAACGACAACAACAGAAAAGAAGTTATTAAAACTTGGTCACGAGCTTCGACAATTTTGCCCCTAATGGTAGGTCACACCATAGCTGTTCACAACGGACGCCAACACGTTCCCGTTTTTGTAAATGAACAGATGGTAGGACACAAGTTGGGTGAATTTGCCCCAACACGCACCTACAGGGGTCATGGAAAAAGCGACAAAAAAGCGGGTAGGTAGTTATTAGTCATTGGTCATTTGTCATTAGTCATTTGTCATTAGTTATTAGCTTTCGACAAAGGACAAAAGACAAAGGACGAAGGACGAAAGATAAAATTGGAGAAAATTATGGCTACTAATACTACTGAAGTAAAAGCGATCGCTCGTTTTATCCGCATCTCGGCCTATAAAGTGCGTCGGGTACTCGATCAAATCCGCGGGCGCTCTTACCGAGAAGCGTTAATCATCCTGGAATTCATGCCCTATCGCGCTACTGAACCCATCTTGAAGGTTCTCAGAAGCGCTGCTGCCAATGCCGAACACAACGCTGGGTTAGATCGGACTCAACTAGTGATTACTCAGGCTTATGCCGATCAAGGGCCGCCGTTGAAGCGCTTCCAACCAAGAGCGCAGGGTCGAGCTTACCAAATTCGCAAGCCGACGTGTCATATTACTGTGGCCGTTGCAGCCGCCCCAGAAAAATAAGCTTTTTTTACACGAATAAATTGCGTAAAGTAAGAAATTTTAGAGGAAGCATTCGTGGGACAGAAGATTCATCCAGTTGGTTTTCGCCTGGGTATTACACATGAACATCAATCCCGTTGGTTTGCTGTTCCTGATCGTTATCCAGAACTTCTACAAGAAGACTACAAACTCCGTCAATATATAGAACAAAAGCTGGGTAGACAGGCTCAAAACAACGCCGGAATTTCCGAGGTACGGATTGAGCGGAAAGCCGACCAAATCGACTTGGAAGTACGCACAGCTAGACCTGGGGTAGTAGTGGGTCGTGGTGGACAAGGTATTGAATCCTTACGTACCGGACTCCAAGGATTGTTGGGTAGTAATCGTCAAATTCGGATCAATGTAGTTGAAGTTCAACGAGTTGATGCTGATGCCTACCTAATTGCTGAATATATTGCTCAACAATTGGAACGTCGGGTTTCCTTTCGACGGGTAGTGCGGCAATCGATTCAACGCGCCCAACGGGCGGGTGTCCAAGGTATTAAAATCCAAGTTAGCGGTCGCCTCAACGGTGCAGAAATTGCCCGGACAGAGTGGACTCGTGAAGGTAGAGTACCTTTACATACCTTACGGGCTGACATTGACTACTCTTATTGCACGGCAAAAACTGTTTACGGCATTTTGGGTATCAAAGTATGGGTGTTTAAGGGAGAAATTATTCCTGGACAGGAACCAGATCCGCTACCACCAGCAAGCCGCGATCGCGATCGTGACCCCCGCGATCGCGATCGTGAACCCCGTCGCCGTCAACAACAACGTCGTCGCCAGCAGTTTGAAGACCGCTCAAATGAAGGGTAAACGGGGACTGGGGAATGGGGACTGGGGACTGGGTAAGAATTCTCAATCCCCAATCCCTAATTCCCAATCCCTAATCCCCAGTACCTAGTACCTAGTAGCCAATCATGTTAAGCCCTAGAAGAACTAAATTCCGCAAACAACAGCGGGGACGGATGGAAGGACTAGCCACCCGTGGTAGTACCCTCAACTTCGGTGATTTTGCACTCCAAGCTCAAGAACCTGCTTGGATTACCTCGCGTCAAATCGAGGCTTCCCGTCGGGCAATGACTCGTTATATTCGTCGGGGTGGACAAATCTGGATTCGGATTTTCCCTGATAAACCTGTAACCATGCGTCCTGCTGAAACCCGGATGGGTTCCGGTAAAGGTAATCCAGAGTTTTGGGTAGCTGTAGTCAAGCCAGGACGAATTTTGTTTGAAATCGGTGGAGTTTCTGAAGAAATCGCCCGTGAAGCGATGCGTTTGGCTTCATTTAAACTGCCCATCAAAACTAAGTTTATTGTGCGCTCTCAACCACAGGAGCAGGAGTAGCTTATGCCTCTTCCCAAAATTTCAGAAGCTAGAGAATTAAGCGACGAGAAGCTCTCTGATGAAATTGTCGCAATCAAAAGACAACTATTCCAGTTGCGCTTGCAAAAAGCCACCAGACAACTAGAAAAGCCCCACCAGTTTCGACAATTGCGCCACCGCCTAGCCCAATTGCTGACGCTAGAAACAGAACGCAAACGGGCAGCAAGTCAATCGGCTAAAGAAGAAAAGTAGGAGATTATGGCAGTTAAAGAACGAGTTGGCTTGGTAGTGAGCGATAAAATGCAAAAAACTGTGGTAGTCGCCATAGAAAACCGCGCTCCTCACCCCAAGTACGGCAAGATTGTGGTTAACACCCAACGATATAAAGTTCACGACGAAGAAAATCAGTGTAAAGTAGGCGATCGCGTTCGCATTCAGGAAACTAGACCCCTGAGTAAAACCAAGCGCTGGAAAATCACAGAAGTCCTGAACGTCAAGCCTACTTAAACCTCATCGTTGTTAGAAATTAACAACATTACAAGGGAGAATAATTGTGATTCAACCCCAGACTTACCTGAATGTCGCAGATAATAGCGGCGCCCGCAAACTGATGTGCATCCGCATCTTAGGCGGAGGCAACCGTCGTTATGGTTTTATTGGCGATAAAATTATCGCCGTTGTCAAAGATGCTACACCAAACATGGCTGTAAAAAAGTCTGATGTTGTGGAAGCAGTAATTGTTAGAACTCGTAAAGCTGTATCTCGTGATAGCGGTATGAGTATTCGCTTTGATGATAACGCTGCTGTAATCATCAACAAAGACGGTAATCCCAGAGGCACACGGGTTTTTGGCCCAGTTGCACGGGAACTGCGCGATAAAAACTTTACTAAAATTGTTTCTCTGGCTCCGGAGGTGCTTTAATGGCAACCAAACAAGGTACGCCCAAAGTATTCCATAAAATGCACGTCAAAACTGGCGACACCGTACAAGTGATTGCTGGCAAAGACAAAGGAAAAATTGGCGAAATTACTCAGGCACTTCCCCAACTGAGTAAAGTTATCGTCAAAGGTGTCAACATAAAGACCAAGCACGTCAAACCCCAGCAAGAAGGGGAATCAGGGCGAATTATTACCCAAGAATTCCCGATTCATAGCTCCAACGTTATGCTTTATTCCACCAAGCAAAACGTTGCCAGTCGTATTGGTTACACCTTTACCTCAGAAGGCAAAAAGGTCAGAAAACTCAAGAAAACTGGCGAAATTCTAGATAAATAGTCATTAGTCATTGGTCATTAGTCATTAGTTATTAGTAAAAAGACTAATAACAAAAGACAAAGGACAAATAACAAAGGACAATAAAAGTTTCCCTGACCAAGCCCAGGGATATCAGGACAAAAAACTATGCCGACAACAAGACTCAAAACCTTATATCAAGAGACAATCGTCCCTAAACTGATTAATCAGTTTCAATATACCAACGTTCATCAAGTACCGAAGTTGGTAAAAGTTACGATTAACCGGGGTTTGGGTGAAGCAGCTCAAAATGCGAAGTCTCTAGAGGCATCCATTAACGAAATTGCTCTGGTAACAGGTCAAAAACCAGTGGTGACAAGGGCGAAAAAGGCGATCGCTGGCTTTAAGATTCGTCAAGGGATGCCTGTGGGGATCATGGTGACTCTCAGAGCCGAACGGATGTATGCCTTTTTCGATCGGTTAGTTAGCCTGTCACTACCCAGAATTCGAGATTTTCGCGGTGTTAGCCCTAAAAGCTTTGACGGACGCGGTAACTACACTCTAGGTGTGAGAGAACAGCTAATTTTTCCAGAAGTCGAATACGACAGCATCGATCAAGTGCGTGGGATGGATATTTCCATCATCACCACAGCAAAAAACGACGAAGAGGGACGCGCCTTACTTAAAGAATTAGGAATGCCCTTTCGCGATCAATAAGTTCATCTATAGAGGGAACGATGGCGGCTAACGACACAATTGCAGATATGCTGACGCGCATCCGCAATGCCAACCTGGCGCGGCATCAAACTACACAAGTGCCAGCGACAAAATTAACCCGGAGCATTGCCAAAGTGCTACGGGAGGAAGGCTTTATTGCTGAAATCGAAGAAGCAGAAGAAGGGGTAAAACGCAATCTGGTGATTTCCCTGAAATACAAGGGAAAAAACCGTCAGCCTCTGATCACCGCCTTAAAGCGAGTGAGTAAGCCTGGCTTGCGTGTTTATTCAAATCGAAAAGAATTACCAAGGGTACTAGGCGGCATTGGCATTGCCATTATTTCTACATCCAGTGGCATTATGACTGACCGCGAAGCGCGGCGTCAGAACTTGGGTGGCGAAGTACTTTGTTACGTTTGGTAGTCATTGGTCATTAGTCATTGGTCATTAGTCATTTGTCATTAGTCTGTTATTAGTAAAAGACAAAGGACAAATAACAAAGGACAAAGGACAAAGGACAAATAACAAAGGACAAAAAGTCATGTCTCGTATTGGTAAACGTCCAATTACTATTCCCGCCAAAGTTCAAGTGGCGATCGATGGTACAACTATTGTGGTGAAAGGCCCGAAGGGGGAACTTTCTCGCACTCTCAGAGATAATGTCTCATTCTCTCAAGAGGGGGAAATATTACACGTAAATCGTCGGGATGAAACTCGCACATCGAAGCAATTGCACGGCTTGAGCCGCACTTTAGTTGCCAACATGGTCGAGGGAGTTTCCCAAGGTTTTCAGCGCCGTTTGGAAATTCAAGGCGTTGGTTACAGGGCACAACTTCAAGGGCGTAACCTAGTTTTAAATATGGGTTACAGCCATCAGGTGCAAATTGAACCACCAGATGGAATTCAGTTTGCAGTAGAAGGTACCACTAACGTCATTGTTAGCGGCTATGACAAAGAAATCGTCGGTAACACAGCCGCCAAAATTCGTGCCGTTCGTCCACCAGAACCTTACAAAGGTAAAGGCATTCGCTATGCCGGTGAAGTGGTCAGACGGAAAGCTGGTAAGACTGGTAAGGGTGGTAAGAAGTAGAAATGAAACTTACTCGTAGAGAATCAAAAAACCGTCGTCATCGACGCGTTCGTGGCAAAGTTATTGGCTCCCCAGAACGTCCCCGTTTAGCGGTATTTCGTTCCAATGAGCATATTTATGCCCAGCTGATTGATGATACTCAGCATCAAACCATCGTGGCCGCATCGACTGTAGAACCAGAGTTGAAATCTAGTTTAGCGTCATGTGCAAACCGCGATGCCTCGGTACAAGTTGGGAAGTTGATCGCAGTGCGATCGCTAGAAAAAGGCATCACCAAAGTAGTCTTCGATCGCGGTGGTAACTTATATCATGGTCGTGTCAAAGCACTAGCTGATGCAGCCCGCGAAGCTGGTTTAGATTTCTAAAGTCATTGGTCATTAGTCATTAGTTATTGGACAAATGACAAAGGACAAATGACAAATGACAAATGACAACTGACAACTGACGTTCACCAGAGCATAAATTATGGCAACAGAGCGTAAAAGTAGAACAAAGCGTGCCAAAAAAGAAGAAACCACTTGGCAAGAGCGGGTTATTCAAATCCGCCGCGTAAGTAAAGTGGTCAAAGGTGGTAAAAAACTCAGTTTCCGAGCGATCGTTGTCGTTGGTAACGAACGCGGTCAGGTTGGAGTTGGAGTAGGCAAAGCTTCAGATGTAATAGGTGCCGTTAAAAAAGGTGTAGCCGACGGCAAAAAACACCTTATTGATATCCCAATCACCAAATCCAACTCCATCCCCCATCCCATTGATGGCGTCGGTGGCGGTGCGAAGGTGATGATGCGCCCAGCCTCACCTGGTACTGGGGTAATTGCGGGTGGTGCTGTGCGAACTGTGTTGGAATTGGCAGGAGTTCGTAACGTTTTAGCCAAGCAACTAGGCTCCAACAATCCACTCAATAATGCTAGAGCCGCAGTTAATGCCTTATCTACACTGCGTACCCTTTCTGAAGTCGCCGAAGATCGCGGTATTCCTATTCAAAATCTCTACATCTAATTTAGTCATTAGTCATTGGTCATTAGTGAATAACAAAGGACAAATGACAAATGACAAATGACAAACGACAAATGAGAACTTGATAAATTATGAGACTCCATGATGTTAAGCCGCAAAAAGGCTCCAAGAAACGCAAGAAGCGTGTAGCTAGAGGTATTTCTGCCGGTCAAGGCGCTAGTGCTGGTTTAGGTATGCGGGGTCAAAAATCTCGTTCTGGTAGCGGGACTCGACCAGGTTTTGAAGGTGGTCAACAGCCATTGTACCGCCGCTTACCTAAGCTGAAGGGCTTTCCGATTATTAATCAGAGGATTTACACTACGATTAATGTAGAGAAGCTAGCCTCCCTTCCCGCGAATACGGAAGTAACTTTGACCTCATTGAAAGCCGCAGGTATCCTGACTGCTGTCAAAGGGCCATTGAAAGTTTTAGGTAACGGGGAATTGAGCATTCCGCTCAAAGTACAAGCGGCAGCTTTTACAGTTTCAGCTCGTAGCAAAATCGAGGCAGCTGGTGGTAGTTGTGAAGTCTTATGAGTGAGCCGGAACAGCGCACTTAAATGCAAGCCAACTCGCTGCCAGTGCTTGGTTCACTATAAAGGTAGCACTCTATGATCAGTCGAGATAAAGCCCCAACGGCTCAAGAAACTTTTATGCAGATGGCACAGGCAGCTGGCCTCAGAGGTAGGCTGCTTGTCACCGTCGGTATTTTAATTTTGGTTCGCCTGGGTATCTTCTTACCCGTCCCAGGCATTGATAGACCGAGATTTGCCGAAGCCATATCGGGCAGTAATTCCATATTCGGCTTATTGGATATATTTTCCGGGCGAGGACTTTCGACTTTGGGAGTCTTTGCTTTAGGGATTTTGCCCTTCATTAATGCGTCTATTATCATCCAATTGCTCACCGCAGCGATTCCATCTTTAGAAAATTTACAGAAAAATGAAGGCGAAGCAGGTCGGCGAAAAATATCGCAAATTACCCGCTATGTCACTGTAGTTTGGGCAATTCTGCAAAGTACAGCTTTTTCGGCATTATTCCTCCAGCAATTCGCCTTAAAGCCAGGGCCTATATTTGTCGCTGAAACTGCGATCGCTCTGACTGCTGGTTCTATGTTCGTCATGTGGGCATCAGAACTGATTACAGAACGGGGCATTGGTAACGGAGCATCATTGTTGATTTTTGTCAACATTGTTGCATCATTACCAAAAGCTTTAGGCGATACTATCGACTTGGTGCAAGTCGGCGGTCGGGAAGCAGTGGGTCGGGTGATTGTGCTGATCTTAGTTTTCCTCGCAACAATTGTTGGTATTGTGATTGTGCAGGAAGGAATGCGCCGCATCCCAATTATTTCGGCTCGTCGCCAAGTAGGTCGGCGAGTTTTGGCAGAGCAGCGTAGTTATCTGCCACTGCGGCTAAATCAAGGCGGCGTGATGCCAATTATTTTTGCTGCTGCGATCCTCAGTTTGCCACTGCTAATCGCCAATTTTACTAAAAATGCCGATTTGGCGAATATAGTTAACACTTATTTGAGTCCAAGCGGTTCTAGCTCCTGGGTCTATGCCTTGGTCTACATGATTTCCATTGTTTTCTTCAGCTACTTCTATTCTTCGTTGATTCTCAACCCGGTAGATGTGGCGCAGAACTTGAAAAAAATGGGTTCTAGTATTCCTGGAATTCGTCCCGGCAAGGCAACTAGCGAGTATATCGAACGCGTTTCCAACCGACTAACTTTTTTGGGTGCCATCTTTTTGGGCTTCGTCGCTATTATCCCCACTGCCGTAGAAAGCGCTTTGAATGTGAAAACTTTCCGGGGCATCGGTGCGACATCTTTGTTGATTTTAGTTGGTGTGGCAATTGAGACAGCCAAACAAGTCCAAACTTATGTCATATCTCAGCGCTATGAAGGAATGGTGAAATAATAGTGACGCGATTAATCTTCTTGGGGCCACCTGGAGCGGGTAAAGGAACACAAGCTCAAACCTTGGCTGAACACTTGAATATTCCCCATATTTCTACGGGTGAAATATTAAGACAAGCCATGAAAGAGCAGACTCCTTTAGGAATCAAAGCTCAAAGTTATGTTGATAGCGGCGAGTTAGTACCCGACCAGCTAGTGGAGGACTTGGTACAGGAGCGCCTCAGTCAGCCAGATGCCAAAAATGGTTGGATTCTAGATGGATTTCCCCGAAAAGTGACCCAAGCAGCTTTTTTGGAGAAGTTACTAGAAGCAATACATCAAGGTGGCGAAAGGGTAGTCAATTTAGATGCACCAGATGAAATTGTCATCGAACGTTTGCTAGCTAGAGGACGAAAAGATGATACCGAAGAGGTGATTCGTCGTCGTTTAGAAGTGTACCGCGCTGAAACTGCACCTTTAATTGATTATTATGGCGATCGCAAAAAACTCCTAACAGTCAATGGCAATCAGTCCCAAGAAGATGTCACTGATGAACTACAAAAGGTAATCGCTTCCTGAAAAAGAGGGGAAGTAGGGAGTAGATAATTCCCAATCCCCTCACTGCTCCCAAGAAAAAGATCAATTTTAGCTAAGATATATTAATAAACTGTTGATATATTTCTTAAAATGTGTTTCTTTGCAGATGAAGCGCTGCAACTAAACACGAAATTGTTGAGTTGAGGAAAAAACAAATTGTCTAAGCAAGATTTGATTGAAATGGAAGGCACGGTTACAGAGTCCTTGCCCAATGCGATGTTTCGCGTTGACTTGGACAATGGCTTTAACGTGCTAGCACACATTTCCGGCAAGATTCGCCGAAATTATATCAAGATTTTGCCCGGCGATCGCGTCAAGGTGGAGTTAACCCCTTACGACTTGACCAAAGGCAGAATCACCTATCGACTACGCAAGAAGTAACTATATGTAGAGAATTTTACCATAAAACCATTTTTTTGACTGTTTATTAGTCATTTAACTGGATTAATTTCCCTAGAAATGCTATAATTTTATATTTGGAGTCAAAAAATAAAAGGCATGAAAGTTAGAGCCTCAGTCAAGAAAATTTGTGAAAAATGTAACGTTATCAAACGTCGTGGTCGCGTCATGGTGATCTGCGTGAACCCCAAGCACAAACAACGTCAAGGATAACGCTCTTACCAACAGAGCTAGTTGTAACAGGCATATCATCATTAAAACGAAAAGACGCGATTAATCACGTTTTTCCAACCAACAGTAATTGCGACAACAATAGGGAGAGTTCATTGTGGCACGTATTGCCGGAGTAGACCTTCCACGCGATAAGCGCGTCGAGATCGGTCTAACTTACATCTACGGAATTGGGTTATCACGCGCTCAAGAAATTATAGCGGCAACTGGTGTGAATCCAGACATCCGCGTTAAGGACTTAAGTGATGCCGATGTAACAGCCCTACGAGGGGAAATAGAAAGCAACTATCAAGTTGAAGGCGACTTGCGGCGCTTGGAGTCTTTGAACATCAAGCGCTTAGTTGACATTGGTACCTACAGAGGCCGTCGTCATCGCATGGGCTTACCAGTCAGAGGCCAAAGAACTCGCACCAATGCCAGAACCCGTCGAGGCAGAAGGCAGACAGTGGCTGGGAAGAAGAAGGCTCCAGGGAAATAATTTTGCAACGCTTGCTAATCCGAGCAAGTTTTACCTTAAATCAACTAAACAAGTATGGCGAGACAACCAACTAAAAAATCCGGGAGCAAGAAGCAGAAACGGAATGTACCCAGTGGGATGGCCTACATCCAGTCTACTTTCAACAATAGCATTGTCACCATTACCGATCAAAATGGAGATGTCATCTCCTGGGCCAGTGCTGGTTCTAGCGGTTTTAAGGGAGCAAAAAAGGGAACTCCCTTTGCAGCGCAAACCGCAGCGGAAAGCGCAGCCCGTCGAGCTATCGATCAAGGAATGCGCCAAATTGAGGTAATGGTCAGTGGGCCAGGAGCAGGTAGAG
The DNA here is from genome assembly GCF_002246015.1 of Nostoc sp. 'Peltigera membranacea cyanobiont' 210A. GTDB lineage: Bacteria > Cyanobacteriota > Cyanobacteriia > Cyanobacteriales > Nostocaceae > Nostoc. The sequence continues at coordinate 483,882 of NZ_NOLJ01000003.1, forward strand.
AAACCGCTATCCGGGCACTCCAAGGAGCAGGGCTGGAAATTACACTGATTCGGGATATTACCCCGATTCCTCACAATGGTTGTCGTCCACCCAAGCGCCGTCGAGTTTAAATACTAAGACTTGGGCAGTGAGGGCAAAAAGTGACAGCCAGCAATGACCGCTTGAGCGTCTAACGTACAAACTGTCATTGAGTCAAAGTTTGGGCGACCAGAAGCGTGTCAGGTTTTCCCACCGGGAAAGCTGTTAGGCTTCGGGCTACCCAAAATATTATTAGCACCTGCAAGCTCAATAGAAGTGTCAAACTATACCGTAACTTTATAGTAGTAGTTTGATATACCTATAATCTACAGGACATAAATTCAATTCGGGAGGCAATTGATTTGTCTGCTAGCAGCACCTTAGAAGAAGGGAGGCTCATCCGTGGCGCAGTTTCAAATTGAATGTGTAGAGTCGAATACCGAAGAAAGTCGGAACCATTACAGTAAATTTGTTTTGGAACCTCTCGAACGCGGTCAAGGGACAACTGTTGGCAACGCACTGCGGCGGGTTTTACTGTCTAATTTAGAAGGTACAGCAGTTACAGCAGTGCGGATTGCGGGCGTTTCACATGAGTTCGCCACAGTTCCGGGCGTGCGGGAAGATGTGTTGGAAATCCTCATGAGAATGAAGGAAGTTATCCTGAAGAACTATTCTTCGCAGCCCCAGATTGGTAGATTACTTGTTAGCGGCCCAGCAACAATCACTGCGGCACATTTTGATTTGCCCAGTGAAGTAGAAGTAATTGATCAGACTCAGTATGTAGCCACCATCGCTGAGGGTGGAAAGCTAGAAATGGAATTTCGGATCGAGAAGGGCAAAGGCTATCGGACTGTAGAGCGAGGACGTGAGGAAGCCACATCGTTGGATTTTCTGCAAATCGACTCGATATTTATGCCAGTGCGAAAAGTCAACTACAGTGTTGAAGAATCTCGTGGGGAAGGCTTGATTCCAAAAGACCGACTACTGTTGGAAGTTTGGACAAATGGTAGTATTTCCCCTCAAGAAGCACTATCTTCTGCTGCTGCGATCTTGGTAGATTTATTCAACCCGTTGAAAGATATCTCCCTAGAACCAACAGACACAGGTTCCGATATTCCAGACGATCCAACTGCCCAGATACCCATCGAAGAGTTGCAACTTTCTGTGCGGGCATATAACTGTCTCAAACGGGCACAAGTTAACTCTGTGGCAGATTTGTTGGATTATACCCAAGAAGACCTCTTAGAAATTAAGAACTTTGGGCAGAAGTCAGCAGAAGAAGTCGTAGAAGCTTTGCAGAGACGCTTGGGCATTACCCTGCCAATGGAAAGAGGCTCTAAACACCCTTAAGAAAAACCGTTCATAATTCATAGTGCATAATTATGCGTCACCGTTGTCGCGTCAAAAAACTCAGTAAACCAGCCGATCAACGCCGTGCTTTACTGCGATCGCTCGCCACCGAGCTGATCCGTCATGGTAAGATCACCACCACTTTAATTAGAGCGAAAGTTCTAAGAAGTGAAGTGGAAAAAATGATTACCCTAGCCAAAAATGGCTCCTTGTCAGCACGTCGGGAAGCTCTTGGCTATATCTTCGACAAACAACTGGTTCACGCTCTATTTGAGCAAGCTCCAACTCGATATGGCGATCGCCAGGGCGGTTATACCCGCATCCTGCGTACCGTACCGCGTCGGGGTGATAATGCAAAAATGGCAATAATTGAATTGGTTTAAGTCATTGGTCATTAGTCATTAGTCATTGGTCATTAGTGAATAACAAAGGACAACTGACAAAGGACAAATGACATAGACGCCCTTTGGCGGCTTCCCGTAGGGTAGGACAAAATCTGTATGTTAGAAAGCCACCAGCCTACACAAACTCATCGAGTAGCCTTGGTAATCCAATACCTTGGCACTCATTTTCATGGCTGGCAACGGCAAAAACAACACCGGACAGTCCAAGAAGAGATTGAAATTGCGATCGCTACTATTCTTGGGCATCATGTAACATTACACGGTGCTGGGCGAACCGATTCGGGAGTTCACGCTGCTGCTCAAGTAGCCCATTTTGAAGCAACAGGTTTTATTCCGCCTCACAAGTGGGCAACAATCCTCAACAGCTACCTGCCGCCAGATATATTAATCAGGGCTTCAGCTAGTGTCGATAACCGTTGGCACGCTCGCTTTAGTGCAGCCTATCGACGGTATCGCTACACAATATATACTGAAGATCGGCTTAACTTGTTTGTAAGACCCTTCAGTTGGCATTATTATTATGCACCCCTGGATGAATCTTTAATCCAAGCTGCCTTGAAACCTCTATTGGGAAAGCATCACTTAGCTGCTTTTCACCGTGCAGGCTCAAAGCGATCGCATTCCTGGGTAGAGGTGCAAGCAGCAGAGTGTCGTCGCAGTGGGCCATTTATCCATATTGAAATACAGGCAGATGGATTTTTGTATGGCATGGTACGGCTGTTGGTAGGGATGCTGGTAGAAGTAGGTTCTGGACAACGAACACTTTCTAGCTTCACCGAACTCTGGAAAGAAGAACGCCGGGAAGAAGTGAAATATGCCGCACCGCCTCAAGGCTTGTGTTTGTTGCGAGTCGGCTATCCCGATTTTCCCTTTCCAAAAGAGATTTGGTACGACACCTTGCCAAAGTTCGTCACTAGTCAAGAGTCATTAGTCATTGGTTCTTAGTAACTACAAATGACAAAAGACAAATGACTAATGACAAATTAAAAATGACAAAGGACAAATGACAAATGACAACAGTTAAAACATACCTTCCTTCTCAAGCAACCCTTGAGCGTGAGTGGTACATAGTAGATGCCACCGATAAACGTCTCGGTCGCCTCGCCAGCGAAATCGCCCAGGTATTGAGAGGCAAAAAGAAACCCGAATATACACCTCATCTAGATACAGGTGACTTCGTAATCGTCATCAATGCCGAGAAAGTAGCAGTCACAGGCAAAAAGCGCACTCAAAAGCTTTACCGTCGCCATTCTGGTCGTCCTGGTGGGATGAAAACGGAAACTTTCGCTAAACTGCAAGACCGCATACCAGAGCGAATTTTAGAACAAGCTGTTAAAGGTATGCTACCTAAAAATAGCCTCGGTAAGCAGTTGTTCACTAAGCTGAAAGTTTACGCTGGGCCTACGCATCCCCATGATGCTCAAAAACCTAAAGAACTAAAAGTTAGTACAATTCCTGGAGAAGAAAATTAATGGTAGTAGCAGATGCTAATAGCGGTCGCGCCGTATACTGGGGTACTGGCCGTCGTAAGAACGCAGTAGCACGGGTACGCTTGGTTCCAGGCACAGGTCAACTGACTGTGAACGGTAAAGATGGAAACTTGTATTTCCAATTTAACCCCAACTACCTGGGAGTGATCAAAGCACCCCTGGAAACTCTGGGACTAGAAAACGAATATGACATTTTGGTAAAAGCAGAAGGCGGCGGCTTGACCGGACAGGCTGATTCTGTTCGCTTGGGAGTTGCTCGTGCTTTGTGCCAACTAGACCCAGACAACCGCCCACCTTTGAAAACCGAAGGTTATTTGACTCGCGATCCGAGAGCAAAAGAGCGGAAGAAATATGGTTTACATAAAGCTCGGAAAGCACCTCAGTACTCTAAGCGATAAGCGATTGGGTACTGGGTATTGGATACTGGGTACTGGGTACCGGAGATTAAGTATTGAGAATTGAGTCTTGGGAAAAGTCTGTTATTTTCATCTTTCCCACCCTATTCCCCAGTCCCTAATCCCTAGCTCCAATTGAAGCCTGAAAGTTATAATTGATATAGATTCATCACAAAAAGAACAATGGCTAAAGCTGATATTCACCCCAAGTGGTATCCAGATGCTAAAGTTTACTGCAACGGTCAAGTTGTTATGACCATTGGCTCTACCAAGCCAGAATTGCACGTAGATGTTTGGTCTGGAAATCACCCATTTTACACCGGCACTCAGAAGATTATTGACACTGAGGGTCGAGTAGAGCGCTTCCTCCGCAAGTACGGTATGAGCAGCACTCAAACATCTGACGACGATCAAAACAAAAAGTAGCGGGTTGGCTCTGCTGTTAACGACGGCCCTGCATCAGCTGGGTCGATTTTCATTTATATGCTCGAGCCAATTTGTTATTTTTTTAAGGAGCGATCGCAATCGTCATGGCTGAATCATACTTACTGGATAAACTAAAATCCGTTGAACAAACCTTTAATGAATTAACACGTCGTCTTGGCGACCCCGATACCGCTAGCAATCCTGATGAATATCAAGAAATTGCTAAGTCTCGTTCTTCTTTGGAAGAGGTCGTTGATACTTATGAAATTTGGAAAACAGCCCAAGAAGACTTAATCGGAGCGCGTCAAGTTTACAAAGAATCTGCAAGTGACCCAGAGTTGCAAGAAATGGCATCACTGGAAGTAAAAGAACTTGAAGAAAAAATAGAACATTTAGAGTCTCGCTTGAAAGTCTTACTGCTACCACGCGATCCCAATGATGAAAAGAATATCATGTTGGAAATTCGCGCTGGTACTGGTGGCGATGAAGCAAGTATTTGGGCTGGCGATTTGATGCAGATGTACACCCGCTATGCCCAAACTCAAGGTTGGAAAGTTTCTCTAGTGAGCGAATCTCGCGGAGAAATGGGTGGCTGGAAAGAGGTCATTTTAGAAATTAAAGGTAATGACGTTTATAGCCAGCTAAAGTTTGAAGCTGGAGTGCATCGTGTGCAGCGCGTGCCAGCAACTGAATCTGGGGGAAGGGTTCATACTTCCACAGCTACTGTGGCAATTATGCCAGAGGTGGATGATGTGGAAATTCATATTGACCCGAAAGATATTGAAATGACTACAGCCCGTTCTGGTGGTGCTGGTGGACAAAACGTCAACAAGGTGGAAACAGCCGTTGACTTGATGCACAAACCAACGGGAATACGCATTTTCTGTACAGAAGAACGCAGCCAGTTGCAAAACAAAGAACGGGCGATGCAAATTCTGCGGGCGAAGTTGTATGACATCAAGTTAGGCGAACAACAAGCAGAAGTAACTTCCATGCGGCGATCGCAGGTTGGTACTGGATCGCGATCGGAAAAAATTCGCACCTATAATTATAAAGATAACCGCGCTACCGATCATCGGTTAGGTCAGAATTATTCCCTTACCCCTGTTTTGGATGGTGATTTAGAGACACTTATCCAATCTTGTATATCTCTAGACCAACAGGAACGGCTGGCGGAGTTAGCGACTTCTGCCGCTAACTAATTTTTACTGTTAAATATTTTGTAAAACCACTTGTTGTTCTGTTTCTTTTAACACACACAGGTGGTTTTCTAATATCGCGTGGAGTATATCTTCTATTTCACTGGGATAATGGTAATAAGCAAATTCGTACTTCATAACATAATTTAGCTTCGCCCATTCCTTCAGGGTTTGACAGGTATAAATTAAATTTACTATTTCTTTTTGCCAACGCGCAAAAATCCTGTAGCTAAAAAAGCTGCTGCATATATTGCCTTTTACATCCCAGTAGGAAATACACACTTGATGCTTCAGAAGGTGGATTTTTTTGATTTGCTTAACATCGTAGCCTTTAACTTTCAAAGCTTCTTTGGTTTCTGCGTCAGAAATGTTCCACTGTTCTGGTTTAATTTTATTAGTGGCTATAAGGTTTTTACCTTTGCGGCGATATTGGTTAATTTTGCGTGGCTTGCGAAACATGATGCACCTTCGATATTATTTCTTCGCAGCAAAGTCTAGCTACTAGCACAACCGCCGTAGCAAACTAAGTTTTTTGGGTTGATTAAAGATAGATGGGTTATTCTACTAGCTTGATGCCTGTAGTTGTCGATTTACAACCAGAGATATAGTTTAGTACTAAAACACAAGGCTGTCAATATAAAAGTAAACTTGTAATATTGAAAGTAGACTTGTAAATAAAGTTGGCTAGCTATATAAGCAGTGAAGATCGAAAGCAAACAAAAACTCATTGAAATCATTAAACTAGCTCGCGGTTCAATGAGTCAGCGAGCATTTGGTAAGCTTTTGGGAGTATCTGCTACTGCTGTTCAGATGTGGGAAAAAGGTGTGAAAGTGCCAGATACGGAAAATTTGGCTCGAATCGCATCGAAAGCAGGCTACACAATGGAAGAGTTAATCAGCTGCATTGATGGCAAGCCAATTCCAGAAACCTCAGATTTGAGTCTAATTCTGAGACAAATCCAGCACATGCCTTTGGCCCAAGTGGCTCAAATTGTGCAAGCTGCGGCAGATAGATTGGCGGCTGTGGCTGAAGCATCCGGGGATGAAGCAAAAGCAAGTTGAATATTTGTTCAGGATTGAATTTAAATCATCAAACTAGCTTGTGATCTTTTGCTGTCAAGATTCAACTCTATGGACAAACCTTTTTTGTATGACCAAGACTTCTATGGCTGGACACAGCAGCAGGCTAAAGCGTTAGAGCAGAGGCTAGTTATGGAACTAGACTGGCAACACCTGCAAGAAGAAATTCAAGCTTTGGGGAGACAGGAGTATCGGGAACTCGTGAGTCGTCTGAGTGTATTACTCGGTCATCTCTTGAAGTGGGAATTTCAACCCGAACAACGCTCTCGCAGTTGGTTTTTAACAATTCGAGAACAGCGTCGCGCTATCCGCAGGCATCTGCGACAGAACCCTAGCTTAAAGTCTCGAATAGAAGAAGCTTTGTTAGATGGCTTTGAAGCGGGAGTTGATTTGGCGCTACGAGAAACTAACTTACCATTACGAACTTTTCCAGAGTATTGCCCGTATTTATTTGATGATGCGATCGCAGACAATTTTCTGTGCGATACTCGTCAAGACTGGGAAGGATAATTCCTGCAATTTTTCTTACGATCATTTGTTATTTGGAGACAAGTTATATTTGTCAATAAATAATAGAAACTAACTTTTCAAAATCTTGGGAATTTAAGCTTTGCCGCTTTTTACCATTTCTAAGGTAGTTCACCTGATGATCTTGAGATTCAAAGAAAGTGCCTGATACAGGTAATTGTTCACCTTTAAGTCTAAAAGTTATTGTATTCAGCTTATATTCACCATACTTCTTAACAAGATAAATAAAACTATCAAAACTTCCATTTACAGCTTTTTCAAATTCTAATATATCCTTCTCTAACTTATTAGAATTTTGTAAAATTAACGGTGGTATATCTTTAAGACTATTGAGATAATTACTCGTAAATACTGCGTCTTTTTTCGTATATGCAATAATTTCATGATAATTATATAAAATACCTATTTCTGAACCAGATTTTTTTAGGTATCTTTCAATCTGTTCCTCATGATTCTGTAAGTCTTCTTCTTCTCGCTTCACTTCCACAATCATCAAAGGAGGGTGATATGGTTTAAAATATTTATTCTTGACAGTTTTATATAGTTCTATATCATGATTATTAGATTCAACTTTGATATCAATTTCATTTGGAAATAAACCACTTTTATTTATCATAAAGTAGATAAATATTTGCCTAACTTTTTCTTCAGGTCTTCCATCAAGAACAACTTCTCTTCCTCTAATCAAGCATTTTGTATATTCTGTATAACTTCTCTTGTATATCTTTAGTTTGATGGATATTTCTTCACTTAAGCTTTTCATAGATAGTAAAATTTATTTAGTAACAAAAGAATTTTAAGGACGCAATCAGATAGCGTCCTCTGTCTTTCCTATGCAATTTAAAGTTTATATCTGTCTATTTATCTCCGAAAAAGCTTAATAGTTTAATAACTAATTTTTCCCAATGTTTCACTGTTTGAATCTCTAAAAATGTATTTAAACTTTTATCTTTTTCAAGTTCGTTTTTTAGGGTCTGACATACATTATCGGTATAGGTTTCATCTGGAGGTCTTACTTTACCTTTTTCATTAATTAGAGCCTCCCAGAATTTAGAGGTTTCGCTTTGAGGTGAGAGTTTCTCTTCAGCTTTCTTTTGAATCTTTTTTCCTACTTCACTTATAAAATTGTCATACAATGAATGAAATTGTATAACTAATTCAGGAATAAATGTTTTTAAAGATTCATTTGCAGATGTAAGCTCATTAAGGATATTTTCTAATTCCTGTTTTGCTGGTTTTGTAAACTTCTTCAACATCTCATCTTCATTTCTTCCCTCAGCAATAACCCTCATATCGTAATATATGTCTATATTCTTTGGATCATAGTAACCGAAGTTACTATGGATAGCATGTTTTGTATTCCATGCTTTAGGATTAGTACGATAGTGTTCAACATATTTAGTAACAAAACCCTTATCTTGACCTTGGTCTTTAAAATTATGACTTGGTACACTTTTACTTAAATCCCGTAAATCTTTTATCCTCTGAATCGCATTTTCAATTGCCTTGATTTCTGCTATGGTCAAAGCATCACCATTTTTTATTCTCGTAAAGTTTTCTTGGATATTCTTTATTTCATCCAATAAAATATTTTGTCTACGTTCTACTACATCGGCTATGGCTTCGATAAATTCATTTTTATCCGCCTGTACATATTCTTTGGTGTATATATCATCCCCATAGTACCTAAATGCATCATAGAACAAAATATTCTCCAGGAAAAAATCTAAATTCAAATTCCTGAATGTAGTTTGAACTTCTTCTTTTCTGATTTGAATTCCTGTATCCCAATCTCCATCACATCCATTGACTTGTTCAGGTTGATTTTTGTGAGGCAATACCAAAGTTACAAATCTATGATGAAAATCTTTGGATTTAGATGTAAGATAATAACCTATTAAATTCCTAATATTAGCTTCAGGGGCATCATTAAAGGGAGTAACAAAGAGACAGATAGTATCCTGACTCTCAATATATTTCTGCAAGTCTTTACGAATTGGATTTTCATCAAGTCCTTTAGTATCCACAACTGAATCGAACTGAGATAAGTTTGAGCCAGATAAAACATCATAGCTCAAATAAAGATATATTTTTCTAGGAATAGCAAACTCCTCAAGCTCAACATTATTTATAGCTGCAAAGGTGTTCTTTATCCATTCTTGCTCATTTTTTTGATGATCAAATTCAATCTTATTCGTAATCCTAGATTGTAGATTTGCATTATTCAAAGCAAGTTTTTTAAATTCAACAAATCCGAATAAATCAAGCTTTTCTTTAGCTGTGTCAATTCTTTTAGTCTTATTTTTAACACCATCAATTTTTTTATTGTAAAAATTCATTTTTATAATATTTCTAATAGCCCTTTCAACTTCTGTAGAAATAATTGTTTTTTGATCTGCTTGAGTATTATTTTTATCTGCAATATATTCGCAGAATTCAAAAATAAGATTTTCCATCTCATCAACTGTATAAGGCTCTATTTCTATATAAGTTTTTTCCGCAGATTTTATAATTACTTCACATATAGTAGTTTTACCTGATCCCGTTGATAGTAACTCTTTGGTATTTTTGGAAACATGAAAGTCGCTTATCAAGTTAAAAAGATGACAAATAGCTGTAGTCTTTCCTTGCCCAACAGTACCTATAAAAGCAATTTTATATTTTTCTATACTAAGAATTTTTTCTATTTCATCTAATCGCTCTAACTTGGATTTCAGGTTATTAATGCAAATATGATTAGGTATATTAATTTCAGAATGACCTGAAATTTTATTTATTTCCTTCCTCAAATCTTGTTTCAAAGATGCGATCTCTTCTTGCCACGTTATCGTCAACATACTGTTTACCCTGTTTCGATGCTTAATTACTTGATATTTACAGTATGCCCATTATGGTTGAATATCTAACAACAGCCTCATAACACTACCAACTCCTTGTCTGGTAAGACTTTAGCCACTTGGTGATTAGCAAGGCGATCGCTAATTTTGGCTGAGTTAAAGGTTCTGGAAGAAATACGTAATGGCTACACAAACTAAGTCCATCTGCGTGGACTCCAGCAAGTTGAAACCCACGGAGGTGGGTTTTGTCTGTATAGGTGCGATTTCTAATCGCCAGGGCTAGCGTATTTTACTGGCAGTTAAGGAATAAATGGTTTTAAAATGGTGCAATCTGAAAATATTTAGGGGTGCAACTATGTCGCTACGCAATGAGCCTTTAGATTGGCAACTTGAAACGAATAATCCTTATATACCAGTTTATCATCAAGGTAATTTGGTAGGTTTTTTTAAACCAGAATATGCCAGGGAAATTATTAAAATTTTAAATGAAGAAGAAGTTTTAAAAAAAGCGCTGAAAATGGCTTGTACTGATTTAATTAAAAAAATCGGCGGCGATACCAGAAAAGTCAATTATTTAATGGAAAAATATGTAAAAACTAGTGAGCGTCCGAAGCATGGAACTAGAGCGATCGCAGTTTTACTTCAGGATAGGCAAAAAGAGCTTGATTTGAGTAATCAGGAGTTTGCTAAGTTCTGTGACACCTTTAAATTATCCCCTACCGAACTGAATAATATTTATGCTGGAGAACCATTTGATGATAGTTTGTTAGCGCCCTTATCACGTATATTAGGGATGGCAAAAGAGCGGTTGCTGGAAGTGCGAGATGGTTCTGAAGAATCAAGTAACACATGAACAGGAAATCAAAATTTTCAAATGATATAAAATTGTGAAAACAGACATCATCTTTTATCGGCTGTTTCAAGAATTCCCTGATATCTTCTTTGAACTTATTGGTAATCCTCCAGAAGAAGCTAGCCTTTATCAATTTTCATCAGTTGAAATCAAACAAACAGCCTTCAGAATCGATGGTGTGTTTCTACCGACACAAGGAAGCGAGAACCCGATTTACTTTGTTGAAGTGCAATTTCAAGCTGATGGGGAAATTTATTCACGGCTAATTGCAGAAATATGTTTATACCTCCGTCAGAATCAACCATCGAATGATTGGGGTGCTGTGGTTTTATACCCAAACAGGAATGTAGATACAGGCGATATTAAACATTACCGTGAGTTTTTCACAAGTGGGCGCGTCAGGCGCATTTATTTGGATGAATTAGGTGAAGCTGCATCGCTTCCAATTGGCATTGCAACTGCTAAATTAGTAATTGCAACCGACGATATAGCGATCGCACAAGCAAGAGAGTTGATAGACAGAACTAAGTCCGAGATAAACTCACCACCAAAACAGCAGCAATTATTACAATTTATCGAGACTATTTTGGCTTATAAGTTTCCCACAATGAGTAGGGAGGAGATGGAGGAAATGTTTGGATTAAGCGAGTTAAAGCAAACCAGATTTTATCAGGAAGCCTTTCAGGAGGGTGTTGAACAAGGTAAGGTTCAAGGCATCGAACAAGGCATTGAACAAGGTAAGGTTCAAGGCATTGAGCAAGGTAAACTCAGAGCAGTACCAGCAATGTTGGCAGCTGGGTTGACTCTAGAACAAGTAGCACAGGCGCTAGATTTGAGTGTCGAACAAGTCAGACAAGCCGCGCAGTAGGATTCTTCTGATCAAGGAGTAGAGGAATTGGTGGACTACAACCATAGGAACCATGAGTTTCAAAGATACAAAAATTTATCAAGAAGCATTTGAAGAAGGGCGTTTGGAAGGTTTACGGCAATCAGTACCTCGTCTATTAGATTTAGCGTTAACTATTGAGCAAGTTGCGGAGGGATTAGGTTTAACTATAAACCAAGTTCAAAATGCGAAACTTTATCATGATGGCATCCAAATAGGGGAGCGTAGAGCCAAATTAAAATTAATACCCACCTTGTTGAAATTTGGGGTGACAGTGGAACAAGTGGCTGAGGCATTTGATTTCAGTGTCGAAGAAGTTAGACAAGTGACACAAAGCCAGCCTTGAGATGGATGTGGTAAATTTTATCCGTGGCTCAAACCAAATTCGGTTTGCGGCTTCCAAACTTTCTCACGACGATTTTATAGTTAATTTTTGTTAATATTAGAGGCGGTGTTAGTACTTCGTCCTCAACCACCCACTCCCTACCTGAGAGAAACTTAATGCTGCGACTAGAACATATAAGTAAAATTTATCCCACAGGCGAAGTTCTCAAAGATATCAACTGGGAAGTTAAACCAGGCGATCGCATTGGCTTAGTCGGTGTCAACGGTGCTGGAAAGTCCACCCAGCTAAAGATCATCTCTGGGGAAATGGAACCCACCGCAGGCGAAATTATCCGTCCTAATAGCTTACACATAGCCTACCTCAACCAAGAGTTTGAAGTAGACCCCACTCGCACCGTTAGAGAAGAATTTTGGACTGTCTTCAAAGAAGCCAACGAAGTACAGTTATCTCTGGCGCACATACCACAAGAGATGGAAACGGCTAGCCCAGAGGAACTGGATCGACTGATCGACAAGTTGGATCGCTTGCAGCGCAAATTTGAAGCCTTGGATGGCTACAACTTAGATGCACGTATCGGGAAAATTTTACCAGAGATGGGGTTTGGGCTAGAAGATGGCGATCGCCTCGTCAGTGCCTTCAGTGGTGGTTGGCAAATGCGGATGAGTTTGGGTAAAATCCTCCTGCAAAAACCCGACTTGTTACTGCTGGATGAACCGACTAACCACCTAGATTTAGAAACCATTGAGTGGTTGGAAAATTACCTCAGAGGGCTAGTTACACCGATGGTAATAGTCTCCCATGACCGGGAGTTCCTTGACCGCCTCTGCACCCAAATTGTGGAAACTGAACGTGGCGTTTCCAGTACCTACCTTGGTAACTACTCAGCATATTTGGAACAAAAAGCCGAAAGTCAATCAGCACAACTTAGTGCTTACGAACGTCAGCAAAAAGAATTAGAGAAACAGCAAACCTTTGTTGATAGATTTCGCGCTAGTGCTACCCGCAGTACCCAGGCAAAAAGCCGAGAAAAACAACTCGATAAAATTGAGCGTATTGAAGCACCCATTGCTGGGGTAAGAACTCTCCACTTCCGTTTTCCACCTGCACCTCGCAGTGGACGTGAGGTAGTAGAAATTAAAGATTTAACTCATCTTTATGGTGATAAAATCCTGTTTTTGGCAGCAAATCTTCTAATTGAAAGAGGCGATCGCATTGCATTTCTTGGCCCCAATGGTGCTGGGAAATCCACCCTTCTGCGTGTAATTATGGGTATGGAACCACCCACAGAAGGTAGTGTTCAATTAGGCGATCATAACGTTATTCCCGGTTACTTTGAGCAAAATCAAGCTGAAGCTTTGGATTTGAAGAAAACTGTCATGGAAACTATCCATGATGAAGTTCCAGACTGGGATAATCAAGAAGTCCGCACCCTTTTGGGACGCTTCTTATTCACTGGTGATACTGTATTTAAGGCAGTTGGGGCATTAAGTGGAGGAGAAAAAGCTCGTCTGGCGTTGGCAAAAATGCTCTTACGTCCCGCGAACTTACTAATTCTAGATGAGCCGACAAACCACCTAGATATTCCAGCTAAAGAAATGCTGGAAGAAGCGCTCAAAAATTATGACGGTACGGCAATTGTAGTTTCCCACGATCGCTACTTTATTTCTCAAGTAGCTAACAAAATCGTCGAGATTCGTGATGGTGAATTCCGCGTTTACTTAGGAGACTATCATTACTATCTCCAGAAAATTGCCGAAGAAAAAGAACAAGCAAAGTTAGCTGCTATAGAAGCCCAAAAAGCGGCTAAGAAAGCTGCAAAAGCTTCTACAAAAAGGAAATAAAGGATTGGATAACACCTTAGTAGTAGTGCTAAAACGCTACTACTAAGTAATCACTCGTTATTAGTGTTCAAAAAAATCACAGAAAAACTACTAAAAGTTAAAAACTATTTCCAAAAACTGCAAGTCCTTCGTAAAAGAAGTTAATAAGCAAAAATTCACTTGCGGCGTGGATTAGCAGTGGTATCATTCGGGTATTACAAAAAGTAAAGGGCAATTTTACTATGACCAAAGCACCTGTTGCTCCTGTGGTGCTAGTCATTTTAGACGGATGGGGCTACTGCGACCAAACGCGAGGAAACGCCATTATTGCTGCTAAAACTCCCATCGTGGACAGTTTATGGGCAGCTTACCCGCATACCCTCATCCACACATCAGGAAAAGCCGTAGGGTTGCCAGAAGGTCAAATGGGCAACTCGGAAGTAGGTCATTTGAACATTGGTGCTGGGCGAGTTGTACCGCAAGAACTGGTACGCATCTCTGATGCGGTCGAAGACGGTTCTATTGCCTTAAACCCAGCACTGGTCAAAATTTGCCAGGAAGTTCGTTCTCGGAATAGCAAGCTGCATCTAGTAGGCCTTTGTTCTGAGGGAGGGGTACATTCTCATATCACCCATCTATTCGGACTACTTGACTTAGCCAAAAACCAGCGAATTCCAGAAGTTTGTATTCATGCCATCACCGATGGTCGTGACACCGCCCCTACTGACGGTGTAAGATCAATCACATTGCTGCAAGATTATATAGACCGCGCGGGAATTGGACGCATAGTCACCCTCAGCGGTCGCTACTACGCGATGGATCGCGATCACCGCTGGGATCGGATCAAACGCGCTTATGATGTGATGACCCAAGATGGTATAGGTGGCGATCGCACGGCTGTGGAAATCTTGCAAGCATCTTACGCCGAAGGGGTAAAAGATGAATTTGTCAACCCAATCCGAATTGCACCCGGCGCAATAGAACCAGGGGATGGGGTGATATTTTTCAACTTCCGCCCAGATCGCTCCAGACAATTAACTCAAGCTTTGGTTAGTCCCACTTTTAACGGTTTTGAAAGACAGCAGATCACACCACTGTCTTTTGTCACCTTTACGCAGTACGATTCAGACCTACCCGTGGCTGTAGCCTTTGAGCCGCAGAATCTCAGTAACATTCTGGGAGAAGTCATAGCCAATCATAGTTTGAATCAGTTCCGCACCGCCGAAACAGAAAAATACGCCCACGTCACCTATTTCTTTAATGGGGGTCTGGAGGAACCTTTTGTCGGAGAAGATCGGGAACTGGTAAGTAGCCCAATGGTAGCGACTTACGATCATGCCCCAGCGATGTCAGCAGTAGCAGTTACAGATGTTGCGATCGCTGCGATTCAAAAGGGTACGTATTCCTTAGTTGTGATTAACTATGCTAACCCAGACATGGTAGGGCATACTGGTCAAATCGACGCTACCATTACAGCAATTGAAACAGTCG
Source organism: Nostoc sp. 'Peltigera membranacea cyanobiont' 210A (assembly GCF_002246015.1). Lineage (GTDB taxonomy): Bacteria > Cyanobacteriota > Cyanobacteriia > Cyanobacteriales > Nostocaceae > Nostoc. Next base: position 499,005 of record NZ_NOLJ01000003.1, read on the forward strand.
ATCGCTGTTTGGGTCGCTTGTTAGAAAGCGTTATCAAAGCCGGTGGTACAACAATTATTACTGCCGACCACGGCAACGCTGAGTATATGCTAGATGAAGGGGGTAATCCCTGGACAGCTCATACTACTAATCCAGTCCCCTTCATCTTGGTAGAAGGAGAGAAAGTCAAAATCCCTGGATATGGTACAAATGTCGAACTGCGAAGCGATGGCAAGCTATCCGACATCGCCCCCACAATTCTAGAGATTTTACAGCTGCCTCAGCCACCAGAAATGACCGGGCGATCGCTGCTGAAAACAGCAGAATATGAGCTGCAACGCACTCGCACCCCCGTACAAATGGGGCTGTAAAACAGTTAAAAGTGAGGAGTTAAGAGTTAATAGTAAAGAGTGATGAATTAAAACTTTCCTAACTCCTAACTCCTAACTCCTAACTCCCAACTTCCAACCCTGATCCCCTGTTTGAAAAATTGTTATAAATGAGATTCCTCCCATGACAGTTAGTAATATCGTGCAAAGCATTTGGGCATTTTCCGCCACTGGTTTGATTATCTTAGTTTTACTGCATAGCCCTAAAGGTGATGGTGTTGGGGCCATTGGCGGACAAGCCCAGCTATTTAGCAGCACCAAAAGTGCAGAAAACACCTTAAACCGAATTACTTGGGCATTGACAGTAGTTTTTCTCGGTTTAACAGTAGTTTTAAGTGCTGGTTGGCTGCCTAAATAAGGATAGGTAAATGGGGAAAAGAACCCAACACCCGATAGTTAACACCCTAATAAATTTAATTTCACGACGGTTAATTACAGCTCTTGCCTTATTTTCTGGCACAGGGCTGTTGATCGTTTTTACTAATATCCAGTCGAGTAAAGGGTTTACAATAATACCAGAATATGTATATTCAGACTTAATAATCTCTCTCCCCTCATCTCTCCCAAAATCCCATCCCTTACCGCCTACACTTGCACAGTGGCAAGATAAGACTAACAGTGGTGACTACTTTTCCCAAGTCACAACAACTCAGGTAGGTTATTTAGTCTGGTCACAATTTCCCATTCGAGTTTATGTAGAACCACCAAAAGCCGTCAGTGAAAAACAAGCTCAAGCATGGGTTAACGCTGTCTTGCAGGGTGTACAGGAGTGGAGTACTTATTTACCTTTAACAATAGTCGAACAGCCAGAAATTGCTGATATTACGATTGTACGAAAAGCGCCACCTTTACAAATTTCCCCTGATAGTAATATACCCCGTGCGCGATCGGCACAAACTACTTACGAGTTATACACCAGCAACAACGTTTTATCCCACCGCTTCACCATCTTATTAAGTCCCAGTCAAACAGGTGAGTATATCCAAGCCGCAGCCCGCCACGAATTCGGTCATGCGTTGGGAATTTGGGGTCATAGTCCGCTACAAACTGATGCGCTATATTTTTCTCAAGTTCGTAACCCGCCGTCTATTTCTCCCAGAGACGTAAATACTCTAAAGCGGGTTTATGAACAGCCAACTACTTTAGGATGGTCTTTAGTGGATAATTCAGCGACTTAATTTTATGGTGTTGCTGAGTTAAAATATAAAATATGAATATGTTTTGTGTAAAAAATCAAAATTTAAGATTAAGGCAACCAATTTTTATCCAAAATTTGCTCTAAGGTATAAGGACATAATTCAGGTAAATTGGTTAAATTTGTTTTAGCCTTAACATAATCTAAGGCATTGCTATAAATTATGCTAAAATTCTCTTCTAAATGATTGCGTAAATTGGCACTTAAATCTTCATTTATTTGGTTCCGAAAACTAATAATTTCCGCAGCCCAATGATTAGAATTTCTTGGCTTTTCTAAATCCCAATATTGATAAAGTAATAAATGTCTAATAATTTGTTCCAACAAACTTCTTATTCGCCTTTTTTCATTTTTGGCCAAATCTTCCAATTCTTCTATTAAGTTTTCATAGTCAACGTCTGCTAATTTTCGATTTTTGAGACATTTAATAGTCTCCTCTAACCATTGCAGGTAATTGGATTCATATAATGTTTTTATGTCGATGATTGCAGTCATTTTTTGATTTTTTAGCTTTAATTTACTATTATTTATTATTTAATTCTAACTAATTTATTAATTTTTGCCGATAATTGCCCAGAAAAAAACACACACAGCACCCATAAGTTAAGTCAGAAAATATCCAGCGACTCCCAGAAGAACAATCAAGCAAAAGTTCTACCCTACCGTCTGTCAGTAATCCAAGTCTCTCTCTGTTCCCCCTGAATCGACTGTACAATTCCAAACCTTTCCTCAATTTTGCGTGGCAGAGTATGTGTCCCAAAGATGTAAACGCAATCTTCTTCTGGTTGATCTGTCAAAACACGAACTCTGGCTTCGTTATCTTGTAAACGCTCGATAAAAATAGATGCACAAATTTCAACATCTTCAGGAATCTTATATACTTCCTTTGAAAAGATGAATCTCTTCTCCAAACTATTTGCAATTTGATCGATAATGTTTTGCTCAGGCTACGGATTTGTGAAGCAATAGACGTATGTTCGGCAGCACTTTCCATGTTCTAGCTGCTCTAAGTCAGGGATATTTATCAACTTTATCTGACTTGCGTGATACTTCATTTTGTTAACTTTAGATAGCCTTGTAAAACTGGTAAGAGAATTCTTAGTTAGGTATTTGTATTTTACCCGATCGCACTTATTGCCATCTTAAGATTTACAGTGCGATCGCACTTTTTCCCTTTCCTTACGCTCTGCGACTTAGTGGTAGAGGTCGCTGTGCTAAAACTCCTTTATAAAGTTCTTCCAGCAGACTAATATTTTTACTAAGGGTATAGCGGTCTAATACGCGCTGTCTAGCTTTTTGCCCCAGTAGCGTTGTTAACTCTGGATGGTCTTGCAACACTGGTAAGAGGGTTTTTAATTGCGATCGCGCTGTTTTGGTACTAATAACGATACCTGCGCCCTTTTCCAAGACTTCTCCATCTGCACCCACATCTGTTGCTAAACAAGCCAACCCACATGACATTCCTTCTAACAGAGATAGGGATAAACCCTCTACCAATGAAGGCAAAACAAATACATCTGCGCCCCGCAAAATTTCGATGCGTCGGTCTTCATCAGCGACAAATCCCAACCAGATAATGCCGTATTCTGAACCAAAAAACGGCTCTAAGGAAGACTTCAAAGGGCCGTCGCCAACAATTAGCAACTTAGTACCAGGCCCCATTGCCGACTGCTTCCAAGCGCGGAGGAGGGCTTCGACATTTTTCTCTGGCGCTATTCTACCCTGATAGACAAACAAGCGATCGGCTTTAAATTCTGCTTTAATTTGAGAAAATCCTGGAGAATACTTAGCGGTATCAACACCATTGGGAATTACAGCAATATTTTCTTCCCGCACGCCCATCCCTGCTAATAATTCTCGCTGAATTTGGGAAAATACAATCACGCGATCGTAGTTAACTAAAAAAGGTGCGTAGAGCTGATAAGCCAAAAGTTGTGTTCCCGATACCAGCTTTGCTCCCTTGCCAGCAAACGGTGTGTGAAAAGTGGCAACTAAGGGCAACCTCAGTTCCTCACAGATTTCTGGTAGAAAAAAGTCTAGAGGAGATAAGGTCAAGGAAGCATGGACTACATCTGGTTTGATTTCCCGCAGTGAATCGGTTAAAACTTTGGTGGCTTTAAAAGTGGGAATCGTGTAAACCTGGGACTTGTAAATGAAAGGTAGGGAAACCTCTCGAAGATTTGGCCAATTATCAGGTTCAGAATCTTCCTGGGCGAAGTGAAGAAAGCTAACTTGATGTCCCCTATCTAGCAAGGCATTTGTAATTTCTCGACTGTAGGTAACATTGCCGCAAAAGGGTGATTTTTTTCCAATCCAGGCTATACGCATTCTTTATTTAGCTGTAAGAAAAGCGGGTTTAATGTATTACTTGTGTGTCCTTTGTGATTTTTCTTTTATCTAGCTATACTTGCTGGTTTTTTTATTTATTAAAAATTTCCAAAACTTTCTACTAGTTTAAAAAGCTTATTGTCAGCTTATTAAACCAGTGAATTGATGGCTTTATTTATTTTAGTTAGTAAGTTGTTAATTTCTGATATTTCAACAACTTATTCCGACTAATGTCAGATTCATATCCGGCAAGTATGTGATAAATTTTCACTGACCACAGTTTACCATGAACGCAAAAGCTTTAAGTAAATATTAATTACCTCAAGGTAATGAATAATAACTCCTGTTAGCTGATAACTACTTGTGCGAGTTATACCAGGTTAATATACCTCCTGAAAAGACGATCGCAGCTAATCCCAAAAAAACTACCTGTAATCCCAGAAAGGTTTCTGCGACACCAGCTAATGCTAAAGGTAAGGAGAGGGCAATATTAATTACATTGTTCTGCAAGCCAAAAACTTTACCACGCATTTCTGGAGGTGTTTCTGTTTGGATGGCAGTTTGCATCGGGATTCCCACTAGCGCCCCAAAGATACCTAATAGCGTCACCAGTAACAAGACTAGCCACAGTTGAGTTGTAAATACTGATAGACCAATTAGGGATGCTGCCATACCCATACAACCGTACAGACTTAGCTGAGTATAGGAGAAGCGTTGACCAAATTGACCGAGAATTGTTGCTCCCGCCGCAATGCCAACACCACCAGCTGCTAGCAAAAAGCCAAACTGTGAGGCTTTCATGTTGGGAATTATTTCTGCCATCCGAACGGCTAGAACAGTTAATGCTGCAAAAACAGAAAACAAGATAATCAGTTGAAGCAAAGCATTGCGGACGCGATGATTTGCTTTGAGATAGGCAAAACCGTCTCGTAAGTCAGAGAATACGTGAGGGAATTCTGTATCGGGGTGGTGATGTTTTTCCTTAGTTGCCAGAAAGAACAAAATTAGTCCAGCGATCGCATAACTGCCACCTACTAAAAGTTCTTTGCCCAAACTACCACTACCACCGATTTGCAGCCAAAGTCCATCAGCGATCGCTAACAACGGTTCTCCAACGGCAAACCCAACAATCACCGATGCCATCATCGTTGTTGTGTAAAGCGAATTAGCCGAGAGTAAATGCTGTTCTTCTACGATTAAGGGAATTGCCGCCTGTTCTGCCGGGGCAAAAAACTGCGTCAAAGTCGAAACTAAAAAAGTCACACCCAGAACGATCAAAAAACCCACTGGCAGCACTCCTATGGGTTTCCAGTCATGAGTCAACCACACCAGGAAGGGAATTGACAAAACTAGGATGCCGCGCCAAATATTCGTTGCCACCAGCACAGCCTTTTTCGACCAGCGATCAACAAACACACCAGCAACGGAACCAAACAATACGGCTGGAATAGTAAAAGCCATCATCAAGACTGATACCCAACCACTAATACTCTGATTGCTCCCTTGAAATTGAGTATTAATCAAGGCAATCATCAAGACTAAATAAACTTTATCTGCTAGTTGGGAGAAAACTTGACCGCCCCAAAGAGCCAAGAAATTAGGATTTTTCAATACAGGTAAAAATCCTAGCTGTTTTACATTTCCTGCAATAGCTTCTCCACCTGAACCAGACCCATCTAATTTTGGTAATTCTTTTTCTGGGATAGTGGCTACTGGCAAATTCTGTCCATTGCTAGCACCGTTACTATCTACCTCAGCAGTGGTTAATTTGTCCTCTGATTGTGTTTCTGATTGGCTTGGAAGATCAGTTTTTGGGATCTCCGCTGTCCAACTTTGATCGTTTTGAGAAACATCTTTTGGGGACATTTCTTGGCCATTTATTTGACTAGGTGTACACTTGGGAACAGCACTCAAGTGATTCCTGACTGTAGGATCTGATACCCTATTCTGTTTTTTGGCGAGGCTTGGTGACAAAGGCAGGATTTTCTTATCCAAATCAGAGGGTTGCATCATGGTTGGCAGCAAAATAAGAGTCGATCAAGGTAGCAGAGCGAATAGGGCGACCTAATTGATACTGAGCATACTGGCGCAAAATCTGCTCAACAGATAACCAGTTATGATCTCTAGCACCATCAATTTGCATTATCTCTGGTTGTGACAGGTGTTGAAGCAAAGTCAGTTCCATAGCACCCAAACGACTAGAAATTACAGGTATTTCTTGCCGATGCACAACAACTGTTTGGGTATTGGGGAGCCAGTGCGTTGCGGAGGTTCCCTCCGTTGAAGCAACTGGCGTCATGGAGGATGGGACATTGGGCATGGGGTATTGGTTATTAATCTCCCTCTGCCCTTCTTTTCGTAAACGTTCCCTAGCTTCTAAGGAAACCGTTCCACCCGCAGGGATACTAAATCCTACCTGCCAGTTGGGGTCTGTAAAGTCTGGTTTGAGGGGGTGCTGAGATAGGCAACAGATTTGCACTTGCGGTGTCAGTCCTGCTAAGGCTAAAAGGTGAAATACACCATGAGCCAGATGAGCTAAAACACCAGATGGATTTGCACTAGACACCGCCTCTAAGCGATGGAGATGTTCATTGAACAAATCATAAAGTTCTTCTTGGGGTTGTTCGCTCAAAGCTTCACACAGAACTATTTCTGCTAAATATTGACTGGCAGCCAGTTTTCCCAAATCTTTAGCTAAACCAGGATAAGTTTTTAAAGTCTGTGCTTGAGTAATTTTATCAAGCGATCGCCCTTTGGCAATCAATAGTTCATTCACAACGAACATCCCACTCCTACCGCCCAGGCTGGAGTTGTGCTTACGTGCCCCTGGAGCCACGGCTCGAATCAAACCGAATTCTCGTGTCAAAATCGTCACTATTTTATCCGATTCTCCTAGCGCCTGGGTTTTAAGATTAATACCAGTTGCTTTGTAGGTTCTACTCATTAGTCATTAGTAGTTATTAGCCATTAGTAATTAGTCATTGGTCATTAGCTTAGGACAAATGACAAAGGACAAATGACTATTCACCCTTCCCCAGATTATCGCGCTGACGGATCAAATCCATACCGCGAGATGTGCCTAATCTAGTAGCACCCGCTACGATTAAGTCTAGAGCTTGATTGATAGTCTGGATACCACCTGAAGCCTTAATTCCTACCCTTTCTTTTGCCAATTCCTGCAAAAGTCGTACATCTGCCACTGTGGCACCACCATTCCAACCTGTACTAGTTTTTAAGAATGCTGCTCCCGCCTCCATAGCGATTTCAGCAGCTATTTTTTTCTCTGCATCTGTCAACAGGTTAGTTTCCAAAATCACCTTGACCGTTTGCCCAGTCTCTTCACAAATTTCGGCAATCTCCCGGTGGACTTCTTCAGTTTTGCCAGCTTTCAACCAGCCCAAGTTCATGACTACATCCAACTCAGTTGCCCCACTATCCGCCGCTTCTTGAGCTTCATACAGTTTCACGGCTGAAGTCGTTGCACCAGAAGGAAAACCAATCACCGTACAGACTTTAGGGTTTTTACCGTGGAGGAGTTCTACTGCTTGCTTAACATTAGCGGGGAACAGACAAACCGCCGCAAAGTTGAATCTGTATGCTTCTTCACACCATTGCTCAACCTGCTCTGGAGTAGCTGTCGGTATTAACAGGGAGTGATCGATAAATGGCGCAATATCAATGTCTGGATAGTCTGCTGCCATCGTGTCTTCTGCCAGTGATTGATTATTAATTTATAAAAAATTAAAGCATTTCTTATATATATATTAAACCACATTTATTACGAGTTTATCCTGAAAACAAGCTGCTGACTTGTCTGAAATTTTGGCTTTACAGATAACCCGGAATTACTGTAAGTATTTAAGTTAACGTTAAGTGGTAGTAAGGTTAGCAGTATTAACAGTGTTTTTCACAGCAGTTCCTAAGAAGTTAATAATAGTTTGAGCTAACGCCTTCGATGCCAAATATGGGACGCCATTACCAATCGTTTTAAACATATTCGTAAGTGATATGTTTTCTGGAAGTACAAAATTTGTAGGCAAAGATTGGATAGCTAAAGCTTCTGCTACAGAAATCCGCCGGATTTTGTAAGGATGTAAATGTACTTCATTGTTTCCATAGCAAGCTGTTGGAGAGTAACGCCATCTATGTAGACGTTTGAAAGACTTCCTGGAATTATCTCCTTCCTGAACAGCAGCAAATTTAGTGATCCCTGCCCTTGGTTGAAAATAGTGTTCAGTATTAGGATGCTTCAGAACGTTATTTTTTCTAAACCAGTATTCAACTGTCAGTTCTTCAGGTATGCCATCAGGACAAGGTATTAGAGAATTTTCTTGGAATGGATCACACTTACACCAGGGGTAAGCAAAAACTTTTTCTGGAGGATGTAAAATGTAATTATTCCAAGGAAAATATCCCTCAGGTAGTAACTTTTCACTACCTATTTTTATTCCGATATCGTGAAGAAAATTATTTTTAAAACCAATTAAAATAATTCTTTCTCTATCCTGAGGTACACCATATTCAATAGCATTGATTAACCGCTCTGTTAATATATAGCCTGTTTCCTGTAATTGTTGTTTGAGCGATTCAAAAAATAAACGGTGTTTTGTTGTCTTCCATAAACCCTTAACGTTCTCAAATAAAAAGAAATCTGGAAGATTGCGGCAAATTAATTCAACATAAGAAGCAGAAAGCTTACCATTCTCTCCCAAACCTCCTCTATTTTTTCCACCAATAGAAAAATCAGGACAGGGAGGCCCGCCGATGAAACCAATTATATTATGAGATTTGCGGCAGTTTTTGACTAATTCTTGAAGGCGTTGCGCTTCTTTTCCGGCAATAAGATTTGTTACATCGGCGGCTTCACCGTGATGATATCCATATTCAGGCGATCGCATTTTCAGAACTTCTCGTGAATGGCGATAGGCGGCGATGAATGGGGCGAAGATTTCATTGACATAAACAATATTGAAACCGCTGGTTTCAAAACCTAAATCTAGAAAACCTGAGCCAGCAAAAAAAGAGAAAATACAAGGGCGATCGCTCATTGAATTACTAGTACGATCAAAAAATCTTATTAATATTGAGATTCTATGAAAATGGGTTATGTGCGTAACTTATAGAGAGAGTTAATACTAACTATCCCAATTTGGTTTTAAGAGTTGGTAAAACCTAATATACTTAGGACTTCTACGTAGGTACCAATCAAAAAATAACAATTGAAAAACTGTTTAAATAGTAAAAAAAATTTATAGTTTCCCTAAGTATTACATCTCAAAGTTTACTCAATCTTTAAGGAAAATACCTGACAGAAAAACAGTCTGGAGTCACAATTAGATATAGGGTTTTCCAAGCCCAAATGATATTTCAGACAAATATTTGTCACTAAATAAAAAACCGGGGTACTTCGGACTAAATTTTTATGCGGATTTTAATTTACTCCTACAACTACTATCCAGAACCGATTGGTATTGCCCCACTAATGACTGAATTAGCAGAGGGACTAGTGAAACGTGGGCATGAAGTGCGTGTAGTCACCGCTATGCCCAATTACCCTGAGCGGCAAATTTACCAGGAATATCGGGGTAAATGGTATGTCAACGAATACAAAAATGGCGTTCAAATTCAACGCAGTTACGTTTGGATTCGTCCACAACCCAACCTATTAGATCGGGTGTTACTAGATGCTAGTTTCGTCGTCACTAGTTTTGTACCCGCCCTCATCGGTTGGCGCCCAGATGTGATTCTCTCAACATCGCCATCCTTGCCAAGCTGTGTACCAGTTGCTCTTTTAGGATGGTTACGTGCTTGTCCTGTGATTTTAAATCTACAAGATATATTACCAGAAGCAGCCGTCCATGTCGGTCTACTGAAAAATAAATTACTTATCCGGGTGTTTACATTATTGGAAAAATTTGCCTATAGTAGTGCCAGTAAAATTAGCGTCATCGCCGATGGGTTTGTGGACAATTTGCGAGCTAAGGGCGTAGAAGCTGAGAAAATTGTGCAAATTCCCAACTGGGTTGATGTAAATTTTATCCGCCCTTTGCCTAAAGAGGATAACCCTTTCCGCGCAGCACATAATCTGAATGGCAAATTTGTAGTACTGTATTCTGGTAACATTGCCCTAACCCAAGGCTTAGAAAGCGTCGTCAAAGCTGCTTCTGTATTGCGCCATATCCCAAATATTGTCTTTGTCATCGTTGGAGAAGCAAAAGGTTTACAGCGATTGCAACAGGAATGTCTAGACTGCGGCGCAGATAATGTGTTGTTACTGCCATTTCAACCCCGCAAAGATTTACCACAGATGTTAGCAGCTGCGGATGTTGGTTTAGTGGTGCAAAAGAAAAATGTTGTATCCTTCAATATGCCGTCAAAAATTCAAGTGCTACTTGCTAGTGGAGGGGCCTTAGTTGCCTCTGTCCCCGACAATGGTACGGCAGCAAGAGCCATTAGGCAAAGTGGCGGCGGAGTTATCGTTCCTCCAGAAGATCCCCAAGCTTTAGCGATGGCAATTTTAGATTTGTACCAAAACCCCGAAAAAGTCAAAACTCTGGGTTACAAAAGTCGCCAATATGCCGTTGAGCAATATGCTTTTGAGCAAGCTTTAAATCAGTATGAGTCCTTATGTTACTCATTGACAGCAGAACGTAGAGCAATTCAGTCTAGAGGCATAGTTACGAAACAAGAAGTTTAATCTTTACTGCAAAGTTATGTTACATGTGTAGAGATTACAATTATGCCCTCATGTCTAAATATTATGAGATTTTGAGGGTAGCTAATTTTACTATTAAAAATATAGCGATAGACAAGCAGGTTGTCAGGTGGATTGTTGAACTAAAAATCTCACGGCTTCACTTCATTCCATCCGTGGGTTATTACTGATAAAGTATGTATAAATATTGACTTTATGCGTATACAATAAAGCGCACTTTTGCTAGACCAGTTATTAGTATGCTGTGTTGTATCATAATTTTTGGTAGAGAGTATAAAGCGTAGATGTATAGTTACCTCCGAATTACTAGCTTTAGATTACATATTATGCTGTTTGATGAATCTGCGATTATTTTCGCTGTTAATTCCTGCTGGAAAGCTATTGGTTGATTTATCGCTGCACAATAACCATCAGCAATCAGCTGTTGCGGATATCGAAATCTAAACAGCTAATTATCAAACTAATCCCATAGACACCTGTTTTTTTGTTAGTATTCAAAAAAACCTATTGACACATTTGTCAGATCAATTGTTCGTTGTTTGTAAGTAAATGTCAACAATTGTTTCAAAAGGAAGAAAGCACCTGAGGTTTAATGACTGATTATTTCCAAGGAAATTTCCCATTGCAATCTGTCCCACTGACGAAGAGTGCGGTAATAAGCCACGGCCAAACCGAAGAGGCGAGCGAAAAATTAGCTGCAACGATCGCTGTTGCAGCCTCAGACCGCAAAGCAGGTGAGATTTTATTGCTCAAAGTAGCAGAGGTATCTTACCTGGCTGATTACTTTGTGATGATGACTGGCTATTCTAGGGCACAGGTCAGGGCGATCGCTCAAGCAATTGAAGGAAAAGTCGAAACTGAGTTGCAACGCCGTCCCTTAAGGACAGAAGGAAAAGTTGAGGGGAGTTGGGTACTACAAGACTACGGTGATGTGATCGTTCATATCATGATGCCCAAGGAACGGGAGTTTTATAATTTAGAAGCGTTCTGGATTCATGCAGAACGTATTTCCCTTCCAGAATCTGATGAAGGTGAGGGTAAGCCAACATGATTAGGTCTTCGGTTTCTAATTGCCCAGTTCCTACAGACCAACAACCACTCAATGAATACGAAGAGTTAAAAACTTCCTGGCTGTTTCGTGATACTACTTTAGATTGGCGCGAGTATATCACGAAACTCGTTTGGATTTGGGGTTTATCTTGGCTATTCGCAGGGCCCATAGCTGCGGCAAGTTTTCCCCCTCACAAGTATATTGCACATTTTATTCTTTGTGGTGCAGCCGGAGCCAGTGTCGGGTTGGTGCTGATACTGGTAAGGTTATACTTAGGTTGGTTCTACGTGTGCGATCGCCTTTGTAGTCCCACAGTATTTTATGAAGAGTCCGGCTGGTACGATGGTCAAACTTGGACTAAACCAGAGGAAGTTCTCAACCGCGATCGCTTAATTGTCTCATACGAAATTAAACCCATTTTGCGGCGGTTACAATTTACCTTTGCTGGCTTGGCGGGAATGTACGTTACTGGTACTATAGTTTGGCATTTGTTTTAAAAAGTTATTGGTCATTGGTCATTAGTCATTAGCTAAGGACTAATGACCAATGACCAATGACTAATTTAATTAAAAAAGGTGATAAATATAAACCCATGACAATGGGAAAACGAACTCAAGCCGCAGCACTGGAAGTCCGGTTGCTGCGGGAAGGTATTATTGAATCCAGGCATATAGTTCAAGCTGTTGTCTGCGACGAACGAGGACGGGTTCTAACCGTTGCCGGAAATTCTGAAACTGCTGCATTTATCCGTTCAGCCCTCAAACCATTTCAGGCACTCGCTGTCACAACCACAGGTACACTAGAACGCTATCAACTCAGCGATCGCGACTTAGCAATTATCACAAGTTCCCATAAAGGAAAAATCGATCAAGTCCGACAGGTATTTAACATCCTTTGGCGGGCGGATCTTGACCCAACTATACTCCAGTGTCCAATTCCTGAAGGCAAACGGAGTCCTCTAGAATACAATTGCTCTGGAAAACATGCGGGAATGTTAGCTGTTTGTCAGCAACGCCATTGGCCCTTGAATAACTACTTGGATCGCAAGCACCCAATACAGCAATTGATTTTGGGCAAAGTCGCAGAGTTGCTGCGAATGCCAGCAGCAGAATTTATCAGCGCTCATGACGACTGTGGCGCACCAACTTATCTGATGCAACTCGGTCACATGGCATCTTTGTATGCACTGTTAGCCTCTAGTACCAACTTGGATATGGAGCGCATTGTCCGTGCGATGACTCATCACCCCGCGATGGTCGCAGGAGATGGAGAATTTGATACGGAACTGATGCGCTTAACTCCAGGAGAACTAGTCAGCAAAACTGGTGCCGAAGGAGTGCAGTGCATTGGTAGACTCGGTGAAGGCTTGGGATTGGCAATCAAAGTCATGGATGGGGCGAAACGGGCAAAATATGCCGTTGCTATTCACTTACTCCAGCAAATGGGGTGGATTAGTCCCAGCGCCGCCGAAAGCCTCTCAGAAAAGTTTGTCACCTTGGGAAAATACAAGCGTTTAGAAGTAATTGGAGAATTATCGTTTTTGTAGTTGCCAAACTCTTGACTATAGGTTACTATAAATAAGTCGAGAGCAACGCGGGATAGAGCAGCCTGGTAGCTCGTCGGGCTCATAACCCGAAGGTCAGTGGTTCAAATCCACTTCCCGCCACCAAATGAAATATAAAACAAAGCCCTACAATCAGTAAAGATTGCGGGGTTTTGTTTTATTTTGATCTATTCTGGAAGAAATAGCCATCCAAAAAGCGCGGAGAATCATGGTTGTGAAGTTGCAGCGACCAATTTTAGTGGGAGGATTGGGACTTTCCTTTTCCCTGTGGATGTTGGACAGTTGGCACGATTCTATAGTGCAGGTGGGTGAGTTTGGTTTGTTGAGTGCCTTAGCTGTAGGTGGTGGTTTGTGGTTATTCCAGCAAAATCGCCCCAAAAACAGTTTAGAGCCGCTAGATGGGATGGTGGTTGACCGAGCGACTGTGGAAAGTGCGATCGCTAAAACTGAAACTGTAATTAACCAACTGGCACAAGAAACAGAAAACCATCCAGCCTTAGAGACACTCAGAGAACAAATTGCCCAATTGTTGTTGGAATTAGACAGACAACAAATTAAAGTAGCTGTGACTGGCGGGAAATCCGTGGGTAAAAGCACTTTAATTCAAGTGCTACAAAATCTAGAGACACAAAATTTCGTATCTCTACAAGAAACAGCACCTTTATTTAGAGAAGTGGGTGAAAATTCAGATGCGGCTATTTTGGCAGAAGTAGCAAAATCAGATTTTGTGCTATTTCTGACAAACGGTGATTTGACAGACTCAGAATTTCAAACCTTACAGCAGCTAAAGGCAGCAAATCAGCCTAATATGCTGGTTTTCAACAAACAAGACCAGTATTTAACCGATGAAAGTGCCAACATCTTGCTGTCTTTGAAACAGCGGATGCAGGGAAATGTAGTTGCAACTGCGGCCTCTCCCATTGCCATCAAAGTCCGAAAGCATGAGGCTGATGGTTCTGTGCAAGAGTGGATGGAGCAACCAGCAGCTGATATTCAGCAGTTAACTCAGCAGTTGGGTGAAGTTTTAGTACAGCAAAGACAACGGCTAGTTTGGGTGACAACCATGAGGAAAGCCGGATTGTTGAAAGCTGAGGCGAAAAATTGGTTGAATGGAACCAGACGCGATCGCGCCACTCCAATTATTGAACAATATCAGTGGATAGCTGCTGCTGCTGCCTTTGCTAACCCAGTACCAGCCTTTGATATTCTAGCAACTGCGGCAATTAATGCTCAAATGGTAATGGATTTAGGTAATATCTATCAGCAAAAATTTTCTCTAGAACAAGCACAAACCCTAGCTGGAACAATGGGAAGTTTAATGCTGAAATTGGGTTTAGTTGAACTTTCTACGAAGGCTATTAGTACTGTTCTGAAAAGTAATGCCGTTACCTTTGTTGCTGGTGGCGTAGTGCAGGGAGTAAGTGCAGCTTATCTAACTAGAGTCGCAGGGTTGAGTCTAGTTGAGTATTTCCAACAGCAGGAAATAGCGATAGATTCTGGGACTGGTTTGAATTTGGAGAATTTGCGGCAAACATTGCAAAAGGTATTTCAGCAAAATCAGCAGATTGGTTTTTTGCAGGGGTTTGTTAAGCAAGGCATGAAGCGTTTGTTACCAGAGGTGCAGCCGATTGAAGTAGTTAGTGTTCAGAAGGCAATCGGATAATCTCACACACAGGATTACTAAATTTTAGATTTTGAATTTTGGATTTTGGATTGAATAATTCAAAATCCAAATTTTTTCAAACTCTGATTTTAATAGTGGATAAAAATACATAAACATCTTTGTTTTAATAAAGAGGATTGATCCGTGGGATCAGTCTAAAATCTCAAAACCAAAAATTGGCTGACACTTGCGTGGTGTTATAAGTAAACCTAAAATTTACCCAAGCCCATAGTAGGCTTGGGTGTATTTAAGAATATCGTGAGAGTTGCGAGTTCTCAAAAAATTGTGAATAAGGATAATTAGCTAAACAGCACCACTGTTTCTATTAAACAGAATAGCTATAGTTTTGAAAATTAGCTTTAAATCGTACACTAAACTCCAATTTTTTTGATACTGCAAATCCAGACGAATTACATCTTCAAAACTACGGACTGTAGAACGTCCATTTACTTGCCATTCGCCAGTCATACCGGGTTTTACATCTAAACGTTGCCACTCTGGTACTTCATAACGTTCCACTTCATCGGGTGTAGGTGGCCGAGTGCCTACTAAACTCATCTCTCCTTTGAGGACGTTCCAAAATTGGGGTAATTCATCAAGACTAGTTCGCCGTAAAAAGCGCCCTACCTTAGTAATTCTAGGGTCATTTTCATTCTTGAAAAAAGCACCTTGCACTTGGTTCTTGACTTCGGATTTCTTTGCTTCCGCATCCACACACATAGAGCGGAATTTCCAAATTTTAAACTGTTTCCCCATCCAGCCACAACGAATTTGACTAAAGAAAATGGGACCGGGATCGTTAATTTGAATAGCGATCGCAATTGGAATAAACAAAATTCCTGTAATTAATAAACCAATCACTGACCCAATAATATCTAAGAACCGTTTCATCCAAGATGCCATAGATGGGTGAGTAGTAGGTAACTGCTCTACTTTACGGGAAGTTGTCTTTCGATTATCTACTACATCATCTTGTTCTATTAACGACCCATCCTCCACAAGTTCTAGAGGAAAAACCTGATCTAACCCTGTGAGTTTTAGAACTGCCATGACTTGAGGTGTTACATTCCGCAGTGTTAATGTAATATCCTTAGCTTGAGCATATTTAAAATTACTTACCAGGGCACCTAAACCACTACTATCGATAAAAGTAGTTTGGTGAAAATCAATGATGATTTGCTTGGGATGTGAATTGGGACCAATTAAGCCTTGGCAGGTTTGCTTAAAGCCTAAAGCCTCCAGCACGCTCAACCGCGTCGGCACCTGCACTATAGCAATGTCGTTTAGGGAATTAACTGGAAAATCGACCTCTGTCGGTTGGCTAGTCATGAAGCTCTGCACTTTCGTTGCCATGTATAATGTAATATGCCAAACATTAGTTTGTCCTACAAAATTACTTAACCTAATATCGAAATTAGTGGTAATCAGGACTAACTGCTATTTATTGGGGCTGAGATTGGAGATCGCTAGCGACGATTCACAATAGAACAAGAAGCCAAAAAACATCCTTTCTGTTGTGCCGACGCAGCGCGATCGCGTTGCTCTCATCAAATGATTGCTAAAAATACGGTTACACCTACCGCACGCCTGATTGAGGTCTTTTCTGCCATTCAAGGGGAAGGATTGAATGTAGGGACACGTCAGATATTTATTCGTTTTGCTTTGTGTGATTTGCGCTGTCACTTTTGCGATAGTGCCCACACGTGGAGTGCACCTACAACTTGTCGGATAGAGCGATCGCCTGGATTGCGCGACTTTGAAATTCACTCTAACCCCGTCCCATTACCCATATTACTCGAATGGGTGGAACAGCAAAATCTACCTTGTCTACACGATAGCATTAGCTTAACTGGCGGCGAACCACTTCTTCATGCCTCATTTTTAACGCAGTTTCTACCCCAAGTGCGAGCCATAACTGGTCTACCTATATACTTAGAAACTGGCGGACATCGCCCAGAACAATTAGCAATGATTATCCCATACTTAGACTCTGTAGGTATGGATTTAAAACTGCCCAGTGTTAGCGGCGAAAGTCATTGGCAAGAACATAGTAAATTTCTCCAGTTATGTTATGACTCATATTTAAATGTTTTTGTCAAGATAATTGTGTCTCAAAACACAGATCCCGCCGAGTTGGAACGTTCAGCTTTGTTAGTGGCAGAGGTTAGTCCAGATATCTCAGTATTTTTACAACCTGTTACGCCTTTAGCAGTATCAGAACAATTTTCTCCAGTACCTGTACTTGCGCCTTCTAGCGATCAAGTTTTGACGTGGCAAGCTTTGATGAAGGGGTTTGTTAAGCACGTGCGCGTGATCCCCCAGACGCATAAAATGCTGAACCAGTTGTAAAATTTTAGTTTGATAAAGATGTAGTCAAGAAAAAAGTAAGATTGTATGAAATGGTAATTGGGTTGTTGCCACTAATTAGGAAGGCAGCAGCCCCTTTACTAGGCAGTCTAATGAGCCAAATCAAAAGACCACTAAGAGGCTTTATCAGGCAAAATCTTGCCTCCCTGACTCGGAGAGAAACTTGAACTAAAGTTCAAGGCAGGGAGAGGTTCGTCAAACTCAAATTGATTTAGGTATTTCGGGGGTAGGCAATACCCACCCAACCTAATTTTTGGTTGCTATAGTGCGCCCTCATCTGGAGCTTTGGATTTAGCTTTTGCCTTATTGGCACTGCGTTTGAGGGCAGAAAGTCTTGCTTCGTATCTTGCTCGTTGGCGCTTACTAGGAGTATTATCAATCAGGGTTTTCAAGGCGCTACCGAGACTCTTGTAGGCATTGGGGAGGCTATAACCAAAACGAGTTGCTAAAGCGATCGCTTTCTCATCAGCATTGAGCAATTCTCTTAGTTGCTTTTCCCCATTATTCTTTTGGTACAGTCGCCAGCCTGACACGCCACAAAGCGACAAAGCTAACACCAGCAGCAATCCATCTTGTACCCACAATTCCCCTACAGCACCACCTAAACCAATGGCTAGTGCTGCCATTTCCCAACCATCTTTAGGAATTGTGTCATTTTGAACGCGAGCAACCTCATGCCAGAACAGCAGATTACGCTGATCCATTGCGAGGGCGTCCCATTTCACTAAATCAATTTGAATTTCTACTTGGTCTTTCCCAATTTCTTCGCAGCGAACCAGGGGTGGATTGACCTCAGTTGTGCCTTCAACCGTGACCCAGCTTTGCAGTTCTGGTGGTAGTAAGGCTTTCAACCGCCGGAGTTCGCTCATTTCCGCTTTGGCAGAGGAGGTTGCATAGGATGTCATAATATCCAGCCCCAGAAAATTTCAGTATATAGTGAGGGTATCACTTTGGAGTATAGCTATTTAAGTGATGATCCGTCTCACTCACTAGGAAAAGTTCCTCGCTTTTTTCGTGCTTCCATTGCTTTTTCTAGTAAATCTAACAATCCTGGGGCTTCTTCTTGGATACTGAGTAATAGTCTTTCCCCAAGTTCTATATTCCCCGGATCGAGACCTGTTGCCATCACTTCTGTCAAGCGAGGTATTGCTATGCCATCCACAATCTGAATTAATCCACTCAGACAACGGTGAAATTGTTTTTCTGTGAGAATCGAGTCTTCTAAAGGAAACTCAATAATGGCACGAATTTCACCATCCGATGGGTCATACTCCCATTGCAACATTTTGGTTTCCCAGGAAATGGCAAGCATTGTCTGGAGGATAGCTGCCTTGTGAGGATGGTCTTGGATTCCTCCCAGAACTTGAGGGGCAAATACCCGGAAAAATTTTCCTTCTTCATCCAGTTGGACAACTATTAGAAAATCTTCTAGATTATCAGCCTCCACACCTGTTATAATTCGGTCTTCTTCATCATCAAAACGGTAGTCCCAACCAAGGTTGTCTAAATAGTTGGCAATCTGTTTGAGGTTAGCTCCCATAAAAGCCTCATAAGGAACGTGGAGCAGTTGTTACCAGACCTAGTTTAACCTGCTAGAGGTATTTGTTTGGGTTGGTGTGGATACTTCCGATCGCATAGAAGTATGCAATTAGGGTATTGGAGATGGGTTATGGGGTATAGGGCATTGAAGATCAGAAAAATAGACGATCGTTCGGCGCTATGAATGATATTTTTTGAGTCACTATTGCTCATTCTTAAAGAAGCGATAATTACTATTTTTACAATCTTGGACAGTGAAGTATATAGCATTAACTCGGTTAAACTTTAATATTATTTTATGGTTTGAATGAATCTCTTGGTAGATCAAGTATGGTGGCAGTATTTGTAATCAAATTTGAAAGCTGAAGCCAAGTTTAAATAATTTCTACATAGCATCTGAGGCTTTTATAAATATACGTAAAAACTTTAATAGCTGCTTTTAAAAACGAATAAACATAGCATAGATACTGATACAGTTTTATATTACAAGCAACAAATTGTTTTCACGGGATGATTATAGTAAGCAATACATTTTTGATTGTCGAGTCTCAATGAAATTTATACGTAAATCAGCATTAATCAGAGCGATCGCACCTCTAGTTTTTGTTAAAAATTCTCTAAAATCTCTGCGCTACCTTGCGCCTCTCTGCGTTTATATATTTATAGAGAATTGAAACTTATAAAATATCAAAACAATGGAATTGCGACACTTGCGCTACTTTAGAGGCTATTTATAAAGTAAATCTAAAGGAGAGCCATCAGATAAAAAGGCAGCGATAAGATACTGTTTGTAGAGTGTATTTACATAGGAAACAATGAGACGAAAGTCTTATTCTACAGACCTTAATGACTCAGAATGGGCAATTTTAGCTCCTTTGATTCCACCCGCTAAATGCGGTGGTCATCCCCGAACAACTGATATGCGAGAAGTATGCAACGCTATCTACTACCATCTGAAAACAGGTTGTCAGTGGGATATGCAACGAGCGAGATTTTCCTCCTAGTTCAACTGTTTACAGCTACTATCGGAAATGGCAAAAACGAGGTATCTGGGAGCAAATGAATCATACTTTGCGCGATCAAGTTCGTCAAAAAATGGGGAAGTCAACTCAACCCACTGCAATCGCGGCAGATAGCCAGTCGGTAAAAACGACTGAAAAAAGGGGGATGTGTACGGCTTTGATGGTGGCAAGAAGGTAAAAGGACGAAAGCGGCAAACTTTGGTTGATAGTCTGGGACTTTTGTTAAAAGTGGTTGTAAGTGAAGCCAATGCTGGAGAAAGATTACTTGCCGCCTATACTTTGATGGAACTGTTAGAAGAGCGTCCAGAATTACTGGAAAAAGTTGAAGTCATCTGGGTTGATTCCGGCTATGACGGTGATAAATTTGCGCTCTCTGTTTGGCTGATGATTCAAGCTCATGTTGAGGTAATCCGGCGTACTAATCAAGAATTTCAGGTTTTGCCCAAACGGTGGGTAGTAGAAAGAACATTTGGCTGGTTAAACCAGTACCGTCGTCTCAGTAAGGATTATGAGCGTCTCTCAGAAATGAGTGAGGCTGCCATATATGCCGTTATGACTCGTATTATGCTACGTCGTCTAGTCGTCTAAAGATTTACTTTATAAATGGTCTCTTATTGCTGTAGCTGAAGAACTGCACTTCAGTAGAGCCGCCGAGCGACTGCACATCGCTCAACCACCCTTAAGCCAGCAAATTCAGCAATTAGAGGCGCAATTGGGAGTAGAACTGTTTCACCGCAAAACCAAACGACAGGTGCAACTAACAGAAGCAGGACAAGTTTTTTTGCAAGAAGCTTATCAACTTTTAGCTCAACTCCAAAAAGCAATTGAGCTAACTCAAAAAACGGGAAGAGGTGAAAAGGGACAATTACGAATTGGGTTTACCAGTTTGGTAACTTACGATTTGCTTCCTGTGATTTTGCGGCGGTTTAGAGAACAGTTTCCAGAAGTAGAGTTGGTATTGCAAGAATTAACCACAACTCAGCAAGAGCAAGCGCTACAGAATCGGCACATCCATGTAGGTTTTGCCCATCCGCCCTTAGAAGACAACACACTCAATCAAGAGTGCATTCAGCAAGAAGCGTTAATTGTCGCTATGTTGGAAACTCATTCTTTAGCTGGACAAGAAAAGATTTCAGTGCGATCGCTAGTCAACGAAAACTTTATCATGTTCCCTCGCCATTTGGGGCCCGGACTTTACGATCAAATCGTAAGTCTTTGTCAGCAAGGAGACTTCAGCCCAAAAGTGACTCAAGAAGCGATTCAGATGCAGACGATTATCGGATTGGTTTCAGCAGGAATGGGGATTGCGATCGCACCGTCTTCATTGCAAAATCTTCAGAGAACTGGTGTAGTTTATCGTACTCTACAGGAGAAAACACCATTAGTAGAAACGGCTATAGTGTGGCGGGAAGAAGATATGACACCTGTACTAAAGGAATTTCTACAAGTTGTCAGGAGTATCTGTTCAGGAATGACGACCATTTTTTCATGAAGAGGCTATGTAAATACGAGTTAGCTTTATTTTTGCCAATCGACTTATTTCGTTAAAACAGGTTTTGCTACGTTGTCAATAGTATTTTTAAGTAAAAAAATTAATATTTGAAGCAACTAGGAGAAATAGAGAAAGAATTAGTGCGATTCGTTGATTAGTGAATCACGGTAATCAGTCCGTAAATAACTAATCCAGCCCGACAGCAGATTACTGTCATTAAAGGCTGAACTCTCGGTCAGATGCAAGTGCAAGTCTTGCCATTCAGACTCAGAATTGACTCCTTACCTGCCCACACCGAATAAGCTCGGTTCTTATAGAGTGAAGCTGGGAACAGGGCGCAATCAGACGACCGTTGCGGGTTGACACTGGCGCTAACAGGGAGTTCCTACGGTGAAACCGAGTCTATAAAAGCAACCTAGTCTTGAGCAGGGCGTAACACTAAAAACCCTGACTTCACTGGAGAATTAATTCCCGCCGCATCTTAGTTCTATAGCGGTAAGAGTCCTGGGAATCCAGTGGTTGAATTGACTACACCTAACGGAACAATCAATCTCTCCGAGGGAACGAAGAAAAACGAGTTGTGGGTCTAGGGGCGGTCGAACCCCAAGTAGCCCAGACGAGCGGAGGAATTCCCACAATTCGGGTAGGACAGACCGTAATTGGTCTGAGGTGTTCAGAAAATACAAACTCTAGAAGAGAAAATGATTAGACACAGTTACAAAACTAGTGAATCTTGGAAAGCTCTACCGTGGAAGAAATTCCGCCGAAATCTTTTCCGCCTTCAAAAGCGTGTATTTAAAGCGGTTCAAGTTGGAGACAAGCGGAAAGCTCGGTCGCTCCAAAAGCTTATTCTAAAATCCACCTCGGCTCGATTTCTGGCAATTAGACTTGTATCTCAGCTAAATGCTGGCAAAAAGACGGCTGGTATTGATGGGAAGAAATCCCTCTCATTTGAAGAACGCTTCAACCTTGAAGAACTACTGAAAATGAATAGTGGAAATTGGAAGCATCAAGGATTACGAGAAATTCCCATCCCTAAGAAGGACGGAACTATCAGAATGCTAAAGATACCAACCATTGCGGATAGAACTTGGCAATGCCTAGCAAAATATGCACTCGAACCAGCACACGAAGCCACTTTCCACGCCAGAAGTTACGGGTTTAGAACTGGGCGCTCTGCCCACGATGCACAAAAATACATCTTTGAAAACCTTAGATCCTTTTGCAATGGAATAGAAAAACGAGTAATTGAACTCGATATTGAAAAGTGCTTCGACAGGATTAACCACTCAGCAATAATGGACGAACTCATCTCTCCCAAAGGCTTAAAACTCGGTATTTTCCGATGCCTCAAGGCAGGAGTAAATCCAGAATTTCCTGAACAAGGAACCCCACAAGGGGGAGTGGTCAGCCCATTACTAGCAAATATCGCGCTCAACGGAATTGAGAGTATCCACAGATACCACTCTCAATATTGTGAGGGTAAAAGGATTACACCTAAAACATCGGCAGAAAAAATTGTCGAGCCATCAATCCGATACGCGGATGACATGGTTGTTATACTCCGACCCGAAGATGACGCAACAGAGACGCTTGAAAGAATCAGCGAGTTCCTCCGCAAACGCGGAATGAATGTAAGCCAAAAGAAAACCAAAGTTACCGCCGCGACAGATGGGTTTGATTTCCTCGGCTGGCATTTTAAAGTCCAGAAAAACGGAAAGTTTAGAAGCACTCCCTCAGTGGATAACTTCAAAGCATTTCATAAGAAAGTAAAACACATCGTCAACAACTCGAATTATGGTGCTACCAAAAAGGCTGAGAAATTAGCCCCGGTAGTTAGAGGGTGGAGAAATTACCATAAGTTCTGCAAGATGGACGGGACTAGAAACTCGTTATACCACATTCAAAAAAGAGCTTACACGGTATTCAACAAGGAAACCAAGCAAAACAGCTACTCTAGCAAGAAATTACTAGATAAAGCATTCCCAAAGGTTCCTTACTCCGAAAACAAACACATTTCTGTCAAGGGAACTAAATCACCTTACGACGGAAATACAGCCTATTGGAGCGAACGTAATAGTAAGCTCTACGACGGCGAAACTTCTATTGCTCTTAAGAAGCAGAATCATAAATGTGCTTCCTGCGGTTTAAAATTCATCGATGAAGAACGGGTTCACCTGCATCACATCGACGGAAATCACGCCAACTGGAAGAGAAATAATCTTGAAGCAATTCACGAGAGTTGCCACGATTACAAGCACATGAGCAAAAGCGCAAGCTGAGAACATCGGAAGCTGGGTGCGGTGAAAGTCGCACGCCCAGATTTAACTGAGAGGTGCGGGGAATAATATCCCCCATCGACTCAACCTGAGCGATCGCTACAGTATGGTAATTCAATGGTCAGATGAGGATAATTGCTACTTAGTACACTTACCAGAATTTCCTTGGCAGCAATTCCACACTCATGGTAAGACTTATGAAGAAGCTGCTAAACATGGGCAAGAGGTGATTGAATCTCTGATTCAATGGTATAAAGAGCAAGGAAAAACTTTGCCAGAGCCAATTACTTTTCCTCATAAACCGTTAAAAGTTGCTTAAATCTTTTTAAGATACTCTGCACAAGTAGGGCGATCGCTATTCTTGAATATCAAATACATCTCAAGATTATAAATCGTATAAAGTTTTAAACCATATTAAAAATGTCTGCGCCTTTGGATGTTGAGGATTCAGAATTTTATACTTTATAGCTTGATGCAGTTGTCTTCCTGGTTCTTCTTGCCATGCTAGCCAACTGTAAATTTTAGCTTTATCAAGATAAGAATCTTTGAATGATGCTCCTTTGTTTTTTGCTTCTTGTGCTACTTCCTGAGCATATTGCCAAATAGTTTCGGCTTCATCTTTAATCATATAAGCTAAAAAAGTCTCTAACATACCTCTTGTTTGGTTATCTGGCATAATCCAGATACCAAACTTAATGCCATTGTTTGTAACATGGATAAGTCCTGTCTCTGATATTTCTTCAGGAATATCAGGTATACTTGGCAAACAAGCATTTCTTATACTTATCCAACGTACAGATAAATCTTCATCTGCGTCTATTATCACGCCTAAATGAGTGAGTCCTGATGCTCGTAATTCAGTAGATATAAGGTTTGCATCAATATTTTCGTAACCACCACAATCTTCTATTAATACAATCGCTTCCTTTTTTTTATCACCCCAAGGAATTCCATTTTTTTCTATTAATTCTGGTATAACTCGCAAATCGTCCTGTCCTTCTACTAACAGTTTCTTGGCTACATAACCTTTTGCCATTACTAACGTACCTCAATTTCTCTTTCAGCAGCAATGACGATTTGAGGTTCAGTGAAGACTACACTTGTTTCTTTACCTTTTTCAATTCTGTGAATTCTAATACCATCCTCAGTAGCATCTTCCTGCTCTGCAATAGTGGCTAAACTTGTCCAACAATCACTATTGTGTGTAGTTGCAAAAACTTGCACATTTAATCTTTTAGCTGTATCCCAAATCAGTTCCCACATATCAGACATCGCCGTAAAATGGAGTCCGGTATCAATCTCATCAACAAATAAGTATCCATCTTTAGCACACACTGTAGCTAGTGCTAATCCTAAGATACGCCAAATACCATCACCCATACTGCCGATTGGTACACGCTGATTACTATCAGAAATAAGTACAAAAAAACCGCCCCGCGAATCTAAGGAATACCTAGACTTTCGAGAACTAACTGGAGCAATCCGTTGAATTTTAGAGTCTATTCTATGAAGTGCCTGCTCTACAAGTTTTTCTTCAGGCGTTAGTACTATCTGATCAAATAGTTCAATCATCTTCTCGGTTCCTAAAGAAGATGATGTGACAAATTGTATTTTTGGTGATGAATTTTTAGGATCTCTACGCAATTGACGAGTATAATCTTCCACAAAAATCCCACCATTAGCTGATAGCGGTAGTCTCCAAAGCTTTTCTTCTCGCCCATAATTCCACTTAATACTGAAATCTAGTTCCCTTAATGCATCTGGGACTTCATCATATAGAAATTCAGGCGATGAGCCAAGTGGCTCTTTTGAAGAAATGTTGCGTACTTCTATTGATACAATAAGTTCCTCTTGAATATTACCATTAGTACCTGTTATTGAAAATTTGCTCCCCAATTCAATCTCGTGACCATAAAAAAGGTGACGAACATCAAGGTCTTGAGCTTGACCTAACCTTAATCTACGTTCACTACGCTCATCATCAAAAAAATATTCACTCCGGTTAGTCATTGTCTGACGTAGTGGATCAAGATTATTGCGTGAGCATAAAAGTTGAATAGCTTCCAGTATTGATGTTTTACCGATATTGTTTTTACCAACAAGTAGGTTGACTCTACCAAGTTCCTGAAGCTCGAAAGACTGGAAACTACGGAAATTATCTATTTTTATCGTCTTCAACATAATTTTGCTAGCCGGAGACAACAAAGAGTTAATGACTGGTATTAGCATAAGCAGTATTAACACCTCTCACTTTAGCAGAAAGGAGCGATCGCCTTTGTAAATTGAGATAAATTAGGCGATCGCACTTTACCCCAATTGCTCAACATCAGCACTTTCGCCTTCCGACTCAACAGGCTCAAAGTTTACCTTGTTATATAAATCCTGTAGGGAAATTTCAAATGGTACGGTTACAAGTGCGATCGCTTCATCTTCTTCATCATATTCACGAAGTGCCCATTGCTTTTTCCCGGTTTTAGAAAATTGATCTACATGAATCCGTGTTTGATCAATTAATAGATATTCTTGAAACGTAGAAATTGCTCGGTAAGCCTGAAATTTATCTTCGCGATCATACCCTTTCGTTGATTTTGATAAGACCTCAACAATAATCTGTGGATTCAGAATTACATCCTTACGGTTGTTAAAAAACTCTGGTTCACCTGCCAGAATCATCACATCTGGATAGGTATAGGTAAGCTTTTGGGGTATCCACAGACGAACATCACCCATGAAAACTTCGTAATCTTGCTGGCGAAACGCAAAATTTAAGGCAGCACTTAGATTCAACGAGATTCGATTGTGATTTATTGTTCCACCCGCCATAGGAATTATTTGCCCGTCAATGTATTCACTTTTGTAGTCAGCAACTTCCTCTAACTCTAAATATTCCTCTGGGGTATAGTATCGCTGTTTTGTTATTTGCATAATTTTATCAGGTAGCAATGTTTAACGATACGGAGTGTCTAGTGACCCATATTTACTGAACAGTTTAACGTGGTTAGATAGAGATGTTATGTGCTTTCTACAAAGTGAGCGTAGGCGCAGCCCAACCTAGACATCGCTATCTCAATTCACACAGTCTACTAGCTTCTTTTCCTATTGATAACCAGCGGCTTGTAAGAGAAACAACTTGGCATAACGTCCTCCTAGCTGTAGCAAATCTTCGTGAGTTCCCTGTTCTATAACTTCGCCGTTTTCTATAACTAGAATTTTGTCAGCCATTCGTACCGTCGAGAAGCGATGGGAAATCAAAAGTACCATCTGATTTTGAGTAATAGCGCGAAAATGATTGAAAATCTCAAACTCAGCTTGGGCATCTATTGCTGATGTTGGTTCATCTAACACCAAGATATCTGCTTGCGATCGCATAAAAGCACGAGAAAGAGCAATTTTTTGCCACTGTCCCCCAGAAAGTTCTTGTCCTCCCTTAAACCAACGACCAAGTTGAGTGTGAAAACTTTGGGGTAATTGGTCAATAAAAGATTGGGCCATGCCTTTTTCAGCAGCAGTTTTCCACTGCGTTTTGTTTTCAAGATGTTCTACATCGCCCACGCCAATATTCTCCCCCACAGTGAACTGGTAGCGGACAAAGTTCTGAAAAATCACACCAACGCGCCGCCGCAACACATCCACATCCCATTCCTGCAAATCCAAGCCATCTAAGAAAATTCGCCCTGAGTCTGGCGTGTAGAGTCGGGTAAGTAGTTTGATTAAGGTAGTTTTACCGGAACCGTTTTCACCCACAATTGCCAGTTTTTCTCTGGGTTTGAGATGCAGCGAAATATTTCTCAAGGCTGGCTTGGAACTTCCCGGATAAGTAAATGAGACATTCTCAAAACGGATACCATCTTGGGGATTTAAACCAATGGTTGCCTTACCCCAAGATTTTGGTACTTCTTCTTCCAGAAAATCATAGAGATTTGATAGATATAGGTTGTCCTCATACATCCCGCCAATAGAAGTGAGGGCATTGGAGAAAGTAGATTGTCCTTGGCGAAACACAGTGAGATACATTGTCATATCTCCCAAGGAAATCTTACCTAGCACTGTTTCCAGCACAATCCAAGCGTAAGCTAGATAAAAAGCAGCAGTACTGACTAAACCCAGGAGATATCCCCAAAATCCTCGCCGGAGAGTCAAATCGCGGTCTTCGCCATAGAGTTGATCAAACAGGCTGCGGTAACGTCCTAGCAGCATATCTCCCAGCTGGTAGAGTTTGACTTCTGTGGCAAAATCTTCTCTTGCCAGCAGATTTTCTAAGTAGTGCTGTTGACGAGTTTCTGCTGCACGCCAACTAAACAAGCGAAAGCCTTCTCCAGCAAACTTCGTTTCGGCAATAAATACAGGCATAGCTGCCAAAATCAGTACCACCACTGCCCAAACTGAGAAATTTACTAGCAAAATGCCGTAGGTGATTAGGGAAAGGGCATTTTGCACCAACCCAAAGGTGCGGTTTACTAGGGAAAGGGGACGAACCGATGCTTCTCGTCGCGCATTGGTCAATTTGTCATAAAATTCTGAGTCTTCAAATTGCCTAAGATCCAGTGTCAGCGCCTTTTCTAAGATGAGTACATTCACTCGCTGACCCATTAGCGCCCGTAATAACGATTGACAAATGGTGATTCCTCGCTGACTGCCTGCTAGTAGAATTACAGCGATCGCTTCTAATCCTACATAAAATAGCGAGGGATAAATATTGACAAAATCATTGCTTTGTGGATTAGATTGAGATGCAAATACCACTGCATCAACAATTAATTTACTGATGTAGGATATCGCCGCCGGTAAAAGACCAGCCACCAAAGTTAAACTAGCCAGAAAAATAGTAAGCGATCGGCTAGTAGTCCATACTAAGCTTACAGCCCGTCCACTGTAGCGGAAAACCGTCAGTGATTGGCGGAGGATATTTCTTTTTTTTTAATTTTCATCTTTCTTTGCGCGAGATACCCCAGCTTGGGCGGATCTACCTAACTCTATATTAATCTTTATAAATTATTACATTCTTATCAGAATGTTGGCTGAAAACCCCAAAGTTGAAACCTAAAAACTAGTTTTGTAGGGTGTGTTATGCCGTAGGCTAACGCACTAGGGTGTTAACTTTGTACCATTTCAGCTGTTCAAATCTGTATAATATCCAAAATAGGGGTTTAAAAAAGAAGTTTTCCGCATATCCAGAAAGAAGGTAGCTGTAATGCTTGATATATTAGGATTTAGAAAAAGATTATACGGAAAGTTTCCGTATAATAAATAGTTAGACAGACAGATAGATAGGCTTGCCTTAAGCACTAAAGTACTTGGAAACTTAGTTTAGAGAATTTTTAAATGAGTAAGGGAACTGATTACGAAATCAAAGTAATGAATCGTATAAAACTAATGCTAGATCAGGAAGAGTTAGGCATTATTCCCAAGCAAGCTAAAATCTCTCACAAGCCAGCCTATTATTCTAGGGATCGTCAGAAGAATATAATTTTCGACGTGTCAATTGAGGTATGTAGAAAAGGTGCTGAAATGCCCCACTGGATTTGGATATGGGAGTGTAAAAACTATTCACACAAAGTGCCTGTTGACGACATTGAAGAATTTCATGCAAAGCTTAACCAAGTTGGATCTGACAAAACAAAAGGAACAGTTATTAGTCCATCTGAATTCGACGAGGGTGCTTATGAATTTGCGCGCTCAACAGGGATCGGATTGTGGCGATGGATTCCTGATGCAGCAATTGTATTTCGTCTAGATACTGGTTCAGATTCATGGTCGGATGATAGCATCCACTATGGTCTCATTAATAACGTTACAAGTGGTTTTCCTGACGACAATTTCGTTTTTGCTTTAACAACTAATGGAAAGCTAATTACAGTTCTTTCTGAGATGATCGCACAGGAGTTCTTGGATGTAGACATAAATGCTGTCTAACAACTGCGCTGCACCGGAACGCCTCGATTTGATGGGTCGAGCAGCCGTAGGCTCGGTTGACAACAGGAAACCCAGCATCACTTTTCTCTGGCAGTACTAACCAGAAGCCAGATTGCACTTGAAGCTGCAACCGTGGATGCGATCGCGAGGCTAAAATGAGAGGGCGATCGCTTAATTCACAGGTTGCAAAATTTTTCTCCCACCAGTCCAACATGATTTGTCGCCTCTGATACCACACTTGGCTTATTTTACTGTAAATCTTGTACCTTATAATCATCCCGTAAGGGGTGGATATACGGAAAAATTCTGTATAATATCCAATAATTGAGTACTGACTTTTACACAAAGGCTTTCAAATAGCTGCTGTCTATTTTTTTAGCTCTGCTGACCTCTAAGCTATAATTAGTGGGCATATATGTCTGCTTTTAGTATGTGGAGTACCCGATGAACACTCGCCTAGAAGTTGAATCAGCAATCAAGCAATTATCAGAGGATGAAGTTCGCAATCTGGCAAAATGGCTTCAAGAATATCTTGATGAGATGTGGGATCGGCAAATCGAAGTGGACTTAGCATCAGGAAAATTAGATCGTCTCATTGCTCAAGCAGAGGAGGACATTGCAGCAAACAACGTGAGAAATCTGGATGAAGTCCTTTGCGACGGCTGATTTTTGGAAAGCGTATGCCGAGTTGTCACCTGAGATGCAAGAGCAAGCGCGGAAAGCTTATCAACTTTGGCAGGAAAATTCACTTCATCCCTCGTTGCATTTCAAAAAAGTTGGTAAAAACCTTTGGTCTGCCCGTATCAGTGGTGGGTATCGAGCATTAGCTTTGAAAAAGGGCGACGATTATTATTGGATTTGGATCGGTGATCATGATGAATATGAGAGTTTTTTGAACTAGCCCGTTGCGACAAGCCAGCTAACAACGCAGTGGAGCGGACGGTACAGAGACTTCGCGCTACGTTCTAGTCTACTCGACGCCGCTCACTTGTGCCGTTATACGTCGTTATACATATAGCTCCAGAGGGTGCAATTGCACAGGTCAAAGTAGGGCGATCGCCTATCGCCGTAGGCTAGGTTGACAACAGGAAACCCAGTATCACTTTTCTCTGGCAGTACTAACCAGAAGCCAGATTGCACTTGAAGCTGCAACCGTGGATGCGATCGCAAGGCTAAAATGAGAGGGCGATCGCTTCCTTTCACCAGCCCTCAGACGAGGAGATTCTCAAATGCCATTAGCTGAACTCATGTCACAAATCCAGGAACTTTCAAAAATTGACAAGCTTCGGCTAATGCAGTTCCTTGCCACAGAACTGGTCAAAGAAGAAGATGCAAACTTCTTTGTTGCGAACCGGGAGTATCCAGTCTGGTCGCCGCACAATTGTTCTGAGGCTGCCAATGTCTTGATGAATCTTCTGGCGACAAAGCAGCAAGAGAAGAATGGTTGACACTCAAAAATTTCCCTACAAAATCATTGATAGCAGCCTTGGCATGGTTGATCGATTGCCATACATACCTTTGACGCTCAGTCTTGATGGTCAATCTCTGAACACTGAAGGTTTATTGGATACAGGTGCAAGCGTTAATGTTTTGCCCTATGAGTTGGGTTTACAACTGGGCTTAATTTGGGAGGATGAAACTCTCTCAGTTGTATTGGCAGGGAACTTGGCTCGATTTGAAGCTCGTGCAGTCGTTGTTGATGCTCAAGTCAGTTCATTCCCCACCATTAATCTTGCATTTGCTTGGACACAAACACCCAATGTGCCTTTAATCTTGGGGCAAGCTAATTTCTTCTTTGAGTTTGATGTTTGTTTCTTCCGTGCGCGTTCTGAATTTGAAGTTCGTCCCAAACAGGTTGGATAAAATGAAGACAGGAGCGTTAGTTGGCAGCGATCGCTGAGGTAAGGTCTAACAATCCCGTTGCACACCGACCGTATAGAGAGAGAGAGAGTCTCTTTGTTGAGTCCGAGAGGTTGCTTGCGGCGGGTGAACGGGGGCGTTATACGTCGTTATACATATAGCTCCAGAGGGTGCAATTTTTCTACAAAGTCAACACCCTACTAACGCACCATCTCAGATTTTCGGTGCATTAGGACTAATTTTCATAACGCACCCTACCAGATTGAAGCCAATGTGGATGAGGTTTTCCGACTTGTGTGTACACAGTAAGTCTTTAGATCGGAGACTGTCAACCCCACAATCTCCGTCCTGCTTTCCCACTTAATTTTTGGTGAGTATCTTTTAACAAAGCTGGGATATCTAACTTTTCTGGGCAGCGAGGCAAACAATCACCACATTCTGTACAACGGTTGCCTTTCATTCCAGGGAACCAGTGACCGGCATTTTCAAACATTCCGTAACGATATTGGCCATAGTCTTCCATCTCGTATGCCACGGCAAGATTACGTAACCGCAATACCTCTGGAATATTGATATTTTCTGGACAAGGCAAACAAGCATAACACTGACTACAATTATCAGTTTCCAAAGCAAGTTTTTGGTGATTTTCTAACTGCCAGAAAGTGGAAATTTCTGCTGATGTTAACTCTCCATCATGGTCAGCAATTTGCAAAGGTTCTCTTAATTCACCTGGGTTAGCTGGGCCTATACTCAAAGTAGTAATACGGCGATCTGCAAGTAAAAATCGATAATTCAATTCTAAGGGTGAATACGGATAACACAGGTCTTTTAAGGTTTGAGGTGGCGTGTAGAGGCGTCCTCCCTTATCAGCAGGGGAAATAATGAAAATACCCATATCCTTCTCGGCAGCTAGTTGAATCGCTGGTGCGTGCCGTTGAAAAAAATAGTAATAATGCAGATTGACAAATTTAAATAAATCTGTATTTATTGCTGCCTGAATTACCTCTAATGGCCCGTGGGTGGAAAAACCAACGTGTCGTACTCGGCCATCAGCAACAGCTTCTTCTACGGCTTGCATACAGCCATTTTTGGCTTGCACCCACTCCAAATGTTGCCAAGTGTTCAAACCATGAACCCCTAAGCAATCTAAATAATCTAGTTGTAATCGTTCTAGGGATTCGTCAATGTACCGACGCATGGTGTCAGCATCTGCTGTGGCTGAGATTTTGGTAGTGACATAAAGCTTCGTTCGGGGTACTGACAACCCAGCTTTTAGCGCCCTACCAAGATACTCCTCGCTTTTGCCGTAACCTCTGGCGGTTTCTAGATGATTAATTCCTAGCGCTAAGGCTTGTTCGATAGTCTGGTGAGCATTTTCAAAATCAGCCAAGTAGCGCATTGTTCCCAAGGAAAAAACCGAGAGGCGCAGATTCGTTTTTCCAAAGCGTCGGTATTGCATTTTTAACAAAGAGTTAGGAGTCATTCAATTTTAGATTTTGAATTTTCGATTTTAGATTCAAGGAAAAATCTAAAATCTAAAATCTAAAATCTAAAATTGCCTAGCTATCGCCATTACCAAAGCGCTTGATCAAATCTTCAGGACGGAGATTAGAAATAAATTCACGGAAGGCTTGCTGTTCGGCTTCATCTGCATCGCGATCAACAGGGATAGAAGCATCGGCAATGACTTCTTCCATTACCCAAATGGGAGTATTTGTACGGAGGGCAATAGCGATCGCATCGCTAGGACGCGCGTCAATTTCTTTTTTGACTTCGCCTTGCTGGACAATTAAAGCTGCATAAAATGTATCCTTTTGCAGGGAATGAATAATGACTTTTTCTAGAGTCATGTTCCAAGTCTCTAGAATATTTACAATTAGGTCGTGAGTTAAGGGTCTAGGAGGCTTCTGATTCTCCAGTGCGCCCATAATTGCCCTAGCCTGTTCCTGACCAATGTAAATTGGCAAAGCCCGCCGATCTGAAGAATCTTTCAAAAGGACGATCGGGCTGCGGGTTATGGCATCTAATGCTATGCCAGCGACTTTCATTTCAATCATTGCCTAAGCCTCTACAATGCTTTGAGAGCCTTTAATGGCGTGTAACAAATAACACCCCTTTTTAGGCGGTTTGGTGACAGTAATAAACATAAGCATTCGTTCTCTATAATTGCTTCTATTAAACTCCGAACTTGTGGTGAAAACCAGAGTAAGTCAAATTGGTCTTCTTAAAGAATAACCTTCTTAACCAAGTATGCCTTGTGAAGGATGCTAATGTGTTAATATTCCTATCCTAAAAAAAGTCAGAAAATATACTTGGATGTTCGAGATTTCTGTGACAATTACCAATTGACTTCAGGCAAAATTAGGCAATAAATAGAGTTAGTTTGACAAAAAAGCCGTGTTTACAGGATTAATCCAAGCATTAGGAACGATGGAACCCTTAGGGGGCGATTCTTGGCAAATTACTTGTGTAAGCCAGTCGGGTGAAGTAATTATGCAAGATTTGGCTTATGGTGACAGTGTTGCTGTCGATGGTGTTTGCCTGACAGTAGAACAAGTTTTAAAAGACGGGTTTATTGCCACGGCTTCACCGGAAACTTTACGCCGCACGACGTTGGGAGGTGAGCAAACCCAACAGAGATATGTCAATTTAGAAGCGTCGCTCAAGGTAGGCAGCAAAGTTGGCGGTCATTTTGTGATGGGTCATGTAGACGGCATCGGTCGATTGCTAGTGGCGGAACAAACGGCTACTTCTTGGGAAATGACCTTTATTGCTTCCGTTGCGATCGCACGGTACATTGTCCCCAAAGGTAGCATTGCCGTCAATGGCATCAGCCTCACAGTCGCCGCTTATGAGCCAGAATCCCAATTCAAAGTAGCGGTAATTCCCCTGACATACAGCGAGACAAATCTTCGCTATTTGGTTGCTGGAAGTTTGGTAAATCTAGAAGGGGATATTCTCGGCAAATACGTCGAAAAATTCCTTTATTCTGGCAACCCCCACACCAGAGGCACTGATGACAATAGTATAGATGGCATTACACCCGCATTCCTAGCAGAACACGGGTATCTCTGAATTTTAGATTTTAGATTTTGGATTTTAGATTAATTTAAAATCCAAAATCTAAAATTTCCAATCTAACTGCCTGGTTGCTGGCTTACCTGAGCGGTTTGCAAACCTCGCACTAACTGACTGAGGGCACTTTGTAATTCCACACCTGGGTCAGTAGCAACCCACCCGTTTGGTGTCAGGTGGCGGACTTCAAAGTGCAAGTGAGGGCCTGTGGAGTTCCCAGTGCTGCCAACTCGCCCGATGAGAGTTCCAGGTTGTACCCACTGACCGGGTTGAACGAGGATTTCTGACATGTGACCGTAAAGAGTTTGTTCAGCAGATTTGTGATTCAGGATAACGGTTAAACCATAACCACCCACCCAGTTAGCAGTTTCCACTTGACCCGCAGCAGCTGCCAAAACTGGCGTACCCGTAGGCGCACCTATGTCTGTACCAGCATGGAAGCGTTGATTACCTGTAATTGGATGAACTCGCCAACCAAATACAGAAGTGATGGAAGCGGGAATAGACAGGGGATACATCATTCCCGTACCACTATATGCAACTCTCCCCATGTAGGGAATTTGCGGCAATACTGATGCCAGCGAGAAGTCGTAAGCTACGTTGCTAGGGCGGGGTGCAATGTTGCCATCTGCCATTGGTGGCGGTAAAGTCCCACCACTTGGTGCAATGGGAGTTGCACTAACTCTTGTGGGGCTGAATTCAGCGGGAGTCGGGATAAACCGATTCGAGCGTGCGCTCTTGCTAACACCGCTAGAACCACTTTGAGCAGCACGCCATCTACTGGTGTTGCCAGTAGTTGCAATTTGCCGCACGGGTGGAACTACTGGTAATTGGGCGTTTTGACTTCTTCTGAGCCAATTAGGTGCTGGTTTACCATTAGAATCAGCTACACTCCTTTGGGGTGCTTTGGCGCAAACGCTGCCTAATACACTTTGCCCTGATGGCAAAATGGCTCGACAACCGCTGGAGCGTTCTGTAACAATTACAGAGTTTGGTGCTTGATAAGTACCTGTTGCACCACTGTCATAACTATTAGGATCGATATAGGCGTTATTATAATCCTTCGTTTTCTCCGCCGTTGCACTGACAGGGCTGTTAGAGTTATTTGATGGTTGAGCAACTACTGGAAGTTTTTCAGGTGCATAGCGGGCAGGGGTATTGGGTTTTTCCTGTCTCACCCTTACAGGAGTAACCTGTGAGGACTCTACTTTGGGCTTTGACTGTCTGATAATCACCACAGGTTCAGCAGCTTCGATTTTGGGTGTAGACTGCCTAACTGGCTCTTTTGATTGAGCAACCTCTGGCTTGCCTAGTCTCTGTCTGAGTCTGGCTCGTCGTTGGGAAAATTCCGGTTGCGCTTGAGCGGCTTCCGGCGACGCAACAGCCTGTTTTTTAAAAGTCGAGGCTTTAACTGGATTTGTAACTGCTGTTGGTTGAGAACTTTCAACAGTGGGAACTATATTGTCTATTTGTGTTTCCGTTTGGGCAAACACGAAGCCACCGCTAAGGAGGCTAACGCTACTCAGCCAACAGAGGCTCTGAGCTGGTAGTGTTGAGGCAAAACGTTTTTTTGTTAGACCTTGCTGCCATAAATGCAAACGATGATGGGCAGAATTATTGCGCTGCGTCATTTGTTCTCTCAGTTGTGTGTAATTAGCCTAAAGAGATGATGCTAGTGGTTTGTCTTGCCCAAAGAGCGAAATTTTGAACAAACCTCAAATTTAAACGGAAGATTTATGGTACCCCAAACTGATTGTACCGGGTTCAATATAAATTTCCGGTGTAATTAGTTCCTTTGTATTGTATGTTTCTAAATCAACTCGTAAATTTCCTTGAGGAGTCACTCCAACTACTGTACCTGAAAGATTATTGACATACACCCGATCGCCCATGTTTGTAAGCAAGTCTAGATAGCCAGACAAGAGTATATTTACTCCTTCTTGAAAAAGGCACTCCATACCGGATTCTATTCCCAGTAAGACTTTAGAGGTGAGCATTTCCAGACACGAAATTGGTCTGCGATCTTGGGAAGCTTGCCACGATTCCAGATTGATTCCAGTTTCTGGTACTGGGTTCGTCCAGTTAATACCAACACCAATTACTGCTTGGGTGATTTGTCCTTTGTTTACTTTGGTTTCTGTCAAAATGCCGCCTAGTTTGCGACCATTTAAAACTAAATCATTGGGCCATTTTATCCCAACATCTATACCGCATTGGCGCAATTGCGACGCAATTCCCCAAGCAGTAGCGAAAGTTAGCTGGTAGCTGTCAGTAGCCTCTATTTTATGGTCGAAAGAAATCGCCACGGAAATATATAATCCCCCAGCCGGAGAAATCCACTGGCGGCCCCATTGTCCCCGCCCAGCAGATTGCTGAGTTGCGATTACTACTGTCCCTGAAATAGCCCCTTGGTTGAGTAAGTTCCAGAGGGTTTGGTTGGTTGAGGAGACGCTTTCAAAAAAGTGAAGAGAAAATGGTAAATATGTATGCTTACGCCCTGCTTGCAAGGCTGCTTCCAAGTTTTGCAGATTAAATCCCACAGCAGTTAACCCAAATTCCGTTGTTCAAGTTAGCATTGATTGGCTGATGAGTGATTTCTGTTTAGGTTTGGTTGAAGATGCACACTTGGCACTGGCGCAATTGGGAAGGACTCCCCTATCTAACTTGTAGTATTCTGGAAGGTTGGCATCACGGCTTCTTTACCCAGCAGTTTTGGCCGCGATCGCCACAAGTTATCACAGAAGTATTGCAACCAGAGGCATCAGTCTATCGCTTAAAGCAGGTTCATGGCAATACTGTTCTCACCCCCCAAGAAGTTGAAACCTTCTTAAGCTCTGCTGAGGAGGATTTCGCATCGGCAGATGGTTTAATGAGCGAACAGCCTCTACAAGCTGTTTGGGTCGCTAGCGCAGATTGTACACCCGTGTTAATTGGGGATGTGCGAACTGGACGGGTAGCAGCATTACACGCGGGTTGGCGGGGGACTGCTAAAAAGATTGTTCCCTTGGCGATCGCTAGATTACAATCTCAAGGCAGCAAACTCGATGATTTGAGAATTGCGATGGGCCCAGCGATCGCTGGTGAGGTTTACCAAGTCTCTCTTGAAGTGGCTGCCGAAATCGGGGCTAGTATTATATCACATAATGACGAAGAAAAAATAATAACTGCATTGCATGAACTACCAAATTCACCTTTACTAAAAGACCCCGATCCAGGAAAGGTAAGGCTAGATGTGCGGCGAGTGAATACCTTACAACTGGAAAATATGGGAATTAGTGCAGAACAAATTGCGATCGCACCTTATTGTACTTTCCAAACTCCAGAGCATTTCTTTTCTTACCGCCGAGAGAATGATAAAAAAGTACAGTGGTCAGGGATTGTTAGCGGTAAAACGAGTCAATAGTTTATATTCTCATCACAGGATAGTTAGGATGTTCAGGATTCGGGATAAGTTGTTGATTTCTACAGTCCACCAGTAAATCCAGCGTTTCTAGAACCGTCTGTCCAATCAGGACGATATTACCTGTAACTAATGTGGCTTCGGTAGTTTCTCGTCCTGCCAATTCAATAATTACGGGTTCAGTTACTCCTATAGATTCTTCACTACCGTTTGCGTATTGAGCAATCTGCTGTCCTCGAATTCTCAAACCAAGTTGCTGGACAATAGACATGGGTAGCACAGTACGTACTGCCCCTGTGTCCACTAATGCTTCTGTTTCATACACCCGCAGCATATTTGGATTGAGCATTCCTCGGCTGACAAGCGCTTCATCAATGGCATTGGTGAGCTTGACTTTGATGCGAACTGCACCCATAGGTTGATTGCTGGCAGAATTGGCACTATTGAGATTTACCATAATCTGTATAATTTGGGGAAATTCTTTAACTTAAAGCTTCACTCAACAACTCACAATGCATTAAAGCGCCATCCACCAAAGATTGGATTTTCTCTGATGATAAAGGATCACCATTGGCGTAATGCTCCATCCAAGTCAAACCAATCAAATTGGGGTCATCGGGTAAACTCGCTAAATCCCATCCAGGCATTTCCAAGTCTTCCATCAGGCGATTTACTTTGGGGTCATAACTAAGAGCAAAACAGCGACAACCTTCAGCAGCAGCCATAATTAAACTGTGCAAACGCATTCCAATCGCCATTTCAACGCCGCGAAACACACCTTTTAAAAGTTGCGGATCTTCCAGACACAAAATCTTGCTAACATCTTTAAGGTGTGGTTGAATGGCTTCGGCAATACTTAAATCTTCACTTTTTTGAAACGGCAGTAATAAAATAAAAGCCTGCGTAGCTTTTTGAAAGTCAACTAAAGCGCGAGTTAAGTTTGCTAAACGTTTTTCTGTAAGTTGGGGATGCGATCGCAACGTTACCGCAACTCTCGGCGCAGGTAAATCCCAAAGTCCCGGTACTGGTTTAGATTCCAACGCCCAAACTGGGTCAGGAGCTATCATACAAGGAATTTGCCAATCAGATAATAAAGCCGCACTGGCGCGATCGCGGACACTAACTTTGGTACAATTACTAAAGGTTTGCCGTGCCAACCAACGAGTTTGCGGACGCACTAACGGGCCAATACCCTGCGCCCAAGCAACAGTTTTCAAACCCATTTTCTGCGCTAATGCCATCAGCCCCCCGTAATAAAATGGGCTAATAGTACTGGTGACATCTTGAATAAGACTCCCACCGCCCCAAATCAAGGCATCACTTGAGCGTAAAGCTTGTATTACAGCTAAGGGAGCCATGCGATCGTAGGTTTCTACATTGTAGCGATCGCGCGTTTCCTTTGGATTACCAGAAAGTACTATAGGCGTTACGTGAGATGGCAACATTTGCAAAAGCGTTGCCAATAAAGCTTCGTCACCACCATTACCTTTACCGTAATACCCAGACAATAATGCCCGCATTTTGACCATTTTGGATTTTGGATTTTGGATTAATTAATAGCTATTGTTAATTGACATCCTCTCCCGTTAACCTTGCGGTGTAGCGGGAGAAACCCAAGACTCACGACTTGGGTTTCTGCTTGTTTCCCTTACGGGTTTTTTGCAACTGCCCTTTAGACTTATGCCTATACTTACATTTTTTCGATTCCGAAGTGTTCACTTCCGGTTTTATCGACAAAAGTCTTGCTAACTTGCGGTTTCTTGGTCTGTGCTTAGATACTTCGATACTTGAATAAAGGTTACGATCGCTTATCTTTAAAACTAGCTAATACAATAGACATCTAGTGAAAAATCCTTGTAGAAACTCGAAATTTCGCGTCTCTACAAGGATTTAAATTTGAAAAAGATGGGTTTTGTTACACAAAAAGTAGGAGTAGAGTTCTAATGTGGAACTTGAAAACTGGTATTTTGCTACTCACGCTGAGTTGCATAATTGCAACTGGTATAACCGTATATCTTCTTGGCGGCATTGAACCAGTACAAATTCAAGCTTTGCTGAAATCTTCTGGTATCTGGGCACCTATTATTTATATTGCTTTGTACGTTGTGGCAACGATGTTAGTTTTGCCCTCAACGGTACTAAATTTGACTGGAGGTGCCATTTTTGGCCCTTGGCTGGGTACTGTCTGGACTAGTGTTGCAGCAGTCGTTGCGGCAATAATTGCCTTCGTTTTTACTCGAACTATTGGACGTAAAGCAGTTGCAAAACGACTAGCAGGACGCTGGCAAGCTATGGATGCTGAGGTGCGTCGTGGAGGGCTTTTTTATATGTTTGCCATCCGATTAGTACCAATCATGCCCTATGGCTTGGTCAACTTTGTCGCAGGACTGACTTCAATCGGTTTTAAAGATTATGTTCTAGGTACAACACTTGGTACTGTTCCTAGTGTCTTACCTTTTGTACTACTAGGTAGTTCTGGTCTGAAGGCAGTGAATACGGGCGATTTTTTGCCGCTAATACTTGCATTAGGCTTAACTGGAACGCTGGTAGCAGGGTCTACTTGGTACCGTCATC
This sequence comes from Nostoc sp. 'Peltigera membranacea cyanobiont' 210A, assembly GCF_002246015.1. Taxonomy (GTDB): domain Bacteria; phylum Cyanobacteriota; class Cyanobacteriia; order Cyanobacteriales; family Nostocaceae; genus Nostoc. The sequence goes on from NZ_NOLJ01000003.1 coordinate 539,410, forward strand.
GTCGAACTTTTCCCAAAAAAGCTGTAGAAAGGCTGAAAAAATCAGACTCTTCAGAGAACATAAATCCGAAGAATAAATAAAGTATGAGAATGAAACTTGAGTGTTGCTAGCTATACTGTGAACCACACCTTTTCGATCGCAGACAGCCTCTTATCTTAGCTGTAAAAAAAATTAAACAATATTTTTAGATGTTACCAAAGTATTCATTCATTGTTCCAATTTATAACGAAGAAGAAACTATTCCAGAACTATACCGCAGACTGAGTGCAGTAATGAATCGGATGGATGGGCTTGTCGAATTAATTTTAATCAATGATGGTAGCCGCGATCGCTCCCTACAATTACTACGAGACCTCCATCAAAAAGACCCGCGCATTTGCTATCTGAGCTTTGCTCGTAACTTTGGTCATCAAATTGCAGTAACTGCTGGTCTTAATTTTGTTCGGGGACAAGTTATTGTCATCCTTGATGCTGACTTACAAGACCCACCAGAACTAATCCCCGACATGGTTGAAAAATGGCGGCAGGGCTATCAAGTCGTCTATGCTCAACGCACTCAACGCCAAAAAGAAGGATGGTTTAAGCGTTTTACTGCCTATTTCTTTTATCGTATCCTTAAGAAGCTTGCAGATGTAGAGATTCCTACTGATACTGGTGATTTTTGTCTAATGGATCGGCAGATTGTAGATATTCTCAATTCTATGCCAGAACGTACCCGCTATATTCGTGGTTTGCGTTCTTGGGTTGGCTTTCAGCAAACAGCAATTCAGTTCGAGCGCAACCCCCGCTTTGCCGGGGAAGTTAAATACACTTTTAGCAAATCCTTAGTCCTTGCTATCAATGGTCTAGTGTCTTTTTCAATAGTGCCACTGCGGTTATCAACCTACTTAGGCTTAGTAGCCGCGGTAGCGGCCATCTTCATGGCTTTATTAATCTTATATTGGCGTCTTTTTGTCCCCCATTCCCCTTTAACTGGGTTTACGATTATTTTGATGGCAATTTTCTTTCTCGGATCTGTGCAGTTAGTCAGTGTTGGCATCTTAGGTGAATATATAGGGCGCATCTATGAAGAAGTTAAAGCCAGACCCCTCTATACTTTGGCAGAAGTAGGTGGCTTTGAGCGCAAATCCTCCAACTCAACGAGCAATTCTGACAAACTAGATAATTTAGAAGACGCTTACAAATAAGAATCTTTGGCGTTGCATAATAAAGGTTTGTTTAAACAAATATAAAATTCAAGCTACATATCACCTTGACAGTGCTACTGTCCACTCCAAATCCCTAACTCCCAACTCCTAACTTTCTTATGCACACCCTTTCGATTCCCACCTGGATTATTCATGTTTCTAGCGTTATAGAGTGGATTGCGGCCATTTGGTTAATCTGGACTTACGGCGAACTGACTAATAACCGCAGCTGGTGGGGATTATCCCTGGCGATGTTACCAGCTTTAGTCAGCGCTATGTGTGCCTGTACCTGGCATTATTTCGACAACGCCGAATCTTTGGAATGGATGGTAACGCTTCAAGCTACTATGACTTTAGTTGGTAATTTTACGCTTTGGGCAGCGGCGTTTTTGATTTGGCGTTCTACCAAATCTGTCAACACTGTTGAACCAAAACCTATCAAATCAGAGCAATGATTTCTAAAGAAACCCTGTTTGCACTTTCACTGTTTCCCTATTTGGGTTTCTTGTGGTTTCTCAGCCGCAGTCCGCAAATGCCGCGTTTAGCGTTGTATGGATTTTACGGCACTCTCGTCTTTGTTGCCATTACCATCCCGGCGGGGATTTATGCTGTATTGCATTATGGTAAGTCTTTAGCCAATGTGGATTGGTTGCACGGTGGTGCAGAACTATTTTTGACCCTTTCTAACATCTTGCTTGTGCTAGGTTTTGGGCAAGCTGTAAGGCAATTACAAATGAAAAATGAAAAATAGTAAATTCAGCGATAAATAGTATTTGGATTGCAATGAGGAAGAGTTAGATGGACGTAATTCCAGCGATTGATTTACTAGAAGGTCACTGTGTGCGACTGTATCAGGGAGACTACGATCGCTCGCAAGTTTTTAGCGAAAATCCTGCTGATGTTGCCAAACAGTGGGTAGATCAAGGTGCTACCAGATTGCATATAGTTGATTTAGATGGTGCCAAAGCAGGTAAAGTAGTAAACCTGGGAGCAATTGAAGCGATCGCTCAAGCAGTGTCAGTACCCATTGAAATTGGTGGAGGATTGCGCGATCGCACCAGTGTACAACAAGTATTTAATCTAGGCATACAGTGGGCAATTCTCGGAACCATTGCCGTAGAACAACCCAAGTTAGTGCAAGAACTCTGCCAAGAATTTCCCGAACAGATTATTATCGGTATTGATGCCCGTAACGGTCGAGTCGCAACTCGCGGCTGGTTAGAAACCTCGGAAGTTTTAGCAACTCAACTGGCTGTACAAATGCAAGAATTGGGCGCAGCCGCCATAATTTACACAGATATCCACCGAGATGGTACACTCACAGGCCCAAATTTAGAAGCTTTGCGAGAACTTGCAGCAGCAATTTCCATCCCGATAATTGCTTCTGGCGGAGTAAGTTCTGTCACCGACTTGTTGAGTTTGTTGGCGTTAGAACCTCAAGGCGTGACTGGCGTAATTGTGGGACGTGCCTTGTACACTGGGGATATTTTACTCAAAGAAGCATTACGAGCGATCGGGCCGGGGCGAATTCAGGATATTCCACCCAATCTCGGTTTTTCTACTTTTGCTTGACATTTTCTGTCTTTGCTAAGTTGCTAAATGCAGTTTATTTGTAAACAGGAGTTGTGTTTGGCGTTGCTGATTAAATGGTATGAATCTTGGAATTGCTAGTCTCTACAAAAGTTTTGAAATCACGCAAAATGATTTTCATCCCTGCGTTCAGCAACGCTTTGTGTCCCCATACCCGCAACCAACTATAAAAAATGTCATATTACTTATTATCCCCCACATTTAGGAGGTTCCCATGACCTCAGCACAGACATCATTAGGCATTGAATCAACCCTACCAGACCATAGGCAGCTACCAGAATCTGACGGGACTTTTGTAAAAAATCTGCAAGAACATCCTCAAAGCTTATTACTGACAGATTCTATTGAGCCAATCTTGCAGAAGCTGCATCCCAATGGACAATATTGCATTGGTCAAGATAGCGGCATCTATTGGCGCATGACTGAACCACCAGAAAGAGGAGCAGAAGCCCCAGATTGGTTTTATGTGCCAAATGTACCACCAACTTTAAATGGTCAAGTCCGTCGTTCTTATGTGCTATGGCAAGAATATGTTGCACCTCTGATTGTGTTGGAATTTGTCTCAGGAGATAGTTCAGAAGAATGGGACAAAACACCCATTACAGGAAAATTTTGGGTTTATGAGCAAGCAATTAGAGTCCCCTTCTATGGCATTTATGAAGTGAAAAAAGCCAGTGTCCAAGCATATCAATTGCTTAGGGGTGAATATCAGCTAATCTCTGCCAATGAACGCGGACATTATCCTATTGAACCGATGGGTGTAGAATTGGGGATTTGGCAAGGCCGCTATCAAAATTTAGAATTACCCTGGTTGCGCTGGTGGGATAATCAGGGTAATTTGCTACAAACAGGATGGGAGCGGTCGCAACGCTTGGCCACTAAACTCAGAGAATTAAATATTAACCCCGACGAATTAGTTTAATTATTTTGGCAACTACCTTTGGATAGATAGGGTAAACACTATGCGATTTCTGATTATAAAAAGCTTGCGAGTCACGAAAAAATACACATTGCATATTTAGTTAATTGTGTCAATATGTAATCCCTAGCATTGCCTAATAAATCAGCAAGGCCTTCTGTGGACTGAATTTATATTCATGCTTTCAGTAGATGCAGTTATGACTTTGCAAATGCAACAATAAGTATGTTCTCAAACAATAAATAGTTGCTGTAATTCAGATAAAAAATTCAGATTTTATCAGACTCTAGTAACTCAGGTTTTTAGAAAATTGTTTGATGTTTTGAGAAGGTAACACAATGAATAAAATCCTAAAACGCGCACTTTTACCCAGCCTCATGGCTGCAAGTTTAGCTGGTGTAAGCTTAGTTCCCGCCAAACCCGCTGCTGCTGATGACCAAGTACTAAGAGATGCAGGTATTGGGGCTGTTACCAACGTTGTAACCGGAGCTGTTAGGGGAAATGGCAGTGTATTAGGGAATGCTGTTAAGGGTGGTGTCACTGGTGCAGCCGTCAATGGTGCAAATGGTCTGAGAAATACTCGCAATCGCCGCCACCGGAATGCTGCTCAAGATATCGGAGTCGGTGCAGGGACTAGTGCAGTAACAGGCGTAATTACTGGCGATAAAAGAGATACCCTTGGCAATGCTATTGATGGTGCAGCTGTTGGTGGAGCAATCCATCTATTAACCAATGGTAAATAATTCGTAAATTCATCACCTAAAATATTTTCCAACGGTTAACGAACTTACCCCTCCCTAATTGCTCTCCTTCGTAAAAGGAGCAAACCTAACCTCGCTTCCCTACTAGGGAAGCGAGGTTGTAGGTTAGATTTATTTGAGATATATACTACCGTCAGGATCGGATGACGTTAGGTTTAATAGTAATCCCTAGCCCTTCAACGCCTTTCTAAAGTTTCGACGATAAGACTGATTTGTAATAAACAAAGCTGGCCATAGCAAAGATAAACCAATGCGATTAGTCAAACTTGGATTAAAATTAGTCCGTTCAAACCCCTTCCAAAACTTCCAAGCGCCGCCTCCGTAAACTCCTATCAAGCCAATAAAAATTAAGGTACTCATTCCCATCAACTCCGCTAGTAACTGACAGAATTTAAGTTAAGTTTTAGCACACGAGGTAATCACCTCATAAGCAACACCGAGAAGGTATGACAAAACTCCCCAGGTTTTGATATCTAAGTCAGTTAAACACACATTCTCTTATTCCAGTGTAGATTAGCCTCACGCATCCCAGCTAGTTATCAGCGGTGGCAAGCTAGTCAAAGAATGCAAAAGCGTTATTTTTGAGGTGTTTTGGCGACACATTTTGCTTATATAACAATTAAGCCCTTAGTTTTTAAGACAGAACAGCGCTGTAAAATGGCTAAGAAAGCAGGATTAGTTCCTTGCTGTAGCTTTAATGAAATATGTTTTGTTAGCGATAGCCACTGGATAAAACAAGTATTTATGGCGACACATTCAAATGTAAATGCTGATCCTCTATTACAAAAAAGTCTATCCCATATTAAACTACAAAGTTCTGTGGCGCCTTATCCTTATACTTCATCTACCCAATAAAGATAATATCTTTCACTATCCACCCAGCCTCTCTGAAAATCTTTAATCGGAACAATTTTCAAATCATTGCGATTGACATTCAGTTTTTTATTTAAAATCAGCAAAACTTTCTTTCGCTCATCTTGATTTTGAAGTAGAGAATTAATCTGGCTTAATATCTCTACTTGTTGCACTTCTTGACGACCTTTTTTAAATAAAGTAAAGCTTCCCATTTTCCCCACCTCTGGATAGTAAAACTTTCGATTGAGATAACCCGATAAAGGAGCCATATTCGCATCTCGACTGGCAACAATAAACTCATTATCTAACCCAGATTTATGAATATATTGCGCTGTTTCGCGACTAGCAGAAAATGGTATAACTAAATCTCTTGAAAAACTATAAATTCCTCCTCCAAACTGGACATAAAGAATCAGCATCAAAGCGACATAATGCCATTTGTGAATAAATGTAATTGAACGGGGAAGAATATAAACTTTATTAAGTAAAAATATAGACTTTTGATAATAACTTCCCAGCCATAAAGCCGCTATTAAAACTAAATAGAAATGTCCAAAATGCCGCGGCATACCTAGAAATCTCAAGTATGTAAAGGCAAATAATATACAATTACCTATCATGTAGAAAAAGAAAATAACTGGTTTTTCAGATAATTTTATTAAAGTTAAAACTACAATAAATAAAGCAATTGTCGCACAAACAATTAAATCCAGCCATCTTTTATGTGCAGGAATAATTAATAAATAACTACCAAATACTCTGCCGACGCTTCTCAACAGATGACGGATATCTAATTCTCTTAGCCAACCATTATTTAACCCACCGTGAAGATAACTATCTGTCGGAGGAGTAATAATATAAATGGATAAAATAAAAGATAATGTGATAATTACAATACTTAAAACTAAGTCGTACTTTTGGGTTTGACTAAAATACTGCTGCCGATGTTCACGATCAAAACAAAATTCAGCCAGCAAAGTCAATAATAAAGAAAATGATACCAATAAACCATAAGCACTACTATTTGCTAGTAAACCCAATAAAATTGCCAAATAAGCATAAGTTCTTTTTCTAGATGCAAAAACTGTACAGAATGCAAAAACAAATAACATACTAAAGGCATAGTTTCGAGAAATTAAAAGATATTCGGAAAAAGGAAAGAACCCAAACGAAAATAGAAATTTTTGCTGATAGTTAAAAGGGCTATATAGACAAAAAAGTGTAACTGAAACAACAGTAATTGCCAAATGGAAAATTTGCATAATAATAGGATAATCGAGTATTTTTCTCAGAATTGCCAGAGAAAAATACCATAGAACAGGATGACCCTCATAATGAATATTTGCAATTAAATCTCCCAACGATCCACTATCTCTGACAATCAGCCAGGGATTTAGTTCATCTCGCCACATGGAATGGTTAAGAATACCTATTAAACCAAGAAAAGAAAAAATAATGATAATAAACCAAGGAGAATTAAAAGGTAATTTTGAAGTATATTTGCTAATTTTATTGCTTAACATTGTTAGTTTAGAATCCAATTTTTTTGGATCATCAAGATTGCTGTAAATGCTATCATCATCAGATATTCTTCTGATTCTTAAACTACTCAGACGGATAGGTTATGAGTTTTGAATTATTACTCATTTTTACTTATAACTTTCTGGTATACCCACTGGTGATAAACCTGCGATCGCTCGTAAGTTTTGGCAACGAATCAACTCAGTAAAATTCAAACTGGAACGCCCTTCAATTTTGGCTACCGCTTCAATTGCTGATAATAGGTGCTGGGCTGCTTCAACTTCTGAATAACCACGCCGCTGTGCTATTTTAATTGCGGCTGCATCGGCATTTAACTCTGACTCTTGAGATTTATTAGTGCGCCAGATCCGAAAAGCAGCGATCGCACTTAATCCCCCAGCGACAGCAACGCCTACTACATCTGATTGTGCTGCTTCTAAGAATCCGCCTAACAGCCCAGCCAACACCACGCCTTGATAAATATCGGGTTTAAACCACTTTACCCCCGTCAACCAGCTAACCATCTGCAACAGCAGCAAATCTCGTTGCGGCTTTGTCAGGCGACGCCACAAATCAAAATTAATATATATCGGTCGCGCTTGGTTCCAGGGTTGGGGAAAGGAAGCGTCAATTACTTTTGCTTGCTCTGGCTTACTGACGATTTTTGTCGTCATCCGACCAGAAGCAGGCATCACATCTAACAAACGGCGAATTTCAACATTTGGCTCCATAAATTTAATTATTAGCCATAATGTGCATAGTAACTAGGTGTGTAAAAAATAAAGTTTTCATGTTAACCTTTGATTTATAAGATGCTCTCACAGTCTTGAATAAATTCAGATCGAGCTATAAAAATATTTATTCAGCAGTTTGATAGTATGGCGGGATTTTATAGTATTCCTTTGCCGCCAAATTCCAAACCTGAAAGTTTTGGCTTGCCATTAAGACTATATTTGTAACTACATGGACGCTTTTGCTCCCCTCCCACCTGAATGGACGAATAAGGCAATACATGCTTATGATTTTTGCTGTCCTAAATGCCACTCAAGTAGCCTAGAAGCTGAGAAAGTTTGGCTAAATCGGCGATCGCCTGTTCTTACGGAAGACCGTCGTCGCAAATGGCAAGAGTTCTATTACTGTCACTGTGGTTCTGTGTGGTGGGCTTGGAGTAGCGATCGCCCCCCAAAAGATATATCCAATCAGCCAGATTATAATCCTACATAGCTAATTTTTCTTCCTAAACAAAACCCCACTTTTAGGTGGGGTTTTGTTTATCTAATTCTGAGCTTTGCCAATTTTAGAAGGTGAAAGTAGTACGTAGAGTACCTACGTATTCAGTGTCGTTAGCGTCGTTGTGTTCTGGATTGAAGATTACCAACAAACCAGGTGTTACCTGAATATTATCGGAAACCTTGTACTTGTAAAGACCCTCTAAGTGATAAGAAGTACTGTCGTCGAAGGTAGTATTGCCAGCGACTGTTTTGATGCTACCACCAGTAACTTTGGGTGATTGACCAAAGATCACACCTAAAACGTTGCCTTCGCCACCAAAGTCTTTCAAAGCAAGCGCTCCAGCCCAGTACCAAACATCCGCGTCTGCACCTGCATTAGCGCCAGTAAGAGCATCAGCGGTTGTATAACCTCCCCAACCACTAATAGCCAACTTAGGACTAAATTGGAAGGTAGCTTCTACACCGTAGTTGTTGGATTCGGTACGAGTGTTAGCCCCAAAAGGAGTGTTGGCAAAAATACTACCTGTACCTTGGAAAAGGTTATTGGCAGCAGTATCAGTTTGATAAGTGCGAGCGTAAGTTAGACCAATATTAAAGGCTTTGGTGGGTTGGAAAGATAACTGACCAAAGATAGCGCTATCACCATCAAACAACCCATTATTAAGGGTAGGGTCGTTAGCAGTCCTAGCTAAATAAGCACCGCTGAGGCTGATGGCGCCTTTAGGATTGAAGGTAACAGTTACACCAGCGCCACCTTGACCTTGGCGATATATGGGGCTGAAACGTCCATAGCGTGAGAGCGCACCTTTACCAGAGCTTGAAAAGTCAGAGTTGAAGTTATTGACATTTTCCCATAACTCTGCACCAGTGGCATCAACTTTGACACGCACTGCGTCAGTCAAGTTGAAAGCATAGTTGATTTTATCGATTACAACAGCGTTGCCGTTATCTCCATCAAAACCCAAGCGGCTCATGTTGGTACCAGTACCAGTACCCAATGCATCATTACCACGATTGGAGACGATATTGCCAGCATTCAGCCGGATTTGCAACTGGTCTTTACCAGTGAAACTGCTGTACAAGTTCAAACGAACCCGGTCAGAAAAAGTGGTATTGGTATTCAAGTCTTGAGTAGGATCGCCACCACGAGCTGCTCTCGTGTCACCAAAAACATCAGACACGGCGAAAATTGCTTCTCCAACCAACTTGGTGGTAGTGGAGAACTGATTAGCTTCTAATTCAGAAGTGCGGGCTTCTAGTCCATCAACACGGCCGCGCAGAGTTGCTAATTCAGCAGAATATTCTTCTTGTAAGCGCTGTAAAGTAGCTAAATCTTGTTTGCTGACCAAATCGGCAGTAGCTGTAGCAATCAGTTCGTTAACCCGATCTAAACAGGCATTCAAACCTGCGGCAAATTCATAACGAGTTAAAGCACGGTTCCCACGATAGGTACTGTTAGGATAACCTGCAATACAGCCGTAGCGCTCAACTAGAGATTGTAAAGCTTGGAACGCCCAATCTGTAGGCTGCACATCCGAAAACTGAGAAACTGATGTTACCTGACTCATGTCGTTAGACTCTTGAGCTTCAGATAACTCGCCAACATTTGTTACCTGTTCGTTAACTTCAGCAGCTAAGGCACTATTAGCAACGAAAAATGTAGCAGCTAATACAACCGGACTAACCTTAAAAAGATTCCAGAATCGTTTTGTCATGTTTTTACTTTCACTCACACCTACAATAATCCAGTCATGAAAAAATGCTTTAAACACATTTCTTTCGTGGATTTCACACACAATCACAGCGACGATTATACCTTTATTCTCTGATTATTACAAGCAAGTCAGTTAATATACTGCTGAACTATATAATATAGTTTTTGGTAGGCGCAAAATAATGCGGCGTTTGTGACGTAAAACTGTTCCTTCTTCCTCTAACTGCTGTAAGAGTCGGGTAACTGTTACTCGCGTAGTATTTAACACTTCAGCAATATCTTGATGGGTAACATTTAAATCAATTAACTTGCCCTTATCTACGTCACGTCCAAATTTTTCACTTAACCATACTAAAAACTGCCATAAGCGTAGCGAAATTGGTTTTCGATGCACAATTCTTAGTAGATCCTCAGCTTGTTGAATATGAGACAACAAAGCATTAATATCCTGATGCCACAGATGAGGTGGCACAATGCTTACTTCCACGCCCGTGAGACATTCAATCTGGTAGGGCTTGACTCTAGACAAAGGATAGCCAATCAGATCCCCTAGTCCCCAATAACCGAGAGTAATGAATGTTCCATCTTCACTCCATGTTAAGGTACGAACTGCACCGCATTCAATACGCCAAAGCACATCATTTTGAGGTGGAATTACTTCCCTACGGGTAAATATCTGCTGGGGTAATTGTCTGCTGAAAGTACAGCTATTGGACACGGCAGAAGAGTTTGAAGTAGGACTTGTAGAATACATCATTAACCGTAATTACACAATTATCAGGGAATCTCGCTATTCACAATGATTAAGAAACTCTAATAAATTGTATCAAAATTTACCTGTATATCGGAAAGTCTATTCTTCTCAATCAGAGCTAGGGACTAACTCAAAATCTTTTGATGGCAACAACTTTTGCTTAAGGTATTTATCAATGAGATAGAACCAAAATTTTTAGTTGTTTACCCGCTACTTTAATTGTGTAAGTTTAAGAATAGGTAAGCTTTTAGTAAAATATTTAGTTAACTTATTTTTAATTATTTGGTATTTTTTGAAGACTAAGTATGGAGGCGCAAATAATCTATGAAGATAGTAGGGTGGAATGGAGCTTACTAAATCGTTGGATTTAGATCCCCGACTTCTTGCAGATACCTGGAGGGTAGAAGTCGGAGATTTGGGCAGCATATCAATTAGGAGCGTTGACCGGTGACAATATATGCTACCCTTTGACCAATATTTGTCGCATGATCTGCCATGCGTTCCAGACAACGAATTGCCAGTGCCAGCAGTATAATTGGCTCGACTACACCAGGCACATCCCGTTGTTGGGCTAAAGTCTGATAAACGCGATCGTAGGCATCATCTACAGTATCATCCAGATGCTTTAAACGGCGTCCACCGGCTTCATCAAAATCTCCCAAAGCCTTTAAGCTAGTTGCTAGCATCGCCTGCGCGTGAAGGGACATAGCTTCAATGTCGGGCATTGACGTATGAGGCGCGTAAGGAAAAATTTTAATCGCAATTTCAGCTAAATCCTCAGCATAATCGCCAATGCGCTCTAAATCTCGCACCAGCTGCATAAAGGCACTCAAGCAGCGCAAATCGGGAGCCGTAGGCGCTTGTAGCGTCATAATCGCCGTACATTCTGATTCGATTTGTCTATAAAAGCGATCGATCTTTTTATCTAATCGAGGGAGTTCCTCAGCTGCTGTTAAGTTACGAGCAAATAACGCTTGGTGGCTGAGGCGAAATGATTGTTCTACCAAGGCACCCATGCGTAATACATCCCGTTCTAAGCGCCTAATGGCGCGTGCGAGTTGTGGTCTTTGAGGATTGGGAGTATAATCGACGGCTTTCACACTTGTTGTCTCAAAGGTGAAGATATTACTAACTATAGTCTTGGCTTAGGGAGTTTGCCATAACTTCAGGAAATTGGAGTTGCATCCACGCACCACCAGTTTCTGGATGGTTCATCGCTTTGATTGAACCACCGTGGGCAATTAAAATTTGCTCAACGATCGCTAAACCTAATCCATTGCCAACGATCGCTCCTATGGAGTTACTATCTTGGGGGGAATGGGTTCGCGCTTTATCTCCTCGATAAAATCGCTCAAAAACGTGGGGTAAATCTGCCTCAGAAAAGCCGACTCCAGAATCAATAAGATTTATTTCCAGGATTGAGGAAGCAGGCTCATTATCCTTTGTTGATAAGATTTTCGCTTCAACGTAAATGCTTGTACCAGCAGGACTGTACTTAATGCTGTTGTCTAGCAAGTTGAGAAAAACTTGGTAAATCCGGGCTTTATCTGCCTTAATCCACAGATTTTCGGGGCCAGAATAAGAAAAAGACAGATGTTGACGTTGTGCTAAGGGTTCTAGTGTTTCCCAAACAGATGTAATTAGCGATCGCAATTCTACAGCTTTGGCTTGCAATTGCATATTTGGGTTTGCTTCCATTTGGGTAAGGTCTAACCAACTTTGCACCAAGTTAATCAGTCGGTCAACTTCCTGCATCAAACGGTTAACCCAGCGATTTAAAGGTGGTTCCAAACGGATTTGTAAAGTTTCTACAACTAAGCGAATCGAAGTTAGCGGCGTTCTGAGTTCGTGTGCTAGATCGGAAAAAGAGCGATCGCGTATTTGATTTATATCTAATAGGGGTTGACGATTTTCTAAAAATACTCCTACTTGTCCATTGGGTAAAGGCAAGCTAGAAGCCCGCAAAGCCAGAGATTTGATTGTTCCCATCTCTGCCGTATCATCACAAGATGGATGAAATATCCATTCTCCCGTCTGTGGTTTTTGGCGATCGCGAGTTTGCTCAATTAAATGGTCAAGTTCGTAAGACCGTACCAACTCCAATAACAAGCGCACCTGTTCTGGTTGCCACCTTTGCAGATACAAAATTTCCTGCGCCTGTCGATTGCACCACAGCAGTTGATTTTCCTCATCCACCTGCAAATATCCCACTGGTGCAAAATCTAGCAGGTCTTGGTAAGTTTGCAACGACTGCTGCAAATCTTGCCGCTGCTGTTTCACCATCGCTATTTCTTGCCGCAACCCAGGAATCAACATCAGTCCCATCTTGTCAGAATGGGAGGTTAACGGTCGGAGTAATCGCCCCAGGTAGCGGTTAAGTTGAACCTGTTGCCAAATCCAAAACCCAATGCCTACCGCTAAACCCAGAAAAAATCCCAATAAAAGCATTTGAGTTGTTAGTTTTTTGGTGACTACTAAAAACTAACAACTATCGAAACTAATTATCCAAACCTATAGCCAAAACCTCTTACAGTCACAATATATTCGGGGTGACTGGGGTCTTGCTCTAATTTTTCGCGCAACCACCGAATGTGAACATCTACAGTTTTACTATCGCCGACAAAATCTGGCCCCCAAACCTGATCGAGCAATTGTTCCCGTGACCATACCCGGCGGGCGTAACTCATAAACAGTTCCAGCAAGCGGAACTCTTTTGGAGAAAGACTCACTTCTTGACCGCGAACCAACACGCGACATTCTTGAGGATTTAAGGAGACATCCTTAAATTTTAATACTGGTATTGGTGGTAAATTACTTAGGCGTTGGCGGCGGAGTAAAGCGCGACAACGAGCCACTAACTCGCGCATACTAAAGGGTTTGGTCAGGTAGTCATCTGCACCCACCTCTAACCCCAAAACACGGTCAGTTTCACTACCCTTAGCACTGAGCATTAAAATAGGTACAGGGTTGCCTTGATGACGCAGCAAACGGCAAATATCTAGCCCATTGATTTGCGGCAGCATCAAATCAAGAATGACCAGATCGAAGGGAAGTTCCCCTGAATTGGTTTCAAAACTTTTGAGATACTCTATAGCAGACCGCCCATCGGGAGCAGTTATCACCCCGTAACCTTCTTCTTCCAGAGCTACAGCTAGCATTTCCTGGATTAATTCTTCATCTTCTACTACTAGAATACGGCTGGTTTGTCCAATGTCCGTTCTGGCAGAGTATTTGGTCGATTCACTGGTATACATTGATATCACAAAAGTCTAGGACCGTGCTTGTATCAATTAGGATGATTAAGTCTATTATCTCGCCTTACTGCAACCACTCTTCTACTAGGGTTAATTCTTTTAGATTTTCTTTACAAAAAGTAACATATACCACAGCAGTCTCCTAAATCATAAATCACTGTGGCTGCAAGCTTCTAATAGTTTTTAATTAAAGACTTTGAATTTTCGATTCTGTCTTCACAAGATCCAAAGACATTATTGCATGAAGATTATCTTGACAGAGGAGATTAGGTTAGGTATATTCATCTTAGTACAAAAATACTATAAAACCTCAAAAGGAAAACTATACTGAAAAACAGAAGGACATATATGTGGAAAACTCGTACCCACTAAGTCTCAGATGTGGATCATTTCAGTATTTCCACTGCGTTAAAAATATTGATTAAAAGGCTACTCTGATGTCTGCATAGGGTAGTCATTGGTATGGCTTGCTACCCAATAAATCATTTGCCTATTGAAGGGAGTTGGAAGATGACTACAGTTGGAGTCAAAGACAGCAAACAACAACTAATGCAAGCATTTCAACAAATTATTATCCAAAGAAAAAAACTTGAATCTAAAATAGCAACCAAACAAGAGGAAGCAGAAAAGGCAAAAAGTCAAGAAATTCTGCAAGCAGCTTCTGCATATACAGTTGATAGTATTGTCAAAGGTTTAGCTGATTTACAACTGGAGTTTGGCAGTATTCTCAATGGATTATCTGAAAAACTAGCTCAGGAAAATTCTAAGTTAGATGAATTGAACCGAGCTATAGAAATTGAAACTCAACGTCTACAAGAACTGCAACAAATTAGAGTTGTAGCAGATACTTTAGACGTTTTAAGTCAAGAACACCAAGAAAAATTAAAAATTCTCGAACAAGATACTATTAGCAAAAGGGAAGCACTAGAGAAAGAAATTACAATCAGACGGAAAGAATGGCAACAAGAGCAAGCAGAGTATGAAGAAAAACTTCAAGCATATAACGATTTATTAGCCAAATCTCGCCAGCAAGAACAAGAAGAATTTCAGTATAAGTTAGAAACTACTCGCAAACTCAATACAGATAGCTACGAAGGGATAAAGCGCCAACAACAAAGGGAAATACAGGAAAATTCTCAAAAGAAAGGGAAAGATTGGGCAGAACGAGAAAAAATCTTCGCTGAACGCCAACCACTATTTGCAGATTATGAACAAAAGGTAACTACATTTCCTAGCGAACTTGAAGAAGCCGTTAAGAAGGCTAGAGAAGAAGCAATTAAAGAAACAAGCCAAAAAGCTAAAATTGAGGCTGATTTATTTGAAAGAGAATGGGAATCTAACAAACAGAGCTATGAACAAAAAATTCAATCTCTAGAAGAAACAATTAAGAAACAATCAGAGCAAATAGAAGGCATTTCTGCTCAATTGCAAACTGCATTAAAACAAGCACAAGACTTAGCTATGAGGGCTTTTGGTAGTTCTAACCCTAAATAGTTGTGAGTTCGTAGCATCTTAATCATTTTGAATTCCTGAAGAGGAGGTTTGTTGTGGTGGGGAAAAAACCGACTGATAAGAATACTAAAGTAGAAATTCTTCAGGCGTATGAGGAGTTGGCAAAAGAAAAAGCAGCACTGAAATCAGAACTCGATAAAGTTGCCCAAGAAAACCAGTCTGGAACTAAAGAACAGCCTAAGTTAGAACAAAAAACAGCTATGAATCAGCTTTCTAGTGTCCAAGAAAAAATGAACAATACAATTGAAAGCTTGGCAAAAATTCAATTAGGTTTTGGCAGTGCTGCTAATGAATTATCGGAACAGCTAACCACAAAAGCCTCTAAATTAGAAGAAATTAGGCGAACTTTAGAAGAAGAAATTCAACAATTAACACAACTGCATAATTTAGAAGTTTCTGATGATATCTTGGATACTCTCATCCAAGCCTATGAAGATAATACTAAAGCTTATCAGGAAGAATATAGCCGACGTTCGGAAGTGTTATTCCAAGAAATACTAGAGCAAAGAAATACTTGGGGAAAAGAACAAGAGGAACAGCAACGGGCGATAAAAGAACGGAATGAAAACTTGAATAAAACTCGGCAACGCGATGCAGCAGAGTACAAGTATAATCTGGAACTTCAGCGGCAACTGCAAAATGACGAATATGAGCAAGAGCAGAAAGCGCTATATAAGCAACTGGAAGAATTATTACAAGAAACAGAAAAGCAGTGGGCTGAACGGGAGAAAGCAATTTCTGAAAGAGAGAAACAATTTGAAGAGTTAAAAGCTAAGGTAGAGGCTTTTCCGAAAGATAAAGAAGCAGCTATCAAAAAAGCTACAGAAGAAGGCAAAGGCATCGCCTACTACCAAGCTAAAGTAAAATCAGATTTATATTCTAAGGAAGTGGAAGGGCAAAAGCGTTTCTATGAACAAAGACTGCAATCTCTAGAACAAACTATTACTAATCAAGAGACGCGAATTCAAAATCTTTCTAAACAACTTGAATCAGCTCTCAAACAAGTTCAGGATTTGGCAGTTAAAGCTATTGAAGGTACTTCAAATGTTAATTCATATCAGGCAATTAAAGAAATAGCTTTAGAACAGGCAAAGACTCAAGCAAAAAATAAATAAGCTGATTTATTTTTGATGAAAATTGCAGAGACTTAATTGAATTTAAGCCTCTGCAAGTAACTCTAATGCTTTTTATTCAGTTTTCTTTGGTTTTTTGATATCTGAGGGAGGTTGTACTTTCTTCTTCTTTGTTGGGCTAGCCTGCGTTTGCTTTAATGCTTTGTTGGAATTTTGTTCTTGACTAGACATAATACTAAGTTTTAATATTTATGTTACTGGTATTATTGATTACATAAGTATATCACAGGTAATTTAAGTTTTACTAAAAAAGTTAGTAAATAATGTTACCTCTGTAGCAACCTTCACTTTTAACGAGATAAAGACAAATCTTAATAGGTATCTGGTGAAAAAATTATGCTTGAGTTGAGTCTAAAGGCTCAAGTCTACCTCAACCCATACTTTAATGAATCTTTATTTTAATTACGTATTTCTTTAGTAGCATTTCCTCAAAAAATTAAATAAGCTAATAACAAGTTATTCAGAGTTTAAAAAATGGATATCATTCAAAATATTAATGAAGCATCTACCTTTGCAACAATAGGTGCAGTGCTAGGAGTGACTGTGTACCATAGTATTGGAGGTGCAGGCCTAGCAATCGGAGGAACTGCTTACGGAATAGGTTTAGTAGGATTTGCTGGGACTGGTGCAGTTGCTGGATTAGCTATTTACGGGATAAAGAAGTCAGTTTTTGGATAATTAAGTTTGCTTTCAAATTGGTTTTAAATTGAATAATCATGCAAATTAAAAGAATAAATTTAAAACCCCTGTTTTGAAAGAATTTTGGATGGAAAAGTAATGATATTAGATTTATATAGGCTTGGTAAAGAAATCGTCCAAGATGCCAGTAAATTATTCGACAACACACGCCATAGTGGTAAACATTATTTGGGAGAAACAGTTTTATGTGACAGCTATAATCGCGAGTGGAAAATAAAGGTTCGCCGCACAGGTAATCGCGGACGCTACCTTAAAATCTATTCCTATCCAGATTACAAACAAAAGCTGAGAGCATCAGCAGATAAATACAAATCGTATTTACAAATTACTTCTGATGAATGGGAGGTTTTTTATCGGACAGCAGGAGGAGTAAAGGATTCTCGCGCTAAGGCTATTTTAGACAAGTTAGTAGGAATTTAGGACTAAAAACCGGGCTTTTCAGAAAAACCCGGTTTTTAAACACGAGTGTCACAAGAACCCCACCCCCAACCCCCTCCCCGCAAGCGAGGAGGGGACTATGATGTACCTTGTATGATTAGTAAACGTTATAAACNATAGTCCCCTCCCCGCAAGCGAGGAGGGGACTATGATGTACCTTGTATGATTAGTAAACGTTATAAACACATCTTGTTTCAGACGCCGGACTTCCCGAAACTTCTAATCTACAATTACATTTCTCTTCAAAATGTAACTAACAATATTTGTATATAATAAATAAGTCACTTTGTCTATTTTCGCTTTACTGCTTCATCGTACATTTTGATTTGCTCTGGTGTTAAATCGTTTAACGTACCTGAAACTGCCTCTAAAATTAAAATACTATCTATTCTATCTATCAAATCATCATCTTTAATTTCCCTCATTTCTTCTCGTGAGAATTGTCCAAATAGTTCAACTAACATCTGGCTCATTTCCAGTTGATTTAACTTTACTTCATATAAACTATTACCTTTAAATAAATTTTCCACAATTGGCGATATGCGATTGATAAGTTCTTGATGATAGCTAGAAACTTCTTGCATAACTTCCTCCCAATATTTAACTAATACCAATTCAATTAATGATTGCAACACATCCTTGGGTAAAGACGCGATTCATCGCGTCTCTACAAATGGTCTATTTGTCGCATTCTTTTCTCAAATTGGTATAATTACCTCAATTATAAACAATCTCACTCAGCGCCTCTTTACATAAAAAAAGGCAGGCCTTTCAGCCCACCCCAAACTATTTTGAGAATATTCTGTTGCTATTAACCCAACAATTGTTTAGCCTTAGCTAACACATTATCAACGCTAAAACCAAACTTCTCTAAACAAACACCGCCTGGAGCCGAAGCACCAAAGCGATCGATACTAACGCAATCGCCTTCAGTACCCACGTATTTGTGCCAACCGAAACTAGCGGCAGCTTCTACAGACAAACGCTTGGTAACAGCTTTTGGCAGAATGGACTCTTTATAAGCCGCATCCTGTGCTTCAAACAGTTCCCATGAAGGTAGCGAAACAACACGAACTTTCTTGCCTTCAGCCTTAAGTTTTTCGGCGGCGCCAACGGCGAGGCTCAATTCTGAACCAGTACCAATCAGGATGATATCGGGTGTACCTTCGCTATCCACTACGGTGTATCCACCCTTTGCTACGCCCTCAACCGATGTACCAGCCAAGTTGGGAACGTTTTGACGGGTGAACGCCAATAGAGACGGAGCGTTTTGCTTCGCTTTTTCAATCGCTATTTTATAAGCGCCAGAGGTTTCGTTCCCGTCTGCGGGACGAAACACTAATAAATTAGGAATAGCTCGCAAGGAAGCTAGAGTTTCAATGGGTTGGTGTGTGGGGCCATCTTCACCTTGTCCAATGGAATCATGAGTCATCACCCAAATCGAGCCAGCTTGAGAAAGGGCGGATAAGCGGATTGCAGCACGCATGTAATCTGTGAAGATCAAGAAGGTAGCACCGTAGGGGATTAATCCTGAAGTGTGCAGCGCTATACCATTACAGATTGCGCCCATAGCATGTTCCCGCACACCAAAGTGGATGTTGGGGTTTTCATAGTGCCCTTTTTGGAAGTCGCCCTTGCCCTTGATTTCGGTCAAGTTGGAGTGGGTTAAGTCAGCCGAACCACCAATCAATTCAGGTAATACCGCCGCCAGTTTGTTGAGGCAGGTTTCTGAGTGTTTACGGGTGGGTAGTCCTTTGTCTTCGGGGGTGTAGGTGGGTAGTACCTTATCCCAACCGTCGGGTAGCTTGCCGCTTAGGTAACGTTCAAATTCAGCCGCTTCTTGGGCATACTTAGCTTTGTAGTCCGCAAAGGTTTTGTTCCATTCGGTTTCGTAGCCTGCACCGCGCTCAACTGCTTTGCGTGTGTGGTTGAGGGCTTCTTCGGGTATTACGAAAGGTTCGTATTCCCAACCCAAATTTTTCCGAGTCAAGGCAATTTCGTCTCCACCAAGGGCAGCGCCGTGAACGCCAGCAGTGTTTGCTTTATTGGGGGAACCGTAACCAATAATGGTTGTTACTTTGATGAAAGAAGGCTTATCGGTGACAGCTTTAGCCGCTTCAATTGCTTTAGCGATCGCTTCTAAATCGGTATTGCCATCTTCAACGTGGAGAACGTGCCAACCGTAAGCTTCAAACCGCTTGGAAACATCTTCGGTGAATGCCACATCTGTGGAACCGTCGATGGAAATGTGGTTGTCGTCGTACAGAGCGATGAGTTTGCCTAATCCCAAGTGTCCTGCAAAAGAACAAGCTTCACCAGAAATTCCTTCCATGTTGCAACCGTCACCTACAATTACGTAGGTGTAATGGTCAACAATCTTGGTATCGGGTTTGTTAAATTTTGCGGCAAGGTGCGCTTCGGCGATCGCTAAACCGACTCCATTGGCAATTCCTTGACCCAAGGGGCCAGTTGTGACTTCCACGCCTGGGGTCATGAAGTTTTCGGGGTGTCCAGGGGTTTTGGATTCCCATTGACGGAATTGCTTGATATCTTCAATGGTGACGCTATCGTAGCCTGTCAGATACAGTAGGGCGTACTGCAACATCGAGCCATGACCGGCAGATAAGACAAAGCGATCGCGGTTAAACCATTTGGGATTCTTGGGATTAAACTTCAAAAAGCGATCCCAGAGGACAAAAGCCATCGGAGCCGCGCCCATTGGTAGTCCTGGGTGTCCCGATTTTGCCTTTTCTACGGCATCAATAGCCAAGAAGCGGATCGAGTTAATAGCCAGTTCTTCGACGGACAATTCTTTGGCGGATTGGGTTGCAACAGTCATAATCTCTTGTTTTTAACGACGGGTTAGCACTCTTCGTAGCTTCTTTTGCTGGGGTTATTTTAGATTCCCCACAGTATCCTCATCATCCCACTCCCGCTTGTCGATGGACAAGCGGGATCTCCTGAGTTTCTGGTGATAAATCAAGCAGATAATTGGGTCATGCTGAACGCTTAAGTTATGTCGGAATGATATTTCTGATACTTTGGGCATCCCTTCGGCTTCGCTCAGGGCAAGTGGGCATTGGGCAAACGAGCAGAGTCGGATCAAACTACTGAATTCTGAATTCTGAATTCTGCCTCCTGCCTCCTGCCTCCTGCCTCACTTCGACTACGCTCAGTGACCACCTGCCTCCTAACTTCTTTTAAACGTATTTCTTAAACGCCAATGTGACATTATGGCCGCCAAACCCAAAGGAATTGGATATTGCCACCTCGACTTTTTGAGCGCGGCTAGAGTGAGGCACATAATCTAAGTCACACTCTGGATCGGGATTTTCCAGGTTGATTGTCGGTGGAATTTGGTCATTTGCGATCGCTAGTACTGTTGCGACTGCTTCAATACCTCCAGAACCGCCCAATAAATGACCTGTCATCGATTTGGTGGAGCTAATTGCCACCTTATAGGCGTGTTCTCCCAAGGCTTTTTTGATTGCTGAGGTTTCAGTTGAATCATTAGCCGGGGTGCTAGTGCCGTGGGCGTTAATATAGCTAATTTGTTCGGGAGTTATGCCAGCATCTTTAAGAGCTAGTTCGATCGCTCTAGCGGCTCCGAGTCCACCGGGTACGGGGGAGGTGATGTGGTAGGCATCACAGGTCATGCCATAACCGATCATTTCGGCATAAATGTGAGCGCCGCGACTTAGGGCGTGTTGCAGTTCTTCTAGAATTAAAATTCCTGAACCTTCACCCAAAACAAATCCGTTGCGATCGCGGTCAAAGGGACGGCAAGCGTGAGCCGGGTCATCATTGTTAAAAGAGAGTGCTTTGCAAGCGGCGAACCCAGCTATCGACAAGGGTGTGACAGCTGACTCCGTTCCCCCGCAAATCATCGCCTGGGCATATCCCCCTTGAATTAAGCGAAAAGCATCTCCAATGGCGTTGGAACCAGCGGCGCAGGCAGTTACAGGACAAGAGTTTGGCCCTTTAGCACCCGTATGGATTGCCGTTAATCCTGCGGCCATATTGGCGATCATCATCGGAATCATGAATGGACTACAGCGATCGGGGCCACGGTTGAGGTAGATAGTTTGCTGGTCTTCTAATACCTTAATGCCACCAACCCCAGAACCGATCATCACACCTACCTGTTCTGCATTCAGGTCATTGATCGCTAACTCCGAGTTAGTTAGAGCCTGTTTTGCTGCCGCAACCCCAAATTGGGAAAATCGATCCATGCGCTTGGCCTCTTTGCGCTCCAAGTAATCATGCGGATCGAAGTTTTTTACCTCACCAGCAATCCGGCAATCATGGCGAGACGCATCAAATAATGTGATGTAGTCAATGCCATTGCGTCCACTCAATAATCCATTCCAATATTCTGTTGCTGTATTACCTATAGGTGTAATCGCGCCAACACCAGTTACAACAACGCGTTTACGTGTATGATCTGTCATGATTCAGTTAAAAATGGCGAAAAAGCAGCAGGCAAAAAATTTGAGGTTAGCGACTAGGTACTGGTGAGCCAGCGCGGTCTTAAAGGTTTCCTTTACGAGCGACTGGCATCGGATTTGCTGACTTCAAGTGACTGTCGTTAACGTCAGCATTAGCGACATTAGCAGCGTCACGCGAAGAGTGGCTAGATATTAGAGAAAAATCTCCCCAATCCCAATCCCCAATTCCAATCCCCAGTTAAGCTGAGGCGGTAACTTTGTTATTGATGTAATCTACTGCGTCTTGAACGGATGTAATCTGCTCCGCAGCTTCATCGGGAATTTCGATATCAAATTCTTCTTCCAAAGCCATCACCAACTCAACAGTATCGAGAGAATCTGCTCCCAGGTCTTCCATAAACTTGGCTTGTGGTGTGACTTTATCTGGGGGATCAACACTCAGTTGTTCGATAACGATTTTCTTGACCTTTTCAAAAAGTTCCGCTTGGCTCATAAATAAAAGTCCTTAACCACTTGCTACGATCTGCTCTTTAGAGGAGACATTGTTTTGAGCATATACATCTTATCGTCAAGCGCGATCGCCCGCATACTTCCAAGGGTTTTTCTGTTAGAAAACCTCTCCCATTCCTAAAATAAATGGGGTAACTTTTCTGGGAACACTTGAGCAGTAGAGAGTGCTACGCCATCGCCGATACCGTGTAAATGCTTTGGTTTTCCAATTATTGCTAAAATTTTTTACAATGTCTCGACCAGTATTTACAGCCTTGCTAGCAGTTAAGAATATGTAGATGCCGCGACCCTTTAATCTAGACGCTTAAAGAGTCGCTAAACGTCAAACATCAGAACTTTAGTGCTAACAAGGGAATGATAAAACAGTTATTGTTTAGAGCGATCGCTCTAACCCAAACATACTTCTATGCTACCTCAGACACTGAAATACGCTTACTTCCCTGGTTGTGTTGCTCAAGGGGCCTGTCGAGAACTTTACCAATCAACTCAAGCGCTTACCAAAGCATTGGGCATTGAACTAGTTGAACTGAAAAAAGCTGCTTGCTGCGGTTCTGGCACATTTAAAGAAGATTCGCAACTGCTAGAAGATACAGTCAACGCCAGAAATATTGCCCTAGCAGAAGAATTAAATCTGCCCTTACTTACCCATTGCAGCACTTGTCAAGGTGTTATCGGTCACGTCAACGAACACTTGAAAGAATGTAAGACTTCTAACCCTGTTTACATTGAACAGGTTAATGGCTTGCTACATAAAGAAGGCTGTTCGCCTTATCGCGGCAGTACTGACGTTAAACATCTTCTTTACGCCTTAGTAACAGATTACGGTTTAGAGGAAATTACCAAACGTGTTACCCGAAAGTTAACTGGATTAAAATGTGCGGCTTTTTATGGCTGTTATCTCCTCCGCGCCCAAAAATCTATGCCTTATGACGACCCTTTCCAACCGGAAGCGATGGAAAATATGTTTCGGGCGGTGGGTGCAACACCAATTTATTACCGAGGGCGGACACAATGTTGTGGTTGGCCCCTTGCTAGTTATGCCACTACCCAATCTTTTAAGATGGCGGGGATGCATATTCAGGACGCTATCGCATCTGGGGCTGACTGTATAGTTACACCTTGTCCTCTGTGCCACTTAAATTTAGATTCGCGTCAGCCAGAGGTAGAAAAGGTGATTGAACAGAAGTTAGGTTTACCAGTGTTGCATTTACCCCAGTTGATTGCTTTGGCACTTGGGGTTAGTCCAAAAGAACTGGGTTTAGACCGTCACATTGTTTCTACAAAGCCAGTGTTGGAAAAATTAGGATTTTAGCTGAAACAGCAGAAGCCCCACGTCTCACTCTTAGGAGCGTGGGATGAATGCGAGGTAAAAACGAAACATTGTTTTTATTGATTTTCTGCGTAGCAGTAACGAGGTAAAACAAATGAGAACTTCATATCAGTACAAAATCAATCCGAACAAAGAACAAGCAGAAAAAATTGATAACACGCTTGAAATGCTGAGATATCAGTATAATTATCTGCTTGCTCAGAGATTTGACTGGTATGAACAGAATAGATGTCCAATAGATAGATGTCCTTTAATCTGTCACTTGCCACAACTAAAAGACAAGCCTAATTACTACAGCCAAAAAGTATCTTTAACTCAACTTAAAATAGATAAACCTTGGTACAAAAATATTCACTCTCAAGTTCTACAGGAAGTTCCAAAAAAAGTTGAGATAACTTTTGAAAGATGGTTAAAAGGTGATGTAAATGGCAAGAAATCAGGTAAACCAAGATTTAAAGGAGTTGGTCAATACAAAACATTTACGTTTCCTCAGTTCAAACGTCATCACTTCTCTGATAACATAATCACATTATCAAAAATAGGTGATGCAAAAGTAATTGTTCATCGTCAAATACCAGATGGATTTGATATTAAAACTGTATCTGTAACCAGAAAAGCAGATGGGTATTATGTCACCTTAAGTCTTAACGACAAAACAATTCCAATAATTAAACCTGACTTTGACATTGATAATATTGTTGGTATTGATGTTGGGTTGATTGATTTCTTCGTTACTTCTGATAATGAAAGAATCTCAGCACCAAAGTTTTTACGCAAAGCTGAACGTAAATTAAAATCAGCACAAAGGAAAGTTTCTAGAAGAAAGAAAGGTTCTAATCGTCGTAAAAAAGCAATTAAAAAACTAGGTAAACAACATAAAAAAGTTGCAGATACTAGAAAAGATTTTCACTTCAAAACAGCTAAATCACTTCTAGATAAATACGACGTGGTAGCTGTTGAAAAATTGAATATTAAAGGACTTGCCAAATCTAGATTGGCTAAAAGTATTAATGATGCTGGATGGGGACAGTTTGTAACCATACTTTCAAACAAAGCCGAAAATGCTGGTTTGAAGGTAATAACTGTTAATCCAAACGGTACTAGCCAAGAATGTTCTAGTTGTGGTCACAAAGTTAAAAAGCCGCTATCCCAGAGAATACACAATTGCCCTGTTTGTTATACGAGTTTGTGTAGGGATTTAAACGCGGCAATAAACATAAAGAACCGTGGGACGCACGGTCTTAAAGCTCGGTTAATGTCCTCATAGAGGAGTCACTGAGAAGCCCACACTCACCTGAAAGGGAGTGTGTGGAGTACGTCACATAACTTTCAGCTTATTCATTGCTATTTTTGAATTGACGTTGCAATTGTTTTAGCGATTGATACATATCTGGCAGACGACCATAAACAGCACATACCTTGAGATATAGTTTGTAAGGCAGGGCTGGAGTTCCGCAGACAACTTCTCCTGGTGCAACATCGCTGTGAATTCCAGTTTGAGCAGATGTCATCGACCCATCTCCCATCTTCACTTGATTGACTATTCCTGTTTGTCCAGCTAAAATAACGCGATTTCCCAGTTTAACACCTCCGGCCATGCCAACCTGACCTGCGATCGCACAGCCAGAACCGATTTGGCAACCATGACCTATTTGCACTAAGCTATCAATTACTGTATTGCGACCGACCCGTGTTTCTCCCACTGCTGGGCGGTCAATACCAGTGTTACAGCCAACTTCTACACCATCTTCTAAGACTGTATAGCCTGATTGTTCCATTTTGAACCAACCAGTACGGGTGGGAACAAAACCAAAGCCTTCTGCACCAATGACAGCACCACTGTGAATGACGCAATCTGCACCGATACGGGTGCGTTCGTGGATGGTACAGTTGGCGTGTAAGGTGGTGCGATCGCCTATTTTGGCATCTGGATAAATCACTACATTGGGATGAATGATTGCACCATTACCAATTTCTACCCCTTGTTGAATCACAGCATGGGGGCCAATATAAACATCACTACCAACTTTTGCGGTGGAGTGAATCACAGCGGTGGGATGAATTTCTGGGGTAGGGCGATATGGTTGATAAAAAAGTGCGATCGCTTTGGCAAACAATAATCGCGGATCTGGGGTTGCTAGCCAGACAATACCCTTCTCTTGTGCAAGCGCCTGTAATTTTTCGTCCTGGGGCAAAATTAAAGCACTAGCATTGGTATTGCCGACAAAAGATTTAAATTTTGCACTTTCTAGGTAAGCGATCGTACCGTTGGTAGCTTCATCAATGGCTGCTACCCCTGTAATTTCTGGGTCTTGGTCTGGGTTACTAGTCAGGCTATGATTGGTAGCCGCGTCACCAAATTGACGGAGGATTTCGCTGAATTTCATTGTTGGGTGTGTTCAAAATTGATCTACAATCGCAAGATAATTTTCCCTCTTTATGCTCCAATAGAATAATTTTGTAGATGCGTAGTGATAAAACAATCAGACTGTTCCTAGCTTCGCTTCAGGTTGGATTACTTTACTGACATTCTTCGGTTGATGGCTCTCGTGAGCTTACTTTCACTGAATCTTGTCTCAGTAGCGTCTTGAGGCGTTGATTATCTTCTGCGGCGATCGTTTCACCGTAGTGATGAAGTTGAAAAAGCTGGCAATAACGGTTTTGTTTGGCGCAAATCAAGCAGCCATAGGCATGATTACCGTTAGTACCGCATAGCCGATGTCCCATTACCGGGCCGAGAGAAATATTTTGCTCGCTAGCAACAGTGCTGAGAATTGAGCGCACTTTTGACTCGAACTCCAATGACAAGTATTGCTTACGTCCTGGTTGTGTGCGATCCCATTCGGGAACGATTAATTCCTGTTTTAACAGACTCGCTTCAATCTCTTCAGACATCACAAGCCCAGATAGAATAACGTGACGGGAAACATGAGGCAATAATGTCCGTGCTAATTGCCACATTAAGGCTTCATCAAACCACTCTTCAACCAGTGGACGCAGATACCAACAACAGGGAATGCCAAGGTTTACTAAATCTTGTAACAACTGTACCCGACTCTGAATTGAGGCTTGCTCATAGCCTGGTTTCAAGGGTGGTAGACTGACAAAAACAGTGACTCGAAGTGAATGAGGTCGCTCTAGAGTTGTTTTGAGGCGCTCTAGAAAAGATTGACCAGGATGGACTTTGGTGGTGATGTAGACTATATTGGCAGCCTTGCGGTCAATCAGTGCATCCAGAATTGATAGTACGCGTTCTCGATGGGCTGGAATAAAAGGGTCAGAGTAATCGCACAGTGAAATCGGAAAGCCCTTTTGTCCCTCCTGAGTAGCAAAAATGTGGTCTAGCAAAAGATCGAGCAGGTCAACTGGAGATGAGACATCCTGAAAGTTTTGTGGATAATGATGCCATTCACGGTCTTGATGACAGACACAATAGGCACATTCAATCGGGCAACGATTTTGGACATTTGGCAGAAATGGATTGAGGCTGAAGTATTTTACAGCCCGCTCCTCATCAGGAACACCAAGCACTGGAAAGCCATGCAGCATATACTGGCTTCCCTGCAACGTAATTTCAGACGCAGCATTTTTATCAGTATTCATATATTTTTTATGAAAAAAGTGATACACCCGCAAAAATTTGTCTTCTCTAGGGTGGCTGGTGTGAATATAGAGTGGCAAGGTGGGAAATGCTGGAGGATTAGTATTAATTTTGATAAGTAAATATAGTTAAGTAGCGATCGCTTATTCTTAAAGAACTGGTAAATGAGTTTGGGTTAACACGGAGAAAAATCTCCGCGTCTTTGTGTCACTCCAAATCCATAAATTTTGGATCGGCAGACTATTCGTGGCTAATCGCCATTGCTATCCCTGCTAAATACCCGGTTGTCCAAGCACTTTGGAAGTTAAACCCACCGGTAACGCCATCAATATCTAAGATTTCTCCGGCAAAATAAAGGCCAGGAACTAACCGACTTTCCATCGTCTTAAAGTTTACTTCTTTGAGCTTGACGCCGCCACAGGTAACAAATTCTTCTTTGAAGGCTCCTTTACCGTTGATTAAATATTGTCCCTGAGTAAGTTCTTGCACTAGTTGATTTAAGGTTTTACTAGATATTTCTGCCCAACGGTCTTCTGTGGTAATGCCTGCACGGGCAATGATATATTGCCAGAGACGATGGGGTAGATCGACGCCGCGATGCAATGCGATCGCTTTCTTTCCCCATTCATCTTTAACTGCTAAAACTTTTTCTCGCACTTGTTCTTGGTGCAAATTAGGCAGCCAATTAATCAATAATGTGGCTTGATAGTGGCTTTCGTGCAGAACTCTCGCACCCCAAGCAGAAAGCTTCAAAACAGCCGGGCCACTCAAACCCCAGTGAGTAATTAGTAATGGCCCAGTTTGTTGCAATTGGGATTTTCCGCCCGCAGATAACCGCAATTGGGCAGGATTAACGCTAACTCCAGCCAATTCCCGCAATTTTTGATCGACAATGTTGAAGGTAAATAACGAGGGTACTGGCGGTTCAATTTGATGACCTAACTCTCGAACAATTTTATAACCCGCAAGGCTGCTACCAGTTGCTAGAAGTAGGCGATCGCATTTAATTGTCTCTCCCGATTTCAGAAGAATATCAAAACTTCCATCTGCTGCGGTTCTCACCGAAGTTACGTGTGTACCGATACGGAGTTTTACCCCAGATTTCGCCACCGCTTTAATTAGACATTCCACAATGGTTTCTGAAGTATTGGTGACAGGAAACATCCGGCCATCAGCTTCCGTTTTGAGATAGACTCCACCAGCAGCAAACCAAGCTACTGTATCTTGAGGCCCAAACCGAGTCAAAGCACCCCGCAAAGCTTTTGCACCTCTGGGGTAATTTTGCACCAATTCCTCCGGTTCAAAGCAAGCGTGAGTTACGTTGCAGCGTCCGCCACCAGAAATTAGCACTTTCGCTAGGGGTTGACGACTAGCTTCGAGTAAAGTAACTTGGGCATCAGGATTGGCTTTAGCACAAGCGATCGCGCCAAAAAATCCTGCTGCCCCACCCCCAATAACTACAATTTGTAACGGTAACAATTTCAAAAATGTCTCTTTTACAGCACCTACTTTCTAGGCTAGCTGTTATTTTCACTCTTCATCAGGTTCAAAGTCGGCTTTTGTCGCACCGCAAGTTGGACATGACCAATCTTCTGGTATATCTTCAAAGGCTGTTCCCGGTGCTATGTCGCTATCTGGATCGCCTTCTGCTGGGTCATATATATAGCCACAAACAGTACATTTATACTTTGCCATGTTCCTTTTCCCTCGTAAATTGTTGGCATTGCTTCCCTATTAAATACTTTTGGCAGTGGTCAAAATAGGCAAGCTACAATTCTTAAACGAGACTACGGTATGAAAATCAAACCGTTTCGCAAAGTCATTAGTCAAATGACTAAAAACGCCACCATGTCCTTTGGGCGTAACTGATAATTCCGATCGCGATCGCCCCAAGTAGCAGTAGCCAAATAATTCCACCTGGGATAAAAGTGAGAATACCAATACCTCTCAGTACCCAGACGGCAACGCTAATGCCGAGAAGTGTACCAAAAATCTGGATTAATTTACGATTTAAAGAAGATTGACTCACCTAATTTTCCTCTCAACTCAACAGACATTACACTTGATATTGATAATTAAAATATGAAGTTACGATGAAGTTGCAGTTTCATCAGAAATAACACGTAAAAACCGAGAGATACTATCCAAACGTTAAGGTAAGCTACTTGATGTTAGATCGTGTTTGTGCCATTCTAGCTGTTAACAACCCAGTTATTCATCTACAAGTATTACTTTGAGAAAACTCACTGAAGTATTAATTATGTTAATTGTGATAAGAAACACAGTTTTTACAGTAAATTAACTGAAATGATGAGCAAAAAATCATCCTTTCCGGAAAAGATAAGTATTAAACTGGAACTAATTTAATAATGGGTTGGATCTAAATCAAGTTTTATGGCTTGTAGTTTCAACTTTATTTAGGTGGATGAGTTGAGGAGTAACTTAATCATTATGTCTGCGTCTTATATATCAGATTCAATTATTGCAGGTTCAGATATGGCTTGGAGTCAAGACAAGCAAAAGTTGCTGCTACAGGGTGAAATTTTGCTAGAAACGCGATCGCACAAGATGTCGGGTGGCGCGGTGACAGCCTGGATGTATTTGCCGATGGTGCGATCGCACGTTTGGCAGCAATTAACTGATTATCCGCGCTGGGTGCAATATTTTCCCGATATCACCAAGAGTGAGGTAGTACATAAAGGTGAAGTCAAACGTCTGTATCAAGCAGCACAAAAAGCTTTCTTCTTTTTCACAGCTCAAGTAGAAATTTACCTCAATGTTGTAGAAGTGCTGGGGCAGCAAATCCAATTTCGCATGGTAAAAGGGACTTTTGAGGACTTTAACGCCAATTTAGAACTACAAGATTGTGGTAATGGCACAATACTTGCTTATACTGTGCAAGCGACACCTCTAATTCCGATTCCATCTATTTTTATTCAACAAGCGATGAATTTAGAGTTGCCTGCAAATATGCGTAAAATGCGACAAGTTATGTGTAAGACTCAATCAAAAGTTTAGGCATTACTGATTGGATTTTCACTCACTTTACCTATAGATAATTCAAAAACCCGCTCTCTGTCAGAAAACGGGTTTTTGGGTGTGATTTATCAGATGTAATTATCCGGTAAAAACTTCAACTGGTAAACGGCTAAACGACAACCTTTCATTTTGCACATCTACAAAGATGGTGTTGCCGTCGTTGAATTCGCCGCGCAAGATGGATTTAGCAATTTGAGTTTCTAACTCTCGCTGAATCGCCCGCTTCAGTGGACGCGCCCCATATACTGGGTCGTACCCTACTTCTGCTAAAAAGTCAAGGGCAGAATCCGATAGTTTGAGAGATATTTTGCGATCGCTCAATCTTTGCCGCAATCTTTCCACTTGCAGTAGCACAATATGCCGCAATTCCTTCTTATCTAAACCGTGGAAGATGATGATTTCATCAATCCGGTTCAGGAACTCTGGACGGAAGCTATTTCGCATTGCTTCCATGACTCGGCGACGCATTTCATCGTAGTGGCTATTATCCCCAGCGATATCAAGAATGTACTGCGAACCGATGTTGCTAGTCATGATGATAATAGCGTTCTTGAAGTCCACCTTATGACCTTGGGCATCAGTGACGCGACCATCATCGAGAATTTGCAAGAAGATATTGAAGACATCGGGGTGTGCTTTCTCGATTTCGTCGAAGAGAATCACTGAGTAAGGACGGCGACGAATCGCTTCTGTAAGTTGTCCGCCTTCTTCATAACCCACGTATCCTGGAGGCGCACCGATTAAGCGAGAGACGGCGTGTTTTTCCATGTACTCAGACATATCGATTCGCACTAGCGCATCTTCGCTATCGAACATATACGCCGCCAGCGCTTTCGCCAATTCGGTTTTACCCACACCTGTCGGCCCAAGGAAAACAAAGCTAGCAATGGGACGATTAGGATCGGCTAATCCAGCGCGCGATCGCTGAATTGCATCGGCTACAGCTGTGACTGCTTCTTCTTGTCCAACTACGCGGCGGTGCAGTTCATCTTCTAAATGCAGCAGTTTTTCTTTCTCTGATTCCACCAACTTACTGATGGGAATTCCTGTCCATTTAGAAATAATTTCAGCAATATCAGCTTCTGTGACTTCTTCTCGTAATAGTGATTTACCACTCCTTTGAGCGTTTGCCAA
Source organism: Nostoc sp. 'Peltigera membranacea cyanobiont' 210A (assembly GCF_002246015.1). GTDB lineage: Bacteria > Cyanobacteriota > Cyanobacteriia > Cyanobacteriales > Nostocaceae > Nostoc. Next base: position 571,041 of record NZ_NOLJ01000003.1, read on the forward strand.
TTCAGATTCTACTGTTTCCAATTGACGATGCAAACTAGTTAAATTGCCGTATTTCAACTCAGCAGCGCGGTTAAGGTCGTAGTCGCGTTCTGCTTGCTGAATCTCTAAATTAACCCGTTCAATCTCTTTTTTCACAGACTGAATTTTGTCAATGATATCTTTTTCAGACTGCCATTGAGTATTCAGGGTTTTTTGTTCTTCTTTGAGATCGGCAATTTCTTTTTCCAGTCTTCCTAGACGTTCGCGAGAAGCGGCATCGCTTTCCTTTTGTAGCGAAAGCTTCTCCATTTCCAATTGCAGAATCTTGCGGTCAATTTCGTCGAGTTCTTCTGGTTTGGAGGTAATCTCCATTTTTAATCTCGCGGCGGCTTCGTCTACCAAGTCAATTGCCTTATCTGGTAAGAAGCGATCGCTAATATATCGACTCGACAATACGGCTGCTGCAACTAAAGCACTATCAGAAATCTTCACCCCGTGGTGGTTTTCATAACGTTCTCTCAACCCGCGTAAAATCGAAATACTATCTTCTACACTGGGTTGATCGACATAAACTTGCTGGAAGCGTCTTTCTAATGCAGCATCTTTTTCGATATATTTGCGGTATTCATCCAGGGTTGTTGCCCCAATACAGCGCAATTCGCCCCGCGCCAACATCGGTTTTAATAAGTTACCCGCATCCATCGCGCCTTGAGTTGCACCAGCGCCGACAACGGTGTGAATTTCATCAATAAATAAAACAATATTGCCGCCAGATTCAGTAACTTCCTTTAATACTGCTTTTAGGCGTTCTTCAAATTCACCCCGGAATTTTGCCCCTGCAATCAAAGCACCCATATCTAAAGCGATTAGCTTACGGTCTTTCAGGGATTGAGGTACATCACCTGCAATAATCCGCTGTGCTAATCCTTCAGCGATCGCAGTTTTACCAACACCTGGTTCACCAATTAGCACAGGATTATTCTTGGTGCGGCGAGACAGAATTTGGACAGTCCGACGAATCTCATCATCTCGCCCAATCACTGGATCGAGTTGACCTTTACGCGCGGCTTCGGTGAGGTCACGCCCGTATTTTTCCAGTGCTTCGTATTTGCCTTCTGGATTTTGATCGGTCACTTTTTGGCTCCCACGAACTTGTTTAATAATATTTTTGAGTTTGCCTTCGTCTAAAGCAAACTCTTGGAATAAAGCTTTGCCAAAGCGGTCATCTTTAGCGTAAGCCAGCAATAAGTGTTCAATTGAAATATATTCGTCTTGAAACTCTTTGCGATATCCGTCTGCTCGATCTAGAAGTGTATCTAAGCTGCGTCCCAAGTATACAGAACTGCTAGTACCAGATACTTTCGGCTGACGTTGAAAAAATTGCTCAGTGCGATCGCGCAGTTTTTGAAGGTTAACACCCGCTTTTGTGAGAATCCCAGTTGCTAGACCATCTTGTTCTAGCAGCGCTTTCATCAGGTGTTCGCTTTCAATTTGCTGTTGTTGATATTGTTTAACAATATCGGGAGTATGGGCGATCGCTTCCCAGGCTTTTTCTGTAAATTGGTTAGGATTAGTAGGTTGCATAGGCTTTTTCAGGAACGTAAAGGTGTAATGGCTTGTCGCAGGCTACCACCAGAACACCAAGTAAAGAAAATTTCTGCTCTCAATAGATATATAGATATTGTATGAACAGGATAGCGATCGCCTAGATCGGTGTTCACGTCTTGTAAAAGTCGTATTTTCCCGTAGCTCCGATTTTCCTATGTGCGATTCTTTTTCATTGCACAACAACCGGAGTAGGTCATGGAACCCACATTCTATACTTTAAGTTGAAGTGTGGAATGTGGGTTTCAATTACCTGCCTGCGGAATGTCAGTAGATGCACTCTTGTGTGCGATGGCGCAAGCGTCCACGTAGGCGATCGCATTAGTCGGGTTTATTCCAGTGAGCGTTTAGGAGTCGGTACAGAGGTTTTTGGAGTCGCCCTGGAAGCTGAATCGTGCTTACTTGACGGCGCTGAAGGAGAAAGTGTTGCGTGTGCTGAGTTGGAAACTAGCAGCTAATGTAACAAGGGAATAATGCAACAATGCTGGAAATCAATGTTCGTGCCAGTAATCCGAAAACTTTTGCGGTGCTTTGGCGATGTCTACACCCGCAGAAAAATCTAATTTTGAAAATTAAATTGCATATTTGCATATTTAATAAAAAAACTACTGAATATTCCTTTAGATAGAGGTTTTTTCAACGTCTACTTACTTAAAGAGGAAAAATAATGAATCAATTCAAATATTCCAAGAAGATTTTTGGCGTTATTGCTGTTTTATTCGTAATTTGTGCAACTTTCTTTCCTAGAATGGCAATTGCAGATTCACTGACTGCGCCTATAAAGTCAGATTGTACAGTTGTAGGTGAGCTAAGAATAATACCAGATCCAAAAGACCCCAATGAAATCGATGTTCTACCACCGACTGTGATAAGCTATTCCACATTTAAGTTGCAATAGTAATATTACCCTTATTCTTAATTTTTCTTCCCCATTTAATAATTAATTCTCCTTGATTTAACAGCTTATCAAGTAAATTTTTTAGTTCATCGACTGATTTAAATAACCTGTGGGCTACATATTCTTTAGCTGAATGCCATACCAATTCTACTAAATTCATATCTGGGCTATATGCCGGCAGAAAATATAGTTGAATGTTTGGCAACTCTTTCTCAATTGCCTCTATAATTACTTTCTTTTTATGGTAACTAGCGTTATCCAGAATAATTAAAATTACTGGGCCATTCTCGGAAAAATTAGATTCTAGATTTCCTGCTAAAACCCATTCTTTTTTCACAAATTCATTTAATTTTTTTAACTGCGCATAAAAAATTTCACCATTCCCTTTCTCAATGAAATAACACATTCTCTTGCTGTCGTGATATCTTACTCCTCCCATTATATTTACACGCCCGCGACTCCTCTGACCTGTTACTTTTTTACTCGAACCTTTTTTGCTCCAATTTTTACGTCTAATTACCCTGAGACTAAAACCACTCTCATCCCAAAACCAGACTTGTAACCTTTCAGGGCAAGACTTTGAAGCTTCTAGATATCCAAGCAGTTTTTCTTTAAAGACCTCTCTTTTTATCGGATCTTGCTTATCCTCTAGACTGTATTTTGCCCAAAGGTAAGCATACTTTTTTTGCTTTAATATTCTCCTGACTTGTTCTCCGCTTAACTTAATATCAGTTCTTTTGTCTAAATATGTAGCTAATCTTGCTGTTGTCCATCGTCCAAATTCATAGCCTAATTCACTTGGTTCTTTGTCAATAACTTCCATTAATAATTCAATATATTCATTTGTTGCTTTCTGGTAATTTCCTTTTCTCCTGCCATCTTTTAGACTTTCTAAATTGTCTGGATCACCATGAACACACCAATATGCTACACTTCTACATGAACAGCCTAAAAATTCACTTATCTCCTGATAAGTTTTTCCATCATTCATCAGAAGTAACATCAATATTCTCTGTATAAATTGAGAGCGATCGCTATCTTTTAAAGCTTTTTGTAAATTGTCTTTTTGAGATTGAGCTAGAAACCCTTTAGCAGGCATGATAACGCTATAGACACGGATATATCTATTTTACCATTTATGCAATTTAAATGTGGAACAGCTTACCACAAGCTCTGAGGGTTGAAAGAGCTATTATAAAGTTGCCTGAGGGTGTAACTGGGGTTGTTAAAAGCCTTGAGATCAGCAAAGTCGATGATGAAGGCAATAAAACAGTCATTTATGGCTGTTCTAATTTAAAAGTTAAGAATGGTACGGATTTAAATGTATCTTGCGGAGGGCCATCTTACCTACCATCGAACCAGTCCTTGCAATATAATGCAACTATTGCAGACTTTAAGCGAGGGACTAAGTTTGCCATTACGCTGGTAGCATCACAGTCTAAACAACTAGATTTGCAGTAAATATACGCCTGTTACACCAAAAAACCTATTTGGTGTAACAGGTAAAACTGCTTAGTACAAAAATGTTTGCTCCTTCCTAGCCGAAACTAAAAAAGACGGGCGTACCCCCTTAATTTTAAGCGGAGCCAACTGTATGGTATACACTGCCCGTAATTAGCTCTAATATCCCCGGTTGAACAACTGAAGCATTCCAGTCGTGGGTAGAAAACAGTTTAGTTATATGTTTTATCAAGAATCGTATACTTGATTTCGTATACGATTCTTTATTAAGTCAACACGATTAAATGACTAGCTCGCTTACTTAATTTTGATACAACTCCTATTTATTTCTGGCTAAGACTGTAGCTTTCCCCGGAACTCAGTTCTAATAAATTTGGTGTAGCAATAAACCCAAAGTAAATGGCGATCGCAGCAGTAATACCATGAAGCAAAATATCATTGAATTCACAAGCAGCCATCAAAGAAACGCTCAAAGCTTTTTCGATTAATATTGATGACATTCTAGAGATGCTTATTAAACAAAATTATTCATAAGAAATAGATTTAGAGCAGTCCAAATTATATTTAAAAGATGTGAAATGGTCAAGTAGATATTTCATAAGGTCAATTACACTTAATCGCATTGAAAACAGCTTACCCCCGAAAGCTAAAGCTTACTATTTTTTTCTTAGAATGTATGGGTAACTGTCTTAACAATATCTATAGAGACATGGTGATAAACAAAATTACTCCTTCATAAGCAGGAATCTAAATGCGTAAGTAAGCATGACGTATTAAAGTTCTTCTACCTTGCCTCCACTATTTTCCTCCTACCCCACACAGAGTTAACATAATCTCAGGTCGCATAGCGGATGCTGAAAATGATTGACCCCTACGACTTTGAAGATGATGACTTTGATTTGGAGGATGAGGATTTCTTGAAAATAAAACCCATCAGCCAAATGACTGAAGGGGAAAAGCTACAGCGATTTAAGCGGTTCTTCGACAGCAGCAGCCGTGCTATGTTGCAAGACTGTCTATTTCGCATCGTCAATTACGAAGATGGTACAGGCACGTTAGAAATTCTTTGCCCTAATGAAGTTGTAAGACAACGCCTTTCCAAGAAAAAGCGCAAAATTACCAACAACATCAACACTTGCTGGAGCCATATCAGATGGTTTTCGCTATGTGTCCAGCAAGATAATGAGTTGCATTGCCAGAAGTTTACCCGTAATGGCGATTTGGTGACATCTTAATTGGGTATTGGAAATTTGGGATAAAGAAAGTGTTTTCCCAATTACAAGTGACGAATAACAAATGACTAAAAAACAAAAATTTCCTTACCTAGTTGGTTCTAAATGGACAGCACAGCGAAAAGTTGATGGCTGGCGGCACTTCCAAGTTGTCAATCGTAAAAATCAGGCTAAGTGGGTTTACGCCGAAATGGTTGCTTCTTGCGATCCTAAAGTCCGTTTTTGGATAAATGCCAAATTATTACAAGATAACTCCCAGTGGCAAGCTGGCTGGCAAACATTACAAGAAATCCAGGAAATTGAAACTGAGGTGTCCTAATTACCTTCAATACATAGACTGAAATAAATTAGGACTTACGCACACTCTACGTTTCTTATCTTACTCTTAGCCCACGCAGGTGGGCTAAATTTGTATAGCAACAAATCCTATTCGCTCGGCTTAGACTTAGAAAATATTTGCAAAATTAATAATATTTTACAAAATCACAGTCACTCACTCTCAAGCAGCAATTAGATGGTTGTGACTACCGACTGAAAACTGACAATTTATCTGCGATACTTTTCGGTGAGCTACGCTAACGCAAATTCCAGTAGTATTTCCAGCATCAGGCTGCATATACCTCTCTTTCCCCTTGACTCTGTGCCTCAACGCCTTGAAAACACGTTGTAAAAACATCAGCTAATTCTATGAAAAGCATTCAAAAAAGCAGATTTCAGATTTTTGTATTTTGTAACTCTTTTTATAAAAATAAGTAATAAAAATTGTTTAATGGCTCTTTTGAGAGCTTTTAAGGTCTTTAAGGTTCATAAAAATCTAAATAGACATAATTAAGCTTTAATTCATCTGATAAGACCGTTTTACAGATTAGGAGCCACTTTCTTTTCTAGGTAATTTGCCCAATAATGACATCAACAGACCTCACGCATCGCCATCTCAGGAAAGGTGAAGGCAAATGTTTGAGCCACAAGTTTGACAAGAAGCTATAAGAGGGAAACAACAGTGAAACTAGCAGTCTACGGAAAAGGTGGTATCGGTAAATCCACAACTAGCTGTAATATATCCGTCGCCCTAGCTAAACGTGGCAAAAAAGTGCTGCAAATTGGTTGCGACCCTAAACATGACAGTACCTTTACCCTGACTGGGTTTTTGATTCCCACAATTATCGACACCCTCCAAGAAAAGGACTATCACTACGAAGATGTCTGGCCGGAAGATGTAATTTATAAAGGCTACGGCGGTGTGGATTGCGTAGAAGCTGGTGGCCCACCTGCGGGTGCTGGATGCGGTGGATACGTAGTCGGTGAAACCGTAAAATTACTTAAGGAACTCAACGCCTTTGATGAGTACGATGTAATTCTCTTTGACGTTCTGGGTGACGTAGTTTGCGGTGGTTTTGCAGCACCACTCAACTATGCAGATTACTGCCTGATCGTTACAGACAACGGCTTTGATGCTTTATTTGCTGCCAATCGGATCGCTGCTTCAGTCCGCGAAAAAGCAAGAACTCACCCACTGCGTTTAGCAGGGTTAATTGGCAATCGCACCTCCAAGCGCGACTTGATTGAAAAATATATAGAAGCAGTGCCCATGCCAGTTCTAGAAGTTTTACCTTTAATTGAAGATATCCGTGTTTCCCGTGTGAAAGGTAAGACTTTGTTTGAAATGGCAGAGCAAGATCCTTCCCTAGACTACGTTTGCGACTACTATCTCAACATAGCCGACCAAATTCTAGCGCGCCCTGAAGGTGTTGTACCTAATGACACACCAGATCGGGAGTTGTTCTCTTTGTTATCCGATTTTTATCTAAATCCGGGTAAACCCCAGGTTCCTAATTCAGAAGAGGAACTAGACTTGATGATTGTATAAATCACCAAGTTCTCAGGATGGGGGACAATAACATGGCATTCTTTAACAGCTTTACGGATTCAATAAAGCAAAAGTGGTTGCAATTTTTCCAGAATAATCGAGACTGGATTACCCTCCACATGGAAGTGGAATCGGTGTACACCCCTGATGGCGGGAAGCGACCACCTTCCTACCTCATCCTGGGAGTTCTTAACGCCCTAGAGCCAAAACTAGCGCAGTTAATGCTGCCCTTTGCCAAACTCAATCCTGACGCCGATACCCTAATTGAGGTGCTGGATTTGCATTTTGACCCAGATTTAGCTCTCGGTAATCGCTTCGTCATCAACCCAGATGTAGAGAAATACGTAGAAGAAGCAGCATCTGTCATTGATGAAAAGCCTGAAGATGAAACATTGACACACGCTCATACAAATGGCTTTGCAGCGGTGGCGGTAGTTGAAGAGTTCACAATGGTGGATTCTGAAGATGAAAGCCTGGGAATCAGCGAGTTGGAAGAAACGGAAAATGGCTTTGGCGATATTTCCTTAACCAACGGACACAACTCAATAGATGAGTCTTTCCAAAGCTCTAGTTTAGAAGCAGATGAGTTTGGGGAAATTGCCTTCGATACAACAGCTGCAACGGAAGTAAAGCTGGATGAAGACGAAGACGAGGGGCTTGGAGATATTCCGCTAGATGAGAATGCGTTTAAAGACGTGTTATCAGATGTCTGGGGTGATGAAACAGCTTTACAAAAGGCTGAAGAAAATAACGATTTTTTGGGGGAAGAACTGCCAGCAGGCGTTTTTGATGAATCAGAAATTGCCCGCCTCTTCCCCAACGCTTAATTATTGCCGTTCTTCGCAATTTTAAGGTTTAGATTTGGGGTTTTGGATGAGGAATTAGGGAAATTGTCGTTAGACAGCGGATACTTTTGTTGTCCCAGCCTTCAATCCAAAATTATCAATCGTTCGACTGAGCGTTCGCGTAGCGTCTCGGAGAGAAGCCGAAGTCTAAAATCTGAAATTGGTTGAACTGCCATTAAATATCAAGGGGAGAAAAAACCAAAATGACTGTCGCTCAACAACCAGAAGCTTTAAGCTTTGAATGTGAAACCGGAAATTACCATACCTTTTGCCCAATTAGCTGCGTGGCGTGGTTATACCAAAAAATTGAAGATAGCTTCTTTTTGGTGATTGGGACAAAAACTTGTGGCTACTTCCTGCAAAACGCGATGGGGGTGATGATTTTTGCTGAACCCCGCTATGCAATGGCAGAGTTGGAAGAAGGCGATATTTCGGCACAGCTGAGTGATTATGAAGAGTTAAAACGGTTGTGCTTGCAGATTAAACGCGATCGCAATCCTAGTGTAATTGTCTGGATTGGTACTTGCACAACCGAAATTATCAAAACAGATTTAGAAGGTTTGGCACCGAAGCTGGAATCTGAAATCGGGATTCCCATCGTTGTAGCGCGGGCAAATGGTCTAGATTACGCCTTCACCCAAGGGGAAGACACGGTATTGGCAGCAATGGCTAACCGTTGCCCTGACAAGTCTCCGGTGGCGGAAACAGAGAAGAGTGAACGCAATGCGATCGCTAAATTGCTAAACTTCGGTAAGAAGAAAGAAGATGTCGCCCAAGATGAATCTGAATACGTGGATCATCCACCCTTAGTTCTCTTTGGCTCCCTTCCCGACCCCGTAGTTACTCAGTTAACCTTGGAACTGAAGAAACAAGGCATCAAAGTTTCCGGCTGGCTACCCGCGAAGCGCTTCACAGAACTGCCAGTACTGGAAGAAGGGTATTATGTCGCCGGTGTCAACCCCTTCCTCAGCCGCACAGCTACCACCTTAATGCGCCGCCGCAAGTGTAAACTTATTGGCGCACCCTTCCCCATTGGCCCCGATGGCACCCGCGCTTGGATTGAGAAAATCTGCTCAGTGTTCGGTATTACTCCCAAGGGTTTGGATGAACGGGAAGCACAAATCTGGGCAGGTTTGGAAGATTACGTGAAACTGATTCGCGGTAAATCTGTATTCTTCATGGGTGATAACTTGCTGGAAGTTTCCCAAGCAAGATTCTTAATCCGTTGTGGGATGACAGTTCACGAAATCGGCATTCCCTACATGGATAAGCGCTATCAAGCTGCTGAGTTGGCATTGCTGGAGAAAACTTGCCAGGAAATGAATTCACCCCTACCAAGGATTGTGGAGAAGCCGGATAATTACAATCAACTTCAACGGATTTATGCGTTGAAACCAGATTTGGTAATTACTGGTATGGCTCACGCTAATCCGTTGGAAGCACGGGGTATTAATACAAAATGGTCTGTGGAGTTCACTTTTGCTCAAATTCACGGCTTTACGAATGCGCGTGACATGTTAGAGTTGGTGACTCGTCCGTTGCGTCGGAATAATAATTTGAAAGATTTGGGTTGGGATAAGTTGGTGAGAGAAGAAGCGAAGATTTAAGATTTGGGTTTGGATTTAGCAACAGCATAATAGTATGTTAGGGGCGAACTTTTGGGTTCGTCCTTTTTTTTTACGAACCGCAGAGGCGCAGAGAACACAGAGGAATAAAGGATGTTTTAAAAGTGGTTGGCTGTAATTTTAGGCACTTCTAGATCCCCCCTAGCCCCCCTTAAAAAGGGGGGAACCGGAATCAAAGTCCCCCTTTTTAAGGGGGATTTAGGGGGATCTAAAACGTTTTGCTACCGACGAGAGGACTTTTAAAACATCCTCTTAGAGAAAACTGGCAACTGGCAAGACAAAATAATCCCTTAGAAAAAATTCAACCATTAGAGTGAATTATGCTTAAAGACATTATAGAAATTATTCCTCACGATAACTATCAACTCTATTTGAAGTTTGAAGACGGAAAAGAAGGTATTGTTGATGTTAACCAGTTAATCGAATTTACAGGAATTTTTGCACCTTTAAAAGATTTAACCTATTTTAAAACTGTTAAAATTAACGCTGAATGGGGAACAATTCACTGGGATAATGGCGCAGATTTAGACCCAGATGTTCTTTATTCTGTGGTTACTAAGCAACCTATTCCCACATATAGAAACCTGGAAGAATATGAAAAAAGTTGGAGTTAAAACAGAAAAAATTCCAGAAGTCGGTGATTTATTAAAGCCTAGTAAATTTTTTTCCTTAACTAAATTAGATAATGTAGCAGGTTGTTTAAAATATCAAGGAAAACCTAAAACCCTTGAGGATATGGATAATGCAATTCGCCAAGGCGTAGAGGAATCGTGATTTAAAAGTAGAAAACTGGCTCAAACCTGATTAAAAAAGCTAACAAGTTTCTATTCCCTAACTCCAGAACTCAGCATGACTCAAAAAACCTATCAACTCCCCCTAACCTTCGAGCAAATTCTTAATCTTGTCCTACAACTTCCCGCACAAGAACAAGAACAACTTATTCAAGAAATAAAGAAAACCTCTTCAAATAATAAAGATGAAGATTTACTTAGTGTTTTTGACAGAATCGGCAGAAATGCTCAAGCCAAAGGATTAACCGAAGAAACTCTAGAAGAATTACTCGCCGATGAATCATAAACTAATTGTCATTGACACAAATGTTTTACTTAGTGCTGCTCTAAGTCCTAATGGAACAGCCCGTAAAGCTTTAGATAAAGTCTATAAAAAATTCAAAATTGCTCAAAGCGATGAAACTTATCAAGAATTAAACACACGAATTTATAAACGTAAGTTCGATAAATATATCTCAGATGAAGACCGACAAGATTTTTTGGATATAGTTAAAAAATACAGTCAATTTATAGAAATAAAATCTCAAATAAACACCTGTAGAGATCCAGATGAAAACAACTTTTTAGAACTTGCTAAAGATGCCAATGCAAAATTTTTAATCACAGGATATCAAGACCTTTTATCACTCAAGACCCTAGCCGAATATCAAAACCAGATTATTACTCCCAGAGACTTTCTTCACCTTGATTAATTCATCTTTAATCCTGTAATTAGTTCAGATGGAAGACTGTAACTCTAAAGGTTTGGACGGAATTATATACATTAATTCTGCACCGTCTGGTTTAATTTCTGTAGACGGAGTTAATTTAAGCCAGTCATGAAAGCTGATTCCTAATTGGGAAATTGCTTGCAATTCTGTTTGGTAAGATTTAAAACGGCAATGGGTTTCTATCATAGATTCTACCGCTTCTATAACTTTAGGAAGACGTTTATCTGCTTCCTGTTTTAAATCCTTATGATCTGGGCCGAACCAACCTCCTTGAACTTCATCACGAGTTAAAACTGCTGGTGGAAGTGAATCTACCCATTTATATGTAGAATATAACTCTTCTCCCATTTTAAATAAGTTCTCACGTTGCATATCAAAAACTGCATTTTCATCTAAATTGGGGTTACTCCACTGGTAAATTCGTGTTAGCCTACGCAAATCTATCTGACCTTTGTAACAAGGTTGTAAGTATGCTGCTGGGTTAGAAGTGAGTACAATGTCAATATATTTTTTAATACGTGAACGGAGAACTTTTGCTCCTTCTTGAAAGCGGCGAAGTGCTGTATCATGTTCTTCTAATTCTAAATAGCAACGTGCTTCAGCTAGGTAAGCTAAAGATAAAGTTAGCAGATATTCATCAATAATTTGGCTTTTTTGCTCAATTTCGATATCGGTGTATTCAGCATAAATATGCTCTGCTTCTAAAAAACGGTTAATAGCTTGTAGGGCGCTGTTTCTACGATTCTCAGTTTTGGTCATTGTAAAAGCATTATTTGCTAATTCGATTGCAGCACGAAAATTTGCATAGAAACTAAGGTCTATTTTACGATTAATGTTATTTAACACTTTTTGTGCTTGTTGTAAGCGTTGTTCTAATTCCTTAAGTCGTTGTGCTATTACAATAAAGCCTATAACTGAGACACCCAGGTTAAGTATACTGACTGCACTAGTTACCTGCACACTTCGCCCAAGTTCCCCTAACTGATTTACAGTAGAATTATTTGGTATCTGCTCCCGTAACCAGGTAACAATATGTTTGCTTCCTACTTCTCTAATTACACCTCCAACTCGTTCAAGAGTTCCATCTTTTAGTCCTTTGACAATCCAATCAGCAAGCATAAAGGTTACTGTCACTGGTAAACTCATAATCTTTTCCTAATTACTAAAATATTTACACCTTACTCAGTATTCCCACATTGATGTGTTGTCTAACAATTCAGCTAATACTGATGTGAGTTCTATTCTGTCTAATAGCGATCGCTCTTTTTAACCAGAGGATGCAGAGCGATCGCAGATACAATCATAAGTAAAAGGTAAACTTGTAGAAAATGGCTGAAATTGACCGCGCTATCACTGAACTAGCTATCGAGTCATTACCAGATGAGAAGGTTTTGGCTCTGTGCGATATGCAGATGGAAACTCAGCAGCAAGAAGTTTTCAGTGACTTGCTAGCGCGTCACCAAAAGGGACAGCTTAATGATGCAGAAGTTCATCAACTAGATGAACTCATGCAGGTCTATCGACGTGGCTTGGTAAGTAAAGCAAGAGCCTTAAAAGTCGCTGTTGAACGCGGCTTGAAACCAGCCCTTAATTAATAGCAAAATCTGTATATTTACGCACGGATGGCAACTGAAAACCTAAAACAATATCTTCTTTTTGGACACCTAATTCAACCAACTCATTAGCAATACCTACTTCTGTTCCATCTTGCTGAATCCAGATTTTCTCGTTAATAATATCTAGATGGAGAACAGGCCCATATATGCGGTCTTGCTCGCGCCAACCTACATAAACTAATTGATAATGATCGTGTTCTGTATCAAAAATTGTCTGTGCTTGAATGCGATTATCCCAAACAATACTCGCGTGTTGTTGAAGCAAGTCCTTAATATATTGTCGATATTCGTCTAGCTTTGCCATTGGTCTATCGCCTCCTGTTCAATATTATAAATTAGTAAACAGAGCTGATTACTTTGAATGACAGATTGGATAAATGGAAGTATAAAAAACTCGTTGTAAACAGTACTAGGAACCGCTAAATATAAAGTACGATTAGCTTCTTGTTTTTGTAAAGCAATTCGGTAAATGATAAATTGTCCTAATGCAGCATAAAGTTCTGTGATTTTTGACGGACTTAGAAAACTTTTAATTTCAACAGCTATTTTTTGTCCTTGTTTTTCGGCTGCAATAACTTTTTCTGCTCCTAAATCAACATATAATTCAAGGGTTCCTGCCTGGAGAGCATAAGGATCGTGAGTGATTAACCAGCCATCTTTCTCAAGTGCTGTTTTGACAACTGTATGAAAGGCATCTTTAGCAGACACAGGTTTAATTCCAATTTATGGCGGTGCTTGATTTAAGAATTTCCATTTTCTTAATACATTGACAACCTAGCGAAACTTTTTTTAACTAAATTTAATATAGTTCTGTTTCTTCTCGCCTGTCTACTTACTCCAGATGCAGAGGAGAAGAGGATTGAATGAACCGCAGATGAGAGAGCGATCGCACCATCCCCCAATAACTTAGATAAAATCACTATGGTGCTAGTTAACCCTCCCTAAATCTAATGAAAAGCGATTGCCCTTCTTCCCAACTCTCTCTTCAACGTCCTGAACTACTCGCGCCAGCAGGTAATTGGGAATGTGCTAAAGCTGCTGTGGAAAATGGGGCAGATGCGATTTACTTCGGTTTGGATCGGTTTAACGCCAGAATGCGGGCACAAAATTTTACTGAGGCGGACTTACCCCAATTGATGACATTCCTGCACCGTCGGGGCGTAAAGGGTTATGTCACAGTCAACACACTCATATTTCCCAAAGAACTAGCAGAAGCACAGCAATATCTCCGCACAATTATTGCAGCTGGTGTGGATGCAGCGATCGTTCAAGATATTGGTATATGCCGTCTCATCCGTCAACTTTCCCCCGATTTTCCCATCCATGCTTCCACGCAAATGACCATCACCAGTGCAGCTGGGGTGGAATTTGCCAAATCTCTTGGTTGTCAATTGGTGGTGCTGGCGCGTGAATGTTCTCTCAAAGAAATCAATAAAATACAGCAGCAGATTGCCCAACAAGAAACTTCGCTGCCCTTGGAAGTCTTTGTTCACGGTGCTTTGTGCGTAGCGTATTCCGGTCAGTGTTTGACTAGCGAGGCTTTAGGTGGACGTTCTGCTAACCGAGGTGAATGTGCCCAAGCTTGCCGGATGCCCTACGATTTAATCGCCGATGGGGAAGTTGTGAATTTAAAAGAGCGCAAATATTTACTCAGTCCTCAAGACTTAGCAGGGTTAGATGTTCTGCCCGATTTGGTGAAATCAGGAGTAACTTGTCTCAAGATTGAAGGTCGCCTGAAAGCTCCAGAGTATGTTGCTAATGTCACCCGTGTTTATCGGCAAGCTTTGGATAGTGTAATGACGGAATTGGAAAGACCTAACCCCTCTTTGCTTACAAGGGAAGCGGGGAAAGGTCAATCAGACCAAGAACATTACAACCTAGAAATGGCATTTTCTCGCGGACTTTACACAGGCTGGTTTGGCGGGATTAATAATCAGGAACTAGTTCACGCCCGCTTTGGTAAAAAACGTGGGGTTTATTTAGGTGAAGTCAGCCGCATCCACAACGAAGAGGTAACAGTCAAATTGGAAGCGCCTGTCAAACCAGGGGATGGAATTGTATTTGACTGCGGTCATCCAGAGGCGAAGGAAGAAGGCGGCCGAGTTTATGGGGTGGTTTCCAAAGGAAAGGAAAGCGTGCTGACCTTTGGTAGAAATGACTTGAACCTGCGCCGAGTGCATATAGGCGATCGCATTTGGAAAACCAGCGATCCAGAACTCGATAAGCAATTGCGGCAGAGTTTTGCTGGCGAGAACCCACAATTTCAACGTCCGATTGACTTGGAGGTTTATGGAGAAGTTGGTCAGGCGTTGATTGCGATCGCCCGCGATCGACTCGGTAATATTGCCCAAGTCGAGTCTGCAATTTCTCTGGTTGAAGCGCACACCAAACCCTTAGATACTGAGCGTTTACAAGAACAATTCGGTCGTCTTGGTAACACCCCTTTCTGTTTAGGAACACTAACCAACCACCTCAGCGGTGCTATTATGCTACCCGTAAGTGAGTTGAACCGGATGCGGCGGGAAATCGTGGTGCAGTTGGAAGAATTGCGAAGTCAACCCAAACGCTGGCAATTACATTCTGATGTCTCTTTCCAAAATTTACTCCCCTCATCTGCCACCCTGCGGGAAGCTAAAGCTACATCCTCTTCACTCATAGTCTTGGTACGAAATCTCAAGCAACTGCAAGCAGCACTCCAAGCGGGAATCCAAACACTTTACTGTGAATTTGAAGACCCCCGCGCCTATCGAGAAGCCGTGCAACTGGTGCGCCAACAACAGCAACCAAACAAAGCAGAGAATTCTTTACTTTTAACTCCTAACTCCCAACTCCCCACAATTTGGGTTGCACCACCCCGAATTACCAAACCTGGGGAAAATTGGATTTTGCAGCAAGTCCGTGCCTCGGAACCAGATGGCTATCTGATACGGAACTATGACCAATTGCAATTCTTTGCAGCAGACCGTTGTATCGGAGATTTTTCGCTCAACGTTGCTAATCCCTTAACAGCAGACTACTTTCAGCAACACTTTGGTTTAGAACGGCTGACGGCATCTTATGACCTGAATATTACCCAACTACAAGACCTGCTCACCAGTTGTCCACCCCAGTGGTTTGAGGTGACAATCCATCAGCATATACCGATGTTTCACATGGAGCATTGTGTTTTTTGTGCTTTTCTCTCGACGGGTACAGACTATACCAACTGTGGACGACCTTGTGAAAAGCAGGAAGTGAAATTGCGCGATCGCGTTGGTAGCGAACACGTCCTCAAAGCCGATGTAGGTTGTCGCAATACTCTATTTAACGGCACTGCTCAAACCGGAGCCGAGTACGTACAGCGCCTCATAGAACTAGGTTTAGGTAACTTCCGCATCGAATTTGTGAATGAAACACCAGAACAAGTGAGTAAAACAATACATTGCTATCGCCAACTACTGCAAGGCGAGATTACAGGTTCCCAACTATGGCGCGAGTTGAAATTGCAAAATCAATTGGGCGTAACTCGTGGCCCTATGGGAGTGTCTGCATTGCGGTCATAATTGATTTTCTGAACGCCCAGCTTGAAAAATCTGTTCGGCGGTCAAGTTTAATTCTGGGAATGTAGGGGATATGATGCGATCGCTACCTCAAAACAATTGAGGAATTCTTCAAAAGCGATCGTTTTTGGTAAGGCTTGAAACATCACACTTACTCCTGATGATGATTCAGAGTTTAGCAAATTACTTGGTATTACTCACTTTACCCTCAGCCAAAAACCTTAACCTGCGTAGGTTGGGTTGAGGAACGAAACCCAACATCCTCAAGACTTTGTTGGGTTTCGCTGTCGCTCAACCCAACCTACAATTATCCTTAACCCAAGCGTATTGACATGAAACCTTGCTAGATAACGCCAAAACCAGGAATCCAGAAGATTTGACAAAATTTTGTATCTATTTTGGTAACAATGTTAGGTCAGATTGATGAACGTTATAAACTCAACATTGGAATCACAGAAAGATTCCTTAAAGAATTCAAGCATAAATATCTAAACCCAAGTAACTGAAAGGTTATTGAGGCTTCAGCATGAAGAAGAACGCTAAATTTGAGTGTAATTTTTGCTGCTCATTTTCTCAGGTTTCTCGTTATAGTTTAACTGTATTACTGAGTGTGCTTTTTCTGTCTGATGCGGTAGGTGCAACATCGATAAGTAGATGGTTGCAGATAACACAACAGATGCAAGCTGACTTGCAAAAGTCAATTGATGCTGCGGTAGAACAAGGGTATACAGATTCGTTTTCAGAAAAAATAGGGAAAAAAGTCTCTGCTAACGTCAAAATAGCGCAGTCGCCAGATGCAAAACCACAAAATACAAACCCTGCGCCAAGTGAAGCCGAGGCTAAAATTAAGCCACTTTGGGATAAAGCACACCAACTATTAGAAGAAGGAAATCAATTACGGAATCAACCATCAGCAGCAGCAGTACGACAAGCAATTACTAAATACGAAGAAGCGTTGAAAATCTGGAGATTACCAGAAGTGCGTGCAGCAAAACCTCAAGAAGCACCTTTTATCGAGGCTGTTACACTTTCTTTGATTGGTACTATCTACAACACCCCAACAGAAAACACAAAAGCTGTGGGGTATTTGGAGCAAGCATTAGCTATTGTGCAGGAATCACAGGAATCAAAGGCTCGTGAATGGAAAGCTTTAATATTAACATCCCTTGGTGGTGTTTATCGAGATTTAGGGGAAAAGCAAAAAGCGATTGATGCTTATAACCAAGCACAGTCACTATATCATGCTGACAAACAACCCAAAAAAGAGGCTAATGTACTGTTTAGCATTGCTGTAGTTTATAAAGTATTTGACGAACCGAAAAAAGAGCATGAGTTTTTAGAAAGAGCTTTGGCAATTCAAAAGGCAAATAATGATTTACCAGGGCAAGCAAAGACGCTTGGGACTATTGCTGGAAACTACCAACTTTTAGGTGAAACAAATAAAGCCCTTGATTACTATCAGCAAGTACTGAAAATCTACAGCCAAACGAAATATTTATTTGGACAAGCAGAGACATTTATAGATATAGGTTCAGTCTACAGTTTCAAAGGCGATCGCTCTTCAGCCGAGAAATATTTTCAGCAGGGATTAGAGTTACGAAAGACAATCGCAAGACAAATACAGCAAGACCCAAAAAACCCACTTGGTCGTAGAGATTTTTTTGAGAGCCAAATCAGTATTCTCTATTCAATTGCCACTGGCTACTTCTATCTGGGTGATATACAGCAGCAGATTGTCTACTTAAATCAAGCAAGAACTATCGCTCATCAAATAGGTAGTTTCCAGCGGGAAGCAAATTTTATTTTCCTGATTGGTGATGCGTACTCTCTATTAGGTGAGACACAAAAAGCTCTTGAAAATCTCAATCAAGCCTTAAAACTTCAACGTGACATTCATGATTATCAAGGAGAAGCTGAAACACTTGTAAGCATTGCCTATCTTCATACAAAATCAAAAGAATTTCAACAAGCCCTAGATATACTCTTTAACCAAGCACTAGAAGTTTCTAAAAGACAGCAAAATCATCGTATAGAAGCAAAGACTCTCTATCAGATAGCTAATGTGTACGAAAAGTTAGGAGCTTATGACTTAAGCATTGATAAGTATAAGGAAGTTTTGAAGATATCTCAGCAAAGCAATCCGAATTTAATAGTAAATGGTTTTTATAGCATAGGCGGTGTTTATCTACAACTCTGCTTTTCTCAAAAAAAAGCAGAAGATTGCCATCAAGCATTGAAATATTTTGAGGATGCGTCAAAATCTGCCGGTGAAACATACTTGATAAAAAATTATGTTCTTTCTTCTACTAGCTTGGCTTATGAGTTCTTAAAGGAATATCCCAAAGCTATTGCTAAGGCCAAACAAGCTTTAGAACTGTCTCGAAAAAAGAATATCAAAGAAGCTGAAAGGTTAGCCCTTCGTGCTTTAAGCACCGCCTATGAAGGTGCAGGAGATTATCAAAATGCCCTTGATACAAACAAACAACATTTATTGCTATCCCAGCAGCTAGGAGATGTATCATCACAAGCTAACGCCTACCAAATCCGAGGTAAGATTTACACCTCTATGAAGCAGCCACAGCAGGCGATAGAGGCTTACAACCAAGAATTAAAGCTAGGACAGCAAATAGGCGACACATCCGAACAAACTCATCCACTTTATAAAATAGCCATCATTGAGCGCGACAGAGGAAATCTCAACCAAGCCAAGACGCACATAGAAGCAGGCATAAACATTATTGAGAATACGCGCAACAAAGTCAACAGCGATGATTTACGTACTTTCTACTTCGCCACAGTGCAAGATTATTACAAGTTCTACATTGACTTGCTGATGCGGTTGCACAAAAAAGACCCATTAAAAGGATACAACGCATTAGCACTGCACATTAGCGAACGTTCTCGTGCCAGGGTATTAGTTGAACTGTTAAAAGAAGGTAATGTCAATCTCGGTAAAGATGTTGATCCGCAACTATTAGCAGAAGAACGCCGTTTAAATTTTAAATTAAATGCCAAAGATAAGTTTTTATCAGACTTATTCAGTCGAAAGGAACCACCCACCGAACTGATCGCAAAAACCAAACAAGAAATTACAAATATTATCCAAGAATCGCAATCAATTTCTGAAAAAATCAGGGCGACTAACCCAGAACGTGCAGAATTAATTGACCCAAAAGACGTACTGGAATTGTCAGGAATTCAACAACAACTAGATCAAGATACCGTAATGTTGCAATATTCCTTGGGTGAAGAACGCAGTTATCTGTGGGTAGTCACTCCTAACTCTCTACAAAGCTACGAACTTCCCGGACAAGAAAAGATAGCGAAAGCTGCAAAGAAATTTAACAGCCTCTTAAAGCAAAAACTGATTGATAGAGGAACCCCAGAAGACAACGCCCAAACTTTTGCAAATACAGATAAAGCCGCAGACGCACTTAGTCAAATTATCCTCGCACCTGTAGCAGGAAAGTTAGGAAATAAACGTTTAGTCATCGTTGCTGATGGGATTTTGCATCAAGTGCCATTCGCAGCTTTAAACGAACCCAGAAAATCGCCAGCCAGCGCAGAATATCAACCTTTAGTTGTGAATCATGAAATTGTCAACCTCCCTTCAATATCTAGCCTCGCAACTCACAGAAAGAAACTCAAAGGACGCAAGATTGCACCCAAAACCCTAGCTGTTCTCGCTAATCCTGTGTTTGGTGTTGATGATGCGCGGTTGAAGAATGATAAACCTTCAACTGTAGAAAACAACCTCGACCGTTCAGCTTTAGAAACGTCTTTGAGAAACATCAATCAAGACAAATTAGATCCACTCCCAGGTACAAAAGACGAAGGAGAGGCGATTCTTAGCTTGGTGAATTCTCCTGGCGAAAAGCTTTCTGCCTTTGACTTTGATGCCAACTACAACTTTGCAACTAGTAAACAATTGAGCCAATATCGCCTGCTGCTGTTCGCCACTCACGGCATTTTCGACCCTGTGAACCCAGCCTTATCAGGTATCGTGCTGTCTCTCGTAGATAAACAAGGTAAACCCCAAACCAGAGGCTTCCTGCGGCTCAATGATATTTTTAACCTCGACTTACCTGTGGAGTTGATAGTGCTAAGTGCCTGTGAAAGTGGCCTAGGCGATGATGTCCAAGGTGAAGGGCTGGTGGGCTTGACAAGAGGCTTTATGTATGCAGGTGCAGCTAGAGTCACCGTGTCTCTGTGGAACGTGAACGATCAATCTACCAAGGAGTTAATGATTGGATTCTACAAACAAATATTGGCACAAAAAAAATCTCCCGCCGCCGCCCTTAATCTTGCCCAACGCCAAATGTGGCAAGGGAAGGATTTTCAAGGAAACGATTTGAAAAATCCAGAATGGAAACATCCCCGTTATTGGGCGGCTTTCACCCTCCAAGGTGAGTGGCGGTGAATACTTAATTGACTTTCTCCTAAAAGGCTACCGTGTACACACAAGTCTTTTAGAGTGGCTCCACAGACTTTTAATCCCCCCAACCTCTCTTGAAAAGCAAAGCTGTTTCATTCCCTCAAAAGCTCAAAAAAGACTTGTGTTGTAAACAAAAGTCCTTATGTTCTGAACGAAAGTCCTTATGTTCTGAACGAAAGTCCTTATGTTCTGAACAAAAGTCCTTATGTTCTGAACGAAAGTCCTTATGTTCTGAACGAAAGTCCTTATGTTCTGAACGAAAGTCCTTGTGTTCTGAACGAAAGTCCTTGTGTTCTGAACGAAAGTCCTTGTGTTCTGAACGAAAGTCCTTGTGTTCTGAACGAAAGTCCTTGTGTTCTGAACGAAAGTCTTTGTGTGTACACCGTAGCCTACAAGGAGAGAGAACTGGAAGAAAACGCAATTTAAAGCCTATCTCCTCCCAAAAGAGAGGTCTAGGGGACTTCCAAATAAAAACAATATCCCATTATTTCTTGTGGGGTGGGCGACACGAGAGCCCGTAATCAGGGGCGGGCTTTTCGGCCCACCCCACAAATAGTAGCTATTTCTTGGAAATCTCTAATCTCAAATTTTCACTTTTAATTCAGGAGTCAAATCAATGCGTAAACCGTCTATTTACAAACAACTGCTTGCTTTCTTTATCGCCGGAATTGTGGGTTTTACCGCTTTAGGTGGTTGGATATCAGTCCAAGCACAAACAGAATCACCGATATCGCCAAATACAGAACAGCTGAATTTGGTAGGAGATGGTAAACCTTTCAAACCTGATGATCTCGAACAGTCGGAAAAACCTTATGAAGGCGATCGCGGTATCGTTAGAGGTATAGATAACCGTATTCCCATGTTGAGTAGAAATTATCCTTGGTCAACTATCGGACGAGTGCAAGGCACAGCAGCCGATGCTAAAAGCTATTATTGTACAGGCACACTGGTTGCTAGTGATATAGTTTTGACAAACGCCCACTGTGTAATTGACCCTGAGACTCATCAACTCAGTAAAGAACTTCGGTTTATACCCAATGTCATTAATGGCAAACCCCAGAGTCCAGGAGATATGGGCAAAGTACAGAATATTGCAAAAAATGTGCTTTATGGTACAGACTTCAAGAATGGCGGCTTTGATAACGTCCAAAATCAAAGCAATGATTGGGCATTGATCAGAATTAATCAGCCATTGGGTCGTAAATATGGTTATTTAGGATGGCAATCTGTGTCTGCTTCCACTTTGATTAAGCAGAAGCAAGGAAAACTGTTCTTTGTTGGTTACTCTAGTGATTACCCAGACCCCAGCAAAGAAGGCTACGAATTCTTGACTGCTGGCAAAGGCTGGACAGCTGGTTATGAAGATGGTTGTAGCATTGTTGGCGATGAGTCAAACCTTTTTTATCATGATTGCTCTACCGCAAGCGGTTCTTCCGGTGGCCCAATCATTGATGTAATTGATGGTCTGCCATATATTGTTGCCCTGAATAATGGAGAAATTAAAAACCGTCGCACAGGTCAAGATATTATCAACGTTGCAGTGAAAATCGATTTTTTGGATAAATTAGCTGGTAGAAAGTAAACCAGCGATCGCTGTAATTTAATGTAGAGACTAGCAATTGCAACGTCTCTACACACCATAAAACCCTACGCTATGAATAATATTTCAACAAGCAATAATTGGGACACTTCGCTTTACGAAGATAAACACGCCTTTGTCTGGCAATATGGCGAAGACTTACTAAAATTACTTAACCCTCAGCCAGGAGAATCCATTTTGGATCTTGGCTGTGGTACTGGACAACTCACAGAAAAAATTGCCCAAGCTGGGGCTGAAGTAATGGGAGTTGATCATGCATCTGAGATGATTGAGAAGGCAAGACAAAACTATCCCCATATCCGCTTTGATGTTGCTGATGCTAGGAACTTTCAAGTAGATAAGCCATTGGATGCTGTGTTTTCCAACGCTGTATTGCATTGGGTGAAAGAAGCTGATCGGGCGATCGCTTCCATACACCAATCTCTAAAACCCGGAGGGCGTTTTGTTGCAGAATTTGGGGGTAAAGGGAATATAAAGGCGATCGCCACAGCTTTATACAGTGCTTTAGAGTCCATTGGTATCCCTCAAGCACAAGTAGAGAATCCTTGGTATTACCCCAGCATTGGTGAATACGCCAGCCTCCTAGAAAATCAAGGCTTTGATGTCATTTATGCTATCCTGTTTCCTCGCCCAACTCCCCTAGCAGAAGGAGAAGCTGGCATAGCAAACTGGATTAAAATGTTCGCCAGCCCTTTCTTAGCCGGACTTTCACCTGAGCAACAAATACAAATAATTCCCGTCGTCGAGGAATATCTGAAGCCAACACTATATCAACAAGGAACTTGGACAGCAGATTATCGAAGAATTCGTATAGTTGCCATTAAACTTTAGATTGTGCCCTAATTACGAATTATGAATTACGAATTACGAATTAGTATCAGTTATGCATATACCTAAATTGTGCGATCGCCCTACAGCCCTTTGGGCATCCTACGGCAGGCTTTGGCGCAGCCATCGCCAGACATCATTTTCATTACTACTAACTATTACCCTTACAGCTTTACTAGTCCCGCCCTCACTAGCGCAAACTCGTTCAATACCGTCACCTTCTAGTGCGCCTTTAGAACTAGACTTATTAACCAAGCCAAAAGACTATGTAATCACAGCTAACACCATTCATCCAGACCGATTAACCGTTCCCAGTTTATGGTGGGCACAACAAAACTCCGAGAAAAAACTATTGGATAATTGGATAGCATATCCAACTTCTGGCAAAGAACCTGCACGAGTAGACTTGATCGTGAATCAGCAAATTTGGAGTTTACTAGAGTATGTAGAGCGCTACGACTTCGTAAATCGCTTGGGTAGCGCTGCACGAAACTTTGGTTACAACGTCCGGGTATTTAATTATCAAAAAGAACCCTTAGCAACCTACACTTGCAACTTTAGTACAAGTCCAGCTTTATGCAGTATCCAAACCACTATTAAGAACAAGATCGGTTTACAGCGTTTTTTGTAGTGACTGGGGAAGCAGGGCAGCAGTTACAGTAAGTTTTTCCCCTCTGCCCCTCTGCACCTCCCCCTCTTCTGGCCAATGCCCAATTAAACCTTAATTTTGGCGAATAAAGACTCGTATTGTTTTATTGCTGATGGGGGTAAGGGAAGTAAAAATTCGCTTTTATTGAAAATGTTGCGTAGGCGTAGCCCGTCGTAGACATCGCTCTCTAACAAACTCCATAATGGTTCTTGGATATCGGAAGCGGCAATATTTGTAGAAATTGGCGAATTGGTTTTAGTAAGCACCGAAATTTGTTTAGCTGTGCTTGGTTGCCAACAAAAATCAATCCATTGATCTGATAAATTATTCTTAGTAATCCCTGCGGGACGTACCCATAAGTCCGCCCAGATTGCTGTTCCTGACTGGGGGATAACTGCGGCAAGCTGCGGATAACGTCCCAAAACAGGCAATACATCGCTTGACCAACCAACCGCTAGCCAAGTGTCTTCCATAATTAGAGGTTCCAAATAGTTATTGGAACTGTAAAACTTCACCTGTTGGTTTAATATCTGTAATTCCTTTTCCAAGTCTGGTACTTGGTCAAGATTGTCTGTATTATAAGATTTTCCTAGCTTTTTTAAGACCAAACCAATAACTTCTCGTGGTTGATTGAGTAGGGAAATACGCTGCTGCATTCCATCTCGCCACAAATCACTCCAATCTTTGGGCGTCCATCCCAATTTTCGCAACTTGTCACGGTTATAAACAATTACTGTACTACCCCACCTGTAAGGCGCACCCCACACCTTCCCTTGAGTATCCAAAATACCTTGATCGTTACGCGTTACCAGTTGTTTCCACCTTTCATCTAAAGTAGACCACTGCTTTAATTGGTTTCCCTGCACTTCTTGGAGTGGTTGAATCAATTTCTGTTCAATAGCTGCTTGTAGCCAGTAATCTCCCAATGTTACTAGGTCTGCGTCAGCTGCTTTTTGACCTTGCCTAAAGGGTATAAAGCGACTCCATCCCTGCTCATCGCTGGTCTTTGGCTTCTGCTGCCAATTTTGTAATTGTTGAAATAAATCCTGTATATGTTCAACTGGAGCAAACTTTAACTGCGCCGGTTGCTGCAAACTTTTGTGAAACTGATTCACCACCTGACCAGGTATAGAACCTTTTAATAACTGTACTTTTAGTTGAGTCTGCTTGTTTCCACCACAGCCAAAAAGCAGTTGTGAAAGTGCCAGTGTGCTTGTACCTAGTAAAAAAGACCGTCGATCCATTGATTTTGGATTTGAGATTTTTGATTATACCTAATATTAAGCAGAGATTCATCAGTGGCTAACTTAGCTAAAAAGGTGAAGTTGGAGATTTATCAGTATTTTTTCTTGATAATACGGATAATTTTGAAGATTTAGCTCAAATTAGCGATATTTTTGTCAAATTAGTACCTAATGATTAATTTTTCTCCATAAATTTACTTGGTGGTACTTATAGTGAAACCTTACTTGTATTTAAAAGTAATGATTTAAATGTCACATTTCCCGCAAAAATTATCAATACTTAAATAATCCATAAGTATCGTTAAGGTTGGGAGTAAATTGAATAACATAAAGAAAATGTACGGATAAAGGTATTAAATGGAGCTATTACAGCAGCAGATCCTGACTTTAAGCCAAAAGCTGGATGACCTGTGCCAAGTAATTGAGCAGCTTGATAGTAAAGTCACTCAAACTTTCTCAGAGTGTTCTTTAGCGAATACACAAGCAAAGGATAATTATCAACAAAATGGTGCAGCTGGAGGCTACCAGTTTAAAGGACGTAACAATATAAATCCAGAAATGGAACACAAGGATGTCTTGACAGATGGCATTTATCTAGACATGCATCGTCAAGCTGGAGATAATATAACACCAGAAATTCAAATACAACGACTGACAGCGCAGTTAACAGCAGCATACAATCGTATTGCTGCTTTAGAAGAACAATTACTTAGAGAGAGAATTCATTAAATAAGTCGAAAGTCGGAAGTCGGAAGTCGGAAGTACAGTTTTGTAACGGCGATTTAGACCCCGCCACAAAACTTGTCGGTTATAGAACCAGGGGACTTAAACCCATCGAATTTGTTAAATTTAACCTGAGTTAAACGAATTAAAAAAATGGCTGGAGGTAGGTAAGGCAAGCCTTTAGATTCAATGTGAAATCAGGGAGCATCTCACTTTTTTAATTCGCCAACAGTCTCATGGAATTCGCGGCTACACAGACAAAACCCGCCTACGCGGGTTTCCAATTTCTTAAGTCCGCGTAGGCGGACTTAGTTTGTATAGCCGCGATTTCTAATCGCCAGGTATATTTGCAAAACTGAGATGCTCCCTCAAATCATGGCTTTATGTCCATGAACCTATCCCACTATTCTCATAATCCCTACTTCTTTTCGTAAAATGTGCTTGAAAACCTTAATTTTTCGTTTTCAATCTCAATAAGCTTAAGCTTTATAGCGTAAATATTATTAATGGAATAGGTTTATATATTTTAAGTATAAGTAACTAATCCAGCCATAAAATTGATAAAAAACTTAAACACATTATTACATATATTTACGTAAGAGTATGATATATCTACGTTATAGATTTTAGTGAGTACCTCACTATGAAACAAAAAAAAAACCCTAAGACTGGTGTTCTTAGGGTATTGTATGGTTCAAAAACCAAGCTTTTCTTATTAATCTGCGTTTTTATCATTAGTGTTTTTGGCATCTTGTTATCAAATTGGTTGATGATGAGCCAGATAGCTTTAGCTAAGATTGACCTTTTGCAACCTGCTCCTACTCAACCGCCAGGCTATTACGACTATTTCGGCAAACTGCTGAGTCCTCAAGAAGCATCACAACTAGTTGCAAATAAGGGACTCAATCCTAATAACCCCATTTCCTATCAACGGGTGGGGGCAGTTAAAATTAATAAGGAATTAATTGCCCAAGGTGAAGATATATTCTTGAACCGGAAGATTGGCGATACATTTGGTTTGCAAGGGGTATTTGGTTTAGGGCAAGGCTTCACTAAGATATCGAATGAATTAGGTGTAGCGATCGCTAATTTGCGCGGACAATCAACGACAAACCTAAAAATTACTCTCCAGAAGGATTTAACTATAGGTAGTCGAACTTTTCCCAAAGGGACTGTTATTCCTACAGGTTTAAAAATTCCAAAGGGACAGAGTGTTGCAGTAGGAACCACACCTAATGGTGGCAACATTACCTGTGCGCTTTGTCATGCAACCCTTTCTAGTGATGGTAAAACTCTTTCAGGAGTACCTAATGGGGAACTTGCCATCCCTTTGTTCATTGCCTTATCACCAAATACAGCCGCAGGGTTTGCACGGTTAAACTTTAACCCTCTAGACTCACAATACAAAGGCAATGGCAAGACGATTATTGACAGTAAAGGTAATAAAGTAGAATTACCTGATCCTGAAAAGTTTGAAAAAGCCTTCGATGATGCTGTGCTAGATGTACCTTTCGGTCATTTTGAGAGTTCACCGGATGGTATTAGAAACACTACTCAAATCCCCAGTCTCTTCACGTTTAAAAATCATCCTTATGCAGCATCAGGAGAAGGAGCCGTTGGCCCATTTGCTGGACTAAGCGCTCTTAATAATGGTGTTCACTCTTCAGAAATCAATCTGTTGGCAGCTGCTCAACTCAGTGCAGATACTCTTGGTATTGACCCAGAGGTTTATATTGGTACATTTCTTCAAAACGCTGCCGTTAAGAGCCTACGTTTACCAGAAGGAGTGATAGTAAAACCCTCTGAATGGCTGCGGAAGATCGTACCAAATCCCACACAAGCAGAATTAGAAGACCAAATTTCTGTTCCTGGTACAGGAACTTACCCAAACCTACGACCTAGTTTGTTGACTTTTAACGGTTTGGTTTTCAGCCCCAATACTGGAAAGCCAGCTGATATGGCTAGCGGCACTTTCTTATTTGCTAGCAACGCCATGTCTGCTTTTCAAAATAGCTTAGTACCACCTGCTAACCAGACTTCGGAAAACTGGCAAGCGTTGAACAGCAATTCTGTTAAGCGTGGCGCAAAAGTATTTGAGAAAGCTAATTGTGCAACTTGCCATATTCCACCATTCTTCACTGACAACAAAATTCATCCAATTGATGAAATACGTACTAACCCAGCTCGTGCCCAATCTCGCTTGGGGCTGAGTAATTTGTTAGTACCGCCCAAGCTCTACACTTTTAACACTCCAGTTCCCATACCTGCTAAGGCTGAAGTGCTGGATGTACCAACACAGGGTATCTCCGATAGCCCCACAACTCTACCCAAAGGTATATTGCCAAAAGGCGGTTACAAAACTACCTCCTTGCGTGGTCTTTATCTAAGCGCACCATATTTGCATGATGGTGGTGTAGCAGTACGAGCAGGAAGCCTGAAAGTTGACTCAAATGCGATCGCGGTTGTTGACAAGACTGGCTTAGGGCTTTCTGGCACTCTCAGCCGAGGTATACCTGCCGATCCAGCTAGCAGCTTGCGTGCTTTGGTTGATCGTAATCTTCGTGCCTTAGTTGTGAAAGCTAACAAAGCTAACCCTAGTTTAGTGCGTAGTAACCTTGATGGCACTGGTCATTATTTCTATGTAGATAGACAGTCTGGGTTTAATTCCAATCAGCAAACAGACCTGATTAATTTCTTGCTAGCACTTGATGACAATCCTGGAAGTTTTTAATTTTAGTTACAGCTAATATCCTATGTTAATACCAAGTCGTCTAGTGATATATCATAAACGCGACTTGGTATTACTGTAAAAGTAGGATAGCAAGCACATTTTAATGCAATCTAGATCGCAGATGCACTATGAATCTAACAAATAGATATTTTTATGGGGCTTCTTCTGGGAAGCTAGTGCTTGCTTTCGCTTCGTCCACCAGCCAAAACTAAGAGCAACCAATGAACCAGTTACTGTGTAGGGTTCGGGAACAGGACGTGGTACGACACTAAAGCTGCCATAATCTACATCGCTTGAAAGCTCTGAATAACCTTCATTGAAACTACTGTAGAATACGTTAACGTTCCCATTTCCGTCTTCTCCGCTTCCAGAAACCAGGTAAGAAAAACCGTTCTGGGTTAACAGGGGCGTACTCGCATTTAAGAGATTATCATTGATTCCATATGTACCTGGTGAGAGCAACCCGATGATTGTCTCAGTAATTCCTTGGCCTTTCCTTGTGCCACTGATTCCTGTGATTGTGTAATTGTTTTTTATAGGATCTAAATCGGTGGTGGTAAGAATGCCGCTAGCGGAAATCACTGTACTATTTGGTTCATCACTGGGAAAAGAGTACTGAAAACCAAATAGCTGTACAGCTTGTGCCGCAGAAGATGCACCGACACCAGTAATACCGATAACAGCACTAGTGGTAGCAATAGCAAACTTTTTTACTAATTTCATCAGATAATTCTCCTGAAAAACAAGAAGGTAAACAAAGTTGCATAGTTCAAATTGTTAGAAAGACGCTCTTACGCACAGACAAGTCAGGAACTTCTGGCTTCCTGAGATCAAAAGTTCGGGAAACACGCAGATGCAATTTGAATAACGATTAGATTATTAACTGTTGATTTGGCTAAGTAAAGCTTTGCGTAAAATTGTAGCGTTGTTTAAACGTAGAGAGAAGTAGCATCGGAGGAAACCTCCGCCTATAACTTTGGTGGGGCGCAGAGTCTTGCCGAATTTAATTCGCTAAGAATTAATGAGATGCTGTACTTAGCCGTTCAAGTTGGGCTTCAATGGCTGCCAAAAGTTGGTGTTGCTGCCAATCTTGGCTAAGATGGGCGGCTATGCAAGCGGCTCCAGCACCCATACCTTCTTTGACAAAGCCCTGCTCATAAGCTCTTAGTTGGGGATAACGAGAGTCAGCAAAGCTTAGATGAGTTGCAAATAGGGGAGGGGTTCCTCCAGTCGGAGTTAAGCTGTTTTTTCCTAAGTTGAGGGCTAAGTCAACTGTAGCGCCAGTAGGATCTTCAGCCACCCAGCGGGTTGTGCCTACAACTACTGCTTCTGGTTGCCATGATAAGGCGTAAGCTTGAGCGATCGCACTCATCAACGCATAAACAGCCAGCATTTGCGTCCCTCCAGCCAGCATCACACCACAGCTACGGCTAGCAGCGATCGCCATCCCAGCTACCACCACTTGCATCGGATCGCCCACGGCGGCTACCAGTTGTAGGGGATCTACAGAACTTTGGATTTTAGATACTTCGACTTCTCCTAAGGGAGACGCTGCGCGAACGCTCAGTACAAGTTTTGGATTTTGGATTTGAGATTGGAAGTTTATCTCCCCCTGCTCCCCCTGCCTCCCCTGCTCCCTGTTCCCCCTCATCTTCTCCAGTCCAGCTTGCACTAGTGCCCACTTTTGCGCGTGGTTACAAACAGGGTGGCTACTGTTAACTTTTCCGGCAGCATCTATACCTAAACCAGTTAAGATTGCCAGGGCAGTTGTAGTACCTCCGACGACGCACTCACCGACAATCAGATACCCCTGTTGGATATTGGCAGCTAGGCGTTCTCCCCAAAGTAGCCCTTGTTCAAACAAGTGATGTACCGTTGTAATTTCCATAGCAGCACCTCCACTTAAACACTTAGCAGGAGCGCCACCCAAATCAATTACTGGCACAGCAGGAGGCTGGGGTAAACCAGCATTAAATAAATTAATTGGTATCTTTAGTGACTCAAATACAGCGCGAGAAATCAGCACAGGTGAAGCCCCAGCGGACAATGGTGGTAAGGGATATTGGGCTTTATGTTCTGGGCCATAATACAAAAACTCAGCATCGGCACAAGCTGTATATTTCCGATCCTCTGGAGTGCGACCAGCTGCTGAAATCCCTGGAATTAAACCAGTTTCAGTAAATCCTAAAACACAAGCAAATATGGGTAAACAACCACGATACTTCCGTAGCCATTGTTCACCCTGTTCTTTTTGAGTATAAATACTAATTTGGGAATTGGGCATGGGACATTGGTTATTAGTTAGGACTGATCGTTTAACCAATGACAAATGACAAATGACAAATGACAAATGACAAATGACAAATAACTATCCTTCATAATCCATGAGAACTTGTACCCAGTGTGGTGGGCGGGGGATCGGGTTGCCCAGACGGTCAAAAAGCAACCATGCTGCCAGATGTACCACAAAAAGGTAGATAAAGTTGTTGAGTATAATTAAAGCGATCGCTCCCACTTGAATCAAAAATACACTGGGACTCGCCAACAAACTCAAGTTAAAAAATACCCACTCAATGAACTCAGTCACCTGGGTAATCACATAAATCCATAGGTCTTCACCCGATAAAACAGACAACAACCACAGCCGAAAAAAAACTCCCAAAGTACCCAGCAGCGTACCCAAGGTAATAGAAACAATCCAGGGAAGACGACGACGACACCATGTAGCGCCCAAAAGAACGCCCATGAACCCGTAGGGCATGACAAACAGCAAACTGCGGGCTGGCCCCATCAATACCGTCAGCAGTAAGCCACAGGTGAGTGCTGCCATCCATGCCGCACGTTTGCCCCAACGCAGATAGACTAGAGCGATCGGCACTGGAAAAAATATCCGCAAAACTGGGCCCAAAGGAAAGTAAAAATTAATAAACCAAATTAAGCTAGCGGTACTGGCTAAAAATGCCGTTTCCACCATCCTCAAGGGTGCATCAGCTTTGATTTGAGGAGGCATTAACTGCTGTTCTTTATCTAACCAATGATTCTGAGGAGTTGGAGATTCAGAGGATGGATCTTCCTCCGGTTCATCTGGGAGAGAATCTAAAATACTCATATCTGAGAAGTTTTTAAACGATCATTCTTTCTAAGGCTGACAAATCGGGAATACAAATAGTGTCTTGATCCCGTTTAATCAAGCCTTTTTTTTCTAGCCTTGTCAATACTCGTGTCACCGTTTCCCGCGCCAGTCCGCTCAAACTACTCAATTCCCGATGAGGTAAATTGGGGATTTCGGTTCCGGTTTGCCCTTTTTTTCCCTGTCCTTCTGCCAAAAATAACAATGTATCTGCTACCCTTGACTGGCTATCAGATTCCCGCAACCGCAATCGGCGATTGACTTGCCGCAAACGTCGTGCCATGAGTTGCGCCAATCGAACTCCCGCCAATGGTTCTATCTGAAGTAATTTGACAAAATCCTGAGCAGGCATACTACCAATTACCGTTGGGGCCAAGGTAATCACATCCGTGGATCGAGGTGCTTCATCTAGCGCCGCCATTTCACCAAACAATTCACCTTTGCCAATAATATTCAGCGTTACCTCTTTTCCTTCCAGATTGTAGGTGCGAATTTTTACCCATCCGTCCATAATAAAATACACAGAACCACCCCAGTCATTTTCCAGTAGAATCACCTGATTGGCTGGGTGAGTGCGGGTAACGAGATGGGTGAGGGCTGATTCCACAGCAGTTTCTGGCAACCCTTGAAAAAAGGGAGCGGAGGCGATCATCCAGGAATTAGCCTGTGCTTGCAAGCTATATCGATCTTCCATTACGACATCTTTAATTCAAGCTGCTATGTACACACAAAAAACAGGAGCGCCATTTGTAGCCTAAGCTATCATTGCACAGCTCCCTTTCAAAGAAAAAACTAAACTATGCTACACAAGAAAGCGACAAGAAGTTTTTCTAAATAATCTTTACCTATAAGTTTAAACGGGGTAAAAGTTTTGCAAAAAGTAGTTTATAGCCTGCGGTTGGATTGCTTAGGGGCTAGCTGTATTGCAAACTTGATTAGTTATGAATATAGGCAAACAACATTAATGATACTAAAGGGAGTAAATTATTGCTCAGGTATTTTAGCGATTTTAAAAAATAGGCGACCAATGACCTGCAAAATTAAGCTTTTCGAGCAAAGGCTGTCTGAAGAGGACAAGGAGAGGGGGAGACAAGGAGACACGGGGATGGTAGGCAAAGGGGGAAGAGGAGTGTGGGGGGNTGTGGGGGGTAAGACTTCT
Source organism: Nostoc sp. 'Peltigera membranacea cyanobiont' 210A (assembly GCF_002246015.1). Classification (GTDB taxonomy): domain Bacteria; phylum Cyanobacteriota; class Cyanobacteriia; order Cyanobacteriales; family Nostocaceae; genus Nostoc. The sequence continues at coordinate 603,708 of NZ_NOLJ01000003.1, forward strand.
TCCCCATCCTCCCACACCTCCCACACCCCTTGGATTTCTCACAAGTGAGAAATCCAGGCATAGGGGTACGGTGATTGTAAAGTAATTGTTCACATAAGTTGACATAGATTTATATATAAGGTAGAAAAGTGACTTTTAGTACAGATGAAATTCAAAAGCTGATCGCAGACATTGACAACTTACTTGCCAGTGGTGGCAAGCGCCTGTCTAGATTTCTGTCTGGTCAGGCGCAAGAGCCTAAAGAAGTTTTAGAGCGAATTCGCGACTTCTTGGTGAGGTTACAAGAAAAAGAAGCATCAGAGAGCGGCATCCCAAATCAGTCTTCTGAAGATCCGCCATCGCCTTTGTTAACAAAATTTATCGATCGTGGTAATAACCAGTATCCACTACCGCCGCTCGAACCCAGTCAGGAACAAAGTACTGTTAGCGCAGGACAATTAAATAATGAATTTTCGAGATTGATTCAGCCGTTGCGATCGGAATTAGAATTGCTCTTGCAAGAGCGAGCCACTCTCATACAAGAAATTCGGCAACTAGAACAAAGGCGTTTGCAAAACTACTCCTTAGCGCAGCAGTTGACAAACCAGGAACAAATGATTACCGAGTTTTTACAGGTACTCATGAGTCGCCTTGTGCCAACTTTAACACCACTGATTGGACAAACGAGGGAAAATTTCGCCAGTTCTTCAGGAGGAATTAATTACGCAACCTCTGCAACTCAATCTTTATTAGAATCCTCTAACGATGTGGAGCGCTTAACCCAGCTAGCTAGGGAGTTAGATCAACGCCTATTGTCACTAGATGGAACGGTGAATGTAGTCTTTGAAGCACTACAGCGTAACATTAATACTTATTACGAATCCCTGTCCCAAGCACTGGTAAGAATGCATAGCAAGGGGATGCAAGGCGAACAGCTGATGGCTAGCTTTGTCAACAATTTGACCCAGCATTTGCAACAAGAATCCCCTAGTTCGCAGTCATCTTTGCTGGGAGGAGAATCTGAGACACTAGCATCATTGACTGAACCAGCCGAGATTGCTGCTGGAGTTGCGCCCCAATCCTTGGAGCTTATACAGCCAGAAACTTCATCTCCACTCGCAATTGAGCAACAGGAAACTACCCTTACAGAGGATCTAGATGCAGTGCTGTTGCAGCTTGGCGTAGACTCATCTGAATATTCTCAAACCCCGACCGAATTACCGGAAGATATTTCTGCGGCAATTGGTGATGAAGTAGACCAACTTTACGCCAGTTTGTTTGATGCTGGTGATGTTAATAATCTCAGCCTCGATGTTCCCATCAATGACTTATCTGCTTCTACAGCCTCTCCATCACAGTTGAACATCGCACAAGTCCCACCTGTCTCTCCAATTGTGGATTCTGCGGTTGTAACACCAGATACGGGTCTTTCAATCCAAGAGACTTTAGGCGAAACCACAGATTCCTCAGAGCCACAGGAAGAACTATTTTTTGAAGAAGATACTGACCTAGATTCACCTCTTAGCTTCTCTACTCCACAAATAGACAGCTTGCCACAAATCGGCACTCAACCAGCTAGCGTTGATACAATTAATACCCTAACTGACTTATTACCTGATGCCGATAGTGAACTGCAATTGCTGGAAGTCTCATCTTCTGTGGATAATGCCACAACTACAGCAACTGACCTATTGCCTGATGACGATAGTGAACTGCAACTGCTGGAAGTCTCATCTTTTTTGGATGATGCCACTACCACAGTACCAGTGACTCCAGAAGTAGCAGAAATTTCGTTGGTAGAGCCTACTGTTCCCGAAGCGTCTGTCTACGACACGCTGCCCGATCGCAGAGAAAGTATCACCACATCGGAAGTATTAATTAACAGCGATCGCTCCGAACTGTCTTCAGATAACTACATTGCTGCTTCACCCCAAGAAAACTTACTTTCTATTGAGTCAAACCAGTCTCCAGCCGTACCAGATATTTCTTTAGATGAAGAACAGTTGCAGCAATTAGATCGAGATTTGGCTAATTTCGATCGGCAGCTAAATTCTGAGTCGCAGCCAGATAACAACTTGAGTGTTTTCTCGGAACTACTTGATAGCATTCAAGACACAATCCCCACAACTGCCCTTGAAAATCCCCAAATAGTAGAGAATACATCAGCTGCTGCTTTCTCCAGTTTGGCAGTTCCCCAGGTAGAAACTGAAAAAAAAAAGGAAGTCACAACTCCTGTTCCAGAAAGTTCTTTACCTCCAATTGCCAACTCCATAAATAATCCAGAAGTTTCACCCAATGTTTTAGAATCAGTCTGGTATTTAGGAATTGATTTAGGTACAACAGGAATTTCCGCCGCATTATTAAATCGCTCGACTTTTGTTGTACATCCTATCTACTGGTCAGCAGAAAATCCGCCGGGAACAAGTTCCTTTCAGCAATCGTTTCGTTTACCAACAGAGGTTTATCTGCCTATTGCTTCTGTACCCCACGGTGAAAACGAAACTATCGAGGCACATGAACAGACAGCACCTGCGGCTGTTGCCCAAGATAAAGCGCCCGATCGCTCGGCTACTACTCCTACAACACCAAAATCGACAGCAGATCCGACGAAAAATAATCTGTACTCGGCGCAGTTGAAGCCCTATCTACAAGTAGCCATTCCCTACAAGAGTGAACGACAGAAATGGGAACCGGTTTTGCAATTAAATGAATTTTCGGCAGGGCCTTTGATTTGGGTTGTGCGATCGCTCTCTAAATTACTGTTAACTCTCAAATCCGAAAAAACAAGTACCACCCCTAGTTTAGTGGCTGCCGCTGTTGGGATCGGCGAACAAGATTTTCCCCAGATTATCAATAATATTGCTGGTGTAATTTGTACCTGTCCATCTAGCTGGTCGGAACAATACCGCTTTAACGTGCGGGAAGCTTTACTCACTAGCAAACTTATTCAACATCCGCAGCAAGTATTTTTTGTCGAAGAAGCGATCGCTAGTCTACTCCCGGAACTTGATGCTGTTAATGGTGAGCAAGTAAAACTAAGCGATGCTCAAGGTAATCATCCAGCAAAAACTAGCGAACATCCCATTGTTGGCAACACCCTTGTGATTAACATTGGGACAACTGCCACAGAAATGTTGCTGGTAAATCTACCAGAAAGCTTGCAACAATTGACATACAGTGATTTCATGCTCCACAGTTTTGCTTATGCTGGCAAGGGTATTGAACAAGATATAATTTGTCAGCTGCTATTACCACCGAAATCTCGGCAATCACGAAGAGAAACACCAAGCGATGGCAAAACTACCACAAGTAATCCTTGGCAATGGCAACCGTCAATTCCCGGTTTAGACCAAATGCGTTGGCAGACTTTAGGGTTGGAAGAATTAGAACTACCTAGAGTCGGAGAACCAGATATCACCGCTCGAATTCGTCTCCAGCAGCGTCTAGAAAGTTCTCTACTGGGACAGGCGGTATTAGATGCGGCATTAGCCCTAAAGCTGATTTTGCAACACCAAGACTCTTTTACCCTAGAATTGGCCGATCAGCGGTGGGTTTTGCAGCGACGAGACTTAGAAAGCCAAGTATTTATTCCCTTTGTCCGCCGCCTGAACCGAGAACTTAATAAGTTATTGGTAGCTCATGGTATCCCCACAGAAGCCATTAATCAAGCGATCCTGACTGGGGGAGTGGCTTGTGTCGGGACAGTGAACCGCTGGTTACGGCAAAAACTTCCCAGCACTAAGATTATTCAAGATTTATATCTCGGCGAAAACGGCGCTCCCAATTGCAGTCGGGTGGCTTATGGTTTGGCGATGCTGCCTCTGCATCCCCAGATTTTAGATATACCCAGACAACAATACACTGATTATTTCTTGTTTACAGAATTGTTGCGATTGCTACCAGAACGTCCTTTATCTTTCGGTGAAGTTATCCAGTTATTTGAGGGTCGTGGGATCAATACTCGCATTTGTCAGCAACGGCTGCTGGCTTTTTTGGAAGGTGAACTGCCTTCCGGTTTGATACCTTCAGTCACAGAATCAACTTGGCTTACCCAGAGTTCGCAAGAAAATCCTGACTATCTGGCGATCGCCACAGCACCACTTTTTGAAAAACAAGGAAGTCTCACTTATCGTCCCAATTCTCAACAATTGTTGTCTTTGCGTCGCTATCTAGATGCAATTAAGGCTAGTAATCAGCAATCACTAGAGGAACCATATACGGTGAATTTCGCTTTAGAGGTCGATCGTTGAGACTAGCAGATCGCGCTAGAAAGAAGAATACTACTCAAAATTCCAAATGCTCATAATGTAAGCATTTGGAATTTTGCAAAGTACTATTAGTACTAATACTTCAGGACAGTGATTTTTCGGTGTGTACGATAGTAGTATCTTTGTTATTAGATGGATAAAATACCGTATTTTTACAATCTATCACTTGAATTGAAAGATTCTGTAAATTTTTGGTTTTTGGTTTTTATATCGGCTAAAATTTGTGTATATTAACACTCGGTAGTAACGACAAGAGTAGTAAAAATCGCCCAACAATCATGTCTATGTCTACACTACTAATGTAAAAATTCCTGTTATAAAACTAAGTTAGCCCTTGTGAATAATCTTTCTCTTTATTCAGTTAATTGTTTGCAACAGCCTTCACACCCGTCAACTTTAAGCGTGAGAAAACGATTAATTGACATTGTTGGAGCCATTGTCGGGCTGATTGTTACATTTATGATAGCAATTCCCGTAGCAATTGCTACTTTTATTCATGAGCCAAGTCCAATATTTTATTCCCAAATTCGCTGTGGTTTAAACGGAAAAACTTTCCGCATCTGGAAATTCCGCTCCATGATAGTCGATGCTGATAAACTCAAGCATTTGGTTGAGAACCAAGCCAAAGGTCACATTTTTAAATCTGTTGACGATCCTCGCATTACTCCTGTTGGTAAATTTTTGAGGTGTACTAGCTTGGATGAATTCCCTCAATTTTGGAATGTTTTATTAGGGGACATGAGTTTAGTTGGTACTCGTCCACCTACTCCTGATGAAGTCAGTAATTACGATCCACACCACTGGGATAGATTGCGAGTCAAACCAGGCATTACCGGAGAATGGCAAGCTAATGGGCGTTCCAGCATTACAGACTTTGAAACCATTGTGAAAATGGATATGGATTATCAACGCAAGTGGTCTGTAACTTATGACCTGAGTCTGATTATTAAAACTATCTGGGTGGTATTTAAAAAGACTGGTGCTTATTAGACCTCTTACACGAATACAAAACTAGCCCTCATCCCCCAACCCCTTCTCCCAATTTTGTGAGAAGGGGAGACAATTTCAAAGTCCCTCTCCCAAGCTTGGGAGAGGGATTTAGGGTGAAAGCTCATTGATTCATGCAAGAAGTCTATTGAATTGGGCCTCAACCCTTAACGCCGCTACCTGTTTCTGTGGGTACAATGTAACGTTGTAAAAACAAAAATAGTAATAATACTGGGGCGATCGCAATCACTGAGCCAGCAGCTACCAACCGCCAGTCAAGGGAAAATGTACCTGCTAGCTTTGCAACTCCCAAAGGAAGAGTGTATAAATTTTCGTCTTGGATGACAATTAAAGGCCACAAAAAGTCACTCCAAGCACCAATAAATACAAAAATAGCTAAAGTTACCAGTGCTGGGCGAACTGCCGGTAACATAATATGCCACCACAATCCTAACTCTGAGCTGCCATCCATCCGAGCGGCTTCTTCTATTTCTTTGGGGACACTCATGAAAGCTTGGCGCAACAGAAAAATACCAAAAGCAGAAGCTAAACTCGGAAAAATCATCCCTAAATAAGTATTTCTCAAACCCATCTGGACTGTCAAAATATAGAGGGGAATCATCACAATTTGGAAAGGAATCATAATCGTAGAGACAATCGCTACAAAAATCCAGTCTCGCCCGACAAACGACAATCTGGCCAACGGATAGGCAGCCAAGGCGCAAAACAGTAGATTTAAGCCCACAGTCAGTACTGACACCAAGGTACTGTTATACAGGTATTGTCCAAAAGGTAAAGAGTTCCACACACTAGAGAAGTTATTTAGTGTCGGTTGACTGGGTAGCAACTGTGGCGGCGACTGAAAAATATTTTCCGTAGGCGATTTCAAGGCTGTACTAATTAGCCATAGTAAAGGAAAGAGCATCAACAGTGCGATCGCTCCCAATAGCGCATACATTAGAATCTGCGATCGTGATTTTTTCCAGTTCAGCATTTGATTAATATAGGAAATTATCTTTTTTGAAAATTAAATAATGATCTGCTCAAAATAAAAAGTATTAACTGTTAAAATTTCAGCAGTGTGACATACTGAATTGAGTCAGACATAGCTTTACTTGAGAATTTGATTAACTTTATACTAACCTATCATCAAAAATCTGTTTAAAGCAATTAGCCTAATTCAGTTATTGAATTTATTCACATATCAATATAATTAAGTCTCTTCACTTTATGAACTCCCTAATCCTTCCAGAATATCAAAGAAGTCATTGATTAGTTTTTCGTCATATTCTTTTACATCACTCCATGTTTGACTATTATGAATCATGTCTTGTGCTTCATAATAAGAAATACCCAAAGCCTTCTTAAAAATTTCAATTGATTTGCTTTTTGAATAATTACTCAATCTCAAGAACTTAATGACAGATTCTTGATCTGCGGATTCAGTCAATATATTCTTCAGTTTTTCAGTTAACTCATTATCTTTATTCATAGTTTGTACCCAATTTAGAAAAGGCATTATGTTGCACAAATTAAATATTTATCATATTCTTAAGCCATTATTCTCATAAAAACCATCTATAGCAGTCTTAAAATCACGTGAGTTCGATGAACCTCTCCCTCCCAGCCTCCCTCTCCGAAACGGAAAGGGAGGAGAAACGAAAAATTAAGCTTTTTGCTCCCCTCTCCGCGTCAGAGAGGGGCTGGGGGAGAGGTCAAATAAGACTTGTCGAACTCACGTTAAAATCATTCCTTAAAAACAAGATTCCTGACTTATTTAAAAAGTCGGGAATCTTGGTATTTCAATTCTCACTAATCAGATTTAATTCGTATCAAGTCAGAGTTTTTACACACAGCTTTCAACGGTTCCTCTTGCAGTTTGAAGCCAATTCATAGTAGTTAATCTTCAACCGCTACATAAGGTTGTGGTTCCCGCGAACGTTGGGCAATTTGTTCTCGCCGGTACTTTGCAAGTTCGCTGTAAAGCCTCTTGCGAGAGAGATTCACACTTCCAACAGGCTCATGCTCTAGAAGTGTATGCCAAGGAGAAAACAATATACCCTCATCTAAACGTTTGCGTTCTTCAAAGTCAAACTTCTGACTGGGAATGCGAACAGTTGCAACTTTAATAAACGGTGAATCTGCTTCCTGCCATTCCTGAACGTGGTCTTCAATCGGCGTTTTATCATCATTTACATAAAACTGAATTAAAAAGTCAAAAGACGCTTCTCGACCTTCTTCAGTCAAATATTTTACCAGCGTTTCTCTAAGGTAATTTTCTGATTCTGGAAGTGTTTCTGGTGGTTGTTCAGGCTGTTGAGATTTGACAGATAATTTTACAATCAGCTCACCAAATTTAAACGGAACCATACTCCAATATTGAATCAAAAGTGGATTTCCTACCTTTTTGCTACCAATTTTTTGCAAGATAGCAAAGGCATAATCAAGTTCTTCCAGCCGTTCTGGGCTAAGTTGTCCACTACCTGCTTGGGAAAGATCGGCGTAATCACGAACGTCTTTAGTCAAGAAAATAGGATAATTGTTAAGTATAAAATCTTGGGTTTTTTCTTCATCATCCAGGACTTTTTGCCCCTCCACATTCATCACCTTAATGGCAATACCGCGAACATCAGGCTGGCTATCGGAGTTGAATTTACCACGCTTTTGAGGCGAACCACCGCTAGAGAACCGAATCCACGCAGGATAGGTTTGGGGCGTTTTGAATAAACCTACTCTCAGGTCTTCAGGAAGATTGGGTTCAATAATAAACTCTCCCCAAAGCAGTCCATGACTTTTGCTATGAATTTGACGGAGGTCTGGGCCGTTTTTTTGTTGAGCTTGGAGGCTCGTTGCGATAATATCGTCAATTATTGCTTCTTGCTCAGTGGTAGATGACATTGGGTTAGTCATAAAACATTTTATGAGATGTCTTCATTATCCTGAACGCTTCAACCTTTTCGAGTCAATCCGGTTTCCGTACAAATATGTTGTAATGGTTTATCCCAAAGCTCAATCGGTATTTGGGACAAATAGGCAAAATCAAAGACAATTCCGATAGTCGGCTTTGTCTGCCACTGCGGTAAACTGAGCAAGCGATCGTAATATCCGCCGCCATAACCCAAACGATATCCTTGATAGTCGCAAGCTACACTGGGTACAAGAATCAAATCTACTTTCGCAGCATCTAAGATTGGAGCGTCGGGGTGTGGTTCAATAATGCCATAAGCGCCGCTTTGGATAGAATCGTTAGGTGTCCAAATATGCCAAGACAGGGATTTATTAATGCAGCGAGAAAATCCCCAACGGTATTTGGTGTTGGCAAATAGGGGACTGAGGTCAGGTTCTTGGCGAAAGCTGAAATAAGCGAGTATTGTTTTTGCTTGGGTAAACAAAGTAGAGTTTTGTAAATGAGAGCATAAGCGATCGCTTTTTTCTCTCCATTCTCCAGAGCACATTGATTGACGTGTTTTAAGTAGAGTGCGGCGCAATTCTACTTTATTTAGTTGATGATTAACTTTGTCCATAAAAATAGTCAAAAAAATAAGCTGGGCATCACCCAGCTTGTATTACTCTACATTCACCAGAACAGAACATTGTTATCCAGCGTGTTGACGATACCACTCAATGGTATTCTTTAGCCCTTCTTCAAAGCTTACCTGAGCCGTGAAATTAAAGGCTTGCTTGGCCCGTTCAGTATCTAAACAGCGGCGGGGTTGACCATTAGGCTTGTCAGTTTGCCACACAATTTCACCCTTAAACTCCATCAATTCGCTAATTAGAGTTACTAAATCAAGGATGGAGATTTCATAACCGGTTCCCAAGTTAACTGGTTCCGATTCGTTATAGAATTGAGTCCCCATAACAATCCCCCGCGCTGCATCTTCTGAATAGAGAAACTCACGGGTAGGACTGCCATCACCCCAAACTGCAAGTTGCTTTTCTGCATTAATTTGGGCTTCGTGAACTTTGCGAACTAATGCTGGAATTACGTGGGAACTTCCAGGGTCAAAGTTATCTTCCGGGCCATATAAATTTACTGGCAGTAAATAAACCCCATTAAAACCGTACTGCTGACGGTAAGATTGCAATTGAACTAAAAGTGCTTTTTTGGCAATTCCGTAAGGGGCATTAGTTTCCTCTGGGTAGCCATTCCAAAGATCGTCTTCTTTGAATGGCACTGGAGTGAATTTGGGATAGGCGCAGATTGTGCCAACACAAACAAATTTTTCTACTCCAGCTTGATAGGCAGCATGAATTAACTGGGTTCCCATGATCAAGTTATCGTAGAATAGCTCTGCGGGTTTTTCGCGGTTCAAACCGATGCCACCAACATGAGCTGCTAGATGTATGATTATGTCTTGCTGGTCAACTGCAAGTTGGCTATTTTCCCAAACACGCAAATCTTGATCGCGCGATCGCGGTATTGTAATTTTCTCGCGATCGGCTCCTGCTTTACACAGTTGATCTATCACCTGACGGCCTAGAAACCCCGACCCACCAGTGACTAGAATGCGTTTATTTTTTAGTTCTAAGGCGGTCATATTTTATCCTCTGTAATGCCGAATCAGAAGTGCAAAGCGCCCAGTGTTTGACGAATAGTCGCAATGTCATCTGGAAATTGCGAACCTTTTCCATTGGGTGAAGTATGACCCAATGCTTGTAAGTCTGCTTCTACCATTAGGGAAACTAGTTCTTCAAAGGTTACTGATGGTGCCCAGCCCAAGTTCTGCCGTGCTTTGGTAGAATCGCCAATCAACAACTCTACCTCAGATGGACGGAGGTAACGCTCATCAAACTCTACATAATCTTGCCAATTAAGATTCACATAACTAAATGCCAATTCTAAAAACTCGCGCACCGAGTGGGTTTCACCAGTAGAAATTACATAATCGTCTGGCTGGTCTTTCTGCAACATTAACCACATTGCTTTGACGTAATCCTTTGCATAGCCCCAATCTCGCTTGGCATCTAGATTACCCATGTAAATCTTTTTCTGCTTACCAGCAACAATACCAGCCACGGCTCTAGTAATTTTGCGGGTTACAAAGGTTTCACCCCGCCGTGGTGACTCGTGGTTAAAAAGTATACCGTTACAAGCAAATAAATTATAAGATTCACGATAATTTATAGTTTGCCAGTGAGCGTAAACTTTCGCACAGGCATAGGGACTGCGGGGATAAAAGGGTGTTGTCTCAGTTTGAGGTATTGCTTGTACTAAACCGTACATTTCTGAAGAACCCGCCTGGTAAAATCGCACCTGAATTCCGGTACGATGCTGGTAGTCTCGAATTGCTTCCAACAGACGCAATGTCCCCATTCCTACTGCATCTACTGTGTATTCTGGTGAATCAAAGCTGACTCTGACGTGGGATTGAGCGCCGAGGTTGTAAATTTCTACTGGCTTTACTTCTTCTAAAATACGCCGTAACGTTGTACCATCCGTCAAGTCGCCGTAGTGAAGAAACAACCGTACTCCCTCTTTGTGGGGGTCTTCGTAGATGTGGTCGATACGGTCTGTGTTGAAGGTAGAAGTCCGGCGAATGATGCCGTGAACTTCATAACCTTGTTCCAACAAAAACTCACTTAGATATGAACCATCTTGTCCAGTAATACCAGTAATCAACGCTCGCTTCTGTTGCGTCATACTCAATTATCCCTTATTGTCTTTGATTAAAAATTTACAGCCAATCTGATACAACCTAGCAATTAATTGCTGAATTGCCTAATGGGAAACCTACGAGTTCTTGTGGTTAGGAGACTTTTTCCGTAAATAAATATACTTAACAAAAAGTAATCTAGCACGTAAGTCCAATATTTAGATAGCTCAAGATTATATTATGTATATTTTCTACCAGATAGGTCGAGATTATTTTTATGTATGTTGTTGTTTTTTGTCAAAACTTCATATATCTCTAGTTTTATGAAGACTTAATAAAATAGCCATTTTAAAATTAGACCTCTGGCAAAAGTGCCAAAGATCCACACTTACAGAAGTCTGAATATAAGTAGAAAAGCACAAATTATAGAAACAAAAATGAGCAATCCTTTAGTTTGAGGGGAGAATTGTACTTAGGGGCATTAACTGCCCCACAGAATCCACCCTAAGTAGTTACTCAGTATGCGCCGTTATTTTTGGGTAGAATTACCACATCGACAGTTTTCAAGATGATCCATAAATCAAGCCAGAAGTTTCTAAATTTGACATAATGCAGGTCTATTTGGACTCTCCGAGGGTAGGGAATGTCATTACGCCCAGATACCTGCCACAAACCAGTAATTCCTGGACGGATTGTTAAAATCTCGTCAATGTGACAACCGTATTTTGGCAGTTCCTCTGCTACCAAGGGTCGGGGACCGACTACACTCATATCCCCTTTTAAAACGTTCCAGAACTGGGGAAATTCGTCTAAGCTAGTAATTCGCAAAAATCGACCAATTTTGGTAATACGGGGGTCTTGTTTCAGCTTAAAACTGCTCTCAAATTCTTGCCGCAATTCGGGCGATGTTTCCATCATTTGCATGAGGATTTCGTCCGCATTGCTTACCATTGTTCGGAATTTAATACAACTAAACGCTTTGTAATTTTTCCCTACCCGTTCCTGGACATAAAAAATTGGCCCTTCTGAGCTAAAGGCAATCAGCAAGGTCAAAATTAAGTAGACGGGGAAGAACAAAATTAATACCGACAGCGAAAACACTATATCGAACAGTCGTTTGGCAAACTCTCCGTTTAAACCCTGAAAAGATAAACCTTTGGGCTTAACTTTTGGCGTCTTTGTTTTTTGACCGCGTTTTAAGAAACGCGTAGACGCTCTAGTGTCTTGCCTTACGCCTCGCTTGCCGGAGAGGAGTGAGCTCTGGGCAGTCATCATACTCCTTAATAATCCACACCACACATAGTCCCAATATTAAAGCCAAAATGAGATGCTTCTGGGGGAAATTGCCAAAAGCCTAAAAAAATTAGACGTTAATCAACACCATCATTCCGAAAACGGTGTTTTTCGTTGCACTTGTTTACAAAATTTAGATAACGATCTGCAAAGATTTGCGGTGAAAACAGCGCGGCGTGCGATCGCATATACTCGGAATTGAACGAACCCTCATACATTTCAAACTTTTCTACTGCCTCCACCAAAGCCGCCTCTGTTTGCGTCTTGAAAAATATACCTGTCCCTGTATCCGGATCAGAGCGGATATCTCGCACTGTTTCTAAAGCACCCCCTGCACCATAAGCAATTACTGGCGTGCCGCAGGCTTGTGCTTCCACTAGGGCAATACCAAAATCTTCACAAGCTGCATACACAAACGCCTTAGCCTTAGACATATATTTTTTTACCACATTATCGGGTTGCCAACCGAGTATTTGGATATTTGAGTTTGCCATCTCGCGAATCTTATTCATTTCATCTCCTGTACCAATGACTACTAATGGTCGTTTTAGTTGATTAAAAGCCTTGACAATCAACGATATTTGCTTGTAACTCACTAACCGAGAAACTGTCAGATAAAAGTCCTCTTTCTCAGACAGAAACGGAAATTCCGCAATATTCACTGGTGGGTAAATGACTGTTGCTTCTCGCCGATAGCAACGCCAAATCCGCCGAGCTGTATGCTGCGAGTTGGCAATGAAGTAATCAACACGATTGGCACTCAATACATCCCACTGGCGCAAACGATGTAATAAATATCGCGTCACCCATCCAGGTAAACCATTACCTAGTTTGCTGTGGCGCAGATAATCAAAGGTCAAGTCCCAGGCATAGCGCATAGGGCTGTGACAGTAGCAAATATGCATCTGTTCGGGAGTGGTAAGGATTCCTTTGGCAACAGCATGGGATGAAGACAGAATTACATCATAATGCCGCAAATCAAGTTGTTCAATTGCCAAGGGCCACAAGGGCAAGTATTTTTGTATACCGTTGCGGGCATAGGGAAAGTTCTGAAGAAACGTCTTGCCAATTTGACGCTTATATAAATAACTTTCTCTATTGCTGGATTCAAAATCTATGAGGGCATACAAATCAGCATCAATGTGATTCAGAATTTCTCGTACAACGAGTTCTGAACCACCGGTGGCTTTAGGGGTTAGCCACTCATGAACCAGAGCATATTTCAAGGGCACAGCTAAACAATTCAAAATTCAAAATTCAAAATTGAAGATAGTTTTCTTAGACTCCGACTGAAAAGTTTCTCCTTGTGATTAATTAACGGGGAGCGCCCTAGATTAGCAAATGGGACGCAATCTTTTCCCCAGAGGTTCCAGATAGATGCTGTAACCTGATAACCTCAGATTGGGCATGGGCATTGGGCATTGGGCATTGATTATTCTCATTGTCTCCCTCATCTCCCTCATCTCCCCAGTAGAGACGCGATTAATCGCGTCTCTGCCCACTCCTTAACAACAACTGATATAGAAAGGGTGAATTTATGCGAATTCTGATTATGGGTGGTACTCGGTTCATTGGTGTCTATTTGACTCAGCTACTAGTGGAACAAGGACACGAGGTGGTGCTGTTCAATCGTGGGAATCGGCCAGCACCTTCTTTAGAGGGAGTAGGACAAATTATAGGCGATCGCACTGATGCTACTCAATTAAAAGCAAAGTTATCACAAGAAAATTTTGATGTCATTTTTGACAATAACGGGCGTGAACTTACTGATACTCAACCACTAGCAGAAATTTTTCAAGACCGAGTGCAACATTTTGTGTATATGAGTTCTGCGGGAGTTTATCTCAAATCCGATCAATTACCACACATAGAAGGTGATGCTGTAGATCCCAAAAGTCGCCATAAGGGTAAACATGAAACAGAAGCTTACCTGACTCAATTGGGCTTACCCTTTACTTCTATTCGTCCTACTTATATTTACGGGCCTCGTAATTATAATGAGTTGGAAGGCTGGTTTTTTGACAGAATTGTGCGCGATCGCCCCATTCCTATCCCCGGAAATGGCTTGCATATCACGCAGCTAGGTCATGTAAAAGACTTGGCGCTGGCAATGACTCAGGTTTTGGGCAATAAACAAGCCGTAGGGCAGATTTATAATATCTCTGGCGATCGCTTTGTCACTTTTGATGGTTTAGCCCGTGCTAGTGCTGTTGCGGCTGGCAAATCACCTGATGCTGTCAAAATTGTCCACTACGACCCGAAAAAGTTTGATTTCGGCAAACGCAAAGCTTTTCCCATGCGGGTGCAGCATTTCTTTGCTTCGGTGAATAAAGCGCAAACAGAATTAAACTGGCATCCTGAATATGATTTGATTTCTGGGTTGCAAGATTCTCTGGAAAATGACTATTTGGCTAATGCAAAAGATAAAGCTGATGTTGATTTTTCTGTAGATGAGGAGATTTTACAAGCGTTGTGAGTAGCCAACAGTCTCATAGAATTCGCACGCCAGTTGCTAATGGGGGTTTCCCCCATTAGCAACTGGCTTGGCTACACAGGCAAAGTCCGCCTCTGCGGACTAAAGTCAAATTAAGGGTTTGAAACCCACGGAGGTGGGTTTTGTTTGTGTAGACGCGGTTTCTAACTGCCCGTTTCGCTTAAGTTGACTGATGCTTTTCGCGTTTTCATAACTCATCAGGGTTAACGCCTAACTCGCGCAGTTGTGCTGCTAATCTGTTAGCCCGTTGACTTTCTCGTTCTAGTTTTTCTAGCGGCGTGGGAAGCCAATTCCCGGATGCATCATACCAACGTAGCCACAATCGCTCAATTCCTTGGTAAGAACCTTGCCAAAGTCCTAAGCCCAGTTCCAAACCCGGCATCCACACTCGTGGGGTACTCAAGTCCAATTCGCTGTAACTATCTGCAACTAATTGGAATACTTGGAGTTTGTCAGTGTAGCGGTCAAACACAATGTAGTAAGGAACTCGCAAAATCCGCTCATAAACTTCCCATTTGGTCGGTGGTTGGTTAATCTCCCGCAGAGTTTGTCCTAAGTCTTCTTTTTCAGTGCCAGGAGAAAGCAATTCTACCACTACAAAAGGAGCAACCCCTTCTTGCCAAATGACATAACTCAGACGCAAGTTTTGCTGTTCGTAGAGACGCGAAACTCCCACAGCAGCAAACCAGTCTGGGCGTTTGTACCATAGTGTATGCCGCAGGTCATAGTAAAGGTTTAAGTCAGTGGCAACAAAAACCTCCTCTGCTGGATAGTTAGGTGGAGAGAAGGTTTCGCGCAGAAGTTGGGGTTGAAAAAGGTGAAATTCGTCAGGCAAACCAGAGTCCTCCGGGTATTCACTGGGAAGATCATACATGGTGGGTAGGGTTTCTTTTGCAGGGCGAGGCGGGTCTGTTTGGTACATAACGAGAATCTTGACCGACTAATTTTAAGTTAACGGATCGCGGTAAAGGTTGAGTCAAAATAAAAAATATTTTCTTCTACCTGGGGAAGACGCGATAAATTGGGTCTTTAGTCTTTACTGAAACAGGAATGAAAATTTTCTTTATTAGTCAGGCAAAGGTTTTTTAGAATTGCCTGAAGGCTACTGAAACTAGTTTCTGTAAATACTATTGTTGGTTGATAAAATGAGCCAGGTTTTACAATATCCACTCCAGAATGTATTAGAAGCCCGTGCCCGCTTGGGCGAAGGCCCCGTCTGGGATTCTACCCAAAACCTACTGTACTGGGTCGATATTTACAACCATCGCGTACATCAGTTCAATCCTGCTACGGGGAAAGACTTGTTTTTTAATGTGGGAGATGTCGTAGGTGCGATCGCAATAGCAGGGAAAGATAGATTAATTATGGCACTGCGTCATCACTTGGCATTCCTCAACACCCAAACAGGTGAAGTTACTCCCATTTTGGAAATTGAAGGAAATCTGTCAGATAACCGTCTGAATGATGGCAAATGTGACTCTCAAGGACGTTTTTGGATCGGCTCAATGTGTTCTTTGGAAAAACCCCAGGCTAGCCTCTATCGCTACGATGGTGACGGTTCATTCAATGTGATTGAAACGGGTTTGACTATCTCTAATGGTCTGGGGTGGAGTCCCGATGAAAAAACGTTTTACTTGAGTGATTCTCCTCAACAAAAAATATATGCTTACGACTTTGATTCAGTAACAGGTAGCATAACTAATCGCCGGATTTTTGTTGATTTAACTCATGAATCTTTCTACCCAGATGGTTTGACGATAGATAGTCAAGGAAATATTTGGTCAGCTATGTGGGATGGGTGGTGTGTGATTCGTTTCAACTCTAAGGGTGAAGAGATCTTGCGGATCAATTTACCTGTGCAATTGCCAACCAGTTGCACTTTTGGTGGCGAAGATTTGCAAACACTTTATATCACTACAGCTTCAGTTGGACTCAGCCAAGAGGAGATAGGAAAAAGTTTCTACTCAGGTGATTTATTTGCTCTCAAAACTGATGTTACCGGCTTACCTAGCTATGATTTTGAGAAATAAAGTAGTCCCTGTGTCAAGGTGAGGCGCTAAATTGCCTCCCATATTTGTTCAACTCGACTCTTTATGTGTTTGCGAATCCTAAAAATTCCGAGTTTTGAACTTTTGATCTTGAAGTTCCGAGTTCAAAGGTGTAACTTCCGAGTTCAAAGGTGCAGCTTACGAGTTCAGAGGCTCAACTTCCGAGTTCAAAGGTGCAGCTTCCGAGTTCAGAGGCTCAACTTTCGAGTTCAAAGGTGCAGCTTCCGAGTTCAGAGGCTCAACTTTCGAGTTCAAAGGTGCAACTTCCGAGTTCAAAGGTACAACTTCCGAGTTCAAAGGCTCAACTTCCGAGTTCAAAGGTGCAACTTTGTACTTTTTATCTTCATCAGACCACTGAATTACAATACTATATTGTCGTTTCATTAGTGCTAACTTTTTGCGGCAAAAGATAAATACCCCCAGAGATTAAAGTCAAGGCGACAGAAACCCAAAAAGCAATCAGAGAGGGACTTTGCCATACTTCAGGTAGTGGTGCAATCAGAAGTGCGATCGCAACTATTTGACTAACCGTTTTGAGTTTACCCCAAATGTTCGCCCCGGTAATTGTCGTTTGATTCACCCGCCAACCAGCGATCGCTAATTCTCGCGCTAAAATCAAAAACACTCCCCAAGCCGGCACTTTTCCTAGTTCAATAAAAACCAGCAACGGCGCAAGTACCAGAAATTTATCCACCAAGGGGTCAAGAAACTTACCCAACTCACTAATTTGGTTGAGCTTCCGCGCTAAATAGCCGTCTAACCAATCAGTTAACGCCGCAATGATAAAAATTGCCAAACATATCCACCTCGCTTGTGGTGTGGGATTGTACAAGCCATAAAGCAGAAATGGTACACCTAGAAGGCGAGAGAAGGTAATCCAGTTGGGTAAGGTCATTGAAAATTAAAAATTAACTAGTGTAAAGCAACAAACAGGCAAGCAAATATGCAAAATATATGCAGATTAGTGTATATGAGTGTGCCTGCGTGGGAAAATCTGTTTTCTGTAGCTCTCCTAAAACAATACTATGACTGAACACACAGATTCCCAATTCCGCATCGAACGCGATTCGATGGGCGATCGCCAAATTGCTAGTAGCGTTTATTACGGCATTCAAACGCTACGAGCTATCGAAAACTTTCCCATTAGCGGCATTAAGCCTTTAGCTACTTACGTAGATGCCGGATTAATCATTAAAAAAGCTACAGCAATTGTAAATGGCGAACTAAATTGCATTCCCCAAGATATTAGTCAGGCGATTGTGCAAGCAACTGATGAAATCTTAGCTGGTAAGTTCCGCGATCAATTTGTTGTGGATGTTTATCAGGCTGGTGCTGGAACATCCCACCACATGAATGTCAACGAAGTTTTAGCAAATCGCGCCTTAGAAATTCTTGGTGAAGAAAAGGGCAATTACAAACGTGTTAGTCCCAACGATCACGTTAATTATGGACAGTCTACCAATGATGTGATTCCTACCGCAATTCGGATTGGTGGATTATTGGCATTATCTAAGACATTACACCCAGCTTTAGATGGTGCGATCGCATCCTTAGAAAACAAAGCTGTAGAATTTCAAGATATTGTCAAATCTGGCAGAACCCACTTACAAGACGCTGTACCTGTGCGTTTGGGTGAGAATTTTCGGGCTTGGGCGCAAATTCTAACAGAACACCAAAACCGGATTTACACCGCCTCTGGAGATTTGATGGTACTGGGTTTAGGAGGTAGTGCAGCCGGAACGGGGTTAAATACTCATCCTCTATATCGTGCCCGTGTGGTAGAAGTTCTTTCAGAATTGATTGAAACTCCTTTAGAACCTGCACCGCATCTCATGGCAGCTATGCAAAGTATGGCTCCATTTGTGAATGTTTCCGGTGCTTTACGCAACTTAGCCCAGGATTTAGCCAAAATATCTCATGATTTACGGCTGATGGATTCGGGGCCAAAAACAGGCTTGAAAGAAATTCAACTGCCTCCAGTGCAACCCGGTTCCTCGATTATGCCAGGGAAATACAACCCAGTGATGGCAGAGATGACATCAATGGTGTGTTTTCAGGTGATGGGTTACGACAGTGCGATCGCTTTAGCCGCACAAGCCGGACAATTAGAATTAAATGTGATGATGCCGCTGATTGCCTATAACCTAATTCACAGTATTGAAATTCTCGGTAATACCATCGCCGCACTCACCGAACGCTGCATTGAGGGAATTACAGCTAATAAAGAACGTTGTTTAGCTTATGCCGAAGGCAGTTTAGCTTTAGTAACCGCACTAAATACCCACATCGGTTATTTAAATGCCGCAGCTGTCGCCAAAGAATCTTTAGAAACTGGTAAATCTCTGCGGCAAATTGTTTTAGAACGCGGGTTGATGAGTGAAACAGATTTAGCCACAGTGTTAAATCTAGAACAAATGAGTGGTATCTTACCACTCAAAACAGAATAATAGGTTATGGGGCATTGGGAATGGGAAAGAGGACACGGAGACACGAGGAAATTACTCACCGCGTCACCCCAATCCCCAATCCCCAATCCCCAGTCCCCAATCCCCAATCCCCATACCATGCAGACTCAAAAACCAGCTGTTAGTCTCATTCGGGCTACATCTTACGAACGAGAGGCTTTAAGAGAATCCTTAGTCACGCTGCTGGAACCTTTTGGAGGAATAGCAGCGTTTATAAAAAAAGGCGATCGCGTTTTACTCAAACCAAATCTACTTACAGGATCGCGTCCTGGTAAAGAGTGTATCACCCGTGCCGAACTAGTTTATGAAGTTGCCCAAATGGTAATTGAGGTTGGCGGTAAGCCATTTTTGGGCGATAGTCCTGCTTTTGGTAGTGCCAAGGGCGTAGCAATAGCAAATGGCTATCTGCCTATTCTAGAAGAACTCAATCTTCCCATCATCGATTTTCACGGTCAGCGTTACCAAACCGTCAGTGACAATTTTAACCATCTGCGACTGTCTAAAGAAGCAATGGAAGCAGATGTAGTGATTAACCTACCGAAAGTTAAATCACATGCCCAGTTGACATTAACACTGGGCGTAAAAAACCTGTTTGGTTGTGTCCCCGGCAAAATGAAAGCTTGGTGGCACATGGAAGCGGGAAAAGACGCAAATAGATTTGGTGAAATGTTAGTAGAAACTGCCAGAGCGATTAACCCTGACTTAACCATATTAGATGGCATCATCGGTCATGAAGGTAATGGCCCCAGCAACGGTGAACCTCGCCAACTGGGCATTTTAGCAGCCGCATCAGATATATTTGCCTTAGATCGGGCAATGGTGGAAATCCTCAATGTTTCTCCTGAACAAGTGCCCACAGTTGCAGCTTCTCAAAGGCTAGGAGTTTGTCCAGAACTTGCTGCCATAGAGTTTCCGCATTTAAATCCTGACTTATTAAAAATAGAAGATTGGCGGCTACCAGACAAGTTAATGCCCATTGATTTTGGTATGCCCCGCGTCATTAAGTCTACGTTTAAGCATCTTTACACCCGATTTATCAAGGAACCAATCAGTGTTTATGGAAGAGAGTGAGGAAGAAGCAGGGGAGCAGCATTTCTCTACGAGAGGCTGCGCCAACGGCTACGCTCAGTGACCGAGGAGAAGTTGCAGTAAGTCTTTCCCCTCTGCCCAATCCCCAATCCCGAATTTAGTGCAAACGTCGTTACAGCAATTTTATTTATTAGCAGAGTAATCTGTAATTACCCTCCGATTGCTTAACCAGACCGCCCTATTATATTTAGTGGCGGTTTTTTTAGCTGATTAATTTGTTATACAATTTTTCGTCTTAGATTTAATTTATCCAAAAAGTTATACGGATTTAGGATGTGGAAATTGGGATTGGGTATTTTGTTCAGATATGAGGAAAGTTTGGTAATAACCCACTAAATGTCTATGCCACCTTCTAAAACTTTTTTACTCTACCTTTATATAGATTGACAAAATTGCTGTGATATTACATAGATTACGAAATTTAAATTCTTAAATATTTGTTTAGTGATATTACTGAATCCATTCTGCCTCATACAGTTGATGTATCTGTATTTATTCGGTAGTTATCATTGGTTACAAAAATCATTCCTACCTATTTCTTCTCTGGTGTCAAATATTTTTGAGTATAACTACTATATAACAACCAAAAGCACGGAGAGATATTCAGTGCAATTGCGGTTTTGTGTCCTGTATCACAAATTAGCAATTCCAGTAAAATGACCTTATCAAAGGCTTTATAGGATGTTATAATCATGAAGTATCGGACAAATATGTTTTGCTAATTAATCTTTAATCAGCGAAAAAATGTAACTTATGATGCTGTCAAAGTTTGCTTTGCGTATGCAACCCGTTACACCATACAGGGAAACATCTGAAAATATTAATTACAAAATAAAACATGATTTGTTTACTTGTAACTTTGTATTAAGAAGTCCATGTATAAAAAGGCTATTATGACAGTTGTATAACTGGTTTAGATTGTAGAATGCTACACATTTTACAGTTTAAAAATAGCTAAAATAGCATTAATACTCTCACTCAGAGAGTAAACCTACACAGTGTTACGAAGAACTTCAATTTTGTATGAATTCAAATAGCCAGTCTGCCAATGCCGATACATATTCCCAACGTTTGGCAGACATTGTGGGAACTGCGATCGCTCTGTTGACTCTTACCCTACCCGTATTTGTCATCGCCCACTATTCTTCAACTAATGTTCAAAATAACCAGCAACCTCTGATCCAAAACATACAAGGAAATCAAGATTGATCGAGCTTCCCAGTCGCATTTCCTCATGAGGAGACCTACAAAAAAGCAGAACACTGATTTTGTAGACAATCTCTGTGGATGTGGGTGTAGTTCGTCAAGAATAAGCTAAATCTGGATTGTGTGACTCCAGATTTGAGTTGTCTTAACAAAGTTAGGACAGAAATCTTTCTAACAACAATTAAGGGCGGAGGATATCTATAATACCCTCTTGGAAAAAGCGTTGCGAAGTTTGCTCGTAACGCTTTTTCTATTTTTTGACTAATTCAAGGGATCTGGGGACAAGGTGACAAAAGTTAGAACTTAAAACAAGTTTTTCCCCTTGTCCCCAATTCTCCTTGTCCCCTTGTCCTCTTCCCCATGCCCTCGAATAAATACCTTGGGAAGAGATCCATATTGCCCTAAAATTCTACACGGGGAGCGAAGCTGACTGAGTGCCCCCATGATTCACCGTTATCAGAGGAGTTTTTTGTGGACTTATCTCGTATTCCTGCCCAACCGAAACCGGGTCTAATCAACGTTCTCATTGAAATTACTGGCGGAAGTAAAAATAAATACGAATACGACAAGGAACTAGAAGCTTTTGCTCTAGACCGAGTACTTTATTCCTCAGTACAATATCCTTATGACTATGGCTTTGTACCTAATACTTTGGCTGATGATGGCGATCCCCTAGATGGTATGGTCATAATTGACGAGCCGACCTTTCCCGGTTGTATTATTGCTGCGCGACCAATTGGCTTTTTGGAGATGATTGACGGTGGCGATCGCGATGAAAAAATCCTTTGTGTTCCTGACAAAGATCCGCGCTACACTCAAGTAAAATCCCTGAAAGACGTAGCACCACACCGCTTAGATGAAATTGCTGAATTTTTCCGTAGTTATAAAAATTTGGAAAAAAAGGTGACTGAAATTCTCGGTTGGCAAGATGTGGACAAGGTTGCAGCTTTAGTTGAAAAATCCGTCAAAGCTTATAGAGGATAATAGAGGAGTTAAGAGTTAAGAGTTAAGAGTTAGGAGTTAAGAGTTAAGAGTTATGAATTTTTATTCCTAACTCCTCACTCCTAACTCCTCACTTCACTTTGCTAACTTTCCCTTGTTACGGATTTTAAAATCTGCCACCAACCCCAAACTAGAATGCAGCGTACTCTCCTTTTGGCAAAAATTCATAACTGCACCCTTACAGGGGCGAATATCAACTACGTGGGTAGTATCAGCATTGATGAAATCCTTTTGGAAAAAGCTGGTATCTTACCCTATGAGCAGGTGCAAGTAGTTAATAGTGCCAACGGTCAACGCTTTATTACCTATGCGATCCCCGCTCTAGCTCATTCAGGAATAATTGAGCTAAATGGAGGTGCGGCACGTCTAGGCATTATTGGCGATCGCTTGATTATAATGACTTACGGGCAGTTCACTCCAGAAGAGTTAAAAAGTTACTCTCCTACGGTAGTCATTGTGGACGAAAAAAACAGGTTGTTGGAAGTGCGGCGCTACGATGACCTGCTCACTAAGGTCTAATTTCAAGGAAAATGTCAAATTTTGAGTTGTCGGATTCCCAGAGCTACATAAAAGAAAAGTCATCTACCCTGCCAAGTAGCCCAGCAGGTGAATTTATCGTGCAATTCTGGGGTGTCAGAGGTTTAATTGCCACTCCCAGTAGCAACACCAATCGTTATGGTGGTAATACCGCTTGTGTAGAAATACATGTAGCTGGGAAACGCTTGATTTTTGATGGCGGTACTGGCTTACGCATATTGGGTAAAACTTGGCAAGAACTGCAACAGCCACTAGAAGCCCATTTATTTTTTACCAACTGCCAATCAAACCGAATTCAAGGATTTCCCTTTTTTGCTCCTGCATTTATTGGGGAAAATTGCTTCCATATTTACGGCACAGCTGCCTCAAATGGAGCTTCAATCAAACAATGTCTGTACGATCAAATGCTCCAGCCGCACTTTCCTTACCCTTTACAGGTAATGCAGTCGGAATTGCAGTTTTACAATCTGACTCCAGACAGTGACGTGAAGTTAGATGATGTCACCATTACAACTGCATTAATTAATCAAACTCAGCGCTCAGTTGGCTACCGAGTTACTTGGCAAGAGTATAGTGTTGCCTACATCACGGATTTGCACCAGAATGCCGATCAATTGGAGCGAGAGCGGATTTTAGAGTTTATTAAAGGCGTTGACTTACTGATTGCCAATGCCACTTATACTCCCCCTACATCTCACAACCATGATTCTGCCGATTTACTTTGGCAAGCTGCGGTGAATGCGGGTGTTAGTGCTGGCGTTAAACAGCTAGCCATTTCTCATCATCACCCAGATGACCATGATGATTTTCTTGATCGGGTGCAAGTCGATATTAAATCTGCTTTTCCTCAAGCCATACTAGCCCATGAAGGTCTAGTATTAGCTGTTGGTAAGTGATTTAAACTTGCTCAAAATCACTGAGATGCAGTGCAGGAGATATTTGTTTGCCAAGGGCTATACGGGCTGACGTTAGGTGCTTGAGCCACTAGATGGATGTCTCCATTAGCATCGACAATCCATCCTTGAGCTTCCACAATCTGATTAGTAGATTTGGTAACAGATGTAGTAGATTTTTTATCTGTAATTTCCACAGATAAATTATCCGTTACTCTCTCTGTTGCTTGTGGGGGCAAATCTACCCAACTTGTAATCACTGCTCGTCCCCGCAGAGGCTCGTTAGGACTAAGGGGTAATCCACCGCGTCCTGTGGCGATAAAACGACTAGCGGTTTGTCCTCTTCTGGGAGTGCAACCTTGAGCGATTTGTTGGGATGCATCGACGAGGTTAGAGGGTAGTTGAATTAAGCCACGACTAGGGTCTACATCGGGTGTGTTTAGTTCTACAGTCCCAGCCACCCCACGTTCAGAACTAGCAGTGATATCACTCAGGGAAGTTGGACGTGAGCGAGATTCAATGCCAAAGAGACTTTTGACTGTAATGTCAACATTACCACCCTTACCAGTGAAAGCATTGGCGCTGATGTTGCTATCTTCGCTTGGAACAGCAATAATGAAGGGGGTATTGATAGTAATGTTACCACCATCGCCTCCTGCTTGAGCAGTGCCAGCAGTGGTAGATACTTGACTATTACGGCGTAGTAAGAGCAGGTCTTGCAGGCTGAGGTTAATATCGCCACCTTGATTGCTAGCTGTTTCTGCCGATATTAACCCTTGGTTATCTAAAGTCAAATTTTCTGCTTGAATTTGAATATTGCCACCTTTTCCGCTACCTTGGCTATTTACAGCAATTCTTGCATCGTCTTGAACAGTGACCGTTTTCGAGGCAGTGATATTTCTGGGTTGAATGAAAATATTTCCGCCATTGCCTGTAGAGCCAGGTTCAGTGTTAGCAAACAACCCACTGTCCTTTCCTGTTAAAATCAGATGGTCTTGTATCCTTAAAGAAATGTCTCCGGCTTGGCTATCACTGGAAGTAGATGTGCGTAATTGACCCCTATTGACTACTTCAAGTTTGTCTGCTGTCACCGTTAGACTACCTGCGTCTCCGTTTCCTTCGGTTTCCGCGGTTATTACAGCACCATTTGTTACAGACAGTCTCGCAGTAGTAATGTCCAGCTTACCCCCTTTACCTATACCTGTTGCATCTACTGAGCTAGCAATGAAACTGGCAGAGTTATTAATACTATCTACTCCATCTAAGGAGACTGCTTTCCTGGCTTGAATTGTTAGGTTGCCAGCATTTCCACGTCCAGAAGTAGAAGTGTTTATTTGAGCGCCACGAGTCAGCGAAAGCAATCCTGTGCTGATGTTTATATTACCTCCATCACCGACTGCACTTGGTCCCACTCCATTAGTTATTGCACTACCAAACCTATCGAATGAGATTAGCCCCGAAACCTGAATTGTCACGTTTCCTGCATTTCCCTGGCCCTGAGTGTTAGCTGAGACTCCACCACCATTTGTAAGGTAAAGTGACTCAGCGATGACCGTGACGTTTCCTCCTTGTCCTGAGCCTTGTACTAAGGTGCTGAAGGCACCACTGGGTAATTCATTACTACCTACCCCCTCTATAAACACAGATCCACGGATTTGAATCGTAACGTTGCCTGCTCTCCCTTGTCCAAAGGTACTAGTTGCCAGTTCACCACCATTTGTAAGGTAAAGTGACTCAGCGATGACTGTGACGTTTCCCCCCTGACCTACTCCTCCAGGATTGACTGTACTGAAGACACCACTGGAAAAGTTATTGCTACCTACCCCCTCTATAAACACAGGACCACGGGTTTGAATCATAACGTTGCCTGCTCTCCCCTGACCGTAAATGCTAGCGGCTAATTCGGCACCATTTCTAAGGGAAAGTGACTCAGCTACAATAGTAATATCTCCTCCCTGTCCAATAACTCCAGGTCCTATCAAGCTGCCCACCCCACTGGGAGAACCACTAAGCGGAGAACCGCTTCTGCCCACTCCATCCGCAAAGACAGAACCGCGAGCTTGAATCGATACACTGCCTGCGTCTCCTTGTCCATAGTTGCTCACATTTAGAACACCGCCGTTGGTCAAGGAAAGCAAACCAGTAGTAACTGTGATGTTTCCAGCTTTACCTACGCCTCCTTTACTTACAGAACTGAATACAGCACCTCCATTCAGGGAAACTTGATCGCGCACATTAATTACGACGTTACCCAGATTTCCACGCCCACGATTGTTTAATGCAACAATTAAGGCAGCATCATCAGTGATCGCAAGTGACTCAGCAGTAATACGAATGTTGCCACTGTTGCCAGTGGCTCCAGTCTGGACTAAGTTCTGAATGAGACTACCACTAGCAACAGTTACTGTTCCTGTAGCATTGAGGGTTATATCTCCTGCTTTGTTATCAACTCCTCCCGGTCCTGCGTTTATTCCAGATATGAGAGCACTTCCCTCCAAAATTTCTATATTCCGCGCATTAACTATAATGCTGCCCTCTTTGTCAGCAGGAACAACAACTCCACCACGAGTCAGGGAGACATCTGCCCGTGTTGCTTTTTCTGGAAAGCTTAGACTCAGATTATTGCCATCTACCTGAAGCCCAATTGTTCCTGCTCCTGCTAATCCTCCTAACTCTACTCGCCCACCAAAGGCATACAAACCTGCGCCATTGATTTTAATGTTGCCACCGACGAGTAATAAACTTCGACCATTGGGAACACTCAGACCAAAAACTGATGGGTTTGCTGCTGGTGCGATTGAATTGTTTTGAATCGGCGCAGCAACAATTTGATTAAATAGCAAAGCTGAAGGCTTGACCGTCAACAGTGGAGGAGTATTCGGATTTGAAGCGCTAAAAAAACCTTGATTACCAAACCCAATAGCATTTGCGGTAGTTGCTACAAATGAACCTCCGATATTTAAGCTGGCATTTGGCCCAAAAATTATCCCATTGGGATTCATCAGAAACAAGTTAGCTGTACCATTGGCGCTGATTAATCCATCAATATTCGATACTGATTTACCTGTTACTCGACTAATAATATTCTGAATATTTGAAGCGTTATTAAAGTAAGCCACACTCTTCGTGGGCACAGAAAACTCTTCAAAACTATGGAATAAGTTACTTCCTGCTTGGGTGCCACCTTCAATGATTCTAATGTTGTCCTGCAATGTGACACGAGAATTATTAAGTAGAGTGCTATCGGGGATAATTTGGGCAGAACCACAATTTGCCCAAAAAGCGATCACAATACCCATCCCCACACAAACAGCAGTTGTTGAATCAAGGTTAGTTTGCATAGTGATTGTGGTGATGGGTATTTTAAGCTGTGTCATCGCTTTGGCGTAAGCGTTGCTCGCCGTTCGCGTAGCGTCTCGCAGAGAAGGCATCGCTTCAATGCTTTTGCCTGATTTTATTCTGTTAAGAGTAGTGAAAAGAAATAACTTTTCTTAAGAAATACTTAGATCAAGTCGATATCCAACTATTTCTTGTGGGATGGGCGTCTCGCCACCGGTGTCAGCTTCACGTGAAAGTTACTAAGGGAGAATGCTTTGAGATCATTACCTCGAAAAGAAGTCTCTGACTCTTCATGCCCCTCATTGAGGCTCCACCTCCCTTACTCGAAAAAGAGCCGCAATGACAAGCATTTCCAACCAGAGGCTCTTAACGAGGTTTTAAAAGGGTTTTGGCTTAAGTTGACACCTATGAGCTTTTTATGTGCCCCTACTATTCCACAGAATTAAAATTGGCTATTGCCCCTACGAAGCATTTTGTAACTCAGCTGTGCGTATTGAAAGCTGCTGTGTCTGATTACCTCGTTGCACTTTCACCTGTAATACTTGACCAAGGCGACTGTCTTCCACAACATTCTGCAATTGTTCAGCACTGGTAATTGCTTTACCATCAACTTGCAGAATTACATCCCCGCGCCGGATACCCGCAGATGCGGCTGGAGAATTGGGGACAACTCGCATGACAAAAACACCATTAATTTCTGGTATCTGAATCGGAGAGTTGGGATCGGTGTTATTTTGCTTGGCGAGATCGGGTGTCAAAGTTAGCATTTGCACACCTAAATAGGGGTGAGCAACTTTGCCATCACGTTGCAGTTGCGCGGCGATCGCTTTAGCTTTATCAATAGGAATGGCAAATCCAATTCCCATTGCATCAGGGCGAATGGCTGTGTTAATACCAATTACTTCACCTTGACCATTTAACAGGGGCCCGCCAGAGTTACCAGGGTTAATGGCGGCGTCTGTCTGAATAAAGTCCAAACGTTTGTCACTAATACCGACTTGGGCGCTGGAACGTTTGAGGGTACTGACAATTCCCAAGGTAACGGTGTTATCAAATCCCAAAGGATTACCAACTGCGATCGCCCAGTCTCCTACTTGTACATTAGTGGAAGAACCCAAAGGTGCTACTGGTAAATCATTACCAGCATTAATCTTGACTACTGCCAAATCTGTGACTTCATCAATACCTTGAACTTTCCCTTCAAAGGTGCGGCCATCTTTGAGTCGGACTGTTACTTTATCAGCCTTATCGACCACATGAGCATTAGTCAAAACTAACCCGCTCTTGTCAATAATAAAACCTGAGCCTAAACCGCGTAACTGCTCAGACGGCGGCATTTGTTGGGAGAAACCATCACCAAAAAACCGACGGAAAAAAGGATCTTCCATAAATGGATCGACGCGACGAGTAATTGTTCGCTCAGTATCAATGCGGACAACTGCTGAACCAACACGATTCACTGCTGCTGTGACGAAGCTGGTGGTACCGATCGCAGGGGTGGCTGGTGATTGCTGTTGAGCAATTAGATTTGAAGGATCTCCAGCAGTTATTGTGGGTGCTGGTTCGGCTTGGGACGGTAACACCTGCAATGTGCTAACCGCTAGCACAACTCCTAGCGCGATCGCTAAAACATGAGTAGTGAGTTGACGTAGAGACCGAGATATTTTGGGAAATCGCATAATCACAACCTAATTTATAAGCCTAATTGTTGCTTAGTCGTGACAAATCTATTTACAGTTATTTTTATTTCAGGTTTCGCCTGCTCTTTCCAATACTAGGGTTAGGGCATTTTGCGAACTACCTGTAATCAACTTAATAGAAAATTTAACCCAAAAGCTATTATGGACATTTACCCTTTACAAGTTCGGTTTTTACCCATCAATAAAACTTTTGGATTGCTAACAACACTAGTCCACTCTCTGTTCTAACTCTAGACTATGGATGAACTAACTTTTGTATAAGATTTCATTTCGACTAGCTGCGCCTAGCTGGGGTAAAGTGTTGATGACTGAGTGGGGAGTCAGGGCAATAGGAACAGTGGGAGGTTGTTGTAATTGTTTAACAACATTTTGCAATAGTTGGTCTTGTCCAGTCCGCAAACCCCAAACATTTGTCCCACGGTTGATAATCGCAAACCAAACCAAACCGCGATCGCGTGTGGGCATCACTCCCGCTAAGGCGCTCACATCCCGGAGAGTACCAGTTTTGATCACAGTCGCCAGGGGAATGTGTCTAGTGTGTAGTGTCCCCCGATGATCGAATCCAGACATGGGAAACAAGTCAGCCAGATTCAGTTGATGGGCAGATGCCTCAGCTTGAATAGCCATAAACATGGCACAAACAGCCCTGGGGGAAATGCGATTTTCCGGGCCCAGTCCAGAACCATTGATTAACTGGATTTCCGCTTGTGGCACCCTCGCCAGGTTAGCAGCAGTTGATTGGACTACAGTTGCTCCCCCTACTGAATCTGCCAGCATCTCTGCCATATCGTTGTTACTATAAACGTTCATTTCCTTGAGTAGTTGCTTCAAAGGCAATGAGCGATGACGCAGTAACAAAGTTTGTTGAGGGTTTGGTTGCGCCTCAACTTTCACCCCGCCTGCAATAACAACTTGAGGCTTGGGCGTTCCCTTGGGCATGATTGAGTGTGTATAAATCGCAGGGCGTCCCCAAGTTGCACGATTTAGCGTTTGCTTGAGCATCAGACCGGCTAGCATTGGCTGACGTTGAAAATTCATGGCAAAACTGCCAGTAATAATCAAATTCCCCTTTACTTGCTTGATGCCCATTTTATTGAGAGTATTACCAAGAGCGATCGCTTCTTCCCAAACAAACAAAGGATCGCCACGGCCTGTAACCACTAAATCACCCTGCACAACTCCATTTACCACTGGGCCAGTGACACTCACCAAAGTATCAAATTGGTAATCTGGCCCCCAAGTTTTCAAAGCAACTAGTGAAGTGGCAATTTTAGTTAGAGAAGCAGCCGGCAGAGGCGTCGTACCTTGGTGATTTGCCATCAGCATTGGCCCCGACTGCATCCAAATTCCCTGACTCTCAGCCAAATTTTGCGCTACCACCTTTGAGGTGATGAGCTTTTTCAGATATTCCTGCACCGTAGTCGCACCAGCTGGATTTGGATCGGGTGCAAGAACAAAGCCAGGGCTACTTTGCCAAGTTAGTGCATCTAAGGCATCTAGAGGTTTGATTTGTACCCCAGCCATTTCCAGCCAAAGCGACACCAAACCTGAACCCAATAATTCCAGCATTTTTTATTCCTCTGTTAGGATCTCAAGCGTTGTTTACTGTGCTAATATACAAGCTTTTTTACAATAATCAGTATTGAGTCATAATAACTGGTGTTTTTCTCATCTGTAAGTAGGGTGAATTATATTGTTTTCGTGGCTTGCTTGGACAATGCCAAAATGCCCATTGCTCATGAAGATAGCCGTATGAATATAAAAATATTTTTAATCTGTGGAGATACTACGCCGTTAGCGATATCGACGACGGATTTTGACGCTTGTATTCCTACGGGGAAGACAAGCTTGCGGTAGCGTCTTTGACAGGAGAAGACTCTCTCTAAGCGATCGCATAATCCCAATACGGTTCGGTTAAGGTTTTTTGATGAAAATTCTAGATCGCTAAAGATGCGATAAATCATCACAAAGACGCGATAAATCGCCGTCTCTACAATAATCAGTTTTTTGTAGAGACGGCGATTCATCGCGTCTCTTGCATTAACCGAACCGTATTGCGCGTACTCCTGCAAAGAAGCAAGCTACACGCAGCGTGTCGCAGACAGCCTGATAATAAAAGGCTTTACGCTGCGCGATCGCTCTTGGTAATTCTATAACCTTGAAACAAAAAAAGGGAAAGTATTCAAAATTCCCCCCCTTTTTTCCCTTAATAAACTAATCAACACTCAAGTTGCATAATCAGGGCGGATAAGATGTCCACTCCACAAGATATTGAGAAAATTTTAATATGCAAATTAGGTGTGTTTTAGCTTACCTACTTTCTTTCTGGATGCGCTGCATCCTCTGGTGAAGGAGTACCCATCCGGTTAATTGTGGCAATCATCTGATACAAGCGTCCCAAGTCGCGTTGATTGAAGTACAAAATGAGGCGAGGTAGTCCAACAGTTTCATCTTGTGCTTCTTGAGGTAATGCCTGACTTTTTTCAATTCTTCCTTGAATAATAATGTCGCTAAAATCAGCATTTAGTTGTTCTAACAGAGCGTCTGATATATCTGTCTTCAGGCGGATGACTAACTTCTCGCTTACATAGCGGCTGGAATGATAAACCTGGTAAAAACGGGTGATAGCATCACAAGCCACATCCAGGTTATCTGTCACCGTGTAAAGGCTGGGGTCTTCAGGATTGACAAGACCATTTTGCACTAATTGCTTATCAATATATTCGCTCCAAGAGCGCCAGTAATCACCACCAGGGCGATCGATTAAAACTAAAGGTACTGGCCCAAATTTACCAGTTTGGCTTAATGTCATACATTCAAAAGCTTCATCTTGAGTACCAAAGCCTCCCGGAAATAAGGCTACAGCATCACTTTCTTTGAGGAGAAACAGCTTGCGGGTGAAGAAATATTTGAAGTTAATTAGCTTGGGATCGCCCTCTATAAAAGGGTTTGCTTGCTGTTCAAAGGGTAACTGAATGTTTAATCCAAAGGAATTTTCTCGCCCAGCACCTTCATGACCCGCTTGCATAATTCCACCACCACCACCAGTCATCACCATAAATCCTAATTGAGAAATAGCACGAGCAAACTCAAGAGCCATTTGGTATTCTGGTCTATCTGGCGCTAGACGGGCAGAACCAAAGATGGTGACTTTGCGAACGTGTCGGTAATCATAAAAAAGCTGGAAACCGCGCTCCATATCTGCTAATGCAGCGGATAATATTTTCCAATCGAGACGCTCAATTTCGTTATCAGCTAGACGAACAATAGTAGTAAGTGCTTGCTGAATAAATTGCCGATTTTTTAATGTCGGTAAACGAACGATCAATTCAGCGATATCCGCCTGTAAAGACTCTAATGTGTCAAACGACGCAGATGAGGTCATGAGAACTGCTGCAACAATGGCATTATATTTTACGTGAACTACTCACACTCTAGCAAGCGGGAATAGCCCTTTGATGTGCATTTAGCAAATTAATTCAGAACTGGCAGAACTGGTTTTGAAGCTAAAAATTATAAAATTTTTTTTGATAAGGCTTGTTGTGATACTTCAACTTTTGAAAACCATAGCAAGTTCTCTCGGTCGATCAATTGACATAACTCCCTCACTTAGGTTAATCGTCGTCACAATATACAGCAGATTTCAAGTTGGTGAGGTACACAAGCTAAGTCTGTTGCCCAAATATAAAGCGTCTTTTACTCCTGTTAGCGCAGCGGGGCGTAGCCCATTCGGAATTCTGTATTTTTAATTTTGTAATCTGCTGTATATCAGGGTTTGTGTAAAATGTTATGACTTACATCTATAGCGTATATCAAAAGAAAATTTTGTATCTTATTGCCAGATTTTTTGGGAATTAATGCCCATAATAAAAGCACTCTAACCCTAATCTAAGAAAGTAAAAAAGCTCTCTAGACCACAATACCGTTCAGTTCAACCTAAAATCCTTGGTAGAGGCGCGAAATTGGACTGGGCAACTCTTGGAGACGCGATCGCGAACCTCCTGCCATGCTAACATCCCGCTGCGCTAACGCGTCTTTACAAGTCAAAAATCAGTACCAAAAATCCTTAACCAATGCGTATTGCTCTAAAGGATTGTTGATCGAAAACTGTCTCAATTACACTTCGACACATTAATGCATAATGTGAGCTATTTGTATAGTGCCTAAATCCTAGTAGAATATTTTCGCAAATCTAAGTAGGAAGATAGATGGAAGTTTCTGGACGCATCAATTACCCACTGAATCCTCCTCCCCCTCTTGAAGATTTTCCCGTCCTTCAAACTGAAAAATATACCCTACGGCTGGCTTCAACTGAAGAAGAATTAGAATCAATTTTTCGGTTGCGCTTTGAAGTTTTTAATCTTGAACTAGGCTTAGGATTTTCTGCTTCTAACTTTACCCAGATGGATATAGATAAGTTTGATGCGGTTTGCCATCATTTAATTTTAATCTCCAAACATACAGGTAAAACCATTGGAACTTATCGGATGCAGACCTATATAATGGCTTCTCAAAGACTAGGCTTTGATGCTACCGATATATTTAATCTTAATGGAATTCCAAATTCTGTGCTTCAGGTATCGGTAGAAGTTGGGCGTGCATGTATAGCTAAAGAATATCGCAATAGTCAGACACTTTTATTACTCTGGGAAGGGTTGGCAAACTATCTCATCTGGAGTAAAAACCAATATTTCTTTGGTTGTGCATCATTACTCACACAATGTCCTGTGCAAGCTAGTTGCGCTTATGATTATTTTCGGCAGAATAACTTGATGCATCCAAGTATTTTGGTTTACCCAAATTCACAATTTTGCCTAGAACTGACTCAAAATTGTCCAGATTCATCTAATGTTGAGATTCCGAAAATTTTGCAGGCATACTTGAATATTGGAGCTAAAATATGCAGCCTTCCTGCTATTGATCGGCAGTTTAAAACTATTGATTTTTTAACTATATCTAATATTGCAGACTTTGCCAAATGGCGTTATCCAAATCCTCTCAAAAAAACCTTACCACTGAGGATTTTTCATGATTAATGCTACTGCTGCCAGCTTATTTAAGGGACGCGAGAAAAAATATCCTTGTCCTTAAATGCGGCTACACTTAGTATATTTTACACTCCATTTATATCTCGGTTTCAAAACCGAATCCAGTTTTGCGGGATTTGATACAACCTTGCCCATGTCTTTTTGTAGTTAATAAAGGAGAGGTGTTGATTGCCAATCTTACTAATCAAATTAAAGTCCGGTTGGCGATGTCTACGACGGGCGTCGCTGCGGCACCTCATCCAGCCCACTTAACTAGATGATTTGAGAAAACTTTTTAGGAAACCCACTTATGCACCATCTCAAATTTGCTCCGAGTTGGTTGCGATTTTTAACTATCTTCTTATTGACGATGGGTATATTGTTTCGCTTTTCTAATCTTGATGGTAAAGTTTTCTGGCAAGATGAAGTTTATGCCTCATTGCGAATTTCTGGTTACACAATTAATGAAGCTAAACAGCAACTTTTTAATAATCGTGTGATTGGCAAAGAAAGTTTTGCTCAGTTTCAAGGTGCAAATCCAGACAAAAGCTTAAATGACACAATTATGTCTTTGGCAAAACAAGATTCTCAGCATCCACCGTTGTATTACATAATAGCCAGATTGTGGATGGAAATTTTTGGTAATTCGGTGACGGCGATTAGAAGTTTATCAGCCTGCATCAGTTTGCTGGTTTTCCCTTGTGTTTATTGGCTATGCCGAGAATTATTTAATGTGCCATTATCAGTTCCTGGTGTTGCGATGCCTGCGGCGGGCGTAGCCATCGCACTCATGGCTATCTCTCCAATTCACCTAGTATACGCCCAAGAAGCACAAGAATATATTCTTTGGTTAGTCACCATTTTACTATCCAGTGCGTCTCTGCTGCGAGCCATACGGCTAGAAGATGAGCTAGCAAAGGAACGACAAAAACCCGATTTATTCGCTATCTGGAGCATTTATGCAGTCACTTTAGCGATGAGTCTTTATACATTTATTTGGAGTGCATTTGTCGCAGTTGCTCATGGAATTTATGTGATGATAACTGCCAAATTTAAGTTTACTGAAACTGTGAGAACTTATCTGCTAGCATCACTAGTCGGTTTTTTAGCTTTCATGCCTTGGATAACAGTTGTAATTGGTGAATTTTTTCAATTTTTGATTTCAGCAGATAAAACAACAGCGCAGTCAGATTTAATACCTATCTTTCCATTTTTATTGATGCAGTTAAGCCGGATTTTTTTTGATATAGACCTTAGCTCAGAAAATTCTCTAGGCTATTTAATTGCACTAGCTTTTTTAACTTTGGTAGGATATTCAATTTATTTTATTTGTCAATCAACTAACTATAAAGTTTGGTCTTTTATCATCACGTTAATTGTAGTACCAGCATTACCCCTAATACTACCAGATTTAATTGTTGGGAGTATACGATCGTCTACCGAAGCATATTTAATCCCATCTTATTTAGGAATCCAATTAGCTGTTGCCTATTTACTAACTACGCAACTATATAATGGGAGCGGATCGCGTCGGACCTTTTGGCGCATAATCATGACATTAGTGATTATTTGTGGTTTGATTTCTTCTAAGGTGAGTTCACAGGCAGAAACTTGGTGGAATAAGGGTATGAATTATGGCAATCCCCAAGTTGCCCAAATCATTAATCAGAGTAATCGTCCACTTTTGATTAGTGGTGCTTTTAGCAATAATTATGGTAATGTATTTTCTTTAAGCTATCTTTTGGAACCAAAAGTGCGATTTCTGTTGGTGAACAATCAAAAAATTCCTAAAATTCCTGATGGATTTACTGATGTATTTTTACTTAATCCTTCAGAGACTTGGGGCCAAACAATAGAAAAAAAGTATAAATTCAAGACAGATATTGTTTATCGTGATAACTATTATTCAATCTGGAAATTGGCTAAAACTCGTAATTTGCGCCGACGTAATATTTCGCCTAATAATCAATGATCTGCCGAGCTATTAACTAGATAAACAATTCTTCCATAGCTGACAACTCTTGATAAGTTCTTTATTAGAGGTTGTTTGAAAAGTGATTAACTGTGATTTTAATTGCGTTGTCACCCCCCTTAATCCCCCCTTGTAAAGGGGGGAAACAAGAAAAATCCGGTTCCCTCCCCAATACATACGGGGAAGGTTAGGGAGGGGTAAAAAAATATTTTATACCTCAATTATGACTTTTCAAACATCCTCTTAGACCTCTTGCAAAAGTCCCTAACACCCCACCCCCAACCCCTCCCTGCTCTTCGGGAGGGGAGACAAAGCGTAGCTTTGGCGGGGTNGGGGTTCTTTCTTATTTTTGATTTATGCAAGAGGTCTATTGCACAGATCAGTCTGGGTGAACCAAATTAAATGAGTAATGAGTAATGAGTGGATCAGA
This sequence comes from Nostoc sp. 'Peltigera membranacea cyanobiont' 210A, assembly GCF_002246015.1. GTDB lineage: Bacteria > Cyanobacteriota > Cyanobacteriia > Cyanobacteriales > Nostocaceae > Nostoc. The sequence goes on from NZ_NOLJ01000003.1 coordinate 640,034, forward strand.
AATGGGTATTTACTCATTACTTATTACTTATTACCCCAGAATCCCCACCCTTCAAGGCTGGGAAGTATGTCAACCTGATGATTTGCTTTGAGCGATCGCCTCTATACTACGTCTATTTGGTTAGACATTTTTAATAAGTTGTTTCGTTAAAGTAGATAATTGTTGTACAAGTTATTGTGAAATTTAGTTATGCGGCATCTCCAACTTGCTCCCAATAGGTTGCGGTTTCTCATTGTAGTTTTGTTAATGGTGGGTATATTTTTTCGTTTTTTTAACCTCGATCGCAAAGTTTACTGGCACGATGAGACTTTCACTTCATTGCGGATTTCTGGTTATACGTCAAATGAAGCCAAGCAGCAAATATTTAATGGTCGCATAATTAATAAGGAAAGTTTTGCCAAATTCCAAAGTCCCAATATGGAGAAAGGCTTACGTGACACCATTATATCTTTGGAAGTAGACGATCCACAGCATCCACCACTGTATTATATACTCGCTCGGTTTTGGGTCGGAATCTTTGGCAATTCGGTGACGGTAATTAGAAGTTTATCTGCCTTTATCAGCTTGTTGATTTTTCCGAGTATTTATTGGCTGTGTCGAGAATTATTTAAAGCATCGGCATGGGTATCGGAGGTTGCGATCGCACTCCTGGCAATCTCCCCTATTCACTTAGTATACGCCCAAGAAGCACGAGAATACATTCTCTGGATAGTGACTATATTAGTATGCAGCGCTTCATTACTACGAGCATTACGATTGGAATCAAAAGATCGAGTACTACGCATATTAAATTGGGGAATGTATGCAGTCACTTTGGCGCTTAGTCTATATACATTTTTGTTCAGTGGATTTGTCGTAGTTGCTCATGGTATTTATGTAATTGCCATTGCAAAATTTAGATTTACTAAAACAGTAAAAGCTTATCTATTAGCATCTTTAGCAGGGTTTTTAGCTTTTACATATTGGATAATGGTTTTAATAGTTAACTTATTGCAAGTAAAAAGTTCAACCGCCTGGACAAAAACACATTTACCCTTAGATGGTTTAATTAAATCTTGGCTTTTACAGTTAAATCGGATCTTTCTTGATTTAGACTTAGGCTTTGAAAATCCGTTTACCTATGTAATTACGCCATTTTTTTTAGTTCTTGTTGGATATTCTATTTATTTTATTTGTCGAAAAACTAACTATAAAATCTGGTTGTTTATCGTCACACTGATTATGATTCCTGCATTACCTTTAATGCTACCAGACTTACTTTTTGGGGGTATACGCTCACTTGCCGAACGTTATTTATTGATTTCTTATTTAGGAATTCAACTAGCTGTTAGTTACCTACTAGCTACGCAGCTACATAATAAAAATTTTGTACGCCGGAGAATCTGGCAAACCATCATGGGACTAGTGATTATTTGTGGGCTAGTTTCTTATGGAGTGAGTTCTCAGGCTGAAACTTGGTGGAGTAAGGTTATTAGCTATGGTAATCCACAAGTTGCAAAAATTATTAATCAGGCTACTCATCCACTTTTGATTAGTAATGATTCTGGTATTAATTATGGGAATGTCTTTTCTCTCAGCTATCTTTTAGAGCCAAAAGTGCAGTTTCAATTAGTAAAAGACCGTTCTATACCTAATATTCCTGATGAGTTCACTGATATTTTTTTACTAAATCCTTCAGATACCTGGCGTAAGCAAATAGAAAAAACTTATAATTATAAAACAGTTGTTGTATACGGTGACAAGAATTACTTGCTCTGGAAAATAGAAAATCCACGTAGCGACGTATTTTTTGAAAAAATTAGGACTTAAGCAAAACTAGACGCTGTAGTTATAGGCAATTCATATAAATGAATTCGCGTTAGGTAGAGAAGAAACTTAATTGCCCCTACCTGGAAATCATTCTCTTAGACTATTGTTTGCGTAACTTTATATTAAAAAATACTTCCATATATCTTTTGATATATGGAAATATTTGCTAGAGCAATCATCTTTTATAAGATATTTAAATAGTTTCTTGATTAAAATCAGCTAAAAACAACAAAAATAAATATTAAACAAATTCTCATCTGAAATTAATTTAAGTAATGGTAGGATGCTTTAAATTATCCTTTGTGATGAATTCAATGATTCATTGAAAGGTGTTCTATGCAAATAACAGATTTTCTTAGTCTTTTACATCCAGCGATCGCAATTATATTTGTGTTTCCCCTCATCGGTACAGTAGTTAATTTTGCTTGGCAAACACGCCAACGCAGATTGCAAAGTTTAGCGGGGAGTAAGAGTAAAATTCCTCCAGTGGTGGGTGCAGAACATAAGCAGTTAGGTGAAAGGCTCACAAGTGCAGTTGTGGGATTAACTTTAATCGGATTAAGCTATCCTATTGGCAAAAATATTATCAAAAATCAATTATGGAATCAAACACCTTTTCAAGTTATTTTTATACTGCTAATATTTGCTGCCACCATCGCCTCATTAGTATTTCTTTATCGGGCAAAACAGCGGGTGTGGCGGGCAGTTTTTGCAACTTTAACTGGTGCAGGTTTAGTAATTCTAGGCTGTCAAGATGGAGTCTATCGCCGCACCAATGAGTGGTATTGGTCACATTATTATATTGGCATTACCGCAGCACTGCTGATGATTTTTTCATTAGCAATTGTTCAAGATATTTATCAAGATAAGTCCAATCGCTGGCGTCTTGTCCATACGATTTTAAATTGCATTGCTTTGTTGCTATTTATTGGACAAGGTATGACAGGAACGCGAGACTTGTTAGAAATTCCCCTGAGTTGGCAAGAACCCTATATTTATCAGTGTGATTTTGCTAATAAAACTTGCCCAACGCCAAATCCCCAAGCACCAAAATAAGCAAGCGAGAATAACCTTCAGGAGTGCTGAGTGGAGAATCTCATTTATTTACTCAGAACTCGGAACGGGCTAAACCTTAGCTATCCGCTAACGTAACTGTTTTGCCCAATACCTAATCATTGTAGTGGCAGAGTAACAATTACTGTTGTACCAACACCCTGCTCACTTTCTAATTGAATATGACCTCCATGCAACTCCACACATTTTTTAACTATAGTGAGTCCTAGTCCTGTTCCTTGAATTACACCCACATTGCTGGCGCGATAGAAGGTTTGAAATAGATGAGTTTGGTCTTTGAGAGGAATTCCCATCCCCCGATCTTTGATCTGGAAAATGGCGAGGCGATTTTTGCAAATCAAATCAAACCAAATAGTGTCATTCTCAGGGGAATATTTGATGGCATTGGAAATCAAGTTGGTTAAGATACAATTTAGTAGGTCTTCATCTATTTGGGCTTGGATCGATTCACCTTGAAAAGTAAAAATAATGCTGTGCTTACTACCTGCATTTAGTTGAAGAATATCTGTGAGTTCGCTACAGAAATTTTCTAAATTTAAAAGTGTAGGTTTGTATTCGAGTTTAGCTGCTTCCGTTTTACTCAAGAATAATATCTCATCTAAGAGATTAAGCATCTGGTTGATAGCATTTTGTATTCGCTCGAAATATTTAGTTCTCCGGGCATCAGTTAGTTTATTGCTGTTGTATTCAAGGATATCTACAGCCGTCCGAATCGTAGTCATAGGGGTGCGGAACTCGTGAGAAACCATTGCTACAAAGTTTGACTTTAACTCGTTGAGTTCCTGTTCTTTTGCCAGCGCTTGACGGGTGCATTCTTCACTTTCGCGTAGTTGGTTGAGAATTTCGCTTCTTTCAATGGCATAGCGAATGGCACGCACTAACCGTTGTATAGTTATTTTATCTTTAACTAGATAGTCTTGCGCTCCTTCTGCCAATGCTTGTAGTGCTAAATCTTCATCATCAATACCTGTTAATACCACAACTGGGATATCAGGTACTGCTGCCCTAAATTCTTTTAATGTGTCCAGTCCAATAGAGTCTGCAAGGCTGAGGTCTAACAAAACTAGGTCGAATCTGCGTTGCTTTCTACCCCCTATCTGAGAATTATCAAGGGTGGACGCAGAGTTTTCCCTGCTAGCTTCTATTGCCTCAGATAACCGTTCAACATGTAACATCTGCCATTGTTCTTGATCTGTATTTCTAAATATCCGGTGTAGCAAATGAGCATCACTTGCACTATCTTCTACTAATAGAATGTGAATTGTGAGCTTTTCCATAGTACAGGGTTATATCAATTTGTTAGATAATCACCTGATTTCCTATTTTTTAGATAGGGATAGAAATCATGCGTTTATTAGAAGGTTACTAGGCGGTTATTAAATATATATTTAAAGATACCTTAATTTGCGTTGAGAGTAAAATAAAATAGTGTTCCTACGCCCGTCCCAGTTCTGACTCAGCCTCAATGCGACCACCATACTGTTCTCGACGAGTATGAAGACGGCCGAAAACCTCAGAAATTCGCTCAAGATATTGAGACCATTATCCTGAGCGATCGCTATATGTAAATTACTAAGAGCTAGACTGAGGACAGTATCACAGTCAACGAGAAAAAATTTCTGACCGCAAGTACCCACACAAAAATAAACATAGCTGCGGTAAGCTACGCTAACGCACCAACGTAGAGACAATGCAATTTTTGACACAAAAAACAAGTGAAGATGTAGTGTAACACCACATCTCCACTCTAAATTTACTGTATTAGGGTTACAACAAAAGACCCCACCATCTGATTAAAACTTGGGAAAGTTCAAATTAATTAACGTGACTCAGTTCCTTGATTGGGGCTACCTACTACACCATCGTTTTCTGGTGCTTCTGGAGTAGCAGTGGATTTAGCATCACTCTTTTCCGCATTACCAGTTTTGCGGATACTTTCGTTGATAGGGGTTTCGCCGTCAGGAGAAGCGGTAGACGCAGGTTGTTCATTATTAGATTTTTGTTGTTCAGCCATGATTACATTCCTAATTATTTATCCTTGGGATCATCTTAAAAAATTAGGAGTATGAGTGCATCTATCTAGAATATAGTTATGGTTGATTCCTCCCTCTATCATAAGTATTGTTTTGTAGTACTCATCTCTGCTGACAAAAATCCATAAATATAGAAGTTGTTAACCTTAGAACCCTTGCTATCGTTAATGGAGAACCTAGAAGGGGTTTTATCTCCGAGATGCTTTTAAAATTGCTTTATTGATAGTTGCCAGGAAATAGCAAGCGATCTGAGTCTGGCTAGGCAAATAATATGGTGTGATGATTGTGATACAAACTATCAAAGTCTAATTAATGAACCAGAACAATCTATCGTTACCATCTGGATGTGTCCTTCGCAAGGCAACCTCTGGGGATCAGTGGTCGATTCGATTGCTGGTATTTTCAGCGAAACTCGACCCAACCCAATTAAATTGGCAGCAATTTTGGGTAATTGAATACAATCAAAATCTGATAGCTTGTGGACAGCTGCGTAATTTTTCAGGGGCACAAGAACTTGGTAGCTTGGTCGTTGCATCAGCTTGGAGAGGTCGCGGTTTGGGTAGTTTGCTAACGCAGCATTTGATTAATAGAGCAACGCAACCACTTTATCTGGAATGCTTAGGTAAACGGCTGGTGCAGTTTTACAGTCGCTTTGACTTTGTACCAATATCTTTTGAAGACTTGCCACAATTTCCCAAGACAATAGGCTTATCTACGCTCAAGGATAAATTTAGATTCTCACAGTTAGCTAAAAGGCTGCTCAAAGTTCCTGTGGTATTTATGGAATATCGAGGTCAGACTAATTCGTAATTTGTAATTTAGGATATCCACAACAAGGCTTGATACAAGATGTTTCCAGCCCTTTACTCTCCCCATTTCCTATTTCAACTTAGAGGTTTAGCAAAAATTGTCAGTAAGACAGGCCCTAGTAAATAATGATGATTTAAACACAATAGCCCAGCAGAGGAGCCAAGAAGTTGACGTTGATTAGGGCTGTAGAGTCTAATTCCACGGGGAGAGACTGGCAATAATTGAGGTTCTGTCTCTTTTTGAGAAGTAATGTCAACCAAATAAAAGCGTCCACCGGGAGAAAGTACCCGTGCTATCTCACTAACCACCTGTTTTGGTTCCAAATAGTGCAAGAAGCTGATAGTGCTGAAAACGGCATCAAATTGGCCATCAGCAAAGGGAAGAGACTCAGCTTTGCCCTCAATATAAATTAAGCGTGGACGGTGGCGGTTGCTCTGTCTTGCTACCCGCAACATATTAGCAGATAAATCCAATCCGGTAGCTCGCAAATCGGGAAACTGAGTAGCAAGGCGCTCAAGTAAGCGTCCAGTACCACAACCTATATCAAGTACATTTGCTGGCTCTGGTAAATCGACGTACTCCAGCAACCGTTGGTGAACGGCTCGATAAAACACTGAAGGAAAGAACCAATCGTAACTTGATGCCCATAGATCAAAAAGTAGCTTTTTGTTATTGAAAAAGTTATCAGTCATTAGTTTTCGCAGCTTTACGATATTTTCGCTTGCATAAATTATGTTAATGTGATAACTCACATCAGTAATTGCACTTAAAAATCTTTACTTATGTTAGCTTGATATTAAATTTATCAACAAATACGTAGACTAAATAGAAACATAAAGTACTGCCAGTAACCTGAAAAATTTTGCATCGTTAAGGGATTGAGCCAAAATGTTTGTCAAATAGTGCCAATTTGCTGAAAAGCCTGTCCCGTCTACATTTTTACCTTGAAAATCGAGCTTTCCTACTAGGTAAAGGTTAGGGGGTTAGGTTTTGGATGGGTTTTTCAATATGAACTGAAAAGTCAGGACAAATTATCGGGAACTGTAGTACTTGAATGTGTAGTTAACATTACTCCTTCTATCTCTGTAGAGAACCAAAGAAAAAGTAATAAGTGCATAAAACTACAAAACCGAACTGTATTTATTTATAGAGGTTCAAATACAAAAAACTTAATCTAGTTTGAAATTATCAAGGTGAAAAATTATGACAAGCTTTATGCAAGTTCACTTACACAACGATCTACTACACCCAGTCCGCGAGTGGCTGGAAACGATAGAAATTCATAACTCCAAATTGGCTCATTTCCTATGCAAAGCTATTCCTGCTCAATGTCCCTTTGAGCGAGACATCACACTGCTTGGCCGGAAGCTATTTCATATTCCACCTATGTGTAAATTAAATCCTCTATACGAGGAAGTGGTTGGTTTGCGTTTTAGAGCGCTCTGTTATCTTGCCGATGAATGTGGTGAAGATATCACAGCTTATTGCTGATAGCCAGTTGGATTGTTGTTTGATCGAGCAGCGATCGCTAATTGCAGATTTACGGTTGTTACTTACTCAGGTTTATACTAAGCTAACGTACACCTAATTAGATGTTTGGCTATTAAGTAGCTGGCACTATTGTTGCTTCCCGTATCCTGCTGAAATTATTAAGATCATCATGACGCACATCTTACTGATTGAAGATGAGGTCAAACTGGCACGATTTATCGAATTGGAATTGAATTATGAAGGCTATCAAGTCAGTATTGCCTACGATGGATTAACTGCACTCACCGCAGCCAGGGAGTTGCATCTGGATTTAGTAATTTTAGACTGGATGTTGCCTGGGTTATCGGGTTTGGAAATTTGCAGCCGCTTGCGGAGTATAGCCGAGAAAGTGCCGATAATCTTATTAACCGTCAAAGATGAAGTGAGCGATCGCATTGCAGGTTTAGACGCTGGTGCTGATGATTACCTCGTTAAACCCTTCAGCGTTGATGAATTATTAGCCAGAGTCAGCGCTCACCTACGAAGAAGCAACCAAGCAGAGTACGCAGATGTTTTAGAATTTGAAGACCTAAGTTTAAATCGTTGCACGCGGGAAGTGTACCGAGATCGGCGGTTAATTGAGTTAACTGCGAAGGAATTTGATTTACTAGAATATTTACTGGCCCATCCGCGACAGATAATTAGCTGCGATCGCATTTTAGAGGAAGTCTGGGGTTATGACTTCATGGGCGATGCCAACATCATTGAACCTTACATTAACTACCTGCGCCTGAAACTTGAAGCCAATAACGAAAAGTGCCTCATTCAAACTGTGATCGGTGTTGGCTACACATTGCATGATTGAATTGGGGATTGGGGATTGGGGATTGGGGNGGATTGGGGGGAGGCAAGCAAAAGACTTTTCAATAATTCTTCCTTATTCCCTCAGTGCCTATTGCCCAAAAGCAAAAGGCTTCACCATAGCAAACTTTGGCGTTTTTGGCAATCTCTACAACAACTCATCCAACTTAGAGTTAATTATATTAGGATGCACAAAGCTATCATCATCCAAAATCCAAAACTCAAAGTGGCATGACCTATCTAGAAACAGCAGCGCAGTTCTACCGCGAAGTTGCCCAAACCCCGCAAGTTGGACTTTGTTGTGTACAAAGTACGCCCCTGCAACTACCAGGATTGAAAATTCCTTTGCCAATGCAGGAAATGAATTATGGTTGTGGCACCACTGTTCACCCCACCGAACTAGGAAACCAACCTACAGTGCTGTACGTTGGCGTTGGTGGCGGCTTAGAAGCGTTGCAATTCGCTTATTTTTCCCGTTATGCAAGTGCTGTAATTGCCGTTGAACCAGTTGGGGCCATGCAAGAAGCAGCTGCACGTAATTTGGAAATTGCTGCTCAAGAAAACCCCTGGTTTAACACCAGCTTTGTCGAAATCCGCGAAGGTGATGCTTTTAATTTACCTGTTGCTGATGCTAGCGTCGATATCGTGGCACAAAATTGCCTTTTCAACATCTTTGAACCAGAAGATTTAACTCGTGCTTTAAAAGAAGCATATCGGGTGTTAAAACCAGGTGGACGCTTGCAGATGAGCGATCCAATTGCTACTCGTCCCATTCCAGCACATCTTCAACAAGATGAGCGACTCAGAGCCATGTGTTTATCAGGCGCACTCACATATCAAGAGTATACTGAAAGAATTATAAATGCTGGTTTTGGTCAAGTTGAAATTCGTGCCCGTCGTCCCTATCGCCTACTAGATTCCCAGACTTATAGTTTAGAAGAAAACCTACTTTTAGAAAGTCTGGATTCTGTCTCATTTAAAGTTGCAATTCCAGAGGATGGTGCTTGCATTTTCACTGGAAAAACAGCAATTTATGCTGGTACTGAACCCTTCTTTGACGATTTGGCAGGTCATTTACTTCAGCTAGGTATTCCGGCTGCGGTGTGTGATAAAACTGCTGCTAAACTTGCTGCTAGCAAGCCAGCAGAAATAATTGTTACCGATTCAACCTGGCACTATAGCGGTGGTGGCTGCTGTTAATTTATTCAGAAGGAATTCAGGTGTCAGGAGTCAGAATTTAGAATGGTTCCTGTGCGACACTTCTCTACGAGACGCTCCGCGTAGCTTGCTTCCCCGGAGGGGTACGACAAGCTCAGTGCATCGCTGGGTAATGAATGCACAATTTGAATATTTCACTAATTACATTCTGGATTCTGAATTCTGACTTTTTTCTTCTTTATAAACTCCAAGATGTTGTTAATTAGTCTGTTTTTAGCTACGCTTTTTTTAGCATATTCAAATGGAGCAAATGATAATTTTAAAGGTGTAGCGACGCTGTTTGGTAGCCGAACTAGCAGTTATCAAACAGCAATTTTGTGGGCAACTTTTACAACTTTTGCTGGTGCAATAACTGCGACTTTTTTAGCAGGAGCATTAATTAAAAACTTCTCTGGAAAAGGACTATTACCTGATGCGATCGCTAATGCCCCAGAGTTTCATCTTGCAGTCGCGATCGCGACTGGATTGACTGTACTCATTGCCACCCTCATGGGGTTTCCCATTTCCACAACTCACAGTTTAACAGGTGCGCTGGTTGGCGCTGGATTAGTTGCGATCGGACTACAAGTTAATTTTGCAGCTTTAGGAACTTCCTTTATTTTGCCTTTATTACTTAGTCCAATCATTGCTATTCCCTTGGGAGCAGGAATTTACAGCTTATCTGGCTATATTAATTCAAAATGGCATCTACCAGTCAACCAAAAAATGATTGATGGTTGCCATTTTTTCAGCGCTGGAATTGTCAGTTTTACTAGAGGATTAAATGATACTCCTAAGATTGTTTCACTCATCCTAATTATTGAGTATTTCTCGATTCAGGGAGGAATGATCACGATAGCGATCGCAATGGCACTTGGCGGTTTACTCAACTCCCAAAAAGTTGCAATAACCATGAGTGAAAAGATTACCTCAATGAATCATACTCAAGGCTTATCAGCAAATATAGTAACTGGTATTCTGGTCATTGCAGCTAGTAAGTTTGGGCTTCCAGTTTCTACCACTTACGCTTCAGTTGGTTCTATTTTTGGTGTAGGATTAATTAGCAAAAAATCTAAATCTAATTCTCGTGTTTTTTATCAGATTCTACTATCGTGGATTTTAACTTTACCAACTGCTGCAATTATTAGTGCAATAACCTACAGATTATTGCAAGGTTAGAAAAAATAAATATATTTGTGTAATTTTTCAGGAGTAGTAACTAATGCAAACTCAACCAAAAATTCTACTAGATACAGCAGTAACAGCCTTTAAAAACAAACTCAGTTCACCTTTGACAAAAAAAGGAATCACTGTTTTACAAGTTAATCTAGGTAAGCTTTGTAATCTTGCTTGTACACACTGTCATGTCGAAGCCGGGCCAAAACGTACAGAAGAACTTTCTCCCGAAATTTGCGAACAATTGATTTCACTAATCCATAAATTTCCCGAAATTAAAATTGTGGATTTGACTGGTGGCGCACCCGAAATGAATTATGGATTTAAACCACTGGTAGAAGCAGCAAAAGCAACTGGTAAACAAGTAATTGTCCGGTCTAATTTGACTATTTATTTTGAAGATGGATTTGGTGATTTACCAGAATACTTTGCTAAACACCAAGTAAGAGTTGTAGCTTCTCTACCCTGTTACCTAGCAGATAATGTTGATAAAATGCGCGGTACTGGTGTTTTTGATAGTTCAGTCAAAGCTTTGCAGTGGCTTAACCAACTCGGCTATGGTAAAGACCAAAACTTAATTTTGGACTTGGTTTTTAATCCTCAGTTGCCTACCAATGAAAAATTTTCTTTAGCTCCCGAACAGAGTAATCTAGAACGAGATTACAAAATGTTCTTACAAGAACATTTTAATATTGTGTTTAATAACCTCTTCACCTTTACCAATCTACCAGTTGGTAGAACCAAAATGCATTTAGAACGGAGAAAACTATACGCTAGCTATTTGCAGTTTTTAGAGTCGCATTTTAATCCCAGCACAGTTGAACATTTAATGTGTCGCGATGAACTTTCAATTGACTATCTGGGCAATGTATATGATTGTGACTTTAACCAAATGATGAATTTGCCTGCAAAAAGTCGCAATGGTGAAACTTTGACAGTTGGTAAATTGTTAAAAGCTGGCAATTTAGACCTGATTAGTGAGGTACAAACTGCTACTTATTGCTATGGTTGTACCGCTGGGTGTGGTTCTAGTTGTGGTGGCGCTTTGCTCTAAGAACTAGAGCATTTACTTTTCTGGCCCGACATCTCTCAGCAAGAGTCAGCATTTGTACATCGCTTTGCAGTTCGACACTGCTGGCTTGGGCTGTTGAACACGCATAAACACTTAGTAAACGTTATCGTCTAGATTGCGATGATTCGCCTCCGCGCCTGAGAGTAGTATATGAAGGCTTTGGTTTCCGTCATCACAGCCAGAGACAAGTTGGTGCTTATTTCGTCTCTTGCTATGAATATCAAATACCTCCACAAATTATCTAAATTGATATGTCTTTTATCGATGAAATTAATCCTGTCAATGCTTTGATTGTGGGAGCCAGCCAAGGTATTGGTTTGGGTTGTGTGAAAAAATTGCTACAAGATCGCAGAATAGCTAAAATTTATGCAACTTCTCGTCAACCGAAATCGGCCTCAGAGTTAATAGCTCTTGCAGACGAATGTCCTGAGCGATTAATTTGTTTGGAGATGGATATTACTGACGAGTTACAGATTATTGAAGCTGTTCAAAAAATACATACTCAAGTTGACAAACTGCATTTGGTAGTCAACTGTGTAGGACTGTTACATGAAGATACTTTGCAACCTGAAAAAAGCTTAAGACAGATCAATTCAGAAAATTTGCTGCGCTACTTTCAGATAAATAGTATTGGTGCTGTCTTACTGGCTAAACATTTATTGCCTCTGTTTCGTCATGGAGAACGCAGCGTGTTCGCCACTATTTCTGCTAAATTGGGCAGTATTGGCGATAACCAACTTGGTGGATGGTATGGCTATCGGGCTTCTAAAGCAGCACTCAATATGTTGATGCGAACTGCGGCAATTGAGTATAAAAGAAGTTGTCCAAAAGCATTAATAGTAACATTGCATCCTGGTACAACTGATACCCGCCTTTCTCGTCCTTTCCAGGGAAATGTACCTGCAAAAAAATTATTTTCAGTGGAACGTACTGTTACCCAATTATTGGCTGTCATCGAACAGCTTCAAGAAGGTGATAGTGGACAGTTTTTCTCATGGGATGGGAGCAGATTGCCTTGGTAATTGCGTTACGCTTGTGCTAGTGAAACTCATGTTATTCGTAACCAAAGCCTATGAAGTTTTTTGTGCCAGCAGCCAAGGATAATATCAAAGCGGAGAAGCTATGACTAACATTCAGATTTCCTTACCTGAGTCGATGAAAGTCTTTGTCGAAGAACAAGTAGCTAAAGGCGGTTATAGTTCAGCCAGTGAATATCTTCAAGAGCTAATCTTTCAAGATCAACAGCGCAAAAGTCAAGAAGGAAAATGCGCTCAATTGATGGCGAAGCTTCACACACACAGGGTCAACTGAACGATGAGGAGTTTGAAGTAGTTGCAGATAAGTTAGCTGATGAATTTGCAGCATACTTTGGGTCAAATATACCTGTGCTGTCAGATTATGCTGTGACTCGTGAAAGTATTTATGAGGATCATCCTTAGCAGTGGTATACCTCATAGACACTAACATCCTACTGCGTTTTGTAGATCGACTTTCGTAATAAATTTTATAGTACAAAAATACTTAAACAGATAAAGGTGCGTTACTCTGGTGCTAATGTACCTTGCTTGATAGTAAATTAAAGCTAAAAATGGGAAGTATCTATAATCAAGATTTCTTTAATAATTTAGTTTTGAATCCATCTGAAAGTTTATCTGTAGAGATTAAAAGATGGATCGATCCTCAATCTAAAGAGGGTATGGCGAAGATAGCCAAGGCTTGCATTGCCCTCAGAAATAATGATGGAGGTATATTTTTGATTGGTTTCAACAATGATGGTTCTCCTGATATTCAGGGAGCGCATCAAAATCCAAGAGAAAGTTTTCATGCTGATGTTATTCAGTCTATTGCCAGTAAATTTTGCAGTCAATCTTTTGAAGTAAAAATTCACTATCTTAAAACAGATGGTCAAGAGTATCCAGCATTAGAGATTCCTTCTGGATTTATAACACCTGTAGCAGCAAAGGCTGGCTTAAAGGATGAACAAAGTAAGGATATAATTAAAGCTCATAGTGTTTATGTGCGAAGTCTGAATACAAATAATACTGTTAGCAGTTCAGAACCTCGCTGTAATGACTGGGAACGCATCATGAATTTATGCTTCGAGAATCGTGAAGCAGATATTGGTCGTTTTTTACGCCGCCATCTTGGTAGTGTCACGCCTTCTCTGTTCCGTGAATTGGCTTCCACAATTGCACAAGGAATACAACCAGAGGAATCAATTGAAGATATACTGCGATGTTATCTTCAAGAAAGTGAAGAAAGATTTAACACCGTAGTTAAAGAACGTAGTATTACTTTACCGGAGCATGGTACTTCGCAGGTAGCATTAATAATTATTGGAGAAGTACCTCGACACTCTGCAAATGAGCAATTCTTTAATATCTTGAGTTTTAATAATCCTAAATATACTGGTTGGCCTGTGTGGCTAGATAGTCGAGGTTTCGTTGACAAAGACCAACCTTATGTTTATAACGGAGCTTGGGAAGCACTTATTGTTAGTCTGGATTCTGGTTGGAGCAGGGACATTGACTTTATGCGGTTCGATCCAAAGGGTAAATTTTATCTGAGGCGAGCATTAGAAGATGATATGTCAGTCAAGAATTACGCACCCCCCCCCTATGACAGTTCTTGATTTTGCTCTACCTGTAATTAGAACGGCTGAAGCTATAGCAGTTGGTATTGAGTTTGCAAAGGCAATGGGTTGTGAGCCAGAAAAAACGCAATTAGCTTTTGCATTTAAATGGACTGGCTTGCGGGGACGTAGACTTAGTTCTTGGGCAAATCAAGAGCGTTCTATTTATTTACAAGGTTCAGCATATCAAGATGAAGTTTTGGCGTTCATTAATCTACCGCTTGAAACACCTCGCTCGGCGTTAGCACAGTACGTTAATCAGGCTGTTAGCCCTTTGTTTACGATTTTTAATGGATATCAACTGAGTATAGATGTAATCGAAGATTTAACTCGACGGTTGATAGAAAGAAAGTTGTAGTCAGAATACTAAAAACTGGGAAACTCTAACTCAGCACTTCCCCGTCCTAACTGTGCTGTCTCAGATGGTAGGTGTCGCTCTAACCAATCTTCCAAATCAGCCATTACCTCTCGATAATTGAGGTCACGCTGAATTTCGTGATAGGCTTCTGGATACTCAATTCTCAGCTTATCTGTATACTTTACCCGTTGATAAAAGATGTCGCTTCCCACAGGTAAAGCAACTCGGTCTGCACCACCGTGGAGAATCAACAATGGTAATTGCCAATCACCTGCTTTAGCATTAATCCAATCAACTGTTGCAAAGAATTCTGTAGCTAGACGGGCAGTAGCAAGGGTATGTCGCAGTGTATCCTGAGCGATCGCAGCTAAAACTTGCGGATCTCGTGAACCAGCACTGATATCAATGCCTGTATTCAGGGTGAAACGCGGCCACACCCGTGAGAGCATTTTTCCTAAAAGTACCCGAATCGGTGAAACCCCAACTTTCCCCAAGGTTGGCGCAAGAGCGATCGCACCCTGCAATAATGATGCTTGTTGGGGATAGCGCAGAATGTAATCTAAGACAATCACCGCGCCTAAACTGTGACCCAAGAGAAAAACTGGACATCCAGGATTTTGAGTCTGAATTAACTGTAAAAAGGCTTGCAGGTCTTCACGAAACTCACTCCAAGCGTTGATATAGCCTTGCTGACCTGGTGAGCGTCCATGACCGCGCAAATCTAAGGCGTAAACAGCGTATTGCTTGGGTATCAAATGCTCAATCACATTACTGTAGCGATCGCTATGCCCTCCGAGTCCATGCACAATGGCTAATATTGCCCGAACTTTACCCTCTGGATGCCAGCTTTGATAATACAGTTCAATTCCTCCAACACCTTGGAATCTGCCTTCTTTACGAGAAGCTAGGCGATCGCTATGGTCAATCATAGAGTTAATTTTTTACGTATTTTCCCAACAAGCTACTAAAAAGTCAACATCTAATAGAGTAATTACAGTTAATTGAGTTACCCTCATGTAGTTAAAATATCCTGAAAATAATTCCACAACTTCTAACCCTGGGTTGGTTAATAATATGACCTCAAGAATTACGATTATTTTATGAATTCAAAGAGGGTATTATCAAAAGTTCTTCTAGGGAATCTGTTCGGCAAGACCTAGCTGATGGGGTAACTTCCAATTCAAAATCTAGCCATCAGCAGGAAGATAATACACAATCAGAAACTTTGCCACCCTTGAGTGCTGCCGCAATCAAGCGAGTAAAAGAGGGTGTAGCTGCGGCTAGCGATCGCGCTGTTCGCCAGATTATCGAAAAAACTCTCAATCGCCTGGAAGCTATTAGTCAAGGGCATTCCGAACCTAGAGCCAACTCTGGGTTACGTCGCTTTGTGATGCGATCGCTCATCCATTCCTTTTTCAAAATAAGGGTTGAACACCTTGAAAGGATACCTCAGAAAGCTGCAATTCTAGCAGTCAACCATCTCCACCACATCGATCCCTTACTCCTCCTAGCTGAACTCCCCACTCAACCTTACTATTACATCCTGGGCGATGCCCGTACCCTCTATAACAAGTGGTGGAAGCGCTTTATCCTGGATTTAGCAGGGGGCGTGATTCCTTTGGAACGGGTGTGGAAAGAAGAAATTGCTGTCATAGAAGCGGCTAAAGCAGGAAGGCAAGATTTAGTTGACCTCGCCGCAGTAATTAAACAGACAGTACCCACAGGGGAAGACATGCATACACTGCGACAAATAGACCGGATTATTCTGGCAATTTTGACTCGTGGAGATGGGATGATTCTCTTTCCCGAAGGAAGGCTAGGAACTGCTGAGACTCAATTGCATCTCCCTTTGAAGCGCGGGACTGTAATTTATGCCTTGCGGGCTGGTGTACCGATTATTCCAGTTGGGCTGATTGGAACTCATGACCTTTATTTGGGAAAAGAGTTAACAATTCGGGTAGGCGAACCGTTACACTTTCCCCAAACAACCAGACCAAATCGCCAGGAAGTAGACATCGCTTTAGAAAAATTGCAAAGTGCGATGCTGGCTCTTTTGCCAACTGATTACCCTGAACCAACAGGATTAAAGCTGTTAGGTTATTTACTCAATCATATATTGTGGTGAGAGATTATTATTCTAAAAAGTTTGTAACTTTGAAATTTGATGTTCCCTCCCAACAGTGGTTTAAAAATGCGTTTACCTGAGCATCTGCTGAATCAGCCGATTCTCTAGATGCATTAAATTGCACTGCTGTCACAATGTATTCAAAGATAATTACAAACTGCTTTTGGGGTGAAATTCTTTCGACTACAATTGTTTCACCTAGCTTCGGGATTTGAGGTAAATTTACCACAAACGTCTCAATTTTCGGTTTATCTAATGGATTTTTGAAATTGAAGTATTTACAGTAAACAATAACTTTCACTTAGACAACCACCAATAACATTATAGATAATCAAAATTATCCTTGAATTGAAAAATTGTAAATACAGTAGGGGCACAACATTTTGTGCCCCTACTGTACCTTAAATTTACCTGAAATATGCTGTATAATAGCTTCTTAAAAAATATCTGCCAGATGATACCAATTCTCCAACATAAGACTACAGATATAGAAACCAAAATTAAATCTGATAAGTATTAATTACGAATTACGAATTACGAATTACGAATTACGAATTACGAATTAGTATTATTTCCCCTGCCATAGCTGCCGCAACGACTGAAAAATCTTTACAAATCTCTCTTCTAGCCAGACCATAACATAATCAAGCCATTCCAGAAGTTGCTCTAAGGGGTGCTTTTCATAGCCAGTTGAAGTTGCTGTAGTTTCTATCCAGTCTGGCTGTGCCTCAACTTGACTGCTTTGGTGAAATTGCTGTTGTAAAATTTCCCCTTTACGACTCTCGCTTTTAGTTTGGGAAATGCGGGTTTGAATTTGTTTTACAGAGGCGACTTTTCCAGATGTTTTTTGACTTGAGGTAAGATTACGACTTGGTTGTTTTCTTTGTACCAAACCAGATCCGACTTTAGGTTGTTTTACACTCAAATTCTTTTGTGGAAAATGCCTTATTGATAAACTTGGGGCTAAAGCAGAATTTATCTTCCCAGAAACTGTAACTGGCTTTTCAGCAACGGTTTCGGTGTCACCAAATAAATCATTCCATGTTAACCAAGGATCGTCTGCTAAATCCTGCTTCTCTCCCAGAGAGCTTTTAGACAAGGCTTTTCTAAGGGGTGACGAGAAGAGTTTACCTGGCAATCTTTCATTACTGGTTGTTGTCTCAAGTGTTTTTCTATTACCAACACCAAAAAAGTAATTAAGTGCCGCCTCAATCAAAGCCTGAAAATCCTGTGAATGAGTTTCTAAACCATCACCTTTGGGCGCAATTTCTCCTTTGGCAGCTAATTGCTCTTTGCCATAAAGAAATATGTTTAACTGAGTTTGGGCAACTTGGACAATTTCCTGGCTACGTTCTTGCACTGGGACTAAAGCATTAGATTCCAATTTAGCAATGGCTATATCTAGAAATGCTAATAATTTATCTGTATTAAGTAAATCTTTTGGTATACCCTCGGCTAAAACTGGAATTTGGGCTGGATTTACGTCAGTGAGTTTTGCTAATAATCGGTCAATTTGTGGTAATAACTGTGTCTCTTTTTTAGCGACAATCAAACGCCAATACTGCCAGTAATTAGCAACTTCGTTAATAATTCGGTCTTCTAATTTTGCCTGTTGTTCCGGTGTTAAGATATCTAGAATTTCATTGTCGGCAGTAACAAGTACTAAATTTCGACTCATCAAATTTGTGGCAATTCCTCGCACTATTGGAAGACGCTGTTGAAGGGCATTGTCTAATTGTGAAGTGTTGAAACTGACAGCTTGATTATCTGTAATATTTGATGATTGAGTAAGATTAGAGTTATTTTCAACAGATTTCAGCCGAAAAACTCCCAATAAAGCCAAGGGATTAAAATATTCAGATGCTTTCGTAGAGGTCGAGGCGGGTTCATCTGATGACAGATAATTGACTGCTTCTAGTACATTTTGAATGGGACTATCAGCATTGGGTAGAGTTTCGGGCTGGAAATCGGTATCATTTGGTTGTAACTTTAATCTAGTTTGTGGTTCTTTAGTATGTAGCGTTTTCCCAGATGATTCAGATGACTGAAACAGTAGATACACTGGGTAAAGTAGTACCTCGACACCCCACTTAGTAGCGACTTGCAAATGCCGGAAGGTGTGTTCCCACTGTTGTGTCACCCGCCGAGATTGCTGGTGGACAAAGTTAAATAGTCTGCTTTGATAACGACCAGAGGAACCAGAAGACATAGTAGTAATTTTTTAGTTCAAGTCTTGTTAAGTTGTGAGACTCGCGCCAAACAATAAAAACGACCAACACCTCATATTAGCGAATATATGACCCCGACTGTCTCTCAATCCCAGACCAAATTTATCTCACAAGCAATTGAGCAACTGCGCTCTTTTTGTCAAGTTAATCTTCAGTCTACGTGGCTGTATCAGGAATCTGACCTAGTTATTACTGATGTTGTAGCTGCTGATTTGTCTCATTGGCAACCT
This sequence comes from Nostoc sp. 'Peltigera membranacea cyanobiont' 210A, assembly GCF_002246015.1. Classification (GTDB taxonomy): domain Bacteria; phylum Cyanobacteriota; class Cyanobacteriia; order Cyanobacteriales; family Nostocaceae; genus Nostoc. The sequence continues at coordinate 659,109 of NZ_NOLJ01000003.1, forward strand.
GCCCAGTTGAATGCTAAAGAACATATTGCTTGGACGGGCGGGAAAAAAGTGCTATGGCTAGTGCAAAGATTGGTGATTCCCCAAGATTTACACGGTTATCCCTTAGTGGGGTTATCTTTGCGGCTGGCGCTGGTTTGGTGGGCGGATTCTGCTGAGATTTATGTAAATGGCGAGTTAGTGCTGGAGGGTGATTTATTTGATTGTTCGCCGAGAGTGCTTCTCAGTCAGGGGGTGACGCCAGGGGAAGAGTTTATTGTGGCTTTGCGGTTAGTGAGTCCGGGACATTGTGATGGTGCTTTAGTGCGATCGCTCCTAGTTTATGAGTCTTATGTAGATAATAATCCCGATCCGGGTTTTGTGGCTGATGAGTTAGCTGTGGTGCAACTTTATTTAGAAAAATTTGCGCCGGAGAAGTTGGATGTTTTGGCGGCCATGGTGAGGGAGGTTACGAACCGCAGAGGCGCAGAGGACACGGAGGAAGAGAAGGGAGAGTTGGTAAAGTCGTTTTTGTCCCTACGTCAAAATTTAATTCAATCCAAAATCGTTCGACTGAGCGAAGTCGAAGTCCAAAATCTCAAATCTAAAATTTTCTTGTTGGGTCATGCTCACTTAGATTTAGCATGGTTATGGCCTGTAAGTGAAACTTGGAATGCGGCGCAAAATACTTTTGAGTCGGTTCTGAAGTTGCAAGCAGATTTTCCTGAGTTAATTTTCTGTCATTCAAGTCCCGCACTTTATGCTTGGATTGAAGAACATCGCCCAGATTTGTTTAGGGCAATTCAAGCACAGGTAGCCGCTGGACGTTGGGAAGTTGTCGGCGGAATGTGGGTGGAACCAGAACTCAACCTAATTGCTGGTGAATCAATAGTCCGTCAGCTACTGTATGGTCAGCGCTACATCCAGGAGAAATTTGGCAAGCTTTCAACTGTAGAATGGGTTCCAGATTCTTTTGGTTTCTGTGCAACTTTACCGCAGTTTTTCGCTAATGCTGGAATTGAGTATTTTGTGACGCAGAAGTTGCGATGGAATGATACTAATAAATTTGATTATGGGGCTTTTTGGTGGCGATCGCCTGACGGCAGTGAAGTCTTTAGTTTGATGTCTGCACCCATCGGTGAAGCTATAGACCCAGTTAAAATGGCAACTTATGCTCTTGAGTGGCAAACCCAAACTGGTTTACCAGAATCCCTCTGGCTTCCCGGTGTCGGCGACCACGGCGGCGGCCCCACCCGTGATATGTTAGAAACCGCCCAACGCTGGCAAAAGTCGCCTTTCTTCCCAGACTTAGAATTTACGACGGCTGAAAAGTATTTACAGCAAATCAGTAAAGAAGGCAGGAGGCAGGAAGCAGAAAGCAGGAGGCAGAATTCAGGAGTCAGAATTCAGGAGTCAGAATTCAGGAGTCAGAATTCTTCCCCTGCCTCCCCTGCTTCCCCTGCTTCCCCTGCTTCCCCTGCTTCCCCATTCCCTACTTGGGATGACGAACTATACTTAGAATTCCATCGTGGTTGCTACACTACCCACGGAGATCAAAAACGCTGGAATCGTCGTTGTGAAAATTTATTATATCAAGCTGAACTATTTGCTACCTTGGCAACTGTAAGCTGTGGTGTGACATATCCTAAAGCAGAAATTGAAGCAGCTTGGAAATTGGTTTTATTTCAACAGTTTCACGATATTTTACCTGGTTCTTCAATTACCCAAGTTTACACAGATGCCTTGCCCCAATGGCAGCAAGTGGAACAAGTGGGAACGAAAATATTACAGGAATCACTTTTAGCGATCGCATCTCACATTACCCTATCAGAACCACCAAAACCCGATAGTCTACCTATTTTTGTTTTCAATTCTCTCAATTGGCAACGTTCTGAGGTAATCTCTGTAGCCTTACCCACGCCACCAACAACTACCCAAGGATGGCAGATTTACGATGCTTCTGGAAACCAGCTTGTCTCCCAATTATCTGAAGCATCAACCCTACTATTTCTTGCCACCGAAATTCCACCCGTAGGCTACCGCATATTTTGGCTTTCCCCTTCACTCTCTAGTACAGACGAGATTAATCGCGTCTCTCCCTCATCTCCCCCACTCCTCCCAGACTGGATTTTAGAAAATGAATTCTTGCGAGTTGTTATAGATCCTGACACCGGAGATTTATCAAGTGTTTTTGACAAAACTTATCAGCGAGAAGTTTTGAGTGGGGCGGGGAATCAACTGCAAGCTTTTAAAGACAGTGGGCAATATTGGGATGCTTGGAATATAGACCCCAATTATGCTCAACATCCCTTACCCTCAACAAATCTTCAATCTATTCAGTGGTTAGAACAAGGCCCAGTGCAAACTCGTGTGCGCGTGGTGCGTCAGTTGGGTGAATCGGAATTTTGCCAAGACTATATTCTGCAAGCTGGTTTACCTCTGCTGAACATTGCTACAACTGTCAATTGGCAAGAAAATCATGTCTTAGTGAAAGCTGCTTTTCCTCTAAATATTGAAGCCGACTTTGCTACTTATGAAATTCCCTGTGGCGCGATTCGCCGCCCAACTAAACCGCAAACCCCCGCAGAGCAAGCAAAATGGGAAGTTCCTGCTTTGCGTTGGGCTGATTTAACAGCAGAAGATACACAAACAAATACTGCAATCCCAAATCGTTATGGTGTCAGTTTGCTCAATGATTGTAAATACGGTTATGACAGCAAACCAAATCAACTCCGCCTAACACTGCTACGCAGTTCTAATTGGCCAGACTCAGAGGCCGACCGAGGTTTTCATGAGTTCAAATATACCTTGTATCCTCATGCAGGTAGTTGGGAATCAGCCCATACAGTACGGCATGGCTATGAATTGAATATACCGTTGCAAGTGATATTGAATTCGCCATTAGCTCAACCCTCCGCTACCACTAACAGCACTATTGAAGGAGTAAGTTTCCTAAATTTATCAGCTGAAAATTTAATCTTGATGACCTTGAAGCCATCTGAAGACGATCCACAGCAGTTAATTCTGCGATGTTATGAATCTCACGGAGAAACAGCCGAGTTATCTTTGCAAAGTGATTTAGGATTGAATCTAGAAAATCCAGTAGATTTATTAGAGCGTTCCGCCAGTACTGAATTTGCATCTCAGCAACAAATCTTGATGATACAACCTTGGAAAATCGCCAATTTCAAGGTGATACCAGCGATTAATCCCAGGCTGGAGTGAGCCACTATAGTTAATGGTTAGTGGTTACTAACCATTAGACATCTGGTGAAATGAAATATGTGTTATCTAAAACCCTTGTAGAGATGTAGCAGTGCTACGTCTCTACATTCTTTTTCACCAGATTCCTATTAACAATTGGCTTATTTGTATCACGAGCCCTCAATAGACATCTCTAGAAACTATAGGCAAAATCATGTAGCTGAAGCCTTCCCACACCGCTTTCTAGAAGCAAGCTACGCGTAGGGTCTCTGTTAGAAGAAGGGGATTATGCCTACGTCATTTTCACTCATATCTCTAATAGCGTCGTCGGATAATCTGGCGTTGTCCAAAGCCCTGCCGTCGTCGGATTATCTGCCGTTGTCCGTAGGGCTGCCGTCCTCGGATTCTCTGGTATCGTCCATAGGGCTGCCGTCGTCGGATTATCTGCCGTCGTCGGATTCTCTGGTATCGTCCTGACCGCCGTTGAGCAATCAAAAGCTCTCCAGTTTTATTTCCAACTATGTTGGCATCTGGTGCAACGCTCTGTTCATTCAGAGTATTACTTAGAGAAATATCTTTCGCTTCAGCTAATGAGGGCGGAGACACAAAGGCAAATAGCAACACTGCTATTGAGGATAATTTCCTGAAACCTTTCATGTTTTTGCTTCTCTAAACTTTCGGTAATAACTTTATTAAAACACTTTAAAGTCTGAAAATTAGCGATCGCGCACTTTTTTAAACTTAATTTAGTATGAAATTCAAGATTACAATTTCACCCTTTTGTATAATTGCAATTTTTGTAAGCTTGTGTATATAAATAGTTAGTATTTAACAGGATGTATTCTTTTTACCACATAGATAAAGTATACAGTTATTAATTAAACAAGCTATATTTTTTATTGTTATATGGGTTCAAAAGCCTTAATGAGCAAAGGAAATATCCTCTCAACTTTTGATTTTTCAAAACCTTAGATCGGACTTATCTCCATTCTACAAGATGTATAAAAACTGTATCAAATACAAACGATAACTGCTAAATATTCTTAGCGGAAGCTGTAAATAATAATCTGTCACTGGATTTCTAGCTTCAGGCAACTATCTTGTTAAGTGCTGCGTTTTCCTATCTTCTGCCTCACTTCTCTACAAGAGGCTGCGGCAACGACTACGCTCAGTGACCACTTGCTTTCTGCCTCCTGTCTGATTGTTGAGCGGCTTGCCCTGAGCGTAGTCGAAGGGAGTCGAAACACTGCCTTACACATCCTTTAAGGATATCTTCTGCTACCTCCACCCACTACACCAATTTTGTGGCGATAGGAGAGTTCAGCGCCGAACCAACCAGAAGCACTGGTTAGCGTACCGACAACAAGCGAGATTAACAGTCCCCAAGGTACTATTCGGGATTCAGCGTCACCTAAACGTAGGAGAAAGTTAACGAGTGATAAAACTAGTATAGAAACATTAAGTATCAAATGCGTCCAACCGGCGGTGCGCTTGCGGACTCGTTCAATTTTCACAAAGTCGCTCAGACCGATCGCAGATGCAAGGACGCCTCCACCTAATCCAAGTCCGATTAACCATAGCGAAGCCCTAGCCCAAAAGAAATCGCCAGTTAACCAATAACCAATGTCACTTCCCAAGGCAGCAGCTAAAAATGCTATGGGAAAGATCACACTCAAGGGGTGTAGGGGATGTCCAGCGATCGCAACTGTACTGGGTACACCAGTATCACGATACTCACTGTCGTTACTTTCAATAACTGGTGGAATATTTGGAAAAGGTGTTGAACCTGTTTGCGTTGTTTCTGTAGTTTCCATTATTAGTATCCTGAATTTATGAACGTTACATTTTTAAGCTGAAGGAATTTTTTCCACATAAGCTTCAGCCTGTAGGATTAGTTTGCCTACTTCTACTTTTAGTTGATTGACTTGCAAACTTATACCATCTAAATCAAAGTTACTTAGATTCAAAATTTCGCTAGTTTGATCGATCAAAGCTTTTGTCAACTCTGGCGATATTTCCTCGCTTTCGCTATACTCGATATTTTCCAAAGCAACACTTTTACCATTGTTGCTAATCCTGGGTAGTGCCGAAAAAGCAACTTGCTGATTTTCACCAGTTTCTACTAATTTTATATTGGCATTTAGTGCTACTTTCCCATCACCCGGTAATCGAAAATCTACATTTTGAGGTTCAATAGTCCTCAGTTGCCCGTTAATATGTATTTTTTGACTTTGCAGTTGTGAACGCACATATTCTGAATTAAAAGCACGATTGATATCAGCTTCGCTTAACACAACCTGTGCATGAGCTTCAGTCGGTTTAGTTAGTTCAATTTTGCCAAAAGCCACACTTAGAGGATTAATGGCAACATTAGTCATTTGCATTTCCAATTCCTCCATACGGAGGTCTTTCTGCATTACCAAACCTTCACCTTGAATGGTGACTTCATCCACCTCTCCCTGAACCAGTTTCAGCGGGTCTGTCTTGATGTCTACATCTAAATTTTCTACTTCATCTAATTGACTAGATAATCCTATTTCTGCCGCTTTATTGAGCGCTTGCTCTCCTAATCCAGGATTGTCTGGCATTATGTAAATTAACTCCTAGTTTAAAGCACATCCTTGAGTAAATTTAATAAACTAACAGCAGAGTTTTATCTATCTGGCGATGGAATATAGATTTAAATGTTGTCTATCTAATTTCAAACTTCAATTTTCCCTCTGTACTCTTTTTATCCTTTATTACCTCTGCACTTGGAGCGATTTGTTATAAAATTGACACAAACCCAATATTTCGGTTAAGTTCTTCTGACTGCTGATTTTTTTTTATACAATGCTCTCAGAACGTTTTACCGCGGCCCTTACCTACGCCACCCAACTACACGCTAACCAAGTTCGTAAAGGTTCAGGCATCCCTTATGTTGCGCATTTATTAGGTGTCACCAGTATTGCTTTAGAATACGGGGCAAATGAGGATGAAGCGATCGCAGCCCTTTTACACGATGCGATCGAAGATCAAGGTGGCGCTGCAACACGAGAAGAAATTCGTCGTCGCTTTGGTGACAATGTAACGGCAATTGTAGATGGTTGTACTGACGCTGATACAACTCCAAAACCCCCTTGGCGACAGCGCAAGGAGGCATACATCGCTCATATTGCTACTGCTTCCCCATCAGTTCTGCTGGTGTCATCGGCGGATAAACTTTACAATGCCCAGTCTATTCTCAAAGATTATCGCATTTTGGGCGAATCACTTTGGGAGCGTTTTCATGGGCGTAAAGAAGGTACTCTTTGGTATTATCGGGCGCTTGTAGAGGCTTTTAAAAAGACTGAAACCACTGTAATAATTGACGAATTAGAACGGGTGATTTTACAAATTGAGGTGTTAGCATCTAAATAAAAATTCTATTTACCCAAAAGTAGATAAAAGATTTATAAATACTAGACAAATAGCTATTTTACAGACACGATCTAGTTATGTCTCTCACGAATAAATTTTGGCTTTTAGATTCTCTCTCTAGATAAAAAATCTTTCTCTCGATAGATAGGTGTACTGACATTATTATGGCTGCTATGTTACCAATATGACGATAGTAAGACAAAACACCCTAAATCCAACTGTAAATCCTTCAGTAAGTCCTCCAGAAAACTTGGCAGAAAAGTATATGGAAGCAGAGCGTATGCGTGATGTTCTGCTTTTACTGCAAAACTTGATTAACAGTGAAGAAGCCACTGTAAAATTAATTCTGGATTGTCTTTATGATGTTGGTTCAGTCAATTTGATTAATCAAAAGCTTCGCCTGAAACCCTTAAACAGGGTGATGAAATTAATTGCCCGAATGTCGAAACCAGTTTTTAAAACCTTAGCTTTAAATTGGTTTAAAAAGAACTGTCCCCAACTGATTACTAATTGGCTGCACACGCAAGTATCTTTTAAAAATCCCCAAAAGACACCCGAACAAGTAGCTATTGAAGTTGTACAACTGGAACCATATTCCATCCCACAGAGAGAAAGTCTGAGCCAAGAGATTAAAAATCTCCGCTCTCAGGTAAGATGGCTAGCTGGAATTTCAATAATTGCGATCGCTGTTTTAATAGTAAAAGCCACTTGGTTAAACTGAAACCTATGAATGATGAATTATGAATATTATGTCTCTGCCAAAACCGCTCTTGGAGGATATAGAAATACACCTGCTCTTGGAGGGTGTGTATCAGTACTATGGTTATGACTTTCGCAATTATGCTCTTTCATCACTCAAGCGCCGTATTCAGGGCTTCATGCAATTAGAAGGTGTACCAAATATTTCTGCATTGCAAGAGCGTTTACTCCACAATCGTCCCTATTTAGAAAGATTTTTGCTTGCTCTGACGGTGAATGTAACATCAATGTTTCGCGATCCCAGCTTTTATAATACCTTCAGAAATCAGGTTATTCCCTTCTTACAAACCTATCCATTTATTCGCATCTGGCACGCTGGATGTTCAACTGGTGAAGAAGTCTATTCAATGGCAATTTTATTGCAAGAAGAAGGACTTTATCATCGTTGCCGCATATATGCCACTGATACGAATGAGAAGGTATTACAAAATGCCAAAAGTGGGATTTTCTCGCTGAAACTGATGCAGGAATATACTCACCTTTATCTGAAAGCAGGCGGCAAGAAATCTTTCTCCGAATATTATACAGCAGCTTATGATAATGCTATTTTTCGATCGTCCCTAAGAGAAAATGTTGTTTTTGCCCAGCATAATTTAGCAACTGACAGTTCTTTTAATGAGTTTAATGTGATTCTTTGTCGTAATGTTCTTATATATTTTAATCAGAGACTTCAGAAGCGGGTACACGAACTTTTTTATAATAGCCTTTGCACCTTTGGTATCTTAGGTTTAGGAAGACAAGAATCTATCAGGTTCACCTCTTATGAGCAGTACTATGAAGAGTTAATCAAGGGTGAGAAAATATATAGGAAAATAGCAGGTGGATGAAGAGAATTCTTTGAGTAGGGAATTGAATTATGAATTATCCTAAAATAAAGAATGCCCCATAAGCTAATGCCTAATTCTCCAAAAATTTATGAATAAAATTGCGCTCGTTGTCAAAAGACAGTCTGTCAAACATTTTTTATTGTGTTCAGAAGATAGATTTAGCGTAGACGCAAAGCGGCTTGTCGATAGACATCGCTTAAGGTAAATTACACACTAAAGTCTTAAAGGAGATTGTCGATGCAACTTCTCGAATGTCCTCCTGTTGCAGTCATTGCTGGAGAAAATGCGGTTCATGTTTCTCAACTACCTTCTATATGGCAAGACATTGCTAGAGGAACCACGAGTGTCGGACTTTCCCAACCCCAAAGCTATGTTGAGATGGCGCAGTTGTTTTTGTATAAATTAGAACGTGGTGATGTTGACTTATTTAGCGATCGCCCCCAACTAGCTCACCTAATACCATCATTTTCCCAGTTATTTGCACAACTGGCATGGGAAACCTTAGAGTTTTTTGGACAAGACTTTCTCAAACACAGCTATCCGAACTTTGCAGAAATTCTTCGTGATGTGGAGTCCAAAGGAATCGATTACGCTGATGAAATAAAAGTGGCTCGCATCGGCATAGATTTGTTCAATGAATTTGGTTATGAACTACCTGCTAGCTTTTATCACGTGCATTTAGCACCAATTTACCGCGATCATGTTTTTGAAGAACGTGCTTTGCGATTCGACCAGCGCGATATTGAGCATAAACGTGCTTGGGATGCCATACTCCATGCAGGTAAGGTATTTGCTATTCAAATGAAGGTGCAAAGTATTGCTTCTAAATACGGTTTTACTTATCAGCATGGCTGCGGTTGCAACTCTCATCTATCTTCCATTGATGTATCTCGTGGGGCTTTTGAATATGAATTGAGTCCCGACAAGCGTCAGCGATGGATTCGCAGTTTCATCTGGACTGCTTGGTATGAGTACGCCTTCTTTGCGATCGTACCTAATACAAGTTATTTGGTTTAACGACTCGCATCCCAATTGGTAATTCGTAATTTTGGGGTTTGAACTCGGGAGAATAAATAACCTCAGTTCGGGAAAAGTCAGGTTTATTAGACTTCTTGCATAAGTGGGGAAAAGGGGAACGGGAAAAGGGTAAAGGTATGGAATTTTCCCTTACCCTTTAACCTGCACCCCACTTATGCAAAAGTAACTTTTGCAAGATGTCTATTTGCTCGCTACCACAATCATTCGGCGGCTATCAAGCGCGAACGATTCACCATCATAACCATAGCCCTCTACTTCGCTGAAGCCTGTTTGCAGGAGCCAATCGCGGATTTCAGGAAAGGTAAAATTGCGAACAAAATATTGACCGCGCCGCACTTGTCCATCACGAATGATAATCCGCTCGGTATAGGTACGATTGGTAAGCGCATCGTAGCGCGTGCGTGCGAGCATATAATTACCCTCACGCTCAGTAACTAACTCAGGCGTAAATTCTTGCAAGACGCGGCTAAAATTATAAATATCAATTAGTAATTTGCCACCTACTTTTAGAGCGCGATACGCTTCGGTTAAGACCGATCTATTTTCATCGTCATCGAAATAACCGAAGGCTGTGAAGCAGTTGATGATGTAGTTGAAGCGATTGCTAAAGGGTAGAGAACGCATATCGCCTTGAAGGTACTCTACCTTAATACCCTTGCTAGCCGCATCTTGTTTTGCTTTTTCTAAGAAGAAAGCTGTTGCATCAAGTCCAGTCACATCATAGCCACGAGCCGCTAGCTGATTAGCAATCCGTCCATGACCACAAGCTAAGTCTAAAATATTCATCCCTGCTTTGAAATCTAGCAATCGGCAAATGAGGTCAACTTCGTGTTGAGTACGTTCTGGTGTCAACAACGTTTCATAAAAGTAAAGATAATCTTCCTCGAACACGCTGTTACGATCAAATGTATTTACAACCATTTTTAATCTGATTTATTAAGTGAATTTTCAATATGGATGGGATGATACTTTTGAAGAGGATTTATTGAAGTTGCAAGCATTATTTGTCAACCCATCCACAGAAGTATTTACCGCAACAAAGTGTCCATTGTTATACAAAATTTTACTATATATTGCAGCAATTATGGTTGACTGGATTTTTGATTTTGGAAAACCAGTCATAATCTCAGCTTAGGTATGTTTGGAGAAATCTAAAGAATATGACGAAATTAACTGTTGTTCTTTGGTTACGTCAGCTAGTTTTTGGTTTAAGCTTAAGCTGTCTACTTTTACTTTCAGGTTGTATTACAGATAGTTCTACTGGTGGTCACACACTTACGGTTGCTACAGAACCTACATTTCCGCCTTTCGAGTTTCAATCTGTCAGTGGTGAGTTGCAAGGCTTTGACATCGATTTGATGAATGCGATCGCCCAATCAGATGGCTTTAAAGTTAAGTATCAAAATATGCCTTTTGCTGGGATGATTCCAGCATTGCAAGCGCAAACTGTAGATGCCGCAGTTGCGGCAATGACAATTACTGCCGAACGGGCGAAGACAATTTCTTTCTCGCGTCCTTACTTCAAATCAGGGCTAGCGATCGTCACCCGCACAGATAATCAAAGCATTATCAATTTCGATAATCTTAAAAACAAAACCATTGGCGTGCAAATTGGGACAACTGGCGCACAGAAAGCTAAAAGTATTCCTGGATCTGAAATTCGCACTTTTAATGATTCACCTTTAACCCTTCAAGCATTAATCAATGGTAATGTCGATGCCGTTCTTAACGATCGGGTTGTGATCTTATATGGCATAAAAAGCGGCAACCTTAACGGACTCAAAGTGGTCAGCAGTCTGCTAACAGAAGAATTTTATGGCATTCCTACACCTAAAGGATCGCCCAACTTGCAAGTGATTAACCAAGGTTTAGAAACGGTGCTGAAAAATGGTATTTACGCCAAAATCTACCAAAAATGGTTTGGTATCCAACCGCCACAACTACCAGAAAAATCACCCATCGAAAACCAGGCTCCCGAAACAGGCGTATCCCAACTATTTACCTCACTAAGCATTATCTTTAAGTCCCTACCCACCTTGTTAAGTGGGGCTTTAGTTACACTTGAACTCACAGCAATCTCAATCTTGCTGGGTATGATCGGGGGTACACTGATTGGAATTCTTCGCCTTTTGCCCACTCCGCCTTTACCCTGGATTGCTAGGGCGTATGTAGACTTTTTCCGAGGAACGCCGTTGCTGGTGCAGATTTTTATGATTTACTTTGGGTTGCCTGCTTTAGCCCAAACTTTTGGTTTCACCTTCACTTTAAATCGTTTAGCAGCAGCGGTAATTGCATTGAGTCTCAATAGTGCTGCCTACATTGCTGAAGTTGTCCGGGCAGGCATTCAATCAATTGAGCCTGGGCAAGCAGAAGCCTCTCAATCACTGGGTTTAAGCTCGGTGCAAACGATGCGCTATGTAATCTTTCCTCAAGCCCTCCGGCAGATGTTGCCACCTCTGGGCAATGAGTTCATTAGCTTGCTCAAAGACACGAGCTTAGTCGCTATCATCGGGTTTGAAGAGTTGTTCCGCAAAGGACAGCTGATTGTAGCTGACAACTATCGTTCATTTGAGATTTACGCCACTGTCGCCTTAGTTTATTTATTCCTGACGCTGCTTTCTTCCCAAGCGTTTAGTCACTTTGAGCGATCGCTCAATCCCATTAAGAAAAATAGCAAGTGATATCATGTCCGCTTGATTGCTTATTAAACTCGAAGAACCCCACCCCGCCAAAGCTACGCTTTGTCTCCCCTCCCCGCTTGCGGGGAGGGGTTGGGGGTGGGGTGTAATGACTGTGGTTAGCATAACTAATTATGCGGACATGATATGAGCGGGAATATTACAGCAGAATTCTGCTGTAAAACACACTTTATACCTGGGTAACAGATTTAGCTGGTGTACCTTACCAACTTAAAATCTGCTGTATTTGTGACTGCTCAGGGATCGAAAAATGAGGTAAGTTTTAAGAAACCGGTTCAAAAACCATTTGAGGACTTAACACTTCATCTTGTAATTGTCCAACACCTAAAAAGCGAGTCTCTTCTTCATAAACTCGCACTATTCCAGTAATATCAGAATTTAGAGAAACTCGCTGACCTTGACACCATTTTTGAGCAGATGTTGCTGGTAAAGTCACAGACAACAAATGTTGTAAGGCTGCATCAGGGGCAAGAGGTTGAAATGTCCCGCCTTGCAATTTAGTTTCTAAGTCGGTGAAACTGAGACTATCTGTTAAATCGAAACCACTGCTTTGGGTACGGATCAAAGCGGCAAGAGTGCCACCAGTTTCTAAGATTGCACCTAAGTCACGAGCGATCGCTCTAATATATGTACCAGATCCACAGGCGATCGCCACATCCAATTCGGGAAAATCTCCTTCTCTCCAGTCCAAAATTTCTATCTGAAAAATTTCCACTGTTCGCACTGGAACTTCCACCATTTTCCCTTGGCGGGCTAAGTCGTAGAGACGTTTCCCATCCACTTGAATTGCACTATAATTCGGTGGGATTTGCTCAATCTTGCCTTCAAATTGTGCCAGTGCAGTTTTCACCTCTGCTAAACTCAATCCAGCACAAGCTTGAGAATTAATGATTTCACCTTCTAAATCATCGGTTGTAGTCTGCACGCCCAGACGAATCGTAGCCTTATAAGCTTTATTTTCTGGCAGATATTGCAATAATCTTGTGGCTTTACCAAGTGCGATCGGTAAAACGCCTGTTGCTGCTGGATCTAAGGTTCCCGCATGTCCTACACGTTTGAGGCGCAACAATTTTCGCACCCGCGCTACGCAGTCGTGGGAAGTCCAGTCAAATGGTTTGTTTAAGTTGAGAAAACCTTGAAATAACACAATAGCAATACTTTTACTCTTTTCTGTCTCAAATAGCTCATCTAATGCTCAAATATCTTAATTTCAGCATTTAATCATAAATAATAAATATAAAATCATACTGGTTAATCATGCTCATAAAATGCTCACTCTTTCAACCCTGTTATCGAGGAAAGGGGAATAAAAGCATATCTCTATCCTATATCCTCAACGATCAATTACCCTGAAAGTTAGATTAATTCTTGGTTGAACCTTCTTCGATGTTTTTGGAATCTGATGTTGCCAAAAATGCTGCGTTGCTCGTGCCATAACAAGGAGGCTGCCATGTATTAACTCAATTTCTGCTTTCAAATTCTTATCGTGTTTATGCCTAAACATAAACCTTCTTGTTCCACCAAAACTAACAGAACCAATTACAGGATTGTTACCTAATTCGGGTTCAGCATCAGTGTGCCAGGAAATTCCATCATTTCCATCTCGGTAAAGGTTGAGCAAAACGCTGTTAAACTTAACTTTTGCAATTTCGTCAACTTTCTCTTTTACTTGTAGCAACGTAGGTGTCCAAGGTTCTGGATCAAGATGAATGCCTGAGAATGTATATGATTTGCTTCTATCTCCATACCAAGCAGTTTTTCTTGGCAAGTTTACTTCCTTACCATAAATCTTCATCTTGTCTTGTCGCCATTTGATTTCGTTAAACAAGATTTGAAAAAGCTCATCGCTCTCTTGCTGATTGAAAAAATTGTGATAGAAAATCACATCTGCATCTGGCATAGATAGGACTTCTTTCTCTGCACTATTCTTTGGCTCAATAGCAGAGTCAAATCCAGAAAATAAGTCACATTGAATTGCATTCATAACCAATCTATTTTTAATTAAAGCTTTTCTTAGAGTTTTACAGTGAATTGTCTTTCATACCTTTGTATTTTTCTCATTTCAAATCGCTTATTTCTAATAATAAAAAATTTCTTTATAAATTGCTTCCGATGATGTAGATGAATATCTAACTGTATGAACATCGTTAAATAAATTATAAAACTCATCTATTCTATGGTTAACTGTATTCCGAGATGGACTTGTACAAATAATACGATTGAGTCCTTGAAAACGATTAATTATTAGTTCATATAGCTTATTTATCTCGAAGCATTTAACATCTATAGTCAAGTAGATGAAGGGGATAGTTGACCAGTTGGGCATATCTTCGGTAAGCTAACTGTAACTTTAGTTCCTTGCCCCACTTCACTCGACAAGGCAATATTGCCACTATGTAACTCGACACAAGCTTTAGCGATCGCTAGCCCTAAGCCTGTACCAGGAATTGTGTCAACGTTACTTCCACGGCTGAAGGATTGAAACAAATTTTCTTGATCTGCCATCGGGATACCAATTCCCCCATCTTTAATGTAAAAAATGGCTTCTGATTCTTTGCCAATCAGGTGGAATTCTACGCTACCCCCATCTGGAGAATACTTAATTGCATTGGACATCAAGTTAATAAAAATTTGTTGCAAAAGCCCGCGATCGCCCCAAAATCCATGATGATTACCAGTAATTTTAAAAATCAATTCGTAGCGATCGCCTACTGTTTCTCGCTCTTGTTCTAAAAGGTCAGAAAAAAATTGCAGTAAATCGACTGAGATTGGTTGAAACTTGGGTTTTTCCAGTTCAAGTTGGTTAACCAGAAGCATATTATCCACAAGTTTGGACATATACCTGGCTTTCTGTTCAATGATTCCCAAGAACCGCTCTTGTTTGGACTCATCTAGTTGCTGGCTATGTTTTACCAAAGTTGATGCCGCAGCCAGAATTGAAGTTAGCGGCGTTCGATACTCATGAGAAACCGTTGTAATTATTTGGGATTTAAATACATTGAGTTGCTTTTCTTTGGCAAGGGCTGCTTGAGTTTGGGCTAACAATTCCGCCTGTTGAATAGCGATCGCTAATTGCACTGATACTTCATTGAGCATTTCTGCATCATCAGTTTGCCAGTGTCGCTCCCCGGAATTATGGTGAGCAATCAATAAACCCCAAAGTTTGGGGGTTGGGTTCCCATTGTTGCTCAGATTAATCGGAACTACCAGATTTGCCTTAGTATTAAATTGCTCTTTTAGGCTGACACAATTACACAAGCCAAGCTCATAAATGTAAGGGATTGGTGATTGGTGATTGGGCACAAGAGGCAGAGGGGCAGGGTGCAGGGTGCAAGGGGGAGAATGAGTAATTAATTTACCTCTTTCTTCCCTCTGCTCCCTGCTCCCTGCTCCCTGCTCCCCTGCTTCTTCCCAATCCCCAACAACGCGATCGCACAATACAGTGCGGTATGACTCAACTGATGAGGCGACTATTTTACCATCTGTATCTGGGGCAAACTGATAAACCATCACGCGATCGCACTTCAAAAGTTGCTGTACTTCGGCTACAGCCGTATTCAAAATTTGCTCTAGATTAAGAGACTGGCGAATTCGTAAAGCAGTCGTGGCAATTAGGCGTTGTCTCTCCTGAGTTTTGAGCAGTTGGGCTTGCAAGCAAGACTGCTTAATGGCGTTGCGGACTGCTAGTTGCAGCACATCCTGTGTAAGATTGTGCTTGACTAAGTAATCCAAAGCACCCCGTTTCATTACCTGCACAGCGATTTCTTCATCACCGCGCCCTGTCAACATAATCACGGGGACAGAAGTCTTAAATATCTCCTGCTGGATGCGATCGAAAAGTTCTAACCCGCTCATATCAGGTAGGCAAAAATCCAGCAAAATGACATCGCAGCGTACTTTTCGGCACAAAGCAAGTCCTTCTTCTGCACAGTCTGCCTCCAAAATCTGGTAGGACTGGTGCGGATCTTTCAAAAGATATCGACGATAGATTTTCCGATCTGCCGCACAATCATCGATGATAAGTAGCGTCCATGTGTCCAACATAAGGTTATGAGGATCAGGGAGCCATATAGATCCCTTTTATCCAGATTGTGTTTTCTTGCATAATTCTAAAAATAATATAAAATAAGTGTAAATAAAATCTAAATTCTTTAGTAATCCTAAAGAAACACCAAATAGGAAAATGGGGAAAAGGAATCTAACAGAGACAAACAGACACAGTGACTCAAAGAGGAAAATGTCTCTGTGTCCTCTGAGCCGTCTCCTTTATTATCGTTTTTCCCCTACTGCCTCATCAACAAAATAATAAACAAATTAATCCAACACAGGCGGCGTATTGGCATCCAGCCAGTAATCTACAAATGCCTGGATCGTCTTTTTTAGTTCCAGAGCATCCATCGGTTTTACCAGATATCCATTTGCGCCCTTTTGGTAGCACAATTCAATATCCTTGGGGTTAGATGATGTGGTAAAAACAACGATGGGAATTCCTTTGAAACTCTTGTCTTGCTTGAGCCGATCTAAAATGTCACGCCCATCAATACCTGGCAAATTGAGATCGAGCAAGATTACAGAGGGTCGTAATGCTACTTTTGAGTTAAGTAGGTCTTCGCCTTTAGCGTAGGCATCGTTCCCCAGTTGATAGAGAAACTCTAAAACCTCATCCCCATTAGTACAACGGTGTATAGGATTCTGGACTGACATACGTCGCATCAGACGTTGCAGCATCCGAAAATCTTCATTGCTGTCCTCAACAACGAGCAGCGGTTCATGAAGTTTTTTTGTCATTCGCGATCTTAAAAGAGCTTAACAAAAATACATATTTAGCCACTATCTTAAACTATTCCAGCGTAAAATAGAACATTGAGCCAACGCCTACAGTAGATTTCACCCAAATTTTACCGTTATGAAGCTCAACAATCTTCTTAACAATAGCTAGTCCCGCACCTGCTCCTCCACCGTATTTTTCCTGGGAGTGGAGCCGCTTAAATAATCTAAAGATAGTTTCTAGGTGATGGTGTGGAATTCCAATACCGTTATCTCGTATATAAAAGATTGGGGATTCGGGATTGGGGATTGGGGATTGGGGATTAGCGGCAATGGGGATTAGGTTAAGAAAACTCTTTCCTAGTCGCCAGTCCCTAGTCGCCAGTCCCTCATCTAAATAGCCAATCTCAACCCATTGCTCCGCTTTATCGTTGTATTTGAACGCATTACCAAGCAGATTACTGAAGACTTCATTAACCAGCACTCGATCGCACAAAACTGTTGGTAAAGGCCGAGGAATGCGGATATCCACAAGCCCAGAGTCTTGACGACTAGCACGAAAAACGTCAATTACTTGCTTGAGCAATTTGTTGAGGTCAGTTGCTTGCAAGCGCAGTTGTGCTTGTCCTAACTGCGATAACCGCAGCAGAGCATTAATCAGAGTTTCCATGCGTACAGACAAGGCCACTACTGTTTGCAAACACTCAATTCCATCATCATCTAATACTTGGGCATAGTCTTCTAGCAACACTGTCGAGAAGTTATAAATGCCCCGCAAAGGTTCCTTGAGGTCATGAGAAGCGGCGTAGGCAAAGGATGCTAGTTCTTGGTTGCTGCGCTCTAACTCCAAGTTGATTTTAGCTAATTCATCCGCTTTCGAGAGTACAATACCAACGATCGCATTCCTCAAAGCGATCGCACTGTCAAGTTCGCAAGGTTTCCAAGGTAGAGAAGTTAATCTAACAGTTTCTTGCCATTGTTCAAAGGATTTTCGGGGAGACAGGGTATAGCTACCATCTGCCTGTGCTTGCATGGATTCCTGGGGATTTCCTGCCCAGTGTACCGTTTGGATAACTTCCGGGCGAAACCATAGGATGTAATAGCGCCGAATTTTAGAAATTCGCAGTAGCAACAAGCCACTAGCAGTATCTTTAAATATCAGCGCCTCTGAGTTAAGCTTCGGCAGAGAATCGGTAGAAAACAGGTTGTCACTAACTTGGGTATCTGCCCATTCAATGAGTGCCTGAACTTCATGAATATTCGGTGTTGTTCCCACAAGGGTAATTTCATTATCCAGACAAACCGCCGCTCCTGAAGCACTCACAAGATCGAGCAAGCGAATTTCCGGTTTGATTAGGGCATCGATAAAATTGTCTGCTTGGGAAATAGATTCTAGAAACTCAGACTGTAGCGATTTGAGTTTTACTTTATAATCCCATTCCGAGTAACTAATTTTGTGCGCTAACTCTGAAGAAACAATCTGTCCCAAAAATTCGCACATCTTGAGGACTTCGTAAGAAACATACTTTGGTGTTTGATGGTGACAGGATATTAATCCCCAAAGCTTCTGCTCTTGAATAAGTGAAATCACCAAAAGAGCCTTCACTCCCATATTTTGATGATATTCAGTACAACACCGATCAAAACTCCGTAGCAGACAGTAGCTTAAGTCAAGATGTTGATGTGTTGTCGGATTTTCTGTTGGAACTAGTTTGATCGGTTCGGCAGTTAAATCGGGGAGAAATCGGAGAAAGCAGCGCGTGTATAACTCCCTAGCCTGCGCTGGAATGTCTGTAGCGGGATAGTGGAGTCCTAAATAAGGTGATAAATCTTCCCGTTTAACTTCTGCAACAACAGAACCCGCTTCTGACTCGTCAAATTGATAGACCATCACCCGATCGAAACCGATGATTTTTTGGACTTCTTCAGCTACTGAATGCAAAAATTCTACCAGATTGGATGTGCTTTGCATTTTAGCGATCGCTTCACCCGCCAAACTATGAAAGCCCAAGAAACTCAACTCAGATTCTGAATTGGTCGGTTCTAACTCCAGAATCACAGTTTCTTCTATACGATGAGCAATAGCATCAAAGTATCTTTCCCCATTTAAAGTACTAATTAATACTTTAAACGCATTAGCACTGCCAATTTTTTTCACCAAGCACTGCTTGACAATTTCCACTTGCCGAGGGTCAAGTAAATAGCTCAAAGATTCTCCGAGCAAATCTTCTGGCTCTTTGCCCAAATAGACTTGGGTATTGTTGCTAACTTGCAGTATCTCTAGCTGAGTACTGAGTGCCAGGAGAACGCCATGAGGTTGAATCGAGCCAGGTATATGAATCGGTTTGCGATCGTGGTTAGTCAGGGCATTAGCTTGGGCTGTAGTATATTCAGGCTGGCTCATAACTGAACTTATGTAAAGCTGACTTTTACAATAACGCAATTAAATGTCATATTTCTTTAAAGTATATGTCCTGAAGTATGAATGCGATCGCATCTCATCTGTGTTTGTTACGGTTTTTACAGTAACTAAGGTAAGTGCAAATAATTAGAAGATGGTGTAGGGTTTATTACGGCTTCCATAACGCACCGAAAATCTGAAGTAGCCTATATCTAACTTTTACTTAAGAGACTGGCTGTAAAAAAACATTTTGAGAAGTAATAGCGGTATTTTAAGTATCTGTAGGTTCATGAGTTAATAGAGATACATATTTTCCTGTATAACCGAGAACTTTTAGTATAATTCTCATTAATAAATCGTAGTATTTATTAAAAATATCTATTTTATCGTAAATATCAAAATCAGGGATCTCTCCTTGATGAAATAGTGGATTACGAATAGATTCTCTTAAAGTATCTTTCGTCATCTCACTTGGAATAAATCGTAGATAAGAATTTACTTGATTTAACTTTTTTTGAATATTATCTCCAATTTTATCCCTTGCTAAACCTTTAGACATCAAGTATTTAAGCAAGGGATATTCGTAAGCCATAAGCATTGTAGCCAGTTTCAAATTGATATGTTTTGTTTGATTTATTTCTGCTATAAAGATAATAATTATATCTATACATATTTCATTTTGGTAAGCTTTATAATTTTGATAAATTTCATTAAAAGCATTAGGGATACCTTGTGAAATTTGAATATTATCAATGATGCCTTTTGTGTGAAAAGATTGTTTATTAGTATTTTCTATTAAAATTTGACTTACTATATCTTCAGAAATATATTCAATTATAGGGACAAAATTTAAATTGGCGCTAAGTAGACTTACAAAAAAACTTATTGATGTAATTTCAGCTTTAACGTTATCTATATCCTCACCTTCTTTCACTGGAACTTCTATAATTGAGAGCAAAGCATTATCAATTCTTTTTATCTCAAGAAGTTCGATAATATTTTTACTAGTTTGTAACATTTTAAATTGTATTTCTTTATTATCAGCTTTAGCAGCGAAACTACGATTGGAAAAACTAAAATTACTAAAATATCCTCTAACTAAACTAAAAATGATAGGCGTTTTACATTTTAACTTCAAAAGTATAGAACTTGGGATGCAAAAGTAGGTGATCAATACCGAATTTTCCTGGAAAAAAGTTGTTATTTTTTGAATTACAATATCTTTTGAAATTATTTTCCAAACTTCATCATCACACATACCAGATATATATTGAATTTGAGAGATTTGGAATGTACAATCCGTAATTGTATTGCTATGCAATACAAAAATTATATTCCCAGAAACATCTACACACAATTCCCAAAAATAATTTTTTTCTTCGTTTGATACGCATTTTCCAGATTTATATGGAATTCGAGAGTATTCATAAATATCACCTAATCTGTTTGCAAAGTAATCTTTTCCAAGCATAATATTTATTACAACTACAACTAGAATATTAGATGAATACAATAATCAAATAAAATTCTAACCTAAGTTTATACCAGTAATTACCACACCATCTTGGGAATGTACTTATAGATGCTTGTTTGTGGCTTTTTTGTAAGTCACTTACAGTTTATGGTATATTCAAAGTAGATACGTAAAATAGTCCGAAATAGGTGCGTCAAGCTCCGAAAGTTTTATGTTTGGGTGTGAAATTCTCTAAAAAAGCATTTTGAGGTAGTTATGACTACAGTTGTTACGAAGTGGGGAAACAGTCTAGCTATTCGACTTCCGAAAGCTTTGGCTGAACAAGTTAATGTCAAAGAGGGGACAGACATAACTTTCAGCATTTCAGGCAATAGTATTGTGATCACGCCGCAGCAGCGAAAAAGATATACGCTTGATGAATTATTGGAAGGTATGACTCCAGATAATTTCCATTCTGAAATAGATACTGGATCTGCTGTAGGGAATGAAGTTTGGTAGTTAAACCATACATTCCAGATAGAGGTGATATTGTCAAGTTAGACTGCGGAACTACAAAGCAAATTACAGCTGATTCGATCCGACGTGTATTAGCCCTGAGAACATCAGGAATGTCATTTGAAGATATTGCTGAAACCCTTAATGCTGAACTAAAACCTCAAGGGCGTGAGCAGATGGGCTATCGTCCTTTTTTAGTTATGTCACCATTAAAATACAATCAAATGGCTTCTATAGTTCTAATTTTTCCAATTACTAATCAAAAAAAAGGTCTTAACTTTGAGGTTCCGCTTCCTGACGGAATGATAACCAGTGGGGTGGTGCTAGCCGATCAGATCAAATCACTAGACTGGAAAGTTAGAAAAGTTTTGTTTGTAGAGAAAGTTGAACAGGAGTTAATTGAAGAAGTGCAAGCAAGAATTGAGCCTCTAATTTTATAAAGAGGTAAATAAACTCTACAGACGTAATTAATTACGTCTGTACAAATCAAATAAAAATCATCACGTGCAGCAATGCAACACCAATATCCAACATCCAAAATCCGAAGCTGACTATGGTGTTGGGAACTTTTTTTTTACGGGTTTGGCTCCTTTTATATCCAATAATTGAGCTAATTCGGTTGTATTCAATGACTTGACGAGACTCAAACCAAGAGACTTACTAGAAATGCTTTGAGTGTAGGCGGCGTTCAGGTACGGTGTGTATTGCGGCTTGCCTGCAATGTATGTTTGGAAGAAAGGTAAACTCAAAACATTCATGTAACGACGTGCTTGAGAAGCATCGCCAATCATATCGGCAGGTAATGCTACTTGTTGATTTGCAGGGTTTGCATTGCCAATGATGGAAAAGTGTGTACCACCAACAAGCATGACGAGATACTTTTGGGAATTTGCCAACCAGGAGAAAGGTAAAATTTGCTCGGATAAAGCTGGTGCAACTGTATCATCACTACTGCTGACAATCATTACTGGAGTTTTGATTTGACTTAAGCCCGCTTTGCCGAAAATCGAACTAGTAATGGGATTAACTGCGATCGCAGCTTTTACTCTCTCATCCCGCAGGTTATAATCTTTGCCAGACTTACTAATGCTCAATTCTAAAGCGCGACACTGGAGCAGTAAAGACATATTCCAGGTATTTTGTAGTGCTGCTGGTTGACAGTCTTGTTTTAGCTGCTCAAAGTTGATTTTAGCGCCTGCCAGGGCTAAGGCTGTGTAGCCTCCCAAAGATTGACCAAATACTCCGACTTGTTGCAGATTTAGGCGACCTTTAAACCGTGAATCAGATTGATTACCTTTTTGCAATTGATTCAGTATGTATGTTATGTCCATTGGTCGGTCTTGAAATTCACTTGGTTCTGCTACTTCAATGGCGCGTCCTTTTAGCAGAGAACGCAATTGTTTCGCATCACTACCAGGGTGATTGGGAACAACGACGGCAAATCCGTAAGAAGCTAGATGAGTGGCTAAATATTGAAAGTTACTGCTGTCTAAACCCAAGCCGTGAGAAATGACAATTACCGGTGCAGTCTTCTGGACATTGGGAATGTAAACATCAGTCAATAAAAGCCGATTGCGGGTTGAGTCGAAAAACTTCAGGATGTATTTTTGCGACTTAAATTTTCCCGGAACCTTTAAATCGGGCAATTGCGAGAAATTGGGTTGGGAAATGCCATCAGCTTCTATTTTAGACTTTTGGGAAACAGATGCGATCGCCTGATGGGTTTGGTTAACAAGTTTCTCCAATTCCGTAGCTATTTCCAAAGTCTCGGCGACATCAAGGCGAATGCTGCTGGTGGGATATTTACGTAACACATTTAAAAGTGTCAAGCCTCCCGATTCACCAGAGGCTAAAATTAGCGCCGAACGCAAAGCACTAAATCCTGGTTCTGGTTGAGAAGATTTATTTATAATCACTTGCGTCAATCGATGCAGTAAAAATTCTCCTTGTGGTGTGTAGAGAAGTTGCGAAACTACTACTGGACTAACTTTCACACGATTAAGCAAAATCCGCCGCAATTCTTGAAGCTGTTCTAGAGGCAGATATCGCTGATAGGCTGCTAAGTCTTCGTTAATTACACCTGTTTTGGCGTAGTTCTCTAAAGTTGTGACTGAAATTGAAAGCTCCAAAGCTGAATAAGATGCATAAATCCGCTCTGCTGCCAAGACAGAATTACTAATTCCAAATGTTGGCAGCACCATTGAAAGAACCAGCAATAAAGAATTTTTTCTGAGGGTGCTGGCCCAATTACCAAACAAACTATTCATCGCTCAACTATTTCGGTGGTCTGGTTTTCTCAGGTGTTGGCTTTGGTAGTTATTCGGGCGCCCTGCTTAGTTTCTTTAAAGTTATTAGCCTCAATTTTATCAAAACAGAATTTAGGAGTCAGGAGTTATAATTCACGATGAATTATGTATGACTTGCGAATGTAGCTGGCTTAAAATAATAGGTATAAATGGGTTTAGAATTTCCACTAAATCTTAGATTTAGTAGTCAAAAAAAGTAGTGATTCCCAATGCCCTAGTAATTTATTCTGACTCCTGAATTCTGATTTTTGAATTCTTTTTCAAGGATATTTCGGCTATAAAGTCAACAATCAAATCCTACAAAGTCACGCAGATGGGTAAAGTATCCGACTGACTTCAGTAGTTTGCCTTCACTATTAAATCATAACAAATAAAAAATAGTCTGCCTCAGTATTTATGTTGTAGCTTTGAATATTGCACAAATTCACTAGCTGAAAAATCCAGTAAAAATCCTGAAAAATATGGCGATTAATCAGCTTTTCCCAAGGCGATCGCTACTGAACCTGTAACTACTAAACCCGCTCCAAATATTGCTATGAGGGTGAAGTGTTCTGGCGGTATCCAAGCAGGTGCAATAACTGATACAACCGCGACTGCTATTAATGTCACAATGGGAGCTAAAGCTATTACTGCACTTACTCGTGATGCTTCCCAATGTTGTAATGATTCAGAAAAAGCACCGTAAGCGATTAAGGTATTCAAGGCACAAAAAATCAACATTCCTAAATGAAAAGTATCAAGTATAAAAAGTGATTTAACTTTGGCTAGAGGAGTGAATAATAAAGCACAGCCTCCATAAATAATCAGCATGATGCTGGTGGAAGATAAAGATTGTAATAACTGCTTTTGTGCCAAAGCATAAATAGCCCAAGCTGTTGCTCCTAGCGCAATCAAAACACTGCCTATTATATATGTGCCATGTGCTGTAATTAAATTCGTTAGTTGTTCGCAAAAAAATAAAAGATAACCACAAATCATCACACTAACGCCAATCCATTGGGACAGGCGATAACGTTCTTTAAAAATTACTAACCCTCCAAAACCTAATAAAAGGCTAGATAATTGAATGAGAACTTCAGCGTTAGCAGGTGATGTTAATGCTAAACCTTGGGTAAACGAAAAGTAATTAATCCCTAAAAATATTGTCGCGATCGCTAATAATTTTCCAGAAGCAGAGCGCAGTTGTTCTAATTTGGGTAATTTGCCGCGTATCCCTAAATAGACAGCAAGCAATATAAATGATACTAAAAAACGAAACCAAATAACGGTATAGACATCAAGTACTTGTAGAGTTACTGCAAGAGCAATAGGTAAAATTCCCCACAAAAACACTGTCAATAGCGATAACGCTAGCCCTAAGCGCCACCGACCAGAACTCTGATGTAGTAACATTAAAATATCCAAAAAATAGGACTGATAAGTAAGTTATATCTAATTTAAATATCTGAACATTTTATCAAACTCTTATCGATAAAATATATTAATAGTTTAGTTAATGCAAATTCAATATATATTAACTAATTTATCCAAATCAATTTATTATTCGTAGCCCAAAGAGTTTTTTTTGTATTCACGTAAAATTCGTAATTTACGTGTTCATTTTACATGAATATTAAATTTAAAACTTCCTCGTAAATGTATACTTTATCTCGGTGTTACTTTATAATACAACTATGGGGATTATACCCATAATCAGCTTAGTAATCTTTACGACTGCCTTATCTAGTTACTTATTGCTGACCTCAAGAGGTCGATTTTTGCTCAAATCTTTGGTGACAAAAATAAAGCGGCAAGAGTGGAGATTCAGATATGGCAAGCCTAACTACTTGAGATCGAGATTTACAAGGACTATAACAATTGCTGTAATTATTCTGGCAGCAGTAATAGCTGGAAATACTGTATCGGCAGAGGTTACGGGGTCGCCTCCAGTTTCGCTCAAGAGCGTATCGGTTCCAGAACCTGACAATCTTGGAGACTTCGTAAAAGACAAAACGGCTGCAATCAAATTAGGAAAGACTCTTTTTTGGGATATGCAGGTTGGGAGCGATGGAAAGACCTCCTGTGCTAGTTGTCACTTCCATGCTGGAGCTGACAATAGATCCAAAAATCAGATTGCTCCTGGGCTTTTGCGGGTCAACGCCGACGGTACAGAGAATCCAGATTCAGTTTTTAATGTCGGCGGGCTACCAAACTATCAGCTCAAACCAGAAGATTTTCCCTTCCACAAGCTGTCAAACCCAAACGATCCTACGACTATTGTCTCTGACCGTAACGATGTTACTTCTTCTCAGGGGATCTTCAATACAAAGTTTGTGGATGTCACACCTGGGAATGCAGAAGACAAAGTTACAACCGAGCCAGATCCGGTGTTTAACGTGGGAGGTATCAATGTGCGACGCGTCGAGCCGCGTAACACGCCAACCGTGATTAATGCTGCATTCAACTTCCGCAACTTCTGGGACGGAAGGGCACAAAACATCTTTAATGGGGTAAATCCCTTCGGTTTAAGAGATCCTAACGCTGCTGTTGTCAAGGCAGTAAACCCAAATAGTCTAGAATTTGTGAAAGTCAGCCTGAAGAATTCATCTTTGGCATCCCAAGCAGTTGGGCCGCCACTCAGTTCCTTTGAATCGTCCGCAGATGGTCGCACTTTTCAAGAAATTGGTGATAAGTTCGGGCGAATTGACAAAAGATCCCTCAGCGTTGGTAAGGGTAAAAAGCTTCCCCGAAAACTTGCGAAAAAGTTATTACCTCTGAGACCGCTAGGTAAACAGCTTGTACATCCACAAGACAGCGTTTTAGGTAAAGATAGTAGATCGCCTAAACCTGGACTTAAAGATAGAACCTACACTCAGATGATTCAAGATGCCTTCAAGCCGGAGTGGTGGAAGTCTAATCGACTCATCCAAGTTGACTCTGAAGGTAGACGGACTTTTGTCAAAAAGCCCGATCGCTCTTTGCAGACTAATGAGTATACATTGCTAGAGTACAACTTCTCGCTATTCTTTGGGCTGGCAGTTCAGTTGTATGAGTCTACGCTCATTTCCTATGATACGCCTTACGATCGCTACTTGGAAGGCGACGCCAACGCTCTCACCGATCAGCAGAAACTAGGGAAAGAACTATTCAACAGTAAGGGGTGCGCCGGTTGCCACGCTGGATTAGAATTAACCACGGCTTCAGTAAGCAGCGTGGCTAAAGACGGACGAATCAAACGTGCGCCGTTCGGCCCAAGATCCCCTGAGGACAATGGTTTCTTCAATATCGGCGTCAGACCGCCCACAGACGACCCCGGTTTGGGTGGTCATGACGGTTTGCAGGGTAACGGTCAAGGTAATCCGCTTTCAGAAGCACGATTGGCTCAGTTGGGTAAATTTAAGGATCTCCTTGGCGAAAATCCCCCAACTCTTAGTCCACCGTTGAATTCCAGTGAAACTGTGTTTGCAAACGGAGCTTTCAAAGCACCTGGACTTCGCAATGTCGAACTCACTGCTCCCTACTTTCACAACGGAGGTCAGGCGACTCTAGAGCAAGTGATTGATTTTTACAATCGGGGTGGTGATTTTGGAGTACTTCCACCGCTAAATCTGTCACCAGAAGAAAAACAGGAATTGGTCGCCTTTTTAAAAGGACTGACTGATGACCGAGTTCGGTTTGATAAAGCGCCCTTTGACCATCCACAATTGTTTATCCCTAATGGACATGTGGGTAACACTAATTACGTTGTCAATGACGGCACTGGTAAAGCTACAGATGACACAGTGGAAATTCCTGCTGTTGGTAGGAGTGGTAATGGTGGTACACCAAATTTCCTGAGTTAATCTCATTTCACGACGAAATACCTGAATACAGATAGATATGTAGGGATGTACAAATGTACGTCCCTATTTTTGCGATTTGGTGCAATTGCGAAGTTCGTAGTGATATCATGTCCGCATAATTAGGGCTTGCTAACCACAGTCATTGCACCCCACCCCTTAATCCCCTCCCCGCAAGCGGGGAGGGGAGACAAAGCGGTAGCTTTGGCGGGGGTGGGGTTCTTCGGGGTTAATAAGCAATCAAGCGGACATGATATGAGGGCTTTAGCCCTCAAGCCAAGGACTAAAGTCCTTACTACAAACTTATTCACCTTACTCAATACTCAGCACTCTTCAAAATTGATGTGGTGGACTAGTAGTTACGATCGCTTGACTAACGAGTGCCATCGCCAAGTATTGGTTGTATATTACTAACTTTGGTATTGTCTAGGTAATTATAGACTCTTCTGGAAACTTCACGGACAAAATCCCCAGCTTTAGGATCGTAGTTTGGTCTTTGCACCAAAACACCTGCTAAATAGCTTTTGCCGTTGGGCATTTGAATAATACCCGCATCACCGATGATAAATCTCAATGTACCAGTTTTGTGGGCAATGGTCGCTCCTTGGCCGATACCAGCTGGTAGTAAACTATTGGTTTTCACATGGCGCATAATGCCTAAAACTCGATCGCGGCTACTTGGGGATAACAAACGATTATTAGAAACTAACGCCGCCAATCTGACTAAATCTTTGGAACTAGTTGTATTTGTGCCGCCGATGTCTGGAAGTAGATTCCGAAGTGCTGTATTTTGCAATCCCCAGCTACGAAAACGTTGACTAACTTTTGTGGCACCACCCAAGCGATCGAGAACCAGATTAGTGGCGGTATTATCGCTGATTGTCATCATCAAGGTAGCAGTTTCCAGGACACTAAATTTAGTGCCGATGGGTTTGTATTGCATAATTCCAGATTCGCCAACCTTTAAATCGCGCCGCATCACTAATTTATCGGTGAGCTTAATTCTACCTGCGTCTATTTCTTGAAAAAGAGCCACTAATAAGGGAAATTTGATTGTACTGGCAGCAGCAAATCTTTTTTCGCCATTAATATCTATATAGTTTCCTGTATCTAAATCTAAGAAAAATATTCCTGGATTTAATGATTTATAACTTGCTAACAAAGTACGAATTTGAGAAGTGATACCAGCCATCTCTTGACCAAGATTCACAACTCCGGCAAATGTCGATGCATCTGTGGATTTGATGGCAATATCTTCTCTATTTTCTCCAACAATGGGATTACTCTGACGGTTAAATGAATTGAATTTGAAACTCCAATGAGAACGGGAATCTCCTTTAACTGATATATTTTGGGAAGTAACATCATAACCAGGAGCTAACTCGACGACAAAACGAGTGGTTTGAGGGTCTGGTTTGCCGAGGCGAATTTCTTTTACCGCCTTACCAAAACTTCGTTTGACAGTATCAGAATTAAAATTAGTTCCAGGTAAGTCAATCACCAATCTATTAGGATTATCTAATAAAAAGGCTTTTGGTTCTATTCCCGAAGTGGTAGTTAGGTCTAATTGATTTTGGCTAGAATCATAGTACCAAGACTGTAATTGTGAGGCTTTAGCTTGTCCTGCAACTAGAACCAAACTGCTTAAACCAATCGCCAGTAGATGTGATTTCATGTTGTGAATGTGGGTGTGCAAGTAAGGAGTAACTAATCAGGTTTACTTAGATTGTTTTCTGATGACTGTGCTGAACTTCCGGAGAAAAAGTCATAAATCCCGTTGAGTTATTTTTACTAGATGAGGTTTGGGATTAGATAAGCACGATAAATCATCATTACTTATTAAAAGTAAATCGCTGACAGTTTAATTTGTGTGTGAGTTGACAACAACAGAAATTGTTAATCTAGCGGAAGGACGAGCAAAGAATTAATTATGTTTCCAGACATTTTGACCTCTCTCCTTTGAGGCTTACTCCTTTTCCCTCTCTTCTCTACGAGAGGCTGCGCCAACGAGACGCTGTGCGAACCCAGGGAAGCGGCTGGGGGTGGGGGTTAGGTCTGTATTTCACGCAATTGAGAACCGCTATATTTGTTATTTCGGCGAACGCATTTGTTATTTCGGCGAACGCATTTGTTATTTCGGCGAACGCATTTGCTATTTCGGCGTACTCATTTGCTATTTCGGCGTACTCATTTGCTATTTCGGCGAACGCATTTGCTATTTCGGCGTACTCATTTGCTATTTCGGCGATCGCATTTGTTACTTTGGCGTACGCATTTGCTATTTCGGCGATCGCATTTGTTACTTTGGCGTACGCATTTGCTATTTCGGCGTACGCATTTGTTACTTTGGCGAACTCATTTGTTACTTTGGCGATCGCATTTGTTACTTTGGCGATCGCATTTGTTACTTTGGCGATCGCATTTGTTATTTTGGCGATCGCATTTGTTACTTTGGCGATCGCATTTGTTATTTCAGCGTGTCATTACTCAAATGTTGCAAAAAAATGTAGCAAAAAAAATTGTAGGTTGGGTGAAGGCTTTGCGTAACCCAACATCCTGATATGTGTTGGGTTGCGCTCCGCTCCACCCAACCTACATCTAATGCTCACAAATCTCAAAAACGTATTGCTTACACATTTAAAGGGCGATCGCACTCAAAAATCTCAAAAACACAAAGAGTGATTCCAAGAGCGATCGCAAATCCTCACAAATCTCAAAAACTCTCACATTAAAAAAAATCAGCCATCCAAGGAGAACTACCTGCAAATATTTGCGTAGCTGCTGAAATAGCGGTTTCTGTCCCATGCAGTTTTCCGGCTATTTGCAAATGGTAGGGAGCGAACAAACTTGTATATAGTGGTGCTAGTTCTCGGACATCTAACTGCAACTCACCCTTTCCACCTTTTGTAACTTCACCGCGTCCATTGGCGACAGAAAGAATGAATTTACCATTGTTTGCATCTAGCAAATTATCTTGAATATCTAAGTGCAGTTCAGTTTCAATTCCCGATGGATAACCCCGCATCTCCAGCGCCTTGACTACATCTACTACCCGCAGCATCCAACGCATCGTATGCCTAAGCTTGGCAGTTTGCTCTGGTAGCAGCAATGTCAAATAATCAATTGCAGAACTCCTCCATCGCACGCGCTCAATTTGGGAGCGATGACTGGCAAGAAAAGACCAGAATGTTTGTGCAGCCGCAGTTGTGAGAATTACCCAATCTTTGATTCGCAAAATTGCGCCATCTTCTTTTGAATGTTGACTGAAGAGGATGTAACCTTCGGGTTTCTCTTTTGTACCGATAAAATATGCGTAAAATGTTTCTTTATCATCTGGCTGAATTAAGCGCTCCCAAATTGCGGGATGTCGGTCTAAATATCCATGCGTTAGTCTCGCCTGCTGCTGATATAGTTGATGAAATACTTGATGATTGATATTCACTATTGGTTGCAAAGGTAGGGGTTGCTCTCGCACTTGAATACTTTTAGTTGCAATTTCCCAATTACACCAGCTACCCCCTTGCTCATACCCGACTTTTCTATACAAAGTTTGCACAGCTGGATAGAGAGCAGAGAGCGGTATACCTCTAGCATAAAGTTCCTTGAGCGTCTGCTGCATGAGAGCGATCGCAGCTCCCGAACCGCGATATTCTGGAGCAATACCCACTACGGCAATTCCTGTCATTGGTACACGCACACCACCCCACCACTGGCCCATATCCAGAGTTGCCAATCCACCAATTAATTGCTCTGACTGACGAATAATGCGAAAATTTTCTACACCAATCAGGTTGATGTAAGCTTCCTCGCCACCAAGTGTGCTGATAAAACACTGCTCAAAGATACTCCCAAGCTGCTGAATATCCTGTGGATGAGCAAG
>NZ_NOLJ01000003.1:690161-860742 GCF_002246015.1 Nostoc sp. 'Peltigera membranacea cyanobiont' 210A
ACAGGGGGCAGGGGGCAGGGGCAAGCTTGCCGTGAGCGTAGCCGAACGGGAGCAGGAGAGAGGGTTTGCAGATTTTATACAGCTTAGTATTGGCTGCTTTAGCTAAACATTACTTAGGTAGCGGTGAACGAATTGAATGGCGATCGAACCTTCTCCCACACCAGATGCCACCCGTTTAATTGAGCCATAGCGGACATCTCCGGCTGCGAAGATTCCGGGAATGTTGGTTTCTAGCAAAAAAGGAGAGCGTTCCAAATTCCACCCACGAGGAGATCTGCCATTATGCACTAAGTCTGGCCCTGTGATGATAAACCCCTGAGCATCGCGTTGAATAACGCCATCGAGCCAATCAGTTTTGGGGCTAGCACCGATGAAAATAAACAGCGATCGCGCTGGCACGGTTTCGGTTTGTCCAGTGTTAGCATGGGCGATCGCAATTGCTTCTAAATGTTCCTCTCCCTTTACTTCCACGACGCTGCAACCCGTGCAAACTTTGATATTTTCAGTCGCAGCAATTTGGTCAATCAAATATTGAGACATACTTGATGCTAGTGACTCACCCCGCACTAACATAATCACTTTGCTGGCATACTTAGAAAAATGCATTGCTGCCTGTCCAGCAGAGTTTGCCCCGCCTACCAAGTAAACCTCTTCGTTGGTGCAGGCGATCGCCTCAGTCATGGCAGCACCGTAATAAATTCCTGCCCCTGTGAGCTTCTCTGCTCCTGGAACCTTTAGCCAACGGTAGGAAACACCGGTTGCAACTAAAAGTGAATGGCAACTAATTTCGCTACCATCTGCTAATTGCAGAATCCGATAAGGATCTTCTAGTCGAACCCCAGTTACTACTTGAGGAGTGAGAATTTCTACCCCAAATCGCCGCGCCTGGGTGACTCCCCGCCTTGCCAAATCACTGCCACTCAAGCCAATAGGAAACCCCAAATAGTTCTCAATCCGCGAACTCGTACCGGCTTGGCCTCCTGGCGCTTCACGTTCAATTAAGACAGTACTCAATCCCTCAGAAGCGCCATAGACTGCGGCTGCCAGTCCGGCAGGGCCAGCACCCACGATCGCTAAGTCATAGAAAGGTCGCTCTGCCTGAGTTTGCAGTCCAATTTTGGCGGCAATCTCTAAATTAGATGGTTGAATTAACCGGGAACCATCGGGAAACAGC
This sequence comes from Nostoc sp. 'Peltigera membranacea cyanobiont' 210A, assembly GCF_002246015.1. Lineage (GTDB taxonomy): Bacteria > Cyanobacteriota > Cyanobacteriia > Cyanobacteriales > Nostocaceae > Nostoc. The sequence continues at coordinate 691,336 of NZ_NOLJ01000003.1, forward strand.
ACCAATGGCAATTGCTGTCTGCCGTCAGCTTGGGCGTATTCTACTAATTTTGCGGCATCCGGTTCCAGTTCAATATCTAACCACTTAAATGGAACCTGGTTACGTGCCAGGAAATCTTTCACCTGATGTGAAAAAGGCGACCAGCGATTACCAATGACTCGAATGCCTTCAAAGGGTGGGCGAAATCCAGCTAGCCAGTCATCTAGCAAATCATCTAAAACCGGATATAGTCTTTCTTCTGGTGGATTCCAGGGCTTGAGTAAGTAATAATCAAGTCTGGCACTATTAATTGATTTTATCGCAGCATCCGTATCTGCATAGGCAGTCAACAAGGCACGTTTCGCATTGGGAAAGATGCCTTTTGCCCGTTCCAGGAACTCCACGCCTCCCATTTGAGGCATACGTTGATCCACCAAAAATAGAGCAACTGCTTCATTCCGCAATTTGAGTTGCTGCACTACATCCAGAGCCGTGATACCTGAATCTGCCCGGACAATGCGGAAGCGATCGCCATACTGATGACGCAAGTCTCGTGACACCGCTTGTAATACTTCTGGATCGTCATCGACGGTTAAAATTGCTGGTTTCGCCATAACTACTGTTACTTAACAATTGCAGTGTCTAGCCGTTGTCTTCAAAAATTTGTCGTCAAAATATCTACTGTTTAACCAGTTGCTTTAAACGAAAGTATGCCTCTTCTGGTGTCAGCGGTTCCGATTGACTTTGATTGGGTATATAAAATACCCAGGTATCAGGAAAGTAATGCACTACAAAGCTGGGAATCAAACCCAAGCTTACTGCTTGCTTACCGAGTTTTTCAGTTTGTTCTTCTAAACTCAGTTGGTCATGAAATGAGTGTTCAGCCATACTTTTGCATCTCCCTGTACTTTCTTTGACCCTGGAAGAAGGTTCAAAACCAGCATTGCACGAATTTAGCTAAAGGTGATTTACTATTCACCATGTTTTAGAATGAGCTTGAGAATATTTTGGTAGTAAACCTAAATAATTTCAAATATGCTTTCGTAGAAAATCATAAAACTATTTTGGTCATTCAGGGTAACTGAAATTGGATTGAATCAGGCAACAGGGCATTCCTTGCGTTGAGGTCTGAAGAAATCATCTGTTTCCCTCTATACTCGTACTCGGCACTATAAGTAAGTATGCGAGCGCTCCGGCTTGCGTGGGTACAGTGATGGACAGAGTACAAGGGAGCCATAAAATGAATGATGATTGTGTCACCGATGACTCGCTAACGCTTCTGCACTCGCGTTCGCTATCGGTGACACTAGCTAGTTCCCAGAGGAGTTGTAAGACGGATAATTTATGTTGTCTCTCTCACTTGCTTCCAACTGTTGCCTTTTGGCACAAGCAATAACAATGCTTGTCTACCATTGCACCAACTTTAGAGGGAAAAGCTCAATTTCCACAAAATCGCAATCCTTATCTAAACCCCAATGGGAACAAATCTCTCCAATCGGCTAATTGTTGGCTGTAATGACTGGGCTTCAACAAATAGCGCACTTTGCTCATCAAAAGCAGTCCAATTTTGGTTATTGGATAAAGGCTCAGAAGCAACAATAACTTGGTTTGGCTGCTTGAGTTCATCACAAGACCAATAAAGAGTAGGTGCTTGTGTGCGATAAGCATAGCGAATTGCTGCAACTGCTTGACCATCACTGACAATGACATTGGCACTAAAGCTGGTGTCGTGTTCTGATGCCAACTTAGTCAATTTTTGAAGTGTGGCATTTAATGCTGACAACAGAGTGCTGTCTGGAGACGACTGCCATATTTCCATTAGTAGGGCGAAGATGTGTTCAGAATCAGTCGTGCCTTTAATCAGGCGGTAAGTGGAATCAGAAAGGCTCTCACGTATTGGTCTACAAAGAGTTTGTTGAAAGTTTGATATCTCGCCATTATGCACAAACAAAAGTTTCCCACTACGAAATGGCTGACAATTGCTAATGTCAAGCGATTCACCTGTTCCAGCTAATCGGACATAGCCTACAGTACAACTGGATTGTACATAGTTGCTCAACTCTTCCAGATTCGGCTCGTTCCACAGCGGGATAGTATTTCGGTAAATAAAGGGTTTACCCACTTCGTCGTACCAGCCTACACCTACTCCGTCTCCACAAACTACTCCTGATTTTAATTCCAAAGAACTATAACTTTGTTTGTAGAGCGAATGCTCTTGTTTATACAGCAACTCATCTAAGAGGATGGCGTTACCAAGATAGCCAATTAATCTACACATAAAAAAATGATGTTGCTGAAAGAGTAAGGAAAATCAGTCACAAGCCCCGATAGAAATCGAACTTTTTAACTGGACAATTATTGCAAATCATTACTAATTTAACAAATATTGTTTATCTTGTGTATGTTTGATCTGTGACTTTAGTCATGGTTTTGTTGTCTTGCTAAAGATATAGAACAGAAGCTAAAGTAATATTTATTCCTTACCTTTGTTTGAGCTTGATTTGTAAATTATCCGTTCGCATTCAAAGGATTTTAGAGAACTATGCAAATTAAAAAACACATTAATCTTAATCAAGGATGTTTCCTTAATCCCGCAAATCAACAGATAGTTGTCAATTTAGCTAGTGAAGATATTTTAAATTTAATCACGCAAGAATTAAAAACTCGTTACTCTCCAGAAACTCAAAAAACTCTACTTGAGGAGAGTTCAAAATTATTACCTAATTTTGTATTTCAAGAATTATTACAACGCCAACAGCAGGTAGTAGATATTAACCCAGATAGTTTAATTGTCGTTAGCTGTCAGATAGCAGAGGCAGAAGTCGATGATTTGGGATTTGATTTAAATGTCGAAGTATATTTTGTAGTTGGAGATACAAAAGGTCAAAACCATTTTCGGGCTAATCAAATAGTCCTTTGGTCGAATATATGGGGTGATGAAGAACAGCCTTTTGATTTAGAAGATGAACTAGGTGAACAATTCTGGACAAGTTATCAAATTCAGTTGCTTTTTGATGAAAAAGAGCAGCAAACAATTGAACTGGAACTATCACAAACAGATGATTATGCCGCGAGGTTAGAATTTTCCCCATCACTAAAAAGATTTTCACCATCCATAGTTCCCTTTACGGATAATGATTTATAAAAATTACTATCCGCACATACAGTGAATGTAAATTAATCATTTACAGCAGAATTCAGAATTCAGGAGTCAGAATGGGCTACGCCCCGCTGCGCTAACAGGAGTAAAACACGGTTTATATCTGGGTAACAGACTTAGCTTGTGTACCTCACCAACTTGAAATCTGCTGTATATTCACTGAGGGTTTTATTTTTTGGAAGTTCTCTTTTAAAAAGATGAAGTCTTCACTTCAATCCCTCCTACATCCTCATTGTGGTTCGATAATTGAACCCATAAACAAAATGTTTCCCGTCTGATTATCTCTAATGACACAGAAGAAGGGGCGATCGGCAATCATTCGGAATGGTTCTGGTTCTTCTCTCGAAGATGTTGCTACTATTCCCACTGAAGTAGCAGCAGCCGCTTCAGTGCCTTCTTCATTCACTTCAACAAAAGTTTTATGCTTAACTTGGCTAATGGCAAAATTTTTACCCATGCCAGAAAAATTGGCTTTGTTGCTGAAAGCCTCCCCCATACCTAAAGTTTTTAAAGCATGATTGAGTGTAATATCGTAATCTGTTTTGAAACGGGGTAGGCGAATAAACCCTTTTTGATTGTTGAACTGAGTCATCCATTTTTCCCAGTTATCAACATTCAAGTTTTGATAGAATGCTTTGAGGTTAGAGTTTTGTTTGGGTAGGAAGATATAAAAACTGACCTTACCATCTTTACCATAAGGTAAACTAACTGCCTGAAACTTTTCGCTTTCATAGTATCTATAATCACCCTCCTGTGACATCATTGGGTGTTGTTTTCGCCTGCCAGATGTGATGTAAAAAGGGTATGGAGCAGTTTCTTTCTTGTCAAACTCGTTAGTCCAATTACCTTTAAAATATATGGCATTAATCAAAAATAATACCTGATTTGGTTCAATTTTTTCAACTATTTTAGTGATTTTGCCGTTAGTATTTTCTTTGACCCAGTTATTGATAATATTAGATGCGGCGGCATCTTGAAAGTTTAAATTGCTGACTTTGGCTTGATAGAAGTCCTGGGTTCTTTTGAGAAAGTCTGGTGCAAAGCTAACATTTTGATTTGCCCAAAGTGAGTTAGCAATTTTCAATTGCACTTTCGTATCCGAATTGTCTAAAAGCTGTTTTAATACCGCCGCATAAGAAGAGTTGATTTCTGGTAGATTCATCCCCTGTAATTCTAGAGTTTTTGCCATTGCTTGTTGAGTCGAGCCGCTAGCGCCGTTGTAAGTCATAGCAAGAGCGATCGCAACACTCGAAGGTGAGATAAAAATATTCTTCTCACCCCGATCGTTTTTCAGAACTTCTGAAAATAGTTTGAAGCCAAACTTATTGCTAGACTCAACTATTTTTGTATCAGTGTTGGCTGTTTTTTTTTGCAATGGAGTTTCTGGCTGAGGTAAACTAGATTGGGCAAGGGCACTTTTATTACTATCGACTTGAGAACACCCTAATACACTGAATAAAACGACACTTGCAGCGGCCAGAGCATAACGTCTACCTAGACTCACACCGTAACGTCTTTGCAGGAAATTTTCTTTTGCATCACTCAATTTATGGCGATTCATTCTGCTACCTCACTTGCCAAAGATTCCCGATTTGTGCTCAGATTTGACGCAGATACTGTGTCAATAACTAACTATTGCATTTACTCCAATAGAAAAATGGGACTGTTACAGTTTTCGTAACAGCAAATTAGTAGCTCAGAGTAATTAAACACAACTTGTGGAGTTGCTAATTCCTTATTGAGACGGCTATACAGACGACTTATAAAAAATTTTGATTTCTAATAATTTTTATCTTTACGTATAAACGTATTGTAAGCTACGTAATCCTAAAATAACCACTTCTGTGAGGTTTTTATAGATCGAATAAGGTTTCTCAGAGGCATGAAATCTCGTTCCCATGCTCCGTATGGGAACGAGAAAAATACTGTAATTTTACACAGATATTTGTGCTAACTTATTTCAATTAATAGGTACACTCCACCAAGCTAAACTATAGGGTTGAGTAGCTTCATTCAGCTTTTGACGAAACTGGACGCGGATTTTGTAATTGCCACTAGCAGCAACGGGGCAAAAAATATGTTCTACACTATCAATTTGGCTGATTGAGGAGCAAACAGCACCAGCTTCAGAATTTTGAGCATCAGCTTTTACTAAGTATAGGTCGAGATTATTTAAGCCGCGATCGCGAAAATTTTCGCCTACGTCATATTGCTGGTTTTTATTTTTATCGTTGAGTTCTACCAATCGATCCCAACTCAGGGTGACAGCAACAAAACTTCCCTGCTTCAACGGTTTTGCTAATATATAGTCAACAGATGCTCCAACATCAACTGTACGATAATCCCAACCAATAGCCGGCACCGCAGCGGATGCTTGCCATTGACCAGCACTAAATTGCTGATAAGCGCGAAATACATTTAAATGACCCGCTCCCATTTGGGCATCTAAGGGAATTTTTGGATCTTTATAAGCATCAGAATCTAGCCAGTTTTGATTTTGCTTATCAATTAGCGTCCGAGTCATTCCCAACTTTAAGCCATCGCCGCTATCTAGAAGTTTGTCTGCTGAATTCAGCAATACAGCTTTCATCACTTGATGACGCCGAGAATCAATGCTCCAGTGGGGTTGTTTTGTCCGCATCTGTCGGTCTGCAAGTTCCTGCAACAGAGCAACGGTAGCTGTAACTTGAGGTGTTGCAAAACTTGTACCTGTAACCTTGTTCAATTTGCCATCTGGATTGAGCAAAGGAATATTATTACCAGGAGCAACTAAACTGATAGCGCGACGCCCATCAAGGTCAAATTCCCTTCCAGCTAGTCTTTGATTCACCCCTTGGTTAACACCCGCCAGATTAGCCACGTCTACTTTGTTAAAAACTCCCCCTCGGCGGGATGAAAAAGCCACGTTTATTCCGTTAAAATTATCTGTAGGAATAGGAATACCACCTTTCCCCTGGTTGCCTGCGATCGCATACAAAACATCATGAGCGCGACTAGACCAGTCAACACATAAAGTTAGTAAAGCATTGCCGTCTAAAGTAGCTTCCGGTCGAGGATCGCGACTCAGAGGTTCCCCAAAGCTAAAGTTAATCGCACGGACATCGCCACCATTTTGTAGCGCTATGTGCTGTGCCGACAAACACTCCTCTGGCTGACCCATGTTTTTAGTCGAACCCACCGCTGATGAATACAATCGCGCTCCCGGCGCAACTCCTGGCAAAGCTTTGTCTTGACTCACCATCACACCAGCGACATTGTAGGCGTGGGGGTCAACACCAGTATTAGACTTAGCTGGGCCATTGCGTAAGAAAACCGCCGCTAAAGATATGGCACGATTTTTAGACACCGCCTTATCCCATCCAAACATTCCCGGTCGGCCAATTTCAACTTGACCAATAGCAATCTTACGACCGATTAAATTATAAGGAGGTTTGTGTAGCTTCAGAGCATCAATGCCATTAGTTCCTAGTGCAGATTCTAAAGCTGAAGCAATTACCGGCGCACTCAGACAAGAAGCAGTTAATCCCCAAAATATCCAGGTTAGTTTTTTAGTCATTAGTTATTAGTCATTAGTCATTGGTCATTTGTCATTGGGTATGGAGAAGAGACAAGGTAGACAAGGAAGAGGGGGGAGACAAAGGAGAGACTTGTTCAATAATTCCCCCTTGTCCCCTTGTCCCCTTGTCTCCCCTGCCCCCTGCCCCCTGCCCCTTGCCCCCTGCCTCCCCACTCTCCAAAAAACCGGGATCAAAATTATGAGTCTTGTTCAATGTTTTGTTACAATGCGTACAGACGAGGACGCTTAAAAACCCACTAGCCATGACCCAAAACCTATCTCAAAAGCCCATTGTAATTTCTCCATCTATCCTATCAGCCGATTTTAGTCGCTTGGGTGACGAAATTCGTGCCGTAGACGCAGCTGGAGCGGATTGGATTCATGTTGATGTCATGGACGGTCGTTTCGTACCTAATATTACGATAGGCCCTCTGATTGTGGAGGCGATTCGTCCGATTACAACCAAGCCTCTGGATGTCCATTTGATGATTGTGGAGCCAGAAAAGTATGTAGAGGGATTTGCTAAGGCGGGTGCTGATATTATCTCCGTACACTGCGAGCATAATGCTTCCCCACACCTGCACCGCACCTTGGGGCAAATAAAAGAGCTTGGTAAGAAAGCTGGTGTTGTACTTAATCCTGGTACCCCTCTAGAACTAATTGAATATGTTCTAGATTTGTGCGATTTAGTACTAATTATGAGCGTCAACCCTGGTTTTGGTGGTCAAAGCTTTATCCCTGGTGTATTACCCAAAATCCGTAAGCTGCGCCAAATGTGTGATGAACGTGGTCTTGACCCCTGGATTGAAGTGGATGGGGGACTGAAGGCAAATAATACCTGGCAAGTTTTGGAAGCGGGAGCCAATGCAATCGTCGCCGGTTCAGCTGTGTTTAACGCAAAAGATTATGCTGAGGCTATTACAGCAATTCGCAACAGCAAGAGTCCTACCCCAGAATTAGCCAAGGTTTAATTCATTTTTGAATTAATCAATCATTAAACATGGAAGTGAAAAATAATGTAGAGACGTAGCGGTGCTACGTCTCTACAAGGGTTCTAGATTAATTTCACCAGATGTCTAGTATTCACAAAAAATAAGGTGGGCAATTTGCCTACCTTATTTATTTTTATATATAGATAAAAAACTGGAAGCTATTCAAGTTTTGAACTTCCAGTAGTTGCTATATAAATTGAAAGTTTAGAAACCAAAGATAATCCAGGTTGGGAGGACTAGGATTACAATAGTCGAAAGAGAAGCGTATGAGCTACTAGTTCTACCAGCCAAGGACAACAATTTCACCGTAACTTTTCTATTTCCGTTCCTAGAATTGATGTTAAGCGTTTGCTTTATTAACTAAAGCAACATCAACCACAGGATAGAAAGTTTTATCAGCATTACTCGCACTGTCTGCAGTCAGTGAAAGCTGTGTAAAATTTGGATTGGGGGAATCCACCTCGCCAAATTCTCTTTGCTCAGACTTCCTCAGAAAAAGAACCACCAGTAGTAACAGTTGGATTATTGGTCTTGGTCTAGGAGTTATTTACTCCATGAAATGCTGACTACTTTTGTAATCAGTTTGATTTATTTCATAGTTAGAACTAATCGTTGATTTTATTTTTTAAATTAACTTGCTTGCCAAATCACCTCTATTTTGGTTTAGGTTGTAGTTGTTATTAGTTTACCAATATCATTAGTATATATTTGCCATTTTGGCAGATTTTTGCAAAATATTATCAAATTCATGACTGCTATAGAAAACCTGTCATGCTATAAATTTACAATTAGCATAACAGGCTTTCAGATAATCAATCAACTTTAGAGCAGAATCTATTGATTCCAAATACTTTTTAATTGAATCCACAGGATTTCAAGGAAATGTCTTGAACATTTTCTGGTTTTAAAGGCGATTTGCTTGATTGATGTTCGTTAATTTGCTGTGTCAATCTCTGGTCTAAACTACCAGCACAGATTTCTGCTTTTTGCTTTCTAACTACTTCTAGATAAGCTACGTCTTTAATTTTGCTGAAGCAGCTTGATGAAACATTATTATCAGACTGGGAATTATGAGTGTGTTTCAGCATTTTTAGATTTTCACTTTGCTGTTGTTTTGTCCTATCGGCTTGAGAGTTCTCTTTGAGCAATCGATTGTAGGTGCGATATGGAATGTAATGCAGAGGATTATAACCACCAAATCGCAGCATTAAAACACATGCCCAGGAATACTTTCCAGCAAGAATTGCTTCAACTACTTTGTCAAATTGTTGAGCTTTCACTGTCTTATCTAAGTTACTACTAATACCAGCAAGGTCTTGATTCATCATAGTGTTTAGTTATTTTGGGTGAAGTAAACTATTTTCTTCTCTGCGATTGTTGATGTTTCAATTGAGGTGTACAAACTGCACTAGCCTTTTTGCAAATCTTGAATTGCTTGTGGCAAATTATCAGCAGTGGAGCGGTGTTTGATGTTTACAAGGGATACAAATCCATAAGTAAATAAATTTTCTTGGTTCACACGCTTATATTTCTTACTACTGTTGGATTAGGCAATTTCCGGGAAGTTTGCATATTTTTTTAGACTAAGAGAGAAAATATATTTATCTTTGAGCGTTAACAACACCATTCGTATTTATACTATTTTTTGTCGTTGCTGTCATCTACTAATCTAGTGTATTTATAGGTCAAATTTACTGAATATATTCCTATACTTACTTGTGTATTGTGCAGCTTTTAGTTTTGTCCTCTTTTGCTAATTCTTGAGGGGGTCTTACCCCTCACCCGATATCATTTTAAAACCTTTATTATTGTCGAGTAACTAGAAAACAATACCATTAAATAGAATGTAAAACAACTTGTAAAAATATTCTTCGAGAGAGAATAAACCCTTTCATAGCAATAGGATTGAACTTATTTTTCAATAAGTTCGATTAGACAATCATACTTATTGGACTTGTGTTTATTGGTTTGCAAAGACCACAGCTTTAGCGTATCTAAATATAATCGCTGTCAACTGATTACGAATATTTCATAACGAGCAGCCAGTCATTATAAAATAGACCAGTTGTAAAAGAAAATTACTGGTTAGGGATAATATAAATAGATAGTTATAACTAGCCTTAGTTGAGTCAATAAAAAGATCCGCAAATGGATATATTGACTCAAAAACTGTCGCAGGCTAAGTCTGTATAATATTAGAGAATTTAAGAATAGATATAAAGCTAATTAACACAGAATATTATTAAGTTGATTCAGCAAAAAAATCTATAAGATATGAATATTTAACAGATTTAGAGAATTGAGATTACAAATGTAGTTGCAATTGAGCTAAATGGTGGTACAAGCAAGACCAAAAATCAATATGCGATCGCCTTTATCTCTCCAGACAACTACGCAACGAATTATTTGACAATGAGCTATCCAAGGGTTATAATATGAGTCCAGCTTACTCAGACTAGTCCTTACTGATAGCGCTTCACATCCTGAAGTTTGGACTGCTTGTACTAAAGGCTGGTGAAATGCACCTGTAAAACTTACTGGCGTTCAGTTATGCAAACTGTAGGGGTTTAAGCATATGCACCAGTGTCGGCTAATCATTGCCAAACACGCAGTGCCACAATCTGATTAACTTTGCTGTTGAGTAAAGAAATAGGCACGTCATAACCTAGTTTTTGATTGTGAACTTAGTCTGGGAAGCATTAGCAATATTTATAGCTAAAGCTAGTAATATTTGCATTTTTTGAAACAGTAGTCTTAAATTCTCAATGCTTCAACTCTTACCATTACTGAAATTTTCCTTCGCTTCCGGAAACACTCGGAAAATAAAATCGCAAACCTAAAGTCTGCTTTCTCAGATGAAGACAGGTTAAATTTGCTAGGGACGCACATCTATTATAGGTGTCAACTTAAGGTAGAAGTTATTTAAGAGTAAGGGTTCTAGGGTTGCTTGCCCTCATCCCCTAACCCCTTCTCCCAATATGGGAGAAGGGGGACTGGAGAATTCGTTTCCTTCTGCTAATTTTGGGAGAGGGGCTGGGGGTAAAACTTATACATTCAGAAGATTTCAGCTTAAGTTGGCACCCATGACACCTACGTGTGTTGCATCAAAACGAGAACCGCTTTGATAATCAATAGACCTCTTGCATAAATCAAAAATAAGAAAGAACCCCACCCCGCCAAAGCTACGCTTTGTCTCCCCTCCCGAAGAGCGGGGAGGGGTTGGNGGTGGGGTGTTAGGGACTTTTGCAAGAGGTCTAATCAATTAATAACTAAGTAAATTCCCCAAATCGCCATTGGCCGCAGGTAAGTGCTAGCGCGAAAAGTACCAGTTGCGGTGATAGCTTCTGGCGTGCGAAATTGCAGACCATTTTCATAAATTTGCTGCACTACAGCTTGCGTCAACCTTAACGCTTCATCTTTCATTCCCATCTGCACGAGAAAAGCCGCCAGCCCAAAGTTTATTCCCGTCCAAACTTCTAAGGGATGAGTAGCTTTGGGATTTTCTGGTGAACCATCACGACGAACACCATTAGCAGTACCAAACTCACCATTACAGAATTTCAAAAAGCAAGCATCGTAAACAGTTTTCAGCGCAGAAAGGGCGCGATCGCTCGGTACAATATCAGGTAAGTCCAGTAGTCGGGCGTAAAATTGTCCGCACAATTGATCTGCCATCACCACATCGGAACCACTTTTACTATCAAGTCGGTAATATTCGCCATTCCAAAGTTTTTCTTGGTAAATAGGAAGAGATTGTTGTAACCAAGTTTCATAAGTGGATTTTTGCGCCGCCAACTCTGTTGTGTTACCTGTCTGATAAGTTAATAAAATATCGCTAATTGCGATCGCAGCTTCTAACGCCGCTAACCACAATCCCCCACAATAGGCGCTGACACCTTGTAATCGCCAATCATCAAAAGTTTGATCGGGTGCGCCAGAATTTTCAGGAATCCCATCGCCATCGAGGTCAAAAGTTTTCAGGTAGTCGAGGGTTTGAACGATCGCATTCCAGCAATCTGCCAAGAATTCCACATCGTCAGCACCCGTGAGTAAAAAATCACGGTATACTTGCAAAACGAAATCACTACCTAAATCTTTCCATAAATTACAGTCTTGATAGCTGGTGTAGTTGGTTTTCTCCCAAACGTGTTCGTTGGGTGCGCCTAAATCGTGGGGTGTTGCACCTGCAACTTTGCGAACTGCAATCGGGCTTTCGGCCTTAATTGTCAGGTAATAGCCAATTATTCGGGGAGTATCATCACCTTGAGGAATCGCCCGTGCAAATGCCCGAATTACCGACTTTTCTAATTCTGGGAACAGCATCAGCAGCGCAAAAGAGCCATACAACCGCACATCTAGACTTTCATACCAACGGTAATCTAAGCACTCCAGCACCGCAAACTGACCGATGGGGTTAAGTTCTGATGCTGCACTCCAGAGAGTACCGCCGCTGGTGAGGTCATAAAGCTCATTAAATAGAGCCATTTTAAACCAGTTGGGTAAATCTTCCCGGTCGAGAATGGGTTTTTGCCAACTTTGAATTTGCGATCGCCAGGTTTGGTATTCTTGTAATGCAGTAGATGCGATCGCCCAAGCTTTGTTGCCACTTTTACCAAAAAAATCTGTATATCTGCGGTAATAATTGACTCCAGCCGCAAATTCTGTTATCGGCAAATCCCAAGCCAGGACAAAGGGAATTTCGAGAGTTTCGCCTGGTTGGAGAGTGAAACGGATTGCGATGCCTGCGGCCGGCGTAGCCATCGCAGCCCCGATTTGTGTATTCTCTGTTGCTGTAGTATCAACATAATTGGGCAAAGAGCCATCTTTAGCAAAACTTTGCCATATTTCCTCACCCGTCCCCTCAGGATTCCAGCGGCTATGGTGAAATACTTCCACTTGGGGATGTTTCAGCGTTGCAATACACCAAGTTCCATCGCCTTCTTGCAAAGGTTCATCAATACCAACCCGGCCTAAAACACAGGCAAACTGTTGTGTATTTTCAACTATCTGGTTGTAGTTTCCTTGACTTTCGCCCCAGCGCGGTTGGTATTCGTAAACCGGACTACCATCATCGCGCACCCGCACTTCGGGAGATTTGAGAGCGTTTGTAAACCAGCCCACCATATTTTGCCAAGTGAGCATAATGCTGAGAGTAATCGGTGCATCTGTGGGGTTATGAGCATTCCAGAGGAATATTGCCACAGGGTAGCTAGTTTCTTGGTAATTACCCGCCCAGATTGGAGAAAATTGCTCACAAGTCAACTGTGCTTGAAATACATTTTCGTACACAAACCAGCTACGTGGATATAGCGCGTGATAATTGCCCGTCCCCTCTGTGCCGGGAGTTGTAGGATACCACTGCCACGCTTTGAGAGTGCCATCATCGGGCGCTTGCGTAGACAAAGCGTAGGCTTGGGAAGATGTGCTATTGGATTCAAACACACTGAACTGACAAGCGGGAACGTTTTTGAAGGTATGCTCACCGCCGTCGATGTGCCACAGGTTAAAGTCTCCCCGTGAAGAACGACCGATGCAACCTGCACCAAAGCCGCCTAAAGGCATACCATGCCAAGGGCCATCATCAATATTACTTGCATAGCGGACGGTATAAGGTTTGTCCCAACCTAAGCCGATGGGACGGCTCCAAGTACAAGAGGGAATTTTCGGAGAGAGTTGATTTGTCATCGCCTAATGTTACAGCGTGCAGTTACGTCAATGAAGACTAGCGCGATGTGAGATTTTTCTCAAGGTAGTAGCACGGTAATCCCGGATTTCTCACGCATAGTGTGGGGGGTAAGACTTTTTTCCCATCCTCCCACACCTCCCACACCTTCCACACCCCTTGGATTTCTCACTTGTGAGAAATCCAGGTAATGCCCATTGGTATCCAATACTTCTCGCTTTGTGCATTTTTTATTCGGAATCGGGTTTTGGGAAAAGGTTAAGGAGTAAGGGTTAAAGGTTTTTTTCCCTTTAACCGAGAAGTATTGCATTGGTGTCAACTTAAGCTGAAATTTTCTAACTAGTCGTAGCCAGCCCTCAGACATCGCTCACGTAATTACTACTGAACTATAAAGTATAGAGCTTATCCCAGTCACTAAGACTTTAATATTTTGCTCCTACTGCGTATTGCTTAACTGCTACTTGAATTTTAAATCTAGAGTTTTTAACTACAGTGGGTAAATCACTAGTCAATTTGGGTATTTTAAAGCACAGAGGTATTTTTCTCAATAGTTTTAACAAAATAAGATGACACAATACGCCCTTGTGGTTGAAATTGCTCAGTATGACAACAGTTTCGGCAGCCTGACTAAACCTATTAATGATGGGGAGGCTGTGGTTAACACAGAAAAATTTTTGCTGGTGGTAGATGAGTTTGGGGAAGTATCTACAGTTTGTATAGATAAGGAAGAACGGCAGAGATTTATTGAACTATTGACTAGGGTAGTAGAGATTCATGATTCACGGTTAGCAGTTGTAATTACCATGCGAGGTGATTTTCTTCAATCCTGTTTAGATAATCCTTCTCTAACTCACCTGATTCAAACCCCAGTAGTTGTTATACCGCCTTTAACTGGAGTTGATTTAAAGGAGACAATTGCCAAACCTACCAAGCTTCAGGTTCATAGTGTTAAAGAAGCAGGAGCATTAAAAATTCTCCAAAATCTTCAACAAGAACCAGGGAATTTGCCATTGTTAGAGTTTGCCTTAACTAAACTCTGGGAGAAACGCGAGCAAAAGAAAAATCAACTTACCCAAGAAGAGTATGAAAAGTTGGGAGGATTAACTGCGGTGTTAAATCTCCATGCAGAAAATGTTTATCACTACCAAGATTATGAGCAAGAATACCCAACTCAAGAACGCAGTCAGCAAGAAAAAGAATGGATTAAGCAGATTTTTCTGCGGTTAGTGCGAACGGGAGAGGGAGAAAAGGATACCCGACAACGCCAACCAAAAGCCACATTATTAAATATTGCAGGTGATGATGCCAATCAACAGCAACAACTTAGTGAGTTACTAGATGGTGAAGCAGGATTGGTTAAGGGACGCTTATTAGTTACTGGGAAAGATGAAAAAGGAGAAGTCTGCATTAATTTAGCCCATGAAGCATTAATTGAAAGTTGGCAGCAGTTTGCCCAGTGGCGACAACAAGACCGAGACTTGCGACCGTTGAGCGAGACATTAGAAAATACCCGACGGGAATGGTTGAACGAAAGACCTGATGACAAATATTTAATGCCAAAGGGATTGCTGGCCCAAGTGAGGGATAGCTGGCAACAATTGCAGCCTGATTTGCAATCACCCCAACAAGATGAGGATTTTTACCAGCGTAGCGATGCCGATGACAAAGACCGGATTGCCGAGATGGAAAGGGCGCTTACTGAATCCCAGTTACGAGAGAAAGCGGCTAGAGTAGACGATTTATTGCCCTTACAACCCCTAGATAGTCTAGTTTTGGCAATTCAAGCTATGGGGGAGAATCAAGAGAAACTACCCCAGCAGATTCTTGCATCAGTTCAGAACAGTTTGAATCGGGTGGTGAATAAAGCAAGAGTCTCGATTCCCTTCTGTGGTCATGAAGGTAATGTCTCTTCTGTCGCTATTAGCGCTGATGGGCAGACGATTGTTAGTAGTGGTACTGATGGCACTGTGCGGTTGTGGAATTATCAAGGTCTTTCCTTAGCTGAACCTTTGCGTGGTCATCAGGGTAATGTCTCTTCTGTCGCTATCAGCGCCGATGGGCAGACGATTGTCAGTGGCGGTGCTGATGGTACGGTGCGGTTATGGAATTATCAAGGTCTTTCCTTAGCTGAACCTTTGCGTGGTCATCAGGGTAATGTCTCTTCTGTCGCCATCAACGCTGATGGGCAGACGATTGTCAGTGGCGGTGCTGATGGCACTGTGAGGTTGTGGAATTCCCAAGGTCTTTCCTTAGCTGAACCTTTGCGTGGTCATCGGGGTAATGTCTCTTCTGTCACCATCAGCGCTGATGGGCAGACAATTGTCAGTGGTGGTGCCGACGTGGTGCGGTTGTGGAACCGCCAAGGTCTTCCCTTAGCTAAACCATTGCGTGGGCATAAAAATGATGTCTTTTCTGTTGCTATCAGTGCCGATGGGCAGACGATTGTCAGTGGTGGTGCTGATGGTATGGTGCGGTTGTGGAATTCCCAAGGTCTTCTCTTGGCTGAACCTTTGTATGGTCATGAGAGTAATGTGAGGTCTGTCGCCATCAGCGCCAATGGACAGAATATTGTCAGTGGCGGTGCTGATGGTACGGTGCGGCTGTGGAATCGCCAAGGTCTTTCCTTAGCTGAACCTTTGCGTGGTCATCAGGGTAATGTCAATTCTGTCGCCATCAGTGCCGATGGGCAGACGATTGTCAGTGGCAGTGATGGCGGCACTGTGCGGTTGTGGAATCGCCAAGGTCTTCCCTTAACTGAACCTTTGCGTGGTCACGAAGGCAATGTTAGGTCTGTTGCTATCAGTACCAATGGACAGACGATTGTTAGTGGTAGTACTGACGGAACGGTGCGGTTTTGGAACTACCAAGGTCTTCCTTCCGCAAAACCTTTGCGTGGTCATAAGGGTTGGGTCTATTCTGTCGCCATTAGCGCCGATGGTCAGACGATTGTCAGTGGCGGTACTGACGGTATGGTGCGGTTGTGGAACCACCAAGGTCTTCCTTCCGCAAAACCTTTGCATGGTCATAAGGGTTGGGTCTATTCTGTCGCCATTAGCGCCGATGGGCAGACGATTGTCAGTGGTGGTAGTGACGGCACGGTGCGTTTGTGGAATCTGCAAGGTCTTCCTTTAGCTGAACCTTTGTGTGGTCATCAGGGTTATGTCAATTCTGTCGCCATCAGTGCCGATGGGCAGACGATTGTTAGTGGCGGTGATGACGGCACTGTGCGGTTGTGGAATTGTCAAGGTGTTGCCTTAGCTGAACCTTTGCGCGGTCATCAGGGTTTTGTCAATTCTGTTGCCATTAGCGCCGATGGGCAGACGATTGTTAGTGGCGGTGGTGATGGCACTGTGCGTTTGTGGAATCTGCAAGGTCTTGCTTTAGCTGAACCTTTGCGTGGTCATAAAGGTTGGGTCTATTCTGTCGCCATTAGCACCGATGGGCAGACGATTGTTAGCGGCGGTGATGACGGCACTGTGCGGTTGTGGAACCTGCAAGGTCTTGCTTTAGCTGAACCTTTACGCGGTCATGAGGGTTGGGTTTATTCTGTCGCCATTAGCGCCGATGGGCAGACGATTGTTAGCGGCGGTGAAGATGGCACTGTGCGTTTGTGGCGCGGTGACTGGCGTGCATGGTTGCAAGTTTGTTGTGACAGGTTACGTTACCATCCCGTCTTCACCAATCCGCAAACAGAAGAAGCAAAAGCCGCCTGCGAAACCTGCCAAAAATATGTTTGGAGTAAAGTAAGCGGTTAAAAACAAGGCATTGCTGTGCCTCTAAGAAGGTCTGCACTCGACTCAATTGCAAACGGCTATAAAGGCAGTAGCAACACATCCTTGGGTAAAGACGCGATGAATCGCGTCTCTACAAGTGGTCTATTTGTCGCATTCCTTTTTCAAATTGGTATAAATTATGGTGAGCTAAAGGCTTAGGCGTAACCCGCACTTTGACAAAGCTCACCTTTTGAAATTGGAATTTTTATTGGTGTTATTGAAATTAAACTGGTATATGTGGGCACTCTAAAATTAAGCAACATACTGGAGATTAATTTCTATGTCCACAGCCCCAATTAGTGCAACACTAGCACAATCAGATAGAGATGCTGTGTTGCAAGCGATCGCCACCATTAAAGACAAATTACCATTTTTGATTGATTTAAGTAACGAGGAGCGGAAAGCTTTACCTAAGATGGGAGATAAAAGCCGCGCCTTTGTCAGTAAAGCATTGGAGGTAGCGACACAGAACCCAGAGTTTTTGCCGCGATCGTTTGACCTCAATGAGATGCGGAAAGACGTACAATTATTTGAAGCTTTGTATCCAGTATTGCTGTCTTTGTCACAATTACAAGAGTTGCTAGATGATACATCTATAGCAGTGGGTAGTGAAGCTTATGCAGCTGCGTTGCAGGTATATAACTATGCCAAAGCTAGTGGACAAGGCGCTGGTTTAGAAACAGTAGTTGAGGAAATGGGGCAAAGGTTCGCGCGTAAATCTCGGAAGTCCAAGCCTCAAGCCGCAGCGTTGTAGAAAATAGCTCGGTAATTGCACTTCTTAGGTACAATGTTGAAGCTCAGAACTCGGATGTTGGAGTAAATTGCTCGGCGTTCCGAGTTCAGAACTCGAAGCTTCAACTTCAGAACATGGAATTTCGAGATAAGAACACGAAATTTGAAGCTCTAAACAGCAACATCCGAGATCCAAGAGTGAATGATGATGAGTGGAGGGCGATTGCTCTCCTTTTTAACTCGGAACTTCGTGCTTTGAACTGCAACATCCCAGATTTAAGGGTGAATTTTGGTGAGTGAAAGGCGTAGGCGTAGCCCGTCAAAGACATCGCTTTCATAATTCCTAGCAGAGTTGAAGGTACAAAGCTTATCCTTGGCAAAGCAAAACCTTAAGTGCTGGAATTTTGCTTATTTTCAGGAAACTTACACTTCACCTCAATTTCAAAATTACTCTCCGCCGAACCTTCAGTTACGAAGGGGATACCAGTTTTTCCGCCTATCTTTAAGCCAAACTTCAGAGTTACCTCTTCGACTTCAGCAGCACCTAAATTTTTAAAAGCGCCAATGGCATATTTGGTATAAGCTCGAATTTGATGGTGAACTTCCTCAATCTTGACAAATGCCTCTTCCCGAAAGCCGTAGGATTCTTTCTCCTCATCAACCTCCGGTGTAACTATTTCTGGAACACTTGGCGTTTCCTTTGACTCGAACAGAATTGTATAGATTTCCCCGTCTTCTTCAAAGACTAAACGTTCTATGTTCGACATCAAGCCCTCAGAGTTTAGGTGTATTTAAGTTATCTTATTCTGTAACAGACAATTTAAATACGTATAGATGGCTCGTTACGCGCTTGTAGTTGGCATTACAGATTATACAAATCAGCTTTCCAACCTCACAAAACCAGCTACGGATGCCGAAGCAGTCGCGCAGGTACTAAAAACGCATGGTGATTTTGAGGATATCGCTGTTCTCAAAGGGAAAGTTAGCACAAATAAGTTGGCTGAAGCTTTAAAAACACTTTTGCAACAACAAGCAGTTAAAAACGAAGCGCTAATTTACTTTACAGGACATGGCATCACTGTATATGACAGCTTAGGAACCCAACAAGCATATCTAGCAACCTCTGACTTAACAATTGTCACTCAAGGCAAACAAATTATTGAACAAACAGGCGGGATTAGTCTTTTAAGTCTCAACAATTTAATTAGAGACTCCGACTTGAGTAGTCTAGTAGTATTGTTAGATTGCTGTCATAGCGGTGAATTTTTAGAACGCAATCTCATCGAAAAAACTCTGACTGCCTTTATTTCACAGCGCGATTACTACTTTATTGCTGCTTGCAGAGGTTTTCAACAAGCTTATGCCAAAAAAAGCGAACAACACAGTATTTTTACAACAGCTTTGCTGGCTGGTTTGTCAGCAGACAACACTAACGATCGCGGACGGGTGACAGGCGATCGCCTCTTCGATATACTTGCTACAGAACTTAAAAGCAGTGGTCAAGAACCAATCCGCATGGGTTGGGGGCGTTCCATTACGTTAGTGCGGTATCAGCCTAAACAAACAGAGGTAGTTATCGATGAAACTTGTCCCTATCGGGGTTTAGAGGCTTTTAACAAAGAACAAGCACGGTTTTTTTTCGGGCGAGAGAAAGTGATCCAACTGCTGATAGAAAAACTGGGACAAGCGAATTTTGTACCAGTGATTGGCGCGTCGGGGAGTGGTAAATCTTCAGTAGTTCGGGCGGGATTGATTCCAGCTTTAGAAAAGAATGGCTGGCAAATCTTAGAGATAACACCAGATATCGAGCCGTTAGCTGAATTAAGAGGAGTTTTTAAACAATATTTTTCCAACTCAAGACAACTCTATGACTACATCCGCTATCACCCGAATGGTTTACGTCAGGTAATTTCTTGTCTGCCAACTTCCCAGAACTTTTTATTAGTGGTGGATCAATTTGAAGAAGTGTTCACCCTTTGTTCGCAAGAAGAAGAGAGACAACGATTTATTGAGTTATTAACAGAATTTCTCCCTTTAGAAGGATGTTTTGAGGAAAGTTCGCGGTTGGCAATTGTCACTACAATGCGAGCAGATTTTCTCGAACCCTGTTTGAGCTATAAATCGCTGACTAACCTAATTCAGGAACAGGCAGTTTATATGCCGCCATTGGTGGGTGCAGAATTAGAAGAAGCGATCGCATCTCCGGCAAATCTGCAAGGTTATCAATTGGAAAAAGGATTACTGGGAGCTATTCAACACGAAACGATCGGACAAGAGAAAGGCTGCTTACCGTTATTGCAGTTTGCCCTCACTGAACTTTGGGAACAGCGCGATCGGCAAGCTCATTTGTTGACAGTCGCTAAGTACAAGAAATTGGGTGGAGTTATTGGAGCATTAAATCGTCATACAGAAAAACTGTATAAAAGTTTCACAAAACAGCAGCAAGATTGGGTAAAGCAGATTTTTTTGAATTTGGTGCGTACTGGTGCAGAAGCAAAAGATACTAGACAGTGGCAACCGAAAGCGAAATTGTTGAACATTGCTGGTGATAAATCAAGGAATCAAAAAGCTATAAGTAATGTCCTAGAAAAACTAATACAAGGACGCTTAATAGTAGCTGACACGGAAGCGACAGGAGAAGTTTGGATCGATTTAGCTCATGAAGCCTTAATGGAAGGTTGGCAAAGATTTGCTAACTGGCGTCAAAAAGGGCGGGAACTGCGGCGACTCATTGATAGAGTAGAAGATGCTTTACGGGAGTGGCAAAAGCAGCCCAAGGATGAAAATTTAATGATGGGTGGATTGCTGACAGAGGTGAAGGAAAATTGGGACAAATTACAGTTTTTATTATCGCCTCAAGCCAAAAATTTTTATCAACTCAGTAATGCTTTTAAACAGCACCAGGATGCTTTTCAACAGTACCAGATTGCTACCTTAGAAAAGGCACTGACTGAATCAAGATTGCGAGAGAAAGCCGTGAGGGTAGAGAATTTATTGACAGTCCAACCCCTAAATAGTCTAATGTTGGCAATTCAAGCTATGGGTGAGAATTTAGATAAACTACCCCAGCAGATTCTCGCACCAGTTCAAAACAGTTTGAATAAAGTGACAAATAAAGCAATAGTCTCCATTCGCTTTGATGGTCATGAGTATTATGTCAGGTCTGTCGCCATTAGCAGCAATGGGCAGACGATTGTCAGTGGCAATCGTAACGGCACAGTGCGGTTGTGGAACCGCCAAGGTTTTCCCTTAACTGAACCTTTGCGTGGTCATGAAAATGATGTCAGTTCTGTGGCCATCAGCAGCGATGGGCAGATGATTGTCAGTAGCGGTAGTGACGGTACAGTGCGGTTGTGGAACCACCAAGGTCTTCCTTTAGCTGAACCTTTGCATGGTCATAGCGGTGTTGTCACTTCTGTTGCCATTAGTGGCGATGGGCAGACGATTGTCAGTGGTGGTGAAGACAGCACAGTGCGATTGTGGAACCGCCAAGGTCAGTCTGAACCTTTGCATGGTCATAGGGGTGTTGTCACTTCTGTGGCCATTAGTGGCGATGGGCAGACGATTGTCAGTGGCGGTCGTGACGGCACAGTGCGGTTGTGGAACCGCCAAGGTTTTCCCTTAGCTGAACCTTTGCGTGGTCATGAAGGTGTTGTCTATTCTGTGGACATCAGCGGCGATGGGCAGACGATTGTCAGCGGCGGTCGTGACGGTACAGTAAGGTTGTGGAACCGTCAAGGTCAGTCCTTAGCTGAACCATTGCGCGATCATACAGGTGATGTCAGTTCTGTGGCCATCAGCGGTGATGGGCAGACAATTATCAGTGGCGGTCGTGATGGCACAGTGCGGTTGTGGAACCGCCAAGGTTTTCCCTTAGCTGAACCTTTGCGTGGTCATGAAGATGATGTCAGTTCTGTGGCCATCAGCAGCGATGGGCAGACAATTGTCAGTGGTGGTCGTGACGGTATAGTGCAGTTGTGGAACCTGCAAGGTCTTCCCTTAGCCAAATCATTCCGTAATCATGAGAGTTGGGTTACTTCTGTGGCCATCAGCGGTGATGGGCAAAGGATTGTCAGTGGTGGTCGTGACGGCACAGTGCGGTTGTGGAACCGCCAAGGTCTTCCCTTAGCTGAACCTTTGCGCGGTCATGAGAGTGTTGTTAATTCTGTGGCCATCAGCGGTGATGGGCAAAGGATTGTCAGTGGTGGTCGTGACGGCACAGTGCGGTTGTGGAATCTACAAGGTCTTCCCTTAACTGAACCTTTGCGCGATCATGAAGGTTCTATCCATTCTGTGGCCATCAGCGGCGATGGGCAGACGATTGTCAGTGGCGGTCGTGACGGCACAGTGCGGTTGTGGAATCTACAAGGTCTTCCCTTAACTGAACCTTTGCGCGATCATGAAGGTTCTATCCATTCTGTGGTCATCAGCGACGATGGTCAAACGGTTGTCAGTGGCGGTAGTGACAGCACAGTGCGGTTATGGAACCTGCAAGGTCTTCCTTTAGTTGAACCTTTGCGCGATCATGAGGGTGTTGTCAATTCTGTCGTCATTAGCAGCGATGGGCAGACAATTGTTAGTGGCGGTAGTGACGGCACAGTACGGTTGTGGAACCTGCAAGGTCAGTCTGAACCTTTGTGTGGTCATGAAGGTTCTGTCTATTCTGTGGCAATCAGCGGCGATGGGCAAACGATTGTGAGTGGTGGTCGTGACGGCACAGTGCGGTTGTGGAACCTGCAAGGTCAGTCCTTAGCTGAACCTTTGCGTGGTCATGAAGGTTCTGTCTATTCTGTGGCCATCAGCGACGATGGGCAAACGATTGTCAGTGGTGGTAAAGACGGCACGGTGAGGTTGTGGCGGGGTGGTTGGCGTACATGGTTGCAAGTCTGTTGCGACAGGTTGCGTTACCATCCCATCTTCACCAATCCGCAAACTGAAGAAGCAAAAGCCGCCTGCGAAGTCTGCCGTAAATATGTTTGGAGTAAAGTAAGCGGGTAAAAACACACACGGCAATGCCGTGCCTCTAAGAAGGTCTGTACTCAATTCAATTGCAAACGGCTATCAAAGCAGTAAGTGTCGGTTTCCGCTGGCAGGAACTTGCTGCTTACCTGCACCTACGAATACACGAACACGCCCTCACCTTCCTGGATTTGCAATATATCTATGCATTGGTACGGGGGGTAAAAATGATATCAGGTTCGGTTAAACACTTAGTTAAACACTTATAATATCTGTAGGTTGGGTGGAGGAACGAAACCCAAGATGGGATCTAAGTTTGTGTTGGGTAACACTAAAGTTCCACCCAACCTACATTGATAAATTTTATGATAAGTAATCACCCGAACTTGATATGACTGGGCGGCAGAGATGTTAGAGAGTATGCAAACTTATGGAGAAAACGTCTTATATCATGTCTGGCTAATTATTTATAATGCTTTTTTAGGCAGTATTCAGGATTTTTATTCATACTTGTTATTTCTAACGGTACAAGACAAAGAACTAAAAATGGTGCAATTTAAAAGTAGTGTAAATATGGTCAATTATGGACGCTGCCAAACGCCTTGCAACTCTAAATCGCATCCGCAAACTCAGCCGTCTGATGGATACATCAATACGTATCCCTTTGACAGGATTTCGCATTGGCATAGACCCAATCATTGGTCTAGTTCCAGGTGCTGGTGATTTAATCAGTACAGCGTTTTCAGCTTACATTATATTTTTAGCTACTCGGTTTGGCATCCCGCGTCAAGACTTAGCCAAAATGATTTTTAATGTAGGTTTGGAAACAGTCGTTGGTACTGTGCCTTTGGTGGGTGATTTGTTTGATGCTTTCTATAAATCCAACATTCGGAATTTGGCAATTTTAGAGCAACATTTGACAGTAGTTGAACCAGAACTAAAAAAAGTGTCTGATGAACTTTACTCTCAAAAATTCCGCCAAATTTAAGTAGGAAAAGAGCGTAGTTTACGGCCGCAGGCATTACCATTGCACATTGACTATGTATTTTCTAGTAGATTACTAGCCAGTTGTAGAGAAGCGATGACCGAGCGCTGTGGGTGGTCTGTTGAGTTCTTCTACAGCGTTGGGTCAACAACTGGCGATTTGCGTCTGTTCTGTTGATATCTCATTTAAACGGCAATTCAGAGACAAGTTATGCCAAATTGCCAGAAACTTTGAAGGTGGTATCGTCACTTCAACTTTTTCTTAAAAGAGAAATGGAAAGAATTGATGGGCGAACCTATCGGTTAAATTCAGCCTTGGTGTAATTGAAAATATTGTAGAGTATAGAATTGTCCTAAGTATTGCCCTACGCAACTCCCCCTATGACTACCGCACCCTTAAGCTGGGAAGAACTAGAAACGCTCACGGACTATCAAATAGATACCGTTAATGGTCTCACCAATGCTAGAGCCAGGTTGCGCTTGTTTGGTCAGCCGGAATCTGATGTGCGGGTAACGCTGTACCGCGATAACCACGCCTGGTGTCCTTACTGTCAAAAAGTTTGGTTATGGCTAGAGGAAAAACAGATCCCCTACCGCATCGAAAAAGTGACAATGTTCTGCTATGGGGAGAAAGAAAGTTGGTACAAACGTAAGGTACCATCAGGAATGCTCCCCGCGATCGAGCTAGATGGACGGATTATTAAGGAAAGCGATGACATTTTGATCGCTTTGGAAAAGGTATTTGCTCCATTGAATCAAGGGATGGAAGACCGCGCGGTGCTGACTCTACGTCAATTAGAACGACTTTTATTTAGAGCCTGGTGCGCTTGGTTATGCTCTAGAACCGATTCCTTTCAACAAGAACAACGCAACCGAGAACAATTTATCGGAGTGGTGGCTAGGGTAGAGTCGGCTCTGGGTAGCACCCCAAGCCCTTATTTTCTAGATAACTTCGGCATCGTTGATGTCATTTTTACGCCATATCTCGAACGGATGAATGCGAGCCTTTACTACTACAAGGGCTACTCACTGCGAGAGGAAAACCCTCGTTTGAGCGCATGGTTTGCGGCAATGGAAAGCCGACCGACCTACTGCGGTACCCAGAGTGACTTTCACACCCACGCACATGATTTGCCGCCTCAGATGGGGGGCTGTTGGGAAAACGGCGAAACCCAGATGCTTTTCAATAAAGCGCGGGTGGATAACGGCCCCTGGTTCGGGCTACCAGATGTTACTTATCCAGAACCAGAAAACTCCCGCATGGAAGCTCTTAAACGAACAATCGATCACCGGATCAATATTATCCGAGTCAACCCCTTAGATGATAAATTGTTTGATCGAGCGCTACGTTGTGCTTTAACACACATGATGACAGGGGAAGACTGTGTACCTCCATCGGGATCTGATGTCGCTCTCCGATATTTGCGCGATCGCATTAATGTACCACGAGACATGTCTATCTACGCAGCCAAGCGATTGAGGGAATCCCTGGAGAAAACCGCAGCCCTTGCAGGTGATGGGCAGCCAGCCCCCATTCCCACTAAGCATCGACGAGATCAAGACCCGTCTAACTTTGCCATCAAGTAGGATTTCAGATATTTATGCTTAAGCGAATGGCGGCAACCATGTAGCGAAATCTAGTCTAATAACTCAGTATAATTACGAGCAGCTTCAAGAGAACAAGCCCAAACTGTATTTTAGAAATAGTAAGTGCTACTGTTGAACACACAGCCTTTTTTACATCTAGGCTAAGTCCTCGCTTGCGGCTACCAACAACTGTGATTTGATAGCCAGAAAATATTCTATTTGTTAATATTTAAAAATGCCACAGTGCTTGACCAATTAACGGATTGGTTGAGTAAGTAACGAATAAACAAATTTTTAATAGTCTGTATTTCCTCAGTTGTCAAATTTGCAGCCAGACGATCGGCATAACTTGGTCGATTAAG
Source organism: Nostoc sp. 'Peltigera membranacea cyanobiont' 210A (assembly GCF_002246015.1). GTDB lineage: Bacteria > Cyanobacteriota > Cyanobacteriia > Cyanobacteriales > Nostocaceae > Nostoc. The sequence continues at coordinate 717,103 of NZ_NOLJ01000003.1, forward strand.
ATTAGAAGTAAATAAACGCTTGAGAAAATTGTCAGAGATGTGCATTGGTGTCAAATACTCTTCAAGAACCACTTGTACGTAGTGTCCATTTGAAGCAAAAGCCTGACGCAAATCGTCAGCGTCCCAGTTAAGCATGGGGTCAGACGCATCTGTATAAATAGCTTCTTCTGCTAAAACTAATCGCTCATACAATTGGGCATCGAGATTTTGGCTGGGCAGTAAGCGGTAAAATCTTTGGGTATGACGAGGTACTGTCTCAGCTAAAATAAGCTTGACTGAGTGCGGGATCAATTGACCTAAAACTTGAGCAGCAAGTCCCTTATCTGATTCCGAGGCTAGTATATTGCGCCCGATAATAGAGTCAAACTGTAGATTTGGTGCAAGAGATGCCAGCATAGCAGGTATCTGTGCAGCAGATGCAGTAAAAACTATTGGTCGCATTGTTTCAGGAAGTGCCGCAGCTTGTTCAATTAAAGCATTGGCATCAGAGCTATTGCGAACACAGGCATAAACCCCGCCTTCAGGAACTTGCCGGATTGCTTCCCAAGTAAGTAAACCAGTAGCGGCATTTAAATCCAATACTAAATGATGACGTTGTAATTGAGCGAAAGTGAAAATGCGATCGCGCACAGATGCTAATTGTGTACTTACCTGAGAAAGTGTGCGTTGCAACCAGCGCTCATCTGCTCGATCAACAGTTCCATAAGTCATGACTTCTATTGGTGCAACACCAATACCTTCTACTATTGCAGCAAGTTGAGCTTCTCGACGACGTGCCACTTGTGTTGCGATTTGGTGTTCATAACCTTGGGTTGATGGTTGGTAAAATAATTGACCTTGCAAGCTCTTGGGTAAATATTGCTGTTCTACCCAATGATCTCGATAAGCGTGAGGATAGAGATAACCCGCTCCATGCCCAAAACCTTTTTTATCCCGATTGGCATCTTTAAGATGAGTGGGAACTTCTGCAACATTTTCAATTTCTACTGCTGCTAAAGCATCAAAAAAACCCATAAGGCTGTTGGACTTGGGTGCAGTCGCTAAATAAAGTACTGCCTGTGCCAAATGATAACGCCCTTCCGGCATTCCCACACGATCGAATGCTTCGGCACAGGCATTGGTGACGACAACTGCTTGTGGATCGGCTAATCCGACATCTTCGCTGGCCAGAATTAACATCCGACGGAAGATAAATCGGGGGTCTTCACCTGCATAAACCATTTTAGCCAACCAGTAGAGTGCTGCATCTGGGTCAGAACCTCGTAAGCTCTTGATAAAAGCACTAATGGTATCAAAATGGGCATCCCCTTCTTTGTCGTATAAAACAGCACGCTGCTGAATTGATTCTTCTGCCACTGCTAGGGGAATATGAATAACACCTGTAGCATCGGGTGGTGTAGTCTCTACAGCCAGTTGCAAAGCATTCAATAATGAACGAGCATCACCGTTAGCAACATTAACTAAATGATCTAAAGCATCTGCGTCAATTTGTACTGTTAACTTGCCATAACCGCGTTCAGAATCAGCTAGTGTTTGCTCAACAATTTTATATAAATCTTTATCAGTTAATTGCTGAAGTTGAAAAATCCGCGAACGGCTGACAAGTGCTTTATTGACTTCAAAAAAAGGATTTTCGGTGGTAGCACCAATGAGAATGATTGTACCATTCTCTACCCAAGGCAATAGAGCATCTTGCTGAGACTTATTAAAGCGATGAACTTCATCGACAAAAAGAATAGTTCGTTGATTATGGAACTTGCGCTGTTGTTGGGCTATTTCAATTGCCGCTCGAATTTCTTTAACTCCCGAAAGTACGGCATTGATAGCGATGAAGTGAGCGCGGGTGCTGTTGGCAATAACCCGCGCTAAAGTAGTCTTGCCAGTCCCTGGTGGCCCAGAAAAGATTAATGAAGACAGTTGATCCAAGCTAATAGCACGCCGCAGTAGCCTTCCTTGTCCGATAATATGATCTTGACCAACAAATTCATCAAGTGTCCGTGGACGCATTCGAGCCGCTAGGGGTGCTTCTTCTTCAGTTATTTTTGCAAGATGCTGGTCAAATAAATCCATTATTTAATTACTGCCAACTCTGATTTTTAAGAAAAATAAATTACTATCTGATTAATTCTGACAACATTTGCTCTAGAATTTCTTCGTCTAAGGAGTGCAGCATTGGTGGGCAACAAGAAATTCTTTGATCGCCCAAATCAAATCAATTGTCTTTTCTGAGAAATTCCTCATCGTAATGTCGCATACTCTATTGGCTGTCTCTTCTATCCACTGGGGTGTTATTCTTCAGGTTTTTGAGTATACATTCTATGCATATCTGAGAATTGCAAGGATTTTTCATCTAAAATCCCAAATTGGTATGATTTATTTTTCGGAAATCCCTGAGTATAATTCTGATACCAATTGAAAAAAATCCAGAAGCCAGAATTCACAAGTCACAACTTTCGTCGTCAGGGTCTTAAACCTCTGTAATTTATCCACCAGTCGGACTCCAATACAAGCAAGATAATTCTGGCGAAAGTTGCTGGAGTGCGATCGCAGCAATTAATGAATCGGTGTTAAGTGCATGACAACAAACTTTTATCAACCATGCGCTATCAGTTTGGCGGGCATCATAAAAAAGCTAATTCCTAAAGAGGTTAGTCATGGGAACTCCTGATTCAGACGCACTGGTATTTTTTGGGGCAACAGGTGACTTGGCCTACAAGAAAATCTTCCCCAGCCTTCAGGCAATGGTACGACGGGGCAATCTTAATGTCCCAGTGATTGGGGTTGCCGGACGACCTTGGACGACGGAGCAACTTCGGGAAAGGGCACGTGATAGCCTAGAACATCATGGTGGTATAGATCAAGCCGCATTTGAGAAACTTTCTGGACTACTCCAATACGTTGCTGGTGACTACAACAAACCAGAAACTTACGAAAAATTACGTCAAGCCCTTGGTGATGCCACTCGTCCCCTATACTATCTGGCAATTCCACCCAGCCTGTTTGCACAAGTAGTATCAGGATTGGGCGAATCAGGGTGTGCTAAAAATGCGCGGGTGGTAATTGAAAAACCATTTGGACGGGATTTGGAATCAGCACGCGAGTTAAATAAAATTCTGGCATCAGTTTTTCCCGAATCTGCCATCTATCGCATCGACCATTACCTGGGCAAAGAACCACTGCTGAATTTACTCTATTTTCGGTTTGCCAACTCTTTTCTCGAAGCCATCTGGAATCGCAACTATGTTGAAAGCATCCAGATTGTGATGGCAGAGGACTTTGGCATTCAAGGAAGGGGGCGCTTCTATGAGGAGACTGGTGCAATTCGAGATGTAGTGGAAAACCATATGCTGCAAGTATTGGCTTCAGTGTGCATGGATGCTCCCGCCAGTACTGCTACCGATTCCATTCGGGATGAAAAAGAGCGTATTCTCAAAGCTATACCTTCAGTGCAACCCGATGATATTATTCGCGGTCAATTTTCTGATTACCGCAATGAAGAAGGTGTTGCGCCTGACTCCCAAGTAGAAACTTTTGTTGCCGTGCGGTTATTTATTAATACGTGGCGGTGGTCAGGAGTTCCCATCTACATCCGGGCTGGGAAAAAATTGCCTGTTAAAACTACTGAGGTGATGGTCAAGTTCAAGTGTCCACCTTTAGATGTGTTCCAGGAGGGAAGACAAGAAAACGCTAATTATGTTCGTTTTTTACTAGATCCAGAGGTAATTGTGGGATTGGGCGCTCGCACTAAAATCCCTGGAGAAGATATGATCGGCTCTGCGGTTGAACTCCTGGCCTTTTATGGAGGTGGCGACGAGATGGAACCCTATGAACGTCTGTTAGCTGATGCTATGCGGGGCGATCCCACCTTGTTTGTACGGGAAGATACTGTAGAAGAGGAATGGCGGATTGTCCAGCCAATTCTCGATAACGTCACACCCGTTTACGAGTATGAGCCAAATACATGGGGGCCACCTGAGTCAGATCAACTGCTCTTGCCAAAGGATCAATGGTATAATCCCTTGTCTAAAGAGTAGTATATATTACTCATAATCTGGGCAATATCAAGGAATTTGGCGAGATGCGATAATTTTAATCATTTACAAAGTATTTTTTGCGCATTTAGCAGGGGATGCGGTTTATTTATAAATCCTGTATTCAACCTGTGACAGATGAGTTAGCAATTCGCGGTTATCACCAAGAATGGAAGCACCTGATGAAAGCTAATTTCAAGCTAACCGCACAAGCAGTTGAACATGATTAGGCAATCCAAATGAAAAGACCTGGATTTATTGAGCGTCATCACCTGTGGACAGAAATCCAAAAACAAGCATCTGAAAAGATCGAGGCTGTTGTCAAAGAACGGGATTTATTGTTGATTCGTACCGCTTGGTCAGACCAGCATGGGATTGTTCGCAGCAAATCGCTCTTACCCCAGACATTTTTCAGTGCCTTAGAAAACGGTATGCAAATCAGCACAGGGACATTCCTGTTTGATACTGGTGGTGCAATAGTATTTAACCCGTTTGTGCCTGGCGGTAGTTTAGATATGCCTTTGATGACAGGTGCGCCAAATCTTGTGGCTGTTCCTGACCCTGATACCTTCAAAATTCTCCCTTGGGCAAAACGTACTGGCTTTATTCTCTGTGACGAGTACTTTCAAAATGGTCAGGCAATGCCCTTTTCCAGTCGCGGTATTTTGCGCCAATCATTGGTAGAGTTACATCAAAGAGGATTGGAGCATATTGTCGGCTTAGAAGTTGAGTGGTATCTGGCAAAGTTGGAAGATCCGATGTTAGCGATCGCTAATGTTGGTACTTCTGGAAAACCTGGTGAACCTGCCAAAGTTAGCGCTGTAGAGCATAGTTTCCAATATCTTTTAGAATCCCATAATCCAGAGATTCACGACTTGCTGCGTATTCTGGCAGAAAACTTAGTTGAAATGGGATTGCCTTTAAGGAGTGTAGAAAACGAAGGAGGTGCCGGTCAATTTGAATTTACCTTTGACCCGATTCCGGCATTACAAGCTGCGGATACAATGATGATATTCCGAATGGCGACCAAGCAAATCTGCCGTCAACAAGGTTACATCGCATCATTTATGTGTCGTCCAGGATTGCAAGGTTCTTCTTCCAATGGCTGGCATTTGCACCAATCCCTTGTAGACCAAAGCACAGGCGAGAACGCTTTCATGTCTGCAAACTCCAAATCCCTAATGTCAGACTTAGGTAAACATTTCGTTGGTGGTCTTCTGAAACACGCCAATGCTGCTTCTGTGTTCACAACCCCAACAATTAACGGCTACAAAAGATTTAGGCCTTATTCTCTAGCTCCTGACCGTGCCGGATGGGGATTGGAAAACCGAGGGGCAATGATTAGATTACAAGGCGGTTTTGATGACCCCACCACCCATATTGAAAACCGAGTTGGAGAACCAGCAGCCAATCCTTATCTGTATATGGCATCGCAATTGATTTCTGGGCTAGATGGTGTAGATCGTAAAGTTGATCCTGGCTCCCCAACAGAGTCACCTTACGCTACAGAAAGCCCGACCTTACCCAAAAGTTTGCCAGAGGCGATTTCATATTTGAGTCAAAGCGAACTTTTTTCTCAGAAAATGGGGCAGCAGTTCATCAACTTCATCATCAAAATGAAAGAGAGTGAAATCAATCGCTTTTTGCAGTCTGTCGCTGATCGTCCACCAGAAGACTATTTAAAGCAGGTGACTAACTGGGAGCAAAGAGAATATTTTGAATTATTTTGAAGTGAATAATTCTTGGAAATCTCGCGCTTTTAAAGATCGCCCCGTACATACTTGCTTAAGAAAAATTATTATATTTTTAACTTTATACAAGCATAATTGCGCAAAAGTAAATATTTATAAAGGATGAATTAATACTTGTTTTGGTAAGTCAATACCTTCGCCAATTTCCGAGGGTGAGTTGATGTATAAACTCTTATTTTGGCAAAGATATTGGTAAGTATTATGTCATATCATACAGGTACAGTATAAATTTAGATTCACTTGTTATAGGAGGAAGATTGTGTCTGAAAACAAACCAGAAGAGTTGAATTCACAAGCAGTACCATTCTTTGCTCGATTCTTGGAAGGGCAAAGCCTTGAAGACCTTTCTGATGAAGAATCAAAAGCGATTATCGGTGGATGCAATAATGCCACAAACCAGAATAATGATGAAGGTGTCCAAACTCTGAAGTTTCCATCCGATCAGGAAGATGGCACTACAGTAACCAAGAAGCACCCTTCTAATAATGACAAGTACGCTGTTACTCAGAAGTTTCCTTCAGATAGTGATGACAGATAGTCGTCTTGACCTTCATAGCTGCATACTTTTGACTACACCAAAGATGCGGTTTTAAAATTATTGTCAGTATAAAAATACATTTAGCTTTGCCAACTTCATCTAGGGGTTGGCTCCCTATTAAAATTAAGTTCACTTTTTTAATATTTTGCTTTTTGCTTTCTCAGTAGTTGACAATCGTGAAAATGCCAAAACTAATAAAAATATTTTATGCACCTTCAGCGTGATGATCGCTGAGATTTTAAGTAATTCAGCTAATTGATTACGACTTCTCTTTAGCTGGCGTTGCAATACCGCGTTTAACTAGACTCGCTTCAAGTTCCTGAATGAATTTTAAGTCTTCCTGCAATAGAAGCTGGCTTTCGCTAGAAGAAAGATTTTTTTCCAGAAAAGCAAATGCTTGCCGAAATTGACGCGGATTTGCTTTAATTAGCGAGTCAAAGTGACAGGGAATAATCTGCTGAAAATCCCACCTTGCAACTGTATCAGCCCAGTTGAGGACTTGGCTTGGGGCTTGAGGAAGAATGAGGATTTGCAAAATTGGTGCGACAAATGGTCGTCCCTGACCTCGTAGAGCGTCGAATGCCTGTTTCCAGGTTTCTTGCCAGCGAAAAGGAAATAAACCAAAGTACGTTTTTAGCGATCGCTGTGGTGCTTTGAGAGCATCACGAAACATCTGTCCGATTGAAGCAACTTCTAAGGCACTAGGACGGAAGTAAAGCGCAAATAGTGAAATGCGTTGCCATCCCTTGCGACGGTTGTCTTCATTGTCCTCGATCGTTTCCGAGGCATTGTCCCTGGCATGAAACAGTAAGGGATAAGGATCTAATTGGAGGATTTCTGGTGGGTCAACTGGCACAGAAAGGATAGAATCAGTTACAAGCAGAGTGTGCGATCGCTTGTGAAACACTGCAACTTCTGCAAAAGATCCTCGTCCCAAGTCGATGTCCAATATTGCATAGTCAAACTCCAGAGCGAAGGGAGCAAGGCTTGAGTTCTCTGGGAGTTCTTGAGTTCGTTTTTGGGGAAAGCCTAGCCAACTAAGCGGCAGATTGAACGGAAAACTCCACTGGTGCGGCGCAACAAAGACTTGTGCTTGAGGAAAGCGACGAGCAAAGGGGCCAACGAAGACTTTATGCTCCAGACCAGAACTGGTTGGCAGTAAAATGTACTTAACTTCACCGTGCTTTGCTACCAACTCATTAACCAAGCGGACACACTCAGTTGTTGGAGCAACGGGTGCATAGACCAGAAGTCCTCCAGCAGAGAGCTTGACGATAGTCATGCGAATCGGCACGATGGTGTAGAGAATGCCGTGAAGCTGATCGAATGTCCAGATAGTGTCCTGAACTATTTCCTGACGAAGTGTCCGCCGCCTGCCGTAGGGGTAGAGTGGGACAGCAGCCCAGAATGGCCATGACCAATCCTTGGGGTTGTTCAAAGGAGACATCCCTCGATCTTGTAGTTCAACCTTCGACTGAGATCGTTGTGAGTTCATCGTCGTTCCATTGTCCTGGCGCGGGCCAGTTATGAGAGTGCTGTAGTGGCTACAAGATTGATATAGCACGCTTGTCGGGCGAGGGCAACTGGCTAAAATCCCTACACAACACAACACTTGTCGGTAAAAGATTCTTTTTACCGAATCTTCCCATGAGCCGGGGCGCGAGGGTTTATGGGACATTGGATTACCTACCTCCAATTGCGATCGGCGCTTCTCTATCGCGGGCTAAGTCATTGTCTACATTTTGTATACAGAGGTAAACAAGCAGTTGAAAAGTGACTTTTCAAAATTGAATAAGCATTAATACTTAATTAAATATTTTGTAAACTTATTGATTTTTTGAGCAATACTATCTATACTTAAAAAGTAAGTAAAAAGTAAGTAAAAAGTAAGCCAAAATTAAGTAAGTTAATTTTGGTATCTGTTTTTGCAAAGCTGTACGGTGTTAAGTTATGAAACAAGAATCCTCAAAAATTAGACTGAGCCTGGATGTTTCCTCTGAATTGAATGAAACTATTACTCAATTAGCTAAAAAATCCGGAGGAAGCAAAAGCGATATTTTACGTAAAGCAATAGCTTTAATGGAAGTTGCTGTTGATGCCAAAGAAAGAGGTGAAAAAGTTGCATTATTAAATAAAGATCAGACAGTAAATAGAGAAATTGTTGGAATATAGTCTGTCTTAAGTTACTTTATTTAATTAGTCATGTTCAACAGTCCTCAACTTTTTGGCGTCCTTTTTTAGCATTTAATACTAAAATTCCTTAATATAATGTATTAAGGAATTTTCCTATTTGTAAGGGGTATAAATGACTGATTATAATGAAACAACTAAAAGTTTAAAAAATATTCATGACTTGGACGTACTCTGTAAACAAAAAGGATACAATCAGTATGATTTAAATCAAATTGATGTATCTACATTAATAGAATTATTGTTATACAAAGGTGAATTAGATGAAACTGTATTAATTGAATCTTTAGAAATGGAAATTATTAACAAGCAATTGGAAAAGTTGTCTGCAAGGCTTTCGTGTAGTAAAGAACAAGTGATTTGTAAAGCAATTGCTTTGTATGAGATTGCTTGTAACGCTCCTATCGATAATAAAAAAATAGCATTAGTTGATGATAAAACTGATTATGGTGAGCAAATTACTGGGTTTTAATTATTTTGCTATTTAACTAATATAAGGATTTTATTTTATATATTTATGACATCAAATAATCCTAATAACCAAACACAGAATGTATCTGGTACGCCAATAGATTTAAATCAAAAAGCTAAAAATATAGAGCTAAAGTTAGATGAAACAGAATATATTATTAAAAGTCCAAAAAGCAAAGTTGAAGAATGGAGTAAAATTGGACGTGAAGTCTCAATAACTTTAGCTTCTCTTACTGCCATAGGCTTTATGTGCTATTTTTGTTTTCAAACAATTCAATCAAATAAGACATCATCTGATGATAAAAAATGGGCACAATCTACTCTTACATTCATTGTAGGAGGAGGGGTTGGATATATTTCAGGGAAGAGTCAAAAAGATTCTTGAGTTACTAAAGGTCACAAACGTGGCTCACCACAGCTAAAGTATTTATTCTTCGTTGAGTGTGTGGGCACTTTCTATAAAATCGAGCATTCTGTTAGTCAAAAGCCCAGAAAAAAGGGAGTGCGACAATCGGCTGTGGCTGGTGAAGTTGCGTGTTGCGGTAACTTCCGACTTCAGCAGCTAGTTCGTGGAAGTCGGAAGTTAGGAGTTGCGATCGCGTTTCACAAGGCCGACAATCCCATTAGGGGTTAAGTCCCAATCGCGAGAGAAGCGCCATCGCGCTCCGACTGCATCAGAATTTGCATTGATGACCGTTGCAGTTTTCGTTGTACCTAAACTGCGATCGCGAATGAGCGGACGGTGAGTAACTTGTTAAGATGATGTTGACTCAAAATCAGTCACAGCAAACCATCACTGACCACCACTTAGAAGCATGAAGCATCTGTCAGACTACAACTTCTTCGATCCAGAAGTGCTTGTGTGCCCTTATGAATTCTACAAGCTGGCACAGGAGCAAGCACCAATTATGGAGCTACCAAGTCCCACAACGGAAGCAAAACTCTTTCTTGTTACTCGCTATGACTTAGCGATCGAAATTCTTAAGGATACAAGAGTATTCTCTAGCAATTTCTCGACTTTACTAGCTGGCAAAGAACAACACGATCAGGAGTTGCAGAAAATTGCGGCTCTTGGCTGGCCTCAGATGAACACCCTACTGACGGCAGATCCACCAGAACACGAGCGATTTCGCTCGCTGGTGAATAAGGCATTCACCTCATCGCGTATCAACAAAATGCGTGACTTGATTGAGCAGATTGTTGATGAACTGATTGACAGTTTTATCGATCGCGGCAAGTGTGAATTCGTCAGTGAGTTTGCCGTACCCTTACCGCTCAAAGTTATTGCTCAACAGTTAGGTGTGCCGCAAGCAGATTTGCCGAAGTTCAAGCAATGGTCTGATGCTTTTATTGCGCGTTTAGGTAACTTACTTTCTAGGGAGCAGGAAATCGAGTGTGCTAAAGATGTTGTTGCTTTTCAGCATTATTTTCATGATGTCATCGAGTCACGCCAAAAACAGCCTCAAGATGATTTGATCACTGACTTGGTACAGGCAAAAGTGGATGGAGAGCGATCGCTCGACACTGCTGAACTACTGAGTATAATTCAGCAAATATTAGTGGCAGGCAATGAGACTGTCACCAGTGCGATCGCAGGTGGGATGTTGTTGCTGACAAACAACAAAGAGCAGATGAAGTTAGTACAAACAGATATTTCTCTGTTAGAAAACTTTGTTGAAGAAGTTTTACGAATGCAAAGTCCGACAGCAGGAATGTGGCGAGTTGTGACGGAAGATACAAAGCTTCAAGATGTCGATCTCAAAGCTGGGTCTTTAGTGATGCTCCGCTTCGATGCTGCTAACCGCGACTCGCTAAAATTTATTGAAGGTGAGCGTTTCGATGTGCGCCGCCATAATGCCAGCAACCACCTATCTTTTGGTCATGGGATTCATTTCTGTTTGGGTGCTATGCTTGCTCGTAAGGAAATGCAGATCGCATATCAGCGTTTGCTGCTACGCCTGAAGGACATTCGCTTGGCACAAGAAGGATACCAATATTTACCAAATGTACTCATGCGGACACTGAAGCACCTCAATATTGAGTTCGACAAGGCATCATGAACCACCAGTTCGGTAATAAATACTACTAGAATTTCGATAGGAGGTAAAAACAATGCTACGAACCATTGAAGGAATTTATAAAAACGGCAAAATCGAACTAGCTGAAAAACCACAAGGTATTACTGAAAGCAAAGTCTTTGTTAAGAGGTAATCCACAGTTGGCTGTCTTTGTCAATGCGTAAGTTCTATTGTTGTAACATTTAATGTTCGATAATTTTAAAGAGTAAACAGCTTGCAAATAGAGAATTGGCGTTCTTCGTGACGTACCTACACCTGCTCGAAGAGAGGTGTAGGCTTCTCAGAGACTCTTCGTTGAAGACATAATCTGAGCTTTTAGATCGTGCGTCCCACGATTCTTTATATTTAGAGAAGCATTTAGATCCCGACACAAACTGACCCTACAGTTAGGACAATTGTGCATTCTTTGGGCTAATGGCTTCTTTACTTTGTGACCACAACTAGAACACTCTTGGCTTGTACCGTTTGGATTCACAGCTATTACCTTCAAACCAGCGTTTTCGGCTTTGTTTGAAAGTATGGTTAAGAACTGTCCCCATCCAGCGTCACTTATACTTTTAGCCAATCTTGATTTAGCCAGTTTTTTTATATTTAATTTTTCAACAGCAATAACATCATACCTTTTGAGTAAAGAGTTAGCAGTTTTGAAATGGAAATCCTTTCTAGTATCAGCAACTTTTTTGTGTTGCTTACCTAGTTTATTAATAGCTTTCTTGCGTCGGCTAGAACCTTTCTTTCTTCTAGAAACCTTGCGTTGTGCTGATTTTAATTTACGCTCGGCTTTACGTAAAAACTTAGGCGCTGCTATCCTTTCTTTGTCAGAAGTAACAATAAAATCAATTAATCCAACATCAATACCAACTATATTCTTGGCATCAAAATCAGGCAAAACCTGGGGAATTGATTTGTCATCAAGGCTTAAAGTGACATAGTATCCATCAGCTTTTTTGGTGAGAGATACAGTTTTAATATCGAATCCATCAGGTATTGGACGATGAACAATCACCTTAATATCCCCAATCTTTGAGAGCGTTATTCTCTTGTTGATAAAATGCTCTTTCTTGAATTGTGGATAGGTGAAAGTTTTATATTGACATGCAGCTTTGAATCTAGGCTTACCGCTACGCTTGCCATTAGCATCACCTTTTATCCAACGATCAAAAGCTATCTCAACTTTTTTTGGTACTTCTTGCAACACCTGAGAGTGAATGCTTTTGTACCAAGGACGGTCTTTTTTTAGTTGGGTTAGCGTTGCTTGCTGATTAAAGCGATTAGGTTTATCTTTTAATTCTGGGATATGGCAAGCAACAAGTGAACATCTATCTATAGAGCAACGATTTTGCTCATACCAGTCAAACCTTTGAGCGAGCTGATAGTTATATTGACACCGCAGCATATCTAATGTTTTGTCAATATGCGCTGCTTGTTCTCTAGTTGGCTTTAATCGGTACTGATATGATATTTTCACTTTTTCGACCAAATCGGTGTTATTTTTTTAATATACACTGATGTAGATATAGTTGCAGCAAAATATGAAAAATGATTTTGTTTCTAATGTTGGTCTGTTAGCGACCTGAAAGTACATTTAGTATTGGTTACTAAATATCGGCGTAAAGCATTTACATCTGAGATGCTAAGTAGACTAAATGTTGTAATGCAAGAATTACTAGAAAAGTGGGATTGTAAGCTGGTAGAATTTAATGGAGAGGAGGATCATGTACATTTGCTTTTTAAATATCATCCAGACGTTGAACTTAGCAAGTTAGTCAATAATCTAAAGTCTGTATCATCTAGAAAACTCCGGCAAGAATTTGCAGAACACCTAGAGAGTTTTTATTGGAAAGATGTGTTCTGGAGTGGTTCTTATTTTGTTGCTAGTTGTGGTGGTGTTACCGTATCAACTCTTAGAAAATACATTGAAGCGCAAGAATCGCCCTCTGAATCAATTTAGAAATTGCTCGTTGACTCCATGTCTTCTTCCCTCTCTACGAGACGCTAACGCGAACGCTGTCGCATTGGTCAGAAGACAGTCGTCAACTCACTCGCATTCATCCCACACTCCGTCTAGTGAGATGTGGGACTTCTGCTGTAAAAGTTAAATTACATATCAATGTATTGGAAATGGGGCTTTAGGCTATTAATCGGATTTTTGGGGCTGTGGCTACTGTTGGATCTGGGTTCCCGTCTGGGAGCAGAAATTTTTTGGTTTCGGGAAGTCGGCTATCTCCAAGTATTTTTGTTGAGGCTGGTGACTCGTGGTATTTTGTGGGTAGTCGTGGCTGGAATAACTGCTGCCTATCTACTGTTAAACCTGGCTTTAGGACAACGGCTAAAATATTCCCAGTCTCTAAAGATTGAGCAAGCAGAACTCAACAGTGAATTAACAAATTTTCTCAGTCCTAATTATCCAAGACGCGACGAAACCCAGATACTTGCGCCACAACGCTTTCAAGCATTAAAATTGCGCTGGTTATTACCCTTAACTCTGATATTGAGCCTGTTAATTGGGTTAATGCTGGCTCACTATGGTCAAATTGCTCTTTTCTACTGGCATTCTCCAGTTAATCAGGCTATTCTACCCATTCCCGCTCTATTTCGACCGGAGACAATCTGGCAGCTTTTGAGGCAGATTGTCTCTCAAATCTGGTATCTCGGTTTAATTGGGGGAGTAGCGATCGCCATCTTAATCTATCCGCAATTTTTACTGACTGCGATCGCAATTCTCTCTAGTCCCATTTTTGCCTTCATCATATTCCGACACTGGCCCAAGGTGCTGCAATATTTGCACCCTACTCTTTTCAACAGCACTGAGCCTTTATTTGGTCGAGATATCAGCTTTTACGTATTTTCCTTACCCTTTTGGGAACTGCTAGAACTCTGGCTGATGGGATTATGTTTGTATGGCTTCGTCGCCGTTACTCTCACTTATCTCTTATCGGCGGATAGTTTGAGTCAGGGAATTTTCCCCGGTTTTTCGCCCCAGCAGCAGCGTCATTTATTCGGTATGGGTGGCTTGTTGATGCTGGTAGTGGCTCTGAGTTATGGGCTGAGTCGCTATGAACTCGTGTATTCTAGCCGGGGAGTCAGTTATGGTGCTAGCTATACCGATGTGACAGCCCAGTTGCCAGCTTACACCGTTTTGTGCATTGTGGCAGTAGCGATCGCCTTTTACCTCCTTTGGCGAACGTTTTTCTGGAAACCCAAATCTCGGTATCGTCGCTTTGTCTTTTACGGGTTAGGGGTTTATTTAGTATTAGTTGTAGCTGCTGATGTTGTTTTACCTACTGTGGTGCAATATTTAATTGTTCAACCTAATGAGTTGCAACGAGAGCAACCCTACATTCAGCGGACTATTGCCTTAACTCGCCAAGCATTCGATTTAGAGGCGATCGATGTTAGAACCTTCAACCCGCAAGGAACATTGACTGAAGCTGATATTCAAAAGAACGACTCGACAATTCGGAATATTCGCCTTTGGGATCAGCGACCACTGTTAGAAACTAACCGTCAGCTGCAACAAATTCGACCGTATTATCGGTTTCCCGATGCCGATATCGATCGATATACTCTGAAAACAGATGCAACTTCACGCCGACCCTCTCAAAAGCTACCAGAACCTAAGCAGGAAGCAGTTGAATCAACAGAACGGCGGCAGGTACTGATTGCCGCACGGGAATTAGACTACACTGGCGTACCACAGGAAGCCCAAACATGGGTTAACCGCCATTTAATTTATACCCACGGTTTTGGGTTTACTGTTAGCCCAGTTAATACAGTTGGGGCGGGTGGTCTACCAGAATATTTTGTCAAAGATATTAGCGGTGATAGTAGCGCTCTCACAACTTCCAGTAAAGCCATTCGTGAAAGTATTCCGATTGGGCAACCACGAATTTATTACGGTGAAATCGCCAATGCCTATGTAATGACTGGCACAAGAGTTAGAGAGTTAGACTATCCTAGCGGTAGTGACAATGTTTACAACTCTTACGATGGTCTGGGTGGTGTTGAAATCGGTTCAGCATGGCGACGCTGGCTATTTGCCACGTATTTGAAAGATTGGCAGATGGTGCTGACACGAGACTTTTTGCCAGAGACAAGGGTGCTATTGCGGCGAAATGTCAAGGAAAGAATTCAAGCGATCGCGCCCTTCCTAAAATTTGACAGCGACCCCTATTTGGTTGCTACTACCGCTAATCAAGATTTCCCCAGTAATCCCAGTTATCTTTACTGGATTGTTGATGCTTACACAACGAGCGATCGCTATCCCTACTCAGACACTGGTAGCGATGGTATCAACTACATTCGTAACTCGATCAAGGTAGTGATTGATGCTTACAACGGCAGCGTTAATTTTTATATTGCCGATCCCAACGATCCCATCATTGCCACTTGGTCAAAAATATTTCCCAACACCTTCAAACCGCTTAATACTATGCCAGTGACTCTCCGCAGTCATATCCGGTATCCAGTGGACTTCTTCAAAATTCAATCTGAGCGGTTGATGACCTACCACATGACCGACGCCCAAGTATTTTACAACCGGGAAGACCAGTGGCAGATTCCTAATGAAATCTATGGCACTGAACCCCGTCCGGTAGAGCCGTATTATTTGATTACTAGTTTACCCACCGTAGACTTTGAAGAATTTCTGCTGTTTTTACCCTATACTCCGAGACAGCGGACTAATTTAATCGCTTGGTTAGCGGCGCGATCGGATGGCAAAAACTACGGTAAGCTGGTGCTATATGTCTTTCCTAAAGAACGCCTGATTTACGGAACAGAGCAAATCGAGGCGCGGATTAACCAAGACCCAGTAATTTCTCAGCAAATTTCCTTATGGAATCGCCAGGGTTCGAGAGCAATTCAAGGCAATCTACTAGTAATTCCCATTGAGCAATCGCTGCTGTATGTCGAGCCAATCTATCTAGAAGCCACACAGAATAGTCTGCCAACTTTGGTACGGGTAGTAGTTGCTTACGAAAACCGGATTGTCATGGCGCAAACCTTAGAACAAGCATTGCAGGGAATCTTTAAACCAGAAGTTACACCAGCGCCGGCGATTATCCGTCCCTTTGAAGAAGCAGTCCCACCAGGTTAAGCGATTTTAAAACTAAAAAGTTAGATAAGTATCAACATAAAATGAGTTAAAAAAAGCGCATTTTTTTAACTCTATGTTCCCTATTTTATTTCAGTTTTTTCATCTGAAAATTTTCCTTTCAAAATTGCAGTGACTTTTTTACATACCCCCAAACTCCTTTTCCCAAGCTGCATATAAGATTCAAATTACCGTGTAATAGCCTGATAATCAAGGGGTAATAGAAAACATCCTACTTTTCCTACTTTTCCTACTTTTTATCTATAATCTTTTCCTATACATGGGCAATTTTCAATCAGATATAAGATTAGTATTTGATTTTTGAAATGCACGTAGTTGACTGTCTACGCAAAATAGTGCATTAGATGTAGGTTGGGTGGAGCGGAGCGCAACCCAACATATATAGGAATCCGGTTTGATTCCTGAATTTAGTTGCGTAGACAGGGTACAGAGAACAGTAAAGAATGGATATATCCGTACTGAGTCTTGTTCAAAAATCAAATAGGAGTCCTATATTAATCAGGATGTTGGGTTACGCAAAGCCTCCACCCAACCTACAATTTTTTTGCTTTTCCTATATATAGGCAATTTCCAATCAGATATGAAGATGAATATTAAAATTAACTGATGAAATATTTCTTATGGGATATTGATAACACACTAAAAATTTATTCACCACTGATGAGCTAGAAAATTTATTATGTCTTTTTCATCTCAGAAAAATCGATTTTTCAGTAAGTTTAATCGCCGAGATTTCAGGACTAGCCAGTTAAGTTGGCTGATTATATCTAGCATCTTTTTATTTTTAGGAACTACTGGTGGTGTAGTGCAAGTCAAAACAGCACAGAAGTCAGGGTTCACACTACAACTTTTACATGCTTCCGACCAAGAAGCAGGTGTCCCAGCGCTGAAGGATGCACCGAACTTTTCGGCGGTGTTGAATGCACTGAAAAATCAGGATGCTAATGGTGATGGTAAACCTGATTATCCTAATACCTTAATCCTTTCATCTGGAGATGCTTATATTCCCAGTCCCTTCTTATTTGCCAGTGACACAGTTTTTGGTGGTCAGGGACGAGGAGATATTTTAATTTTAAATGCTCTTGGGTTTGGTGCGATCGCCTTTGGTAATCACGAATTTGATTTAGGTACGGGTGTTGTCGCCGACTTACTCCGTGCTAAAGAAGATTACCCAGGTACAAAATTTCCCTATCTCAGCACGAATCTAGACTTCACCACTGATAAAGACCTGGCAAAATTAGTTACTGCTGATGGACAAGAGGCAAGTAAAATTCCGAATAAAATTGCCCGTAGCACCATCATTACCGTCAATGGTGAAAAAATTGCTGTAGTTGGGGCGACAACTCCCACACTGCGAACTATTTCTTCTCCCGGTGGTGTGACTGTGTTGCCTAAAGAATTTAATAACCGTGATGCCGCAGATATCGCCGCCTTAGCTGCTGAAATTCAAGCTTCTGTTGATACACTGCTGACAAAAAACCCAGAGATTAATAAAGTAATTCTGTTAGCACACATGCAGCAAATTGCGATTGAGCAAAAGCTAGCACAATTACTTAAGGGAGTAGATATTATTGTTGCTGGCGGTTCCAATACCTTACTAGCCGACAAAACAGACCGTCTGCGAGTGGGTGATAAATCTGCTGGAACTTATCCAATCATCAAAAAAGCCGCAGATGGAAATCCGATAGCTGTAGTTAATACCGATGGAAACTATCGTTATGTTGGTCGTTTAGTAGTTAACTTTGATGCCAAGGGAGTAATTATTCCTAAAAGTATTGACCCTAAAATTAGTGGTGCTTATGCGACTGATTCCCAAGGTGTCGCAGCTGTAGGTGGAAAACCCGATGCCAAAATTGTTGCCATTACAGAAGCACTCAAAAAAGTGATTATTGCCCAAGATGGTCAGATTTTTGGGAAAACCAACGTTTTCCTCAACGGCTGGCGGGGTGATGTCCGCACCCAAGAAACCAATTTAGGGAATTTGACAGCCGAAGCTAATTTAGCGATCGCTAAACGATACGATCCTAAAACTGTCATTTCCATCAAAAATGGTGGTGGTATTCGTGACAATATTGGTATCTATACTTTTCCCCCAGGTTCGACTCGCTCACAGGATGTTATCAAACTACCACCCCAAGCAAATCCTGTAGCAGGTAAGAAAGAAAAAGAAATTTCCCAACTTGATATCGCCAATGCTTTACGGTTTAACAATAGCTTGACTTTAGTAACTATGAATGCTAAAGAACTAATAGCAGTAATTGAACACAGTGTAACAGCCATAGCGCCGGGTGCTACCCCTGGTAGTTTTCCCCAAGTAGCAGGATTAGCCTTTAGCTTTGACCCAGATTTGCCAGCAGGTAAACGTGTTAAATCCCTAGCTATCAAAGATGGAAAAGGCAAAATTATTGATGTAGTAGTGAAAAATGCAGAGTTAGTGGGTGACTCTAATCGCATCTTCCGCGCTGTCACCTTAAACTTTCTGGCAAGTGGTGGTGATGGTTATCCTTTTCCTAAAAGAGAGCGGGTTGATTTGACATCAAAAGATGCTAAACGTACAGGTTTAGCTACCTTTGCTGCTGATGGTTCTGAACAAGATGCGTTAGCAGAATACCTGGCTGCTAACTTTAAGCAGATTCCATTTGTTCAGGAGGATGTACCACCTACCAAAGATACTCGCATTCAAAATCTGAAGCTGCGTAAAGATGTGGTATTTTGAATCATATCATGTCCGGGGAATTAAACATAATACCCGGAACCCCACCCCGCCAAAGCTGCGCTTTAGCTCCCCTCCCCGCCTGCGGGGAGGGGTTGGGGGTGGGGTTTTTTTATTATGGGTAATTTGGCGGACATAATATCAATGGTCAGAATTCCAGTAATTGATTTCACTAATTTTACTAAGGGCAACGCAATAACTCGGCAAGCTGTCATCAAACAAATCTATGAAGCTTGTCATGAAATTGGCTTCATGTACTTGCAAAATTCGGGAATATCAAAAGAGCTGATTGAGGAAGTATTCACTCACAGCAAATCTTTTTTCAATTTACCTTTAAAAGTTAAGCAAAAGCAAGCTTGGAGTAATGAATTTAGTAATATGGGTTACGTTGGGATTGAGAGAGAACATCTTGACCCCAATCAACCAGGCGACTTAAAAGAGGCGTTTAATGTAAACAAACAAGCGGTAGGGATAGATGCTTCTCTTGTCACCTTTTATGATAATTGTACAGAACTTGCTAACACGATATTACAAGCTTATGCGTTGGCGTTGGAATTGCCAGAAGATTTTTTTACTATAAGACATAATCAACAAAATCATACCTTGCGACTATTACACTATCCGCCATTGCAGACACCACCGAAACCCGGACAGGTGCGTGCCGGTGAGCATTCCGATTATGGCAGTATTACCTTACTTTTCCAAGATGACATTGGCGGGTTAGAAGTACAGACAGTATCTGGAGAGTGGATTGTCGCGCCTGCAATTCCTGATACTGTAATAGTCAATACTGGCGATTTAATGCAACGGTGGACAAATCATCGATTTTGCTCAACTAAGCATCGAGTGATGATTCCCACTGATAAAAGGGTGAACCAGTCGCGGTATTCTATCGCTTTTTTCTGTCATCCTAATGATGATACAGAAATTGCTTGTTTGGAGAGTTGCCAGAAAGAACAATCGCCTATCTATCCCCCTATCCTTGCGGGAGAATATCTTTTAAGCCGTTTACAAGCAACTTATGGTAATTCTTAGGCAGGAGGCAGGAGGCAGAAGGCAGGAGGCAGGAGGCAGGAGGCTCAGTTGGAATCCCCCTAAATTTATTTATGGGATTTAATAAGGACGTTGTAAATATGCGCTGCGCGTCACTACATACATCTTTTTTTATTTTTCATAAATAAATTTACTTGCTCTAAACCCGCTCTTCTGTGGGCAAAAAATATATTTTCTTCCTCCTGCCTCCTGCCCTCTGCCTTTCTTCGGTAATTCGTAATTAAGAAAGATATTTAATATGAAAACCTACGATTGGATTGTGGTTGGTGGCGGAATTACGGGTGCTGCACTCGCTTATGAACTGGCTAAAACTGGCTTTTCTGTACTTTTGTTGGAGCAATACAGCAGACCAGAGAATGCAACTCGCTATAGTTATGGTGGGCTTGCCTATTGGTCGGGTAATACACCACTAACTCGGCTATTGTGCGAAGAAGCGATTGCACGTTACCATATCCTATCTCAAGAGTTAGACGCTGATATCCAATTTCGGGAATTAGATTTATTACTGACTATTTCAGCCCATAACGACCCAGAAGCAACTGCGGCATCATATAATGATTGTGCCATTCCACCCCGTTTACTCAGTGTCCAAGAAGCTTGTGAGTTGGAACCGCAGCTAAATCGAGAGGCGATATCTGGTGCTTTAACTGTCAAACACGGTCATATTCATCCAGAAAAAACAGCACAAGCTTACATCCAAGCTTTTGAACGGGCTGGGGGTGAAATGCAGATTACCCAAGTATTGCAGATATTGCAAGATGGTGTCCAAACCACCAGTGCAACTTTCCACAGCGCTAACGTTGTCGTTTGCGCGGGTGGACTCAGCCGCCAGCTTCTCAAATCTGCTGGTGTTTCCATTAAGCTGTATTTTACCCACGCAGAAATTATTGAAACCCCAGCCGTTGATGTCAGGTTACGCACCTTAGTTATGCCAGCGAATCAGCAACGGTTTCACCTAGAAGCTGAATCTACTCAAGTTGATGAATTATGGGATGAACTTGGTAATGAGTTAGTACCACCGATTTTAGATGTGGGTGCAATTCAGTTTCAAGATGGTAGTATCCGCATCGGTCAAATTAGCCGTGCGATCGCAGATCCTCAAGCCAAGGTAAACTCAGATGTAAGCGAACAATGGTTGCGAAAAAGTGTTGGTCAAATTTTACCAGCATTGGAAAATTTACCAGGGACTTGGTATCACTGCTTAGTGGCATTTAGTAGCAATCAACTTCCCTTAATTGGTGCTATTCCAGGATTGGAAAGCGTTCATGTTTTCTCTGGGTTTAGCAATCCCCTAGTACTGATACCACCTTTGGCAAAGCGCTTTGCTAATTTTGCAACTGGCCAGGAAGATGAAATTATTACACAAATGCTAATCTAAAAGCCTCGCAGTTAAAGACATAAATATTATTGATGCTGATACATGAGGTACAGTCAAACTTTGGAGTTATAAAAAGTGGATATAATATCATGTTCGCGTAATCAGTTATGATTCTCATAGTGATTGCACCCCACCCCTTAATCCCCTCCCCGCCTGCGGGGAGGGGAGACAAAGCACAGCTTTGGCGGGGTGGGGTTCTTCGGGTTTAATAAACAATCAAGCGGACATGATATAACTGCATTGATTTTAGTTAAATCTCATGCTTGATTAATTGACAATAGTGCATCTTGTCTGTCTAAAATAAATAATTAGAGTTCGCCTAATTTTCAGTAAAGGAATAGCAGCAATGTCTTCCATTGAGGACAACAAAATAATTGCTCAACGGTGGATTGAACTTATTAGCGAGCATAAGATCGAAGAAATTTGCGAGATAACCGCCCCGACTTGGAAAATGCACGGTGGTTTACCAAGACTTCCCCTTGGCCCTGAAGGAGTACGCAAACTCTTTGGTTCATTTGGGGCTATCCAGCAGAAATGGACAATTGAAGATGTAATCGCTGAAGGTGATAAAGTTGTTGTGCGTGCGACTAATACCTGCATTCAGGAGAGTTTTCTTGGCATACCAAGTCACGGCCGTCAACAGACTTTCACTGCTACCTTCATTCATTATATTGCCGACGGCAAGATAATTGAAACCTGGCGAAACGCTGACGACCTTGGACGGGTTCTTCAGCTTGGGGCACGGATTGAACCAGGAGTATCTGAATAATAGCAGTAGTTGATTAAAACTATTGTTGTCTTAACCAGCTATCTGTTCAGCACATACCAGGCTTTTGAAAAGAGATAAGTAGGTAGACATAATTAAATATAAAATAAACTCCTAGTTTGTAGTGAGCGATTTATCGCTCAGAGCAAGAATTATCAGGACTAAAGTCCTGACTACAAACTTTAAATTTATTTATGCCTAGATACTTAGCAGTTTTTAACTGTCTAGAATCAAAGACGTTCGTGGAAGAGAAAGTTTTTACTTTTCCATAACGTATTGCATAGATATGAGAATCTTTATAAAGTTCACAAAGCTTAATCTTAAAAAGTTTGTTTTTTATTACAAAAACAAACTTTTTTGTATAAGGCGTCACTTTTTACTAGTAAACTATCGCACTAATATCACACTTTAAAGATTGGTGCGATTCGTTGATTGCTGAATCACGGTACACAGTCCGTAAATAAGCAATCCAGTCTCAACCCAACAATGGGAAACAGATTGAACTCTCGGTCAGATGTAGGTGAAAGTCCTACCAATCAGACTCAGATTTGACTCCTTACCTGCCCACACTGACCAGACTCGGTTTTCTGGAGGGTGAAGCTGGGAACAGGGCGTAATCAGACGACCGTTGCGGGTTGACACTGGCGCTAATAGGAAGTTCCTACGGTGAAACAGAGCCTAGAAAAGCAACCTATAAAGAAGCAGGGCGCAACATTAAAAACCTTGACTAGATTGGAGCTAATTCCCGCCGCATTCCAATCTAATAGCGGTAAAGAGTCCAGGGAATCCAATGGTTGAATTGGCTACACCTAACGGAACAATCAATCTTTCCGAGGGAACGAATAAAAACGAGTTGTGGGTCTAGGGGCGGTCGAACCCCAAGTAGACCAGACGAGCGGATTAACCCCCACAATTCGGGTAGGACAGACCGTAATTGGTCTGAGGTGTTCAGAAAATACAAACTCTAGAAGAGAAAATGATTAGACACAGTTACAAAACTAGTGAATCTTGGAGAGCTTTACCGTGGAAGAAATTCCGCCGAAACCTTTTCCGCCTTCAAAAGCGCGTATTCAAAGCTGTTCAAGTTGGAGACAAGCGGAAAGCTCGGTTACTCCAAAAGCTTATTATGAAATCCACCTCGGCTCGATTTCTTGCAATTAGACTTGTATCTCAGCTAAATGCTGGTAAAAAGACGGCTGGTATTGATGGCAAGAAATCCCTCTCATTTGAAGAACGCTTCAACCTTGAAGAATTACTAAAAATGAATAGTGGAAATTGGAAGCATCAAGGATTACGGGAAATCCCCATCCCTAAGAAGGATGGGACTACCAGAATGCTTAAGATACCTACCATCGCGGATAGAACTTGGCAATGCCTCGCAAAATATGCACTTGAACCAGCACACGAAGCCACTTTCCACGCTAGGAGTTACGGGTTTAGAACTGGGCGCTCTGCCCACGATGCACAAAAGTACATCTTTAATAACCTCCGCTCTGCTTGCAATGGAATAGAGAAACGAGTTATAGAACTCGACATCGAAAAATGCTTCGATAGGATTAACCACTCAGCAATTATGGATGAACTCATTGCTCCAAAAGGCTTAAAACTCGGTATCTTCCGATGCCTCAAGGCAGGTGTAAATCCAGAATTCCCTGAACAAGGAACACCCCAAGGAGGAGTGGTCAGTCCGTTACTAGCTAATATTGCGCTCAACGGCATTGAAAGTATACACAGATACCACAGGGATCAAGGGTATAGAATCACCAATAAAACCCCAGCCAGTAGTATCATCGAACCATCAGTCCGATACGCGGATGATATGGTCATTATACTTCAACCCAAAGATAACGCGACAGAAATACTTGAAAGAATCAGCGAGTTCCTCCGCAAACGCGGAATGAATGTAAGCCAAAAGAAAACCAAAGTTACCGCCGCGACAGATGGGTTTGATTTCCTCGGCTGGCACTTCAAAGTCCAGAAAAACGGAAAGTTTAGAAGTACTCCTTCAATAGACAACTTCAAAGCTTTTCGCAAGAAAGTAAAACACATCGTCAACAACTCGAATTATGGTGCTACCACAAAGGCTGAGAAATTAGCCCCGGTAGTTAGAGGTTGGAGAAATTACCATAAGTTCTGTAGGATGGACGGTTCTAGAAACTCCCTGTACCACATCGAAACAAGAGCTTACAAGGTATTTAACAGGGAAACCAAGCAAAACCGCTACTCTAGCAAGAAACTACTAGACAAAGCATTCCCAGCTGTTTCCCACTCCGAAAACAAACACATTTCTGTCAAAGGAACTAAATCACCTTACGACGGAGATACAGCCTACTGGAGCGAACGCAAAATTAAGCTCTACGATGGCAAAACTTCTTTTGCTCTTAAGAAGCAAAACCATAAATGTGCATCCTGCGGCTTAAAGTTCATTGATGAAGAACAGATTCATCTGCACCACATCGACGGAAATCACGCCAACTGGAAGAAAAACAACCTTGAAGCAATTCACGAGAGTTGCCATGATTACAAGCACATGAGCAAAAGCGCAAGCTAAGAACATCGGGAGCCGTGTACACAGAAATGCGTATGCACGGATCTAACTGAGAGGTGCGGAAGATAATACTTCCCATCGACTCAACCATATTGTCAGCTTTCTATAAGTTGGCTGATTCATCAAGAGGAAAATTCATAAAAAGATGAGAAGACAATTTAACCGACGCAAGTTTATAATTTACGGTTCTTTAACTTTTGGAAGCAGCTTTTTTTTGAAAGCTTGCGCGAATAATTCTCCAACTGCAACACAGACTCCAGCCGCACCTCCCACTGCTTCCCCAGCGGCGGCTACTGCTGGTGACACTATCAAAGTAGGTATTTTGCACTCTCTGAGTGGTACGATGTCTATCAGTGAAAAAAGCGTTGTTGATGCTGAAAAGTTAGCAATCAAAGAAATTAACGCTGCTGGTGGTGTTTTAGGTAAACAAATTGAAGCAATTACCGAAGATGGCGCTTCTAACTGGGATACTTTTAGAGAAAAAGCAACCAAGCTAATCGATCAAGATAAAGTAGCTGTAGTCTTTGGTTGTTGGACTTCTGCTAGCCGCAAGAACGTTAAGCCAGTATTCGAGAGCAAAAACCACATGCTCTGGTATCCTGTGCAATACGAAGGTCAAGAGTGTTCTAAAAATATTTTCTACACTGGCGCTGCACCAAATCAACAAATCGAACCATCTGTTGATTGGCTGTTAAAAAATAAGGGCAAAGAATTCTTCTTAGTTGGCTCTGACTACGTTTTTCCCCGGACTGCTAATACCATCATTAAAGCTCAACTAGAAGCTTTAGGCGGAAAAACAGTTGGTGAGGATTATTTACCTCTTGGTAACACAGAAGTTACACCAATTATCACTAAAATTAAGCAAAATTTACCCAATGGTGGCGTGATTTACAACACCTTAAATGGTGATAGCAATGTTGCTTTCTTCAAACAATTGAAAGGGGCTGGATTGACACCAGATAAATATCCCTCCATGTCTGTAAGTATTGCTGAAGAAGAAGTGAAAGCAATTGGTGTAGAGTATCTCAAAGGTCATTATGCAGCTTGGAACTATTTCCAAACAGTAGACACACCTGCTAATAAGAAGTTTGTAGCAGCTTTCAAAAAAGAATACGGTGAAAATCGGGTGACAAATGACCCAATGGAAGCAGCATACATTGCAGTTTATTTGTGGAAACAAGCAGTCCAAAAAGCTGGTACTACAGATATAGCTAAGGTAAGCGCTGCGGCTTATGGTCAAACTCTAGATGCACCTGAAGGTAAAGTGACAATGGGTGCTAATCATCACATATCCAAAATTGTGCGGATTGGTCAAGTTAGACAAGATGGTTTATTTGATATTGTCTATGCTACTCCAACAGCAGTTGAACCAGTTCCTTGGAATCAATTTGTGAAAGAAACTAAAGGATTTGCTTGTGATTGGAGTGACCCTGCTAAGGGTGGTAAGTTCAAGAAAATCTAAGTAATTCGTAATTCGTAATTCGTAATATTCTCGTTTCCAGGTTCTACCTGGAAATGCTGCTCATTGGGCTGCTGCCGCGAGTTAGGAGGCGAAGCCTCCTTAATAGGCATTCCCAGTCTGAGACTGGGAACGAGGCAGAAGAGATACTAACTACTCGCTGATAGCTGTTGTGGAGAAATAAGTGTTAGCAGGATTCTTAGAAGCTGTATTTAATGGTATTAGTATTGGCGCGGTATTATTAATCGCGGCGTTGGGACTAGCAATTATATTTGGATTGATGGGCGTCATCAATATGGCGCATGGTGAATTGATGATGTTCGGTGCTTATACAACTTATGTTGTCCAAAATGTCTGCAAACAATTGGGTGGGGTGTGGTTTGAAGTCTATATATTTTTGGCTTTGATTATTGCTTTTATATTCACGGCTGGTGTGGGATTAATTCTAGAAAAAGGCGTGATTCGTTATCTCTATGGACGCCCATTAGAAACTCTATTGGCAACTTGGGGAGTAAGTTTAATTTTTCAGCAGTTTGTCCGCAGCGTGAATTGGGTATTGATAATTGGTCTAGGTTTATTTTCTCTGCTGTTTTTTGGAGGTTTATGGATTTTAAATTCTCGCACAGATTTGGGAAGGGTTCGTAACTGGATTGTGGCGGTGATATTTTTATTATCGCTGGGGGTGACAATTACAACAGGCAATTTATTGAGTCAAACTTATCAGTTAGCAGTAACTCAACCTTGGTTTGGCGCTCAAAATGTAGATGTAACAGCACCGACTTGGTTACAAGCAGGGATATCTTTAGGTGGTGTACAATTGCCCTTTGCCAGGTTATTTATTATTGCTTTAACAATAATCTGTGTGGCAGGAATTTACTTATTTTTACAACGTTCTAGCTGGGGTTTAAGAATTCGGGCGGTGACGCAAAACCGCAGTATGAGTGCTTGTTTGGGTATCCCAACTCAAAAGGTGGATGCGATTACTTTTGCACTAGGTTCGGGTTTAGCTGGTGTGGCGGGATGTGCGATTAGTTTGCTTGGTTCTGTAGGGCCAAATACGGGACAAAACTATATTATTGATACTTTTATGGTTGTTGTCGTTGGAGGTGTGGGCAATTTAGCCGGGACAATTGTGGCGGCGTTGGGTATTGGTACGGCTAATTTTTTAATTGGTTCTGGAACTCTGGCTTTGTTGTTGACTCCTGTTAAACCTTTGGCTGATTTGTTTACTTTTTTTGCAACGACAAGTATGGCGAAGGTGATGGTATTTGCGCTGATTATTGTGTTTTTGCAGTGGAAGCCTGGGGGGATTTTTCCGCAGAAGGGACGTACTGTTGATGTTTAAAACGAACCGCGAAGACGCAAAGGACGCGAAGAAAGAATGAGGAAGAAGGGAGGAGGGTTATTAATTGAGGCGGGGGTGGCGATCGCGATCGCACTTTTCCTTATAATTATCATGCCACTTGTGCTGTCGGAGTTTCGCCTAAATTTGTTGGGACGATTTTTGTCACTGGCGATCGCAGCTTTGGGTATCGATTTGATTTGGGGGTATACTGGTTTACTAAGTTTGGGACATGGTATTTTCTTTGGTTTGGGTGGATATGCGATCGCAATGTACCTGAAGCTGCAAGTCCCTAATGGAGAATTGCCTGATTTCATGGGACTTTATGGGGTTACTGAACTTCCCGCCTTTTGGCAACCTTTTTATTCGTTTCCTTTGACAATAGCTTTGGTGGTATTAATTCCGGGGTTATTGGCGGGTTTGTTGGGATATTTGGTTTTCCGAAATCGTCTCAAGGGAGTTTATTTTTCCATCTTGACTCAAGCCGGAACTATTGTATTTTTTAACTTCTTTAATGGTCAGCAACAATTTTTCAACGGTACGAACGGACTGATAGATTTTACAACCTTGTTTGGGGCAACGGTCAGCGATGCCAAAACGCAGTTTGTTTTCTACACGCTGACGGTAGTGTTTCTCGCAATCACCTACGGGATTTGTCGCTGGTTGACAACTGGACGCTTTGGGAGGTTGTTGATAGCGATTCGTGATGATGAAAGTCGGGTAAGATTTTCTGGCTATGACCCTACAGATTTTAAGGTGTTGGTGTTTGCAGTTTCAGGTGCGATCGCAGGTATAGCAGGAGCATTTTACACCATTCAGAGTGGTTCTGTATCACCTAGAGCAATGGATATTGCCTTTTCGATTGAAATGGTGATTTGGGTAGCAGTAGGCGGACGCGCTACTTTAATTGGCGCGATTGTCGGAACTTTGTTAGTCAATTATGCTCGCA
This sequence comes from Nostoc sp. 'Peltigera membranacea cyanobiont' 210A, assembly GCF_002246015.1. Lineage (GTDB taxonomy): Bacteria > Cyanobacteriota > Cyanobacteriia > Cyanobacteriales > Nostocaceae > Nostoc. The sequence goes on from NZ_NOLJ01000003.1 coordinate 745,486, forward strand.
CTTTTTTAAGCGAACAATTTGCCGAAATCTGGCTATTTTTCCAAGGCGCACTATTTTTGATAGTTGTCACAGTCCTTCCTGACGGTATCGTGGGATGGTTGCGTAGTCAGAATATTTCTCTTTTCAACCGTCGTCAAGAAATTGCGACATATCCCACCTTGGAAGAAGACCCGGAAGTGCAACATGAACGCGAAAATATTGGAAACTGAAAATGTAACTGTTAGTTTTGACGGTTTTAAGGCTTTAAACCAGCTTAATTTTAGTATGGATGTGGGTGAATTACGAGTAGTAATTGGCCCTAATGGTGCGGGAAAGACAACGTTTTTGGATGTGATTACGGGGAAAGTTCAGCCAACCGTGGGGCGAGTTTTATTCAAAGGAAGAAATCTACGTTCTTTACCCGAATATAAAATTGCCCGATTAGGAATTGGGCGCAAGTTTCAAACACCTCGAATTTACCTGAACTTAACGCCCCGTGAAAATTTAGAAATTACCAGTAACAAGAAGAAAAATGTCTTTTCTACTTTGTTTGAACATTCTAATGCTATTGAAAAAAATAATATTAAAGGATTATTAGAAACTATTGGTTTAACGCCAAAAGCCGATATCAGAGCAGCTTTACTTTCTCACGGAGAAAAGCAACGTTTAGAAATTGGGATGTTAGTAGCACAGTCACCAGATTTATTACTTGTTGATGAACCGGTTGCTGGTTTAACAGATGAAGAAACACACAACATCGGCGAATTGCTTTTAGCACTAGCGCAGAGTCATTCAATTTTAGTAATTGAACATGATATGGAATTTGTGCGTCAAATTGCCAAGAAAGTAACGGTGTTACATGAAGGTTCGGTGTTGTGCGAAGGTAATTTTGAAGAAGTGCAAAATGATTCTCGTGTAATTGAAGTATATCTGGGAAAACAGGAAGAATGAAAAATGCGATAACTTCTCTTCTCTACGAGAGGCTGCACTTCTCTACGAGACGCTCCGCGTAGCTTGCTTCCCGGTAGGGGTACGTTAAGCTGCGCGATCGCATTTTCTATTTCCCTAATAATTCTGCTCGATTTGCGCTGTTAAACACCTGCTCTACTGTTAGCGCCCAGTCAGCAACTACCACTGATTCCATGCAAGTCGCACCTGTAAATATCTTATCCTCATTGACGAGACATAAATTTGCTCTTTTAAGATACTTCTAGTTAAGAAGAATAGTAGGTTGGGTTGAGAACAGCGAAACCCAACAAAGCCTTGATAATGTTGGGTTTCGTTAGCTCTAAAATTCAGATAGGGCAAGCTTTTCAATAAGTGGATAGAATTTGTCAAAGCCAGTTACCAACTAAAACATAAGGTGCCCAGTAACCAGGACGACTGTAATTGGGATAATCTTTTAACAACTTTACTTGGGCACGACGCAAGGCTTCAGCCTTTGTCACCTCATTTTTAACTAACTCACGATAAAATTCACCAATTAAGATAGCAGTAGATTTATCACTGATATGCCATAGTGAAGCCAAGGTACTACGGGCACCGGCTTTCACGGATGCTCCCGCTAGCCCTAGCGTGGCGCGATTATCACCAGTAGCGGTTTGGCAAGCACTTAACACCAGCATTTCCAAAGCTTCTGAGCGAGTTTGATCTCGACGGCGCAGTAGGCTATCAAATTGCGTAACATTAATCGGCCCATCATCTGCAAGTATAAAAGTATTCTCAACACTGGAGCTAAATTGACCGTGAGTTGCCAGATGTAACACATTAAATGGTACAGTATTTACCTTACTCTCTAGGTTTTTGCTGTTGAAGTCTCGATCTAGTAACTGGGTGGTAGAGGCGATCGCTTGGGAAATAGAGTCGAATTCTGATTTAATTTCTGGTAGCGGTGGAAACTGCTGTTTAAAGCCTTGTGGTGGTTGCACTAACCCGGCAGCTAGTACATTGAGTTTTGTTTGTGCCAAGGGTTTGAGTGCGAGTAACTGGAGTCCTAAGCTGAGTGCCACAGCGTATTTTTCTACCAGATATTGCTGACCGTCATACAATATGGCCATTGGCACATTTCGCAATATTCCATCCAGTACAAATACAAGGGTTTTGACTCCACTATCTTTTAAATCTGACTCAATTTCCTTGATTAACCACCCATAGACTTCTTGTGATAACGCTTGCACTTCCTCAGTCCGATCGGGTTCTAATAGATACTCTCTGAGTTGTTTTATAGTACCTTCTACGTCATTCTGTGACTTATTTACTGTATAATTACGCAGTGGTTGTTTAGGAATTTTGACAATCACTTGCAGTTGATCGGGCAGAATAATTGGATAAATGATTGCGGCTGTGGGATTATCTTTATCTACCACTGTGTCAAGCAAAACAGTTTTGGCATTAATGCAAGCTTCCCGGAAAAAGTCGTCTAATTCGGCCAGTTGCAGTGCTTCAATCCTCTGTCTAGCTTTGTCTAGGATTGGTTCGCTCGGATGAGTTTGCTGAAACTGCAACAATAATTCTACGGACTCTCGATATACAGGCTCTACACTTTCTTTAAAGGAAAACTGGACATCTCGATTCACAACTACTAAGTCACTACGGAGAGTCTGCAACTCACCGATCGCAGTATCATAGCTGGCAATAGCGCCTTCAATCTCTTTTTGCTGTTTTAACAAGCGTCCTAACTGCCAATGCCAACGATAAGCGATATCTGGAGCGTTGATTGTTTGGGCTATGTTCAGTGCCTGTTGGGTGAGGTTCTGGGCTATTGACCATTGTTTAGTTTGTTCGTATACACTGCCTAGAGTCCCAAGGGCAAAGCTCTCGGCTCGTTTATCTGCCAAATCTTCAGCTTGTTGCAAGGCCCTCGCGCAGATTTGAGCGATCGCTTCGGGTGTAGTTCCGAATTTCATCAAGCTTTGAGCTAGATTAATCTGCGCATAAATAGTTGTCACAGAAGCAGGTAGTTGTGTCAGTTGAGTTTGGATTTGCGGCAATAATGTCTGCACGGCGGCTGTTTGTCCCGCGTTCACTAGTAAATTCAACTGATTAACTTGAGCCTGAACTTTACTAATCGGGTTAGGAGCGATCGCAGCAGCTTGCTGATAAAACTGTATTGCACCCTTAAAATCTTGCTGTACTTGTGCCGTGTTGCCTAAACTGAATAAAGCCGCGCTGATATCCTGGGGAGAATCCAATTTTTGGGCAATTGACAAACTTTGCTGTAATACCTGACGGGATTGATTCAAATCTCCGGCTAATTGCAGAGCATTCCCAAAAGACCGTAATTCTACTGCTTTACTAACTGAATTAGGTTTTGATTGTAACTCCTGCTGCAATTGAGTCAAAATTGTCAAACCCCGACGGTAAAATCCCAAAACTTGCCATGCTTGAGCTTGATTGATGCGATCGCGGATAATGCCATTGCGATCGCCTAATTGCTTATAGCTAACTTCCGCACGTTGCCAGGTGTTAAGTGCCTGTTCAGCTTGTCCCAAGTCTAGTTGAATACTACCTTGAATATCTAGAATGGGAGCCAAAACCTGAAGATTTTGGGCAGGAGAGGATTTTTCGAGCAACTTTAAGCTATCCGTAATTGCCTGTTGCGCTGGTTGCAAATTACCCAGCTTTTGATATGCCAACGCCAAATTACTTAATGCCACAGCTTGCTGCAATTCATTGCCTTGGCTGCCAAAACTTTTAACTGCTTGTTGCAAAACTCTAACCGCTTCTGCAAATTTTCCTGCCTCATACAACACTTTCCCCTGTTGCAGCAAGTCTTGTGTTTGTGCGGGAGGATTTTTAATTGACACTCCAAGAGTTACGATATTTTGTGTCTCTATAGTTGCAGCAACAGGAAAAGCAATAACGCACAAAAAAGCTGTCACCACAACCAAGAGTATGAAAACAGGCAACTTATGGATTTTAAAGGGATGAATCAACCATATATTAAATCCGTCACATATCCGTTGCCACTGATTGTTTTTATGAATCTTGGGTTTCATCAGAATTCCTCCTTTGAATCTTGGAGTAACGAATTATTGACCACAAGACATGGCAGAGGGAATAAAAGAACTTTGCACAGATTGAGCCACAAGCATAATATCACCCTTACCATCAACAATCCATCCTTGAGCCTCCACAATCTAATTAACCTGAGTTCGGGATAAGAAAAAGGACAGGTAGTAAGCTGAAAATAACAACAAATCCAGTAACCTGTCCTATGTTTAGTTTAGATGCTTTGTTTTGTCATGTAGATAATTTCTGTAAAGCGTTTTGTCGTCATTAAACCAAAACGATGTCAACACTAGGAAGAAATCCGCTCCCTAAGTTGGTTTGGAGAGAGGCAAATTGAACCGATGCGATCGCATCAAACGGAGATTTATCAAAAGACAAAGCACCTGTGCTGTTGTTAAGCTGTTCCACATTTAAATTGCATAAATGGTAAAATAGATATATCCGTGTCTATAGCGTTATCATGCCTGCTAAAGGGTTTCTAGCTCAATCTCAAAAAGACAATTTACAAAAAGCTTTAAAAGATAGCGATCGCTCTCAATTTATACAGAGAATATTGATGTTACTTCTGATGAATGATGGAAAAACTTATCAGGAGATAAGTGAATTTTTAGGCTGTTCATGTAGAAGTGTAGCATATTGGTGTGTTCATGGTGATCCAGACAATTTAGAAAGTCTAAAAGATGGCAGGAGAAAAGGAAATTACCAGAAAGCAACAAATGAATATATTGAATTATTAATGGAAGTTATTGACAAAGAACCAAGTGAATTAGGCTATGAATTTGGACGATGGACAACAGCAAGATTAGCTACATATTTAGACAAAAGAACTGATATTAAGTTAAGCGGAGAACAAGTCAGGAGAATATTAAAGCAAAAAAAGTATGCTTACCTTTGGGCAAAATACAGTCTAGAGGATAAGCAAGATCCGATAAAAAGAGAGGTCTTTAAAGAAAAACTGCTTGGATATCTAGAAGCTTCAAAGTCTTGCCCTGAAAGGTTACAAGTCTGGTTTTGGGATGAGAGTGGTTTTAGTCTCAGGGTAATTAGACGTAAAAATTGGAGCAAAAAAGGTTCGAGTAAAAAAGTAACAGGTCAGAGGAGTCGCGGGCGTGTAAATATAATGGGAGGAGTAAGATATCACGACAGCAAGAGAATGTGTTATTTCATTGAGAAAGGGAATGGTGAAATTTTTTATGCGCAGTTAAAAAAATTAAATGAATTTGTGAAAAAAGAATGGGTTTTAGCAGGAAATCTAGAATCTAATTTTTCCGAGAATGGCCCAGTAATTTTAATTATTCTGGATAACGCTAGTTACCATAAAAAGAAAGTAATTATAGAGGCAATTGAGAAAGAGTTGCCAAACATTCAACTATATTTTCTGCCGGCATATAGCCCAGATATGAATTTAGTAGAATTGGTATGGCATTCAGCTAAAGAATATGTAGCCCACAGGTTATTTAAATCAGTCGATGAACTAAAAAATTTACTTGATAAGCTGTTAAATCAAGGAGAATTAATTATTAAATGGGGAAGAAAAATTAAGAATAAGGGTAATATTACTATTGCAACTTAAATGTGGAATAGCTTATAACTAAACTGACTGGTAGAACTGGCACCAAATCCAAATTTAGAAATCTGAATTTTATCTCCTTCAAAGTACTTAAAGTCTGCAATGTAATCAATTCCATCAGACAGAGAGTCGAAGACAAATTTATCGGCTCCACTTCCTCCCACAAGGTAATCGTTGTCTGTACGACCATTTAAAATATCATTGCCGTCACCTCCGTAGAGAGAGTCATTACCACTGCCGCCATTAAGATAGTCATCAAAAGCCCCGGCATCCAAGACATCATTGCCACCATTACCGTATAGGGTGTCAGTAGTATTGTTGAAGGTAAAATTATCAACTCCGTTACCGCCATTGAAGGAAACTTTTTCGATGTTATTGAAGGAAAAGCTGTACGGATCGCTGACATTAGAGTAGTCGACTACGAGTAAATCAATCCCCGTCCCGCCATCTATATAATCATTAACTCCAGATCCAGGATTAAGGGTATCGTTACCATCGCCTCCGTAGAGAGAGTCACTCCCACTACCTCCGTCAAGATAGTCATCGAAAGCCCCAGCATCCAAGATATCGTTGCCACCATTACCGTATAGGGTATCAGTGGTATTGTTGAAGGTAAAATTATCAACTCCGTTACCGCCATTGAAGGAAATTTTTTCGATATTATTGAAGGAAAAGCTGTAGGGACTGCTGACATTAGAGTAGTCGGCTACGAGTAAATCAACCCCCGTGCCGCCATCTATATAATCATTAAGTCCAGACCCAGGATTAAGGGTATCGTTTCCTCCAAACCCAAAGATACTATCAGTAAAAATACTACCGATAATATTGTCATTTCCGTTAGTTCCACTGTAGATTGGCATTTTAATTATTCCTCTGAGTAGTAAAAGTAAAAAGTTTTAGTTTTTTGGTTTCAGTAAGGTGATTTACAAGAATAAATATACCGATGCTGTTGGTTTCGACTTCGCTCAACCAACGGATAGATCGAGAGTTGAGCGAAGTCGAAACTCGCCAACATAGGTATTTTCTTTGTCGGAAATCACTTAAGGTCTATCTAGGGTGATATTTCATCACATAGAGACGCAGTTGGAAGTCCGGTTTTAGCTCGACTTTATCGGTTTTGTTGGTAACAAGATATCTGCAACAAAACGCTAAATAAGGTCTACACTATCCCTGAAACCTTTAAGGGAAGGTAGTTTTACTTAAAAAGCATTTGCCCAAGAGCCAGGGTTTTTGCTGAATAAAGTTGAGCTAAGTGAATCTCCCTGCTGAACTCATATACGATGAGTTTTATTTTTTATGCACCCAAGCAGAAATTTTGTATTATCGGTCGATAGACTTCTTGCACAAGTAGGGAAAAGGGCTAATACCAATACTGTTTTAACTTGAAATTGGGCTTTGGGAAAAGGTTACTGGGTTTGGGTTAAAAGCTTTTCTTTTCCCTTTTACCCTTCCCCTTTTCCCCACTTCTGCAAGAAGTCTATTGACTACAAGACATGGCAGAGGGAATAAAAGAACTTTGAGGAGATTGAGCCACAAGCATAATATTACCGTTACCATCAACAATCCATCCTTGAGCCTCCACAATCGGCTCGGTAGATTTGGTCATAGATGCAGTAGATGATTTATCCGCGATGGCTGTTGCTTGTGCGGGCAAATCTACCCAACCAGTAATTACTGCTCGTCCTCGCAACGGTTCATTAGGGCTTTGGGGTAATCCACCGCGTCCGGTAGCGATAAAACGACTAGCGGTTTGTCGTCCTCTGGAAGTGCAACCTTGGGCAATTTGTTGAGATACATCCACGAGGTTGGAAGGTAGTTGAGTTAATCCGCGACTAGGGTCAGTATCTGGACTATTGATGGTTACTTCCCCACTCACCCCCAATTCCGAACTCGCTGTAATGTCACTGTTTTCCGTTGGGCGTTTTTGCGGGAGAATACCGAAAATACCGTTTGTTGTAATGTCAACTCTACCACCAGTTCCAGTGAAGGCGTTAGCAGTGATATCGCTATTTTCTTTGGGAACAGCGACAATGAAAGGGCTATTAATGATGAGATTACCGCCATTGCCACCGAATTCGCTACTGCCGGCAGTGGTGGAAATTTGACTATGATTGCGTAGTAATAATAACTCTTGCAACTTCAAGGTAATATTACCACCATTCCCCGATCTGGTTATGGCGGCGATCGCTCCTTGGTTATCCAGGCTCAGAGAACGAGCTTGGATCTCAAGGTCGCCTGCCGTCCCCGCTCCGGTACTACTGACAGTGACTTCACCTCCATCCCGGACAATCATCTGCTCAGTTTCAATCTTTAAACTTCCCCCACTACCAGTACCTTCTGGCTTCACCGCAGCGCTGATTTGGCTGTTAAAGTTACCATTTGGTGATTTTCCAACGACTTCGACAGATTTCGACGCATGAATTCGCAATCTACCTGCATTGCCAACTCCAGCAGTGCCAACCGATATTATTGCACCACCTCTCACACTCAAGCGATCGGTTTCAATTGTTAAATCGCCACCATTGCCTCTGGGTGGAATAACTGTTTCATCTGCGTCTAGTTGAATACCTGCATTGATACCTGTAGCAAAGAGGTTATCAACAGGTGTATCAAATACCTCTACTTCAGAGGCCCGAATTGTGAGATTACCAGCGTCACCTTGACCAAAAGTAGCGACTTGCACTTTGCCTCCATGACTGACACTCAAGCGTTTTGTCTCAATAGTCAAGTTGCCACCGCGACCCTCACCTCTAGGGTTTACCTGAGCGAATAAGCCAGCAGGATTTTCAAGATTAGATGTAAATGATTTGATTTTTCCACTGATTTCGACTGACTCGGCAGCGTGAATAGTCAAATTTCCTGCAAACCCTTTACGGTAAACACTGCTTGCCACTTGACTATCAATGATATTCATCGTGACAGTTTCAATGTTTATATTGCCAGCATTCCCTTGTCCAAAAGTACTGGCAGATAGTTGTCCTTCTCGGACAATCAACTGATTGGTATTAATTGCCAAATCTCCTGCTGTTCCTGTACTCGATGTTTGAGTCAACAAGCTGCTGGGAAAGGGAAATAGACTATTACTATTAGTAGCAAATCCTATCAGTTTAACTGATTGGGAGGCATTTATCGTCAAACTTCCTCCAGCCCCACTACCGTTAGTTCGAGCTGAAATCGCTGCTCCATCTTGGATTAACAACTGATTGGTATTAATCGTAATCTTTCCTGCGGGCCCTGTGCCATAGGCGTTAGAACTTATTTTGCTAGGATACCATCTATTAGGAAACTGTGGCAGAATCGCAGTACCGACTAGCTGCACTGATTCGGCATTTACGGTTATACTCCCTCCAACCCCTTTACCTTCGTTATCGGTTATGATTCCGGCTCCATTTTGGATGAGTAACTGTCTAGTGTTAATCGTGATGTCTCCGGCGTCTCCCACTCCATTAGATGCAGCAAATATACCAGTACCTAAATAGGGATTATCTGGAATGCCAATTAGTTGCACTGATTCTGAGGCATTCACGGTCAAATTTCCTGCCACACCTGCATTCGTTGTACTAGATGAAATCTTTCCTCCTGCTAAGATTTGTAACTGTCTGGTGTTAATTGTCAAGTCTCCTGCATCTCCTGTCCCAGAACTTTCAGCAAATAAACCGCTACGAATTCCAGTAGGTGATTCTCCAACGACTTGCACTGATTCGGAAGCATTTACACTCAATCCTTTTCCAGGTAATGCTCCTAAAGTGCTGGCTTCAATCTTGGAACCTCCACTAACTGTAACTCCTTTACCCCACACCTGAATAGCCCCGCCACCTTCGCCACTGGTACTAACCAAAGCTTGATTACTGAGTGAGATATCGGCTTTAGCTACACTATCAGGAACAATCAAACTCAAATTATTACCATCCACATTCAGTCCGACTGTCCCCTCACCTGCAATTCCTGCCAATTCCACTCGTCCACCCGGAGCATTCAATTTACCTTCGTTGATGGCAATTTCTCCACCCACTAATAGCAAACTCTGACCATCTGGTACTCGTAGACCAAAGATATTATCTCCTGCTGGTGCAATTGACCTATTTTCTATTCTGCCAGCCTGAAGTTGATTGAATAGCAAAGCGGAAGGATTAACTGTTAGTAACAAAGAAGGAGTCTGAGGATTAGTTGCACTAAATTCCAACCCATTGCCAAACACAAAAGAATTCGCCGTACTCCCTACAAAGGAACCCGCTACATCCAGCCGTGCATTGTTCCCAAATAAAATGCCATTAGGATTGATCAAAAACAAATTTGCACCACCATCCACCCCCAATGTGCCGAGAATCTTGGAGATATTACTTCCCGTCACCCGTGTGAGAATATTTGAGATTCCCGTGGGATTGGCAAAATAAACACGCTGCAACTCACCCACATTGAATTCCTGGAAACTATGGAACAGGTTTGCACCGCGAGTTGCTCCACCATCAATGCGGTCAGCAGCACTACCTTTAATATTGACATTGGGAGCGATTATTGAAGAGTTATTACCCAATGTTCCATCAGGCGTAATCTGGGCTAAGGCGTGATTTTCAGAACAAAATATGCCGTGAGCAAGCACTCCAATAATGCCAAAAAATTCTAATAAATCTGAGTGCCAATTCCTATCTTTACAGGTTGTCATATCAGAACCAGCCTCGCTTGCTCATTTCCTACCTGTGAATATGCAATTTTCTTACGCCACAGCTTTGAGCCACATCTTCAAGGGTTTTCAGCTAGCCGTCCCGATCAATTTTTCTACAATTAATTTCAGCAGATATTTTAACTAGATCGGAGTAAACTTTTTAAAACTTAAAATTAGGTAATGCATCTGATTGTTTTGATCGCTCTTGGGTTTCATCGTAATTCCTCTCCCGACTCTTGAAGTGATGAATTATTGACTACAGGACATGGCAGAGGGAATAAAAAAACTTTGAGGAGATTGAGCCACGAGCATAATATTACCATTAGCATCGACAATCCATCCTTGAGCCTCGACAATCTGATCATCAGATTTGGTCATAGATGCAGTAGATGATTTATCCGTGACTCTGTGTGTTACTTGTGCGGGCAAATCTACCCAACCAGTAATCACTGCTCGTCCTCGCAACGGTTCATTAGGGCTTTGGGGTAATCCACCGCGTCCGGTGGCGATAAAACGACTAGCGTTTTGTCTTCCTCTGGGTGTGCAACCTTGGGCAATTTGTTGGGATGCATCCACGAGGTTGGAGGGTAGTTGAGTTAATCCGCGACTAGGGTCAGTATCAGGACTGTTGATAGTTACTTCCCCACTTACTCCCAATTCCGAACTCGCTGTAATGTCACTGTTTTCAGTTGGGCGTTTTTGCGGCAGAATACCGAAAATACCGTTAGTTGTAATGTCAACTCTACCACCAATCCCTGTAAAGGCGTTAGCGCTGATATCGCTATTTTCGTTAGGAACTGCAACGATAAATCTTGAGTTGATATTAATATTACCGCCATTGCCACCTAATTTTTCTGTACCTGCGTTGGTGGAGATTTGACTGTTGCGACGGAGTAAGAGTAAATTACTGTTGACGTTGATGTTACCACCGTTACCGGATGCAGATTCGGCGTTGAGTTTACTTTGGTTGTCTAGGGTAATTTTGGGTGAATTGATTTCGATATCGCCTGTGATTCCTGAACCTGTAGAACTTACAAATAAGCCACTGTTAGCGCCGATATGACTAGTTCCAGAAACAGTTACCGCATCTTTTGCATTGATGCGAACATTTCCCGCATTCCCCTGTGCAAAAGTTGAGGCAGAAAGTTTAGCGCCATCTCGTAGTGAGAAGCTACCAGAATCGATAGTAATGTTACCCCCATTGCCAACTGTTCCCGTTTCCACACTGCTGAAAATCGCACTAACCAAACCATTTTTCTCTCCAGCAATATCAACAGCGCCAGTAACATTCACATTGACATTCCCCGCATCTCCCTGTCCTGCTGGTTGGGTATCAAATGCACTACGAGTAAAGGTTAGCAGTTGAGCACCATCAGTGAGTGACAGGGTTGCTGCATTGATGTTGATATTGCCACTCTTACCCACACCTCCGGCTTCCACCGTGCTGAGGATGGCAGCAGCATCTGCAAGGGAAACAGCATTTTTTGCACCCACTGTCACATTCCCCGCATTTCCCTGTCCAAGAGTTGAGGCAGAAAGTTGAGCGCCATCTCGTAGTGAGAAGTCACCAGAATCGATGGTAATGTTACCCCCATTGCCGACTGTTCCCGTGGACACTGTACTGGCGATCGCACTTTTCAAACCGTTTTTCTCCCCAGCAATATCAACAGCACCTGTTACCAAAACATTGACATTCCCCGCATCCCCTCTTCCTGCTGGTTGGGTATCAGATGCACCACGAGTAATGGTTATCAGTTGAGCGCCATCAGTGAGTGACAAAGTTGCTGCATTGATGTCGATATTGCCACCCTTACCCACACCTCCGGCTTCCACGGTGCTGAAGATGCTAGCATCTGCAAGGAAAACAGCATCTTTTGCAATCACCGTCACATTCCCTGCATTCCCCTGTCCAGAAGTTGAGGCATTAAGTAGGGCACCATCTCGTAATGAGAAGTTACCAGAATCGATGGTAATGTTACCTCCATGGCCAACAGTCCCGGTATCCACTCTGCTGAAAATCGCACTGGGAAAATCGTTTTTCTCTCCAGCAATATCAACGGCGCCAGTGACTTTCACATTGACATTCCCCGCATCCCCTATTCCTGCTGGTTGGGTATCAGATGCTTCACGAGTAAAGGTTAGCAGTTGAGCGCTATCAGTGAGTGACAAAGTTGCTGCATTTATGTTGATATTGCCACCCTTACCCACACCTCCGGCTTCTACGGTGCTGAAGATGCTAGCATCTGCAAGGGAAACAGCATCTTTTGCACCTACTGTCACATTCCCCGCATTTCCCTGTCCAAAAGTTGAGGCATTAAGTTGGGCGCCATCTCGTAATAAGAAGTCACCAGAATCGATGGTAATGTTACCCCCATTGCCAACTGTTCCTGTAGCCACACTGCTGACAATCCCACTGAGAAAACCGTTTTTCTCCCCAGTAATATCAACATCACCTGTTACCAAAATATTGACATTGCCTGCATCTCCTCTTCCTGCTGGTTGGGTATCAGATGCTTCACGAGTAATAGTTATCAGTTGAGCACCATCAGTAAGTGACAGGGTTGCTGCATTAATGTCGATATTGCCACCCTTACCCACACCTCCTGCTGCCACTGCGCTGTAGATGGCAGCATCTGCAAGGGAAACAGTATCTTTTGCAATCACCGTCACATTCCCTGCATTCCCCACTCCAGAAGTTGAGGCATTGATTTCAGCGCCATCTCGTAATGAGAAGTCATCAGAATCGATGGTAATGTTACCTCCATTTCCTTGTCCACGAGTTGAGGCATTAATTTCAGCATTATCTCGTAATGAGAAGTCATCAGAATCGATGGTAATGTTACCTCCATTGCCAACTGTTCCTGTAGCCACACTGCTGACAATCCCACTGAAAAAACCGTTTTTTTCCCCAGCAATATCAACAGCACCTGTTACCAAAATATTGACATTGCCTGCATCTCCTCTTCCTGCTGGTTGGGTATCAGATGCTTCACGAGTAATGGTTAGCAGTTGAGCGCCATCAGTGAGTGACAGAGTTGCTGCATTGATGTCAATATTGCCACCCTTACCTACACCTCCTGCTGCCACTGTGGTCAAAATGCCAGCATTACCTGTCAGAGAAACATCATCTTTTGCACGCACCGTTACATTCCCCGCATTCCCTTGTCCAAGAATTGAGGCAGAAAGTGTAGCACCATCAGTGAGTGACAGGGTTGCTGCATTGATGTTGATATTGCCACCTTTACCCACACCTCCGGCTTCCACTCTGCTAAGGATGTCAGCATCTGCAAGGGAAACAGTATTTTTTGCATCCACTGTCACATTCCCCGCATTTCCCTGTCCAGAAGTTAAGGCAATAAGTTGAGCGCCATCTCGTAATGAAAAGTAACCAGAATCAATAGTAATGTTGCCTCCTTTGCCTTTTGCTCCTTCTTCTACAAAATTGCGAATCCCGCTACCATAACCAGCAATTTTGATGTCTTCGGTAGCATTTAGCGTAGTATCCCCAGCAACAGTCTCAGGTGTACCCAACCCCCCCCCAATACCAGCATAAAGGACACTTCCGCCTAATATCTCCAAATTCCGGGCATTGATAGCAATATTACCCCCACCAGCAGCTTCTACATACACACGCGCTTGATTGGTAAGCGATACCGAAGCACGAATCACATTCTCAGGAAATTTCAAGCTGAGATTATCCCCACTAAAAACAAGATTGACATTTCCAGGAGATGCTAACCCCCCTAATTCAACTCTCCCACCATAAGCATTTAACTGCCCGCCATCCATGCTGACATTACCGCCCACTAGCAGCAAACTTTTACCATCTCCTACTCGTAAACCAAATGCATTAAAACCTGCTGGATCTGTTCCTGCTGGTGCAATTGACCTGTTTTCAATTCTGCCAGATGGAAGTTGATTGAAGAACAATGTCGAAGGATTAACTGTTAGTAATGGGGAAGGATTCTGAGGATTAGTTGCACTAAATTCCAACCCATTGCCAAATACAAAAGAATTCGCCGTACTCCCTACAAAGGAACCCGCTACATCCAGCTGTGCATTATTCCCAAATAAAATGCCATTGGGATTGATAAAAAACAAATTTGCGCCACCATCTACCCCCAATGTGCCGAGAATATTGGAGATATTACTTCCCGTCACCCGTGTGAGAATATTGGAGATTCCCGTGGGATTGGCAAAATAAACACGTTGGGATTCTCCGACATTGAATTCTTGGAAACTATGGAACAGGTTTGCACCGCGAATTGCTCCACCATCAATCCGGTCAGCAGCACTACCTTTAATATTGACATTGGGAGTGACTTTTGAAGAGTTATTACCCAATGTTCCATCAGGGGTAATCTGGGCTAAGGCGTGATTTTCACAACACAATATGACATGAGCAAGCACTCCAATAATACTAAACACTCCTAATAAATCTGAGCGCCAATTCCTATTTCCACAGATTGCCATATCATAACCAGCCTCGCTTGCTCATTTCATTCCTGTGAATATGTAATCAATCACGCCACGGCTTCGAGCCACATCTTCAAGGGTTTTCTGCTAGCCGTACTGATCAATTTTTCTACAATTAATTTCAGCAGATATTTTAATTCGATGAGAGGAAAGTTTTTAAAACTTAAAATTAGGTAATATCATGTCCGCGTAATTAGTTATGCTAACCACAGTCATTACACCCCACCCCTTAATCCCCTCCCCGCTTGCGGGGAGGGGAGACAAAGCGTAGCTTTGGCGGGGTGGGGTTCTTCGGGTTTAATAAGCAATCAAGCGGACATGATATAATGCATCTATCTGATTGTTTTGATCGCTCTTGGGTTTCATCGTAATTCCTCCCCCGACTCTTGGAGTAACAAATTATTGACTACAAGACATGGCAGAGGGAATAAAAAAACTTTGAGGAGATTGAGCCACGAGCATAATATTACCATTAACATCGACAATCCATCCTTGAGCCTCCACAATTGGATCGGTAGATTTGGTCATAGATGCAGTAGATGATTTATCCGTGATGGCTGTTACTTGTGCGGGCAAATCTACCCAACCAGTAATCACTGCTCGTCCTTGCAACGGTTCATTAGGGCTTTGGGGTAATCCACCGCGTCCTGTAGCAATAAAGCGACTAGCGTTTTGTCTTCCTCTGGGTGTGCAACCTTGGGCAATTTGTTGGGATGCATCCACGAAGTTGGAGGGTAGTTGAGTTAATCCGCGACTAGGGTCAGTATCTGGACTGTTGATAGTTACTTCCCCACTTACTCCCAATTCTGAACTCGCTGTAATGTCGCTTTTTTTGGTTGGGCTTTTTTGCGGGACAATACCGAAAATGCCGTTTGTTATAATGTCAACTTTACCACCAATCCCTGTAAAGGCATTAGCGCTGATATCGCTATTTTCTTGGGGGACGGCGACAATGAAAGGGGTATTGATGGTGATGTTACCGCCATTGCCACCGAACTGGTTATTGCCAGCAGTGGTGGAGATTTGACTGCCGTTGCGTAGTAATAATAAGTCTTGCAGCTTCAGGGTAATATTGCCGCCAGTGTTGCTGCGGGTTTCGGCGGAGATGGTTCCATTATCTAGGGTGAGCAAACCTGCTATCAGGTCAATATTGCCGCCAACTCCTGTACCTTGACTATCGACAGCGATTTTCGCATCATCTCTAATGGTTATAGTTCTGGGGTCGATGGAGATACTACCACCTTTGCCACTAGAACCTTCAGTTGTGTTGGCAAACAGCCCACTATTAGCGCCAGCTAGTGTCATGCTGTCAGTGATTTTAAGGGTGATATCTCCGGCACGTCCCCTGCCAGAAGTAATAGTACTCAGTTTAGCGCCACTGACAGCTTCAAAGTTATTGGCATTGACCGTGATGCTGCCAGCGGGGCTTCCCGACGTAGTGCTGGCGTTTAAAAATGCTTTATCCATCATACGTAGTACACCTGTAGTGATTATGATTTCGCCACCCTGACCAGTGTCTTCAGATTCGGTAGCTGTAGACATTCCACTAAGTTCTCCTAAGTCATCAATTCTAGAGAGGTTAACAAAATCTGAAGTGTTCACCAGGATATTGCCTGCCTTTCCCTTATTATCAGTTGAGGCAAATAGTCGAGCTCCATCCGTTAGAGAAAGAGATTGTGCCTGAATGTGGATGTCACCCCCATTACCACCGCTAATATCGCTCCTAGCAGTTTGGCTGGAGATAGTACTGTTTTTAATAAAGATAGAACTATTTGACTGTAGCGATATACTTCCAGCATCCCCGTCTCCGAAGGTAGCGCTCCAAAAACCGCTGTTTTCAATAGAGATAGAGCCATTTGACCACAGTAATATGCTTCCAGTGTTGTCCCTATTGCCAGAGGTTTGGCTGTCCAGAATGCTATCTTTAATAGAGATAGAGGCATTTGACCGCAACAAAATGCTTCCAGCATTTCCCTCGTCGAAGCTATCGCTGTCGAGATAGCTGTCCTCAAGAAGAGAGATAGAGCCATTTGACTGTAGCAATATGTTTCCAGCATTCCCGTAATTGGTATTGCTCAAGAGATTACTCTTTTTAAGAGAGATGGAGCCATTTGACTTTAGCGATATGTTTCCGGCATTCCCGTAATTGGTATTGGTGGAGATATCGCTGTTTTCAAGAGAAATAGAACCATTTGACCACAGCGATATGCTTCCGGCATCTCGATTTTCAGAGTTAGAGTTAGAAAGAGCGCTATCGGTTATGGAGAGAAAGCCAGCTGTGATATTGATGCTGCCCGCGTTGCCCAAACCTCCAGTTGGCACAGCATTAGAGATAAGGCTTTCATTTGTAATGTTTATGCCCGCAGTCGCATTAATGTCAATATTTCCGGCTTGACTGTCAACTGACCCCAACCCTGACGCTATTCCAGCCTGAAGTTTACTTGCTCCCAAAACATCTATATTCTGCGCATTGATGGCAATACTACCTCCTTGTTTGGCTCTTACATTCACTTCAGCGCCATTAGTGAGGGTTACATTTGCTCGCGCTACACTATCAGGAAAATTTAAGCTCAAATTGTTGTCAGTAAAATTCAGTCCTACTGTTCCCTCTCCCGTCAATCCTCCCAATTCCACTTGACCACCCGGAGCATTTAATCTGCCTCCATCAATGGCAACATCTCCACCTACTAATACGAGGCTACGACCATCGGGAACTCGTAAACCAAACAGATTATCTCCTGCTGGTGCAATTGACCTGTTTTCAATCCTGCCAGCCTGAAGTTGATTGAATAGCAAAGTAGAAGGATTAACTGTTAGTAACGAGGAAGGAATCTGAGGATTTGTTGCACTAAATTCCAAGCCATTGCCAAACACAAAAGAATTCGCAGTACTCCCTACAAAGGAACCTGCCACATCTAAACGTGCATTGCTCCCAAATAAAATGCCATTGGGATTAATAAAAAACAAATTTGCACCACCATCTACCCCCAAAGTGCCGAGAATATTGGAGATATTACTTCCCGTCACCCGTGTGAGAATATTAGAGATTCCCGTGGGATTGGCAAAATAAACACGTTGGGATTCTCCGACATTGAATTCCTGGAAACTATGGAACAGGTTTGCACCGCGAATTGCTCCACCATCAATCCGGTCAGCAGCACTACCTTTAATATTGACATTGGGAGTGACTTTTGAAGAGTTATTACCCAATGTTCCATCAGGGGTAATCTGGGCTAAGGCGTGATTTTCACAACANAAATATGACATGAGCAAGCACTCCAATAATACTAAAAACTCCTAATAAATTTGAGTGCCAATTTTTATCTCCATAGATTGCCATGTCACAACTAGCCTCGCTTGCTCATTTCCTACCTGTGAATATGCAATTCCCTTAAGCCACGGCTTCGAGCTACATCTTCAAAGGTTTTCAGCTAGCCGTCCCGATCAATTTTTCTACAATTAATTTCAGCAGATATTTTAATTCGATGAAAGTAAAGTTTTAAAAACTTAAAATTAGGTAATGGTTCCCAAAATACAAAGTTATAAATCACTAATCAACCTCGCCTTACGGAGGAAAAATTGCAGCACAGTTTCTTCACGGGAAATAATATCAACCCTACCCTCCATACCCAATTGAATATGACACTGGTTTTTCCCTTTACCTAAAACCAGAGTTTCTGGTTCAATAGTCACTTCATAAAAAGCACCAGCCGCAGTAGCTTTTGGACTAGTAGTCCCATTCATCGATGTATTTGTGCCATTCTTTTGAGGAGCGATCGCATCTGGAGAAATCGCTTGTACTTGACCATTCAGAGTACCATAATCTGGGTAAGGACAAGCGCTGACCCGCATTTGGACTTTTTGACCAATTTTTAACTTACTTTGCTCATCAGATGCCACCGCAGCTTTTAAAACTTGAGGTGCATCAGTGGGGACAATTTGCAATACTTCCTCGCCAGCCCGCACAGTTTGACCTGGGTTTCGCAGATTGAGTTGGGAAATGATACCATCGGCGGTAGCTGCGATCGCAGTTTGAGCTAAATCTATTTTGGCTTGTTTGAGTTCGCTAGTATCACGTTCTAACTGCTTTTCAATTTCAATTCGTTGCTTAACTAAGGCTTGGCGTTCCTTTTCTATTGTTGCTTTGTTACTTTCCCCTCCGGCTTTTTCTTGAGCAATTCGCTCAGTAGCAACAGTTACTGCTGCATTACTTGGATGTACGGCAACTTGGGCGCGTTGTCTTCTGGCCATCACAGCAGATACCGCTTGTTGTAACCGTTCAATTGTCTGTTTTTGCGCTTCCACTGCTGCTGCTTGCGCCTTTACCGCTTGCTCTTGCTGTCTGGCAGATAATTGTGCTTCTTCCAATTGATCCTGAGATAGCGCCCCTTGGTTGGCTACACTCTCATATCGCTTCTGTTTTGACTGGGCTACACCTAATGCAGCTTCAGCAGCATGGAGATTTGCTTGTGTTGTTTTTAACTGTGCTTCCCCAGCCAGCAATTCTTTCTCGGCAATTTTGACGTTGGCATCAGCTTCTTGGAGTTCGGAAACAGTGGTAAGATTTTTATCTTGATATTCCCGACGGCGACCGCTCAATTCGGCTTGAGCGCCAGTAATAATCCGGTTAAGGCGGTCAGTTTCAGCTTGAATCTGGCTATTAAGGGAACTAATTTGGGCATTGATTTGCACTAGTTGTAACTGAGATTGTTGAATACTAGTTTGCAATTGACTTTTTTTGGTTTGCAGACGGGAGTCATCGATAGTTGCGATCGCATCTCCTTTTTTGATAAGCTGATTTTCTTTGACATAAATGTGCATAACCTGACCTTCAGTCGCCGCTTGCACAATTCGCAATTCACCCGCCGGACGCACAACCGCCTGTGCTTGGACTGTAACCTTATATTTACAAATTGCAGCAAGTGGCACAGCTAATCCGAGAACGCAGAGAATAAACATTCCGCCCCATGTTGTCCAACGAGTAATTGGTGGGAGAAATTCGTTTGTTTGAATTGGGGGGAGAAAATTTGTGTTGCTAACCATGATGTCATATAAATAAACCGCAGAGAAAACAGAGATTTTGACAACTGCTATTCATGTCCGGGCAATTAAGCATAATACCCGGAACCCCACCCCGCCAAAGCTGCGCTTTAGCTCCCCTCCCCGCCTGCGGGGAGGGGTTGGGNGGTGGGGTTCTTTTATTATGGGTAATTTGGCGGAGATGATATGATTTAGGATTGCTATCTTAATTAATAGTGGCAGTCTTGCCGTTATGATGAGCCGGGGAAGATATCAGCGCCAACCCATTATGAGAGGGAAAAATATCATCTAAGAAATCTAAATGTTCGCCAGGTAAAGAGCGCAATTCTTCTGGTGTCCCTTGGATTTTTAAGCGTCCTTGTTCTAAAAATACAATTAAATCTGCCCTCTGTATCACCTTGGGACGGTGACTAATTAAAATAGTCGTTTGATTGTGACGATGGGATAAAAGTCTATCTAATACTTGTCTTTCGCTTACTGGGTCGAGTGCGCCCGTGGATTCATCTAAAATTAAGACTGGTGGCTGAGTAACTATGGCTCTGGCTATAGCTAATCTTTGGCGTTGTCCACCGGAAAGATTTGCCCCAAATTCTCCTAAAACAGTTTGATATTTATCAGGGAGTTTGCTAATAAATTCATCCGCACCTGCAATTTGGCAAGCTCTAACAATTTCTTCAAAACTAATATGGGGATAGCTAAAGTTGAAGTTATCAATAATCGAACGACTCCAAAAGTGGGGTTCTTGAGGAACTAATACCACTTGTTGACGCAAACATTCTAAAGATAGGTCTTGCTGATTATATAAACCATAACGAATATTGCCAGACTCGACTTTATATAAGCCAGTCAGCAATTTTGCCAGGGTACTTTTACCACAGCCCGATTTGCCAATTAAAGCAATAACTTTACCGCCAGGAATAGTTAAGGAAAAATCTTGTAAGAGGTCAACTCTACCTGCGTGATGAAAGTTAAGTTCAGTGCAAGTAATATCTGCATTTCCAGGAATTTGTGCCCAAGGCTTTTTAAAATCATTTTCGGATTCTGGGGTAGCGTCAATAACTTCTGTCATCCGTTGAAGGACTATCTGGGCTGTGATAAACTCATCTACTAAGCCGATGGCAGCACCTAAGAAGCCGAGAAAGTTGCCACTCATGCCGTTATATGCCATTAATTGACCGATTGTTAAGGTGCGATTAATGACTAAATAGCTACCCATCCAAAGGATGCCAATACTAATAAAGGTGGAAAGAATGCCAGTAACTGTACTGCTATACAGTCCCAGTTTCATCATACTCCAGCCCAAGTTGGCGAGGCGACCATAATTCCCTTGGTATTCTGACCAAGCTTGGGGAGTGGCTTGGGTAGTTTTTAATACTTGGATGCCGCGAAATGTTTCTACCAAAAAGCCTTGGTTTTCTGTACCAGAAATAATTAAATTCCGGGTTTTCTGGCGCATCGCGGGTAAGAAAAGCAGGTTAACACCTGTGACAACCATAAATGCAACTATGGAAGCGAGAGTTAGTTCCCAACTGTAAAAGAGCATAAAAGCCAAGGAAATTACCGCAATAAAGAATTGACTGGGTAATCCGAGGACAATTTGGGAAACTAAGTTATTGATGGCTTTGACATCGGCAATGCGGCTGACAACTTCGCCACTGCGTCGTCCTTCAAAGTAGGATAGGGGTAAATGTAAGAGTTTGCGTCCGTATTCTAGAATTAGTCCTAATTGCAATCTTTGACCGAAGTGACCGATAAGGTGAGATTGGACTAAACTAATGGCGCTTCTAATTAAGTTCATGGCGATAACGCCAATGGCGACGGTGGTTAGTAGTTGGGTATCACCTCTTACTAAGACATCATCGGTGAGGAGTTGCATCATGAAGGGAGATGCTAAAGAAAGTAGTCCAATGGCGATGTTAATGGCGATCGCTTGAGCGAGAATAGAACGATAAGGCCAAACCCGTTGCAGATATCTTCCCAGTCCGCCAATTTTATCTGATTCTTGTTGATAAAAACGACTGTCGTCTGGAGTCAGCAGTAACATTACGCCATTATTCCAACCCGCCATTAACTCTTGACGGGTAAGGTGACGAATACCAATACCAGGGTCGGCAATGACGTATTTTTTGCCTTTTTGTCCGTATAATACAACCCAATGGTAGCCTTTCCAGTGGATAACCGCTGGTAGGGGAGCTTGATCTAATTGGTCGATTAATTGGGGACTAGCTTTAACTTGGCGGGCGTTGAATCCTAGTACTTCTGCACCCCGTTTCAATCCCAGCAAGGATGTTCCTCTGGAACCAGTACCTACGGCTTCTCGGATGCGGTTGAGGGTAAATGTGCGCCCGTAATGTTTGGCAATGGTGGCAAGACTCGCAGCACCGCAGTCTTCTTCTGTGTGTTGGAGGACTATTTGGTATTTCATTGTCAAGACGAATGGTAATGGAAAAAGAGAAGTCGGGGAGAAAACCCCGACTAGAGATGATATTTAGTTTGTTAAACCTAAACATCTGAGTAATGGGCTATTTCTAGAAAGTTCTACCAATTTGAAAAATGATTGTGATATATGAATCGCTCAAAAGCTTAGTCACTAACTCTTTTACAATCCAAAATCTCCGAAGTTCTAATTGCTGGAAGTCGGCGCTCAGACTTCTCTAAAAATCTAAAATCCAAAATGGTATTACTCAGGTCGGTTTGTAACCTCTTCAAGCGGTGACATCGTAGAATACTTTGTATCTAGAACCGCTCCCACGTATAGTGGGTTTTTGCAGACCGTTTGTTAGCCCGGAGACGGAAATACTGCCTAAAGGGTCGTCAGAATCTGGCCAATCACTATCGAAAAAGCTGATTTCTGCATTTTCAAAGAAGTTAAATTCCCAAAGTAGGTTTTTAGCATCTCCTGTACCCATATCACCTACACCGTAGTTAGTGGTTATGCCGTCAAGAGTGACCTTAGCATAGACATCGTCTTTGCCTTTATACCAAGGATCTGCACCATCTGCGGCGCAAACTAGACTATATACATTGAGTGTATAACCCCCTTCAATAACAGACGCTTCTTCTGGCGTTAGGTTAGTAAAATGTTGTTCCTGAGCAACAACAGTAGCGCTAGCAGTAGAAGTAATATTTGACATGGTTTTTCTCCTTGATTGTAATTTACTAAATACACTTGAGAATTGCAGATTAGGCTACCTTATTAATTAGATCGTACAGAGATAATTAAGTAGCTTTTAAAAAGTTGCATATTTGTGGGATGAATTTGCGGCTGTAACTATCAAAGTTTTGTTCTGCATTTGACGAACTTATTCAATGATTCCGCTAGTCCCCAAAGAAAGTATCTTTCTAAATGAACTTCTCTGCATATCACTCTCTACGATGACTTTTAGTCTTTATGCACTTGGAGCAGAAAAATTTTGAAAAATCTGTAAAATCCTTACACAGCAAAGAATTAGCTTTTGTCCCTATAGCTGTATAATTGAAATCAGCTATAGAGACAAAAGCGACAAGTATTCTATGCAACCCCGACAGGGCATTGTTGAAATCTTTTCTACCTTTGTGCAATTTGATGTAGATCATTTGGTGGCGCGCTAAAAAGCTATTGCGCTTGCCATATAATATCAGGTTCGTAATTAATTCGGCTAAATAGGGTTGAGAATTACGTCATTGCACGGTTTGAACCACTTAGAGCCGCCAAAACCTCCAGTAACGTAGTTTCTGCTAAATTCTGGGACACTTCCGTTCCAGCCTGGTGGAACACTCAAATTAAGAATTCCTCCAGAGCGGATTCCACCTCTAGGGACATCAGCCCATTGCCCGATAACCGTATCGCCAATTCTTGTTCCCTTGTATACATTAGTCCAGGTTCTGCCATCATCAGCGCTCATTCCCAGCCACCAAATTTCATTGCCAATTTGCCTAACGTAATAGGTGCCTCCGTCATCCGAACGCCAAATTCCATTGAAGTCGCTAGAGGCAATACATAGAGCTTGCGCTGGCTGGTTTAGCACTAACGGCATGGTTACAACTGAAATCGGAATCACTGACAGGGCTACAAGTGTTGATAATCCAAAACCGAGTTTTTTAACTTTCTCTTTTTTTGGCGAAGGTATTTTTGTCCCATCACTGTTGGTATCTATATTCTTAGATATTACATCGCCATTGGCATCGTAAGTATAAGTTGTAGTTGAGGTCATAAATTTGTGTTCCTTGATAAATAACTAACCGTTCTGTATTTGACGAAATTATCCAATAATTTAGCAACTAACCAACCAACAAAAGCATCTTTTTTGTAGTACTTACTAGTTCAATGTCTTTACATATCACTCTTTACGACTACTTTGAGTTTTTATGCACTTGGAGCAGAACTATTTTGAAAAACTGGGCAAATCCTTATGCATGAAAAAATCGGGGCACTTGCCCCGACGTTATATTATATTCAGCTTTTTAGCCCAGATTTTTGAGTAGTTAGCTCTTTGATCTGAACCGAGATAGGACAATCTAACCTCGGAAATTCAAATCAGTAAATCAACTTGAGAAGTGCAGATTAGGCTACCTTATAGAGTTCGATATCGTATGGATTGCCAATAGTTGTTGTGTTGTCTTGAAACTCATACACTCCTCCATCGGACAAATCGTATTTTTTGTATAGCTCGTAGCCACTTCGACCGTCAGCGTCAAATTCAATGATTCCTCCACTGTAAGCAGTCCATATACGATCGGAGCCTGGTGCTGGATCGCCTGTTGTTGTACCATCGACAGTGTAGGGAATATTGTATCCCGTTGTGTTTTTAACTTCAAAAACTTCGTAACCGCCACTAATTGTTTCAGCAGCTTGTTCGTCAAGTTCTTCAATTAAACCAAAAGATTCTAGGCAGGTTTGATTTGTTAACATGGTTTTTCTCTCTTTGTTAATTAGGTGATGCAGAGATAATTAGGTAACTTTTAAGAAGTTGCATATTTGTGGGATGAATTTGTGCTTGTAACCATCGAAATTTTGTTCTGTATTTAACGAACTTATTCAATGATTCCGCTATTCCCCAAAGAAAGCATCTTTTTAAATGAACTTCTCTGCATATCACTCTCTACGATGACTTTTAGTCTTTATGCACTGAGATCGGAAAATTTTTTGAAAAATCTGTAAAATCCTTACGCAGCAAGGAATTAGGTTTTGTCCATCTGGCTGTATAATTGTAATCAGCTATGTTTCAAACAGCGGCAAGTATTCCATGCAACCCCGACAGGGCATTGTTGAAATCTTTTCTACCTTTGTGCAATTTGATGTAGATCAATTTAGTGGTTGGGCAACAGATGCCAAACTGCGACGCAGTATGAAAGTTTGCCTAGAGTCGTCAACTGAGAAATCAGATACCTTTTGGGCGCTTTACTGGTATAGAGTTTGGCAGACTCAATCTAGTGCTGTGGCACTTGCACATATTTCTGCTTATTTACAAGAGGTGTGCTATTGGACTGCCAGAAAATTCGCCCTCAACTTTCCCACGCAGTCGTCTGTAGCCGATTGTTTTCAGATGGCGATCGCTCATATTAACAGAATACTCAAAAATTTCAACCCCCAATACAGTTCGCATTTAAAAGCCTATGCAGAATTAACTTTTGAATCGATTATCAAAGATGCACTGCGCTTACACCGGGAAGCAGACATTTGCTCAGACTGGGCTTTATTGCATAAACTCAGCCGCAAACGACTAGTGCAGTCATTACAAAATGCCGGATTTAACAAAGAAAGCATCGAGAGTTATGTTTTAGCTTGGGAATGCTTTAAGGAACTTTACACGGGTGACAATACAAAAATTCGTCAGCTTCCCAAGCCAGATGCTCGGACTTGGCAGGCTATTAGTAATCTTTATAATGCAGAACGTTTCAGCCGATTGAGTTCACCCACTGCTGCAATCAACCAGCAAACCATAGAAACCTGGGTATTATCTGCTGCGAAAGCTGCCCGTACTTTCCTCTATCCTAAGTTTGTTTCCACAGACGCTCCGCTTAAAGAAGATGAGGGTAATTTATTAGATATATTGCCTGTAGATTTGCAAACATCTTTACTAACGGAAATTATTGAGCAGGAAGAAGCGGTGAATATGCGATCGCAGCAAGCTCAGTTAAACCAAGTTTTGTCCCAAGCGATCGCCGCACTCGATGCTGAGTCCCAAAAAGTACTACAAGCTTACTACGTTCAACAACTGACTCAACAAGAAATTGCTGCCCAGTTACAAATTAAGCAATATACTGTTTCCCGTCGCCTGAGCAGCATTAAAAAGTCATTGCTCCTGACTCTCACGCAATGGAGTCAAAACACCTTGCATATTTCCCCTAAATCCGACGTAGTAGATGCCATAAACACAAGTTTAGAGGAATGGCTCAAAGTCCAATATAGCCATACCCAGATTCAATCAGCAGACAAGAAATAATTTTGTCTCTTCCCTCTCCCTAATATGGTCTTTATATGGAGCCATTCTAGAATTATTTATGTTGAACCCACCTGCCCCATTCACTATTGACTCACAGCATTTATACTTGGAAATTACTCAATTTCCAGAAGTGCAAGAACAACCATACTCAACAGCTGGTGCTTGTCAACGTGGGTGGATAAATCAAAAATGCTTGCAAGCATTTTTGCCTTGGTTCCAGGAGGAAATTGCTCCCACCGCCAGGGTTTATCCTCACAGTGCGGCATTGCCGAGTTTTTGGGAAGTAGTCAATGGCACAGCTATTACTTTCGATCGCGATCGCTTGGTCTTAATTCCCACCCTGGCGATGGATGACGATGAGTTACGCGTACCGCAAGAATGGGTAGATATTCCAGAGTGGGTTGCTGACTATTACATAGCAGTACAAGTCAATCCCGATGATGGCTGGATGAAGATTTTTGGCTATACAACCCATCAAATTCTGAAAACAAAAGGGGTTTATGATGCTGGCGATCGCACTTACAGCTTGGAAAAAGAAGATTTAATTCCAGATATTAATGTGCTGTGGGTTACACGCCAACTTAATCAGCAAGAAACTTTACGTGCTGAGATTGCACCTTTAGATTCTATTGCCAAAACCCAGGCAGAAAACCTTTTAGAAAGATTGGGCGATCGCGATGTGAAATTTCCGCGTTTGGCAGTTCCATTTTCACTCTGGGGCGCGCTCTTGGCGCATAGCGGTTGGCGAAAAAAGTTGTATGAACTGCGTCAGGGTTTACTCATACAGCGATCGATTCCGCAATGGTTGCAGACAGGAGTAGCCAATTTAGCTCAACAGTGGGGATGGGAAAAAAGAGAATTCGTTGTGGTACCTGCCGGAATGCGGAGTGCAGAACCCGTTTTAGGCTTGTCTCGGCAAATAAAAGTTGCAGAGCAAACATACGAGTTACGCATTTTCCCAAAAAGCGCTTCTGAGGATTATGTTTGGCGTTTTGAATTGCGAAGTGCAACTCCTGGTGGTCAAATTCCGGCTGGGTTTAAGCTCCGACTACTAACAGAAGACTTACAAGCTTTTGAAAATAATCAAGATACGGCAACAACTCCTGTAGATATGTTGTATTTGGAAGTAATTTTGGAACTAGGAGAAGGATTAGTTTGGGAAATAGAACCCACTCCTGAAGACTATGACCGAGAAATTTTGCGGTTTTAAGTTTTACCTTCAAAAATCTTCACGTTTAGGCTCTATTATTTACTCTTAAACTGAATTTAACTACACACAGCAACCTATTTAGCAACCAAGATAGATATAGCAGGGTGTAAGGGCACGGCAGTGCCCATAGGTGTTAATTTAACGTGAAACCCGCTTGGTGACAACGTTTTGCCCTCACCCCCAACCCCTCTCCCTTGGGGAGAGGGGAGCTAGACATTCAATTCCCCTTCTCCCTTGGGAGAAGGGGTTAGGGGATGAGGGCGTGAGGGATTTGCAAAACGCCTGTCTGATATAGTTTTCGGCTTAAGTTTACACCAATGGGCAGTGCCCTACCCCAACGGGTATACTCAACATCTAGGGAGAACTAGCTGTGGACAAGTTAATCATCTTAAAGTTAGGGGAGGGAAACTTTGAACAAGGGTTTACCGTGACTCTACAGATTGGCGATGAAAATGTCCGCCCGACTGTGGAAATCACAGGTGAGCTTCCCCCCAACCCGGAAATTCTCCGCGATTATCACCGTTGGCAATCTATTTATCGTAATTTAAAGTTGCCATCCCGTCCGATTGGTTTACCTAAAGAACTTAACCAAGCCCCCAGCCTAGAATACTGCCAGCAGGTGAGTGAGGAATTTAAAGTAAGTTTTAATGCTTGGCTTGCTTCCGATTCCTTTCGTTCTATCCGCGAGAAATTGTTAGAAAAACTCATGCTTGCGGATAATATTCGGATGCTTTTACAAACCAAAGACTTGCGATTACAGAAATTTCCCTGGCATCTTTGGGATTTGATAGAACGCTATCCCCAGGCAGAAATAGCCCTGAGCGCTCCTGGCTACGAACAAGTCAACCTTAACCGCATAGCAACTACATCCGACAAAGTAAAAATCTTAGCGATTTTGGGTAACAGTCAAGGTATTGATACCAAAGCAGACCAGGCGCTACTTAATTTGTTACCCAATACAGATATAACTTTTTTAGTTGAACCACAATGCCTTGACCTGACTGACCAACTATGGGAGCAGAATTGGCAGATTCTATTTTTTGCCGGACATAGTTCCACTCAGGAAACGAATCAAACAGGAAAAATCTATATCAATCAAACTGAAAGTCTCACAATTAGCCAGTTAAAGTATGCCTTAAAAAAGGCAGTAGAGCGAGGTCTAAAACTAGCGATTTTCAATTCTTGTGATGGTTTGGGATTGGCATGGGAGTTTGCAGATTTACATATTCCTCAAATTATCGTGATGCGAGAACCTGTACCCGATCGCGTGGCGCAACAGTTTTTAAAGTATTTTTTGGAAGCCTTCGCACGGGGAGACTCGTTGTATTTAGCCGTCAGGGAAGCACGAGAAAGGTTACAGGGACTAGAAAACCAATTTCCCTGCGCTACATGGTTGCCTGTCATCTTTCAAAATCCGGCTGAGATGCCGTTGAATTGGGGGGAATTGTTTAGAAATACACCCAATCTTCCTGCATCTTTGTCTCAAACCACGCCTGTTAGAGAAACCACAAATCGGCTTGGCTTCTCATCGATCTTACTGGCGAGCATGGTAGTAACTGGAATATTAATCGGGGTAAGGTATTTGGGTGTGCTGCAACCATTAGAGTTAAGTGCATTTGACCAACTGGTACGCTTGCGTCCTCCTGAAAAACCAGATTCACGCCTACTGATTGTCACTGTGACTGAAGAAGATGTTCAGGCGCAAAAACCGGAAAAACCTCAAGGTTCGTTGTCAGACAAATCACTTGCCCAACTGTTAGAAAAATTAGAGACATATCAAGCACAAGTTATTGGTTTGGATATATACCGAGATTATCCAGTGGATAAGAATTATCCAGCATTGGCAGCAAGGATGCGAAAAAGCGATCGCTTTGTGGGTGTGTGTCAACTCAGCGATTCCCAAACAGGAAAACCAGGTGTGAAACCACCCTCAGAACTTTCTTCACAGAATCTCGGTTTTAGCGATATTGCCATCGATTCAGATAATGTCGTGCGTCGCCATCTGTTAGCCTTAACTCCTGCGCCCTCATCTCCTTGTACTGCACCCTATGCTCTCAATGTTCAACTTGCACTGCGTTACCTGTACGCTAAGGGAATTCAGTTGGAATTTACCCCTGATGGCGCATGGCAATTAGGGAAGCAGCGATTTAAACCAATAGAAGCTCATACCGGGGGTTATCAAGGAGTTGACGCTTTTGGACACCAAACTTTGTTAAATTATCGTTCCTCTGGTTCCCCAGAAGCGATACCTTCGGCAGGCTTCGCCAACGCACCAACTATGACCTTACAACAAGTGCTAACGGGTAAGCTAAATGCCAATGCAGTCAAAGGCAAAATAGTCATTATTGGCACAACAGCAGAAACTTTTGGTGATTACTGGTTAACTCCCTACATCACTCCTCAAGGAAAATTACAGGCAATACCAGGAGTATTTTTACAAGCCCAAATGGTCAGTCAACTGCTCAGGGCTGCTTTGGACGGACAACCTCTGTTGTGGACTTGGCCACTTTGGGGTGAGGTAATTTGGGTTTGGGGTTGGTCTTTTTTAGGCGGTTTATTTACTGCTTATCTGCACCGATTCATTTACTTAAGCTTGGCAGGAGGAATAGCTATTATCAGTTTATACGTTAGCTGTTTTATATTTTTAATTGTATATAGTTGTTGGGTTCCCCTCATTCCTGCTATGTTGGCTTTAGTAGGTAATAGTTTAATAGCTACAACTTACTTAAACATAAAATTTAAAAATTAATAATAACTCCAATTGGAAGCATGAAAATCGCCGTTTAGTATGAGTTAGGAGGTTTTATGAAAAGCTATTGGCAAAAAATACAATTAATCGCGGCATTCGGAATGACTTTATGGGGAATTATCGGCTATTCTCCCATGATTGGGATGACACCAGTTGCAGCCACTCCTAAGAAATTTTCGCCTCCTCCGCCTCCTCCAGACAGGGGTGCAGCAGGCGATCGCGGCGGGGCTGCAAGTCGTGGTTGTGGTGTTGGTAATAAGTCTATAGTTGCACTTGTACCTGTATACAAAGAGACAGTAAATCAAGGACAAACACAAGCTGTTGCTGTTACTAAAGTTTGGGGTTTGACAAATGAAGAATATCCAACTTTTTGGTTTTTTGTCCCCTATCAAAAATCTCTAATTGATTCCATTGAGTTTGTTGTCAAAGATGAGTCAAGTAAACAAAGTCAAACTCTTTACCGAACAGTAGTAACAATACCAGAAGTACCAGGAATTATTAGCATTCGCTTAAACGCAAATACTCCCCCATTGCAAGTAGACAAGATGTATCACTGGTTTTTTAAGATAAAAGTCATTTGCAATCCCCAACAACCTCCAGAACGAGAGTATGTGGAAGGATGGGTGCAACGAGTCAATCCAAATCCTCAATTAGTAGATAGCTTGAAGCAAGCAACTCCTCAGCAACGGGTAAACCTTTATGCCGAGAATGGTATTTGGTACGATGCCTTGACTACTTTGGCTGAATTACGTCTTAGCAAACCTGAAGATCCAACTCTAGCGGTGGAGTGGATGAATTTGCTTCAATCCGTAGATTTAGAGAATTTAGCTAAACAACCTTTGATAAAATGTTGCGAAGCTAAGGCAAAGTAGCACAGCAGAGCAATAGACCTTTTGCAAAAGTCGCTCAGGCAAATTCCGTTCATTTTTAACTGCTATAGAAGTCTTTTAACTGTTAGTTTGACAGTTAATTTCTGCTTGACATTCGGGGGAGATGTATCCACCTTCTGGACTTGGCGATGATAGGTGCTATGACCTACTTCTATCCCGGTCATGACCAAGATGTCTTTTTCAGCATCTTGGAATGAAACGTTTGCTGCCAGTAATAAACAGCACTTTTCTAATAATGGGCTAAACCGCCTATAGCCGGTTTCGAGCAGTGTCGCTACTGAATTGTCCTTACTGGTAATGAGAATCCAACCTGCCGATACCGACACTTCCTTTTTAACGTTATCAATGCCTCGCTCTCTGAAATCATTTTTCATCACATTGTCTTTGCCGTAAGCATTCCGCGCCACCCAGTGTTATGACCGCTCGGCGCGAGGGAGGCGAGAAACAGAATTTCTTTTTCATCCGGTTTGAGAGTTTTTTTGTTATCGTTTTCTGGTTTTATATCCGCCCTTAAAAGATTCCTTTTATCACTCAACAAATAAGATGTTGTCCCGACTGCAATCATTGTCCCGCCAGCAATGCCGATAAATTTTTTTCTATTCATAATGAGCGTCTTCCGATCTCAAGGTTTTGTTGAAATTTAGATTCAACTAACTGCAATCCGTGTTTCTCTCTGTTTACTGACAACAGCTAAAGCTGATAGTATTAAAACAAATAAAAATTCCTGCATAGTCAGGCTTT
The DNA here is from genome assembly GCF_002246015.1 of Nostoc sp. 'Peltigera membranacea cyanobiont' 210A. Taxonomy (GTDB): domain Bacteria; phylum Cyanobacteriota; class Cyanobacteriia; order Cyanobacteriales; family Nostocaceae; genus Nostoc. Next base: position 777,240 of record NZ_NOLJ01000003.1, read on the forward strand.
GCTGGTTTTAACGTGCTGATTGCGTCGCTTGAGATTGATGACTAATCATTTGATTCCTTGATTCGCTTTTGTATAGAACTGATTTGATATCCTCGTTCCCAGGATCGGGCTGGAAATGCGAACGTAGTAGCGCATCTAGCCTAAATTTATGGATAAAGCGATCGCTAAAAGTCTTGACTATCTACTGATAGCAAAAATCTAAATTTCATTGTCACAGGTCTATCCTTGTTTGCGTGATATTCGATAATGTCACCTCAGCGATCGCATCTGTGGCGAGAAGGGCAGTTTGACGATTGAGCCGTGGTTCTAAAAATGTCAGTTCATGGTGATATTGCACATTGGCGACTGTGAAAAATTGGCGATTGTATGACTTGGTACTAAAAAAAGTTTTTCTTAGTTACCCGATTACTGTTGCTTCAAAGCTTTGGAGGGCGATTGACAGAATAATTTTGTCTAGAATCTGCTTCTTTACTGGAAAGCCCGTCGCTGTCCTGAATGCAGAGTCAGCATCCAAACTCCATCGAACAAGAGATTGATTCCAATGAAAGTGCCAATTAGCCAAGCTGCGCTAAACGGAAAGTTAGACCAAACAAAAATACCGAAAATAATACCGATGATTCCGCTCACAAGCATCAATCCCCAGTTAGGTGAAATCCGGCGCATTTGAAATGCGATCGCTACTTGAATGATGCCTTGTACAAAAATGGTAATGCCCAACACTAACGTGAAGGCCAGCAACCCTCCGAGCGGATTTGCCACCACGAGAATTCCAGCCAGGAGATACAAAAGACCTAGAATTAGCTTCCCAATAACTTGACCTGCACCTCTTGATTGAAAGGCATAAACAATTTGAGTAATTCCGGCAAAGATGAATATCCAGCCAAACAGTAAGGTTGAAGCAACGCTGGCAAAGAAAGGAAATGCAATCGCAATGATGCCCAACACGATCATTAGAATAGCGATCGCGGTTGTCCATCCAGAGCTAACAACTTGCTCATCAGTTTTAGGCTCAATAACTCTCATGTTGATCTCCTTTTAAATGGATATTGTTGGCTCCATTGAGTCTGCCGATTTCCCTAAGAGGCTTAGGCAAACTCACTTAAATGCTTTGACTAAAGCCTCAAATTGCACTCGCAGTGACTTGTCATGAGGCGAGATAGGTGGGATCTGGCGATTGATACCCAGGAATTCATAGACTGCCATCTGAGCAGCTCGCACCGAATACTCGACCGTGAAGACGACATCATCAGGAATTTCAACAAACTGGCTGATGAAAGCGAGGTTTTTTGAGCTACGAGGGATCGGCAACGGTCGATCCGTGCGTAAACGAGGCATAAACATACTTGTGATGTACGGCATTCTGCAAGGAATACAGTTTGCCGATTCCACGATGTCCAGATCGAATCGCAGATGACCGCAGAGTTCCCGAAGAATTTCTTCACCGTTGCATTCGCTCATCGGCTTGGAAACAAAATCACCCACGCGATCGGGAAAAAGGGCATATCCCCAGAAGACCTGTACATCAGCAGGCTGATTTATAAAATGGGGTTGATAGGCGAGGACGATGGACATCAGCCAATTTGAGTCTTTAAACGTAATGAGTCCGCCAGTCCCCGCTTGATTGCCGCTAAATTCGGCTATTTTATTGAAGAATGCGGGGTTTTTAAGCGTGACAGTGAAAGACTCCCAGAGAGACTCGGCGATGCTGCTATTGAATGCAGAAGGATTCCCGAAATCTGGGCTTTCCGCCGCCAGCTTTTCCCATAGAATCCAACTGTCGCTGTCCTGTTTGGTCAGCTTCTCAGGTGCATTTGTCATTGACCCCAAACTTGAGGCATCTGTCATAGATCCGTTTTGCAGAAAAACTAGGTCGCTGTTTTTAACTGCAATGGTTTTACTTTCACTATTCTGCTGATAATGAATGCCTGTCACCACAAACTTGCCCTCTTCGGTGTTGCGATCCAGATCCATCACCTTGCAATCTAGGATAAAATGGACACCTTGGGCTGTGAGCCAACTCTGCAATGGACGAACCAATGAATCGTACTGATTGTAGATGGTTCGCTTAACCCCTGCGAGGGTTTCAATCCGAGAGAATTCCAGCATGAAGCGATGCAAGTAACGCTTGAATTCAACAGCACTGTGCCACGGCTGGAAGGCGAACGTAGTAGCCCACATATACCAGAATTCAGTCTCGAAGAATTCAGGGGAAAGCCAATCTGTGATACAACTAGCACCCAACTCGGCTTCACCAGCTTGGGTGAGCTTCAGTAACTCTTGACGATTGTGCATGGAAAAGCCCATCGAATTCACAGGGACTTTCGCCCGTCGGCTGTCAACGAGACGGGCCATGGAATTTGACTTGTGCTGCTCATTGAACTCCATAGTTTCGTCAAATACCGTTTTTCCGGGATAACTCAGGGAGGGGATCGACTTGTAAAGATCCCAAGTGCATTCATAATTGTCAGTCGTCAACATCCGTCCTCCTCGCATAGAATAACCGTCTACAGGGTTCCCGGCTCCATCCAAACTCCCACCCAGGAGGGGCTTTGCTTCTAGGATAAAAATATTTTCGCCAGAGAGTCCGCCGTCGCGAATCATGAAAGCTGCGGCTGCCAAAGAGCCGATACCACCACCCAACAGATAGGCATTAAATTCCTTTTTGAGTATTCCAGGATTCTGAAGGAGTTCATTCGTTAGTGACATATTAATAGCCCTGCCGTGATGAAGATTTCAATTTGAAAAGCTGCTTCATCCCCTCGATATCCTGCGAAATATTGGGATAAACCTCACTGTAAGTTCCTTCAAGATATACATTGGCAACGATTCCTGGGCCTCCATGACCTGGACCTGCAACATAAATAACATTGAGATCCTGCGCTTTAATCACACGATTGAAATGAGCGTAAATAAAGTTAAGACCTGGAGTTGTACCCCAATGTCCAAGCAGTCGAGGTTTGATGTGTTCTAGTTTGAGCGGTTCATGCAGGAGTGGATTATCGAGGAGATAAATTTGACCAACTGAAAGATAGTTCGCAGCACGCCAGTAAGCATGAATCTTTCGCAGTTGTTCTGTTGTCAGGGTTTTGGGCGCGATCGCAGTAGTAACTGTCATGTTAGGTAATAAGTACAAGTTTACAAGTGAAATTTCAAGAGCGATTGGAACAGTAACGAATTAAATCTTTTTCCAACTCATCATGGGTGCAGCATTACGACAAGCTAGGTGATGCCCGATCGCCCCCCAGTTTCTGGCTCGAACGATATCGCTCTGCTAAAATATGCCTGTAGTAATGCACTCGTTCACTCGCTCGTGCCGCAACAACGGGATTGCGCGGGGCTGCCAGCCGAATCGCCTGGATGATTAAATGAAAGCGTGAAGTGCCGTGACGCAGATTCTGAGCAAACGAGGGGATGACTTCGCCTCGATCGCCATTGAGTTGAAAGCGGTCAGGATTTGGACGACCAAAAAATAGCTGTTCCAAAACTGCGAGAGTGCCATGAAAGTTGATAATGACTGGGCGATCGCGCGTGAACAATGCTTCAAACATTTCCTTGTCTAAATGCTGATAATTTTCCGCGTCTTCTTCCAACACTCGCAGGTCGGTGACATTTACCACCCGCACCCGCAGTGCTGCCATTTCGTCCCGCAAGATGTGAGCGGCTGCCATTACTTCAACTGTGGAGCGATCGCCAATTCCAACCAGCACTACATCAGGATCGATGCCTTCATCAGTGCTTGCCCAGTGCCAAATTGAAGCACCTGCCCGACAGTGCGCGATCGCTTCAGCCATCGTTAACCATTGCGGCATCGGATCAGCACTGGTAAGGATGAGATTAATCTGATCGGTCGTGTTTAAGCAGTGCGCGATCGTCGTGATCAAACAGTTTGCATCTGGCGGTAGATAAACTCGCACGATTTCCGCTTTTTGCGTCAGCACAGCATTGATAAAACTAGAGCTTTGCTGAGAAAAGTCACTGTATTCCTGCTGCCACGGGGTTGAAACTGCTAAATAATTCAGAGAGGCGACGGATGATTGGGCAAAGCCCACGCTTCGCGAACGCCACGGTAATGTTTTGGACAGTTTCAGGAACCTGGCGTGCTGGTTCACCATGCTGATAATGCTGTTTAAAGACGCTTCATGCGATAGAAAAAGTCCGTGCCGACCTGTAAGCAGATAGCCCTGAAGCCATCCCTGACAAGTGTGCTGGCTGAAAAACTCCAGCATCCGTTCTTTTCTCAAACTGACCTGCAAATCATCAGACTGAATGGAACCATGAGCATTGTGATGGTTGACTTCTAGTAAGGCTGATAAATTGCTCGACTCTAGCTGATCAGGGCAGAAAATACGGAACGTTTGTGGATTTTGCTCAATGACTGTTTTGATGTACTTTCCAATCTGTTCTGTACTGCTGAATTGATCTTCTTCATGTGAACAGGACTTTGTTTGAATTGGAATTGCAAAGTCAAAGATATTCGGTAAATTTAGGGGCTTGTAGACACCTTCACCAGATATGTGAACATGACAGCCCATGCGTTGCTTATCTTGGGGGCAAAGATTTAGAATCTCTCGAATCGGGCAACCCTGCTGGTCAAACAATTCTTCAATTTTATAAGAGCGTAACCAGTCTTCTAGAAGCTGCAACTGTTGCGGATTGGTCTTTACATCTTTGGCAGGAATTTGGTGAGAGCGATGAGACTCCTTGATCGACGCTCGATCAATTTCTTGGATGCCTGTCCAGTCTTTGGGCGATCGCACAATCAATAAAGGAAACTTGGGTTGAGTAATCGCTTGCCCTAAACGTGCCGCTTGCTGAATTCTGCAAATCTCTCGATATGCCCAATCGAGTGAGCCATAAAGATCAGCATTTAGATCGAGCGCATTTTGAGTCGCGGAATCTTTGTCAAACTGATTTTTCTGACTGTCAACAATTCGGACTTGATAGCCGTAGCCTGTAAATCGTTGCTGAAGTTCAATATCACTCATTGCAGCGTAGATAGCGGCAGTTGAAGTCTGATCGCCATTGAGGTGCAAGATCGGCAGCACTGCGCCAGATTTTGCTGGATCGATCAACTTGTAGCTATCCCAGGCATTAGCTGTCGCTCCTGTTTCTGCTTCCTGATCGCTAATAACGCAAGCCACAATCAAGTCAGGATTATCCATGACTGCCCCAAAAGCGACAGCGAGAGCATAACCGAGTTCTTCACCTGCATAATCGTGATTCAGAAAACCACAGGGAGAGGAAAAGCCGCGAATTAAGGTTGCCAGTCCATTAGCATCTAGGGTCAGTTCGGGATAAAACGCCTGGAGAGACCTTTCTAGGTAAAGGTTTGCCAACATTGCAGGTGTTCCGTCTCCTGCCTCTGCGACGAGGAAAAGGCTGATGTCATGGTGCTGAATCAGGCAATTGAGGTGAACATAGATCAAGTTAATGCCAGGGCAAGTGCCCCAGTGTCCTAGCAGACAGTCTTTGATATGCTCCGACTTTAAGGGTTGCTTGAGTAGAAAATTGTCTTTCAGGTAGATTTGAGCCGCCGCAAGGTAATTCGTTAGGCGACAATAACGCGCGATCGCGTCTAGCTCCGCCTGATGAGCCGCCCGGACTTGTTGGATCGAAATTTCAGAATTGGCAGGAGTCGGCAGAATTGAGAAACGCATAGTTACTCACTTCAATAAAAATTTAGTTCCTTGTTTTGGGTCAAGGAGCTAGACTCAAGGCTTGACCCAATCAGTTGAGCGACTCGAAAGGCAGAGACGATCGCTCCTTCATGTAAGCCATCCCCAAGGTAGGCTCCGGCATGATAGGTATTGTTCTCTCCATTGGTAGCAACGACTTCATCCCGGTATCGAAAGGATTCAGTGGTATACATCGGGGCATGGTGTTTCTGAATGTGAATGATGCGATCGGGTGCAATCAACTCCTCTAGTTGGAATGATAAAAAATTATGCTGTGGCGACGAGATACCGCAAAGCTGATTTAGGCAGCTGTTATAGCCCCAGCGACTGTCTGGCTTTTGGAAATAATCAAACTCTGAGGGTTGTGTAATACCATGTCGGGCGTACATGGAAATATCTCTATGAACTAAGGTCGTTGCATGGTTGGCTTTCCAGGCAGAAAACCGTTTGGTTTCAGCATCGGTTGGGTCTGCTAACAGCGCCATTACCTGGTCAGGAGGCGTAGCAAACACGACTTTATCAAACTCCTGAATTTCACCCGTCGAGCGCACAATTTTGACAATATCCGAGCTTCTGGAAATACGGTCAATCTCTACATTCAGCACAATTTCACCCTTAAATCGCGCCAGGATTTTTTCAATGTAAGAATACACACCGCCTTTAACTCTGACCCAGTTGACCGCGAGATAGTCACGTAAAGTAGGGATCGCCAACTCTGCTGGAAAATCATCAATCAGTTCAAATGGGATTGAATAGCTATACATAACCACCAACTTCAGCCAGGTATCGCGGCTACCGGGGCCTTCCAAATATTCCGACAGCGGACGATTGGACAAATTTTGCAAGTTAGCAAATCGCGTTCTCAGCCATAATCCAGCAGAACGGGCATAGATGGTATCGAGGCGTAACTGTTCGATCAGCCCGTGGATACCTGCGAAGTTTTTCTCGATTGTGACTGCCGATAGAAAGTGGCTGCCATCTTTGAGAAACATTGCTGAACCAATATCAACGGGTTCTAATTCTACCCCTAGCTCTTGCATCAGCGCGATGAAGTTGTAAAACACAGTTGGAAATTCGAGTACCCCACTTTCCAAAATTTCATCGCAATCGGCTTGGTTCGGTTTCACGTTCTTGTTGAGTGTCCGAATATGCCCTCCCAACATGGGCTGCCGCTCAAACACGGTGACATAATGCCCTTCTTTATCAAGCAGGTAAGCTGTAGCCATCCCACTGCCTCCGCCACCAATAACAGCGATTCTCATAATTGACCTCTAAGTTTATGAAATGGATAATACGCCGCAGCTACGCCCGCACTTCTCTAGGAGAGGCTGCGCCAACGACAAGGCTCAGTGACCATCGTAGACATCGCCTGTTTAGCCGTTGCCTAAAAGCACGTCGCCCGATAATCGTTGATAGAGCAATGCCCCAGTCCAAAATGTGGGAGCAAAGCCCGGATAGCCCGATGAGGCATTGCAGAAATAAAAATGGTTAAGGGAGGTTTCGTGATTCAGTCGCCCTAGACCCATATTGCGCGGGGTTAGACTGGAGCCGTAGGAATTTCCATTGGGACACCAGCAAAAACGCTCATTGGTAGTAGGGCTGCCTGTGATATGAAAAACCATGTGTTTTCTAAAATTTGGCACATAGTGTTCTTCCACGACATCCAGGATGGAGTCTAAGATTTCTTGTTTTTTCTGGCTGTAAGCTTTGCGATCGCTCTCCCGCAATTGCTTGAAATAGTCGTAATTAGCAACGGTGAGGAATTCGACAATTTGACAGTCCTCTGGGCAGTCCCGACCTGCTTCTGTAAGTAAAGTGGGCGTTGTGATGGCAAAACTAGGATTAGAAAAGTCATGGCGCTCATACATCTGCGCGAAGGCTTCATTTAGATCGTGATGCCCAGTATGCGAGAGATTCCACTTGCCAAATCCATAGTCTCGGAGGTCGATATCTTTGACGACACAATAAGCCATGAAGTTAGATGCCGAATATTCATAGTTGAGTTTTCGGCGTACAGTTTTGGAGAACTTTTCCTCACCAATCATTTTGGCGGCTTTTTTGGGGTCAATATTGCAAATCACAGTATCACCTGTAAATTCATGGGTTTGATGGGTAGTGAGATCCATCGCCTGAACTCCTGTAACCGTTCTGTCTGTGACTCTAAAATTCGTGACTTCATGGTTGAGTAACACCTGTCCTCCATGCGATTCGATGACACTAACCAATGAATTAATCACATGCTCAAAATGCTGGGTTGGGTAAAATGCGCCTGCTTGATAGCCTCGGAACAATGCGACCCAGGCATAAAAGGAGAGTTGATTTGGGGGCAGTAAAAAATCAAGCCATTGCAGGGCTAATAGAGTTTGGGCAGCTTGGGGTAGCTGAAACTTGTCAAATACATCCTGAAGTGTGCTGTTGAGATGCTGGATGGTACAGAATATTTCACTTGCATGGCTGAATAGTTCAATTGGTTTGATCGGCGGAGCGAGTCTTTTCAAGCCTGCACCAGTCTTTTCCACTTCGTTGACAAATTGGCGAATGCGATCGCTATGAGCAGGAAACAGATTAGACAATCGCTGGATCAGTTCCTCTGGCTCCGAGGGAATATCCAACGTATGTTCAGGCATTCGCATATGATCAAAGCCATCGGGATCATACCGCTCAAAGGTCACTTCCCGATCCAAGCCCAGTTTTTTGAGTACCCGATTGACGGTTTGCCCTTCACCGCAGTCCCAAACATAGTGAAATTGGGCATTAAACGTATATTTTTTAGCCATCGTAAACGTATGACCAAAGCCCCCTGGATGCTCATGGGCTTCGAGGATTTGCACGGTCTTACCAGAGTTTGCCATTAAAGCACCAAAGACCAATGCTGATAAACCACTGCCGACAATCAGGTAATCCGGTTTCATAAAAGAGTTCCTCGAACAATAAACATATTTACAGGATCGCTATAGCGCCTGTAGCTTGAGAATTGGACATCCAGTGAGAGGGCAGTAATCTGCACAATCAACTGCTTACTCGGTCAATACGGTTAAATACTGTAGTTCAAGTTTTCATCAGATTGATAAGAACTTCATCTGCTTTAAACTGATCTTTGAAACCGACAATAATTAGGTGACTCATTTTTTTCCTTTAAATAAATTTTAATAACGGAGATTTAGTCCCTTTTAACTAGTCTGATAGATGCCTCAGTTATTCCTTGACTCGATAATTCCTCATCATGCCAGCGTCTTCATGCTCCAAGGTATGGCAGTGGTATGTAAATAAGCCGCTGTATTTCTCAAATTTCATGAGCAGCTTCACTCGCTCACCCGGCATTACCATTACAGTATCTTTCAAGCCCTCGTCTACGTAGCCATCCTTGACAGTTTGCCATCCTGCGGCAAGTTCTGGCAGCACTTCCCGACTAATGACTTGAAACTGCACGCCGTGTAGATGGATAGGGTGCGCCATGCCCTTCGCATCCATCACGGCTCCGGGGTTGAGTTTATTGATAATCTCCCACTGTTCAATAGAATTTAGCTTTACGGTTTCCTGTGGCGTTGCGGTATTCATTTCAAAGAGATGCCCATTGAGAACCCATTTCATACCTTTGAGAGAAAGCTCAATAGGACGCGGCTGGGCGGCATTAACGGCATCTTCTGGACGCAATAGTGGTAGATTCGTTAGTTGATTGGGGAGTCGCAGAGTTTCTTTTTCTTTGCGCTCAATCTTGACGTTGAATAGCATCATCGCTGAACCAAGTTCCGGGGCATTGTCAGAACTCATCATGCCGCTCATGCTGCTACCTCCTACATTTTCTGCTCCCGAAAAAGCCAGACTATTTAGAGAAACTTCTGTCCCAACTTTCAACTTGCTGAAATCTGCCCAAACATCAATCCGCTCACCTGGCGCTAACATGACATACTTTCGTTCGGTAGGTCGAGCCAGTAAGCTACCATCAGTGCCAATGATGGTCAGTAGATCGCCACTGCTCCACGCAAGCTTGTAGATACGTGAATTAGATCCATTTAAGATGCGAAGGCGGTAGACTCGTGTCGCCGCAGAAAGTGTGAAGTTGGGCTTACCATTCACAAATATCTTTTGACCCAAAAAGCCCATTATGCTGCTCATGCCGCCCATACCATTGCTGGATTGACCTGAGTTATCCTGTTGCATCCCGCCCATGTTGCTATTACGGGGGATACCTATTTTGCTGCCGAGATAGAGGAGTTGATTATTGGCATCTAAGGTACGATCTTGTAGCACAATCGGTATCTCATAAGCCCCGGTGGGTAGATTCAGGGTCGCTTCTTCTTGATCCGTGACTATAAATAGCCCCGCCAAGCCAGCATAGGCTTGCTCCCCTGTAAGCCCGTCTGGATGAGGATGAAACCAGTTTAGCCCTGCCCGATTAATAACCTCAAACTCGTAGACATAGGTCTGTCCAGGCTGAATTGCAAAGCGAGGATGTCCATCCATCTCCTCTGGTAAAATTAATCCATGCCAATGCACAATGCTGGCTTGCCCTTGAGGAAGGGCATTTTGGAAGTTGACCCGCACGCGCTGACCTTGGCGAACGCGAATAATGGGGCCTAAATAACTATCGGGAATGATTTGTAAGTTGTTTGGGTCGCCTTTGACAAGTTTTGCTGCGTAAGACCAAACTTGGGTCGTTTGTCCCGGCAAGATTGGAACCGTTGTCGGTGCAGCCTTCAGGTTGATTTCAATATCGGGAATGAATTTCGCACTCGGGCCACGGGCTACGGTGTTCCCCTTAGCTATTTTTGCGGTGGAAGATTGAGGCGAACAACTGGATAGTAGGCTGTGAATTCCACTTCCTATAACAAATCCGGCTGCAAGTCGAGTCCCTCTAAGAAAATCTCGGCGGGCTAGGGGATGTTGGTGAGTGGTTTTAATCGGCATATCGCTCTCATTTATGAATACATCAGTGAGGTTGTCTTGTCGGTTCAGAACTTTGCTCCCGCCACTTGGTAGCCAGCCGCCGTAATTACATCCTTGATGGCAGCTTCTGAGGCTTGAGTTTCCACTGATACAATTTTGGTTTTTGGATCGCCCTGAACGGTAGCTTTAGCATCGACTGTTCTAATCGCTTGAGTGATGGTGTTTACACAACCACCACAGGTCATTCCAGGAACTTTTAGTTGGAGTTTCATAATGTCAAATCCTTATTTTTGTGTGGTTCAGTTAAGAAAAACTTTTTGGACAATCAGCAATGATTTTCTCCACTTTTCAACCCGTTTCGCTTCACTGTTCGGGCAGTAATCTGTACAGTCAAAGGCTTGTTCGGTCAGTACGGTTACTGGATGGAGAGCGCATTTAAGATAGGGATTACCGCTAAAATATTGACAGCGGTGACACGGAACCTTATTATGCGGTTTGAAGTTGAATGAATGCCGCCGACCCTTGGGAATGCAAGCATAAATTGAAGCAGCGTTGGCGTAGCCTCTCTGAAAGAGAATCGCCGAGAGTATAATAAGGCTAATGATAATCAGGAAAGCTGCATTACGTATTACCTTCACGGGTATTGGGTTTGAGCCTCCAAGCTCGTTTGTCAGCTAAACGCCCATGTATCAGTATTTTTGCCATTTTTGCCAAAATTTTTGTAGGCTCTTATTTTGGCAAAGGTATTGTAATAAATATCAGGGAATTAATAATCGCTAAACTCCACAGTCCGTAAGCCGGAACATTACTCATATCTTTCATGGTTCGACCTCCTCGAAATAAATTGATTTGCAAACTCTGAATAACCGCCTTCAGCGAGATTGGCTATTGCCACCCTGATCGCCTCCATGTCCCCCATATCCACCGTGCATAAATAGATGCATGAATATACAGATGAACAATAAAGAGTACGGTAAGAATCCCGCTAAATGCGCCCAATGTTCTGTAATTAGGAAGTATGCAATAATGCCGATTGACACATACAGCACAAGCTTAATCGGCAAACTAAGACGAGTTTGCTGATGATTGGGCTGGGGCTGATTCGATGAACCATGTTGATGCATAAAGACCTGATTCTGAATAGAACGACTTGCGATTCCCTTTTAGAGAGGCTACGCGATCGCCAAATCCGCGATTACCAGACTCCAGTTTTAAAAGATATCTGACCTACGGCAATTGTTAAGCCGTACTACCCAGATTGACGATCGCTTACCCTGCTAAACAAGCTAAATCATTGATTCCAGGCTTGCTGCCATCCTTGCATCTGTGCGATTTCAGCATTTTGAGATTTGATGATTGACTGAGCCAAAGTGCGGATCTCTGGACGAACAGCACGCCCAGATGCCATCTGAGCCATCTTCACAGCCATTTGATGATGGGGAATCATTTGCCGTACAAATTCCTTGTCAAAGTCTGGGGCTTTCTTAAGCGCATCGATGTCCGTCTTCATGCTCATCATGCCTTGCCCCGGACTCATCCTGCCCTGCCCTTGACCCATCATGCCTTGCCCTTGACCCATCATGCCTTGCCCTTGACCCATCATGCCTTGCCCCGGACTCATCATGCCTTGCCCTGGACTCATCATGCCTTGCCCCTGACCCATCATGCCTTGCCCTGGACTCATCATGCCTTGCCCCTGACCCATCATGCCTGAGCCTGGGCCCTGCCCTTGTTTATGGTGGTTTCCCATCATGCTCATGTCAGTCATTGAATATGCAGGGACTTCTTTGCCATACCACTTTTTGTACCAGGTACGCATCTCTTCAATTTCAAGAGTTTGCTCTTTTTTAATTGCTTCAGCTATTTTTTTTACTTCTGGGTGTTTGGCGCGACTCAAAGCCAGATCAGCCATTGCGATCGCATCTTGGTGATGAGGGATCATCATTTCGATAAAATGTTGATCGACTCGGACTGATCTGGGTTGTTGAGGATTTCCTGATGCAGGTAATGACTGAGCCTGTTTGCTGTTGGCAAGGACAAATCCGGCAGCAGCACCACTACTGAGTAGCCCGACTAAACTGTAGACCAAAAATTTCTTATTCATAAATTCAACTTGGTTAGGGGATGACCAAGTTCCTCTATCTCTCAAGCTACGCTCAGACTATGAGAAACTTATGAGCGATTCAAGGTTTACGTCTTTAGAAAGATTTTTCCAGATTTTAGGCGATTAGCACTTCATTTCATCTTGATTTCATCATCTCCAATTATCGTTATTTTTAGATAGAAGTATGCGGACTCCCTAATTACCGCGCTCAACCTGTAAAGGAGTTAGCCCTATGAAAATTTTGGTGGTAGAAGATGATGAGGCAAATGCCGACATGCTTGCTTGTATTCTCTGCAACCAAAATTACACGGTTGAAGTCGCTAAAGATGGAGAGGTTGCTTGGGAACTGATTGTCGTTTATGACTATGATTTATTACTGATAGATATTACGCTCCCTCATTTAGACGGAATAAGTCTCTGTCGTAGAATCAGAACGCACAGCTATCAAATGCCAATTCTACTGGTTACTGGGCGAAGCAGTAGCCACGACCAAGCAATCGGGCTAGATGCAGGTGCCGATGCATACATGGTGAAACCGTTCGATCATGAGGTATTGATTGCTGGAATTCGAGCCTTGCTGCGTCGCAGAGGAACAGCTTTTCAATCTGTGCTGGAGTGGGGTAGTTTGCGGTTTGATCCGGCAACTCGTGAAGTCACTTATGCAGAGCAACCTCTATCCTTGAGTCCCAAGGAGTTTTCGATACTAGAGTTTTTTTTGCGGAATGGTCGTCGAGTCTTTACCTACAGCGTGATTTTGGATCAACTCTGGGCCTATGAGGAGACTCCCGGCGAAGATGCTGTGAGAACTCATATTAAAGGGCTAAGGCAGAAATTTAGGAGGGTCGGCGCTCCCACAGATTTGATTGAAACGGTTTATGGGCTAGGTTATCGGCTTAAACCCTTGGAAGCGATCGCCGATTCAATCAGCACGGATCAACTCACGTCTTCTCAGGGGACTCAACCGATTCAACAACAAACCCTCAGTGCCTTATCCAAAGTTTGGGATCGCTTCAAAACCAGAGTAAATGAACAGGTCATAATTCTAGAGCAAGCGAGTGCTGCTTTGATGCAACAGATGCTGAGTCCAGATATTCAACAACAGGCATCTCAGGAAGCTCACACCCTATCAGACTCACTTGCGACCTTTGGGTTGCCCGAAGGCTCTCGAATCGCTGAAAAAATTGAACAACTGCTACACGTCAACGAATCCTTGAAATCGGATCAAACCCTCTGCCTTTACGAACTGGTGACTGCCCTGCGTCAAGAAATCGATCGCGCATCGAATGACTTAACTACAGAACGGAGCGAGCAGGAAGAGTCTGTGTTTGCAAATGAGCGTCCTCTGTTATTGATCATTGATCCCGATCGCCAACTGGCGGAACAGTTGGTGAATGAAGCTGTGAACTGGGGATTTCGGAGCGCGATCGCAACGACCCTTTCCGAAGCCGAAACGAAAATTGAGCAGGATGCGCCTACCGTTGTGCTACTTGATCCCGACATTACTCATCCCACAACAGATAGTTTAAAACTACTGGCAAAGCTCAGTCATCAAACTCCTGCTGTGCCGGTTCTCGTTTTAACCAGTCACGATCAATTAACCGATCGCCTAGAAGTTGCCCAACTCGGCGGACATGGTTTTTTACACAAACCCTTGCCACCGGCTCATGTGCTGAAAGCGATCGCTCAAGCGGCGCAACGAGCAGAGGCAGCAAAGCAACGGGTGATGGTCATCGATGACGATCCCCAGATTCTCGCAACTCTAAAGGGGTTTCTAGAACCTTGGGGATTGAGCGTGATAACGCTGAATGATCCTCAACGATTTTGGGAAACGCTAGAATCATGCTCACCCGATTTGCTGATTCTAGATATGAAAATGTCTGCGTTGAGCGGTGTTGAGCTTTGCCAGATTATCCGCAACGACTCGCACTGGGGTCACTTGCCGATCATTTTTTTGACGGCGCACACTGATGCCACGATCATTAATCAAGTGTTTTCAGTGGGTGCAGATGACTTTGTGAGCAAGCCAATCATGAATCCAGAATTGGTCAGTCGCATCATCAATCGACTGGAGCGGATCAAACTCCTTCAAAATGCTGCTGAGACTGATCATTTGACCAAACTCTCTAATCGCCGTAAGTCAACTCAAGATTTAAACAAATATCTTCAACTTGCAAATCAACAGAATCAGCTGCTCTGTCTAGCAGTTCTGGACTTAGACAATTTCAAGGAGATCAACGATCATCATGGGTACAATACTGGCGACATGGTGATGCGTCAGTGGGGACAGTTGCTCCGGCAGACCTTTAGGCAAAATGCAGTCGTTGCTCGCTGGGAGAGCGATGAATTTGTGGTTGCCTTATCTAGCATGATTAAGGCAGATGGCATTCAAAGACTCACTCAATTATTAGCAACGCTCCACCACAGACAATTTGTTGCTCCTGATCAGACTCAATTTCGGATTACATTTAGTGCTGGAATTGCTCAATATCCAGATGATGGAACGGATTTGCATTCTCTTTATCAAGCCGCATCCGAAGCCTTGCATCAGTCTAAAGTTGCTGGGTGTGCCTGTATTTTTTCTGCGGGAGGCTCCAGAGCGTCAGTCTAGTAGAAGGTATTGACAAATTAGAGAAACAGTAATATTTAAACTTGGTAATTTTTGTAGTAAAAGTTTGCGAAATATGAGCAAGAACATGGAGATTGTTTTTCTTATGTCCTCATAAGTTCCTCAGATTGTTTTTTTACAGTCAAAGTGGGTATGTAAAGACTGTTGCATACAAACGCCCCCGATCGCGCGCATTCTGGCATTGGGGAAGGTTTTGTGTATCAAACAGTTTAAGTGGCGAACGATGATTTTGAAATCAGCGATGGAGAACAGTAATGTTAGATATCGATGAAATGAGCACAAAAGAGATTATGGATCTCTTGCATAAAGTAGGACATGGTCATCTTGGCTGTGTAGGTGAAGGGCATCCGTATGTTGTGCCTATGCACTATTATCTCAAAGACTCAGAAATATATATCTTCACAACGGTCGGAATGAAGACTCAGTACATGGATGTAAATCCATCAGTCTGTTTGCAAGTTGAAGAAGTCCACGATCTGGAGCATTGGCGCAGCGTGACTGTGACAGGTCGAGCCGAACACATCACTCTTCAACAAGACATTGATCGCGTGATGCAATTTGTCAAAACGCAAAACCCAACGCTTTCGCCCGCGATTAATCGCACCTGGATTGATGCCTGGGGTCGTGCAGAGGTTATGGCGCTCTACCGTATCCATCCCAGTGAAATGAGTGGACGCATCACTGATGGCATCAGCAGTCACTGAAAATCGAAGATTTTGGACAAGATTATGGTGAAGGCCGATTTGAGTTCTACGTTAGCGTAAAGCCTGCGGCATGGCTTCGCTTAGCGCGCAGCGTTCCGTAGGAAAGCTCACCGTACCCCTACAGGGATCTTGCTACGCGTAGCGTTCCGCAGGAAAGGTATCGCTTGCCATTTGTATCTTATGGCGTGAGCATACCAATATGCCCGACTTGCCAAGCGTCTTGGGGCATAGAAGCTTAGTAACTCTCGAAAATTTCGCCTTAGTTTCATCATCATAAAAATCTGATAGTCAAGACATCGCAGCAAACCAGGAGGATTCATTTGTGAACCACGATCACCATAATCATCTGCAAACTCAGCCCAAGCCGGGAAACGCTGGGCACGATGAACACGGAAAGCAAGTTAAAAAGAATCCGCCTGACCCTGACCCACACGGCAACCAAGGGGGACGCAATCAATACGCGGGGCATGATCAACACGCGGGGCACGATAAACACGCTGGACACAGCCCAGAGATTTTCAAACGACGCTTCTTTATTTGCCTCCTGCTAACACTGCCCATTCTCTATTTTGCGCCAATATTTCAGACTTGGTTAAATTATCAAGCCATCCAATTTCCGGGTGCGAAGTGGGTTATTCCCATTTTCTCAACTATTATTTATTTCTATGGTGGCTGGGTTTTTCTGAAGGGAGCCTACTACGAACTCCGCAGTAAAATTGGCATGATGACTCTGGTTGCTCTAGCCATCACCGTGGCGTTTATCTACAGTGTGGCAGTGACTTTCGGATTGAAGGGAGATTCTTTCTACTGGGAACTGGCAACCTTAGTCGATATCATGCTGCTCGGCCACTGGATGGAAATGGCTTCTGTACTGGGAGCCAGCAATGCTCTACAAGAACTTGCCAAGTTAGTACCTTCTGTCGCTCACAAACAGGCGAATGGGCAGATAGAAGATGTCCAAGTAAGCGCATTAATTGAGGGCGATCTAATTCTGATTCGTCCTGGCGAACAAGTCCCGATCGATGGTGAGATCGTCGAGGGTACTTCCAACGTCAATGAAGCCTTTCTCACGGGAGAGTCGCGCCCGGTGGTCAAAAAAGCTAATGATGAAGCGATCGCCGGAGCGGTCAATGGAGAAGGTGCGCTGACAGTCAAGGTCACTCGCACCGGAGATCAAACAACCCTGAGCCAGATTATGCGTATGGTTAAGGAAGCGCAGACATCTAAAAGTAAATTTCAATCACTAGCCGATCGACTTGCCTATTGGCTAACTTTTATCGCGATCGGGATCGCTACGCTAACATTCGTCGTTTGGCTATCTGTTAAACCAGATGATCTAGCCTTTGCCGTTAGTCGTGCGGTTACTGTATTAGTGATTGCTTGTCCTCATGCGTTAGGGTTAGCAGTCCCCTTAGTGCTGGTCAATGCTACTGCAATGTCTGCTAAAAATGGCATCCTGGTGAGAAACCGAGAAGCGTTTGAACGAGCCAAAGGCATTAAAACAATCGCATTCGATAAGACGGGGACATTGACGACAGGACATTTTGGCGTGCAACGAATTTATACGGATAGTATAGATGAGTTAAAAGCTTTGGGCATTTCTGCTTCCCTAGAATCTTTATCAGAACACCCCCTCGGACAATCGATCGTGGAAGAAGCCAGCCATCGCAAACTCCAGCTTTCAAAAGCCACTGACTTCAAAGCAGTTCCCGGTCAGGGCGTTGAAGGCGTAGTAGACGGTCAGCGCTATCGGGTTGGCAGACCAGAATGGGTTCAGGAGTTGAAATTGCAGTTTCCGCCAACGTTGCAAAAGGGACTACAAGAACGTGAATTTCGTGGTGAAAGTGCAATAGTCCTGATGGACGACAAGCAAGTTCTCGCCCTATTCGGGTTAGCAGACCAGGTGCGGGAATCTGCACGAGAAGCGGTTGTAAAATTACAGAAAATGGACGTGCAGGTGGTAATGATTACAGGCGATGCCGAAGCGGTTGCCAAGGCCGTTTCTGGGGATTTGCAGATTGATCGCTACTACGCTCGTGTCCTACCACAGGATAAAGCTGCGCTAATTCATCGGCTCAAAGCTGAGAAGCCGACCGCCTTTGTGGGCGATGGCATTAATGATGCACCTGCTTTAACCGAGTCAGATTTAGGACTGGCGATCGGAGCCGGAACCAATGTTGCGATCGAATCTGCCGATCTAATCTTAGTTAAAAGCGATCCGCTTGATGCAACTTACGCGCTTAAACTTGCGAAAGCTACCTACAGCAAAATGGCTCAGAACTTGTTATGGGCAGCTGGGTACAACGTTGTTGCCATTCCCTTAGCGGCAGGAGTTGGCTACCCATTCGGCATTCTATTAACACCAGCAATAGCTGCCATACTGATGAGCGTTTCGACAGTTGTTGTTTCATTTAATGCAATGTCGTTACGTGGCATTCGTTTGCATGATTGAGTACATCAGAACAAATCTCAATCAAGACGGAGTAATATAAGTTACCTCCTAGATGCCGAAGACATTTCACTGCTTCAAAACTACTCACACCCATAATCAGGGTAGAGTTGAACTACAAAGTTTTTTGTAAGCATCTGTCTTTAACGATACAACATTTTAAATGGGTAAATAGAGCGAACGGTTTTAAGTGGGGGTATATTAAAAGGTAGCTTAATAGTGAAAGTGCTACCTTCATCTAAGTTACTTTGCACATCTATGCTGCCGTGGTGTGACTGAATAATTGCTTGCGCGATCGCTAATCCTAATCCAGAACCGCCAGTACTACGAGAGCGATCGCTACTCACTCGATAAAAGCGATCAAAAATTCGAGTCAGTTCGTGTTTCGGGATACCAATGCCTGTATCTTGAACTTTAATTACAGCATTATAGTCATTACAATCTAAGAAAACTGTTACCTCCCCTCCTCTGGGTGTGTATTGAATTGCATTGACAATTAAATTAGAAAACAAGCGATAAAGCTGGTCAGCATTACCTATAATATTCAGAGGTTGATGCACTTGTATTGAAGATGTCAGCTTTACCTCTGCGGCATTTGCGATCGCTTCAAACTCCTCAACTAAATCGCTAACAATATCATTTAGACAACAATTTTCACGTTGTAATTTTTGGGACTGTTTATCTAAACGTGCTAACATTAATAAATCAACAACTAAAGTAGTTAGCCGTTGATTTTGACGTTGTATAGTTTGTAAAATATCTCTTGTCTCTTCTTCATCTATTTGGGACATTAAAAGTGCTGATTCCACCGTTGCACCTGTTGCAGCTAAAGGCGTTCGTAATTCATGTGCCGCATCTGCTGTAAACTGTTGAATTTGCCGATAGGATTGATAGATTGGGTGCATAGCTAATCCTGATAGCCACCAACTAGCACCAGCAATCATAACCATTGCAATTAACAACCCTAATACCGAAACTAATTTTACACTATCCAAGTAATGATTAAACTCTTGTAGACTTCGCCCTACTTGCATATATCCCCAGTCTTGATAATTTTGGGTATGCAGTGCTAGAGTAATTTGATGGTAATCTTTGCCTTTGCTGTCCTTGAGAAATTGCCAAGTTTTTTGATTAAAAACATCAGGTAATCCCTTTGGATAGTAACCAGCATTAGCAATCAATTTTCCAGAAATATCAAAAAAACGTATATAGTAACTGGTTTTAGTAACGATACCAAGAAGATGACGTTTAGAATGTGGCTGTTGTTGAATACAATTACTAGCTCCAGTTCCACAGTTATCTAGATTTGGAAATAATTGATGTGCAAAAGGTTCTAAACGTCCAGGTGATTGTAGTTTTAGTTCGATACTGTCATGCAGTGTCCCGCCTACAGACTCGATTTCACTGTCTAAAGCCACCACATGGGCATGGAACACTGCTCGATAAAAACCGAACACACATAGGCTTAAAATTAAACCCATAACGATGGCATAATACAAAGCCAAACGAATACGGGTGAGCCGAAACAGCTTATTCTGATTCATTGTTGAGATTAAGACGATATCCCATACCGTGCAAAGTTTCAATTGAGTTAGTACAGCCGCTATTAGTTAGTTTGCGACGTAACAAACGTATTTGCGCCGCCACTACATTGCTACTAGATTCCGCATTAACTTCCCAAATCTGGTTACGAATTTGTTCGGTAGTAACAATTTGCTTGGGATGCTTCATAAAATACTCTAACAGTTGGAACTCTTTATTAGTTAAAGGAATCCTTTGCTGTTCACCCGTGGTATTTTGTCTTACAACTGTACTGTCGCCATAATCTAGAGTCAAGTTACCAACAGTCAATTGTTGGGGTTGAAAATGCGGAGAGCGACGCTGCAAAGCCCGTAATCGTGCCAGTAGTTCTACCATACCGAATGGCTTTACCAAGTAGTCGTCAGCACCTGCGTCTAATCCGGCTACTTTATCTTCCATTCTATCTCTAGCAGTTAGCATCAGGATAGGAAGAGGATTTACTTTGTAACGCAGTCTTTTGCACAATTCTAAACCAGTAATTCCGGGAAGCATCCAATCAAAAATTGCTACTGTATATTGTGCCGAGCTATTTTCTAAGTAAGCCCATGCTTCATTACCATCCATTACCCAATCAACTAAGTATTTTTGTTGATTTAAGGTGCGCTTGATAGCAGCCCCTAAATCCGGCTCATCTTCGACTAGCAGCACCCTCATATCATAAAGATTCATTGTAAACTTGTGATGTAAGCATAGTTTGCAACAGGAATACCCCTATAAATAGGTTGACAGAAGTTTATGAAATTAGGATGAAATTCTTAAAAATTAGGATTAAGCTATACAAGACCTAACAGTAGTCTAGTATCTTAGCGATACATAATTAAATAGAAAAGACTCAGTAGACCAACTTGCTAAAATAGGGTGTGAACTTAGTTTGAGGAGTTATAGAAACTAAGTTTTGCAAGATATCTATTGAGTCAATTATAATTTTTACACGTAAATATGAAATCAAGATGAAATTTTAATTAATTCAACAAAATTTATGAAATTTGTTGCCATTAATTAGTTGATTTACAAGTAAACTTAGTCTTTTGACTCTAACTTTAGTTAGATGTTATGCAAGACATATCATAGTGGCTGCTTATTCACCGAGCAAAGAACTGATTCATTAATCTTGCAACATTAGTTGCCACAGCAATAAAATTTTTCATTTTGATTTTCCTGAAAAATTAGTTCAATTTACTTTCTATTATTAGTTTGACATTCACAGATGAAATCTCAATGAAATCCCATAGTTTTTTAGTAAAAAAAGGTTGTATTAGTAAGTACGAAACCAAGCAACACCTATGGGAATTTCTGCATCGATGCCAACCTCTGTAGCTGAGAAGCTGTAGACAGAACCATTACCAAGATTGCGTCTTTTTATTCTTTTAAGGTCAATCTCCAACTTAGTGTTAGGAGCGACTGGTTCGGCGAAAGCTAGTAGTATTGTTTTACCGTTGACAGATACATTAGTGTTAATTTTCTGCCCCTTTTCATCCACGACATCGATATCCTGAATGTTATTACTTATAGTTACATTGTCTGGAACTTTGACAAGTATTTGGGTAACAGCTTTGCTATTTTGGGGAACGTGTAAACGGAAAGTATGTCTAAAAATTCCCCAGCGTGTGGGAGGAAATTGTGAATTTCCATCAATATGGGGAACCCTACCATCATCTGTTCCAGCATTTGCATAGCTAGGAGCAATAATAACTGTGCTATTCAGAGTCAATACAATCGCGTAAATCAATGACCTCTTCATATTTATCTCCAAAATAATTAAACCCGTTAGTTAAAGTGCAGGTTCATGCATTGTGAGTGAATCTGCTCTTAATAGATAGATTAAAACTTGGCAAAGCTATATTTAACTACCCCCCTTTGTACAGCCGTTACTCAGGAGAAGTAGGTAGTTAGCTTGCCCTTATCAAGTTCAAATCGTCGGTGATGTTTTTGCAAAAGAGGTATGCTACCTCTATCTACTAGCATGACAAGTCATCATGAAATCAAGATGAAATTTTAACAGTTATACATTAAAATCTACAAATAAATTAAAATGGAGAAAATTGAGCTATACCTACAGGAATCTCTACGTCATTACCAACGACTTTAGCCGAAAGATGGTAGATGGAATTAGAACCAAGAATTGGTTGTTGTACTTTGTTGAGATTTATTTGCAACTTAGTAGTGCTAGAAGTAACTGGTTCAGGAAAATCTATAACAATTCTTTTACTCTTTAGAGAGATATTGATTTTGATTTTTTGACCTTTATCATCCAACACGTCAATATCATTACTTACAGCAACTGTGGATGGAGCATCAATAATTAGCTGGGAAAGAGCCTTACCATTTTTAGGAACGTGTAACTGGAATGTCTGTTTAACAAGTTGCCAGCCAGCAGGAGTAGACTGCAAACCATTGTCAATATTAGCAACCTTATTATTATCCGTTTTCGCATTTGCATAGCCAGCATAAATCAGAGCTGCGGTAGCTACACTACATACGGCAGCAGAAACCAGTGTTCTCTTCATCTTGACTGTTAAATTAACAAACTATGTCAACTAGATTGAAGATTTATTCTTAACGAATGAACCTTTACAAAACCAGCTTGACAGGTCACTATGAAATTAAGATGAAATAACAGCTCAAAAAAAGAAATTTAAGATTGCAAAGCAGAAAGTAAAAAAATCCCGTTTTCATTAAGAGAACGGGGTCGAGGCTTTGTATGCAAAGATTTTTTTGTCTATCTGCTCATCAGTGTGGGTTCAATTACTCTAAGCACCCATAATCCTGATTAGACATCTCCAGAAATTAGGTTTTCACCTAGACAGGATAATGGTTTGAGATTCTTTTTCGGAGATATCTATTAGGTTTAAAAGCGTACTGATAAGCCAATAAAAGGCTGGAAATCATCAGCCGCCTCCGTAGGCCTCATACCAAATGCAGTTTTGCCCCCGTCATTGCCCCAAAAGTTGACCTTCACACGAGCCGTAATGTCACCAAAGCCAGAACGTTCTTCTGTACCGCCTCCTTTTGGTTTAGTACGCTGAACTGTATAAACTTCCGGGATGACTTGCAAATCGACGTTATTAGTTAAACCAACTTTGAAGTTAGGAATGAAATAATTAAAAGTTTGGACTCGTATCATTAGGTAGATGCCCTTACACCGACAATAGCCTAACGTGAATTATTAGAAGTATAACTACAGCTTTATAAATGATTCATTTATTTAGTTAAGGAGAAAATTATGACTACAACTACGAATCTATCCTTGAAACTAGCATTTAAGCTTGTTTAGAATGCCTGCGTGACTGCGATCGCTACTACCCAAGCCTCATTAATAGGGAAATACAGGTGTAATTCCGTAGATGCTTTGGGCACATCTCATGCGATATTTTTGAAACCATTAAAAAGAATTTGGCAAAATCCCTTGACTCTCCAGCCAGCTAGAGAGTCTAAGATGAATTCATGAAGTAAACATTTCAGACAATCTAAAGCTGTAACAGTTCGTGTACTTCCAGTTATGCCATCTGAAACAGCAATCAAACAAGCGATGTCTATGACGGGCTATGACGCTCGTTAGCGAGTGCGTCTCCAACAGGAGAAGACTCGCTAACGCAACTCTTGGAGACGCTACGCGTAGCTTGCTTCCCCGTAGGGGGACGCTATCGGCATCGCTAACTCTGGTTATCCTGCTAGCTAAAGCCGTAAACCATTTGAGTCTTCAACTCCTGATTTTCTTAACTCCATCTTTTTACTATCCAAGTTCAAGGTTTTTAACATTATGACACTCCAAATAAAAGTTCCTAATATGGCTTGCTCTGCTTGTGGAGACACCATTACTAAAGCAGTCTTGACTGTTGATCCTACTGCTACGGTTCAAGCAGATCCAAAAACGAAAATCGTCTTAGTAGATACAAATGCTGACGAAACAGTTATTAAGGAAGCAATTACTACTGCTGGCTATTCTGTCAGTTAAAAGCCATCAACAAAGGAAAGCAGAGCAAGGCAACGCCTAGTAAAGTTGCCTGAAAAGCACACAGGCAAAGCTAAGTATAACGGCACTCGGCTATTAATCACACCAAAACACCGTTTTTAGAACTCAGTTAAAGCAAGGGCTGAGGAGCATATTTAACTATGGATACTCTGAGTCTTAAACTTCGAGGCATGAGTTGTGCCTCCTGTGCTAACAACATCGAAGAGGCAATCCGCTCTGTTCCAGGGGTGAGCGACTGTAACGTTAACTTTGGCGTGGAACAGGCTACTATTCAATACGATCGCAAACGCACTAATCTAGAAACAATCCAAGCCGCCATAGATGCTGCTGGATACTCATCTTACCCACTCCAAGAACAAGAAATGATTACGGGAGAAGATGATGCCGAAAAAAACGCCCGTGAAGCAGAATTACGCATACTTACCCGTAAAATTGTTGTAGGAGCAATCCTCAGCACTTTGCTTCTACTAGGGTCAATTTCTGCCATGACAGGGCTAAACCTGCCTGGGATTCGCGCATTATGGTTAGATAATCCGTGGGTACAATTAGTACTGGCAACCCCTGTCTTATTCTGGTGCGGTGCAGACTTTTTTAAAAATGCCTGGAAAGCCTTTAAACGTCATACAGCAACAATGGATACCTTGGTTGCGATGGGTACTGGTGCAGCGTATTTTTATTCACTCTTTGCTACTGTTTTTCCCGGATTTTTTACCTCTGCTGGATTAATGCCTGATGTTTACTATGAAGCAGCAGCAGTAATTACCACCTTAATTCTGCTAGGCAGGCTATTTGAGAATCGGGCGAAAGGACAAACTTCTGAAGCTATCCGCAAACTCATCGGTTTGCAAGCTAGAAATGCCAAAGTAATCCGAGATGGTCAAGAAATTGATGTTCCTATCCAGGAAGTTCAGATTGGTGATGTAATTTTAGTGCGTCCTGGCGAAAAAATTCCTGTTGATGGAGAAGTAGTAGAGGGTGCTTCCAACGTTGATGAAGCGATGGTGACTGGTGAGAGTTTGCCAGTCAAAAAGCAACCGGGGGATGAAGTGATTGGAGCCACAATTAACAAAACAGGTAGCTTTAAATTCCGAGCAACCCGCGTTGGTAAAGACACTTTTTTGTCTCAAATCGTCAAAATGGTGCAACAAGCTCAAGGCTCTAAAGCACCAATTCAACGTTTAGCAGATCAAGTAACGGGATGGTTTGTACCGGTAGTCATAGCCATTGCGATCGCAGCCTTCGTCATTTGGTTTAATGTTATGGGCAACTTGACATTAGCCCTAATCACCACAGTCGGAGTGCTAATTATCGCCTGTCCCTGTGCCTTGGGTTTAGCTACTCCAACTTCAGTAATGGTAGGAACCGGCAAGGGAGCAGAAAATGGTATTTTAATTAAAGGTGCTGAAAGTTTAGAACTCGCTCATAAAATCCAGACCATTGTGCTAGATAAAACTGGAACTTTAACACAGGGAAAACCCACTGTTACTGACTTTATGACTGTTAATGGTACAGCTAATAGTAACGAGTTAAAACTTTTGCAATTGTCAGCGTCTCTAGAACGAAATTCAGAACATCCATTGGCTGAAGCGGTGGTTAGGTATGCCCAATCTCAGCAAGTGGAACTGACAGAGGCTAAGAAATTTGCAGCTAACGCGGGGAGTGGTGTTCAAGGCATTGTTTCAGACCATTTAGTACAAATTGGTACTCAACGTTGGATGGAAGAATTAAATATCGACACCCACAATCTCCAAGAGCGTAAAACCTCTCTGGAAGCTGCTGGTAAAACAGCTATTTTAATTGCTGTGGATGGAACAATTCAAGGCTTGATGGGAATTGCTGATGCACTTAAACCTTCTTCAGTAGCAGTTGTGAGAACGCTACAAAAGTTAGGTTTAGAGGTAGTTATGTTAACAGGGGATAATCGCAAAACAGCAGAAGCGATCGCTAGCGAAGTTGGTATCACACGAGTATTTGCAGAAGTTCGACCAGACCAGAAAGCGGCTCAAATACAGGCATTGCAAGCAGAGGGGAAAATCGTCGCAATGGTGGGTGATGGCATCAATGATGCGCCAGCACTGGCTCAAGCCAACGTGGGGATTGCAATTGGTACAGGGACAGATGTAGCGATCGCAGCCAGTGATATCACTCTGATTTCTGGAGATTTGCAAGGTATTGTCACCGCAATTCAATTGAGCCGCGCCACTATGCAGAATATCCGCCAAAATCTCTTCTTTGCCTTTATTTACAACGTGGCTGGGATTCCCATTGCTGCTGGAGTTTTGTTTCCGATCTTTGGTTGGCTACTCAACCCCATTATTGCAGGTGGGGCAATGGCTTTTAGTTCCGTTTCTGTTGTTACGAATGCCTTACGCTTGCGTAACTTTCACCCCAAAAATATCTAATAATTATGGAGGAATTTAGCAAATGTTCAATAAAAGTGAGATTTTTGGGAGCATTGCCGGGTTAGGACTTCTGTTTGGTACAGCATCAAGCGTAGCAACAGCACAAATACCAACCGAAATGCCCGTACATTCATCAGAGCAGACCAGTCAATTTCGCCGTATTGAGCAACCACTAGCATTAAAAGTCGGCGTTACTTTGGGCGGTTTAGGATTAATTGGATTGGAACTGTGGTGGTTTCTATTCAGTAAAAATAAAGCCACAAAAGCTAATTCCAGCCAAGGAATACAAGAGCTAACAATTAATGTAGATGGAGGCTATGAACCTTCTCGTGTGATTGTAAAATCTGGTCAACCTGTACGGCTAAATTTCTTTCGCCGCGACCCCAGTAGCTGTTTGGAGAAAGTGTTACTACCTGATTTTCATATTGCTCAAGATTTAGCTCTCAATCATGTCACTCCCATTGAATTTACACCTTCCAAACCAGGTCAATATCAATTTACCTGTGGGATGAATATGTTTCGTGGTGTGGTGGAAGTTCAATAGAGAGGTAACAATAACCTTTTAATAATTATGTCTCGAAACATACAAAATGAAGGTGAATTTCTTATTAGGTGGGGACTAAAGATTAAAAACAAAGGCAATGCTATTTGTGCAAATTAAAAAGGCAACAGCTTACAAGCGATCGTTCTCAAACCAGAAAAACTTTTGATTCAGCAACTAGCTGTTGCTACCATCAATCCCCATATCAACCCGAAACGAACTTTATTAGCGCGACAAATGTTAAAACCTGCGGATGTAAGTAGCTGATGAAATTCAGCTTGGGAATAACACTGCTTGTATGCTGGATCAAAAACTTTCAGAATGATGTCGCATATTTGACACAATAAATAATCTCTGCACCAATCCAAAATCACTAATTTACCATCAGGCTTCAGAACCCTTTTCATTTCTGCTAATGCAGCGTCAGGCTCATCAAAATAGTGAAACGAACTAGCAGATATGACCACATCGAAACTGTTACTTGCAAAAGGTAATACTGAGGCTGGTGCGTTGTAAAACGAGACATTAGGGTAGTTACAACATTTTTGTTTAGCCATGAGTAGCATCTTGTCTGAAATGTCTACCCCAACCATCTGTTGCATCGGCTGTTCAATTAAAATTAGCCGCTCAAACTCCCCTGTCCCACAAGCGATATCCAGTACAACATCTGACGGAGATATCTGTACCCAGCTTTTGAGAAATGACAACGTATTAGCAATGTAATTGCTCCAGCGTTGGTCATATATTGCTGCCAACCGATCGTACTGTTTGCGAACTTTAGTTTCGGTCATACGGAAACTCTAGATTCTTTCATAAGCAAAAATACATACTTAAGTATAACGACTTCATAGTAGCCTGTGCGATCATCAAGGTTTCAGCATTGCTTTAATATTTTTGATTACTTACTGAATGATAGGACATATCGTATCCTTTCGTTTACCTGTAAACTTATCCCAACCTGAGAGTAAACCTGTTAGTTCATCTCTTAAAGTTAATAGCTCTTCAATCTGGTGATCAATTTCATTTACCTTATCTTCTAGCTTTTGTTTAACTTCACCACAAGGGAGTTTTCCTTGATCATATATATTAAGAATATCTCCGATCTCTTCAAGACTAAGACCAAGATTTTGCGCCCGTTAGTTTCTATTTTAGGGATTATCATTCTGTCAGGAATTGATGTGGCTGGAGCAATATTGCTGATTGATTTAATTTTGACAAAACGTCGGCAGAAAATTCCTAGAGATGTCGCTATTCGAGAAGTAGCCCCCATCAGACTCAAGCCGATTTTGATGACAGTAATTATTACTTTAGTAATGATTATTCGACTTGCATTTTTCCCTGATACTGGAATGGATGCATACTCGCCAATCGCTACAGTCATTCTGGGAGGATTAAGCATTTCCACTCTACTCACTCTCATTGTTATTCCGGTTATGCATTCCGTAGTAGATGATGGAACTCAGTTATTTTCCCGTATTTTCAAGAAGCAGTACATAAGGAAACATTAAGGAAAATTTTGAATTTATTACTTGACTCTCTACCCAACTGAAGGGTTTAGAATAACTTTAGTTTCAAGAAAATCTACTAGCTTGGCAACGTAATGGAAAGGAAAAATGAACATTAATACAGGCGTTAAGACACTATTAAGTGGAGCCGTAGCTAGTTTTGTATTACTTACGTTAACCACTACTGCTTCCTTTGCAAACACCCCCAAGGGAACTGTGACCCCGAATCAATCCGCCAGGGCTATAAACGAAGCAAAACTAATTCAAGTGCTGACCAGTCAAAGAACAGCGCCAACGAATCAAACGCCGCAGCAGCCAAACCAAACAGGATGTAAGTGTTGCCAAGCAATGATGAATAATAAGCCAGGAATGATGAACAACCAAGACAGTCCATCAAAATAGAGCTTGATAAATCCCTCGGTGAGAAACACATTTGAATTTGAAATGTTAGAAAAAATTAGGAATGTTTAGATAAGTTTCGCCGAGAAAGACTAGTGAACTCATGGCTAAGAAAGCCATCTTATGCTTGAACTAAGGAACTTAAGGTAAACCAGAATAACTATCGAACTCGTTCCTTTTATCCAAAAGCTCAAATCGTGCTTGCTTTTGCATTTCATCATAAGTCAACAGCTTTACTACAGCAGAAAACTTACTCAGGAGAAACACAATTATGAGTCAGCCTGACTCAAAAGACCACAACATGATGAAATGGATGGGAATTGCTATGGTGGCTTGCTGCGCCGTGCCCATAGCATTTTCCCTCTTTTTAGGCGGAGGCTTGGGGGTGTGGTTCGGTCGTTCTATCCAGCCACCTACTAGCAATCAGTCAAGCAACCAGCCACTATCCGCCAAGCAGTCAAACAACCAGCCTCAACCAAGGGCTGTAAATGTATCCTTAGAGAAAGCAGTCAATTGGCAATCAAATAATCACGTTCATGGTTTGACTGTGAATCGAGATAATCCCAACATTATTTATGTTGCAAGTCATAATGGACTCTTGCAACGTTCTGAAACTGGGGAATGGTTTTGGATGGGAAAAGAACGAGCTGATTATATGGGCTTTACTGCCGATCCAACTGACAGTAAACGCTTTTATTCCAGCGGACATCCGCATACAGGAGGTAATTTAGGATTCCAGATCAGTGAGAATCAAGGGCAAGATTGGAAACAGATTTCCATGCCTGGGGTAGATTTTCATGCAATAGCGATCGCACCGAGTAACCCCAATGTTTTTTATGGATGGCCCGCTTCTGGGGCGCAAGGGCTGCATACTTCTACTGATGGTGGTAAAACTTGGATTAAACCCCGCATCAAGGGATTAGGCGATGCTCCTTTTGACCTTGCAGTTGACCCGCGAAACCCTGAGCATTTGTTTGCAACTACCCGTTCAGGAATGTATGAAAGCACTAACAGCGGCAATGACTGGACGTTAGTAGCTAGTACACAGGAAGCTCCTGTTATCAGTTTGGCTCTGCAAAAAGAGGGTAACACTACTGTAATGTATGGCTATCGCTTTCTCAAGTCAGCACCGGGTGTTTATCGCAGCAGTGATGGTGGTAAAACGTGGGAGAAACTTTGGACCCAAACTAATGGTGTAGTTGTAAAACTAGCGATCGCCCCTAGCAATCCCCAAATATTTTATACGGTAAATCATAACAATGCTGTCTTTCAATCCCAAGATAGCGGCAAGACATGGAAAGAACTGAAATAATTTTGAAGACTATCTACATAGCTATAATAACTTGAAATACTAATCGGTCAAATCTGCAATCAAGGCATTTTGAACGTTAGGATTATTTGCAATTCAAATTGCAGTTCAGTCATGAGGCACTCGCCTATGAGTACAAAAGCCCAGCTTTCAGCCATTTTTAATAAGTTGATTTTAAGGGTGGGCAAGCAAAGCTTACCCTTAAATTTAGCCTAACTTAAATTACTGATTAAAACTAAAGCGACCGTTGACCTTTTCTGTACCAACATTCGCAGTAACTTTCACTTGATATTGACCCGCCGTAATTCCCTCCAGCTTGGTAGCGTAGTGTTTACCATCAGCATCATATGTTAGGGGAACTGTTTTTTGCTTTCCATCTGGTGACTGAATATCAGCCGTAACTTTCGCATTTGGAACTGCTTCGTGTTTATCACCTGTTTGCAAATATAAATCTAAGTGAGTCGTACTACCTTCTTTCTCAGGCACTAACTCTAAGTGATATTTTCCTGCTTCAACGACTTGAGCGTTTTTACCATGTGAGTCGCCATGAGCAGATGTTTCAGTTTTGGCGGCTGGTTCGGTTTTGCTAGTATTTTCTGTAGAAGGACTAGAAGGATTACTACTGGACTCAGAAGCTTGATTACCACAAGCTCCCAAAAAAAGTAATCCTACACTGGCGAAAACAACAAAGCCTAATTTGAATGATTGCATTGATTTACTCCTCATTGATTATTAGAAAAATTTTGCTCAATCCCATACGTAGCGTATGAATATCTCTACATTCCCAGGTGGACATCTGGGAAGAATTAATAAATTAAGTGTCATACAACTGAACCTTGAGTAACATCGATTTCTTGTACTTGTGTAGTCTTTTTGGGAACCAAAAATTTACCAAATAGCGAATATAAAGCCGGCAAAACTAAGAGTGTTAAAGCTGTGGAAGTAACCAAGCCACCTAACACTACCACAGCCAAAGGTTGCAAAATTTCCTTACCTGCACCAGAACCAATTACTAGGGGAACCATACCTAGTGCTGACGAAAGTGCTGTCAGGAGAATCGCAACTAATCGTTCCATCGAACCATCAACAATCACTTGTTTGAGCGGTATTCCCTCTGCTAGGCGATTGTTATAGTTATCTACTAACAGCAATCCGTTGCGAGTAGCTACACCAAATAAAGTAATGAAACCAACCATTGAAGCGACGGAGATGATCCCACCACCGATAGCAACAGAAATTACACCGCCAATTAACGCTAGTGGCAAGTTAATCATAATCATTGCTGTGGCAGGAATTGACTTGACGGCAAAGTAAATCAGCACAGAAATTGCTGCGATCGCAACCGCACCTGCAATCATTAATGTCTGCGTTGCTTGTTCCTGTGCCTGAAACTGACCGCCAAATTGCACATAGTATCCTCCAGGTAGTTGAATTTGTTTGACGCGATCGCGTACATCTTTAATTACAGAACCCAAATCCTTTCCAGAAACGTTGGCAGAAACCACAATCAGCCGGGAAACATTTTCACGATTGATGGTACTTGGCCCCGTGCCATAATCAACTTTAGCAACCTGAGATAAAGGAATTTTCTGTCCATTGGGTGTATCTACCAACAAGTTACCAATCACGTCCAAATTGTTACGTGAGCTATCTTGCAACCACACAACGAGATTAAACGTTTGTTGCTTCTCCAACACTTGAGAAACTGCTTTTCCATTTAGCCCAGTCTCTATGGTTTCTGCCAGTTCCCCCACAGTTAACCCATAACGAGCGGCTGCATCACGGTCAAATTGAATTTGGATTTGTTTAACTGGGACTTGGGGTTCTAGTTGCAAATCTACAATACCGGGAATACCACTCATGGCGGATTGTACCTGTTTACCAATAATGCGGAGTTGTTCAAGTTCGGGGCCATAAATTTTGACAGCGATCGCACTTCTTACACCGGAGAGGATATCATCGATTCGGTGTGAGATAAATCCACCAATGTTGGTTGCCACACCAGGAAGTTTTTCAAACTCTTTGCGGAGTACTTCAACAGTCTTCTCCCGATTTTTCGCTCCTTCTTCGCTAATCTGCACATCCAACTCGCCAAAGTTGACCCCTGCCACTTCTGGATCTCCTTGAGCAAACCCAGCTCGTAAGGCAATAAAATCAAAACGGCGATCGTTTTTAAGGGCATCCATCACCGCTAAAGCTGCTTGATCAGTTGCATTTAGGGATTCACCAGGTAAGAGAACCATTGAATTGACCAAAGAGCGGTCTTGGAACTCTGGCAGGAAGACTTTTCCCAACCCAGGTAGAATTACTATAGATGTAACAAAGCCCGCAAGCGCCACCCCTAAAATCACCTTGGGGTAACGAATCGAGAACTTCAACGCTGGACGATAAAATTGATGTGTTTTGCGCTCTAGCCAAGTTTCCGCACTCGGTAAACGACGATTTGCTAATAATAAAGCACATAGCGCTGGAGTTAGTGTTAATGCAACTAAGGTAGAAGCGAGAATTGATAGCAAATACGCCATTCCCATCGGCGTAAAAATGCGACCTTCCACCCCAGACAGGACGAAAATCGGTGCAAATACTACTGCGATAATGACAGTGGAGAATAAAACACTAACACGTACCTCTACTGAACCATCAAACACTACTTGTAAAGGATTTTTCGGGTTCCCTGCTATTTGGTTTTCTCGCAATCGGCGGTAGACGTTTTCCATATCAACGATCGCATCATCTACCACTGAACCAATAGCAACTACTAGTCCACCCAAGGTCATTGTATTAATGCCTTGTCCAGTCCAACTCAGAATAATCATGCCTAACAGTAACGACAGAGGCAAGGCACTAAGGCTAATAATTACCGTGCGCCAGTTCATCAAAAAGATAATTAGGATGACTGAAACGATAATGATGCCATCCCGCAGAGCTTCCTCAACGTTTTTAACTGAAGCTTCAATAAATAAATCTTGATCAAAGGTTTTAGTAAACTTAACATCCTGCGGTAGCCCTGGTTTAATCTCCTCCATTGCTGCTTCCACAGCTTTGACTACAGTGGGTGTATCTGCGGCTGGCTGCTTAGAGACAGTTAAAATTACTGCTCGTTTTCCTTGGAATAGTCCATCTCCTCGTCTTAGTCCCGGGCCAATTTTTACCTCTGCTACTTGTTCAAGTAATACGGGTGTTCCTTTAGCAGCTTTGATAACCGAACGCTTGAGTTGATTAATTGACTCTATTCGCCCAATTCCCCGAATTAGTGTTTCTTGGTCAGGAGTAATCAAAAATCCTCCCGGCACATTAACGTTAGCATTCTGCGCTGCTTGAGTGACTTCTGGCAGGGAGACGTTATAGGCTTTGAGCTTGTCTGGATCTATCAAGACTTGATATTGCCGCTCATCGCCTCCATAAAGAAATACGTTGCTCACACCTGGTACAGCCAGCAAGCGATTTTTTACGTCCCAGTTGACAATGCGCCATACCTCCATCATGTCGGTGCTTTG
This sequence comes from Nostoc sp. 'Peltigera membranacea cyanobiont' 210A, assembly GCF_002246015.1. Classification (GTDB taxonomy): domain Bacteria; phylum Cyanobacteriota; class Cyanobacteriia; order Cyanobacteriales; family Nostocaceae; genus Nostoc. Next base: position 810,892 of record NZ_NOLJ01000003.1, read on the forward strand.
GGAGGAAAAAGCGTATTTGACAGCCCATCCCAAGGGCGAGTTAATAGGCAAGATTTCCGGTTGCTCTACCCCTTGTGGTAGTTTTACCCCTTGTAATCGCTCTGTTACTAGTTGGCGATCGCGATATATATCAGTATCCCAGCTAAAGACAGTTTTTATAGCAGAAATCCCAATAGCAGATGAAGACCGCAGAGATTCTAGTCCTGGTGTGCCATTAATCGCACTTTCAATTGGCCGAGTCACCAAAGACTCGATTTCTTCTGGTGCTAAACCAGAAGCTTCAACTTGAATTTCTACTTGGGGCGGAGCAAAGGCAGGAAATACGTCGAGCGGCATTTGTGTGATGACACGCAATCCCCACAGACTAATTAATATCGAGGCAATAACGATTAGCCACCTTTGCGCGATCGACCATTTGACAATGGAATTGAGCATTTTTGAGACAACTCAAGGGTTTTTTGCTTGATGATACAGTGAATCCATTCGGGATAATCTGTAGTTTTGACACTTAGGCACTGTATCTAATGTCTCAAATGAAGATGAAATCAGGATGAAATCAAAGTTGAATAATGGTAAGCGAAAAATTCGGCAGATGTTACCGCGAGTAAATGTATTACCCTTGGTAGAAAATACTTTTACTCCCTATGAGCAAACCTTAGTGATAGTTATGGCTCAGTGATAGCTGAAAATACAGTCGAAAAATTTGGAATTTAATGCATGAATTCTTTGCTCAATTCCAAAGGATTCTAGAAGATAAATTTCCTGTGATATTTATCATTGCTCAAAAACTGCTTTTGGTACTTTGCCATCCTCTACAACTGACATAGTACGCTTAGGCAGCAATAACTTACCAAACTTGGCATACAAAGCAGGCAAAACTACTAACGTTAACGCCGTAGAGGTAAACAACCCACCCAACACAACTATCGACAATGGTTGTAAAATTTCTTTTCCAGGGCCACTCTCAACTACTAGAGGTGCTAATCCTAAAGCAGAGGTAAAAGCTGTCATCAAAATGGCATTCAGACGTTCCATTGACCCTTTAATCAGAACTTCTTTAAGTGGTATACCTTCCCTACGGGACGCTTCGCGAAGACTAAATTTGGTGTTGTAATTATCCACAAGTAACAAACCATTGCGGGTAGCAACTCCAAATAGGGTAATAAAGCCAACCAAAGAGGCGATAGAAATTATTCCTCCAGACAAAGCTACTGAAAATACTCCTCCCACTAATGCCAAAGGTAAATTAATCATAATCATGGCAGTAGAAGGGATAGATTTGACAGAAAGGTACATGATGACTGTAATTGCGACAAAAGCGATCGCACTCGAAATTAAGATATTCTGAGTTGCTCTTTCTTCTGCCTCAAATTGTCCCGCATACTGGATATAGTAACCAGAGGGTGGATGTACCTGTTGCTTAACTTTAGCTTGAATTTCATTGACGATAGAGCGCAAATCCCTACCATTAGCGTTAGCAGAAACAACAATCAGACGGGAGACATTTTCTCTATTTATAGTATTAGGCCCAGTACCATTTTCAATTGTGGCAACCTGTGCTAAAGGAATTTTTTGACCGTTAGGAGTATCAACTAACAAATTGCGAATCGTATCCAAGTTTTGCCTTGCATCTGACTTTAGCCATACAACTAAATCGAAAGTCTGTTGTTTCTCTAAAACTTGAGAGACTACTCTTCCATTCAGAGCAGTTTCAATAATTTCGGAAAGTTTGCCTACTGTCAAACCATACCGTGAAGCAGCAGGTCGATTGAACTTAATTTGTATTTGTTCAATGGGTATTTGGGGTTCTAGTTGCAAATCTACAATCCCATTAACGGTTTTCATGACATCATCAACTTGCTGTCCAATTGTGCGGAGTTGTTCTAAGTCTGGGCCAAAAATTTTGACAGCGATCGCACTTCTCACCCCAGACAATACCTCATCCATGCGGTGCGAGATAAAACCGCCAATATTTGGCGCTACCCCCGGTAACTTAGCAAATTCCTCCCGTAACTTCTCAATCGTCCCCTTCCTGTCTTTCATCCCTGCGTCGCTTAACTCGATATCCAAGTGTCCCAAATTCACCCCTGCTGCATCCCCATCACCCGGCGCACGCCCAGAACGCAATTGCACGTATGGAAATCTAGAGTCTCCCTTGAGTGCGTGTTGAAGTGTTTCACCAGCTGCATTGGTAGCTTCTAGAGAAACCCCCGGATAAAGAGTGAGAGTATTAACCAAAGTCTGCTCTTGAAACTCTGGTAAAAATATTCTGCCAAAGGAAGGGACAATTACAGCCGCAGCCACTAAACTTGCAGCAGCAGCGCCTATAACAATTCCAGAATGTCGTAGAGAAAATGTTAATAGAGGAAGATACAGTCTTTTAAAAAATCTCGCCACCCAAGGTTCTGTTTCTGGCAAGCGACCATAAGGTAGTAAGATTGCACATAAAGCCGGAGTTACCGTCAATGCAGTGATACTAGAGGCTATAACTGCTGCCATATAACCTAATCCCATTGGGATAAAAATGCTGCCTTCTACACCAGCTAAAGCAAACACTGGAGAGAAGACAACTATAGTAATGACAGTAGCTCCAAATACTGAATCCCGTACCTCTTGACAACCGTCAAATACAACATCTAAAACCGGGCGCGGGTTGGGGGAATATTTATTTTCTCGCAGGTTACGGTAGACATTTTCCGCATCAACAATCGCATCATCAACAGCTGAACCGATTGCTACTGCTAGCCCTCCCAAAGTCATGGTATTTAAACCTTGTCCCAACCAATTTAGTAGTAGTACTCCTAGTAATAAAGATAAAGGTAGGGCAGTTAAACAAATAGCTAGGTTACGCCAATTCATTAAAAAAGGAATTAGAATTAGAGCAACAATAATGCTACCTTCAATTAAAGCCTCTCGAACATTCTCAATAGAAGAATCAATATAGTTTTCTTGACGAAATGTTGGGGTAACTTTGATATCTTTAGGCAATCCTGCTTGAATCTCTGACATCGCTGCTTCAATAGCACGGGTAACAGTAGGAGTATCGGCTTGAGGCTGTTTATTAATCATCACAACAATTGCCTTTTGACCGTTAAAACTGCCATCACCCCGTTTAATAGCTGCACCAATTTGTACATCAGCAATATCGGAGATTTTAACAGGCGTACCATTACGAGCAGTAATCACTGATTGCTGTAATTCTTCGATAGATTCAATCCGCCCAATCCCCCGAATTAACTTTTCTCGGTCTGGAGTAATTAAATAGCCACCAGGAGCATTCACATTGGCAGCTTTGGCTGCTTGCTCTACGTCTTCTAAAGTGACATTAAAGGCTCTTAGCTTCGCTGGATCAACTAATACTTGATATTGACGGACATCACCACCATACGCAACTACTTGACTAACACCAGGCACAGCTAAAAGGCGGTTTGTCACTTGCCAATCAACAATGCGCCGCACTTCCATTAAAGGAGTGCTTTGAGAGGTAAAGGCATATTGTAATACAGTGCCAATGGGAGAGCTTGTCGGAGAAATTTGCGGAGTTTCTACCCCTGATGGAAGCTTACTTTGAGCTTGTTGTAATCGCTCTGTTACTAACTGGCGAGCTTGATAAATATCAGTATCCCAGTTAAAAATGACTTTAACGACAGAAATTCCTGCTGCTGAAGATGAGCGTACTGCCGTTACTCCAGGAGTACCGTTAATTGCACTTTCAATTGGTAAAGTTACCAAGGATTCTAATTCTTCGGGGGCGAGTCCTGGTGCTTCAGTTTGAATTTCAACTTGGGGTGGTGCAAAGCTAGGAAAAACATCCAAAGGCATTTGGATAATTGTCCGAAATATCCAAATAGTCAAGATAATTGTACCCAGGATGACTAACCAACGGCGAGCGATCGCCCATTTGATGATAGCACTGAGCATTTTTATTGTTGAGTATTTTTACTAATAATTATGACTTTTGGTTCTTCATGAGGCGCACGATGGTTATCATCTGAGTTTGTAGAACCATTAATAGAATCTTCTGGTACATCATAGGCAAGTTCTGCCCCGACTGGAACTAGTTGAAGCTTGCTGCGACGGCCTGCCATGAAACCTACAGCAGCTATTGCAACTCCTCCACCTACTCCTAGCAACCACAACGGTACTGGTAAGCTGGGCGTTTTAACTTCAGTCGCTTGTGCAGGAGCTTCTTTTGTCTCACCTTCTTTTGGCTTAGTATCACCACGCAATGATTGTGCATAAAGTTGTGGTGCGCGTTGAGTGACAATCATATCCCCTTCAAATAAGCCACTCTTAACCTCAACGACATCTCCAGAGGTTTGCCCTAAAGTTACTTCAACTGTTTGGTAAGCATTACCATTTTGTACATAAACAACTTTCTTACCATTTGCGTCAACCACTGCTGAGGTAGGAATAGCTGAAATAGCAGAGGACGTTTGCTCTGTTAAAACTTCTAGCTCTGCGAACATTCCTGGTTTGAGTTGTCCGCGTGAGTTCTCTATCTCTGCTTGTACTGGTACGACTCTTGTTTCTCCTTCTACTGTTGTACCAATCCGGGAAATCCGTCCCGAAAAGGTACGTTCAGGCATACTAGCTACTTTTAGAGTCACCCTTTGACCAGTTTTAACTCTACCTAAATCTTTTTCATAAATGTTAGCTGTGGCGAAAAGCCGACTATCGTTGACAATAGTCATCAATTTGCCACCTGCATCATTAAAAGTTTGACCAATAGTAACTTCTCTATCAGCAACCTTACCAGAGATGGGAGCGGTTACGGTCACTAATCCCTTGGAATTGGGGAGATTTCCCAGTTGAGCAAGTCGAGTTTGATAACTAGTATTACTGCGATTAATATTTGACTTTGCTAGTTGAACTGACGCTTGGGCGCGTTTGAGTTGATTTTCTGCCGCGATAACCTCCCGACGGCTGTTAGCTTTGGTAAGTTCGGCTTTTGCCTGTGCTAGCTGGGTCTGGGATTCTAAGGCATTGCGTCGGGGTAAAGCACCTTCAGTGGCTAACTGTTTGTCTTTGTTGTACTTTTCTTGAGCAAAATCAACTTGACTCTGTGCTTGGGCAATTTCAGAGTTGGCTATTTGTTGATATCTTTGATAATTTTGTTGAGCCAGTCTTAAGTCTGCTTGGGCCTGTTGTAAATCAGCTTGACCTTGTGCTAATTTGTCCTGAGATTCCACGCGTAATGTCACCAACCCTGGACTAGTAACTATAGCAACAGGTTGACCAAGCTTTACTGATGCACCTGGTTCCACCAACAATTCAACAACTTTCGCCCCTTCAATTGGGGTAGTCACTTCTACTTTTTGGTTAGGAAGAGTCTCTATTTGTCCAGTAGTTTTGATGCCAATAGCTAACCGTTGACGTTGGACAGGCTCGACTTTAATCCCTAACCGTTTGGCTGTATCGGCATCAACCTGAATAGAATTATTAGTTGAAGTGGCTTCGCTTCCTCCTTGAAATTCGTCTCCATGTCCGCCATGAGCCAACACAACTGCGGGACTTGCTAATAACAATAGGCTTAGGAATGTGCCAGAAATATAACGAATAGCTGTAGGTGTTTGGGAACGCAGAGAATTAGACATCGCTACTAAAAATCCTTGAGTATGGGAGAGAAGAAATTGCGAATAGTCAAAATTACTTTTAAGTTTTAGAAATACACTCTTTTACTAGTCTTTCATTCAAAAATGAAATTAGGATGAAATCAAGTTTTGACCGCTCTCAGAATCACATCACTCTAAACACAACTGGAATTCAAGAAAGCAAGTGTTCTCTATTTATTTGGCATTAGATACTTGCATCATGCTTCACATAGATACTTTTGCTTACCCTTTAGGTGACGCTCGTACTGACGCTGGACTACTCGCTAACACCAGTTCCCTAGCTTGGGAAACCTTTTAGGGTGACGTTCCTAACGTCGTTACCACTGCGTTCGCTGCCTTCGTCTTCGTACCCCTCCGGGGAAGCAGAAGATAGCCAGTTCTCTACCCTGCGGTTTCTCCGTACTCCTGGAGCTACGCAGAGCGTTCCGTAGGGAAGCAGTACAGGACTAGACTCACTGGTTATACCAAGTTTTTCGCCACTGTTTCATTTGGTTAATTTCTGCTTGCTGTGAATCAATAATACTTTGAGCCAATTTCTTGATTTCAGGACGCTTAGACTTACTCACTGCATCTTGAGCCATCGTAATTGCACTTTCATGATGGGGAATCATTGCATTTATGAACCGCAAGTCAAAGTCAGCATCGGCGGCTCCTAAGTCCATATTCATCATCATGCCTTGCATTTGTTGGTGAGGCATTGGGACTGTTTTACCTGTTTTCGCATCATAAGCCACCGGGGTACTACTTGCAGAGGGATACCAAGCTGTGCGCCACTGTTTCAACTGGGCAATTTCTTTGTCTTGAGAAGAGATAATTTCCGAAGCCAGCTTTTTGATTTCAGGACGTTTTGATTTCTCCTGTGCAACATTCGCCATCTCCACTGCTCCTTGATGGTGCGGAATCATCGCATCAATAAAGCGCAAATCATAATTAGCGTCGGCTGAACCTAAATCCATTGCCATGTTATGGTTCATCATCTCCGCACTATGATTCATCATGCTACCATCGTGATTCATCGGTTGCTTGTCGCTAGTATCAGTAGCAGTGGTAGTAGGGTTTGATGCTTGGTTTTGGTTTTGGGAAGTAGTTGTAGAACAGGCTGTTAACAAGCCGCTGGGAACAGAGGCGATCGCTACTAAGGTCAATGACAAAAAGCTGTTTTTTAGAGTAGAAAGTTGCATACTGATTATCTAAATGTTTACTGATTTCATTTTAAACTCTCCAGTCAACTAGAGAGTTAACCCTTTAAGTGATTTATTTTTTGCTCAGGTAATAAAATCACCCAAGTAACTGGTTGCTTACAATGCAACTATCGTACTTACTACAGAGTTTGACAGATGAAGATGAAATCAGGATGAAATTAAAGGTTGCTGCCCTAGCTACAAGGAATTAGAACACTGTAGTACATTACTACAGTGTTCTAAGCTGTCGCGCATTTAAATTTGATAATTTAGCGCCTGAAAGCGTTTCGTGTCTTAGATTGCCTTGTAAAACTAGATGACGAACAGCTTAATCCTTTTGTGACACCTCGCTTTAGTTTGCCTAGTTAGCGCCAGAGTTCATAATGTGAGAAATAATTATGTTATGGAAGTAACGTATTTAAAATAATTTACCTTTGTAATATCTATAAGGAAATCTAATATGATAAAGCTTAAATTATTGATTGGAGGAATAGTATTCATCCCGCTAGTCGCAGTCTTATGTGACTTTGGTTTCAGAAGATTTTGGTTTTCAGAACGCTCAGACTATCAAACATTAGTCAAAAAACCAGAACAACTCAGTGCCAGCGCGGTGAGCAATCAGCATAGTTTGGCATCTAATAAAGCCATTGTTGCACAAGTAAACAGCGACATCTTTACAGTCCCTAATGAGTTTCAGGGAAAACTCATTCAGCAGGCACAGCTGAGTAAACCAGACAAAGTTATTGCACTGACTTTTGATGATGGCCAAATTTAGATAGGGGGTTTTATCACCAATAATCTTAGTAAGTTTGTGAAACAATGACAGCAAAAATTTACTTTTTTTTTGACATCTACTTTTGTGGTAATAATATTTATGACTTGCTTTTTTGGGTATTGGTAAATATGTAGTGATAATAGAGATTTAGTAAGTAAAATTATTTATTTTTAGCTTTGGATAAAAAGACTAGAAAATAGTTGGAGTTTACATAAGTGAACGCAGCGAAAACGGAGCTAGAGGATTATGTAGTGGGGAGAGGGGAGGCTAAGGGTAAATCAATTGAGAACACACATCCTTGATGGGGGACATCGCGAACTGAGAGTATACCCTTGTTTAGCGACACGGCGCGTCGTGAAATTGTCAGCCCAATCCCCAATCCAGATTTATCTGTTCCCATCTGAGAAAAAGCCTTAAAGAGTTCTTCCGCCTCACCAGGCGGGAGTCCTCCACATTGATCCTCTATTTCAAGCAAAACACGCCCACCTACAGCCTTACTGCGTATCCATACAATCCCACCCTGCTTGGTGAACTTAATGGCATTTTGAACCAGATTCGATAGAGCAGATATTATTAGGTGACGATCTATTAAAACCTCCAATTCCGGCGCTACCTCTACACGCACCTCAATTGATTTCGCACTTGCTTCAAACCATGCAGTAGCCTCAACTTCACTGACTAGGTGAATAACTCGACATCTCTGATATTGTCCGGTTGATTCGTTCCGCAGTCGCACCTCAACTAGTGAACGATCAATAATGTCTCTCATACGCCTATGGGCATTTTCAAGAAGACGAGATGTACTTCCACTGGTTGCGACTTTCCCTGTGATTATAAGTTGGGAAGCTAAACTAGCAGAGGTCAACGCATTTCGCAACTCATGTGCTAGAAATCCAAGACGTAGAACCTCATCCCGCTCTGCATTTTCACGCTGACCTCGATTAAACTCTGTAACCGCTTCAGCGATAGCAATATCGAGGCAGAAATTTAATCGATTGAATTCACGAGGGGATGCTGTTTCACTACTATTCTCCTGAATATACTGAGTGATAGCTTGACAAAGAGCGCCGTAGCCATGAACAACCTGAGAAATGCTGTAGCCAAGTTTTAACGACTCTTTCCCCCGGCGCTCTGCGGAGGCTCTGTGAACACTTTCTATAGAATTGTTATGTGCTTCCCCAGATTCATCTGTATCAGCATCAGCACGTAATACCTCAATGAGTTCATCGTAGAACACAGGTAATCCTTTTTCCATTTCGTCGCTCGAACTCATGGAATCGGCAAGACGCGCGATCTTTTTTGAACACAAGGCGAGAATTTCGTCACGTTCTGCTAAGAGAAATTCATGTAACATTATGAATGTTCTTAATTTTAGACTTATTCTACCATCAGGAGATCGTTAGAACAGCGATTGCCCAAGGGGCAGTGGCAGAGCCAATCGCACCCACCCCGATCCACCCCAGAACAATTTCCCATCCTCTCGCCGAGGCTAAGTATTTAACCTACATTCCGCACGTCATTTTATAGTATAAAAAGCGTGTTTCATTAAGGAGTATTAACTGGATATAGAAATTAGGCTTGAATTTTGATAGCTATACTAAGCCTCTAGGCTTTGTTAACCAAGCTTTGGATTAATCTCGATTTTCAGAAATCAAATACTAGTACAACACGGCGGAAATAAACCACCCATTCCAAATCAATGAAATGCTTATGCTGTATTCATTTTTAATTTTTAATTTTTAATTTTTAATTCCGCCTTGCTGTACTAATCTTATACTCTTGTCAGACGAATTTGGATGGATGTTATCGGGAACTCTGTAATAATTTTACTGTTGCAATTGAACGTCGCGATCGCAAGAAAAAATTTATAACTCGTTGGGGAAGCTGGAATAGAGGGGGTATGGAAGTTCAAAAACGCGATGCACTCTATTTTATTCGAGAACCTTTTAATCAATGTCAAATGTAGATGCTCCCTCCTGCTCTTAGGCAAGACGCGATGAATCGCCGTCTCTACAATAATTAGTCTTTTGTCTTGACGGCAATTTATTGCGTCTTGGTGATGATTTATGATTCTTGCAAGCGTACAGATACACTACCTGCATGGGCTGGCAAACCTTCTGCCTCTGCTAAGGTGACGGCTGCTTTACCTATTGTCTGTAATGCTTGTTTGTCACATTCTAAATAAGTAATTCGTTTGAGAAAGTCGTAGACACTCAAACCAGAGGCAAAGCGGGCAGAACGGGCAGTTGGCAGTACATGGTTGGGGCCTCCTAAATAATCGCCAATCGCTTCTGGAGTATAGCGTCCTAAAAACACGCTGCCGGCACACTTAATTTGATTGGCCAGGAGTTGCGGGTTGTCCACACACAATTCCACGTGTTCTGGAGCTAGTTGATTAAGCAGTGGTATACTCTCGGCTAAATCGCTAACCAGAATTACGGCTGCATAATTTTGCCAACTTGCACTGGCAACTTTTCTGGTGGGTAAATCGGTGAGAATTTTCTCAACAGCCTTGATTACTTGTTGCGCGAAGATTTCGGAATCAGTAATTAAAATTGACTGGGCACTAGGATCGTGTTCTGCTTGCGATAGTAAATCCCAGGCAATCCAATCTGGGTTGTTCTGGCTGTCGGCTACCACTAAAATTTCTGAAGGGCCAGCGATGCTATCAATGCCAACAGTGCCAAAGACTTGACGCTTGGCTTCAGCAACATAAGCATTACCAGGGCCAACAATTTTATCTACCGGAGCAATGCTTTCTGTACCATAAGCTAATGCTGCGATCGCTTGCGCCCCACCAATGCCATATATTTCTGTCACACCAGCAACTTGAGCAGCAGCCAATACGACAGGATTAATCTCACCGCCAGGCATCGGTACTGTCATGACAATTCTTTCAACACCAGCAATTTTCGCTGGTAAGGCATTCATCAACAAAGAACTCGGATAGCTAGCCCGTCCCCCTGGTACATAAATTCCCACTTGCGACAGCGCTACCCAATTCAATCCTAGTTTCACCCCGACTGCATCGGTGTAGCCAATATCTTGCGGTAGTTGTTTTTGATGGAAAGCCACAATCCTTTCAGCAGCAAATTCCAGCGCCGCCAAGACATCGGCAGGACATTGTGCCGCCTGTTCGGCAATAAAGGTTTCGCTAAAATGCAAAGACTGGAGATTGTTGCGATCAAAGCGGCTAGTATAGTCCTTGACTGCGGCATCACCACGCACTTTGACATCAGCTAGAATCTCGCGTACTGTCCCACTAACATCAACTGTAACTTCCCGGCGATCGCTTACAAGGGTTTTGAATTTGACAGAAAAATCTTTGTCGGTAGTTTGAAGTAGCTGCATGGACAGTATCTTAAAAGCAGTGAGGTCAATAATTAGTTTAACTCCTGATTAACTTGCTCGATATGACAGTGGCTTATATGCATCACTCTTTTCAGATGTAAGCTGAAAGAAAGCACAAAAGATTATGAGTTAACATCCTATGCAGCAGTCCACAAGAGGCAATTACCGGGATCTTTGGCGGCAGCTTGTTACTTTGGCTGCAATCTTTGGTGCTTTTGTTATCAACGTAGTATCGAACATTTTTCCGCTCAATGGACTTAGCATCGGGGAAATTTCCAATACTTTGTTTAAAAATGTCCTGATTATCCCTGCCAATTACGCCTTTGTTATCTGGGGGCTGATTTACCTTGGGTTGTTTGCTTTTGGGGTATACCAAGTTCTACCTAATCAACGACATGAGCCTGATTTACGTAAGACAGGTTATCTGTTGGTGATTGCCTGTATTGCTCAAAGCATCTGGGTATATCTATTTTTGTCTCGGCTTTTTGCTCTTTCTATAATTGCAATGCTCTTGATTCTGTTGCCCCTGATTGCTATCTATGTGCAGTTAGAAATTGGCAAATCGCGTGTACCTCGGCTGAAAAAATGGTGTATTCACTTTCCAATTAGTATTTATCTAGGCTGGATTAGCGTGGCGACCATTGTCAATGTAGCGTGTGCCTTGGATTTTCACAGGTGGAACGGTTGGGGGATTTCTGCTGTAATCTGGACTCTCATCATGGTATTGATAGCAACAGCAGTTGCAGCAGTTATAGTTATCCAGCGTCGAGATATCGCTTATACAGGAGTAACAGTCTGGGCATTAGTAGCGATCGCACTCAAGCATTTTGATAACTCAATCCTCAGAAATACCGTATTTATTTTGGCAATTGTCCTAGTTTTAACCGCAACGATTAACAGCTTACGCACCCAACAAGAACATATTTAAGTGTGATGACATACCCGCCCAGCGTCTTTCAAGAGAGAACTTTTTGCAAGCGTTCGTTAAGCACGCATAATAATGGTCGGTTGTTACACACACCAGTCTGATTGTTATTAGCCAGAATAGATAGTTAGAGCCGTAATCGTCTGAAAAGACCAAAATTTATAGCAATGAAAAATATTATCTCAATTGGTTGGAATAACTGGTTAAAACGGCATAAAGAATCTGTTTTATTATTTGACTCAATTGCTGCCGCTAATGAGATTGCCCTGATGCTTAACGGCCAATGGGATGGCTGCAATGGTGTAATCGTGGCTTCTAGTGATGAGGTAGCTGTTAACACTGCTGCCAAATTATTACAAGCTACATGGTGTTATCAAGGCGCATCAAAAGCTGTTTTAGACAGAGTAACAACGAATGAAATTTTACGCCGTTATGCAATCGGAGAAAGAAATTTTGTTAATGCTAATTTGAGGTGTGCAGTACTTGCATCAGTGAAGCTGAGTGAAATTAACCTAAGTTATGCCTCCTTGAATTGGGCAAACTTAAGTCAAGCCAATTTAACTAAAGCTGATTTAACAGCAGCAGACCTCAGTCAAGCTAATTTAACTAGAGCCGACTTGAGTAAAGCATACCTAATGAGGGCAAACCTAAGCGAGGCAGACTTGCAACAAGCTTCACTTCAGGGGGCTAACCTAAGTAGTGCTAACTTAAGTGAAGTCAACCTCACTGGTGCAGATTTAACAGGAGCTAATCTGTCACTAGCAGACCTAAGAGGGGCAAAGTTTCACTTGTGCAATTTGAGTGGGGCTAACCTAACAAATGCCAAGTTAATTGAAAGTGACTTAGCTTTTGCTCAACAATGAGCGATCGCCGGACTTCCAGTATTACCTCTAGTAGTCTGTCAAGAACTAATTGACGGATAAATTCCTTGTAGAGACGGCGATTTATCGCGTCTCTCTAACCTAGTCAGTTCCACCCCAAGTCCAGGTAAGATTGCCATTCTTTAAACTATTTTTTAGCACTACTAGGGGATAATCATTAGCATCATAGCCACCAGCCAAATCTAAGATGAAGTAAACTTTACCTTTAACAAAGTGCATCCGTAAATAATTAATCTTTCCAGAGTAGTCTTGCCCATCAACCTTAGTCATTCCAGCAGAAGCAAAGCATCTAGCATATTTTGGCTTGAGTGTCCCAACCCATGTAACACTAAAGCTATTACTGCCTTGAACAGAGATATTACTGGCATAAGCGCTCAGGTTAATAGAGCCATCTGTTGCAAAACTGCCTTCTTGATAAGGGCGGGGTTTTTCAGTAACAATTACCTTGTCTGGACAGCTTTGTTTTTGCTCGTTTTCACTATAAACTTTTAGCTCAATTTTTTGTGATTGATTTTGTGCTTGGACGCACCAGTTGGACAACAGAGGCAGTAAACCAATACTTGTGCCTATAATCAAAATCAAAGGTCTAAATGAAATCATACTTATATCCGAACAAATACTAAATTGAATTGAGTTAGCGCCAAAAACCTTAAATTGTGTAGTTGTGTAGGTTGGGTTGAGGAACGGTGGAGAGGCTTGAGTTATAAGCTTCCAACTTGTCTTGCGTTGTTTTGATGACGGCTGCAAAGGAGTCAATTGTAACCCCATTGCCAAAGTCTAAGGTGGGACTGATCGATTTCAAAGCCGCAATCCGACGCTGCGCTCTATCAATTACTTTAGACCCGCGTTTTGGACGTGACATAAATCACTTTCCTGTTATTAATAATGCGCCAGGATAAAAACTGACTTCTAACCTAGACTGTACAGCACTAGGATAGACAAAATTAGGGTTAATTGACACCCGCGTTATTCAGTATATATTAACTTATTTATCACAAATATATCGAATGGCTTTATGTAAATTCTTGTAGGTTGATCGAATTCAATTAACGACTGCCCGAATTCAATTAACGACTGCACAAAAAATGCAAGGCATCACCAATAGTGGCAACCTGAATGCTGGGAACGGCAAAGACACAATCGTTGGCAAGGGTATCGGCGGTCAAGGCAATTAAGTAATTTAAAAGGTCAGGATAATCAGGAAAATCCTTAAAGAAACTAAGGGTTTTCCTAATGGGACTTTTTGTATTCAAAATAATCTTATACAAGATTGCCACACTTAATCTTCATAAACCTTCTACTTAGTTGCATTCGCAATCAGGTATCATAAGAGGTTAACCAGACTCTTAATACATTGTGGTTAATTATTTTTGAACAGAGCGATCGCCAGTTAAAAACTTAACATCAAAACTAAACAGTTAAAAATTCTTTTATGCTAAAAATTTCTAACCTTAACGTTTATTACGGCGAAAGCCATATTCTCCGCGATGTAGATTTGAGCGTACCATCGGGGCAAATGGTTTGTCTAATTGGACGTAATGGTGTCGGAAAAACTACCTTACTCAAAACTATCATGGGTTTACTCAAACCCCGTAGCGGTACTATTAATTTAGCTGAAGAATTAATCAACTCCAAATCTCCAGACCAAAGGGCAAAGTTGGGAATTGGTTATGTCCCCCAAGGACGAGAGATTATCCCTCGGTTGACAGTTAAAGAAAATCTACTGCTGGGATTGGAAGCTAGACGCAAACCAGTAAAAAAAGCAGAAATTTCAGAGGAAGTTTTTAGTTTATTTCCGGTGTTAAAAACCATGCTTTCGCGGATGGGTGGTGATTTAAGCGGAGGACAGCAGCAACAATTAGCGATCGCACGTGCTTTAATGGGAGAACCTCAATTACTCGTCTTAGATGAACCCACCGAAGGTATTCAACCCTCCATCATCCTAGAAATTGAAGCCGCAGTCCGTCGCATCGTCGAAACCACAGGCATTTCGGTGTTATTAGTAGAGCAACATTTACACTTTGTCCGTCAGGCAGATTACTATTACGCCATGCAAAAAGGTGGTATTGTCGCCTCCGGTTCCACCACCGAACTTAGCCAAGATGTGATTCAGCGCTTTTTAGCTGTTTAATTTTTGATATTTCTATATCAATTGTGTCAGCAGCAATCAAGTCTGCCGCTTCTTGTAAAAGCTCATGTTGTTCTTTTTGAATTGCTGTCAAACGACTAGAAATTTCTGCCAATCGTTGTTGTTTATTTGGTTGAAAACTTTCAGGTAGTAAAGTAGGCAGGTTCTCAGTTGCTTTAGCACCTGTGATTCTTTGAACAGCAAAACTCCCAATTTTAGTTAAGGATAGAAAGCTAACTTTAATCAAAGCCTGAAGCAATTTTAACGGAACTTTGAGTATTGACCAACTAGCTGTTTCAATTAAACGGACAATTGCTTTGATGATGCTCCAAATTAGAGCAAGTGCAAACAACAAAATTACTACGCTAATAATTGGGTGATTAGCTCCCCAACCTAGTATTTGAACTAACCTAAAAAATATTGGGTGTTGTGTCAGCCAATCACTTGCAGAAGATGCCATTGCATCTTTAACTGCGCCCGATGTTGTACTCTTAAATTTATCAGCAGTTTGCCAAGTTTGTTCTAAGCTTGTCGTAACTGTATCAATTGCTTTATCAGTTGTTGTAGTGGCTGTTGTCTTCAAAGACTCACCAGCTTGTTGTGCTGAGTTACTTAGAGAGTTAACGCTTCCGCCCACAAAATCTTTCACATTTTGCAAGCGTTGTAAAACTCCGTTAGGTAAATGTATGTTTATTTGGGATGTCATAAAACATTTCACTGAGGTTGAAATCTAACCCGCAACCCATCTTTAGGGCGATTAGTGGGAACCACAACTTCCTCTAAACTTTGATTGGGTAATATCTCCCAATGATAATTGCGTAGAAGATGAGCAGCAACAATTTTCATTTCCATTTTGGCAAAGGCTAGACCAATACAGCAATACGCTTGGCTTTGTGAAAAATTGTAGGTTGGGTGAAGCAAAGCGCAACCCAACAAAGCTATGAAAATGTTGGGTTACTCTTCTCCTGTCGGAGACGCTACGCGAACGAGAAGCCCCTTCTCTACGAGACGCTCCGCGAACGGGTCTACGTTCCTCAAACGCCACTTGCATCTCCCTTGGCGCTAGCCTCTCCCAAAGGGAGAAGGGGAGACGCTGCGCGTAGCTTGCTTAAGAGCAGGGGTACAAGTCGGGAAACCGCAAGGGCGCAGTGGCTCCCCAACCTACACAACTTAAGGTTTTTGACGCTAAACCAAGCGTATTAACCAATACAGATGCGTGGCCCACCGCCAAAACCAACTAAACTAAAAGGATACTTTTTATGTTCTTGGCGCTGGGGACTGAAATGGTCTGCTTCAAATATCTTTGTCTCTTGCACTCATAGCCCAAAACCTGTCATCTGTCCTTATATTTCCTAAGATTACATAATAAATTTACAGAAATTTAATATTACTTTTTATTCAATAAAATTGCTGAACGTTAAGATGTTGTGGATCTATTGTTGAAAAGTAAAAATTTTATGCATCTGGATTTACCACAACTGATTAAATCACTCGGTTATTTTGGGGTCTGGGCGATTGTATTTGCTGAATCTGGCTTGTTAATTGGTTTTTTTCTGCCTGGGGATAGCTTATTGTTCACCGCTGGATTTGTTGCATCTCAGAATTTATTGAACATTTGGGTTCTGATAATTGGTGCTTTTATTTGTGCGGTCTTAGGTGACAATGTTGGCTATGTGACTGGGCATAAATTTGGCAGAAGACTATTTAATAAGGAAGATTCATGGCTGTTTCATAAAAAACATCTTGTGAAAACTCAAAACTTTTATCACCAGCACGGTAAAAAAACGATTGTTTTAGCACGCTTTTTACCCATTGTACGGACTTTCGCGCCCATCGTGGCTGGGATTGGTGCAATGCATTATCGCACATTTATGTCTTACAACTTAATTGGTGGCTTTCTTTGGACATTCGGCATTACCCTGTTAGGGTTTTTCTTAGGAAAATCTCTACCACCTGAACAGGTAGATAAGTATTTGTTACCGATTATTGGATTAATTATAGTTATTTCTTTAGTACCATCGATTATTCATTTGGTACAAGAAAATAGAGCAAACAAAAGTTGAAATATTTTTCGGATTTTGTGTAGAGATTAAGTATATTTATTTACTGTAATAGCAAAAATACTACTTGAGCAAAATGACACAAAAACATCAGAGGTTGATAATACTCTTATGACTTCCTTAAACATCAACCTCTATCTGTTCCTAGAAAATCTCCTCTTTTTCCTTATTGCCACACTTTTTATTGTGGTTGTGAACTGGGGGTGGAAAAATACAAAGCCTTATACTCTACCTTTACCATTTCCCGGTTGGTATAAAATCTGGTTTGGCTCGGTGCAACTGCTGGCAGTAGTGCCGCCATTAGTGGTTATGCTATTGTGGGGTGTATGGTGGGGCGATCGCACGGTGTTAGCTGTGCTTGCTTGGTATTTTATCGTCTTAGGGTTGCAAATCATCTCTGAAAGAGTGACGCTTAGGCAGTTGCAAAATGTTGTCTGGGTGATGGTTCCTTATATATATCTCCCTTACCGCTTTTGGCAGTTGTATGAGGGTTTGACACTTTTGGATTCTACAAGCGAGTTGCAGTGGGTACGATATTTATTGATTTTTGAATTGGTGATGTGGATTGTTAACTACGCCATTGATGTATCTCAGTTGCCGCGGCTGTTTCGTTGGGAAGTACAATCAAATGACGCTAGCTAGGGATTAACCGCAGAATTAGCCATTTTTACTAAAGAAGTGCGATCGCCAGCTTTCAATCCAAAAACATATTGCACACCCTGTTGTCTCCAAGTCAAGGTAGCATCTGAGCAACCAGCACCACAAGTAAAATCTACAAAATAACCAGTAATGCCCTTAGCTAAGGATACACGTTTCCCAGTCAGGCTGGGTGTTTTGCGGGTTATGGCTTCAGCAGAAACAACGCCTAAACGACAGGCAGAAGCACCATTACAGTCTGGACTATAAGCCAGTAAAATATCATACTTTTTTTGCGTAGCAGCTTCTATAGTTGCGTAAATTGGATTTTCGCCATCCGACTCAGGAATAAACTTCGGTAAAAGAATCCGAATTTGAGTTTTTTTCTTTAATTTAGGCAGAATAGATTTAAAAACTGGGTTTACCTGAGTTTTAATCTGCTGCGCTATCAATTGGGACTGATTGTTTATATTGGCTATGGCTGACTTGTGAAAGCTGCTGACACTGACTAATAAAAATACGGCACACACAGCACTAGTATTTCTAAAGCTTAAAATCATCTTTGAAAACCTATTCGATCGAAAGTACTTATTTGTAATACCCAGTTTTAGTATAAAAATACGCATTTAACAGATGAAGCGATTGCTGGGAATAAGAAATACAAAATTAATCAGTCATAACGGCATATATGGCAGCTTCACTCATTTCTGGGAGACGTTCATAATCCTTACTGAGGCGAAGGTAGTAGTTATACAGAAATATTCTAATGTTGATGAGAAATATTCCAGCATTGATAAGGAATATTCTAATGTTGATGAGGAATATTACAATGTTCCTTATAAATGTTGTAATGTTGATGAGAAATATTCCAGCATTGATAAGGAATATTCTAATGTTGATGAGGAATATTACAATGTTCCTTATAAATGTTGTAATGTTGATGAGGAATATTGCAATGTTGACAAGAACTACTTGTACATTGAGAGTGACGGAGAAAAAAGTGGCGATCGCTAATGAGTTAATCTAGGTTAGCGATCGCAGTACAAGCAACTCCATATCACATATTGGACTATTTTGCAAAATTTGTTTCTCTCTGTGTTTACAAGGAGAATGTTTTTAAACGCAGAGGAAAGCAAAGGTTGGCGCAGAGGTTTAATGGAGGGGAGTTTTTTGTTGCAAGGTTGGGAAATTATGTATTAGGTAAATATGCGATAAGGTAAGGGTATTATAATCTGCTCTTGTTATAGGAAAGATGAATATTGACCCTGTATCTGTAGTTAATGCTATTAAAGCTGTTGCACCTGCTACTGTTTCTTTTGGTATACAACAGGCTCAACGTAATGAATATATTATTAAAATTTTAAAAAGCCTAAACCTCGACTCAATACAGTCTCCTAAAGATTTTGAAGGGGTTTATGTTTATGCTTTGGTAGAGTATGGCGTATTTAAAGCTGATTATATACTCAATTTTTTTAGAAATAAAGAGATTAAAAAAGCTTTTGTCAAGGCTTTTGCAGTAAAGGCGTTGGCTATTAATAATGAGGAATGGAATACATTAAAGGATGAGGCACAAAAAGCAAAAATAGATTTAGCTGAGGTTCAGGAATTTCATCAAGTTTTTGTCAGTGTGGCAAAGCGTTCTATCAATCCTGGAGAAGTTATAACTAATGTACAACTTCAAGAACGCCTGAATAAATCTCCGCAATCTCTAGAACAGTCGCTTTATCCAGATGAGTTTAAGGCACTAATCGAAGAAAAAACTAAGGTATTTTGCGGTAGGAAATTTGTATTTGATGAATTTGATGATTTCCTCAAAAGGCATCGTAAAGGTTATTTTACCGTAATTGGGGATGCGGGGATGGGGAAAAGTGCGATCGCTGCCCAATCTGTCTTAAAATACAAAGCTATCTGCTACTTTAATATTCGGGCAGAAGGTCGCAACACACCAGACCAATTTTTACAAAGTATTCGTCAACAACTGATTAATCGTTATCAGTTAGAGAATGCAGAGAATGATAATTTACCTACTTTGCTGACGAAAGTAAATGAAAAGCTGGCAACTGGTGAACCCTTAGTAATTGTGGTTGATGCACTCGATGAAGTTGAACAACCAGGCTCAGGAAATCTTTTAGATTTACCTAAGAATCTGCCAACAAGAATATATTTTCTGCTAACTAGGCGACGCTATACCCAAAATGAAAAGCGCTTGTTGACTGAAGAAGTTCCAGAGCAGCAGTTGGATTTAACAGCAAATGATTATGAAATCTGGAATCGAAAAGATGTGAAAGAGTACATTAGTACATTTATTAATGATGAGCCAGAGCATCATGGGTTGAAAGCTTGGATTCAAAAACACAACATTCAGCCACCATATTTTATTGAGCAGGTAGCACAAAAAAGTGAAAATAATTTCATGTACCTCTATTATGTTTTACCCAGTATTTCTAGAGGAGATTATCAAGACTTAAGTTTAGAAGAATTACCTGAGAAACTTCAGGGTTATTATGAGCAGCATTGGAAGCAGATGCAAATGCATACTCCAGACAAGTGGACAAATGCAATTATCCTCTGTGTATTGGTTGAGGTAGGTAAACCCATTTCTTGTGAATCCATTGCTCGCATAACTGGTCGAGATGAATATGATGTTTTGGAGCTTTTGAATAAGTGGCTGGAATTCTTGAGAAAACAAAAACAAAATCAGGAAGACTACTATTCAATTTATCACCAAAGTTTTGCAGATTTTCTCCGCAACCAACCTAGTCTAAAAAGAGAGAAAAAGAACAATAATATTGATTGGCAAGAAGTTCAACGTCTGATTTCCGACTCTAATGACCAATTGTGGGCAAGCCTAAAATCAGGTGAAGACGAAAATGAGTAGTTTTGCTAAGAAATTTGCCCAGTTATCCTTAAGCGACCAGCGAACTATCCTCATTGACCCTCGTGTTAAAGCCAAGATAGGAAAGTGGAAACCCTTTTATAAAAGACTGACTGATTTTAATTTTATCGCTGCTAAAATCAATCATTCTGATTTTGGTGTGCAGTCATTAATTGAGGATTATGATTTAATTAATGATTCAGAACTGTTAAACAAGCCAGAATACAATGCAGAGCAAGTCAAAACGCTAAAGTTGATTCAAGGAGGGTTGCGATTATCAGCGCATATCTTAGTAAAAGATAAAAAGCAACTGGCAGGGCAATTGTGGGGGCGAATGCAGCACTTTGATGTACCGGAAATTCAAGCAATGCTCAAAGTAGCAAAGCAGCAGCAAGTTTTACCTTGGTTGCGTCCCTTAACATCTAACTTAATTTCCCCCGGTGGAAGTTTACTTCTTACCCTCTCAGGTCATAGCCACTCGGTAAGTGCAGTAGCCCTCACCCCCGACGGCAAGAAAGTGATTTCTGCTTCATTTGACAACACACTCAAACTTTGGAATCTGGAAACTGGGGAGGATGAACGGAATTTCAAAGGTCATAACGATAGGGTAACAGCACTAGCCCTCACCCCCGATGGCAAGAAAGTGATTTCTGCTTTAGCTGACAACACACTCAAACTTTGGAATCTGGAAACTGGGAAAGATGAGCGGACTTTCAAAGGTCATAACAATAGGGTAACAGCACTAGCCCTCACCCCCGATGGCAAGAAAGTGATTTCTGCTTTAGCTGACAACACACTCAAACTTTGGAATCTGGAAACTGGGAAAGATGAGCGGACTTTCAAAGGTCATAGGGACTCGGTAACAGCACTAGCCCTCACCCCTGATGGCAAGAAAGTGATTTCTGCTTCCTCTGACAACACGCTCAAACTTTGGAATCTGGAAACTGGGGAGGATGAGCGGACTTTCAAAGGTCATAGCCACTCGGTAACAGCACTAGCCCTCACCCCCGATGGCAAGAAAGTGATTTCTGCTTTATTTGACAACACACTCAAACTTTGGAATCTGGAAACTGGGGAGGATGAGCGGACTTTCCAAGGTCATAGCGACTGGGTAATAGCACTAGCCCTCACCCCCGATGGCAAGAAAGTTATTTCTGCTTCATTTGACAAGACACTCAAAATTTGGAATCTGGAAACTGGGAAGGATGAGCGGGCTTTCAAAGGTCATAGCGGCTCGGTAACAGCACTAGCCCTCACCCCTGATGGCAAGAAAGTGATTTCTGCTTCCTCTGACAACACGCTCAAACTTTGGAATCTGGAAACTGGGGAGGATGAGCGGACTTTCAAAGGTCATAGCGACTTTGTAACAGCACTAGCTCTCACCCCCGATGGCAAGAAAGTGATTTCTGCTTCATTTGACAACACACTCAAACTTTGGAATCTGGAAACTGGGGAGGATGAGCGGACTTTCAAAAGTCATAGCGACTTGGTAAGAGCAGTAACCCTCACCTCTGATGGCAAGAAAGTGATTTTTGCTTCCTCTGACAACACACTCAAACTTTGGAATCTGGAAACTGGGGAGGATGAGCGGGCTTTCAAAGGTCATAGCAACTGGGTGAGGGCTACTGCACTTACCCCCGATGGCAAGAAAGTGATTTTTGCTTCCTCTGACAACATACTCAAACTTTGGAATCTGGAAACTGGGGAGGATGAGCGGACTTTCCAAGGTCATAGCGACTCGGTAAGAGCAGTAGCCCTCACCCCCGATGGCAAGCAGGTGATTTCTGCTTCCTCTGACAGCACACTCAAACTCTGGAATCTGGAAACTGGGGAAGAAATTGCCACTTTTACAGGAGAAGCTCCATTTGAGTGCTGCGCTGTTGCAGAAGATGGGGTGACAATTGTCGCAGGGGAGTCATCAGGGAGAGTGCATTTTTTGCGGTTGGAGAATGTTTAAAAAGTATGAACACTTCACCTCGACCGCCAACGCCAATCAATTCCCCCTCTTACCCAACAGAGTTTCAACAAGTCATTCTCAAAAAAAGTCAAAACTTTGTTGGTCGCATCTTTGTCTTTACCGCAATATTCAACTTTATCCAGCGTTGCGATCGCGGTTACTTTACCATAATTGGCGCACCCGGTAGCGGCAAAAGTGCCATCCTCGCCAAATACGTCACAGAAAATCCCCAAGTTCTCTATTACAACGCCCAACTCCCAGGCAAAAATCGCGCTGAGGAATTTATTACTAGTATCTCTACACAAATTGAGACAGAAAATTTTACGTCTCTACATTCCCTGCTTCAGCAAGTCAGCGATAAACTAGAACCCCAGCAAAAGTTTATTATTGCTATCGATGCCTTAGATGCTGTTAACCACACTGACCAAACAAAAGGCTCAAATCTCTTTTATCTTCCCAGATATCTGCCGCGTGGCGTTTATTTCCTTCTTACCCGCCGCCCATACCTGCGAAAACAATCCGGTTTGTTGATAGAAACACCTTTTCAAATTCTTGACTTAGCAGCATACCCACAAGAAAACCACGAAGATATCCAATCATACATTCGACAATATGTCAACAGTGACGAAGAACTCACAGCACAGCTAACCGCCAAAAGCGAAAACAACTTCATGTACACTTCGGCATACTTCGACTGCGCTCAGTACAAGAAGCTCAGTGACCATCTCAGTCAGATATTACCTGCTATCTCTAAGGAGGTTGACCGACTTACCCCTGATTTAGAGGCGTATTATCAGCAGCATTTCCACAAGATGATTCCCCCTAATTCGCCAAGCCAAGAAAGGGAATTTAAATCATCTGTGCTGAATGTATTAGTGCAATTTTCATCAGTCGTATCCGCAGAAAGCATTGCTAGTACAATTGATGCTGATGAATACGATGTTGAAGAAGTTCTGGAAAATTGGCGTGAGTTTTTAACACTCCAGGAAATTGATGGAGAAATCCACTACAGTCTTTATCATTCCAGCTTCCAAGATTTCTTAAGCAAGCAAGTAAATTTTGCTTAGACTCTATAGCGCTTCGGTATTGAGTCAAATAAAGACCTAACCCCCAACCCCTTCCCTATAAGGGAAGGGGAGTAAGATTCAAAGCCTCTCGCCTCTTAGGAGAGAGGTTTGGAGAGAGGTCAAAGTCTATTGCATACAAAGGAGCGATCGCAATCACCAAGCATCTGCCATACACTAAAATTCGTGAGAGAGTTGACCTGGGGAACATCCTAGAGTCAAGATAAAAGGGTTGGATATCTTGTCAAAGTACTAAGCACATCCGATATCGCCTGATTTTCTTTCATTTCCCTGCTTTTGGGTTAAAGAGAAAGGCTATGGGCGATACTTATTAACGTGGCAAAAAACTTAAAAAAGTACGCGCGGATTGCTAAGACGTGCCTGGACGCAGAGGGTTAAGCCGTTGCACCCCGATGAAGCGTCAAGAAATAGCTGATTAAATCAAATTCTAAGCGGTTTAATCATATATTTTGTAGCAGATACTTGTGGAAAAGAAAATGCTAGATGTAAATGTTGTTATGAAAGTTGGCGATCGCGTCCGCGTTAAAGATTCGGTAGTGGTGTATCATCATCCTGAACATCGGAATCAGCCTTTTGACATCAAAGGCACAGAAGGCGATGTAGTAGCTATTGCCACCCAATGGCGAGACAGACCAGTAAGCGCTAATCTGCCGATTGTAGTCCAGTTTAGTAAAAAGTTTAAAGCCCACTTGCGTGAAAATGAGCTAGAAGTCATCTAAATCATTTATCGGCGGCGAAACCACTGAAAAATATTCAGTTCGCCGCGCATTCTTTTAAGGTCTTGGCGGTTTTGTTCTGCTGTGGTATAATACCAATCACAATAACGCTGAAACTCCGATCGCGACCGAACTTCGTGGTAAAACTGATGGGTTGTTTGGTAAGAGGCAAAAGCTTCCTCAACTTCAGGTTGAGCAACTGGAATAATATAAGGTAAATTTTTTGACATAAAATTCAGAGTAGTAGAGAGGCGATCGATCGCGTCTGTTTTGAATTCAGGTAATTACCGCACTTCTTAATTAATAACTCATAATTCATAACTCATAACTTTCTAACAACTCCTAACTTTAATTAAAGCCAACCGCGTAAGCGATAAACTAAAGAACCAATATACTCTTTTAAAGCGATGGTAAATTGGTGTAAGTTGTCAGTATCAGGTAATAAATTTAGTATAGCGGCTTTGGGAGTACTACCGAGTTCTTGCAACTCACCCTCACTAACTAAAAAGTCAGTGGGTGCAGGAATAGCATTGATTCCTTGACGCTGGAAAATCTGAAGCGATCGCGGTATATGCATTGCCGAAGTTACTAATAATACTTGATTTATCCCACGAGATAACAAGATTTTGCGGACATTTACAGCATTTTGATAAGTATTGAGTGAGTCAGGTTCTTGAACAATCGCCTCAGCTGGAATACCAATAGATGTGAGTATTGTGGCCATATCTGCCGATTCTGGCGAACCACTTCCACGCCAATCAATGCGCCCGCCGCTCAGAATGATTATAGGCGCTTTTTTCTGGCGATAGAGTTGTGCGGCATAAATGACGCGATCGCCTGCTTCACTTAAATCGACGGTAGGTCTGGGAGGAAAAGCTGATTTTGTTGCGCCACCCAAAACCACAATCGCTTCTGCATTAGGTATTTGGGCGAGTGGAAGATTTTGCCATTCTAGCGATCGCACTAATGATTTAGCGATCCAAGCATTGCTACAAAATAGCAATAAAGTTAGGGAAAAAGCAATTGCGATCGCAGCAGTCCGCGGTCGTCTCCACAAAGTAACTAATGCTACTACCAAGCTTACACAGGCTAATCCTAGTGGATAAAAAAATAGCGGCAGTAATTTGGATAGATATAAAAACATATTATTAGGGCATGGGGCAGGGGAGCAGGGGAGCAGGGGAGCAGTTGCAGTAAGTCTTTCCCTCTGCCCCTCTGCGCTTGTGCGCTATTCCCAAATTACTACCTTTCCCAAAACTTGAAATTGAAACTACTTCCAGGAGCGCGACGGTAACGGCGACCGGCTTTTCTGATTTGCCGTTTGTTGATCCTTTCATTCGTTGGTTCAACTTCAACCTCTTCTGATTCTTCAACTTGCAACTGAGTTCTAGTTTCTTCCTTACTTCCCCACCAAGCAGTAATCCAGCCTCCAGCTAAAGCGCCTAATCCACCTAGCAAGATACTCATGGGTGCTGGATAGCCCAAATATACAAAACCCAGCATGAAAAATAACCAGTATTTCAATCCTGTATCGACACCATCAGATGAGGCGACAGCTGGAGCTTGGGGGCTATTATCGGTTAAATTTGCGATCCAGCTTAAGATGAAACCGCCCATGATTCCTAAGAAGATGCTTAGGGCTGGTGCGGAGCCAGTCATGATTAATATAAATGTTAAAAATGCTCCAAATAATAGTTGAGAAAAGAAGCTGGGAGAAATACTGAAAAAGTCGTTCTTTTTGTCTGCCATAAAATAAAAAACTTATTTAACTAATTACTAACTCGTAATTCGTAATTGAATAAAAAATTACGAATTACGAACTTGTACTGAGCGTAGCCGAAGTATTACGAATTACGAATTATTTTAATTGTGCCTGTTGTGGCTGAGTTGTATCCCAAATCTTTACATAAGGTTGTTCCTCTTCAGTGAAAGGTTCAGCTTGTTTGATTTGTGAGGCTAATAAATCGGCGGTGGCATCAGCAATATCACCAGTGCGATTGTTCAAACGCTCCTTTAGAACTTCCAGGGGTGCTGTGCATTGGATAATCTGAAGGGGAAGTTGATGTTTTGTAGCTTGTGCGATCGCTTCTTGCCGTAACTGCTGTTTATCATACTTGGCATCTAAAATTACCGAGAAACCTTGTTTAGCCAGTATAATTCCCAATTCTAACAGCCGTGTGTAAGTTTTCTCGGTCATCTCAGGTGTATACAAATCATCGCCACCCCGTTCCCACAACGGAATTCCCCCTAAATGCTTCCGCACCGCATCAGAACGCAGGTGAATCGCTCCCAGTTGACGCGCTAAAGACCTTGCTGTGGTACTTTTACCAGAACCCGACAACCCCGACATCAAAATTAGTTGTCCCAGCTTTGGTTTAGTATAGTCCCAAGCCTGTTTGTAATAGTCAGCAGCCGTTTTTGTCGCTTCTTCCTTCACCGTCGCGGGTACGCTTGGATCGTCTAGCAAAAATGATGTCACCTTAGCTCTGACATAAGCCTGACGACTTAAATATAAGGGCAACACCTGTAAACCTTCCCAGTCTCCAGTTTGCTCTATATAGGAATTCAAAAACGCATTACCCAAGTCTTTGCGCTGACGAGCTTCTAAATCCATCACCGTAAATGCCACATCGTACATCACATCGACAAAGCGGAACGGCTCATTAAATTCAATGCAATCGAACAACAAGATTTTATCGTGCCACAGAGCAATATTTCTCAGGTGTAAGTCTCCGTGACATTCACGAATATAATCGTTGTGAATTCTGCTAGCAAATAATTCTGGACGTTCAGCAAAAAATTTATCTGTATATTGCTGTGTTTCTGTAAATTGCGCCTGAGTCTGGGGGCCACCAATATACTTCTCAGTTTGCTGATAATTCTCATCAAAGGCAGCCCGGACATTTGGCACTTCACCAAAAGTGCGAATGTAATCATTCGTCTGTGCTTCGGCATGATATTGAGCCACCACCCTTCCCAACTCCTCTAGGTGTGTCTCATTTAACTTACCTTCTTCAAAAAGTGTGCTTAATAGCGACTCTTGAGGAAACTGGCGCATTTTCAGCACATATTCTACAGCCTCGCTCGCTCCCCCTAACTGGTATTGCTCCCCTACCAAAGTTATGGGCAAAACTTCTAAATACAGTTCACCAGCACCCCGCTGATTTAACCGTAACTCTTCCTGACAAAAATGCTGCCGCTTATCTAAGGTGGAAAAGTCCAAAAAGCCAAAATTCACAGGTTTTTTCAGTTTATAAGCGTAATCTCCAGTCAACAGCACATAAGAAATGTGAGTTTGAATTAGTTGAATGGGTTCTGTTACCTTATGGGGATAAAATCTCGGCTGCAACATTTGCTGAATTAAAGCTGGAAGAGTCGCTTCTGTCATCTCTGTCCTCTGCGCTCTCTGCGCCTCTGCGGTTCAAATACAAAAAAACCAGGAGTTCCCCCCTGGTGTCATCAAAAATTATTACACAGTTTACCTAGCTTAAGAAACTGCCTCAGTTTCAGTTTCTGTCCCAGCATCTTCAGCGCTAATTTGTGGTGGCAAAACGCTGACAACAAGTCGCTCTGATTCAGCTAGAGGTGTAACACCTTCAGGAAAGGGTATATCACTAATACTCAAGCTGTCTCCAATTTGCAGGTTAGAGACATCGATTTCGATTACATCTGGGATGTTTTCTGGCGCACAACTAACTTGCAATTCAGTAATTACGGTGTCTAACACGCCACCCTCTTGTTTAACACCAACAGCAGTTCCCACAAAACGCAGACGTACTTCTACAGTGGTGTCACCGTGGCCAGCAACCGCGAAAAAGCTGAGGTGGTAAGGCGTACCTTTGGCTGGATGGATCTGAAGTTCCCGCAGCAGGGTTTTGCCACGCCAAGGTGCATCAGCAACATTCAACTCAATCAAGGTGTTATTAACGGAAGCTCTTTTGAGCAAACGCTCAACAGTTTTGGCCTCAATGGTCAAAGAAATGGATTCTGTACCCTTATGACCATACAAATTGGCAGGTATCAATCCAGCACGGCGCAAAGCTCTTGGCTTGCTGCCTTCTGGACGTTTTTGAGATTCGACTGTAATAGCCATAGAAGTTGTCCTTTGTCAGTTGTCAGTTTTCCTTTGTCCTTTGTCATTAGTCATTTGCTAATGACCAATGACAAATGACAAATGACTAAATTTACGCACTAAGTAGGGTAGCAGGTGTACCGTCGGGGTGCAATAAAGCGCGTTTGGGCCCGTGGATGGGGTCTTCTACGATTATGGTTTGATCGCGGCTGGCTCCTAATGAGACGATCGCGATCGGGACTTCCATCAATTCGGCTAAGAATTTGAGATAATCCAATGCTGCTTGTGGCAAGTCTTCTAGGGTGCGGCAGTGAGTTGTTGACACTTTCCACCCTGGTAAGGTTTTGTAGATGGGGCGACATCTAGCAAATTGACGAGAACTGGTGGGAAAGTGTTCGCTGCGTTGGCCATCTATGTCATAAGCGACACAAACTTGGATTGACTCTAATTCATCGAGAACATCCAGTTTGGTGAGCGCCATACAATCCATGCCGTTAATCCGCACGGCATAGCGACCAATGACAGCATCAAACCAGCCACAGCGCCGTTTGCGTCCGGTGGTTGTGCCAAATTCGGCACCGCGATCGCACAGCAATTCTCCTAACTCACCATCCAATTCAGTGGGAAATGGCCCCTCTCCGACACGGGTTGTATAGGCTTTTGACACCCCAATTACCCGGTCAATCATTGTCGGCCCTACCCCTGCACCAACGCAAGCCCCACCCGCCACCGGGTTAGAGGAGGTGACATAAGGATAAGTTCCATGATCTAAGTCTAGGAGCGTACCTTGTGCGCCTTCAAACAAAATATTGCGCCGTCGCTGAATTGCATCGTATATTTTTAACGATGTATCAATAACGTAAGGCCGCAAGCGTTCTGCATAACCCAAATACTGTTCAATCACCTCTTGTGCATCTAGAGGCGGCAAGTTGTAAAGCTTTTCTAAAATGACATTTTTATAATTAATCGTCCACTCCAGCTGCTCGCGTAGCGCATCAGGGTTCATCAAGTCTAAAACCCGAATGCCTGTACGTTCAGATTTGTCAGCATAAGTCGGCCCAATGCCCCGACCTGTTGTGCCGATCTTATAGCTTCCCCGTCGTTCTTCAGATGCCTGGTCAATCAATCGATGATAAGGCATCGTTACGTGGGCTGTCTCAGATATCAGCAGGTGGTCAGTGGAAATATTTAACTCTTTTAGTTGGTCGAGTTCTGCGATCAAAATCTGTGGATCGATGACTGTTCCACAGCCGATAATGCAATCGGTATTTGGATACAAAATCCCAGAGGGTATCAAGTGCAGTTTAAAGGTCTGACCTTTAACTACAATCGTGTGTCCAGCATTGACACCCCCTTGGTAACGCACCACAACATCTGCGGAACGGCTGAGTAAGTCAGTTATTTTACCTTTTCCTTCATCGCCCCATTGGGCACCTATGACAATGACGTTAGCCAAGAGCTTATATTAAGAAGTAAAGTTTCCACAAACTATTATTATTAACATATTGTTTGGGTCGTGTCAATATAATTGTAGTAAGAGCGTACAGACGTGCGCCTCAACAGCAAATTCCATTGTGGATCTATGATGTCACCCTGTTATGACAGCGATTACCATCAACTTTAATAACGTTATCAAACTTACTAGTGACCAATTTTACCAACTAGTGTGGGGTTAATTAAAATTCTAAATCAGAGATGTTGCATTGCAACGTCTCTGCAAATATTATGGATAGGCAAATTACCCGATCCGAACTGTATTAGCGACACTACAGCTCAAAATGAATTTATATTAAAATTTAGCGGATTTCTTTGTGAGTATCATGTATAAATCATCATCCTTAAAAATCCAGATATTTACAACTATAACAGATTGTATTTTGCTACCCGTGTTCTCAAAATCCTTAAAATATTCTCAGTATTTGTTTTTAATCTTTAATCTTAACTGATGGAGCGCATCTGCGGCAGAAGGGGCGATCGCATGAGCAAAAAATGGTATCGAGTCCAAAAGCTGAAAGCAATATTCGTCCTAGCATTGGCAGTTGTATTTACTAATGCTGTAGTTTCGTATAGCAACACTGTGAAGCTGATTCACAACCAGCAATGGCTAACATACTCCTATAAAGTTATTACCCAAATTGAAAGTATCCAATCTACACTCAAAGATACTGAAACTGCACAACGTAGTTATTTAATTACAGCAGATGCAGATGATTTCCAAACTTATCTTGCAGCTGATCAACAAATAAATAGCAATATTCAGATTCTCAAGAATTTAACTGTTAATAACCGTCAAAAGCAGCAGTGGATTGCTTTACTAGAGCCGAAAATTACCAACAGACTCAATATTTTAGAACAAGAAATTTACCTCAGAAGAAACCAGGGATTAGAAGCAGTTAGGCAGCAAATCTTATCTGATAATGACAAACAAATTGGCCAAGAAATTCAACAACTGATTAATGACTCTTTGAAAGCGGAGAAAAATTTATTACAGCAGGAAATGCAGCAGTCACAAGCGAATTCCCAAAAGGCGATAGTGACATTTTTTATCGCTGCGATTGTGGATTTGGTGCTGGTGGCGTTGCTGTATGATTTGTTGTGGCGTTATATCAGGCAACTTCAGCAGACGGAACTGGCCCTACGCCAAAGCGAAAATCGTTTACGCGCCATGATAGATGCAGAACCAGAATGCATCCAGTTAATTGCCAGAGATGGCACCCTTTTAGAAATTAATGCAGAAGGGCTGGCAATGATGGAAGTGGAAAGTGCTGATATCTTAATTGGTAAACCAGTTGATGCTGTAGTTGCGCCAGAGTATAAAGCAGCCTTTGCCGACTTGCATGAAAATGTTTGCCAAGGTAACAAGGGGACTTTGGAGTTTGAAATCGTGGGATTTAAAGGCACTCGCCGCTACATAGAAACTCATGCCGTACCACTACGTAACGAATCTGATGGCACGTTTATCCATTTGGCAGTGACGCGAGATATAACCCAGCAAAAACAGGCAGAACAGAAAATTCGCGAACAAGCGGCGCTGTTGGATGTATCAACTGATGCAATTATGGTGCGAAATATCCACCACCAAATCTTATTTTGGAATAAAGGTGCTGAACGTCTATACGGCTGGAAGGCTGAGGAAGTTGTAGGGAAGAATGTTTTACAATTTTTATATAAAGAAATTTCACCACAGCTAAAAGATGCTTACTTGAGGGTGATGAATACGGGTGAGTGGCGGGGTGAGTTGCATCAACTGACAAGGGAAGGCAAAGTAATTATTGTTGAAAGTCGGTGGACATCGATTCGAGATGAGAATGGACAACCCAAATCTATTTTGAGTGTGAACACTGAGATTACGCAACAGAAACAACTAGAAGCTCAACTTCTGCGCTCGCAACGTTTGGAGAGTATTGGCACTCTAGCTGGCGGTATCGCTCACGACCTCAACAACATACTATCGCCAATTTTAATGTCAGTTCAACTGTTGCAGAAGAAATTGCCCGATCCGCAGAGTCAGCAAATACTGCAAACTTTAGAAAATAATGTCAAACGCGGCGCTAATTTGCTTAAACAAGTGTTATCTTTTGCACGGGGTATTGAAGATAAACGGACAATTGTGGAAATTCAGCCTTTGATGGCGGAGATTGAGCAAATTATCGCTCAAACATTCCCTAAATCCATTATTTGCCAGATAGATATCCCTAAAAATCTCTGGTACGCTCGTGGAGACATAACTCAACTACATCAGGTATTGATAAACTTGGTAATCAACGCCCGCGATGCTATGCCCAATGGCGGTATTCTTAGGATTGCGGCGGAAAATCTGGTGATTGGCGAACATTCTGCCCAGATAAATATTGATGCGAAAGTTGGTTCTTATATTGCGATCGTGGTGACGGATACTGGTATGGGGATGTCGTCAGAAGTCCAGCAACGGATTTTTGAACCATTTTTCACTACCAAAGAGGTAGGCAAAGGTACAGGTTTAGGACTTTCTACGGCGTTGGGTATTATTAAGAATCACGGTGGTTTTGTAAATGTTTACAGTCAAGTAGGCAGAGGTACTCAATTTACAGTGTACTTGCCTACCTCAACATTTAGAGACACACATTCGTTGTCTCAACAATTGGAATCAGTTATAAAAGATAGCTAAATATACCTACAACCTTTATGATGACGATAGCAACAAGCAAAAATCGTACCTGTTAAGTCAATGAAATGGATCTTAACAACTGCTCTGATTTTGAGCAGCACTACCCAATATTCAGCACAAGTAATAGATCAAACTAAACAACCAGTTACTAATAAACAGCCTGCACAACCAGTTAAAACACCTGCTTCACCTCAACAATCTATTTCTCGACCAGTTTTTATTTTACCAAAAGCACCTGCTTCATTAAGTCCTGTATCTGGGCGTAGAGCAGGAATGGGTAGTCGAGATAATTGCCCTGCGGTTTCAACCCCGCTCACTGCTCTAGTACCATTTCAAGAGGGACAAAAGGTTGCTGGACAGGCAAATAAATCAATTATCGGGGTTGTAGAGGGACTAACCACTTCTGAACGTCCGACGTTTTGGTTTTACATCCCCTACACTAAGGATTTGTCTAACTCAAGTGCTGAATTTAGCTTACAGGATAGCGCCGAAAATGATATTTATAGAAATGCGATCGCCCTACCTTCAGAGCCAAGTATCATTGGTATTTCTCTCCCTAGTACTGCTTCCTTAAAAGTAGATAAGACATATCGCTGGTATTTAAAAGTGCGTTGTAGCCAAGAGACAGCAAGCATTCCTGTATATGTAGAAGGGGACATTAAAAGAATCAATTTAGATTCTCGTGTTATCCAACAAATAGAAGCGGCAAATAAGCCTCGACAAAAAATTATAATCTATGCTGAAAAAGGGATTTGGTTTGACGCTTTAAATCTGCTAGCAGAAATACGCATTTCTAATTATAAAGATGCATCTGTTGAAGAAGATTGGCAAAGCTTACTACAATCAATCAATTTGGATAATATTGCTACGATGCCTCTAATAAAATTACCAACCCGCGAATAATTTCATATCCAGTAAAGTATCTATAAGCGAATGGCACTAAGAAAAGCCCAAAACCTTGTTTAGCCTCGTTCCCAGCCTCCAGGCTGGGAATGTATTCCGAGAGGTTCTGCCTCTTGTCAAGCTATGGAGGCGGAGCCTCCCAGAATGAGTTCCCAGCCTGGATAAGGGCTGTATCTTAACTTGGTGCCATTCGTATCTATAAGCCTAGATTTTTACAACCAATTACCAACTAGAACGTAGGGTGCCCAGTACATCGGACGGTTATATTCAGGAGCTTCAAGTAATTTTAATTGAGCAAAGCGTAAAGCTTCTGCCGTAGTTTTACCAGTCACTAACTGGCGGTAAAATTCCTCAATAAATAAAGCTGTAGAGTTATCTCCAATTTGCCATAGGGAGGCTAAAGTACTCCGCGCACCAGCACGCAGGGCAACTCCTGCTAATCCTAATGCAGCTCGGTTATCTCCGGCTGCTGTTTCGCAAGCACTCAAAACAAGTAATTCAACTGCTTCTGTTCGTTTTTGCTCTCTACTTTTGAGCAAACTATCTAATTCACTCACATTGATACGTCCATCGGCTGCTAGGATAAAAGTGTCTTTTGCTTTAGAGCTAAATTGCCCATGAGTTGCCAAGTGAACAACTCTAAAAGCTTGAGCGTTGATGGTTTTTCCTAAAGTCGTACTGGTAAAATTTTTATCCAATAATGTAGTTGTCGATACGCCTGATTCCTGAATTAATTTCAGTTCAACCTTAACGTTGGGAAGTGGTGCAAAATTTTCATTTTTGGGTGGTTGTGATAATCCTCCAAGCAAGGCATTTAATTTTTTGTTTGCTAAAGGTTTGGGAGTAAATAGTTGCAGTCCGGGGCTAATAGCTATAGAGTATTTTTGGACTAAATACTCTTTGCCATCATACAATGCAGACATCGGTATATTTCGCAGCAACCCATCTGGAATAAAGACTAGAGTATTAACTTTACCATTTTTGAGGTCTGTTTCAACTGGTTTAATTAACCAGTTATAAAGCTGTTGAGAAACTGCTTGAAATTGCAGATTAGCATCAGGTTCGACTATTGTCTCTCGGATTTTTGTAATAACTTGCTCTACTTGCTGACGTTTGACTTTAGAAGTTTTATGGATCAATGTTTCATTGGGAAGTTTGATAATAATTTCTAAATAATTATCTAGAATAATTGGGTAGAAAATAGCAGTATTCGGGTTGTCGCGGTCTACTACTTTGTCCAACACTACAAATTGGTTACTCAAGCAAGCTTCTCGGAAAAAATTGTCGAGTTCTGCAACTTGCAAGGCTTCCATTCGTTGACGTGCTTTATCTAAATCTGGTTTTCCTTGTCCTTTCTCTTGTAAAATCAACTCTACAGACTGCCGATAAAGAGGTTCTATGCGATCGCGAAAATTGAACTGCACCTCTCGATTAACCGCAACTAAATCGCTGCGAAGAGACTGAAGAGTTGTTACAGCAGCATCATAAGCAGATATGGCGGCTTCGATATTTCCCTGTGCTTTGAGTAAGCGTCCTAACTGCCACTCAAGGCGATAAGCTATATCAGAGGCATCAATTTTTTGAGCCAGAAATAACCCTTGCTGCGTCAAATCTTGTGCTTCTTGCAATTGTTGCTTCTGCTCGTAAACTTCTCCCAAGCTGCCCAGTGCATAGGATTCGGCACGTTCATCGCCGATGATTTTGGCTTGTTGAATGCTAGTTGCCAGAATCTCTGCAATATCTTTTTTGTTACCAATTGTGGCCAAAGTCTGAGCAAAATTGATCCGTGCATAAATACCGGCTTGATTGGTAGGCAGATTCGGGATTTGAGATTGGATTGTGGGTATTAGTGACTTTGCTTCGGTGATGCGTTCGTTTTCGACAAGCAAACTCAGCTGATTAATCAGGGCTTGAACTTTGGCCAGAGGGTTGGGTGCTATTTTGGCAGCATTTTCATAATGAGCGATCGCATCTTTTATATTACCTAACGACCTAGCAGTATTACCGAGGCTAAATTCTGTCAAACTAATTTCTAGAGGCAGTTGCAGACGTTGAGCGATTTCTAAGCTTTGTTGTAAGTTTTTCTGGGATAACTCAAGTTCGCCTAATTGTTGTAAGACATTGCCAAGCGATCGCAAAGCTGTTACTTTTACAGGTGAGTCAGGTTGGGAAATTAATTGTTGGGATACTTCATTCAATATATCTAAGCTACGGCGGTAAAAACCAGCAACTCGTAGAGCTTGTGCTTGGTTAACACGGCTGCGCGTTACTCCAGCAGTATCATCTAATTTCTTCCAGATTTCCTCTGCTTCTTGTGATGTTTTCACAGATGCATCAGTTTGTCCCTGTGCTAGTTGCAATTCGCCTTGAATATTTAGAGTTGGTGCAAGAATTTCTAACAATTCAGATTTTGGATTGTTGACATTTAACTTTTGATTTATCTCATCCCAGCCAAGTAAATTTAAGCTATTGTCAATAGTTGCATAAGCTTCTTTCCACGAGCCGAGTTGTTGGTATACAAGACAAAGGTTTGTCAGCGCTGCGGCTTGTGCAAGGTTATTGCTTTCTCGTTGATAGGTACGGACAGCTTCTTGTAAAATAATTACGGCTTCACTAAAGCGCCCAGTCTGATAAAGTGCTTCTCCTTGCTCAAGAAGTTGCTGTGGTGTTGTGGCTGGGGGTTTATTGGTTTGGATGTGAAACCCGTTTGGTGAATTTGTCTGGATTTGTTTAGCAAATGTACTAGGGATAATAGTCAGGAAAACAGCAAGGGTAAATAGGACTACGGGAGTTATCGCAAATCTAACTACTCGCTTTGGCAGCTGAAGTTTTGCCATATTTCACACCTCCCTGAGAGACAGGACAGGAAGCAGGTGTTTGCCAAGGGCTGTGGGGGTTGAGTTGAGGAACTTGTGCTACTAGTTTTATATTTCCCTTGCGATCGATTACCCAGCCAGAAGCTTCCACAATTGGAATTGTAGCAGCAATGGGAGTAGTTGAAACTGCTGTTGGTTCTGGTACAGGCGTTGTGTTTGCCAAGTTTTCTGATTTTGGTCTTAATTTTACCCACGCAGACACAGTACTTGAATCTTGTAATGGTTCAGTGGGACTCATGGGTAGTCCGCCGCGTCCTGTTGCCACAAAAGTATTCTGAAATTGCCGAGTTCCAGGAGTGCAGGCGGTGGAAATTTGTTGGGAGACATCAACTAGATTAACAGGGAGTTCGACTAAGCCGCTACTGGGGTCGATATCAGGTGTAGTGATTTCTATATTGCCATTTATTCCCAATTCAGAACTTGCAGTGATTTCACTTTGCGGGGTTTGTTGTTCTTGGCGCCGTATGCCAAGGACGTTTAGCGCTTTAATGTTGATATTACCCCCTCGACCCTCAAAGGCATTGGCTGTGATGTCGCTGTTTTCTCTGGGCACAGCGACTAGGAAACCATTAGGGGCGTTGATAGTGATGTTACCACCATCGCCACCAGCATTTGCAGTGCCGGCAGTAGTGGAGATTTGACTACTATTGCCACGGCGCAGCAGCAGTAATTTCCCCACATTCAGTGTAATATTGCCACCATTACCTGCTGATGCAGATTCAGCCGTAATTCTTCCTTGGTTGTCCAAATGGATAAAGCCTGCTGTGGCTTCAATGTTGCCTGCATTTGCTAACCCAGTACTATTAACAATTAGACCACTGGCAGCGCCTTCTTTGATGTCGTTAGCAACAAGTTGATTGTTGTTGGGAAATTTAGCAATGCGATCGCTATAATTTATATCTGTTCCAGAGATCGTCAACCGATCTGTGGCATTGACAAAGATATTGCCTGCTTCTCCCTTACCAGATGTTGTGGACACCAATTGTCCACCATTGATTGCTTCAAAAGTTTTAGTGGCATTCACCGTGATACTGCCACCTTGTCCATCCCCTTTGGTGCGGGCGCTTAAAGCCGCTCCATCTGCAATTCGGAATGTCTGAGTATCAATAATAATGTCGCCTGCTTTGCCAGCTGTGTTGGTACTAGTAAGTAACCCACTGGGTAAGCCACTGGTGGGAACGCTGCCTGAGATATCAACAACGTCAGCATTAACCTCAATATTTCCAGCGTTTCCCTGTCCTTGAGTGCTGGCTTTAATTATACCGCTGTTTCTTAGCACTAAAGAACCTGCTTTGATTATAAGGGTTCCACCTGAACCTATGCCCTCTGGTTGCACACCTAAAGTAATTCGGGCTAATTCCCCTTTTTTATTGTAAGTCTCGTCTGTAGTAAATAAGATGGTACCTTTGATATCTAAATTGATATTTCCCCCATTTCCTCGT
Organism: Nostoc sp. 'Peltigera membranacea cyanobiont' 210A; assembly: GCF_002246015.1. GTDB lineage: Bacteria > Cyanobacteriota > Cyanobacteriia > Cyanobacteriales > Nostocaceae > Nostoc. The sequence goes on from NZ_NOLJ01000003.1 coordinate 848,517, forward strand.
GCGGTTGGTTCTACATCTGCATTGATTGCCGCATTATTCTTTATGGAGAGATGTTCAGCTTGAATGTAAATGTTACCACCTTTACCTACAGATCCATTTCCCGCAACGCTACTTAATCCAGTGAAGTATTGATCTACGTCCCGATCCTCCAAGGAAACTGTATTGCGGGCAATTATGTTAATACTACCTGCATCTCCTGTTCCATTTGTACTGGAAGTCAGTAGACTGTTTCCTTGGATAGAAAGCGATCCAGTGGTAATGTTGATGTCACCACCCTTACCTATGGCTGTATTTCCTACGTCATTCACAACAAAAGCTTCATTCTTCAAGGAAACTGTATTGCGGGCAATAATGTTAATACTACCTGCATCTCCTTTTCCATTTGTACTGGAAGTCAGCCGACTGTTTCCTTGGATAGAAAGCGATCCAGTGGTAATGTTGATGTCACCACCCTTACCTATGGCTGTGCTTCCTACGTTACTCATAATCGAAGCTGTATTCTTCAAGGAAACTGTATCGCTGGCAGTAATATTGACTGTACCCCCATTCCCTTGTCCAAAGGTGCTGGTTGATAGTCTAGCATCAGTTAAGAAGAGTGAGTCAGCAGTGAGATTAATGTCTCCGCTATTGCCAGTACCCCTAACTTCTGAGTTCATACTGCCCGTGGTAATGTTGCCATTAGTAGTGAATGCGATCGCGCCTCCATTTCCCCTACTGCCAGAATTGGTAGAGTAAGACTCAGATACTAAATCACGGGTATGGATTGTACCATTGGTTGTTTTAAGGCTAATTTTCCCTCCATTTCCCGCACTACCAGAAGAATTGGAACGGGAACCAGAAAAAAAATTCCTAGTGATAATGTCATTGGCAGCCAAGAGGGCGATCTCACCTCCATTTCTTGTACTGCCAGATTCAGAGTATGAGTAGGAGAATAAACCAGCAGTGGTAATGCTGCCATTAGTAGCTTCAAGGCTGATGTTGCCTCCATTCGCCGTATTGCCAGAATCAGAACGCGAGTAAGAGAACAATATATTAGTATTAATGTTGCCGTTGGTAGCTTTTAAGCTAATGTCACCTGCATTATTCGCGCCATTAAGTGTAACCAAGTTTTGTCCATTGGTTTTTATTGCCTCAGCACTGTTAATTGCGATCGCGCCCCCATTAGTTGTAATTTCTTTAGTACTCACATCCCCGGATGCTGTCGTTAAGCTAACTAACCCACCAGCCCCATTAAATGGCTGTAAGCGCACATTTCCATCTATCGTGATTCCCTCTGGCAAAGTTCCACTACTAAACGCAGGTACTAAACCAGAATTGATAGCCCCATAAGCTAGAGTATTCTGCCCAGAACGCATAATTAACGCTGTACTCTTACTTAAAGTTGCAGTATCTTGTCCAACAGGTAAGATACTAGTATCCGGTCTAGTAATATCTATATCACCCTGAAAGCGAATATTACCCTTGCTTTCAACTAACAACGATGCCCCTGTATAGTTAGCTGCAACATCCACGTCGCCATTGCTACTAATAATCGGGTCATAAAGGCTCACAAAGTTTGCCAGTCCCCCCGATACACTCTTGAGCGAAAAATTCCCACCACTGGCAAAACGAGCATCACCAGAAATAATTCCATCACTGATTAAGCTGAAATCGCCTCCACTTACAAATGATGTCCGCGTTGGATGATTAAGGGCTAAAATATCAATTCCTTGATTTCCCCCAATTGTGAGATTACCACCTGCTTGAGCTAAAAACGGAGTCTTCACACTATCTCGCACTTTCACAGTATCTTGTGCTTGCAGTGTTAAATTTCTGCCTGCTTTTAGCTGTCCCTGCAAATCAAGTTTGTCAGCTACTAATGTTAAGTCTTGCAGAGGTGCTAAATTTCCGGTGTTGGTAACAGTCGCCCCTGACTGACTTGCTCCGTATTGCAATCCAGGTGTAATATTTACCGCCAGTAACGGCGGTGCTTGGGGATTAGTAGCACTGAAAGTACTGCCATTAGTAAACTTGAAACTGCTTGCTGTAGTTGCGGAAAATGAGCCACCAATATCTAATCGGGCATTTTGTCCAAAAATAATCCCATTAGGATTGAGCAGGAATAAGTTTGCTTTACCGTTAGCACGAATTAAGCCATCTATATTAGAAATTGACTTACCTGTTACTCGTGTCAGGATGTTCTGAATATCCAGTGAATTATTGAACAAAGTAGTACTGCCATTGAGAACAGAGAACTCCCCAAAGCTGTGGAACAGATTACCCCCTCTTATGGTTCCACCCTCAATAATCCTGGTATTGCCCTCTAATTTCACACTGGAATTATTTGGCAGAGTGCCGTCTGGGGTGATTTGGGCAACTGAGATATTTGCATATAAGGTAACTGCACTGACAATGGCAACTCCTAGACCTTGTAACCAGTTTGGCGCAGTTTTAAAAGACATTGCACTTTCCTATAGAAAAGGGAATTTAGGTTGGAAGCCTCAATCTTGAGTAGAAAGTTTTAGGACTTGCTCTTTCAAGGTAGGTAAAAAGTTTAATCAAGAAATTACTTTTTAAGTTCTTTACTCTGTGTTTTCTGTATCTATAGTGGTTAAATAAATTACTTATAAACCACAGGGGCACAGAAAGCGCTAAAGAAAAACAAGATATTTAACGAGTCACTTTGAAAGGGCTAGTCTGTAAGTGTCAGGACAATGAATTTGTACACAACACAGGATATTAGCAAATTGACACTGCTGAATCAAGTGAATAAACCAGAGCAGGGGTTTGAGCGTTTGATAATTGAGGCGATTTTTTCATCAATATCCTTATGCAACAAGGGTTTTACAAATTACGTGCGTTTGCCCTGGTGAATACAATTCTGTCACTGCTACCAATTAAAAATCAGAAGGCAAAGCTAAAAAACTTCTGATTCCCAACAGTGAATAAAATTCTGTCACTGCTACCAATTAAGAATCAGAAGGCAAAGCTAAAAAACTTCTGATTCCCAGCAGTGAATAAAATTCTGTCACTGCTACCAATTAAGAATCAGAAGGCAAAGCTAAAAAACTTCTGATTCCCAACAGTGAATAAAATCCTGTCACTGCTACCAATTAAGAATCAGAAGGTAAAGCCAAACTAGCGATTGCCTTCAGTTCAAGCTCAAATTTGAAATTTCGGAGAGAAACAATGTCTAACATCAACAACTACGGAGTAGATATGAATAACAAGCAAATCAAAAACCTCTACAGCATCGAAGCTGTACAAGACCTTTCCCATGAAGCCGCTGCCACTATTAGTGGTGGTGCCTTAGACCTTTCCGACAAGAGGGGTGGTGAAGGAAGGCGGGTAAATAATATCGCAAACACACAACGCAGTTTAGGCGGCTTTAACAATAAAGCATCTTGGTACGAGGTGACGGGTAATAGAGATTGGCTTGTCTACACTGGTGAGAATTTCACAGGTACTTTCAAACGTCTGAAAGCAGGTACAAAAGGTAACTTCACCGGTTCTTTTAACAACAACATCGCATCTGTCAAACCTGGATAATCAGCTCTGGTCTATTTCATACCGTGTACTCCAATCCTTCAAAACCTAAAAGAGAAAAAAATGCTCTCACATAGGCTTTTAGCTGAGTAACATTCTTCTCTTCCAGTTCGTAGGAGCGAGGTCGTTTTCGCTCCTACTTTTTCATTCATATCAAAATAGCCCAAATAAACGTAAACGGTGTTAACAGTTATCAGTTATCAGTTATCAGAAGGCAAAGCTAAAAAACTTCTGATTCCCAACAGTGAATAAACTTATCTTACTGCTACCAATTAAGAATCAGAAGGAAGAAAACAAGCTTACCTTCAGTTCAAATCCCAGCCTAAAACTCAGGGGAAAAACAATGTCTAATATCAATAAGCACGGAGTAAATATGAACAACAAGCAAATCAAAGACCTCTACAGCATTGATGTGCAAGACCTTTCCCATGAAGCCGCTGCCACTATTAGTGGTGGTGCCTTAGACTTTTCCGACAAGAAGGATGGTAAAGGAGCGCGGCTAAATAATCTTAGAGGCAGTTTTAGGAGTTTAGGCAGCAGATTTAACAATAGAGCATCTTGGTACGAGGTGACGGGTAAAACAGATTGGATTGTCTACACTGGTGTGAATTTCACAGGTAGAATAAGGCGTCTGAAAGCAGGTACAAAAGGTAACTTAACTGATCCTTTTGACAACAACATCGCGTCTGCCATGCCCGTGCCTAATCCTACTTAACAACGACATCGCGTCTGTCAAACCTGCATAATTAACTCTGGTCTATTTCATACCGTGTACTCGAATCCTTCAAAACCTAAAAGAGAAAAGAATGCTCTCACATAAGCTTTTAGCTGAGTAACATTCTTCTCTTCCAGTTCGTAGGGGCGAGGTCGTTTTCGCTCCTACTTTTTCATTCATATCAAAATAACATAAATAAACGTAAACGGTGTTAACAGTTATCAGGTAGGAAACGGACTCGTCCACCCCTTGTTAACTGCGGCTGGTACTGATTTTTTAAACAATGAAATACTACAGTATATTGCAACACAGTGAAGAAGATTGTGGTGCAGCAAGCCTAGCCACGATCGCCAAATACTACGGACGCACCTTTGCCCTCAATCGCGTGCGAGAAGCAGTGGGCACGGGAACGCGAGGAACTACACTATTAGGTTTAAAGCGGGGAGCAGAAACCCTCGGATTCCATGCCCGTCAAGTTCAAGCTACCCCAGAACTGCTTGAGAAATTAAATGAAGTACCCTTACCAGCGATCATTCACTGGAAAGGTTATCACTGGGTAGTATTATACGGGAAAAAGGGGAAAAAATATGTTATCTCTGACCCTGGCGTTGGTATCTTGTACCTCACCTCCAAGGAGTTAATCGCGGGTTGGAGTGATGGCGTGATGCTGCTGCTGATGCCAGACGATAGCCGCTTCTATGAGCAAGGGGAAGATAAAATTGGCGGTTTTGGGCGCTTTATTGCCCGCGTTATGCCCTATCGCAATCTTTTGGTTCAGGCGATCGCTATCAACTTCGCGATCGGGCTGTTGTCCCTGGCTTCTCCTTTAATGATGCAACTCCTCACTGATGATGTGCTAGTGCGGGGAGATACCCAACTGCTAACAACGGTGGCAATTGGCGTCATTGCCATGAGCCTAATTCAAAGTGCCATTGGTTTGGTACAATCTCACCTGATTGGTCATTTTGGTCAACGGTTGCAATACGGGCTAATTCTAGAATACGGCCGAAAACTGTTGCGCTTACCCCTATCATATTTTGAAGCACGTCGCAGTGGGGAAGTCGTTAGCCGGATTGCTGATGTTCATACCATCAATAATCTAGTTTCCCAAATTGTCCTTGGTTTACCCAGTCAATTTTTTGTGGCTCTGGTTTCCTTGGGTTTCATGCTCTTCTATAGTTGGCAACTGACTCTAGCTTCCCTCGCCGCCTTTGCGATCGTCACTTTTGTCAACCTGCTTTTTCTTCCCGCCTTGCGCCAGAAAACCCGCAGCCTCATCGTTAAAGGTACAGAAAATCAAGGCTTTTTAGTCGAAACCTTTCGCGGTGTTCAAGTCCTCAAAACCACCCAAGCTACAGAGCAAGCTTGGCAAGAATATCAGACAAATTTTGGTCGCCTTGCTAACTTAGACTGGACTACGATGAAGTTGGAGCTTTACAGCGGCACAGTCACTAGTATTCTTTCTAAATTGACGAGTATTAGCATACTCTGGTTAGGTTCTAGCTTGGTGATTAATCAGACATTATCCATCGGTCAACTGCTGGCGTACAGCGGTATGAGTGGTAGCTTTCTTGGCTTTTTAGAGTCAGCAGTCGGGCTAATTGATGAATTTATCACTGCTCAAATTGTCGTTCAACGCTTGACAGAAGTGATAGATTCTACCCCAGAAGATGAAAATGACTTTAAAAAACCTTGGGCAGAAATTCCTGGCAATGCAGATATTACTTGTTCTCAAGTTAACTTTCACCATGCTGGTAGAACTGACCTGTTAGAAAAGTTTTCTTTAACTATTCCTGGTGGTAAAGTAATAGCCTTAATCGGTCAATCTGGCTGTGGCAAAAGTTCCCTTGGCAAATTAATTACTGGTTTATATCAAGTCAAATCTGGTAACATTCGTTATGGCATATACAACCAGCAAGATTTATCTTTAGAATGTTTGCGGCAGCAAGTCGTATTAGTTCCCCAAGAGCCTCATTTTTGGAGTCGTTCGATTGTGGAAAATTTTCACTTCAGTTATCCCAACATTAGTTTTGAGGAGATAGTTCTTGCTTGTCAAATTGCTGGTGCAGATGAATTTATTAGCAAATTACCCGATAAATATCAAACTGTTTTAGGCGAATTTGGTGCAAATATTTCTGGTGGACAGAGGCAGAGATTAGCTATAGCTAGAGCAATTATGACTGACCCACCTGTATTAATTCTAGATGAATCTACAGGCGCTCTTGACCCAGTAAGTGAAACCCAAGTTTTGGATAGATTACTTGCTCACCGTCAAGGCAAAACTACAATTATGATTAGCCACCGTCCTCAAGTTATCAAACGGGCTGATTGGATTGTATTGCTTGAAGATGGGCGCTTAAAAATTCAAGGAACTCCAGAAGAATTACGTCATATCCCTGGAGAGCATTTAAGCTTTCTTGATGAAATTTATTCTTCTAATAATGGTAATGGATTAAAATCTTCTTTACTTTTTCGGAATTAGTTAATGTTTATTAGACATTTTAGAGATATTGATAACTTATGATTAGTAAGTCTCAAACAAATTTTTTACCCTTAGTTCAAGACAACGAGTTTCTCCCACCAATTAGTCGTTGGACTACATTTGGCGGACTATTTATCGTGTTTGCCTTGGCGTTAGCTGTTCCTGTGGCTGCGGTTGCTAAATATAAAGTTACGGTCATTGGGCAAGCGGCTGTCCGTCCTGCGGGTGAATTGCCAATTGTACAGGCGGCGACAGAAGGACAGGTAATGCAGATTTACGTCAAAGAAAATCAAACGCTGCAAAAAGGAGATAAAATTGCCACTATTGATGATTCTCGACTGCAAACCAAAAAAAACCAGCTGCAAACCAATATTCAACAAGCTAGGTTACAACTAATTCAAACCGTTCCGCAAATAAATGCAATCGATAGTCAAATTCGAGCCGAAAGCGATCGCACTAATCGGACTATCGCCTCTGCTAAAGCGGAATTGCAGGGACGCGATCGCGATCATCAAGACAAAAAAATTATCAGTATCACTGAACTTCAAGAAGCATCAGCCAATGTCAAAATGGCTCAAGAAGAATTATATGCAGGGCAAGCACAGTTACAATCAGCATTAGCTAATCTCCACGCAACTGAGGCGGCTTTAGGAGGAGCGACATCAAAGCAGAACCGATATGAAAGTGCCGCTAAACAAGGGGCATTATCTCGCGATCAACTAGAAGAAGTACAGCTGGCTGTGAAACAGCAGGAACAAGCTGTACAGGCGCAAAAAGCCACTTATAAAGCCCAAGAAAAAACAAATGAACGGCTAAAACAAGCTGTTTTAGGAGCTATTGCTAAACGCGATCGCGCTCAAGCAGTTCTCAACCCAAGCAATGCAGAGGTAGCAATGGCGACTGAACGTATTGCTCAAGAAAAAGCCTCTGGGGAAGTGAATAAAGCATCCTTAGAAAGAGAACTTCAAGTACTTCTCAAACAGAAAATTGAAACGGAAAAACAATTAGAGCGCGATACTAGCGAATTCAAGCAAGCTGAAATTGACCTAAAGCAAACTACTATTACCGCTACAGCAGACGGGATTATTTCCAAGCTAAATTTGAGAAACCCCGGTCAAACTCTCCGGGCTGGGGAGGAAGTTGTCCAAATTGTTCCTAGTCATGCACCTTTAGTTATCAAAGCAGCTGTCGGTTCTGAGGAAAAAGGTAAGATAAAAGTCGGTCAAAAGGTGCAAATGCGAGTTAGTGCTTGTCCTTATCCTGATTACGGTACTCTCAATGGCGTTGTCAAAGCGATTTCCCCGGATGCTGTTAGGTCGCAAAAAAACGATGCTGATGCTGATACGAACTCTATCCCAAAAGCAACTGCTGTAGGTGCTTTTTACGAAGTCACAATTGAACCAGAGAAACTTGCTTTAGGTCGCAGTACAAAGAAATGTCAAATTCAATTGGGTATGGATGGCAGAGTTGATATTATTACCCGCGAAGAAACTGTACTGCAATTTCTGCTCCGCAAAGCAAGATTAATCACCGATTTGTGACCATGCCCCGAAGGGGAGAGATGCCCAAAGCCAAAAAATGAAACTATGACATTGTAAATCAAGAGGTCATTTGATGAAAACATTCAATTTGAGAACAAAGTTCTTTGCTTTAATAATGATCGGTGTTTTGGTAGTCAATGTACTCTTATTAGCACCACAAAAAGCTTTCACCGAGACAAGTAAACCCAATATCATTTTCGTCCTAGTGGATGACATGGACGCTGACACAATTAACAGAAATCCAAAGAAGTATGCACCAAATATTAAGTCGCTTTTGCTCGACCAGGGCGTAACTTTTCCTAACTTTTTTGTCAACGTGTCTCTATGCTGCCCATCGCGCACGAATATTTTGCGCGGTCAATATGCCCACAATACAGGGGTCTTGACCAATTCATCACCTGATGGAGGTTTCCAGAAAGCTTATAGCCAGGGCTTAGAAAAACAGACCATCGCCACCTCGTTACAGGCAAATGGTTATCAGACAGCGTTGATTGGCAAATACCTCAACGGCTACCCCGATACAGCCCCTAATGATACCTACATCCCGCCTGGTTGGACAGAGTGGTATAGCCCGATGGAAAAAGGCAAGAACAGAAACGACCAAAAGAAATATGGCAATCCTTACGATCAGAAAAACTATACACTGAACAAGAATGGCAAGCTGGTCAAGTACGGTAACAAGCCGGAAGACTACGGTACAGATGTTTATAGGGACTTTGCCATTAATTTCATCCAACGTTCTGCCAAAGACGGCAAACCATTTTTCGTTTATCTGGCTCCTTTTAACATTCACGGACCATATACGCCAGCACCACGCCATGAGAAACTCTTCCCAGATGTTAAAGCGCCCCGCCCAGACAATTTTAACGAAGCTGATGTTAGTACTAAGCCTCAATTTATGAAAGAGTTGCATCAACTCAATCAAAAAGAAATTGACGATGTTGATGAAAATTATCGAAAGCGCTTGCGATCGCTACAGTCGGTTGACGAGGCAATTGACAAGTTGGTTGATACGCTCAAGGCGAATGGGCAACTTGACAATACTTACATCATTTTCACCTCCGATAACGGTTACAAACAGGGTATTCACCGGGCAAGTACAGGCAAAGAAAGTGCCTACGAGGAAGATATTCGCTTGAATCTGGTAGTGCGTGGACCGGGAATTCCAGCTGGCAAGGAACTGCAAGAGCAAGTGGGTAATATCGACTTTTTCCCAACCTTTACTGATATGGCTGGAGTTAAACCACCCGCTTTTGTTGACGGACGCTCGTTCTTACCCTTGTTAAAGGGTACGACGCCAAATCTCCCTAAGTGGCGCTCTGCATTTTTGATAGAACACAAACAAAATCATAAGCGACGTGCTGCACTTGAGAATCAAACAAAGCTTCTTCAGGATCAGTCAGAGCTTGAGGATCAGTTAGAGCTTGAGGATCTGTCAGAGCTTCAATCGCTCAAAAAAGGAGGCCAGGTACCGAAGATCCCTACTTACCAAGCGATCCGGACACAAGATTATACCTATGTCGAGTATAAAACTGGAGCGAAGGAACTGTACAACATCAAAAAAGACCCATATCAGTTGAACAACCTGGCTTCTACAGCCGATCCAACTCTACTCAAACAGCTTGCTAACCGATTGAGTAAACTGCGTACTTGTCAAGCCGATTCCTGTCGGGCAATTGAGGAGGAGCCGTTCACTTCCTAAGAAGGTTCTACCAGAATACTATTGTCCAGATAAAGTTTTGCTTATAGGACTTACGCAACTGGCACATTTTTTCTCAACTGGCACATCAGCAGCTTTTTTGTTTGATGGTTATCTAATAAGCCATACAAGTTCAAATCCATGTTTTTGCCTATGTGACACTTGCGTAAGTCTTGGCTTATTGAGATTCGTTTTGCAGTTTGCGTTGGTATGCGATCGCTAATTTAATTATCTCTCCAAATCTACTGTCAAATCAAGTTAACGAAGGGAAACTTAGATGTTAAATTTTCTAAAAGTTCTAAAAGGGGTTGTAAGTTACTTTTCGTCAAAAGTCCAAACTTCTAAAAAATTTAGGAAGAGACTCCTACTGCCTTTTTCTTCACTTATTGTTTGCTATCTTGTTCTTGTCGGGGTTTCTGGCAAAACCTTTGCGATCGATTTTCCGGCAGGCCCAATTTCCAATAACAATAAAGCAAAAGAGGAATGTCCCAAAGTTTGTAGGAATCATCATTACCACTGGCATGGTCAGTGGAAGACAACAGTCCCTGGTCGAGAGTCAGTTTGTGGATGTGGTTGGGCTTTAGACAAGAAGGGGGCAAAATTTAATCCTCTTAACAAGGCAGAACAGAGTAAATTTGACAAATTTCAGAATGCAATTGCGAACAAGGGGCTATCCGCGAAAGACGCAGCGGATGAAATCGGGGATTCAAATTACAAGAAACTGCAAGGAAATCAATATCAAATTCGCTTAAGTAAAAATAACCGGGTTACATTTTTGGTCGAAGACGATACGCATACAGTTAAACTCAAAATAGTCGGCGGTCATACATAGTTGTAGTGACCTGCAATAACGCTCTTCCATCACTCTTATGAGAGAATAATAGGGTAAAGTGTCGTAAACTCTTTGCTAGACTATGTTTGGGAGAAGAGAGCCTGCTGAAACGATAAAATTTGTGGATGATTACTGTGAATGGTATAGAAAGCTGTTTCCAGAAGTCAGAAGTTTTGAAGCGTTTAAATATCTTCATCTGGGAATGATTTCAGAGGTTAAACGCAAAACCTTACCAGAAATAGCACGGGTAGTAGGATTAAGTAACGAGCAAGGGTTATTACATTTCCTAACAGAATCCCCTTGGGAAATAGAGAAATTAAGAGAAGCTAGATTAAAGCTAATTCTGAAAGTATTAGCTGGACGAGAAATAACACTGATTATTGATGAGACAGGAGATAGAAAGAAAGGTAATACCACAGATTATGTGAAAAGACAGTATATAGGTAATTTAGGTAAAATCGAAAATGGAATAGTTGCAGTTACAGCCTATGGATTATTAGAGGGCATGACATTCCCTCTGATATTTGAAGTCTATAAACCAAAGCAAAGGTTATTAGAATCAGATGTCTATCACACCAAACCAGAAATTGCGGCTTTTATGATTAGAAAGCTCCGAGAAATGGGGTTTAAATTTAAACTGGTACTAGCAGATAGCTTATATGGTGAAAGCGAAAGTAACTTTATTGGTGTATTGTGCCAATTAGAACTAAACTTCGTAGTGGCGATCCGGAGTAATCATGGAGTATGGCTGCCACAGGGTCAGAAAGTTAGATATAACCGTTGGCGACCCTATAACCGTATATTCTCAGATGGTCAGCAAGAACAAAGGTATATTCGAGAGATAGTATTTGGCAAGCGCCGTGCCGTTCAATATTGGCAAGTTACCACAGACCCAGAAACTTTACCGCCAAATTCGACTTGGTTTATCATGACTCTTGTTCCTGGTATTAAGTATAAAGAAGTAGGGAATTTATATGGTTTAAGAAACTGGGTTGAATATGGGCTTAAACAAAGTAAAAATGAATTAGGTTGGGCTGATTTTAGAGTAACTGACTACTCACAAATACAGAAATGGTGGGAAATCATCATGAGTGCTTATCTTCTGGTAAGTCTTCACTCTCAAGTTTTGAACAATCAACCCCAACTTGCGGGAAACAAACTCACAGATCCAGTTGTGGCAAAGTTCAGGGAACATGATTGGTGGGACAAGGGTTCGGGTTGGAAGAATTTACTCAACAATTTACGCTTAGTAATTCAACCTTTGATATCCTTTAATCTACTAAAACCCTGGCTCAGGGTCTTTCCAGTTTCGCATTTATCAATTGGGTTTCTCACACTAATTGCATTGATGAATCGAATGCAAGGCGCTATTCCAGACAACTTATATTCTGAGGATTTCTTATTTTCCTCTGGTTAGAGTGATGGAAGAGCG
>NZ_NOLJ01000030.1 GCF_002246015.1 Nostoc sp. 'Peltigera membranacea cyanobiont' 210A
CAGGGTAAGAGCATCTCAATCAGGCTTGACACAAGGACTCAGAAGAATGTAATGTATTGTCAATGAAGCAACAACTGAGAACCCGAATCATATAATTGTTATCCATAGCGGTGCGTTTCATTTTTTGACGGAGACTACGTTTGTAGGTCTGTTCACGATTGAGAGCATTAAGAGCAATGCGTCGTAGAAGGGCAAAATTTCGGGGACTGTGGAAAGAACGAATGCGACAAGCATCTTCGGCAAAAGTACAATCAAGCGTCCAATGAGCCTGATTTTCAATGCCCCAATGTTTTCGGATAGCCCGACCAATAAGTTGAGCATCGCTGTGTAAAGAAGTCAAATAAAACTGAACTTCGCGGGTAGTTTTGTTCCAAAGATGACGCACACGGACGACCATAACCAAGGTTTGTAATCCTGCCCATAATTTGGGTTGATAAAGCTCAGGAATTGCAATAACGGGTACAGTCCAAACTTCACGAATTTCCCGGCGATGATGTCCTTTCTCAATACGTTTGTCATAACTGAAATCAATCCCCCAAAAATTATTTACAAGAGCGGTTTCAAACCATTCGGTTACTTGAGAATAGAGAGTCGGATGATTAGCTTTAAGTGCCAAGACATAATCACCTTTCTTGTCAATAATCTGTTTGGCAATTTCAGTTTGTGTCCCCATTGCATCAATAGTGATAATGGAGCCAGTGATATCTAATAACTCTAATAATGCCGGAATGGCAGTAATCTCATTGGATTTTTCTTCTACTTTCATTTGTGCCAAAACTAGACTTTGTTCACTAGACCAAGCACTAATGACATGGAGTGCTGACTTGCCTTGATTTCGGTCATAGGAACCTCTAATCGTCTTACCATCTATGGGGATAATCTCTCCTCCCATCTTAGCAACAAGGGTTTCTACCCATCTCAAAAAGCATCGATTTAATGCTTCTGGGTCGAGAAACTCAAATACGCGTCGAAAAGTATCAGACGCTCGAAGACTCGCTAACGCTACGCTATCTGACGGAATTCCGTGTGGTAATGCCAAAAAATCTTCTAACCATGTTTGTTTACTAATGCCATAATTCTCAATATCTTCCCATCCTTGCGCTCCGGCTATAACTGCGAGAATTGCGATTACCAGAATGTCTGTGAGTTGATGTTTTTTGGTTCGCTCTACTCTTGGGTCTTTGATGTCAGATAAATGCTCCACTAAACTCTGTTGAATAGCCTCAATGGATGCTATCTGTATAGGCTTTCGCTGTTGACGAGAACTTTCTTTAGCTACAGCTGATTTAGTTTCAAAGCCCTCAGACATAAAGCTTAATTCCTTTAGTTTTTCGACGACAGCATTGAATTCATCTCACTTATCTTGCTCTGATGTCAAGTACGTTTTTTACAGCGTCGTCCATCCTCATCTTGTTTGATTTGTCAAGTTATCTTTATACAAAATTAGATGAGCTTACCCTG
>NZ_NOLJ01000004.1:0-136136 GCF_002246015.1 Nostoc sp. 'Peltigera membranacea cyanobiont' 210A
TCTGAATGGCAAGGCTTACACTTGCATCTGACCGAGAGTTCAGCCTTTTGATGACAGTAATCTGCTGTCAGGCTGGCTTAGTTATGTACGGACTGATTACCGTGATTCACTAGGCAACGAATCGCACAAATCCTCCAAGTTCAATAATTACGAATTACGTTAGCGAGTACTCGAGCGTCATTACGAATTACGAATTACGAATTACGAATTACGAATTATTAACAACAGAGGGACTCTTGGTCAATCACTCAACCTAATACAGGCAAAGCAACAGACTCAGAGTCCCTGAGTTTTAGAGTATGACGATCGCTCGTCTACGTCTAGTCAATCCCTATTACTATGAAAGGGAGTTGATTACGTAGTCAAGAAGAGAGCGGAACTCAACTAACGCTTGAGGAGACAAGTCGCGAGGAGAGCACACCTCTATATATCCCTTTTTAGGGTGTTTATTGAAGCTAGCCGCTAATCGCTGTAATGTTTAGAATGTTTATATACCAACTACTCTAAAAAGAAAGAACTCGTAAAACATCATCCGCAGGAGCAATAAGTAGGAGTCAGAAGATTGATAGACGCAATGGAATTTTTTCAGCTAAGTGCTGGTAAGTGGCGATCGCAACGTGCAACTCATCATCTGGCGTTCAAGCGCTCAGAGATAGGAGAATCAGATATACAGGTAGAAACTCTCGATGCCGATCATCCAGAAATCATTGAACTGTGCCAGTATCATGAGATTGACCCCAGCCTTTCAGTCGGTGGTTCGCGTGTGCGTTGGCTAGGAACAATGGCTTGGGATCGAGAGGGTGAGGAGAATCATCAGGGGAAAACCATATTTGCGATCGTGCCTGATGGTGATAATCCAAGGCAAGGCAAATTACTCCGCGAAAGAGGCTACGCCGAAATAGTGCCTGTAGTCGGTCTTTTTCACATGGATGATGAAGATGGACTGGTGTTGACAACCGAATACGAAACAATGAGTTCCATTGAGCGATTCTGGTTCGCCAGCCCAAATATGCGACTACGAACCAGTACAGTCAAACGGTTTGGTGGCTTTAGCACGGCATCATTTTGTAGTGAAAGCCGCATTGAAACTTCTGTTGAGGTTTCCAGCCCAGAAGAAGTCACAGAAAAACTTGGGACGGATGTTTTGGAAAAAAGACAGTTTTATTCAGTTTTGGGCTGGTGAACTATCTCAAGCAGAGCGATGCTTTTACTCGTGGGCAAGATTATCTGCGTCTGGTACAGGGACTTGCCCTAGAACCGGGTATGGTGGATGTGTTTGATAACCTGCGCGATCGCATCCCCATTTGCACTTGGATCGGCGAAAATATTAACGCCGTAAACGCTCAGATCAACGCCTATCTAGAAGTTTGTCATGAGTGCTTTCATCCCCAAGAGCGTCGCCAAATCCAAATTTTTGCAGTCCCCATAGCTCAATCCTTCGGCATAGATGGGCTATGCAACATTCTCACAAACCCAATCACTATTCTGGTAGATGTTGGTCGAGTTGCACCTAGAGACTGGTTTGGTGTAGTCGTCCATGAATACGCCCATGCCCATCTAGGAGAGTTTGGTCACAATGAGCAGTTTGCTAGTATCCTATCTCATCTATGCTTAGGGCTGGGATTGGAACCACCCTACTGGGAGGCAGGAATGGAAGCAACTTTGCGTAGCTGGCCTTACTGTAAATCAACCATAGATCCTCTGGAATTTTGGATAGGTCGTTGAGTCGCTGAGGGAGGCAGAAGGCAGGGGAGCAGCACTTTGGCTACGCTCAGTGACCGAGGAGAAGTTGCAGTAAATTTTCCCCTCTGCCTCTTATGCCCAATGCCTCATTAATTTCTTTTGCTAAATGTTAAAAATTATTGCTTCAGTTCAAAAAGGTGAAACTGAATCTCTTAATCTAAAATATGTGAATAAAATTTTTTAGTCATTTACGTAGTCATTAAGCTGGAAGCCTGAATCCCTTTTATTGATTAGCTATGGGTTGAATCCAGCAGACTAATCATTTATCCTACGAATACTTACAATTCCCCTTAGTTAAGTTTCGTGAAATTTTATCAGAATCTGAAGTTCTGATACAACTACTCCCTTAATATGTGATTAAAAGTTGTTAACTTTAATTAAGAACATGGAGGCTTTAGAGTGCCACTTCCTCTGTTAGAATATGAACCTTCAAGTCAAAATCAGCGTGTAGCTGGATACGAAGTACCTGGTGATGAACAACCCAGGATTTTCACTACAGACAATATACTTTCTCCGTCAGATTTAGGCGATCTGATTGAAGCAGCATATCGTCAAATTTTCTTTTATGCCTTTGCTGCCGATCGCGAAACATATTTAGAGTCTCAACTCCGTAATGGACAAATTACAGTACGGGACTTTATTCGTGGGTTGGTACTTTCCAATACCTTTAAGAAAAGCTTCTACGACCTCAACAATAATTATCGCTTTGTTGAGCAAGTAATTCAGCGGGTTCTAGGACGCGATCCATACAACGAACGGGAAAAAATTGCCTGGTCAATTGTAGTCGCTACCAAGGGTATTGTAGGCTTTATTGATGAAGTGCTTAACACTGAAGAGTACCTAAGCAATTTTGGAGACTCTACAGTGCCTTATCAGCGCCGTCGGATACTGCCATCCCAATCTGCGGGTGAGTTGCCATTCAACATCAAATCTCCGCGATACGAAGATTATCACCGTGCTAAACTGGGTTTCCCCCAAATCATTTGGCAGGTCGAAGTACGCAGATTCCTTCCACAGGAGAAAAAGCCCAAGGCTGGCGATCCAGCTTTATTCTTGTCTATGGCACAAAATATCAATGCAACTGGCAATGCTCCACAACGGATCTCGTCATACAACATCGATATCGAAAAGTCTGTACCTTATCGGCAACTGGCAGGAATTAGATAACGATTTTTAGTCGGTGGCTGGCTAGTACATCCATTTGATCGTTTTATAGCGTGCATAAGTCTTGGGTTATGTAGGAGTTTTATTTAGATATAACTAAGTGAAACAGACTCTATCCCATGTCTAATGCACGCTAGTTGTTAATTGGTATTGGGCATTGGGAATTGGGCATTGGACATTGGGTATGGTTTTTTATCAATGCTCAATGTGTTTAAAATTGGGGTAGTTTCAGGCGTGGACGAGGTTAAAGTGTAGTTCGTCTTTTTAGCATCTCTAAAAGTTTTGTAAAGTGGGCGGGAGGAGTAGCTGTCACTTCAATCAACTCCTCAGATAGGGGATGCTGCAATTTGAGTCGCCAAGCGTGTAGTGCTTGACCAGGCAAATTTACTCCCACTGAATGGCCAGAACTATAAACTGGGTCGCCGACAATGGGATGACCAATTTTGCTGCTGTGGACGCGAATTTGATGGGTGCGTCCAGTTTCTAATTGAAAGTGAATTAAGGTGAAGTTACCAAGGCGTTCTAATATTTTCCAGTGAGTGACGGCGATTCGTCCGCCTTGTTCAACAGGCATAACAGCCATTTTTTTGCGGTCTTGGGGATGGCGACCAATAGGCAAGTCGATAGTGCCACTTTCAGTTTTTGGCGCACCGTAAACTATGCCCAAGTATTCTCGTCGTGCAGTTTTTGCTTTGAGTTGTGCTTGTAGATGATGATGGGCAATATCTGTTTTAGCGATCGCGATCGCTCCTGTTGTATCCTTATCCAATCGATGGACGATTCCTGGACGTTGGACTCCGCCAATTCCTGGTAAATTGGGACAGTGAGCCAATAAGGCATTTACCAGAGTGCCATCTGGATGACCGGGCGCAGGATGGACAACTAAGCCTGCTGGTTTGTTGAGAATAAGTAACTGATCGTCTTCGTAAAGGATATCTAAGGGGATGTCTTCTGCTTGCAGTTCTAAAGGTTGAACTTCTGGTATTTCGAGAATGATACGATCGCCTACCTTGACATTGATCTTCTTAGATGTACAAACTTTGTCGTTAAGTTGGACGTTACCCTGTTCGATTAACTGTTGGATGCGGGAACGAGATAAGTCTGGTAATTCTTGAGAAAGGTAACGGTCGATGCGATCGCCTTTGGTGTTGACACAGTGTATTGTACTCTTAAGGGGAAGCAAGCTAGGTGTAGCATCCTCAAGTGGAGTTGAGAAGCGATCGCCCTTGGCGTTGGCGAAGCGATCGCTATTTTCTTGGATTTGTAAATTAAATTCGGTCACAATTGCTCTAGATTAATTCCCGTTCTTTAAGTAAAGCGCGAAATACTTTAAAAGGGCGTTATAAATCGCGTCTACCCAAGCAAAACCTTGATTATTACCTTAGCGAACGAGAGTTCGTGTACCCGCGAATTTTATTACCTTAGCTTCATTTTTACTCAAATTTGAGATGTAGCAAATGCTCTAACCAAAAAGCGATCGCTTAAATTATCTCCATCTCTCCTCCGTGTCCTCTGCGCCTCTGCGGTTCGTTATTCTAAATCTATAACTTCTTGCGGCAACTCAAATAAACCATCTTCCCCAGCTTCAAAATCAATCACTTGATACACAGCATCAATATTTAACTCACCATAAATATGAGGAAATAATTCGCCTATTTCAGCAGGTTCATAGCGAATTTCAGCTTGGACTTTTTCAGAATCAATAAAAAGTAGTACCAGTTCTTTTTGATTATCAAAAAATCTTTTTGCAACTTTGAGTATTTGCATTGATTTTGAACAGTGGATAAAGCCTTCAGTGTCGAGTGAATCAGCGCGATAGCTGCCCAAATCTTTTGCTTTTTCCCATTGTTGGCGTTTCGTGATATGTAGGATAGTATTCATGTTGCTTGTATCATTTTACGAAGATCATCTAAAGGCGATTCAGTTTTATTAGGATTATCAGGATAAAATTCTAACACTACAGTAATGTTCAGTTGGCCAGTTTTAAATTTCCTCGTAACTGAACCAGGGAGTTTTTCTAGGTATGGAGGACTAATTTCTGTAGATACTTTTATTCTGAGTTTCCCTGCTTCCCAATCTGTAGAGCCAACTTTGAAAAGTTGACAATCTATGCCTTCGCTAGAAGATTGCCATGTGATATCTTCAGCTTGAAAATAGACTTCGTTTATGCATAGCTTTTGCAAACTTTCTGAAACAGTGACCTGAGCATTCTCTAATCTTGTACGAAATTTCTGCCTAAAATTTTCAGATATCAATTCTTTGAATCTGCTAACGATATATGTATCTTTATTAAATAACAAAACATCAGCATCAAAGTCTAATAGTTGGCATATCTTGTTCATATTAATCTTAGTAGTCAATGTAAATTAGTAATTGTCAGCATTATAGTTTAAAGTAATCAACTATTTTAATCGGCAATTATTAACATCAATTCAGTGATAGTACTGATATTCAAGCTGCTCAAGATAGTTTAGCAATCCTAAATAAGTTACGAACAAAAAGATCCCCGACTTCTTTAAGAAGTCGGGGATCTGAGTCTCTGGATGTTTGCAAATCAAATAGGATTGCTATAATGCGGCTGTAACTTTTGACTGGCTTGGCTTCTTCTCAAAAATTAGAGGTAGTTCAGCTTATTAAATTTGATCAGTTGTTAACGTTGGTTAATTTTTGGGAATTATAATAACGAACCTCTCAAAAGGGTAAAAGAGGTTTAAATATACAACCATAGTGCAACTATGAATAAATTGAAATACTTATCTATTGCAGCATTGTTACTGATAAATTCTGCCTGTACACCTTCTCAGCAAGCCAAATTAGAGCCTTCATCATCTCAAGCAAATGCCGCTGATACTACTAACATTGAACCAGTTTCAAAAGCAGTTAGCGGTAAAGTTAATCGCAAAGGTTGGGAAGTTAGCGTAACAGGCGTTAAATATACAGGGCAGAAAATTCAAGGAAAGTACACAACATACGAAGCGGCTGAAGTTTGGACAGTGGTTCCTGTAACTGTTAAAAACACAAGTGGCAAAAGACAACGAGAGGATGATGCATGGTTCCATCTTTTCTCCTCAAAATTAGTTGATTCAAAAGGTAACAAATATGATTTGAAAGACAGGGAAATAAAATATGATATCGATTTGTTAAATAAACCTTTCTCTTCAGGTGAATCTCGTTCTGTAGATTTACTGTTTGATACACCTAAAGGTATCAAGGCAGATAAATTTATAATTGGGGATGAAAATTTTAAACCTATGCCTTTCAAAGTTTAACCGACAGTAGCACTATTTAATTTACTCTCTTTAAAATCTCACGCAAAGGCGCAAAGAAGAACTCTGTGTCTTTGCGTGATATTATCATTCTACAAATTCGGCGGAATACAAACATCTGGCGCACATAAATCAGGAAATTGAAGCGTTGTCACCTCAAAGCTATCCAAATCTACGCAACGAATAGCATGATTATTGGTATCAGCAATATATAAATAAGAACTCAAAGCGCTCAATCCCGAAGGTTCAAAAAAACGAGTGTTCTTTCCCTGGCCATCTTGTAAACCCGCAGAACCATTTCCCAAAACTGTTTGGCAATTCCCACTGGGACTAACTAATTTAATTTTATGGTTATAGGTATCTGCTACCCACAAAAAATTCTGAGCGTATTCCACTCCTAAACAGTGTTGTAAACGGACATCTTCACCTTGTCCATCTACATCACCAAAACCAAATAAACCGCCACTACCGCAAACAGTTCTTACTTGATACGGTTCGACAATTCCAACACCACGAATTGAACTAACTTCACTGTCAGCTATATATAATTCTTGCCCATTATTAGTAATACCACTAGATTGAGCAAAAGCAGATTCAGTAAGTGAACCATCAATACACGCTTCTGCACCAGTACCAGCATAAGTTTTGATGATGCCAGTTTCTAAATCCATTTGCCAAATTTGATGCGGCCCAGCCATTGCAATAAATAGCGTATTTCCTACTTTCACTAAATCCCAAGGTGAATTCAGTGCGGTTTCTAAACCAGCACCGCCATGAGGATGGATATTGCGACTTTGTTCACCAGTTCCCGCAATAGTTTTGACTACCTGGCGCTTTAAATCAACTCGCCGCAGTGCATGATTTTCTGTATCAGCAACGTAAAGAATCTGATTTTCGGCATCATAAGCCATTCCTTGCGGTGCAAAAAATTGCGCTTCGTTAAAAGCACCATCAGTTAAGCCAGATTGTCCAGTCCCAATTAACTGTAAAATTTCTCCATCAAAGCTACTCATAACCAGGCGGTGATGTCCAGAGTCAGCGATAAACAAACCTGCTTGAGTAGCTAGAACTTTACCAGGAAAAGCTAAAGGTGTAATTAATGGTTGACGCTGTTTTTCTAAAGTTAAGCTTATTTCTTGGAAATTAATTGTGCCTTTGTCTTGGTGTTGCTGAATTAACTTTTGAATCAACTCGTCTAAAGTGTCACGGTTTCCTTCACCAGAAATCTGGCCAATCACGTAACCTTCTGGATCAATAATTATTAACGTAGGCCAAGCACGCACAGCATACTCTTCCCAAATCCGAAAACCTCTGTCAACTACAATTGGGTGTTCAATGTCGTAGCGCAAGATAGCTTGGCGGATATTTTCTGTTTCTTTTTCATTTTCAAATTTGGCAGAGTGGACGCCGATAATAGTAAGACTATCTTTATATTTTTGTTCTAAATATTTTAGGTTTGGCAGAATATGCAGACAATTGATGCAACAGTATGTCCAAAAGTCTAAAATTACGACTCTACCCTTGAGTTGTTTAAGAGACAATGGTTTATCGGTATTGAGCCAAAAGTAATTTTGCGGTAATTCTGGCGCTCTGACACGGGGAATCATACTAATTGGTAATTCGTAATTAAGCTCGACTTTATCCATTTTCTAGCAACTCGATACTCCTGCGGAGTCGTTGCACGAACGCTAATGCTAAAACCTATATCGGGTATTATTTTTACTTTTTAGATTTCACCGTGAATCAGTAACATAGAAAAAATTTTTGCTAAAAAGTTAGGGTTTTTGCTCTATTAAGGAGAACCAAGTTCTTAATTTTGGATAAAGTCGAGTTAACAAAGATGTTTGAAAAGCTTCAAATTATACCACCATAAACGCCACTTTCATTTCTCTCAAAGCATCGATAAGATGCCGCAGGCGGTGGGGTTATTTCTATGTAGCTTCATAAAGAAATGGTATAAACAAGGCAGCTTATCTGTTGGTATTTGTTGACCATACAGGAACATTATCACCTCTATAAATTACCAAGTTTCCATCATCTTGAACTTCGAGACGACAATTAGAACCAAGCCCACCTGTATTACTTGCCCACACAGCGTTTCCACTATAATTATAACTGACTAAATTGCAGTCGGTTTGCATGAGAGTGTAGTAAACTGATGTGTCAAGAACGTTTGATGCCCACAGAGGAGTACTGCCAGCATAAAGAACAAAGTTTCCATCAGATTGCTGGATAGCTTTATATACCCCATTAGGTGAAATCAAGTATTGATTAGTGGCAGCGAATAAGTATTCGCCTGTATAAAGTACAGATTTAAGAGATGTAAGGATAGATATATCAATATCCGCTAGAGCCTTGTTTTGTTGAATCAGCAACGTAGCTTGTGATGAAATTGCAAATGCTGTTGTTAAACCTAGAATTTTAGACAGTTTAGATAATTTCACAAACCTACCTCCAATACAGTTCTGTTGTTTAGAAACAATGCTGAGGTGTGATAAGTAGTAGTGTAAAATTAAATACGGGGCTTCCCGACCTAGTGAGGTACGTTTTTAAAGCTGCTTATTTTGTGAGAAAAGATTTAGGTGTACCTCAGTTACTTAGGAAACGCTATATACATTTGTCATTGTGAATTAAGCGAAGCAAAATGAGACAATTCGCTTACGGTTGGGAATTGTTTCTCTACGAGACGTTACATTTCATGCCGCTTGCAATGACATAAATAATTTAATTTTGCGTAACCACTTAGGGGTAAATTCAGCCATTAATATCAGACTATACTGTTAGTTGCCGTTTAAAAAATAAATTGTTAAAAAGTTTACACTTTGAAAGGACTTGAAAAACTAACTACTACGAAGTTATCAGCCTGGGTGCAGCTAGCTCAAACCCAAGTTGAACGAGGACAAGTTGCCGATCGCATTCCGCAATTAGCTAAAGCTTATCCTAGTTGGTTTGCAGTTCACATCTGCTGTAAATCGGGTAAAACCATCAGTTTTGGGGATACAGCTTGTGTTTTCCCGCTAATGAGCGTGATTAAGACATTTTCCCTACTTTATTTGCTAGAACATCTCGGAGCAGAAACAGTTTTTGGCTGGGTTGGGGTGGAACCATCGGATGCACCCTTCAATTCTTTAGAACAATTAGTTAGCGATCGCGGCCATCCCCGCAACCCGATGATTAATAGTGGAGCAATTACTCTGTCTGATAAATTACCAGGAAATGACGCTAATCATCGCACTCTCTTATTTTGTCAATGGCTCAACCAATTAGCAGGTTGCCAACTAAGTTTAGATGAGGAAATGCTGGCTTCAGTGCGATTAACCCGTTCAACAGCTAATGAAGCGATCGCTAATTATCTCACCCAAGCTGGTCATCTAGAAAATATTGAAACAGCACTTGACACTTACGAGCAAATATGCTGTATTTCTGGGCAAGTTGAAGATTTAGCCCTGTTAGGAAAACTCTTAGCTTTTGACAATGGCTGTATATCACCACAAAACCGCCGAATTGTCAATGCTGTAATGTCAACTTGTGGACTGTATGAAGCTTCTGCCCAGTTTGCAGTCAGAATTGGTCTACCAATGAAATCAGGGATTGGTGGTGGACTTGTAGCAATAGTACCAGGAGAGGGAGCGATCGCTTGTTACAGTCCTAGTTTGGATAATATCGGAAATCCTGTAGGTGCGATCGCATTGGTTGAAGTTTTAGCGCAAGAGTTACAGTTGAGTATTTTTGGTTAATTCTGGTTTTTCTGGATCGGGAGCGGTTGTTTTAGATAACGGCATAGATTCAGAATTTGGCGTTACCTCTGGCTCTGGTTCTGCTGGTGGCGTAATTATTTTTGGTACAGGAGACTCAATAATCTCTGGCAGTGTGGGTGACGAACTAGGAGATGGTGCAATTGTTACTTGTGGAGTAGGTGTCTTACTCGTTAGACGATTAAAAAATCCGCCAAATCTAGATTTTGTTGGCTGAGGCGTTACTTTTTTGGGTAACGGCGTAGATTCAGGAGTTGGTGTTACCTCTGGCTGTGGTTCTGGTGTTGGCGTAATAATTTCTGGTACAGGAGACTCAATAATCTCTGGCAGCGTGGGTGGCAAACTAGGAGATGGTGCAACAGGTGCTTCTGGGGTAGGCACTTTACCAGCCCCACGGTTAAAAAATCCACCAAATCTTGGTTTTGTTGGCTGAGGCGTTACTTTTTCAGGTAAAGGCGTAGATTCAGGAGTTGGCGTTATCTCTGGCTGTGCTTCTGGTGCTGGCGTAATTATTTCTGGTGGTGTCGGAGACAAAGTGGGAGATGGTACAGCCGTTGGAACTTCTAATTTTGGCTGTTCTGGCTGTATTTGGGATTTTTCTGGAACTTCAGTTTCAGGAATAGGCTGTTTTTCTACCTTCGGTTGTATTTGGGGTGTTTTTTCAACGGATGGTGTGGGTATGGGTTTAGGTGCAAGTTTATAATTCGGGTCTACAATACCGCGTACCTCAGCTGCTGTGAGTTCTCCTCTGACAATTCTCGACAGAGTGTCTTTGCCCTTTGGCTGGTAGTCAATCAATCTAACTGTAGTATTAAAAGCATTTTTGACAGCATTTCCTTGATTATCGAGAAATTCTAGCTTTACCCAGTTTTTCCCTGCGCGGAAGCCTTTAAGGTAAACTGCTTGCCAGCGATCGAAAATAAAGCTTTCACCATTAATAGTGGAGCGGATGCGCCAATCACTGAACTCGTCGTTGGGGTTTTCCTTACCAACGAGATGCAAAGGAGCGTTAGTTAGGTAAAAGTCCAGTAAGATTGGTTCTGCTCCGTAGCTGCTTTGAGGACGGCTGTAAGTTAACAGCGGGAATTTAGGATCTGGGGTGTTGTCGTCGGTTTTAGTGAAGACGTAAAATGTTGTTTGGGCATAAGCACCTTCATTCTTAAAGCTTTCATGCCAAGGACGAGAGGCAAAGACGCGCAGGGTATGACTACCTGGAGACAAGTCTGGCAATACCAAGGGCTGATTCAGGTCGTAAACAGGTATATAAGGTTGATTATCCAGAATTACGTGTAAATGTGGCCCCAGTTGTAATTGTGGGTCTTTAAATATTGGTAGATCCTTAACCTGAAAACTGGCTGTTACTTTGTTGTCTTGAAGAACTTCATCAAATTTTGGAGTAACAATTGTCACTTGTGGCTGATAAACTTCCAAAATTGGACGCAGTTCTTGAATAACAGATGGAGGGGAAACTTCCGAAAATTGCTTTGAAATTTGAGAAATCTTTGGGGAGTTTTCTTTATAGCCAGTAGATACTTCCTGGCTGTCGGCTTTCTCGCCGCAACTGGTCAAGCTTAATACCAGCACTAATATCATTACCCACCTGAGAATCGAGAACCTCTGAGGGAGGAGCTTCTCTAACACCCTTTTCTGCCACGAGTTCATGCGTTGCATCCAGTGATAGTCTTCGACAATTGACAGATTATTTTGGCTTAAACTGTCCATCTGGAACTATAGCCCAAAAGGTGAAATCTGCCTCACATCACATAAGTTTTCCTTGGTATGCTCATAAAATTTTAAAAGAAATCATAATCTTTACAGCGTTTTACTTGCAAAAATTGAAATATGACATAAATGTTCATGAGTAATAGCAGTAAAAGTTGGGACATGGGCTACATACAGCCAAACCATAAATTTTACGAATTGTTATTCTTTGTAAATTAAATAGATAAACTATTGACTTTTGGACAAAAAGTTTGAAGTTAAAAGCCAGTTAAGGCATGAATTCCAGCAATATTTGAGCAAGTTTGAATTATTGTTAAAATATCTCTAACAATGTACAAGTGAAGACTCTATAATTCAACGAGAAACAACAATCCACATAGGTCTTCATCGCGGCTTCAGTAAAGTTCTGGAATTTGCGGTAATGGTTAATTTTGTGGTATTCATGATTCCTCATTCCTTATCAAGAGAGGAGGTCGAATGACAATAAGTCCTCCGGAGCGAGAGGAAAAAAAGGCAAGAGTAATCGTCGATAATGACCCAGTTCCAACCTCATTCGAAAGATGGGCGCAACCTGGACACTTTGACAGAACCTTAGCCAGAGGTCCCAAAACCACCACATGGATTTGGAACCTGCACGCACTCGCCCATGATTTTGATACACATACAAGCGATTTAGAAGATATATCCCGCAAGATATTCTCAGCCCACTTCGGCCACTTAGCCGTAGTGATGGTTTGGTTGAGCGGGATGATTTTCCACGGCGCAAAGTTTTCTAACTACGAAGCTTGGTTAAGCGACCCGTTGAACGTTAGACCTAGTGCTCAAGTAGTTTGGCCCATTGTGGGACAAGACATTTTAAACGGTGATGTTGGCGGTGGTTTCCACGGTATTCAAATCACCTCCGGTTTGTTCCAAGTATGGCGTGGCTGGGGGATCACAAATTCCTTCCAACTTTACGTAACTGCGATCGGTGGCTTGGTATTAGCAGCATTATTACTATTTGCCGGCTGGTTCCATTACCACAAACGCGCTCCCAAACTGGAATGGTTCCAGAATGTGGAGTCGATGCTGAATCACCACTTGCAAATATTGCTAGGTTGTGGTTCCTTGGGATGGGCAGGTCACATAATCCACGTATCCGCACCGACCAACAAGCTTTTGGATGCAGGCGTTGCTCTCAAAGACATACCCTTGCCCCACGAGTTCATCTTGAACAAAGACTTGTTGACCGAGCTGTATCCTAGCTTTGCTGCTGGTTTAGCACCTTTCTTCACCTTGAACTGGGGTCAGTATGCTGACTTCCTCACCTTCAAGGGCGGTCTAAACCCAGTAACAGGCGGCTTGTGGATGACTGATATTGCTCATCACCACTTAGCGATCGCAGTTATCTTTATTATTGCTGGTCACCAGTACCGTACCAACTGGGGTATTGGTCACAGCATTAAAGAGATCCTGGAAAACCATAAAGGTCCTTTCACCGGTGAAGGTCACAAAGGTCTCTACGAAAACCTGACCTCATCTTGGCACGCTCAGTTGGCTACTAACCTAGCCTTCTTGGGTTCGCTGACCATCATCGTCGCGCATCACATGTACGCGATGCCTCCCTATCCATATTTGGCAACTGATTATGCTACACAGTTGTGCATTTTCACCCACCACATGTGGATTGGTGGATTCTGTATAGTCGGCGGTGCGGCTCACGCTGCCATATTCATGGTGCGGGATTACGATCCGGTTGTGAACCAAAACAACTTACTGGATCGGGTGCTTCGTCACCGAGATGCGATTATTTCTCACCTTAACTGGGTGTGTATCTTCCTCGGCTTCCATAGCTTTGGACTTTACATCCACAACGATACAATGCGTGCCTTGGGGCGTCCCCAAGATATGTTCTCTGATACTGCAATTCAGTTGCAGCCAGTGTTTGCTCAGTGGGTACAAAACATCCACACCCTAGCTCCTGGTGGCACTGCTCCCAATGCGCTAGAACCCGTTAGCTATGCTTTCGGCGGTGGGATTTTGGCTGTAGGCGGTAAGGTAGCGATGATGCCTATTGCTTTGGGTACGGCGGACTTCTTAATCCACCATATTCACGCATTCCAAATACACGTTACTGTCCTAATTCTGCTCAAAGGTGTACTGTTTGCCCGTAGCTCTCGTCTGATTCCAGACAAGGCAAACCTGGGCTTCCGCTTCCCCTGCGACGGTCCTGGTCGTGGCGGTACTTGTCAAGTCTCTGGTTGGGATCATGTGTTCCTCGGACTTTTCTGGATGTACAACACAATATCCATTGCAATTTTCCACTTCAGTTGGAAGATGCAATCAGATGTGTGGGGAACCGTAGATGCAGATGGTGCTGTGACTCACATCACCGGTGGTAACTTTGCCCAAAGCGCCATAACCATCAACGGTTGGTTGCGAGACTTCTTGTGGGCACAAGCTACACAAGTCATCAATTCCTATGGCAGCGCGCTATCTGCCTATGGTCTACTCTTCTTAGGCGCTCACTTTGTCTGGGCATTCAGCTTGATGTTCCTGTTCAGTGGTCGCGGCTACTGGCAAGAACTGATTGAGTCCATTGTTTGGGCGCATAACAAACTGAAGGTAGCACCAGCAATTCAGCCTCGCGCTCTGAGTATTATTCAGGGTCGGGCTGTAGGGGTAGCTCACTACCTCTTGGGAGGAATTGCCACAACTTGGGCATTCTTCCATGCACACATCCTTTCAGTAGGGTAGCAATCAGTTATTGAGTGCTGAGTACTGAGTGCTGAGGCAAAACTCAGAACTCAGGACTCAGAACTCAGGACTCTAGACGCTGATATTTGATGGCTAAAGGTCAGAGGATTTATTAAACCTATGGCGACAAAATTTCCGAAATTTAGCCAGGATCTCGCACAGGACCCGACGACTCGTCGGATATGGTATGCGATCGCTACAGGCAACGATTTTGAAACCCATGATGGCATGACGGAAGAAAATCTTTACCAAAAGATTTTCGCAACTCACTTCGGTCACTTGGCAATCATCTTCCTGTGGGCATCCAGCCTCCTGTTCCACGTAGCCTGGCAAGGTAACTTTGAACAGTGGATTAAAGATCCCATTCATATCCGTCCCATCGCCCATGCGATTTGGGACCCCCACTTTGGTAAACCAGCGATCGAAGCTTTTACCCAAGCGGGCGCTAGCAATCCGGTAAACATTACCTACTCTGGTCTCTACCATTGGTGGTATACCATCGGTATGCGGAATAACGGCGAACTGTACAACGGTTCAGTGTTCTTGCTGTTATTCGCTGCTGTATTACTGTTTGCTGGTTGGCTGCATTTGCAACCCAAGTACCGTCCTAGCTTGGCATGGTTTAAGAGCGCTGAACATCGCCTAAACCACCACTTAGCAGGTTTGTTTGGTGTTAGTTCATTGGCTTGGGCTGGTCACTTAATTCACGTTGCTGTCCCCGAATCTCGCGGTCAGCACGTAGGTTGGGATAACTTCCTATCCACCCCACCCCACCCAGCAGGTTTGACACCATTCTTTACAGGCAACTGGGGTGTTTACGCTCAAAACCCTGACACTCCGGGGCATATATTCAGCACATCCCAAGGTGCAGGGACTGCGATTCTGACTTTCTTGGGTGGTTTCCATCCCCAGACAGAAGCTTTGTGGCTGACTGACATGGCTCATCACCACTTGGCGATCGCAGTTATCTTTATAGTTGCCGGTCACCAGTACCGGACTAACTTCGGAATTGGTCACAGCATCAAAGAAATGCTGAACTCCAAATCCGGTTTAGTACCTGGTACAAAGAGTGAAGGTCAGTTCAACCTGCCTCACCAAGGGTTGTACGACACCTATAACAATTCACTGCACTTCCAGTTGGGTATTCACCTAGCTGCTTTAGGAACCATCACCTCTTTGGTGGCACAGCACATGTACGCCATGCCTCCTTATGCATTTATTGCTAAGGACTACACAACTCAGGCAGCGCTGTACACGCACCATCAATACATTGCTGGTTTCCTGATACTTGGTGCTTTTGCTCACGGAGCTATATTCTGGGTACGTGATTACGATCCAGAACAAAACAAAGGCAACGTCCTTGAGCGCGTGTTGAAGCACAAAGAAGCGATTATTTCCCACCTCAGCTGGGTATCTCTTTTCTTAGGCTTCCACACCCTTAGCTTGTACGTTCACAACGATGTAGTGGTTGCTTTCGGTACTCCTGAAAAGCAAATCCTGATTGAGCCAGTGTTTGCCCAGTTCGTCCAAGCTGCTCATGGTAAAGTACTCTACGGTTTAGATACCTTGTTGTCTAACCCAGATAGTATTGCCAATACAGCATGGCCCAACTACGCTAACGTTTGGTTACCAGGCTGGTTAGATGCCATCAATGCTGGTACTAACTCCTTGTTCTTGACAATTGGCCCTGGCGACTTCTTGGTACACCATGCGATCGCTTTGGGTCTGCACACCACCACCTTGATCTTGGTCAAAGGTGCTTTGGATGCCCGTGGTTCTAAGCTGATGCCCGATAAAAAGGACTTCGGCTATGCCTTCCCTTGTGACGGCCCCGGTCGTGGCGGTACTTGCGACATCTCAGGTTGGGATTCCTTCTACCTCGCTACATTCTGGATGCTCAATACCCTTGGTTGGGTTACCTTCTACTGGCATTGGAAGCATCTAGGTATTTGGCAAGGCAACGTAGCTCAGTTCAATGAGAACTCTACATATCTCATGGGCTGGTTCCGCGATTACCTCTGGGCTAACTCTGCTCAGTTGATTAACGGTTACAACCCTTACGGCGTGAATAACCTGTCTGTCTGGGCTTGGATGTTCCTATTTGGACACCTAGTTTGGGCTACTGGCTTTATGTTCTTAATCTCCTGGAGAGGTTACTGGCAAGAGTTGATTGAAACCCTTGTTTGGGCACACGAACGCACTCCTCTAGCTAACCTAGTTCGCTGGAAAGATAAGCCCGTTGCTCTGTCTATCGTTCAAGGTCGTGTAGTTGGTCTAGCTCACTTCACTGTTGGCTACGTCGTAACTTACGCAGCATTCTTGATTGCTTCTACGGCTGGTAAGTTCGGTTAATTCGGCTGCTAGTTTTGTAGATAAGTAATAAAAATCCCCTGCCGCAATGGTGGGGGATTTTTTGTAGAATTAGTTAAGTTTAAAATTACAGTAATAGAAGTTGAAGGTGCTATAAAAATAAATGGAAAGAAAATGCAATTCCAACAAAAATCTATTATCAAAGAAAATTGGTGGCTGATGTAGTGTAGTTTTCCTAACTTAAATTGGGCAAGGTTAAGAACCTACGATGATTTACAGCAGTTTTCTTTTGCATGAGGTACAAAGTCACTGGTTTTGAGGCAGGAGGCAGATCGCTTTTAGCGTCTCCCCTTGGGAGAAGGCAGGAGGCAGGAGGGAGAAGAATAATTTGATTTGTGAATCCTTCCTTGGTTCTGTACCTCATTTAGCTGCAAACTGCTGTATCCACTGAGATATTAGATTGTGATGGTTCTAAATACACATTTTCTAATGAACAAGAAGCACGTTACTTCTTAATGGAGGATGAATTCACCCAATTTGAATTACTTGACCAAGAAGATGAACAAGAACTCGGTATCTCGTTGTGCCTCATACAGATACCAAAAGGAAAAAACGAAAAGGAATTAATAGAAAAAATGTATGTAAAACAAACCGAAATCTGAAATGAACACTAAACTTGTTGAATCACTGTTGCAAGTTATCCTATCTCTCTCTGATGAGGAGCGATCGCTTTTGGAAGAAAAACTATTTTTCGATTCATCAGAGCCTTCAACTCGTGATTTAATGCTATTTGCCCAGACTGGAGGAGCCTTTAACTTTCTTGAAAATGAACCAGACATATACTCCCTTGACGACGGGGAACCTATCTAATGTCTCTTCAAAAAGGTGATATCGTCTTGGTTCCATTTCCATTTACAGACTTGAGTGGAACAAAGCTACGCCCTGGTTTAGTTTTATGGATAGACACCATAGGCGATGATGTCACTTTATGTTTTATTTCATCTCAAAATACAAGTAGTTTGAGTCCAGAAGAGTTTATTTTAGAACCTTCAGATCCAGATTTTACTAATACTGGATTACGGGTTGCTTCTAAAGTTAGGGTGACTCGAATAACTACCATAGAGCGTAGACTGATTACCAGAAGGATAGGTAAATTAGGAGCAAATCAATTACAGCAGTTGAATACAGTAATGCTTCAAGCTTTGAAACTGATATAATCTCAAGTCTCTTATCAAGCTAGTGAAAACCGCAAATTTTTTAAACCTCTGTACTGACTTGTCACCAAATATTTCAGGAGTATATTCTCATGTACAGAGATACAAATTTAATATAGTCCTCTGCGTTACTTTGCGCTTCTCTCTGTGTCCCTCTGCGTTAAAAAAATAACTTTTAAAATTAAATCCTTGAACAATACCAAAACAAGTTATAACTAGAAAAAATGAGATGATTTTATAACTCTTGCAAGAAGAACCAATAACGCCACCAAAAGAAATAATTTTTAATCCTTTTTATACCCAGCATAACGGAGCAGCATATTTAGGTGATAGCCTTAAACTTATTAAATTTATTGATGATAATAGTATTAATTTAATTATCACATCACCTCCATTCGCACTGACCCGAAAAAAAGAATACGGTAACGAAACTGCTGAAAAATATATTGAGTGGTTCCTACCTTTTGCATCCGAATTTAAAAGAGTTCTCGCAGATAATGGCTCATTCGTAATAGATTTAGGCGGCGCTTACCTACCTGGTAATCCCGTGCGGAGTATCTACCAATACGAACTTTTAGTCAGATTATGCAAAGAAGTAGGTTTCTTTCTGGCTCAAGAATTTTACCACTATAATCCGGCTCGACTGCCAACCCCTGCTGAGTGGGTGACAATCAGGCGGATTCGTGTCAAAGACTCAGTAAACACAGTTTGGTGGTTGTCTAAAACACCGCATCCTAAAGCAGATAACAGAAAAGTTTTAAAGCCCTATAGCCAAAGTATGAAACAGTTACTCAAAAATGGCTATAAAGCAAAAATACGTCCTAGTGGACATGATATTTCTGATAAATTTCAAAAGGATAACCAGGGTGCAATTCCGCCGAATTTGCTAGAAATTGCTAATACTGAATCGAATAGTGCTTATTTACGACGCTGCAAAACAGCAGAAATTAGACCCCATCCAGCACGGTTTCCTCAAGGTTTCGCCGAGTTCTTCATCAAATTCTTAACTGATGAAGGTGATATAGTATTAGACCCATTTGCAGGTTCTAACACAACCGGCTTTGTCGCTGAAACTCTGCAACGCCGATGGATATCTTTTGAAATTAATGAAAATTATGTAATGGGAAGTCGTTATCGATTTAGCCAATAACCAAATTAAGTAAAGAGTCAGGAGTGAGAAGTTAAAATTGATAACCCTTCGGCAGGCTCAGGGCATCGCTTATAACTCTTAACTCATAGCTACTCAATTAAATTTCTCCATTTACCTGCATTTGATGAACTTGATCGGCTAGCTCTTGACGACCTCGATCATCTAGTTTATCAATAGCTAACATCCCCATCAGAATAACTTCTTTCAGGGTCAAACGTGTGGAATGTGCCTGTTTTTGCACAATCTCCTTAATAATGGGACTGACACCAATCGCTGTACTAGCTCTTGCCACAGAATAAAAGGAAAACACTAATGATTCAGCCTAAATCTTAGCACTTTCAATGAGGTTATTCTCTAGAGTTAAAACTTAATTTAAATGTGTTTCAACTCATACTTCAATTAGTAAACATAAATTTTAAATTACGTCTATTGAGTTATCAAATTCTCAGTATGGCAAATCTGATACTTGCTCATTGAGGACACGTTATCGTATGATATCAATAATCTCAACAATCTCAACAGTTAGAATTTTGCCTATTTTTTTCCAAAATTTCTACTAAGTCCTCAATCGTCATATTAAAGATATGAGCTAATTTGGATATAGCAGAAAAGTCAACTTTTGTCATTTTGTGACTATGCGCATAAATTGTAACTGTGCTGCAAATTACCCCACAATGCTCAGAAATTTCTTTTAGTGACCACATTTTCACTTGTGCTACTTCTCGACGCTTTAATCTGAACTAATCACATATTTAATAACTGGTGCATTTGCACTGCTTAGTTTCACATGACAAAACGAAAAATCTAGACGTATTTGCATCTTGTAGAGAAACGGCTTGTAGAGCTAACTTTTATGCGATCGCGACAATTGACTACAATCTAGAAACCTAAAATCTGATGCTTATTTCACATATTAGCAACATCAAAAGCAAAAACCTTTGTCCTGAGATCCTCAAAATCACTCACTAATCGCCTAGTTTGCAAACACTTTCAATATTTGTGACAACTGAGTTATGAAAAGTAGTCGACTGAAGAAAACAGTGCCCTCAGTAGAAGTATTCGCATAAACGAGACTTGTATACCACCGGGAAAACCGTACTTTAAAGAGATCGTAAATTGTCAAATATAATCTCATGAACACGCTTTACAGAACTATACAGCGTAAATAAGAATAATAACTTAACCGAAGTAAAATTTTCCTGAATACAGGCAATTAATGCCGTCATAAGGAAAAGCAGTGAGTAGAGGAGAGAGAAAGCGATGAGGGACCCTTATCTGTTGGCAGCAGGCTTGTTAACAGGATTAGCAATACCAGCATCGGCTCTTCCACATCTGTCAATTGTCCTGCCAGAAAGTTCTAGATTCCTGTGGGATTTAAAACAAGGTTCACAGACAATAGTCAGTACAAAAATTATCAAGAGCGTTGATCTCTCCTTACCCGAACTCAGCGGCCAAGCGTTCCAACCCCTAAAAAGTTCGCAGCCAATAGTAAGTGAGAAAAACGTCCCTAGCGTACCAGAATTCAGCAGTCAGGGATTACCAGTATCAACAGAGTCATCACTCAACCCCAGCACCCAAGCAACTAGCCTCTTATTGACATCTGGAAATCAACTTTACTACCAAAGATTGGCAGCTCTGAAAACAGGTCAGATTTATACACGCGTAAATAGTGATAATTTGCAATCATTGTGGGAGTCGATCAAGAAACGTCAGCTAACTTATGATGACTGGAAAAGTTTATTAACTTTAGAAGCTAGAGCGATCGCTCAAGGTCAAGGTGCCAATCATCTAAGTATTTTAGTTGGTGATTCTTTGAGTATGTGGTTTCCGAGAGAAAAACTGCCTGCTGGTAAATTGTGGCTGAATCAAGGTATATCTGGAGATACTTCTAGTGGCGTTTTAAAAAGATTGGGGGCATTTTCAGCAACGCGCCCAGATGTTATTTACATCATGGCTGGGATTAACGACCTACGAAAAGGCGCTAGTGATGAAACAATTTTGCATAATTATCGCCGGATTGTCCGGCGTTTACGCCAGACTCACCCCAAAGCTCAAATCATTGTCCAATCAATTTTGCCTACTCGTCTACCAAAAATTTCTAATAGCCGTATTCGTCATCTCAACATCCAACTAACCGTGATTGCCAAACAAGAAGGCGCTAATTATCTCAATATTTATAGCTGGTTTACGGATATGGAAGGCAATTTGCGCCCAGAATTAACCACAGATGGGTTGCACCTGTCTCAAGAGGGATATGATGTCTGGCGAACGGCACTACAGCAGATAGAATACACACTCACTCAGCGTGAGAATTGAGCGATCGCTTTGCCGACACTTGGAGCGATGTCTACGATGGTCACTGAGCTTATTGTACTGAGCGCAGTCGAAGTATGCCGAAGTGCGGGCTGCGCCTACGCAATTTTTAAATTTATGGAAGTTACTGATACTGATGCCATCAATATACGTTCTGTAATTGAATACCAATTGGCAGCCTTTAAAAAAGATGATGCCCAAAGCGCTTTTGCCTTTGCTAGTCCAGCAATTCAGGCGCAATTCGTAACCCCAGAAAATTTTATACAGATGGTAAAGACAAGCTATCCAGCAGTATACCGTCCTCGTTCTGTCTTTTTTGAGAAGATAACAACCATCCAGGAAAATATAACTCAACCAGTGCTGCTACTTGCTCCTGATGGAGCTCCCTTGAGGGCTTTATATTTTATGGAAAAACAGCGCAATAATATCTGGAGGATTAACGGTTGCTTTCTAGTTTCTGTAGAAGGTAAATAAACTTTATATTTATAGAACTAAAATCCTATACTTTAACGCCCAAGGCTTCCCTATTTAAAACCTGATTTAACTTACCGCTACGATAACCTTCTAAATCTAAGGTTACGTAGATAAATCCAAAATCTTGAAATGCCGAAACTAATGTTTGTAAATCGTTAGTCAACACAAACTCTTTGATTTGTTCTGGTGGTAATTCAATACGTGCTGTATCCCCTTCCGATCGCACGCGTAAATTCTGCCAACCTAGCTTTCGCAGATAAATTTCTCCTCTGCCAACTCGTTGCAACTTAGCGACAGTAATCTCTTCACCGTAAGGAAACCGGGAACTGAGGCAAGGTTGAGCAGGTTTATCCCACCAAGGTAAACCGAGTTGTTGCGAAAGTTGGCGAACTTCAACTTTGGTGACACCTACTTCTGCTAAAGGCGATCGCGCTCCTCTTTCCTTAGCCGCCTGAATTCCTGGGCGATAATCATGCAAATCATCAGCATTCACCCCATCCACCACGTAAGGATAACCCAACTGTAAAGCTAAGGGTTTGAGAGTGTCGTGCAACTCACTTTTACAGAAATAACAGCGATTAACCGGGTTAGAAGTGTAATTGGGATTTTCCATCTCGTGAGTCTGGACGATTTTATGAGGAATCCCAATGGTTGCAGCTTGAATTTTCGCGTCTTCCAATTCTTCTGGTAATAGCGAAGGAGAAACAGCCGTGACAGCTAAAGCGCGATCGCCCAACACATCATAAGCAATTTTGGCAACCAAAGTGCTATCAACACCACCAGAGTAGGCAATCAACGCCTGCTCCATTTCTCTAAATAAGGCTCTCAATTGCTCAAATTTTTCTGTCAGCATCATTTTCCAATCCTGCCAAAACCCTATAGCACCCAACAATTTATATTGTAGTCATTTGTTATGGGGCATTGGGCATTGGGCATTGGGCATTGGGCATTGGGTTATTTATTCTCCTCGCCTCCACTGCCTCCCCTGCTTTCTGATCTCCCCCTGCTCCCTGCCTCTCTATATTGCCGGTTTGCTGTACTTGGCTACCAGACTGGCTAAAAGTGGTAAATCAATTGGTTTAGAAATATAGTCATTTACTCCGGCATTTAGACAGGTTTCGCGATCGCCTTTCATCGCCATTGCTGTTTGAACAATTACCGGAATCTTCCGATATTGCTGATTTTCTCGCAGTTGTTGCACCAAGTTAAGACCATTTCCATCTGTCAGACAAACATCCATTAAAATTACTGCTGGATCTAACTGTGTTAGAGCTTCCCACATCTCGGCAGCATTCTTAACCCAAGTCACTTGATATCCCAAATTACGTAGATAAATTTGCATCAAATTGGCATTGGGTAAATCATTTTCTACCAGCAAAACTTCTACAGAATAACTAGGTGTCAAAGGCAGAGGAAATGAGGAAAATTCTGCTTCCCCTGCTTCCTCATCTTCCTCTCCACCCTCATCTCCTCCTACTCCCAGTTCTTGCTTAAGGGGAAGTACAAGAGTAAAACGGGAGCCACGATCTATTTCCGATTCTACTTTCACCGAACCACCGTGAATTTGGGCGAGTTTCTGAGTCACTGCTAAACCCAAACCAGTACCTTCAATACCATCTGCTACGGCCTTGGCAATTTGGAAATATGGCTGAAACAGTTGAACTTGGTCTTCTTGGGAAATGCCAGTGCCAGTATCCCAAACTGTAAAATGCACAAATACACCTTTGGAAGCAATCTGTAAGCCAACACTTCCTTTACTGGTAAACTTTAGGGCGTTGAAGAGTAAATTCAACAACATTTGCTTGAGTCGTAAGGGGTCAGCTACTAGGGTTGTAATATCAGGTTCAAGTTCTAGGCACAGTCTCAAACCCTTATTAGCGGCTTTCTCTTTCACCAATGCTAAAACATTGCTACATAGCAGTTGCACATCTACTGTTTCCCACTGTACTTCTAGCTGATTTGCTTCAATTTTAGAGAGATCCAAAATATCATTAATCAGAGCTAGTAAGTGTTTACCGCTAGACTGAATGATATTTAAATACTCTTGCTGACGTTCTTTACTTGGTTCGTACCCTGGAGCTAAAAGCAGATGGGTAAACCCAATAATGGAACTAAGCGGTGTGCGAATTTCGTGGCTGGTGTTTGCCAGAAACTGATTTTTCAGTTGATTAGTGCGCTCCAATTCTTGATTAGAGTTACTTAACTGTTGACACCGTTGCGGCCAAGACAAGATGTGTCTAAGTTGTACCAAGGCTGTAGTACACTGCTTGGCAGACCTTGCCATCAATTGCGATCTGAGTTGAGCTTGCGATTCTATGAGCGACTCATGATGAGAACTTAGGGGCGGTGTGGCGATAATTAGCCAGCCTATAACGCTGCCAGAATCATCCGCCAACCGCCAAGCGCTTGGTAGTTGTTGATTCTCAAGCTGTTGCAGATCTTCAAGTTTTATCACCTCTTGCAATCTCAACAGCAGCTTGTTTTCTGCTGTCAGCACTTCTAGAAATAAAGGCGCTGAATGTGGGGACGAAGAACGGGAAACATAGCAAACTGTGGCAACAGTTTCTTGTGGTTGACACATAGCGATGCCTACGGCACATTCTGTAAGTGCCAGATTACTGCTATTAACAGCACTGTTAATCTCGTTAACCACGGTTTGGAAAATTTCCGCTTGTGCTGCTTCTGGCTGTGGGACCGTGTTACAAGCAGAAAGCAAGCAATCATTAAGGCGACTTTGCAACTGGTTTAAGCTGCTCTCCAGCCACAGCTGCGCGCGAAGTTGCTCAATTGTTGTCAAAAGTTTTGGCGTTACATCTATCAGTGAGTTCTGGTCTGGTAAGCTTGAATACTGCTGCATGGTCAACTAGACCGTTGAACAAGTTTAGCTACGCATAAAAATCCCAACAGGATTTTATGTATATTAGCGGACAATTCTTTTTTATTTATAAATTACAACTTATGTTGTTATAAACCATAACTTATGATGTCGAGTTTAGCAGCTACTCCAAAAAAAAATTATTGTATGAACCACTAACCTAAAATTTTTTAAACCCAACTGAAGACTTATGGATACACAATTAGCCCAACTAATCGTTAATGGGATTGCGGTGGGGAGCATTATTGCTCTAGCCGCAGTCGGACTGACTCTTACCTATGGAATTTTACGGCTATCTAACTTTGCTCATGGTGACTTTCTCACTTTAGGAGCCTATCTCACCTGGTTGATAAACACCATTGGAGTCAATATTTGGCTGTCGATGATCCTAGCTGCGGCGGGAACAGTAGCAGCAATGCTGTTATCGGAAAAGTTACTGTGGTCAAAGATGCGCTCTATTCGTGCTACTTCCACTACGCTGATTATTATTTCTATCGGACTTGCCTTATTTCTTCGCAATGGGATTATTTTTCTCTGGGGTGGCAAGAACCAAAATTATAATTTACCTGTTACTCCGGCTTTAGATATTTTGGGTTTAAAGATACCGCAAAATCAATTATTGGTATTAGGATTGGCGGTGCTAGCAATTTTGGCGCTGCATTACCTGCTGCAAAATACCAAAATTGGTAAGGCGATGCGAGCAGTTGCGGACGATCTGGACTTAGCCAGGGTTTCAGGTATCAATGTTGACCGAGTAATTTTCTGGACTTGGCTAATAGCTGGCACTCTTACATCATTGGGCGGCAGTATGTATGGATTAATTACAGCCGTGCGCCCGAATATGGGATGGTTCTTAATCTTACCATTATTTGCCTCAGTAATACTCGGTGGAATTGGCAATCCCTACGGTGCGATCGCAGCAGCTTTTATCATTGGCATCGTCCAAGAAGTCAGCACTCCTTGGCTGGGTTCCCAGTATAAACAAGGTATCGCACTGTTGATCATGATTTTGGTGCTGCTCATTCGTCCCAAAGGTTTATTCAAAGGAACGATTTGAGCAGCACCACTCCACTTCTAATTATTCAATAATGTGGAAATAGTAGGCTGCTACCAAGAAATTGATCGCTAATAAGAACAGTGCCCAGCCTGTGCGAAAGGCGTAGGGAGGTTTAGCTCCACTGTCGGCAACTGGTAAATCTTTGCTTTTAGCAGTCATAATGCGATTCTCCTAATGTCAGGACTTTTTAAGAAATACCAAACTGGCGTACCAAATACTCAAATTCTTCAAGAATATTTGTGTGAAGTTGGGAATTGAGAAGAGGCAGAGGGGCAGGGAGCAGGGTGAAGAGGGAAAAGAGGTAATTTTTTATTCTCCCCCTTGCCCCCTGCCCCCTGCTCCCCTGCTTCATCCCCACTCCCCACTCCCCACTCCCTCCTCTCCAGCATGATAGGAACTGCGAACCAGAGGCCCAGAACGAACGTGGTTGAATCCCATTTCCCATGCTAATCTGCCAAGCCGATCGAATTCCTCTGGAGTCCAATATTTTTGGACTGGCAAATGTTCTAAAGAAGGACGCATATACTGCCCAATAGTCAAGCGATCGCATCCCACAGCCTTTAAATCAGCCATTGCTTCAAGAACTTCATCAAGTGTTTCTCCGTGTCCCAGCATCAAACCTGATTTGGTGGGAATTGTCGAATCGATTTCTTTAACCATAGCCAGCACCAAGAGCGAGCGATCGTATTTGGCTCCCCGGCGCACTGGGCCAGTTAACCGCCGCACTGTCTCAATATTGTGATTGAAACAAGCTGGTTTGGCTTTCACAATCATCTCTATCCGCTGGCGTTGACCTGACTCCCCAACACCAGCACCACCCCAAAAATCTGGGGTTAGCACTTCAATTTGAGTCTCTGGGTTCAATTGGCGGATAGTCGCGATCGTCTCTACAAAATGCCCTGCACCTTGATCGGGCAAGTCATCACGGGCTACAGAAGTCAGCACCACATAACGCAATCCCAAAAGCTGCACCGCCTGGGCAACCTTTTCAGGTTCCTCTAAATCAAGAGGCATTGGTGCATGACCTTTATCTACTTGACAGAAAGCACAAGAGCGTGTGCAGGTAGGCCCCATTAGCAAAAAAGTTGCAGTTTTTTGGGCATAGCACTCCCCCCGGTTAGGGCAGCGTCCTTCTTCACAAATCGTGTGAATTTGGCGCTGCTTAATAATGCGTTGTACGGTAGAGATTTCACTGGCTTTACCAATTGGGCGACGTAACCAGCTAGGCATTGCCTTAATTTCAGACTTTAGTTCGGCTTGTTGTGACGAAATCATAGACATCCAAGCAAGATGCGGATATAGATGTAGTGGTCTGTTGATTAAATATCACAATGACACAAATTTAAAAGAGCGCAAGCAAAAGTTTTGCAAAACACCTCTAACAATGTCATTTATACCGAAATATACTATCCCCCAATTGCTAGAAATTATGTATATAGTGGGAGGATTCTCAAGGACAATCGGCAAAACCGCTATTTACACTTATAGTTTCTGTTAGAGCAAACAGTCGTGGCAAGCAACAAGATTTTAGTTATCGATGACACTACAGTTGTCAGGGTAAAAGTACGAGAAATGTTGCCTCCGGGCAATTTTGAGGTACTAGAAGCAAAAGACGGTTTGGAAGGACTAAATTTCATCCTTCAGGAAAAACTCAGCCTGATTATGCTGGATTTCCTGTTGCCTAAAATGAGTGGCTGGGAGGTTTTCCAGAAAGTCCAAGCCGATCCGGAGTTAAGGAAAATTCCTTTAGTGATCATGTCTGGTCGCAAGGAAGAGGTGACTGAGAAAATCACAGAACCATTTGAATATTTTGAATTTTTGGGCAAGCCTTTTGATCAGAAACAACTAATTGGCGCTATTAAGTTAGCTATGGCTAAGGCGAAACAGCCACGCCCAGAACTAGTCGCAGTAGGAGCAGGAGTTTCCGTAAAAAACAGCACGTTATCAACCTCTGCTGTCGCCAATGGTACGGTAGTAGCCCCTAGCGTTGCAACCTCTAGCGTCGCAACCCCCACAACCCCCAGTAGTGGAGGAGTCTCCGAGGCAGAAATTAATGCATTGAATGAGAAAATTGTCAAAATGCAAGCAGAAATTGATGGTTTGAAGAAACAGCTAACTCAGGTTGTGACTTTTATTAAACAAAAAATCAAGTAGTATTTGTGCTCGTTATTATTATCGCAGCCAAAAATACACCATATATCCTGGTGTCCGATTAAAAGCGGATAAAAATAGTTAGTTCAAAAACACTTATGTTGACAAATCATCATTATTTAGTGAGGTACAGCTTTACCGGGCTAAGGTCAAGCTGTGCTTTATCTTCCCTCTTCGTAAGTTCGGAGAGGGGTTCTGGTTGAGGTTTTAATATGTACTTAACTTAATGAGGAAACGCTACAATTCAAGATTCAGATATTTAGTAAAAAAATATATTAAAAGTCATATTTTCTAATACATATTTTCTAATACAAATTAAACAAAAAATCCTATTTTATGATGAGGATAGTCTTGGCGCGGGAATAATAAGCCATAGAAACAATAATTATGAGCATAATCCGCAATGTTAATAGTATTGGATACATTATATTCGTTTCCTGGTTATCGCATTACTGAACTATCTGGCAGCGCTGCCCAAAATCGTTTCAATTTATTGTTTCAAACCAAAAAGTTTTGAAACTAGCTGCCTGTATTGGGAATTAATTTGACTTAAAAACTCTGGCGATCGTTAATGA
Source organism: Nostoc sp. 'Peltigera membranacea cyanobiont' 210A (assembly GCF_002246015.1). Taxonomy (GTDB): domain Bacteria; phylum Cyanobacteriota; class Cyanobacteriia; order Cyanobacteriales; family Nostocaceae; genus Nostoc. The sequence goes on from NZ_NOLJ01000004.1 coordinate 28,506, forward strand.
AAAATATGTAGTAGATACAGCATCAGACTTGTGGCAAGCATTACTTGATGGGCTAGTTTTACCACAGACTGAAAATTACAACATTTTTTCAAAAGATAATACTAATCAAGAATTCATTGTTGATGGAATAGAATCTACACAATTTTCAAATTCTAATTTACAGCTACCTAAGTATAAATTTGTCCATGACCGAGTGCAGCAAGCCGCTTATTCTTTAATTCCTGAAGAACAAAAAAAGCCAATTCACTTAAAAATTGGGCTACTGTTATTGAACAATATTCCTGTTGCAGAACAGGGAGAAAAGATTTTTGAGCTTGTCAATCAGTTTAATATCGCAGTAGAATTCATCTCTCCTCAAGCTAAACGAGATGAACTGGCCCAGATGAATTTAATTGCTGGACGAAAAGCTTTAGCATCAACAGCTTATCCCGCTGCTGTTAAGTATTTAACTATCGGCATCCAATTGCTGGCAAGTGATAGTTGGGAGACTAAATATCAACTAATCCTAGCTTTGTATGAGACAGGAGCAGAGGCGGCGTATCTAGCTGGCGACTTTAGGCAAATGGAGCAATTAGTAGAAGTAGTGTTGGCACGAGCAAAACTACATTGAGTTTCCATCAACTTGCCTTGAATCAAGCTACGATGTTCCCATTACTTTGATTAACTATGTTAAACGCTCTAGAGAAATCTTGGTTATTGATGATCCAATAGCTGTTTCTTTTCTAGCAAGTGATAGTTATATAACTAATGAAGAACCTAAGAGCTTATTGTCTATACCTCTTCTAAATCAAGGTAAATTGATTGGGATTCTTTACCTAGAAAATCGTCTGACAACAGGAGCATTTACACGCGATCGCATAGAAGTCCTCAAACTTCTTACCACTCAAGCAGCAATATCCTTAGAGAATGCTATTCTTTATAAAAACTTGGCACAAGCTAAAGAAAGCTTGGAGGAATACAACCATACCCTAGAGAGAAAGGTTCAGGAAAGAACCCAATAACTCACTGAACTAACAGATTCTAATACGGCGATAATTCGGATTACTGATAACGGTTATGGCATGACAAAAGCCGTGCGGCAGAAAATATTTGACCCGTTTTTTACCACTAAATCAGTAGGAAGTGGTACGGGTTTAGGGTTGTCGATTAGCTACCAGATTGTCGTGGAAAAACACAACTGATTCATTTGCCAGTAGGTTAAAACGAGTTACCCATTCTAGAGCATACTCTTCTAAAACATCAACATGCTTATTGATATGCGATGAAAATGGGCAATATAAATCAGAGGAAAGTAGTTCCTTCATAAAAACATATTAGTTAGAAGCAGCGAACATTAATTACAGGAGAACAAAATCAAGAGACTCACGGAGAGCCTATGACAATTTTTTGAAAAAACTTAACTTACTAAAACACAACATGTTATACAGTGCGTAAATTATATTTACGTCACTGTAGTGGTGTCTAAATCTAGATGAAGGTTTTCAAACTTAAGTAATATTGTTCAATATTTTTTTAAATAAATAACCGTAATTATCTGTGACTATATTTTTTTATAAAAGTTTTATAAAAAAAATTACATTTAGGGATACTCATGGTAAACACTGTTGACTAACTGAAAATATTAACTTAGAGCATCAAGAAGATTATTCTTAGCTAGCGTTAATTTTCTAATAAAACAAGGGTGAAAATAACTAATTTCAGAGCGATCGCCTTCATAAAAGAGGATTTTCTACTTTGGTGAAAATTAAAATTGGTGATTGATGTCCATTAGCGATCGCCCCAACCCAAAGTTATAGGCAATTTAGCGTGAAAATGTTGCTGTTATCAGAGTTTTTGGGAACTATAGGATTGTCAGACGATAAATTTGCAGTCTGTCTACCAATAAAATAGAGGGGACTTAGCGGCGATCGCAGGGCAAATAGGGAATAACTAACAATGAATAAAATTAATTTAAATATATGAATGAACAACCAGATGTAAAAATACTTTATACCCCAGAAGATAGTTTAATCTTAGTTGTAGATGATACTACTACTAATTTAGAAATTGTTTTTGATATATTAACTAATGTCGGCTTTAAAGTTATCACAGAAAATGATGGAAAAAGAGCAATTAAGCAGCTTGAATTCCAGCTTCCTGACTTAATTCTATTAGATGTGATGATGCCTGGAATAGATGGGTTTGAAACTTGTAAAAGACTGAAAGAAAATTCAGCTACTTGTGATATACCCGTAATTTTTATGACAGCTAATTCGGATACTCCTAGTAAGGTAAAGGGTCTAAATATAGGAGCAGTTGATTACATCACAAAACCCTTTCATGAAGAAGAATTATTAGCTAGAATTAAAACCCATCTTCAATTACGAAATCTCACAAAAACTTTAGAAAAACGAGTTTTAGAAAGGACATCAGCATTATCTAGGGCATTAAAAGACTTACAAGAGTCTCAACTTCAGCTTGTACAGACAGAAAAAATGTCTGCCCTTGGTCAATTAGTAGCAGGAGTTGCTCATGAAATTAATAATCCAGTTGGTTTCATTCATGGCAATCTTGGACACGCTTCAGTATATTTCCAAGACATGATTAAGATTATTGACCTCTATCAGCAGCACTATCCTAATCCAGTTCCAGAAATTCAAGAGGAAATTGCAGCGATAGATTTGAAGTATATACTTGCCGATCTACCTAATTTAATTTCCTCAATGAAAGAGGGAGTTCAGCGCATTCGTAACATTAGTACCAGCTTGAGAACCTTTTCTCGAGCAGATAGCGATCGCAAAGTGTATTGCAATATTCATGATGGCATAGACAGTACAATTATGATTCTCAAACACCGTTTAAAAGCATCCGAAGATCGACCCGATATTCAAGTAATTAGAGATTACGGTGTATTGCCAGAATTAGAATGTTTTATCGGACAACTCAATCAGGTATTTATGAATTTATTAGCTAATGCTATTGATGCTTTAGAGGAATCTAATGTAGGACTTACCTATATGGAGATTGAAGCAAATCCTAATCAAATTCTGATTCAAACTATTCTCACTGAAGATAAAAATTATATCTTGATTAGGATTAAAGATAATGGCGTAGGAATGTCGGCTGATGTCCAACAAAAAATCTTTGACTATTTATTCACCACCAAGCCTGTGGGTCAAGGTACAGGATTAGGGTTATCAATTGCTAGTCAAATTGTTGTCGAAAAACATGGAGGAACTCTAGAGGTAAGCTCATCAATAGGGCAAGGTTCAGAGTTTATCATTAAACTTCCCATTTAATAATTATAGTAAGTTCCGTTTACCAACATAATAAATAAATTTATGTTCAAGGCAGTAGTAGGTCACAGTAACGATCCAGATTCTCTAGCAGCAGTTGAAGAAGTTCTTCAGCAATGTACCAGTTCTCTTGCAGGAGACATACCAAAAGCTGGGATTATTTTTGCTGCAATTGATTTTGATCATTCTCTCATTTTGCAGCAAATCGATCGGGTTTTTCCGGGGATTGAGTTGATTGGTGGAACAACAGATGGAGAAATTTCTTCAGTCTTAGAGTTTCAGCAAGACTCAATCACTTTGATGTTGTTTTGCTCAGACGTAGTTGAAATTCATGCAGGAGTTGGACGTAAAGTTTCAGACGATCCAATTACTGCAACTAAACAAGCTGTGGAGCAAGCCAAAGCAAAAAGTACCGCACCTCCAAAGCTATGCTTAACTCATCCAGAGAGCCTCACAACTAGTGGTGTCTCTATATTAAATGGCTTAAAGCTAGCTCTTGGTCAATATGTGCCAATATTCGGTGGTTTGGCAGGCGATCAATCAAGATATCAAAGTACGTATCAATTTTTTCAAACAGAAGTATTAAGTGATTCTGTACCAATTCTACTTTTTTCCGGCACAATATTGTTTTCCCACGCTGTTGCAAGTGGTTGGCATCCCATTGGTCAAACAAGCAAAGTGACTAAGGTAGATAAAAACATAGTCTATGAAATAGATGGTAAACCAGCTTTAGATTTTTATCATCATTATCTAGGTTTGCTTCCACCGTCAATGGAATATCCACTAGCAGTGTTTGATGAGAATGAAGACAATTTTTATATAAGAGCACCTATTGCTTACAATCAAGAATCTAGTAGCATAACCTTTTTTGGAGATATTCCCAATCAAGCAATTATTCAAATTTCCGAAGCAGATTATGAAGATATTTTGGCAGCTTCCAAAGCATCATTTATGAATGCCTTAAATAATTATCCTGGTACAGAGCCAAGTGCTGTTTTATTTTTTTCATGTGTAGCTCGTCGGCAAATACTTGGTACTAGGGCACAAGAAGAGTATCAGAATACAAAACTTTGTCTGACTGACTATTTACCTGCCTGTGGATTTTATTCTTATGGAGAAATTGCTCCTATAGATGGAATTAGCCAAACGCAATTCCACAATGAAACTTTTGTAACTTTAATTTTGGGAAATCAGTAAAAATTAATGGAAATATTAGATTATCAACAAGAAATTAAGGAATTAAAAAAAGCCAATCGAATTATCCAAAAGAAATTAGAGCGTTCTGAATCAGACCGGAGAAAACTTGAAGAAACAAATCGAAAAAAAGAATATTTGCTCAGAAGAGTAATTGATGAATTAAAGGAATATCAAAATAAATTAGAAGAAAGAAGCCATGAACTAGAAATGATGCTGCTTAATCTTCAGATAATGGAGAATAAGATGTCTACTTTGGGAAGTATGGTAGCAGATGTAGCTCATGAGATTAATAACCCAGTTGGGTTTATTGCAGGTAATCTGACTCCAGCAAAAGAGTATATTGAGAATTTATTACATCTAATTGACCTCTATCAGCAGACCTATCCCAAAGCATCTCAGCAAATTCAAGAAACAATCAAAATGATTGACCTAGAATATGTGCGCGAGGATCTACCTAAACTCATTTTCTCAATGAGAGAAGGTACAGATCGTATTTCCAAGATTAGCGACAGCCTGCGAATTTTCTCTAGAGCAGATATAGAACAAAAAATTCTGTTTAATATTCATGAAGGCATTAACAGTACTCTCCTCATTCTCAAGCACCGTTTACAAGCTAATAAGACTCGTCCTGCTATTCAAGTAGTTCAATCTCACGAAGAATTTACCCTAGTAGAATGCTTTCCAGGACAATTGAATCAGGTATTTATGAATCTATTGGCAAATGCCATTGATGCTTTAGATGAATCTAATGCTGGCCTGAGTTTTAATGATATTAAACTAAATCCTAATCAAATTACAATTCATACTGCCCTCACTGAAGATAAGAATCATGTCTCGATTCGGATTCAAGATAATGGGGTGGGAATATCGGCTGATGTTCAGCAAAAAATATTCGATCATTTATTCACAACAAAATCTGTGGGAAAAGGAACAGGATTAGGGTTATCAATTGCTTATCAAATAATTGTCCAAAAACATAAAGGAACTCTAGAAGTAAATTCTGTGTTAGGAAAAGGTTCTGAATTTATCATCAACATACCTATTTATTAAAATATCAAACATATACAGCAGTTTTCTTTTGCATGAGGCACAAAGTCACTGGTTTTGAGGTAGGAGGCAGTGTTTCGACTACGCTCAACAACCAGGCAGGAGGCAGGAGGGAGAAGAATAATTTGATTTGTGAATCCTTGGTTCTGTACCTCATTTAGTTGCAAAGCGCTGTAAGTTATTTAAAGTATTTAAAAAAATATCCAAGATAATAAGCTATTCCACATTTAAGTTGCAATAGTAATATTACCCTTATTCTTAATTTTTCTTCCCCATTTAATAATTAATTCTCCTTGATTTAACAGCTTATCAAGTAAATTTTTTAGTTCATCGACTGATTTAAATAACCTGTGGGCTACATATTCTTTAGCTGAATGCCATACCAATTCTACTAAATTCATATCTGGGCTATATGCCGGCAGAAAATATAGTTGAATGTTTGGCAACTCTTTCTCAATTGCCTCTATAATTACTTTCTTTTTATGGTAACTAGCGTTATCCAGAATAATTAAAATTACTGGGCCATTCTCGGAAAAATTAGATTCTAGATTTCCTGCTAAAACCCATTCTTTTTTCACAAATTCATTTAATTTTTTTAACTGCGCATAAAAAATTTCACCATTCCCTTTCTCAATGAAATAACACATTCTCTTGCTGTCGTGATATCTTACTCCTCCCATTATATTTACACGCCCGCGACTCCTCTGACCTGTTACTTTTTTACTCGAACCTTTTTTGCTCCAATTTTTACGTCTAATTACCCTGAGACTAAAACCACTCTCATCCCAAAACCAGACTTGTAACCTTTCAGGGCAAGACTTTGAAGCTTCTAGATATCCAAGCAGTTTTTCTTTAAAGACCTCTCTTTTTATCGGATCTTGCTTATCCTCTAGACTGTATTTTGCCCAAAGGTAAGCATACTTTTTTTGCTTTAATATTCTCCTGACTTGTTCTCCGCTTAACTTAATATCAGTTCTTTTGTCTAAATATGTAGCTAATCTTGCTGTTGTCCATCGTCCAAATTCATAGCCTAATTCACTTGGTTCTTTGTCAATAACTTCCATTAATAATTCAATATATTCATTTGTTGCTTTCTGGTAATTTCCTTTTCTCCTGCCATCTTTTAGACTTTCTAAATTGTCTGGATCACCATGAACACACCAATATGCTACACTTCTACATGAACAGCCTAAAAATTCACTTATCTCCTGATAAGTTTTTCCATCATTCATCAGAAGTAACATCAATATTCTCTGTATAAATTGAGAGCGATCGCTATCTTTTAAAGCTTTTTGTAAATTGTCTTTTTGAGATTGAGCTAGAAACCCTTTAGCAGGCATGATAACGCTATAGACACGGATATATCTATTTTACCATTTATGCAATTTAAATGTGGAACAGCTTAGCAAGTTACAGTGATGGAATTTTTCGACTTATTACCTTATAATTAATTAAATTTTCAAAGCAAAACTTTATTTATAAAAAATAAAAAATTTATATCCTGGTTGCAAACAAGTAGATTTTTGTGCGGGTTGATAATAAAATATTTTTAGTGTTAACAATATTTTGCCCCAGAAGATTCTCCCAACCCAAGCCCACTACTCATGGGGAAAACACTTAATATTTTACTAGCTAACTTTTTAATAATCGATCTAATTCCCCACTTTTTAAGGAGGGTTAGAAAGGATAATGGGGACTTAACCTAGAAGAAATTATGCAAAACCGTAAACTGTCACAACGATAAGGCTCAGAATTTGTTATGGAGATTATTTTTCATTAGAACCAAAAGAAACATTAAATTTTCAGAATAAAAATATTAAGTAGTTACTTTAGAGACATTTTGGGGAACTCTAAGTAAGTCGGTGAGAATAAATCAAACTAGATTAAGTAATGTAAAAAATATTGAGATTAGTTCGTAGTGTTCACGCAGCCCTCTCTGCGAGACGCTTCTTTACGAGAGGCTCCGCCAACGCGAACACTACAAACCTTGAATTATTCACACCGCTCTACTTACAACTGTACTTATTAGATTGTATCCTCAAAATTTATGATCAATGTACCCAAGCAGTCAATAGCTACGCTTAATCTTTCTTTAGAACGCGATATATTTTTACGTACACTAATCAGAGAATTATCTGGTACTTTACAGGATGTAGTTGGTTTAGAAGAAGCTTCGGGATTTATTAGCGTTGTTGGTGAAAGGATGGGAAGGCAGATTAACCAAGATTATAAATCTGCCCTGGAAATCTCTAACCTTTCTCGTAAGCAGGTAGCTGATGTCTTGATTGATTTAAAAAAACGAATCCAGGGCGATTTTTATGTCATTGAGCAGAATGATGAAAAAATTGTCTTTGGCAACCGTGTTTGCCCATTTGGCGACAAAGTACTTAATCGCCCTGCCATGTGCATGATGACTTCAAACGTTTTTGGAACGATCGCAGCCAATAATCTAGGATATGCGAAAGTAGAATTGCAAGAGACGATAGCAGAAGGTTATTCTGGATGTAAAGTTATTGTTTACTTAAAACTTACAGAAGAGGCAGAAGATGCAGAAGGTCGAGAATACTTTAGGGGACTAGAATCTGTGTAAATCCTTCACCATCAAACAAAATAACTCCAGGATTAAGCTTAGTGCAGATATGTAAAGTAGAGTCAAACCGTGAAAGTGGAAGCTCCATGACTCCTGAACAATTTCTTGAATTTGCCAGAGTTTTACCAGAACCTTTACTTCTGGTAAGTGGAGAGGGTCAGTTGTTAGCGATGAATCAACCATTAGCAGATATGCTGGGGTTACGCCGTCAAGAACTGCCGGGAAGAATGCTCTTTGAACTCGTAACTGAGTCTAGCAACGATATTGTAAAGTATTTACAAGCTTGTTCAAGTAGTAGGGCAATGGTGATTGGCTCTTTGACTTTACGAGTGAATGATGGACAAACCTTAATATGTCGTAGTCAAGGAGCAGTTATTCAACCTTGGTCTCCTGAATCTTCAGCTTTAATTCTCTTACGCTTGGAAAATAGAGTTTTAGCCAGTAGTAATTTCGTTCTGTTGAACGAAAAAATTGATGAGTTAGCCAAAGAAGTTCAGAGACGAAAACAAGCAGAGGAAGCGCTTAAGAAAGCGAATCAAGAGCTAGAAATTCGGGTCGAGGAACGTACAACTGCTTTACAAGACACACTAAATGAACTACAGCTTACCCAAACTCAGCTTATCCAAGCTGAGAAAATGTCTAGTTTAGGTCAGATGGTCGCTGGTATTGCTCATGAAATTAATAACCCTGTGAGTTTTATTTACGGGAACCTTCACCACGCTCATAAATACACTCAGGATTTACTGAAATTGGTGGAAGTTTATCAACAAGCTTTTCCAAATACTCCTCCAGAAATCCAACAGCAAGTAGAAGAAATAGATTTAGATTTTTTGATTCAAGATATAACCAAACTCTTCCAGTCAATGCAAGTGGGAGCAGAACGCATTCAGGAAATTGTTAAATCACTACGTAATTTTTCCAGGCTGGATGAAGCAGAACTTAAGCAAGTCAATATTCATGAAGGAATTGATAGTACTTTAATGATTTTGGAGCATCGCCTGCAAGCTAGGCATGAGTACCCAGAAATCAAAGTTATCAAAAAATATAGTCAACTGCCGAATGTAACTTGCTATCCTGGTCAACTCAATCAAGTGTTTATGAATATTATTGCGAATGCAATTGATGCATTGGAAGCATCGGTACTCAACAGTCAGTATTCAGAAGTAAATACACAAAAAACTGAAAGTCAAAAACTGATAAATAATAATCCCCAAATTCAAATTAAAACTGAGCTACTCGATGAAAAATGGATAGCGGTTAGTATTGCCGATAATGGTTTGGGGATAAATGAACAAGTTCGCTCAAAGCTATTCGATCCGTTTTTCACCACTAAAACTGTGGGCAAAGGTACTGGACTAGGGCTATATATAAGTTATCAGATTATAGTTGAAAAACATAACGGGCAACTTAATTGTTTTTCTGTTCCAGGAAAAGGTGCAGAATTTGTAATTAAGATACCTATTAACTCAGTATAATAAAATTTAACTTAAAAGATATGACAAAGCCTGTCTGCTAATTAGCAAACAGGCTTTGTCTTTGAGGACAAAGTATGGTTGAGACTCTGTTATATCTTGGCAGTAGAATCAACTGAGGATTCAGACTGACTAACCGAATCTGATTTTGGTAAAAGCAGGAGATTTTGTGCTTTTACATTACTGTTGATTGTTGCTTGCAAAAATGGGGTATGGGAAACGGAATTGTTAGCCAATGTAAACAGTGGATTTGACAAAATCCCTGCTACGGTAGTGGCAATTAATGTTACTACCAACCCAACCTGCAAAGGTCTTAGCCCAGGCAAATCCCAACGCACTTGTGGATAATTCTTCACCGCGTCGGACATTTCATGGGGTTCTTTGACTACCATCATCTTAACTACGCGAATGTAGTAGTAGATGGAGACGACGCTGGTAACTAAGCCCAACAAAACTAACCAATAAAGTCCTGCTTGCCAACCAGCCCAGAATAAGTAAATCTTGCCGAAAAACCCAGCCAATGGTGGAATACCACCCAAGGAAAGCAGGGAGATACTCAACGCCAGTGTTAGGAGTGGGTCTTTTTGATATAAACCAGAGTATTCGGCAATCTGGTCGGTTCCCGTGCGTAGTGAGAACAGAATGATGCAGGTAAAACCACACAGGTTCATGAATAAGTAAACCAGTAGGTAAAATATCATACTGGCATATCCTGCCTGTGTACCAGCAATCAAGCCAATCATCACAAACCCAGCTTGGGCAATGGATGAATAAGCTAGCATCCGTTTCATGCTGGTTTGAGCTAGGGCGACTACGTTACCCAAGATCATGCTGAGAACGGCTAGAGCTGTGAAGACAAACCTCCACTCGTCAGCAACAAGTGGGAAGGCTGTTGTCAGCAAGCGGATGGCTAGGGCAAACCCAGCTGCTTTGGAACCGACAGATAAAAAGGCGATGACTGGGGTGGGAGCGCCTTCGTAAACGTCTGGTGTCCACTGGTGGAAGGGTGCAGCAGAGATTTTGAAGCCAATCCCGGCGATCGCAAAAACTAGGGCAATCACTAAACCTAAAGATTGTCCGACTTTCGCTGTGGCAATGCCATTTGCGATCGCACTAAGTTCAGTTTGTCCTCCAGATAGTCCATACAGCAGGGATACACCGTACAAAAATATTGCTGTACTGGAAGCTCCAATTAACAAGTATTTCAGCGCCGCTTCGTTGGAGCGGGGGTCACGCTTGGTATAACCTGTCAATAAGTAAGAGGAGATACTCAGGGTTTCTAATGAGATGAAAATCATCACTAACTCACTAGCCCCGGATAAAAACATCCCTCCTAAAGTAGCACTCAGCAAAATAGCGATGAATTCTGCCAAAGCAGTGCCGCTCTGCTCAACGTAGCGAATTGACATCAGTATAGTGGCGATCGCAGACAAGGCAATAATCCCGCGAAAGACAATACTCAGGTCGTCACTGTTAAAACTACCGGTAAAACCGATGGGATTAGGAGAGTCCCATTGAAAGTATAGGGCGATAATCGAAGCAAATAAACCTGCGATCGCCAGATATCCAATCCAGCGTGCGGATGTACGCCCCAAAATCAAATCAACAATCAAAACCCCCAAGAGGGTGAGAATAACAATCCCCTCTGGTAAAATCGTTCCAGCGTTTAGCTGGGATGCAATATTAGCAAAATCCATGAGATGTATAGGTTTTGGCGATTAGACATTAAGGCTAACTCTGTTCACTCTAGCAAGTTTTCTAATCCCCGGACTAGCTCTTTTAACAAGAGCTTAACAGCTTGGATGCAGATGGCGATTGCACCAACCTTACTACTTTACCAGCAGCTTTCTCAGTATCCAGGGATTCACTTAACAACTTTCCTACTTCGTTTTTCAGGCGTGACTTTTAGCGAATATCATCAATAATTATGCTGCAACCAGTGCAATAGTTACGTACAAAAAGCTTATAAAATTAATAAAGGCACAGGATTGCTCATTGGTGTCAACTTAAGCTGAAACTCCTTTAAAACCTCGTTTCTAGCCTCTGGCTGGAAATGCAACTCAAAAGCGGCTCTGCCGCCAGGAAGAGAGGCGGAGGCTCAAAGACGAGCATTCCCAGTCGGAGACTGGGAACGAGGCAATCTAAAAGCTAGTTCTAGACTTGCTTTCACGTTAAGTTGACACCAATGAGCAATCCTGTGCCCCTACAATATTCATAACTCCTAACTTTATTAAAAACCGACTGATGGCAGCTTGCCTTGTAGCGACTGAAATTTAGACTGAACACAGTTGGCACAATTGCAACCAACTCGATCAATTATCGGATTAGATGTTTGAATCAAGTTTGGTGTTGCCAGATCAGAAATTTGTTGTGTAGATACTACCGTCATAATTTGGGTAGCGTATAAAGATTTCAGGCTGGATGCGTTTGCTGGATTGACTATCAGCAGCATGGATACCAGAAATGCGGGACAGGCAAGTAAAATCAGTTTGACTATGTTCATAATTTACACAAAGATAGCTTTGCTGATACAGCATAGCTAATAAATTGCCCAGCTTCAATTTTAATTACCAACTACTGCTTAACTACGCCCGAATCCTTGACCCCGCAAAACCTTTGACCATATAAGTAATTCGCCCTGTTCACCCCCTGCGGCCAGTAGCTTACCTTGGGGATGCCAAGCTAGGGTAGAAAATCCTGCTGAGACACCTGTGATAATTTGGGATACTTCCTTGGCTTTGTTCCACAAACATAACCAGCCGTCAGCAGCAGCAGAAGCGAGAAGGAAGCTTTTAGGTGCAAAGGCGATCGCATTGATCGTACCCACATGATTGGTTAATACTCGCGCTTCCCAACCTAAAGTATCATCCTCTAGCTTTTCCCACACTACAATACCTTCAACGCTAGAAGATGCGAGTATTGGCGCACCTACTTTGGTCATAGCTTCTGACCATGCCAATTGGCGAATTTTACCAGGGAAGCCGCGCATCACCCAAGGGTCGGGGTTGTTCCATTCTAAAACGGTAACACTGCGATCCATGTTGCCAGAAGCCAGGAATTTGCCATCGGGCGACCAAGCCATCGCTAAACTGACAGTAGTCATATCTAAGCTGTATGGTTCTTCGTCCCAGTTTTGACTATGCCAAATTTTGACTCCCTTATAACCACTAATGGCTAAGTATTGTCCATCAATGCGCCAATCTATACCCAATACTGAAGAGTTGTCGAAATTCAGCGTTACGACAATTTCACAAGTATCTGCATCCCAGACTTGCACGTAACGCCCCAAACTAAAAGCCAGTTGGTTACTGGTGTAATTCCAAGCTAGCTTGTCAACCCAAGCGGGGGCATTTTCCAGCGTGGCGATTAATTCAGTATTGCGCCAAATTTTTACTTGTCCATCTTGTCCACCAACGGCTAAAAATTTGCCATCTGGTGAAAAGGCAAGACAGTCTACTGATTTACCATTACCAGTTTGTAAGTTGGTGAGTTCACCATCATTCCACAGAACTACTTCCCCAGCGGCAGAAGTTGCTGCTAAAGTTTTACCTTGTGGCGACCAAGCGATCGCAGTTACATAATCTGAAAGTGTCCCGGAATAGTGTTGTTCAAATTCCTTAGATTTGGTTGTGGAGTTCATAGTTATTGGGTAATGGGTACTGGGGACTAGGGATTAGGGACTGGGGACTGGGAACTAAGGACTAAATTCTTCCCAATACCCAATACCCAATCCCCAGTCCCCAATCCCCTTTTAAGCAAGACAGGCAAGAAAGTCTTGCTTGAGTTGGGCTGCATCAAGGTTGCGACCGATAAAAACTAGTTCGTTTTTGGGGGTTTCGCTTGGTTTCCAGGGGCGATCGGGTTTGCCATCAAAGATCATGTGTACTCCTTGGAATACAAATCGATTATCTTCTCCTGCAATATTTAAAATACCTTTCATCCGAAAAATATCTGGCCCTTGGGTACGCAGTAACTCCGAAAGCCAAGTGTTTAATTTTTCTCCATCGACAGCACCCGCTTCTACTAAAGCCACAGAGAAAACAGTTTCATCGTGTACATGGGCATCTTCGCCTAAGAAATCTGGATCAATTTCTAATGCCCGATCTAAATCAAAAGCTTTGACACCTAATAAAGCATCCATTCCTAGTTCAGAATTTTGGGTACGGTAGATTTTTGCGATCGCATTCATCGCCCGAATCCGTTTTTCTAATTCATCTAACTCTTCTGGTGCTACCAAATCTGTTTTATTAAGTAAAATTACATCGGCAAAAGCAATCTGTTCTTGTGCTTCGTCGGCATCCCAGTGCTGCCAAATATGCTTGGCATCTACAACTGTCACTACCGCATCTAGAGACAGTTGACTTTGTAAATCTTCATCAACAAAAAATGTCTGAATCACTGGTGCTGGATCGGCTAATCCAGTCGTTTCAATTACTAAATGATCAAATTTATCGCGCCGCTTCATCAAATTGCCAATGATGCGAATTAAATCGCCGCGCACCGTACAACAGATACAGCCATTGTTCATTTCAAATATTTCTTCATCTGCATCGATAATCAATTGATTATCAATACCCACTTCCCCAAATTCATTGACAATCACAGCAACTTTTTTGCCGTGTTCGTAGGTGAGGATGTGATTGAGTAGAGTCGTTTTACCTGCTCCCAAATAGCCTGTAAGAACAGTAACGGGAACTGAATTGTTGATTACGTCAGCCACCATACTCTAAATTCCTCTTATCTCACCTTATGGATAATCATTATCGCCCATGATAAATCTTTTTATATTTTTGTGCGAACTTGCTGTGATTTTGAGTTTCAGCAAAATCATCATATAATTTAGTCACAAAACATTTTATTTTTATGCATCTGTAATAAGTTATAAATATTCACAAGTTGGGGTAGCTAGTAGGAATATTGCATACAAGCCGACCCACAGTGCGGCCAATGCGGTTGGCTTAAAGTTAGCACTCTTTATCAAAGTCATTTTTTTAACGTAGACGCAAAGCGGCTTGCCGCAGGCTACCGCAGAGGCGCAGAGAGCGCAGAGAGAAAAAGTGCCAGAACTGCATTTGCTTCTCTCTCTGTGTCCTCTGCGCCTCTGCGGTTTAAAAGAATTTATTGACCAATATTTTTACCCATCTTGAAAGGGCTAGTTCTATAATCCTAGTCTCGCACCAAGGTGCAATCTAAAGATTTAATTTTCTGGAGAGAACAAAAAATCTTGAACTGCTTCTAAAACAACTGTTGGGTATTCTTCATGCAGCCCCAGAGAACCAGGTATGACAAAGCTTCTCACTCCTGGTAATGCTGCCAAAGCGTTCATTTCTTCTCGTGATTTGGGGGGGCTGGATTCTCCAATTACTACCATGAGCGGTACGTTTAAAGACTGCACAAGTCCCAGAAAATCCGATTGTTCGTGTACAGCATCGAGATTACCAGTTACAAAGGCAGCAGATGCAAATCGCGCTCCTGGTTGTTGAGTTGTGTGCCATTTCTTCTCGATGAAACTGGGTGTAATTTTAGCCGCGTCAGTAAAGACATGACGGCGATACATCAAACTTAAGAAGGATGGGGTAGTGTTGAGTTTGTAGAGAGCTTGACCAAGTATAGGCGATCGCACCAATTCTCTCACAAAGCCAGCTATTTGCTGACTTGCGCCCATTGTCGGCAAAGGCCCACGCCAAGTAGGAGCTAACAACAAAATTCGTGAGAAAGTAGCAGGTTGTTTGACAGCTAATTGTAAAACGTAACTAGCAGCATGACCAGCCGCCACTACAGTAATGCAAGTATTAAAAACAGCTTTGACAAAATCTTCCAAAAATTGCTGATATATTTCTGGTCGGTAATTCAAACTAGGGCGAGAAGATTCACCAAAACCTGGCCAGTCTATGGCCACAACTTGAAAATAGGGAGCTAATAACTTGGCAAGTTCGCCGACTTCCAAACGCGTTGAAACACTGCTGAAAGATGGTAGCAGCAATAGCGGTGAACCTTTACCAAGGGTTTCATAAACAACGCGCAATTCCTGATTTTCCCAGTTCCAGAGATATTCTTGAACCACTCCACCAAAACCAATAGCAGCAGAGGTAGATAATACATTGGTTGACATGACACTAAATTTTGGTAGTTGTACCTTATTTGTCATTTGTCCTTTGTCCTTTGCAAATGACCAATGACCAATGACCAATGACTAATGACTAATAACCAATAACCAAGTTTAGCTAGGCAAATCTAACTTACATTCCAATGCTTTTTTTTGCATGGTTTTAAAAATGTTGTAAAAACCATTAGCACGGGAAGGTGTCAGACTAACGTTTAAACCTGTTTCTTGAATAAAATCTGGAGTAAGTTGGACAATCTCACTTGGCGTTAGTCCATGTAATCCTTCAACCAGAAGCCCTACTAATCCTTTGGTTAACTGGGAATCGGAATCGCCCTGAAATACAACCTTACCGTCATCCAAGGCTGCTGTGATAAAAACTTGAGACACGCAACCAGGAACTTTATTTTCGGGTAATTTATCAGCTTCTGGGAACTCATTTAGCTTCTGAGCATACCAGATTAGCTGTTCGTAGCGCCGCTTCGGTTCGGAAGCGCGTTGAAAGCGCTGGACAATTTTAGCGAGCGCAGATGGCAAAGAATCTAGAGTTGAGGACATAACAGAAGCTGAAAACGATCGGTATCTCCTTGAGTGTAGATTATCTTTAGAGCGATCGCGCCTCCGGTTCTCTTGGCATTATCAAGCTTGCCATTACTGACTCTAATTTATCAAATCAAGATAATGACTGCGTAGGCGCAGCCCGCAGCAGGCATCGCATCCCCATCGTCCAGGTTTTTTAATGCGTCTAATCACAAAAACTTAATTTTATTCTAAGTAAAATTTTTATTATTTTGTAGCATATTCTCTGCGTGCCTCTGCGCTTACCTTCTCTACGAAACGCTTTGCGAATGCGTTCCTCTGCGTTTAAATTTGAACCCTCAATTCTCCACGATTCGACAATTCGATGCCTACGGCTGGCTGCGTCTACGTACTTACAAAATTAGCTGCAAGTTAATTAAACTAAGCAGCTAGATAATTATCAACAATTAAAAATTAAAAATCAAAAAAAATTCTGATTTTTAATTTTTAACTTCTCTCCCTTAAGGATTAATTCGTAGTTTGTGCAGCTAGCATCTGCTTCAGCTTTTCTAATTCCGAAGCCCAACGAGGATCTGGACGAATAGCGTCTGAATCGGTGGTTGTAGTGCTGCTTTCGCGAGAACCGCCGCCACCGCCGCCACGACGAGGCTTCTTAGAGCTTTTCTCACGACGGCTACCTTCTCTGTTGGGCGTAGGAGTCGGCGTACTATTACTAGTACTAGCAAGAGTAACTGGTTTAGGAGCTTGCTCGTCGCCCTCTTCACCCTTTGTCCGAGGTAATGCCTTCTCTAGCTTAATGGGAGTGTCTTTGAACATCTGACCATTATACTTTTCAATAATTTCGTCAGCTTGTTCGTCATTGTTGACTGTAAGAAAACCAAAACCACGGCATTTGCCAGTTTTGCGGTCTTTAATTAATTTAGTAGTTACAGCATCACCTTCTGCTGCAAAAACGGCTTGCAGATCTTGACGATCTATTTCATCTTTAGGCAAATTACCTATATATAGGCGAACGGACATGAACTATACCTCCAGAGTTGAATGAACATGGCAAGGCAAGAAAACAATCACTTAGCTTTGGCTTTTAAATAAATGCTATTGACCAAGACTGCCATAAACCAATTTTTTTGCTCGAAACTGTCAACCTATACAACAATACAGTTTTTCGTCGGGATCAAGCTTGTTTAATCCAAAGGCTCACACTATGGTGAGCTAATAACACCTTAATTCTAAGAATTGTAAATTTAATAGCCTATTGCCTGCTAAAGTACACGCTTCCTTTTATGCCCTTTTTCGCAGAATCAAATACCATTCCTTACATTACCACGGTATTTTCTACGTAGCTAGTTTAGCGCACACATTTTCGACTTTAGTATTACTGCATCGTAACATAAAACACATTTTTTTATTCAAGTGAGCATATTTTGAAACAAAAACCAGCCAGTGGCTGGTTAATTTGCTGCTGTGTTGGGAGGATAAAAAGGTATAGAGCGGGGAAAAAGCACCTAAGTTCACAACTAAGCGGTGATGCTGAGTTATGTCAGTTGCTCTTGTTTGTGTAAATAAATGTAACACTTGTTAAGAAAGCCTGCAACTTTTATTTACATTCCAATTTGTTCTTTGTCAATGACTAATGACCAATGACTAATGACTAACCAGTGAGAAAGACGTATGCGCCCCAAGCCTGTGCTGCAACAGCTAAAAAAGTAGACCAAATGGGATGAGGGCTATGAATGGTTTTACCACTTTGAGTTTCTAGGGTTTGGATATCGATCCAAGGTGTTGCTCCTCGCCGGAACCAACCTGTGACGATAATTTGCCGCCCGATTAGATCCTGGTGATTGACTGACTGTCCTAGCCAAGAAATGTGGTGTAATTTCACCAAACCCGCGCTGGATTGCAAGATTAAATCTTGCGCTAGGGTGTTACTAGTACCTTGACGACCTAATAATTTGCCCACTAGACGCACGCTGACGCTATCAATAGGTAAGGCAGAAGGGTCAGCTAACAGGTTGGGTAAGCTGTCGTCAGTTTGTACGGTGGCAGGTTTAATATCGGGGAAGAAAGAATTAATCCGCATCACAGTACCGATGCTAAAGCCAATCAGAAGGCAGCCTGTAATGAAAGACCAATCTTCATATATCCACTTTAGATTTAAAAACTTGAGTGTGAATGCTAGTTGCCAGGTTAGCCAGACGAAAGCTGCAAACAGAACCCCTAGAGGAATTCCCAACCAGGGAGCGACTTGTAATAGAAAAGACTGACGCTTAACCTTTGATGGAACGCTAGCAAAATGTAGTTCGGTGTCTAGATGCCAGTGACGAGCTATTTGGCAGAGGCGTTCGATGCGATCGCCCATTAAAGGATGGCTATTATTAATCGTAAACCATCGGCGATAGGGATTGGCAGTATCCCACTTCAAAAAGGATTCAAAAGATAAATTACTGGCAATAGTACCCAAAGATAAACTCTGTTGGTAGCTGACTGGTGTTAAAAGATTTAAGCTTTCTAGTTGCCAACTGGTGTGTTCTTGTTTTTGGATATCAGCTGCAATGCCAATGGCGATTTTGAGTAAAGCGCGAATCAGGGCATTGGGATTACCAGTAATTTCAGCGGCGACGCGATCGCTATAATAAAGCCGCAACCGCGACAACCACAATGCAGTTCCAGTCAGCAAACACCAAATTCCATAAATTAGACTCGCCAGAATTGTCACTGGCCAACGCCAAATTTTCGCTGATATTTTGTCTCCCAACTCCGACACTTGCTGATATAGCTTATAAGTTGGTAGTGTCACCAGCAGCAACAAAGACATTACAGCAAAATCCCAGTGAGCAATATGCCCTAGCTGCGTCGCGTAAATAATGGCGATTTCATCATCTGCCAGCTGCTCTAATAGCCCTTGACTCACAACAATCCTGGCATTACGTGGTAAACTACCATAAGTCAAAATAATTGGTGCAGCCGTTGGTAAAATCCGCAGTTTGGGTAACGGCCAGTGCCGCTGTTGGGAACAACGTTGTAGCACCCGAACGGCTTCGCGGCTATGGGTATTCAATACATCTTTCGGAAATTCTCGCTGACCATACAAGTTCGCCAGTAGCAGATCCAGCAACCAAGGTGATACTCCCATTAAAATCACCAATGCGATCAGCAACAGTTGAGTAGGATCGTGGTATAAAACCTGTATCGGCTCCAGATAAGGTAGTTTGACTAAAGTCTGATTGATGAATCCTAGTGCTAACTTGAGGATTTCTCGTATTACCCAAAACAGGGCGATGAATGTTCCTGCCGACAGTAGCCGTAAGGGAATTAATTTTGGTTTACGTAGTGGTTGCCATGCTCTGGCGCGTTGTGCTTGTCGCCAATAAATAACGCCGAATAGTTTGGCTTGGGTGCGGGTAACGGAACCCATGAAGCCGCTTAGGGGTGTAGCCGGTGGTGGTGGCGGTGTCGCTAATGTAGCTTTGAGTCTAGCTAGTGGCACCATCGGCGGGATGTCGTCGCTTTTGGTTTCTATTACTCGATCGTCGTTAGGCTTTTCCTCTGATGTAGGAGTTTCCGGGGGAGTAATGGGGGTTGAATCTGGTGTTGAATCTGGCGTTGAATTCTCAAAGGGAATAAATCCAGTTTCGACTTTTTTTGATTCTCGATCGGATTTTTTACGTTTTGTCAGGTGTTCGAGAGCGCGTGTTGCCCACTCTTGAACTTGCGGATTGTTACTCTCAATGAGATTCTGGGAAATAGCGATCGCATTGGCAACTTCGCCAGTGCGAGCATAAGCCATCACTAAACCAACCTTGGCTTGCAAGCTAGCAGTCCCATTATTTTGGCTGCTAGCAATAGGTTCTAGTTGGGCAATCGCTGTTTGGTAATTTCCCTGCTTGAGGGCAACTAAACCAGCCTCCAAAGACGGTTTGGCATGTGAAGGCATACAAATTCTGGCACTCCAATCTCTTCTAAATGATCCACGTTTGTGCAAAAGCGCGAACCTCGGATGCCGTGGAAATCAACCGCGCTCAAGTTTTGTTTGTCAAGTGAACGATAAAGGTTGAATTCAGGAGTCAGTCGTCAGAATTCAGTTGAGCCTTCATCTGAATTCTGGATTCTGAATTCTGTATTCTTCTTTCTTCACTCCTCCACTGGTTGTTGACTAGAAAATACTGGAGCGATCGCGCTTAATTTTAACTCTGGATGGTCGCCCAGTAACTGTTGACAATTCCACTCATTGCGGAATAGCAACACTGGCCGTCCCATACTGTCTTTAACTGTAGTGGTATTGAATATTCGTCCCACCTTTTCTAATGCTTCCCAACCACCCTCAACCCAACGGGCGACACTGTAGGGCAATAAATCTAATATGGTTTCTACACCATACTCATTTTGTAAGCGAAACTGTACTACTTCGAATTGCAACTGACCCACCGCCGCCAAAATTGGATCGCGCTTGGCTTCATCAATTGAATACATAATTTGCACAGCACCTTCTTCTCGCAATTCCGCAACGCCTTTTTGGAATTGTTTAGACTTTGAGGGGTTGGGATTCCTCAGAGATGCAAACAGTTCCGGCGAGAAATACGGAATCCCCTCATATTCGAGCTTTTGTCCCGTGTAAATTGTATCCCCGATCGCAAAAACACCGGGATTATTCAAACCGATCACATCGCCAGGATAAGCCACATCAATCGATTCTCGCTCTTGAGCAAAGAGTTTTTGCGGGCGAGATAGACGGATGAGTTTACCAATGCGAGCGTGATTCACCATCATATCTTTTTCAAACTTACCAGTGCAAACCCGGATAAATGCGACGCGATCGCGGTGTTTCGGGTCCATATTCGCTTGCAGTTTGAAGACAAACCCCGAAAACTCCGGGTATGTAGGGGGAACTTCACCAACACTACTGATATGAGAACCGGGTTTGAGGGCATAGTCGAGGAAATACTTGAGGAATAACTCGACCCCGAAGTTAGTCATGGCGCTACCAAAGAACACAGGCGTCATTTTGCCTTCGTGTACTAGCTGCAAATCTAACTCTGGCCCAACTCCTTCTAAGAGTTCTAGATCGTTTTTCAGTTGGTAGTACAGGCTTTGTTCTAGCTGTTCTTCTATTCTCGGATCGCCTAACTCCACTATCGTATCACGGGCTTCTCGGCTACCGTGGGCGCTGCGTTCAAAGAGGTGTATTTGTTGTTTGTGCCGATCAAAAACACCTTTAAAGCGATCGCCCATGCCAATCGGCCAGTTGACTGCATAGGTTTGCAATCCCAATTCTTGCTCAATTTCATCCAAAAGTTCCAGAGGTTCTCTTCCTGGGCGATCGAGCTTGTTGATAAATGTAAAGATCGGGATACCCCGCAACTTACACACTTCAAACAATTTGCGGGTTTGCGGTTCCAAACCTTTTGCCGCATCAATTAACATTACTGCATTATCGGCAGCGGCGAGGGTACGATAAGTATCTTCACTGAAATCTTGGTGTCCGGGAGTGTCTAATAAATTGATTTGACAGTTCCGGTATTCAAATTGCAACACTGTAGAGGTAATGGAAATACCCCGTTGTTGCTCCATCGCCATCCAGTCAGAGGTTGCCTTACGCTGTGCCCGTCGCGCCTTAACCGCCCCAGCTTCGTGAATTGCACCCCCGTACAGGAGTAGCTTTTCAGTTAGTGTAGTTTTACCCGCATCGGGGTGAGATATAATCGCAAAGTTGCGGCGAAGTTCAACTGCTTGAATAAGTTCAGACTGAAGTTCAGTAGACATAAATGTATTTGTTTGTTAGCTAGCTTAATTTTTTTTGACTCTGGTAAGTCTTTTAATCTTAAGACAACGATGCTCATGATAGGGTCGTAGTATAACCAACAATCTGACTAAATAGGAGAAAGCAATGTACGACACAGACAAGCGAAAGCTTCTATCTGCCTTGTCTCATGGAGCGATTTTTTTCAGCACAACATTGGTATCTGTAGGCATACCTATCGCCATACTGCTTGTATCTGACGATCCTGTTGTTAAAGAAAACGCCAAAGAATCGATCAATTTCCACTTTAATGTCTGGTTTTATGGTGCAATTCTGGGAGTGTTATTTTTTCTATTCGGTTGGTTAGTATTACCTCTATTATTGCTGGGGCCACTAGCTGGTCTGGGATATCTATTACACTGGGGATTAACAATTTGGGCGCTCACTGGAGTTTTCAGCAATCCTGATATACCCTTCCGTTATCCCTATATTTTCCGAGTTTTTTAGCATAGATTATGGGCATTGGGCATTGTCAATGATTTGTTACCAATTACAAAATTTAATTAATTCGTAGCGAATTCTCTGCGTGCCTCTGCGTTTTCCTCTGCGCAACTTTGCGTTTAAATTTCAACCCTCAATTCCCCACAATTTTGCCAACAGACAATCTGATCATTTTGAATTTCTTCATAATGTTGTTTTTTTTCCAGTCCGTCGGATAGGTGCAACCAAGCTGTAGAATACAAAATTGCCCCACAACTTGATTAAGAGTAGGGCAAAGGACAGTTAAGCACTGTTTGTAGTCTGTCTGACGGCAGGAAAATTTTAGCCTGCATTTGTGACGCTTTGTTTTGTGTCTATCTGCGTTGTTTTTCTTCATAAAATTTTATGTTTCCTACACATCGCCCTCGTCGCCTGCGTACTCATCCCCAACTGCGCCGGATGGTTCGTGAAACTGTTTTGACAACAAACGATTTAATTTACCCACTATTTGCTGTACCGGGTGAGGGAATCGCTAATGAGGTGAAATCGATGCCCGGAGTCTACCAACTTTCGGTAGATAAAATAGTTGAAGAAGCAAAAGAAGTTTACGACTTAGGAATTCCTTCGATTATTCTATTTGGGATTCCGGCTGATAAAGATGTGGATGCCACTGGCGCTTGGCATGATTGCGGTATCGTCCAAAAAGCGGCGACGGCGGTAAAAGCAGCAGTACCAGATTTGATTGTAATTGCCGATACTTGTTTGTGTGAGTATACTAGCCACGGTCATTGTGGTTATCTGCAAGTTGGTGATTTAACAGGACGAGTTTTAAATGACCCAACTCTGGAATTGTTGAAGAAAACAGCGGTTTCTCAAGCGAAAGCTGGTGCCGATATCATCGCGCCTTCGGGAATGATGGATGGGTTTGTACAGGCAATTCGCGTGGGTTTGGATGAAGCAGGATTTCAAGATACGCCGATTTTATCTTATGCTGCTAAGTATGCTTCGGGTTACTATGGCCCATTTCGGGATGCAGCAGACTCGACACCACAATTTGGCGACAGAAGAACTTACCAAATGGACCCAGGTAACGCCCGCGAAGCGATTAAAGAGATTGAATTAGATATCGCTGAAGGTGCTGATATGCTCATGGTTAAGCCAGCCTTGGCATACATGGATATTATTTGGCGGGTGAAGGAAGCGAGTAACTTACCAGTTGCAGCTTACAATGTTTCTGGTGAGTATGCGATGGTGAAAGCTGCGGCTCTCAATGGTTGGATTGATGAAGAGCGGGTGGTTATGGAAACTTTAACTGGGTTTAAACGCGCTGGTGCAGATTTGATTTTGACTTATCATGCCAAAGATGCGGCGCGATGGTTAAAGTAAGGTGTGCGATTGAGTAAGTATTTAAGAAATCTCACGCAGAGGCGCAAAGACGCAGAGTTGTGTTTTGGTGTTTGGGCGTGAGATTTTTGTATTTTGGTTTGATCTGGTGCGAAATTCAAAAAAAATTAACTAATCCGCGTTATACTTGTCATACGCGTATTGCAAGAACGATAAAAGTTATGCTCAGTGTCAGGCTGGACGAAGAAACAGAACGTCAGTTAGCCGATATCTTAGCTCACGAGCAAACTGACAAGAGTGAGTTGATCCGACGCTTGATTGCTGAACGCTGGCTAACCTTACAAGCGGGTAAAACTTTGATTGAGAGGCGGGGTGGACACCCTGAACATCTGCTACAAGATGCACCAACGGATTTATCGGAACGCTCAAACCGTAAAAAAGCGATCGCTCAATATCTCAATAAGCGTCACCCATGACGTATTATCCGCTTATACTCGCGGATAGCGGGTTTTTATTTGCGTACTACAGCGCTAAAGATCAGCATCACCAACAGGTGCGTCGTTTTTTTGAGAACTGTACTTCTAGGCTAGTAACTACGCCCATTTGTATTGCAGAAGTGGTGTGGTTGCTGAACTTTGATTGGCGTACACAAAACGAGTTTCTTCTAGATGTTGCTAAACAACTCTATGAGTGTGAGCAAATATTACCGCAAGATTTTTCGCGCATTGCTAAGTTGAATACTCAGTACAGAGATTTACCAGGGGATTTTGCAGATTTATCCTTGATTGTTATTTCGGAACGCTTGGATATTGCTGCGATCGCCACCTTAGACAGTGATTTTGATATTTATCGGCGTTATCGGAAAAAGCCTTTTGAGCGGGTGTTTTAGGGATGCGATGTCTACGACGGGCTACGCCTACGCAAGTTCAGTATAAAGCTAAAAAGGCTTTTTCGGTTTAAGTAACTTCAAATAAAACACGAGGTAATCCTGACTGACGAATGATAGATCGTAAAGTACCAATGCGTAACTCTTCGTAATTAGGGATAGGAACAGTAATTGTTGAGTCTTCGGTTTGCATCTGCATCATAATGTGACTACCACGCTGGCGCACTTGTACAAAGCCGTTCTCTTCCAGAATGCGGCAGACTTCTCTAGCAGAAAGAACACGCAGTTTACCCAATATTTACCTCTAGGCGTGTAACAAAAACTTCTGTGTGCAACCTTTGCTGAATTTCAGAAGGATCTGCTGTCTCAAAAAATAATTCTAATGCCTCAATTAGGTTATTCCGTGCTTCTTCAATTGTGTCACCTTGGCTGGCGATATCGAGTTCGGGACAGAGGGATACATAGCCATCCTTTTCGCGCTCAATGATAGCAGTGAATTGTGTTGTTTGCTTCATTTTTGTCTTGAGTGCAGTAGATATATCAATCTTGATAGTAAGCTACTTTAGGCAGTATATTGTCAAAAGCCTTTTGAGCGGGTGTTTTAAGGATGCGATCGCTACTTAATTATGATTTTTTCGGTGGACACCACTAGCTAATATTCCTAAAATTTTATTCACATCTTTAAAGATAATATTCACTTAAGTCTATTTGGATAGATTGCCCTTCTAATTTTAAAAATTGCATTCGTCGAACTCACGTTGAGTTGGTATTTTTCAAAAGTAAAGATTAATTTTTTATACATTAATTCTAGGTTTTATTACATAATTCAATCAGCCGTATTTGCCAGAGTGAGACGCGATCGCTCATAAAACATCTAAAATCGGAATTAAATAGCTTTGATATAGTTATGGCAATCACTCGCTCTATGCTAGGGGCCGTTTATTTAAAAAACCTAAACTCTAACTAGTGCGATCGCTCACTGTATTTGTGACAGCAGCACGATAAAATTCTAAAACCATAATCGTACTAAAAGGTCTAAATGGCAGAAACACTATTCTTCAACGCCTTACGGGAAGCCATTGATGAAGAAATGGCGCGTGATTCCAGCGTATTCGTTCTCGGTGAAGATGTAGGACATTACGGCGGTTCCTATAAAGTTACCAAAGACCTGTACCAAAAATATGGCGAACTCCGCATTCTAGATACCCCCATTGCTGAAAATAGCTTTACCGGGATGGCTGTGGGAGCCGCAATGACTGGGTTGCGTCCGATCATTGAAGGTATGAACATGGGCTTTTTACTGCTCGCCTTCAATCAAATATCCAACAACGCTGGGATGCTCCGCTATACTTCTGGCGGTAACTTTAAAATTCCAATGGTAATTCGCGGCCCTGGAGGTGTAGGACGGCAGTTAGGGGCAGAACACTCCCAGCGACTAGAAACTTATTTCCAAGCTGTGCCAGGGTTGAAGATTGTTGCCTGTTCCACACCAAGAAACGCTAAAGGACTGCTGAAATCCGCTATCCGGGATGATAATCCAGTGTTGTTCTTTGAACATGTTTTACTTTACAACTTGAAAGAAGATTTACCACAAGAAGAATACCTGCTTCCCCTAGATAAAGCAGAAATTGTGCGTGAAGGGAAAGATGTAACCATTATTACTTACTCGCGGATGCGCCATCATGTGCTGCAAGCGGTAAAAACTCTTGAAAAACAAGGATACGATCCAGAAGTTATCGATTTAATATCCCTCAAACCATTAGATTTTGATACCATTGGTGCATCAATACGTAAAACCCATAAAGTCATTGTCGTGGAAGAATCGATGCGAACTGCGGGTATTGGAGCAGAAGTCATCGCCTCAATAAACGATCGCTTATTCGATGAATTGGATGCGCCAGTACTCCGCCTTTCTTCCCAAGATATTCCCACACCTTACAACGGCAATCTGGAACGACTAACAATCATCCAACCAGAGCAAATCGTAGAAGCTGTGGAAAAAATGGTGGCGTTGCGAGTCTAAAAGTTAGGAGTTAAAAGTTAGGAGCGAGGAGTTAAGAATTCAAGATTGAATTTACAACTCCTAACTCCTAACTCTCAACTACTAACTCCTAACTCTCAACTCCCAACTCATAACTCCTCAAAAGAACGCTATTATAGCGTTTGTCAGTTGCGAGTTATGGTATGCAAAGACAGCGATCGCTATTAATTTTGATTTTAGTCCTGATAATCGCCGCTATTACGGTGATTGCCACAATTCCGATACCTCTGGGGCTGGACTTGCGTGGAGGTTCACAGCTCACAATTCAGGTGAAACCATCAGCGGATATTCCCAAAATCACCGAACGAGAATTGGAAGGTGTGAAGAAAGTTGTCGAAGGGCGGATTAATGGTTTGGGTGTTTCTGAGCCAGTAATCCAAACAGTCGGCACAGATAAAATATTGGTACAATTACCAGGAGTTAACGATCCAGAACAAGCTGAACGGGTGCTAGGGGGTACAGCACAGTTAGAATTTCGTACCCAAAAGCCGAATACAGAAACTCAACTGCTTGCTTTTCAAGCATCAAGAGCCGAATTGAAATTCAAGCAAGAAGAATTAAGAAAGAGTACCGACAAAGCAGCAATTGTAAAAAATCAAGAAGATTTACAGAAAAATAATCAAGCGATCGCAGAATTGTTTGAAAGCACCGATCCACCACTAATTGGCAAATACCTCAAGGATGCCTATGGTGAACCCACTCAAGGTAACAACTGGAATGTTGCCATTCGCTTCGACCAAAAGGGTGGTGAACTGTTTGCCAATTTAACGAAAAATCTCGCCGGTACTGGGCGTAGCATTGGTGTTTTTCTGGACAATGAACTAATCAGCGCTCCCACCGTAGGTATAGAATTTGCCGCTACTGGTATTACTGGTGGTTCTGCCGTGATTACAGGACGGTTTACCGCCCAACAAGCCAATGACTTAGGCGTACAGTTACGCGGTGGCGCATTACCCGTACCAGTAGAAATCGCAGAAAGGCGGACAGTCGGAGCAACCTTGGGTAGAGATAGCATTCAAAGTAGTATTTATGCTGGAGTTGGTGGTTTGACTTTAGTATTAATATTCATGGTGATTTACTATCGACTACCAGGATTGATTGCGGATGTATCACTAGTGATCTATTCCCTCTTAACTTGGGCAACCTTTGCTTTATTGGGTGTAACCCTAACTTTGCCGGGAATTGCTGGTTTTATTCTCAGTATTGGGATGGCAGTTGATGCCAATGTGCTAATTTTTGAAAGGACGCGGGAAGAATTGCGGGCAGGTAAATCTCTATATCGTTCTGTAGAATCTGGTTTTTATCGGGCATTTTCTAGTATTTTAGATAGCAACGTCACTACATGGATTGCTTGCGCTGCCCTGTTTTGGCTGGGGTCAGGTTTAGTCAAAGGCTTTGCTCTTACCTTAGCTTTGGGGGTAGCTGTGAGTATGTTTACCGCAATTACCTGTAGTCGGACATTGCTATTTTTGGCAATTTCAATTCACTCTTTGCGGAAGACAGAACTTTTCTGTCCAAACCTGCCAGCATCAAAGAAGGCAGAGGTGACTCCATGAAACTGAATATAAACAAATCGCGATCGCTTTGGTGGACTATTTCTGCCGCTATCATCCTGGCTGGGATCATCTCAATGGTGATTTCTTGGCAACAACCGAATATTCGCGCACCCTTACGCCCCGGTTTAGATTTTATCGGTGGTACGCGATTGCAGTTTGTCCGAGATTGCACCAAACCCGGTAACTGCGACAAACCAATTGATATCAACGCTGTCCGGGAAGTAGCAAAAGCACAGGGACTAGGTGATAGCAGTATCCAACTTGTCTCAGAAAATGGTGTAGAAAATGGTGTACTAATTCGGTCAAAAGATTTGGGTGTCGATCAGCGTACCAAATTACAAAACGCTTTGAGCGAAGAAATCGGCGTTTTTGACCCGCAAAAGAACCAGATTGACTCCGTTGGCCCCACCTTGGGAAAAGAACTGTTTACATCCGGGATGTTAGCTCTGATAGTTTCCTTCATCGGTATTACTATCTACATGACTTTCCGTTTCCAG
This sequence comes from Nostoc sp. 'Peltigera membranacea cyanobiont' 210A, assembly GCF_002246015.1. GTDB lineage: Bacteria > Cyanobacteriota > Cyanobacteriia > Cyanobacteriales > Nostocaceae > Nostoc. Next base: position 57,271 of record NZ_NOLJ01000004.1, read on the forward strand.
TTAGATTATGCTGTGTTTGCGATCGTTGCCCTATTCCACGATATCTTGATCACAGTTGGGGCTTTTTCAATTTTGGGTTTGGTGGCGGGCATCGAAGTAGATAGCCTTTTTATCGTCGCCTTACTTACCATCACAGGTTTTTCAGTCAACGATACAGTGGTAATTTACGATCGCATTCGGGAAACCATTAAAATCCATCCCGAACAGCCGATTGCCGAAATTGTAGATGATGCGGTTAACCAAACATTGACAAGATCGATCAACACTACCTTAACCGTATTACTGACATTATCTGCAATCTTTCTATTTGGCGGAGAAACACTGAAATACTTTTCCCTGGCTTTGATTATTGGCTTCACAATGGGAGCTTATTCGAGTATTTTCATCGCCAGTACTCTTCTAACTTGGTGGCGAGAGCGTAAAGGGGAATCCCAGGTGTTAGACAACGCTGATTCGATTGATACATCTCCCAGTTCCCAAGATAGTTAAACTTGTGTATATTTCACAATTGGGTGAAAGCATTTTGAATTGCTTGCCCACGCCTTGCAATTTTATTCCCCTATGGATCAACCGGAAGAACGATTAAATACTGTCCCAGACTTTGAGAAATCAGACCCATCGTTTGCTCAACAAGTACAAAGACTACATCATCTGACAGTATACGGCAGGTGGCTATTTGTAGGCTGTTTATGGCTGACCATTGCGCCTGTCTCCTTGTGGGGTCTACGTGCAGAAATTGCTCTGTGGCAGCAATATTTTACCTGGGTGGCAGTGAGATTTGGATTATTCTACCATCCACTGTCTACCTTCGGTCTCGCCTTTTGTCTTGGGATGACTGCTGCTGTTTTAGTTTGGCAAAGTCGGAATATTCTACTCGGACTACCACAGCAGGAAAAACAACGTTTAGAAAAACAAGTTTATCGGATACGTCAACAGGGAGCAACTCATCCTCTATGGAAGTGGGTTTGTCATTAAATTTTCTTTCTCTACACGTACAGCAATTTATAGCAAAATATGACTTAACCATACTAGACATCTGCTGAAAAAGAATGTAGAGACTTAGCAGTGCTAAGTCTCTACAAGATTTCTGGATCATGCATATTTAATTTCACCAAATGTCTGCTCAAAGATACTGCCAAAAGTGGATGCCATACATGAACGATCTTCAGATTAAGTTTAGCGATCGCAAGTCTGAAATTGACCTTTATCAACTCCAAGAACTGTTAAACGTTTCCGCTTTCTGGGCAAAGGGACGCAGTATTGAAGACTTAGGTATAGCTATTGCCAATAGTGAGCCAGTGATTTCTCTCTGGGATCGCGATCGACTCATTGGCTTTGCGAGAGCAACATCTGATGGCATCTATCGCGCCACAATTTGGGATGTTGTAATTCATCCAGAGTATCAAAATAGTGGCTTGGGAAGCAATTTAGTCGAAACCGTTTTGAGACATCCTCGCATGAAGTCGGTTGAGCGAGTTTACCTGATGACTACTTACCAACAGGGTTTCTACGAAAAGATTGGTTTTCAAACCAACAGCACCACTACGATGGTGCTACACAATCAAGCTAACCGTGCTTTCGTTTCTGCTACAGAAGTTCAGCTTCAGGAATCACTAGGGGGATAGAGATTTGTAGTCTAGTAAGCTGCTGAAGTGGTTCCTTGACAATGGTCGAGGGCAAGATTTCTAACTTTCCTCCCATAACTTCCAGCAGAGTCTGGTTAATTAACAGCCTCATTCCTGGGGAAAGAGCAGTCTTGTTTTGGTCAATTTGGCTCAACCGATCTTCAAATTTGAGCAAATCAATCGGCTCGCTCCAGGATACAGCATGAGTTGGTAAATCTAGCCAAATGTTTACAAAATTGTTTGTAGGTAGAGTGCTAGTGGAAATACAAATGCTGCCTTCCTCCATTTGAGTAATGGCAGTGTCTATTAAACTTATCAATACTTGGCGGAGCCAGAGGTAATCTGTCAAAACATAAATTTCTGAGTCGGTGGGTAATAATTTTAAGGGAAAATTGCGATTTGCCGCCAGCATATAAGTTAAGTCATGAACCTCATCTAAAATTTCGGCTAAGGGTCTGGGCTGAATATCTAATTTATTAGTGCCGTGTTCAGCTCTAGCAACGTTGAGAATTTCATCCATTAGCTTCAACAGCTTCAGCGTTCGCTCGTGAGCTTGGGCAATAAATTCTCGCTCTTCAGCTGGATTTTCACACAAATCTGACAAAATTAATTGATGTAAGCCAATCAAACCATTAAAAGGCGATCGCAATTCATGGGTAGTCCGCGCCAAAAAACCAGCTTTAAACTGGCTCATTTCCCTTGCCATCAGGTATGCCAGCTGTGTTTGCTGTAGCTGTTGCAATATTGGTGGCATATCCTGTTCAGCTGATGGCGCTACTGGGGATGAGCTAGATGAAACATTTGGCGATGCCTGCTTTGGGCGTAGCCACCGCCCAAATAACTGAGGGAAAACCATACCTAGTGCTATTCCTGCTCCTAGATATATCCAGTTGCTCCAATTCATATCTGGCAATTATTAATTTGCTAATTAAGTACAACAGCGCAAACTAAAGTTTCAGATTTCTCTGTTGTTAACACCACGAAAACAACATTATAGCTACCTATACTTGGTTATCACTCGATAAATCTAACTCGATCGCACCTTGCCGCAATATCTGCCAATTTATCCCTGTCCATTTCGCAACAGTGGAAGGTATACCCATCCCTGGTATTTCACCCTGGTATTCTGTCGTTGCTAAAGTTAGAACCTGGGGAAACTGAGTCTCAATTTCTGTCATTGTTTGCAAAGGCGGCTGACCAGAAAAATTGGCGCTAGTGGTGGCAAGAGGGCCTGTTTGCGCCAAAATAGTTTGAGCGATCGCACTGTTTGGTACTCGAATCCCAATTGTTGTTGGATCGATGGGATTCATAACTTTTGGTAAGCGTTCACTCGCTGGCAAAACTAATGTCAGCCCTCCTGGCCAATATTTCTCTGCTACTTCTTGCCAAACTTTATATTCATTCTCACTACCTTTGACATACGGCCACAAATCTTCAGCACTAGCCGCCATCAAAATCAAAGGTTTGTCTTGACTACGTTGCTTCGCCGCAAAAATTAATCCTGCTTTTTCTGGTATCGCTGCAAGTGCTGGAACAGTATCCGTAGGAAAGCTCACCAAAAGACCAGCACGTGCGCCACTAATTAGATTTGTTAGAGAAACTTGGGTCATGTTTACAAAGTTAGGAGTTAGAAGTTAGGAGTGAGGAATTTCATAACTCATCACTCATCACTCCTAACTTTTGTAGGCCAGGGCAAAACGTTCTATTCCTGCTAAATCAGCGTGAATTTGAATCTTACAATAGCTACCTTGATTTTGTAAAAGTTCTCGCACTGCACCCGCTTGTCCAGCCATCATCTCAATTAGCCACACGCCACCCGATTGCAAATAACTAGGGGAGATTTCAATCAAATGACGAATGCAATCTAAGCCATCAGCGCCACCATCCAAAGCCAGATGTGGTTCGTGGTTAACTACTTCTGGTTGCAAAGTAGGTAAGGTGCTGGTGGGGATGTAAGGGGGGTTCGACACCATACCACTGAACTGACCTTTTAAGAACGTCAGTGGCTCCCACCAGGAACCTTGATAAAATTGAATCCGGTCAGCAAGACCCAAATTATCAGCGTTGGATCGAGCGATCGCTAGAGCTTCTAAACTGTAATCAACAGCATGAATTGTGGCTTTTGGCAAGACATCTGCTAATCCCAGTGCGATCGCACCACTCCCAGTACCCAAATCTGCCCAGTGTCCTGAAGCATTGCTAGCAGATGCTTCAGCTAAATCGATTAAACACTCTGTCTCTGGTCTAGGAATCAAAACCGCACTCGACACTGCAATTTTAAACTGACGCCAAGTCGTAGCTCCCGCAATATACTGCACTGGTAAGCGGTCATTTAATCGCCTCTGCCACAACTGTTCTAACTCTTCTAGCGGCAATTGCAGTTGAATTTGCGGCCAGTTTTTAAAAGACTCCAAACGTAGTGCCAAACGGTCTAACCCAGCAACTTCCAGGAGCAGCCAATCTACCTCCATTGGTGGGACATCAGTGGCGATCGCTGCTTTGAGAGCTGCATTCCGCCACTGCCAAAGTTGTAAACCAGAAACTATCAGATGTTTCTCCCCCATAGCTCAACCTTGGAGCGCATATCCGTTATTTTTTCGGAGCGGCGGCAGGAGCTGGCTTGGCCCCTGGTGATTGATTTGGCGCCAGGGAGCGAATAAAATTGATCGACTCCCGTGATGGATATAGAACAATTTTATTGATACTAGGGTCGCTGCTGCTATTGAGAGCTTCCATAACACCGTACAAATCTACCACCTGAATTTCAGTATTGGCTCCTTCCTTTGGCACGGCTTTTTTGAATTCCTCTAACAGAGCCACTGCTTGTTCTTTCTCAAAAAAGAAAGGGATGTATCGCTCATTACCTTTAGCAAGGGGAATAGTCAGATAGCTATTATCTTTCTTAAATTTTGGTACAAATAGGGGAATACCATTGAATTGCTCTCCCTTTTTACCATTTTGATTGAGCATACTTGTTGCCGAGGCTACTTGCTGTTGCGTCGGAACTAAAGTATAAATCACAGAATCTGATTTCTTTTTGCTTTCTTGGACTATTTTATAGTAGTCTGCCAAGGATAAAGGTCTAACCTGTAGAGTGCTTGCTAACTGGGGATTTTCTTTTTTGAGCCGATTGTCAAGGAATTTTTGAGCATCTTGCTTGCTAATAAAAAATCCCACTTGTGACACCGGCTTGGATGCGTTGTTTCTCGAAAGAACTACGAATTCGCCTTTAGGATTGGTGAGCGTGAATACAGGCACTTCTTGGAGCTTTTTCACGACCTGATCTTGTGGCAGAGCGATCGCCTCCAGATTGCCCATTCCTGGTAGATTGCCTATTCCTGAAAGCCCCGTTAAAAATACACTACCAGCTATACCCAATGTTGCGCCTAAGCGAATAAATGATTTCATGACTGCTCCTCGCATCAATAGTCCAATTAAATTAAACAAATGGTTGGATTTGCACAGCACCAACTAGCTTTAGTTATATAGCAATCTATTTCAGTTGTGAAAAATTCATTGTGCGCGTTGAGGTTGAGTGTTAAGCGTCAACGGTCAAAATCCAATGTTCCCTAACTATTGAGAGTTGCTGTAGTATCGTTTTCACAAATTGACTGTGCTAACGTCGTGTTTTTCTAGGTTTCGCTTCGTTATTGACCGCGAAATGCCGTAGATGCTTATTATATGTCTTCTCAAACAGCAAAAAGCCTCTCCATCTCTCCAACCTTGGAGATGATAAATGCCATTTTATCGGCTTTTTCTAATATTAGTTGACGCTATTAGTTAATCAATCGTTCCATCTGCGATTGCTTTAATATCTTCTCAAATCTATACAAAGCTCAGTGTTAAAAATCACCTTACTACTTAATCACGAAATTTCCTATTAAGCTTCGACAGCAGAACAGCCTAATTCGTCTTCTGCATAAATATATCTACTTAAATTGCAGATAGATGTTAGTAAATAAAATCTACCTAACTGCTCTAACTGTTAACTATATTAATTAAATCGGGATGACAGGATTTGAACCTGCGGCATCCTGCTCCCAAAGCAGGCGCGCTACCAAGCTGCGCTACATCCCGTTATACTCATCCGCTTTTTTTGGTTTAGTTTTAGCTTCCCATCAAAGCGATCGCGCTTTCACAAAAGCGTTAAGGCAATCATATCACATAACACCGCTCATGCCTAATATATTTATATCTTCTGCAAATACTAGCTAGATTAGATATTTGGACTGATAAAGGTTAAAGGTTTGTCTGCCGACTTAGTTTTACAAGAGATATTACTTGTGTGTTCGTCGGCTAAACCTTGTCAAACCAAACTTAAATAATAGATTTGTACTACTATACCTGATTTTATTGTGCGAATCGGGTTTTATTTGGATTGAGCATTAGTGAGGATACCAGAACATACCTTTGATGCCTTCTGGATCAGCCATAAACCCCATAGTTCGGTAGAAATCTACAACATGGGGATCAGCGAAGAGAGTGACATTACTAATTTCTTCACTCCTAAGTTTTTTGAGAACGTATTTCATCAGCGCCTTGCCCAGCCCTTGACTTTGAAAGTCTGGGTGAACCACTACATCCCAGATAGTGGCATTAAACGCGTGATCTGAGGTAGCACGGGCAAAACCAATGAGCCGCTTTTGGTTTCCTCTCACTTGCCACATTGAGGCAACGAGAAAACTATGCTCAATAGCTTTTTTTACTTTTCTTAGAGGGCGACGCGACCAACCAACTGCATCACAGAGTTCTTCTAGCTCATATAGGTCAATATCTCGTTCCGTACTGAAGACGATCCGAGCCTCCTTTGAAGCAGCTTCGCTAATACTACTGGGGCTGGAGTTGCCCGCAGTTTCCGCTGTATGCTCTTCAAAGGGGTTTGTCCTACTTGTCCCTACAGATTCAGGAGTACTAAACCAAGTTTTCCAAAAACCCATGCCAACGCGGTTCGGGTAGTATAACTGAATTGGTTTCCACTCTTAGGAGTGTTGATTCACTTTTAACATCGCTACCCCCATTCATTACCCTTTACACTCAAAGTTTTTCGGTTGTTTTCGGGATTTGCAATGGTAGCAGCTAGTTAGAGCGTGTTTCACACCAATCATTTTCAACTTTAGCATTTTGTTGTAGAGGCTAGGAGAAATTCACCAAAACGGTAAGGATATAAACAATTCAAAATTCAAAATTCATAATGGAAAAACCTAATCTTGGCAATTGCTCGTATAGAGCTTAAATGCACGTTAGCTTAGGAATGAATTGTATACACGGGATTGGGCATTGATAAAGAGGCAGAGGGGCGGGGTGTAGGGGGAGAGGGTAAAACTCTTCTCCCTTGCTCCTTCCTCCCAATCCTCAGTCCCCATCCCTTAACACCCAAACCCCAACACCCAGCCCCCAGATGACGAAAGCAAGCGAGTCTTACCTTTAACAATGGCTTCTGGTTTAAAATCTTCGACACTGGAACTCCTAAAGCGCTTTAACCGAGCGTTTCCCCAGTTTTATGAGCAATTCGTCAGTAGTGAAATTCAACTGCAAAATTTGCGGTTAGCCTACCGTCTCTATAAAACTAGACGCGCTGTTATTGAGCTGAAACCGGAAGGTAGCAAAAGTGCCCTGCATTTTGCTTACCGCAACCAGTCTTTTCTCCTCAGCGATATTTTTGGTGTACTAGCAGCTTATGGGTTGACTATCCACGGTTTAAGTCTATACGGTCAAATCCGTCCGCCAATGTTAGTTTTTATCAAACTGTTGGTATCTCGTGGTAGTAAAGCCTTGACCGAGAAAACGGCAGAAAATGTTTGTCGCGCCATTCGGGAGGCTTTAGGAGGTCGGTTTGAGGTAGAAGAGATGCTGGCAGTAGAATTTAATCTTGACACTGGCTTAGAGCAGGTACAAACTGAGTTTTATGTCGATCCGGTCTTTCATCTCCCTGCCTTAGTGATTGAAGCTGATAATCAACCAGGATTATTCTACAAAGTGATGTACGCCATCTGGCAGGAAGACCTGCTGGTAGTCAATGCCAATTTACTGGTTTGGCGCGGACGTACACGGCTAATTCTCTACTTGTTGGGGCCAAATGAAAGCCTGATTCCTGAATATCTGGGTCACAAAATTGCTGAAGGGGTGCGACAGAGGTTGCTGGGTAAATGAAAAAAGTGAGAAGTTATGAGTTATGAGTTATGAGTTAAAAATTTCTCACTTCTAACTTCTAATTCTTTCCACTTTAGTATTTAGTCGCACCCGTCCTTAAGGGTACGATACAAGTATGGCAACTATCGAAATCTTGGGCGTTCCACACGCATACGAGCTAACGGCTCCCACTTCCTGCCCCCATGCTTTAGTATTTATCCACGGTTGGCTCAATAGCCGTGGATATTGGCAACCTGTGATTTCCCGCCTATCAGATGATTTGCAGTGCCTGTCCTATGATTTGCGGGGTTTTGGTGAATCCCAATCCCAGGTAAAAACTGATTTTAGTCGAGCACAAACGTCTTTGAGTCTGACACCCATCTCCAGTAGTGTGGATGGCTCATCTTTTGATTCTCTTTATACTCCTGCTGCGTATACTCAGGATTTAGCAGCTCTCCTGAAACAGCTAAATATTACGAGTGCTTGGCTAATTGGTCACTCATTAGGCGGGACGATCGCTCTTTGGGGAGCAGATCAAATGCCTGAGTGTGTTAAGGGAGTTATCTGTATCAACGCTGGCGGTGGTATTTACCTCAAAGAAGCCTTTGAGCAGTTTCGCTCGGCGGGTCAGAAATTTTTGCAAGTCCGTCCGCGCTGGCTGTCTCAAGTGCCTTTGATTGATTTGCTGTTTACCAGAGCTAGTGTGGCTCGTCCTTTAGAGCGCTATTGGGCACGTCAGCGAGTAATAGATTTCGTTGTGGCTGACCCAGAAGCGGCTCTGGGAACTCTGTTAGACTCCACAACTGAAGAAGAAATCAATCGTTTACCTGAGCTAGTATCCCAACTGAAGCAGCCAGTTTATTTTTTGGCTGGCGCGGAAGACAAGGTTATGGAACCCAAGTATGTGCGCCATTTAGCCAGCTTTCACAGACTTTTTCAATATTGTGGTGACAATGTTCTGGAAATTCCTAATTGCGGACACCTGGCTATGTTGGAACAGCCGGATGCAGTGGCCGATCACATCCGGGCAATAGTCAATAGTCATAGGGCATAGGGTATAGGTAGTTACAAATGACCAATGACAAATGACTACTCAATAGGTTGATACAACTTCATCACCTGAGTAAGCCCTAGCCTAGACTCAACGCCTAGTGTAAGGGGGGACGTATGACCACGGGATAGATGGTCAGCGGCGGCACAGCCAATCATGGCGGCGTTATCGGTACAGAATTTTAGAGGTGGGAATAAGACGCGTAGGTTATGTTTAACGGCGGCGGCTTGGAGGTTTTTTCTCAACCCGCTATTTGCTGCTACACCGCCACCAATGGCAATTGTGTCTAGACTATAGTCAAGGGCACAGGCGATCGCTCTTTTAGTTAGCGATCGCGCTACCGTATCCTGAAAGCTAGCTGCTACGTCTGCCACTGGTACTTGTCCACTATCTTTCTCTAACTGCTGCACCAAACGTAATACAGCCGTTTTTAACCCACTAAAACTCGCATCATAACGATGAAACCCCCCACCGGGTAGAGAAACTCTTCCTTCCGGTAAAGCAAAGGCTTGAGGATTACCCTGCTGTGCCAACTTGTCAATCACTGGCCCACCGGGATAACCCAGCTTTAACAATCGCGCCACTTTATCAAAGGCTTCACCCGCAGCATCATCACGGGTTTGTCCCAGAGTTTCGTATATACCACAATCTTTGACATAAATCAAGCTTGTATGTCCGCCTGAAACCAGTAAGCTAAGAAAAGGGGGATTTAAAGTTGATTCGCTCAAGTAAGTTGCGTAAATGTGACCTTCGAGGTGATGAACTCCCAAAAATGGCTTGTTGTGTACCATCGCTAGAGTTTTGGCAGCAGTTAACCCCACCAATAGCGCTCCTACAAGTCCAGGGGCACAAGTGGCGGCAATTGCGTCAATTTGTCCCCAATCTAGTTGGGCTTGCTCTAAGGCTTGTGCGATCGCTTCATTGATGGTTTCCAGGTGCTGGCGAGAGGCGACTTCTGGCACTACTCCGCCATACTGTTGATGGACTGCAATTTGCGAGGCTACAATACTGCTGCAAACTTTACGATTGTTAACAATTGCGACGGCTGTTTCATCACAACTGGTTTCTATTGCTAAAACGGTTGTCATTGAGAGTGCTGAGTCCTGAGTGCTGAGTTCTGAGTTCTGAGTCCTGAGTTCTGAGTCCTGAATAGTAGAGAAAAAATCTTGCTTCTTTACTACCCTACAACAACAATTCTTATACTCGGCACTGGGAACTCAGCACGGGCTAAACCCTAGCTATCCGCTAACAGCACTAATTTTGGTTGAGAAGCTTTAACTTTTATTGACTTAAACTTTACTCGGTTCCCACCCAAGAGTATGATGACTTCCTAGTTATGCAAATAAACAACTGTACAAGCCGCTTCGTTTTGTACAAAAAACTTCTTGTTTTGTAATAAAAGGAAACAACTCTATGCGACGATTGTTTGCTTTGATGTTAGCGATTAGTCTTTGGTTCAACTTTGCCCCCCCAGCGCAAGCTTTAGGGGCTAATTTGACACCGTGCAAAGACAATCCCGCTTTTCAAGAGCTAGCTGCTAATGCCCGTAATACCACCGCCGATCCCGAATCTGGGAGAAAGCGGTTTGAGCGTTATTCTCAGGCGCTGTGTGGCCCTGAAGGATATCCTCACTTGATTGTTGATGGTCGTCTAGATCGTGCTGGTGACTTTTTGATCCCCAGCATTTTGTTTCTATATATTGCTGGTTGGATTGGCTGGGTAGGTCGTGCCTATCTGCAAGCGGTCAAAAAAGACCCGAACACTGAACTAAAAGAAATCCAAATCGATCTTGGTTTGGCACTACCCATAATGGCGTCAGGCTTTACTTGGCCAGTAGCAGCAGTCCAAGAATTGCTCTCTGGAAAATTAGCAGCCAAGGATACAGAAATACCCATTTCCCCACGCTAAATCAGCTTAACTAATTCATTCGTTTTGGAGACTAAATTCATGGCAGACAAAGGCGATCAATCAGCTTATTTGATTAAATTCATTTCCACAGCGCCCGTGGCCGCTACGATATGGCTGTTCATCACAGCAGGTATCTTGATTGAATTCAACCGCTTTTTCCCCGACCTACTTTTCCACCCACTACCATAAGTGTCAAATGGGATTTAGGACTGTTGAATCAATGTCTTGTTTTTTGCTTAATATTGTGTAGTTGATTTTTTCAGCTTAGTTAGGCAGAATTATCACTAAAATAGCCGGCAAAAATAGTTTTTTGAAACTCGTGATACTGTTTACAGATCGCGAGTTTCACGGTTTTAAAATAAGCTAAATTAATTTTTCTAAACTTCCTAAACAAAATGCTTCTTGAGCGACAATTATTATTAATATAAAAATGCCACCATTTTAATTTAGAGGCGAACATAAAATATGGCACAAGCAGTAGATGCATCAAAGAATCTTCCCAGCGATCCTAGAAATCGGGAAGTTGTTTTTCCCGCATTTGGCGATCCACAGATAGGCAACCTAGAAACCCCGATTAATTCTTCTCCCTTGGTCAAGGGGTTTATTAATAATTTACCTGCTTATCGCCCAGGTCTGGCTCCTGCTAGACGCGGTTTAGAAGTTGGTATGGCTCATGGTTACTGGCTATTTGGCCCCTTTGCCAAATTAGGCCCACTGCGGGACACAGATAATGCTAACTTAGCTGGGTTACTGTCAGCCATTGGCTTGGTTGTAGTTCTCACAGGGGCTCTATCGCTGTATGCAAATAGCAATCCACCCAAAGCACTTCCTAGTGTTACCGTACCCAAGCCTCCAGCAGATGCTTTTAACTCTAAAGAAAGCTGGAACAACTTCGGCAGTTCTTTCTTGATTGGTGGTATTGGTGGTGCAGTAGTTGCTTACTTTTTGACTAGTAATTTGGCACTAATTCAAGGTCTATTTGGTTAATTACTAGGAGTTAGGAGTTAGGAGTTAGGAGTTAGGAGTTTAAATTCATGACTTCTAACTCTTAACTCCTAACTTATTTAAACAAAACAGCTTCAATATCATTTAAAGCAGTTTCAAAATCGTCATTAACGATTTCAATATCAAATTCATCTGCGGCTTGAATTTCTTCTTGGGCGCGGAGCAGACGACGGGCGATCGCTTCTTCAGAATCTTGGGCACGAGAGCGTATTCGTTTCTCTAATTCATCAAAGGAAGGCGGTAAAATAAAAATGCTGAGGGCACTGGGGAAAGAAGCACGAATTTGTCTTGCCCCTTCTAGTTCAATTTCCAGCACCACCAACTTACCGGAATGAATTTGGTTAAGTACAGCTTCACGGGGTGTGCCGTAATAGTTACCAGCAAATTCTGCCCATTCTAAAAATTCACCTTCAGCAACTAATTGCTCAAACTTACTGCGGCTGATAAAGTAATAACTTTTGCCATCGATTTCCCCTGGACGGGGAGAACGAGTTGTCACGGATACGGAATAATAGAGTTCTGGATGACGCTCTAGGAGCGATCGCATTAAAGTGCCTTTACCAACCCCACTGGGGCCAGTTAAAACAATTAACCTGCCTAAATGTAAGCATTCTTCGGTAGTCGCACTACTCTGGATGGGTAAAACTGGCATCATCCCTTCAACCTGTGAATCAATCAATACATATTATTCATTAGTCTTGTGTTCCTGGTCTAGTCCACTAGTGACTAAAGAATTTGTAGCAAGAGTGACAGACAATTTGTCTAATTGACATGGTACTACCGATACAGTGCAAAGAGGAGTGGGAAAAACCCACTGCTACTCAATTATCTACAGTTTGATGCTCGCGAGAAATCACAAAGCGATTTGCTACCGTTTCCGGCTGAATCGCTGACAAAATTACGTGGCTCGAATCAGTGATAATTACAGCTCTAGTCCGACGACCGTAAGTTGCATCAATCAGTTGACCTCTGTCCCGTGCATCGGTAATAATCCGCTTAATCGGGGCAGACTCTGGACTGACAATGGCAACGACTCGGTTGGCAGACACGATGTTACCAAAGCCGATGTTGATTAACTGAATGTCCATAAAAAAACTGACGCTAAACGCGGTTTGATAAAGCTTGAAATAAACTTCTTTCCATGTTATCGCCAAAAAACGGGAGTTACAACGCTTAAATTCAAGCCAATCTGCGTTTTTAAATAATGTCTGCTTCTTTTAGCTATTTATTAGCTATTTTTACTAAAAATCTTCCTAAAGATACAGGCAAAATCAGACTGATACAAGCTAATTAGGTGATGTATCTTTACCTTTATAAAAGGAAAAGGGACTAGTACCGCAAAACGGAATTCAAAATTTAAATGGTGGTAAATAATCCACATCTAAAATTTGCTCAATGCTATAAGCACAAGTTTGCGGAAAACAATTCAATCCACTTTTCTTTTTTGCTTGTCGTAGCGCATCAATGTAGACTTCCTCAAGCACTGTGAGGAGATAGTTGTAGAGGTTTTTAGATTTAGTTAATTTCCTGAGTTCCACCCGAAAATTATCAATTTCCACTTCCCAATGATTTTTACATTCAGGGAGGCTCCAATGTTGATACAAAAGCAAATGTTTGAGAAGTTGCAGTAAATAACTTTCGAGCTTGTGCTTCTGTTCATTACCCAATCTTTCAATCTCTTCAATCAAATGATCCCAATCAAGATGCTCTAAATCTCTTTCTTGCAATTGTTTCAATGTAGTTTCTAACCACAAGTGATAATCCTGTTTATAGAGAATTTGAGTGAGTATTTTAGACATTATTTAATATTCTCCTAATTTACGAAGATTGGGAATTAGGTTTTATTGACGTAAACTTCCAGCTTCACAATCGCGCAACCAAGCTTTAACGCCTTGGGCAACAGTACCGTTACTACTATCGCGTGGCGGGGATAGTGGCTGCTGTTGTGAATGGGAACCAGCTTGAGAAAACATCATCACTAGTTGCCAACCACTTTTAGTTTTAGTCAATAACAGCCAGTGAAATTCTTGTAATTCTACAACTTTCTTATCTATATATTGCCGCTCCAAGGTAGTAAAGAAAACTTGCTCAACTCCTGATGCAGCACTTTTAGACGCATCTGCGCTATATTCTTCAAGGTTAAGGGGCAGAGGAGTAAATTCAGGTTTTCCTGCCACTAGCATATAACTATAAACCTGACTGCTTCTACTGAGGCGGCGGGCGCGTTGAGTAGCGCGATTGGTATAACTAGGTAATTTTTGCAGTAGCTGTATAGTTAATGTTTCTAAATTTTGCTGAGAACACAAAGACCTTGCATCACTGTTGACATTTTCCCTTTCTGCTAGCGCCGAGAGTTTAGGGGTGGGGTTTATCGAAAAGGCTGGGTAAGCAAAGCTATTTGATACTACAACCCAGAAGCCACAAGCAAAAAGGAAACTATAATTTTTCTGACTGAGCGAAGAGGCAAGATTGTTCTCCCCTACACCCTGCACTCTGAGTGTCTCACTAACTGTTAGCTTCATGCCACCGTGGTTAACTCCTCAGAAATCCTCTTCCAGGCTAACTCAGGCTCAGTAGCAGTGGTGATGGGACGCCCAATCACTAGATAATCTGCACCGGCTTTAATGGCTTGGGCTGGAGTGAGCGATCGCTTTTGATCGCCAATATCAGCCCAAGTTGGTCTAACCCCCGGACAAACAAGCAAAAAGTCATTTCCACAAGTTTGTCGTAGCTGTGCCACCTCTTGAGGCGAACAAACTACCCCATCCAAACCAGATTCTTGAGCCAGCAAGGCCATTTCTAGAGCATATTCTGGCAATTCTAGGGGTATTTTTAAATCAAATGCCAACTGCCGAGCAGAAATGCTCGTTAGTAGAGTAATAGCAATTAACTTTGGTGGCTGTACACCTGCTTTTGCAGCCCCTTCCTGTGCCGCTTCAGTTGCGGCTTTCAGGGCATCTCTACCAGCAGTAGCATGAATTGTCAGTAAATCAACTCCGTATCTAGCTGCACTGCGGCAAGCACCAGCAACGGTATTGGGGATATCATCAAACTTTAAATCTAAGAAAATGCGCTTTTGCCGAGACTTTAATACTTCCAGAATTTTTGGCCCAGTGCTGGTAAACAACTCTAAACCGACTTTCCAGAAACTAACTTGCGGTAGCCGATCTATAAGAGCGATCGCAGCTTGCTCATCCGGCACATCCAAAGCCACAATAACTCGTTGTTCTAACTGTTCCCTATTCCCCATTCCCCACTCCCCATTTAAGGCACTAAGCGCACAAACTTATTTTTCCCAACTTGTAAAACTTTACCTTGTAATTCACCAGGAGCATCGAAAGTGGTATCAGCATCAGTGATGCGATCGCCATCTAGGCGCACTCCACCCTCTTGAATTTTCCGCTTTCCTTCCCCTGTACTTTTGCACAAGCCAGTGACATTGAGAATATACGCTAACTTACTAGGAAATTGCTGCACGCCAGCTAGAGAAAATTCTGGAACAGCACCTTCTTTGCCGCCGCTTTGGGCTGCTTCTTTCGCCTCTTGGGCTGCTTGTTCGCCGTGGTACTGTTTGACAACTTCCCATGCTAAAAGTGTTTGGCGATCGCGGGGATTTTCTGGCAGTTTATCCAAAGGTAAATCCGTCAACAGTTCAAAATACTGTTCTAGGAGATTATCGGGAACTCCTTGCAACTTTTGATACTTTTGTCCTGGGTGTTCTGACAATCCGATATAATTACCTAAAGACTTAGACATTTTTTGCACGCCATCCGTGCCAATCAAAATTGGCAACAGCATACCAAATTGGGGCTTTTGACCAAAATGGCGCTGCAAATCTCTACCTACAGCAATATTAAATTTCTGATCGGTGCCGCCTAATTCCACATCTGCCTCAACTGCAACCGAATCAAAACCTTGCATTAACGGGTACAGGAACTCATGGATAAAAATCGGATTCTCTTTTTTATAGCGATCGGCAAATCCTTCTTTCGCTAACATCTGCCCCACCGTCATCGTGGAGAGTAACTCCAAAATTTTCTCTAAGTTGAGCTTAGAGAGCCATTCGGAGTTATAGCGCACCTCTAATCTTCCTGGTGTGTCAAAATCCAAGATAGGACGTACTTGATCTAAATAAGTCTGAGCATTTTTAGCTACATCTGCTTCTGTAAGCTGACGACGCACTTCAGATTTACCAGTTGGATCGCCAATACGCGCTGTAAAATCGCCAATAATTAAAACTGCTGTATGACCTGCATCTTGAAAACCTCGCAGTTTTCGTACTGGTATGCTATGACCTAGATGAATATCAGTACCAGTAGGGTCAATCCCTAATTTTACCCTCAAGGGTTGGTTTGTAGTTAGTAAGAGCCTTTCTAGACTTTCGCTGTTAACATCAACTGATTGTGGGAATACTTCTACTACACCACGACGCAACCAAGCAAAATCTTGCGTCATGCTAACAGATTCATTATTAGCTATGTTTTGCACACTAGAAGTTAAGTTGGTTATAAACACTTGCAATTTATCCACTTTCTCATCTGCCAAACTACTATAATTGCAAAAAACTAACCGCCTTGCTTCACCCAATCAATTACAGTTAAATTTACAAATGAGGAAGTGAAATAGCCGTGTCGTCGTCTAGGACTTTTGAAGATAAACAGCCACAGCGTCGGGCTTCATCAGGTTTTGAGTTTTTGAAAGGAGTCGGTCAGGTAACTGGCGGTACTCTCCTCTCAATCACCATGCTGGCAAGTTCCATTGTAGCCGGAGGACTGGTTGGTTTAGCCATCAGTTTCCGTAATTTGCCAGATGTGAGACAGCTACGTAACTTCTTTCCCTCAGAAACGACTTACATTTATGACGTTAAGGGCAAACTCTTAACGAGTATTCACGGGGAAGCCAACCGGGAAGTCGTACCCCTAGATAGAATTTCCCCGAATTTAAAACGGGCAGTGTTGGCAAGTGAAGATAGCCACTTCTACGATCACCACGGTATCAACCCTACTGGTGTTGGACGTGCTGTAGTAGTTAACGCTGTAGCAGGTGGAGTCAAAGAGGGTGGCTCTACTGTTACTATGCAATTGGTAAAAAACTTATTTTTGTCTCGTAAGCGCGCCTTTACCCGAAAGTTAGCAGAGGGGGTGCTAGCAATCCGGTTAGAGCAAATTCTCACTAAAGACCAAATATTAGAAATGTACCTCAATCAAGTTTATTGGGGTCATAACAATTATGGTGTACAAACGGCAGCCCGCAGTTACTTTAATAAATCATCAGAATATTTAAGCTTGGGTGAGTCAGCAATGATGGCGGGTTTGATCCAAGCACCAGAAGAATTTAGTCCGTTTGTGAGCATGAAGCTGGCAAAACAGAAACAAAAAGAAGTGCTAGGACGGATGCTGGAATTGAACTGGATCAACCAGTCAGAGTACGACAATGCCCTCAAACAGGAAATCAAACTTGGTAGAATCAAATCTTTTCAAGGTAGTGCCCTACCTTATGTAACCAACACCGTAGCGCAGGAGTTGGCTAAAAAGTTTGGGCGGGAGACATTACTCAAAGGTGGAATGCGGGTGCAAACTACAGTTGATGCCAACTTCCAAATCATGGCTGAGGAAACTGTCGTTAAGTGGCATAAAACACTTCTGGGGCAAGGATTATCTAAGAATCAAATGGCCCTAGTGGCAATTGATCCGCGCACGCATTTTATTAAAGCACTGGTGGGTGGTATAGATCCTAAGACCAGTGAATTCAATCGTGCGACTCAATCTCAGCGCCAGCCCGGATCTTCTTTTAAACCGTTTGTATACTATACTGCTTTTGCTACTGGTAAATATGCACCAGACACAACGGTGGTAGATGCTCCAGTTAGCTATCGAGATGGTAACGGTTGGTACTTTCCCAGAAATTATGATAATAGTTTTAGGGGAGCGATGCCAATCCGCACAGCTTTAGCCCAATCGCGCAACATTCCCGTGATCAAGATTGGTAAGGCTGTGGGGATGAATAGAGTCATAGAAACGTGTCGTACCTTGGGCATTATGAGTCCAATGGAACCTGTTAGCTCCCTGCCTCTAGGTGCAATTGGTGTTACTCCTCTGGAAATGGCTAGTGCTTATGCTACCTTTGCCAATTATGGCTGGCAGTCTCCACCCACTGTAATTGCCCGTGTCACCGATAGTAGTGGTAATGTGTTACTAGATAACACCCCTAAACCACAGCTAGTTCTCGATCCTTGGGCATCAGCCGCAATTCTAGATGTGATGCGATCGGTAATCACTGAAGGTACAGGTAAAGGTGCTGCTCTCGGTCGCCCAGCCGCAGGGAAAACGGGAACAACATCATCAGAGAAAGATATTTGGTTTGTTGGGACTGTCCCACAGTTGACAACTGCTGTCTGGGTAGGGAGAGATGACAACAGACAATTAGCTGACCATGCCACAGGTGGTGTCATGGTTGCTCCCATTTGGAAAGATTTTATGGAGAAGGCACTTAAGAATACACCAGTAGAAAACTTCAAGCCACCTTCGCAGTTTTCTCGTCCCAAGTCACAATAATTTAATTTTAGATTTTGTATTTTGGATTGCCAATGAATCCAAAATCTGTTTTGGAAAGTTGGAGCGCCGACTTCCGGCGATCTGACTTTCCGCAAAATCTAAAATTAACTAGGGCTGTTTTTCTAGCTCGGCTTTCATCCGTTCTAAAGTCAGGTGCATTTGGTCAAACATTTGTTGCGGGGTGACACCGAACTGACCTAATTGCGTTTTCAGTTGTTCTACTGTCATTTGTGCCATGAAATCTTCTGATAGCTCGAAGCGCTTCATAAAGATGCGGTACCGATCCATCATGGTTTCCATTTGCTCAATAAACAGCTTTTTACCATCGCGGTCAAATTTGCCGTAGCTGTTGCCAAGCTTGATCAGCGCTTGATAATCCTCAAACAGCTGTTTTGCTTCTTGCTGAACTATTTCAGAATCGAAGAATCCCATATTGCTTATATTAAACTGAGCGCCCAGACTCAGTAGCTTAATAGTTTTACTTCTATTTATTATTTTAGTCTAGGGGAGTAATCTAGTCACGAAGCTTCGGTTTTGGTACGGTTTGTTACCGAAATTTCAACACTTGACTTGAGAACTTTTCCCCTTGTTAAATCGACTTAATAAAGTCGCAATACTCAGAGCTTTAGCCATTGATTTCGGATTGGTATTTTCACCCGGTTCAATTTTCAGCCTGGTAGCGTATTTCAAAGCTAGTGAATCTTGCGGGTTAAGTTTTAATGCTTGACGGATGTAAACCCTGGCCATGCCGATAAATTTCTGTTTGAGATGTACTAAACCTAATAAGGCATAATAGTCGCTATTATTTGGCTCTAACTTGATAGCATCGCGCAGTTCTTGCACAGCTAGGGCCCAATTGGCTAACCTGACGTACTCAATAGCTCGCTGGTAGTGACGTTGAGCGTAGTTTGTCAAAACTGGTTCGACATTAGTTTTTTCATTTAATGTCAATTCAACTGGCTTGACTTCTATTTCAGAGGTGATGCGACCAGCTTTTTGCGGTAGAAACAGGTCAGGTTTATGCAACTGTAAATAAACTAAATTCAGTATACTAATTTGTTGTGTAACTTGATAAAACTGATGAAGTGATTTGTATTGAGCTTCTGCATAGGAGGCGATCGCTTCTTCGTAAAACAATTCTGCTTGGGGTGCAGACATTTCTATAATTTCCTTAGCTATGGTACTTTTCCCACACAAAGCTTGCTGCTGTAATACTCTTGCGTCCGATCGCAGCATGGCTATAGCAATCAAACACTTGTGTCGATTTTTGAGTTGTTCGTAAGCTGGATTGATTAAATAGCTCAGTATTGCCGTTGCTAATCCTTGCTCTGGATTGCAGCTTTTAGCATAGCGATCGGGATGTAGCAGTTTCGCTAAAGTGTGATAGCGTTTAAAAATCTGGCGATCGTCAGCACTCACAGAAATTCCTAGCACAGCGTAAGGATCGCAAAGCTGTTTAAACCATTCTGGCGGTAGGAAGGTCTGTGACATTGCAGTAATCTGATCCGTTAAAAACTTAAAATTAACATCAAAGCTCAATGCACAGTCATGTGAAACTTACTCAAATTTCTTCAAATATTAAATTGTGGGGCTTACCACTCAAAAGTTGGAAGGACAAAACAGGGTAGTTGACTAAAATGAGTGAGTTTTGAATTGTCTGTGTGCCTTTTGGCTGTCTTATTGTAGGAACTATGGTATTCGTATATTTATTAGAAATATGTTAACTAAGCGCAAAAGTCGAAGTGTTGCCGCTGTTTTAGCTTTTTCTGGCACGCTAACAATTTCAGGATTACATAAATTCTACCTGGGACAGCCGTTGTGGGGTGTTTTGTATGTATTGCTTTCCTGGACACCGATCCCCAAGGTAGCTAGTGCGATTGAGGGAGTTTGGTATTTAGCCCAAGACGAAGAAGCTTTCGATCGCAATTTTAATCTCGGCAAGTCAGCGGCAAGGACTTCACAAAAGGTGATTAATCAGGTAGGAGCGCTCGCTAACGCAATGCGGGAATTAGATGCTTTGCGCCAGGATGGACTGATTTCAGAGTATGAATTTGAACAAAAGCGTCGCCAATTGCTAGACCAGATTTCTTGAGGTAAGCAACAATCATGAATAACTGGCTACCTTTAAACTCCAGACTGCAAAAACTCCGCGCCAAGCTCCTCAACGATCCCTACTATCGCCTACAATCTGGGGAAGAAATTCAGATCGCGGCTCAATTAGGTATCCGAATTGATGCCAATCAAGCGACTGTAGATGATTGGTTACGCCTACCAGGGTTGTCAATTCACCAAGCGCGATCGCTTGTGGAACTTTCACATTCGGGTGTGAAATTTTACTGTATTGAAGATATCGCTGCGGCTTTGGGTATACCAGCGCCGCGCCTAGAGCCATTAAAGCCTCTGCTGAATTTTATTTACTATGACCACGAATCTTTAGAAAATCCTACCCATTTAGTCAACCCGAACACAGCAACCGTTGAAAAATTAGTACAAATTCCATTTATAGATTTGTCTCTAGCGGAAGCAGCAGTGCAAAATCGGCAATCAGCCGGGCCTTACCGTAACCTGGCTGATTTCCAGCGACGGCTGGAGTTAACTGGTGATGCGATCGCCCAGATAATGTATTATTTGAGGTTTTAAGTTAAAAGTTAGAAGTCTTAAAATAACTCCTAACTCTAGCAATTTTGGATTGAAAGAAAAATCTCAAATCCAAAACTGATTAAATGAACCCAATGCGATCAAGAGGCCAAAAGCGAAACGCTGCCCGACCGATGACATTTTTTCTGGGTAAAAAGCCCCAATAGCGAGAGTCATTACTATCGTTGCGATTATCTCCCATAACAAAAAATTCGTCTTCTGGGACTTTTACTGGTTGGTATGGCTGATTTGGAGGTTCCGCGATGTAGTCTTCTGCCAAGGGTTGACCGTTAAGGTAGACTTTGCCAGAAGCAACACTAATTACCTCACTAGGCTGGCCAATAACTCGCTTGATAAACGCTTGGTCTTTGGGATATCCTCGACGTTGTAGTTCTGCGGGTGGCTGAAAAACAATAATATCGCCAGTTATGGGAGGGTGAAAATGGTAGGAGATTTTTTCAACTACCAAGCGATCGCCAGTATGTAAGGTAGGCAACATCGAGTCAGAAGGTATATAGCGCGGTTCGGCGATAAAAGTCCTGATTAAGAATGCCAAACACAGTGCGATCGCAATTAAAATCAGATTTTCTTGCCAACTACGCCATACTTTTAACGACGCACGCTCTTCTTTTGCATCACTTTCGTGAGGAATCATAAAAGTTTCTAGCCAGTTTCAGAAGTGAGACAAATACTTTGATTATTTTGACTCAAAAGGTATATTAATAGGAAAACAGGGTTTAGGGTCAACCTATACAGACATTAAATAATACACTTATCCATTTACCAAAGATAAGCAAAAGTACTGTAAATCAACTATGACTTGTCTAAGGTAATATAAGCTAATAATTAGGATTGCTAAATAGATTATTAAAAATAAAAATTCTAATTGCTGTAATTATAAGGTAAGTTATGAGACAATTATAATTCTTGTTTTTTACTGCAAAAGAAGCTAGTTACAGACTGCTAGAGCGATACAAGCAGTAGGTTTTTTCTTTAAACAGAAAATTAGTCGTAGAGTTGCAAAATAGATATACCTCATGTTTGACAGTATCTACCTCACTTTACTGAAAAAAGGCAGAGGCAGTCTTGCTGGAGATTGAGTTGCAAGAAAATATATTGTGGTCTGTATTCTTAAGTGATATTACATAAAGTTAGCCCAAATATAAATGTATTTTTCAATGCACAAATTTGGTTAAAGTAAGCATTTTTAGTAAAAAATACTACTTTTAAAGATGAAATATAGACTTTATTGCTTTAATAGATAGATGCCATGCTATTGTAATTTTAATCACTTGCCTATATGTACGAAATTAATTTCCGTAATTACACGGTGACAGTGCATATTAAACTGTACTATTAATTAAGATATAAACATACTTAATGATCGAGAAAAACATTCACAGATAAAAAGCTACTAGCAATTTCGGCTAAAGTATCAGCATCCGAAAGAGAAGTAAGCCGCTGATAGAATTATGTTTGTTGAATGAGTCAAAGGTGACTAGATTTAAACAATAAATGCCCCTTGGCAATAAGAAACTATATTGAATCAATTTTCGTCTGCTCTATTTCATAGAAGGTACAAGGTAGGATTCTGTCAGTTGAAAATTTAACTTTTTCTTAAAAAGGAAACAATGGCAACAGGCAGTAAAATATATCCTATCAAGAATAGAACTAATAGTTTACCAGACTCTTTTTTAAAGAGATCCCGCCCTTTTAAGTAGTATTGTATGTTAATCAAACAATTCACTTAAGTTGTAAATTATACAGTTTTACTGTCAGAAAGTCTGGCTAAAAGTGCAAATTATAGGTATGACAACTGAGTTCATCTTATTTGAAAAGCTATAAAACTTGAAAAGATAATGCTGCCTTAGCGGTGAACTGAAAAACAGCAACTAATTCATAACTCCTATTTAAGAGGATTTTGGGGTGTGGTTAATTATCTGATTGTGTTCCTCTCCTTCTTAGAGCTAGCGGTAAGAATGTGGAAGCGCAAAGCTTACCTTTTGTGACTGGGTTGAAATTAAACAGTACCAAATATTGTATATTCAACGCTGTCCAAATCTAGAGCATATAGATTTCAGTTAAAGCAATATAGTCTGTCTTATCAATTCTGAATTCTCGTTAGTACCAATTCCAATTTTCATGATTACCAGAAAGCAACTGGTATCTAAATATTTAATAAAAATGTGCTATAACGTACCGTCATAATCGTGGTGATGGTTCGATCTTTGAAGGAGCTATGAGGTGGAAAACAATAAGTCGTTTCTGTGGCCAGAAGGAATATTAATTGCACTACTTGCTTTAGGTGGTGTTTTTAGTCTTGCTTTTATGATGCTTCTAAGGCCAAATGCTTCGGATGCTCAGAGTAGACCTATAAATATCAAGGATGTATCTGCAAACGTAGGAACTCAGCAGCGCATTGAGAAATTAAAGGCGGCGATGCTTACAAGTTGGCAGCAAGAAGCACAAACAAAGGGTCTAGCCTACCCCATACCATCACGTTTTCAAGGGGCAATCATTAAGGCTGCAAAGCTTACTCAGGGAGAGAAAGTGATTGCTCTCACCTTTGATGATGGCCCTTGGCCTGAGACTACAGAGCAAGTGCTAAGTATTCTGAAATCAAATAATATCAAAGGGACGTTTTTTGTAGTCGGGCAGAACCTAAAAAATTATCCAGAGTTAGGAAAGCAGATTGTCGCTCAAGGTCACGTCATTGCCAACCATACTTGGCATCATTGGTATCACTTCTTTAATCAACAAGCTGCTGCTTTTGAAATTGAACGCACAGCAGACTTAATTTATCAAGTTACAGGTGTTAAAACAAATCTGTTCCGACCGCCTGGTGGCATCATGCACAATGGATTAGTTGCTTATGCTAAAGGACAAAAGTATGCTGTGGTAATGTGGTCGGCTGACTCCACAGACTACAAGTTACCAGCTGTACCAAAGTTGATCGATAACGTGATTAAAGATTCTAAACCTGGTGGCATTGTGCTAATGCATGATGGTGGTGGTAATCGTTCCAGAACTATTCAAGCTTTACCAGAAATTATTAGCAACTTTAAAAAGCAAGGCTATCGCTTTGTGACTATTCCAGAACTTTTAGAAATAGAAGATACAGACCAAAAGTTGCTAGCTAACAAGAAACAATAATTATTAATTATGGGTAATTAGTCAATACTAATCTGCGAAAAATTAAAATTATATTTTTTGGTTAAAATGGCTATTTTCACGTTCGGTTAGAGACTGATAATTAAGGGCACTCTAGCAGTGAATCAAAGCATTTTTCTCCAAAGAGCGATCGCCCAAATATTGATACTGTATTAATATTATTACATGACTATTACGAAAATTTTTTGGCGCTGAAAACCTTGTTTTATTAAAAGGCAGGCCTTCTGGCCTGCCTCACAAGATTGAATTTATTTGTTGTCAGTCTCTTAATGACTGCTTACTAAACTGAACTCAGTTGTTTTTTCAGGATTGGCTTCTGCACTATCAGCTTCAGAAGGCGGAACTAACTGCCAGAATTTCGGCAAAAATTCTTGCCAGTTTTGCAGAATTTTCTTCGCCTTTAGTGAACCAGTGCGTTCTGCATGAGTTTGGATTAATTCTTGCAGTTGCTTTGCACCTACTTCTGTAATTACCCGCTGAATTTTGACAATTTCTGGGTTGACTAACTCACGAAATGAGTCGTCTTCATCCAAGAAGTATGCGAGTCCACCAGTCATTCCAGCGGCGACGTTACGTCCTACTTTACCGAGGACGACAATTACACCACCTGTCATGTATTCACAGCAGTGATCCCCAGCACCTTCAATCACTGCAATGCCTTTGGAGTTTCTCACAGCAAAGCGTTCTCCTGCTAGTCCGTTGGCAAATAATATGCCGCCAGTAGCACCATAGAGGCACGTATTGCCAACTATCACGTTTTGTGATGCGTTATAGGTAGCATCAGTTGGAGGTTTGATGATGATTTCACCACCATGCATCCCTTTTCCTACGTAGTCGTTTGCTTCTCCTTCCAAGCTCAGAATTATGCCGGGGAGGTTGAAAGCACCAAAGCTTTGTCCAACACTACCTGTGAAGTTGAGATTAATTTGTCCTTCAAAGCCACTGTCACCGTATTGAGAAGCGATCGCACCCGCTAATCTTGTGCCTACTGTTCTGTCAGTATTGATAATTGGGTAAGTCTTGGTGACAGTAGACTGATCCCTAATAGCAGCCTGAATCTCAGGATCGGCAAGGAACTTGTCATCCAAAACCACGCCGTTGCTGTGGACTTCTTCATGCACCAACCAGCTACGATTGTCTCTGCTATTTGGTAGCTGAAGTAAACAGTCGAGATTCAGCGATCGCGTTTTGGTGAGATTTACCTCTGGGCGCAGTTTTAACAAATCTGCACGTCCAATGATTTCTGACAAAGAACGGTAGCCAAGTCGGGCTAACAAACTCCGCACTTCTTCGGCAATAAAGTAGAAGAAGTTGACAACTTGTTCCGGTATTCCCGTAAACCGCTTGCGGAGTTCTTCTTTCTGGGAGGCAACACCGACGGGGCAATTATTTGTATGGCAGATCCGCGCCATGATACAGCCTTCAGCAATCATGGCAATGGAGCCGAAACCAAATTCTTCACCACCCATCAATGCACCTATTACCACATCCCAACCACTCTTAAGTCCGCCATCTACGCGTAAAATCACGCGATCGCGCAAGCTATTTTCCATCAAGACGCGATGCACTTCACTTAAACCCAATTCCCAAGGGGAACCAGCGTGTTTAATCGAACTGAGTGGCGATGCACCTGTACCACCATCATGACCAGAAATCTGGATGATATCAGCGTTTGCCTTGGCTACACCAGCCGCGATCGTGCCAATGCCAACTTCTGAAACTAGCTTCACCGACACCTTTGCTTTCGGGTTAATTTGGTGCAGATCAAAAATCAGTTGTGCTAGGTCTTCAATAGAATAAATATCGTGGTGCGGTGGTGGCGATATCAGTGTCACGCCTGGTTTGGAGCGTCTTAACATCGCAATGTATTGGCTCACCTTCGGCCCTGGCAGTTGTCCACCTTCCCCAGGCTTGGCACCTTGGGCAATTTTGATTTCAATTTGTTTGGCGTTGACTAAATACTCTGGGGTGACACCAAAGCGTCCCGATGCAACTTGCTTAATGGCACTATAAGCTCGATCGCCATTCCGCAACCCTTTTAAATGAGGTAGGGTTGGCGAGTGACCCAACTCATCTACATCATCTAAAACTGTGTAGCGCACTGGATCTTCGCCACCTTCTCCAGAGTTCGATTTACCACCAATGCGGTTCATGGCGATCGCTAAAGTTTCATGGGCTTCTCTTGACAAAGCGCCTAAAGACATACCCCCAGTGCAGAAGCGTTTGACTATTTCATATACCGATTCCACTTCTTCTAGAGGAACCGACGGGCGGTCGCCTTGGAAGTCCAGCAAGTCCCGCAAGGCTGTTACTGGTCTGCCTTGGAGGTGCTTTTTGTAAACTTCGTAGTGGTCGTAGTTTTTGCCATCTAGAGCCTTATGCAGCGCCTTAACCATTTCGGGGCTATTCATGTGGTACTCGCCGCCAGGACGGTACTGCACAAAACCCAAGTTTTCTAACTTCTTGGTCGTTACTTCTGGGAAAGCCTTGCTGTGGAAGGAAAGCACTTCATCAGCAAGTTCGGTAACACTCAAACCACCGATGCGGGAAGTCGTCCCACGGAATCCCAGGTCGATTAAATCTCCACCGATGCCAATAGCTTCAAATATTTGGGCTGCTTGATAGCTGGAAAGCAGAGAAATTCCCATTTTGGAGAGAATTTTCAGCAAACCTGACTCTACTGCTTTGCGATAGTTTCCTAAAGCTTGTTCTAGCGTGAGGGTGGGAATTTTTTGCACACCCATTAACTTTTGAGTTTTGGGATCAGACCACCAATCACGCACCGTATCTAAAGCCATGTATGGGCAAACTGCACCAGCACCATAGCCAATCAGACAAGCAAAGTGATGGGTACTCCAGCATTGAGCAGTATTCACAATCAGGGATGTTTTCATTCGCAACCCCTCACGAATCAGGTGATGATGCACCGCACCCACTGCTAATAGGGGAGGAATGTAGGTATGTTCTGTGTTGATACTGTCATTGACCCGATCGCTTAATATTAAAATCTTTGCACCTGCGCGAACTGACTCAGCTGCTTGTGCTTGTAAAGATTGCACTGCGGCTTTCAGTCCTTCTGGACCGCTGGCGATCGCAAATAGGGTTGACAACTCAGCCGTGGCAAATCCTGACAGCTTAATTGCCTCTAATTCACTATCAGTTAACACTGGCGATTCGAGTTTTAATCTCCGAGCATATTCTGGCTTAGGTTCTAATAAGTTACCCCGTTCACCCAGTTCAACTTTTAGAGACATTACTAACTTTTCTCGCAGGGGATCGATCGCTGGGTTCGTCACCTGAGCAAAGCGCTGTTTGAAATAGTCATAAAGCAGGTGGGGCTTTTGTGACAGCACTGCTAAAGGAATATCATCACCCATGCAGAAAGTCGGTTCTGAACCTGCGATCGCCATTGGATGAATCACCATTTCTACATCTTCTGTGGTGTAGCCAAAGGCAGTTTGACGCTGAAGTAAGGTTTGCTTGTCAATTTTGTCAGTTTGACTATGCCCGTTACCATTCTCAGCAGCCAGATGTCCATTTCCATTCACATGTGACGACTGACTACTGACAATTTGTTTAAGTTCTTGACGGTGCTGTTGCAGCCATTCTCCATAAGGGTGCTGTTTGGCGATGCGCCCCTTTATGTCCCAATTCTTCAGCACTTCATGATTTTCTAAATCCACAGCAATCATTTGCCCTGGTCCGAGTCTACCTTTCTCGACAATATCGGCTTCTGGAAAGTCCACTACACCAGCTTCGGAAGCTACAACAATGTAATCATCTTTGGTGATCACGTAGCGAGCTGGTCTTAAACCATTACGATCTAGAGTTGCACCAACTTTTTTGCCATCGCTGAATACTAAAAGTGCTGGCCCGTCCCAAGCTTCTTGCAAACCACTGTAATATTCGTAGAAATCAACAATTTCTGGATATTCACGTAAAGAAGGCTGATTTTGGTAAGCTTCTGGAACCATAATCATTAAAGCTTCCAAGGGGGTGCGTCCAGAGCAAACCAGCAATTCCACTACGTTGTCTAAAGTAGCTGAGTCGCTGTTATCAATATGAACTAATGGCTTGAGTTCCTTGATGCGATCGCCCCACACAGGATGATTCAGGCTAGCTTCTCGTGCCATCATCCAGTTGATGTTACCCAATAAGGTATTGATTTCGCCGTTGTGACCCAAAAGCCTCATCGGTTGCGCTAGGGGCCACTTGGGCATGGTATTGGTACTAAAGCGGCGATGATAAACAGCAAAGGCGCTTTTGTAAGCTGGATTTTTTAAATCGTCATAAAAGCTGCCCAAGACAGCAGAACGCACCATGCCTTTGTAGACAATTGTGCGACTTGACAACGAGCAGATATAAAA
The DNA here is from genome assembly GCF_002246015.1 of Nostoc sp. 'Peltigera membranacea cyanobiont' 210A. Taxonomy (GTDB): domain Bacteria; phylum Cyanobacteriota; class Cyanobacteriia; order Cyanobacteriales; family Nostocaceae; genus Nostoc. The sequence goes on from NZ_NOLJ01000004.1 coordinate 85,718, forward strand.
TTCTTCTGAGATGTTAGTTGCAGCTTTACTAATTCGGCGGCGGGTAATATACAACTGCCGTTCTAATTCATCACCGCTTTTGTCAACAGAAGCTAACAAAACTTGTTCAATCTGGGGCTGATTTTCTCTTGCTTGTACCCCCAGCAAATCAGATTGCACTGGCACTACTCGCCAACCCAATACAATTAATTTCTCTTGGGCAGCTACTTGCTCGACAGTCACCCTCGCTTGTTGTGCAGCTTGCTGGTCTTGTGGTAGAAATATCATCCCCACAGCTATGCGATCGCTAGATGGAAATTCCTTCCCCCTTTGGGCAAAGTCTTGTTGGAACAACTCCCAAGGGATTGCTGTCAATACTCCAGCACCATCACCAGAGTCGCGATCTGCGCTACAACCTCCTCGGTGTTCTAAGCAGGTTAAAGCAGCTAAGGCTTTTTCGACAATTTCATGGCTGGTATGATTTTGGCGATGAGCAATAAAACCTACACCACAGGCATCTCGTTCCTCTACTAACCACTTTTGCCCCTGATAGGTATCTCTTGAATTAATATCCGCTGTGATTTTTTGGTCTTGATTCATCGGTTTATTATTCATACCCTGTTCCTGAAGTATTGAGTTACCAATTTTGCCACGACATTGTGGGAAAAAATTTCTAAATTCAGCGATGGAAAAATATATAAGCACCGAAATTTAGGGAAAAAAAATTTTAACTTCGGTTTTACTTTCTTAGTTCACCCGTGTTAAAATGATTGCGTGTTTTTATGTGTTTATGCGGTGTTAGACAAGTTACCTCCGCCAAGACATTATTTTTGTCCTGACAGTTTCTTTTTTATATTTTGAAGTTAAGTATTTTCTCAATCCCTTTTTTCCAGATGCACACTAGCTACTCATAGAGCCTATTTTTTGGCTCACCTGAAACAAACAAAACTAAAACTAAACGCTGTACTATGTTCTAAAGCCAAAGTCGTCCCGATCCACCAATAAAATCAGCGTATTACAATATATACCCATTTGACAATTCCCAAATATTGTTGTTGTCTAGAATTTTGCCGCTTACCACTTGCCGCATGTATTACTATTAACTAGACATTACTTAAGTAATAACAGTAGCAACGTTCAGTTAGGATTAAATATCTTAATCCAATTTTGATAACCAAAACTACCGTATATAGTGTGGTTAGAATTAGTGAGAGTTAAAAAGCTTGATTGCAGTGGCTTTAGCGTCTAAATAAATTAATGTGTGCCTAAAAGAGATAAGTAGCCAATATATAGATTACCATATTTATTCAAAAATAAAGTCATGTTTCCTTTATATTTCCAAATAATTGGTTAGTTTAAACCTTGGGTAATAGTTTTCCAAAGTACCTAATAAATTATGGTAAAAATGCCGAATTGTTGCCAATCAGAGATTAGCGATGGCTCTGCAAACGCCAAGGGCGATCGCAGATTTTTCCGGGCTACTGTGTCACCAATACTTTTAACAGTGCTGTGCTTAACGACTACTTGTGCTACCAACGCCCAAGAGTCCCCGAAAACCACCAAATTTATACCCAGGTTAATCTCACAGTCACCTGCACCTCCTTTAACAGGTGTAGCATCCTCTGGGAATCAAATTTCCCTCAATGGTCGTACTTTACCAGGAACTTGGTTACAGCGACCTGGAAAATCTGGACAGGTGACAACCAATATTAGTGATGGGGCATTTAGGCAATTAATTGGAGTAAATTTCTTAAACAGTAGTAATTCAGCGAAGCAACCAATACAGTGGTTTTCGTCGGTGACAAAGCCACTGGTATTAGCCACCAGCCTACTAGGAGCATATCGTTATCTGGATATCACTAATTTTGCTCAAACATCTGGCTGGCAAATTCAAGCTAATGGCAACACTTTGGTGATTGCTACCCCAAAAACACAAATCACAAATATTGTTCAGAGTCAGGAACCTCCAGAAGCGAGTACCCCTTTGCAACAGTCTCGGATTCTTGTCGATTTAGATCGTCCCACTCCCTGGCAAGTTGCACAAGGGTCAGCGATCGCAAAACCGCAAACTCCATCTTCCGATCCAGATACGCCAACCCCAAAATCTACCACACCGCCAAATCGAGAGTGGACAATTACTCTTGATGGAATCGCCAATCCCGTTTTGATAGAACGCTATACTCCCCAGCCACCAGCAGCACCGACAGCACCACCAACATTGTTGCCAAACTTGCTCAAACAATTATTACCAGTTACACCAACACAACCAATACCAGCAGCACCAGCCCCAATCCCTGAACCACTGATTCAACAAGTAGAGGTGGTGAAAAACCAAACCATTATTAGTCTGAGCGTTCCCTTTGGTTTATCACCTCAAGTTAGTACTGTAGATAACCCCAATCGCCTGATTATCGATATTCGACCCGATCCCCTAAAAGAACGAGATATTACTTGGGCCCCCGGATTACTCTGGCGACAGCATTATGTCAACTTAGGCACACAACGCTTTCCTGTGGTCTGGTTAGAAGTTAATCCTCATAAATTTGGGCTAACCTTGAAACCTATGTGGGCTAGTCCTGATGGACTTGCGGGTACTGCTCCCTTAATTCAAACAGCACAACGTTACTTAGCAGTAGCTGGAATTAATGGTGGTTATTTTAACCGTAATAATAAATTGCCATTGGGTGCGATTCGTCGGGATAATCAGTGGTTATCAGGCCCCATTCTTAACCGAGGTGCGATCGCTTGGAATGATTCAGGCCAATTTTACTTTGGTCGTCTCACCTTAGAAGAAACTTTAATCGCAGCAAATGAGCAGCGCTTACCAATTCTGTTTCTCAACAGTGGTTACGTCCAGAGTGGCATTGCTCGTTACACCTCAGCTTGGGGATCAACTTATATACCCCTAACAGATAACGAAATTATCTTAGTGGTACAGAAAAACCAAATTACTCAACAGTTACCAGGCGGCAAAGTTGGTGCGACAGCGGTTCCCATTCCCCAGGATGGCTACCTGCTAACTTTACGCGCTAACGCTACTAGTGCTGCCTCCCAGCTACCTATTGGAAGCGCAGTAAGCATTTCCAGCGCCACTACTCCCGCTGATTTTAGTCGTTATCCCCACATTATCGGGGCTGGACCGCTACTAATCCAAAATCGTCAAGTTGTCCTTGATGCCAAAAGCGAAAAATTCAGTAATGCCTTTATTGCCGAAAAAGCTATTCGTAGCGGTATTTGCACAACAGCAACAGGCACACTAATGATTACTGCCACCCATAATCGTGTCGGCGGTTATGGGCCTAATTTGGCAGAACATGCTCAATTGATGCAACAGATGGGCTGTGTGGATGCTTTAAATTTGGACGGTGGTAGTTCTACCAGCCTTTATTTAGGAGGGCAACTACTCGATCGATCGCCCAGTACCGCTGCTCGTGTTCACAACGGAATTGGTATTTTCCTGCAACCACGAAAATGAGGTAATAGGGAATAGAGAAAAACTCAATTACCAATCCCAAATCCCCAGTCACTTTTTAAAGTTTAGAACAAGCTGTCATTTTGCTTGATGAAGACTTGGTGTAGACATCAGAATTTTAGTAGTGATGGTTTACACCATAAGGTTTGATTTTGCTATGTTTATCAAAGTGCGACAAAATTGCTGATTTTCAAGGTTGCAAGATAGCGCCAGATTTTTTATCAATAATTAAGAGTACCAACGGTTTGTTATGTCTTCAAATGAGGTAACTATGGCTCGATATCAAGAAACTACACAGACTGAAACTCTACACCTCCCTCCAATCATAACTTCGAGGGGCGTTGCTGCAACTGAATTACGTCCTTGGGGTGCTTTTACAGTTTTAGAAGAAGGGCGCGGATACAAAATTAAGCGCATCGAAGTTAAGCCTGGACACCGCCTCAGTCTACAAATGCACCATCACCGCAGTGAACATTGGATTGTCGTCTCTGGTACAGCTAGAGTAGTTTGTGGTGAGAAAGAAGTACTACTGAGCAATAATGAGTCAACATACGTACCCCAATGTACATCTCATCGTTTAGAGAATCCTGGCGTCATCCCCTTGGTGTTGATCGAAGTCCAAAATGGCGAATACTTGGGAGAAGATGATATCATTCGCTACCAAGATGACTATGCCCGTACCAAAGATTAAAACCAAAAGAAAGCTATTAAAGCTCTAATCCCAAAGCTGAATACATTTTTGTGTAAACCATCTTTGTAAACGAACTACTACACCCCAGAAGTCCCTACCTAGTCAAGGTGGGGACTGAATCATGTTAGTGTTATTAATGTAGTAATAGCGATCGCGCTCATGCCTTTGGTGATTTGGAATTTTGCACAAGCAAGGGTCAACCTATCTGTAAAATGGAAGATGGGGTATTCAATTGCAAAAAACGAGTTCCATGATTCATCTGAGTCAAGCAGCCGTAAGTGAGATTGGGCGAATAAAGTCCAAGCAGCCAAATGTCTTGTTTCGATTGGCAGTAAAACCAGGTGGTTGTTCCGGGTTCTTTTATGATATGTCCTTCGATGAAGCAATAAAAGTAGACGACCAGGTTTTCGACTTGGATGAGATTCAAGTGGTCATAGATGCCGCAAGCTTAAATTACCTCAACGGTTTGAGAGTTGATTATTCAGAAGACTTAATGGGTGGTGGTTTTCGCTTCCACAATCCCCAAGCGATCGCTACCTGTGGCTGTGGCAATTCCTTCTCCTTGAGTCCTGAGTGATTGAGCATTAGTCAAAAAACAGATGTTCAATCATTAAGGAAAAATAACAATTGACATAAAGCCATAAAAAAAGATATAATCAGGATTTGTTAAAACTTAGACCATAAGCAGCTTTACGCGCTGTAACTCATGCCAACAATACAGCAGCTAATACGAAATGAGCGCGAACAAGCGCGTCAGAAAACCAAGTCCCCTGCTCTGAAACAATGTCCCCAACGTCGGGGAGTTTGTACCAGAGTATACACGACCACACCAAAAAAGCCTAACTCAGCCCTACGTAAAGTAGCAAGAGTCAGACTTACCTCTGGATTTGAAGTCACAGCTTACATTCCAGGCATTGGTCACAACTTACAAGAACACTCAGTTGTGATGATTCGTGGCGGTCGGGTTAAGGATCTACCAGGCGTGAGATACCACATTATCCGTGGCACCCTAGATACAGCCGGAGTCAAAGACCGTAAGCAAGGCCGTTCCAAGTATGGAACCAAGCGTCCTAAAGAAGCGAAAAAATAGGATTAGGCGATTAATCGCATCCAACACGATTAATCGTCTACCTTAAAAACGTTGAAGGGCAAAAGAAGAGCGGCATCTTTGTTCTAACAGTAGTTATGAAGGCTGCTAAAGTCTGTTTCAAAAAATCAAGCAAGCTACATCTACACTAAGCGAGCAAGTGTAGAAGTTCTGAGGAGAAGACTGTAACTGACAGCGAATTTCTCATCTGAACATTAAAGTTTATAATCTTGTCGCATTTAGTATTTAGTTGCAGGTAGCAAGTCAAACAAACAATTTTAGATTTGCGATTTTGGATTAGTCGAACCCACAAGGGAATTAGGCTTACAGGCTTTTGAATTGTTCAGATCCTTGCGATCGGAATATATACCAAAAACTTTTAATCAAAAATCAAAAATCAAAAATTGGCAGTAAATAAGTCACCCTTGCTGCAACGGTCGAAAAAATTGAGGAAGTCTGAGGGTTGGATTCTACCGTTTTTAGTTTCCGGTGTCTGATAGCATATAATTTCGTTGCCAATTCCGAATTAAAGGTGAAGTATGTCTCGTCGTGGTGTTATTCAAAGGCGCCCAGTTCCGTCTGACTCCGTATATAACAGTCGCCTTGTGAGCATGATTATCAGACGGATCATGCGTCATGGCAAAAAATCACTTGCCGCACGCATTGTTTATGATGCATTAAAAACTATTGAAGAACGCACTGGTGCTGGTGCCTTAGAAACCTTTGAAAGAGCAGTGCGAAATGCCACGCCTTTAGTAGAAGTAAAGGCTCGGCGAGTTGGTGGAGCAACCTACCAAGTACCAATGGAAGTGCGTACAGAACGGGGCACTACTTTAGCACTGCGTTGGTTAGTGCAATATTCTCGGTCTAGACCAGGCCGGACAATGGCCAGCAAACTGGCAAATGAGTTAATGGATGCTGCCAACGAAACTGGCAATGCCATTCGCAAACGCGAAGAAACGCACCGGATGGCGGAAGCTAACAAAGCATTCGCACACTATCGTTACTAAGTAAAAAAGCGATATATCGCCTTGCCGAAGCGGTCTATCGTGGATTTACAAAAAAGACGGTTTTCCGTAAAAGTATAGAATCTTAACAAAGAGTAATATACAAGATATCATGAGGCAAAAACTATAGGAGGTAGCTGTGGCACGCACGATCCCGCTAGAGAAAGTACGCAACATTGGTATTGCGGCGCATATAGATGCGGGCAAAACAACAACAACAGAGAGAATATTATTTTACTCTGGGATAATTCATAAAATTGGCGAAGTTCACGAAGGAACTGCTGTCACAGACTGGATGGAGCAGGAGCGGGAGCGGGGAATTACCATTACTGCTGCTGCGATCAGTACCAGTTGGAAAGATCATCAAATTAACATTATCGATACTCCGGGTCACGTAGACTTCACAATTGAAGTTGAGCGTTCCATGCGCGTGTTGGATGGTGTAATCGCAGTATTTTGTTCTGTGGGTGGCGTGCAACCGCAGTCTGAGACAGTGTGGCGGCAAGCAGAACGCTACAAGGTTCCTCGGATAGCCTTTATCAACAAGATGGATCGCACCGGAGCGAACTTTTATAAAGTTCACGAGCAAATCCGCGATCGCCTGCGGGCAAATGCGATCGCCATTCAACTACCAATTGGTAGTGAAAACGACTTCCGAGGTATCGTTGACCTAGTAGGGCAACGTGCGTATATTTACGCTAATGACCAAGGAACCGATATCCAGGAAACTGATATCCCAGAAGAACTACAAGCGCAGGTAGACGAATTCCGTACCAAGCTAATAGAGGCTGCGGCAGAAACCGATGATGCTCTGATGGCTAAGTACTTCGACGGCGAAGAACTTACAGAACAGGAAGTTCGGACTGCCCTGCGTAAAGGCACAATTGCGGGGACAATTGTACCAGTACTTTGCGGTTCGGCATTCAAAAACAAAGGCGTACAGTTGATGCTGGATGCCGTTGTAGATTACCTGCCAGCGCCTAGTGAAGTACCACCAATTCAAGGCTTACTGCCCAATGGCGATACTATTGAGCGGCGGGCTGATGACAACGAACCCCTAGCGGCTCTGGCATTCAAGATTATGGCTGACCCTTACGGTCGCCTGACATTTGTTCGCGTTTATTCTGGTGTCCTGAAAAAGGGCAGCTACGTTCTCAACGCTAGTAAGAATAAAAAAGAACGGATTTCCCGCTTAGTTCTCATGAAGGCAGACGATCGGCAAGATGTCGATGAACTGCGGGCGGGTGATTTAGGAGCAGCTCTGGGATTGAAAGACACCTTGACAGGTGACACGCTCTGTGATGATGGATCGCCAGTAATCCTGGAATCCCTATTCATTCCTGAGCCTGTGATCTCGGTGGCGGTTGAACCCAAAACCAAGAACGACATGGACAAGTTGTCCAAAGCTCTGCAATCTCTCTCAGAAGAAGACCCCACCTTCCGTGTCCGCGTCGATCCGGAAACAAACCAAACCGTGATCGCGGGGATGGGAGAGCTACACCTAGAAATTCTAGTAGACCGAATGTTGCGAGAATTCAAGGTGGAAGCGAATGTAGGTGCGCCACAAGTAGCTTACCGAGAAACAATTCGGAAAGCTGTGAACAAAGTTGATGGCAAATTCATCCGCCAAAGTGGTGGTAAAGGTCAATACGGTCACGTTGTGATCAATTTGGAGCCTGGAGAACCCGGTACTGGCTTTGAATTCGTTTCCAAAATTGCTGGCGGTACCGTACCTAAAGAGTACGTTGGCCCCGCAGAACAAGGGATGAAAGAAAGCTGCGAATCCGGTGTTCTAGCTGGATATCCATTGATTGACGTTAAAGTGACGCTAATTGATGGGTCATACCACGATGTAGACTCTTCAGAAATGGCTTTCAAAATCGCTGGCTCAATGGCGATGAAAGAGGCTGTGCTGAAAGCTTCACCTGTCATCTTAGAGCCTATGATGAAAGTTGAGGTTGAAGTTCCTGAAGACTATATGGGGAACGTCATTGGCGACCTAAACACCCGCCGAGGGCAGATTGAAAGCCAAAGCACCGAAAAGGGACTCGCTAAGGTAACATCCAAAGTTCCACTAGCGAGCATGTTTGGCTACGCCACTGATATCCGGTCAAAAACGCAAGGTCGGGGTACCTTCACGATGGAATTCAGCCACTACGAAGAGGTGCCTCGCAGCGTAGCTGAAACTATCATTGCAAAAAGCAAAGGGAACGCTTAGTTAAAATAAGGAAATGAGCATTCATGGCACGCGCAAAGTTTGAAAGGAATAAACCCCACATTAATATCGGTACAGTTGGCCACGTTGACCACGGTAAAACTACCTTGACAGCAGCCATCACCATGACCTTGGCCGCTATGGGTCAGGCTGTAGCTAAGGGCTACGACCAAATTGATAATGCCCCAGAAGAAAAGGCACGGGGTATTACCATCAATACTGCTCACGTAGAGTATGAAACCGAAAGTCGGCACTATGCTCACGTAGACTGTCCAGGACACGCTGACTATGTGAAGAACATGATCACCGGTGCTGCCCAAATGGACGGAGGTATCCTCGTAGTTGCTGCTACCGATGGTCCTATGCCCCAAACCCGCGAACACATCCTGTTGGCAAAACAGGTAGGCGTTCCCAGTCTGGTTGTCTTCTTGAACAAAGAAGATTTGATGGATGACCCAGAACTCTTGGAACTAGTAGAACTAGAACTGAGAGAACTGTTAAGCAGCTATGATTTCCCTGGCGATGATATCCCCATCGTCAAAGGCTCTGGTTTGCAAGCTCTAGAAGCAATGACTAAGAATCCCAAGACCAAACGCGGTGAAAATCCGTGGGTAGACAAAATCTATGAACTGATGGATGCTGTAGATTCTTACATTCCTACTCCTGAGCGGGATGTTGATAAACCCTTCCTGATGGCTGTAGAAGATGTGTTCTCAATTACAGGTCGTGGTACTGTTGCCACCGGTCGGATTGAGCGGGGTGTAGTCAAAGTTGGCGATAACGTTGAACTAGTGGGTATCAGAGATACTCGCGCTACTACCGTAACTGGTATTGAGATGTTCAAGAAGAGTCTCGACCAAGGTATGGCTGGAGATAACGCTGGGGTACTACTCCGGGGTATCCAGAAGGCTGATATTGAACGGGGTATGGTCATCGCCAAACCTGGTTCGATTAAACCTCACAATGAATTTGAAGGTGAGGTTTATGTCTTAACAGAAAAAGAAGGTGGTCGTAAGACTCCATTCTTCGCTGGCTACCGTCCCCAGTTCTACGTGCGGACAACTGATGTAACTGGTACCATCAAAGCCTACACCTCTGATGAAGGTAAAGAAGTAGAAATGGTAATGCCAGGCGATCGCATCAAGATGACAGTAGAATTGATCAACGCGATCGCGATTGAACAAGGAATGCGCTTCGCTATCCGCGAAGGTGGTCGCACCATTGGTGCTGGTGTCGTTTCCAAAATTATCAAGTAGCACCTTTTTGCTCATAACAAAGGAGCAGTAGATGGTATTTATTGTGCCTCTCTGCTCCTTTCTCTTCCCTCTATAAATAAGGTAATAGGTTACAGGGGACAGGTAATAGTTTTCTGTAACCTATAACTTGTAACCTTTAACCTGTAAATACTCCCCTAATTACGCAGAACCTGGAAAATTAAAGATGGCAACTCTACAGCAGCAGAAGATTAGAATTCGCTTACAAGCCTTTGACAGGCGTTTATTAGATACATCTTGCGAGAAGATTGTAGACACGGCTAACCGCACCAACGCTACAGCTATAGGCCCAATTCCTTTACCAACAAAACGCCGAATCTATTGTGTGCTGCGATCGCCTCATGTAGATAAAGATTCACGGGAACACTTTGAAACCCGTACTCATCGCCGGATTATTGACATTTACCAGCCCTCTTCTAAGACTATTGATGCCCTGATGAAATTGGATCTACCATCGGGTGTAGATATTGAAGTCAAACTTTAATTTAGTCATTAGTCACTTGTACTGAGTTTCGACTGCGCTCAACTACCGCGTAGTCGTTGGCGTGGTCACTGAGCGTAGTCGTTCGCGGAGCGTCTCGTAGAGAAGTGCAGCCTCTCCAAGAGTTGTATTGGTCATTTGTCATTAGCAAAGAACAAAAGACAAAGGACATTAGTATGAATATTTACACAGCCCTGAAGAAATATATCTCAGGGCTTTTATTTAGCTAGAAAACAAATGATAGAATGTAGATAAAGTACGGGAAAAGCAGAGAAAAAGAAATTTTAAAGATTAAGTTTATACCAAAGTAACAATGACATCATCTTCTAAAATTGCAGTTCGCGAACTACCTCTGTTCCCGTTACCCGAAGTAGTTCTGTTTCCTACCAGGCCATTACCCCTGCACATCTTTGAATTTCGCTACCGAATCATGATGAACACGATTTTGGAGAGCGATCGCAGGTTCGGTGTTTTGATGTTTGATCCAGTCAAAGGTACAATTGCAAACACTGGTTGCTGTGCCGAAATCATTCATCACCAAAGGCTGCCAGACGATCGGATCAAGATGATGACTTTAGGGCAGCAAAGATTTCGTGTATTAGAGTATGTTCGTGAAAAGCCATATCGCGTTGGACTAGTTGAGTGGATTGAAGACCAACCACCCACTAAAGATTTGCGACCTTTATCAACTGAAGTCGAACAACTACTGCGAGATGTTGTGCGTTTATCAGCAAAATTAACCGAACAAAACATCGAACTGCCAGAAGATTTGCCCGATCTACCAACAGAGTTATCTTATTGGGTAGCCAGTAACCTTTATGGTGTTGCCGCAGAGCAGCAATTATTGCTAGAAATGCAGGATACTGTAACTCGTCTAGAGCGGGAAGCAGAAATTTTAACTTCTACTCGGAATCACTTGGCAGCTCGTGCTGTTCTCAAAGACACATTTAGTGAAAAGTGAGGATTTACGAGAGACGCGATTAATCGCGTCTGTACTGAGTTAGGAGTTAGAAAAAAATAACAAAAAATAAAAGATTGACAACTTATAATTTATAGTCTCTAACTGATAACAGATAACTCCTAACTTCTTAAGTAACGGTGCCGATCGGTAAAACATTGTAAGCGCCAAGAATTTTTAAAATCTCTGTGTGGATAGTTAATTCTGCTAAAGCAGATTGCATTTGTGCTTCCTTGGCATCTGCTTCTAAATCCATGAAAAACAAGTATTCGCCTAGCGATCGCTTCGTCGGACGAGATTCAATCCGGCTGAGGTTAATCCCTAGTTGAGCAAATATTTGCAAAGGTTTGACCAATGCTCCGGGTGTGTTGGCAGGCATACTAAAAGCCAGCGATGTTTGACTAGTAGGCGCTTTTGTTGTCTGATATCCAGCGTCCACTTCACCCTGACTTACTACCCAAAAACGAGTAAAGTTTTCTGGATAGTCGTTGATGTTACTGGCAAGTATCGGTAACTTATAGAGTTGAGCCGCTCTGCTAGAAGCGATCGCTGCCGTTGTTGTCTCTTGCTCCAATCCCTGTAGTGCTTCGGTCGTGGAATTGCTGGGAATAATCTGTACAGTCGGCAAAAACCGCTCTAACCATCCCTGACATTGTGCCAAAGCTTGCGGGTGAGAGTAAACAGTTTTAATACTATCTAAATTAGGCGCGCAAGAAATTAACATGTGGGCAATGGGTAATACCAAAGCCAACTGAATTCGCAAACTGTCCAACTGCCAAAGTGTATCCAGTGTTGTAGTAACGCTCCCTTCAATAGAATTTTCCACTGGTACAACAGCCAACTGCGCTTGACCGTTAGCAACGGCGTGCAGTGATTGAGAAATGCTGGGATAGGGGCATAATCTAGCTTCAATTCCCGTACTTTTGCTCAACCAGTTGACATAAAAAATAGTTGCTTGTTCTGCATAAGTGCCAGGAGGCCCTAAATGTGCGATCGATAAAGTCATGCTTTTAGCCTTAAGTTGCGAGTTTAATGCGTAAAGAGAGATTATGATATTTTGATTTGGTAAATATATCCAACATCTACTCTTACTAAACACTGTTATCTCTAAAATTTACGCACTAAAGGGATAGAAGAAAATATGTATCCGAGAAAACAAGTTATGGAAATCAGTCTTATAGCAGATAAATTTCATTGCAGTTTTTTTTGCTAAATCCCTCTGAAGATTTAAGAGCAATGATATTGATTTCTACCTAAACAAAAAGCATATTCTTGATTTTATGTCAAGAGTTAAATACTCATCTATAGGAATCCGGTTTGAATTTTGAAAACATACTGAGACTTAAATGCATATCCAGCAAGGATTTATCTCTAAAATCCGTTCAAAAATCAAATAGGAGTCCTATATATTTCTTGAACTAACAATAGAATGAGCGTACCAAGTTTTTGCTAATGATGTATAGCTGATAAGCAACAATCGTTTTTATAGTCAATAAATTTTGTACTTTTCTAATAATCAGAACTAAGTTGTTAAAAAATATTAAAATTAAGAAACAGATATTTTTATCAGCTCATGGCTACCCGGTTTACTGCCTCCCAATCGGTTGAAATCGCTGTTCCAGAGCAGCCTATTCCCATTCAGCACTACTTGCGTCAGCCTCAACGTCTGGTTAAGGCTTTGGTTGACAATAGCCGGATTCAGCAGCTTTCTGAGGAAGTATTTCGCTTGAAAATGCGTCCGCTAACTTTTATGTCATTGAGTATTCAACCTACTGTAGACATGAGAGTTTGGGCAGAATCAAACGGAATAATTTATTTGCGATCGCTAAACTGTGAAATTTTAGGTTTCGAGTATATTAACCAGCGCTTTGCTCTCAATTTAAAAGGGTATTTGTCTCCCAAAGAGTTTAGCACTGGCACTCGCCTGCAAGGAAAAGCTGATTTAGAAGTGGTGGTGGATTTCCCACCACCATTTTCCTTCACTCCTAAGCCGATTTTAGAAGCTACTGGCAATGGTTTGCTTAAAAGCGTGCTGTTATCGGTCAAGCAACGGTTATTAAATCAACTTTTGACGGATTATCGCTACTGGGTGATGTCACAAACTAAAGATAGAGGACTTGACGGTGATAGTACTGAATTACCAATCCTGAATGCTGAGTAATTATTTAACAAACAGAATTCAGGAGTCAGGAGCCAGAATACCCTTTCAGGGAAGCAAGTTACAGAATTGAATTCTGTAATTAGTAGAAGGTCTGTAAGCTTGCTCCCGCAGCTTATCCCCTACTAAACTAATTGATTCTGAATTCTGTATTCTGTATTCTGTATTCTTCTTCAATCACTCAACACTCAGACCTTTGATTTGGCAAGGGCGAAAAGACTGACGATGCAGAGGCGAGGGCCCGTATTGTTGCAAGGCCAGCAAATGCCGCTGGCTACCATAACCCTTGTTACACTCCAGGTTGTACATAGGGTATTTTAATGCTAGACGCATTACCAGCTCGTCACGCCAAATCTTAGCGACAATACTAGCAGAGGCAATAGCGAGCGATCGCTCGTCCCCTTTAATTATTGTTTGTTGCGGCAATAGCAAATCTTTGATTGACTGATTGCCGTCAATCAAGCAGATTGCAGGCTGTACCTTTAACTTCAGCACAGCCCGCTTCATTGCTAACAGCGTTGCTTGCAAAATATTTATCTTGTCAATTTCGGCAGTAGAAGCAAACCCAATTTTCCAGTCTATAGCCAGCGCACAAATTTGCTGCGCTAGTTGAGTTCTCCGAGAACTAGACAACTTTTTACTGTCTTTGATTTTAGCTGCCATCAATATTGGCAAGGCGCGATCTGGTAAGATCACTGCTGCCGCCACCACAGGGCCAAATAGAGCGCCTCGCCCTACTTCATCAACACCTGCAACCAACCCTGGAATCTCTGACAACAAGGTAGAAAACTCTAACCAAGTGGATTGTTCCAAAGGTGTTGGCGATGTTTCTACCATAAAGTAAATTAATTATCCTCGATCGCTGAGGAACGGCGGCGGCGACGGCGACTGGCAGTACCGCTGCTATTAGCTTCACTTTCATCTGCGATCTCGTTCGCAGCGGCGGCTTTTGCAGACAAGCGTCCCGAAGGATTTACAGTTAACTCCGGTGGTTCAGTTGTCTCTTCGATCAAAGATTTTTGTTCTGGCTCAATAACTTTTGGTGTCGGTATTTTGCTTGCAGTTATTTCAGGTGTTGCCTTTTGGGCAATAGTGATTATTTCAGGTGTTGCTTTTTGGAGAATAGTTGATTCTGAGGTTGATTCAATTGGGGTCGTTGGTTGTTGACCGGGCTGAATCACATTAATAATCACAGACTTGGTATTTTTAACCTCTTGCTCTAACTTCACCAAGGGAGATATTCCCATCAAGGCAAATATATCCTGTTCTTGGAGGCTCATTTCTACAGTTCTAATCTCCGGTGGTTCTACCACTGGCTTAACTGGTTCTGCCTTGATAATTTTAGTGCGCTCTACTCTTTCACTCCAGCCTGGTTTACCAAGGGTGGGCGAGGCAATTTCTGGTGCAACTCCTAGTTCTGGTTCTACATCCAGGTCTAAATCTGGCTCGTTAACAAAAGCTAGGGGATTGGGAACAATCCGAGCTTCATCTTTCCCGTTTAACCCATTGACACCAATTCGACTGCGGCGAGTGCGGGTACGGCGCTTATCATTAAGTTCTTGATAACTAGGATGATTGATCAGATTGAGGTTGCTCAATTCCGAGTCGCCGTCAAATGCTTCCCCAAATCCATCATAGGTTTCTCGTGGTTCCGGGATGCGGGCAGATGGCTGACGTGGTTCTCGGTGAGGCAAGGATACAAAACGTTCGCGCTCTGGTGTCTCTGCCGGTATTGGCAATCGGTTTTCGATTTCTCCAGGCAGACGCAGAGTATGTCCTAAACCGCCGCAGGTGGGGCAAGTTTCACCAAATAATTCATAAATATTTTGACCCTGACGTTTGCGGGTCAATTCTACTAAACCCAGTTCGGTAAGTTGGGCAATTTGGGGACGAGCTTTGTCTGCTTTGAGTGCTTTATTAAAGTGTTCGAGAACTTGTAGTTGGTCACGTCGCGATTCCATATCGATAAAATCAACAACGATCACCCCGGCGATATTTCGCAGGCGCAACTGGCGAGCAATTTCTGTTGCCGCTTCGCAGTTTGTCCACAAAACTGTTTCTCTAGCTGTTGCCGATCGCGTGAAGGAACCTGAGTTAACATCGATTACGGTTAATGCCTCCGTCGGTTCGATGATAATGTAACCGCCAGAAGGGAGGTCTACTCTCGGCTTCAGGGCTTCTCGAATCGCAGCAGTGATGCGGAAGTATTCTAAAATTGGGGAGCGATCGCGATGATGGTCAATCAACAATCCCTGCGGTGTTTGACCGCCACTCCAATTCTGCAAGTACTGTTTGACGCGCTTCAAACCAGTACTAGAATCTACGACAATCCGATTGACATCCGCGCCGTACATATCCCGCAATACACGCTGGATAAAGTCATCGTCTCGGTTGAGCAGTGCTGGAGCACGGGTGGAATGGGCTTCCTGCTGAATGGCTTCCCATTGCTTTTGCAGCAATTCCAAATCTTCCATAATCGCTTCTTCGGGTTTACCTTCTGCTTCTGTACGCACAAGCAAACCCATTCCCGCTGGCTTGACCAAAATCGCCAGCGCTCGCAAGCGGTTGCGCTCACTTTCACTTTTAATCCGTCGGGATAAATTTACGCCCCTACCGTAGGGCATCAGTACTACGTAGCGTCCGGGTAAGGTAATATTACCCGTGAGCCTGGGCCCTTTTGTCCCCGTTGGCTCTTTCATTACTTGCACCAAAACTTTCTGCTGTGGTGCTAGTAGTTCTGTAATTGCTGCTGCGGTACGCTTGAGCTTCAATGGCCCCAAGTCGGTGACGTGAATAAAACCGTTCCGCTCTGGGTCGCCAATATTGACAAAAGCCGCATCTATCCCAGGCAATACGTTTTCTACTACTCCTAAGTAGATATCACCTATTTGATGATGACCCGTAGCAACAACGAGTTCCTGTATTTGATCTTCAGAAAAAACCGCAGCAATTTGGTGCTGCTCCGCGATGATAATTTGTTTCGGCATTCAATTTCCTCAAAAATTGGCAGCACTTACAGGTTTGAGGTTTGTTGTATCAAGTCCGGTTAATTACTTAATAATTCAAAACTAATTGCGTCTTTGCGTCAGTTTTGATTATCAGTGTTTTCTCGGTTTGATATTATACTTTTGCTGCCCTCGCAACCCTCAAAAGGCGCTACTGATAATAAAAATCGCAAATCTGAGCTTCTAAGTTAAATAGCTATTGGCGCTCTTAAGAGCGTTTTTACGGCTGATTATTCCAGAACTGCTGCATATCGTTTAAGCAATTAAATCAACCGTCCGTGGTTGATTTGTGATGCAATACCCTCAAATCTTGAGAGTTCTGAGTTGAAAGTTCTAAATCCTGAGTGAGCATTTTAACTCAGGATGCTTTATTTGAGAGTAACCTACTGAATTTGTTAAGAAAAAGAAACTATTTCTATTTTCCATTCCCCGGATTTATCTTAGGGTTATACTCAGCTACGCCAGTTGCTAACCTGCCTTGAGCTGCTCTAGCCTAAGACAAGCAGCGCTTTGCGCGT
The DNA here is from genome assembly GCF_002246015.1 of Nostoc sp. 'Peltigera membranacea cyanobiont' 210A. GTDB lineage: Bacteria > Cyanobacteriota > Cyanobacteriia > Cyanobacteriales > Nostocaceae > Nostoc. The sequence continues at coordinate 102,563 of NZ_NOLJ01000004.1, forward strand.
CTCGAGAACGTCTACAACAGGTCGGCATAACCGACAGCAGTTGCTTTAACTCTAAAAAAGTAATGCACTAGCTCTTGGGCACTACTTGGATTAGACATTCAGCAGTTGTTTAAAAGCATGGATTTAGAGAAGCTAACCGAGCCTGCTGTTAGTTACTGATTCACAAGGTAGCTATAGAGAGAGTGTGCATTCATTAATCTGCTTTTTGTTTGTCTAGGATAAAATCCTAGAAGTTGCACTCTAATATCTTTGCTTTCGTCCCCTGAATACCAGGGTAGTGAACCAGCTAATTCAATGCAGCGCCAGAAAATTTCTCTTCACCCTATTCTAACGCAACCTTGCTAAAAATCAATTCCTATGATCTGCCATCTTAGGACAACTACTAGCAAGTTGCCCTACAGGGATTATACCCCTAAAATTAGCCGATTGCGGTGGATGTGGAGGAGTTGAAATTCTACACCAGCCACTGTCTCTAGCATAAACAGGATTTGTTCGGGACGCAACAGCAAACCGTCCTGGCGATAGCTACCTAGATAACGGATTACAGATGACATAGATTCTGCAATGCTATTGTGGGTTTCTACTAATTCCAGTTCAAATAAGCGATCGCGCAGATTTATTAACTGGCTCTTGCCTGATTTAGTTATTTGCTCGTACCAAAGTTCCTCTTTTGCTTTGATTGTATCAATCCAGTTTTGCCATTGTATGGGTGTTGTTTCTGCAAGTGCTGTTACAGTAATTAAATACTCTGCGGTCTCTAGCAGTTGGGTAGCGGCACTAGCTTTTAAATCTATCTGCTCCACATTATATATAGGTATGTCTGTGGGCATTTCACGAGCCAACTTTTCTCGGAAAGCATCAACTTCCACTGGCACAGTTAACTCAAAATCTGCAATTTCACCGCTGCTAGTAGCCCCTAAAGCCAAAGCAGTTGCTAGAGAAATGCGTGGCATTGGATGAAACCCACCAGTAAAAGCAATTGGTAAGCTTGCTCGCCGCACAACTCGGTCAAACAGACGGATTAAATCAAGATGGCTCATTAAAGCCATATTACCTTGTTTCCCAAACCAAACTCGCAGTCTTTGCGCCTTAGTTGTGTTGGGGACAAATTCACCTGCAAATTTTGGGATAGCAGGTGATTCAATCACCACGTTATGCCCAAAATCGGTGCCACAGACGCCACAATGAGAACAACCTTCAAAAGAGCAGTCTGGTACAATTGCAGCTTCTAGAGCGCGTTGCAAGTCTTCTTGGAGCCACTTTTTCTCAATCCCGGTATCAATATGATCCCAAGGTAGGGGAATATCGAGGGAGTGGGGAGTACTGAGTGGGGTATTGTCCTCTGCTTCTTTGCCCTTTTGCGCCTCTACGTGAAACAAATTCCATTCGCCATTTTCTACTTGGCGGTATTTCCAATCTAAATCGGCTTGGGCGATCGCAGATCCCCAAGCGCTAAAAGCTCGATCTAAATTTTCATACCAGGAATCCATACCTGCACCCAATTCCCAGGCACGGCGGACTACTTTGCTTAAATTGCGATCGCCTCGTCCCACAAAATCTTCCATTGCCGAAATGCGGACATCGGTAAAATTTACCTTCACTGCCTTGATTCGGCGGAATTCTTGCCGTAACAGGTTTTGTTTGCGCTTAAATTCAGCGGTAGAAACTGAGTGCCACTGGAATGGTGTATGGGGCTTGGGCGTAAAGTTAGAAATTGTCAGGTTAAAGTTTAGGGGTTTTCTACCCTTACCTCGACATTCTCGCTGTAGCCAGCTTACTGTTTCGGCAATGCCCACAACGTCAGCATCGGTTTCACCCGGCAAGCCAATCATAAAATACAACTTGATTTTATCCCAGCCTTGCTCCCAAGCGGTTTTCACCCCCCGCAACAATTCTTCATTCGTCAACCCCTTATTCACAATGTCTCGCATCCGCTGAGTACCAGCTTCTGGAGCAAAAGTCAGTCCACCTTGCCGCGTACCTCCCAGGATGTTGGCAATTTTCTCATCAAATCTGTCTACCCGTTGGCTTGGTAGAGTCAGAGAAATATTTTCATTTTTTAAGCGATTTTTGATTTCCATCCCCACTGCTGGTAGGGACAAATAATCAGAACAACTCAGAGATAGTAGGGAAAACTCATTGTAACCAGTTGCCCGCATCCCCTGTTCAATTGCTTCTACAACCTTATCGGGTTCTACATCCCGTGCTGGTCTAGTCAGCATTCCTGGTTGACAGAAGCGACAGCCACGAGTGCAACCACGCCGAATCTCAATGGTCAAGCGATCGTGGACTGTTTCTACGTAGGGAACCAAACCAATAGAATATGCTGGTATGGGAGTTGCAACCCGTCGCAGAATTCGTTTTGGTACGTCTGGGCGCCGAGGGTGAACTGAGCCATCCTCTGCCATATCGTAAAACTGAGGCACATATACGCCTGGTATCTGTGCCAAATCCAGTAACAGATTTTCCCGACTTAATCCTGCTTGTTTGCCTTCTTCTAATACCAAACCAATTTCTGGCAGCAGTTCTTCTCCATCTCCAAGGGCGATAAAGTCGAAGAAGTCAGCATAAGGCTCAGGATTTGATGTCGCTGTTTGCCCACCAGCGAAAATCAACGGAAAGGATGACTGGGTATTGGTAGATTCTCTACCCCCCTGCCCCTCTGCCCCTCGGTCACTGAGCGTAGCCGTTGGCACAGCCTCTCGTAGAGAAGTGCTGCTCCCCTGCCTTTCTCGCCACGTCAATGGAATTCCAGCTAAATCCAACATTTCCAGGATATTAGTTGCACCCAGTTCGTAACTGAGGCTAAAACCTAAAATGTCGAATTCTGTTAGCGATCGCTTTGACTCTACCGCAAACAAGGGCGTATTAGTTTCGCGTAGTTTGGCTGCCAGGTCTTTTCCTGGGAGGTAGGCGCGATCGCATAATTGACGCGGTTGGGCATTCAAGACGTTATAAAGGATGATGTGCCCTAAATTAGATGCACCGACTTCATATACTTCTGGGTAGGTTAAAACCCAACGTATTGCTGCCGTATCCCAAGGTTTGTGTACCGCTAACAGCTCGTTACCCAGGTAACGTGCTGGTTTTAAAATATCCGACGTTATTAATTTTTCAACTGCAACAACCACTGTGCTATCTTCTAGCTACCTTAATTACAGCTACCTAAACCCAACATTAGCATTGAATTAGGTCTTCTAACAGATTTTATAGTTGCAACTTACAACTCCTTTACATAAAGTCCACTTATTGCCTCAACCTTTGTGCTTTTACATAAAGTTATGTTTGGGCCAATTTGGCTTCAGCGTCTAATATTTCAAATACCCTATCGAGTTGCGTCAGTTCAAAAATCATTCTAATTTGTGGAGCAACAGCGCAAAGTTGGCAACTTCTTCCTAAAGTAAGAGCCAGCTTGTGTGTAGATAACAATGCCATCAACCCAGCGCTGTCTAACGATTCTACTGCTGCGAGGTCTACTACCAAGGTGGAAATACCATTTTGCGCCAACGCTGTAGCCATATCTCGTTCCAATTCCAAGGCGTTTGCAGCATTTAAGCACCCTTGGGGGCGAATAACTGCAATTTTGGGATAGTTAAGCACTGCCTGCATAGTTACATCCTATTAAGAATTTTGAAGCGTCAAGCTAAGGATTATTTGAACATAAACTCTATTTTGTTGCATCGACCATACGTCTGAGCTCTCTTTGCTGAATCTTTATTGCTTTAGTATGTCTGTTTAAAGATTGTTATAATTCCAGGTTAAAATGTGTTTATATATACTTTTTTTTTATGTCACTTCAAAAACAATCAACTATAGACGGTCATAGAGCAGACAAATTATAAGTAACTATGCTGAGAAACCTTGCTTAGTCTATAACTAAAGCTAATTTAGCCAAGTCTTAACGTTAGGTTAAATCTCCCACTTTAGCGTTGCTGATGGCATACGGCAAAGTCATAGTGAATTATCTATCTAACTAATTAAATTGTGATATATATCACTACTAAGTTAGTATTTGGATCACTCTTTATACTGAGGCTGATCTGGGATGATTAGTGTCATATTACAGTTGGGTTATTACTTATGAGAACTCAGTACGCTATTCGTAAATTGGTAGAAAAAGCTCTTGACATTAAAAAACTAACTCCTGAGATAGAGAATGAAATTAACTCAGAACTGACGGAACTGGGTTATATTTCTGATGTTGATTACGAAGCCCTAGAATTATTAATGGCAGAGATGGATGCTGGGCGAATCCAGTTGGTTCCTAGTCTGGGATTTTAAAATAATTCATAATGACGCTTTCTACGTTCGCGCAGGTGTTGCAGACAGAAGTTCTGTGTAGCTTGCTGCTCTGTAAGGATACGAGGACTCCCTAACGTAATTCGTAATTAAATCTAGCAGGGGGATAAAAGGGCGATATGATTAGCTAGTATTTTTCTATGAGGTTGATTATTTAAATACTTAAGGTGGCGTAAACTGTGCTACTGAATCTCTACATTGTGCATTGATCGAAAATTTCCATACAGTTCGCTAAACGCCTAAAAAAATTCCTCCCAATCTGTTTGCTGAATTTGTCCACAAGCGGAATGAACTCGTTGCTAAGGGAGTTGATATCATCAATATGGCTACTGGCGAGCCAGATAAACTGACTTCTAGTCATATCCTTCAGGTGATGCATGAGGCGATTGACGACGCTACTAACCACAATTATCCACCTTACGAAGGGACGAAATAATTTCTGGTGCCAAGGATGTAGCAATCGAATTTCACAGTCTTCAACGTATGAAAAATGCTGGGAATTAGGGACTGGGGACTCGGAAGACAAGGGGGATAAGGAAGACAAGGAAGAATTATTCAAGAAGTTTCTATGTTGTCTATTTCCAATGCCCCATCCTAATCCCCAATCACCAATCCCTCTTGATAGGCTTGCCAAAGTTGGTGAATAAACTGATTAAGTTGCTGCTTTGCGGCGGAATCAGGTTCAGTTTTTGGTTCTTTCGCTAAAAGTTGGCTCAAGAAGGTAATTACTTCTGTGTCTAATGCTGGGCGAAATAAATTGGCAGGCCAAAGTAAGTCAGATGCGTCTCGCAAATCGGTAATTAGGGGTGATTCTTCTATGAAAGTAACCATTAATAAAGGACGCACCCAGCACAACTGGCGAGAAATTACAAATTGAATGACTTCTGCATACAGGTTCCTGTCGCCATACTCTAGAGACACAATTTGTCCCGGTTGAAGAAAATCTAGGCTTATGTCCATCTTGGGCAAGGGCAAGGATTGTTTTGCTTGCAACTTTCTTAATCTTAAAAGTGAAAATGCGCTACGTTTAAGAAAAGCTTCTGTAAGATTAGGGTAGCACTCTTACGGCAGCCATGTCTTAGACGTGTGCCTTATCAAGTGGCTACGCAAAACTAATACAACCAATCCCTGCCAGCAAAGGGTTTTCCTAGCATAGTATCTGAGCAGAAATACTATAGAATAGGTAAACAACTGTTGAGCGATCGCAAAACAGAGACTTTGTTGTAGTGAAGTAACGAGAAAAGAGCAAAGAGCCGTGTCAGTTGAAACTATTGAAAAGCCTTCCACAACCCGTAAGCTCGCGCCTCGGTATCGCGTTTTGCTCCATAACGACGACTACAACTCTATGGAGCATGTTGTACAGTCGCTAATAGCCACTGTACCCAGTCTTACCCAACCCCAAGCTGTGAGTATTATGATGGAAGCCCATACTAACGGGCTAGCTTTAGTCATTACTTGCGCTCTGGAACACGCTGAGTTTTATTGCGAAACATTGATAAGTCATGGTTTAAGTAGCACGATTGAACCTGATGAATAGTCATTAGTCATTGGTCATTGGTCATTAGTCGAAGTATAGAGTATTGGCTGGTGACTTACATTGGTATGAAAGAAAACCTTGTCCGTTTAGCTGAACGCCCTGCCCCTATCAGGCTGGGCTGTTTTATTTTGACTTTATTGTTGCTATGGTTGCCATTGGCTACACCAATATACTTACTAGTCCATGATTCAAACTTAGAAAGTATATTGACATTGGTATTGTTATATGTAGTATTTATTTTTCTCCTGAGATTATGGGGTAAATATGTCTACCAGCAGCCTCAAATTCTGCGGCATTATGGCTTAGAATTCACGCGGCAAAACGGTGTGGATTTGCTGCGTGGGTTGGCTCTGGGGATAATTAATATTCTGATACTTTTTGGGGTAGAAAGTTTGTTGGGTTGGTTGGTGTGGCAACAACCGAAAGTTTTTTTGCTGAAAGTGATTTTAGAGGGTTTACTTGTTGGCTTAGGTGTTGGATTTGCTGAGGAATTGTTATTCCGAGGCTGGTTGCTAGATGAATTACAACGAGATTACAGTCCGCGTGTGGCACTGTGGACTGATGCAACTGCGTTTGCTACATTGCACTTTATTAAACCGTTGGAGGCAATTATTCATACACTGCCGCAATTTCCAGCTTTAGTACTGCTGGGGTTAACGCAAGTATGGGGAAAGCGTTGGCGGAGGGGACGCTTGGGTTTTCTAATTGGTTTGCATGGTGGTTTAGTTTGGGGTTACTACATTATTAATGTAGGTAAATTAGTGAAATATTCTGGTCAAGTTCCTGATTGGGTAACTGGTGTGAATAATAATCCCCTGCAAGGAATGATGGGGGTGTTGTTAATGAGTGTACTAGCTTTGTGGATACGGGGGCGAACAGTGAAAAGTTAAAAATAGGTAATGAACTTGTAGAAAAATAAAATATCGGCTAAAAAGGAACTACATTAATATTTCATTTAGGCAAAGTGTCAGAGTGTAGCCAAAAAGTTTTTAGAGATTCAACATCAAATAAAGATTTAGGCTTATAAATAATGGATTGTACTCGTCTGGAATATATCAAAAATGTCAATGATGATAAAGATTGGGCGTATGAAAGCTATCCTGTTGGAGCTTACTTTCAGTTAAACTTTAAAGAGAGTGAGGGTACAGGTGTAGATAATCACGCGTTTAACTTACCAAAAGGATCTCTTATCATCCTTTCTCAAAAACCGCAGGGGTACGACGAGCGATACTTGACGCACGTAGTTGAACTGGTTAATGAGGGAAGTCAAGATAAACCTCAATGGGAAACAAGTACATGGGGTATTTTCCGATGGGTTAAGGTTCATTGGATTGCTGATTTCACAGATGTCAGCCGTATTCCTCTTGATCGGAAGGAAATGAGAGCCAATTGGAGTTTTCAGAACACTAAAGCCAAATTGTTGTCTAGTCCAAAGTTGATGGAGCAGTGGGGTAGTATTGATGCATTAAGAGCGCACTTAGGAGAAGTTTTTAATTAAACGATGACGCAATCTAACACCATTAAACAGCAGCGATCGCAAAGAATATTAGAACTATTTGCGATCGCACGTCAGCGATATTTAGATGCAGAGGGAAATCCTCGACGCACCCCAACGGGACTTAAGGGAGATGATTATATGACAGATGAGGAAAGGCAAGAAGCGTTGGTATAGGACTCCTATTTGATTTTTGAACGGATTTTAGAGATAAATCTTTGCTGGATATGCATTTAAGTCTCAGTATGTTTTCAAAATTCAAACCGGATTCCTATATTAGGAAGGCAAATTTTCCCACAAGAATATATTGATAATCGCAAATCGCCAAAAATGTACTAGATGACTGCATGGGTGTCGGCTACAGCACACAGCATTAAAAACACGCTTACTAAATTGTTTCTATAATGGGTTATGTTAAGCCCACTATGCTATGAGCTTTAGTTTAGATAGCTTTCAAGTTGGCGATCTCATCACTGGAAAAATCATTAAGCTGGAGCCTACAGGTGTTCTAGTTGATTTTTATACCGTTCAACTAGCTTATGTTCCACTACTAGAGCTATCACTCAATGAGATTCAGTCCCCAGAAGAAGCTGTGCAACTGAATGAAATCCGAGAATTTCTGGTTGTAGGAAATTACGATGGCGAACACGATATTTTCTTCTCGCATTGTTCACCTGAGACACTGAAAGATAGCGATCGCTTGTACGAGGTTGCATTGGATCTCGCTTCTGAAAAATGTGGTCATCCCGTAAATAGAGAAGACCTAATCGTACAGACTAAAGTTCTTGCTATTCATAGACACGGCTTATCAGTAAGGATTTACTGGTTCTTGTGTTCTCAAGAGCATCCACCAACGGTTTCTTTTTCAATTCGCAAACTAGAGATGCGAAAAGCATGGGAACGGGTACGGCAATTGCAGGCTGAGGACGTAACAGTATATGGAAAAATCCTTAATAAAACTTCGAGGGGTGCATTAGTGAAAATAGAGGGTTTATATGGCTCAATTCGTACTTATGTTGATAAGCAGAGGGAAGAATTGGTAGGAGGGGAGGAACTTCCACTAAATATTATACAAGTTAGAGAGGAGTATAATCATGTAGTACTGATCCAACGCTCTGTTTCAATCAGACTCAGGCACTTGCAGATTGGTCAGGTTGTTAGCGGCATTATACGGGGTATCAAAAACTATGATGTGTTTGTTGATATTGGAGATTTCTATGCCTGGTTGCCAACCTCAAAAATGTTCCATCCATCTGTTGACGATCCAAACCAATTCTTCAAAATTAATGACCATTTAAAGGCAACGATCATTAAAATAGATCCTGAAAACGGTCAAGTTGTTCTAGAGAGTTGTGGAAGTTCGGTATAACAACACAATTCTAGTGCAACGGACTGCTAAAAGCCTCTGATACTGAGTTCAAGTGCTTATCCGAACCGTATTAAAATGTATTTGACATTCAAACAAATATAGCTGTGATGTTTTTCATAAAAATTGCCAAGGAGAAAAAACAATGATACAGCCAGTCATTTTAGAAAAATTAGAAGAACTCCCTGAGTCTCTTCAGACAGAAGTGCTTCATTACATTGAGTTTTTGATAGAGAAGCACGCTAAAAACTCTACCGAAGAAAAGCAGACAAACAAGCGTCGCGTTGCTGGAACAATGAAAGGAATGTTTGTTCTGCCATTGCCTAATGACTTTGATGAGCCGCTTCAAGACATGAAAGAATATATGGAATGAATAGATTACTATTGGATACTCATGCTTTTATCTGGTTTGTCTCCAATGATGCCACCCTGCCAGTATTAACTAGAGAAAAGATTGAATCTGCTGAGGCTGTTTTCTTTAGTATTGCAAGTCTTTGGGAAATGGCGATTAAACTCAACATTGGAAAACTATCCCTACAGGGTGCTTTTGAAGAGATTGAACCTAAACTAATTGCTGCGGGTATAACGATTCTCCCTATTACCTTTACCGATACTGTTCAATTCCGTTATTTACCACTGCATCATCGAGATCCGTTTGATCGTATTCTGGTGGCACAGGCGATGAATCATTCCCTTGTTTTGATTAGTCGTGATTTGGCTTTGATGCCTATAATATTCAGCGGGTTTGGTGATGAAAAAGTGGCTACGGCACGCAGCATCAAATATCCTCCCGTGGAAAGCTAGCCCATTCTTCACTACGGGCTATATCGATTTCATCTGCGGAAGGTGCATTTCCTAAATCAACACATAGTCCCCATAAGGATTGGCGGGGAAAGGTAGAGAGTTTATCTGTTAACTCGCGTTCTATATCAGGAGCAATTTGCTGGATCAAACGTACTTTGTCCACAGTTGAAAGCTGCTTTGCTAGTCTGATAATTTCTTGTAAACTCACAAATTTTCACCTGCTTCATCTGCAAAAATTTTAACAATAGCTAAGAATACTGGGATTTTTGGTGCAATGTTTACGCAAGCGTCTCAACCACAGTACCCACCACACACGCTTTATTCAAATTAACGCCGCTCAAATTTGTACCTTCTAACTCTGCACAAAGTAAATTCGCTCCCGTCAAATTCGCCCCTGCCAAATTTGCCCCCCGCAAGTCGGCTTCTTCCAGGTTTGCTTCACTCAATAAAGCACCTTGCAAATCGGCGCGACTCAAATCTGCACCTTTGAGATTTGCCCCAGTTAGGTTTGCACCACGCAAGTCAGCACCGCGCAAATCAACGCCTTGTAAGTTGACGTTCATCAAATTGGCACCACTCAAGAAAGCACCCACCAATGACACATCACTGAGTCTTGCTCCCATCAAGTTAGCGCCACGCAAATTGCTACCCCGCAAGTCAGCGCCCGTTAAATCTGCTTGCATCAGGTTGGCTCCCATCAAATTCGCCCGTAAGTCAGTTTCTTGGAGGTTGGCTCCCATCAAATTTGCCCCCTCCAAATGTCCACCTTCGAGCTTAGAACCAGCAAAATTAGTGCCGACAAGGGTAGCGCCAGCAAGATTAATCCGGCTTAAATCCAGTCGGGAGAGTTCCTCGTCTTCTAAATTTGCCCCTGGAAGTTGTTTGAGTTTTCCTAATCTAATGGCTTCAATATTCATGTAAAGTAACTACCAATCTCTTCACTGATCTTGCTGTGGCTATCCCATTGGGAATCGAGTATCCAGATGCCGGCGCTGAATTTGGGTGTCATCAAGGGTAAGTCGAGTCCCTGTTGTAAACCCATAACTAATAAAGCTAGGGTATCTACAAGTTTAGGGTCAAAGCGCGTAGATTGTTGCTGTCTGCACTCATCTAAAGCTTGAGTAAATATCTGTTCTCGACTTTGATTTGACGATTTTCGCTGATTGAGTCGCCACTGAAAATCTGCTAATAATGCCAAAATTCTCGACTCTAGGGGAATTTCATCTCCAGCTAAACCTGCTGGTTCCCCTGTGCCATTCCACCACTCGCTTTGGTGAGTAATAATTTGGGCAACTGCTCGCAGTCGTGGCATAGTTCGCAATACTTGTGCCCCTGGTACTAAAGGACAAGTTAAGGGACAACTGGGGGCATCTTCTTGGTAGCGTGTGGATATACCACCTGTGAGAACGCTTTCTGCTTTTTGTAACGGATCTATGCGATGTAACAAAGCCGCTAGCCGCAATCTCTTAATCTGCCATGCGGGAAGATCCAAAAGCTGGGCGATCGCTTCAGCAAGAACTACTACTTCCGCAGCTGCCATTGGATTGTTGACATCTGCCATATCCATCAGTTGCGCCATTCGCAAAAAGGCTTGGATTTCGTTAGAAACCAAGTTGCGATCTAGGGTTTGTTGCTGAAGCGCTGTGGGGATGGATAAATTATCTTGCCCAGTCTGGAGGTAATCTACTACACGGGAGACAACTGCACCTAAATTTTGGGATCTGTCTATTGACGGTACAATTTGTTCTTTATCGCCTGTGAGTTTTTGGGCCAGTTCTGGGTTGTATTTTTTGATGTGAGCGATCGCTATTTCTGCTGTCTCTCGCACTAACTCTGGCTCAAATGTCCACAAGCCATAAAATTTACGCTCTAAATCTGATGTCGGTACTCCAGCGCTGCCATAATCAGCCTCAGATAATTCTTGACAAATTACCATTGCTGTGTACTTAGGCGATAAAATAATTAAGTGCCACTCTTGCGCCACTGGATCGCCTGCATCTAATCCTACTAAGTCTACATTGGGTAGTTGGCTGGTAGGATGTTCAGCAAAGCCAGATTCAGCGGCTGCCATGATGGCAATTTGGCAACTACATTGGGCGATGTCTGCATATCGCCCGGCTTCTTGTAGATACCATTTACCTTGTTGGAAGGCAGCGATGACTAAGGGTGTACCGTCATCGGTTAAGATATGGTCTTCTAAAGCGTGGCACAGGGCAACTAAGGTATTTTTGTAGTAAACACCGAATCGAATTGGCCTGGTGGTGTGGCGATGAGCTGCTTCCAGCTGTTGTAGGATTGAACCTTCTAACATGGGATTTGGTAAAAATAACCGCAGAGGCACTGAGGAAGATAGAGGGAGAAATTCAGAATTCTGAATTTCTTCACATTTTAGTGTTTTCTAGGATACACCTGCTAACTGTTTTTCTTTCGTCTCTAATGGTGCTGTCAGTGCTGCTTCTAAGTCAGCGCAACCCAGCTTTTCTTCTAAGATTTTCATGACTTCGCGCCCGAAGTCATTGGGGTTTTGTTGCCAAGCTTGCAAGCAGACTTCGCCGAAGAATGAACCAAGGGGTTCAGGATTCCAGAGAAGTTTTTTGGCTGTCCACGGCATCAAGCTCATTGGATCATACCCTGGTTTGAGGATGCCTTCTTTGAAAGCGTATTCTTCTAAATGGGTATGGGGTTGTAGTCCAATAAAGAAGATGGCAGGTTCGACTTTATCTGCACCAAAAATCCGTTCTAGTTCGCGGTGGTAAGCGATGGTTTGGCGGATGGTTTCGGGACGTTCGTCAATGACGTTAAAGGAGTAGTTGACGGAAACTAAGTCGTTGAAACCAGCGGCTTTTAAGTCACGGCAGTTTTGCAAGACGGTTCGCAAGTTATAACCCATCCGCATTTTCCGCACAAGTTCTTGAGAACCACTGGTAATCCCGATTTCAAAGTAGTTCATCCCGGTTTTTGCCATCAATTCACACAATTCGGGTGTCAAATTGTCGGCTCTGATATATGCTGCCCAGTGGATATCTGTCATACCAGAATCGACGATTTTTTGCAATAGTTCTACAGCATCGGCGATAAATTTTTTCGCGGGGATGAATTGGGCATCGGTAAACCAGAAGTTGCGAATGCCGCGATCGTATAATTGGCGCATCTCCGCAACGACTTCATCTGCTGGGTTGATGCGTACTTGTTTGCCTTCGACAACCGTATAGACGCAATAACAACAGTTGTGAGGACAACCACGTTTAGTTTGTACACCTATATAAAAGTCTTGCTCTTGCAGGTAAAAGTTAAATTCCGGCCAGATGCTTTCGATGTAGTCGTAGTTACAAGCTGTTTTTTCTATTGGGGTAGGTTGTTCGTGAATTAGCCGTTGACGTGGTTGAGTTTCTCCAGCAACATAACAGCGTTCATCTCGAAAATCTTTGCCACTTAAAAGTTTTTCCAGCAGGGTTTCGCCTTCACCCACAGAAATAATTGTCCCTTGGGGTAAGCTTTTACCCAATTGTTCGTAAAATACGCTGACTGCACCACCACCGACAACTACACGGGCATCAGAATTATATTTTTGGGCAAGTTTCAAACCGCGTTTGATTAAGCTCTGGTTTTGCCACAACTCTACATAGTAAGCGATGAAAATTCGCAAACCGCCCAATCCGCCGCGTAGTTTCAATAGAGGATTCTTGGCGTAGTAAAATTCAAAGGCGTTTTGCAGCGGGTTGCCACCACGTCCACCAACTGGGGCATAAATTTGAATATCCCGCCAAGAAAATACTAGTAGTGTCGGTTTAAATTCATCAATACAGCGATTCAGAGCCGAACTGTAATCTAAAGGTGGCACTGTTCCCAAATCAAAGATGCGCTGTTCAATATTAGGAAACTGCTTGTGGACATGATCGCTTAGGTAGACAACCCCAATAGGAAAGATGGGGTTACAAGGAAGGCGAACGTAAAGAATTCGATTTTCCATCATCTGTGTTTTAACTTCCATCTTGCCAATCTGTGGAGAAAGCGAGAAAAACATTCAGTTTTAAAGTGTGTGCTTGTTTTATTTTGTTTTATTTATCACAATCATGCTTGACATTTCAGCCGATTATTGGTATTGAGAACCTGCCGTTAGCAACTGCGGAAAAGGTTAAAATTTCTATGCATAAAACATACATAGAATCAATAGAGAGCTTTATGAAGACATTTTTTCATATAGCTTTACCATAACATCGAGTTTATTCATTAAGCGATGATCCCAGCCGAATAATCCTGGGATAGATGAAGCAGCAAAACTCACTTCCTCGCTATGCTAAAAGTAAGGGGATCATTGTTATGTCAATTCCCTAACAATCTGCTTTCAGAGAATTGAAACTTTTATACCAGGAAAAAATATCAAAAAATTTTATCTATAGTGTATAATTCCGAAAAAGGTGTGAATAATTACAAAATTTTCATAACTGAAAATATATCTTTAGACAGAAATAATCTACAACTACTCAGTTGGTATTCGCAGTTACAACAACTGGGGATCAGTGGGTGCTAGGCTTGGCTAGTGTAATGTAAAATTGTGGCGTAAAGCTCCTCAGCAGTTATGGCTCAAATATTAGATCCTCTACCACCTGAGCAATCGGGAAAAATTCTCTGCTGCTACATTAATGCCACGAGCAAAATACAGGTAGCTCGCATCTCCAATATTCCCAACTGGTATTTTGAAAGGGTTGTTTTCCCTGGACAACGTTTAGTTTTTGAAGCTCCGCTACAAGGTCAAGTGGAGATTCATACAGGGATGATGGCAAGTGCAATTTTATCCGATAATATTCCGTGCGATCGCCTGATGCTCGAAGAACCCAGTACTAATGAGTTTGATACAGACTCATCAGATGAAAAAGACCCTTTTAATACCAAATTAATGGTGCAGCAAATTAATACAAAAATCGGAGATACTACAAAACCCTTGCAAATCCTTGGTTTAGCCTCGGTTGATTAAAAAAAACAATTTTATCTAAATTTAAGGGTTGCTAATTTAGCAGCCCTTTTTGTTTACTTTTTGTTTATTATTTATTGGGTATGGGGCATTGGTTATTCTCATTGTCTCCCTCATCTCATCTACAATCATTCTTATGAATCTGCCTTCATTTCTTTGGTTGTGGAAAATAGCCGCCTGGTCTATGGGGTTGTCCCTGTTGGCATATCTGATGTTAGCAGTCACCGGTGTTTGGATGTTTCGGGCGAGAACTTCGCAACAATTTCCTTTTGTTACGCCATTTATGGGCGGTAATAAAGGGGTGCGATCGCTCCACTATACAATGGGCATCAGCATGGTAAGTTTAGTACTACTACTGCTAGCGATCGGCATTGTTGGCACTTTAGGGCACTTTGGCTCTTTAGGTCACTCGTCACACCTAATCGCTGGGTTGATAGTGGTAGCACTAGTTCTACTATCTGCTTTCAGTGCCACACAAATTAGTGTCAGACGACCTTGGGCTAGACCCTTACACATCGGCGTAAATATTATTCTGTTTGTAGGATTTGCCTGGGTGTCCCTTACTGGTTGGATTGTAGTGCAAAAGTATTTACCGTGAACTGCCATACATCAACTACCAGGGACATAGACCTACCCTACAATTAAGAAAAGCATTGTAATTGAGCCGTGACAGCAAACTCAGCCAATATCTCAGTTTCTATTTTTCGTCTGTCCCCTTTGATTCGGATAACGTTGCTGAGTCTATACATAGCACTCACAGTCCCATTACCTTTTTTATCGCAGGTAACAGCTGCACCCGTACCTCCAGAATTATTGTGGGTAGGGATTAGCATCGGCTTACTTGCCTTGTATGCGGTATTAACCGAACAAGTAATCGTAGATGACGAGGGAATTCAGGTTACTTACCCCGCCTGGGTGCCTCGCTTTTTTCGTAAAGGCTGGTCTTTACCTTGGTCACAAGTCAAAGAGTTAAAACCCCGCAGTACTGGTCAAGGAGGTCTAGTTTATTACTTCCTCAGCCAGGATGGGAAAGCTTATTTACTACCGATGCGTGTAGCCGGATTTGCTCGTTTCGTGCAAATTGTCGAAGCAAAGACGGGCATTGACACCACAGATGTTCGCCCTTTAGCACAGCCCTGGATGTACCTGATTTTACTAGTATTCACACTGCTGCTACTATTAGTCGATGGCTGGGCGATCGCTACAGCCTTAACTACTGCACAATTCACTTAAAATAGGGCATTAGTTATTTTTCCCCACTCCCCTTGAATACAGCAAAAGCCATACTCAGGCTAGAGCAAGTTAATTTGTTTACGAAGCTGAAAACTCAACTTCCTGGCAATCAGCAGGGATACCCCATATTGCAGGATATTTCCTTAGAGGTATTCCAGAGCGATGGCTCCGCCAACGCCTGCGGCGAACGCATTGCCATTGTAGGCCCAGTAGGCGCTGGGAAAACTTCGTTATTACGCCTCATCAACCGCCTAATTGAACCCACGAGTGGTAAGCTCTATCTAGAAAATCAAGAATATCGCCAAATTCCTGTCATCCAGCTACGGCAGATGCTTGTACTTGTATTGCAAGAGTCAAAGCTGTTAGGGATGACAGTTGGGCAAGCCTTAGCTTATCCTTTAGTTTTGCGTGGTTTGCCCAAACAGACAATTCAGCAACGAGTTAATCACTGGACAGACCAACTGCACATTCCCAATGAATGGTTAGAGCGAACAGAGGTGCAACTTTCTGCGGGACAACGACAACTAGTAGCGATCGCTCGTGCCTTAGTCATCCAGCCTAAAATATTATTATTAGATGAGCCAACCTCTGCCCTCGACCCTGGTACGGCTTCTCATCTAATGCAAGTCTTAACCCAGTTGAGTCAAAGTCATCAAACCACGATTCTGATGGTAAATCACCAACTGGAACTAGCCCAGATGTTTTGCACTCGGTTATTACACCTACAACAAGGTCATGTATTCGCAAATCAAACAGCCTCAGAGATAGACTGGATTGAATTACGGAAAAGCCTGATTCAAGCAGCAGCTCAAGACGATTTTGGATTTTAAATTTTGGATGAGACAGGAATCAGGAATCGTTTTCTTACTCCCCCTCACCCAAATGCGCCATTCACACTTGACTACTAGTAAGTGTTGAACGTTGATTATTAAATCTCTCTCTAGCTAACTTTGTTGTCTGTGACTGTGAAATATTGGTATTCAAAATTTCCATGTTAAAACGGTATCCAACATTGCGGATAGTTTGAATCAAATTGGGTTGCCGAGGATCGAGTTCAACCTTTTTCCGCAGCGATAAAACGTGAGTATCAATGGTACGAGGGTTATCAATAGCGTCAGGCCAAGCACGACGCAGCAATTCCGATCTACTTAGAGGTACTCCCCCAGCTTGTGCCAAAACGTACAGCAAACTGAATTCCTGGGGCGTTAAGTCAATAAACTCCCCTTGAAAGCGGACACGACGCTGAACTAAATCGATTTGCAAAGTGCCATAATCCAAATAAGCTGGTGCAGTAGGTGTGCGCTTCCGGCGAATCAGTGCCTCTACCCGTGCCAAAAACTCTTGCATTCCAAAAGGTTTGCTCAAGTAATCATCTGCGCCTGCCTTTAAACCTGCGACTATATCAGCTTCACTATTACGGGCAGATAGCATTAAGATTAGAGGCTGTTGCTGACGATGCAACCAACGACAAAACTCAATGCCATCACCATCAGGCAGGTCTGCATCTAAAACTACCAGTGTTGGTTGATGGCTTAAAAATACTTCCCTTGCTTGATAAATACTGGCAGCTTGATGCACGCGGTATTCCAGTTGTTGCAAGTGCCAACCCAACAACGACCTCAGATGGGGATTCCCCTCAATGATTTCTATACAAACCGAACCCACGGTGGCAAGACCCCTTAGCGTCGATGACTTTCAAAGTAACAAGCCCATCTCTAAGGTTTTGTAGCCTTTGTTACTTCAATTGCGATTAACTTTACATTTCCTAATAAAATCAGTGGCAATATATTTAATTTATGCCTTGCTGATAGGCGATTAGAAATATTATTAAATTTTTATTAAATTTCTCAAAAGTGTTGTTAGACTTATAAAAAGTTCTTTTAACTTAACATTTTGCTTTTAGATGGGTGTAATGTGCTAAATATCTATAACCCAACCAGCTAACAACAATAACAGCTTTTCAACCTGATTTAAGCTTATGGTACTTATGGCAAAAGTGGATTTTTTCGCAAAAATTTAGTACTCCCATCCAGCAATATAACATCAATACAATTGGGCTGTGATTGTGAAAATCAAAAAAATAACTTAAGCAGCTAACTAGAATCGATGTTTTCTGGAATAGGATTAAAGTAGCTTGTAGCTGCTATGAGGGTAATACCCAAAGTAGATGTGTTGACTTTGAGTTTATGCCAAAGTGAAATTACACTTCACTTTTTAGCGTGAATCATTTACAATTCTCATTCCAAAGAGATTAATACAGCAGTTATGCTCCAAGACACACAATCCATCCGCTATTACCAAAGACTCACCGATGCCTTCATCGAGTTATGGAATCGCGGTTATCGCACGGATGATATGCGGATGTATTTGGATGGATATCTAGCCGCACTGCGACATAGCAACGTCATTGAACCTTTTTTGATTCATCGCCTAGAAGAAGAAGCCAGCCGCTTCTTGTACGATGGCTCAAACTTTGCAGTGCCGCAACCACAGCCACAGCCCGATTACTACTAATTACCATTTACCTGGTCATTGATAGTAACCGTTAATTACCGCAGATAATTATAGCATATTATCTGTATTGGTCAACGGGTTGTCGTGGTGTGAAATTTTGGAGATATTGTATTGATTAAACGCATCCCCTCAGCCCTATATTGGTTTTGCCAATTAGACTGAGGGGATTGTTGTCTAGCAATAAAATCAAGTCCAATATACAGATGTTTTCTTTTGCATGAAGTAAAAAGCCACGGGTTATGAGGCAGTGTTTAGACTACGCTCAACAGCCAGGCAGGAGTTAGAAACATCTTTACATCTTTATATCTGATGTGTGAGTCCTGGACTTTGTACCTCACTTACTTGCAAACTGCTGTAGATAAAGTATTTTTGTCACAAACCGAGCAAAAAACCCTTGAAAGGGGAGAGCAATAGTGTCTCTCCTTTCAAGGATATTAAAAACGGCACATTGCCTTGATTGCAAAGCGCAAATTCAGCAACATACCCTTTCGTTTGGGTAAAGAGAGATTACGAAGCTAATGCTACTTCTACCTTTTCTTGCAATTCACCTTTCTGGTACAGTTCAATCAAAATATCAGAACCGCCAAGGAATTCACCATTGATATACACTTGGGGAATTGTCGGCCAGCTAGAGTATTCTTTAATACCTTGACGAATTTCAGGGTCTGATAGAACGTCAACCGTCTCAAAGGGAACTCCCAAGGTATTGAGGATCTGCACAACGTTGTTGGAGAAACCACATTGGGGCATTAACTTATTTCCCTTCATGAAAACTAAAATCTTGTTTTCTTGTAGCAAGCTATCAATTTTGTCTTTGAGTTCTGGTGTCATGGTATTTATGTTTCCTATGTTGGATTCAACAGTGAGGAGTGAGAAGTGAGGAGTCAAAATTCATAACTCCTAACTTCTCACTCTTATTTACGAAGCTGCTGTTGCTTGCCAAGCTTCGGGAGTGTATGTTTTCACCGCCAAGGCATGAATCGCTTCAGTTGACATAGCTTGACCCAACGCACCATAAACTAACTGGTGCTGTTGCACTAGTCCTTTACCTGCAAAGTGCGATGAAACTACTGTCACCTGATAGTGGTCGCCGCCACCAGTCAAGTCTTGCACCTGAACCTGTGCGTCTGGCAGTCCCGCCTTGATCATTTCCTCAACCTGTTGCGGACTAATCATCGCAATTCCTGAAAAAACTTACTTTTCTATTATTAACAGATATAGAGCAAATGCCTGTGCCAACTTCAGGCTTTGGCAAGGCTGTAGATACACACGCTTCTGAGGTGTATTGCTTGAGAACGCTCAGGTTTTGGTTACGACGGATAGCTCTATCCTAGCACTGGGGCGTTCCCAAGCGACTGGTTAGGGAAATGTGAGTAGGGAAAAACAGGCAACAAAAATTTAATTTATTTTTTTGGGGATGAAGAGGATGAATTACCACCTTCTCTGGGATAGGGAGAATCAACAAAACCCAACTCAAACAACTGTTTATAGGCTTTCTTGCCTAAATCCCGTGTCGGGTTTTGACTCTTAATTATTTGAACTAACAACGGTACAGCTAATTCTGGCTGATTTTGTGCCCGATGTACCAATGCTAGCTGAAAGGTGGCTTCATCTCGCTTTTGGGCTGTTAATAGAGCTTTTTGACGCTGAGAATCAGAAACTCTGTTGTCAATTCCCGAAAAGCTAGAATTTAACTCTTGATAAAAATTAGATAGCTGATTATAAACTTGACGTGCTTCTTGCAGTTTCTTGGCAGCTAAGGTGTAGTTTTGAGCAGAAACGGCTTGTTCTGCATCTTTTACTAAGCGATCGCCACCTGCAATGCTCAAAAGGCTGTTACTTTCGGTTATGGGGCGGAGATTATTAGGATCGTTGGGGTCAATGGGTTGTGGTTGGCTGGTAGTGCCTGGTGACTGTGATACCTGAGCATTCACAGGTGATAGCAGGCTGAGGACTGCTATAACTGATAAAACAGTACGGTGCATCAAGGTAACAGCGACAGCAGTGTTCATGGGATCAATTAGTGCGACAACTATACAAGAGAGTTATGGAAACTTCGGGTATCTTAACTCTGTTTTGGTCTTGGACAAAGTAAAGTTACATCCTAAGTATCTCTGATTTAGACTAAAAATCAGTTTAATAGAGTTCCCATTACCCCTGTATACCAACTAACTTATATCGCTGTGATGAGTGATACCTACGGGAGAGTGCGTCCCAATCTGCTTAACTACCAGCTTTCCTCCCCAATAAATATCTCAGGTTAACTGGGATATTTGGCAGGAGAATTTTCCCAAAGCACTGCTTGAAGTATTTGCGTAGGCATCGCACCAAACTAGTTCAGAATAGCGATGTCTTCAGTGGGCACTTCTCAACTTTTATTTAACTGTCTGACCAAATGTGAAAATATTTATCATCAAGCAATTCAGTAGTTTGCAGACAATTAATTAGCTGTTGGCTCAAAAAAATGCCAATTTGGCTGAATATATTATCAATAGCGGGTAATTTATATATATACATCCTCAAAGGTTGCAAAATATTACTACTCTTTTGTGACTTACTCAGGATGAATATAGCAGTTAGGAATTAGTGTCAAATATTGAAAAGGTGCAGTTTCTGAATTATGCACGGTCAATGATTATGAGGTTTGACTTTATCAAGAATTAGTAATTTCTGCAAATGCGTGATTAGTAACTTTTGTTTCTTGATGGCTCAATTGTTGCAGTGCCTTTGCTAAATCAGTTGTGATGTTTTTTGCCTCTTGTTTTATACAGCCATTCATGTAATCCGCGACTCTAATTGGGGAGCCAATGTCAATACTCACATCTGTACCCCAATTG
The DNA here is from genome assembly GCF_002246015.1 of Nostoc sp. 'Peltigera membranacea cyanobiont' 210A. Lineage (GTDB taxonomy): Bacteria > Cyanobacteriota > Cyanobacteriia > Cyanobacteriales > Nostocaceae > Nostoc. The sequence goes on from NZ_NOLJ01000004.1 coordinate 123,620, forward strand.
GGATAAGGTTGGCTGTAATTAATGCCTATAGGTATAATTTTCACTCCCAACCCGGAATGACTAGATTCAGCACTCAAAGCAAGACGAGCAATTCCCGGTTTCAACTGGTGAACTTGGCCATCACGAAAAATGTTACCTTCTGGAAAGATTACCAGGGTTTTTTGCTGCTGAAGTAGTTCTACTCCATGTCGCAGCGTGCGGACTGACGGATGCTTAGAATTTACAGGAAACCCCCCTAAACGTCGAACAAACCAGCCTTGCAAACCTTGGCATTCGTCAATAGTCACCATAAATCGCAAGTCTTGCTTTCTTAGACAAGCAGTAGCGTAGGGTACAAGCAAGGCATCCCAACGCGCCCGATGGGTAGGCGCGAGGATCACAGGCCCAGTTGTGGGGATATTTTTTTGTCCGGTTATTCTAATTTGCCCAAAGAATAATGGTAATAGGCAGTGACGCCCTAATAAATATGCCAGGGGACTTAACCAAGGAGAAACCCTTGAGGTAGTGCTATCTACCTGAGGATTTGCTGGGGTGTGCTGGCAGGTATCGGATGAAGAGTAAAATTCCATCATGACGGATGCAGCTGATTGACGGGTAAAAATTTAACGAAAGGCGTGATTAGTTACACCGTAGATTCTCTTGTGTGACTTATGTCGTAGTATATGGACAGTTTTACCTCTGTCCGTTAGTTTACCTTACGCCGCCTAGTAGCAAACCAAGTCTGTAATTGCTGACGACAAGCTGACTCTAGAATGCCTCCGATTACTTGGAGACGGTGATTAGAAGCAGCACTATCGGGGATGTTAATAACTGTACGAATTGCGCCAGTTTTTGTATCGTCTACTCCATATACCAGTAGTCCTAGTCGTGATTGGACGATCGCACCTGCACACATTGGGCAAGGTTCGAGAGTTACATAAAGGGTGCATTCATTAAGATGCCAATTTTGTAAAGTTGTTGCAGCTGTCTTGATAGCGAGAATTTCCGCATGAGCGGTAGGGTCTTTGTCGCGCTCTTTTCTGTTTTCTCCTTGTGCTAGCAATTTGCCTGTTGAATCAATGATAACAGCACCTACAGGGATTTCACCTGCTTCACCTGCTGTTTTTGCTAATTCTAGGGCATAACTCATCCATTGTTGATGTATAAGATATTCCGTATACTTAGTTAACATATTCTTATCAATTCGATATTCCTTGCCCTAAAGGTGGGCAAACTTGATCTACAGTTTTCTGGCACTTTGTCAAGCTAGTTTTGAAGGTTTAGGTTTTGTAGTAAGGACTTTAGTCCCTACTACAAACTTGCTTACCGAGCTATTTAAAATCAAAAATTGCCCAACATAGCATCACCAAAGAACTTGTTGGGGGCTGATGTGATTTCAATGTGATTTCTAAATAGCGGCTTGGGCTAAAAGGGGATCGAGTTGACTTTGTGTGTCTAGCTGATATAGGTCATCGCAGCCGCCAATGTGCTGGTTATTGATAAAAATTTGTGGTACTGTACGGCGACCGTTGGCGCGTTCTGCCATTTTCGCTCTGGCTGCTGCGTCGCCGTCGATTTTGTATTCAGTGAAATTTACACCTTTCCACCACAGCAGTATTTTGGCACGAATGCAGTAAGGGCAAGTTTGCCATGTGTAAAGTTCAACGTTGGCTTTGACTCGCTCTGGATGGCGATTTAAAAGGGGATTAAGAAAGTCCAGCATATTTTTTTAAGCAAGGTTTTAACTATGTCTCTAGCCTAGAACATTGCTTACCGCATCGGCGCTGGAACCCACTTTTGGAAACCCTCTAAATGATTCCAGTAAGCCAAATATCCAGTCAATGCCCAAATTAGAGCGGCTACTATCAGCACTGCTACGCCAATTAGCCGCCAAGTTCGGTTAGTTTTCCAATAAAGAGTTGGCGCTGCAAAAATACCACCTAATCCAGTTAAAATAAAGCCGATTCCCGATAAAAGCGGTTGCTTTGTCAAATTCAAGTTGATGATGCGGATGCCGACTACGATCGCAACTGCACCAGCAAAGAAGCCATAAATTGCTATTGTCAATAAATCCCAATTTTGAGCGAGTGCGATCGCAGCCGCCACAAACAAGATTCCAAATAGGACACTCGTCTCCCCAAAGGCAATGTTAAAGCTACCCATTACTGGCCAAGTGAAGCTCATGTGTAAACCAGCTGTGAGTGCGATGTCTGGCGACAAGCCGCTTCGCGTCCACGCACCCGTAATTCCAAATCCCGGAATCCACCGACTTTGATTAGAATTATCAATACCACGATACACATAGTCAGCCAGTAGAAATAACCCAGCTACCATGTTGATTAACATGAGGGTGATGTAGTCGATAAACACGATTAACCTCTGAATTTGACAAGTTATTTACTCTGCGCCTCGTTCTTTAGTTTTTAGTGAATCTACCAGCTTTTTAATTTATTATTTTATACCTAAACATAGATACAGAAGAAAAGCAATGTTCTAGATATACACTGTTACCCATTTGTGCAAGTTTTTAACTTAGTTACTTGTGAACACCTTTTATACTGGAGTAGTTATGAGTAAAAAATCGGGATGTGTTAACTGGCACTTTTATAACGAGTTAGCAGTAAAACTTAACTTTCTTCCACGTGTATCCGCCCTTTGGTAGACTTGAAAACTGAAATAGGCAGATGAAACGACGCAAATTCAAGCAGCTGAGAGGGCAAACTCTGTGGAAAATACACTTGGGTTAGAGATTATTGAAGTAGTAGAGCAAGCCGCGATCGCATCCTCAAAGTGGATGGGTAAAGGCGAAAAAAACATCGCTGACCAGGTAGCTGTGGAAGCTATGCGGGAGCGGATGAATAAAATCCACATGCGTGGTCGCATCGTTATCGGAGAAGGTGAACGCGACGATGCGCCTATGTTATACATCGGGGAAGAAGTTGGTATCTGTACCCAACCAGATGCCGCAAATTTCTGTAATCCTGATGAATTAATTGAAATTGATATCGCCGTTGACCCCTGTGAAGGTACGAACTTGGTAGCTTATGGACAACCTGGTTCGATGGCTGTCTTGGCAATTTCTGAAAAGGGTGGATTATTTGCTGCTCCTGATTTTTACATGAAGAAGTTAGCAGCACCTCCCGCAGCTAAGGGCAAAGTAGACATTAACAAATCAGCAACAGAAAACCTGAAGATTCTCGCTGAGTGTCTAGAGCGCTCTATTGAAGAACTCGTGATCGTGGTCATGAAGCGCGAACGCCACAACGATTTAATTAAAGAAATCCGTGAGGCTGGAGCGAGAGTCGCCCTAATTTCAGACGGTGATGTGGGTGCAGCTATAAGCTGTGGTTTTGCTGGAACTAATATCCACGCGCTGATGGGTATCGGTGCGGCTCCTGAAGGTGTAATCTCGGCAGCAGCAATGCGTGCTTTGGGTGGACACTTCCAAGGTCAACTGATTTACGATCCAGCAGTCGTAAAAACAGGTTTGATTGGAGAAAGCAGAGAAGCCAATATCGATCGCTTAAAGTCTATGAACATCAATGACCCCGATAAGGTCTATGATGCTCATGAACTGGCATCTGGTAAAACTGTTCTGTTCGCTGCTAGCGGTATTACCAGCGGTAATCTTATGCAAGGTGTACGTTTCTTCAACGGCGGAGCCAGAACTCAAAGCTTGGTAATTTCCAACCAGTCGAAAACTGCTCGATTTGTTGATACGATTCATATGTTTGGCGAACCCAAGTCTCTCCAACTGAACTAAGTTTTAGGGAATTGGGAATGGTAAAAGTAGGGGTAAAGCATTTGGAAATAAATATTTCGATAAAACGGAAAAATATTCATCCAAATGCTTCATCCTTACACTAGTTAGTAGTTAGTATTTAGTGATTAGTTATTATTTATTGGTTGGAAAAACTATCAACCAATAAATAATAATTCCCCATTCCCTATTCTCACTCAATGCCCGATTGCCAACTACCAATTAGTAACTACGATTTAGCAAATGAATATAGCAGTGGTGGGGTTAAGCCATAAAACAGCCCCAGTAGAAGTCCGGGAAAAACTGAGCATTCCAGAACCACAAATTGAAAGTGCGATCGCTCAACTGGCCAGCTATCCTCATATTGATGAAGTTGCAATTCTTAGTACTTGTAACCGTCTGGAAATTTACATTGTCACCAGTGAAGCAGACCAAGGTATCCGGGAAATAACGCAGTTTCTTGCGGAATATAGTAAATTACCCGTGATTTCTCTGCGACAACACTTATTTATGCTGCTGCATGATGATGCCGTGATGCACGTGATGCGGGTAGCAGGTGGTTTAGATAGTCTGGTACTCGGAGAAGGTCAAATTCTGGCTCAGGTGAAAACTACTCACAAACTGGGACAGCAATATAGCGGTATAAAAACCATTTTGAATCGATTATTTAAACAAGCGCTGACAGCTGGGAAGCGGGTTCGCACTGAAACTAGTATTGGTACTGGGGCTGTCTCTATCAGTTCGGCTGCTGTGGAGTTAGCACAGATTAAAGTGGCAAATTTAGCAGCTTGCCGAGTGGTAATTCTGGGTGCTGGTAAAATGTCGCGCCTGCTGGTGCAACACCTCATTTCTAAAGGTGCTGTGGAAATTAGTATTGTAAATCGCTCTCGCGATCGCGCCCAAGAATTAGCAAAGCTATTCCCTCAACAACCGATCAATATTCATCCGCTATCGGAAATGATGAACGTAATTGCCGATAGCGATTTGGTATTTACAAGTACTTCGGCAACAGAGCCAATACTTGACCGTGCCAAATTAGAAATGGTTTTAGAAGTTCAGCGCTCTCTAATGTTATTTGATATTTCTGTGCCGCGTAATGTTCATGCGGATGTAAATGAATTGGAAAACGTGCAGGCGTTTAATGTGGATGATTTGAAGGCTGTAGTAGCGCAAAACTACGAAAGCCGTCGAAAGATTGCACAAGAAGCCGAGCGACTTTTAGAGGAAGAAGTGGAAGCCTTTGATATTTGGTGGCGCAGTTTAGAAACTGTTACCACTATTAGCTGTCTGCGAAATAAAGTCGAAACCATCCGCGAACAAGAGTTAGAAAAAGCTTTGTCGAGATTGGGTTCGGAATTCGCCGAAAAACATCAAGAAGTGATTGAAGCATTAACACGGGGAATTGTCAATAAAATTTTACATGACCCGATGGTGCAATTGCGATCGCAGCAAGATGTGGAAGCGAGACGGCGCTGTATGCAAACTCTGCAAATGCTGTTCAACCTAGATGCAGAAGAACAGTTTAGTTAAATTAAACAACAAGTTAGATCCCCGACTTCGTAAAAGTTGTCGGGGATCTTTTGTTTTAAATTAGATATACTTCTAATTAGATATCTATCTAATTAGAACTTAGTTATGCAACCAGAGCAATTTAACATCTTACTGCGCTTTTTCAAGGCATTAGCGGATGATAGTCGATTGAAGATTGTAGGTATCCTGGCGAATCAGGAATGCAGCGTTGAAGAATTGGCGGTGCTACTGCAACTCAAGGAACCGACGGTATCTCATCATTTAGCAAAACTTAAAGAGCTAAATTTGGTAACAATGCGTCCTGAAGGTAATAGCCGTCTATATCAATTGGATAGCGAGGCTTTGCAAAGCATTAGCAAGGAAATTTTCACACCTGAGAAAATAGCATCCTTGATTGGGGATGTGGATACTGAAGCTTGGGAAAGCAAAGTGTTGAAAAACTATTTCGAGGACAATCGCCTCAAAGAAATTCCTGCTAGTCGGAAAAAGCGTCTAGTTATTCTTAAGTGGTTAGCAAACCAGTTTGATGTAGGAGTCAATTACCCTGAACGCCTAGTAAATGATATTCTCAAACGCTACCATATTGACTGCGCCACCCTGCGACGAGAGTTGATTGCTTGCCAGTTAATGCAGCGAGAGGATGGGGTTTATTGGCGTATAACATAGGTATGAAAGATGAATAAGCAACCGCACAATCATAGGTCGTATTTTTATGAAGTTAGAAACACAAAAAATATATTACACACCTGAAGAGTATTTAGAAATTGAAGAAAAGGCAGAATATAAAAACGAATACCGTGATGGAGAAATTGTACCGATGACGGGTGGCACTACAAATCATAATAAAATTGCAGGCAACTTTTATGCTTATTTGAAGTTTGGTTTGAGAGGCAATAATTATGATGTTTATATTGGTGATGTGCGTTTGTGGATACCCCGTTATCGGCAGCATACATATCCTGATGTGATGCTGATTGAGGGACAACCTATTTATACGGGAACCAGTACAACAACAGTTATGAACCCAATGTTAATTGCTGAAGTTTTATCTAAATCGACTAAAAATTATGACCAAGGCGATAAGTTTCTTTATTATCGCTCTATTCCCGAATTCAAGGAATATATTTTAATTGATCAATATCAGTATCATCTGATGCACTATGTAAAAACTGCGGAAAGCCAATGGTCATTTACTGAACTTGAACATGAATCTGCAATTTTATCACTGCAAACGGTTGATTTTCAAATTGAATTGCGCGACCTTTACGAGCAAGTCAATTTTGCAGAAAATAACGAAGATTAGAAAAAGAAATTTTATAAAACTTTTGTGCAAAATCATCTATCGAATCGGGATTGTAATTACAAACTCTGCACCCTGTCCCGGTAATGAAATACAGCGTAACGAACCGCCATGCTTTTCAGCAATAATCTGGTAGCTAATTGATAATCCCATACCAGTACCTTTGCCAACTGGTTTTGTGGTGAAAAAGGGGTCAAATAGATTTGACTGGATTGCTTCTGGAATCCCTGTTCCATTATCAGCAATATGAACAACGACAGTTTGATTCACCTGGGCTGAAGAAATACGAATTATCGGTTCTGGACAAAGCCCGTTTTGAAAAGCCTCTTCTAAAGCATCAATGGCATTTGCCAATATGTTCATAAATACCTGATTCAATTGTCCTGCAAAACACTGAATTTTAGGTATTTCAGCATACTCTTTAATCACTGTGATTTGAGGGCGATGGCTTTGGGATTTGATCCGGTGTTGTAAAATTAACAGGGTGCTATCAATCCCTTCATGAATATCAGCAGTTTTAAACTCGGCTTCATCCAAACGAGAGAAGATTCGTAAACTGAGGACAATTTCTCGGATGCGACTGGCTCCAATTTTCATGGAAGCCAATATTTTAGGCAAATCTTCTGTTAAATATTCAATATCAGCTTCTTGTTTAGCATTTTGAATTTCTGGTTCTGGGTCGGGGTAATGTTTTTGATAAAGTTGAAGTAACCACAACAACTGTTGAGTGTAATCATCAGTGTACTTGAGGTTGCCGTAAATAAAATTAACTGGGTTGTTGATTTCATGAGCAATACCAGCAACCAAATGACCTAGAGAAGACATTTTTTCATTCTGGATTAATTGCGACTGAGTAAGCCGGAGTTCCTGTAAAGTTTGCTTGAGAGCGATATTTTTTTGTTGTAGTGCTTGCGTTCGTTCTTCGATTTTTTCTTCTAGTTTTTGGCTGTAAAACTCTAGCTTTTGGTTTGCTTCATATTGTTCTGCTAGTAGCCGCTTTACCTGTTGAATTAACTGATTAAAAGAAATAGCTAAAATTCCAACCTCGTCTTCAGTAGTTACGGGAGCTTGGAGATTAAAATTAGATTCTTGGGTGACTCGTTGTGCAACCTGTGTAACAGCTTTGAGGTGACGAGTAATTGTTCGCGCAATTAAAAACCCAATAACTGCCACAATACTGCTTCCCAACAAAAACAGCAGTCCTAAATGCTTCCATAACTTCCATTGTTCGACCTCTAACAGCGAGATAGGATACAAAACGGTGGTATTTAAAGACTGGCTTGCTCCTGGAAATACGATAGTTTTGGCTAAATAGTTTTTGTTGTCAATAGCGATTCGTGTCGAAGGCAAATCAGGTGGAGGAAATTGCCAATTTCCCCCTTTGGTTACTGCCAAGAATGTTGTCGCAACTACACGATTTTGTCTGTGGATAATCAGGTGTTTAGAGGAACCCGCAGCAATTTTTTGCAGTAGAGTTTCGTCTACTAAATTGCCGATGATGATTCCTCCCAAAAGTCCTGCTGATGATTTGATCCCATTTGTTACCGCTTGGAGAACTTGTTGCTCGTCTTCTACATCTACCAAATCGATTAAATGCGCTCCTCTATTAGCAGTGTTAGTAACTACTTTGTCTAAGAACTTGGCTTTGGTCAAGGAGTTATTTCGTAAATCTACGAGGACATTACCCTGAGTATCAATTACCTTAATCCAATCCAATTTCAAAATAGATTTAAGTGGTAGTAATATTTGCAAAAGCAAACTTTGATCACGCTGTTTCACAGCCTGATTCAGCATATCTCGATTAGCGATCAGTTCGATTTCAGTTTCTAGAGTTTGCTGTTCATACTGAAAATCCTGATAAACTCGTTCAGCAAAACTTTCGATTTCTTGGCGAAAATTCTGCTGTAAAGTATCGGTAAACCAATTTCCTAATACCACTAAACCCAACATAAAGACGCTAAGACAAACTGCAAGCAGCGGTAGAACAATTTTTTGGCTGAGTCTCAGCCCCCTGAAAAATCTCTGCATGGGATATTCAATTTATTTGGCAGTAACAAAGCCATTATTTTGTAGTAGTTTTTCGCCTTCTTTGCTAAAGATAAAATCAATAAAACCCTGAGTAGTTGCTGAAGGTGATTTTTCCGAGAGAATACCTATGTGACGCACCATTTGATATTTACCCGTGTCAAAGTTTTGGGCTTTAGGAGCAACACCATTGAGACTGAGATGATTAACAGGCAATTTATTGATGAGGGAAGATGCCAAAGAAAAAGCACCGAGGGAATTAGGAGTACTTTGTAAGGTTTCGATCAGTTCTCCCTCTTTATTCAAAATCACGGCTTTAGCTGTAGTTTTTTCTTCTCCCAAATAATATTTTCGCAATAACTTTTTTGCTGACTCGTCTTCGGGTCTATCCAAAAGTACAATGTCTGCGTTAGCACCGCCTAATTCTCGCCAATTGGTGATGTCACCTTTGTAAATAGATTTTAATTGCTTGGTTGATAAGTTAGTAACACCTTTAACACTGTTATGGGTGGCGACAACTAACAAATCTTGTGCAAGTTCACGATATTGAATTTTCCCGTTATCTTCTTCTGGTTTGAGTTTATGACTGCTACCAGCGATATCAATAATATCGTTTTTTAGGGCTGCGATCGCACCTTCAGATTGGCTATTGGAGATAAACTCAATTTTGACAGTTTTGTTTTGAGATTGATAAGCTTGCGCTAAAAGTTTTAAAACCGTTGCTGTTGAACTGGAACCGCCAATTTTGATAATTTGTTGAGCTTGAGAATCAGCTTGGTTAGTAACTTGATTAGAATTTGTCAAATCAGTCGGTTTGACTGAGTTACAAGCGCACATACCAAAGAAGATAATACCGATGATCGTTGACTGACCAATCTTTTTCATAAGTGAGTCTTTAAATTCCAAAATCCGATATCTGTTCTAAACTTTCATAGCTTAATATTCCCAAATACTTATAAAATATAACGGGTAAATGAAATAATTCATCATAAATAAAATCCCCGATTTGTTTGATAAGTCGGGGATATGTGAATTTCATTAGCAAATATATTTTTTACTTCACAAAATTATTTTCCTAAATAAGCTTCTAAAACTTTTGGAGGTCATGCCATCTTGACGCTTCTAAGTGATAATGCTGTTCAGTTACTACCAAAGTTATTCACTAAATTTGTGTTTCTCCCTCGGTAAAAATAGGAGGACACAATTCAGTAACGGGCAATTCCCAACCGGGAAACAGTTCTGGTATCGTTAAAATATCACCATTTTCTAAAACTATAGGTTCGCCTGTAGAGCGATAAATTGTAACTGTCTCTTCATCAGGATCAATCAGAATCCCGACGATCGCTCCTAGTTCTATAAATTTCAGAATTTTGGCTGCTATAAGTTTAATTTTATCGCTCTGAGATTTAATTTCTACCACCAAGTCAGGGACAAGTTCTCCAAAGTAACGAGGACTTTGGAGAAGTCGGGAAGCTCGAACAAAGGAAACATCGGGTGCTTTGAGGTTTGTATCTGGCATGATAAAACCGCCAGCAGAATCAAATACTCTTCCCCAGCGACGAGGATTTATCCAAGCAAAGAGAAAGGCAATGAGACGACTACTGATTTCGCTGGATACAATATCTGACGGCCCCATTATTGAAATTTTCCCATTTTCGAGTTCCAGCTGGTAATCTAAACCTGCTTCGTTAAAAGCGGTTTGAACTTGCTCTAAATCTCTGACTGTCATCATTGACATAAAAAGCTTTTTCCACTGAAGATATACAACTCGATTTTAACAAGAGCCAAATTACCGAAGATTTGACACCGTATGGAACTTTCTCTCAAACCTAAGCCTTAAAGCGTTTCCTAGTAGCGAATCCGAGCCAGAATGAAAGCCTCTTTCCCTGCGTAGGAGAGTTTTAGAACAGAAAGCCAATCGCACTTTATTTTCCCAAATAAGCTTCTAGAACTTTGGGATTAGTTTGAATTTCTGCTGGCGTACCGTCAGCCAAATTCTGCCCTTCGGCAAGTACCCAAACGCGATCGCACAAGGACATAACTACATCCATATTGTGTTCGATAATCAAAAAGGTCATCCCATCTTGGCGGTTCCAAGTGATAATGCGATCGCAAATATCATCAATCAGTTTCGGATTCACCCCGGCTGCTGGTTCATCCAACAAAATTAACTTGGGGTTAGTCATCAGCGCCCGTCCCATTTCTAGCAGCTTGCGTTGTCCACCAGACAAACAACCAGCATAATCGTGTGCTTTTTTTACCAAGCCCACTGATTCTAATAAGTACATTGCTCGCTCTTGCAGTTGCTTTTCTTCCTTAGCAACAATGTGCGGTTGTAACTGCACCTGCCAAAAATTTTCACCCGTTTGTTTTTGCGCCGCCAACAGCATATTTTCTAACACCGACAACCGCGAGAGAGTTCGTGCAACCTGAAAGGTGCGGATTACACCCTGCTGGGCGATTTGATATGGTTGTAAGTTGTGAATCGGTTCGCCGTCAAAAATTACTCGTCCTTTATCAGGGCGAATGAAGTTTGAGAGTAAGTTAAATAAAGTAGTTTTACCAGCACCATTGGGGCCAATCAAGCCCGTAATACTGCCTTTAGCAACTTCGATTCTGGCCTCATTAACTGCTTTGATACCACCAAAGCTTTTAGAAAGTCCAGTGGCTGCCAAAAGGGGAAGTGGGGATGAATAGTTATTTACCAAGGGTTAGTTCCTCTTTTTTCCCTAAGATACCTTGAGGACGCCAAATCATCAGTACCATCAAAATTAATCCGATTACCATGATGCGAAATGCGCCCAAACGTGCCTCATCAAGGGAAACGATTCTGGGTAAGACTTCTCGCGTTAACGCATCGTAAGCAAAGAAAATTACCGCACCTACGATTGTGCCGACATTATTCCCAGAACCGCCTAAAATCACCATAATCCAAGTGTCAAAGGTGATCTGCGGTTGAAAATTATCGGGGTAAATGGCGCTGAGTTGCCAAGCGAAGAAAGCACCAGCGATACCCGCGATCGCACCTCCAAGCATGAGAGATTGTAATTTATACCAAAAGACATTTTTTCCCAGCGCCTTGGGAATTTCTTCATCTTCGCGGATGGCTTTGAGAATTCTACCCCAAGGCGATCGCACCAAAATTTCTAAGCGCCAGTATACAAATGCTAAAACCAGCAGCAACACCAGCATTAAACCCGCTTTTGGGTTGTAGTTATACAGTCCGATTACCCCAGAAATATAAATCGCTGCCGCCAAAACTGCTAAGACAATTCCCACACCCAAGCGGGATATAAATTCTTGCTTGCTAGTCGTCCTTTTGCCCAAATCAGTAGTCCGAGATATTTGAGTGGTACGAATCCATTGCCACAAAGTAAAGAAAGTTACAGCAGCCAGTAGCGTTAAAAGCGCAATCATTACTAATCTGACAAACAAACTTGGCTCTGTAGATAGGGGTATGGGATAACTTTGGACACCAAACGCCCCAGAAATCCAAGTGTCACCCACAGGTAATTCCTGATTGTTTACCACCAAACGAATTAATTCGCCCGTACCAATAGTGACAATTCCTAGATAATCTTCTCGTAAGCGGAGAGTTACAAAACCAATTATCAAACCCAACAAGGCTGCGACAATTGCCCCAGCCAGTGCCGATACAAGTAGGGGTACGCCCTTTAGGCTTAACAATACCGTTGTATATGCTCCCAGAGTCATGAAAGCAATATGACCAAAGTTAATTAAGCCCGTAAAGCCCCACTGTAAATTCAGTCCTAGTGCGAATAGAGCAAAAAGCGCTGTAGAAATTGCTAAGAAAATAAGATAGTCAACCATATTAAATTATTTGTTCATTTGTCATTTGTCATTTGTCATTGGTCATTGGTCATTTGTCATTAATTATCCTCCCCTGCCCCCCTGCTCCCCTG
>NZ_NOLJ01000004.1:136356-268950 GCF_002246015.1 Nostoc sp. 'Peltigera membranacea cyanobiont' 210A
TGTGACGCAAAATCTTGTAAATTGCCTCAACTTGGTCTGATGCGCCTGCCTTCTCGGCGAGTTCGTCAAGAGAAAGGGGAGTTTTTTCTTTTTGTAGTACTGCAACTACTCGTGTTTGTAAATCGAGCAGTTAGGCGATGACGATTTGCAAGATATTTGGAACGTTCTGGAAGGTTTATATTATGACTTTTATATGCTCAAAGCGATACAAAAAGTCAAGCGATCGCAGCAACCGTGGGATATCTTAACCCATGAAGAAGCGGTAAGACTGTTGATGTTTTTCTGATTCAGCAGCGCTTTTGAGCTAGTACCAGTGGCCCCTCAAGTTTTGGTGAAGGTAACGCCCAGTGAGTCTGGAAATGCGCTATGCCAGGTCTTTTTTGCTAGACCTGAAGAATTTAGAACCTGCCGCCTACGAGCGGGTGCATGATTTTGTTTTTATTGAGTTAGCCCAAAAGTGGCAACTGACTGATTTAAAAGAACTGCGACAGCTTGATAGTGAAGGCATTTTTCACCGCTTCACCCTAGATAATTATCTGATTGGTATAGAAATCAGGGGTGAAATTGTGAAATTTCTGCGTGTCATCCCTATACCAGATGTTTAAAGTGAGGAGTCAATCAATTTTGGATTTTGGAATTGCGGATTTTGGATTTATTTCACCCACGTTCGCTTTCTTGGCACGTTCGCGGTAGCGTCTGGTAAAGAAGTGCGGGGCATCAACCGAAATAATTTTTAATCTAAAATCTAAAATCGTTCGACTGAGCGTAGCCGTTCGCGTAGCGTTCCGCAGGAAAGTCTAAAATCTAAAATTGGCACGGTTAAGGGAACACTGAAAACTGTAAACTGTATAAGGCTAGGCAGGGATCGCTATAACCTTACATTAAACTGGTTTTTGAAAAACACTTTATTTGAGATTTCCCTATGGATGCTAGGGCACTTTGGCAACGATACCAAAACTGGTTATATTTCCACGAGGGATTGGGGCTGTACTTAGACGTGAGTCGGATACGGTTCGATGATGCCTTTGTGGAATCGTTGCAGCCGAAGTTTGACAAGGCGTTTGCGGATATGGCTGAACTAGAAAAGGGTGCGATCGCAAATCCCGACGAGAACCGCATGGTTGGACACTACTGGCTGCGAAATCCTGATTTAGCGCCAGCTCCAGAACTTACACAAGAAATAGTCCAAACCCTAGAACTAATCGAAGCCTTTGCGGAAAAAGTCCAAACAGGTGCTATTCATCCTCCCAGAGCAAGCCGCTTCACGGATATTATCTCCATCGGCATTGGTGGTTCCGCTCTCGGCCCCCAATTCGTCGCGGAAGCTCTCGCTCCTGATTTCCCACCCCTGAAACTTCACTTTATCGATAACAACGATCCCGCAGGTATCGATCGCGTTCTCAATCATCTCCGAAATAACCTCGCCAGCACTTTGGTTTTGGTGATCTCCAAATCTGGGGGAACGCCGGAACCTCGCAACGGCATGATTGAAGTTAAAAAAGCCTACGCTGGACACAATTTGGAGTTTGCCCAATATGCGGTAGCAATTACCAGCGTTGATAGCAACCTCGATAAGCTGGCCAAAGATGAAGGCTGGCTGGCGAGATTTCCGATGTATGACTGGGTAGGCGGACGCACCTCAGAAATGTCTGCTGTGGGGCTAGTACCAGCCGCATTACAAGGCATTGATGTTCGCGCCATCCTAGATGGTGCAAAAGAAATGGATGACGCTACTCGCATCCCAGATGTGAAAAATAACCCAGCAGCCTTGCTTGCTTTGTCTTGGTACTTTGCAGGTAACGGCAAGGGCGAAAAAGATATGGTTGTTCTACCTTACAAGGACAGCTTATTTTTATTCAGTCGCTATTTGCAACAGCTGGTGATGGAATCCTTGGGTAAAGAAAAAGACTTAGACGGCAACGTTGTCCATCAAGGTATCGCCGTTTACGGCAACAAAGGCTCAACAGATCAACACGCTTATGTCCAGCAGTTACGCGAGGGTGTAGCGAATTTCTTTGCTACCTTCATCGAAGTGTTGGAAGATCGTCAAGGCCCATCCACTGAAATAGATCCAGGAGTTACATCAGGCGATTATCTTTCCGGTTTTCTCCAAGGAACCCGACAAGCGCTTTATGAAAATCATCGCGATTCAATTACAGTCACGATTCCCCAAGTTAATCCCCGAATTGTAGGGGCATTAATTGCTTTGTACGAACGTGCTGTTGGTTTATATGCTAGTTTGGTCAACGTCAACGCCTACCATCAACCAGGAGTAGAAGCTGGCAAAAAAGCTGCCGCCTCCATTCTCGATTTACAAACACGAGTAGTTGCAGTACTACAAAAAGAAAAAACTCCCCTTTCTCTTGACGAACTCGCCGAGAAGGCAGGCGCATCAGACCAAGTTGAGGCAATTTACAAGATTTTGCGTCACATTCATGCCAATCAGCGGGGTGTAGTTTTACAAGGCGATCTTCAGAAACCCGGTAGTTTGACGGTTTCTGCTAGCTGATAGCTCTAATCTAAATCTCAGATTTTGTCCAGAATTGTTGTCTCAACAACAATTTTTTATTGTGAAGCATCCTAGATAGAAGATATATCTTCTATTTAGGATGCTTCACTGTATAATTCGTAATTCGTAATTCGTAATTAAGTTTTATTACTCAATACCGTTTCGTCTAAGTATTGCTTTCTTCTCTTCCTTTCCCTAATTACAAATTATTTTAATTATGAATTGCCATCAGGCGTTGATTAAAGTAACTCTTAGGTAAGAAACAGCGATCGGGTAAAAAAGGATTGTTAAGATTTTGACATAAGAAAGTACTGGGTTTATCCCGATGACAAAATGGTGGCACAATTCCCCAGTGTTCTGCTAGCCAAATCCAGTATCCTGTTTCAATTCTGCCGTAGCTTGATACCGTGAGAATCTCTCCAACGCTGTTGTTAATAGATACTAAATCTGACGATGATTTGATTTCAATTAACAACCAAGCTAACTCATCTACAGAAAAGTAATAGCCATTTTCGGCAGCGATGTCGATGAACCGCTGTGGCTCTTTAGCTATTAGTAATTCTTCTTTGAGAGATGGCGTTTTTTGGGCAAAATCAAAAAGATCCCAAATCTGTCTTCTCGTAACTAGAAACCAGGCAAGTTCTTCTGCGGTCAGATTGTAACCGTTTTCTCTTGCTAACTTGAGAAACGGCTCAAGGCTATCGGTTTCTGCTAGTTGACTTTTTAACTGGAAAGTTTGCTCTACTAATGACAAGAAATCAGTAATCTTTTGCCATGTCACTTTGTCAAAGTTTTTATTAACTTTTATTTTTTCTTTCCAATAAATGTATTTATCTTCTTTAAGAAAGAAATTCCAAATTTGATAATACATGGGTCATCTTGCCTAAATTTCAACTTGTTAGAGGTTTGTGATTAATGAACACCAGTGTAGTAAGTATAATGTGTTTCTTCGACAGTACTAAACTTTTGTATCATGTAAATGAAGTTACACAGTGGCTAAGTATAAAGTTTCTGTAAAGTTTATCACCATGAATAATATATACTGAGAAAAAGATGAAAGATTGCGATAGTTGCAGTGGGCTACGATTACGCTCATTATTGATTCTCATAAAATAAAATTAAGTCAATAGATAGTATTAATTATTGATGAATGAATCAACTACACAAAACCTGCACTTCAGTTATTTTTAAACGAACCGCCAAGACGCAGAGAACGCAGAGAGAAGAAAAGAGATATATTTTACTATCTTTAGTTAATAAGTAAATTGCGGAGAAAGTAAAAGCGATCGCCTTTATTTTTCTGTAAAATAAAGTTAAGGCAGCATTAACAAATGGGGTTAATTACTATGACTGAATCAACTGCAAAACGACCTGCACGTCGAGGCAGAATATTTCCAGAACGCATTTTACCACCAGAAGAACTTGCTAGACGCAAAGCTGAAGATGAGGCATTTCATAAGCTTTGTCGGGCAATATTTGAGCGTGTAAGTCCAGAATATATCGAAAAAAACTATGGCTGGTATATTGCAGTAGAGCCAGATAGTGGAGATTATTTCATTGATGAAGATATAGAAATAGCTAGCCAGAAGGCACGCATTAAGCACCCAAATGCTGTACATTGTATGTTTTGTTTAAATGAGACTGGAGCCACTGGCACAATATGATACAGGGGTCTTTTGGCAGCAATGGGCAGCTATTTTTTGAAATTGATTTGATTACATCTGATGGATTAAATTTACCTGTGGATACTATGTTAGATACTGGCTTTACAGGTTTTTTAGCTATTAATAAACAAGATTTAGATGGTTTGGACTGGCAATTTATTCGTGGTCAAGAACTACGAACAGCACAGGGTGAAAAAATTTTTGATTTGTATTTAGGTAAGGTGCAGTTGAATACACAGGAGTATGAGATTCCAGTTTTTGCAGGTGACGAAATTATAGAAGTTTTGTTAGGTTCAGAGTGGCTAAAAATTCTGCCGTTGGTGGTGAATTATCAGGCTGGTATATTAACTTTGGGATAAGTGCGATGCTCACGGCTGGCTACGCCTACGCACTTCAGTTATTTTGAAACGAACCGCAAAGTACGCCAAAAGCGCGAAGGGAAGGAAAAAGATATATTTTGCTACATTTAGTTAATAGGTAAATCGCGGAGAAAGTAAAAGCGATCGCTCTTCCAATCACTACCCTTAATTCGCCCCAAATATCCTGTTAATGGTGAAGAAAGTTCAATCAGAATTTCGTGCATTTCTGGTGTTTTTATCGGCTGTGGCGGATTTGAGCCAAAATACGCACCATGTAGAGATTCAACACCAGCAGATTCTATACCTGAGTTTTCTAAATAGTTTTTGACAAGCTGGATAATGTGCGATCGCAATTTAATCTCTCTCTCCGCTTTATCAATATATTCACCGATTTTATAGTCAACTTGCCCAGGTTCTAGATATTGCTGTAATTCGACTAAATTAATAGCACCTGGATATTTTGCTTTGAATTCAACTAGCTTTTGTAGAGTCATTACATTTATAATACTGATTTTCGATATTTCAGCAGATTCTTTCAGATTTTTAGTGGGTTTACCTGGGCCAATAATTAACCTTACAGCTTGAAGATAATTTTCTTTTAGATGCCTTTTGCCAATCCTATCTAATTCTTCTACTGCACGATCAGGAATGCTTTTACCTGCTTTACATTCGCAAACAAGAGGATAAGGTTGTGAGCAAAATAAGTCTAAGCCACCTGCACCGCCTTTGTAGTTTTCTTCAACCTTGAATCCTAAAAAATCGAGGCTACGGCGTGCGATGATTTCAAAATCTGTACCAGCTTGATAGTTATTTTTACCCTCGTCTAGCTCTATGCTGCGATCGCCCAGTTTTACAATATTATTTATCCAAGCTAAATTTGGAGCGGGTTGCTTAATTAGCTTGTCACTACTCCAACCTAAGAATACTTTGATATCGTCGTCTAATTGTTTCGCTGCTGGTTGGCTAATGGTTAAGGATGCGATCGCACTCTGCAATTCTTCCAATTCAGGATGTAGCGAGGGTTCTAGCTTTTCTAATTGGCGTTTGCGTTGGGTAAAGGTGCGATCGGTCATTACTGGGTTGACTTCAGAAACCGTTAGAGAATTAGGTAAACTAACAAATTTTCCTAGCTTTTCCTGAATCTTGGGATTGACTGATATTTCTTGTAACTGAGGTAACTGATAGACACGCAAGTAAGCCAGGAAAAGATACTGTTGTTTTTGTAGTATCTCCTTTAATACTTTTGGTGTCCATATTGTTAATTTAGACAAAATTTCTAATGGTTTAGTCTCGTCTAAGATTTGGCAAAGTTCACATTTAGCCCAAGCTTTAATTGAAGCTGAAGAATCAGCAGGATAAAGTGCAAATCTCTGCCCAGGACGAATAAACATTTTCGGTAAAGCTACAATTGTTCGCCCCTGTATTAAGGCTTCAATATCAGGGACGGGTAGACACAGAGCCGTTGGAATTGAAAACTGCTGATTCATTTATAGTTAGCTATAGATTGAGGTCGATATTATCAGCATTAGCGACACTTTGAGGAATACTAATAGGTAATCCATCATCAGTTAAATTAGTAGGTTCTTGCCCAGAAGGATCGCTAAGTATTTCTCGAATCAAAGGATTGTTGATTGCTAGTTGCTTCTGCTCAATAAAATCAAATACCTCTTCTTCTGTAAGTTCGTAACTATCTTTGTTATACCAAACAAAATAGATAGCTAATAAAGGTTTAATATCTTGGCTTTGCAAGCTTACCCACTCTCCACCCTTTTCTTTCAACAGTATTCTTAAACGTTCTCTAGCTAATCCTGCACCTGAATTAATCTTTTTTGAACGAACCAAACAACCGCGAGTTAGATCAAACCTTCTGTAGTCAATTAATCGATTCAATGCTGCACCAATAAACTTGCCGTCTTGCTGAACTACAGTTACTCCAATTCTCACTTTTCTATTTTTGTCAACAATTCTGAAATCTATATAGCCATCATCTGCTGCACTAGCTGTTATTTCTTCAATGTCTTCAATTGTTACTCCCCCTACAGTTTCACCAATTAAACTATTGAAAGCCAGCCAAAGAGCATTAGCAATTGTTGCTTCTTCTTCTATTAATGAATCAATAGAAGCTTCAACATTTGCTAGTTCACTATTGAAATACGGTTTAACTGGATGTAGTGGTTGTGGAGGCAGTATTACAGGTGGTGGCAGAGGAGGCAATATTTTGCCATCTGGAGGTAAAAGAGGTACAAAATTCTCTGCACACCATTTCAAAACTGACCTAACAGTAGGTCTACTCTTACCAAGTTCTCTGAGTTTAGTTTCATCAAATGGGTAGAGACGATGAGGCGGGGTTTGTTGATGTTCCTCATAAAAATCTTGTAACCATTGACTAACTAGAGCAACAATATCATCAGAATTTAGATATTTTAATGCAATTGGTTGCCTATCAGCTTGTTCACTTGCTAATCTATCAACAACTGCTTCAGCTTCTGGTAAAGCCTTGATTTGATCTTCCCAGGTACGAGGATACATTGCTAACAGTAAAACACCTTGTTTAAGACTGTTATATAAATCCTTAACTAAGTTTGCGATAACTTGTGCTGCTAAAAATCCATTATCAGCAGCATCTGCAATATCTAATTCGTCAAAACAAATCACTGGAACTCGATAATAGCTAGTGATATCTAGAATTTGACGAACATTGCTTAATGCTTCAGCTTCTCTATCCTCGCTTTTAGGATTTGGCAACCCCATTGCTTCAGCTTGTGATTGTGCTAATTCCAAACCAGATAGCCAATAGCTTGCATAATTAATATGGACTGGAGAAAGTGTCCATAAAATTGCTTTCACTATGTAAGGGTTGGTTATTTCAGGTTTGACTTTCAGAACACTTTCTGTCAAATGAACTATCGCCTTAGTTGAGTGTTGGCTCAACCAACCTGGATACATATTAATATATTGTTGTGGTGTATATTCCCACTGTTTGGCTTCGTTAATTAAAGCTGCTGCAATTTCCTGCCATTGCATTACTTTTTGACTACCAAAAGCTCTGAGACTAGATGCGACACTTTGCAGAAAGAGAGACTTAATTTGATTCAAGTTATCATACTTACTCATATAGATAAATAAGCTACCATCCCCTGTCTGTAATTGATGGCGAATCCGACTAATAATATGGCTTTTACCTAACCCTTTTTCTGCTGTAATTGTGATACCTACAGTTTCACGTTTTCCTTTACGGACTTTATCAACAGCATCAAAAACTGCATTAGAAGCATGAGCATTAATTGAGGGAACATCAGGAAAACTTTTACCCCATATTTGTTGCGGTCTGACCACAATATGTCCTGCAAAAGGGTTTTGATTTTGAATCAGATCATCAATGGTAGATGTGGTGACAGTCATAGTGTTGTGAAGTTAATGTGTGAAGAGTCAAATAAGGTTTAAGATTTCAGGCGTGTAGCGTAGCAGCGCAATCCATCTAATTCTGTAGCTACCGAATCTTCAATTTTGTCGGGTGCGCTGTCTTCTACACTGCCGCCTTGCAGTTGCAAAATGTCTTCGGCTTGCGTTTCCAGCAGCCAATCATTAAACTCTGTACGACTCACGCGATCGCCAATTCCTCTTCTAATGCGATAAATTGGCACAAGATTATTAAAGTTGTACTCATAGTTCAACTTGTCGTAGACTTCCAACGCCACAGATTTAAACTCGTCGTAAGATGCGATCGCCCTACTTTTTCCATTAACTGGTACATCTGCACCAGTTACCGCCACATCAATCTGATTAATCCACTTCACCAACGCATTGGCCGCCCAAGTTCCGACAATCGTCCCTTCAAACTTAAACTCGCCACTTCTCAAACCCTCACCCAATACCTCTACACCCTTGCCAGATGTCAGAGAATATCCCTTTTTGGAAATTGCGATCGCACCCTGCTTCTGTAATTCCTCGAATATGCCCTGATAATCTGCTACCTTCTGGCTTTTGGCTACAATTCGCTTAGTGAGTTGACCCTTCTTAACTTCCTGCTGCGTTCCTCCCAAATCCCACAAAGCCAAAAGAAGACGAGTGCTAGTGTTTTTTGATGTCATATTGAGTGTACTTTTTGACAAAAAGCATCATAGTAACTGTATCTTTCTAAGTTATTTATGCAGAAAAAATAACCGAGAAATTGCTGAAGATTTCGGCGTTTCAGCTAAATAGACTCATAAAAAATCAACAATATATTTCCTTGGGATGAATACGATTTCTCTCAAAGGCGGGATGTAATACTTGAGAAAATCCATGAATATGAAAGAGAAACGCTGTAGCTGTGCAGTTGTAAATTGAGTGGTAATATGTTTTTTCAATTCCCAGCGAAATAACAGGAATTCCCACTTTGTTTTTGCAACAGCAAGGCTTTTAGCAAATACAGGTGAGAACGAAATCCAATGAACACAATATATAAAGAACGTAAAATAGTTTCGCGTCTATTTGCAGTGCTGCTTTCGGCATTGTTAATGGTGCCCTTGCTGAGTAGCTGCGGAGGCGGTTCTCAAAAGGCTAATGTGCCACCACCAGTAGATGACACCATTGGTAGAACAGTAAGCGATCGCAAGACTGCAAGCCAACCTGAAGCTAAGAAAGGATTGGGTACAGGGCAAAAAGTGGCACTTTTGGCGGGTGCTGCTGGACTTTATTATCTCTACAACCAGCATAAAAATGCTTCACAAGAAGGAGCGCAAGGTAAGTACTATCTTTCCAAGAACGGGCGTGTATACTACCGCGATGCTGAACATCGCGCTCACTGGGTAACGGCACCAGCAGAAGGAATTCGAGTACCGGAATCTGAAGCACAAAAATATCGGCAATTCCAAGGCTATAACCGGAGTGCCACAGGTCGCGATCTCACTGGTATAACTTCAGAGGCAGCTCCGGCTCTCTAGATCAGGGAAGCGTGTGTAAATATAAAGCGGGTTTCCCGGAGGATAACGCCATCGCGCACGTCGGAAACACGAACTTAAATCAGGAGACAGATTATGGTAGATGAATTTTTCCGAAAGGCGAAGGATTTACTTTTGGGGTCGGACAGCGATCAAGCTGAAGATGCTGAATTCCGCGATCGCGATGTACGTCCAGCCAGCGAAGATCCCTACGGCGATCCCGCAGATCCGGCATCTTACGGCGATGTCCGCCCAGCCAGTGAAGACCCTTACGGCGATCCCGCAGATATCTCATCTTACGGTAATGTTCGCCCAGCTAGCGAAGACCCTTACGGCGACCCCGCCGACACAGGGGAGTTTGGTGATGTCCGTCCAGCCAGCGAAGACCCCTACGGCGACCCCGCAGATCAGGATTCTCGCCGTTAACGCAAAACCAATCTGGTGATATTGGTTTTTATAGGGTGATGAATTTTGGAATAACAAATAAGGCAGTGGGATTTGAACCTACTGCTTTTTATTTTGGCTACTATTTATAAGAATTACGAATTACAAATTATTTCCTGTGATCGCTCAATATTTTGACGCACAGATTGAGCCGAAGTATGCAAACACTCTCTTTCTTCATCAGTAAGCGTTAATTCCAAAATACTCTCAATTCCACCCCATCCCAACCGACAGGGAACACCAATTACAACATCTTCTAAACCGTATTCACCTTGCAGATACGCCGCCACAGGCAATAACCGCGACTGATTTAAGATGCGATTTTTCTCAGCAAGAATTCAGGAGTCAGAATAAATGCTGAATTCTGAATTCTGACTCCTGAATTCTTTTTACTTATTTGGTTGAGTCGATGGCGGGTATTATCCCGCGCACCTCTCAGTTAAATCTGGGCGTGCGACTTTCGCCGCACCCAGCTTCCGATGTTCTTAGCTTGCGCTTTTGCTCATGTGTTTGTAATCGTGGCAACTCTCATGAATTGCTTCAAGATTATTTTTCTTCCAGTTGGCGTGATTTCCGTCGATGTGATGCAGGTGAACCCGTTCCTCATCGAAAAATTTTAAGCCGCAGGAAACACATTTATGGTTTTGCTTTTTGAGAGCTTTAGAGGTTTCCCCGTCGTAGAGCTTACTTTTGCGTTCGCTCCAGTAGGCTATATCTCCGTCGTAAGGTGATTTAGTTCCTTTGACAGAAACGTGTTTGTTTTCGGAGTAGGAAACTGTTGGGAATGCTTTGTCTAGTAATTTCTTGCTAGAGTAGCGGGTTTGCTTGGTTTCCTTGTTAAATACCTTGTAAGCTCTTGTTTTGATGTGGTATAGCGAGTTTTTCGACCCGTCCATCTTGCAGAACTTATGGTAATTTCTCCAACCTCTGACTACCGGGGCTAATTTCTCAGCCTTTGTGGTAGCACCATAATTCGAGTTGTTGACGATGTGTTTTACTTTCTTACGAAAAGCTTTGAAGTTATCCACTGAGGGAGTGCTTCTGAACTTTCCGTTTTTCTGCACTTTGAAGTGCCAGCCGAGGAAATCAAACCCATCTGTCGTGGCGGTAACTTTGGTTTTCTTTTGGCTTACATTCATTCCGCGTTTGCGGAGGAACTCGCTGATTCTTTCAAGTATCTCTGTCGCATCATCTTTGGGTCGGAGTATAATAACCATGTCATCCGCATATCGGATTGATGGCTCGGTGATATCACTGGCTGAGGTTTTGTCAGTGATTTTGTATCCTTGGTTCACATGGTATCTGTGTATACTTTCAATCCCGTTGAGCGCGATGTTAGCTAGTAGGGGACTGACCACTCCCCCTTGGGGCGTTCCTTGTTCGGGGAATTCTGGATTAACCCCCGCCTTGAGGCATCGGAAGATACCGAGTTTTAAGCCTTTGGGGGCAATGAGTTCGTCCATTATTGCTGAGTGATTAATCCTGTCGAAGCACTTTTCGATATCGAGTTCGATTACTCGCTTATTTATTCCGTTGGCTTTGGAATTGAGGTTATTAAAGATGTACCTTTGTGCATCATGGGCGGCACGCCCAGTTCTGAACCCATAACTCCGAGCGTGGAAAGTGGCTTCGTGTGCTGGCTCCAGTGCATATTTTGCTAGGCATTGCCAAGCTCTATCCGCGATGGTTGGTATTTTAAGCATTCTGGTTGTTCCGTCCTTTTTGGGGATGGGGATTTCCCGTAAGCCTTGATGTTTCCAATTCCCGTTCTTGACTTTGAGTAATTCTTCTAAATTGAAGCGTTCCTCAAATGAGAGGGATTTCTTACCATCGATACCAGCCGTCTTTTTACCAGCATTTAGCTGAGATACTTGTCTTATTGCAAGAAATCGAGCCGAGGTGGATTTTAGAATAAGCTTTTGGAGTGACCTAGCTTTCCGCTTGTCTCCAACTTGAACAGCTTTAAATACGCGCTTTTGGAGGCGGAAAAGATTTCGGCGGAATTTCTTCCACGGTAGGGCTTTCCAAGATTCACTAGTTTTATAACTGTGTCTAATCATCTTCTCTTCTAGAGTTTGTATTTTCTGAACACCTCAGACCAATTACGGTCTGTCCTACCCTAACTGTGGGGATTCCTCCGCTCGTCTGGTCTACCTGAGATTCGACTGTCTCAAGACCCACAGTTAGTTTTTATTCGTTCCCTCGGAGAGATTGATTGTTCCGTTAGATGTAGCCAATTCGACTACTGGATTCCCTGGACTCTTTGCCGTTACTGAGCTTCTGTTCGGCGGGAATGAACTCCAGTGAGGTCAGGGGGTTTTGAGTTGCGCCCTGTCTCTCGCTAAGTCGCTTTTATAGGCTCGGTTTCATCATGGGAACTCCCTATTAGTGCCAGTGTCAACCCGCAACGGTTGTCTGATTGCACCCTGTTCCCAGCTTCACTCTACAAGAACCGAGCTTGTTCGGTGTGGGCAGATAAGGAGTCAAATCTGAGTCTGATTGGTAGGGCTTTCACCTACATCTGACCGAGAGTTCAGCCTTTGATGACAGTAATCTGCTGTCGGGCTGGATTGGTTATTTACGGATTGGGTACCGTGATTCACTAATCAACGAATCGCACAAACTCTTCAAGTTGATCCACACGTAACCAAACATTTGGTGTTGGAACTTTCCCAAACTTAATCAGGGCGTAATCACCTTTGATATCGACAATTTCGCCCTTGGTTTCAAACAAATAAGAAGGAAAGCGAGTATCACTGGCTTTAGCCTCCAGACTGTTTTCTAGTTTCTCGCGCACAGCGCGAACCATATCTCCTTTTTTGACTGCCATGAGTTCCTCTCTCAAATTTGTAACGTCTTTCACCTGCATTTTAAAAGAGTTTCGAGTTAGAACTCCTAACTCTTGTAAAGACGCGATTAATCGCGTCTCCTAACTCCCCGTAACGTTTGACACTGGGAGCAAAAATGACTAGATCGCCCAGCTAACCTGATCCGTTGAATTGATGTACCACAAACTCGACAGGGTTCTCCAGCGCGGTTATAAACCCAGGCTACACCACCATAATTGCCATTAGTACCTTTAACATTTAAGAAATTACTAAATGTCGTACCACCAGCCTCAATACTGGTTTCTAACACTTGAATGATGGCGGTTCGCAAAAGTTCAATTTGCTTTAGCTGCAAATCTATACACAAGGTTTCAGGTAAAATTCCACTCTTAAACAGGGCTTCATCAGCATAGATGTTACCTAATCCCGCCACCACCGATTGATCCAGTAGCGCAGTTTTAATCGGACGGCGGCGGTTTTTAAGTTTGCTTGCTAGATATTCAACAGTAAATTCGGGTGAAAATGGATCTGCTGCCAGTTTTGCTAAACCAGTCATAATACTTTCTACAGCAACACCAGGCGGAACCCACCATATTTTCCCGAAGGTTCGCTGATCGACAAAACGTAATTCCTGCCGATCCCCAAAGAATAATCTAACCCGCGTGTGCTTGTGTAATGGTTCATCTCTATCCAGCCATAATAGTTGACCGGTCATTCGCAGATGAACTCCTAGCCAGCCGGAAGACAAGGAGAGTTCGGCGAGGAGATATTTACCGCGACGATGCCAAGCAGCGATGGCATTTTTTTCAATTCCATTAACAAACTCACCAACAGAAAACGGGTAGGCGATGGTGCGATCGAGCAACACATCTCCACCCGTGATTTCTTGATTGAGGGTCAATTGATTTAGACCCCTTCGGACTGTTTCAACTTCAGGCAGTTCGGGCATTCAAGCTGAGTTAAGCAGGCAATTGTGATTTATTTGAGGGATCGAGCTAGAAGAGATGGGGTAGTAACTTACATAGCCCTAGATGGCTCGTATTACTACCCAAAAGAAACCGTAAATACCCGCAGGGCGGCTCTCTTAGATTAGGGTAGGCTAGGACAAAGAATGAATGAACTGAAATTTTCAGACTTCATACTTCAGACTTAACACTACCCTTCATCATCGCATCAAACAACCCCCTTGTAGCTTTGCTGCTATTTTTTCGGTGCTTTAGCCTTTGGTGCTTCAACCTCGACTAATTCATCCTGGGCAAAGTTGTTGGTATTGATACCAGAGTAATTGACCTTTTCAAAGCGGACAATTACAGGGTATTTGATGCCGCTTTGGTCGATGGAAGCCACAGTTCCTAGATCCTGAAACCAGTAGGATTCAGGGCGGAGAATACGTACTTTAGAACCACGTTGAACCATGATTATTTTCCCTTTTAGTTATCAATCGCCAATCTAGAGGGCTAATTGATTTCACTCTACAACCTCAAGGTCGCAGCAAGAGTCTTTGTTAAGTTATTTGTCTGAATTGAGGGGCTGGGCGATCTAGTCATTTTTGCTCCCAGTGTCAAACGTTACGGGGAGTTAGGAGACGCGATTAATCGCGTCTTTACAAGAGNGGGATTGGGGATTGGGGATTGAATATTAGTTATTCTTTCTTCCTTATCTCTCCTCATCTCCCTCATCTTCCCAGTCACATAGCACATCCAAAATTGCAAAAGTGTATTATATCCTACTTGACAAGGTAGACGTTATAGCGTACCTTCATTCGCAAAGAGCTATTTTGTAAAAGCTTATGTTTTAGTTAAGACAAACACACTTCCCTCATTACCTCTGCTGATCCGTAGGTCGTTATCTATATAAGTGATATCTAACCAGCCTTGCTGTTTGTCACTCTTGATGACAAAATCAATTCCGGGAAATTTTCTACCTTCTTCAATTTGTTGGATAAAAGTTACCGGAGAATTGTATTCTATTAAACGTTGTAAGCCGATAATAGAACGCTCAAATTTTACTTGGACACGCCGACCTGAAACAGGCTCAAATTTAGCAGCAACGCTGACTAATCCTTCTAAAAAAGGTAAGCCATAAATCTCAGCTATGTTGTAAACACTGGTAGTATCTACCCGGATATACTGATAGATTTGACCCAGTTTACATAAAGGTAGACGATCTAAGTTTAAAAGAGCCTTGCTAGTGGTGTATAGTAATCGCCAATTGCCATCTAGCAAATTACTAGCTTCCACCGGACGGGGTGTAGGATTAAAGTCTTCTAAATTCGCGATCGCTGCTAAGATAGTCTGTTTCTGTTCTTCGGTCGCCAGTAGACCGCGATTTGTACCAGCGATCGCATCCATAAGAGCCGCTTTTCCCATCATCGCCTGTCACCTCAAAAATCACTCACTTTCCATCAGCATAAACAAGATATTAATGACATATATGTAGAGCCATAAAAATTACTAAGAATCGCTTGACTTAAGCCTTATGCTTATTAAATAAAAAAATTTCTATCTGAATGCGGATTTATCAACTAAAGGGTTGAAAAGATAACTAAATTAATCCGTCTCAAGTGATAGACTCTAAATGTCAACTTACGTAAACCTTTTCTTGACCTGATTCGATATGTTGAACTCTCCATTACGTGAAGCAGCTCGTAACCAAAGAGCCGATGTCATCCCCCTAAAGCCAGAGTCCTCTTTGTTGGACTGGTTACAAAACAACGGTCGCATTATCGCCCGTGACGTTCACGAACCGGATTTTCAAGCTGACGAAGAAGGAATAGACTCCCTAATGGGTGTAGATGATGGAATTGGCTACGACCTCGATGATGATGACGATGATGATATAGGAATCGCTGAGAATTAGCCTTTTCAGGCTAGGGACTTGGTAGTATCCCTAGTTACTAGTATTCAATTTTATAAGTGTGGAGTGAAGGGAAACTTCTGTGGACGCTAAATTATCTCCTGAGCAAGGATTAAACATTTCTGGAATCGCTCTAGCCTCTTTATTAGCCGTAGGGTTAGGTACAACAGCATTTTTCTTGGATTCGATGGCCAATCGGCTACCGTGGCAAAGTATGTCGCTAACTCTGCCACTACTGTTGTGTGCGTTGGGTTCAGGTGTGGTGGGCTATTGGGTAATACCTTTACTTCAAGCACTTAAAACTGGACAAATAATTCGTGAAGATGGACCACAAGCTCATCTCAAAAAGGCAGGCACTCCCACAATGGGCGGTATATTTTTTATACCTGTATCTGTGCTGATTGCCTGTATATTGTCTAACTTTTCTAAAGAGGTGCTTGCAGTTTCGGCTTTGACAATCAGCTATGGATTGATTGGCTGGCTCGACGATTGGCAAATTCTGCGCCGGAAATCAAATAAAGGTATATCTCCCCGCACAAAACTAGCTTTGCAGGTGAGTTTTGCGGCTGTGTTTTGTCTATGGCTGATGTTTAATCAACCTTCTAATATTACAAATATTGCTTTGCCTTGGGTGAGCTTCACACTACCATTAGGATTCCTATTTTGGCCTTTAGCAGGTTTTGTGCTAGTTGCAGAAAGTAATGCGACTAATTTAACAGATGGTATTGATGGCTTGGCAGCAGGAACAGTAGCGATCGCACTTTTGGCATTAGGTGCTTTAGTCGCCCCAACAGCACCAGGATTGATGGTTTTTTGTGCTGCTTTAAGTGGCGGGTGTTTAGGTTTCTTAGCCCATAATCGCAACCCAGCCCGTGTTTTCATGGGAGATACCGGGTCTTTAGCACTGGGAGGAGCTTTAGCTGCTGTAGCGCTATTGACAAACACCTTAGTAGCTCTGTTCATTCTCAGTGGTATCTTCTTCGTAGAAACCCTTTCGGTGATGGCACAGGTAAGTTATTACAAAGCCACGAAAGGCCCAGATGGCAAAGGCAAACGCCTCTTCAAAATGGCACCTTTACACCATCATTTAGAACTTACTGGCTGGTCAGAATTGCAAGTTGTTGGAGTGTTTTATATAATCGCAGCGATTTTGGCTACTATCTGTTTAGCGTAGGCGCAGCCCGCCGCAGGCATCGCTCCATTCTAAATGTTTTAAAAACTGCTTGAATAAAAAAACAACTCCCACATCTTCAGGGAGTTGTTTTTTTATAGGGTAAATTTATAAAGTCATGGAGTCATATCATGTCCGTAGAATTAGTTATGATTTCCACAGTCATTGCACCCCACCCCCAGCCCCTCCCGAAGAGCGGGGAGGGGAGACAAAGCATAGCTTTGGCGGGGTGGGGTTCTTCAGGTTTAATAAGTAATCTAGCGGACATGATATCAATCTAAAATCTAAAATCTAAAATCGTTTGACCGCTTGCGGTGTTCTGAATTCTTTATTCTTCAATTATAGGTATTTATATATTCCCTAACTCGATTCTTCCCTGTTCGCTTTGCCTCAAGCATCGCTTGATTTGCTCGATTCAGAAAATCCTTAACCGTAATCCCTGGTTCTGATACAGCTATTCCAAAAGAAGCGGTGATGCTTTGGAGAATCTGATCGCCGTCCTTCAATTGCATTTGTTCAATATCTAGCCTTAATTGTTCTACTCGCTTTCTGAGCGTTTCTAGTGTCATATTAGGCATCACAATCACAAATTCTTCACCACCCCATCTGCAAGCAATGTCAAAGGAACGAATAGATTTTAACAGTAACTTTGCTAATGCTTGGAGAACAATGTTGGCAGTCACATGGCCATAGCGAGAGTTGTAAGACTTGAAGTTATCGATATCAAGAAAAATAATACTAAGAGGTTGTCCCGATCGTTCAGCTTCTGCTAGCCTTTGTTCCGTTATGCTTTGCATATAGCTTTGATTGAATAGTTGGGTCATCCCATCCCGCAGGCTATCATGAGTTAGACGTTGTTTTATCGATAAATTATTCAGTGCAATGCCTAATGTTCTAGCAATAATCTCAGAAGTTTGTTGAACTTCTGGACTGATTTGTTCAGGTGCATAGATGTGTAAAATCCCAACTAATTCGCCTTGTCCAAACAATGGAACGCACAAATGTGCGCCGCTAACTGGCTCTATTAAGTGACTGCAAATTAATCCTGTATTCCGAGGCGATAAAAGGTTTAATTTTCCTCTCCGCAATGCCCAACACTCAGATAGTGAAAATATTTCTTTACTGCTTCTTTCATCTCCCCAAATACTATTAATCTGAACATAATTCTTGGAATTAGCAATTATACAGACACAACCACTCATATTAGGAAACAGCTTGGAACAAGTTAAAGCGACTACTTGATACACTTCATCTTCAGACTCGCAGGAATAAAGCATATCCGTCATATCTGAGAGATATATAAGTTCTCGTTTTTTTGCCTCTAATTCTAGTGTTTTTTCTTCTAGCTGCCGATTTAGGTCAGTGAGCGATCGCTGTGCTTCTATAGATTCTGTAATATCGATACTGATCCCACCGATACGGTAAGCGCCCGTTGCGTAATCGCTAAACGGAAACTTAAACGATAGCCAGTAGCACGGCTGATTATTACCAGGTATCTTTACCTGTTCAATCAGCTTCAAAGGGCGTAGAGTCTTCAAAACAACTCGATCGTTTTCCATTACCCGCCGCGCCTCTTCTGGATCTGGCAAGAATTCACTATCCGTTTTCCCCAGCCATTCTTGTGGATCTACCGAAAATCTAGACTGTAGCTCCTGGTTGTAGTAAAGCACTCTAGATTGCTCATCTTTGATATAGGCTGCAAAGGGGCCATGATCTAAAAATAGCTGTTGCATTTGCTGGCTGCGTTGAAGTTCGCGGGTATCTTCTTGAGATTTGGCGATCGCTTTTACAATTTGATAAGAGGTTGGCGTCAGGTAGAGTAAGGCAGATAAGGAAATAAACGCCATTACATCAAGTACAGCTAAATGCAGCAGAGACACTGCCATATATGGCTCAAATATCGCCAAAAAGTGATGAAATCCGCAAAATAGTACGAATCCACCCGATAAGAAAAAGGCTAGCCAAAACTTAGAAGGGATAGTTGCCTTAGTTTTGGTAAAGAAAACCCCTATTACTATGGGGATACCAAAGTATGAAAATGCAGTGATGCTGTGAGCAATTGTGCAATTCCAGTAAATAGGCTCCATTACTGACCTGATATTAAAATTTCATCCGCTTCACTATAATTCTGGGTAGTCTTAAGATGTAAGGATAGAAAGGATGATTTCAGTGCCTCATGCCTTAGTTTTACAAAAGTTATCATGGTAACTTTCTGAACGGCTGCTCATGTCACCCCCTTACCAACCTGACTTACCAAGTGAGTGAGTTCGGGTAAAATCAGTTTTTCCATCGCCAGTCTTACAGCATTACTGGAACCAGGAAGCGAGAAAATTAATTTATTTTGATAAACACCAGCAACAGCGCGAGAAGCGATCGCCCGCGAACCAATTTCTTGATAACTTAAAAAACGAAATAACTCACCAAATCCCGGCAAAGTTTTCTCCAGTAACTTCTCAATGGCATCGTAAGTGGTATCTCTTGGTGCAATACCTGTACCACCATTGAAAATTACAGCATCCAAATTTGCGCTTTTACCCAGATTTTCTATCTGCCCTTGAATTTGTGTTGGTTCATCTTTGATAATCGTGTAGGCTCCGACAGTATGGTTAGCACCAAGGAGTAACTGCTGAATTAGCTGGCCACTTTTGTCTGTTTCTAAAGTGCGTGTATCACTGACAGTAACCACAGCACAAGTTACTATAACTCTAGGCGAGTCTGGGTGGGGTTGTGGCATTATATGTCACTCATGAACTTTTAATAATGGATAATTGGGCATGGTAAATGGCGCATTCATTAGAACATGACAATTACCGATGCCCTATGCCCTATGCCTCGTTTTTGCTCAATCCCAGATCGTTTTCTTCAGCATACCGCTCCATGAAGCGCATAAAACGATCCCATTCTTGGACAGATTTCATGACGTAAAGTGCTTCTAATTCTTCCGGTTTCCCGTTAACAAATTTAGCCTTAACTTCACGGGTAATTATTTCGCCTTCTTCGTCAATCAAGTACATTCCGGTAATATCTTCGGTAGTACCTTGATCTAAAATTTTCGGATTCGTAAAAATAAAGGTCGC
This sequence comes from Nostoc sp. 'Peltigera membranacea cyanobiont' 210A, assembly GCF_002246015.1. Classification (GTDB taxonomy): domain Bacteria; phylum Cyanobacteriota; class Cyanobacteriia; order Cyanobacteriales; family Nostocaceae; genus Nostoc. Next base: position 156,187 of record NZ_NOLJ01000004.1, read on the forward strand.
TGTACCACTGTCTCCAGTACGCGATCGCGTCAAGCGCACATCTGGAGTTACTTCTTCGTCAAGACCTCTAGAAAACTGGATTTTCGCCATGATGAATGAATTTAAACTTTTGTGATGGTTAATTTAATATTCTCTCATCAATTAGAACACCACGGTCTAGACCCGGATTTCTCACGCATAGTGTAGGCAGAGGGGGAAGAGGAGTGTGGGGAGTGTGGGGAGTGTGGGGAGTGTGGGGGGTAAGACTTCTTCCCCATCCTCCCACACCTCCCACACCTCCCACACCCCTTGGATNGTTACCGCCACATCAATCTGATTAATCCACTTCACCAACGCATTGGCCGCCCAAGTTCCGACAATCGTCCCTTCAAACTTAAACTCGCCACTTCTCAAACCCTCACCCAATACCTCCCACACCTCCCACACCCCTTGGATTTCTCACAAGTGAGAAATCCAGGTAGAGGCTGCTGTTATTCAGCTTTTAGTGTATATACTTAAATCGCTTCTTTTTCAAGTAACAAAGTTACGGGACCGTCGTTTTCAATGGTAACTTGCATCATTGCACCAAATTTACCTGTTTCTACCTGTAAACCGCTAGCTTTTAACTTAGTAACAAAGCGATTATACAAATCTTCTGCTGATTGGGGAGCGGCTGAACGGTCAAAAGAAGGACGGCGACCTTTGCGACAGTCACCATAAAGGGTAAACTGACTAACTACTAACAAATCGCCGCCAATTTCTTGTATAGATTTTTGCCAACGGTCGTCTCCCTCTTCGTCAGTAAACAACCGCAATCCTAAGCACTTACGCACCATCCAGTCAATTTCAGCATCAGTGTCGGCATTAGCAATACCTACCAGTAAATTTAGCCCCCGCCCAATTTTGCCGACAATTTCACCATTAACTGTAACTTGAGATGATTTGACTCGCTGGATAACAACGCGCATTTTAATCAGAACATTTATCAACGTTTTGATTTTAGAGCAATATATAAAAACTAAAAACAACGAGTGTCTACCACCTGATAAAATTTCTACGACGGGCTACGCCTACGCTATTCTCTCATTTTCATTGCTAAAAATTGATGGCGGAGCCATTAGGAATGCATTCCCAGGTGGAACCTGGGAACGAGTATTAAACTTTTAACTCTTGTACAGACGCGATTAATCGCGTCTCTCCTAACTTTTATTTGCCAAAGCCTTTACCGCGAGAGGTTGAAGGTAGACAAATGCATTTTTCAAGTTGACTAATTAAAGCCTCACGATCCAAATTTTGACCAATCAGCACTAGTTGGTTTTTCAATTGACCTTTCCATTCATCATCATCCAAGGTAAAGCGTTTACCACAAAGGTGGAAAATATGACGCTTCGGACTTTCATCAAACCACATAATCCCCTTCGCTCGGAAGATATTTGAGGGTAGCTGGTTATCTAAGAAATACTGAAACTTCCTAATAGAAAAAGGCTTGTCACTTTGGAAAGAGATGGAAGTAAAACCATCATTTTCTAAATGGTCAGAATGATGGTGATGATCGTGGTGATCGTGGTCATGGTCGTGATGATCGTGACCACATGTTGAGTGGTCATGCTCGTCATGATGATCGTGATGTTCATGATCATGATGGTCGTGTTCATCCACCACTGTGTCAAAATATTTATCTGACTCAAACAGACCAACACTCAGAATTAAAGGAAGTGGTACTTGCGATCGCGTAGCACGGATAATTCTTGCTCCTTCCTTGACTTCGTTAATTTTTCTTTCTAACTCGTTCAAAGTGGCTTCATCAACCAAATCTGCCTTGTTCAGCACAATTACATCGCCATAAGCAATTTGGCTATATGCTGCCTCAGAGTTAAATAAATCTAGGCTGTAATTGGCCGCGTCTACCACGGTAATAATCGAATCCAAGCGGGTTAAATCCCGCAATTCTGTGCCCAGAAATGTTAAAGCTACTGGTAGTGGATCTGCTAATCCAGTTGTTTCCACTACTAGATAATCTAGATTTTCTTGGCGTTCTAAAACTTTGTAAACTGCATCTACCAAATCATTATTAATAGTGCAGCAGATACAACCATTATTTAACTCCACCATGTTCTCACCAGTGGAAACAATTAGCTCGTTATCGATGCCAATTTCGCCAAATTCATTCACGAGAACAGCGGTTTTTAAACCCTGTTGGTTGTTGAGGATATGATTGAGTAAAGTCGTCTTGCCACTACCGAGGAAACCCGTAATAATTGTTACTGGCATTCCTTGTTTGGGCGTATCCATTGCCGAAGATTCGGGTGTAACTGCTGATTGCATAGCGCTGTTATCAAATAGTCAAAAAATAGTAATGTAGCGCAGATAGTCCAGAAAACACTAGCGCCGCAAAGCGGAAGTCAAAGTCAAAAGTCAAAAGTCAAAAACCCTTGATTTATAGGCTTTAGAGATTTTGTCCAATAGTATGTTGATTTCCGCCGTGACGTACTAGCATAGGGATGCTGGACTGTCATCCCAGCTGCTTTACCCTATTATTACGTATCTCTCTATTTCAGCATTACTCTGTTATGACCCTAACCCTTTACAATACCCTCACCCGTCGTCAAGAACCGTTTGAAACAGTCGAAGCAGGAAAGGTTAAGATGTATTACTGCGGCGTGACGGTATACGACTACTGCCATTTGGGTCATGCTAGAGCTTGCATCGTTTGGGATGTAGTACGCCGATACCTCCAGTTTATCGGTTATCAAGTGCGATATATCCAAAATTTTACCGATATTGATGACAAGATTCTGAATCGAGCCTGTGTTGAACATTCATCAATGGAAGCTGTAGCCGATCGCTTTATCAAAGCATATTTTGAGGATATGGCGCGATTGGGAATCAAAGAAGCTGATGAGTATCCCCGCGCTACCCATACGATGAATGGCATTCAGCGGTTAATTTATGAGTTGGAAAATAAAGGTTTTGCTTACCCCTCTGACGGTGATGTGTATTATGCAGTACGGCAGTTTGCTGAGTATGGCAAGCTTTCGGGACGCAAGTTAGAAGATATGCAAGCCGGGAAAAGCGAGCGCGTCAACATCGAAGATCCAGAATATCAGAAAAAGAAAGACCCCTTCGATTTTGCTTTGTGGAAGGCAGCAAAACCGGGAGAACCCGCTTGGGAATCACCTTGGGGCGCAGGTCGTCCGGGATGGCATATAGAATGCTCGGCAATGGTGCGCGATCGCTTGGGTGATACGATCGATATTCATGCTGGGGGTGCTGACTTAATTTTTCCCCATCACGAAAATGAAATTGCCCAATCTGAGGCTGTGACAGGAAAACCCTTAGCACGTTACTGGTTGCATAACGGCATGGTAAAGGTAGATGGTGAAAAAATGTCCAAATCTTTGGGCAACTTTACCACTATTCGAGAATTGCTAGATCGAGGAGTTGACCCGATGGCAGTACGGTTGTTCGTGCTGACGGCCCAATATCGCACACCGATAGATTTTACCGACGAAGCGATCGCCGCAGCAACTAACGGCTGGCACACCATTAAAGAAGGTTTACTCTTCGGCTACCAATACGGCAAAAAACTAGGCTGGGGAGTGGGAACTGCTTCACTAATCGCTGAAACTGTTGAACGCTTTCAAGAAACCGTAAATAACGACTTTAATTTTCCTGGTGGGTTAACAGTGCTGTTTGAATTAGCCAAAGAACTGCGCCGCGAGGGAAATATTATTGTGCATGAAGGCAAAACCGAAACTTCCCCTGATGAGTTACAGCGTCAATGGCAAACTCTCGTCACATTAGCTGGAGTCTTGGGTTTAGAAGCCGAGATAGAAGCCGAAACTCAAACAAGTAATGGTTTAAGCGATGCGGAAATTGAGGCGAAAATTCAGCAAAGGCAAGAAGCACGTAAAGGCAAGAATTTTGCCGAAAGCGATCGCATTCGTGACGAACTTCAAGCACAAGGTATTACGCTAATTGATAGTCGTGATGGCACACGCTGGCACCGGAATTAGAGGACAGTGGGGGAGTAGGAGGGAAATTCCTCTCCTTTGTACCATTCCCCATACTTCTCTACGAGAGGCTGCGCCAACGACTTCGCTCAGGACAAGCTCAGTACAAGTTCCCCATTCCCCATTCTTTATTCCCCAAAATTATGTGGTCTGAACTCAAAAAAGCGATCGCTAGTTTCGATATTCCTGCTGATTGGATTGGTATTAGAGCCGTAAAGGAGACTTCTACTACCCGTTTTGTCCGTGATGCCTTACCCCAACTAAACGGCAAATCCTTCACAGTTGGAGCCATGCTGGAAGTTTTGGTTAATGGCTGTCTGGGTTATGCAGCTACTAACTCTCTAGAACTGTCTTCCCTGCAAACCGCCGCTCAAACAGCCTATAAACAGGCACTAGCAGCCAGTGAATGGTGGATACATCCCTTCCGTGAAAGTGAGCGCCCTAAAGTCGTTGGTGAATATAAATCTCCATTTCTGGAGCCATTGGATGCTCTGAGTCCAGGAGAAATAAACGATTTACTAATTCGGATTTGCCAAACGCTGAAAGTTGACGACAAAATTGTGCAAACCATAGCTAGTGCCAGCACAACCGAGAGAGAATCTTGGTTTATTAGCACTAATGGTTCAGAAGTCTATCAAAAAATACTATCTATAGGCACTAATTACGGAGCCACTGCCCAAGATGGAGCAGTTGTACAGCAGCGTAGCAACAACGGCTCGCAAGCAAACTGTTACCAAGGCGGACTAGAGCTTTTAAAACAAGAAGACTTATGGTACCGGGTGCGGCAAATTGGCGAACAAGCAGTAGAACTCTTGACAGCAGAAGAATGCCCAAACACCCGCACCAATTTAGTTTTAGCCCCAGATCAAATGATGCTGCAAATCCATGAAAGTGTCGGGCATCCCTTAGAAATTGACCGAATTTTGGGAGATGAGCGTAACTATGCTGGGGGCAGCTTTGTTAATAAAAGTGATTTTGGCAACCTAGCTTATGGTTCGCCGTTGATGAACATTACCTTTGATCCCACCGTGCCTGGTGAATTTGCTAGTTACGGCTTTGATGATACGGGTGCTGTAGCAACACGGGAGTATTTAGTTAAAGAAGGTGTACTCCAACGGGGTTTAGGCAGTCTAGAGAGTCAAGCCAGAGCAGGTGTAGCAGGAGTTGCCTGTGCCCGTGCTTCCTCATGGAATCGACCAGCGATCGATCGCATGGGTAACTTGAATTTAGAGCCTTTAAACGGCACTTTTGAAGACATTATTGGCGGCATACAACACGGCGTTTACATGGAATCTAACCGTTCTTGGTCAATTGACGATCGCCGCTACAAATTCCAATTTGGTTGTGAGTACGCTAAATTAATTGAAAACGGTAAACTTACCAAAACCCTCCGTAATCCCAATTACCGCGCCACAACACCAGAGTTTTGGCATAGTTTAATTAAAGTCGGAGATGCCACAAACTGGCAAATGTATGGTACTCCTTATTGTGGCAAAGGAGAACCAAATCAGGCCATTTGGGTAGGACACGGTTCACCTGTTTGTGTTTTTGCTAATGTCGAAGTTTTTGGTGGAGGAACTTGAAAAATACAATAGTTAGGAGTTGGTAGTTATGAGTTTTGAATTAAGTAAATAGGCATAATTAAACATAAAATAAAATCCTAGCTCGTAGTGAACGATTCAATCGCTCAAAAAAAGGATTATCATCACTAAAGTTTTTACTACAAACTTTAATTTATTTACGCCAAGCTACTTACGAAAATTCTTTTAACTCCTAACTCATAACTTTCTCCTCACCTTATTCCCTATTAATATTTAGTATCCATGAAAATTGAGGAATTATCTACATTAGAAGTCAGCTTTAATCGACTGATTGAAAATCTGTTGCTCAAAAAATTAGAAAATGAACAATTCACTGTGAGACTCAGCAGTGAAATAAGTCAATTTACTCGTTTTAATCATGCGAAAGTGCGACAAACTGGTTGTGTTGCTGATGGTTGGATAGAACTAACTTTGATGAAAGAGCAGCGCAACAGTGTTCGGCAGTTTCCCTTTACTGGAAATTGGGAGATAGACTGGCAATTAGCATATACTGCTTTGCAAGAACTACGTGACGAACTTATTCTACTACCCATCGATCCATATCTAGTTTTGCCATCAGGAAATAATATCAGTCGAGAAATACATTCTGGAAATTTATTGGCGGCTGAGGCAGTAGTCCCGACTGTACTAGAACTAGTTGCTGAATTGGATTTTACAGGGATATACGCAGGGGGATTGGTAGTTAAAGCTTATGGTGATTCCAACGGTCAAAAACACTGGTTTTCTACTGACTCTTTTACCTTAGATTATTCTCTATTTTCCCCATCTGGGCAAGCAGTTAAGGGCACGTTTGCCGGGAGTGATTGGAATGAATCTAAATATATAGCCAAAATTAGCGAAGCCAAAAAACAACTAGAATTACTTGCTCACCCAACGAAAGAACTGCCACGGGGACAGTACAAAACTTATTTTGCACCTGCTGCTGTTGCAGATTTATTATTAATGCTTTCTTGGGGAGCGGTAAGCGAAGCTGATATCCAACAAGGAAACAGTGCTTTAGCTGTTTTATCGCGTCAAGAAAAACAACTTTCTCTAAAATTTAGTTTGAAAGAAAATTTTCAGCGGGGATTAGTGCCACGATTTAATGAATTGGGAGAAATGGCAGCACCGGAGATACCTGTAATAGAAAAAGGATATTTAGTAAATACTTTGGTGAATTCCCGCACTGCTAAGGAATATCAAAAAATTGCCAACGGTGCGAATGGTTCAGAGACTTTACGAGCGCCAGAAGTGAGTACTGGTAATTTAGTATTTGAACAGATTCTTTCAAGTTTAGATACAGGATTATATGTATCGAATTTGCATTACTTGAATTGGAGCGATCGCCACACTGGTAGAATTACAGGTATGACTCGTTATGCTTGTTTTTGGGTAGAAAATGGAGAAATTATCGCACCCATTGAAAACTTACGTTTTGACGAAAGTCTCTATCGCTTTTGGGGAGAAAACTTAGTAGATTTGACAAATTTTCAGGAGTTTATTCCCGAAGTAGGAACTTATGAAAGTCGCCAACTAGGAGGTAGTTTAGTTCCCGGTATGCTGGTAGAAGATTTTACATATACTTTGTAATCATGTGCTGAGAGGAAATCAAAAGCCAACAGATAAAAATAGGCTCTATCGCTCCCTTTATGGTTCCTAATATTAAATCCATGCTTTTTTAAACCTATTATCCTTATGCAGAATGGGTTTTGCAGTTTTCCAGCTTGGTATTTAATAATAGCGTAAGTCACTTTAGGATCAGGGGAGCGATAGAACCGAGAAATTTCCCCTAAGAAGATGTTTGAAAAGTATTGCGCGGATAGAAATCGCTACTACACAAACATTCGCGTAGCGTCCCGTAGATAAGGGGGGTTTCCCCATGAACAACTGGCGCACGACTTATAATCGCCAAGGCTAGTAATAAATTAGACTTTACAAACATCCTCTAACAGGGAGGTGACATTGGAGCTAGCTAATGACAAACAAACTATTAAGCTAGAGCGACGTAGACATCAGCATTTCCAAAACCAACAATATCATTGCGACCATCGCCGTTGATATCGCCAAGTTGACGCGGATATTGGTTAAAGCTAGTCCATCCGCCATCAACCACAGAAAAATTATCGCTTTGAGCGACAAATATCGGACCGAAAGTACCATTGGTTTGACCTAGAGCGGCGTAGACATCATTATTTCCAAAACCGACAATATCATTGAGACCATCGCCGTTGATATCAGCAAGCTGACGCGGATATTGGTTAAAGCTAGTCCATCCGCCATCAACTACAGTAAAATTATCGCTTTGAGCGACAAATATCGAACCGAAAGTGCCATCACTTTGACCTAGAGCGACGTAGACATCACTATTTCCAAAACCGACGATATCATCACGACCATCGCCGTTGACATCACCAAGCTGACGTGGATATAGGTCAAAGCTAGTCCATCCGCCATCAACTACAGAAAAATTATTGTCCTGAGCGACAAATATCGAACCGAAAGTGCCATCACTTTGACCTAGAGCGACGTAGACATCACTATTTCCAAAACCGACAATATCATCGCGACCATCGCCGTTGACATCACCAAGCTGACGTGGATATAGGTCAAAACTAGTCCATCCGCCATCAACGACAGTAAAATTATCGCTTTGAGCGACAAATATCGGACCGAAAGTGCCATTGCTTTGACCTAGAGCGGCGTAGACATCACTATTTCCAAAGCCGACAATATCATCACGACCATCGCCGTTGATATCACCAATCTGACGCGGATATAGGTCAAAGCTAGTCCATCCGCCATCAACGACAGTAAAATTATTGTCCTGAGCTACAAACAACGAACCGAAAGTGCTCATTATAATGCTCCTTTAAGCAATAATATTGCGCGTAGTAAAACTACGTACCTATTTAAGATTCAGTTTTAGTTCCAGAAACTACGCTAATCATTTACAAACCTTTACACCGTAATATTTTTATGGCAGCTTCTAACTACCAAGCGATGACTGATGAAGAGTTATGGGACTGAGTTTGCTAGCATCCCAAAGATGTAGAAGCTTTCCACATTCTCATGGATAGATTAGAGTACCGTCCAAAAATGATTTGTACTACAGATGAAGAAATTGAAGCCAAATTGCAAAAGCGAATTAACCAATAGCGATCGCACTGGAGCATATTGTAGATTAGGTACTTTTCCCATTACCCAGTACCCAGTACCCATTTTTCTGATTTTTCAACACTAATATTATTAATTAAATTTTCTCAATACTAAAGTCATCTATCTCTGTAAACTGCATTAATTACAATATCTTTGATACTTAGATAAAGAATTAATAGCAACAATAAAAATTGCTCAAATTGAAGAACTGGATCTAAACGCCAACCTTGATAATACAAGATTACTCCACTTAACAACATTATAATTGGCATAAATATAAGTTGAAAAATATAAAGGGCTAAAGCCCAACCTCTAAGCCTAGTTCCACGTTGGGATAGCCAAGCTACTGTTAAAATTAAGTAAATAATTGCCCAAAGCAAATAAATAATTCCAATTAAACCAGCTATATTTAATCCAAAGTTAACTTGAGCAAAAGTAAGCATTTATTAAAAATCCTGCTTAATTACAAGCTAAAATTTTAAATCTATTAGTAGGTAGATTCCCTAAAATTATTCCTTCATGAAAATTGTTGGGTTAAGCAATAGCGAAACCCAACCGATAATTTTTCCTCATCTCTGGTTATAACCTCTATCTTTTTTTACCAGGAGGTGAATTACGCTGGGTGAGGTTATCAATTTGCAATTGTTGCCGTCCGTTGGTGATAATTCGCAACATCTCTTTGAGATCCTGCTCGATATTTCCCAAAATGCCATCGGCATAAGCATCAGCACCATCTTCAATTTCTTGAGCATGAGCGATCGCATTTTGTCGCATCAGATCTAACTCTTGCTGACAAGCATACCGCTTGCGGTCAATCTCGGCGAGGGTTTCTTGCATTATTCCCTCACACTCTTGTTGCACTTGTCGCCGCAGTCGTTCAGCTTCCTGTTCAGCCTGGTGAATAATATCGCTTTCAGCTAAAATTTGCGCTCTTTTTGCTTGTGCAGCCTCAACAACCTGCTGTCCATACTCTTCCGCTTCCAGCAATATTTCGTCTTTTTGTTCGAGAACTGATGCCGCTTCTTGAAAAAGTGATGGTAAAGCCAGCCGGATGTAATCAAGCTGATCTAGCAGCTTTTCTTCATCTACGAGTGTGCGTCCCGTCAGCGGAATTCTGAGACTAGAGAGAACCATTTCCTCTAGGCGGTTGAGTTCCTGCTGAATATCTATGCTTCCCTCTCCACCGAGATATTCTTGAGGGGGGGGATTGCTTCCGTTGAGATTGGGTTCAACATTGGAGATTTCTGATTGTAGCATTGGTATATATCTAGGGCAATGTGTGGGGGAACGAGATGATCGATAGAGCCACCAAACCTTGCAATCTCTTTTACCACACTACTACTTAAAAAACTATACTCATTTGAGGTTGCGAGAAAAACTGTTTCTATTTGGGTAGAAAGAGTTTTATTGGTGTGAGCCATTTGCAGTTCCACTTCAAAATCTGACACAGCCCGTAAACCCCGGATCAAAACTTGTGCTTGTTGCATTTGAGCATAATTGACGGTAAGACCATCAAAGCTGTCTACTTTTACATTAGGTAGATGTTCTGTAGAAAGACGGATCTGATCTAGCCGTTGCTCCACACTAAAAAGTGGCATCTTGTTAGGGTTCCGTAGTACAGCGACAATCACCTGCTCAAACAGCCGACTACTGCGCTGGATGAGATCGAGGTGTCCCAAGGTAATGGGGTCGAAGCTACCAGGATAAATAGCAATCACAATTTTAAATATATCAAAGTTGTTTAGGTGATTATATTGAAACCATTTGGTGTAACTTACTCAAATCTACCATCTTGCGCTCTCGGTAAGGATGGTAAACTCAATTGTTTTAGTGGCACAAGTTATGCTCAACTAGGCGTTAGGAACTAGACTCCTAAATATGAATACTGAATTTTTACCTACGTCCCCACAATGTTGTGGAAGATTTAAGTGTAGTTACAGTATTCAAGACACAAGAAACTCCGTACTTAGCAAAGTGCGCGGGTAGTTAACGAACTTTTCTAGGTAATTTTTCATGGCACTGGATTTTCCCACTTTGCCCTTGGCGTTTCAGTTTACTTCTCCAGGACCGATTCTGGTGAAAATAGGGCCACTAAGTATTCGTTGGTACGGCTTGTTAATTGCCACAGCAGTGTTAATTGGCGTTATCCTTTCCCAGAATTTGGCAAAGCGCCGTAACGTTAATCCTGAGTTGCTAGGCGATTTGTTCTTTTGGTTGTTGATTGGGGCGATTCCTGGCGCACGCCTATATTACGTTTTTTTTGAGTGGTCAAAATATGCCCCAACTCCAGGAAAAATATTTGCGATCTGGGAAGGAGGTATTGCCATTCATGGAGCGATTCTTGGTGGCGTTGTGGCTGCGTTAATCTTTGCCAAAATCAAGCAGGTTTCTTTCTGGCAATTGGCAGATTTAGTAGCACCTTCGCTGATTTTAGGTCAGGCGATCGGACGTTGGGGTAATTTCTTTAATTCTGAAGCTTTTGGCGATCCTACTAATTTACCCTGGAAACTCTATATTCCACAAGACCATCGTCCTTTAGACTATGTTAGTTTCGATTATTTTCATCCCACCTTCCTCTACGAATCTCTGTGGGATTTAATGGTGTTTACGCTACTAATAACGTTGTTTTTTCGGTCTTTATCTGGTAAGCCACGCCTGAAGGTAGGCACACTATTTCTAATTTACTGGCCAGCCTACAGCTTAGGACGCTTGTGGATTGAAGGCTTTCGCACTGATAGCTTGATGCTGGGACCATTACGGATGGCACAAGTAGTCAGTAGTCTAGGAATTTTATTACACTGTTAAGTTTATCTAAAAGCAGAATACAGTTTAATATTCTAAAAGTTTTTGCTAATAAAAATTTAAGGGTATTTTTTCCCTAGTTGCAGCTTTTTTTATACTACTGCCAATAACGNCCCAATTCCCAATTCCCAAAAAATAAAAAATGCCCCAGAGTATTCTCTAGGGCTTAACCAGGGTGCATCTACCATTACTCTCTACTAAGGAAAGAGGGTGAATCCGGAAAGATACTGAAGAATTTGCCAAAAAATTTTTTTGAGGGATTGCCGTGTGTTCTTCTAAGAGTGAATATACAGAAAGCCTAAGCTATAAAAAAACACTATCTGCTGTAGAACCATCTGTGTATATTGTCGGAGCTGGCCCTGGAGATCCTGATTTATTAACGGTGAAGGCGCAAAAATTACTGGCTGCTGCTGATGTAATTTTATTTGCTGATTCTTTAGTACCCGAACAAATTTTAGAACTTTGCCGAAAAGATGCCGAGATAATTAGAACTGCGAATCAGACTTTAGAAGAAATTTTGGCGATTATGATTGATAGAGTGCGATCGCAGCACAAATCTCTAGTCCGTCTTCATTCTGGCGATCCTAGTCTCTACAGCGCCATCCACGAGCAAATGCACCTCCTCGCAGAGGCAGATATTCCTTTTGAAGTCATACCTGGTATCAGCGCCTTTCAAGCCGCTGCTGCCAAACTCAAAATAGAACTAACTGTTCCTGGTTTAGTTCAAACAATTATTTTGACACGCATCAGTGGACGTACAGAAGTCCCCGCCACTGAAGAATTAGCCTCTCTTGCAGCACATCAGGCTAGCCTCTGCTTGTATTTAAGTGCGCGTCACGTCGAAAATGCCCAAGCTAAACTACTCGAACACTATCCAGCCGAAACCCTGATTGCGATTTGCTTTCGCATCGGATGGCCCGATGAAAAAATCAGGGTTGTCCCTCTGAATCAAATGGCAGACTGCACTCATCAAGAAAACCTAATCCGCACTACGCTTTATATAATCAGTCCAGCACTCTCGACAACAAAAGGGCGATCGCGTTTATATCATCCCGAACATAGTCATCTATTTCGCTCAGAGTAGTCCAAGAAATATAGCAACAGAGATGTCAATACCGAAAAAAGGTACAAGAAAAATAATAGTTGATAGAGAACCATTCATCTGGCTAATCCGAAGACAAGCTACCAACGTACAAGCAGACGATCCTGATGGATATCTCCATGTTGCTGTAGAACACGCTACTGAGGCTGGCTCAGTATTAGTGATTCTTACTGATAGGCTTCATCCACAGGGGTACAGCCTCATTAATAGCGAACTTGTGCCAATACAACTTCAAGATGCATCAGGAGAGGTTCGGGCTTGGAGAATTGAGCCAAGGTATGAAATAACCGCAGTAACACCAAAAGACGTAGCGTTATGGATAAAACAAGCTATGGAAATAGGATGGTTGCCTAAAAAGTCAGGTATAACCTTTAAAGTTAACGTTATTGGCAGTAGTATAAAAAAAGCTGCAACTAGGGAAAAAATACCCTTAAATTTTTATTAGCAAAAACTTTTAGAATATTAAACTGTATTCTGCTTTTAGATAAACTTAACAGTGTAATAAAATCCAAAATCCCAATTCGGTACTATGCCTTTAATTAAAGTGCAAACTTCTGCATCTGCTCCTCAAAAAGCTGAAATTGAGTCAATGCTTTTAAACCTATCAGCCAAGTTAGCGAAACATTTAGGAAAACCAGAATCCTATGTAATGACTGCTTTTGAACCGGGAATTCCTATGACTTTTGCAGGGAATACAGACCCTGTTTGCTACATTGAAATTAAGAGCGTTGGCACGATGAAGCCAGATCAAACCGCAGCAATGAGTCAAGACTTTTGCCAGCAGATTAACCAAACTCTAGGCGTGCCGAAAAATCGCATTTACATAGAGTTTGCAGACGCTAAGGGGGCAATGTGGGGCTGGAACGGCACAACTTTTGGCTAATTCCCCATCTTCTTTGGTCAAGACTAACTTGATCTGGCAGGTGTAGGATAGAGATTCAACACCAACTCGTGATTTTTTTATGTCTGCTACGCCTCTTGTATCTCAGGTTGACTCACACAACCCAGAAAAATCAGAATTAATCTCTCCCCTTCTCGGTGCTTCTTTGGCGGAGTTAACTGCTTGGGTGCAGCAGCAGGGACAACCTACTTACAGAGGAAAGCAGCTGCATGAATGGATCTATGACAAAGGAGTGCGATCGCTAGCTGATATTTCTGTCTTCTCCAAGCAATGGCGGAAAGAAGTAGCAGAAGTTCCCATAGGGCGCTCAATTTTACATTACCGCTCTGAGGCTCCCGATGGTACGGTGAAATATCTTTTACGATTAATAGACGGACAGATTATTGAAACTGTAGGCATCCCCACCTTCGCAGAAAGGGGAGAAGGCCCAAAAGCCCGTTTGACAGTTTGCGTCTCTACTCAGGTGGGTTGCCCAATGGCGTGTGATTTCTGCGCTACTGGTAAGGGAGGCTTCAAACGCAACCTAGCACGGCACGAAATTGTCGATCAGGTGTTGACTGTACAAGAAGATTTTCAGCAACGGGTTAGCAATGTGGTGTTTATGGGACTGGGTGAACCGTTGTTGAATACTGAGAATGTCTTAGCAGCCCTGAAATCCCTCAATCAAGATGTCGGTATTGGGCAGCGATCGCTTACAGTTTCTACAGTGGGGATTCGCGATCGCATCCGTCAGTTCGCACAAAATAATTTGCAAATCACTCTGGCTGTGAGTCTCCACGCACCCAACCAAGCACTACGAGAAAAACTCATTCCCAGCGCCCGCGCCTATCCTCTCGAAGATTTACTGGCTGAATGTCGGGAATATGTGGAAATCACTGGCCGCCGGGTTACTTTTGAATATGTTCTCCTTGCTGGTGTTAACGATTTACCAGAACACGCATTGGAACTTTCAAAATGCCTGCGAGGATTTCAAAGTCATGTGAATTTGATTCCTTACAACCCCATCCAAGAAGTAGACTACAAACGCCCCAACCGCGATCGCATTCAAGCTTTTGTGAACGTTCTCAAGCAGCAAAATACTGCTGTTAGTGTCCGTTATTCCCGTGGTTTAGAAGCCGATGCTGCTTGCGGACAACTAAGAGCAAGTAAGAATTAAATCTGTTGTACTCAGTAAATTTAATTACTTTAATCTCACAGATATCTTGACATTAGTCGCAATTAGTGCGACAAGACAGCTGTAGGAATTGTTATATTAAGATTAAGCGATCGCTCAACCCAACCGATAACAAATAACTTATGTTGAATCGATCATTGACGCTTAAACTATTGCCACTAGTGATTGTTCTTGCAGAAGCTTTGCCGATAAATTCTCCTGCTTATGGACAAATAATTCGACCGATTTCTCCGCAACCTGAGTCCTTTCAAGAAAGAATGAGACAACAACAAGAGGAACGAACTCAGCAAACACAAGAGCAATTGAGGGAAACATGGCTACGCCAAAATCTTCAACAACAACAACTACAACAGCAAGATTTTACACGACAACGGCAAGAACTAATACGCCAGCAACAATTTAGACTGCAACAGCAAGAAACAAGACTACAACAGCAACAATTTACACGACAGCAACAATTGAGAATACAAGATCAACAACTCAGACAAGATCAACAAATTAGACAACAGCAACAATTTAGATTACAAGAACAGATACGACAGCAAGAACTCAGACAGCAGAAAGAAAACCTGTGAAGTGTTCAGAATTTCTGTTGAAGAAGAATTCAGAATCCAGAATTCTGAATAAGAAAGTGGGGAATACCCTGCAAAAAGCAAGCTACTGACTCGCCACTAATGTAAACAAACCGCTAAATCTTCTTTTTCAGAGACGTGTAAAGGACGACTTAGCGTATTTATTAAACACGCTTCTTCAGAAGTTCTTGACAAGACAATGCGCCTAGCTTGCTTACCCGTAGTAATAGTGGTACGTTGACTCACTACTGCTGCGCGCTAGTCAGACTCCAATTCACCCAGAATTCTAACTCCTGAATTCTCTTTTGATAAAAAACTTTTTTATTAAAAATTAGAGAAAATCTTCTCCAATTTTTAATTTTTTCTTATTAGCTAGCGGTGTGCATGAATGCCAGGGGCATACGCTTCAATTACTTTGCCAGTGCGAGTGCAACTAATCATCAAATAGTCACAACTTGGGCATTGTGTTCGAGTTAATTGACTATCATAAATATAATAACGCTCCGCATGACTACCACAATTTGGGCAGTAAATCTTTTGTACTATCTGCATTTTAAAACCCCTGGTTGTAATTATTTTTTATTTGGTAAAGCTACTAGTTAAACCAGGAAAAAAATCTGGTTCGACCCAAATTAACAAACTGCTGTAATATTGGCTGATTATTTTAAACAAAATTTCAGGTTTGATAACTTTCCGATATCTTTATCTATTATTCTAGAATTTAAGTGATTTTACCCTCCTACTTTAGATACATAAATTGTTTTTTAATTAAATGCTGTTTAGAGATTTACTGATCCCTATGATTAATGGCTTGAGAGAGGCTTGTTTACAGTCATTTCAGACGAATACAAAAAAGCCGTTCTTGTATTCAAAAATTAAATCATATAAATTACTGTATATTTAGTAACAAAATCTCTATCTTAAGATTTAGTTAATATTTGCTGACAAGATTTATAAGATTAAATTCTGGTAAGATAATTTAATTAAAATTAGCAAAATTCATAAAAAGCGGCTTCCTGTGATCGAAGCTTCGGGAGCCGCTAAAAGTTCTCTGCAATGCTAGTAATTAAACCTGAATCTTAGTACAGCAAAATCTAGCATCCTTTTGATAACTAGTCTGTTTTTGACATCTTGGAGAGAAGTTATGGGAATATATCCGGTTCGTACTAAAGTTTTCGCTTGTAGCAATTCTCGTTTACGGGTATACCTCACGTAAACGAGAACTGCTATAAAGGCTCACTACCTTCCCATTACTCAGTCCCCAGTACAACACGGCGTAAATAAACCACCCCTGACGCTCGATGACTCGCTAACGGGTGACGGCTCTCTACGAGACGCTAAAAGCGAACGCAGGCTCGCTAGCGCTGCGCTAACGGCAGTTCCTCATGGGGGAACCCCCTTCTCTACGAGACGCTCCGCGTTCGCGTAGCGTTCCGTTGGCGCAGCCTCTCCAAGAGTTGGAAAGGCGCTAGCCTCTCCCTTTGGGAGAAGACCGGACTGCCTCACCATTCCAAATCAATGAAACGCTTACGCTGTATTGATTTTGAATTTTGAATTATATCATGTTCGCATAATTAGTTATGATTTCCACAGTCATTGCACCCCACCCCTTAATCCCCTCCCCGCTTGCGGGGAGGGGAGACGAAGCGTAGCTTTGGCGGGGTGGGGTTCTTCGGGTTTAATAAGTAATCAAGCGAACATAATATTACGCCTTGCGGTACTAGTGGTCTGTCAAACCCATTTTGATGGTTGGAGAGACGCGATAAATCGCCGTCTCTACATAAAATTTATTCGTCAATTATTTATTGACAGACTACTAGTCCCCAATCCCAAGTTCAAGGTGAAAATGGGAGTTGTGACTTCAAACAGGATGAAAATAATCGTAAATTTCTTGAGCCAAACGCGGCCCAATTCCTGCGACTTCAGCGAGTTGTGTGGTTGTCGCTTGCCGAATATAATCAACTGAGCGAAAATGCCCTAGTAGCTGCTTTTGTCGATGATGTCCTAAGCCAGGAATTTCATCTAAACGCGATCGCTTCAATTTATCACTGCGCTGCTGACGATGGAAACTTACTGCAAACCGATGGGCTTCATCCCGCAACCGCCGCAATAACTGTACCCCTGGTTGTTCTGCATCAGTTGTCAAGGGTTTAGATTCTCCTGGTAAAAAAATCTCTTCTCGCTGCTTTGCTAAACTTACAACTCGCAAGTCTTCTAATAAATTCATCTCTTGCAAAACGGCGACAACCGATGATAACTGACCTTTACCACCATCGATCATGATTAAATCAGGCCAGTCAGGATTACCCAAACGTGTTAATTGCTGATCTTCCGCATACTTGCGAAACCGCCTCTGGATGACTTCAGCAAGACTAGCAAAATCATCTGAATGTCCCGCTGTCACCGTGGGATTTTTAATTTTGTAGTGGCGATAGTGCTGTTTTGCAGGTAATCCGTCGATAAAGACGACTTGGGAAGCTACAGCATTTGACCCTTGAATATGGGAAATGTCATAACCTTCGATGCGGTGGGGTACATCTGGTAAATCAAGAATGGTGGCTAAATCTTGCATTGCTTGGTGATTGCGATCGCCAAATTTCTGCATTCTTTGCAATTCATACTGAGCATTTCGCTCTACCATCTCAATTAATTCTGCCTTAGTTTGCCGCAAAGGAGTCAATATTGTGACTTTTTTGCCTTTGCGTTGAGTTAAGACATCCGCCAATATCTCCGCATCTGGTAAATCATGCTGTACCAAGATTTCTAAAGGTATTTCCACCGAGTCAGCAGTTTGGTAATGTTCCTCTAAAGCTCGTTGTAAAATAGCTCCTGGTTCTGCATGAGCATCCGCCACAAAGGCTAAACGCCCCACCAATTGCCCAGCGCGAATCTGGAATAGTTGAATGCAAGCGTGTTGTTCATCGGCTGCCAGTGCGATCGCATCCCGCGAAACTGTATCATCTGGTAAGGAAACTTTCTGGTCAGCTGTCAGCGACTTTAGCCCAGAAATTTGATCTCGAATCCGCGCCGCTGACTCAAAATTCAAGTTCTCAGCGGCTGCGTTCATCTGTTGGGTCAAAATATCAATCAGTTCTTGAGTTCTACCTTGAAAGACCATCGCTATTTTTTGGACAATTTTGCGATATTCTTCTGGTGAAATCATCTGTTGACACACACCAGGACAACGCCCTAAATCAAAATTCAAGCAAGGGCGGTCTTTAAAAAGTGGTTGGGGTCGTTGTCGCTGTGGAAAGATCCGCTTGCAGATGCGGACAATTTCTCGCAATAAACCAGCATCAGTATAAGGCCCGTAAAATTTATCCTTTTCTTTGCCGAATTGCCGCTTACGGGTAATAAAAATTCGCGGATAATCTTCTGACCAAGTAATGCAGAGATAGGGATATTTTTTATCATCTTTGAGCAGCACGTTGAAGTATGGCTGGTGCTGCTTGATCAAATTGGCTTCTAGCGCTAAAGCTTCGGCTTCAGTATCAGTGACGATGAATTCAATTTCTGTCACCAACTTGACCATCATGGCGATACGTTCAGTCTTATTGTAGCCATCCCGGAAATAGGAACGGACACGCGATCGCAACTTACGTGATTTACCTATATATATAATGCGATCGCTCCTGTCCCGCATGAAATAAACCCCCGGTTCCGGTGGAATTTCGGCTAGACGGTTTTCTAGTCGTTCTGGCTCTTTAACCAGTGGTAATATTTGAGTAGATATTGTCACAACCAAAATTAGGTAATCTTTATCTATTTTAAGAAAAATTATTTTTTCGTGCCGATTTAATAAATTATTTATCAAGTAAATATAAAGTAGCAGTCATGAGTGGCATATACCAGAACAGATGAAAGTGGGGCTGGGGACTGGGGGAGAATAATAACTCCTAACTCAGCACGAGCCAAACCCTAGCTATCTGCTAACAGCATCAATCCAGGTAAGCTTCTAGTCCGCACAAAGAGAAGTCTGCTGTAGTCACTTCTTTGGCTTCCAAGCTAGAGGCTCGCTCGCCAGAAAACTTACTGCAAGCATTAGAACTTTGGAGCTGACGAGAGTTTATCTAGCTGCGACCTTAGCCATTGGCTGCTACTGTCAGAATAAAAACTTTGCTTTTTGAATTTATAATTAATATTTTTAAATTGATAATACTTTATTATCTTAAACTTTATACTTTAGATTAAACGATCATGTTTTTGTATTAACTTCGGTTTTTTGTCAGTTTTTTATGAATTAAGAATATGCTTATATATTGCTTGTATAAATATTACATAAAAATTTTATTTATTGATACTATTTGTGTTTATTTATTGAATTTATAATATTAAGCGAATTAACGGATTTACTCAGTTAAATTTACGATTATGATTGAGAAATATTTATTATGATGATTTCATACGACAGCTAAATTATGAATTTACAAGACTTTGAAATCCAGTATCGTGAGGCTATGGCTGAAACTCTCAATGAACTGCAAACAGCAGTTTTGTTATTAGCGCAAGTACAACATAAAATTTCAACAATTGGCAGTTCTGTACAAAGTCTTAGCGAGTGCGTTGAAGAGTTTATTGCCGATCAAAAAGCAGAATAAATACACACCTAGCAAAAAAGGCTATCTGTGGCGACAAGTAAACTGTTCTTCAATTGCAAGGATGAGATCCTTGAGTTTTAAAGGTTTGACAAAATAGCTACATGCACCCAAACTCAGAGCTAGTTCTTGATCTGCTTTAAAAGCAAAGGCTGAAACCACAATGATAGGTATTTTTGACAAATCAGGTTTTTGCTGGACTTGTTTTAAGAGTGAATAACCGTCAACATCTGGCAATTTCAAGTCCAATAACATTAAATCTGGCTCGAATTCCTCTATGGTTGAGAAAAAAGCAGAACCTTCTGATAAACTTTGGACTTCATACCCACAGTAACTTAGATAGTCACTAAGTAACATCCGATTGAGGTAATGGTCTTCAACTAGTAAAATCCGTCTAACTTTGTGTGACTGCAATGGCTGATTTATATTGAGTAATTCTACTGTCATTGCTACCTATTATCTGATTATCTTAATTAAAAGCCAACAATGATTACCATAAACTAAAACAGTAGTGCATTTAAACAGTAAAATAAATATAAATTGTACTTATGTAGTCTAATCAAATATCTGAAGAAATCAAAATTAGCTGCACTACAAGACTAAAATGATAGTATAATCAAATATAATTAAATCAAAAATTAATCTTTTTTTTACGAACTTTTGATAATTTCGAGTATTAAGTTAACCTCTTTTTTACAATAGTAATTTTCTAAAGTTTATAAGTAAAACTACTTAAGTAATAATGGAACTAATATTATGATAATTTCCCTTCCTAAAGATGTGAAGGGAAGTAATACCATTGTACGAAATCCATATTAAAAACAAATACAGTTGGTAGAGACATATAGATGTCAAATGTTGCAACCGATTTATTTTTTGCAACTATTTTTAAAATTAGTATAACCTAGAAGATTAAATTCTCTTATAGCTGCAAGGAATTATTCATCAAAAAAGGGAGCTGTTAGCTCCCTTACTTATTTTTTGGAATGGAAACCGGAATTTCAACCAGATGCTTTTTTCAATTTGCGTCGGGTAGCAAAGACACCAGCAACACCCATAAGACCAAGTATTACTGATGGTTCTGGTGCTGAGACATACTCAGGTGTTGACCAAGTATAAATTGCACTGTAGGATACGCCATCATCAGAAGCAGTAATACCGGATGCAGTGGGGTTAAAGCTATAGGCATAGTAAGTTTGACCACCAGTAACTACCTTGGCAATTTCACTAGCTCCAATTTCACCTTTATATGCAGTTAATGCAGCTTGTAGAGTCAGTACATCTTTAAATGATGTGAGTTGAGAGATTTGACCTGGTAGCTGATTTTTGAGAGTATTCAGTTGAGAGATTTGGCCTGGCAGTGTCACATTTTTGAAAGTATTCAAGTCAGTAATTTGACCCGTCAGTTGAGTTTTAGTGGTATTCAGTTGAGAGATTTGACTCGTCAGTTGAGTTTTGGTGGTATTTAGTGGAGTGATTTGACTCGTCAGTTGAGTTTTGGTGGTATTTAGTGGAGTGATTTGATTCGTCAGTTGAGTTTTGGTGGTATTTAGTACAGTAATTTGATTCGTCAGTTGAGTTTTGGTGGTATTTAGTACAGTAATTTGACTCGTCAGTGTTTGCCTTTGTACTGCATTGGCTAGAGTGTCAGGAATTGCGTTCAGTTGTGTTTGCAGTGATGCAATTTGGCCAACAGTTGTGTTCAGTTGTGTTTGCAGCGATGTAATTTGGCCAACAGTTGTGTTCAGTTGTGTTTGCAGTGGTGCAATTTTTGCGAGAGTTGCGTCCAGTTGTGTTTGCAGTGGTGCAATTTGTCCAACAGTTGTGTTCAGTTGTGTTTGCAGTGTGGTAATTTGTCCGGGAATTTTGTCCAGTTGTGTTTGCAGTGGTGCAATTTGTCCGGGAATTGCATCCAGTTTTGTTTGCAGTGATGCAATTTGTCCGGGAATTGCGTTCAGCTGTGTTTGTAATTGTGGAATTGAACTTTCAAGTTGTGAAAGGGTTGGTTGAGTTGTTTGTTGAGGAAACTGTGATTTAATTGCATTCCACTTTTCATCAACCTTAGTAGAAATAGTTGTTGCAAGTTTAGTCTTTACATCCAAGTGACCAACTAACTTCAGTTCCACACCGCCATTTTGACCGAATTGGAAACCACCAATGTTCGGATCTCCCATTCCCAAGGAAGGAAAATAACTAGTTACTAGTGATTTGCTGTCGGCTGAAAACCCGTTCCAAACTGATTGAAATGGTGTGTAGCTACTCAATAAATTGCCTAGCCATTGCGAACCAAAACTATTCCAGTCATCAGCAGTGACACTGCTAACGGTGGCTTTATAGTTTCCTTTTGTGGCGGTGAAGCCAACATTAGAACCTGGGGTTTCGCTACTATACCAAAGCTCGACGTTAGAGCTGGGGTTGTTATCTGTCAAAGCTTTGATGGCAGATTTAGTACCACCTTGTGCATTCCCTTTAATGAAGGTACCATTTGAGCCACCAGTGTAAGTGTTAATTTCTCCTGTATTATTGAAGTCAAAAGATGTAGCGTGTGCTGGGGCAGTGGCAAGAGCGCTCACACCAATAGCCATTGAGGCACCAATTACAAGTGTCTGAAAAGTTGTTTTCATTGTTTTCAAGTCTCTGTCAGTTTGGAAGTTAAGTTTTAAACTAGTGCCGTTTTTAGGCTTGAGCTGTCTTGACCACGGGCTTTTTAGCAATACGGCTGCTTAAAAGCACGACCTGTATTTTTATAACCGTCTTTGGTATCTGAGCGTACAAACCCAGTTTAAGAAACGGAGAGACCTGATTGGGTAAAGTTACTCCTGATTATCAATAAAAAGATGAAGAATGTTTTGATAGTTATATACGTTTAATTACGTATTTTAGTCAAATTCTATAGTCGCAAAAAATTACAACACAATATTTTTAAGTTCAGTACAATACGGTAATTAGTTTAGTAGGGATGCACAAATGTGTGCCCCTACCGTATGCTCCATTGGTAAACTTTGCCACTAAAAATCCTTGGCGTTCAGCTTGAGAAGAAATTTAATGAAGAAACTCAGCCATTCTTTCTACAGCAATTTCTAACAAAGGTGGCTCATGCACCAAGGCAAAACGGACATACCCTTCTCCAGATTTGCCAAAGCCAGCACCTGGAGAAGCCGCGACACCAGTTTGTTTGACTAGCTGAGTACAAAATTCTACGGAGTTTTCACTCCAAGGTGAGGGCAATTTTGCCCAGATGTACATTGTGGCTTGGGGAGTAGGAACATTCCAGCCAATGCGGTGTAAAGCACTGATAAAAGCATCACGCCGCCCCTGGAAGGTAGCGACAGCAGATTTTACGCCAGCTTGAGGGCCTGTTAGGGCAGCGATCGCACCATTCAAAATTCCCCGATACTGATTAAAATCAACGGCGGCTTTTACCTGGCGTAAAGCGTTAATTAATTGGGCATTACCGATGGCATAGCCAATACGGAAGCCGCCCATATTGTAGGACTTGGAAAGGGTGAAAAATTCAATCGAGACGCTTTTTTCTGGATCGGCTTGCAGAATTGAAGGAACTAGGGATTTTGGATTTTGGACTTCGACTTCGCTCAGTCGAACGATTTTGGATTTTGGATTGGGAGAAGAATCTGCCGAATCCCCAGTTTCCCCAAATACCAAATCTACGTAGGGGAAATCGTGAACCAGGACGAGATTGTGTTGTTGACAGAAGGCGACAGCTTCTTGGAAGAAAGATAAAGGTGCGATCGCAGCGGTGGGATTATGAGGATAACTTAATACCATCATCCGCGACTGGGCCAAGACTGGGGCGGGAATATCAGCAAACACTGGTAAAAAACCGTTTTCTGCCAGTAGTGGCATCGGGTAGATTTGACCACTGGCTAGGTAGACTCCCCCCGCATGGGAGGGATAACCTGGATCGAGCAACAGGGCAAAATCTCCTGGATTAAGTATGGCTAGGGGTAAATGGGCTGTGCCTTCTTGAGAACCAATTAAAGGTAGTACCTCAGTTTGAGGATCGACTTTGATACCAAATTTTTGTTCGTACCAGTTGGCTGCGGCTTCGCGAAATCCTTGGGTACCGTTAAATAACAGATAGCCGTGGGTACTGCGATCGTGGAGAGATTGGGCGATCGCCTCAATAACGTGTGCCTCCGCTGGTAAATCAGAAGACCCCAACGACAAATCAATTACCTCCCGTCCAGCAGCCAAAGCGACTGCCTTGGCTCTGTCCATATCAGCAAATACATTAGATTTTAGGGGTTGTAAACGTTTTGCAAACTGTATGTTAGTCATTAGTCATTAGTCATTGGTCATTAATCATTGGTCATTTGCTATGAACTATGAACTATTGACTAATTACTATTTAAGTGGGTGTCTAGAAGAGCAAATAATTTCTCTTTGCCGATGACTCCCTCGGTGGATATCAAAACTTCCTGTCCTTGAAATAGTCTGAGGGCGGGTACACCTTCGACTTGGTACTGCTTAACAGTCAGTGGGTTGGGGTCAATTTCCATTTTAACGACTTTGAGGCGATCGCTATATTCGCTGGCAGCTGAGTTAATCGCGGGCGACATCAATTGACAAGGCCCACACCAGGAAGCCCAAAAATAAACTAATACAGGCTGCTCGGCTTTTAACACTTCGGTTTCAAACTCAGCATCGGTTATGGTGATTACAGCCTTACTCATTGCAGTCTCCATCAGGTGGCGATCAAAGTTGGCACACACAATACTTTATCCCAAAGTCGTCAATAGTCCATAGTTAATAATTTATAGTGATTAAGATTGTTAACTATTGACTAATGACGTAAAATCCCACAGCCAACAGGTGTGGGACTAGCTTAAATAAGTTTTCTGTCAATTTTACAGTTGATCCAATTGCTTGCGTAGGGAATCTAACTCAGCATCAACCACTTCATTGGACTTAGGAGCAGTAGATTTAGGAGCAGTGGTTTCTTGTTGCGGTGGCAGTTGGGCTTGATTTTGTGGAGCGGCGGGTGGTAGCATCTGGGCTTTTAAAGCTGCTAATTCATCATCAACATCGTTACCACCTTCCAACAGGGCAAATTGGGTATCTAAATCTGCACCTGCTAACTCTCCTGCTGCCTGGGCCCGGGATTCTTGGATCAAGACTTTTTCTTCCATCCGCTCGAAGGCAGACATTGCACTGTTAGTATTCATCCCACGCACCATGCCTTGGAGTTGCTCTTGGGCTTTGGCAGTAGTGATTCTAGCTTTGAGCATTTCTTTCTTGGTCTTAGCCTCAGAAATTTTGCTTTCCAGCTGGATTAAGTTGCGCTTGAGGGTTTCAACTTGGGTGCTTTGGGTATCTAAACTAGCTTTGAGGGCAGCACTGGTGTCAGTATAAGTCTTCTTGCGCTCTAGAGCTTGTCGTGCTAGGTTTTCATCACCTTTTTGCAGCGCTAGTTGGGCATTGCGTTGCCACTTATTGATTTCATTTTGAGCATCATTATACTGTTTCTCACTGCGTTTTTGGGCGGCGATCGTCTGGGCTACTCCCTGACGCAGCTGTACCAAGTCTTCCTGCATTTCCAGGATGGCTTGCTCTAGCATTTTTTCGGGGTCTTCGGCTTTGTTAACCAGGTCGTTGAGGTTAGAACTAACTACTCGCTTAATACGATCGAATAATCCCATAACTTTGTTTTTCCTTGTGTGATTTACGCTTTTTGTTGGACAGTTAGCTTTTTTACTTTTTTATAGCTACCTATTTCAATGTAATCTTTACCAGTTTGAATCAGTACCTCCTAACAACTCTTAATTGTTAAGATATCGCCAAACTGGGGTAATTAGTAGAACTTCAAGAATCCTGAGTTTTGGGTAACTGCTGTTGGGGAGGTTGCTCTGTCTTTTGGCTCTCCTCGGTTAGGATTTTGTGCTGTGTGTTTTCTGACTGCTTGAAAACCTGTACCTTCATCGCTGCCAATTCGGTATCTACATCATTAGATTCCAAAGAAGTAAATTGTGTTTCCAAGTCGTCGCTACTAAGTTGAGCGATGGCTTCTGATTGAGCTTCTATCTGCAAAACTTTTTCTTCCATGCGCTCAAAGGCACTCAGACTGCTAGTAGCAGAAACTCCGCCGAGCATTTCTTGGAGGCGATAAGACGCTTCAGCAGAACGGGCGCGGGCAATATACATATCTTTTTTAGTTTTCGCCTCGGCAATTTTTAACTCTAGCGATCGCATATCCTTTTTTAGCCTAGCAACTATCTCGTTTTGCTGCTCTATCTGCGAAAAGAGGGCTGTAGTAGTTTCTTTATAGGCTTGACGCTTAGTCAAAGCTTCACGTGCTAGAGGTTCATTACCTTGTTGCAGTGCCAATTGGGCGCGGCGATACCATTCTTCCATTTGAGACTGAGCGGCCGCTGCTTGTCGTTCAGTGCGTTTCTGGGTAGCGATCGCTTGTGCTACACCCTGCCGCAACTGCACCAGATTTTCCTGCATTTCCAGGACAGCTTGCTCCAAAATCTTTTCTGGATCTTCTGCACCACCGATTAAACTATTGAGATTAGCGCGAATCACTCGCAGGATACGCTTGATTAATTCCATATCGGCTCTCCAACGAAATCCAGTTCTGAGTGCTGTTAGCAGGGCGTTTAGCCCGTGCTGAGTAATGAATTTAGTTATAGAGTGCTGAGTGCCTAGTTAAAGTCCTAAGTATAGTAAGTATTTTTTGTCATCGGTGTAGTTATGGAGTGCTGAGTGCCTAATAAAAGTTTTGAGTATAATATTTTTTGTTGTGGGGTCGTAAACAAACAATATTTTGTCTCTACCACTCAGCACGAGCTAAACCCTAGCTATCCGCTAACACAACTCAGCACTCAGCACTGTTATCTCATGGTATCGTAGATTTTTGCAATTCATGGCTGCTGAACTCGTGCCTTAATTCCCTTCGCTTCTAACAGTTTCATCTGTTGTTTTACTTGCTCTTTAGTTTTAAAAGCACCCAGATAAATCAATTCTTTGTTAGGCGATAAATAAGCATCAGGAATTACTTGCCGTGCTGAGGCAAAAGCTGCGCCTTTATTATCTATCACTACATGATAAAACCCATCTGTTCCTGGCTTGATTTCTGCATCTGGCTTTGGTGAGGTTGCGATTGGCTTGGGCGAGGTTTTTGTCGGTGAGGTGGGAGGTAAATTTAGGGGAGGCAAGGATTTTAGCGTCGGCACTGGTGCTAAGGCGATCGGGTTAGTCGGTTGGGCTGTATTGGGGTTAGAAAATGCCCCTTGAGGATTTGCGGGGTTTTGGGTAACAATTCGATTAGGCACTACAGGGGGGGGTGATTGGACTTTGGGTTTTAAGCCAACTACATCATTTGGATCTCTGACTTCAGGAAACTCTTCAGTAGCTAGATTGGGATATTTGGGTATAGATGTGCTTGGTGGCTGAATTTGAGGTTGGACATTACTCCCAACTTCCTCAGTATTTTCTGGTGTGGGAGAGGAGTTGCCATTAAATAAATTGCCTAAATTCCATTGTGGCAAGCTTTTGGGATTGAAGACTGCATAACCCAAGATCAGACTAGCCACCAATAGCAGCAACATGGAGCCAATACCCAAAGGTGATAGCAGACTGTCGCTAGAATTGCTTGGTTTCTTGGTTTCTGGTTGTTCTTCTGTCAGACTTCGCAGCAGTGCTTCACTAGATTCTAAATAGTCATCTGGGTGCTTGGGGCTATCATCTGTCTGCAAATGATTTTCGCTTTTAGTATTTTTAACGATCGCTGGCACAATGCTGCTACTAAAGTTGGGTGGGGGTGGTGGGAGTTGAGTTTGTGTTTTAGCTGCATTGGAGGTGGAGGGCACATTAAGATTATTCAGTTCCTCATTTTTTGCCGTAGTTGGTGCTGGGTTCATCTCAGGATTCACAGCTACAGATGCAGGTGAGACATCAATTTTTGCCGTAGCTGGCGCTGGATTCATCTCAGGATTCACGGGTACAGATGCAGGCGATACGTTGGTTTTAATTTCCGTTGCTGATGACTGAGTTGCGCCCAATATTGTCGAAATGGTAGTTAACGGTTGGGGTTGTCCGCTGATGTAACTTGCAACACGGGACTGCTTAGATGACACCAAACCAGTTCGCGTGCGTCGGTATCGAGCTAATTCTTGATCTAGCGGCACCTCTAAACTTGCTAGTGCTGCTGCTAGTACTGGTTTCAACCCAGGTGTTTTAGACGATTGATGAGTACTGGAGTCGTTCAGGGGGTTTTGAGTCATTGCCTTTGTGCCTCAAACGGAGATTACTGGAATCAACTTTTAGATATATTTTGTGACAATAGTAGCGGAAATTATTTAAATAGATTGGGGATTGACCCGGATTTCTGACGCATAGTGTAGGCAGAGGGGGAAGAGGAGTGTGGGGAGTGTGGGGGGTAAGACTTCTTCCCCATCCTCCCACACCTCCCACACCTCCCACACCCCTTGGATTTCTCACTTGTGAGAAATCCAGGATTGGGGAAGAGGTGACAGGTGATAGGGAATAATCTGCACCCTGTAACCTGTAACCTGTACCCTATCCTATTCCCTTCTTCACTCCTCACTCCCCACTTTGAATAATGTCGTTGAAATCAATTAATGATGTTTTAAGGATTCTGGAAAAGCAGGCTAAATGGCAGGAGCAACCATTTCAACGTCTGCTCAAGTGTTGGGCAGAAGTTGTTGGCCCAGTAGTTGCCGCAAATACTCGACCATTATCGATTCAGCGTGATGTTTTGTCGGTAGCAACTTCTAGTGCTGCTTGGGCGCAAAACCTGACTTTTGGTCGCACATCTCTACTTTTAAAGTTGAATAAAAAGCTGCCAACGCCTTTGGTTGATATTCGCTTCTCTACCGCTAGCTGGCAGAATCCGTCGGTGGAGAGAAAACAGCAACAAACGGTTTCGCCTCATGAGCATCCCAGTTACCTTGGTGATGAGATTAGCCGCCCTGATGCTACACCCACTAAAGATGTAAATGCGGCTTTTGGACATTGGACGAAAATTGTGCGATCGCGATCGCATGGCTTACCCCTTTGTCCCCAGTGCCAATCTCCCACCCCACCCGGTGAACTCCAGCGCTGGGAAGTCTGTTCTGTTTGTGCTGCTAAACAGTTTTCAAAGCAAAATAGTTGAACGATTATCCGTTGAGCAGAGTTTATCCTGAAATAATTTGCTGCCATTACATCAAATCTTTCTAATTCTTGAGAAAAGATATAGTTTATCGCTAAAATCTGCCGAATGTGGTAACTAAAGCAGACTATTTATCTAAAATTCTATGCCTTAAGGATGGCTTAAGGAAGAACTTAAAAGGCTGGACAAATCAAAAGCTTTCCTTTTATTCTTGATCCCTAATAAGTTTTAGACGATAACTATATGTAACTGCTCTAATGATTATTTAAATATATAACAAGATTATAAAAATATCCTGAAGTTTATTTTTTACTTGGGATCGCTGAAACCTATAGAAAATAATGACTTTTTGGCTTTTCTCCGTCTTTATATATAGAAGCAGAATATAAAGATGAAATTCAGCCAGAAACAACACTAAAGATGAATCCGAATGAAACCCATTAAAGTTTTAGCATCTGCCTGTAGATATTGTCGTCATTACCAGCCAGAAGGTCGCCGTGGTGGAACGTGCCAGCAGTTGGGCGCACCAGTTCAAGCGACTTGGAAGGCTTGCTCTTTGGCACTCCCACCTTTTGCACCTTCTTGGGAAACCTTGGAAGATGCTTGGGGTTTACCAGATGCAGCTCCAGTTTTAACATCTTGTCAATCTTTAGCCTCAGATTTCGATAATGCTGCTCTTGCCCCTCTAGAGGAAATAGCTGCCTCCATATCTGAACAGGTAAAAACTAAAGCAGTGGTCATTTAGTCATCCATTATTACTGGACTGAGTTTGTAGTCCATTTAAAATAAGATTTGTTTTTAAGATTTTAGTGCTGTAAAAGTTGATATATAAAAAAATCGCACCCTTTAGTGAGGTGCGATTTTTGCAATTCTATGGTAGCCAAGGAAAAGAGCGAAAGTCTGGTGGACGCTTTTCAAGAAAGGCTTGTTTGCCCTCAGATCCTTCTTCTGTCATGTAATAAAGTAGGGTGGCGTTGCCAGCAAGTTCTTGTAAACCAGCTTGTCCGTCACAATCAGCGTTGAAGGCAGCTTTGAGACATCGAATTGCGATCGGGCTTTTTTCTAAAATCTCTTGCGCCCATTGAATACCTTCCGCTTCTAGTTGTTCCACTGGGACGATGCAATTAATTAAGCCCATTTCTAGAGCTTGTTGTGCATCATATTGGCGGCAGAGAAACCAAATTTCTCTAGCTTTTTTTTGTCCCACAACGCGGGCGAGATAGCTAGCTCCAAAACCACCGTCGAAACTGCCGACTTTCGGGCCAGTCTGTCCAAAAATGGCATTATCTGCGGCGATGGTAAGGTCGCAAATCAAGTGTAGGACGTGTCCACCACCGATCGCATATCCAGCGACTAAAGCAATCACCACTTTCGGCATGGAACGAATCAAACGCTGTAAGTCCAGCACATTCAATCGGGGGATGCCAGTATCATCCACATAACCTCCATGTCCCCGCACGCTTTGATCGCCACCAGAACAGAAAGCATATTTGCCATCAGTGTGTGGGCCATAGCCAGTAAATAGAACAACACCAATAGTAGTATCTTCACGAGCATTACAGAAAGCGTCGTACAGTTCAAAGACTGTTTCAGGACGGAAAGCGTTGCGTTTGTGGGGACGGTTGATGGTGATTTTTGCAATGCCATCAGTTTTTTGATACAGAATATCTTCGTAGGTTTTGGCAGTTTGCCAGTTAATTTGCATTGGTATGGAGTGCGCTGTTGTGCTTGAGAATTTTATCGCGGACGTAGGGACATGCGATACCTGCGGTGGGCTACGCCTACGCTAAAATTGGTATCTCAAGCCTTTACAATCTGGTAATTGTCTGGGTGTTGAGGGATAAAAATGCGACGTGACACCATTTTCTACAAATTATTTAAGCAATTTCCCGGTTTGCTGTTTGAATTAGTAGATGAACCACCTCCAGAAGCAGAAAACTACCAGTTTGAATCAGTTGAGGTGAAAGAAACGGCGTTTCGGATTGATGGAGTATTTTTACCTCCGGCTAATGCAGTTTCCAAAACCGTCTTTTTTGCAGAAGTCCAGTTTCAGAAGGACGAAGACTTATATCACCGCTTCTTTAGCGAATTGTTTTTGTTTCTCTACCGCAACTCTATCCGTTACGATGACTGGTTTGGAGTCATAATTTTTGCTTCTCGCAGCTTGGAACCTTCTTCCTCTTCGATTCACCGTGCTTTGTTGGAAAGTGGCCAAGTCAGGCGGGTTTATCTGGATGAGTTGGGGGATTTGCAACAACAACCTTTGGGATTAGGTTTGATGTTGCTGACAAATGTTACTTCTGAAACGGAAGCAGTAGAAGGGGCGCGGTTTTTACTGGAACAAGCACGGCAACAATCGGAGCAAGCGATAATTGATTTAGTGACGACGATTATCGTCTATAAGTTTTCTAATTTTAGTCGAGAGGAGATTCAAGCGATGTTGGGACTAAATCTCGAAGAACCACGGGCTATTCTGGAAGCGAAGCAAGAAGGGCGAGAGGAAGGAAAGGTTGAAGGACGAGAGGAAGGCAAAGTCGAAGGAGAAAGAGCGATCGTTTTACGACTCTTAAATCGGCGCGTGGGTAATATTCCTGATGCGCTTCTGTCCCAGATTCAAGAGTTATCCGTGGAAAAGTTGGAAGCTTTAGGTGATGCTTTGTTGGATTTCTCTACTCTTGCTGATTTGGAAGGATGGTTACAAGGTGAAGTAAGCGGGTAAGTTTCACCCAGAGACGCAGAGTAGGAGAGCGATACCTGCGGTGGGCTACGCCTACGCTAAAATTGGTGTCTCAAGCCTTTACAATCTGGTAATTGTCTGGGTGTTGAGGGATAAAAATGCGACGTGACACCATCTTCTACAAATTATTTAAGCAATTTCCTGGTTTGCTGTTTGAATTAGTAGATGAACCGCCCCCAGAAGCGGAAAACTACCAGTTTGAATCGGTTGAGGTGAAAGAAACGGCATTTCGGATTGATGGAGTGTTTTTACCTCCCGCGAATGCAGTTTCCAAAACCGTCTTTTTTGCTGAAGTCCAGTTTCAGAAGGACGAAGACTTATATCACCGCTTCTTTAGCGAATTGTTTTTGTTTCTCTACCGCCACTCTATTCGTTACGATGACTGGTTTGGGGTAATAATTTTTGGCTCTCGCAGCCTGGAACCTTCCTCTTCGATTCACCGCGCTTTATTGGAAAGTGGTCAAGTCAGGCGGGTTTATCTGGATGAGTTGGGAGATTTGCGACAGCAACCTTTGGGATTGGGTTTGATGTTGCTAACAAATGTTACTTCTGAAACGGAAGCAGTGGAAGGGGCGCGGTTTTTGTTGGAGCAAGCACAGCAACAATCGGAGCAAGCGATAATTGATTTAGTGACGACGATTATCGTCTATAAGTTTTCTAATTTTAGTCGAGAGGAGATTCAAGCGATGTTGGGACTAAATCTCGAAGAACCACGGGCTATTCTGGAAGCGAAGCAAGAAGGGCGAGAGGAAGGAAAGGTTGAAGGANAAGATTGAAGGAAAGGTTGAAGGAGAAAGAACAATCGTTTTACGATTATTAAATCGGCGCGTGGGTAATATTCCTGATGCGCTTCTATCCCAGATTCAAGGGTTATCGGTGGAACAGTTGGAAGCTTTAAGTGATGCTTTGTTGGATTTCTCTACTTTTGGTGATTTGGAAAGATGGTTACAAGGTGAAGTAAGGGGGTAAGTTTCACTCAGAGGCGCAAAGAAGAAGGGCGATCGCACTCCGTAAAATAATGATGGCTACAAATAAACTTTCCCAAAGTGAAGAAGCATTTGTAGACGCGCAAGTATATCAGAAGCGGTGGAAGAAAAAGTGCGATCGCTCGTCTTGCGACTGTTAAAACGACTTTTTGGTGAAATTGCTGAAGAACGTTGGAAGCGTTAGCTTTGGCGTTGTTGGAATTGAGATTGCTGACTTAGAACGGTAGTTACAAAATCAATCAGTAGATTCCTAAGTTAACTTCGTCGTTTTTCTGATATCTTAAAGCTTCATATTTTCAGCAATAGGCTCTTGAGCGCGAGCTTCAATTTTGGCTCGATATGCTGGTCGGAGTTTTCCCATTATATTATTCAGTTTTGTTGTCATAGTTTTATTCTCCTTTTTCTTTCAATTGATGTCAGCTTAGTTAGACACAGCAGCGTAGTAACTTGATACTTGTTGAAATAAATGTAATACTAGTGAGGCTATTACCAAAAAAGCTAGTACACTAGCTCAAAGAAAGTTGAACACCAGTCACTTGTTAGAATCTGAATCGTCGATATCCATTAATCATATTAATCTTCTACTTGATAATCTTCATAAAATGGTTCCATGGCCAACAATGAAGACTATGTTGAATATCTGTGAGCTATCAATAGGAATGGGACGAGATAAAACTATCGAGAGGCTATTGGATGAGAATAAAAAAGGAAATAAGTTCGATGATAATTTTGAGAAATTGAAAAATCTATATTACGATTATTTATTGGTTGGCAATAAAGCTATAAAGATATTTAATAGCGAAAGAAAAATAATTGACGAATTAATAACTTCATTTCAATCGCATCAAATCGAAGAAACTGTTTTTCAAGAAACTTATCCTTTTTCACTCCCTGAAGAAAAGCTGAAGGAAACCGACTTATTCCCAAAACTTGTTGATATTAAAGATACAAATGAGAATTTATCACTTGTTTTTTGTACGAGACATTCCTTTACCGAGCGTATTGAGATAAATCCTGAAGAACTCAGTATAGAAGCAAAAGATTATTTTAATGACTATGATGAAATTATTGGTATAAAAAGATATATTAGACAGTTTTTCAATGTTGTTGTTTTGTGGAAGAAAAAGATACTTATAGAGGTTAGAATTGATATCGCTAATGGAGTTTCATCACAAGAACGCAACACAGCTTTTTTTGAAACTGTAGGGCAGTTTAACAACTTAGCAAGAGAAAAATTAGGCATTGAGACAACGTTGAACGAATGTATTAACTTCTTCCCACTCATTGACAATCTATATAAATCTAGTGGTGAAGGAAAAGTGGGTGAAATTGCCTTCAATACTGATGAAGGTTCAACTAAGTCTGAAAGAATGCGACGAGGTGCAGTCGATCTCAGGGATGAGATATATCATAAAGCAGGCAGAGAAGCTGTAGATCATATTACTCCATATCGTCTTGCAATTTTGTGGAATTTTAAAATATCGGAATACATAGAAACTCAGATCGAGCTTTTTTTACCAGGGAAATCTCGTGCTTTAAGTAGTACTGAACAACGCCTTGAAGAAGTTATAATAAAAAAATGTAGTGTTCTAGAAGAGTACAACTTTATTCTTGATAAAATTAATATGTATTTGAACAATGTTAGCTAGCAAAGATGAGGTTAGAAGTCAAATTTATGAAGACTGGGGCGAGAATCCACAGTCAGAAATTTGTTTTGCAGTGCTAGATTATTTACTTCGTGTGCCTATAAAAAATTTATTACATATTACTTATGGGAGTTTAAAAAAAGTTGTCGGGCAGAACTATACAAATGATGATCTATTAAAAGCAATTCAGTACTTGTGTGGAGAGCGGATGAATTTGCTAGAAATGAATTTTGAAATTATAGAAAATGATGAAAATATTTTTATGTTATCGAAAGAAGAAGTAAAGATTGCTCAAGAAACAGGACAACTTATTCATCCTGAAACAGGAAAATTAGTTAACAACTTTAAACAAAAAGTTTTTGTCTACTTTCAACCAGGCTCTTTAGTTAAAAGTATTGCTCAGTAATAATGTCAATAGAGAATTTAACCTTACTTGAATTACAAAAACTTGAGGGAAATATTCCAGAACTTGATGGTTTCATATCAAGAATTTTAGCAAAAACCTATGATGACTTCATTGATGTTCTTTATAAAGATATCGACACAATAATTTTTACAAAGGAAGAAAACCCTGAACTCTATCAGTTAGACAAGAAAGAAGATAGATTGACAGTAGAAATAATGCAGCAATTACGTCGCATGGGCTACCAAGCATCACATGATACGAAAATTGGTGGTCATGCTGATCTTGTTGTCAAGAAGAAAGAGTACATATGGATTGGAGAAGCAAAAATTCATAAAGACTACGAATATTTGTGGCAAGGTTTTCAGCAGCTTAATACTCGATACTCAACTGGGGATTGTAATCAAAAAGATGGTGGACTATTAATTTATATTTTTGTGCAAAATACAAAATCTGTTATGGAAAAATGGCAAGAGTATTTATCTGCCAAGAATTTGATAAATTACGCCTATTTCTTTTGTCGAAAGAGGAGTTTGGCTTTCTTTTCAACTCATATACATGATAGTTCTGGACAAGTATTTACAGTTAGACATATGCCAATAATACTTCATTTTAGCCCTAAAGATAAAAGTGCAATGAGAGCAAAGCTAGAGAAAAAGAAAGGGTAAATGTATTTTTAGCTTGAAGCGACGACTGAGTAATAGTAGTAATCAGCATTTGCTTGCATTTGAAATGCATATAGTAAAGCATTTTTAACTTTCATTCCACAAGCATTTCATCTAGTGAGATTATTAAATCGTAATATCTGCGGCAAACTTCCTTAAATTCTCCTGTCGCCACTTAGCATCAGCTTTGCGATTTGTCTGCAACTCCAAAATCCGAATTCCTGTAGCTGGTAGCGAGTTTAATCTTTGCTGCAATTGCTGCCAAGAAGTAATCAATTCATGCTGTACATTATAAGTAGCGCACAACTGAGCAAAATCAATATCCTGGGGAGTGCCGAAAAACTCTTCAAATGGCGGGTCAAATTTAGCAATGGGTAACATTTCAAAAATACCACCACCATTGTTATTGATTAACAAAATTGTGAGATGCCCGACAAACTTATTGCGGATTAAAAAACCATTGGTGTCATGTAACAGCGCTAAATCTCCCGTTAACATCACACTACTTTGCTGGCGATGGGCAATTCCTAAAGCTGTGGATAATGTGCCATCGATGCCATTTGCACCCCGATTAAAATGCGATCGCACTCCTAAATTATTCGGTT
Source organism: Nostoc sp. 'Peltigera membranacea cyanobiont' 210A (assembly GCF_002246015.1). GTDB lineage: Bacteria > Cyanobacteriota > Cyanobacteriia > Cyanobacteriales > Nostocaceae > Nostoc. Next base: position 192,239 of record NZ_NOLJ01000004.1, read on the forward strand.
TCCAGAAATATTCCACATCCCGCACAGGCATACTATTGGCAATAAACAGAGGCGTTTCTGGCGGTAAAATCTGAGAAATTAACCAAGCTGCTTTACTCTCAATGATTTCATCTATCTTCCCCATCGTCTGATCAACCGCTAACCTAACCTTCGCTTCTGCATTACACCATTGCTTTCCATAGTCTGAAGATAAAGATAAATTTCCCTCCTCAACTTTTATTTCTTCTACAGATATCCGTAAATGCGTCGTCCTCCCATGCAAAGGGTCGAGGTTTTGGTCACTAGGATCGATTACCCAGCGTCGGGGTTGAGTTGTATCTATCCAGCTACGCAGTTCTTTACTCGTAGGCATTTCACCCACCTGAATCACTATTTCGGGCGCTAGCTGCTTTGCTAGTTGCTGATTTCGCAAAATCAGGTCATAAGTGGAAATCAAATAAGGGTTGAGTTCGGCATAATTTCTGACTGGGGAAAGTCCCTCAGCTAGCACGGGCCATTTGAGAGTTTGGGAAAGGTGCGCGATCGCTCTACAATACTCTTCTGGTTGCGACGGTTGAGCAACACCTGCGATGATGATACCGCGATCGCATTCTTTCCATTGTTGGGGAATGGGGAATGGGGCACTTGTACTGAGCGAAGTCGAAGTATTGGGAATGGGGGATGGGTTGGCTATTCCTGCGAAGAAGTCTTCTGATTCCAACTGCGATCGCAAATAACTCAAGTCGGTTCCATCAGGAAGAGGCGCTAAGGGATCGCGAAAGGGAATATTCAAATGTACTGGCCCCTTTGTAGGAGTTTGCGATCTTTCCCAGCTATGAATTACCGTTTGTCGCAGATAAGCTAGCATTCCCAGATCGGCGGAGGGTAAGGCTAACTCTGTTTGCCAATTTGGGTAGTTTCCATATAATCTCAATTGATCTACAGTTTGCCCAGAGTGACAATCTCGCAATTCTGGAGGTCTATCGGTGGTTAATATCAACAGTGGTACGCGACTATATGAAGCTTCTATTACTGCGGAATAAAAATTTGCTCCTGCTGTACCAGAGGTACAAACTATTACCACTGGGCGTCCGGTTGCTTTAGCTTGTCCCAAAGCAAAAAAGGCGGCGGAACGTTCATCGAGAATGGAAATCGCTTCAATCTCAGGTGCTTGTTGAGCAAAAGCGATCGCTAGGGGTGTAGAGCGCGATCCGGGGCAAATGATGGCACAAGTCAATCCCAACCGCTTTAGAGTCTCTGTTAAAATATAAGCCCAAACTTGATTAACATTCCTATAAGCGATCGGCATTAAATCAAACATAGCTATAAAACAATCTTAAATTTTAGATTTTGTCTAGGGAAATTCAATTTAAAATCCATCAATGCGGTGTTGAGTTCCATCACCGCCACACGAGTTTCTGGGAAAGAAAATCTCCAAGCAAACTTGCTGAACTTTCTACAAAATGCACAATTTGCTCTCAAACTTTTATGGACTGCATTCATTTAACGGGAATTCGCGGCTATGGCTACACTGGGTATCTACCAGAAGAACAGGTACTAGGACAATGGTTTGAGGTGGATGTGAGGTTATGGTTGGATATCTCCACAGCGGCCAAGACTGACGCGATCGAAGACACTTTAGATTATCGCAGCGTCATTAGCTTGATACAACATCTGATCAAAACGTCTAAATTTGTTTTGGTGGAGAAATTGGTAACAACGATCGCAGATTCTATTCTCCAAGAGTGCGATCGTGTAACAAAAGTCCAAGTTACTCTCAGCAAACCTGCTGCACCTATTCCAGACTTTGGTGGCAAAATTAACATTGAACTGACTAAAAGTAAGTCCAATCTTTAAATCCACACAATGTGTTTTTTTGCAATATCTATCAGCTAGCAAAGAACAGGGGGTTTACGTCGAGCTTGGAACTGTCTCATAATGAGAATCTTTTCTGCCATTGCTACCAGCACCTGTTGATTACCAAAAAACTAAAAAACACCGCGATCTGCTGATGAACATTTAACTTGCATATTTTCAGAGGACAGGAATTGTGATTAAGTATTAACCAGAAGCTATAGGGCTAGTATTTTATTTTTAAAATACGCGTAGTGACGTGGCAAGGCTAAAATAGTGCAGTTAAAAATATCTCAAATATTGAGATTTGAGAAACATAACTAATTTTCTATTGTACATATTTAGGCTTGCCATGTTATTACAAGAAAACTAAGACTTTTTTTTTAAAGTTACGGTTTTTATATAAACATTTATAATTAATACGAGTTTACTCATCATTAAAGATTTCAGACAGCTTTAGACCGTAATCTAGACCTCATATAATATAAAATATATTTTTTGTAGATAAAGTAGCATTAAACTATTTAATTACAGGTAACAATTAATAATTCAGTGTATGTATATTAGTATATTACATACGATACGAGCTAGATTTTTGAACTTATATTAAAGTAATATACTGTGATTTTATGAAATTTTATTCTTGATTAATTTGTATATAGATATTATACTTAGTATTTATACTTTCCTAATAAAAAATTATTGTATACATTTTAAAATCAGTTTTTGAGTGCTTGATAATTACATTCTAATTTGAATTTGATGTTTATTAGCATCATATTAGCTACATAAATTAATCAAAATTAGCTTTAGCAAGCATAGAAATTTTCGGAGATTAATAACATGATGCTATTTACTAATTAGTCAGTATTAATATCAAGCAATAATACAGGGTAGTTAGAGATTGTTTATGATAAGATAAGCGCTTTTGACTTGAGTTGACACTGACAACAAGAATCTGAACCTTAGCAAACAGGTTATCGTAACATGTTCGCCCGCAAAATCCTAGTTGTTGAGGATGAAAAAAATATAGCCTCAAATATTAGAAAAAGTTTACAAAAATTAGGTTACTTAGTATCAGAAATAACTGAATCTGGTGAAGAGGTAATAAAAAAGGTAGCAGAAACTCATCCACATTTAGTATTAATTGATATCTGTCTAGCTGAAATAGACGGTCTCCACGTAGCTGACATTATTCAGAATAACTTTCATGTGCCTGTAGTATATCTAACGGAGTATTCGGAATATAAAACATTACATAAAAATCAGCTAAGTGAGCCTTTTAGTTACATAGCCAAATCATTTATTGAAAGTGACTTACATTTTGTGATTGAAATGACCCTGTACAAACATCAGAGCAAAAAAATATTATACGAAGAAAAACAGAGGTTGATGACAATTATTAATAGTATGGGTTGTGCAGTGATTGTTACCTATGCAAATGGTTGTATTGAAATGATGAATCCCATAGCAGAACTAATCACTGGTTGGAAGCAAAGTGAAGCGTTGGGGAAAGATTTGATAGAAATCGTTAACTTAGTTAATAAAGATGTAGGAGAAAAAATTGAAAATTTAGCCACTTATGCAATCGAAGCAGGTGAAATTTTCAATTTACCAGAAAACTGTACATTAATTACCAAAGATGGCAAAGAAATAGCGATTGGGGATAATGTTGCACCTATCCGCGATCGAGATGGCAATATTACTGGCGCGGTTTTAGTTTTTCAAGACATTACTAAACGTAAGCAGACAGAGGCACAACTGATCCGCAATGCGTTTTATGATGGGCTAACAGAATTACCGAATCGTGTTTTATTTTTAGATCGGCTCAGACAAACTATTGAACGTAGCAAACGCAGAAGCGATTATTATTTTGCAGTTTTATTTTTGGATTTAGATGGCTTCAAAGAGATTAACGATCGCTTTGGGCATGGAATAGGGGATGATTTTTTAGTAGCGATCGCTAGACGTTTAGAGTCATGCTTACGCAGTGGCGATACTCTAGCACGATTTGGTGGTGATGAGTTTACTGTTCTTTTGGAGGATATTAAAGACATTACCGACGCTACCAATGTTGCCAAACGTATTCAAGACTCTTTACGATTGCCAGTGAATCTCAATGGATATCAATTATCTACTACAGCGAGCATTGGTATTACTTGGAATTTTAGTAGTTATGAGGAGCCGACAACTCTGCTGCGGGATGCTGATATTGCTATGTACCAAGCTAAACGCCAGGGAAAAGCTACTTATGCCATATTTAGTTAAGAATGAAATATGCTACTCTAGGCGCTACTAAGGTTATGGTATACAACCGAGAAGCCCTATAAATCTGTCATCGAAAAAACCGAAAAACAGAATTCAGCAGTCAGTAGCCAGAATGGGCTAAACCTTAGCTATCCGCTAACAGAAGTGAATTCTTTATGACTGGCGGACTTAGACAAGCGCTCAGGCAAAGGCTGAAAATAGGTTTAAGTTTGCCACTTTGATTCTGAATTCTGCATTCTTCTTCAAAACTTATAACCTCTAGCAATCCAATAGAGCCAGTCTGCGATCGCTTCTTGAGTTTCACTGTCAGCATCAATGGCTACTACTTCAGATAATTTTGCAGAATATACATCATCATCCTTACCATTAATATAAGCAACCTCTACAAACATATCTTTTAAACACTCATCATCTGGGGCCATTCCCAGTACTTCGACTTGTTTCTCCTCGACAGCACCTGATTTGCGTCCCTTCTTAGTCCATGTAGCCAAAAAGGGAAAATTCAGAACCTCTTCGAGGTAGTAGTACCAACCCATAGCCCGGTCTTCTTTGTCTTCAGCATCTACAATAATCTCTGTTTTAATGCGATGCTCTCGGTTTTCGTCGGCTTCAACACTAGGCATAAGATAACACTTTGCGTATAATTCATTTTGATAATACTACCAAAATGTTTCTAAAATCATACTTAAATATATCTATTATGTCCGCTTAATTACTTATTCACCTCTAAGAACCCCACCCTTTAATTGCCTCTTTGCAAACTCTTAGGGCAAGGTGGGGTGAAATCAATACTTTTCGGGTTTTGGGGGAAAGGGGAAAGGTTAAGGGTTTGAATTTACCTTTACCCCTTTCCCTTTAACTTTTCCCCAGACGAAAACAGAGATTGTTGGGTTTATCCGAAAAGTATTGGGGGTGAAATGACTGTGGAAATCATAACTAATTATTTGGGATATAAACTCTACAAAAAACCGCTTGTCATTGACAAGCGGTTTTCTAGTTATTGTTCTTAAGGGAAACTTATTCGTTGCACCAAGATGCAAAGTTTTTCTTAACGCTCAAGCGCAAAATTTATCAGAGATTAAACAAGTCTCAAATCAGGATAATTTGCTAACACATCATCAGATGTGAGGGTATCATTTTCAGCTTGAGGAGTCCAAAGAACTTCAATTGCTAGAAGCTTCTCGCTAGGGATACTACCAATTTGCCGCAAAGCTTGACGCAAATCGTCAGCACTATTAATCGCTGTGGGGATTTCAAACTTACCTAGTGTCGCCGCCAGCAAGGTGACGATAATGTATTCACCAGGGCCTTCGGTAAATAGGCGGGTGGGGTTGTCGAGTTCACCAGCTGGAGGTAAAGCATCTTTAGCAAGGGCTGCTTTGAGCTGGTTGTTGACATTAGAAAGAGTTTCTTCGCTAAACTTGCTGCGTTCTGCCAGTGAAAGCCGATTAAACTGACCTTCAGCTGAATTCAAGCTGGCTTGTTGAGTGCCACCACCTGCATATACAAAGTATTCGGGATGGCGGAGTAAAGCTAGGCTTGCTTCTTGGAGAATTTCTGCTCTGCCTTCTGGGGTGTTAGTATCAGCAGTTTCAGCAATGTGGTTGAGTTCATTTTGCAATTCACGGGCTTGAGCTAACAAACCTACTTGCAAACGAGTTACAGAAACAGGAGAGTTACTGCTGTAATCTGCTTCTGGAGTTTCACCGCTAGAGACGCGGCGGAAAGTTTGCAATAAGAAATTAGCGATCGCCAAGAAAATTAAGATGGTAAATATACCACCAAATCCTCCTCCAATACCCCAGAAGGGAACTATGAAGGGAAAGCCAAAGCCACCACCAAAACCACCACCAGGATAGTATCCGCCCCCACCAGGAGGTGCATAAGTGCGTGGTGTATAGGTGCGGCTAGAAGGCGCTCTAAAGGAGCCACCACCGATACGACCCCCACTGCGGGCTGCTAATGCGCCATCAGCGTGACCAAGAGCCAAAGCTAACACCAAGCTTAGGGCTAAGAAGGTTTTTAACAGCGGTTTGATGGTTTGTTGTAGTTTTTTACGCATAAGACAATCGCTTGAAAAACGGAATTATTAATTATGATTTCTCCCTATTCTGGGAGGAGTGTTGCAGGATGTCGCTAACGCTAGGCCGTAACAAGCAACTTTGTAGCATTCACTTTTAGAGGCTACATATTCAATTTACCGCGTCTTATCTTGGGTAAGTAGCGATCGCAGGGGGGATTTCTCGACTGGGGAACCGTACCTGAAGACATGTTTATCCTCACAGAAATTGCGATGTCTACGACGGTCACTGAGCGCAGCCGAAGTGCGGGCTATGTCTACGGGCAATAGTTTGCTATGCCTTGGAGTAGAAGTTTCAGACTACAGTCTACAGTTTTGAATTATACAGGTAAACAACTCACCGCTGAACGTAGCTAAATTTCGGAATTTTCGCAGTAGTTGTTCACTGAGCAATTTCGCTACAAGTGTTACCTTTGATTTTTTGTTCACTATGCACAGAAACTCTCAAATAATGAGAGATTTGCAACAAAAATAAAATCAACACAATAAAAAAACAATCTTCCTGCCTAATCTTCTAAAATAGGCTTCAAATTTGTCTACCAAATTTGTTTTAAAAGAAATAAAATAATAGTGATGGCTTTGAAAGTAATCCTAATTGTAAATATTAAAAACTATTTGAAATATAGTCATCAACTTTATTATGGAACATATTTCTCAACTAACAGCCGAAATCAGAGACAAAGCTGCATACCCAGATATCCTAGTTATATCCCGGATTTTCATGCCGAAAGAAGCTGTAATTGGGGAATATATCTACAATCGCTGTCTTCAAGATCCAGAACGAGTAATTGTGCTGGCAGCTAGTTGCTCAGGAGATCGAGTATTTGATGAAGGTCAACAGTTTCCTGTGTATCGCTGGTATTATCCTAGATGCTGGCGTAGCGGCTATGTGGGAAATATCCTGAAGCCTTTGGTCAATATCGTCTGCTCATTTGTCCTAGCAATTAAACTCTATTTTCGCTATCACTATCGTTATATAGAGTGGGGCCACGGCTATGATTTTCCTTCACTGTTGCTATTGAGCTATTTGTTACCTATTCGCTTTTTTATCTATCTACACGGCAACGATCTTCTTTGTACTTTACACAATCCCGTGCTGCGATCGCTATTTAAATTAACACTCAAACGCGCCGAAGGTATTGTTTGTAATAGTTCTTATACAAGAGACTACCTAAGAGCTGCTTTCCGATTAGATACTCCTACCCACGTCATTAACCCCGTAATCAGACCAGAAAAATTTGGTAATAATGTAGCCAGTCCCAGTAGTCTTGATGATTTACGGGTTCGCGTGCGTCAGGCATACAACATTCCTGATTCAGCAATCGTTATTCTCTCCATCGGCAGACTAGCAAAACATAAAGGTTTCGACCGAGTAATTGATAATATCCCAATCCTGCTAACTTTTGGGGTTGATGTCCACTATATACTCTGCGGGCAAGGGCCAAGTGAGTCGGAACTGAAATCTCTGGCGCATCGTTTGCGAGTTGATAAGCGCGTCCACTTTGCCGGATATGTACCAGAGCGAGAATTAGCAGGTTATTATACAGCTTGTGAGATATTTGCTATGCTGACTTTATCGGATACTAAACCTAATAATATGGAGGGTTTTGGTATGGCTTATTTAGAAGCAAGTTACTTCGGTAAGCCTATAATTGCCCCTCGTTTAGGCGGTGTTCTAGATACAGTTCAGCATGAAGAAAATGGGATACTGGTTAATCCCAATTCTGGTTATGAAGTTTTTCAAGCTTTCAATCGGTTGTGCAAAGACCAACAACTACGCGAGCAACTCGGTCGTAAAGGTAAAGAATTAGCCAAGCGTAGAACCCTTCATCGATCGCTTTATAAATCAGAGGGGAAAAACGCAATTTTGTGAAATAATTTTATTAACTAAACCGGATTGAATCATAAAATTCAAAAAATACCAAAAAGGGCAATTTACTATAAGTCATATTTCTGCATAAGCTTTAACAAATTACTTCACAAAAGAGCAAAATTAAAGTGTAAAATCTCGTTTGTGATGTAATTAAATGTGCAATGAAAAATATCTGGTTTAACATAGAGCAATTCCTTCGGTGTTACGCAAAGCGCCGAATTCAATCTTTTGTATTTACAGTAATTGGATGTCTTGCTGTTGTAAGTGTGATTACCTTTGGGGCAATGTATGTTGTGGCTCAACCTGCTTCAACTTCATCTGAACGTCCCGCTGTTAAAGCACCAAATTTCGGGCGACACTTTCAAGAATTTGGACGTGAAGGCTCTATCTTGATTTACGACTCAAAAAATAACCGCATCTATGAACACAATCCTCAACGTAATGCAACCGCAATTGCTCCAGCTTCAACATTCAAAATTTTTAACGCGCTGGTGGCATTAGAAACAGGTGTAGTTCCTGATGATGTGGCAGTTCTCACTTGGGATGGAATTCATCGAGAGATTGATGCCTGGAATCATGATACAAATTTGCGTCAAGCCTTTAAGGATTCAACTGTTTGGTTCTATCAAGTATTGGCGCGTAGGGCTGGATATGAACGGATGCAGCAATTTATTAATAAAGTAGGCTACGGGAACCGTCAGATTGGCACTGTCGCAGACATCGATCATTTTTGGCTACAGCAGCCTTTGCAAATTACACCCAAAGAGCAAATTAAGTTTTTGCAACGGTTATATCAAGGCGATTTGCCTTTCTCGCAACGGACAATAAATCTTGTCAAAGATATTATGGTACGCGAACAAACTCCAGACTACACACTGCGAGGAAAAACGGGATGGTTAACGAGTACTAAACCAAACATTGGTTGGTTTGTGGGTTATTTAGAGCAAAACAAAAACGTCTATTTTTTCGCGACAACCCTTGATATGCAAAAATCGGAAGATGCACCCGCTCGCATTGAGATTACACGACGTAGCCTCAAGGATTTGGGCTTGCTGACTCAAATCAACTAGCCACCACCAACAATAGTTACCACTTCTAAGCGATCGCCTGGCTGCACTTTTGTTTGTGGCCAAAACTGGCGGTGTAAAATTTCACCGTTATACTCCACAGCCACCAAGCGGGGGTTAAAACCCAACTGTTGGAGTAAGTCGGGTAAAGAAGTTTGAAATGAACAGCTATGGGTTTCCCCATTTACCTGAATCGTAATCTCGTTAGACATAAATGTGGGGAATGGGGACTGGGGAATGCGGTATTGGTTACTCACTTCGGGCTAATGACAAATACTTCGGCTTCGCTCAGTACAAGTGACAAATGACTCTTTTAAAGTTCTGGTTTAATGCGATTGAGTTGGGAGAGCAAATATTGTGTCACGAGGGTAGGCTGTTCGGCTTGCATGAGCGATCGCACCACAGCTACACGTTCGGCTCCCGCATCGATCGCATCATTGATATTATTGGCATCTATTCCCCCAATCGCAAACCAGGGAATTGAGCAATTTTTGGCTGCATAGCTGACATATTCTAGCCCTGTTGCTGCTTTACCTACTTTCGTGGGAGTTTCATAAACTGGCCCCACGCCAATATAATCTACACCTTCAGCAATTGCTGCTTGCATTTCTTCTTTATTTGTGGTAGAAAGCCCTATCAGACGTTGCGAACCCAGTAATTGCCGAGCAACAGCAATAGGCATATCTTGTTGTCCCAGATGCACCCCATCGGCATCGACAGCTAAAGCTACATCCACGCGATCGTTAACAATAAACAAAGCGCCGTAGATGTGGCATAACTGGCGTAATTTTCTCGCTTGTTCTAGACGCAAAGAATCATCGGCGGTTTTATCGCGGTACTGTAAAAGCGTTAATCCACCTTTGAGTGCAGCCTCGACATTGCTCAACAAATTTTCACTAGGGGAAGTAACAAGATACAAATGCGATCGCCACAACAATTGATGGCGCTGATGACCCATTAAACTACTTTCTAGGGTATAAACCTGATAGCGCATCTGCTTACAAGCCTTAGCCATATTTGGCTGGTAAAGCTTGCTGTATTCTTCCAACACCCGTAATGCTTCTTCTATCCGGCAAAAGTTAGCTTGCAAGACCGATTTTATACTAGCTCGTTGTTCTTCTTGAGGATGAGTTAACTCAGTCCCAAGATCGCCTGGTGTATCTCGCGCCGCCCGCAATTCTGAGGTATGCCACTTGGCTACCTCTTGTCGCAGCCGCTTGCATTCAAGAGCCAACTGGGCATTATTCAACCCAAACCGACACCATTCCTCAATGATTCGCAAGCCCTCACGAGCGCGGTCTAAATTGGCATCTAAAATGCGGTAAACAACTTGCTGTATTTGCTCTTTTTGGCTGTATGGCTCGACCATTACAACAACCCCGTTAGTGCTTTCATCGAAGTGTGAATTATCATAAGTCCTAGTAACCATAAGTTAATTAATTTGCTTTTTTTTTACTAATTTTTGCGGAATCTACGCAAAATAACGTAGTAGTGAGGGTTACGGTAGATTATCCCATGTTCCTATAGACAGTGATAAGGGTAGTTTGAGGCTACAGTTTCGCGCTAAGTTTAGTCAAGTATTTTACGGTAGACAACAAGCTTACAAAGGATTGGCAAAAGGGAATACACCAGAAAATTCACAAGAAATATATTAGTGAAAACAATGTAAATACTAGCAGCGTTAGGTCTCTACAAGGGTTTTGGATAAAGCATATTTAATTTCACTCTTATATCTAAATAGATATAAGAGTGAAAATGACGTAGGCACAATTCATGAATTGTACCTACCAATCATTTTGGGCAACGCACAATTAATTTCTGGAGATGTCCAATATCATTTATTACTATGTATTAAATATCGCCAATTGCTCAATATATGGGTAATATTATCGACATAATACTCTCTAGAGAGTATAAGAATTTATGATTACTTATAAGGAGCCGTGTTAAATATGATTCTCCCTCGTGTGTTTCCTGAGTACCGTAGAGTAGATGTTTTGTTTGCAAAGCTGAAGTTTCTGAAATCAGCAAGGCTTTTATTTTTTAGTTTTTCAGTATTATCTTTTACTGTAGGTATGGGGGCGGCAAGTATAGCGTTCTTGGGTATAAGCCTGGATAGTGCGTTAGCGTTCGCGGAGCGTTCCGTAGGAAAGCCCGCCAAAGGCATCGCTCAAATTCCATCGACACCAGATTCAACGCCTCTGAATCAGAAAACACCTTCTCAGGCTAATGTGCTATTTGTCAATCCTGGTGTTGGAGATGACAAGGCAGGCAATGGCAGCGAATCCGCTCCTGTAAAGACGATTACCCAAGCGCTGCGATTAGCTAATGCCAATACTGTAATTATGCTTTCCACTGGCACTTATAGCGCCGAGACAGGAGAGGAATTTCCCTTAATACTGAAACCGGGTATCTCAATTCAAGGCAACCCCAGCAATCAAGGTAAAGACATTATCATTCAGGGAGGCGGTGATTACCTCAGTCGGAGCTTTGCCGGTCAAAATGTCACAATTGTTGGAGCAAACCAAGTCTTGCTCACTGGGGTAACGGTGACGAACCCTAATCGCCGTGGTTACGGTTTATGGATTGAATCTAGCAATCCGGTAGTCGCAGAAAATACTTTTACTGGCAATACTCAAGATGGGATTTCTGTCTGTGGTAATGCTGCACCCACTATTAGTAAGAATTACTTCGATCGCAATGGAGCCAATGGCATCACAATTGCTGGTAACTCCAGTCCCCAAGTGAGGGAAAATGTCTTTCACCAAACGGGTTTTGGGATTAATATTGCCCAAAATGCCGCTCCTGTAATTATAGGCAATCAAATTCAGAACAATAGATCGGGAATTGTCGTACAAGCAAATGCTCGCCCGATTTTACGTAACAATATTATTCAAGATAATAAAGAAGATGGTTTAGTTGCGATCGCTCAAGCAATGCCAGATTTGGGTAGTGCATCCGAACCTGGGGGTAATACATTTCAAAATAATGCCCGCCACGACATTAACGCCAGTGCTGCTAAACAAGTGATTTCTGCTGCTGGTAACAACCTTGTGAGCGATCGCATCACTGGCAAGGTAGATATTAATGGTACAACAGCACTAGCAACCCAAAATTCTCAACCAGTTCCCAACAACGTATTACGACAAATACCATCAACTGGAGAAATCACCTTTTCGGCTCCCGAAATCTCTGAAACTACTAATGGGCAAACCAGCAACAGCATTTCAGCAAATAATCCTGTTTCTACACAATTAAACAGTCAACGGCTGCCATTAATGCCTGCCAATAATGTACCGCCTTCCCCGCCTATATCCAAACAACCACCTACTTCTAAAGTCGCCGGATTTCCTACTCCTAGCAGCTTGTCAGGTAGACAAATACCAACTAACGCACAGCCACTTGATACACCACAGTTAAATTACGTGCGGATCGATCCTAATACCATTGAGTTTACTGCCCCTGAGTCCCCATCCAATTCAGTTGCACAGCCACCAGTTTCAAGTATGAAGAATCAAACACAGCAACCATTACCAATATTAGAAACTGCTGCTTCCGGTGCTTCAGAACTTTTACCACTTCCCAATCGCAATATCCCCATTGTTAATACTCGCAATCTGCAAACAAGTTCTGCAAGTATTCCCTATAGTAGTAACTCTGCAACACAATTTGGTATACGTTATCGCGTAGTAGTGCCACTTGCAACTGATAAGGATCGAGATTTAGTAAAATTCCTTGCTCCTGGTGCGTTTCCCACAGTTTGGCAAGGTCAAAGAGTTATGCAAGCAGGAGTATTTAGTAGTGAATATAATGCTAAAGAAATGCTCAAAACACTCTCTAGTAAAGGTTTAAGAGTCATTATGGAGCCGTTGAATTAATTGGGCATGGGGCAAAACAGTTCCGTTAGCGTCAGCGGAGCGTTTAGCACGTTTTCAGTTGCGAGTGCTGAGTAAAGAAGTGAGATTCCCCACTCAGCACTCCTGAAGGGCACTGGGCATGGGACAAAAGATATGGAATTAGCGAGAAAAGCACCTCAAAATGAATATTGATCTACTTGAGATGAGCGATCGCTTTTCTAATGTGGAAGAGGCAATCGCTGTTTCATCAAAGGAGCGATCGCACACCCTTATATCTGCGCTGATTTGGCAACTTGCGTCTGAATACAGCAGGCTCAGTTTTTTCCGTTTTACCAATTACTGAGAAAGTGATTGCCCTATTAGACTTGCCCCTTACCCCCATTAATCTATGATGGCGGGTTATTTTCGATAAGCTCGCTGTGCGAACCGACGAAATGTAAACCGTTCTAGGGATGTGTTCCACCTTATAGCCCAAAGGTGTAATGCTGCACTACCCTGTTTACCCCTTAAACACTGGTAGTTTTATAAATACACCTAAAAATCCGAAATATTATGCAGTTAGGCTGTATATTACAGTGTTAATACTAAATTTAAGTGCAAGCTGATGGTAGAACCTTTAACGGCAGCAGTGATTGTCTCTTTATTTTTTTCAGAGGCAATTAAAGAAGGTCAACAGTTACGAAAACCTGGCATTACTCTACTATTCCCAAGGACGGTACAGCGGAGCCGAAACACTTTTGAAAAAAACATTAGAACTCCGGCAACGGCTGCTGGGAGAAGAGCATCCCGATGTCGCCACCATTTACAACAACCTGGCATTACTCTACACTAACCAAGGACGGTATAGCGAAGCCGAAGCACTGTATAAAAAAGCATTAGAAACCTACCAACCGCTGCTGGGAGAAGAGCACCCCCATATCGCCACCAGTTACAACGACCTGGCATTACTCTACTATTCCCAAGGACGGTATAGCGAAGCCGAAACACTTTTCAAAAAAGCATTAGAACTTCGACAACGGCTGCTGGGAGAAGAGCACCCCTATATCGCCACCAGTTACAACAACCTGGCAGGACTCTACAGTGACCAAGGACGGTATAGCGAAGCCGAACCACTGTTGAAAAAAGCATTAGATATCCAGCAACGGCTGCTGGGAGAAGAGCATCCCTCTATCTCCACCAGTTACAACAACCTGGCATTACTCTACAGTGACCAAGGACGGTATAGCGAAGCCGAACCACTGTTGAAAAAAGCATTAGATATCCAGCAACGGCTGCTGGGAGAAGAGCATCCCTCTATCTCCACCAGTTACAACAACCTGGCAGGACTCTACTCTGACCAAGGACGGTATAGCGAAGCCGAAACACTGTATAAAAAAGCATTAGAAATTGCTGAACTTAGCTTAGGAGTAGATCATCCCAGTACAGCCATTTGCCGTAAAAATCTGAAATTCTTGCGCGATAATTACACTTAAAAGCAGTGTAGGAAAAAAATTATAAATCATCTAGTAGTGCAGCATTACACGTATGAGCCATTACGTGTAATGGGGGGCGAAAAGTATTATTTTCTCGTGGTTGTGAGCAGCGTCACTAACCTTGAGTATTTTCCCAACTTAGGATCATAAGTTGGGATTTGAGTTCTGACTGGATTAAATAGTTGAATTATATTTATGATACTTTTGTGCGCGATCGCCTTTGCCATAAGTTAAGTTGAGCTAAGGAAACCCATCATTTAATACCTCAAAACGATTTCAAAGTACCTCAAAACGACTTTGAAGTACCTCAAAACGACTTTGAAGTACCTCAAAACGACTTTGAAGTACCTCAAAACGACTTTGAAGTACCTCAACACGACTTTGAAGTACCTCAACACGACTTTGAAGTACCTCAAAACGACTTTGAAGTACCTCAAAACGACTTTGAAGTACCTCAAAACGACTTTGAGGTACCTGTTGCTTATTTGATGTTATTTTTTTGACAATTTTAATAAAAACCTCAGTACAATCAACTAAAAATAATTAGGTCGATCTTAATTTGCTTTAATTTTTCCGAATTATCTCTCAGAGAAGTTTATTGTTGCATTGGCTAAAGTACATGCAGTAATCCTATAACTTCCTTCAGGAGCGCATTTTATGGCACGACTAAAACGCAGTTCACCGACTCTAGAAAACGCTCTCCGTCGAATTGCAGGAATGCGATCAATTAGCCCGACGCTAGAATTTGGCAACGGATTAAGTTTGACAGACTACGACAGCCGCATCCAAACCTTGCAAACCCAACTATCTACCTACAACACTTCACTCTCTAGCATAGATGAAATGGCAGGTCGCCTCTCTCTAATTGAAGAAGAATTGCGCAGCTACTCTGAAAAGATGTTAATGAGTGTAGCAACCCATTATGGCAAAGACAGTTTGCAATATATCCAGGCGGGAGGCAAGCCACGCAAGAAATTATCACGCCGTTCGAGCAACACCCAATCCCCATCTGAGAGTACAGCTACAATCTTGAATGGTGCAAACAACAATGGTAAAGAAACCTCTGTTGTTTTACCTTAATCGTTTAACTGCATCATGCTAATGAATTCTTAATTACGAATTACGAATTACGAATTACGAATTATTTGGTCACTGGCTCTGCGTCGGAGAACGCCACCTGATACTCCTTATCTCCCCACTCCCTACCCTGGTTTATGATCCAAACGGGTTGCTTGCTCTAGGGCGGCTTTTTCTTTGGCTCGGCGGACATAGGGTTGTAACTGGGCGCGATCGCAAGCTGTAAAAATACTCAGGTTTTCCAAGGTAATTCCCCGCATCAACATTTCTACGCGCCAGGTTTGTTGTGCTTGGGCGATCGCTGGCGTTTGTCCTTGGGGAGTTAATAGCCCTTCACTCCATACTTGCCAACGTGTCTCAAGTTCTGATTCTGAGATGGGTGTACCTGTTTCATTCAGAAACATCGCTGTTTGAGTATCTTTACGACTTTTCAGCCATTTGATTAAAGGATTATTGGTAAAAGAGCCGTAGCGTTTGCCCAAAATCCACTGATTCACAGGCACTTGACGGATAAATCCGGGAATTGTGATTTGTAGGAAGTGCCCTTGAGTATCGTAGATTTGCTGCGATCGCTCCAAACTAATTATTTCTGTAGCGGATAACCCAGCCCCAAATAACACATAAGCCAAGGCATGATCTCGTATTCCAAATTTCCTAGCTTGTTGCAAAATTTCGTGAACTAAAGTAGCAGGCAAATCAGCTACTTCTGTGGTAAGTAACCCTCCTTGTGAAGAGTTTATTATCGATTCTGCTGAAGATGACATGGCTCCATGTAAAAACAATTCCACCAAATTTTCCAGAAAATCATCCCTATCCTCCCAAAGTTCGTGAAATTCGCTGGTGAACTCAATTACGGCATATCCCAAGATCATCCCATTTAGTAAACTGGCTAATTTTTCTGCCGGTAAGTAGGTGTTTAGGTGTCCTTGCTGGATTACAGTAGCTAAATACTGAGCTACATAACGGTTTGCCTCTGTTACTCCCCTGCCTAGTGCGCGGCGATTTTCTGCCGGGAATTGGTCGGCTTCACCTACCACAGACCGGACGAACTCTGGCACTCGTTCTAATGTATGTAAAGTGTCACTTGCATAATCTTTAAGAGCTTGGTAAACATTGCCGGGAGGTGTTGCCCGTCGCACCAGCGACTCACCTAAATCCTTGAAGGCTGCGGACTCTTCCAGCACAGCCAAAAGCAGCCCATGTTTATTGCCAAAATTCCGAAATAGAGTCACTTCGTTGACTTCGGCTTTTTCAGCAATTTGGCGGGTTGTGGTAGCGCTAACTCCCTGAGCAGAAAACAACTCAAGTGCAGCTTGAATCAAGCGTTGACGAGTAGAAATGAGTTGAGATGACATAGAAAAATGCAAGTGGCACTTGCAGGGGGTATCAGAGTTCTGCTAGCATAACAAATGTAAGTGATACTTGCTTTACTCTACTGTAACTAACTAGTGACAGGGTGGATAAATCCTTAGTGGGATTATGCCCAATAAAAAGTAAATCACTGCATCATCCATCAACAGGAATTTTTATGACCGCAAATTTTGGGGCGATCGCTCCTGAGAGAGGCAACTCACCTCAACTCAGTTGGACAAATGTAGTATTTTTTGCTACATTTCATGCTTTAGCACTTCTGGCTCCTTGGTTTTTCTCCTGGCCAGCATTAGGTTTGCTAGTGTTTCTCCACTGGTTATTCGGGAGTATTGGTATTTGCCTGGGATATCATCGACTACTGAGCCATAAAAGTTTTCAGGTTCCTAAGTGGTTAGAGTATGCGATCGCCCTCATTGGAGCGTTGGCTTTACAAGGGGGGCCAATTTTTTGGGTAGGTGGACATCGCCAGCATCACGCCCACACAGAAGATATCAATTTAGACCCCTATTCTGCTCAAAGAGGATTTTGGTGGAGCCATATATTGTGGATTTTTTACCCACGTCCAGAATTTTTTGACTATGACACCTATAAAAAATATGCCCCTGACTTAGCCAAACAACCCTTTTATTGTTGGCTAGATCGCTACTTCTTGCTATTGCAAATACCCTTTGGGCTGCTGCTTTATGCTCTAGGAGGATGGTCTTTTGTATTCTACGGAGTGTTTCTCAGATGTGTCTTGCTTTGGCACTCAACATGGTTTGTAAACTCAGCATCACACCTATGGGGTTATCGCACCTTTGATGCTAATGATGGCGCTCGTAATCTTTGGTGGGTATCTCTCGTCACTTATGGAGAAGGCTGGCACAACAACCATCATACTTATCCCCACATGGCGAAATCTGGGTTGTCTTGGTGGGAAATTGATGTTACTTGGTGGAGTATCTTAGTGTTGCAGACTTTGGGTTTAGCTAAAAAAGTTGTCTCGCGTCCTCCTCAAGGTGCAACTCACGGCTAAATTGCAACTAAATTATCATGAATTTGTTATGCCGATTGCTTCTTGCAGTCGGCTTACTAATTTTATTGTGAAAAATGGGTTTAAAACCCCGTGCTTCTAGCACGGCTTTAATTAATTTGTGTTTTTTACAGAATATTTGATATAGATGTAAGGATGACACAAAAAGCTTTCAAATACCGATTCTATCCAACGCCTGAGCAGGAAGTCTTGCTCAGGCGAACGATGGGATGTACTCGTTTAGTCTACAACCGTGCCCTCGCTGCAAGAACGCAGGCATGGTATGAGCATCAAGAACGAGTTGGGTACATTGAATCGAATTCAATGCTTACTAATTGGAAAAAGCAAGAAGACTTGCAATTTCTTAATGATGTTAGCAGTGTGCCATTGCAGCAAGGCTTGCGACATTTGCAAACAGCATTTAGCAATTTCTTTGCAGGTCGGGCTAAATACCCAAACTTTAAGAAAAAGCATCATGGTGGCAATGCTGAATTTACCAAAGCAGCCTTTAGATTTAAAGATGGGCAAATATTTCTTGCTAAAAGTTCACAAGCTTTAGCTATTCGTTGGAGTAGGCAGTTGCCACTCGGCGTTGAACCATCCACAATTACGGTAAAACTTTCACCCTCTGGACGCTGGACTGTTTCAATGTTGGTAGATGTCGAGATTGAAAGATTGCCTGAATCTTCTAATCAAGTTGGCGTTGACTTAGGTATTACAAGTTTGGTTGCTTTGAGTTCAGGTGAGAAGATTGCTAATCCCAGGGGATTTAAAGCAAAAAAAGCGAAATTGCGTAAAGCTCAAATTGCTTTGAGTCGTAAGCAGAAAGGGTCAAACAATCGCCAGAAAGCAAGGCTCAAAGTCGCTAAGGTTCATGCAGAAATTAGTGATGCTCGTAATGATTTTCTTCACAAGTTGACAACCCGACTGGTTCGAGAAAACCAATTGATTGCAGTCGAAGATTTGTCTGTGAAGAATATGGTCAAAAACAAAAAACTCGCTCTCTCAATTAGTGATGCTAGCTGGGGTGAGCTAGTTAGACAACTAGAGTACAAGTGCGATTGGTACGGTCGTAACTTCGTCAAGATTGACCGATGGTTTCCTAGTTCAAAACGCTGTGGCAACTGCGGACACATTGTTGATAAACTGGATCTGTTTATCAGAGAGTGGAATTGCCCTAACTGTGGGACACACCACGACAGAGATATCAACGCTAGTAAGAATATTTTGGCTGCGGGACTCGCAGTTTCAGTCTGTGGAGCGAACATAAGACCCGATAGACTTGAGTCTAAAAGGCAGTTGCGAAAAACCAGCAATGGTAAGAAACAGAAACCTAAGTCGTGAGTCTTAGGAATCCCCAACCGTTTACGGCGGGGAGGATGTCAACAGTAGTATTTCACGGTAAAATCTAACGGATTAAATCACCGCAATACATCAAGTGTGAAAACTGACAGCATTTTTTATCGTCTTTTTCAAGAACTTCCTGGGATCTTTTTTGAATTAATTGGCAATCCACCCCAAACGGCAGAGACTTATCAATTCTCCTCAATTGAAATCAAGCAAACGGCATTCCGTATAGATGGTGTTTTTCTCCCAACACAAGGGGAAGAAAATCCGATTTATTTTGTTGAAGTCCAGTTTCAAACCGATACCGAAATTTATTCACGCCTATTTTCAGAAATTTCTTTATACTTACGCCAAAATAAACCGAAAAATTCTTGGCGAGGAGTAGTTATCTATCCCAATCGCAGTTTAGATACAGCAGATATCAAGAATTACAGTGAATTTTTCGCTAGCCAGCGCATCAGTCGCATTTATCTTAATGAATTAGGTGAAACTGCATCATTGCCAGTTGGAATTGCTACGATGAAATTAGTGGTTGATGAAGAAGAGACAGCAATTACATCTGCTAGGCAGTTAATAGACAGAACCCAGCAAGAAATCAACATCGAACCACAACGGCGGCAGTTACTAGAATTGATAGAGACAATATTAGTCTATAAGTTTCCGATGATGAGTCGACAGGAGATTGAAGGTATGTTTGGGTTAAGTGATTTGAAACAAACACGAGTTTATCAAGAAGGCAAGCAAGAAGGCAAGCAAGAAGGAGCGCGTGAAGAAAAGTTTAGAATGATACCTTTGTTGTTGAGATTGGGATTGAGTTTTGAAGAAACTGCGAAAGAGTTAGGTTTGAGCCTAGAAGAGATTCAGCAAGAAATGCAAAAACAGTCTCCAAGTCAGGATATCTAACCTACAATTACAGCATAATTCTGAATGGGCTACGCCCCGCTGCGCTAACAGAAATCAGAAGTCAGAAGTAAAACAGGCTTTATACCTGGCTTTGAGACTTAGCTTGCGTACCTCAATAACTTAAAATTCGCTGTATGCTTGATTGCGGATTTATCTACATATTCTTACTATTTCCCATTCCCATAATTTTTAATTTTTGCTATGATTTCGCTCTCTCCTATTCTTCAAGCTAGACTCTCCCAACCCTTAAAGATTGGCTCCTTTGAGGTAAAAAGTCGGGTTCTCCAGTCGCCTCTATCTGGAGTGACAGATATGGTGTTTCGCCGTCTTGTGCGTCGCTATGCCCCAGATTCGATGATGTATACCGAAATGGTGAATGCTACAGGGTTGCATTATGTCAAGCAGTTACCCAAAATCATGGAGGTAGATCCAAATGAACGCCCAATTAGCATTCAACTATTTGATTGCCGTCCAGATTTCCTGGCAGAAGCAGCAATAAAGGCAGTTGCCGAAGGTGCTGATACTGTTGATATTAATATGGGTTGTCCGGTTAATAAAATCACTAAAAATGGTGGCGGTTCTTCATTATTGCGGCAACCAGAAGTAGCAGAAGCAATTGTGCGGGAAGTGGTAAAAGCTGTTGATGTACCTGTGACAGTAAAAACTCGTATTGGCTGGAATGACAACGAAATTACTATTCTCGACTTTGCCAAGCGGATGGAAGATGCCGGGGCAAAAATGATTACGGTACATGGACGCACCCGCGCCCAAGGGTACAACGGTAATGCGCGTTGGGAATGGATTACCCGTGTCAAAGAAGTGCTTTCTATCCCAGTGATTGCGAACGGAGATATTTTTTCCGTTGAAGCGGCAGTGAAATGTTTAGAACAAACTGGCGCTGATGGGGTTATGTGTTCCCGTGGGACTTTGGGTTATCCGTTTTTGGTGGGAGAAATCGATCGCTTCCTGAAAACTGGGGAGATATTACCGACACCAACCCCAATTCAGCGTTTGGAATGTGCAAGAGATCATTTACAAGCCTTGTGGGAATATAAAGGCGATCGCGGTGTTCGTCAAGCCCGTAAGCACATGACTTGGTATGCTAAGGGTTTCGTTGGTGCTGCCGAACTTCGAGGACAGCTAAGTTTAGTTGAAAAAGTAGATCAGGGTTTGGCAATGATTGACCAAGCAATTGAAAAATTGGCTAATGGTTATGAACTAGAGGAAGAAGCAGAAGGTAGCTTGGTAATGCTTTAAGAAGTTGATTTGATCGCTAGCTTGGGGTAATATTGCTGATTGCTAAAAGTGATGCGATCGCTTGGATACTACTATTTCAGCTAGGTTTAAATTTTCTTATGTA
Source organism: Nostoc sp. 'Peltigera membranacea cyanobiont' 210A (assembly GCF_002246015.1). Classification (GTDB taxonomy): domain Bacteria; phylum Cyanobacteriota; class Cyanobacteriia; order Cyanobacteriales; family Nostocaceae; genus Nostoc. The sequence continues at coordinate 213,759 of NZ_NOLJ01000004.1, forward strand.
ACTCTTTTGAATTTTGAATGTTTAACTAGCCAAAATGGAGGCTCACAATGTTAGTTTCCAAACACAATGATGTTGTAATCGTCCCCGAAATCCTCTCATTAGAAGACTTCATGGCAAATCCCCCAGAGGGGATGGAGTGGGTAAACGAGCAACTAGTAGAAAAAACAGGGATGACATTAAAACATAGCGAAATTCAAGGCAACATCTACTTTTACTGGAGAAGTTACATCAATTCCAATCAACAAGGTGGGAAAGTTTACACTGAAGTACCTTGTCGTACATATAAAAAGGGTCGTCGTCTTGATGTAGCTTATCTAACGCCTGAGTTGGTAACTGAGTTTGGTGATGTTCCCACTTTGCCACAGAGTTTCCCGTTGATTGCTGAGATAGTTTCACCCACCGATTTAGCTGAAGAATTATTTCTCAAAGCGCAGGAGTATTTACAGTCCGGTTGCGAGGAAGTTTGGCTAGTGTTTCCTGAAAGTCGGTTTATTAATCACTGCTCTAAGTTAAATTTGATACCTCCATTCTCAAAGGCGATCGCCCTCTGAAGCATCGGTAACTTTAGCAGTTGATTGTAAAGACTTGAAAAACTCGCTTCAATCCCTAATAGGGATTTTATTGAATTGCAATTTCAAGGTTCAGTTGCGCGGATGGTTTGAAAGTACCATCACCCTGAAAGTCTTGTCTAGAAGTAGCGTACAGCCTTTTTCGCTCCTTCTCATTTTGTACATCTACCCATCCGCGCATTTGGTAAGAAAATTAGTCTGATTGGCGATCGCTACCACCATTAAAATAAGCGATCGCCTAATCCTTGCACACCTTAATTTACCAAATCAGGGAATACCTCTTGTACAGCAGGATGCACTAAGCGATGATTTTGCACATTCACACCCTTAGCTAATGCTGGGTTAACCTCCAATGCCAAAATTCCCAAATTTGCCAACTGGACAACATAAGGTAATGTACTATTATTAAGTGCCTGAGTTGCTGTCCAAGGTACTGCTCCTGGCATATTGGGAACGCCATAATGCACCACACCTTCTTCAATGTATACGGGATTTGTGTGCGATGTTGGGTGTAAAGTTTCTATACAACCGCCTTGGTCAACAGCTACATCAACTATTACCGAACCAGGACGCATTTGTTTGACCAATTCGCGAGATACTAATATTGGCGCTCTACGTCCTAACACTAAAACTGCACCGATGAGCAAATCGGCTTCTTTGACAGCAGCTTCAATATGAGCAGAGTTGCTGTAAAGTAATTCAACTCTAGAGCCAAAGATGGTTTCCAAGTAAGATAAGCGCTCGACACTCACATCTAAAATCTGCACGATCGCACCCATGCCTACGGCAATTTTAGCTGCTTCTGTACCGACAACGCCGCCACCTAAAATTACTACTTTGCCCGGTTTAACTCCAGGGACACCGCCCAAAAGTACACCTCTACCACCTTGTTGACGTTCTAAGAATCTGCCTCCAAATTGTACTGCTAGCCGACCGGCAATCACGCTCATCGGGGTGAGCAAAGGTAGTCTGTTAGCGCCTGGTTGTTCTACAGTTTCGTAAGCGATCGCACAAGTGCCACAATCAATTAAATGCTCTGTCAACTTGCGATCGGCTGCTAAGTGTAAATAAGTAAATAATATCTGCCCTTTTTGCAAAAATTTATACTCAGATGTTAGCGGCTCTTTGACTTTAACAACCAATTCCCGATTCCAAGCCTTTTCTAATGTGGGGACAATTTCGGCTCCAGCACTTTTGTAGTCATCATCGGAGAATCCAGCACCATTACCTGCTTGCGTCTCGACGAAGATGCTATGACCATTTTCTCGCAGCACCCGCACGCTAGAAGGACTTAACCCTACCCGAAACTCTTGATCCTTATTTTCCTTGGGAACGCCGATTTCCATATATCGCCTCTGATAATTTTTTTGTTTAACTGTAGTCTTCCAATCTCAAGCTTGCTACTTCCGTCTTGCTAGTTCCGTATTAGAGATAGCTGGATTAGAGATACCTAATCTCTGTTCTAACTTTCTTAATTCAATCTGAGTAGCCCAAACTCTTACCCTTGACTATTGCCCCAGTATTTATACAATATATAAAGAATAGTAACAATTTATTAAAAGAGCGTTTGTATAGCTCCCTACTAGGAAGCTTTTGCTGAATTTATCAAGTCATCTTGGCATTCCAGCATTGCAATCAAGCTCATAAGCTACGAAGTGTACGGTAAAAGAACGAGTTTATTCCTTAAACTTTTACCGCTTATCCCCACTTTTCACGACTTTTACCAGAAGTCTCATATCAAGTCCCCTTTGCCAAAAATAAGGTTTCTTAAAAAATGACACAAACACAACCAACAATTACACCTAAACTAGAAGAGCCTAAGTTTGGCTTTAACGAATATGCCGAACGCTTGAATGGTCGAGCTGCAATGATTGGCTTTGGTTTGATGCTGGTGATTGAATACGTCACCAATCAAGGGGTGCTATTATGGCTGGGTCTGAAGTAGTGCCATCAACAAGCACAATCTTGAAGTTGTAAGCTAGTAATTAAAAGAGTTTCAACCAGCTGGAACAACCAGTTGGTTTTGACTTCAATAATTAATAGCGGAGTACTTCGCCCTAGATAGATTAATTATACTTATTCATAAATAACTGCCCTAAAATGTAAGCAAGAGAGGAATCGAAATACCTATTAGCGATTGAAATATCGTAGACTTGCAACTAATATGTGCAAGGCGATTAATGAGTAAATTTCCTCCCCCCTACTAAAAAATCATAACTTAGTGTCTGCCTTGAATGAGAAAGGCAAATTATGGGTGAGGTATTCTTGGTAAATATACACAAAAGGTGAACTGGAACCAACCAAGCTGTGATGAATGCTGTATTACCTCGTTTTTTGAAGTCAACCTACCGAAAAGAGCCACTAATCAGTGTATTGATGACGATGGGTGTTATGGATGCCCTGATTGGCGGATTGAATGATAGCTGGTCGTTGTTTGCTTTTGGTTTGGGAACGGCAGGGATAGCGCTAGGCTTTAAGTTGTGGCGTTTTCAGCAGCGTCGTCCTTTACCAGAGGAGCCTGTAGTGCAACATTATTTGCCCTCTCGTTCTTCTAGTGCGCCTTTACCAATGTTAAGCGTTTCTAAGAAAAAACCACCTCTTTAGGATGTGCAGAGTTATGACTGAAATAACTCTGCAAAATTTATTGGGTTTAACTATATCTATAAAAGTGAGGAAAAAGAGTGAGTAGTGAGGGAAGAGGTGGCGGTAATTTTCTGCGGCCGTATATTGTCCTGGCATTTATGGCAGCTGTTGCCCTTCCAGTGAGTACCTGGGAAGGGTTTTATATTCATCAAGCTCATGCTGCTATTGAAGAAGTAACGCCAAACTTCCCCCCAGCTAACACTAACTTTGCTAATGCTCAACTACTTTATACACTCAAAGGACATAACGGAACCGTTAAATCCCTCGCTTTCAGTCCAGATGGCAGAATTCTTGTGAGTGGAGGTGCAGAAAACGAGGGTATCATTCGCCTGTGGAATCCAGCAAACGGCAAAAAGTTGGCGACTATTAACAAAGCACACAAAACAGCCGTAGAATCTTTAGTGATTTCACCAGATGGGCAAACCCTCGCTAGCTGTAGTGATGACAATACAATTAACCTCTGGAGCCTGAAAAATTTAAAATTTAGCCGCTCTTTTGTCGGACATACCACTAACGTCTTATCTTTAGCAGTGTCTCCTGATAGTAAAGTTCTCGTCAGTGGAGCTTTGGATGGAATTCGTCTGTGGGATTTGGTACAGCAGCGCCCTCTAGGCACTCTAGTAGGTTTTGATAACTTGATTTATACTCTGGCCATTAGTCCTGATGGACAGACCTTAGCTAGTGGTGATAATAAGGGTGTAATCAAGCTGTGGAATTTGAGTACTGGTAAATTAATCAGTGAATTGGCAGCTCATTCTAATGTTGTTAGCGATGTAATCTTTACACCAGATGGACAAACATTAGTCAGTGCTAGCCGCGATCGCACCATAAAACTGTGGAATATTAATACTGGAGAATTAGTCCGCACCCTTACAGGACATAATAACTGGGTAAATGCGATCGCCCTTAATCCCGATGGACAAACCCTTGCTAGTGCCGGTAGAGATGGGATTAAATTGTGGGATTTAAATACAGGTGAGTTAATAAATACACTGAGTGGACATACAGACTGGGTAAGTGCGATCGCTTTTAGTCCCAATGGTAAAATTCTTGCCAGTGGTGGATTCGATCAAAAAATCAAGATTTGGGGGATTCCAACAAAACGTAATTAACAGCGATCGGCCAAAATAATCGTGAAAGAGTAGACTATATCCCCGATTTCTTTTAAGAAGTCGGGGATATCATTTGAACGCTCCTTTCAAGGCTTGGTGAATCGCCATAGCTCAAATTCTCACCTCGTGTAGAAAGTCAGGCTATCGCTAACGCCGAAAAATTCCCCCAATCATTTCCCGTATCTGCTAAACTTTGGTCTTGCCTTTTTAGAGTTTTTGTAGTAAAAAATCAACCAAAGCTCAGATAAAATTTTGCTATAACTAGTCAAAATCAATCATGGTGGCAACCAATAGCGATGTCTACGATGGTCACTGAGCTTGCCGTTCGCGGAGCGTCTCGTAGAGAAGTGCGGGCTACGCCTACCCCAAATCTTGAAGAACTGTGAATACTTGATGAAAATACAGCCGAACTAATATCTTATCCAGCAAATTACTGTAAGTATAAACATAGGTAATTTCAAATCATCTGTGCAGTTACTTGCCCTCTAGATCGGAACAATTTCTGAACTTAGACAATCTTAGAAATGGTCATCGTCAGTAAATGCACTCAGTTAAAAGTCACGAACTCGTGTTAAGCCAAGGTTTGTAGTGCTTAACCGCTATTTTGAAGATAGGATAACTTGCTACTTAAATGATGTTTAATTTTCCCGAACTGCTTTTGATCCCCATTTCGATAGAATGACTAGGCAGAACCCTAAAACTAAAAACCGCTTTTGACTGCGACGCACATGAATCAACTGAACAATGGTTTTACGCTATTTTTAAGTCTGCTAGTCGAGGCGATGCCTTTTTTGCTTCTTGGGGTTTTATTCTCCAGTTTGCTGCTGTTTTTTGTTGATGAGCGCAAACTAGTAGAAAAAATGCCCAAAAATCCGCTGTTGGGTGCTTTAGTTGGCAGCATGATCGGCTTTTTGTTTCCGGTGTGTGAGTGCGGGAATGTACCGGTAGCGCGGCGATTCCTGATTCAAGGAGTACCCACACCAGTCGCAATTGGTTTTTTGCTAGCAGCACCAACAATTAACCCAGTTGTAATTTGGGCCACTTGGACAGCATTTCGAGATCAGCCAGAAATAGTAGTCTTACGAGTCGTATTTTCCCTAACAATTGCCACAATTATCGGGTATGTTTTCAGTTTTCAAAAGGACTTAAATCCCATAGTCCAACCTGCGATCGCTCGTTATATGAAGTTTAATCCACCCGCGCAGCCTGAAACCAAACACCGTGGTAAGCGTTACCAAGGACAACAAGAAGAAACAGTACCGAATCTGTTGCAATCCGGGACTTATATCTTAGGAGGAAAAGCAGGTATACCTCTACGGATAGATCCTAATTTAGCACCGCCTACCTCAGTCTCTACTGCTGATAAACCGCTAGCAGCTAAACTGCGCCTAGTTGTGGATAATAGCATCCAAGAATTGCGGGAATTGGGCGGAGTGATGATTTTAGGAAGTGCGATCGCTGCTGCTATTCAAGTCCTAGCTCCCCGTGAATTAATTCTCAGTTTGGGTGCTGGGCCCATTACCTCAATTGTGGTTATGCTGATATTAGCTGTAATAGTATCAATTTGTTCTACAGTCGATTCTTTCTTCGCCCTATCTTTTGCCTCAACCTTTAGCAGCGGTTCATTGTTGGCATTTCTGGTGTTTGGGCCAATGATTGACATCAAAAGTGTTGGTTTGATGTTATCTATTTTTAAACCCAAGACCATCTTTTACTTATTTGCTTTAGCAGCACAATTGACATTTGTCTTCACTCTTTTCCTGAACTTGCACGTCTTTTAAGGAAATATTTATCATTTGTCAGTTGTCCTACCCTGCGGGAAGCCGCTGGCGCGTCTATGTCCCTTGTCAGTTGTCCTTTACAAATGACCAATGACCAATACAACTCTTGGAGAGGCTGCACTTCTCTACGAGACGCTCCGCGAACGACTAAGCTCAGTGACCACGCCAACGGCTACGCGGTAGTTGAATCTCGACTTCGCTCGATTACCGCGCAGTCGAAACTCAGTACAAGTGACCAATGACCAATGACTAATGACTAATGACTAATGACTAATGACTAATGACTAATGACTAATGACTAACAAAAATCCCAAATCTAAAATCCCAAATCTGTTACTCCCTTGGCTGGATACTCTAGCAATTACTGCTTGGGGCATTTTGATGTTGAGATATTGGCTAACTAATAAGTTGAATCTGTTGATTCATCCAAATTACTTTTGGTTAGTGATTGTGACTGGTATCAGCTTCATCATTATTGGTTTGTTCAAGATGCAGGAACTTTGGCAACGGCGTCGCCGTGATGTTATGCCAAACACCCAGCATATTAGTTTATTTCCCCCTGGTTGGGGCAGTGGTTTATTGTTGACTACAGCAATTCTAGGTTTTATCATTACACCGCAAGTTTTTGCTAGTGACAAAGCACTCCAAAGGGGGGTGACGACTGATTTATTGGGAAGCACACGTGTCAAACCCCAAGCTTTTCGCGCTACTGTTCGTCCAGAGGAGCGATCGCTTGTAGACTGGGTACGCACTGTCAATGTCTATCCTGAACCAGATACATATACAGGACAAAAAGTCAAGGTGCAGGGATTTGTGATTCACCCGCCCGATATAGGAAAAGAATATTTGTTTTTAGCACGATTTGTCTTAAGTTGTTGTGCAGCAGATGCTTACCCTGTGGGATTGCCCGTCAAGCTACAAAATAATCAAGAGCTTTATTCTGCTGATACATGGCTGGAAGTAGAAGGACAAATGGTGACAGAAAATTTGGCAGGTAAACGCCAACTTACCATTGCCGCTAACTCTCTGAAAAAGATTCCTCAACCTCAGAATCCTTATAGTTATTAGTTATTTGTTGATGACAAATGACAAATGACAAATGACAAATGACAAATAACCAATGACTAAATCTAAAGCATTCCAACCACTAGATCGGATAGCGATCGCACTAATGTTACTGCTAAGTGTGCTGATTGGGTTAATCATCTTGCAAGGTGATGTGGTAACTGCTCGTGTCCGGGAATTTACTTGGCAAAATCAACAAATTGGGGCAGAAGATAATTCCTTCACCCTCACCTTCAGCCGCCCAATGGAAACAAAAAGCGTCGAGGATAACTTGAAAATCGAGCCACCCCTAGCAGGTAAATTCAGTTGGGCAGGGCGGCGGATGGTTTATACACTGGTGACACCAGCCCCTTATGGCACAAATTATAAAGTGCAGTTACAAGGAGCTAAAGATAAATTTGCGGAGCAAGAGGGCAAAAATCGGCTGATACAGGCCTTTACAGGTAGCTTCCGTACACGCGATCGCGTCATCCTTTACATCGGAACCGACAAAGAAGAACAGGGACGCTTAGTTCTTTACAACTTAACCCAAGAGCAAAAAAGGGTACTTACCCCCAAAGACCTGATAGTAATCGACTTTGAGTCATTTCCTGATGGAGAGAAAATTTTATTTTCTGCTCGCGCTGCAAACAATCAAGACTTACTTTCAGCCCAACTGTATACAGTGACAACAGGTGTTTCTGCGAAATCTGGACAAAAAGCACAACCAGAAGGCAAAGTTGACCTGACTTTAGATAGTAAAGATTATCAAAACCTGAAATTTGACTTATCACCTGATGGGCAAACTATTGTCATCCAGCGAGGAAATAAAACTAATCCTGGTGACTTTGGACTATGGTTTATGCCAGCAATCAGTGATGGTTCCGCAGAAAAACCCACCCCGAAACGCCTAAAAAGCCAGCCGGGAGGAGACTTTATGGTGACACCAGATAGTAAAGCCGTAGCTGTTGCTCAAGGACAGGGAGCAGCGATTTTACCACTGCAAGGTGATGCCAGTAAACCTTTGGATTTTCTGCCGCAGTTTGGTTTGGTACAAGCTTTCTCCAAAGATGGCTCTCAAGCCGCGATGGTAAAGTTTAATACAGATTACACGCGGGATTTGTTTTTGGTGACAAACCAAGGTGTGCAGAAACAACTATTAAAAACAACAGGTTCAATTCTCAGTTGCCAATTTGACATCGCCTCACCCACCCTCTACTGCTTGCTAACACAGCTAGTATCCAAGGAACAATACATAGAGCAGCCCTATGTGGTGGCAATTGATTTGAAAACCGGGCAACAGAAACCATTGTTAGTACTGCCTCCTGCCCAACGGAATGTGCAAATGAGTTTATCTGCCGACGGTTTGGGCTTGTTATTTGACCAAGTAGTACCGCAGACAAATCCCCCAGCATCATTACCCACAAACACTTTAAAAACTGATGATGGAGATACGATCGCTACCAGTAGCCTGTGGTTAATGCCTCTGTTGCCCATCGCTGATGCTACAACTGTTGAAATTAAACCAGAACAACTCCCCTTGGCCGGGTTTCATCCTCGATGGCTACCTTGAGAGAATAATTGCTAAGTCGATTTCGGAAGGTTAGTTAAGGTGTCGCCACCAAAAATCAAGTTGAACCTAATGGAGTTCAGTTCCATCCTTACGGAGCAGATAGCGATCGCTAATCAACTTCAAGACTACTCTACCTATTTCTGGATGCATTTTCTCAATGACTGGTTGCACAATAACGCCTTCCATGATGCAGTCGGGACTGACTACACTATTGGCATTATTGAACTGAGACACCGCTCCCCAAGTGTAAGCACCGATATAAAGCACAGGTACTCTTGGCAAAGCAAATTCCTCGCAAAAAGTCACAAAATCGCTGTAATTGAGAAAATAACTGCCGCGACGCACAGCAAATATAGCAATTCCAATGTTCCCATTATTCAAGCCATATTTTATATCTTGTACGCCGTAGATTTCTCCAAAAATCTGAGTTCCTGGTGGAAGTTTTTGGAAAGCCTCGTTTTCGTTGTAAGCACGAATATAAACTAATTTTTTGTTGAATTCGCTGTTTTTCCAAAAGTAATTATGGCTGCCAATTTTAGTTGTGCCATCAGCATCAACTAAGACAGTGAAGTTATTTCCGTGCAACTTCTCTGTTACAACAACTTCTTCACCTTCAATGAGGATATTTTTGTAACGTTTTAGGTTTTCTGGACTAGGGAATTTGTAATGTCCAATAAAACTCTCTACTTCCCCGCTCATTCCTTGAGGAATTGGATATTCGTACTTTGTTACACCAAAATACTCCGTGTAGTCGTCTCCAACATTTCCCGTAAAGTTTTTACCAACGGGAATAAGCAAACCCTCAGAAAAAATTCCGCGAAGTTTCGCAGCACGCAGTTTTTTTGAGTAGTAGTTACGAATACCAAACTCATCTAAAAAGTTTTCTGGAATAACACTATCAATAGGAAAGTAAAAAGCTAAATCTCCAGGATTCAAGTTACCTTTGACTATAATTACCTGATACCCCATATCTTCAATAGAGGCAATATCTAGCCGATCGGCATTGGGATGAGGATTAATGCTATTGATTTTGACAACTTCAACTTTAAAAATACTCATAGCTCATCTCTTTTCAAAAAAATCTATTTTAGAAAAACTCTAAATTTATTACAAAGTATGTGCGCGTAGCTAGCCGTGCATACTTTTCAAATTAAAGCTGAAACCTTTGAAAACCTAAACTTTGACTGTTTTGTAGTAGTGTGGCAAGGCTAAAATAGTTTTTGAAGCTAAAGGCTCATAGTCGTCTTTAGCTTCAAAAATAAAGCATAAATATAATGTCTTGCCACGCTACTAGGGTGCATTAGGCTGGGTCTTTGGGTTTAATTAAGTAATCAAGCAAACCTGATATTACGAATTATAAATTAGTAATTATTTGTTGATAATTTATCCAAGCTTCCCAAAAAATATAAATTGATAGTATTCCTAAGAAGATGCGAAGTACTAAGCTCACAGTAGAATCTGGTAGTTTTGGCAATGTGCGAGTACTCATTTGAACGCCTAAAAGACCGCCACATCCCAAAACCATACCTTGAGTAAACAGAATATTTCCTTCTAATGTATGTCCTGTGCAGGCAGCTAAACCAGTAATGACAATCACACCCAAACTAGTCTGAATTGCTACTTTAATTTCTTCTCCCAGTAATAACATTTGCAGCGGAACCATAATCGTACCGCCACCTAAGCCGAATAAACCTGCTAAAATTCCTGCTGCTCCCCCGGTTCCAATTTTAGAAACTAATGGGTTGAATATTGGGGCTATATCCTCTTTTTCCTGGAAGGACAGTTGCTTGCGAAGCTCAATCAGATAGATGTTAGCAAGTAGTATGATGCCAAATGTAAATAGTATTATATAAGATGGAATTTTATTGGCAAAATATACACCTATTCCAGTAGTTAGAAAAGCTGGGATTCCTAAATAAATTACTCGTTTAAAGTCAAAGTAGCCCATCCACCAATTTTGCAAACTTCCAGAAATTGAAGTAATTACAATAGCAAGGCTACTAGTAGCGATCGCCTGAACGGGAGTATAACCTAGTGTGACTAAAAGAGGAATTGTGATAATGCCGCCACCTATTCCTAAAAGTCCAGCTATGACTCCAGATATTAAACCTCCACTCCCTAAAATCAACCAACTAAAATCAATCATAAATAATTCTTTTTCTAAAGACTGACTTAGTGTGATTAACCTTGTACTGTCACCGGATGGCTAACAACACCTCCGTAAAGCAATCCAGAGTCATTCCACGGAACTGTACTCGGTTGTGTATTACCTAAATTGTCAGTAGCACGAGCCTGGAGAAAATATTCCCCAGGAAGTGGGTTCCATTCAATGTCCCAGCGTACCCACGCAAATGGAAAATTTGGTTCTCTCAGTCGTGCAAATTGCCAAGTTTTACCACCATCTAGACTGACTTCCACACGAATAATTTTTCCTTTCCCAGACCAAGAACGTCCACGTAGTAAGTGGGTTTTAGCCGAAAGCGTAGCTGGCCAAGCCAACTCAAAAGCGCTCTTAACATTTTGGTAGGTAATCAGCTTACCTTTATATGGTGCGATCGCTGGGTAGTCTGTACCAACTAGCACCATCTGCTCCGTCACCCACTGGGTATATATCGGTGTTTCAGAAACCTCAATCCGTTCAATCCATTTAACGTTGGCGTTTCCTCCCCAACCAGGGAATAAGACACGGCACGGCTGACCATGATCTGGAGGTAATGGTTCTCCGTTCATGGCGTAGACGACGAGCGAGTTATCTGCTAATGCTTTGCTAATTGGAACTACACTGCTGAACTTGGATTTATTTGTCTCCTTTGAGTCCAACGAATCCACATCTGCACCCTCAACGAGTACATCTTTTGCTGTGGATTTCAATCCAGCTCGTTCTAATAACATACCAAGTGGTACACCAGTCCACTCAGCCACACCAATAGCCCCAAGTCTCCAAAGTGTTCCAGGGAGTGGTGTGTTGTAAGCTTCTTCAAAGAAGCGCCGACCGTTAGCAGCACACTCAATAGCGCAAGTGACTGAGATGGATGGCATGGCGATGATTTCATGGTAAGTAAATTCGCAAGGTGCAGAAACGCCAGTTCCATGAATTTGCAAACGCCATGTAGATGGGTCAAACGGGGGAGGTGCGCTGCGGTTGTGAACATAGAACCAATCATTTGGTACTAAATAGCCACGCCCATACATCGCTTCCCAGTTCATCTCTAATGTGCCTTTGCTATGAGAGATGTACCCTGGTGGTAATGGCTTAAGTATTTTGCTGCCTTTAGTTTTAATAGCTGTCTGACTGTGAGCAGGCGCAGGTTTAGCTAACCCCGCGATGGCTGTTGCGCCAACCATAGTGGCTAGTATTTTCAGAAAGCGCTGGCGCGAAATACCCACATCTGTACTTTTTTGCCAAATGCACTGTTCAACCCGTGCCTTTAGATAATCCTCCTGGTCAAAGAGGTTTTCATCGCTCAAGCTATTACCCCCTTTTAATTCGTAATTCGTAATTAAGAAACAGAGAATGAATGAGTAGGGGAGAAGTTGCAGTAAGTCTTTCCCCTCTGCACCTCTGCTTCTTCCAATGCCCTGAAAAAACTAGCTGTTTATCGCTGTCCAAACACCAGTTATCTGATCTTGTGTATAGTTGGGCAAATAGTGAGCCAATCCGTTTTTAGCTATTTGAGCGATCGCATTTATAAAGCGATCGCAATCTTCTAATGTATTATATACAGCAAAGCTGGCTCGGATAATACTAGGAATATTACGTGTAATTCCTCTATCTACTTCCTCAGCAATCTCACAGTCTTGCTCGTCTGAAACATTCTTGAGTTTGCGAATATATTCATAAGTGCAGAAAGCCCCAGCCCGAACGCCAATGCCATATTCTTGTGCCAGAATCTCTGCTACTAAGCGTCCGTCAAATCCATCAATATCAAAGGGAATAACATGGGCTAAGTTATCTCCGGGAATATGTATTTTGACACCAGAAATCAGCCCAAGCCGTGTATACGTAAATTCAACTAGAGAGTGTTCATACTGAGCAATGCGATCGCGCCCTACTGTTTCGATAATTTCAATCGCCTTGGCAATGGCGATCGCACCCATTGCGTTTGGTGTTCCGGGGTCATGGGCCCGTTCTGTATAAAAACGCTTGATCTCTAGGTTTCTCGTGATATAAGGCAGGTTTCCACCCCCAATTTGATAAGGGTAGGAACTATCAAAAAATTCCTTTGGCCCTAGCAAAACCCCGGTTCCATAAGGGGCGTACATCTTATGTCCAGAGAAAGCCACAAAATCTAAATGACATGGGTCATCATCAGCACGCATATCAACTCGTTCATGCTGAATCAACTGACACACGTCGGCAAATATCTTCGCACCATACCGATGTGCTAAAGCTGCAATTTCGTAAATTGGGGGTCTGTAACCTGTAATTGTTGAAGCACCTGTAATAGTTACTAACTTAATTTGCTCGGCTTCGGGGAGATTTTGGTGTGCTTTGAAAATATCTTCAATTTCTGCGACATTTACACTTCCATCCGGCTGGGTTCTGTACTGCACAACTTCGTCTCTAGTAACCCAAGGCAGAAGGTTAGATGAATGCTCAATATCAGAAACTAAGATTTTCCCAGGTTTTTTTGCCCAAAGTGTGGCAGCTCCATTAATTGCTTCTGTTGTATTCTTCGCAAAGATTACATAGTTGTCTAAAGATGACCCCACAAAGTCGCGAATAATGTTCCGACTAGCGTCATATTCTCGTGTAGTGATGACGGACTTTTGCCCAGAACCTCGATGTACGCTGCCATAGGTATCAAGCATTTCGTCCACATACTGCTTGAGGGTTGCAAAGGGTGTGGTTGTAGCTCCATTATCCAAGTTGACGTACTTGACATAGTTTCCGTTAAGAGTTTTCACCTTGAAAGATAGAGACTCATCTGTAAATAACGGTCTGATTTCTTTGTCCCAAAAGCTGTCACAATTTTCTACAAGCAGCGGTAATTTAGCAGTCTCTTGCTTGATATTTGCGCCTATTGCAAGTATATCAGTCATCTTTAGCACCCCGATTTTAAATTTTGATTTTTTGGAAAAAGCCTAACTGCCGCAGCACTTTATTTCGCGCTACAACCAGATTAATTACCAGTAACTATGGTCTTTATAATTACTTTATTTCTAGTAGAAAACGCGGTCATTACAATTATTCTTTAATAAAATAATTAAAATTGATATCCGTAACAATGCTTAAATCTAGTATTTTTATTGTAAATTAACATACAGTGTAAATAAAATTACTAAGTAATAAAGTATACTTTAAACGATTTTATTCCAGTCATTAAACAAACTTGACGTATTGAAGATAAGTCGATCGAAAAGCTTATAACCAATAAAACCTGCAATTGCTTACTGGCAATATATTTATCGAGAAAAAAGCCCTGACTAAGTTGAGATTACTCTTTAAAAAAGTTTTATATTTTACTTAGGCCACTTGTTACATCTTTATTAAGACTTTATAAGTATTTACTCGCATGGTTCGGGATCTCTTAACATTGCAGTTATAGTGGAAGCTCTTAGTTGTTTGCTGACATTAAATAGCGATCGCTTAGGATGAGAGAATTATCATTGAAGAGTAGATACTTGTACGGATATCTATATTTAAGTACTCAATAAGGCATTACAAAATGTATTTCAGGAGACAATCATAATTTATTTCTTAAGACAGATGCGATTTTAAAAAATAAAGTATAATCTGAGGCAGTTTTTTCATATAAAAAACTTCATCAGCCAGCCAATACAGTTTAATTTTTAATGTATCGGGTTTCTCCTCTCTCTCGCTTATCCTCAAAGGCGGCCAGAGTTACCCTTCCACCTCTTCTTGACGGGGCAGAGCATCATAGTGTTATAACGGCATCAGTCTAGATACAAAATGGGGAACACCAATTGATGATTAATTGCTGGTGCTTGGAGAGAGTTAAACTTAGCTTCTAGAGCAAACCCTGATTAGACACAGTTGATAAGCAATGCTAATGCCAGCGCTGCTGAATATTTTTAAGCAGGTGAGTCGAGAGTGATGAATGAAGCTGACACCTCAAACAAGGGGGCTGTGATGGAATCCCTAAATTCTGCTAATTCGCCACAATCAGAACAGGCGAGTTGTCCCTTTTACTCAGTTGTGCCTAATGACAATATGACAGTTAAAAAACTGCCACTCCTCATGCCAGCTGAAGATACACAATTTTTACAAGATACTCAAGATACTACCCAGCAGGACTGGGTTGCAGAGCCTGAAAGCGGCAAACAAGCACTTATTGACTCGGAATTTCAGAACCTGCTGGCATTGAACGAAGAATTACGTGCGGCTAACAATAATTTGTATGCACAAGTGGAGCAGCTAAAAGACAACCTAGCTGAGTCAGAAAAGGTTTTGCAGTGGCAGAAAACGCGTTCTAGCGTTAGTGAGTCGATGCTCAACCAACACACTCAGGAATTAGCGGCGGCTCAAGAACAGATAAAATCTTTATTTCAACAATTAGAAACTGCCGTACAAACTGTTCAACGTCAGGAAATTTTCACTGATACTTATAAAGCACAGCTACAAATTAGCCAACAACGCCTGGCCCAGTTAGAGCGAGAATGTACGTTGCTACACACTAATAACAACGAACAATCTCAGCAGTTATTGCAGTCAGAAAATGTTTGTCGGGAGTTACGTACAAGACTGATGCGACAACAACGCCAGACGCTGCAATTCAAAGCAGCTTTGGAAAAATGTCTAGATACATCGGTTCCTAGCTATGACTCCTTAGAGGATGCTGCAAAACATCCTAAAGACATAACTAGTAGCCAAGGAAGATTTTCTAGAAAAGCTCGGTCTTTGTTTCCTAATGCACAGCCAATTCAACCTTGGTCAGCAGAAGAAGAATCCTTAAGTAACGATCTTGATAATTCTTGGGGTGAACCTTCAGCACCAATCCCATTCCAAAGAAATGAAGCCTTTGCAACGCCGCCATCATCTCCTTGGAACTGGACAGTTAAGAAAGACACGCCAACACCAACACAACCCGCCCCATCTCCAGAAGTTGATGATTCTCCAGATACAACTGAAGCGGTTTCACCTTCGGGTTCATCAAATTTAGATCAGCAATTAGATAGTCTAATCCAAATGTTTTTCACCTCCCAGCCTGCATCGACATCACCACCAGCTACTGCGAAAACGGATGTTAGTGATGCCCCGATTTGGGAGACTTTAGCAACAATTTTAGAAGACGATAAGGAACTAGAAAATCCACAGGAGGAGCAGTTGGAAGCAGAAATTAATCCTCCTGCAACTACCTCTACTTCTTGGACGACGGATTCTGTGCTTTCACCAGCCAATAACTTGCTGGTTTCCTCCACTCCATCTCACACCGAAACGCCTGTTGGAGAAACTGAAGACTACTGGTCAGAAGTTTCACAATTGTCAGCAAGTGATTTGTCCTCAGAGTTATTAGGTGATAACACCAATGATGACAATTCACCTTCACCAGTAGTTTATCCCCAGCGTCCACCCAAGGGGCGTAAGTCATTGGCATCTGTAGAACTGCCGAATTTTCGCCCCAAGAGTTAGTCATTTGTCATTTGTCCTTTGTCCTTTGTCTAAATACTAATGACTAATGACCAATGACCAATGACTAATGACTAATTCAGAATCCTTGCTTCTGACTTCGGAATTATGGCTTCTGGGTTGGATTTTGCCACCTGACTTGGCGATCGCGGTTTGCCTGTGGCGATCGCATAATTAATCGCCAATAGCCACAGCCATAAGCCGGGATTCCGGGGTTCTAGCCAAGAACCTACCCGGTTTAAGAAGCGCGGGAACCACGGACTCAGTAAAGCACTAATCAGCGCATGACGACCGAAGTTGAAATAACTACCAAGCCATCGCACTAAATCTCTAGGGCCAGCAAGTTCCCAAATCCATAAAAGTAAAGCAGGATTTTTCCTAGCGGCTTTCAGTGCTAGGCGGTTAAAGGTTAACCAATCACACCGATCTTTGATGAAGTTATCTGCCACCTCTGGCGGTTCGTCTGCTAACAGCCCAAAGAAGGTGTTGAGCATGGAGTTAATCCGCTGCGGCGGTAAAAATTTCCCTGTGGGTACCATCATCCCTTTGGAAAATAGCCAAGTCACGGAAACGTTGCTTTGGTAGGCGCGAATTTGGTTCAGGTGGCGGAAACTCAACAAGTCATGTTTGAGAGCAGTATCCAACAGCGTTGTTAAGCGCTCTAAGTTGCGAACTAGGGAACCAAAACCGGTGAAAACGAGGGGAGACTGGAGTGATGCCGCATCACCGATCGCAATCAATCGATCGAAAGCAACTGTGCGATCGCGACTTCCCACACTAAAATGCCCTGGTATATACCCAAATGTCGGCTTTTTCCACACCAATTTGTCCATATCGCACCTGCGATACTCTGGCAAAATTGTGAAAAAGTCTTCGTACATTTCTAGCAAGGAACCAGGATTTTCAGCATTGACTTCGTGGTAATGAAATAAATAAATCGTCAGTTCCTCATTTGCTGCGGGAAACAATTCCCAAATCAACTGCCTTCCCCGCGAAATATCCCCATGACTGTAAAGAACGTCCCCATATTGGGAATCCCATACTCCCTGCTCAAATCCGCTCTCAATTGCCGCTCCCACCGTCGGACAGACACTATCAAAGGCACGACCACCGTTTAATTGCCAAGCAATGGGTGACGCAGTTCCCATTGCATCTATTAGCAGTCGTCCACTTACTTGCTTCTCAATTTGACTGGGCAAGTGCTTGACTTGCAAAACTACCTGTGATATATCAATATCTGCACGGATAAATTCTGTTTCATCCCAAATTTCACCGCCTGCCGCTTGCAGTTTTTGCCCACACATTTGGAGCCATTTTTCGGAATCCAAGCCTAAATTTAGGACTGTGGGTGTGTGGAGGACGGGCGATCGCAGTTTGGCTGGATTATTAGCATCAAAAAACTTATTGAATCCGTCTTTGTATTCCCTGGCAATGATGGTTTCTAACTCAGCGGGGGTGACTAAACCCAAGTTAACCAAGCTTTGAATCTCGTCGCGCGAAATATTCCATTCTCGGTTCATCCGCCCAAAGGGCATTCGTTCCACCAGCAAGACTTTATATCCGAGTTTTGCCATCAGTGCTGCATGGATTGCACCGAGTGCGCCACCGATATAGATAATGTCGTACTGGGCATGGGGCACAAGGGGCAGAGGGGAAAGACTTACTGCAACTTCTCCTCGGTCACTGAGCGTAGCCGAAGTGCTGCTCCCCTGCTCCTCTGCTCCCCCGCTCCCCTGCTCCCTGTTCCCTGCTCCCTGCTCCCNTTCTCCTCGGTCACTGAGCGTAGCCGAAGTGCTGCTCCCCTGCTCCTCTGCTCCCCCGCTCCCCTGCTCCCCGGCGAAAACACTACTTGACGCGGCTGCTGCGGATTCCGCACTCCTTCGCGCCATCGTTTTTCCCACCAATAGGCACGAGTTAGGTCATATTCACCGTTGGGCATTTTCTGAAAATACTTGACGGTCAGGGGGTAAGTAGAGCCTAGTGCGGCAAATATTGATTGCTGGGATAAATCAATTGCTGGCGGTTCTGGGTAATGATGCGGAAAACGGCTTCTGATTTCCTTGGTCAAGCGTTGCAGAATTTCTCCTTCACCGGGAAAAGGTTGTTCTGCCCAGCGAAACACTTTCAGATAGGTAGTTCGTTGCACCGACCAGACAAATACCGAAAGTTCTGTAGGTAAGTTTTCGGAAAGACTCACTCCAGCAGGTGTAGTAGCACTGGGTATTTGAAGGCGAAAACCTTCCGAGGTAAGCACTTTTTCTCCATTTCCGGGTTCAAAATCTGTTTGTAACCAACTACGCACAGTTTCTATATCTGGAGTTGGAACTTCTAAATAAAGGATTTCTTTCATGTTTTCCTGACATTTCCCATCAATCTACTCACTAAGACAGATTTTCTTAAGGCACAAAGTAGGGTAAACTCCGCCCTATTAGTTTCATAAAGATTCAGTGAAGAAATTTTAAGAGTTTGTCAAATTTATTGTTCATTTTGTATTTCTGTAAACCCACGCCATGAATTATCCCATTCCAGACAGTCCCCAAGAAATTATTGCTCTGCGACAACAGCCGATTGATGAAGAACTAGTTGCCAGTGCGATCGCTGGAGTCATTAAAATTGTCCGCGCTCAGGGTCAATCTTTGGAAGAGTTAACTGCTCAGTTGTTAGCAGACGATCCACTGCTGGATCAGCAACAACGTCGCTGGTTAAGCCAATTAGTTGCCCAATCCTGGGAAAAGTTCTCCTAAAACCTTGGATAAGATGAAGTTTTGGTCGCAGCATTAGATTTCTAGGTCTGTACCTAAATGTTGGCGATGCCTGCGGCGGGCTGCGCCTACGCATTTCCGGTATAGGAGTAATAATAATGCTCAGTATGGGATTGTCGATTGGGTTGCTATTTTTACGTTCATGGCACAGAAGCCATTAAATTAACCATATCAGCGTTTTACATTGCTTATGAATTTTACAACGTTCTGAAACGGAAAGACCTCTGCTTTGCGCCAGAGGTCTTTTTTTGGGAGCAATCTTTATGCTGTTGGAGCAACATCTCGGCACATAACTCAGTTGAGCGATCGCTAACTAACTAAGTAAGTAAAAATAAATATATTTGAAAGCCTTGACCATGAATAATCGTAGTCAGCGACTCTAGCAATTTAAAATCTTATGCAGAGCGATAAATCGCTCACTACGAACAAAAGTTTTATTTTAAATTTAATTATGTCTACATACTTATCCACTGACGATCGCTTTCAACCCATCAACCTTTTTGAGTACGAAAAGCTAGCAAAAGAATATCTGTCTCAAACGACACTTGATTACTATAGCAGTGGTGCTTGGGACGAAATCACATTGCGAGATAATCGTGCTGCTTTTGAGCGAGTCAAACTGCGACCTCGGATATTAGTCGATGTGAGCGATCGCAATCTAAATACTTCCATTTTAGGACAACCCCTACAACTACCTTTGTTAATTGCACCGATGGCTTTTCAATGTCTAGCTCATCCAGACGGAGAAGTTGCCACGGCTTTAGCTGCTGCATCAGCTGGTGTGGGTATGGTGTTAAGTACAATGGCAACAAAGAGTATTGAAGAAGTGGCGGCTGCATGTAATCAGTTTCCAGATTCTCTGCGATGGTTCCAGCTTTATATCCATAAAGACCGGGGATTAACTCGTGCTTTGGTAGAAAAAGCCTATAAAGCAGGCTACAAAGCACTTTGTCTAACTGTAGATGCACCCGTTCTCGGACAGCGAGAGAGAGATAGACGTAATGAGTTTGCCTTACCCCAAGACTTACATCTGGCTAATCTTGCTAGTATCTCAGGGCTAGATATTTCCCATGAAAAAGGTGAATCTGGATTATTTACCTACTTTGCCCAACAGCTAAACCCAGCAGTTACTTGGGACGATTTGGAATGGTTGCAGTCTTTATCTCCACTACCTTTAATTATCAAAGGAGTTTTACGCCCAGATGATGCTGTGCGGGCTGTAGAATATGGAGCCAAAGCAATAGTCGTTTCCAATCATGGTGGCAGACAACTCGATGGTGCGATCGCTTCTTTAGATGCCCTCGCTGAAATAGTAGCGGCAGTGGATGGTAAAGTAGAAGTGGCCTTGGATGGCGGCATTCGTAGAGGCACAGACATTCTCAAAGCTCTGGCATTAGGAGCAAAAGCAGTACTGATTGGACGACCCATTCTGTGGGGACTAGCGGTAGCCGGGCAAATCGGCGTATCTCATATCATCTCACTACTACAAGATGAGTTAAATGTGGCAATGGCACTTAGCGGCTGTGCCAAAATGCAGGATATTGACCCTAGTTTATTGACTCTGCCACGCTTTAAGTCGGAGAACTGTTAGAAATGTTATTCCAGCAAAACTTTCAGAAATAATTTTCAGACTTGTTACAAAATCTCTTAATTTAGAGTATACTAGTTAAGGTTAGATATAAGGGCGGGTGGCGGAATTGGTAGACGCACCACACTCAAAATGTGGCGGCCTTACGGTCATAGGAGTTCGATTCTCCTCCTGCCCACTACCAAAAAAGTGCTAAAGAGGTTAAAAACTTATGCGCCTGAAAAGATGGGAATCTCCCCGTAAAGAAGGCAGAAATGATAAAGGTAGAGGCGGTTCTGCTAGGAAGCGTCAACTGAAAAAACAAAGGCAAATGTTACGCCAAAGACTCAAAGAAAGTAACAAGCCAGACAATAACAAAAATGAAAGAGCAGGGAAAGATAAATTTATCTTTCCCTTATTTTTTGGGCTTTTATTTCAGAAACAAATAAAATTTAGGGATTTTTCAATACAGAGACTAAATTAAATCTGTCTGTAATAAATTTGGAAATCATAATAAAAAATTATTAGCCATTAAAATATACTAATTTTATTAATTCAACCTCTTAAGCGCATATTTACGTATAAAAACGGCAGACTAAGTGGCTAGCATTTTACTTACCTACTTAAGTAGTAAGTACTATATACTACTTTTTGTGCAGCATCTCTCTAAGAATTTATCGCAATTATAATGCTTGGATGAAATAACCAAAAATTAATTATGAAGGAAGTATGAATTTTGTCAAGCAGTGTGTAAAATCCTTAACATAAAACAGTAAACTAAGACACAGCAGTAAATAATTCTAGTATTACCGATTAAGCCAAAAGTATACTAAAAAGGCAATTGCACCTCCATGTGTTAACTTCCAACAATGACACAAGCCTACAAAAAGTCAGGAGTTATCCAATCCGAATATTAAATCATTGGGATTGGTCTAGGTAATCTATGAATTGTTTTCTTGGATACAGGAGTTATTGATGGTGGCGAGAGTGCTTCTACCTACTAAAAAAGTGCTTGATTTTCCTATTACTGCTTTACGGTTTGACGACCAGATACAAACAATAGTGAAGTGGGCGAGTAGGCGTGAGAGTAAAACTGTATATGTAGCCAATGTACACATGCTCATTGAAGCCCATTGGAATCCAGAGTTTGCCACCATATTGCGAAATGCAGATATAGTTACTCCTGATGGTATGCCTCTGGTGTGGATGATGCGAAAGATGGGAGCGCTTTACCAAGACCGTGTGGCAGGGATGGATATTTTTCTCGCATTGTGTCAGCTAACTCAAACACAAAATCTGAGTATTTTCTTTGTAGGTTCCCAAACAGAAATTCTGTCTAGGATGCAAAACAGGTTAGAGAAGGAATTTCCGCAGATAAAGATTGCGGCAATGGAACCTCTACCCTTTCGTCCCCTAACTGAAATTGAAGACGAAGCCTTGGTTCAAAAGATTAACTCTAGTGGTGCTAGCGCTGTCTTAGTGTCTTTGGGATGTCCCAAACAAGAAAATTGGATAGCTCAACATAAGGGCAAAGTACAAGCTGTAATGATTGGACTGGGTGGAGTTTTCCCAGTTTATGCCGGAATTCATAAGCGGGCACCCCGCATAGTTCGAGACTTAGGACTTGAATGGCTGTATCGATGGATTCAAGAACCGCGCCGACTTTGCGGCCGCTATGCTAAGACTATTCCACTCTTTATATGGCTGGCTACTAAGCAACTACTATCATCAAGTCGGATTGCAGGGGTCTTTCTTCACGAGACTGGAGACTAAAAAAAAAGAAATAGGTGAGACTGACTTTAGGGCGTCGATCATCAAGATAAAGCAGATTTTAGATGCGAAGGAAAGAATTTTATGCCTTAAGCATGAAGATTCAAGGGTTCAACCTCAAAATGATGAAAGATTCTAAGTGTAAGGATTCCGACCCATCAATCTCCTGCTGTAAAAACCCATTATCTGAAATCAACTATTAAAGTACTTGACATTAACCCAGGACTAAGTGTTATATTAACCATAGTGAAATTGTTGGGGCGTCGCCAAGTGGTAAGGCAGCGGGTTTTGGTCTCGCCATCCCTGGGTTCGAATCCTAGCGCCCCAGTTAATCTTAAGACAGGCTCTTATGCCTGTCTTTTAGAGTATTTAATTGCATTTTTAAGATGTGTCTCAATGCATCTAATTCTGTAAATGTTACTTATCAGGAGATTTGAGAGCTTGATCTAGAGTCTGCCGAGCCAGTTCTGCTTTAGACCGCGCTTCTTGGTAACGCACATTAGCTTGAGCAAAATTTTTGAGAACTTTAAAACCTTCCTTGAGTCGAGTAATTTCCTCTTCAGTCACCGAGTCATCAGTAAACAGAATATCAACAGCTTTGCGAATTTCCAAGGCTTCAGATCGTGACTCCTGAACTTTCAGCTTGAGCGTCGCCAAGTTACTCAGAATCTGGACAGCTTGTGTAATACTATCCTCACCACTAGCAGTATCAATAGTTGACTCTTTTACCTCAATTAATTGTTGAGGGCCAAATCCTTCTTCCAGTTCCGTGGGTAGCTTACCTGCATCCATCAGTTCCATTAGCTGATCCATTGCTTTATCACGAGCTTTGGCTGAATCTTTTCCAGAAACAGTAAGGATAATTTCTGGGCTTTGAGCGAGAGTGTATTGAACCATATTTGAGTAGAAAATTTGCTGATTTAACCAAGCTGAGGAGAGTAATTATATCATTTTGCGTGTCAGATCATTTGTTGATTGTCTAGTCAATTAAAGAGTTGAAGACCGAACGTCAACACTTTGAATTTTGAATTGTTACCTCTACCCCTGCTAAGTCGCTCAAAATAAAACTTTATACTTAAGAAAAGGAATAATTTTCAATAGGAGGGGAGAGCAATGGCTCCCAGTCCCACCATCATGCAGGCTGTGGAACAACTGGGCTACCGTGTCACCGTTGGTGATGTGGCAACTCAGGCAGGATTGAACGTCGCTGAAGCTAATCAAAGCTTGTTAGCCCTGGCATCTGATGCTGGCGGACATTTACAGGTAGCGGATTCCGGTGATATAGTTTTCCTTTTTCCACAAAACTTTCGAGCAATTTTGCGTAATAAATACTTCCGGCTACGATTGCAGGAATGGTGGAAAAAAGTCTGGAGTGTTCTGTTTTACCTGATTCGCACTTCTTTTTTAATTTTCTTAATTGTTTCCATCACCCTGATAATTATTGCCATCTACATTATTACTACCTCTGCCAATTCAGATCGTGACGGTGGCAATCGGGGCAGTAATTCCGGCGGTGGGGGGTTCTTCTATTTTCCAAATTTATTTTGGTATTTTAGCCCAAATTATGACAACCACTACCAGGAACGGCGACGTGAAAGGCAGGAAGAAAGCAATCTGAATTTCTTTGAAGCCGTGTTTTCGTTTTTGTTTGGTGATGGTAATCCTAACGCCAACTTAGAAGAACGCCGCTGGCAAGAAATTGCTACGGTGATTCGGAGTAACCGTGGTGCAGTGGTAGCAGAACAAATTGCCCCATATTTGGATGATATTGGCGAGGGATACACAAGGGAGTACGAAGATTATATGCTGCCCGTTCTGACGCGATTTAATGGGCAACCATCAGTAAGTCCAGAAGGGCAAATTGTTTATTACTTCCCAGAGTTGCAGGTGAGTGCAGTTAAAAAGCGCCGTTATGCAATATCAGATCGCTTGGAGGAATTTCCCTGGCGTTTTAGCGCCGCAAGTTCCGGGCAAATTATGCTGAGTGCTGGGTTAGGGGTACTAAATTTTGTTGGTGCTTTAGTACTGGGAAGTTTATTGAGAGATGGAACTGTTGCCGTCCAGTTAGGTGGACTGGTAGCTTTTGTGCAAGGAATTTATTGGCTGCTATTGATTTACGGAGCAGGTTTTTTAGGTATACCGTTATTGCGTTATTTCTGGATTCGGTGGCGTAATCGCAAAATAGGCGATCGCAATCGCGATCGCCTTTCCAGAGCAAGATTATTGGCAAGTCCTGATGCACCTTTGCAACAAAAAATCGACTATGCCCAACAATTTGCAACAGAAAAAGTCATTGGCAATGAAGATTTAGTGTATTCTAGCGAAACTGACTTACTCGACCAAGAAGTTGAACGTTCTGCACAAATTGATGCTGAATGGCAACGGCGCTTAGAACGTGGGAGTGGGGAATAGGGAGCAGGGAGCAGGGGGCAGGGGGCAGGGAGCAGGGAGCAGGGAGCAGGGAACAGGGAGCAGGGAGCAGGGAGCAGGGAGCAGGGAGCAGGGAGCAGGGAACAGGGGAAAATTTTTCTCCTCTGCACCCATCCCCAATCCCCAATCCCCAATCCCCAATCCCCAATCCCTGATTACTTCGCTTGAATTGGTGTTAGAGCTACACCTTGATAATAATGTCCCAAAATTTGCAGGTGGTTCACTCCTTGCCGAGCCAGATTGTACGCCCCCCACTGACTCATACCTAAAGCATGACCGTAGCCAAGCCCTTGCAGTACAAAACTACCATCAGCCCCCTTGGTGACGCTAAATTTGGTACTTTTTAACTTGAGGGCTGTTCGCACTTCCTCGCCCTGTAGCACCTTCGTGCCTTTGTTGCCGACAATTTTTAAAACTTTAACACTGCGGAAAGGCGAGTATGTCTCTGGAATCATCGCCGTCACACTGCCCACCTCTGGAAATTTAGCGCTAATTTCACTCGGCGAGAAGGTTTTCACCCAATTACACTCGCGGATATTTTGATCGTAGTCTTGAACAGCACGTAGGTAGGGGAGGGTATTTCCCCAAACATCTTCTACGTTTTCAGTGTGTCCCCCAGAACAAGCATGGAAAACTGAGAGAATAATCCGATTTTTGTAAGTTAGTACCTGCCCTAGAGTAGAATCCACTGCGGCGTAAGTAGCAGGAGATTCACTGATGACACCTTTGTAAATTTGCCAGCGATCGGGGGTATTGCCTAAATCGTAAACGGGATTATTCCGTTGTTTTTCTCGTTCGTAGAGGGCATAAGTGCGGGCTGCGATCGCTTGGGCTTTTAAAGCTTCTTGGGGCCAGCTAGCATCCATTTCGCCACCCAGAACGCTGTAGAGATATTCTTGGTCATCCACCCAGTTAACAGCCGTTAAGCCTTTTTCTGTGGGGACAACCAGAGTTCTGCCTCGATACCAGCGATCGCCAATATAAACAAATCCTTTACCAGTTGGCTCAATCCAAAATAAACCAGACTGCCACTTGTCTAAAGCAACTCCGCCAGGAACTGCTTGGGCATAATATGCACTCATTGCTGGCAACTGTCCAAGAGTCCGGCCAGTACTATCCTTAACGATGCCAGTGGTGGAACTACCCACTTTTACCTGATTAACACCCCTCTCAATTGCCACGCGTAGGATTACAGACGCTTGGGCTGGGGCAACCAAAGCAATCCACAAAAAGATACTTACCCACCAATAACGTACTTTAATCTGAGAAAGTAAAGAGCCTAAGTAAAGTTGGAATTTCATACCGATCATCTAATCACACTAGTATCTAATTGACGCTCTGGATTATGGCGTCTACTACTTTAAGATGAGACAGTTCTCCAACGCCGGAGGTTGCCACCTCCTACTAATTATGCATTTTGCTTTAACTATAAGGTAGAAATCAGAAATTGGGGAAAGTGAATAGTCCAAATCTGACTGCTGTGGGAAAGAAACTTTTATTCTTCGATTTACGATGCCAATACCTTTTGAGAATTGCTCACTTCATTAGCGATAATTCCAATTAAATTCAACTTACTCAAAATTTCTATTGCTTGAGTCAGTTCAGTTCGAGTCACTTTCCCCATCCGCTCTACCATTACAATACCACTGCAAAAAGATGCCACAATCCTGGCATCAACCGTGCCTAAAATAGAGGGAGCATCTATTAGTACTAGGTCATAATTTTGCTCAAACACCTCTATTAGTTCTTTCATCCGTTGAGAACTGAGCAACTTCACTGTGTCTTCTGGTTCTGGCCCAGCAGTCAAAATATCAATGGAGGGGTGAATGGGCTGGATGTAATCTTGAAAATGAGTAGTTGTCTCATCAACTAATAACAGAGATAGTCCCCAATCATTGGATAGTTCCAGGATTTTGTGCAAGCTAGGATTATGTAGATTAGCGTCAATTACCAATACCCGTCTATGCATTCGGGCAGCGCTAGCTACAAGCCCTAATACTAAGGTTGTCTTTCCTTCCCCTGGTAGTGCGGAAGTAAACATCAGCGACTTGAACGGTAAGGGATATTTTAATATTTGAATATTTTGGTAGATCATATCCAAAGTTTCATGGACGGGCAATTTATTACTAGCTTCTATTACAGAAGAATCTGAGCTTCTTCTGATATTCCAAGGCAGGCCAAGCCGCCGTTTTTTGACACCAGGTGACGGTAGTTTTGGTACCGATCCCAATACACGTAGATTCGTCAGTTTCTTTAAATCTCCGGCACAATAAATAGCGTCATTAAACTTTTCCAAAATCAGGGCTGCTAAAATACCTAAAATCGGCCCAATTACTGCTCCTCCAACCAAAAAGAATAATCTGTTGTTACCCATATAAATACTAGGAGAAGGTTCTGCCAAAACTTGCCAGTTATATCCTTCCTGAGCAATTTTCAGTCCTAATGACTGTTGTGACTGGATTAGTTGTTCAAGGTTTTTGCGACTAGTTTCTACCTTTGGCAGCAGACGATTATATTCTGCTATTAAACTTGGGTATTTGTTTAGCTCAGAGCGGAGTTGCTGTTCTGAATCGACTAGATTTTTTTCATTAGCCGTTAGTCCTAAAACACTTGTTTGTACTAAAACAAACTCATCTACTAGCGTTGGATCAACCCCTAGTACTTGTCCTTTGAATAAAGGCTTTTCCTTACTAGTATTAGTAATAATTTTCACCTCTTCTCGTAAGAGGGAAAGTTGACTTTGGCGTTGCTGTTTTAATTTTTGTACCGATGGATAATCATCTGTATAGCGGAGCCGCTCCTTAGCCAATGCTAGTTCAGTCTTTTGAATTTCACTTAATAATGCTTGATAGCGGCTTGACTGATTTAAACGAGAAGAAAGTAGTGTATTCTGCTGGGACGAAGATGCTATTAGTTGCTCTAGATTATCGTAGCGAGCGTTTACATCTTGAAGATTGGCACGAGTAGTTTGCAGCTGTTGTTGAATATCGGCTAGAGATTCTAGCAGAATTTTGCTTTGGACTTCGGGATCGAGTAATTTATGCTTTTTGCGAAACTGTTCTAAGTTTTTCTCAGCTTTACTTACCTCTTTTTTTATTTCAGGTAGACGAGTGTTTACAAAAGCTAATCCCTGATTAAGACGTTCTTTTTGCTGCTGTTTGTTGTAGTTTTGATAGACTTTCTGTAGCACTTGAAGTACTTTTTGTGCTTTTACTGGATCGTCATCATGAAAAGAAACTTTAAATGCCTGATTAAAAACTTTATTAGCTCCTATACCTCCCGCTTCTGGAGTTACTTCTAAAGGTGCTTTTCTGTTATGTTCTTTTTGACCATTGATGTCTTGTAAAGTAAGATCGGGATAATCAGAATGTAGTAAATCTACAGCTTTCTGAAGTAATTTAGAACTCAGCATGAGTTTCATCTGAGTAGTGGAATCAACAACTTGAGAATTTGAATCAGTAACCTGAGTATTTGACTGTGCCTCTTCAGATAAATTGGAATTCACCAATATCTGCATATTGCTCTGGTAAGTAGGTTTGACCATGACAGCCAAGAGGCTAGCAGCTGACATAACTACACAGGAAACTCCAAAGATCAGAAAGCGTCGGCGAAGCAAAATAGTAGATAGTTGTCTAATGTCAACTGCGCTTTGTGCTGAAGTAGTAACCTGTTGCTCTTGATTCAGACTAGTCTTAGCCACTATTAAACTCCTCTAATATCGAAACACTATATTTATTTGGAAGATTTATGATAAATATGAAATGATTTTTTTTACACCTAATAGCTGCGATCGCATACTTAATTCTTCTTCCAACAATGACAAGCTAATTTGGCATAACATTATGCCAACTGGCGCTTTCATGTTCATCAATTCATGCATATAAATTCTGAATCAGTGTTAGAAGGATAAATTTTTAATAAATATTTTATTTAAGGAATAAAAATCTTGACAAAAAATTAATTATTTTTTCTAAGTATTTGAGTATAAAACTATCCAACTCACAATATTACTAGATATATTAAAGTTATTTTGATAACTTGTGATAGAAAAAACACATTGATAAAAATATTTAAACCATACTATTTGTATATTCTTGATACATCTAGTTAACCGTAAATTATTGGTTAAATAATTGACTTATATCATGTCCGCTTGATTACTTACTAAACCCCAAGAACCCCACCCCGCCAAAGCTATGCTTTGTCTCCCCTCCCCGCCGGCGGGGAGGGGCTGGGNGTGGGGTGCAATGACTATGGGAAGCACAACTAATTACCCGAACATGATATTACTCGAAAAACGAAGCTACCGTTTATTTGCTTGATCTTATGATTGAGACTATTAAAATCTAAGATAGAACCTGGTTAATTTTAGATTTTAGATTAGAAGCGTTCAATAGGAAATCTAAAATCTAAAATCGTTAGACTTAGCGTAGCTGTACCCTTCCAGGGAAGCAAGCTACGCGTAGCGTTACGCCGGAAAGTCCAAAATTTAAACGCTTACCTTGGTTAACTCTATTTCCCGTCGTCTGGGTACTTCATGAATCATAAAATCGTAAGCCATATCAGTACGGGGAAAAATAGCACGAGCTTCCTTGAGAAGATCCTTTAACTCCAAGGTATTTCCGGGAGCATAGCGGGGACTGAAATGACTCATAATCAGCCGACGTGCCCCAGCAGCTAAAGCTGTTTGCGCTGCCATTGTCGTTGTAGAATGCAACCGCTGAAAAGCCATATCTGCATCTTGATGGGCAAAGGTTGCTTCGTGAATTAATACATCGACATCATCAGCTAATTCCACTGCACCATCACAATAAATTGTGTCTGTACAATAGGCAATCTTTCGACCAATTTCTGTAGGGCCGCACAATTGGGTGCCATCAATCACCCGTCCATCCGCAAGGGTGACAGTTTCACCGCGCTTGAGTTGACCGTAAACCCGACCAGGAGGAATTTGCAACGCCTTGGCTTTTTCCACATCAAAGCGTCCGGCTCGGTCTTTTTCGGCTACGCGGTAGCCAAAAGCTGTAATGCGATGATGCAAATTACCACAGCTAACGGTGAAGTCATCGTCTTCAAAAATTACCCCTGGACGGATGGCGTGAACTTTGATCGGGTAAGAAAAGTGTGTGTAGGAGTAACGTGAAGCGGATTGAATGTAATCATTTAATCCAGGTGGCCCATAGATATCAATTCGTTCCACATTACCAGCCAAGCCGCAAGTAGCAAGAAGTCCCATCAAGCCAAAGATATGGTCGCCGTGCATGTGGGTGATAAAAATTCGGGAGAGTTGACTCATTTTGAGTTCACTCCGCATAATTTGATGCTGAGTACCTTCGCCACAGTCAAATAACCAGAGTTCTGCCCTTTGGGGTAATCTCAGAGCGACACTGGAAACATTGCGCGATCGCGTGGGTACACCGGAACTCGTCCCTAAGAATGTTATCTGCACAATGTTCTTTAGTCTTCCTATTGCTCAATTTGCAGCTCTATTTTCTATAGTGCCACGGTTATTGAGCAAAATACTTAGGAATTTGGGCATTGGGCATTGGGGAGCCATTGCGTTGGGCGGCTCTGCCGACTTGTTCGCGCAGCGTCTCCCCTTCTCCCAAAGGGAGAGGCTAGCGCCAAGGGAGAAGCAAGTGGCGTCATGGGGTATTAGTTACTAGTTATTCTCGTAATTCAGTATCCACAAGTAACTAAATAACAAGTTGATAAATACCAAATAACTGCTGTATTATTGATTTTGTTATGACTTCTTATTTGGAATCGAAGTACATCTCTTAATACAAACATAAGCTTGCACTGAATACTTGATTTTGGGCTGAAACAGATAGATTGTTTTTCTTAGCTAAATGGCTTGAGAAAAACTTCAACTTCTTTGCTTCTCATATCTTCGGAATGGCGCTCCAACTGAGTTAAGTCTCTATTTGCAATTAAGGAGAATGTTCATGAGTTCTTTCCGAAAAGTCTTGCAGGCACTGTGCTTTATCGTTTTTCTTGCATTCTGGCTTCCTTCAGGAATCGCTCATGGTGTACAAGTTACATCTTTGCTAGGAAGTCCTACGCAATTAACGATTACTACCTTTAATGTCGAAAACCTCGATCCTAAAAAGGAAAACGTCTCTAAGGTTGATGATAGGTCGGCCAGAAACGTCGATGATGATGTAAAAAACGGTAAGTTTACAGCTTTAGCAAACCAGATTGTTACTAATCTTGAAGCACCAGATATTATTGCTTTGCAAGAAGTACAAGACAATGATGGAGCTGAGTTAAGTTCTGTAGTTGATGCTACTCTGACTGCTAACACTCTCATCAGTTCTATCCAATCTGTAGGAGGCCCAGCCTATGAATATCGGGAAATTCCTCCTCAGAACGGACTCGATGGAGGCCAACCAGGTGGCAATATCCGGGTAGGCTTTTTGTTCAATCCTCAACGAGTTAAGCTACAAAAGCTTGAACGCTTTGCCGACGATCCAGCTTTTTCAGAAAGTCGCAAACCTTTAGTGGGTGAATTTACTTTCAACGATATTCCCATCACCCTGATAAACAATCACTTTGCGTCTAAAAGTGGAGGAGCAGCTTCCAACCCAAAACGGATACAGCAGGCAACAATTGTTAACAAATTTGTCGAAAATCGCTTAACTACTGACCCAAATGCAAATATTGTCGTTCTTGGCGATCTAAACGATACTCCAGACTCCCAGCCGATTAAAATCCTTGAAGGAAATCAGCTGAAAAATTTGGTAAACAAAATTCCTCAAGATGACCGCTTCTCTTATGTCTTTCGAGGGAATAAGGAACAAATTGACCAAATCCTGATTACCCCAAATTTGTTTAACAATGGAAATCCTGAGATCAATGCTGTTCACGTTAACGCAGGGATTTCTAGAGTAGTCAGCGATCACGACCCTGTGATTGCTCGATTTACTCTATCAGCTATTGGTGAGACTACTCCCATTCCATCAGTCCCAGTTAGCAGTCCTGAACCACCAGTTACACCAGGCACAATTCTTTCTGGTGTTACAGGAGACAATTTACTGGAAAAACTAGATAGCCTTTACTCTCCTCGCGTTAGTCTCGGATATGGTAGTGCCCGTGATTTGCTCTACACCAAAATAGATAACCAAGCTGGCACAGTAACGGACATCTACGCTGGTTACAGTGTTCCGATTGACCCAAATTCAGATAAACCCAGAGAGGAAGCTGCACAACGCAGAATCAATGCTGAACACGTTTGGCCCCAGAGTATGGGAGCTGAAGGCCCAGCAAAAAGCGATTTGCATAACCTCTTTGCTTCACGTGTGGAAGTTAACAGCGATCGCGCCAACTTTCCATTTGGAGATATTCCTGATAATCAAACTACGTCTTGGTATCTCGATGATGATGAACTAAGTTTCAAACCGAGTCCGCAGGATATTGACAAATACAGTGAATTCAAACGGGGATTCTTTGAACCACGGGAGGCAAAGAAAGGAGATATTGCTAGGGTAATTTTCTATTTCCGCACAGTCTACCCACAATTGGCAAATGCAAGCTTCTTTGAAGCACAAAAGGATACTATCTGTAAGTGGCAAGCAGACGATCCAATTGATGCTGGTGAGGTAGCACGCAGTCATGCGATCGCTAAAACACCCCAAGGTAATGATAATCCCTTTGTGTTAGATTCTACCCTGCCACAACGAACCTACTGCAACTAAAAAGTATGGAGGTCTTAACCCGGATTTCTCACGCATAGTGTAGGCTTCAGGGGAAGAGGAGTGTGGGGAGTGTGGGGAGTGTGGGGGGTAAGACTTCTTCCCCATCCTCCCACACCTCCCACACCCCTTGGATTTCTCACTTGTGATAAATCCAGGTTAAGTCTATCCTGGTGGGAAGAGTTTTAGAACTCCGTTTTTGAGAAATTGAGCAGATGGGTTTTTCGACAGTCGTTGAAGTTGCTGACTATTGACTGTTAATTGTGGGATATTTTTTTATTTGGAAGTCCCATTGCAATTTTTTTATGTAATATTCTTTACAAGGCGATCGCGAATTGTTTGGAGTTGGTCTTGAGTTTTAATTGGCTCTCGCGGTGCTGGCAATTCAGTATTTGGCCAGTTAGGTAAATCATTACAGGGACATAACAACGCGGGCATCCCGACGTTTCGCGCGGCTACTGGCATACTGCATCGGCTGCAAGGTAGCATATTCCATGCTGGTGTCAACAATTCAGCAATAGTTTCGTATGTACCCTCAAGGTAACAATCACCCGATTCCGGTGAAATAATTTTTTGCCAGCATTCTTCAAATTCTTCACTATAGCGATCGCCATTTAGCACCGACTGGGGCAAAAAGCTTGCCTCCCCGTTGCCCTTAATCACTTTCTTACCCAACTGAAACCAGTAGGCAAGGTATTTTCTAACTTCTTGTTTGGTTGCCATAAGACAATTCTAGGTTTTAGATTTTAGATTTTGGATTAATTTGAATCAACAGTTAAGAATCTTGACTTCTGAATGTTCCAGCATCTCCTTTATTTGGCAATGGCGAACCAAGGATGCTGAGATTGAGAACATGGCCGCCAGTCACTAAATAAACAGTTTCGCTAAGTGTTGCTAGCTGGCGTACTAAAGAACCGAGGCGATCGCGGAACGCCCTTCCAAGTGGATAAGCTGGTATCACACCCCAACCCACCTCTTCTGCTACGAACAGGATATCAGCAGCAACCAATTCCACCGTCTCCAAAAACTCTGCAAGGGTATTTTCCCAGCTAGATTCATCCTGTTCTAGGAGATTGGCAACCCAAGTTCCTAAAGAATCAACTAAAAGACAGGTATAGGGTTTGGCATCAGCAAGGGTAGCAGACAGTTCCACAGGTACAGATAAAGTTACCCAGTCTTGGGGACGACGTTGTTGGTGTTCTAAAATGCGTTGATGCCATTCTTCATCGTCTGGGTTATCGGTGGCTGTTGCTACATAAACAACTGCTTTTCCTGACTGCATGGCTAAAGTTTCTGCCCATTCACTTTTACCAGATCGTGCTGGCCCTGTTACTAAGATGATTTTACCCAAAGTTTTTTACTGAGTATTTTAACAATATGCCTACGGTTACAATTCATCACCACATTTTTTTACTTCATCGGTGAGATTTTTGGTTTCAAATAACTTTTAAGGGATAAAATTAGCACCAGCATCATTAGATGTTACAACTGGCAAAAGCCAAAAATCCCAACTACCCCATTTTCAATTATTCAATACTACTGGGGACAGCATACTTTAGGATGTCTTTATGAACGCAGGCTTAAAACGCATTGAAGCAACTCTACACGATTTAGGGAATCGCGGCACTGACTCTACTGCCGAAACAACTGATTCGACAACAAAACGGCCTTTCTCTTTTAGAATCAGCGTTGGAGCTAACGAAACTACAGAAAGTACACAAATTCCATCCTCTCAGGATGAGGAAGTAAAGTCACAAGGACAAACAGTTGACTTAAATGTAAATACTGAGGTTGATTATCCTTCTGACCAAAATTTCTTTCCTCATCATGAATCTGTGCAGACCTTTCAAGCAGAAGAGAATGGTAACAGAACACCCAGCCTACCCAAGTTGAAAACTCCGACCTTTAGTAGCCATCGCCACGGTGCGAATCCAGCATTGGCGATGAATCTATTGCAAGAAATTCAGGAAACTGTCGCTGGTTGGCAAACAGAATTGCAAAATATTTTGAAACAAATTCAGGATATTTACTTAGAAGGGCCAATTGTCAATGGCTGGTTAGAATCCAATCCCACCGAACCAGAACCAGGAGGAACTGCGACACTGCGCCATGCAGAAGTTGACCGCCTGATGAACTACGTAGAAGAAATTTGTGCCACTGGTGGAAAAGTATCTTATCAATCATCTATTACTGGCTATCGCCTCTGTGGTGTAGACGATACTGGTAAAGTTTGGTCGCGTCCATGTCCACCGGATCAGGTTCCCAATGTTAGTATGGCGATCGCTCGTTACCAAAAGTTACGTCAACTGTTAGGGCGCAAGCAATCTTTGGAAACCCGCCTTAGTCAACTGGCGCAAACTCTTGTAGTTTTACACAGTCATATTCAACAAACGTAAAGTTTTAAAGATTATTTCCGAAGAAACTCGGTTGGTAGGTCGGTAACTTTTGGTTTAGATTAACTCTCAGCAGTTATAGCGTTGGATTTAAGATTTTAATCTAAAATCGTTCGACTGAGCGTAGCGTTCCGCAGGAAAGCCCCAAATCTCAAATCCAAAATTAAATCTATGCCAGACACTCAAATCTCTGCCATTATCTGTACTCACAATCGAGATACCTATTTAGGGGCTGCAATTGATAGTCTTTTAGATCAGGATTTTGCTGCTGACTTTGAAATTGTAGTAGTTGATAATGGATCTAGCGATCGCACCCGTGAGGTTGTAGAAGAAAGGGCCCACAATCCTCGCCTGAAGTATGTTTTTGAACCCACCATTGGTTTATCTGTCGCCCGTAACACGGGTGCAAAGGTAGCCAGTGGTGATATTCTTGCTTATCTAGACGACGATGCCGTTGCCAGTAAGGGCTGGCTACAAGTTTTATATTCTGCCTATTACAATAACTCTAAGCTAGCGATCGCAGGTGGCAAAGTCACTCTCCTGTGGCCTCCAGGAATTCAACAACCACGATGGCTATCTCCGGGGCTAGCTGCAAATCTGGGTGCATACGACTTAGGTGACAGTAACATCTACATTGAGCAACCTGGCTCAACACCCAGAGGCTTAAATTACTCCATCCGCCGCAGTTTCCTCGAAGAAATTGGCGGTTTCGATCCTCATCTCGGTCGAGTGGGTAAAAATTTATTATCTAACGAAGAACTGCAAATGACCGAATTTGCTCTACAGCGTGGTTGGCAAGTCGCTTATCTTCCCGAAGCACTCGTCGCTCACAATGTAGCTCCAGAGCGCCTCCAACGCTCCTGGTTTTTAAACCGGGGCTGGTGGCAGGGTATCAGCGAATGCTATCGAGAACAACTCGCTGGTAAAGCTGGGATCGCTCAATTACAGCGAGGTAGCGAAAGGTTTGTCCGAGGCTTGTATAAGGCTTTACAGTATTTCTCCGATCCAGCAGAACGGTTTGACAAACTGGTGTATGCTTACGGTCAGATTGGTTACTTAAATGCTGCTATTCAGGGTCTTTTATCTACATCAAATAAGAAATAACTAGTAACATAATTTCTACTCAATATGTCATCCAAAATACCAGTTTCCGTCCTAATCCCGGCAAAAAACGAACAAGCTAACTTGCCTGCTTGCCTTACTAGCCTCAGCAGAGCAGATGAAATATTTGTAGTAGATTCTCAAAGTACTGACAACAGCATTGAAATTGCTAAAAGTCACGGTGTAAATGTCGTGCAATTCAACTTCAATGGACGCTGGCCCAAAAAGAAAAATTGGTCTTTAGATAATCTACCTTTTCGTAATGAATGGGTACTAATTGTCGATTGTGATGAGCGCATCACCCCCGAACTTTGGGAAGAAATTGAGCAAGCAATTCAAAATGATGAACATACAGGCTATTATCTCAACCGCCGCGTATTTTTCTTAGGAAAATGGATTCGTTATGGTGGTAAATATCCTGATTGGAATCTACGTTTATTTCAACATAAAAAAGGTCGCTACGAAAATCTAAATACAGAAGATATTCCTAATACTGGTGATAACGAAGTTCACGAACACGTGGTTTTGCAAGGGAAAGTTGGGTATCTCAAAAGTGATATGCTCCACGAGGACTTCCGCGACCTTTACCACTGGTTAGAACGCCACAACCGCTATTCAAACTGGGAAGCCAGGGTTTATTTTAATATTCTTACAGGTAAAGATGATAGCGGTACTATCGGCGCTAATCTATTTGGCGATGCCGTGCAACGCAAACGATTTCTGAAAAAAGTTTGGGTACGCCTGCCATTTAAACCAATTTTGCGATTTGTTTTGTTTTATATAATTCAACGCGGTTTTTTAGATGGCAAAGCGGGATATATCTATGCTCGTTTACTGAGTCAATATGAATATCAAATTGGCGTTAAACTTTACGAATTACGCAACTGCGGTGGTCACTTAAATACTGCAACTACGCCGAAGGAGGGAGCAGAGGAGCAGGGGAGCAGAGAAGCACAAGCAAAGCTATTGACTATTGATTCTTGATAATGACTAATGACCAACCTTTCGTAGATTTACGCAAATATGACCAATCTTGGTTTGACCGAGGGCGTCCAAGTTGGTATGTTTTATTATGGTGGTTTGTACAAGCGATCGCCTTTCCCCTCACACCTCAACCGTTAAATATTCTGCGTTGTGCTTTGCTACGATTATTTGGCGCTCGTATCGGCAAAGGTGTATTAATTCGGCCCACAGCCCGATTTACCTACCCCTGGAAAGTCACCATTGGCAACTACAGTTGGATTGGAGATAACGTAGTTTTATATAGCCTCGATCAGATCCATATTGGTGAACATTGCGTAATTTCCCAAAAAAGTTACCTGTGTACTGGTACTCACGATCTCCAAGATCCTGCTTTTGGGTTGAAAACAGCGAGTATTACCATTGAAAATGGTGCATGGGTAGCAGCAGATTGTTTTGTTGCGCCAGGAGTGCAAATCGCAGCTAATGCTGTGATTGGCGCTCGTAGTAGTGTTTTTACTAATATGCCTTCTGGGCAGGTTTGTTGGGGAAGCCCATGTCGCCCCAAAACAGCTCGGCTAAAACTCGATCCCTCCACAACCCCGTGATTTTATAGATAAACATAATAAGGTAGTACAACTAGTTGTGCTACCTTAACTTTTCTATATATTTATTTGTTTTTGGGAAGAGAATAAAAGTGCGATCGCTATATAGCTTTTTCTAATAAGAATGAAGTATAGGAATCATATTTGATTTTTGAAATACACGTAGTAGCCTGTCTTGCCTAAAATAGTGCATTAGACGTAGGTTGGGTGGAGCGGAGCGCAACCCAACATATATCAGAATGTTGGGTTACGCAAAGCCTCCACCCAACCTACAATTTTTTTGCAACTTTTTCTAATAAGAATGAGGTATATAGGACTAGTACCGCAAGGCGGAATTCAAAATTCAAAATTAATACAGCGTAAGCATTTCATTGGTTTTGAATGGGTGGTTTATTTACGCCGTACTGTACTAGTATTTGATTTGTGAGAATTGCAACCCGTAGATCCCCGACTTCGTAAAAGTTACCGAGGATCTTGTTTTTCACGAATGCCTCAAGATTGTTATATAGGACTCATATTTGATTTTTGAACAAAACTCAGTACACCTTTATTCCTTCTTCCCAGTCCCCAGTCCCCAGTCCCCAGTCCCTTACCTCTACGAGTGATTCAGAAATCAAATCGGATTGCTATATATTACTTCATCACTTGGAAACCGCTATTTTGTGGAAATAGTTTACTTTTATTTAATTAAATCTTTTTAATTTAAGTCTAAAATTTGTGTGTATCTAAAAAAATTGGCAGAAAGTATGGCATCTCAAATCAGCCAAGAGATATTTTAAATAGCAAAATTATTTTTGCCATTCCAACAAGTAGGTGATACAGCGCTTCCCGCTATTATGCAATACAGTTTTTATCCTTGCCTAGCATAGCTTTCAGTTTTGAGGATGTACCTCATGGCTGCCGGAAGTGCTGTAAAGTGCGATCTGCCACACATCTTCATCAACTTGCTAAACCCGGACTTACGCAAACAATAGCTGAAACCCTGATTTTTA
Source organism: Nostoc sp. 'Peltigera membranacea cyanobiont' 210A (assembly GCF_002246015.1). GTDB lineage: Bacteria > Cyanobacteriota > Cyanobacteriia > Cyanobacteriales > Nostocaceae > Nostoc. The sequence goes on from NZ_NOLJ01000004.1 coordinate 252,346, forward strand.
GATAGGAGGAATTTATGAATTTCCCCTACCACCAATCTTATAAAGATTTTATTTTAAAGGAAAGCAAATTCTAGAAGTTTTAAAATAAATTTAATAAGAGGCAAGTATGAATTTTAATAGAAATGAAAAACCTGTTATTTTAATAGTCGATGATACTCCTGTTAATTTACAAGTATTATTTGACTTTTTAGAGTATTACAGCTTTCAAGTTTTAGTATCTGAAGATGGTCAAAGTGCAGTTCAGATGGCAGAATATGCTTCACCTGATCTGATTTTACTGGATGTATTAATGCCAGTAATCGACGGTTTTGAGACTTGTAGACTTTTGAAAAAAAATCCAGCCACTCAAGATATTCCCATAATATTTATAACTGCCATGAGTGACAAGGTAGATAAAGTCAAAGGCTTGAATCTTGGCGCAGTAGATTACATTACCAAACCTCTAGAATATCAAGAGGTTTTAGCTAGGGTAAATACCCATTTACGTTTACGAAACCTCACAAAAAAACTCACAGAGCAAAATCAACGTTTAGAGACCGAAATCTTGGAGCGCCTGCGGATAGAGGAAAAACTACGATGTCATTCAGATGCATTAGATGAGTGGAACAATCGCTATCAAGCACTAATTCAAGCAAGTGGTCAGATTCTCTACGACTGGCATTTGCATACCAATGAGATTAAATATGATGGCAATGTAGAGCGAATATTAGGTTACTCTATGCCTGAGATGTTTGGAGGTTTGAACCGCTGGCTAGAATTGGTTCATCCTGACGATCGCAGCTTCTTTAACAAAGAGATTAACCGCGTTTTATCCACAAAAGAGCGATTCCATCTTGAATTTCGCGTATGTCGTAAAGATGGCACTTATATCACAGTTGAAAACAATGGCTATATCTTTTTAGACTCTACAGGTAAAGTTGCGCGGATGGCAGGCTTTGTAATTGATATTACCGAACAGCAAGCTGCGCTGCGCCAACACAAAGATGCAGAACAGAAAATCCGCGAGCAAGCTGCTTTGCTTAACATCACCACAGACGCAATTATCGTTCAAAATTTGATTAACCAAATTCAATTTTGGAATAAAGGGGCTGAACATCTCTACGGTTGGATGGCAGAAGAAGTAGTGGGCAAGAATGCTAATCAGCTTTTTTATCAAAAGCAAAGTTTTTGGCAATTGAAAAACATCGAGGAAACTTTAGCTGAGAGTGGTTCGTGGCAAGGTGAGTTACATCAAGTCACAAAACAAGGCAAAGAAATCATCGTTGCTAGTCGCTGGACACTGGTAAACGATGATCAGGGGCAAGCCAAATCCATTCTGATTGTCAACTCCGACATTACAGAGAAAAAGCAACTCGAAGCGCAGTTTCTCCGGGCCCAGCGGATGGAGAGTCTTGGCACTCTAGCAAGTGGCATCGCCCACGACCTCAATAATGCACTGACACCCATGATGATGACAGTACAACTTTTAGAGGCAAAGCTGCCGGATGAAAACAGTCAGAAATGGCTAACAATTATGGAAATAAATATTAAACGTGCAGCAGATTTAGTTAAACAAGTGTTGTGGTTTTCACGCGGATCTGTAGGTAACTTTAAAACTTTACAGGTACGTAATTCAATTTTAGAAATTGAAAATATTGTTAAGCAAACATTTTCCAGAGCTATTGAAATCCACATTGATGTTCCTCAGCAAAACCTGTGGAATGTCTTTGGTGATGCGACTCAGCTACACCAAGTGCTGATGAACCTCTGCATTAATGCTCGTGATGCTATGCCTCATGGCGGTATCTTAAAGATTTCTGCCAAGAATTTCTGGGTTGATAGCCACTATGCCCGGATGAATATTGATGCTAAGGTGGGTTCTTATGTAATGATTACCGTGCGTGATACAGGTACAGGAATTAAAAGAGAAATAGTAGATAGAATTTTTGAGCCATTTTTCACAACAAAAGAAGTGGGTAAAGGTACAGGGCTTGGTCTTTCAACAGTCCTTGGCATTATCAAAAGCCACAGTGGTTTTGTGAATGTAGTTAGTGAAGTGGGCAAAGGTACAGAGTTTCAAGTTTGCTTACCCGTAACGCAGACAATCGAAGCAGATGGTAAATTAGCTAGAGATCAGAAATTACCAGCAGGGCATGGAGAATTAATTCTCGTTGTTGATGATGAAGCTTCAATTCGAGAGGTTACTCAAACCTGGTTAGAACAAAATGCCTATAAAGTTTTAGTGGCTAGTGATGGGATTGATGCGATCGCACTATATACAAAACATCAACAAGAAATTAGTGTAGTGTTGGTTGATATGATGATGCCATGTATGGATGGGCCAACAACTATCAATGTATTGAAAAAAATTAATCCAGACATCAAAATTATTGGTGTTAGTGGATTAGCATTCAATCATGAAATGATTAAAAACCTTGGTAATAGTGTTAAAACCCTTTTATCCAAGCCCTACACCTCAAGCGACTTGTTAATAAATTTACAGATGCTGATTAGCACAAAGTAGAGTTTGTCATTAGTCATTAGTCATTTATCATTAGTGAATAACCAATGCCCAATGCCTAAGCAAAATGGTAAGTCGCAGTGGTAATATGTTTTCATGGCTGCTCTAATCCTTGCTATCGATGAACAAACTATTGGATGAAACGCTGTCAATCAAAATTGCTGAACAGATAAACAGCAAAGCTAGCACTCCGTTTGATAATGCTTATAAAGCAGCATTATCCACTGAGGGAGCAAGGTATATTCAGGGATTTTTAGCTTTTGCTGGGAAGCCATACAGACCGGTTGAACACAGTTGGATTGAGCTAGACGACACCTCTGATGTCCGCATTATCGATCCCACATTACCTCACCTGAACAAAAATCCCCAAGAAATCTGGTATTTTGCAGCACATAGTCTGACTGTTAAAAAACTGAAAGCTATCATTGAAGAATCAAAAGAAGATTATCCAGAAGACGAACCATTGCCAATTTATGGCGATCCACCTTATGAATATTACGGTGATGTAATGTTGGGTGGTCAAGATTATCTGGCAGCATATCAAGCCGCAGAGGCTAAGTGCAGAGAAATCAACGAACTCAACCCTGAGAGTAACTAATAAAAATCAATTAAATAATTCATAATTACGACTTATTTAATACGATTTACCATCGCTGCCAAAATATTCCCTATAGCCACAAATTTTGTCTTCACGCACATCAAAAGAAACTGCTACCCGATTTTTGTAAGGCTGTCCGAATAAAAGCCCCTCGTCCCGAAACTCAAAGACAGCAGTCGTTTCATTACTAGTAACACGGTCTAGACCAGTCAGCTTCAACCCAGGACTAAAGGATTCAGAAACGTACTCGAAAAATTCTCTAGCTCTTTCTTTTCCCACATTTAAACCGTGGAATTTTGCCATTGGAAACCAAAGGGTGAAATCTTCTGTGAGCATATCTAACAATGCTTCCCACTCTCCTGTTGCCATACCATGCGTTAGACCCTCAAATGCCTGTTGAGCAACTTTTAAAGTATTTTCTGAACTTTGTGTCATTTTTACCCTCGCCTGGATATAAATTAATACCGTGTTGCTTAAAATCTCACTACCACTTTGCCACAATTCTGACCACTGAGGAGATATTCTACAGCGTCGGGTATTGATTCTATGCCCTGAAACTGTGTTGGGTCAACAGCAACTTTAAGTTTGTTTGTGTAGAAGAGGTTTAAGAGGCGATCGCGTGCCTCTGCCATATATTCTTTATAATGAGGCATGAGAAAGCCTCTCACAGAAGCAGCTTTCCAAAATAGCTGGTGATAAAGGCGGGGTTGTGTAATTTGTTCTACATTTTTTGCGTATTCGGAGATAAAACCAACTACAACTAAGCGTCCCCGCACTGCCAAGTTATCAACGCAGGTATCAAATACGGTTTTACCTACACAGTCGAAAATTAAATTAATGCCATTAGGGTATTCTTGCTTGAGGACTTGATTGAGGTTTTCTGTGCGATAGTTGATAATGCGATCGCAGCCTAATTCTCTGAGTAATTTTGCTTTCGCTTCAGAACTACAAGTACCAATGACATGATTACCAGCTAATTTTGCCAATTGTACCGCAATATGACCGGTTCCCCCTGCTGCTGCTGTCACTAAAACTACTTCATTACTTTTCATTTCCCCCACTTGTTCTAATGCAACCAAAGCTGATACACCTGTAGGCATTAGTGTTAGTAACTCTGGTGTTGCCTCCCGCACCTTCACTGCTAAGTTTGCATTGATAAGCTGATATTCTCGATAACCGCCGCCACGTGCCGTAGTTATCACAGCATCACCAATTTGAAAATCTTTGACATTTTCACCCATAGCGATAACTTTCCCTACAGCTTCCACACCCAAATCAAAGGGAGGAATTAAGTTAATATATGGAACGTCACCACGACAAAGTAAAGTGTCAAAGCCAGCGTTAACGCCAGCAAATTTGTTTTGGATTACCAGTTCACTAGCAGCAGGTTTGGAAAGAGGAATTTCGACAATTTCAATAGCAGATTTAAAATCTTGATTAAGTTGCTTTGCTATTAACTTTCTGTAGGTTGTTACGTTCATTTCTAAATCAAGGCTTTATCCCACTCTAATTGATGAGCTAAACCATACTTGATAAAATCTTCTTCTTTAGCTTTATCGCTTTTACCAAAAACACCTAAGCTGTAAGGATTATCTTGTATCCGTTGTGTGACTTGCTCTTTCTCAAATCGGATCACTTCATCTCTAGGTTTATCCGGTTTAAAAAAGTCTACAACTAAAACAGTTCTATCATAATTAGTGTAATTATGCGGGCAGTGGGGATAGCTATGATCTAAAACCAGGAATTTTCCTTCATGCCAATAAAGTTGATCGTGGCATATTTTCATAGCCACATCTCCCTCTGGCACAATTAATCCTAGATAGCCACGATTTGTATGAAGGTTATAGTTTACATGCAGCTTGATATCCAAGCCTGGATGGAATGTACCATAATACACGTTTCTGATGATATCATCCTCAATCAGGTTCACATCTTTTATTACATTGGCTAAATTCGTAAAATATTTCTCTCTTAATACAAGTGCTTTTTTTGATGCTTCATCTGGCCCATAATCAGGATATTTTATTTGATACGCCTGAATATATTTGTCAATAAACATACCTTGAAACAAGATACCAAAAGCACTATATTTCGCCTTTCCCTTGGTTTTAATTGTTTGGCTTTTCGGGCCAATAACATCGGAAGTAAATTTTAACTCTTCATTAGATGCATTCTTAATAAAGCTTGTAAACTCATCTCTAATGACTTGCCAGTTATCTTGAAAACTTTTGAGAAAAGTAAATCCCTTTGGGTCTATATGATACTCATTAAAACTTTCCATTGTCTTTTCCCCTGAAGATAATTTCATAAAAAACCGTTATATAATAATGTGATTTAGGCTTTGCCCCGATTCGATCTGATGAATTCCTGACTAAACTTATTTTAGTCAGAACTGAAGCAAAATATCTGTCAAACTCCCATTCCTCTGTGTCCTCTGCGCCTCTACGGTTCCTTATTCCGTAATTCACTCGTGCGTAAGTCCTATTAGTGTGAGGTCTACTGTGTCTGAAACTCCCGTATTAGATCAAATTATCAAAAATGTGCGGGTAGTTCGTCCCCATCAGGATGTAATCGAACTACTTGATTTAGGCATTAAGGATGGAAAATTTGCTCAGATTGCCCCTAATATTAGCCCAGACACAAGCAAAGAGGTATTTGATGGCAAAAACCTGCTAGGCTTTCCTGGGGTCGTGGATGCCCACATGCACATCGGTATCTACCAACCCCTCGACAAAGATGCTGTGACTGAAACCAAAGCAGCCGCAATGGGAGGCGTAACTACCAGCTTAAATTACATCCGTACAGGGCAGTATTATCTTAACAAAGGCGGCTCCTACCGCGATTTTTTTCCAGAGGTGTTGGCGTTATCCGCAGGTAATTTTTTTGTAGATTACGCCTATCACATTGCACCTATAGCAAGCCAGCATATCGACGAAATACCCCTATTGTTTGAGGAATACGGTATATCTTCGTTTAAAATCTTTATGTTTTATGGCGGATATGGGTTACATGGTTTGTCAGACCAGCAAAACCTCTTTTTGATGATTAACAAAGAGGAAAGATACGACTTCGCCCATTTTGAATTTATTATGCGCGGTCTAACTCGCTTGATGGAAAAACATCCAGAAGCGCGAGATACTATCAGCTTGAGTTTGCACTGTGAAGTTGCAGAAATTCTCAATGCCTATACCAAAATAGTTGAAAACGATTCTAGTCTTAGCGGATTACACGCTTACAGTGCAGCGCGTCCTCCTCATTCTGAAGGTTTAGCAATTTGCATTGCTTCTTATTTGGCACATGAGACTAACTGTGCAAATATCAATTTGTTGCACCTAAGTTCGCGTAAAGCAATGGAAGCAGCTTTGACTATGCAAACAGCTTTTTCTCATATTAATTTTCGGCGAGAAGTTACTGTTGGACATTTATTATTAGATGTCGATACTCCTAATGGTATTTGGGCAAAAGTCAACCCTCCTATCCGTCCTCGCGCTGATGTGGAATACTTGTGGCAAGCAGTATTAAACAATCAAGTAGATTGGATAGTTAGCGACCATGCTTGCTGTTCTGCTGAACAAAAAAGAAGTAATAAAGACCCGAATAATATTTGGTTAGCAAAGTCTGGTTTTGGTGGTACAGAATATTTACTTTCTGGTGTATTTAGTGAAGGTAGCAAGCGGGGAATGTCTTACAACCAGATAGCTAAGTTACTATCTTGGAACCCATCGCGGCGCTTTGGGTTGTTAGAAAAAGGCGATATAGCTATTGGCTATGATGCTGATTTGGTGTTGGTAGACCCCAATGAAAGCTTTGTGGTAAGTGCTGCTGAGTCGGAGTCACAACAAGGTTATACGCCATTTGAAGGTGTAGAGTTAACTGGGCGGGTGAAGAGTACTTTTTTGCGTGGAAATCTTATTTATAACAATGGGCAGGTTTTAGGTTCACCTACTGGACATTATTTAAAAAGATGTTAGAGTAATCTCTACAGAAATATAAAACTATTTGCGATCGTCAAGCAAGACATCAAAGTGTTTAACTTGTGTTTCTGGTTTGATAAGATATTCGTTGTCTCTAGGAAGAGATCTAACTTTTTCAATATCATTACCAGCAAAATTGCGAATTGCATCCCGTGATTCCCAGTAAGAGATAACAGTAAATTCCGTATTATTCTCATTAATCTGGCGAAGTACTTGTGCCCCCAAATTGCCAGGAATAGACTCGATTTTTTTAATACCAGCTTCTACCAAATAAGTATAATATTCATCTGCTTTCGATGTCAGCGTTGTACCATGCCAAATACGTGCGACTACTTTCTTCGATTGGGTAGTAGTGCGATTATTGGGTAGAGGTTGTGCTGAAACTACAAGGGTTTTAACCTGCATAAAAGAAGGAAATGGTAATATCAAAACTGAAATTGTCAATCCACAAAGATTAACAAACAACTTACTTGGTATAATCATTTAGGTATCTCCAGTTGTATATGATATGACTGTTCCCATTTGGGATACATCTCTATCAACTCTCACAAAAGATAAATATCCATCATCTGTTCTGTGTCTAAGGGTAGTGTTATTAGTAGGACAATAGCCTAAGTGTCCTTTTGCAAATCGATAATTTCCTATATCACAATACCCAGCTAAAGCATAAGCCTCTTCATTGTATGATTGAATTATTGCATAGTGACCGTCATAATGTGGCAAAATCGTAAGCAGCCATGTTCCACCCCCGTTATTATGTTTTCTTAAAAACTTCTTTTTTGCTACTTCAAATTGAACTGTCTCTGTATTACGCCAAGGTAATAATTTACTATCCAATACTGGAATAAATTCACTTATTCTCGCATCTGGATGACTGATTTCTGCATATTGGTATTTGAGTGGAATCGGCCCGTTTTCCATCCAAAGGATTTCAACGCCTTCTTCACCTAAAACTTTCCAAGATTCTAGTCTGACCCCTGCCGGAATAAACGAGTAAGAATGTTTATCTAGCCGCCATTCATCAATTTGAATTTCACCAGCAAGAATAAAAATTTCTAAATCAGCTGTAAATATACCAGATGGCACTTCAAATCCTGGCGGTAGAATTACTCTGGAAGTAGATGCCCCACTATCATCCCAAGTCAGCAATCTTCGTCTTCCTGCTGCTACTTCGTCTGGCATTCCACTAATACGCCATGCTTGTTCTTCTGGTACAGCATTTGTATCAAAAAATTGATACTGGCGAGGCAAATATTCTTTCGATATTGCTGTTCGCCTTCCCGATAGATTCAAGCGTCCTCGACCATCTCCACCCCAATCTTCTTTTACAGGCGCTACACTTAAAAAATCATCAGTTTGGTCTTTTGATGCGTAATCAAAATTTCTATTCTCTTCACCCACAATTGTATATTCTCCTGTTTATATGCTTTGCTTTGCCTAGTCAATACTATATTGCGTTCACTGAGTTTTACTCTAGGAATTCAATTACTAACTTTGATATTTCTTCAGGTATTTGGTTCATCATACATATTGTTCCGCCTTCAATATCAATCATCTTTGCATGAGGAATTGCTGTTAAAATAAACTCTCTATTGTCTGCGTTAGCAAAACCTAGTCTTTCTAATTGTTTTAGGTCCTCTGTTCCAGACAATATTAGAGTTGGAGATTTAATTAAACGAAATCTTGCTTCCATTCTTTGGCAGTAGTCAATAACAGCCAAAGGTGCATACCAAGGATAGCCAAAACCTTTTAAATCGTCCAAAACCCAACGGTGATTTAACTCAGCAGAACCTATGTAGCTTGCTCTCGCTGACCATCTTTGCATAAGATGGGAACCGTCTGCTTCGATCTTGAGATTTTCAAATTTATTGGATAAAGCTGCTTTTCCTTCTTCGCTAAAATTATCTATGTTGCATAATATGATTTTTTCGACTCTTTGAGAATAAGCTGCTGCTATTTCTGCTGCTACACAAGCACCCGTATGGTTCCCAAGAATACTTGTGGTTTTTATTCCTAATTCGTCTAGCAGTAAAATAACAGTTTTCGCGTAATCTTCAATTGAATACATTCTGGGTGGTTTATCTGAATCTCCTAATCCCAAAAAATCCATAGCGATGACTAGTCTTTTCTGAGCAAACATTGGTATCAACTCACGAAATTCGTCACCACTTCTGAAGTTTTGATGAAGTAAAAGAAGTGGTTCTCCTTCACCACTAATACGGTAAAGAATCTGCCCATCTTCAGTGTCTAAAAAAGCTCGTTTGATTGGTTTGTTCATAAGACCCTGATAAATTCATTTAACTTATTCAGCAAATTACCTTTTCTGTGCTACAGTTTGCAACCATTCAATCAGAGGTCTTAAGGTTCCTGGCAATGCTGACTCACTGACAGTTACCGTATGCTGCTTACCGTTATCTTCCACTGTTAATTTATATTGAAAGCGATCGCTCTCTTGATTTGGTGAGGTAATTATTTCAGGTAGCCTAAATAAATCTGCAACCTCTACCAGTCGGGGAAGTGTCGCAGCTTCATCTGGCGGGAGAGTGTCTGTATCAACGGTTGTTCTCTTGGTAATCCCAGCAAAACCGCCCGTGCGTTCAAAGGATATCCGCATTTTTTTGCTCTCCGTTGTATTATTTAGTTGGGATAAATACAAATACTGGGAGATGATAGTTCTCACCTCCCAATTTAGCAATAACACAGAGTACATTTAAAAACGTTAAGAGTAAGAAGTTTGTTCACTAGTCACTCGTAACTCTAAATAACTCCTACCTTTTGCCAAGCATTCTGCACAGCTTTTTGCTCATTACTATCATTACCGTAGAGTTCGCCAGCAACTTGAATGGTGACGTTGGCAGCCTTTTTAAAATCTGCTTTAGCACGTAAGCGATCGCGTAAAGCTATATACCATATTTTGCCAGCTTTTTCCCAAGCATATCCACCAATTTCAACAGCCGCTAGATAAAAGGCATGGTTAGGGATTCCTGAGTTGATATGTACCCCAGCGTTATCTTCATCACCAGTATATTTATCTTTTACATGACCTGGTTGGGGATCTTTACCCAGTACTGGGTCATCATAAGCTGTTCCCGGTGCTTTCATTGAGCGGAGGGCAATACCTTTGACAGTTGGTACTAAAAGACCTTCGCCAATCAGCCAATCAGCCTCTTGTGCAGTCTGATTTTTGGACTTTTGTTTCACTAAGGAACCAAAGACATCAGAAAACGATTCATTTAGTGCCCCTGGTTCGCCATAATACTGTAAACCCGCTTCATACTGAGTTATCCCATGAGCTAGTTCATGCCCAATCACATCAATTGACTTTGTGAAGCGTTGAAACAGTTCGCCGTCACCATCACCATAAACCATTTGGTCGCCGTTCCAAAAGGCGTTGTCATATTTAACGCCATAATGCACGGTGGAGTCTAAACGTAGTCCTTTGTCATCAATGGAATTGCGATCGAATATTTCATGAAATAAGTCATAAGTAGCACCAGCAGCATCGTAGGCTTCATTTACTGCTGCATCATTGCTTGGTGGGTCTCCTTCAGCACGCACCAATGTGCCAGGTAGTTGCTGGCCATTTTTGGCATCGTAGATGGTGCGCCGCTTTTCACCCGGTGAAGGTGCAAAGGAGATAGTACCTATGACATCTCTGCGTCCGCGAAGTTGTGCCGAAACATTTAATGTATGAAAAGCCCAACTCCGCTGCTGAGGATTGCCATTCACCACGACATTTTCCAGCATGTGGGGCGGGATAATACAACAAATAGGGCATCTAGAGACAAGTGGATGCTCATACTTAAACCCGGCTGATTTCTTTTTATTTCGAGCCATCCAAGATATTCTCCTTTTGAAACTAAGTGATGGCAAACAGTGGCTTTAACTCCACTAGAGAAAGGAGCAGAAAAACGAATCCAAATCGCGTGTCCCTGGTTTTTTCTGAAGGAAATTTTCTACTCTGTATTTTTGGATAGGTCTGTAGAGGATTGATAGTATCCTCACAGGTACTTCTGATGTGGAAATATTGTATAAAAACACGAAGCCAGCTTAATTGGCGCAAGTTTCAGCTAAAACCCTTGTGTGAGTTAGCAAGACCTCCTTTACAGACCTAATGCGTTTATATATTAGTTCTTCTCAACAGAAATAATATTATTTATTGCTGTTTTGTTACTATTAAGTTGTTAATGCTATAAATGCCTATTGGAGACAGGGGAATCTCAAATTTAGGCATCCAAAACCTAAAATTTTCATAAACAGCCACCAAATACCGCCAGACCATAATATTTCCAAGGTACTGCAACTGTCTTAAATCCAGCTTTGCTCAACATTTGGAAATGAGTATCTAAGCTAGCTAACTGGTCTTGACTGGAGTAACCTTGAGTGCTGGTTGTGCCAAGCTTTGCACGAATCTCTGTCAAACTAGTTCCTTGCTCAACTGCCCATTCCTCTCGTGCCGCTTTGTAAACTTCTGCTAAGGCTGGCGATTCTGGTAAAGTAGGGTCTGCATTCCAAAAACAGCCGTCTTGACTGAGGCTAGCAGCAATTCGCTCAAATAATTTCAACTTCATCTCATCTTGGAGATGGTGAATTGCCAAAGATGAGACACAAGCATCAAATTCGCTACCAATATCCAAGTTCTCTGGATTATTTGCCCAGTCACCAAAATCTGCTTGTATACCAGTCCAGCGTTGTTCATATCCAGCTGCTGTGATTTTATCTTGGGCAAATTGTAACATTCTAGGTGAGTAATCTAGGGCAATTACTTGGGAATCTGGAAAGCGGTTGAGTATCTTGAGACTAAGTTCGCCTGTACCACAACCTAATTCTAAAATACGCCGACTTGTGGAAGGTAGACAACGGGTAATTACCTCCAACATCTCATTGTATCGCGGTAACAGTTGGCGAATACCAGTGTCAAAATCCGCAGTGTTGGCGAATACCTCTCCAGGAAATAATTGTTGCATAAGGATTGGAACTAATGTATACACTAATCAATATTCCCAAGCAATTTTGGGCACATCTTCTCAAAATGTGACATCATCTAAAATTAAGAATCTATTACACCTCAATTGATAATCACTATAGTCAAGTCGCTTTACTTCAATTAAAAATTAATTAAAAATTCAATCAGTGGGGCTTGTACTCAAAATTAATTAAAAATCATTATTATTCTTAATTTTAATTTTCAAATTTCTAATAAAAAAAAATATCACGAAAGAACTGTTTTTTCTCTGAGCCAAGCAATTAAGTTTTTGACTTTTCCTTTTAAACTGTATTGAGAAGTATCAATTGTATTAGCTTCTGGGATATCAGAAATCAACTTTGCGACTACACCAAAAGTAGAAGTTTGGTTGTATATTAGATAATTACATTTGCTTAATAAATAGATATCTATTAAAGCTTGAACACCATTTTCAAATCTATCTGGACATTCAGGATTCTGATGTAAAGAAGATCCTGAAGCAGGATACCACTTATCTGTAACTAAAATATTAGTATATTTCTCTCTAAAAGAATCTTCTACTGCGGGATTATCAGTAGCTAAAAATATCAAACTTTTAGGATGTTTTTCAAGAATCTTATCAACAAATTTTAAATAGAGATTTTTGGAAGTTTTTCTGTCGGTATATCTAACATGAACCCCGATTACTATATCTTCAAAAGAACTATCTACAGTTTTTTTAATAATTGCCTCAATATTAGGTTGTAAACTCAGATGTTCTCTAATTATCTTTTTTAAAATAGTTTCATTACTCAGACTTTGGAGATAAGCAAAATCACCTAAAAAATGTCGTCTTAGCTTATAAGTCTCTGTTACATACGACCATCTAATCAAAATATCTTCACTATAATCTATGTGAGACATATTAGTAGTGTATTTTGCCCATATTTTTGGGTTGTTATATCGCAAATCATCTGGAGATTCGTATGATAGCAGTACTTCATTTACAGATTTATCTAAGCTATTCTTCCAGACACTTGGATAGACAGATTGAGTAGAAGGTATTTCTGAAGCTTGGGTAACATGATGAAGATTAAAAAAGTCAGGAAAAACATTGCTGCGATTATTCGAGTAAACCTCATCGCTCCAATCAACAACTATCTTTCTATTAGTAAGTTGAGCATATAAAATACTGTCCAAGAGAGCGAGAAAACGATTTCCCATCCCTGCTTTGCCTTTGACTAATAAAAACTTCTCTGAAACCATTTTTGATTGCTCCTAACAATTTTAAACTCAAAAAATCGTTGACGAACCCGCTAGGGAAGATTTTATTCATATTTTCTAGATCGCCAGAATAATATCACTCATGATAGGTCAAATCAATAGTTGACGAACCTGCCAGGGAAGGTTTTATCTCTTTAGACGGAATTTATAGCCGCCATATTGAGTTCCCAGACAGGCTGCTAGGTAAGCAAGAGAAGGCTTTTTTGGGGATATTGATACCCCTGTTACTCGTCAATTTGACCGACGCGGCGGATATTCAAAATGTCGCTCATTTTCTTAATTTGGACGAAGACTTGCTCTAGTTGAAAGCGATCGCGTATATCTATTCCTAAGTCGATCAATGCAGGTTGGCCAGTAGAGGTTTTCACCTGGGCATGACGGACGTTGATCCCTTGGTCGCTTAACCGTGACAAAATATCCTTCAGCACCCCAACACGATCCAGAGCTTCAATTTGAACATCTACTGGGTACGTATGCGGACGACCACTACTTTCGGCGGCTGGGTTCCACCTAACTGGTACTAAGCGTTCATACTCCACAGTCTCCAGATTATGGCAGCCTTGGCGATGAATTGAAATCCCCCTACCTCGCGTCACCACACCAATAATTGGTTCGCCAGGAATCGGGGTACAACACCCAGCTAAATAATATACCAAACCTTCCACCCCAAAAATTGGCGAATCAGTGGAACGTGAGGTAGTTGGAGGTGCATCTCGCAAAGCTTTTGAAGTTGCTGCTTCTTTGGGGATAAATGGTGACACAGTGGAGACTGGTTGTTGTCCCTTCGCTACTTCTCGCCAGCGATTTAGCACTAGGTTCAAGGTAATTTCTCCGTAACCCAAACCAGCGAGTAAATCTTCCACGCTATGGTAGTTACACTTTTCGGCGACAATCTGCATTGCATCCGACTTCAGCAAACTATCAAAACCAGTTTTACCTAGTTCCTTTTCTAACAACTCTCGTCCACGGGCGACATTTTCTTCCCGGCGCGATCGCTTGTACCATTGTTTAATCCGATATTTTGCCGCCGAAGTTCTGACAAAGTTCAACCAATCCAAACTCGGATGGCAGTTCTTTTGGGTGAGAACTTCTACAATATCGCCATTGTACAGCCGCGTTGACAGTGGCACCATTCGCCCATTCACCCGCGCCCCTGAACAGTGGTTTCCGACTTCTGTATGAATGCGATAAGCAAAATCTACAGTGGTAGCACCGGGACTTAAAGGAACGACATCCCCCTTAGGGGTGAAGACATAGACATCATCTTCAAATAGATTATCTTTGACGCTATCAAGATATTCTTGGGCATCCTTGAGATCGGTTTGCCATTCCAGCAGTTGCCGCAGCCAAGTAAACTTGTCATCTGTGCCCGTCAAATGGCTAATGCTAGAACCACCTGTTTCTTTATACTTCCAATGAGCGGCAATCCCATACTCGGCGATATGATGCATTTCGATTGTCCGAATTTGCACCTCTAAAGGACGGCCAGTTAATCCAATCACCCCAGTATGCAACGACTGGTAACGGTTAGGCTTTGGCAGTCCAATATAGTCCTTAAATCTCCCAGGAATTGGGCGAAAAGCATCATGAACCACCGCCAACGCCCGATAGCATTCCTCATTGCTTTGAACAATAATCCGCAGCGCTGCCAAATCGTAAATTTCATGAAATTCCTTTTGCTGGCGGTGCATTTTTTGGTAAATGCTATAAAGGTGCTTGGGACGACCGCTAATATCCTGAAAGCGGATTCCGGTTTGCTGCAAACGTTCTCGCAAAATATCTGTAGCTTTGGCCAACTTCTCTTCTCGCGCCGTCCGTTTTTCGGAAACATGCTCCTGCATTTCGCGAAAAGCTTCTGGTTCCAAATACTTAAAAGCCAAATCTTCCAGTTCCCATTTTATTCGCCAAATCCCCAAGCGATTGGCTAAAGGTGCGAATATATCTCGCGTTTCCTGGGCACTGCGGCGGCGGCTGGCCTCTGACATATATTGTAAAGTTCGCATATTATGCAAACGATCTGCCAATTTCACCACAATTACCCGAATATCTTGCGCCATTGCCAAAAACATCCGCCGGAAGTTTTCGGCTTGGCTTTCGGTTTTGCTGGTGAAATTGATTTTAGAAAGCTTGGTGACACCTTCAACCAATTGCCGCACTTCTGCGCCAAAGCGTTCTTCTATTTCTTGACTTGTTACTTCTGTATCTTCAACGACATCATGGAGAAATCCAGCTGCTATCATAGCAGCACTGCCTCCCAAGTCACGCAGCAATTCAGCCACAGCAATGGGATGGGCGATGTATGGTTCTCCCGATTTGCGGTATTGACCTTGATGGAGTTGGTATGCAAATTCAAATGCCCGACCAATTAAGACGGCATCATTATGCCTTCGGTCATCTTCCCCTGCGCCGCTAGTTGTCGATGACTCCTTCAAACATTTTTTTAACCATTCGGGAATGGCAAGGTCAACTGATGAATTTATCGCTATACTGCTCATAGAATTTGGGTTTGAATGGATCGGTAGATAAGTGAATGATAAATAAAACTAGCAGCATCGCCCTGAAAAGATGCTGTTGCCTAAAAAAGGGTGGAAAAAGCAGTGTAAGGATGATTCTCCAATTGCAATAGCGTAGTGTAAAGCCTTTGGCATAGCTTCTCTACGCGTTCGCGTAGCGTCTGGTACTCATCCAGTTTGAGTTCCAAGGATCGTTAAAGAAAGAAAATCCATTGATGGCAAACAAAGCCCCAAATCAAGATTTGAGGCTTTTAGTGCTGAGAAGTCTTTAAGAAAGTTTATTGTATAAGAAAAATTACTTGACATTAATACTATCTTAACTAGCACTGGATGTCTTTAAACCGTGAGAAATATCTGGCATTCGTAACTTTATTAGAGCAATTACGCTCCGATGCCACAACTACCCAAATCGTTGCGCCAGAGCTGCGGCAGCGTGTAGCCACGTTGCAGCAATTTTTCGGGCAACAGATTGTGCCTTTGGCTGATGAAAACTGGCGAGTGCAGTCTTATCAAACGGAGATGAGCAAGCAATTGCGCCTTTTGGCAATAGATGTGATGTTTTTCCAAGGAGCGCGGCAGGCATCTACTGCACAAACGAGACTTCAAACGATTAGCGATCGCTTGACAACCCTCATTCAATACTGTGATGCCATTCTGCAACCAGAAGCGGAAGGAGAAAAATAACAATTGTTTACCTTTTTCTCTAATTTCTCCATCATCTCATTTCTGACCTATGATGGAAAGTTATTTTGCTAACAAGTTGGGAATGGGGACTGGGGACTGGGGATTGG
>NZ_NOLJ01000004.1:269009-730033 GCF_002246015.1 Nostoc sp. 'Peltigera membranacea cyanobiont' 210A
GGACTGGGGATTGGGGACTGGGGAGTTAGAAGTTATAAGAATTCTTCCCATTCTCTTTCAACCAGCACTAATACCTTTGAGCAAAAGATTCATAGTGCGCCGCATGTATGCTTCTACTGGCTCGGTTGTGGGTTTGAAGATCAGTGCATAATATAGTGAACCGCTTACAAGGTCGATAATTAAGTCTACGTCTGCATCCTTGTGAATTTCGCCTCTAGACTTGGCACGCTCAAGTATTTTAGAAAAGGCTTCACGTCTGAGTTTCGTATATTTTGTCCAATAAACCTCGGCAAATTGAGGATTGCTAGACGCTGTACTAACAATCAGCGCAAGTGTCTGACGACCAAGGGGACTATCTATTTTTTTGGCGGCATTCTTAATCAGGATATCCATGTCTCCCCAAAAGCTATCGGTATCGGGGATCGCTAAATCATCTCTGAGACTTTCTATCGCGTCTGCAACTAGTTCTTCTTTGGAAGTGTAACGCCGATAGATGGTTGTTTTACCAACTCCAGCACGAGAAGCGATCGCTTCTATACTCATGCTTTCATATCCTACCTCTGCAAGCAGATCCAAAGTTGCTTGCAGAATAGCTTGGTCGGCGTGGATGCTGCGTGGGCGTCCAGAGGTGCTGTTGATTTGCTTACTCATAAAAATATCATCCCCAAGCAATATCTTCTTGGCCATTTGCTTCTACTTTTGGGCATAGAACATAGCTTCTGGAAAAGGAAATAAGCCTCATAACCCAATTCTCATGCCCTAAAACAGCAGCAATGACCATCCATCTTTAGCATAGGTATTTCTGCCACTTTTCAGGAAAAACTCTCTTGACCGTTTTTATATGATACGCTACCGTAGCGTATATATACAATACTTAATTTTAGCTTTGGCGTTGCTTGACATCTCCCAAATATTATTTGTGCTAAATAATGGCTACCAACATTAAAAGTTCTAGTTTTGACGAATTTGGTTATGTCCACGGCCCATTGAAGTGGGCGATCGCTTTTACGGCTTCTCTGGGTGCGATACTAGAAGTAATTGATACTAGTATTGTTAACGTTGCCCTGACAGATATACAGGCTAGTTTGGGTGCAACTGTTAGTGAAGTCGGCTGGGTGGTAACTGGATATGCGATCGCAAATGTCGTCTTAATTCCCTTATCTGCATGGCTGGGAGATTACTTTGGACGCAAAACCTACTTTATTTTCTCGCTGATTGGCTTCACCCTGGCCTCGGTTTTATGCGGTTTGGCATTTAATCTGCCGATGCTAGTTTTTTCTCGAATTCTTCAAGGTTTATGTGGTGGCGGGTTGCTAGCTAAAGCCCAAGCGATTTTGTTCGAGACTTTTCCACCTGCTGAACAGGGTTTAGCACAAGCAGTTTTTGGGGTAGGTGTAATTGCTGGCCCAGCCATCGGCCCGACTTTAGGAGGATTTTTGGTAGATGGTTTAGGCTGGCGGTGGATTTTCTTTGTTAATATTCCCTTCGGGATCGTTGCAGTGGCGATGTCAGTGGTATTTTTGCCCAAAGACAAAGACAAAAGTGAGACACAAAGCCAAGCCGTCGATTGGTTCGGGATTGGGTTTTTAATTATCGCTATTGGCTGTATGCAAACTTTGTTAGAGGAAGGGGAGAAAGAGGACTGGTTTTCCTCCAGTTTCATTACCACGTTAGCGATCGCCAGTATTATCGGTTTGGGATTGTTTATTTGGTACGAGTTGAAAATAGCCCATCCTGCCGTTGACTTGAGAGTTTTACGTCACCGCTCTTTAGCTGCTGGAAGTGTGTTATCAGCCGTGGTAGGAATGGGGCTTTATGGCACACTCTTTGCTGTGCCGATATTTGCTCAGAGTGTCCTGCACTTTACGGCGACGCAGACAGGACTATTGTTAGCGCCTGGTGCTTTAGCGTCTGCGATCGTGATGGTTTTATTAGGCAAACTGTCTAGTAAAATTGATGCCCGATTTTTAATTGCAATGGGCGCTGTCGGGTCGTCTGGAGTCATGTTTCAACTAGCAGCAATTACCCCACAAACTGGCATAGATGATTTATTTTGGCCATTGGTATGGCGTGGGGCTTTTACTGTGTTGATGTTTCTGCCTTTGAGTTTGGCAGTTTTAGGCCCGCTACCTAAGCAAGATATTTCTGCCGGTTCTGGTTTCTACAATCTCACCCGACAACTGGGTGGTAGCATTGGCATTGCTCTACTCACCACTTTGCTTGACCGACGAGAAGCTTTTCATCGAGCCATCTTATTAGCAAAACTTAGTCCTTATGACCCAGAAACCAGTCAGCGCCTCGATTTACTCAACGGGGCACTCCAAGGTCAAGGCATGGATGCGACAACAGCTCAACAACAAGCACTAGCTTTATTAAGTCAAACAGTAGATATTCAAGCTGCGGTTTTGTCTTACGCAGATTGCTTTCGAGTGGTAGGGGTAGGGTTCCTTTGCTCGTTACCTCTGTTGCTATTTCTGGGTAAAGGCGGTGCAGGAGCGAAAGCACCAGTCGGTCACTAGGAGTAAGGTAAATAGCGATCGCATCCCTATTCTAAATTCTCTGAGTGCAAAACTACGTAATAACACGGCTTCAGGATTATTATCTGCTGAAAGTGATAGCAGAAAATTAATACACACTGATTGATCTAGATGAAAAAAGTAAAAGTCCCACTCAGTTTTGAGCGGGACTATATAAAGTCTTATTGCTAAAATGAGAAATCTTATTCTTAGAAAAAGTTCATTATTGTAATAACCCCAACGCTGGTTAACATCATTAAAGCGCCCATAATTATAGACTGGCCTAATGGATTGCTGAATTTTGCGTTGTTCATTTAAGTAAAATCCCTTTTATTAATAGTTTCTTAACCATATCAAAATCAGTATAATTATCTATAAAAATAATGTAAAACTTAAATTACCTTAAATTTTCTTAATAAATACTTCATTTATGCTCATGTAAGGATTTTTACTGGGTGTTAGGAGTGCTGAGTGGTGAGTGCTGAGTTAGGAGTTAGGAGTTAAGAGTTAGGAGTTTTGTTTACCCCCTTTTCCCCTTGTCTCCCCCATTCCCCATTCTCAAAATGTAGTAATTTCCACACAAAATAATTACCTTATCTCCGAGCGGAATACGTGTCTTGATGGGGTAAGATCGATCTTAATCAAGGTAAAAATATTTGAATAGAAGATTATCATGACAGTCTCCACGGCATCTAGAAACCAAGCGATCGCTTTTGACTTAGACAAATTAAATGAGCAATTTGAAACTGCCACTCCCAAAGACATACTGGCATGGTCTATAGAAAATATCCCAACGGGACTGGTGCAAACAAGCGCCTTTAACGTGGATGACATGATAATTACTCATATTCTTTACACCGAACTGAAGCATCCCGTTCCTGTAATTTTTCTTGACACCTTGCACCACTTCCCTGAAAGCCTAGAATTGGTAGCCAAAGCCATACAAATCTATAACCTTGATCTGCAAACTTTCAAAACTCCAGATGTAGACACCCGCGAAGCCTTTGAAGCCAAGTACGGCGCCAAACTCTGGGACAAGGATATTGCCAAATTCCACCACATTACAAAAATTGAACCACTGCTACGGGGTCTAGACGAACTTAACAGCGTCGCTTGGATTACCGGACGCCGCCGGGACCAAGCAGTAACCCGTGCGAATATGCCCATATTTGAATTTGATGGTAAAGGTCGGCTGAAAGTAAATCCCATAGCTACTTGGACACGTCAAGACAGCTGGGTTTACGTAGCTGAACATGGAGTGATCTACAACCCCCTCCACGACCAAGGTTATCCCAGCATCGGCGACCAACCCATCACCACCAAAGTAGGTGAAGGTGAAGACGAACGCGCCGGACGTTGGCGGGGAAGTGATAAAACAGAATGCGGAATTCATATTTAGTCATTGGTCATTGGTCATTTGTCATTTGTCATTAGTATTAGACAAAGGACAAATGACTAAGAACAAAGGACAAATATGATTAAAATCCTCCATCTCTCCGATATCCACATGGGAAGCGGTTTTTCCCACGGACGAATTAATCCGACGACGGGAGTAAATACACGATTGGAGGATTTTGTCAATACTCTCTCTATATGTATCGACCGAGCGCTGACAGATGCCGTCGATATGGTGATATTTGGTGGTGACGCTTTCCCGGATGCTACACCACCGCCTTATGTGCAACAAGCTTTTGCCAGCCAGTTTCGCCGTCTCATGGATGCCAATATTCCAACAGTGCTGTTGGTAGGCAACCACGACCAACATTCCCAAGGACAGGGAGGGGCGAGTTTAAATATTTACCGCACTTTGGGAGTGCCAGGATTTGTTGTTGGTGATACATTAACTACGCACTGTATTGAAACCCGTAATGGCAAAGTGCAAGTAATTACTCTGCCTTGGCTGACTCGTTCCACCCTGATGACTCGCCAAGATACTGAAGGTTTGTCTTTGGCGGAAGTTAACCAACTATTAACGGAACGTCTGCGAGTTGTGCTAGAAGGGGAAGTTCGCCGTCTTGACCCCAATGTGCCAACTATTCTTTTAGCTCACTTGATGGCTGACAATGCAACCTTGGGTGCAGAACGCTTTTTGGCAGTAGGTAAAGGCTTTACTCTACCCCTATCTTTGCTGACGCGACCTTGTTTTGATTATGTAGCGTTGGGACACGTCCACCGCCATCAAAATCTGAATAAATCCAACAATCCGCCGGTGATTTATCCAGGGAGTATTGAGCGGGTAGATTTTAGCGAAGAAAAAGAAGACAAAGGCTATGTAATGCTGGAACTGGAGCGGGGAAGCGCTGAGTGGGAATTTTGTCCCTTAACAGTTCGGACTTTCCAAACCATTGAGGTGGATATCTCGAAAGCAGATGAGCCGCAAGCGTTGTTAATGAAAGCGATCGCTAAATATAATATTGAAGATGCTGTAGTGCGGCTAATTTACAAACTCCGCTCTGAACAGATGGATTTAATTGACAGTTCCTCTCTACATACTGCTTTAAGTCCCGCTCATACCTACACCATTCAAGCAGAATTAGTGAGTCAATTAGCCAGACCCCGGATTCCTGAATTGAGCGCAAGTAGCAGCATCGACCCAATGGAAGCGTTAAAAACTTACTTAAATAATCGCGAAGACCTGAAAGACATCGCAACCTCAATGATGGATGCAGCGCAGAAGTTGCTAGCAGATGAAGTGGAAGTTTGGCTGGAAGCAGCAACTAATGAGTAGAATCTGACAAAGGTATTCAGGGTTAGCGCATCTCAAACCCTATTTACAGGTGGATTGTAAGCGGGTAAGTAATCTAAAATAACATTGGGTGAAAAAGTACTTAAGTTCTGTGCTAAATCTATCTTTGTCTGTAGAGGAATTTGGGTATGCCAAGACGCAAGCGCGGAGTTATACTCACTTCTGTTGGTTTACAGAAGTTTGAGGAAGCAAGGCACAAGTTTGAGTTTCGAGATAATTTTGGCAAGAGATTCACTCTTGAAGAGTTAAGCTACCGCACTAACCTAGACCCTCTAACAATTAGAAAAGTTTTGAACCGTAGAAAGGGAGTTGACAAGCGAACACTTGAGGCTCTCTTTCTTGGTTTTGATAGCCGCCTATGCGAAGGCTACTATTCGACCTCAGACCCCAACTGCCGTCAAGATTGGGGGGAAGCTGTTTCTGTCTTAGCATTTTACGGACGTACAGAAGAACTCAGTACTCTGGATGAGTGGTTGCTGAAGGATAGCTGTCGATTAGTGACCATTCTCGGAATGGGTGGAGTCGGGAAAACTAGTCTGTCGATCAAATTGGCAGAACTAATGCAGGACAAATTTGATTGTATTGTCTGGCGATCGCTCTATGATGCTCCACCCATTGATACATTCTTGGGTAGCATCATTCAGTTTCTGTCTGACGAGCAAGAAACTGAGGCAGAATTGCCGGAAAGCCTTAATGATAAGATTTCCCTGCTGCTTAACTACTTTAAGGAGATGCGCTGCTTGGTCGTATTCGATAATGTAGATGCTGTGTTACGTGGTGGAAGTCGAGCAGGACAATATAACCTTGGATATGAGCAGTATGGCGAACTCCTCAAACGAGTAGGTAAATCAGACCACCAGAGTTGCTTGCTACTCACAACGCGAGAAAAACCTAAAGAGGTTGCCTCTCTAGAAGGAGAAGCCTTGCCAGTGCGAACTTTGAGATTGGGTGGACTTAAAGAAGGAGAGGGAGAGGAAATTCTTAAGAGTAAGAGGCTCAAGGGTTCAGAAACTCAATTTAACGCACTGGTCAAACGCTATGGAGGCAATGCCTTAGCCTTAAAAATTGTGGCAACTACGATTCAAGATTTATTTGATGGTTATATTTCTGAGTTTTTAAAGGAGGAAACCACCGTATTTGGCGATCTTCGTGACCTATTAGAGCAGCAATTTGAGCGTTTATCTGATGAGGGAAAAGATGTAATGTACTGGCTAGCGATTAATCGGGAGCCAGTAACCCTCTCCAAGTTACGAGAAGATTTAGTATCGCCTTTTCCCCAACTCAATTTAGTTGAAACCCTGGAATCTTTGGGACGGCGATCGCTCATCGAACGAGATACAGCCTACTTCACCCTACAGCCAGTCGTGATGGAGTATGTGACAAGTCGCTTGATTGAGCAAGTTTGTGAGGAAATTGTTAAGCAGGAGTTTTCGCTTTTTAGAAGCCATGCTCTGATCAAAGCTACTGCAAAAGACTATATCAGAGAGACTCAAATTCGTCTCATTCTCTATCCCGTGATTAACCGATTAATTCCACTGTTGCAAGGCAAAAAAAACTTGGAATATGAACTGACTCAAATCTTACTCAAACAACGGGAGAAATCCCCCTTGGAGCCGGGATATGTAGCAGGTAATATTCTTAACTTACTCAATCAGCTAGGAACTAATTTAACGGGCTATGATTTCTCTGGTCTAAGCATTTGGCAGGCTGACCTACGAGATGTAAATTTGCAAAATACGAATTTTGCTTACGCCAATCTCGCGAAGTGTACGTTTACTGAAACCTTTGGTGCTATTCATGCGGTAGCCTTTAGTCCTGATGGAGAACTTCTGGCGGTAGGTGACAGTAATGGAGAAATTCATCTGTACCAAGTTAGCGATGTGCAACCAGTCTTCATCTGCACGCGACACAAGAGTTGGGTAACATCACTGACATTCAGCCCTGATGGTAAGATTCTCGCTAGCGGTAGCACCGATTACACAATAAAGCTATGGGATGTTAGTACTGGTCAGTGCCTTCGCACTCTAGAAGGGCATACAAATGAGGTTTGGTCGGTTGCATTTAGCCAAGATAATTGCACATTAGCAAGTGGCAGCGATGACTGCACCGTGAAGCTATGGAATAGCAGCACTGGAGAATGCTTCAAAACACTCCAGGGACATCTTAGTTGGGTACTCTCTGTTGTCTTTAAGGGAGATACTCAACTGTTGAGTGGTAGTGACGATCGCACTGTTAAATTGTGGGATATCAACACTGGAAAGTGTATGCAAACGTTTGAAAAACATCATAATAGTGGAATACGGTCAATAATCCTCAGTCCAGATGGTCAGATACTGGCAAGTGGCAGCGAGGATCAAACTATTAGGCTATGGAAAACTCAAACAGGTGAATGTCTCAAAACACTTCTAGGGCATTCAAATCGAGTTTTTTCAGTGGACTTCAGCCCGCAAGGCGACCTTTTGGCTAGCGGTGGGCACGATCATAGCGTGAAGTTATGGGGTGTCGATACGGGTGAATGTTTCAAAACGCTTCAAGGACATTTCAGTTGGGTCTTTGCAGTTGCCTTCAGTCCCCAAGGCAAGCTTTTGGCTAGCGGTGGACACGATCAAACCGTGAAGCTATGGAGTGTCGATACAGGTGAATGCCTCAAGACCCTACAAGGATATACCAATCAAATACTCTCTGTTACCTTTAGTCCTCTTAGTGCTAGCTTGCCAAGCATTGGTCAAATTTTTGCTAGTAGCAGCCGCGATCGCACTGTGAGGTTATGGGATGCCGCAACTGGTGAATGCCTCAAAGTGTTAAAAGGACATTCCAACTCGGTTCATTCAGTTATCTTTAATCATGAAGGAAATATCCTAGTCAGCAGTAGTGTAGATAAAACACTAAAAATATGGGATGTTCGTTCAGGTAAAACCTTAAGAACCTTACAAGGACATCGCGCAGCAGTTTTGTCGATTGCCTTTAGTCCAGATAGCCAGACGATCGCAAGTGGCAGTGAGGACTGTACTATAAAATTATGGGACGTTCGTTCAGGTCAAATCTTAAAAACCTTACAGGGACATCACGCTGCGGTTTGGTCAGTTGCCTTCATCTCTCAAGGAGAAATATTGGCAAGTGGCTCCTGGGATCAAACGATCAAGTTATGGGATATTACCACGGGTGACTGCCTCAGAACGTTGGCAGGACACACGAGTTGGATTTGGGCAATTGCGATCGCCCCTGATGGTAATACCCTGGCAAGTGCTAGTCCAGATCGAACAATCAGGCTGTGGAATCCGCACACGGGTGACTGCCTCAACGTTTTGCAAGCAGACACAAACTGGTTGCAATCGATCGCCTTTAGCCCTGATGGCAGGATACTGGCTAGCACGAGTCACGATCTGACAATCAAGTTGTGGGACGTTTGCACGGGTGAGTGTCTGAAAGTTTTGCACGGACATACAGGCTTGGTTTGGTCAGTTGCCTTTAGTTCAGATAACCAAACCTTGGTTAGTGGCGGTGACGATGAAACAATTAAACTTTGGGATATCGTAGCAGGCAAATGCTTAAAAACCATGAGAGCGAGTAAGCCCTATGAGCAAATGAATATTGTCGGAGTTAAAGGTTTAACTGAGGCGGCAACTGCCACATTAACCTCTTTAGGAGCAGTTATCTAAGCTCAAACCATTAGCCTAGTAGTCTGTCCCATTAATTTTGCGGGGCTGCGAGATCCCCGACTTCTTCAAGAAGTCGGGGATCTGAACACCACGAACCTCTGAAAACTTTTGGGACAGAACACTAGCTCACTGAGACATGACTCTTCGGGCTGCTTCGAGGGTGCGATCGATGTCTGCTTCGGTATGAGCTAAAGAAGTAAATCCGGCTTCAAATTGAGATGGAGCTAAATAAACTCCATGTTCTAACATACCGCGATGGAAGCGAGCAAATTTACTTAAGTCAGACTTCTTAGCATCCTCATAATTGCGAACCGGGCCTTCGTTAAAGAAGAAACCAAACATCCCGCTAATCTGACCACCGCAGGCAGCATGACCTGTTTCTCTAGCAATCTCCAGCATTCCCTCTGTGAGTCGCTTCGTAATGCGATCGAGATACTCGTAAGTTCCAGGTTGTTGCAACAACTCTAGCGTCTTAATCCCTGCCGTCATTGCCAGTGGATTGCCCGAAAGCGTTCCGGCTTGATACACGCTTCCGGCTGGAGCAACCATCGACATAATTTCTTGGCGACCACCATAAGCGCCTACGGGCAGACCACCGCCGATGACCTTACCTAAGGTAGTTAAGTCAGGAATAACACCAAATTTCTCCTGCGCTCCACCGTAAGCGATCCGAAAGCCTGTCATCACTTCATCAAATACCAGCAGCGCTCTATGCTCTTGCGTGAGTTTTCGCAAACCTTCAAGAAAACCCGCATCAGGTGGAATAAAACCTGCATTTCCAACCACTGGTTCAAGAATTACACCAGCAATTTCATCGGGATTTTGCTCGAACAATACTTTTACTGCTTCTAAATCGTTGAAAGGAGCGGTCAGCGTATTTCTAGTAACGGATTTGGGCACACCAGGAGAATCGGGCAAGCCGAGAGTGGCAATACCAGAGCCAGCCTTAACGAGAAACATATCGGCGTGTCCGTGGTAGCAGCCTTCAAACTTAATTGCTTTCTCCCGCCCCGTAAAAGCTCGCATTAGACGAAGAACAGCCATACAAGCTTCCGTGCCGGAGTTGACAAAACGCACCATCTCGATACTGGGAACAGCATCGATTACCATCTGTGCCAGTACATTTTCTAAATAGCAGGGCGCACCGAAGCTAGTTCCTTTATGCAGGGCATCGTGCAGAGCAGCAATGACTTCAGGATGAGTGTGACCGCAGATAGCTGGCCCCCAACTGCCGACATAATCGATATATTGATTGCCATCCACATCCCAGATGTAAGCGCCAAGGACGCGATCGAATACGATTGGCTGTCCGCCAACAGATTTGAAAGCCCGCACGGGGGAACTAACTCCTCCTGGCATTAATTTTTGGGCAGCAGCAAAGATTTCTTCCGATTGGGTGGTTTTTAAGCGAGTCGTTGCAATCATGATTTTTTCTCCTGAGATATTTTGATCTGATGCGATCGCAAAGAGCGAGAATCTAGTTATTAAGAGTGACAAGCAAAACGTGCAAATATTATTTCAATTCGAGCATGACTTCATTGTGTCTAAATGCGGGCAAAATGAATGGAGAGTCATAAAAAGCATAAATCGCTTTACCTTTTGTCTCGATACCTTGCCGAGCCAGAAAAGCAGATAATTTGGCTTCGTTTTCCTGCAATTGTTCATCCTCAGCTAGACCGGAGAAACGGATTGCCGCTACTTTGTTGCTGGGAATTTCTTTGATAGTAATGCGAGAGTCTTTTGGTTTTGGCAGCGTTGCTAGCGTATATTGTGAGGGCATCACAAACTGTACCGCCCAAGCGCTTGTGGTGATATTTTCTCCCGCTTCTTGTTGAATGACAGGCGCAGTCATGGCGATTTTTTCACTTGGCTGGGATTGCGTGACAGGCGCAGTCATGGCAATTTTGGTTACAGAGGTGTTTTCACCAAATATGTAAGCGGCAAGAATAGAAAATGCAGCCTTGTTTGCTCGATCTCTTTCAGTTTGAATGACTGTTTCAGCAACAATTTTTGGCTCGTATTGCCGGATTTCAATATCATCATAAGATTGCAATACGGAATATTTTGGTTCTTCGGTTTGACTCATAAGACTTTCACAAATAGCTAAAATTAATGCCATTAAAAGAATCAAAAATCACGATCTCACTAGCACAATCAGATAGTTTCTTACTTTCCCACTTCTTGTACTAACCGTCCATCTTCCATGTGGATAATGCGATCGGCAATATCGAGAATTCGATTATCGTGAGTGACGAGTAAAATAGTGCAACCCTGCTCTTTAGCTAGACGCTGCATGATATCTACAACATCGCGACCTGACTTTTTATCGAGAGCAGCCGTCGGTTCGTCGGCAAGAACAATTTTAGGACGACTGACTAGGGCACGAGCGATCGCAACTCGCTGCTTTTGCCCTCCAGAAAGACTGTCTGGATAATAATCGATGCGATCGCCCAAACCAACACTTTTCAGAGTATCCGTTGCCAGCCGATCTATATCTTGCTTTAGGTACTCATCGTGTAATTCCAAAGACATTCGGACATTCTGCTTTGCAGTTAAGAAAGTTAACAAATTGTGTGCTTGAAAAATATAACCAATCTGCCGCCGCACTTGCATCAGTTGCCGCTTACTAGCCCCAGACATTTCCTGTCCTAAAACTTTCAGGTTGCCTTCCCTAGCGGATCTCAATCCACCTATTAGTGTTAGTAAGGTGGTTTTACCAGAACCGGATGGCCCAGTCATAATCACAATCTCTCCAGAATAAATGTCGAGATTAATATCAAACAAGACTTGCTTGCAAAGTTCTCCCCGACCGAAGTAGTAATCGAGATGGCAAACTGAAATAACGGGTTGTTGGGAAGTGTTTTGAACTTTGAGTTTTGAACTTTGATCGAGACTAATTTCTTGCAACATGAGAGTTAAACCGTAAGTTTGGGCTTGGTTCTAGAAAACTATGAGTTTTGAAATGCGATATTTTTCTAAACTTCAACTCAAAATTCATCACTCGAACGCTCAAAACTTAGAAGATATCAGCCGGATCGGCTGCTCGTAACTTTTGTATAGCGATCGCTCCGGCTCCAATACACATGACGAAAGTCAAAACTAGCACAGTTACCGCACGAGCTAGTTTCATCGCAGTCGGTAAAAACGTTACCGACTGAAAAAAGATGTAAAATCCACTTGAGAGCAAAAAACCTGGAAGAAAGCCCAAAACCGCTAAAATAAAAGCTTCTTGAGCGATAACTCCAATCAGATATATATCGCTGTAACCCATTGCTTTTAACGTTGCGTATTCTGGCAAATGATCGGAGACATCAGTATAGAGAATTTGATAAACGATAACTGCTCCGACTAAAAAACCAATTGCAACACCGAGGTTAAAAGTCGGGCCAATGGAGGAGCCTGTAGACCAATATGCACTTTCACGAGCAGTGAATTCAGCAAGGTTTAGTACCAGTAAATCATCCGGTAGCTTGGCTCGCAAATCAGCCTGGATCTGCTCGATCGAGGCATTTGGTTCTACCTCAACAATACCCAGATCGATTTCGCTTGCTTGGCGTTGGGGAAAAAGCCGTAAAAAGGTAGAATCGCTGACGATTAGATTGCCGTCAGCAGAAAAAGAAGAACCGAGCTTAAATAATCCAACTATTTGAATTTGATAATCGTTAGCTTGAACAGAAAGCGGGTTCTGTTTTTTCAGTAAACTAGGAACGTCCCCAAGCTGAGGAACCAATCCAGCTCTGTCAAACAGCGCTCGATTCAATAACTTCAGTTTATTCAATTGTTGATCGAGTTCTGGTAAGTCAAATGCTGGCTGATTCGGATCGATTCCGTAAACGAAAATTTTACGGCTAGCTCGATTTTCAGGATTTCGCCACGATGCTTGACCCACATATAGCGTCGCCAGGGATTTTACACCGTTAACACCTGCTATTTTATAGAGCTTATTTCTGGAAAAACTTTTGATAGATTGCAAGTTATCAGACAGTTTATTGACTAAAAATAAATCTCCTTTAAGGGTGGTATAGGGGGTAACTTGCGAATCAAAGAGTGCATCCCTAACTCCTAGTTGAAAAAACATCAGAAAATCAGCAAAGGCAATTCCTGCTATGGCAACGAACAAACGAGTCTTTTGACGGCTCATTTGCCGCCAAGCAAGTGGGGTTTTGCGGAATAATTTACCGTATATAAATGCTTTGATAGTCAAATTGCTTCGCTCCAATTCAAAATTCAAGTTGAACCTGCCACGCGATTCAAAATTCAAGAAACAAATCTTAATTTTCCTTATTCCCCAGTCCCCAGTCCCCTCTTAATTGTTATTCGGCTGAATGGCAACCTGTACTTGCAAGTTAGTTAAGTTCGCAACTCGTTTGCTATCTTGGGGATCGAGTGCAATTCTCACTTCAATGACTTTGCGATCGAGGTTTTCTCCAGGTTCGCCGCTAGTTACTTCTTGTTGGATCACCTGTAGTCCAATCAGCCGAACGGTTCCGCGCAACTCTGGGGAGAACGACTCACTCGAAATCGTTACCTGTTGACCTTCACGAACTTTGCCAATATCAGTTTGATATACCTCTGCGATCGCTTCCATCGAGCTGGTTTGTCCGAGTTCGGCAATGCCTTTCTCACCAACAACTTCTCCGGGTTTGGCCTTAATATCGAGAATGCGACCTGCTATGGGGGCGCGAATATAAACTTCAGCGAGATCGGCTTCAGCTTTTTTGACTGCGGCGATCGCTTTGTTAACCTCGGCATCAGCTGCTTGCACGTCTACCGGACGTACCTCAGCAATCTTATTTAGGGTTGCCTTAGCTTGCTCGATCTGCTGCCGTAGAGTATCTACACTCTTATTTTGGTTAGCTCTCGCTTCGGTAAGCTGTGCTTGCGCTGTTTCCAGAGCAAGTTGTTTTCGATCTACTTCCACAGCAGAAATCGCGCCGTTTTGGTAAAGCGAGGAATAGCGATTGTACTCACTATTGGCAGTTTTGACTTCGGCTTGCCAGCGAGAGATGGTGGCCTCTCTAGTAGCTATTTCGCCCTTTAACTCTTCTTCAAGGCGATCGATTTCAGCTTTTTGGGCGGCAATCTCTCCAGATTTTGCGCCGGCTTGCACCTTGGCTAACTCTGCCTGGGATACTTTGACTTGTGCTTGTGCTTCCAGTAGAGCATTTTGCAAACGATCGCGTGAATCCATAATGGCGATCGTCTGATTTGCTTTAACGCTACCGCCCCGCTGTACGAGTAGTTGGGCGACGCGATCGTTGCTTAAGGTAGCAGGTACGGATACTTTGATGACTTCCGTTGCTGGTTCTATCCGTCCTAAAGCGGTAATTTCCTCAATCTTTGGTCTGGTTTGCACGACTTCAACAGGTTTGCTGGTTGATTTTGATTGAGAAATACCGTAGAAAGCGATAATTCCTGTAAGGGCGGTACCACCGACAACTACAGCCAGTGTCCATTGCTTTGAAGGTTTCGAGAGCAATTGTAAATTCATGTCAATCCTTCAAATTTCAGTGAGGACTTTAGTAACGCAAAGCAGGCAAGCAACGGTTTGACGGCAAAAGTTAAACCAGAAGCGATGTCAGGCTTGCCCAATCTTGAGGCTTTAAGAATACTTGGTATAACTCGGCTTCTGGGGTATTTGGTTCGGGTTGATAGCCGTACTCCCAACGCACTAATGGAGGTAAAGACATCAAAATTGACTCCGTGCGCCCGTTAGTTTGCAGTCCGAAAATTGTGCCGCGATCGTAAACTAAATTAAATTCAACGTAGCGTCCGCGCCGATATAATTGAAAATTACGTTCGCGATCGCCATACTCTATTAACTGCCGCCGCTTGACAATTGGCGCGTAAGCAGGTAAAAAAGCTTTACCGCAATCCTGTACGAATGCAAATAATTCTTCCCAATTGCGGGATGCTGGTATGCCAACGCGATCGCTGGTAATTGCTGCTGCTCCTTTGGGATCGGGGCCTCGATAAAGCTGACCTTGACCATCTTGATAGTCAAAAAAGATCCCGCCAATGCCCCGCATTTCTTGACGATGTTTGAGATAAAAATACTCGTCGCACCAAGGTTTAAACACTGAATAATATTCGGGATCGTGCGCGTCACAAGCCTGCTTTAATGTGTAATGAAAATGGGCTGCATCTTCAGCAAACGGATAGTAAGGCGTTAGATCGATGCCGCCGCCAAACCACCAAACCGGGCCAGCTTCAAAGTAGCGGTAGTTGAGATGAACAGTTGGCACGTAAGGATTGCGCGGATGCAATACCATTGAAGTTCCGGTGGCATAAAACTGATGTCCCTCCGCCTCAGGACGTTGTGCCAAGATTGAAGGCGGCAGGTGAGAACCCCAGACTTCAGAGAAATTAACTCCACCTTGCTCGAATAC
Source organism: Nostoc sp. 'Peltigera membranacea cyanobiont' 210A (assembly GCF_002246015.1). Taxonomy (GTDB): domain Bacteria; phylum Cyanobacteriota; class Cyanobacteriia; order Cyanobacteriales; family Nostocaceae; genus Nostoc. Next base: position 284,320 of record NZ_NOLJ01000004.1, read on the forward strand.
TGCACCGTCGCGGATGACGCGGGATCTGCCGCCGCCCCCTTCAGGTCGTTCCCATGTATCTTCTTGAAACGTGCCTCCGCCATCTAGCTGTTGCAAACCCTGACAGATTTCGTCTTGCAACTGTCGCATCAATTGACTGACTCTAGTCTTGGCATCAACTGGGGGTAGAGATTTGGATTGAGTTGCTTGAGGAGTTAAAGTAGTCTTCATGAGATCAACCTATTTTTCCTAATAACGAACATTTGAAGAAATTCCATAAATTTTGAAAGTTTGTAGGTGTACACACAAGTCTTTTAGAGTTGTTGCGCAACATAGGGAAGGTTAATTTTTGCAGGTCGATGCATTAAAGGTGCAGGTCGATGCATTAAAGGTACAGGTCAAGAAACTTGTGTGTACACCGTAGCCTTATAAAGGGGGGAACTTCTAAAGCCAGGTCATTTGCTACAAGTCTCTTAATCCGCCCGACGCAGTGACTCCCCTTTTTAAGAGGATTCGGGGATCTGAGTGCGTAAGTCTTACAGTTGAAGCACGTTGATACAATTAATATACGCAGCCTTTAAAAACAGTGAAGTTTCTCAAAAACTTACTGCGCTAACACAGGCAAATACTTCCGAATTAATCCGATTATTACTTCCGGCACTTCCAGTTCTGGATTCAACCCTACATCTTCTAGTTCTATAAATGCTTGGATTGCTTGTGGATTTAGATTGGCAAGGCGACGCCCTACTTCCGGCCCTGTAAACTTCGCTTGGCTTCCCCAAATAAAGATGGTAGGCGTTGTCAATTTTGGAATGTATTCTGATAGATCGAAGGATGAGCTACCTTGTAAAAATGACAGGGCAGCATATTCGGCATTTGGCTGCTGTGCCGATTGCACAAAAGCTTCTACAATTTCGGGAGAAAGACGATTGGGTTGAGCAAACACTCGCTCAAAAAAGTCACGAATGCCAAAGCTGCTGACTTGTCCTGCGTAAAGAACGCGATCGAGAATGGGAATACTAGCAATTTGAGCGAAAAAGCTATTGCTGTAGTATTGTCTGAAGTCTTTGATACCTGAGGGAAGCGTGAGAATAAGTGACTTAAACAGGTCGGGACGTTCGATTGCCGCTCGGATTGCAAATGCTCCAGTTAGGGAAGAAGCAATTATTGTTACAGGGCCTTGGCACGTCTTCTCGATGAACTCAATTAGCATCGCGATGTAGTCCTTCGGGAGATAATTTTGTTCGGGATGATCCGATCGGCCCCAGCCAATTAAGTCGGGTGCTAACACTCTATACTCCGCTGCAAATGCTGGATACACTTTCGACCACCCGTAGGCAGATGCTCCACCTCCAATACCGTGGAAGAATATTAAAGTTTCGCGTTCAGGCAGCGTGTCCGATGGCGTATCGCCCATTCCATCGGTTGCCCAAAGTTCACCTTGGTTAGTGTAATAGGCTATTTTTCCCAAGCTGATTAAAACGGAGCGTTGAACAAAACCGAGTGGAATGAACATGAGAAATTCCTCCTCTACATCGACAAGATGAAATCAAAACTAGAAAGTTTAATTGCCAAGTTTTGCTAACCAACGAGCAGCATCTTTGGCATGATAAGTCAAAATCAAGTCAGCGCCAGCCCGTTTAAAGCCAGTCAATGTTTCTATTACTACCCGTTCTTCGTCAATCCAACCGTTGAGGGCAGCGGCTTTAACCATCGAGTATTCGCCAGAAACGTTGTAAGCAGCAACGGGTAAGTTGCTTGCTTCCTTAACGCGCCAGATAATATCCATGTAGGCCAAGGCTGGCTTGACCATTAACATATCTGCACCTTCGGTAATGTCTAGTTCGATTTCTTTTAAGGCTTCACGACCGTTACCGGAGTCCATTTGGTAGGTTCTGCGATCGCCAAATTGCGGTGTTGAGTCGGCGGCATCGCGGAAAGGCCCGTAATAAGCCGAGGCATACTTGGCGGCGTAAGATAATATCGGCGTATCTTGGTAGCCTGCTTCATCTAAACCCGAACGAATGGCTTGCACGAAACCATCCATCATTCCAGATGGCGCGATGATATCTGCACCCGCTTTGACTTGTGAAACTGCCGTTTTTTTCAGCAATTCCAGCGTTGGGTCGTTGAGAACTCGATCCGTTAAATCTCCTACTTCTAAATAGCCGCAGTGACCGTGACTAGTGTATTCGCACAAGCAAGTATCGACGATCACGATTAAGTCAGGTACGGCTTCTTTAACGGCAGTAGCAGCTTTTTGAACGATCCCGCAATCGTGCCAAGCGCCCGTTGCATCTGAATCCTTATCTTCAGGAATGCCAAATAAAATAATAGCTGGAATGCCGAGGTCGTAGACTTCCTTCGCTTCTTCCACGATTTTGTCTACAGAAAGCTGGTAAACTCCAGGCATGGATTTGACTTCGTTGGCGATCGCCTCACCCGGTACGGCAAAAAGAGGGTAGATTAAATCGCTGGTTGTCAGGACGTTTTCGCGCACCATCCGCCGCAATTGGGGATGGCTTCTCAGCCGACGCGGGCGATGAATTGGAAACATAGTATTAAAATGAACGATGAAAGGCTTTACTTAGCCAATAGACTTCTTGCAGAAATGGGTAAAGGGTAAGGGGTAAAGGGGAAACTTTCCCTTTAATCGTATTTTTCTGTCTCCCCCTGCTCCCTGCCCCCTGCCCCCTGCCTACACAGCGACAGGATATTTTTTGAGTTGCAACTCCCTAGCTACGCTGGACTGTCTGGAAAATTTCAGCCAAAATCTCTGTAGCTCCCTGTTGCCGCAATTTATGAGCTAATTGAATACCTAAATTTTCTGCCGAGCTAGGAGTGCCCGTAACAGAATCTTTGACTAGACGTTTGCCATCGACGCTGGCGACTAATCCTGTTAATGTCAGTGTATTTTCGTCTAGCTGCGTATCAACACCGATTGGTACTTGGCAGCCACCTTCTAGTTCTCGCAAGAAGGCACGTTCGGCTAAAACGCGATCGCGGGTAGGGACGTGTTCGATTGCTTTGAGTAATGACAGCACTTGCAAATCGTCAGCGCGGCATTCAATCCCTAACGCTCCCTGTCCGACGGCATAGAGAGAGAGTTCGGTTGGCAGAATTTGATGAATGCGATCGCTCATTCCCAATCGCTGCAACCCTGCTGCTGCCAAAATCAGCACATCGTACTCTCCATCATCTAACTTTGCCAAGCGCGTATTTAAGTTGCCGCGCACATCCTTAAAAGCAAAGTGGGGGAAGTGATAACGCAATTGTGCAAGGCGGCGCAGGGAAGAAGTACCGATAACTGTGCCTTCTGGCAGCGTATCGATTTGCTTATCTTTGTGCTTTTGATGCACAACTAAAGCATCTGCTGGGTTTTCCCGTTCTGTTACGGCTGCTAGCGCTAACCCCTCTGGTAAGCAAGTTGGCAGATCCTTGAGAGAGTGAACCGCAAAGTCAATCTCCTGATTGAGCATTCCCAATTCGAGTTCTTTGGTGAATAATCCCTTATCGCCAATCTTGGCTAACGCCACATCCAAGATGTTGTCGCCTTGGGTGGACATGGTGTGGACTTCAAAGGAAATATCGGGAAAATGCTTTTGGAGTTGTTCTCGAACCCAGTAAGTTTGCACGAGTGCGAGTTGGCTTTTACGAGAACCGATGCGGATGGTGCGAACGGGGCTGGAAATCTTAGATGAAGCGGGTTGCACTGAAGTCATAGCTTTTAGTTGAGATTGTTTGACGAGTAGTTGAGCTGTTTGACTGTCTCGAAAAAGAAAGCAACATTCTCTTCTGGAGTGTTCGGTAAAATCCCGTGACCGAGATTGAGGATGTGCTTCTGATTCCCCGCTTTGCGGATCGTGTCCAGAATGCGATCGCGGATTAGTTCTTTAGTACCGAACAACACGCACGGATCGATATTTCCTTGCACTCCAATATTTGCGCCGAGTCGCTGCCGCGCTACTGCCATATCTACAGTCCAGTCTACGCTAATGATATCGACACCCGATTGCGCCATTAACTCTAGGATTCCAGCACTGTTGTTGATATACAAAATCAGTGGCGTGTCCGGGTGCGTTGCTTTCACCTGTTGCACGACTCGTTGCAGGTAAGGTAGAGAAAACGTTTGGAAATCTTCAGGGCTGAGTTGTCCCGCCCAAGAGTCAAACAGTTGCACGATTTGCGCACCGGCATCAATTTGGTAACGAGCGTAAACTGCGATCGCATCTGCCAGTTTCCCTAAAAATTGATGCAGCATGGCAGGTTGGCAGAAAGCCATCCTTTTGATAATGGCGTAGTCTTTCGAGCTTTTACCTTCAATTGCATAGGCAGCTAGCGTCCAAGGAGCGCCCACAAAGCCCAAGACGGTAGCTTGACCGTTAACTTCTTGGCGTAGCGTCTTCAGAATTTGCTGCACGAAGGGTAAAGAAGCTTCGGGATCGAGGTCAGTCAGCGCTTCAATTTGTGCTTGTGTGCGGATTGGCTGCTCGAATATTGGCCCTTTACTTTCGATAATGTCAAACGAGATACCCATACCAGGCAACGGCGTGAGGATATCTGAGAACATGATCACCCCATCGGGTTGGAAGGCACGGAAAGGTTGCAGCGAGATTTCCACGGCTAGATCGGGGTTCTCGGAGCGATCGCGGAACGAAGGATACTTCTGACGCAAATCTCGATAAACTTTCATGTAGCGACCTGCTTGGCGCATCACCCATACCGGAGGGCGATCGAGTACCTCACCTCGCGCCGCTTGCAGTAACGTATAATTCCCCATACATTTCTCCCTGGATTTAATAATTGTCATTTCAAGAATTTGGGATTTGCAACAATCCAATCTTGTGGGGTGGGCATCTTGCTCATTGGTGTCAAGTTAAGCCGAAAACTATATCGGACAGGCGTTTTGCAAATCCCTCACGCCCTCATCCCCTAACCCCTTCTCCCTTGGGAGAAGGGGAACTTGAATGTCTAGTGTCTAGCTCCCCTCTCCCCAAGGGAGAGGGGCTGGGGGTGAGGGCAAAACATTTTCACCAAGCGGGTTTAGCGTTAAGTTGACACCTATGGCATCTTGCCCGCCCTAGTTATGCGAACTCTAAATTTAGTTCTTCAATAAGACAGAAGCTGTTCATGAGCGATCGCCCACTATGGCTGAAACAAACCATTCTGTTTTCTCAGGAGAAGGTGGCATTAAATTTCCGTTCGAGTTGTCTGATTGATTCTGATAAGGTTTCATACCCCATCCCATAGCCAAACATTTTTGCCGAAGTTTGCGATAAGCAACAGATAAGTTATCGCAAGGAACGTGAACTTCGTCTGACAACTTATCCGGGACTGCCATCGGATATTCGGACTCAACCACTCCCTTATCTTCCATCACAACTTTGTAAGCTGCCCGCTGAAATATGCCATCGGCCCAAGGGAAAGTTAAAAAACTGCGAAACTGAATTCGCTTGGTAATAGTGGTGCGATCGTCAACAGGAACATGGACAGTAAAATTAACCAGCTTGCCACGACCGAAGTCAACCACTAACCGAGTGATATTGGGCATATAAAAGCCTAGAGTCACCTTCACATTGGCTTTCAATGGGCGAAACACAAAGGCGAAAAGGTCTTTTGCTTTGGTGTAATCTCTGACATTAACTTTGGCGTGGCCCTCCCACTCCCCTACATTCAGCTCGTAATCTTCCATTTTTTGCTCTAATGCAAACCCATTGCCGAAGGACTTGGAATGAATAATAGATACGTGAGACATATCCATATCATTCTCTAGGGTGCGGGTGTAGTGAGCATTCAGTTCGTATTCAAAGAAAATTTTCTGTAGGCTTGGGTCTTCAAATTCTGGTAAGGGTGGGATTGGCGGACGCTCTTCTTCTGGTAAGTCTCCATAAAATAGCCAGATAAAACCGTATTTTTCCTGTATTGGATAGCTATCTACGCGAGCATTCTTGGGAATAGGAATTCCGGGTTGATTAGCAGGAATATTAATACATTTTCCATCTGCTTGAAACTTCCAGGCATGATAGGGGCAATGGATACAATCATCTTTTACCCAACCGAGAGATAAGGCAGCACCACGATGGGGACACCGATCTTGGAGAGCTATCAGTTGTCCTTTAGCGTTACGGTAGAAGACAAATTTCTGATTTAATATCCGAACTTGCTTGGGCTTTGTAGTAACGGCGGTGCTGAACTCACAAGCGTACCAGAAGTTTTTTAACATACTTACTTCCTGCTATTGCTATTAAGAATCATGGATTTTCTTAAGTTACGCTTTGAGCAATAACTTCTTCAACTTTTGCATGGACTTCAATACTTTCAATTCTCATTTGAGCAACTTTGAAATGTTCCCGGTTCACTTGAGCAACATTGATGTTTTTTGCTGCTATCTCTACGGTGCTTATTGATAGGGAGGATGTTTGGGCAACAAAACTAGATTGCACCTCTGGCGTATCTAGATTAAACAACTCTTGCAGAACTTGGAGGACAAGGCGTTGAGCTTCTACATCTCGCTGTGTCCGCAGTTGCACCATCGGTTCGTGGAGAATTTTGTTGATAATCCTTTGAGTTAAGGCTTCGACGGCTTCTTGATGTTTTTTAGCAAAATCAGATCCCATACGGGACAAAGCTTTTTCTAACTCTTGTTCGCGAATTTTTTCGAGTTTGTCCCGTAAACAGCTAATAATGGAAACGGTTTCTCGCGATCGCAACCAAGTTTGAAATGCGTCTAAATCCTCTTGGATTAATGCTTGCGCTTCTATTGCCATTTGCCGACGACTTTCTTGATTCTGGGCAACGACGGTTTTTAAATCATCAACATTAAACACTCGCACGTGAGGTAACTCATTAACGTCCGCATCAACGTTACGAGGCACTGAAATATCGACCAGCATCAAAGGCTGTTCGGGTTGCAATGCAGCTTTGAGTTTGGCTTTATCGAGTAAGGGTTCAACTGAAGCAGTGCTAGTAAAGACCAAATCCGCAGCTGCCACTAATGACATCAATTCAGCGAGGGGATAATATTGTACTCCAGCATCACTAAATTGATTCGCCAATTCCTCAGCTCGTTCGATGGAACGATTGACAATTGAAATTTGAGTTGCGCCTTTAGAGATTAGATGTTGCACCAGTCGCCGAGCCATGTTGCCAGCGCCGACAATTGTCACTCGGCAAGCCGATAACTTCTCTACTTTGATTTGGGCTAATTCGACTGCCGCAGAGCTAACCGAAACTGCACCCGTACCGATTGATGTCTGCGTTCTCACCCGCTTTGCAGTGGTAACGGCTTGCTTGAACAACTGATTGAGGATGCGTTCGCCCTGATTGTATTGCTGAACCAGTTGGAAGGCGTGTTTGACTTGAGCCAGAATTTGTCCTTCTCCCAACACCAAGCTATCCAAACCGGAAGCAACTTGCATCAAATGTTTAACAGCATCTTGCTGTAACAGAGTAAACAAGTATTGATGCAAGTCTGAAAAAGGCAGTTTACTGTACTCGCAAAGAAACTCTGTCACCTCTTGAGCTGCCCGATCTATCTTGTTTACAACTACGTAAATTTCTAAACGATTACAAGTGCTAAGAATGGCAGCTTCTTCAATGTGAGAGTATTTACACAGCTGGGCGATCGCGTTTTCAATTCGTTCTTCTGGAATACTCAGTTTTTCCCGAATTTCAACCGGAGCTGTTTTGTGACTAAGACCTACAAGTGCGATATTCATGTTTCCTCCTCTGAAGTTTGTCTTCTTCTAGAGCCTCGGTCAAGTAATATGGATGGTTCTAAACAAGATAATTGAGAAGTCACTTATACTGCGATCGCAGACTTAGTAGCAACATTCTCAACGAGCTGGTTTTCCTGTGGTGCGATCTGTTCGTAATCAAAAAAGCCAGAGTTAAATATTCCTTTGGGATCGTACTTCCTTTTCATTTGATTAACTTTTGGCCAGTAATCCCCAAATTGGCTTTGCCACTGTTGAATAGTAAAATCTATCCAGCAAGTTAGATATCTTTTTCCGCCCATCTCTAAACTCAGGTTACTGAGCTTTTTCAATTCAGCTAAGATGGGTTGAACTTGCGATTTCGGAATGCTGGGATAAATTCCAAACCCAATAATCAGTTCTTCCTCTTGCGGTAAACGAAACATCGGCATCGTGTTATTCCGGTTTACCAAGCAAAAGCAGCCCATTTGCGCTTTACTAATATCGAGAAAAGCAGGCAACTGTTTGAGAGCCGTTTCAATGTAATTTTTAGCCGATGAAGCAGGAAGAAAAACATCCATCCAAGGGTGAGCGATATCCTTGCTATCTACTTGAATCATCGGTTCGATGAATTGTGCAAATCCCAAGTCTTCAGTATGGATATGACGGTAAAAATTTAAGCCAGTAAGGATTTCTTTGTCATCAATAGCCTCAAGAGAATTTGCTTCAACAGTAATCCGCAACGTGTAAAACCATTGAATCAAAGGTTGCATTATTCCTGTTGCTCTGGATACTCCTTGCAAACAGGGAACTGGGAAAGATACGAGATGATCGACCCTTTGTTCGGTTACTAAAACCCGTTTGTCATCCAAAAGAGCATCTAGGTTGTCATAGAACAGCAAATACGTGCGGGTTTGGGAAGGGTAAACTTTGAGTTTGTGCTGAACTTGGGTAATAATTCCAAACTGACCGTAACCGCAAAGTACGTGATTAAAAAGTTCGCTGTTTTCTTCAGGCGAACACCAGAGAATATCACCTTCTGCGGTTACGACTTCTACACCAAGACAATTATCAGCTTGATTTCCGTAACGAAAAGAGGCTGCACCTATACCACCCGCAGAATGAGTTCCTCCTACAGAAACACCAAAATAATTGGTTAATACGGGAGGAACTAAACCATCAGGAATACAAGCATCGATTACTTGATTCCAAGAAGTCCCCGTATCAGCTTTAAACCAGAGTTGGTCTTTTTGGATATCTCGAATTTTATCGAGATTCCTCATATTTAAAACGATTCCATCTTGGTTTAAAGATTGACCGCCTAACGAATGTCCCGCAGCGCGTGAAGAAACTACTAATTCTTTTTGAGCGGCATATTTGACAGTTTGGGCAATATCGTTAGCGTTTTGAGGAGTGACAACAACTTGAGGAGACTTTTGAAATATACCACCAAAATCTTGGGAAACTTCTGTCAAAATTTCTGAAGCGTTGCTGACTTCACCTGCAATCAAATGCTTGAGGTCTTGAACAATGCCATTCATAAAAGTTACGATCCTTTAGAAAGAGACGTTTTTAAAAGATTCATCCCAATCTGCAAGATTTTAGGAGTCAAGCGAATCAAATCGAGAATATGAGAGAACAAGCTCGGTGTTTTTTGTGGCTTTACTTCTACCCCTTTGGCAGGTCTTTCATACTTAAACATACAAACGCAGTCACCATCTGCCTGCTTGCTAATAATTGCGGCTTTCATCCCAGGAAATGCTCTCCTGGTTGCTTCTTGTTCCATCTCGCAAATAACTCGGCAAGGGCTTTCAAGTCCATATTCTTTAGCAATTGAAAGAACCGGGCAAACTCGTTGAATTTCTAGTGCAGCATCTTTTCCTTCTTGGGAAATATCTACGACTTGCATTTTGAAGCCCATGATCCGAAAGATCGGAATTGCATCGGTAAAGCCTTTGGCTATGGTGGTATTGTCAATGAAAGCACCCATGAACGCTTTTTGATGACCAGGGTAGGCTAACATCATTTGTTCAAAAGCTGCATCTTCTCCAATTTCATCTGACAGTTTCTTGTAGGCTGCAAATCGATTCCTAAACATACTCACTGCTTTGGAGGAATCCATTTGCATCACATCGTTCATGGTAATGTCGCCAATACCTATAACGTTATCCATTGCCAGTTCTCCGTGTTTGTTATTCATTTAAATGACCTAAAAAAACGAGCTAATCAATGGCTGATTACTGCTAAATTTCAGACAGTGATCGCCATAAACTTTTTTGCTACTAGAATCCTACGATTGACAATATAAACAGCAATTTGTCAATCAATTCTTTGGTATCCTGCTCAATCACTTTCTCTTATCCCTACTAATTCAGGGATAGCATGTCCTTGGTGATTCAGGACTAGTATGAATTGAACTCCATAAGTATAGTAAAATGATCGTCAACGTTAGGTATCTGCTAGCAAACATACACAGGAATACAATGTCAACTTCTTGCATCTGCTTGATGGAGAGATGACTCAACCATTTAACTTGGAAAAACTTGCTAATTTCAGTTTTGAAGTTGGCGAATTCAGTTGAGTTAGACCAGCGAAATAATTGGTTAATTTTTAGCAAAATACTTGTCGGCAATTTTTCCATAAACACCTTGTTACTTCCTATTTAGAGGCTATCTCTAAAGAAATGTAAAGAGTAAAAATTAGGCGATTATTATACCATTTCACTCAATTCTTGATACAAATTACTTTTCTTACTTTCCCTAGCTCAAGAGCCTGCCCTGCTCAAGAACAGGCTGCCATCTGTATCAATCTTCAGGTGAAACGGTATTAGCCCTCTTTTTATCACTTTGGGAGAACCCAATCAATGAAAGCCTTTCAGAGCTTTAATCTCCAGGTTTTGGTTACAAATTTTAGTTCCTGTTAGAAAATAAACACTCAAAGCTTGACTCGATGAAAGTTTCGGAATCTTGCTTCGATTATTGTTTTCCGAGAGTAACAAAACAGGGTTAGGATTTGGGTAGCCAACATTTTTGATCGGCTGCTGTTTTCAAATCTGTTCTTGACCGTCTTTACACCCATTCCTGGGGATTTCTCAGTACCTCTAGAAGCTTTGCTTCTTGGCTATCAGCCGTGGGTTGATCATTATAGTTCCAAAAAGCTTCTCCAGGCATACAATTAAGAACACTTTGTGTACTCACGATGCCGCTTTCCAATCCGAATCGAACACCTCTGTCATGCAGTAGAATAAATTCGGCATAACGTCCGCGTCTGATGCGCTGCCAATATTTCTCCTGTTCCGTAAACTCCATATCCTTACGTTGTTTGACAATCGGAAAATAAGCAGGGATGAAAGCTTCAGAACAAGTTTTTACGAAGGAAAGTAGAGTTTCGACATCGGAATGTTGTAAATTGTCAAAGAAGATTCCACCTACACCTCTACACTCACTGCGATGAGGAAGATAAAAGTATTCATCACACCACTTTTTCAAGCGTGGATAGAGTTCTAAATCGTGCCGATCGCAAGCTGCTTTATGTACTTGATGAAAATGAACTGCATCTTCTTCAAATAAGTAAATTGGTGTTAAATCACCTCCACCGCCAAACCACCAAGAACCAGGTTCAGTGCCATCACCCAATTGGAAGTAGCGATAGTTAACGTGTGCTGTCGGTATCATTGGATTAGATCCATTAATGACAACACTGGTACTCGTAGCGAAAAAAGAAGTACCTTTTTGATCTGGCGTTATAGTTGTTGGGTCTGCCATCACAACATCCGATCCTCGGAAAGTCACACCAGGAGGTAACTCACCCTGCATCGATACGTAGTTGATACCTACTTTTTCAAATACATTGCCGTTCCGCAGCGACTTGTCGATATATATAGCACCATTACTGTTTTCACCTTGTACCCATTGGCCTCTTTCATCTCTTGTCCAGCGTTGTTCGTCAAGTTTACTTCCATCTATTTCCTCAATAGTTTGGCAAACATTATCGAACATATCTAGCAAAAAACTTTCAACTCTATTACTAATTGGTGGTTGCTTGACTGCTGGGTTTTCAAGAATTTGAACCATGACAACTGACCTCGTTGTGACTAAATAGTTATTTGCAAAAAAGGAATTTTGGAATCTAGAAAAATTGGAAGTTGCTTCTCAACCTTTCATCTTGAGGTTTCATTGATTAAGTATGTTTGCTTTGTAGCAAAAGTCTGGGAAGGAAAGAGCTAGCATTTCGCGTTAATTACTTTTGGTTTTCGCGTTACCTAAGTCCTTTCGCTATCTATCTTTTTACTTTAGTCAGGTTTTTACTAGTGAAGATATAGAATTTTAGGAAAATTATAAATAAAATATTAAAAACGTCACTGCCTAGTTAAGAGAAGAAAAATAGGATCACTTCAATAACTACAGCAGTTTGCAGCTAAATGAGGTACAGAACCAAGGAAGGATTCACAAATCAAATTATTCTTCTCCCTCCTGCCTCCTGCCTCCTGCCTCAAAACCAGTGACTTTGTACCTCATGCAAAAGAAAACTGCTGTATAACCAGTCACACTTCAAATCAGTGTTTGATATTATTTTGACTTAACTAAAAAATAAGTTATTTTTAGCTAATATTTAACTTAAGCATAATCAATATCTCAGTCTTTAGATAGAAGACAGACTATTCTTGTAAATTATTGGTGTTTGTACTATTTTTTTAGCTTTTTCAAGATTCGAGACTTCCAGAAAATAAAATATACAATTTATTGAAATTATAATCATTTTAACAAGCGAAAAATATGCAAGATAAATATCTGCACTCAAGAGCAACCGCACAGGTAGCGCACCACCCGCTACGAATGAAATAAACACTTTCTTTCCCTACTCCCCATATTTCTTGAAAGTGCAGTAGGACATTGTTTTTTTAGTTAAATGTATCCATAAAGTAAGTTTGACTGACTAACTTAACAACTGGATGCTTATCATTACCAGTCATAGTTTTAGCAAAATATAATGCTGTTTAAACCCCATCAAAAATATTTTTATTCTAAGAATTCTCTAAAATTCAGTTTCGGGTATTTTTTTGAGGTTTAATCTTGGCAATTGGCTTGAGGCAATACCCTAAATCATTTAACTTGACACGAATTGTTTCCGAAGTTGGTAATTCTTCATTATTATAACCAAATTTATCAATTAATTGCTGTCTCACTTCAGCAGCAGAAAGACGTGTATACAGTCTTTGGCTTTTACAACTTGGGTCTATTTGGCTTTGTAGATCGACAATTTTTTTGATATCTTCTAAAAGATTTGGCAGTTTTACTTCTGCTTTATAACGCCCTCTACTTCGATAATTATCCACGCAAGTGATATTAGTAGTTAGTTCTTTAATTCCTTTACTAATAGTTACACGATTCCATCCTAACTCTCGCTCCGCTAGAGACTGTCCCCCATGTCCTAATGCCACAACTGTTTGTGCTATAAATTTACGTTTGTCCGCACCTTTTAATTGCTGTGCGGTTTCCTTCAACAACTTTTTCAATGAATCCGTTAATTGTATTGACACCTCTATCTACCCAAAAATCAAATCATCATTAAATTTACTACAAAAAGGCGAGTATCAACGGCAATCTCTCCCACCTTAGTATAATGATTATCATTATTGTATTGGTATATTTTATTTTCTGGAAATTTCTTAAAATGCGTGCAGTGTTGTCACTACTAAATAACTTTTTTCTTAACTTCACTAGTCTTTACTGGTGAAAATTTTTAGAAAACTTACCCTAGATCACAAAGGACTTTTGAACTTTCGTTTTTGTAACCTGGATGTATAAGGAGGAGCAAGAGGCATATACGGTGATTAAAGGTAGTATGCCGAAAGCGCTTAAGTTTCGGTTTAAAGCGCTCTGTGCACAATATGGATTAAAGATGAGTGAAGTCTTGGAAGTATTAATCAGCGAATGGGTAAAGGCTGATGGCCCAACTTCTTCTTTCATGACTAACACCTTAGATGAAGACCGAGACAATATCACGCATATCAAGGCATACATTCCCTCCTCCCTGAAGATACAATTTAAAGTTCTTTGTGCCCAAAGAGAGGTTATGCAACGCTTTATCCTCCACAACCTTATTCGTGAATGGGTAGAAAGAACCCATGAAAGAAACTTGCCATGAATCTATTATTCCGTTCAACTAACATCGACAAACCTAACAAAAGTAGCCAATTAAGTCTAAAGAGTAGTAATCCCTTTATCCAACTGATATTTAACAGGGACACTATATCTGAGACTCGCAAGCTTCTGGATAGAGCTATAGTATCTGCTGCCAAAGATACATTACCAAACTGCAAGCCACCTGCCTTAACTCCCTCCCATTGGATCTGGCAACTTGCCGCTTCCTACCATTTAACTCACCATACTGCGCTATTAATGGAAGAAGCATCTGGGCGCTTTGCTGGATTGGGACGCTGGAGTTTAGCACAGTGGGCAGCACAGAAAGCTCGTGAAGAACAAGGTCACGATCGCCTCGCTTTGCTTGATATTCAGTCGATGGGATATGAGGCGGAAGCTGTAGTCAAAGCACTCCTCCCTCCGACTGCTATGGCTTTGCTGAGTTACTTCACTCAGAGCGTACAAGCAGCAGATCCAATTGGTTGCGTTGGGTATTGCTATACAATGGAACGTCTAGCAATGAATATCAAAGCAGAGCATATCCAACAGGTGGAAGCGATACTACCACCTAATACCTATGCTACTCGCTGCCTGCGAATGCACAGTTGTTTAGGTAGTGACGTAAAGCATGTGGATGAGACAGTTAAAATAGTGGCAGCACTAAGTTCAGAGGAGCGCACTAACATAACTGTCGCCTGCTATGAAACTGCACTGTTGTACTTCAGCTCGCTTAAGGAGAAGTATATATCAGAAGTGGAATTACAGCAGGTCTTGAATCAGTTGAAGTTAGATCCTTGTAGTACGAATAATTCTCTTCCTCAATACATTTGCTAGTGCAGAGAGCGCTGAACAATGATTAATTTGTTGGCGTTGCAGAGAAAGCGGGATGGTTTAGCAAATTATAAAATCTCTCCGTCTGCTTCCCCTGTACAAGAACTGCCTAAGAACAGCTTGCTACAATTCATCCACTTGTTGTGGAACGCCAATTTGTTTAACCAATTCTTAATCACATACTTGAAACAACCTGAGGAAAATACAATGAACGTCGCAATCACAAACATTGGGCAGCAACTTTTTGGTTGGAAATCTTTTAGATACTTCTTGAAGCACAACTTCGAGACTTGGTTTCAAGTTTTTAATGACGACGAAATTGAACTAGAAGACTTTTTGAAAGATCAATTCGACCAAGGACTATTTTTTAATATTCCTTCCTCTTTCTAAGCTCTCGTGAGAGGTTAAGATAAAGCGCATTTTGTCAATCAGTCAAAATACTCTCTAAGCCTCAGTAGCGCGAAAATAGCGATCGCTTTGGCGCGGGCACTCCGCGCCATCACTCAATTATTGAAGCAAATAATATATAAGTTTTTCATCTTATTTGGGACTTTATCTAATTTAAGATAATCACCTAAATAATTACTAGATGTTAACGTAATATTTACAGCTTTTTAACCTCTCTTTATACAACCATAGCTATATTGCGATTGGTAAGTTTTACTGAATTTCTGTAACTTTAACAGAAACAATTGTAGTTTGTTTAAACAAATAAATAGTAACAAATGAAGAAGTCTGATTTTCTCAGGGCTATTCTAACTATTGCTGTACCAACAGCAATATCTTTCACTCTGCTTAATTATCTACAAAAGCCACTAACAGCCCAAACCTCAAGCGTTCATCTAAGAATGGGCAATCCTAGTAATGCTGACAGTAGTTACAGTAATCTTTTGTTGAGCAAATCTCAATACGCAGTTTCTTACAATTGCTATAGAGGGACACCAAATTGGGTAAGTTGGCAGCTAAACACATCATGGCTAGGAAGCGCACCTCGCCAAGATGATTTTCGTGCAGATACTACATTACCTTCAAGCTGCTACCGAGTCACTTCTTCCGATTACACTGGTAGCGGTTTTGATAGGGGACACATGACTGCTTCAGCAGATAGGACAAATACAGTTACCAATAACTCTGCTACTTTTTTAATGACGAATATAATTCCTCAATCACCTGATAATAATCAGGGGCCTTGGGCTGCACTAGAAAACTATTCTAGAGACTTAGTAAACCAGGGGAAAGAACTCTATATTATTTCGGGTTCCTATGGCACTGGTGGAACTGGGTCGAATGGAACAAAAAACACAATTGCTAATGGTAACGTTACAGTTCCGACCAGAACATGGAAGGTTATTGTAGTATTAAATTCACCAAATTCTGATGCTAGCAGCGTTACTACTAACACAAGAGTAATTGCAGTGAATATGCCTAATTCGCAGGGAATTAGAAATAATAGCTGGACAAACTACAGAGTTAGTGTTGATTCCATTGAAACAAACACTGGTTACAATTTGCTCTCTAATGTTTCTTCGTCTGTTCAAAGTGTAATTGAGTCTAGAGTTGACAATTTGTAAGGATACTTACTTCACTTAAAACTTAAAGCCTGTCTGTAAATTATAGACAGGCTGGTGTTTGATTACTTAGAGGATGTTTGAAAAGTCATGATTGATGTGCCAAATATTTTTTACCCCACCCTAACCCTCCCCTTATAAAGGGGAGGGAACCGGATTTTTCTTGTTTCCCCCCTTTATAAGGGGGGACTAAGGGGGGTAACAACGTAATTAAAATCACAGCCAACCACTTTTCAAACATCCTCTTAGGTTTCTACAACTTTTGTCGAAATTCCGCCTAAATCTTTATCTGGAGTCTGACCAACAATATAGACATCAATACTTATCGTACCTATGCGATAAACCTTGATATTAGTGAGGCGATCTCTTAGTGTTTTGACAAGTGATTTAAACTTTAGCACGTTTTGTTGTTGTATTTCATCGTGCCATTCTTTTTCTTGGGCACAGTTCCGAAAAAAATAATCTAGTTCTACTTCTTCAACTGATGTTTCTTGAGGATGTCCTGTTAACTGGAGAAGTTTTTGAGCGGTCATTGGTTCTTGCGCTTGATTAGACCACAAAAAAGCTTCAAAAGGATATTCTGATTCACTTATCATTAACAAACCATCGGAGGCTTGTTTAAGTTTTTCCGTAATCTCGTTAGTCATAAAATTTATTTATGGTTATGAGCATTGATTTTTGAGTTTGCCAATCAGAGAATTAAGATTAATTTGGGTAGGCCAACCTTGAGGAAGATTTGCAGAATTATATCCTCTGTCTTTCAATCCTTATTTGCAATTAGATAACTGGTTAAAGTAGCAAAATAAAAGCATACCTTGATTTAGTAATGAGTGCGATCGCTAGATATGATTTTCAAAATGCTTTAATGCGACTACTTTGTTTTACAAACAGCTTGACGGCTAAAAAAAGTCGAGTTTTCACTCCTGTTTTGTATTACTAATCACATATTTTTTAGCAAATATTATGTATGCAATCGGATTGTTTCGCTTGCCAGCAGAAAAACCCGTCTTCTGAAATGCCTTGGTAAATCAGATTTATTTGCTACTTTTGATGATACATTGCTCACTTAGTCAAAAAAAATTAATCCAGATGATAAATATTATTCTATATACCCTATAATTCTCATAATCACGGTATCCATGTAGAAATACCGTAGATTTAGGGGTGATTCTGATGAGCAAGTCGCAACAACTGACACAATTAAGTAAATTCCTGAGTGAGGAGATGCAGGCTTATGCCATGAAAGCCTTGCGGACTATACAACTATCGTATCAACACGCAATTAGAAGTTGGTTGAATGGCCGCAGTATCCAAAGCTTTGTAAGTCTGTTTTTAATAAGTATTTTTTTGAGTATAGCAGTTGCCTCCTGTTCTGGAAGCAGTTCAGCTAGCAAAAATGATGTTAAGTTAAAACTCGTTTCATTCTCTGTCACCAAAGCTGCACATGATCAGATAATTCCCAAATTTATCGAAAAGTGGAAGCAAGAACACAACCAAAATGTCACATTTGAGCAAAGTTATGGTGGTTCTGGCGCTCAAGCAGCTGCTGTGATTGACGGTTCGCAAGAAGCAGATATAGTACACTTGGCGCTTCCCCTTGATGTCAGCAAAATTCAGCAAGCAGGTTTGATCAAATCAGGTTGGGAAACCAAAGCACCGAGAAGTGGTATCGTTAGTAGATCGGTTGCTGCGATCGTTACTCGCGAAGGCAACCCGAAAGGCATTCAGACTTGGGCAGACTTGGCAAAAGATGGCGTGAAAGTGATTGCCGCTAACCCAAAAACTTCTGGTATTGCTATCTGGGAATTCTTGGCTTTCTGGGGTTCGGTAACTCTAACAGGTGGTGATGAAGCAACAGCGCTAGATTATGTCACCAAAGTTTATAAGAATACCCCGACTCTAACGAAAGATGCCCGTGAGGCTAGCGATTTATTCTTCCAAAAAGGTGAGGGAGATGTCTTAATCAACTACGAAAATGAGGTGATTTTGGCGGGGAAAAATGGGACTAAGTTACCTTATGTTGTCCCCCAAGTCAATATTTCTATTGACAATCCTGTAGCGATAGTTGATAAAAACGTCGATAAACACGCTACAAGAGAAGTTGCACAAGCATTTGTTGATTTTCTTTACTCCACAGAAGCTCAACGGGAATTTGCTAAATTACAATATCGTCCTGTTAACCCCAGCGTTACCCAAGAAGTAGCATCACAACATCCGCCAATTAAAACTTTATTCACATCTCAAGATTTAGGTGGTTGGGATATTATTCAGAGCAAGTTTTTTGGAGATGGGGCAATCTTTGACAAAATTCAAGCTGCGAACAAAGCATGATAAAAGAGATATCATGCTGGATTCTCTACATTTTGCCGCTAGCCAAGCATAAGTAATTCTCAGCCACTTTATCTCAATGGATAATTTATGAGCTTTTGTAACCGATTTCAAAATAGCTTTTTCTTAACATCTTTAATGCTTCTTGCAAGCAGTATCACTGCTTGTAACAGCGGACAAGAATTGAAAAGTCAAGTAAGTATTGATGGTGCTGCTGTAGGTTTTCCTGTTTCTTTAGCAGTTGCAGAAGAATACGGTAGAGGAAAACCTGAAGCTAAAGTTAGTGTTGCCTCAAGCGGTACTGGTGGTGGTTTCAGTAAATTTTGTAATGGCGATATTGATATAGCTGGTGCTTCTCGTACCATTAGAGATGAAGAAATCAAAAAATGTAAAAGTAAGAATATTGAATTTATCGAGTTACCTGTAGCTTTAGATGGTATAGCTGTAATTGCTAACCGTAAAAATAACTTTGCCAAATGTCTAACTATTAAGGAACTGGGCAAAATTTGGGGCGCGAAATCAGACGGCAAAATCCTGACTTGGAATCAAGTTAATCCCAAATTCCCTAACGAAAAACTGAAGCTGTATGCTCCAGCTTCTGATACTGGAACCTTTGATTATATGACTCAAGCTGTTACTGGTAAAGCCAAGAATGGCCGTACAGATTACACCCCTAGTCACAATCAAAATCTCCTAGTACAAGGTGTGTCAGGTGATGTATCAGCCTTGGGTTATGTTGGGATATCTTACTACATTCAAAATCAAGATAAACTCAATCTAGTTGCTGTAGAAAGTCCTACAGGAAAGTGTGAAAAGCCAGTTCCTGTAGATAATGTCATCAAAAATATCTACACACCTTTGTCTCGTCCTCTGTTCCTCTATGTCAGTAAAAAATCCTTAGATACCAAGCCAGCAGTTAAAGAATTTGTAGATTTTTATCTAGAAAATTCTTGGAAGTGGGTAGATAGCGTTGGTTATGTGGCACTACCTGATAAAGCTTATGTCAAAGTCAAGCAAAAATTTGCTACTGGTGAAACGGGGACAAAATTCAAAAAAGCAAAACCAGGTGAACCAATCACTAACTTTATTTAAATAAAGTTTCGGCTCTTGTAGTCTGGATGTAGTTAAAAAATTAACTGTTTATGCAAAATCTCAATTCTCAAGACGATCCTTATCTACTATCCAGACAGTCACTGGATAAAAATCCATCGGAAGATATATCTGAAAAGATTGTTGCAGTAATTTTATTCGCTTGTGCTTTAGTTTCGGTTTTAACTACTTTTGGGATTGTCGTAATTATCTTTCAAGAGACATTTGGTTTTTTCCAAGAAGTTTCCTTTGCTCAATTCTTTCTTGATACTAAATGGACTCCTTTATTTGCAGATAGACATTTTGGCGTTTGGCCCTTGATCAATGGCACTTTTTTAACAACAGCTATTGCGATGGCAGTTGCTATTCCTTTGGGGTTATCTTCTGCTATTTATTTAAGTGAGTATGCTCAACCCAAAGTAGCAGCAGTTTTACGTCCAGCAGTGGAACTTTTAGCGGGAATACCAACAGTAGTATATGGTTACTTTGCGCTATTGTTTGTCACACCGTTGCTACGAAATTTTATCCCTCTGGAAATATTCAACGCTTTGAGTGCAGGATTAATGATGGGAGTAATGATTACTCCTACTGTTGGTTCTATCAGCTTAGATGCTATTAAAGCAGTTCCCCGCTCTTTACGAGAAGGATCTTATGCTTTAGGTATCACGAAACTGGAAACCATTTTTAAAGTAGTTCTACCAGCCGCGCTTTCAGGAATCATCGCCTCAATTATATTGGGTATTTCTCGCGCTGTGGGTGAAACAATGACTGTTCTAATCGCCGCCGGACTACAGCCAAAGCTGACTGTTAATTTTGCGGAATCAATAGAAACAATGACAGCTTACATGGCACAAATTTCTGGAGGAGATAGTCCACGTGGTAGTCTCAATTTCAAAACCTTATATGCTGTAGGTGCTGTTCTGTTTATCATCACCCTAGCTTTGAATATTGTGAGTTACTGGATTGCAAATCGCTTTAAAGAAAAATACGATTAATAAGTATGGCTACAAGTTATCAACCAGATAGTTCTCTAGATTCTACGGTAGAATTTACCGATAATGTTGAAAGTAGAGAGACATTAGGAAAAGTATTTGAAGTAATTTTTTTGTTAGGATTACTGATTGGTTTATTTATCCTAGCATTGCTACTTTTTGATATTTTTAAAGACGGATTAGGTAGATTTTTATCACCTGGCTTTTTGACCGAAACTCCTTCTCGTTTTGCTGACCAAGGTGGGATTCGACCTGCAATTATCAGCAGCGTTCTTTTGGGAACTGTTGTGATTTTGGTTACTGTTCCTATTGGTGTCGGAGCAGCTTTATATCTAGAAGAGTATGCACCGAAAGCTTGGTGGACAGCTATTATTGAGATTAATATCAGTAATCTCGCGGGTGTACCTTCTATTGTTTATGGATTGCTGGGTTTAGGAGTTTTCAATTATCTGCTTGGGTTTGGCCCCGCTTTGATTTCTGGTGCATTGACTTTATCTTTGTTGTCTTTGCCAGTGATTATTGTCACCTCTAGAGAAGCAATTCGCGCCGTCCCAGATTCCCTGAGAAATGCCTCTTATGGATTAGGTGTAACCAAATGGCGAACTATCAGTAGTCATGTCATACCTTATGCTATTCCTGGTATTTTGACAGGAGTGATTATCTCTGTATCCCGTGCCATTGGTGATGCAGCCTCTCTAATTGTTGTCGGTGCTGTGGGTTTTCTCACCTTTGACCCTGGTTTGTTCCAGAGATTTATGGCATTACCCATTCAAATTTACAGTTACATCACTCGTCCTGAACCGGGTTTTGCTGGTGCAGCAGCAGCGACAATTATTGCGTTGTTGCTCTTGATTTTAGCTTTAAATGGTGTTGCAATTTATATCCGACAACGCTTCTCAATACGTTAGGTAATTAAATATCTAATTAGATACATTCACAGATATTTGGAGATACGCTTTCATGACTTATAGCAATAGTAGAAGACAATCAGATAGTGCCACAATCGACCAAGGTAGTAGCGTTTTCAATGTTGAAGGTGTGAAGGTTTTTTATGGAGGATCTCTAGCACTTTTAGATGTTTATCTAAAGATTCCTGATAAACAAATTATTGCTTTTATTGGGCCTTCAGGATGCGGTAAAAGTACCTTACTACGTTGCTTCAACCGGATGAATGATTTAATTCCTGGTGCTAAGGTTGAGGGGAGACTGAATTATCGCGATCGCAATATTTACGATCCTAAGATAAATTCTGTCAAATTACGCCGCCAAGTCGGAATGGTTTTTCAAAGACCGAATCCTTTCCCCAAGTCAATATACGAAAATATTTCCTTTGGGCCCCGTGCTAACGGTTATAAAGGTAACATCGACGAATTGGTGGAAGATTCCCTCAGACGCGCTGCTATTTGGGATGAAGTCAAAGACAAACTCAAAGAGAAGGGAACTGCATTATCTGGCGGACAACAGCAACGACTTTGCATTGCGCGTGCGATCGCAATGAAGCCAGATGTATTATTGATGGATGAACCATGTTCTGCTCTCGACCCAATTTCTAGCCGCCAAGTAGAAGAACTCTGCTTACAACTCAAGGAGCAATACACCATCATTATGGTGACACACAATATGCAGCAAGCTTCGAGAGTGGCAGATTTCACGGCTTTCTTCAATACAGAAACTGACGAGTATGGTAAACGTCGTGGAAAATTAGTTGAGTTTAATCCGACAGCCCAGATGTTCAGTTCTCCTCAAACTAAAGAAGCTGAGGATTATATCAGCGGACGCTTCGGTTAAAGAGCTTGTCCTAAGTATTTAGGATAATAGACAACCTTGTACAATAAGGTCTTTGTACAGGGTTTTGTTTTGTGATACCAGACTCACTAAAATAGCGGCACTACAGACTCAATCTATAATGCGTAGGAGAGTCACCCTATGCTGCATAACACTCAAAAAATTTTGTTTGAGTTTTATCTGAATCTTCGACTAGTCTATTTCTCCGACATCCCGTAGCACTGCATCAATGAGGCTAGGTCGGATATAAATTCCATTGGTGCGTAACTGCTCAATATATACTTTAAGCTCAACAATCAAGCCTGCTTTTTTCGCCTTACGCAAAATGCCAAGAGTACCTATCCGGCGAATTCCTAAGCGTTCTGCAACCCTTCGTGCTTGAGCATCATCCAAAAGTACCGTACTATCTGGAGTGGACTGAGCCAAGGCAATAGCTTCAGCTTCTCCACGATCAACTAA
This sequence comes from Nostoc sp. 'Peltigera membranacea cyanobiont' 210A, assembly GCF_002246015.1. Classification (GTDB taxonomy): domain Bacteria; phylum Cyanobacteriota; class Cyanobacteriia; order Cyanobacteriales; family Nostocaceae; genus Nostoc. The sequence continues at coordinate 307,188 of NZ_NOLJ01000004.1, forward strand.
GATTGATAATGGTTCTAATATCAGGGCTTCAGGGGCTTGAATTTCCAACCAAGTTAACTGACTGACGGCTTGTGCGCCAGGTAAACCTACACCTTGGATTGTTACTTCATCCCATACGGCTGTGGGAAGTAATATTCGCTGATAAAGTTGGGGTAAAAGTTCCAGTTGCGCGATAATTGCCAAGGAAATGAGGGGGCTGCTATCGGCAACGATGACAGAGTTAATCATCGCGCAATTCGTCGGCGATTTGGTCATCATCTAAGTTGATAACAGGGATTTGCAAACGTCCTAGTTCGTACATGAACTGCGGTTTATTCATGCTGCAAAAGGCGGCGGCTTTACCAAGCGATAGTCGGCGTAGCTCAAATAGTTTGACTGCGAGCAAAAATGTGAGTTCTGCTTCTAACGCTTGGGGTGATTTACCGGAGGTAATAAGTAAGTCATCGGGATAATGAAGGGATAGGATGTGCATGATTCACTTCTGTGTTTCTGATTCCTAATTCTGTCTTGATTATGGCTTACACTAGTCCAACTAGCATAGCGAAGCGATCGCACCCAGTAGTGACTCAACAACAACTCGACGACTGGCTAAATCATGATTAAATCGCTTATCGAAGAATGATGATCTGATGTTGCTTTGCATTAGCTTAATTCTGGAAAATATGCTGAGGCTTAATAGTCCGAAATTGAAGTACTATTTTAGATTAGTACTTATACTGTGTATTATGTTTAAGCCTTTGTCATTTGCTTTAGTTGCAGCAACCATTGTAGTTGCATCAATCAATAATCCCAGTAATACTTTAGCTCGAACTTGTGCATCTAAGTGTGGGTCGCACCCAATTCAGTTTACACCTGGGCAACATATCCGGGTTGAAGTTATAAATAGCACACCTAATCTAATCAAAATCCAAAAACCCTCTGGGACTGATGCAATATCCTTGAGTCCAGGGCAGAAATTAAATTTAGGACAAATAGAGGGTACTGAGCCAAATACATCTCTGATATTTTGGAGTGAAACAGGTTTATCACTACAAGCAATTGTCTCTAAACTTAACTTTGGCACATTGCGGCTAGAACTCCGTCCGACTTGGCGCTCTCCGGGCGATCGCTCGTTATATATTATGGATGATGGTAGGATCAACGTGTTTTAGATAGCAAATAATGTTATTAGTTATGAGTTAAGAAATAACTTTCAATTCAACACTCATAACTGAAAACTCCTAACTTTTATTGTGTTAGACCGACCTGTAGCTGAACTATCAAAGCCTCGCAGGCGCTTACCTGATCAGCGCTGGCAGATTTATCCACAAAAACCAGAATTTGCCCAAAATCTGGCGGTTTTGGCAAATATTTCACCGATTGTCAGCCAGTTGTTGATTAATCGGGGTATGGAAACACCAGAACAGGTACAAGCATTTTTAAATCCAGAGTCTTTAGTCTTACCTTCGCCGTTGGAAGATTTCCCCGATTTGGCGATTAGTTTGGAGTTGTTGCAAAATGCGATCGCTTCTCAAACCAAAATTGCTATCTGTGGCGATTATGATGCTGATGGGATGACCAGCACTGCTCTACTTTTACGTAGTCTCCGCACTTTAGGCGCACAAGTAGATTATGCTATTCCCAGCCGGATGCATGAAGGCTACGGTATTAATAAACGCATAGTTGAAGAATTTCACAGTGAAGGTGTAGGGCTAGTTCTGACTGTAGATAATGGCATCTCTGCGTTTGAACCAGTTGCTAGAGCTAGAGAACTTGGTCTTGCAGTTATTATCACCGATCACCACGACATCCCCCAAAAATTACCACCAGCTAACGCTATCCTCAACCCTAAACTAATTGCAGAATCTTCACCTTATCGGGGTGTTGCTGGTGTTGGTGTTGCCTACATTTTGGCAGTGTCTCTAGCACAACAGCTAGGGGAGACTAAGGGCTTGATCCAGCCGATGCTAGCACTGTTTACGCTGGGAACGATCGCAGATTTAGCCCCCTTAACTGGTGTAAATCGCCGTTGGGTGAAACGTGGTTTACAACATTTACCCAAATCCAACTTACCTGGTATACAGGCGTTAATTCAGGTAGGTGGCGTGCAGGCGAGGGGAGATGAGAAAGCAGGGGGAGCAGGGGGAGCAGGGGGAGCAGGGGGAGCAGGGGGAGTAGGGGGAGTAGAGGAGAAAATTCCTAATACTTCGACTTCGCTCAGTACAAGTCCAAAATCCAAAATCCAAAATCCAAAATCGCTCAAGCCTGAAGATATTGGTTTTCGCCTGGGGCCACGGATTAATGCTATTGGTCGGATTGGTAATCCCCAGACTGTGATTGAATTGCTGACTACAGATGATATGGGGGTGGCGCTGGAAAGAGCAATGCAGTGCGAACAAGTCAACGCTTCTCGCCAGGAGATGTGTCAGCAAATTGAACAAGAAGCGATCGCTTATGTAGAGACAGAATTTGTTGGATCTCTACAGCAAGATCGTGTATTAATTGTTGTTCAACCTAATTGGCATCACGGCGTTATTGGCATCGTCGCCTCCCGCTTGGTGGAACGCTACGGAGTCCCTGTGTTTATCGGGACTTATGAGGATGAGGAACATATACGCGGTTCAGCACGCTCAATTCCAGAGTTTCATGTATTTGAAGCTTTGGAATACTGTCATGATTTACTAGGCAAATTTGGCGGACACAAAGCAGCCGGGGGATTCTCTCTACCAGCAGAAAATTTACAGGCGTTGCGATCGCGTTTGATTAAGTTTGCTAACCAGTGTCTTGAACCCCAGCATCTCAAGCCTCTGCTGAAAATTGATGCTGAAGTCAACCTCAATCATCTCAATCAGCAGCTTTATCAACAGCTTAATGCTCTACATCCCTGCGGTATGGACAACCCCGATCCAGTTTTCTGGACACCTAATGTCCAAGTGGTTGAGCAAAAAATCGTTGGGAAGGGTCACATCAAACTGACAATTGCCCAAACTATCGATAATCAGGAATACAAAATTAAAGCGATCGCTTGGCGTTGGGGCGACTATTTCCGTTTACCACCGCGAGTAGATGTTGCTTACAAACTGCGAGAAAATTACTTTAACGGTAACACTAGTATCGAACTAGAGTTAATCGGTGTCAGGTTGCCAATTAAGCTTCAACAATTTTTTGCTTCGTCACCTATCCAGTCAAGCACAACCTTTGAGTACAACCAGCGACAATATACTTGTGGTTTCTATAAAAATGGTATTGAAGCAGAATTAAGAATTAAAAACTCTGAAGGCAAAGTCTTAGCCATGCAGCCAGGACATATAATTGGTTTGCTGGGTACTAATCGTCAAAACGCCAAAGAAGTCGATCTCTCTCAACCACAGTATGACAATATTATCCAAGCTGCCCTTCAGGCGTTATCAGTATTGAGTGCTGAGTTATGAGTTTTAAATTCCAAAATTTTCTTCTACTCAACACTCAGCACTCAGCACTGTTAAAGGTTGCCGTTGCGAAATGCCAGCACAAAGATTACAGCTGGACCAGCAATCACAATTAGCGCCACGGACAGCAATTGGAAAATAACTTCCCAATTGATACTGGTAAAAGCGTTAAACAATCCAGATAAAGCGTCAAACATTTTTCTTTTTCTCCTCTCAATTGTCTTAAAAAATTCAATAACTTAATTAGAAAACCCGAAATCGATCATATCTGGCTATGGGTTGTTAGATTTAATTTACTTAACAAAATTATAAGAAAAGACATAAAAACGTAAAATAGGGGCATTGGGTATTGGGCATTGTTTATTCTCCCCATCCCCCAATCCCCAATCCCCAATCCCCAATCCCCAATCCCCAATCCCCAATCCAAAATGTCAACTTGGCAATGTGTAAAGCAATGTGGAGCCTGCTGTAATCTCGATCCAGCAGAGCGTCCAGATTTAGATGAGTATCTCTCACCACCCGAACTAGAACTCTACCTCAGCATGGTAGGCGAAGGGGGATGGTGCGTTAATTTCGACCACACCACGCGAGAATGTCGCATCTACGCCAATCGTCCTCGCTTCTGTCGTGTGGAATCAGAAGTGTTTCAAGATATGTATGGGGTTGAACCAGAAGAAGTCAACGATTTTGCTATTGACTGCTGTCGCCAGCAAATAGAAGGAGTTTATGGCGATCGCAGTTTAGAAATACTACGCTTCGACAAAGCTGTTGGCCTTTGACACTTCCACCCTCCTTTTTTGTATGTAGTTGCAATTTATGACAAAAATATGAGAAAATGATAGAAATATGAAAAGACTCTAGCAACCAAAACTACTGCCTAATGAAACTTGACTCTGTACCTTTGGAGATTTCTGGCATATCTCAGACTGAGGTTGAGCTAGAACTGGAAGACAGCAATGATTTTAACTTAACTCCTGCGATCGCTCTGTCAGTTCAGCCTGTAATTGCCGATAGTCCTCAAAAGCAGCAATCAGTGTTGGTAGTTTTTGGTACGACTTTTGTAACCATTTTCCTAGCAGAAATTGGAGATAAGACTCAGCTATCGACTCTGTTAATGAGCGCACAATCTCATTCGCCGTGGGTGGTATTTATCGGCTCGGCGGCGGCGCTAATAACTACCAGCCTATTAGGCGTACTTTTAGGTAGTTGGATAGCCAATCGACTCAGCCCGAAAACTGTAGAAAAATCAGCCGGCGTGATGTTGTTAGTAATTTCTATAATGCTGTTTTGGGATGTATTCCAAGGTTAGTTAAAAGTTAGGAGTTAGGAGGTAGAAGTTACTAGTTAAGAATTAGGAATTAAAAGTTAGTAGTTATTCTCCCTCATCTCCCCCTGCTCCCCATTCCCCATTCCCCCTAAATATATGGATTGGCATTTATTAGGACTGAGCTTTATTACAGTTTTTTTATCAGAATTGGGTGACAAAAGTCAGCTAGCAGCGATCGCACTTTCAGGACGTTCTAATTCTCCACGTGCAGTATTTTTCGGTGCAGCAGGCGCATTGCTGTTGACAAGCCTATTGGGATCGTTAGCAGGGGGTGCAGTAGCCGAATTACTACCTACACGCGTTTTAAAAGCGATCGCGGCTGTAGGATTTGCCATTCTTGCTGTACGCCTGCTGTTATTTAACAATGAACCATCAGCAGATTCTGAACAAACACCTTAGAGAAGAATTCAGAATTCAGAATCCAGAAATCAGAATTACTCTTCGTGGAGGATTAGAATTATCTAATGACTCGAATTAATACTGAATTCTGACCGGAGGCGGAGCGTCTCCGGCTCCGCTCCTGAGTTCTGAATTCTCATTTACAAAAGTTCCCAAGCAGTTCCTTTGTAGCCGTATTGAAAAATTTCTGGATGCAAAATTTCTGCCAAAATTTCTAGAGAATCTACCAGTCGCGGCCCTGGACGATTGAAGTAAGAATTGCCATCAGTAATGTAGACTCTACCAGCTGCGGTAGCGTGTAGTTTTTCCCACTCTGGACGTTGAGTTAATAAATTGGCTTCTTTGCGAGTGCGGTTTAAATCAAAGCCACAAGGCATAAAAACAATTACATCGGGATTAGTTGTTACTAGTGTTTCCCACGGCAGGATCGGAGAAGGCTGACCTGTAGCGCAAAATAGAGACTGTCCTCCTGCTAAGTTAACTAATTCAGGAATCCAATTCGCAGCGATCATCAAAGGATCAGTCCACTCGATACAGGCGACAGTAGGTAGTTCATCTAAAGAAAGTCCTTGGATTTTTTGCTGGCAGATTTTGACGCGAGCTTCTAAATTTTCTAAGACTTTTACCGAGTCTACGCCAAAGATGTTGCCGACTCGCTCAATGTCTGCCCAAACATCCCGGAGAATATTGGGTTGTAAAGAAATAATCTGAGGTTTACTATCAACGAGTGTAGCAACTGCCTTTTCAACATCATGTAAGCTAACAGCACAAACATCGCACTGGTCTTGAGTGAGAATGTGGGTAGGCTGCAACTGCTCTAAAACATCTATTTTGATTTCATAGATACTAAGAGCAGATTGCAATAATTTGTTCACTTCATCGTTAATCTGGCTGCTGGAGGCATCACTGTTTAAACGTGCTTGGGTACAAATGGGGCGATTGAGGATTTCTGGAGGGTAATCACATTCGTGCGATCGCCCCACAATAGCATTAACCAACCCTAGTGTCGCTAAAATCTCCGTTCCACCGGGAATCAGGGAAACAATTCTTACATCACTATCTGTCATCGCTCCACCTCCGCAAAAGCTTGCCGTTACCTTAAGTTTGGCAGAATTTGAGCCATTAGGTATCTTTCTCTAGGAGAATCAAGGGTATTTTGCTAGTCATTACTAAGCAAGAAATTGTACTAGGGATTGGCTATTGAGAAGAATCTTTACCACTCCCCAGTTCCAAATTAAAAATACTATACTACTTGTACTACTTGATAGTAGAATTACTTAATAGTGAAATTACTTTAAATGCTAATTATCCCCTGGCAAAAATTAATCGTATGAAGTAACAGAAGTAATCAGCAAAATCTAGCTTATAACTAATTAGCCAGAATCATAAAATTTAATTAGAAAAATTATACTTTCCGGTTATGAAAAACCATCTCAAGTAATTGTAGTTATACAAAGACAGTTCTACTTTTTCCGTAGAACTGCAAGTCCAAATTATTTCTTCTTGAGGGCAACTAATGCAAGTGGTGTCAGCTAGAGATATTACAGAGCAGAACCAGGCCCAAGAGGCTTTACGAATCAGAGAAAATAGTCGGCGAAAACAAAGCCAAACGCTGGTGCAACTGGCAAGAAGCAAAACGTTTCAGCAAGGTAATCTCAATGCCGTGTTGAGGGAAATCACAGAAACTGCTGCTCAGACGCTGTTAGTAGAGCGAGTTGGGGTATGGTTATATAATGAAGAACGTTCAAAAATTGAATGCATTAATTTGTATGATATCAGGACTAAGGAGCATACCCTTGGTAACTCTCTTTTAAAAACAAATTTTCCTGCTTATTTCCAGGCTTTAGAAGAGGAGCGTACTATTGCTGCGGAGAATGCCAGAAACGATCCCAGAACCCAAGAATTATCCGAGTCTTATTTTTCAGTTTTGGGCATCACATCTATACTAGACGCACCAATTTGGCTAGAGGGTCATTTGGTGGGCGTAGTATGCCACGAACACATAGGTGAAGGTCGCCAATGGACTTTAGAAGAAGAGAGTTTTGCTGGCTCAATTGCAGATTTTGTGACGCTGGCTATAGAAGCGAATGAGCGAAACGTCGTAGAGGAAGCACTGCGACAGAGTGAGGCACAATTTCGGGCGATTTTTGAGCGTTCCTCTATCGGCATTGGCCTGATAGATATGAAAGGGCAGATAGTCGATACTAATCTGGCACTGTGCGAGATTTTAGGATACAGCCGAGAAGATTTATACGGCAAGCGCTTTACAGATTACATTTCCATAGAAAGGGAGGATTTAAAACTTTACAAACGACTGATGTCAGGAATTCGCACAGACTTAAAGAGAACTTCGAGAGACGGTTTACAACCCTCCAACCATCAGAAACAGCTTGTCGAAAGACATCGTATTGAGATAGAAAGACGCTGCCAGCATCAAAATGGTAGCTTAGTTTGGACTCATATCTCTGTTTCTGTTATACCAGGCACCAATGGTGAACCTGAGTTTTTTCTAGCGATGATTGAGGATATTACTGAACGTAAGCAAACAGAGTTGAAACTACGCGCTTCTCAAGAAGCAGCAGAAGCTGCCAGTCGAGCAAAAACTGAATTTTTAGCAACCATGAGCCATGAGTTGCGGACACCTCTCAATGCGATTATGGGTTTGTCACAGTTATTGCAACAAGAAATAGTTGGCTCTCTGAATGAAAAGCAGAACGAATATGTAAGTTGTATATATAGTAGTGGTGAACACCTGCTGGCAGTGATTAACGATATCCTTGACTTATCTAAGGTAGAAGCAGGTAAAGAAGAACTGTTACTATCATCGTTGTCAGTGGCAGATATATGTAATTATGCCATCTGGACAGTGCGCGATCGCGCCTCAGAGAAGGGATTGCAACTCACACATGAAATTGACCTAGAAGCGGATATTTGTATTGCTGATGAGCGGCGCATCAAGCAAATGCTACTCAACTTGCTGACCAACGCCATTAAATTCACCCCAGCAGGTATTGTATCGCTGGTAGTCAAAAAAGTGCCACAAGGGATAACGTTTACAGTTTCAGATACTGGCATTGGTATAGATTCAAGTCAGTTTCAATTTCTATTTGAACCGTTTAAACAGCTTGACAGTCGGTTAAATCGGCAGTATGAAGGCACTGGTTTGGGTTTAGCATTGACGCGGAAATTAGCGCGTTTACATGGTGGAGATGTTACTGTGACATCAACTTTAGGAAAGGGCAGTCAGTTCAATCTGTTTCTACCAAATTCAGAGCATCCGGGAAATGGGGAAAATGAGACAAATGACATACATAAGATAGATGAGATAGAAGAGGAAGCAAATTTTACCTCGTCCTCCTCTTCTTCAGTCATCCCCACAAATAAAACTATTTTGCTTGTAGAAGAAGAGGAAAATACAGCAACAGTGTTGCAAGATTATCTCCACACAATTGGCTACCAAGTCAAGTGGATAGATAATAGTAACGACTTTTTGAAACAGGTACAAAGCTTCCAACCAGATTTAGTTTTTTTTGATTTGCAGTTAGTAAAGGATGTTCATATCTTGAATTTGTTGAATATCCTTAGAAAAGAGCCTTATCGGGAACATTTACCGATTGTGATGATGACCTTTAGCGAACCTTTAGAGGAGGAAATTGTCATGCCGCTAGGTAGTGTTAATGATTACCTTGTCAAGCCAATTCGCATAGTCCAGCTAGAGTCAGTTCTAATGAAATATTTTAGTTAATTGCTTATAAAAATACATTTTTATCTGAAGACTTAGTAAGAAAATACTAAATATTTTTACTTGGATGTGAAAATATTTTTCTCATTTTCACATGGAGAGTACTAGCTTCTTCAAATATTTCTCCTTCTTCTATAAAATCCAGCTTTTTGTATAAATCTTTCACATATTCTTGAGCATGAATCACTACTTCTGGAATATTTTTGTTAGCTATCACCTGTAGGGCATTTTCCATAATTTTCTTACCAATACCTTGCCCTCTAACTGTCGATAAAACAGCTAACCTTTCTATTTTGGCAGTTTTATCATCTAAATATCTGATTCTAGCAGTACCCACAACTTCCATATTTAAATAAGCAATTAGATGATCGGATATTTCATCTTTGCCATCAAATTCTAAAGCGGGATCTACCCCTTGTTCTTCTTGAAAAATTGATTTTCTAATTGCTTGAATTGCTGGAAAATCTTTAGGTAATTCAGCAACTTTTATAACTAAATTACTCATTAAACTCTCTTGGATGTTACTACATAATTGTAGTTTAACGTGAGTTTGATGCACCTCTCCCTGCTTTGAACGAAAGTGCAAGCCTGTCCCTCTACGCCTGGATTTCTCACTTGTGAGAAATCCAAGGGGTGTGGGAGGTGTGGGAGGTGTGGGAGGTGTGGGAGGATGGGGAAGAAGTCTTACCCCCCACACTCCCCACACTCCCCACACTCCTCTTCCCCTGAAGCCTACACTATGCGTGACAAATCCGGGTACGGTGTACACACAAGTCCTTCTGACCCCCCCTCTAACTCCCCCGATGCCTTGGGGGAGAACCGGATATTTCCCCCCTTTACAAGGGGGGATTAAAGGGGGTAAATCCAGGATTGGGGCTTCATTACCAAGATGTGTGTACACTGTAGGACTCGGAGAGGGAGGGTTTTACGCAGTAAAATCAGGGAGAGGTGTTTTTGATTGTGCAAATTAGACGGATACTATATGAGCCGTGGAATTCACGTTAGTTTAATCTGCTCCTTCAATTGGTGCAAAACCTTGACGCTGAATATTTTCTGTAACCGCGCGTGGTTCCAAAAATTGCAGTAAGTAATCAGGGCCGCCTGCTTTAGAACCAACTCCAGAAAGTTTGAATCCACCAAAGGGTTGCCGTCCAACGATCGCTCCGGTAATATTGCGGTTGATATACAAATTACCGACTTCAAACTCTGTCTGCGCCTGCTGAATGTGAGAAGGCGTTCTAGAATAAAGGCCGCCAGTTAAAGCGAAGTTTGTACCGTTGGCGACTGCTAACGCTTCCTGGAAATCTTTCACCCGAATTACCGCCAGCACAGGGCCAAAAATCTCTTCCTGGGAAATTACCGCATTTGGCGATACTTCACTAAAGATGACTGGCCCGATAAAATATCCTTGCTCGGGTGCTGGTAATTCCAAAGCTAATTGTGATTCTGCCTTACCCTTCTCAATATACTCGCGGATGCGATCGCGGGCATTAGCATCAATTACTGGCCCAACTTGGGTACTTGGTAACTCTGCTTCCCCAATATTTAAGGATTTTGTCGCTTCCACCAACCGCTGCACAAAGGCATCATAAATCGGTTGCAATACAATCACCCTGGAAGCAGCAGAACATTTTTGACCACTGTAACCAAATGCCGACTGTACTACCCCCACAACAGCCTGGTCTAAATCAGCACTTTCATCGACAATAATGGCATTCTTGCCGCCCATTTCCGCAATCACCCGTTTCATGTGCTTTTGTCCGGGTTTCAATGTTGCCGCTTCTGCGTAAATTCTACAGCCTACCTCTTGGGAACCTGTAAAAGCAATTACATGAGTATCTGGATGATTTACCAAATAAGCACCAACTTGCGAACCCTTACCAGGTACGTATTGAAATACACCTTTAGGAAAACCAGCGTCTACCAAGATTTCTGTAAATTTCGCTGCAATTACAGAAGATGTTTCCGCAGGTTTGAGGAGAGTGCAATTGCCTGAAACTAAAGCTGCGACTGTCATTCCACAAGCGATCGCTAGCGGAAAATTCCAAGGAGAAATCACGACAGCAATACCGCGTGGTTGGTAAATATAATGATTAGTTTCGCCAGGTATGTCGTAATTCACACCTTTATCTAACCGTTCAATCTCATCAGCGTAGTAACGACAAAAGTCTATCGCTTCCGAAACCTCTCCATCAGCTTCCTTAACTGGTTTCCCAACTTCCAAAACTATCCAAACTGAAAGTTCAGCGCGGCGGAGTTCCATCAAATCACCCGCTTTCCGCAAAATATCAGCGCGTTGTTTGGCTGGTGTTTTCTTCCATTCAGGAAACGCCGCTTTCGCAGCTTGCATCGCCTGTTCCGCTTGTTCAACGCTAATCAACCCAACTTTACCAATTACCTCACTGAACTTAGAAGGATTGAGAGAATCAACAAATTCCGGCGGATTAACATATTCGCCATTAATCAGTGGTAAATAAGTTTTACCCAACTGTTGACGAACGCTTTGGAAAGCTTGCGCCGCCTTCGTTCTCACCTCTTCCTCAGCGTAATCGGTATCAGCAGCACCGAGGAAATGAGAGTTAGAAATTAAAGATTTCTTCTCATCTTTGACAATCGGCGGCGCTAATAACTCTTCAATCGGTCGATTTTCGAGATTTTGCCGTAAAAAAGAACTATTAGCTGTATTTTCCAACAACCGGCGAATTAAATACGCCATCCCAGGTAATAATTCACCGTAGGGACAGTAAACTCTGACTCGATAACCTTTATCAACCAGCGCCTTGGCAACTTTATCACCCATACCGTAGAGGACTTGCAACTCAAAGCGACGGCGGGGGACATTTAAACTTTCAGCTATGGCAATGGCGCGAGAATGCGATCGCACATTATGGCTACCAATGGCAGAATAGACATATTGATGATTTTCTAACAACAGCTGAGTGATGGTTTCAAAGTTAGCATCAGTTGCGGCTTTGTCGTTGTAAACTGGCTGTTTCCAATGCTTTTGGGCTGCTTTGATAGTTTCTTGATCCCAATATGCACCTTTCACCAAGCGAATTGTCAGAGGATAACCACGTTCTTTCAACCAGGAAATTACGTCTTCGGTATCTTGTTCGCTATCACGCAGATATGCTTGAATTGTCATGCCAATATCTGTGCGTTCCCGAAACTCTTCTTCTAGTAACAGTTTTTTCAGAATGCTGAGAGTTATGTCCTTATAGGCATACTGTTCCATATCAAAATGCACAGCTGCACCTAATTCTTTAGCACGACGTAAGAGAATCCGAATGCGATCGCTAACTCTCTCTTCACTACCTTTAGCATCTAATGGGTCAAATTGAGAATAAAACGCTGTTAATTTAACAGAAACCTGAACTTTTGGTATGGGTTCGCCATCAGCCTCATCAATCGCCGGAATAGCTGACCAATTCTTCGATGCTTCCACCAATTGTTGCATTAATTCTAGATAGCGTTCTAGATAAGACTGCGCTTCCGCTTCGGTAATTACGGCTTCACCAAGTAAGTCGATGGTGAAAGCCATTTTTTCTTTTCGCAGTCGTTCAACTGTTTTGATGACTTGTTTAATATTTTCCCCAGAAATATATTTATGGGCAAGAGTCTCAACCGCTGTACCAACAGTTGTAGCAGCAACTTGTCCTGGCATGGAGTCGGGGTTAGCAAAGTTTAGCATTCCCTTCAAAGCTGCCGGTAATTCTACAGATTCATCGCCTAAATATTCTTGTAAATGTGAGGCAATTTCTGATTTACTGTGTAAAGCAGGTAACGTATCTATAAAGCGAAATAGTTGCACCCGCAGGCCAGGATTACTCATCGCCCAAGCTAGTAATTTATCATCCCAGCGCATTTGATCCCGTAGGGAAGAAAAAAACGAACGATTTTCCTGCGTTGCGGCTAGAAGTTGTTTAGCAATTTCTTGGGTTTTAGCTTCGTAGGTGCTTGTTTGTACTTGTAATACCACTGATAATAACTCCTTAATTAAGGCAAGGCTTTTTGTACAAAGCCTGTGTCTTCTATTTTGACGCTTTCATTTAGCTGTCACCATTATGCGGAATTCGTAATCGACGACAGATGTGGATTAAATAGATAAAAACTGCTATAAACTCTACCATGACAACGCACTTAACAATGCCCGCTTAAATTCAGCTGCACTTTTAAAGTGAATTTCTGGCTTATCAACCAACGCCAAATCAATCACCTGCGCTAGGGGTTGCATAATTGTTGCATCTCGTTGGCGAATTGGTATGGGATTATTCTGTAAAACTGCCAGAAAGGGATCGCCTGTGAAGTTGCGGGGGAAACAACCTGTTAGCATATTGTAGAGACAAGCCGCAACTGCCCAAATATCTACCTCCGGTTGGGCATATTTAAAGTTAAGCACTTGTTGTCGTGGCATGAAAACAGGAGTACCCGCTTGAGTACCAGTCAAAGTTTGACCACTTAAACCAGCTAAGTCAAAGGCCTTAGATAAGCCGTAATCACCGATTTTAGCCACCAGTTTTCCATCAATATTAGTCAAGAAAATGTTACTCGGTTTGAGGTCGCGGTGAACTATACCTTTACCTTTGCCAAACTTCCCATCAGCCAGTTTGACATAAGGCAGTTCAACATTGTGGGCATATTCTAAAGCGTCTAAAATTTGCAGAATAATCGGTACAGCAATATCAACAGACAAGCGCCCACCCAGTTGTTGCATGAAATCCCATACAGTACCGCCCTCACAATATTCCATTGTAAAAAAGAAGATAATTTCCGAGAAGCCACAATCCATCAGTTGCACTACATGAGGATGTTGCAAAGCCTTAGTGTTTTCCGTCTCCCGGAGAAACATCTGCACAGCGAAGTCATTCGCCGCCACTGCTGGTAACATGACCTTTAAGGCTATGAACTTGCCAGACTGATTATGCTGTGCTAAATAAACTTCCCCGAATTCACTAGTGCTGAGAAGTTTGACAAGATTATAACCGCTAATTGCTTTGAGGTTGCGATCGCCACTCTCAGCCAAATTCAGAAAGTATTTGATGATGTCTAAGAAATAAGCCTGTTGTACTGGGTTATTTTTGACAGTAACATCATCAGGGATGAAGGTTGGTAGATTTACTTGATATTGATGTATTTCTATACTAACTTTAAAGACAGTGTGACCTAAGTTGATTTCGTCGCCTGTTCGTAAGTCATACTCTGGAAACTGTAATTTTACAGCTTCTTCAGCCGTTTGATTTCGTTGGCGTTGTCCGATGTTTTTACCGTTAATGTAAGTGCCATTTTTACTACCAAAGTCCCGCACCCGAATATCAGGAGGATTAATATCCAGTAGACAGTGATAGCGGGAGATGCCCCGATGATTGTCATCATCTGGTAACTGGGGATTACAATCTGGACTTCTACCGATTATGCAGCTAGTGCGGCAATCAAAAATATATTGCTGTCCTAATAATTGTCCTTGGATAACGGTAAGGATGATTTTAGCTGGCATCTTAACAATAAAAAATTAATGACCACGATCATAACTTACCTGTATCAGATATCACAGTGGTTAACCACTCATATCCCGCAAAGTTTCTGAGATTAAATCCGGTTGAATACTGATTACAAATCTTGATGGGAAACAAAACACATTGATTTATAACTAGATTTATAACTTGTAAATATATTCGCGTGAACTCACTCCTAACCCTTTGCTGCAAGTAAGGGGAGGAAAATTTTTCCCTCTTTCTCCTGGCGGAGTTAGAAGGTGAGGTTCTACTTGAAGTCTTCTACTGCTGTTTTAACAGTATGTACTTGTTTTTTCCAATACTCAGAATGGGTATACTGCCTCTATGCCTACAGAAAACTTTATGGATATTTTATTTTATAACTGGCAACACACACTCCAACCCTTTGGTGTTGACCAGGTAGCGGCTGAGAAAGCCTTTAATCTCTTGGTTGAAGCTTATTCTACCCCTGGTCGCTACTACCATACACTGAAACATATCGATCGCGTCCTCAGCACAATTGAGATTTTGCAAGGCTACACCAACAACCTAGCTGCTGTTCAACTAGCTGCTTGGTTTCACGACGTAGTGTATGACACTGAAGCTAAAGATAACGAAGAACGAAGTGCAGACTATGCTTTTGAGTTGCTGAGTAATTTGGGTATTCCAGAAAGTATCATAACTACTGTCACCCGTCTGATTCTGAATACTAAAGATCACCAAGCTGCGGTAAATGACTATGATAGCCAAGTCCTACTTGATGCAGATTTAGCGATTTTGGCTAATAACTCAGTTGATTATCAAGAATACGCCTATGCTATTCGTCAGGAATATGGCTGGGTGGCAGAGGCAGATTATATCACAGGTCGTCAGAAAATTTTAGAAAGATTTTTACAGCGATCGCGTATTTATTTTACGCCTTTAATGTCAGAGTTTGCCGAACCATCCGCTCGTGGCAATATCCAGGCAGAAATTCAGTCTTTGTTGTCTCGTTAGCTTTATCACTGTTAGTAGCATAAAATTTTTTCTATATGAATTAGGGGAGAGCGATTTCCCTCCAATTCCGGGAACTATAAAAATGGCGGTTACTGACAAATATTACTACAATTTTGATGAGAACTCTTCAACAATCACCCTCACTTAGGGCAGTATTCCAACAAAAAATCGACACCAAAAAATCTACCAAACACCAAGAAATTCATGAAAGATTAGGTGATGGCTTTTTAGGTGGGTTGGGTTCATTCATGTTTGAATTTAACCAAGCAACAAATAAATTCAAAGGCAATATGGGGGAATGGGGAGTATCACTACTTTTGCAATCTTTCCCCGATACATGGGTGATATTTAATAATGCTTTAATCCCTACTAACTCAGGCTCTCTAACGGAAATAGACCATTTAATTATCGGTGAGAGTGGTGTTTTTTTAGTAGAGGTCAAAACCTGGAAAGGCTCATTTAGCGCTTATAAAGATAAATGGAAACGGCGTGAAGGTAACAATTGGGTAGCAGTTGACAATAGTCCGACTTCTCAAAGTATTTACCATCAAAAAATGTTTAGTCAGTGGATTACTTCATTAATGCCTAACCTTCCTAATGGGTTTGTTGCAGCTCCAGTAGTCTTCCCAATTGCTAAATGGATAGGAGCAAATGATTGCTCAGTTCCAGTTTTACAAGGTATCCCTGCACTGCTACAGATGATAAATAGTTCTCCTGATTGTTTAGCACCAATACAAGTACAGGCAATTGCCCAAGCCGTTGAAAACTTGATACTTCCTACAAACACTAAACCGATTCCTAAGCCCAAACCTGTTAAGCGCCAGAATCCTATAATTTGAGTTTATTAAATGCGCCAGGGTTAGGCAGAAGGCTTGACCATTGATGTGTACGGTGGCAATATGCCAATAGTCGCTGCCTTCTCCCTCTGGTATCACTTATAAATTTGTTGGAAATCCCTTAGTTAACGTCTGCCACCACCACGATGAGGTATTTCAGACACGTCAGCATCTTCTAGCTTTCTTTTCGGTGCAAACATTTCTTGATGTTGTTGCTGTTGAATTTTTTGCTGTGCAAATTTTACGCGGGTGTGAACTCCCACATCGGCATCAGTATCAAGTATTTGCTGAAGTTGATTTGTAATCCGCGATGCTTGCTCTGGTAAAGTGACTGCTATAGCGATCGCTAGTGTTTCTAAACTCGTCACTGCTGCATAGCGCACTATCCATTCTGGATCTTGAGAAATTAGTAATAGCGCCTCTAATACTTGAGTCTGAACAGATTCCACTTTCTCAGCAGGTAGTTGATGCAAGCGCAAAGTGCCTAATCCTCTAGCAGCTGCCCGCCGCACACTTAAGGAAAAATCAGTTTTTGCTGCCTCTAACAAGGTATCTAGCGCCCGAACATCGCCAATTCCCGCTAAGGCACGGATAGCCCAAGCTCTAGCACTGTAGTTGTAGTCATCAATTAGTTCCAATAGTGACGGTACTGCGGCTTCTCCGATCGCAATTAGTCCATCTACTGCCGCCACTGCTGCCCCTGGATTGTTGTAGCCCAAAGCTGCAATCAGAGTGGGAACAGATTCCTCAATACCAGCTGCCGCTAACTCCTGAACTGCGTCTAATAAGCGATCCGAGGAGTCTGCTTCTTCCACAGCACGAATTAATATTTGGGCAAGGTCACTGTTATTCATAATAATTTGCCATCAGTCATTAGGGATCTGCCAATTGTAGCTTAAGTTCTCCGTAGTTGACATCAGACATAAACCCCCTAGCCCTTATCTCGCAGTTGGGTTGGAGGTTTATGTGTGGTAAACATTTGTTTTAAACGTATTAATAACAACTAATGCCTGGGAAATTATGACTACAAAAGCGAGTCCATCAAATTTATTACTTTAATCGCACCATCAGACAAAGTGTTTGTTGCTGTGTGGTTAACTTGATGTTCTAGTAATCCTTTAAGGGAAATTAACTTCAGGCTATTTTCGGCAAGAGTTTCGGCGATCGCATCTGCTGCGGGTAGATAGCCAATTGCTCCCAAGTCTGCTAACACTGCTCGACGCAATTGCAATTTTTCTCCTGCCAGAGCTTTTATTAACCGTTCTCCATAAACTGGTTCTTGGGTTAATTGATACATGGCTCGTGCGGCAGCATATTGCACTAATTCTATTGGATGCTCTAAAAATGGTTTTACCAAAGGGACGCACTCA
This sequence comes from Nostoc sp. 'Peltigera membranacea cyanobiont' 210A, assembly GCF_002246015.1. GTDB lineage: Bacteria > Cyanobacteriota > Cyanobacteriia > Cyanobacteriales > Nostocaceae > Nostoc. Next base: position 324,757 of record NZ_NOLJ01000004.1, read on the forward strand.
GTCGCCCTCAAGGCTCCCAAGGCTTCTAAAATGGCTTCGTAGGGTTGAGATAAATCAGGCTGTGATATCAGCTGCTCTCCTTGCAAACCTACTTGTAATAACTCAATCAGGGCGGGAATGCAAACCGGATCGCCCAGCATTTCTAAGGATTGTGCCGCTGCTTCCCGGACATAAAAATCTGAGCAGTCTAAACACGCAATTAAAGGTGAGAGTGCTTGGCGATCGCCTAGTTTCCCTAAAGCCCTAGCTGCGTTCCGTCGTAGAGGATATCCGCCTTCTGGTGTTCTGTCGGCTTCATCCTCTAACGCTTTAATCAATCCTGTAACCGCAGCTGCTTCACAGATCCGAAACCTACCCAACCACCAAGCAGCATAAAAGCGCAGACCTAAATCTGCACTTTCAAGATTAGCGATCGCCTGCTCTACAGTTAAAGATCCACCGTCGGCATTGTTACCTGTCGGTGATAAATCTTCAATTTTCTCCGGACTGGGATTCATGGCTGTGTTCGCTATGTGTTGTCTCACCATTCAATGGCTGAATGCTGACTATTTTGCCACCCAAGCGAGTAATCCGCTGCATTTCCTGATTCATCCGGTTCTCAGGCACTGTGATAAACACACTGGCACTAGAACGAATGGGATAGCCGACTTTTTCTGTTTCTTCGCTTTGGCGCAGACCGACTACTTCATAGCGGAAGGAGCGGTTACTATTTCTACCATTAATTTGTCCAAGCATAAATCAATTCCAAATTTATAAATCGAAGTTCTCATTAGTCCTTGGTCTGAAACTAATGACCAATGACTAATGACCAATGACACTAAAGTGGCTTCACACTAGCGATTTTACCACCTTGTTTTACCACTCTCTGGAAGTAAGCAGATAGTCCTTCATATGGTATAATCACAGCTTGATTGACCCGGCGTGTGCTAGGATACCCGGCTCCAAAAACGCCTGCCACTTCAATGCGGTAAAGTCTGCCTTCTTGGCCGAAAGTTCCTGCACCACCGAAAGTACTGTTGGGGGTAACGCCTTTTTCAGGAGCGACGTAGGAAAAGCCGGAAGGACCACCAGATGGAGGAACAACAACAGATGCACTGTTGCGACCTAGTTCACCGGCAAGGCGGGAGGAATTACCTCTAAGCTGAGAGGTATCGCTATTGGCATAGCCACGATAAAGTTGGAATATCCGGCTAAATCCGACAGTTTTCTGACCTGTTTGAGTTTTGAAACCGCGATAGAAAGGCACAATATTGTCACCAAAGCTACTTTGATACTCTGGCGAATCAATATAGGAATCAATGTCGGCTTCATATCCCTTGGTTTGATATAAGTCTAAGTGATAAATCACCTCAGACTCATCATAGGGAGCACGACCCAACAAATGTTTATAGTTCAGTTCAATGACGCGAGTTTGAAAACTGTTGTAGAAAAACTTGGATTTGTACAGTTCTGATTTGGCTACTTGACGCACAAATTCTTGTACTGTGCTTTTCCCATCGCGCAGAATAGATTCAGCACTTGTGAGACGCTCAGATTTCATTAAGTAATCGTTGCCCAACAGCTGACGATAGACGGCAGAAATTACCTGCTCTATGTCTTCTTTAGTTGCATTTGGGCGCAATTCTAGAGGAGCGTTATCACTAAAAGCTTCTGTTCCCAGACGGGACGCTGCTGTTGTAATAGCCATTGGTAATTTTCCTTATGTAATTGGTAATTGGGAAAAGTTAGAAGTTAAGAGTAGGGGTAGAGTTAAGAATTCCAAACTCCTCATTCCTCACTTAATTCCCGATTTCCTATTTATACAGATGTGATGCTAATAACCTTGCTGCCCTTACGATTAAGCTGCTGCAATTTACTAGACAGTTGCTCGTAGGGTACGAGCAATTCCGCAGTACCCCGTCGCACTACAGTTGAGTTTGGAGAAGCTGCTTGTAGTACCCTAATCCGGTATGTTTCTCCTCGACCACCTGTTGAGAGACCTGTTAAGGCTCCTGTAGAGACTGGGTAGATGGGTGAAGCGAGATTCTTAGCTATTTCCCAAGTTAGGCGTCCTTGTTTTTGCCCTTGAGCGCGATCGCTATTGGCATAACCCCGATACAGTTGGAACAGTCGGCTATAGCCAACGTTTTTCAGCCCTACTGGGCTATTAAAGCCACGATAGTATGGTACAATATTTTCGCCAAAGCTTTCTTGATATTCTTGCGAGTCAATGTATGAGTTAATCTCAGCTTCGTAACCTTGTGAGTTGTAAAGCTCAACGTGGTATGAAATCTCTGACTCATCTTCTGGGGCGCGACCCAATAAATGCTTATAATTCAACTCGATAAAGCGAATTTGCGAGTTTGAATAGAAAAACTTCTCCCGATAGAGTTCCGACTGAGCAATGGCTAGAACAAAACCCCTAACTGAAATCGCACCTTGCTGCAACAGTGATTCAGCACTGACAAGACGCTCTCCTTCCATTAGGTATTCATTACCCAAAACCTGACGGTAAGCTGCCCGGATGATCACTTGCACATCCGTTTCTGTTCTATCGAGACGTAGTTCTGCCAGTCCTGAGTTTTCAAAGGCTCCAATACCTAGCCTTGCTGCTTGCCCCAAAGCTGCCATCTTTAAACCTCCTCAGTTTTTAATGGAAACCTGAAAATTTTTTAGAAAATTTTTTTCTAGTTTTTAAACAGTCTTTTGAAAATAAAACTGCCCAGAAAGGTAAACCAACTCCTAGCTATTTGCCAACAGAGCTTGTTTTCCTTTCCGGGCTAAATACACTCTATTAGCTTAGAGCGTTAATTGCGTAGTCGATGTAGGAATTAGCTTCTACAGCAGGGTCGCCACTTAGACCGTGATTAGCCTTGATGTACTTGAGAGCTTCAACGTACCAGCTAGGAGATAGATCAAAGGTGCGGTTGATTTCAGCCAAGCCAGAAATCAAGAAGTCATCCAATGGTCCTGTACCACCTACAACTAAGGAATAGGTAACAATCCGCAGGTAGTAGCCGATGTCACGCGCACACTTTTCTTTACCAGTGTTGGTAGAAGCAAAGTTAGGACCTTGTTGTTGAGTGGTGTAAGGGAACTTGTTGTATACAGCTTGAGCTGCGCCTTCTGTCAAACGTTGGGCATTGGCGCTCAAAGCTTTTGCTGCTTCTAAGCTAGCTGGAGCTTGACGGAAACGACCAAAAGCGGTTTGAATTTCGGTGCTGGAGAGAAAGCGACCTTGAGAATCTGCGGCTGCAACTGCTTCGGTAAGAGGTGTCTTCATCGGTTTAGTATCTCCCTATTTACAATCTTGTTGAAATTTGTTTTGTCTAACTGACAGTTGTCAGTCAATAGTCTTGAGCGGGTTTAGCTTACTGCTGCGGCTGCACGATCAAAGTAGCTAGCAACTTCAGATGATATAGCGCTGCAATCGCCTCTAGTGATACCATTGGTGTCGTTAACAAGAGCCAAAGCTGCGTCCTTCATTTTTTGTACGCCAACTGCTACAGAAGCACCAGGAGTTCCTAGAGCCAAGTAGGTTTCGCGCAGACCGTTCAAACAACGGTCATCTAATACACTTGCATCACCAGCAAAGATTGCATAGGTGACATAGCGTAAGATGATTTCCATGTCACGCAAGCAAGCAGCATTTCTACGGTTGGTGTAAGCATTACCACCAGGAGCAATCAACTGAGGTTGTTCTGCGAACAGAGCGCGAGCTGCGTTGGCAACAATTGCTGAGGAGTTGCTGGTAATCCGGTTTACGGTATCTGCACGCTTGTTGCCATCTTTAACTAGGGCAGCTAGAGCGTCCAACTGAGCAGCGCTGAGATATTCACCGCGGGCATCAGCTTGGGTGATTACTTTTGCAAATGCATCTAAAACCATTGCCTTAAATCTCCTAATTTGCTTGCTTAAGAATAATTGGACTCAAAACTGAATGGTCCAGCTTTTTTGATGTCAGCACTGCCTGACGAGTTACGAAAGGTTTAAAACAGACATCCACCGAAATAAGTTTACGATCTCCAGGCTTTCAGATTAAAACTTTTGTTAAAAAACTTCAAACTTCTATGAACGACTGGAAAACCTGATTAAGATGTTGTTTTTTACTTCCAAGTTCTCTTTATACAATGCTGCCGCATCATAATTTATTACAAATTATTATTATGTTTGTGAAAAATAGTTACATAACTTCATATTTTTGTCTCTGTTTAGTTTATGAGCCGAGCGCTGCTCTCGTGGGAGGACAATAGGTATCGCAGTTACTGTCACTTTGTAGTTATGTCTTATATGTCTTATGTAGAATTACTCGAATTTATTTTGGAGAAAGGTAATAACGCGCTTGAATGCTTGGGGGTCTTGGTAGAGAAAGCCATGACCGCCCTTAAAGAACTCTAAATACGAACCTGGTATCTGTTTGTGCATTGCCTCAAGATTGGCAGGAGGAGATATGCCATCGTGATGACCGCCGCAGATATAGACAGGAATATACAGTTGAGAAAGTCGATTATATGTATCGTGAGCAGCACGAGCCTCAAGCTGGCGACGACGCCCAACTTCACGACTTGGTTCGTCTATACCCGCTTGAGAAACTGCTAGTGTCAGCTTCACTAATTCCTGAAATTGTGTAGTTCGGCTAGAGAGCCAAGCTTCCTCTTGCCAACGAGTATCAGCAATTGTGATTTGCCGATGAGCTAGTTCTTCAGCAGCAAGGTTCGCGAGTTCATGTAGTGGATATGACGATCCACCAGCACCGCCACTACTAGTACAGGCCAAAACAAGACGTTTAACGCGGTGCGGATAGCGCAGTGCCAACTCTTGGGCTACCATACCCCCAAAGGAAATTCCGATGACATGAGCGTTCTCCCACCCGACTGCATTTAACAAAGAGTCTGCATCAGCGGCGTAATCTGCTATGGTGTAAGGAATATCAGGTTTTGAGGTTTGACCCAGACCGCGCTGATCGTAGCCTAGTATTTGAAATTGTGGGGCTAGCGGTGAGTCAAAAATAGTCGGCGATCGCTGCAAATCTCCTCCAGTAACACTGATACTAAGTAGGCGTTGACCAGTGCCACGAATCTCATAATACATTTGCAGGTCACGAAGAGATACAAATGGCATGAGTATTTTCCCTGATGAATTTCGTAGAAGTTTATCCCAATATCTCTAAAAAAGCATCCTCTTTTTATTCTCACTGGATGTTGTTGCATTGAGGGGCTGCTAGATCCCCTACTTCTTAAACAAGTCGGGGATCTGAACACCACTAACCTCTCAAAACTTTTGGGACAGACTACTAGTTCCTACCAAACACACTGCCAAGGGCACGCGCCATATTTTGCGGCTGCATTGCATCCATTGCGGCGGTTGGTTCGTAGCCACAATGAACCATACAATCAGCACACTTAGGATTACCACTCTTCTGGCCGTATTGACTCCAGTCAGTTTGTGCGAGTAATTCCTTAAAGGTAGAGTAATAGCCTTCGTTCAGCAGATAGCAAGGTTTTTGCCAACCGAGAACGCTATAACTAGGGCTACCCCAAGGTGTGCATTCGTAGTCCTTCTCACCCGTGAGAAAATCTAGGAATAAGGGATTGTGATTAAAATTCCAGTTTTTTTCACCACTTTTGTATGGAGCTAGAATTTCTCGGAAGAGGGCGCGGGTTTGTTCGCGATGGAGAAAATGATCTTGATCTGGTGCCCACTCGTAACTGTAGCCGGGAGAAATCATCATCCCGTCAGTATTTAGTGTTTCCAGAAAGTTGAAGAACTCTTGCATATCTTTAGGTTCAGTACCTTCAAAGATAGTGGTGTTAGTGGTGACACGAAAGCCTTTAGCTTTAGCGGCGCGAATGGCTTTGACAGCAATATCAAAAACACCTTTACGATCTACGCATTGATCGTGTAATTCCCGCATTCCATCTAAATGCACGCTGAAAGTTAGATAAGGGGAAGGTTGAAACTTATCCAGGCTCTTTTCTAACAACAAACCATTGGTACACAAGTAAATATATTTCTTGCGCTCAATTAATCCCTGGACAATCTCATCAATCTGGGGGTGTAGAAGAGGTTCTCCCCCAGGAATGGAGACAACTGGTGCGCCGCACTCTTCCACAGCGGCAAAACACTGTTCTGGGGTGAGATTTTGCTTTAATATTTCCTTTGGATGTTGGATTTTACCACAACCAGTACAAGCGAGATTACACCGAAAAAGAGGTTCCAACATCAACACTAAGGGGAAGCGTTTGCGTCCTTTCAAACGCTGAGTAACAAGATACTTCCCAATATCCATAGCTTGTTGTAGATTAACTGCCATTGTTGCGATCGCTCCTCTTTTAAAGATAAATGCACCACTTTCTCAACCCCAAGATTTATCTATGGGGTCTTAAATTTTGAATTTTGAATTTTGAATTTCCCAGAGGGGTTGACATATCCCTGAGCAACAAACCAATCCACAGCATCTTTGAGTGCGGCGTTCAGAGAAGATTGGGGTAGACCCAATTCTTGTACAGCCTTTGAAGCATTGTAATACATCGGTTGTTTCGCCATCCGAACGCCATCCAATGGCACTGAGGGCGATTTTCCTAATGGTGCGAGAATCTTTTCATCAACCCAGGCAACACTCAGGGGCAACCAAGCGGGTACAGTTTGTTGAGGTGCGCTAAGACCTGTGATATCGGCAAGTTGTTCGAGTAGTTGCTTGAGACTAAGGTTTTGATGACCTAAGATATAGCGATCGCCAGATTTACCCCGTTGCAAAGCCAGTAAATGCCCCCATGCCACATCCCGCACGTCGATAAAATTTAGACCAGTATTCAAGTAAAAGGGCATTTGCCGTCGCAAAAACCGCAAGATTATATCACCCGTCGGGGTAGGTTTGATATCCAACGAGCCAATGGGGCTGCTGGGATTGACAATAACTACCTCCTGACCTGTAGCAACGGCTTGCATAGCTTCTTGTTCAGCCAGAAACTTAGACTTTTTGTAGTCACCCACCAACTTTTCTAAGGGACTCTGATGTGTTTCATCCACAACTTCTCCTGACGATCCTACCCCAATCGCTGCCACTGAACTCGTGTAGACGGTGCGCTCAATGTTAGCTTTGCGAGCTGCTGCCAACACATTGCGCGTACCCAGGACATTGTGACGGTGCAGTAATTCCCGGTCTGTTTGCCAGAGGGAATAATGGGCTGCCACATGAAATAGGTATTGACAACCAAGCATCTGTTGCCAGAGATTTGGATCGTTCAAATCGCCTTTGACAATTTCCACATCCAGACCGCGTAGATTCTCCAAATTGCTGGTTGAGCGTACCAGCGCTTTGACTGTGTAACCCTCTTGCTGCAACAACCGTACCAAGTGGGCACCAATAAAGCCCGTACCCCCCGTGACAAAAACCTGCATTAAGTTGCCCCCCTCTTCTTAAATCGAGGAAACCAATCATCCAAAATGGTGTAGACTACTGGCACAACAATCAAACTGAGAATAGTTGAAGTTACCAGTCCACCTGCGATCGCTACAGCCATAGGCGATCGCAATTCCGAACCAGCACCCAAACCTAATGCGATCGGTAACATCCCTAAAATAGTGGAGGCCGTGGTCATCATAATTGGTCTGAGGCGCACTAGTCCGGTATTGAGGATCGCCTCGGTACGGTCTAAGCCAGCATTGCGTAACTGGTTGATATAATCTACAAGCAAAATGGCATTTTTATTTGCTAGCCCTAGCAAAAAGACGAAACCGATCAATGAGATCATACCAAAATCGCTCTTAGTAATCAGTAGCGCCAACATCGCTCCCACTAGTGCTAAAGGTAAAGATACACCAATCACCAGAGGGTCTACCCAACTTTTGAATAGTAAAATTAGTACTATGACAATGCATAAGGCAGATAAAGCCAGAGTAGTGCCGAAACTGCTAAACACTTCACCTTGACGGGCAGAGTCTCCCCCTAAATTTAAAGAAACATTAGAGGGTAACACCGCGTTTGCTTCAGCTACCACTTTGTCAGTGGCATCACCCAAAGACAGATTTTTGCCAAGATTAGCACTGATGTAGGCCACCCGCTGATTGTTCAGACGCTCGATCTGAAAAACCGTCCCCTGTGGATTCGTTTCACCTGTAACTGTAACATCAGCGAATCCCGGTAGCCTTTGAATCCTTTCTTTAATGGCTTTGACTGCTTTGCTCAAAGCTTGGAGATTATCACCTTGTAATGCTATCTGGAGGGGTTTTTGACCGCCAGAATCGACAAATTGAATATCTTCAACACTAGTAGTTACCCCAGAAAGAACAGGTAAGGAGGAGCGCAACTGATCCTGTAGTTCGGCAGTTGTGATTGTGCGGTTTTCCTTTAACTTTACATATAGTGTCCCTTTATTTGGTTCACCCTCACGAGAACCAACAGTGGTAAATACCGTTTCAACTGCCGGTGATTTTCTGACTACATTTTCTAATTTCTTCGCAATCTCAAGAGAATCGTTCAAGGGGTTAGGAATTGGGGACTGGAGACTAGCATTTCTCCCCTGCTCCCCTGCCCCCCCGGTTACTGAGCGCAGTCGAAGTATGCTCCCCTGCCCCTCTCCTCCACTCGGAATACTCGGCAAAGGAGCCGTATAAGCAATATTAAATTCGCCGCGATCGAGTTTGGGAATAAATCCTTTAGGAATTAGTGGAATCAGCACTATACCTGCGATGAAGCTGAGGACAGCTAACCCGATAACTATCTTCCGGTGATTTAAAGACCAACTCAATAAATTTCCGTAATATTGAGTAAAAGCTACCCAGATTTTTGCTTCTCGACGCGGGGAAAGCGAGGATTTAGGTTTCAGCCAGTAGATAGCCAAAACTGGAGATAAAGTCCGAGCAACTAGCATAGAAGCAAGCATCGCCGCTGAAACAGTGATACCAAAAGGCTTGAAGAACTGACCGATTACCCCACCCATTAAACCTATGGGTAGAAAAACTGCTACTGCTGTTAAAGTGGCGGCGGTAACTGTCAACCCAATCTCATTTGTCGCTAAAAGCGCTGCTTGGCGAGGAGTTTCTCCATCTTCAACGTGTCGCATGATGTTTTCCACATCCACGATCGCATCATCAACAATACTACCAATCACCAAAGCTAAAGCCAGCAGGGTGATTGTTTCCAGGTTGAAGCCAAAAATCGCCATGACGATAAATGTCGCCAGCAAAGATGTGGGAATCGCCAAGGCAGAGATCAGAGTTGCCCGCCAATTCCATAAGAAAGGAAAAATCACTACGATAGACAACAACACTGCCTCCAGCAAAGCATCAATTGTTGACTGGGTGGCTTGGCGGATATATTCTGCTTGGGTGGCAGCTAAGGTGAGTTTGACATCTTTAAGGGTTGAGCGTAGCCTTTGAACTTCTTTCTCAACATGACTCACGACTTCCAAAGTATTAGCACTACCGCGTTTGATTACCTGAAATGCGAGTGCATCTTCACCGTTAAACCGGACTAATGTCGCCCCACCTTGGGGGACCGTGGCACTCGCATTCGCTGGATTTAACGGAGCAGTTGCAGTCGCAGTGCCTAGTAGTGAGACTTTTAATACTCCTGGTAATTTAGCGATCGCACTGACAATCTCATCTTGCGCCAACTTCGTCAAATCTTTGAGATTCCGTGTAGAACTCTCTATGGCATAGCTAATGGCGGCTGACTCGTTTAAATTCAGAGGAATAATCTTAGAAGTTCCTCCTTCAGGTAGAGTCAACTGCTTGAGAGCAGTTTCAACCTTTTTGGTCGATGTTTCTAAATTTGTCCCAACGGCAAAAGAAAGGGCAACAGCTGTTTGACTAGGATAGGTGGATGAGCGAATATTCTCCAGTCCTTCTAGAGAGCGGAGGCGTTCTTCTAGGGGTTTAGTGAGCTTCGCCTCAGTATCCAGGGCAGTTGTCAGGGGAGCTGTAGCATTCACAACCACCACTGGAAAGGTAATATCTGGAAACAAAGCATACTTAAGGGAACTGAAAGCCAGAACACCAGCTACCGTTACGGCAATCCAAAAACTCACCGTCAGCCACGAAAATTGAATCGCCAATTTGGAAATATTGAAGAGTTCTCGTGCGGATTTGGAGTTATGAAGCTTTACCATCTTGGAAATTTATCGTGTGGATAACACAATTATTTAGTCATGCTACAGCAATCATCTTCGGTTTGCTAATTTTGGTTACTACTAAACGGCAATATAGCAGTCCTAAATCATTGGTGAAAATTATATATCTCTTTCTTCTTTCTTCCCTTTGCGCCCAAAGCCAATACTTTGCGGTTCGTTTTCTTATAATATTGACCGTTAAAACTTAAAATTATCGAGACAGCTAGTGCCTAATTTTTTGCCCATCAACACAATTCTGGTGCCTCAAGGAGCAGAATATAAAGCTGTGTGTCGCGGATTAAGCGGCATTACTGCCTCCATCCCAAAAGTAGTAGCCATACCTGTTGGGATGAAGCCTTTACTCAAATACCTGCAACAAGGACAATTTCTGACTCCAAAATCCAGGGTGCTGATTATGGGTATATGTGGCAGCTTGAGCGATCGTTACACAGTCGGCGATATTGTGCTGTATCAAGATTGTGTTTATCAGGGGAAACAGCAAGAATGCGATCGCACTTTTACAGCACAATTGCACTCTTCATTATCAGAAAAAGTATCCTTAGTCAAGTCACTGACAAGCGATCGCCTAATTTGGTCTGCATCCGAAAAACGTCATTTAGGTGAGACTTTGGCGGCTGATGTTGTTGATATGGAAGGATTTACCGCTTTAGAATTTTTCAATGCGGCTGGAGTGTCCGTGGCAATGCTGCGAGTAGTCAGCGACGATTGTCAGCATAATATCCCCGATCTCACACCAGCAATTAACTCTGATGGCTCTCTAAACCCTTTTCCGTTAGCGATCGCCATGCTTCGACAACCCTTTGCCGCTACTCGGTTGATTCGAGGTTCATTAACAGCATTAAAGGTGTTAGAGCAAGTTACAAATCTGCTTTTTTCAGGCTCTAGAAATAAATAATCTGTTACGTCTTTACAGCAATTTTTAGGTAAATAACCATGCGATAGGGACACAGTTTTGCTATACCCTGACAAGATATAGCAATCCTAAATTATTTGTGAAAATATCTCTTTACTCTCTTTGCATTCTCTGCGTCTCTGCCGTTAGTTAGAAAAATAATATTTCACTAATAAAATCGAATTTATATATTTTTTTACTTTGACATCATCTAAAGACAAACTAATAAAAATCAACACGATCTAGGTATTTATTGTGAGATTGTTTATGGATAAGTTTTACATAAACTTTATAGTCAAACATATCAAATAAAAACCTAGATTGGGAACGATAATATATAACCTTATCAGGGTTGGGTTCCATGAGAGCTAACTGCACTGAATTGTAAATCAAAAATACCCTTTTGCCAGAATATCTCGGAACTAATTTACCAACTATCGAACAGAATTTATGAAGCTCAATCTATACTCGTTCCTAGCTAGTTTTCCATTACTCAAAAAAAGTTATACCGCTAAGATCATGTTGGTGGCATTTTTGGGTACTCACATACCACTTCTAAGCTTACTCTTGAGTTTCGTTATCTCAAACTCCTATTCCTTAGAGATGACGATCCGAGTTATGCTTATTGCTCTGTTGGCTACTTTAGCGGGTACAGCCGTTACCCTCTACGCAATACACCACCTCCTCAAACCGGTTATTTTGACATCTGCGGCATTGCAAAATTATCTAAACACCAAAACCTTGCCTGAATTGCCCACAGAATTTGCTGATGAAGTCGGTACATTGATGGCAGATACCTCACAAACTCTTCACAAATTAGATGAGTTAATTCACTACATCAGTAATTATGACGATCTAACTGGATTACCCAATCGTGATTTATTTCGCGATCGCCTCCATCAGACTCTATCTCAACCTGAAAATAACCAGCGCTTTGTAGCCGTCTTTTTACTGGGTATTGATGATTTCACTGCTATGAGTCATGGTTTGGAGCATGAAACAACAAATTTGTTGTTAAGAGCAGTTGCTCAGAGGTTATCACTCTGTATGACACAAACAGATATTCTTGCCCATTTGAGTGGAGATGAATTTACCATTGCCCGCATAGATATTGTTTCTTTTGAAAGTGTGATTAAGCTATCTCAGATGGTGTTAAATACCCTGAGCAAACCCTTTTCCATAGAGGGTAATTTGATTCATATCACCGCCAGCATCGGTATCACAATTAATGGAATAAATGAGCCTAATAGCGTAGATCAACTTTTGCAGCAGGCTCATATAGCACTGTACCAAGCAAAGCAACAAGGGCGTAGCAAATACCAATTCTATTCACCGGAAATTAATGCTCAGTTGCAGGAGCGAATAACTTTAGAAAATGAATTACATAGAGCGCTTGATCGCAACGAAATGCTGGTTTATTATCAACCTCTGATTGATTTACACAGCGGACAAATTACAGCTATGGAAGCGTTGGTTCGCTGGCAGCATCCGACATTAGGTTTGGTTTCTCCAGCCAAGTTTATTCCCATTGCAGAAGCCAATGGTCTGATCCTACCAATTGGTGAATGGGTCTTGCGAACTGCTTGTGCCCAAAACCGTGCTTGGCAGCTTGCTGGATTTAACCCAATTCGGATATCTGTAAATCTATCAGCTCGACAGTTTGAACAACCGTATCTGGTTGAGGTCATCAGCCAAATTCTTGAGGAGACTGGACTCCAAGTATCTTACCTGGAATTGGAAGTGACAGAAAGCTTCTTGATGGCTGATATGGAGCGATCGGTTAAAATCTTAAAACAATTACGAGAATTGGGTATATGGTTGGCTCTAGATGACTTCGGTACTGGTTATTCCTCCCTCAACTATTTGAAGCGCTTTCCCGTGAACATGCTCAAGATCGATCGCTCATTTGTACAGGATGTCACATCTAATCCTGATAGTGCCGCCGTCACTAATGCGATTATTGCCCTGGCAAAAAGCCTGCGGTTGAACATCACGGCAGAGGGTGTGGAAACCCAAGAACAGCTTGACTACCTGAAAATGCAAGGATGTGATGAAGGTCAGGGTTACTACTTCAGTTGTCCTGTGCCTGCCGATGTAATTACCCCGATGTTGCAGAAAACTTCTCAGCAGATGGAGAAAATTCCAGCACAAGTGGATGTCTAAGCCAGAAGATCCCCCCTGATCGCGTTTCACTTTATATTTTCATAGAAATGCTTATCAGGGGGAGATAAGCAGAGAAATCCAGGATTAATCAGGCAATAAAAGGTCATTTGTTTTGAAACTGTGGAAAGCTTTGCAACCATGTGAGCGCGAGATGAAACCTCAAGCTTGCGAAACATCCTTTTTAAGGCTTGCTTGACAGAGTTTTCAGTAATCCAAAGTTCAGCACTAATTTCTGCATTGGTTTGTCCTTGAGCCACCAAGGAAGCAATTTGCATTTCACGAGGCGTTAAACGCTTTGTCTGTAATAGTGGTTGTTGCAATTGCGCCATTGCCACCCAAGTAGAAATATGCAGACAAAGCGCACTCAAATCTGTAAGATTTTGTGAATCAAATGCAGGCATTCCTTGCTGACGCGTCAAACCTACCACACACACTAACTCACCATTGCTGACAATTGGCCCTGCCATGACGTGCCAGTGATCGGCACGAGGACAAATCAATTTCCATGTTTTAGGTTCTACTACCAAAGCTTCATGAACAGGGGCATGGCGTTCTGGATATACCTGGTTTGTCTTAAAGTATTTATTGGGCTATCCAAATGTTCGGAATTACGATGGCTCTTGGAATGAGTGGAGTCGCTTGCCTGATGTAGCGATCGAGAGGTAAAGAAAGGCAGGAGGCAGGAGGCAGGAGGAAAAAAGTAAAAAACTTTCCTTCTCTACAAGAGGCTGCGCAACGACAAGTCTCACAGGTAGCTCTGTCGAAGTTCTTGTGGGTTCCTCCTGGCTCCTGAATTAGGATGCTGACAATATTACCAATAACCGCACCTTTACAGACGGACACCACTACTGCCATCAAGATTAAAATCTCTTAACCTTTCGTTACACTAGAGACATCGAGAAGGACGAAAACAAACCTCTCGAAGCTGAAATCAAAGGTGAACGACATGAATGGCACAATTCGCGTTGGTAATCTCTTCGGAATTCCCTTCTATATCCATCCGTCATGGTTTTTAGTTCTGGGTTTGGTAACTTGGAGCTATAGCAGTGGACTGGCGGCGCAATTTCCCCAATTGTCTGCGGGATTAGCTTTGCTACTAGGATTGATGACAGCGCTGATGTTATTTGCCTCTGTCGTCGCCCATGAATTAGGCCACAGTTTTGTTGCGATTGGTCAGGGAATTGATGTCAAATCCATCACACTGTTTATATTTGGCGGTTTGGCTAGCTTAGAAAAAGAATCGAAAACCCCAGGTGAAGCTTTCTGGGTAGCGATCGCCGGGCCAATGGTAAGCTTACTACTATGCGGTATCGTTACAGCAATTGGTGTTACTACTGCTGCATCAGGGCCGTTAGCTGCAATTCTTGGTGTTCTAGCTTCTGTTAACTTGGCATTAGCCCTGTTTAACCTGATTCCTGGCTTGCCCTTAGATGGCGGAAATATACTGAAAGCTATCGTTTGGAAAATTACAGGTAATCCTTATAAAGGTGTAACCTTTGCGAGTCGAGTTGGACAAATATTTGGTTGGGTAGCAATTCTTTCCGGTGTACTTCCCCTAGTATTATTTGGCAGCGCCGGTAACTTCTGGAATTTGTTAGTTGGCTTCTTCTTATTGCAAAATGCTGGTAATTCGGCTCAATTTGCCAGAGTGCAAGAGAAACTCACAGGTTTGACAGCAGAGGATGCTGTAACTCATGACAGCCCGATTGTCTCTGCTAATCTTACCTTGAGAGAGTTTGCCGATGAGCGAGTCATAAGTGGACAAAACTGGCATCGGTTTTTAGTGACTGATGATGATGGACAATTAGTAGGTGCGATCGCAGTTGATAATTTAAGAACCATCCCCACAGCACTGTGGTCAGAAACTCAAGTTAAAGAAGTGATGCGACCAATTACCGAATCTACCACAGTCCAATCAGATCAACCTCTACTGGAAGTCATGCAGTTACTCGAACAACAAAAGCTATCTGTGCTTCCCGTGATTCGTGAGAATGGCGTCCTAGTTGGAATCTTAGAAAAAGCTGCAATTATCCAGCTACTTCAAAGCCGAACCCAACCTAACCCTGCATAAAGACGCAATTCATCGCGTCTATCAAAAAAAACGGTAAACCTTTGTAGAGACGTGACAAATCACGTCTCTACATTTTTTTATCACCCAAATTTTTGATTGCATGAAAAACTCCGTACAATTGAAAGAGCCTTCTTGACCTTTGCCTCTAATCTGTCCCCGTAAATAAGTTCAAAAATCAAATCGGATTGTTATGTAGCACTCCTATTTAATTTTTGAACAAAACTCAGTATATATCTATTCCCTATTCCCTGTATTTATTTTCCAAGGATTTTTACGAGATATCAGGTATATCCCTAGCAAGGATAGACCCAACACTGACGCAGGTTCAGGTATAGTTTTGATTTTGGCATAAATAGCTGTTGTAGTTGTAGCTTCTTCAAGAGCCTTAATACTTATCTGGCGGCCGTCTAGATTAAAACCGATTAACTCAAGGGTATATTTATTACTTCCAAAGGTGAAACTGCGATTACTCAAATTTGTGTCTAAAAATACTAAGTCTGCACTCTTTTCAGGATCTTTTGGGTCGTTAAGTGTATTTACTAAACGCAAATTGAAGTCAAAAACTTGGCTGGTTCCCATAGATGGGTTGAAAGATACATTAAGATTTAAAGGTACAAATCCAACGCCTGAATCAGTGCGTATCTTTCCATTAAAGTAAGTTAAATCAGCTATTTGGAATACAGAGTTAATGTCCGCAGAAAATGAAGTTCCATTAGAGGTTAGTTTATTTGGAAGTCCTGGCGGCAAATTAGCTTTACCCCAAGTAAATGTGTTACTTCCCACACCTGTATATATGGGATTAGTATCGCTGATTCCTGGCGTAGGATTTCCCCATGTCGCACTAGAGATGCCAGAAAAAGTTAGAGCTTGTGCTTGACCAGAGAAACTAAATCCTGTAGTCAAACTCACAAAAAAACTAGATATAGCAGTAGCCAAAACAAAACTTAGTTTCATAATTCTAGGTTTTAACGTTCATTCTGGAGCTTCTTTCAAGTAGGTATTCAGTCTACCTTAGTAAATTTACGGAAAATACGCCAATGTCTTCTTGTATTTTTTGTAAAATCTTTATGTTTCTTTCAAAATAATTTAATGAATAATTTATATTTATTAAGTTACAATTATGGATTGTGAAAATATATTTCACTACTTTGTAATTAGTAAAACAGTAAACCTCTTGCAAGATTTCCCTAACACGCTACCTCTCGGCAAGAGTGGAGACTTTGACGTAAGTCAAAGGCGGAGTAGGGTTATTTTTTTGATTTATGCAAGAAGTCTAGTAATTACGTAGGTGTAGCCCGTCGTAAACATCGCTACCTTACTTGACTTACCTATAAATTGTCAAGCTGATATGAAGTTACAGTTTTTTGACATTCTCCACATTAGGGACTTCCAGAGAATAAATTACCCAATTTATTTAGATGATATTTTTCTTTTCCCCCTGCCTCCTGCCTCCTGCCCCCTGCCCCCTGCTCCCCTGCCTACACAGCGATTGATTATTTTTTTAATTGGAAGTCCCTTATGGGGAGGAATGGGATTCACAATTTTGACAAAATCTCTGGCAATAACTGGCTAGGAACTTTAGATAAAGCCAGGTTTTGTCCCTGTATCCCTAACTCATTATGAAAAGCACGAATAGTTTTCACCACATAAGCGAAGGTTGTTTGATAAGCCTCTGGTTGTTTACTTAATCCCTTTAAGGCTTGCAAATGGTTATCTAATGCTACTTCTAAGTGTTGAGAGCATGTCGCTTTGTCACCATTAAAAGACTTGTCTATTACTAGCTGATAATGTGCTAGTCCCAGGTTATTGTGAGAGGCAAGCAAATCAAAACTTAAAGAAGTACCGCTAAGTGAGTTAGCCAAAGCTATACCTTCTTCGTAAGCGCTGATACATAGTTGCAGATACTTTTGCCGTGCCTCTTTAGTAGTCTCAGATAGGTTTGCTAGATGCCAGTAAGCAGTACCCAGATTATTTTGTGTAGCGGCGCAGGCACTGGGAACATTAGCTGGAGTGCGATACTTGAGAGCTTCGCTATAAACATCTATGGCTAACTGGAGATTTTTGGCAGGTTGTTCGTATTGTGCCAGATTCCAACACGCAGTACCGATATTGTTTTGAATCATCCCATACTTCAGCGGTTCCTCTTCAGGGTTGTAGTGTGCAAGTGCTTCATTGTAAGCTGCGATCGCTTTCTTTAAATGTACAATCGGTTGATTATATTGCCCTAAATGCCAGTAGGCAGTACCCAAATTATTTTGGCAAGCCGCATACTTTAATGAATCCATATCCGCTGTACGGTAGCTGAGTGCTGCACTGTAAGCGAAAATTGCTTGCTGCCAATTTTCCGATGGGTGAGAGAAACGAGCTAAATCACCATAGGCTGTCCCCAAATTATTTTGTACACGAGCGTAAGTTTCCGAATGTGTCTGGGGCGAAATTATTTTTAACGCCAACTGATAAAATTCTATTGCCTGCTCTATATAAGTTTGTCCCTCTTCAGAATTGGGTGGTGTGCGGTATAGCATCCAGTAAAGTGTACCCAAATCATTCAAGATATCTGGGAGTTGCGGTGAGCTTTCGTCATAGCTAATTGCCTCCTGATAGGCAATAATTGCCACCATCAGGTTTTCTAGAGTTGCCTCTCCTTGCTCAATGCGAAGACGGTATAAAGTACCCAAGCGATGATAAGCCTCTGCCAGTATCTCTTCTGAAACAAGATTTTCGTGTAATTCTTCAATCTCCAATAAAATCTGCTGTGGTTGTAAGGAATCCTCTGTATTTTGAGCAATACTTGTATTTATTGTTGCTATTACTAGCTCCGTTAACTCACTGCTAATATAAGATAAAGATGACAGCGATTGATTATTACTCCCACTACCAGACCGATTTGTAGATTCCTGTTGTTGTGGCGTAGCCTTCAATAAATCCGCTGTTGATGGTGAAACTTCCTCAGTTTTGTGTACGCGCTTCCCTTGTATCTCTACTGGGAAATCAGAATTATTCTCAAACTTGAACTCAGTGGTTGCGGTTCTGAGGTCTGCTTGGTTAGCTGATTCATCTAGAATCGACTGCTCAATATTCCCTAAATCCAAGCTTCTGGAAGTAGAAAAACGTTCTGGATAGGCCAAATTCTGAGTTGCTGGTGTGGGTTCTCCAGCAAACACAAATACGCCAGTACGACAACGCCAAAACTGTGGCGCTGATTGCTTGATAGCCGATAACCAAGGACGCGGTATCCACAACAGTAAGTTAGATTCTAGGAATCGGCTGGATTCTTGTGTAGAGAAATATTGTTCGCTTAAGCGGAGATAGTGCAAAAATAACCGCTGTGTCGCCACTGGTTGCTTAGTGAGATGCTCCACCCCGACAATCTGAAATGCTGGTACTGGAAAAGGTCTTCCAGGAGTATCTTTTGATGCCCCAACACTTGGCGGTGGGTAATTAGTCAACCATTGATTAATCTGGATTATGGGATTCGGATCGTTTAAATTCAAACGCAACGTGACTAATCGCGGATAAGCTGGAGTGCTATTTTCCTGAGCGTTTGATGATTGATATAGCACCTGTCCAACAGGATAAGCTAATGTAGAATGCAAACGGGCTGCTACCTGATTGCGTAAGTATAAATCGTCACATACTGCTAAAAGAATTTGTCGTCGTAAGCCAAGACTTAAGGCAAGTTTCAGGCGGTGGTATACTTGCCGATTCCAAGTAGAATTATTGTTGTGTGCAGTATCATTCACGCTCATAGCGGCTAAAGAGCCAAAACACAGGACATATCACCTTTCTGGGTGCATTCAAGTGGGCTAAAGTCATAATAAAAATGATTTTTAATAATGTAGATGTTGTGCTGCTCAGGATATATTGAGCCTTCAATTATAGTAGGAACAATAAAGTATAATTATATACTTTCATTCCTAGTTCAATTTTAACAAAAAATAAAAAAGCAGGCCCCTCTTAAAATCGGAACCTGAAAAACTATAAAGAAAATGAAGTTTTCTTAAAATGTTTTACGATCAACTGCTCTTAGAAACAAAGAAGGCGACTACAATCAAGCCGACAACCAAAGCTGTAGCGACAATTCCTAGTAGGAGATAAGTTCGCTTTTGCCCTTCTGTGGGAGGTTCTGCTTGATAAATCTTTGGTTCCCGGGCAAAATTATTCAGAAGACCGCCTTCTTCATTGGTATAGGGCATGAATGAATTCCTTTATCTTTATCGTTAATTTAATGTTACATAAATGCTAAATCTGGTCTTAAACTGCTAGATAAATCGTTACATTGGGGATTGGGGATTGGGTATCAATACTGTTCGGTTAAGGCAAGAGACGCGATGAATCGCCGTCTCTACAAAAGGAATGATTATTGTAGAGACGGCGATTTATCGCGTCTTTGTGATGATTTATCGCATCTTTAAGCGATCTAGAATTTTCATCAAAAAACCTTAACCGAACCCTATTGGATTGGGCATTGGTTATTCCCCATGCCCCATGCCCCATGCCCTACTCCCCATTTCCTAACTAGTAATCGTCCCAGTTAGAGGTGAACTAGGACTGGCGTAATCTTTAATAGGCATTCTGCCAGCAATGTATGCTAGACGACCGGCAACTGCTGCTAAATTCATCGCACGAGCCATTGCTGCTGGGTTTGGAGAAAGAGCGATCGCACTATTAATCAACAAAGCATCTGCTCCCAATTCCATTGCCTGGGCGGCTTCTGAGGGTGAACCAATACCAGCATCTACCACCACTGGCACACCCGCATTTTCGATGATTATTTGGATATTGGCAGTTGTTTTCAGTCCTTGTCCAGAACCAATTGGTGATGCCAAAGGCATGACTGTAGCACAGCCTACTTCTTCTAAACGCTTGGCTAACATCGGGTCAGCATTGATATAGGGCAATACTGCAAAGCCTTCTTTAACTAGTTGTTCTGCTGCTTGCAATGTCCCAATCGGGTCTGGGAGTAAATACTTAAGGTCTGGTATTACTTCTAACTTTATAAAGTTATTATCTTCTTGCCCCAACAATTTCGCCATTTCTCGCCCCAAACGCGCCACTCGAATCGCCTCTTCGGCAGTTTGACAACCTGCGGTATTGGGTAACATCCAGATTTTCGTCCAATCCAAGGCTTCCGCTAAACCTTCATGTCCCGGAGCCTTGGTTTGTACCCGTCGTACTGCTACGGTGACAATCTGGCAATCGCTGGCGGCGACGCTTTGCTGCATTTCCTCAATGCTGCGATACTTACCAGTTCCCGTCATCAATCGGGATTGGAAGGTTTTGCCAGCGATAATCAGTGGGGAATCGGTAGAGACGCGATTAATCGCGTCTGTGGGGAGTGGGGATATAGCAGAGTGATGTCCGTTAGAGAAATTGGCAGAGTGAGTCAGCATTGGGGTGGAGGTAGATGACTGGGACTGGAAGCGCGAATAGTGAAAATCAGCAAGTAGGGGGTCAGATTTTTGTTCTAAGATTAAATCGGCAATCAAAGCGGCTGTTACGGGCGCAAGTAGAATTCCGTTGCGGTAATGACCCGTAGCAAAGGTTAAATTTTGACAGTGGCTAGTGCCAAGAATGGGTAATTCATCAGGGGTGGTTGGGCGAAATCCCCACCAAAATTCCTGGATGGGATAATGCTTTAATTGCGGATACAGCCGGATAGCAGCTTGTAGTAATTTTTGAATACCTTCTGGGGTGTTGTTGGGGATAAAGCCAACATCTTCACTTGTTGCGCCAATAACTAGGCGATCGCGTCTTGGTACGATGTAAATATCCTGCCCAAACAAAACCCGCTTTAAGGGCAATTCCGGCGAAACTTCTGGTATCCGCACACTCAGCATTTGTCCTTTTCTGGGTAGCACAGGTAGCGGTAACAATTCATTTGACCAAGCACCTGAAGCTAAAACATAGTGCGCGGCGCGAATTATTCCAGCATTGGTTTGCACGCCAACTACTTGTCCCTGCTGCTGTAAAAATCCTTCTACTGTAATGCCGTCTCTGAGTTCAACACCAACAGACTCAGCTGCCGTCCGCAATACGTGAGCTAGAGCCTTATTATCAACTTGTGCATCTTCAGGATACCACCAGCCACCAACTACCTCGGCTCCCAATCCTGGCTGATATTGATGAATTGCCTCTTTGTTTAACCAGTAAGCCGGAGAAGAGGCAGGGGGGCAGGGGGAAGGGTGCAGAGGAGAAGAATTTTCCCCCTGCTCCCTGCTCCCTGCTCCCTGCTCCCCTGCTCTCTCCCCCCCTGCCTCTTCAAAGACGGGTGCAAGGATACCACAGGCACGGTAGCCAGTATTTAAACCGGTCAGTTCTTCTAATTTGCGCGTCCAATCGGGATATAAAGCACGCGATCGCCAACACAAGGAACGCATTGCCTCATTAGCAATGTTTTCCGCATCTGGTGCCAACATCCCGGCGGCGGCGTGGGTAGCGGCAGCCTGGAAGTCACGACAAAGCACGGTGACGTTTGTCCCGCGCAATTTTAGTTCAATGGCGATCGCTAAACCAATAACGCCGCCACCAATAATCACAGTCTCACTAATCATTAGTCATTAGTCATTAGTCATCTGTCATTAGCCATTTATCATTAGTACATAACTAATAACTCATAACTCATAACTCATAACTTATAACTTATAACTTGTAACTAAAGACGGGTCTGAAGACGGATCTGATCGTTACCACAAGGCGCGAATTGGTTCGTTGCTTTGATTTGTATCGCTAGATGGTGTGCTTGTTTCTGAAGAATCTGTATTGCCGTCTGTTGTACTGTCAGTTGAGTCATCGCCAGAATTCTGGGCAACGTTACTCCTGTTGTCAGGTCTTGGGGCTACAATACCGCGTCTATTTTCGTTGGTTTCAGTTGTTTCGTTTCCTTCTGTTGCAGTTTCTTCATTCTTGCTGCCAGCACTGCTATTAACATTGATATTAGCTGGCAGGACTTCTGATTTCTTGTCACTGGGAGCGTTAGCAGTTTGTACGCCCATCGGAAAGTTGATGCCTAGTAATGTACCAAGCAGAATGGCTAAACCGCCAGCCATTAAAATTAAGGGTGTCCATCTACCCATGTTGTCTTAACTCCTTTTTAACCTTTTGGTGTCCACACTATTCGAGAACCTTGTCCCCAAAATCCATCAAACTTTGTCACTTTCACATCGCCTAAAACCTGAGTTTGACAGGCTAAACGCAAGTCTGTTGTAGGAGAATGGGGAGGAAGCGAACGCCGCGCTCGATCGCGCCAGTTCGCTGCCGATACTTTGCCCTCTACCTTAACCGTACAGGTACCGCAACTGCCAATGCCCCGACAGTTTATGACCTTAGCACCGTCATTGTAGAGGTTAATACCATTTTGCAGCAAAATCTTGCGGAGATTACTACCATGCTCGCAATCAATTGTTTTACCTTCAGCTATTACTTTAGGCATTTTTAAATTGCCAAACTGGCTTTTTGTTGTATATTGACACATTGCCTCGAAAGTTGTCTCCTCGGTCCCAGTTTTATGACCACAAATTCTTCACCTCAACTTTGGCTCTATGACACTACATTACGGGATGGCACTCAGCGCGAGGGGCTATCTGTATCGATAGAAGATAAGTTACGCATTGCCCGTAGACTCGATCAACTGGGAATTCCCTTCATTGAAGGTGGTTGGCCTGGTGCCAATCCCAAGGATGTACAATTTTTCTGGCAACTCCAAGAAGATCCGCTCAAACAAGCTGAAATTGTCGCTTTTTGTTCGACTCGACGCCCCAACTCTACTGCCGCCACCGAACCGATGCTACAGGATATTTTGGCGGCGGGAACTCGCTGGGTAACGATTTTTGGCAAGTCTTGGGATTTACACGTGACAACAGGACTCAAGACGACATTAGAAGAAAATTTGGCGATGATTCGCGACACAATTGAGTACCTCCGTTCTCAAGGTCGTCGCATTATCTACGATGCCGAACATTGGTTTGATGGCTATAAGCACAATCGAGATTATGCTTTACAGACATTAGAGGCTGCGATCGCATCTGGTGCGGAATGGCTAGTCCTCTGTGATACCAATGGTGGCACTTTACCCCACGAAATTAGCCAAATTGTTCAAGATGTGGTGCAGGTGACTGGGGACTGGGGACTAGGGGCTAGGAAAGAATCTTCCCAATCCCCAATCCCTCAAATTGGAATTCATACTCATAACGATTCGGAAATGGCGGTTGCTAACGCAATAGCCGCCGTGATGGCAGGGGCAAAGATGGTACAGGGCACAATTAATGGTTACGGTGAACGTTGCGGTAATGCTAACCTCTGTTCGTTAATTCCCAATTTACAACTGAAGGCGGGTTACAGTTGTATCACAGAAGACCAGCTCACACAACTTACAGAAGCTAGTCGTTTTGTGAGTGAGGTCGTCAACCTTGCGCCAGATGAACACGCTCCCTTTGTGGGACGTTCGGCTTTTGCCCATAAGGGCGGTATTCATGTATCAGCAGTGGAACGTAATCCCCTGACTTACGAACACATTCAGCCGGAACAAGTCGGGAATCGTCGGCGCATTGTGATTTCGGAACAGTCTGGACTGAGCAATGTTTTAGCCAAAGCCCGCAGTTTTGGCATTGAATTGGATCAACAAAAAGCAGAGGCTAGGGAAATTCTCCAGCGCCTCAAAGATTTGGAGAGTGAAGGATTTCAATTTGAAGCAGCAGAGGCCAGTTTTGTGCTGTTGATGCACGAAGCTTTAGGAGACCGCCAGAAGTTTTTTGAAGTCAAAGGTTTTCAAGTCCACTGCGACTTGATTGAGGGGAAAGAAGCTAGCAATGCCCTAGCTACAGTCAAAGTCGCTGTTGACGGGAAAAATATTTTGGAGGCGGCGGAAGGTAACGGGCCAGTTGCAGCTTTGGATGCAGCTTTACGCAAGGCTTTGGTGAACTTTTATCCCCAAATTGCAACTTTTGATTTGACAGATTACAAAGTGCGAATTCTCAACGGACATACGGGCACTGCGGCGAAAACCCGTGTGTTGGTTGAATCAGGCAATGGTCGTCAACGCTGGACGACGGTAGGGGTTTCCACCAATATTTTGGCGGCTTCCTATCAAGCGGTGGTAGAGGGCTTGGAATACGGTTTGTTGTTACATTCCCAAGCAGAAGCAGCTGTGAAAGCTTCTAGTTGACAAAAGGGATATGTAGTGTAATGAAAGTTTGCATTTTTGGATGAAAAGGGGAAGCGATCGCCAAAGTGCGATCGCTTCTTACCATCTATTCAAAATTTTTCTGCTTAATATAGCGAAAAAACGTTTGTAAATAGAAGCTCTACCAATTGCGCCATCCACCTTTGGGTGCAACTTCATTATTAGTAGACTTCAGTCCGTGACTGTGCAACAGAGTTTGATATTCTGTGCTGCTGGCCCAACGGTCAATTTCTCGCGCCCGCAGTACTGGCACTGGATGGGTTAATTGGGCTGTACGGGCAGCTTTGACCATTTCACCCAATTCTGTCTTGCTTATATCATCGTAAGCGCGGGCTTGGGCAACAAAGGCATCGAGATTCAGTTGGGGCGCTAAGGTGGGAGAACCACCTGCTAACTTCATCAACACGGACATGACCACTTTCGGGTCTTGGGTTGCTAGTAATGCGGCGCGATCGCAGGTAAACTCAGCACAACGTACCCATTCCAAAAGTTGCGCCTGTATGGCTTGGGCAACGAAGGTGCCAACATTGGGCACAATCGCCGCAGCTAATATTAGTAAATTTACAGGAGTCAAGTAAACGCTATGGTCACACTTGAGATGCCCCAACTCATGAGCGATTACTGCCTGTATTTCCTCTGGTGTGAGCATATCAATCAGGGAAGTGTGTAACACAACAAAAGGCTGCTTACCCCGCACAGCAAAAGTATAGGCATTGGGAGCGGGATGTTGCCGGACATACAACTGGGGAGGATCTATATCCAGGATTTTACAGGCGTCTAACAACAGCTTGTATAAATCGGGTAGTTGCTTTTCACCCACCAAAATACTAGAGGCAATATTTTCCACATAGAAAACCTGCTCTGCCATTGGCCCAAGCCAATTTCGCACCAACATATCTATGCCTGGTATCTGCTTGAGCGCTCTGGTAGCTTCCAGGTCTAATGGATGACGAAATGAGTCAGCTTTTAAACCAATCAGCGGGGTTTTGAAGAAGGACATAGTGCAACAAGCTATAAAAAACACAACTATGGAATCTGGCTGGATAGATAAACAGCCTCCCACAGTTAGTATAACGATTTCAGTTGGGGGTTTCCTTTCTTGCATACTCGTAACTTTCAGTATCACTGCTCATTTCACCCCTTCGCTGCATACGCCTACTGGGCAAACTCTGTCCTTTAATGCCCGTTGCAGTTAATCTTGATTGGACACACCAATTCATGCTCGGAATATTCAATGCGCTTTGGTTTTTTTACTTTATGTGTTCTCGCACTAGCAACAACAAGTGGGCACGCCGCTCAGTCTCCCAAGATTCCAGCACTGGTGATGACCAGCCCGGATTCAGCTTTTGCCAACTACGAAGATAAATGCAGCAACGGCGGCAACCTTGACAACGTAAATCGCGATAAGTTTCTTAAACTTATGCTTGCTAATAAAAAATCAAAGCTATCTCAACTCAAAGTAGCTCTCCTCAATGAAATTAAACAAAGTGGTGATGAGCCACGAGGCGAGGGTGTCCATATTGGTGAATGGAATCAAACCTTCCATGACCGAAGTGGTTGTGGCACAAACACTAACAGTTACTCAGCATTTGTTGTCACCGTGACTGGTGGAAATGCAAACCATACGGTAGTGAAATACTTAGTAACAATTGATGACGACGATAACGCAGGCAAAAGAACCCTCAAGATCCGCGACATCCGCCCAATCAAACTACGAAATGATAACTGACCAAGCCACTTCTCCTCGCTTCCTAGTTCACCTGTATCTTCAAACTGTGTACCGTATCCCCGAACAGTAGAAGGAGGGGTGAAATGAGCAGATGTGCAGAAAGTTACGCGCTTTGACTTGATGAGCCACTTTGTCCGCCTTGTTAATGCGTCAGCTTGCATTGTTAATGCAATGGCCGCCTTGTTAATGCGTCAGTTTGTATTGTTAATGCAATGGCCGCCTTGTTAATGCGTCAGCTGGCATTAAAAACGCTACGCTTTTACGCAAAACTGTACTAAGCATGAAGCTAGAATTAGTGACACGATCAAAGGAGATCGTTTTTTTCTGTTGTCACTATGAAGATATTAGTACTGAATGCTGGATCGAGCAGCCAAAAGAGTTGTCTGTATGAAATTTCAGATGAAGCTTTACCCACCCAAGCACCCCAACCCCTTTGGGAAGGTAAAATCACCTGGACTCAAGATCGAGGTGTGGCCGAAATTGAGGTGAAAACTGCTACAGGTGGAACGCTGCAAAAATCAATTTCTGGTGATTCTCCACAGGCGCACCTCACCTATATGCTCAATACACTTAATCGTGATGCTACCAAGGTAATCGATCACTTGTCAGAAATTGATGTGGTGGGGCATCGGATAGTACATGGTGGAGAAGATTATCGAGATAGTGTGGTAATTACGGAGGATGTCAAAAAGGCGATCGCAAATCTGTCTAACCTTGCTCCAGAACATAATCCAGTGGGTTTGGAAGGCATAGAAGCAATTGAACAAATCTTAGGAGATGTCACCCAAGTAGCAGCCTTTGATACCGGATTTCATGGTACTTTACCCGATGCAGCAGCAATATATCCCGGCCCATATCAGTGGGTAGAGCAAGGTATTCGTCGCTATGGGTTTCATGGTATCAGTCACCAATACTGTTCTCAACGTGCTGTTCAAATTCTCGGTCGAGATGTTGCATCTGAGCGGTTAATTATCTGCCATTTGGGTAATGGTTGCTCTTTAGCGGCGATTAAAAACGGTTGCAGTATTGATACCACTATGGGATTCACGCCCGTAGAAGGATTGATGATGGGTAGTCGTTCTGGTTCAGTCGATCCGGGGATTCTGATTTACCTGTTGCGGCACTGCAATTACTCTGTAGAAAAGTTGGATGAGTTATTAAATAAAGCTTCTGGGTTAAAGGGAATTTCGGGTGTCTCTAGCGATATGCGTGAAGTGAGAGAAGCGATTGCTCAAGGTAATTCCCGCGCTCAACTGGCATGGGATATCTATGTGCATCGCTTGCGTTCTGGTATTGGCGCAATGCTCACTAGTTTGGGGGGATTAGATGCTTTGGTATTCACAGCAGGTGTGGGCGAACACTCTCCACAAATTCGCCAAGCCACCTGTGAAGCCTTTGGATTTATCGGACTAAAACTTGACCTTGAGAAAAATCAACAGCAGCCTGTGGATGAGGATATTGCTACACCCGATTCGGTAGTACGGGTATTAGTTATTCATACTCAAGAAGATTGGGCGATCGCCGGGCAGTGTTGGCAGTTGTTGAAACGTAATTAGAAAGTCTGATTTAATTTAGGTAACATTGTTTGAATATTTCAGCTACCCTAATCTTTTTCTGAAAATAGTCTTGCACGAAAAAACATCTTTTTCAATGCCTCACACCGATTTTCAAGCTAATAACCAACGCATAAAGCCTTTACCAATTTGCCCTACTATAAAACTCAAAACCCATTGTAATAATGGCCCAATTATTGACAAAAATAGCAAAAAAAAGAAATCATTGGGAGTAAAAATAAAAATACTAGAAGTGACACAAGTTAGTCCCCATGCCAGCCAATTTCGATATTGAGAACTAATATAAGTCCATCTTGGAAGCTGATTAACCAGCCAATAGCGAATAGTAGCAAATACAAAAGATGTTACTAACCCAGCAAGTATTGATAATGAAAATGCTAAGTTTAATCTCCATACAAAAAAAGTAGCAGGGAATAACGAAGCTAGTTCCCAAGAGAATAAATTTAATTTAGTCCGAAGACAGCTTAGTATTTGTTCAATAAGCCAATAATGCAAATAAACAATATTTAAGCACTCAGGATTTTTGACAAAATCACTCTTGATTTTGTGAATTATGTCACCATAAAATAAAACATTACTTTGTAAAACAATATCTTGTTCTTTCCAAAGATATAAATCTGATGTATCTTCTCTATAATAAGAATTAAAAGTAAGTCCATACTGTAACGTTGACTTTTTTTGTAATGATTTACTCCAGAATAATTTGATAAAACTTACTATAAAAGTATTGTTAAATATTTTAAACTTTTTTTTAGTAATTACTAATTTCTGGTATGGCGTAGTGTTCTTATTAAAGCAAATCTGCTCGCTAAAACAGCTGTAGTACCAAATATAAGCTAGTAATTTTGGCGGAATGTATAAAGAGCAGCCTATTTCTCGCGCTTCCTCAATTTCTTTTAAAACGGTCTTATTTAGATAAAAAGTATACTGTCCTGATTCAACCTTAATTTGAAGCTCAATAGGAGTGCCTTGAGGTATTTGTACAAAGAAAGAGAGTTGAACATCAGCTTCATTATCTGTGTGTGTTTTCTCAGCGTTCATTGTCGGGATAATTTTGCGATATTTTGTACAATACCAATCAGAAAATTTAGCGTTCCACGCCACTGTTTCTCCCCCGCAACTACCCCTTCATGATGTATTTTGAGGATTAAATCTCTATCCACTTCAGGTAATTGAAATAGGTTTTTATGGTAACGACTAATAATATCTCCATCTAGCTGCATAACAGTTTGAGCATAAATAATATCGATATCTACGCTGGTAATATTCCCACTATTAAGTGCAGCTTTAAGCTCAGACATTTTCCGCAGTGTACGAATAAATTTGTCATTATTCAAAAGTTCTTCAATCTCTTTCCACCTTTGCTGCAAACTTTTTATACTATTTTCTTCTCGAGCTGCAACAGGAGTTGGAGCCGGTAATATTGGTTGAGCTAACTTTATGTATATCTCGTCAGTTGGAACAATATTTGCTTTATGTTCCACCTGATATTTAAGACGCTCTTGATAGTGTATTATTCTGGAATCTGGCTCACTAGTCTCATTACTTTGTTCAAGAAGAATGTAAAAATATTCTCTTTCAAGTTGTGAAAATAGACTTGTATAACGCTTACGTAGCTCTTGAGCTTGAGTTTTTTCTGGTTCTGGTAAATCGTCTGGATTTGGAATTCCTTTGACATCAAAGTAGTCTTTGTCATTTATTGAATAAATCTCTTCATACGCTTGCCAAGCATTAAACTTTGCGCCAGTAATTTGATCCACAACCATTGTATTGACTTCTAAAGCTGTAATATCATCAACTAATTCATGTACAGATGAGACTACTTTCTCAAGCAAATCTTTGGCTTGTTCTTGAATTTTATTAGGCATAGTCATAATTTCCTTGATTTCTCTAAATCAAATTAACCTACAGGTTTGAATAAGCTCATATCCTGTAGGTATTTTTGGGTTAATATCAATTAATAAATATCAATTACTGGGGACGGGATAGCGATTGTTGTGAAGTTTTACGAGATTTCATAATTTCTATAAAAAATCCATACAACTTCTGCAAACTTTCTATGTTTTTTTGCATAATCTCCCGACTTTCTTTGATTTGAGTTAGATGAAATTCGCGAAGTTCTGTATATGGGCCACTACCAACAAATTGACTACCAACTTCATTAGTTATATCACCATCAATTAAATTGATTATGGTGTGCATTCGATTACCTGTTTGAGCAATTTGCTGCCCTTGTGGTTGTTCTAACTGAGTAGATGAGTCTGGAACCCAAGTAGTAATTTCTAGCTCGACAACTTCCACTATTGCTGTTTGAATAGCATCAATAATTCCATCAATATTGAATCCTTCTCCCTGACTATTCAGCTTCTTAACTTTTCTTTTAAATTCACTACTTGGTTTGCTAAATTGACTATTGTTTTCCATGTTTTCGATGGCTTGATCGTGAATGTTTGTGTTTTCGTTAAGAGTATTATTCACCATGAAATTTTAGAGGTTACAGACATATTCAAATATAAACAAAATACAATTTTATGTTATGTCAAATTTTGGAAGGCTTTTACTACAAAAAAGTAACTAAAGTCAAAATAACTTAATATTTTAAGAAATTTTTACTAAAAAAAAGTTATGATTTCCAAGAGCCAAATTTATCTTAGAAAAAGAATAATATCATTTTAGATTTTTGAGATACTGTATTGCAGTGAATCCAGCACTGTGATAGCGGTTTCGCCGTTGTCCTAAGTGACGTGATTCTGAAAGAATTATTTAATTAATTAGCTTTTGGGTATTTCGTTCCAGTCGCTATAAATCCTGACTTTTCACGGGATGTGGAAAAGAGGAATTGGTTCGCGAATGATATACGCGAACTAACTTTTATGGTTGGCGATATTTAGAAGTTTCTTCGATTAAATCTTTCAGTCCAAGGTTTAGGGACTCAATGGATCGATCTAAAGCTTCAATTTTGGCACGGCGGGTAATTTGTTCCAGAGCATGTATGTAAGGTTGACTACCAGCTTTACCTAAATGCTGATATCGGGGTGTGAGTAGCAACGGAACAGAAAACCGGGATAAGAAAATAAAATCAAAAATATTGGCAAAATTCAAATCACACTTCAATTGGTACAGGTTTCTCCGTGGCGATAGCGTTCGCGTAAGCGTCCGCTCTGCGGAAGCGCTGCCGCCTACGGCAGATCGCTTGGGTTACAAGCGGCTCATCAAATCCAAGCGCGTAACTTTCTGTACGGATGCTTACTTCACCCCGGATACAGAAGAAGTCCGCCCGCCGATGCCTGTTCGATAGGAGCGCGTGGTTAGGCCTTTGGGGTGGACGATGGAAGTGGACAGACTTCCATAGCTTGAATCAAGCCGTGTTCAAGGGTGAATCGATGTCCCACGTGCTCATCGGCAAGAACTGCGTAAGCCTTGTCACGCACGACCTGATGCACATCGACCAAAATGCGCCCGTCCTCCTCCGAGTAAAAGGAAATCGGCTCGACGTGCGGATTGATCTCGCTCCATTGCTCCGTCCAGTAAGCGCGAACTTCTTCAGACCCACGGACAAAACCGCCTTTGAACGCTTTCGGCCAAGCCACGTCTGGAGTCATGAGGGCAAGGGCAGCGTCAATGTCTCGCGCGTTGAAGGCTGCGTATGCCGCACGGAGCAGGTCGATTTCTGGTGCAGGTTGATCTGACATTTATTGGTATGGTGAACCAGATGCAGTAAGGACTAATAATTTATTGTACAGAGTTTAGCTGAAGCTTTTTTTATCGACACTATCATGCTTGATGGAAGGTTTATTTCGAGGATTTCCCGTTTTTAATTCTTCTATTGTAAGGAAGGTTGTTTTATATTATAGTCTCCACCTTTGTATCTTTGAAGCGGTAGGTGTTCGATACCGATACGAACAAATATACTAATGGCGTGGATTTCAGCTATTTAGTTTGTTTGGATCAACTGTTTTATCTTACTTAGCAAAGCATAAGACCTCTTGCAAAAGTCCCTAACACCCCATCCGCAACCCCTCCCCGCTCTTCGGGAGGGGAGACAAAGCGTAGCTTTGGCGGGGTGGGGTTCTTTCTTATTTTTGATTTATGCAAGAGGTCTATAGACTCACAAATAGCCTGACTTTTCTTATACCATGATGTATACAATGATATGGCTATGAGAATAAAGCCAAGGAAAATATGTTGTTATCTCGTCAAGCTTTTGCTACACCTTTTGTAATTTCTATGTGTATTTTAGGAGTTGGCTTGATTCAATTCCCCCAATTGCAAAAACTAATAAATAGAAAACAATCTGCTTCTTTAGAAACTTTAAAAAAAGAAATAAAATCTGAAAATGTTCGTCTGAATTTTCTCGAAAAAACGCCTACTTTTGGTTATGATAACTTTATTGCAGATTTGGTATATCTCAATTTTCTCCAATATTTTGGAGATGATGAAATTCGGGATAAAACAGGCTACAGTTTAAGTCCAGAATATTTTGAAGTTATTCTAGAACGCGATCCGCGATTTTTAGCAGCATATCGCAGTCTTTCGATCAGTACTTCATTATATGCTGGTATGCCGGAACGTGCGATCGCACTATCAGAGAAAGGCTTAAAATCACTATCTCCCTCAGTTCCCGAAAAGTCTTATTATATATGGCGTTTTAAAGGAGTTGATGAGTTATTATTTTTAGGCAACGCTCAAGCTGCCCAACAGTCTTTTGCAACGGCGGCAAACTGGGCTAGTAAATTTTCAGATCGAGAAAGTCAACTTGTAGCTAATACTTCCCAAAGAACTGCTGAATTTCTGAGTCGAAATCCTAATAGTAAGTACGCCCAAATTTCTACATGGTCAATGGTTTTAAATAATCATGCTGATGAAAGAACTCAGAAACGCGCAATTAAGGAAATCGAAGCTTTGGGGGGAAAAATAGTTACAACTCCTGAAGGGACTAATAAAATTATATTTCCAACCAAAGATTAAATTATTATTCATAATAAGTTGATGAAAGTGTAGTGGGAAATTCTCTTTATACAATAAGTTACAAATTTCTCCCGCATGATTGAGTAGGGCAATACTAATGTCAATACAGTTGGCAGAATCTGACTTTCAAATATTAGGGTGTTTTCCTGTTATTTCTCAGCTGCGCCCTCACCTTGAGCAAGCTAAATTTGTAGAACAAGTTCGATATCAAATGAAAGAAGGATATCAACTTGCATTCTTGGAGGTAGAGGAGCAAGCTGTAGCGATCGCTGGATTTCGCATTTCTAATTGTTTAGCGTTGGGAAAGTTTTTATACATTGATGATTTAGTTGTTGATGAGTCGAAGCGATCGCATAGCTATGGTAAACAGTTATTTCAGTGGCTAATTGAATATGCCAGAAATCATGACTGTAAACATCTGAGTCTGGATTCTGGCGTTCAGCGATTTGCAGCCCACAGATTTTATCTCATGCAGCGTATGAAGATTACAAGTCATCACTTTTCAATGGAGTTGTAACGATAAGCAATTTGGTTGTGACAAATAATATTTTTTGGTATGACGGTAAATTAATTCACTCTCAAACCCTAGAATTAAACATTAACGATCCGGGTTTACTTTATGGGGCAACTGTTTTTACAACATTGCGGGTTTATGAGAACTCGCTAGATAGTAATTTAACTAATTGGCAAGCACACTGCGATCGCTTACTCTTCTCACTACAAACTTTTGGCTGGCAGCAACCCGATTGGAACCGTCTGCGTCAAGGCGCTAAAATTCTTCTCCCACACTTCCCCGTTCTCAGAATTACCCTTTTTCCCGATGGACGGGAATGGATAACTGGTAGATCATTACCACAAAAATTGACAGAAAAACAAAAGAATGGTATTTTGTGCGCTATTGCCAGTTCAGAATTTTCTCGCTCTCTCCCTTCTCATAAAACTGGAAACTATTTGAGTGCTTGGTTGGCAAAAACTAGCTCAGATGCTCAAGAAGCAATATTAGTCGACACTCAAGGAAATTGGCTAGAAACCAGTACAGGCAACCTTTGGGGATGGTGCGATCGCAGTTGGTATACGCCACCAATAAAGGCCGGAATTTTGCCGGGAATTGTGCGATCGCAACTTGTAAACTGGTTGCAAAGCCACCAACAGCCAGTGCGAGAAGAAACTTGGAGCGTCGAGTTAGTCCAGAGATTTGAAGCGATCGCCTACACTAATAGTGTGGTAGAAGTTATTCCCATTCATACAGTTCATCTGCCTTCAGGATCGCTACAATGTAATCCCTACCATCAAAGTTTTCAGCTAATAAGGGAGCTTTTTTTAGTATGACAGCCACACCAAATTTGTTATATCTTAAGATAAGTTAACATAAATCTTAATAATCACCTTTCCGAGCAGAGAAGCTAGGCGATTGCGCGAAAAATACCGGAGGATAGACCTTAGTGAATAAAAGATGGAGAAATGCAGGGCTGTACGCGCTGCTGTTTATTGTCGTCATTGCGCTGGGAACAGCATTTTTTGACAAACAACCCCAAAGCAGAGAGACATGGCGATATAGCCAGTTTATTCAAGAAGTTCAGCAGGGCAGAGTAGAAAAAGTCAGTTTGAGTGCAGATCGCTCTACAGCACTGGTTACAGCCAAATATGACGGAAATAAACGGATTGTGACCTTAGTCAACGATCCAGACTTAATCAATACTCTGACTTCTAAAGGCGTTGATATTTCTGTTTTGCCCCAAACCGACGAAGGATTTTGGTTTAAGGCACTAAGCAGCTTATTTTTCCCTGTATTGCTTTTGGTTGGCTTATTCTTCTTGCTACGTCGCGCTCAAAGTGGCCCAGGCAGCCAAGCGATGAACTTTGGCAAATCCAAAGCCAGAGTGCAAATGGAACCACAAACTCAGGTGACATTTGGCGATGTCGCTGGTATTGACCAAGCCAAGTTGGAATTAAACGAAGTCGTAGACTTCCTGAAAAACGCCGATCGCTTTACTGCCGTTGGTGCAAAAATTCCTAAAGGTGTACTGTTAGTTGGTCCTCCTGGTACAGGTAAAACCCTCCTAGCTCGTGCTGTAGCTGGTGAAGCAGGTGTACCCTTCTTCTCAATCTCCGGTTCGGAATTTGTGGAAATGTTCGTAGGTGTGGGTGCATCCCGCGTCCGCGATTTGTTTGAACAAGCTAAGACCAATGCTCCTTGTATCGTCTTCATCGATGAAATTGACGCCGTAGGTCGTCAACGGGGTGCAGGTTTAGGTGGTGGTAACGATGAGCGGGAACAAACCCTCAACCAGTTGCTCACAGAAATGGACGGCTTTGAAGGCAACACTGGCATCATCATTATTGCTGCTACCAACCGTCCCGATGTCCTAGATGCAGCACTGTTGCGTCCTGGTCGCTTTGACCGTCAAGTTGTGGTAGACCGTCCCGACTATGCCGGACGCAGCGAAATCCTCAAGGTACACGCCCGTGGCAAAACCTTGGCGAAAGATGTGGATTTGGATAAAATTGCCCGTCGTACCCCTGGATTTACTGGCGCAGATTTATCCAACCTGTTGAATGAAGCTGCAATTCTGGCAGCACGCCGGAATTTGACTGAAATTTCGATGGATGAAATCAACGACGCGATTGATCGCGTATTAGCTGGCCCAGAGAAGAAAGACCGGGTAATGAGCGAAAAGCGCAAAACCTTGGTAGCTTATCACGAAGCTGGTCACGCTTTAGTTGGTGCTTTAATGCCAGACTATGACCCAGTACAAAAGATTAGCATCATTCCTCGCGGTCGCGCAGGTGGTTTAACTTGGTTTACCCCCAGCGAAGACCGGATGGACACTGGTTTGTACAGCCGCGCTTATCTGGAAAATCAGATGGCTGTGGCTTTGGGTGGTCGAATTGCTGAAGAATTAATCTTTGGTGAAGAAGAAGTTACCACTGGTGCTTCTAATGACTTGCAGCAAGTAGCACGTGTTGCTCGTCAGATGATTACCCGATTTGGGATGAGCGATCGCTTAGGCCCTGTTGCCCTTGGTCGTCAACAAGGTAACATGTTCCTCGGACGCGATATCATGTCAGAGCGTGATTTTTCTGAAGAAACCGCCGCTGCCATTGATGAAGAAGTCCGTAAACTTGTAGATGTAGCCTACACACGCGCTAAAGAAGTATTGGTGCGTAACCGCCACATTCTAGATGAGATAGCGCAAATGCTGGTTGATAAAGAAACAGTAGACGCTGAAGAGTTGCAAGAAATTCTATCGAACAACGATGTGACAACCGCTGCGTTTGCCTAATTTAATGAGGAGTTAGGAGTAGAGACGCGATTAATCGCGTCTTTACAAGAGTTAGAAGTTAAGAACAATCCGTAACTTTTAAAAATTGGGGTAATTCTGGGATTTTTCAGAGTTACCCCAATTCTTTTATTTCTTGGCAAAAGCCCGGCCATGAAGACCGGGCTTTTAATCCGTAATGGGGTTATATTCCCCGGAGGTTCGTTATAGAGTTTCAGTATAAATCGCTAATCTGATGATAATGACTACCACTTGAGCATAATTAGTTCCGGAAAATTAGAAAAATTTTTTAGATACACCAAAATCAAATTACTAACGTCCGCAGAACTTGCCCAAATGCTGGCACAGTGGTTGTGCGAACTTGGTATATATGCTGATTCTTTCCCATAAGAACTCGAAATCAGGGTAACTCGGAGATTTCACGAATTACCTTGATTGCAATCAATGCAAAATAATTTATGCATTCTGTCGCGCACCCCTCATGGCATCAAATAGATAACTTTCTAAATCTCGATCGGACTAGCGCCAAAAGTGACTGGATACTAATCAGTTGGTTAACTTACACTCTGGATGTGGGTTTCAAAAATAGCCATGCCACAAAGAATGTAGCCGCCGTAAATAGTTGCGTCAAATCCAAAGCAGATAGATAGCCATCTGCAAATGAAGCAATACTGCGATCGGTAATCCCAAATACCCAGGATGACAGGCCAAACAGCCAAATCCCATTCTTGAGATTTCCGACGAATTCTTTAGAGTCCGATCGTTTTTGATCTTTCATAATCTTCTGTTCCGTTAGTGAACAATCTGATGATTGATGCTCAATACCTGCCATTAGGAATTTTTTCGGATTCCTGACGCTGAATTTACATTTACTATCTATTAACAATATTAATAAATATTTCACCTACTTGACATCCCTACCTAAAGGTACATCTCCTAATGATGACATTCCTCTTTTGGTTCTGTTACCTCCGATAGACGGCAATACGTTGAGTTCTCAGCTTTACAGCGTCAGGTTGGAATACTGAAATCACATGATTTTTAAATAACCATATAAATATTTATTTATGCTTTGTATGAAATACTCCATAGGATAGATGCGTTTCCAAAATATCTTTATACTTCAATTGTGTAGAGACTTCGTAGAGGCGCACAGCTAGCTATCATTAGTGTCAACTTAAGCTGAAAACTATATCGGACAGGCGTTTTGCAAATCCCTCACGCCCTCATCCCCTAACCCCTTCTCCCAAGGGAGAAGGGGAATGAATGTTTAGCTCCCCTCTCCTATCCGGGCTATCCATTACCCGCATCTTTCTCAACAAAAATACAACTTACTTAAAATATGCCAAAAGCATTGATAGGTATAGTTTTTGAGAGAAGAGAATATTTGAGGGTAATGGTGCATCATGGAAAAATGGGCAGCATCCGAATTAAAACAGGCAGATTTAGGAGACGCAAGACGAAACAAGCGTCTGGTAAGGATCGTAGAAGACTTGGCAGCACAACCAAGCAGCAGCGTACCTCAAGCCTGTGGAAACATACAAGCAAAACCCAGAGCGTGATGCAAGGACAGCAAAACTAACACTCTTTCAAGCCACTTTTGAGATACAAGTACCCTTACACCATATCCGACGTTTACAGTTGAAGCCTGTAAAATTGCAGGTAATTCTGGCACTTGAAGAAAACCCGCCAGATGGAATCAAACCGATTAGCTGGTTGTTGCTTACTACCCTTAAAGCTAACAGTTTTGAAGAGGCTGCCCGTTGCGTTCGCTGGTACACATATCGTTGGTTGATAGAACGTTACCACTACACATTAAAAAGTGGTTGTGGAATTGAAAAATTACAGCTTGAAACCGCAAGGCGAATCGATATGGCACTGGCAACATATTCAATTGTGGCGTGGCGTTTGTTATGGCTAACTTATGAAGCCAGATTTAACCCTGATATGCCATGTGATTCTGTTCTAGAAATCGATGAATGGCAGTCTTTGTGTGCCACTATCAACAAAAATCCAATCCCACCCAAAAAGCCGCCTTCTTTACGCGAAGCAGTACGAATGATTGCAATATTAGGTGGCTTTTTAGGTCGAAAGGGTGATGGAGAACCTGGTGTTAAGACTATTTGGCGGGGATTACAGCGATTACACGATATCGCTGCAACCTGGAAACTACTCTACCAGAATTGTCAAATATGTATTTAGCGATCGCCGATCAAATTAACCTTATTCACATTCTCCTCCTTTTGTCAACTATCTACATGTTGCATTGTTCCATAATCCTTTTCCTGACTTACTTACAGCAATGTTAAGAAACATGTGACTAATGCATAGCCTATCCGGGAGAGGGGCTGGGGGTGAGGGCAAAACGTTGTCACCAATGAGCTAGCTATACGCCGCTACAAGGAAATGAAATACTTATTTTGGAGTAAATTAATCCCTTCACCCTACTCAGCACGGGCTAAACCTTAGCTATCCGCTAACAGCACTCTTCATTTCACCAACTGCGCGGCAGAATTAAAAAATTGACGACACAACCCCTTCGTGACTAAAACTGTTGTCAACAAGTTAGCAAAAGCAACCATGAACATAATCAAAATTTCGTAGGATACAGCATCTAGAGGTTTGACACCAGCTAATAACTGTCCGGTGGTAATTCCTGGTATTGCGACCATACCTATGAGTATCATTTGATTGAGAGTAGGAATCAATCCGGCTTTAATGGCATCTTTGCGATACTGGCTAACAGCTTGCTCTGGAGTTGCACCTAAGCTTAAATGGGTTTCTATTTCGAGATGGCTGGAATTAATGGTGCTGACAAGGCGATCGCCTGCGATCGCAGCTGCATTGGTAGCATTACCTAAGACTATCCCTGCTAGGGGAATTATATATTGTGGTTCGTACCATCTCTCTGGTTGAACGATTAAGAAGTTGATGTAAAACACTGTCACGGCGGTACTAATTAAAATTGCACCCCACACCAAAGGCAACACATGAGGAATTTTTTGGCTGATGCGATTTCGTGCGACAATCGCCGTAATTGTCAGCATTATTGCTAATAGCGCCAAAACTGCCCAAGCATTGTCTAAAGCCAAGATGAAATCTAAAATGTATCCCAATACAAGAAGTTGTAAGATGGTTCTCCCAGTAGCAAGGGCTAAGTTCAACTCTAATCCTAATTTTTCCCAGGCAGATAAACCAATGGCGATCGCCATCAATCCCACACCAATAGCTAAATCCACAAAATCCAGCTCGATCAGATCCTGCATGGGTTCTCTATCTCCTGGTATTTTCTTCTCAAAGCAGCACACACACCTGGAACTTTGACCAGATGTGTTGGATCTTGGTTGATATATATCACTTTCATCAATTCAAAATGGTACGACCTTAACATGGCAAACACCTAGTATGCCTACTATCTGTAAATTAAATGTGCGGTGATTTGCCGCACCACAATTTAAGTAAAAACCCTAATAGATGCGTATCTTGGGCGATAGTCTTTTCATAGCTCCTCTTTGATTCACAATTCAATCAGCAAAAATTGACTGTCGAAGTGCATCCTTTGTATCTCCCGATAAAATGAGAACTCATGATCCAAAGTGTAAATCCCATCCCTGTCTTTGATATCAAGCAACAATACACCACCATCGAAGCAGAAGTAAGTGCAGCGGTCTTAGAGGTTTTAGCTTCTGGCCGCTATATTGGCGGCCCCTTAGTCGAAGGCTTTGAACAACAATTTGCCGCTTATAATACTGTTACTGAATGTGTGGCTTGTAATTCTGGTACTGATGCGCTCTACTTAGCGTTACGAGTCTTGGACATTGGTGCAGGCGATGAAGTGATTACAACGCCTTTCACCTTTATTGCGACATCTGAAGTGATTAGCGCCGTCGGTGCAAAGCCTGTTTTTGTTGATATTGACGCGACTACGTTTAATTTAGATGTGGAGCAAGTTGCAGCGGCGATTACACCTAAAACTAAAGCGATTATCCCGGTTCACCTCTTTGGACAACCTGTGGATATGACATCATTAATGGCGATCGCTCAGTCTCACAATTTGTCAATAATTGAAGATTGCGCTCAGTCTACAGGCGCAATTTGGGCGGGTGAAAAAGTCGGAAGTATTGGACATATTGGTTGCTTTAGTTTCTACCCCACCAAAAATCTTGGTGGTTGCGGCGATGGCGGAGCAATAACGACTAACGATCCAGCGATCGCTACTAAACTGCGAATACTAAGAGATCATGGTAGTAAGATTCGATATTTACACGAGGAAATCGGTGTAAATAGCCGCTTGGATGCTCTCCAAGCCGCTATTTTGCAGATTAAGCTACGTTATTTAGATATTTGGAACGATCGCCGCCGAGATATTGCCAACTATTACTACCAGTACCTTAGCCAAGTTCCGGGGATTATCCCGCCCCAAGAATTACCTGAGGGTATTGGGGTATGGAATCAATACACTATTCGCATATCCGGCGAAGGGCGCAATGGTTCTAGCGCCAAATACCGAGATTGGGTGCGTAGTCAATTGCAAGAACAGGGTGTGAGTTCAATGATTTACTACCCCCACCCTTTACATTTGCAGCCAGTTTATCAAAGTCTGGGCTATGAAATTGGGGACTTACCAATAGCAGAGCAAGCTTGCCATGAGGTTATATCCTTGCCTATGTTCCCAGAACTGACACAACAGCAGCAAGATCAGGTGATTTATGCATTGAAGGAAGTTAGGAGTTAGAAGTTAGGAGTTAGGAGTTAGAAGTTAAAAGTTTTGAATAAATAAGTTTCTTCAACTCATAACTCTTAACTCATCACTCATCACTCCTAACTCATAACTCTTAACTCCTTACTGCATTTGCAGTCGCTAAGGCTTCTACTAGTCCACGCACTGCGGCAATCATTGCGACTTCGCTATTGAGTTGGTTGATGGCGGAACCAACACCAACACCAGCAGCACCAGCCGCGATCGCTAATGGTGCGGTAACGTTAGAAATGCCGGAAGCACACAATACTGGCACTGACACTACACGGGAAATTTCAAAAGCTGCTGCCAAGGTGGGAGCAGCTTTTTCAATTAATCCTAGAGTTCCGGGGTGAACTGGGTTACTGCTAGTACCGCCTTCGGTTTGGATAATGTCTGCTCCAGCTTTCACCAGTTCTTCTGCTAGCTGTACTTGTTGATCTAGTTCCAGGATGTGGGGAACGGTGACAGATAGGGTGATTTCCGGCAGGAGAGCGCGGGTTTGCTTAGTCAGCGCTAGCACTTCTAGAGCTTCAAAGCGGCGTCCTTGAGCATAGAAGGAATCGAAATTCCCGATTTCAATTAAATCAGCACCAGCTGCGACAGCTTGCACAAATTTCTCTGGCTCTACTGCTGAAACACAAATAGATAAATTTGTCAAACTTTTAGCTAGCTGGACTAAAGCTGGATCGGCGGCAATATCGACAAAAGTAGCACCGCCAAATTCAGCAGCTTTGACAGTAGCAGCGACACTAGCAGCGTCGAAGTTATTCAAACCGCTAATCACTTTGAGAACGCGGCGGTTAGTAAATGCACGTTGGAGTGTGGAATGCATCGTCATAGTTTGGCTTTTGAAGCTACGAAAATTAGGTATATTCTACCGTCCCTCAGTTGATCGGGGACTAAATCACTATGGTAGTTGCCAAATATTGATAGTTTTTTGATAATTTTATCCTTATTGCCACTAATCAAAGTTTTGCCATCTGTACTGAAAGCGATCGCATAAACTTCTAATCTGATCTATCTACGTCTGTAGGGTTTTAACCACTATTCTAGTCAAACTCTAGAGGCCATAAATCTGCGATTTGTACTTCCCATCCTGGGAGCAGTTCGGGAACTGTTAAAATATCGCCATCACGAAGTATTATTGGCTCTTGTCCAAAGTTGTAAACTTCAACAATCCGCTCATCTGGATTGAGCAAAATTCCTACCTTAGTTCCTAAACTCAGAAATTCTTGAATTTTGGCTCTCAGATCCTCTAAATTATCGCTAGGGGACTTCACCTCTACAGTCAAATCGGGAGCCAATTGAGCAAAAGACTTCGGACTGCGACGCAAACGTTCGGCTAAAACAAATGAGGCATCTGGTGCGCGCAAATCGGAATTAGGCAACCTGAAACCGGCGCTAGAAGCTGCTGTTCGTCCAAGTTTGCGTGGTCTAACCCAGTTATGTAACTGGGCAATCATCGCGGCTGCGACTTCCGCTGATTCGTATCCTGATGGACTCGAAACAATAATATTACCCTTGACTAGTTCCATGCGGAAGTCGGGATGCTGTTGCTGCATTTGTTCCAAGTCTTCAAGCGTTAGGGACATAAAACCTCTAGTTACACGCCTTGTATTTATATTATGGAGACAACAGAACTCTCCAGGTGCGATCGCCCCATGAATTCTCATGAATTTTCAAGGGATGTGGAAAGGGAAAATTGGTTTTGCTAAATGAATTTTCCTAATTATTTTCCGCGTTTATGATTAAACTTTATTTCCTACGACTATGACTTCAGATACCAAACCCATTTTTGCTATCCTGATTGATGAAGGGTCTGCCATA
Source organism: Nostoc sp. 'Peltigera membranacea cyanobiont' 210A (assembly GCF_002246015.1). Taxonomy (GTDB): domain Bacteria; phylum Cyanobacteriota; class Cyanobacteriia; order Cyanobacteriales; family Nostocaceae; genus Nostoc. Next base: position 367,296 of record NZ_NOLJ01000004.1, read on the forward strand.
GACTGGAACCGACTGCTGACCGAAATCCTGGCCGCTTTCGACTGCTCTACAGGTAGCATCCATACCCTAGATAAAGACAGCCAGTTATTGCACCTAAAGGCTTATCAGGGCATTCCAGAATTGCTTTTGCCTAAAATGACGATAATTCCCATTGGTAAAGGAATGGCTGGTGTCGCCGCCGAACGCAAGCGACCCGTACAGATTTGCAACCTGCAAACCGACGAATCAGGAGTGGCGAGACCCTCAGCAAAAGAAACGAAGGTAGAAGGTTCCATCGCAGTGCCGCTGATGCTGAATGGTCGATTGCATGGTATCTTGGGCATTGCCAAGCCAGTTCCCTACGAATTTACTCCTCAAGAGGAAGAGACACTGATGAAGATTGGAGAGGCCATTAGCCGGAAAATCGTCAGTTAATATCAAATAGTATTGCTTATTTCTCAAAATGCTCCATTGCTGTTTGTACTTTCTCAACTTGCCTGGGTGCTTGCATTTCGTTAAAGAGTGCGATACCTTGGACAAAACTTTCCCTACTCTTAGCAATTTCACCCATTTTTTTATGAGTCAATGCCAACTGATAATAAGCCTCAGCTAAGTCTGATTTCGCACCGATTTTATCAAGAATTTCTATTGCTTCTGAATGATGAAAAATTGCTTTGTTAAATTCTCCCTGTTCTCGAAAAAGTTCAGCTAGAGAACTTATAGCTTTAGCTTTGATTTGGGTAAAATTGTTTTCTTCAGCATGAAATATAGCTCGTTGGCACAACTCAAAGGATTTTTTAAGATTACCTAAATTCTTATAAGTTAAGCAGAGACTTACTAAACTATGCCCAATTCCCCATAAAGTTACTCTAGCTGATGATGACATAGCCAAAAATGCTTGTTCAGCAAGATGAAAGGCATCTTCTTTACTACCAGCAAATGATTTTATCAAAGCCAAACAGCATTGAGAGTATGCCATGTAATCATCAAGATTGCTATTTTGTTCAGCAAGGTTGCAAACAGCATTAAAACAATCTTCGGCAGCTTCTATTTCCCATAATTCCTGCTTGCAAAGTCCTGTATTGAACAAAATAGAGATTTTCGTTAGCTTTTCATCTAACTCTTCTAATATTTCTCCTGATTTCTCATAGCACTCTATAGCTTCTCTAACGCAACCGATAATTCGATATGTATACCCAAGGATAATATAAAGTTTAATCAGTCTTTTTTGGGATTTGACATCATCTATTATCCTTTTGATTACAGAAAAATTTTTTTGGAGCAGCCCCAGTTGGTAAAAGCAAGAACCCAAAGGCAGTCCTGTACCCCACTTGTTACCTCTTCCTTGTAAAATGACATCACCTGCTTGCTCAAAATCACTAATTTCTACATAGTGATAGTAAGCTTCTAAAGCGGTCAAAGCATCTGTAATATTTTTAACTACTTCAACCTTTTGCGTCCAAAATTCTGCGGCTTTGCGGTTGACTAATTCCCATTCTTCACTGACTAACCTTAACCTGCTAATCGCTTCGTCACGAATTACCGGATGCAGCCAATATTGTCCTTTTTTTGCTTCTATTAAAGACAAATCTTGCAGAGCTTTAATTACTCCTCTACGTTTTTGTTCGGGGACATCCCAAAGTAAACATAAAACTCCTTCAATAGGTACTGAAGTAATATCTTGATAACGATAGCATCCTAAGCGACACAAGAGGCGATAGGCTTCTAAGTCATTTTCTTGGAGACGGGTAAATTGACTGGCGACTAAATCTTTTAACTCTCTTTCTATTAATAAATATGTACAGTTTTCCTGCCAATAGGCGTGTATGTCACCAGAAAAATCTGTCAATATTGCTCCTCGGAGAATTTGCATGGCTTTGGCGTTACCTCCATAAGCACTGCACATTTCACCGAGAATAGTAGAATCACAATTGATGTGGCGACGGCTAAAAAACTGTCGCCATGCTTCATCATCTAAACCTTCGAGTGGATAGAGATGAACCTCTACGCTAGACTCTCGTAAACGCTCACGACTTGTTACTAAAGTAATTGTATGTACATCCGAATCTGCTAATACTCTCAATAGCTCAACATAAGGGCGACGATCTTCTAGAAACTTGCCATTTTTATCGAGAGCAGTTTCTAGATTATCAATAAACACCCCAATTTTAGAAGTTTGCTCTCGGAGTTTGCGCCGTAGTCGTTCTAAGCTGATACCAAAGTCACATCCTGGTTCTTCGTTAAAGTATCGTCGTAGCCATTCCTCAACCACACTTTCCACTGGTGTGAGGTTTTGGATTTCTGTGGCCATCCACAGTTCTAGGACAAAATTAAACTTTTGAGTTTTAAAATATTTGCGTGCTAAGGTTGTTTTACCAACACCACCTTCACCCTGGATGAGGATAACTTTTGCTCCCCGACTAACAAGGGTGTGGAGTTCGGCTATTTGGCGATCGCGCCCTACAAAGTTAGAATCTAAATCTTGGGGTTTAGTGCCATTGCCCTCTAAATTGGGAATATGGCTGATTTTTAGCGACTGTTGAGTTGTTCTAAATCCCTGAACCACGCCTTGGAAGGTAGATTTGGAGACTTTCACTCCCAGCACTTTTGATAGTAAATGCCAAAGTTCTGCGCCAACTGATTTTAAATGCGCTTCTGTATAACGAAGACTGTTGGCAATATCCTGGTAAGTCCGCCTTTCATCCTCCCACAAATGACGCAAGATAATCCTTTGAGTTTTATCTAAGTGTTCTCCCGTCTTGAGAAAAACCAAGTTATCTACAAACTCTAAGGCCTCTTCTACACCCATTTGCTAACTTGATGTATCATTTGTAATTCATTATAACGATATTTTTACTACTTCTTCCTACTTGGCATACTACAAAATACTTTTTCCTACTCGGTAGGGAATTTACTTTATCCGACTGCAAAGCGTTTGGGGTTGTATTACTCTTGTAAGTAATACAGGCAAAGTTAAGTTAAGCGCCAATAAAAGGTGGTTGAGGAGAGATTTAGAGAGCGCTACTACTGCAAGCTTAGTAAATCACAGCTGTTACTGTGCCATATTAATTACTCATGAAAGTGGTGTCTACTAAACAGGCAGTGGGTATTAACTAACTAGATTCTGTAGAGCGTATTTACAACTAAGTATGTAAGTCTTTACTTTACAGGAGGTTCAATGATGTTAGACAAAGATTGTCATCATGATTGCAATCAGAATCAGTGCCCTTTTGCCCAAGATACGCGTAATCCCAATAGATATGTTTGCCTCAAATGTGGTGTTGAGCGCGAAATAAATAAGTATTCCTCTGGGTTTGGCTCGTTTTTGCTCCTGTTGTTGGGCTTGTTTATTTCATTCCAATTATTAGTTAATTACGAAAAGCAAAACAATCCGCAAAGGCAGCAAGAATCTTTGAATAATTCAACTAACAAGGCAATTATCCAATCATAAAACTAATACTGTTGATTCCCCAAAGCCTATTTTTTAAGGAGGAGTGGGGGAATCAAAAAGAATATTCATTGCTCAAAAATCAGCTACTTTCGTGAGTAAAACTATGGACGCAAATCAGGATACGCTTTTATTTCGCTTTGCCTCGAAATCCTTAAAATATTTTTTGTTGGTGCTATTCGGCATTGCGATCGCTTACGTTTTATCTAGTGGTTTGGGTATCTTACAAATCATACCCATATTGCTGTACCTTTTACAACAGTTGTTGCTTCCACTGGGAATTATCCTGTTGTGTTTAATGACAATAGCAGTCATTTTTGAATCCCTGCGTTAAAAATTGGGGGAGTTAGGAGTTAGGAGTAAAGAATTGCCTCTCTTGTCTCCCCCATCTCCCTCACTTTTCCCTGGCATCTAAAAACTTCAACTGGTGGTATAAACAGCTAATCTGCACTAAATGCACACCTACTGCTTGGGCTTTTCGTAATGGGTTGCCGAAAATTGCTTCTACCTCCAAGGGACGATGTTCGTCGTAGTCAATTTTCATGCTGGGGCGGTAAGGTGTCATTTTGACAGTATAATCGAGCATTGTTTGAATGAAGCGATCGCTAATAATCCGCCCATAACTTTTCGCCCCCGCCGCTACTTCATACATCAACTGTTCAACTAACTTGCTAGTGTACTCATACGCCATTAATTCATCAGTTCTAGCGTTGAGAATCACAGAAAGCCCATTGTACGGGATATTCCACACCAACTTTTTCCAACGTGCTAGTAGTAAATCTTCAGCTAATTCAATTGAGATACCAGCGCTTTCAAAGTCATCAGCAATTTGCTGCATCCTCTCAGTTATCCCACTAGGCTGATAATTAGGGGTATATTCACTGAAGTTAATTTGCCCATAGTCTAGATGGTGTATATGCCCTGGCCCCACTTTGTTAGAACACAAAAAGCACAATCCACCGATAACAGTTACATTACCAACAATTTCAGCGACTTCCTCTTCTACACCAAGTCCATTCTGTAATACCAACACCACCCCATTATCTTTAACTACAGGTGGCAACATCTTTGGTAGTAAATGGTTTTGCGTCGTCTTCAGTGCCACCACTACCACATCGCATTGTGGCATCTTTTCTACGTCGTTGTAGGCGTGGACTTCAGGAAGGGTAAAGTCAGCGTCTTTGGACTCTACCACTAAACCATATTTCTTTACCTGTTCGTAATCACTCTTGAGCAAAAAGTGGACATCCAACCCAGCTTTTTGCAGTCTGGCGCCATAGAATCCACCTAATGCTCCAGTTCCCAGAATGGCATACGTGCGATCGGACATTTCTTTATATAACGGAATTTTCCTAGAAACATCATAAGGCGATGTCTGACGGGAGTAAGCATCTAGGTGTAGTTTATTCAACGCCTGATTTTAAATTTATTTTGTTTAATAAAACTTAAAAGAGGTTTATTATCCTTTAAAATCTTTTGCAGAGATTTAGGTAAGATATATGGCTGATATTGTTGATATTGCAGTTACGGCTGAGTCGTTTAAAACACTTGTGGCGGCTGTACAAGCTGCTGGTTTAGTAGAAACATTAAAAAGTCCTGGCCCGTTCACTGTCTTTGCACCAAATGACGATGCTTTTGCCAAGTTACCAGCGGGAACTATCCAAACTCTGTTACAAAACATTCCCCAGTTGACGCGGATTCTAAAGTATCATGTCGTTCCCGGAAAGCTGCTACAGGCTGATTTGGCACAACTCGGTACGGTTAATTCTGTGGAAGGTTCACCCATTAAAATTCATTCTTCTGATGGTTTTGAAGTTAAAAATGCCACAGTTTTAGCAGCAGATATCGAAGCTGATAATGGTGTGGTACACGTTATCGATACGGTAATTTTACCGGGTTAATTCAGCTAGGGTGGGTGTTTTCCACCCTACTTATCCAAAATCTTTATAATTAACTAACTATTGGTAGTATCAAAAGGCAACTCAATAGTTTAAATTATGTTATATTTGCAATGTGATTACTCACTCATACCTTAATATATATTTCGTTATTTTAAATACAATAAACTAAATTCTTAAAAAGCTAACATCTATCCCAATAAATTAATGCTCGATTTTAACACCCTAGCTGAGTTCTCTCGTGGCAACTGCATAAGTATTTGTGCATTTCTGGTACCAGCGAACTTACTTGTCACAATTTTAACGATGAGCCTGGTGGCGTTACGCCGCCCATCGCATCAAGTGTGGCAATCTGCTGGAATTGCCAGCTTTTTCGCTTCTGTAATGATATTGCACGTATATACTTGGTTCCAGATTGGCGTGGTAATGGCTCCTACTTATATATTGCTGTGGCTAGCAATCACCTGTTTAGTGACTAATTTGGCAGCAATTCTTTTTCAAAGACGCTACAGTAACAGTCCTAGTCTTTTCAACTGAAGTCTATAGGTGATTCACACCTCTCCATTCATGCTCAAGGATGGCATATAGCCAAGAGTCTCGCCATTCTCCCTTAATCCAATGGTGTTCTCGCAAATATCCTTCTTGTTGCATTCCGATTTTTTGCATAACTCGTGCTGAGGCAATGTTTTCTGGGTGACAAGTGGCAAAGATGCGATGTAAGCCTAACTCCTGAAAACCAAATGATACAACTGCTTTTACAGCTTTAGTTGCATATCCTTGTCCCCAAAATTCCTTAGTAAAAGAGTATCCAATAGAGCCTATTTTCTTATTAGTATCCTGAACGGATATGCGACAGATACCAATTAATTGCTTTTGGGGTTTCAAGGTCACTGCTAAGGCAAAATGCTGACGGGGTTCTTTACTTTGCAATGAAATCTCTCTTTGCAAAAAGTTTTTGGTATCTTCTTCACTATTCGGGCCAAAAGTCAAGTAACGCACAACTTCAGCATCAGCAGCGTATTTATGAACCTCTGACCAATCTGATTCTACAAAATCTCGTAGTATGAGACGTTGAGTTTCTAGTGGTATCATTTGGGAAATTCTGCACGTAATTGATTGACAACCCGATCTAGTCCTACAGAATGGGCGGCTTTGAATAATAAACGATCGCCTCCTTGCACAAATGTCTTCAACCTAGCCACCAATTCGGCATGAGTTGCAAAGCATTCCGATGGAATACCCTCGGCACTAAGAGCGATCGCTTCGGCATCTTGTCCATCTACCAAAACCAACAAGCCATCTAAATTCAACTTTCGCACTGTTTCTCCCACTCGCTGGTGCAACTGCTGCGATCGCTCTCCCAATTCTTTCATTGCACCCAACACGGCTATCTTCCGCTTTCCGGGTGTATCTGCCAATAATTGCAATGCTGCAATCATAGCTTCTGGTGCAGCATTATAAGTTTCATCTAAGATTACCACATCGTTGGGTAAGGTAAATCGCTGCGATCGCCCTGTGGGCATATCCACATTCACACCTGCTTTGAGGCTTGCCCAATCGATCCCTAAAACCTTTGCCACCGCTAAAGCTGCCAAGAAATTGGTCGCATTATGACGCCCAGGTAAAGGTAGAGGTAGTTGGATTCCTGCGACTTCCACAGTTTCGTTATCAATTAACTGCCCTTGAATATCCCCGCCAGAAAAGCCGTAAGTCAAAACTTTTCCATGCCAAACTTTCGCTGCTGTAGCCATTAATAGGGGATTGTCGTGGTTGAGAATTGCCACACTATCAGCAGCCATTTCGACTAACAACTCACATTTTGCCTCAGCGATCGCTTCTTCGGAACCTAGTAACTCAATATGCGCCGTTCCCACATTGGTAATTACTCCAATTGTTGGACGCGCTATTTGTGTCAGTTCGGCAATTTGTCCCCTACCGCGCATCGCCATTTCAATCACGGCGTAGTCATGTTCTGCACCAAGTTCTAGCAGAGTTTTCGGAACACCGATTTCGTTGTTGTAATTTCCATAAGTTTTGTGAACTCGTCCCTTTGTTCCTAAAACTGCGGCGATCAATTCTTTGGTTGTAGTTTTACCCACGGAACCCGTTACACCAATTACAGGAATATTAAAGCGATCGCGCCACCATCGGCCAAGTTTTTGATATGCCTTGAGGGTGTCTTTTACTTTTAGTACAGGAAATCCCGGATTTTCGTATTCAAAATCTACAATTGCAGCTATTGCCCCTTTTGCGATCGCAGTTGGCACAAATTCATGTCCATCAAACTTATCGCCTCGGAAAGCGACAAATACTTCACCTGGTTTCAAGCTACGGCTATCTGTTTGGATACCGCTAGTGACTTGTGTTAAAGCAGTTTCAGATAAGTTTACAGAATGGGCCAAAATAACTTCAGCCAGTTGGTTTAGGGTGGCAGAACAACGCATAAGCAATTTACAATTTAAAGTTCAAAATCATAAAATCGAATTATGACATAATATTGTTGAGATGAGATAATTTATACGATCGATGTAGAGACGTTGTAATGCAATATCTCTAATGGATATTGAACGAGCGCAAATAAATAATCAAAGAACAGCAAAAAATAGTGGCAAAGAAGCTCAACTTCCTTGCCACACTTTGTTTATAAGCTACTTATACAGTTTAATCAAGTCAGGACAATGGGCATAACAAGTTATGTTCAATCGCCCTATGCGCGATTTTTAATTAAGATTACTTCCACAATTTGTATTGCTATCTCACTAGAAACCCCTAAAGCTTGATATAAATCATTTAAGAAGTTTTTTTCTTCTTCAGGTATAATACCTTCAGTTAGGACTAAATCGGTGGCTACTGCAAAAGCTGCTTCCCGCAACTCTTGAGATAGAGAATCTTTGGCTGCATTAAACAAAGCATTAAAGCCATCACCCTGGAGAATGCCCAAGATTTTGTCAAACAGCCTGTTCATCATTTCATTGGGATAACTTTTAAAAAGTTTCATCCGAGACAGCACAGAAATGGTAGAATTTGCTTGCTCAACAGAAAGATAACCGTCTGAAGCCGTTGCCGTCAATATAATGACAGCAAAAGCTTCCGCTGGATTGAGTGCTGCTTGGGTTTGGCTTTCTGTACCCAACACAGCGTCGAATAGACCCATTGTAGTAGCTCCTTGGTTAGAGTCCCAATAGCGTTACTTTTACCTGTATGTTTGGTAGATTTACAGGTAAGACTATAACGCTATAAGACTTTCATCCTTTAGTGTTCCCAGGATTTATTCACGGCGAACACTTGTATCCAAAGGTTTTTGGCAGGAACTACATTGCCATCCGTAAACTTAGCGTTCTCCTGTCTTTTCTATTGTCTCAATCACCGCCAAACCTATACCAGAAGCTGCCATTAACAGTACTACTGATATCAAATAGGCGTTGGTCAGCATTCGTAGGGCTTCATCGAAAAAAATATAGGTGGTCATTGCTTCACCTTTCGGAATTTGTGCTGATTGTGCTTTTTATTTCTCCACACCCCGATAGGTGAATTTCGCTGAGAAACTGCTAGCAATTGCATCTTAACAAAACTTTAGCTCTTTCAGAACCCCGCTGAAAATTTTTCTTTCTGAAGATTCTATGAAGTTTATAAAAAAGGGAATGGAGAATGGGGCAAAACAGTTGCGTTAGCAGATAGCTAAGGTTTAGCCCGTGCTGAGTAAAGAAGTGAGATTCCCCACTCAGCACTCACCACTCCTGAAAGGCATTGGGCACGATCGCACTGTTTCAGGTATCGCACAACCATTGTCGGCGATCGCAACCGTACCAACTACACTCCTTAATAAGGAAACACCAACAAAGCTTGCAACCAGTTTGTGAGAAATTTTCATAACTGTATGTCAGCTATAACCGCGTCAGTATTCAGTGTTCCCAAATCTTCGCAGAGAATTTAGGCTATTACCCTTGGTAACTGCGATCGTCAGTATATATATCAGGTATGTCGTGAAATAGGATAAACAAGACAAGCTTAAAGTAAACAGCGTTCAATCGTCGCTACAACTGATTGAGAAAGACTATCAAAGTCGTAACCACCTTCTAAGCCAAATAGAATTTTACGAGTTATCCCCAAACAATAATCAGTAAATAAAGCATAGTCTTCTGGTTGCAAATTGATACTTGCCAAAGGATCTTCCGCATTGGCATCGTAACCAGCACTCACAATTAGTAAATCTGGCTGGAAGTTGGCTAAAAACGGTACTACCTTGTTTTCAAACAGCGGCTGATATACTGTAATATCGCTACCTGGGGGTATAGGCAAATTGAGGATATTATTGTGAAAACCCCGTTCTGTAGCTCTCCCAGTACCGGGATAACACGGGTATTGATGTAACGAGCAATAAGCAATTTGGGGATAAGTTTCTACAATAGACTGAGTACCATTACCATGATGTACATCCCAATCAAGGATGGCGACGCGGTTAATTCCAGGTTGTTCTAAAGCAAATAAAGCGGCGATCGCGGCATTAGAAAATAGACAAAAGCCCATCCCTGCATCACTTTCAGCATGATGTCCTGGGGGACGCGCAAGTACAAAAGCTGGATTAGCCGACCCTAACACAACCTCAACTCCATCCAACCATGCACTGACTGCCAACAATGCCACATCATAACTGCGCGGAGAAACTGGAGTATCTCCATCCAAAGGGCCGCCACCACTAGAAGCGATTTGCCACAGTTTTTTGATGTAGGCTGGGCTATGTGCTCTAACCAACGAAGACATCAGCGATGGCTGTTCTGATGCTGGTGTAGGGAAGTGCCAAGTGATTTGATCTGCAAATGTAGCTGCTTTTAGGGCATTTGCGATCGCACTTAAACGTTCTGGTTTTTCGGGATGGTATTTTCCAGTCTTGTGATCTAAAAATTCGTCGGAATATATGACTGGTAGCATAGGACGAAAAAGGTCGGCAGCAGGACAATGAATGTTATTGTATCCTCACTGGTACAAAGAGTTTTCACTGTACTAGAGCGTTGGTCTGTTTGCTTTCGAGGACTTCTGTTGCTTTCTGTGCAGAAAGTGGGCGGTAGAATAAAAAGCCCTGTACCTCCTCGCAGTTGATAGATTTCAAGAATTCCAATTCCTCTTCTTTTTCCACCCCTTCGGCTGTTAACTTTAATCCCAAGCTGTGTCCCAAGGTAACTATGGCCTGGATAATATGAGCTACTTTGGCATCCTGTGTCAAATATTGAATGAAAGATTTATCTATTTTCAGATTGTGGAGTGGCAAAAGCTGTAGGCGCGAGAGCGAAGAATGACCCGTACCAAAGTCATCAATGGAGATGTAAATACCCATTTGTTTTAGCTCCTCTAACACCCTTCTGGTAAAATCTAAGTCTTCAATCGCTGTGGTTTCCATAATTTCTAATTCTAAAAAGCAGGCTTCCAGACCTGTTTGTTGTAAAATCCTAGCTATAGTTTCTACCAATTTGGGTTGGCGGAACTGCTTCAGAGAAAGATTGACAGCGATCTTAATCGGTGCCAATCCAGCATCTTGCCATGCTTTATTTTGGCTACAGGCCGTCTGTAGAGTCCATTCACCGATGGGGACAATTAATCCACTTTCTTCGACCAGGGGAATGAATACACTGGGGGCGACCAATCCCATCTCTGGGTGCTGCCAACGCAACAGAGCCTCCATACTAGTAATTTCTCCTGTGGCAATGTTCACACGAGGCTGATAGTAAAGCGTAAATTCATTGCGTTCTAGGGCATAGCGCAAGCTCTTTTCTAAAGTCAGGAGTTCAGGATTTTTAGCACTCAGGGAGACACTGTAAAATTGGTAGTTATTCCGCCCTTTGTCTTTGGCGTAGTACAGAGCAGCATCTGCGTGCTGGATTAGTGTTTCGGTGTCAGGGCTGTTGCTATCAAGTAAGGCAATACCGAGGCTAGCAGTTACATAAAGTTCATGCTCTTGGAGATGAAAAGCATCCTCTAAGGCTTGTAAGATTCTCTCTGCCACCAAAGTTACCTCTTCAATATCATTGACTCGTGGGAGTAAAATAGTAAATTCATCGCCTCCCCAACGGGCTACAGTGTCTCCACCTCTGAGTGAGTCTTTTAATCTTTGAGAGACGCTTTGTAACAATTGGTCTCCGAGAGTATGCCCCAGAGTATCATTAATGACCTTGAAGCGATCCAAATCGAGAAAAATCACAGCTAAACTTTCGCCATTGCGAGTGGCGTTGGGCAGAGTTTTACTGAGCAGCTCATTAAATAGTAGACGATTGGGCAACCCTGTCAGCATGTCATGGAGGGCTTGATAACGAATCTTTTCTTCCACTTGCTGACGCTGCCGCGCACCCATAATACTGGCGGCCATGGTCAAAAGAGTAGATTCTTCATGCTTTGACCAATGACGCTCAAAGGTGCAGTCTGCCAAGCCAAGATACCCCCAGAAATCATTATCCAAGCGAAGAGGCACCAAGAGAAGAGATTTAATGCCATCTCGAATCAGGAATTCTTGTTCGGCGACAGGAAATTTTTGAGTGATGCCGTTAATTGACTGGCCGCTAGAGAGAACTGTATACCAACGGGCTAATCCAGAAGCTTGATAAGGCTGATTCTGCCAATGGTGGTGGGTAGATTTAATAGAAGATTGTGTCCATTCAAACCTTAGGCTGACTGCCATTTCCTCTGTAATAGGGTGAAGATGGTTCTGAAAGAGATAGGCACGATCTGCCTTGGCAGCTTCACCCAGTACAGCTAGAGCTAGATCGATACCAGTTTCGTAATTCATTTCTCCCAGCAAATAATTGGCAGCTTCTGCAACTGCTTGTAGCAAGCGATCGCGCTGGCGCAGTTCGGCTGTAGCTTGCTTTTGCTCTGTAATATCTCTAATAATAAAAGTTCTAATTAAATCACTTTCAGGAAGATAGAGTACGGATTGTTCAAAAACTTCTGTGCCTACTTCCACCTCCCGCACAAAAGAATTTTTTTCTAGATTGTTAACTCCAATCAAGAGTCCCGTTAAGATCGGGTGTTCTGTCCCAACTTTCCTAAGATTAGGAAACTTGATAGCTGCGGCTGGATTGAGATATGTAATTCTTCCCTCGAAATCCATCTCAATAATTGGATTGGGGATGAGTTCAGGAAAAGATGCTAGGCGAGCTAGAGCAGACTCACTAGCTGCTTCAAAGCTGGGATCGATGGCTAAGGTTTGAAACGGATTGGCAGGACTGGCTTGCTCTGATAAAAAACCCGATAAGTCTTCAACATCAAAAGATTCAGAAAATGCTTGTTCGGAAATATTGGAAATAGCATAATATTTAGCCTGAGCTTTATTACTGCCAAAAGCAATGATATCTCCATGCCTAAGATTATGAGAAAAGCATTTAGTGCCATTTACAAATAAGCCATTAGTACTTCCTTTCCCCTTATAGTTACCATCAATAATTTGGAAGCCATATTGGTCAGTTTCTGGAACAGTTACTCGCAATAAAATTGCATGTTGCATTGATACCGATCGGGAAGCCAAGACAATAGTGTTTGCAGGATGCCGCCCCAGAGAATAAGTAGTCTCTCGCAAGGGGACAGTTCGCCGCCCTTCCAGGTCTTGGATGACCAACAGATGGCGTATTTTTTCCCGCTCATTTCCTTGCATGGCTGTTCCTCAAATTCTTATATAATTAGTATTTATGTCTTAATCTGAAAAAGACTGCTCCTATAAGTCCAAAATTTCAGGCTGCACTTATGGGAAAATTTGCTCAATCAAGGTTCTCACGAACTGCGTAGGCGAGCATTTACCGCAGGCATCGCAAAATTGGGATGAGGGTGTAGACCAGCCTTTCTCTTCATTGATTGACCGCACTCAGCGCTAACGGAACTCAGCACTCTTCTTTTTATGGAATGAGATGGCTAATTGTTCAATCAGTTTTTGTGGTAGAAATTATAGCTTTTTTCTCTACTCATACATAAGTTATAAAGTTTTTTCCTTCGCCTATATTATCTAACCTTGTCTTTCTTAGGATACCCAGATTGATAATTCAAAATTAAAATTTCAAAATTGTACCCTTACAGGGAAGCAAGCTACGCGTAACGTGATGTTGGGGCAGCCTCTTGTAGAGAAGAGAGTCACATAAGAGGATTTCAAAGCCGACTAAAACTGAACAAAGCCGGGAGCCAATCCGCCTCCGATCTAAGTGTAGATTTTGGCGTTAGTCTCTCTTTGGAGCTATCCATTAGTTACATCTTTCTTAAGATTTATAAAACACCTAATCTCTGACCTCATAAAGTTAGAGACTTTTTATGTCCTATATATAGATTATTAGTCCAATAACTTAGGGATATAAGATATTATGTCGGTTTATCGTAATCTGCAAGAAACTCACTTAAATCGTGCCCGCGCCAGTCTCAGACAAGCGCTTTCTTGGTATGGATATCTTCGTAAGTCAGGACAGCTTTCATCTAACCCAGAATTGGTAGGTTTGATGAAACCAGAATTGGAAGCTTTGAATGCCACACTCAACAAGCTGGATTCAAACGTCATTAGAATTGCTGTCTTTGGTTTGGTGAGTCGGGGAAAGTCAGCAGTTTTAAATGCCTTGTTGGGAGACAAGATTTTGCAAACTGGGCCCCTGAATGGTGTCACTCAATGGCCCCGTTCCGTGCGGTGGCAGCCTAGTGATAAGGTACTAGTAGAGTTAATTGATACCCCTGGATTAGATGAAATTGAGGGGGAGTCACGGGCGGATATGGCACGAGAAGTAGTACATCAGGCAGATTTGATTTTGTTTGTCGTGTCTGGTGATATCACTCGTACTGAGTATCAAGCGCTGCTGCAATTAAGGCGATCGCAAAAACCCCTGATTTTAGTGTTTAACAAAATAGACCTTTACCCAGATACAGACCAAGGAGCAATTTACCAAAATTTACAACAACTGGGTGCCGGACATCCTGAAGCGAAGCCCCTACTACCTGATGAAATTGTGATGGTGGCAGCGGAACCAGCAGCAATGGAAGTCCGGGTTGAATGGCCTGATGGGCGTGTAACTTATGAATGGGAAACACCAGCACCGCAAGTAGACGAACTCAAAGAGATAATTCTGAATATTCTCAATCGGGAAGGGCGATCGCTTCTGGCTTTAAATGCACTCATCCAAGCACGGGATGCAGAAGCCGCGATCGCTCAAAAAACCATCGATTTACGCGAAAAGGAAGCCGAAGAAATTATTTGGCAATTTACCAAATACAAAGCCTTGGCAGTAATGCTCAATCCCATCGCCTTTTTAGATATCCTTGGCGGAACTGTTGCCGATTTAGCTTTAATTCGCGCCCTCGCTAGATTATATGGTTTGCCGATGACTGGCTATGAAGCCGGAAAAATTTTAAAAACGATTTTATTTAGTTCTGGTGGTTTATTACTGGGAGAACTAGGTAGTAGTTTTATTTTGGGTTTAAGTAAAAGTACGGCAGCAATAACCAGTGGTGATAATCCCAGTAATATTACTGCTTTTGCTGGCAGTGCGATCGCTCAAGCTGGTATCGCCGGCTATGGTGCGTACTCTGTTGGCAAAGCCGCTCAAGTGTATCTCGAAAAAGGCTGCACTTGGGGACAATTAGGCGCTAGCAGTGTCATTCAAGAAATTTTATCTCAAGTTGACCAAAATACAATTCTGTATCGTCTGCGACAAGAGTTAGGCATAAAATATTGAGAATAAATAAGATTTATTAAGCCTTTGTTACCGTTTATAAGTGTTTATCAACTTCTATCAAACTCCTCTGACAATTGACTGACATTCCGAATTTGGGATGCAAGATTGAGGGAACAGGTTATAGGAAATAAAACGATTCCCTATTTCCTAATATCTATCTGCGTAAATTAAAGGTGAAACGATCGTGACAACTACCCTAAAATTTGAAACTGCTAAGGCAGCAAATCTTGAAGAAGCCATTACTGAAGCCATTACTGAAGCCCGGACAACTTGTGAGCTTGATGGGAGCGATTCTGCTGGTTGTGCTGTAGCTTGGGACATTGTGGAAGAATTACAAGCTGAGAAAGCTCATCAACAACAAGCAAAACCAAACAAAACCTCTTTGGAAAATTATTGCGATCGCCATCCAGCTTCCGTAGAATGTTTGATCTACGACGT
This sequence comes from Nostoc sp. 'Peltigera membranacea cyanobiont' 210A, assembly GCF_002246015.1. Lineage (GTDB taxonomy): Bacteria > Cyanobacteriota > Cyanobacteriia > Cyanobacteriales > Nostocaceae > Nostoc. The sequence goes on from NZ_NOLJ01000004.1 coordinate 382,748, forward strand.
TTAATTTTTCCGTAAATCAGTTGTTGCTGATTGCGTTATTAGCTTAATTGCTTCTAAATTAAGTGGTGGTATTTCACTGTCCATTCCCAACCACAGCAGATATTCGATATTCCCAGCTGGGCCAGTGATCGGCGACCAAGTTAAGCCTTTGTATTTCCATCCTAATTCGTGGGCAGCTTGCAAAACCTGGAAAATGGCATCAGCTTGGTCGTTTGGATCGCGCACAACACCTTTTTTACCCACACGGGATCTGCCGACTTCAAACTGTGGCTTGACTAACAATACAGCTTCTCGGTTAGCTTGAGTTAGTTGCCACAAAGCAGGCAGAATCTTATTTAAAGAAATAAACGATACATCAACCACCGCCAAATCAGGAATCGGGTCATTTGCACCATATAACTCATCTGGTCGCAGTTGCCGTAAATTGGTGCGTTCCCGCAAAATCACCCGCGGATCGTTTCGCAACCGCCAGTCAACTTGTCCGTAACCGACATCAATACCGTAAACTTTTGTTGCTCCAGCTTGCAAGAGACAATCAGTAAAACCACCAGTAGAAATCCCACCATCTAAACAAATTCGCTCTGCTACAGGAATGGCAAATACTGACAAAGCTTTGGAGAGTTTTTCACCGCCTCTAGAAACAAAAGGCGATCGCTCTTTAATATTTATTTGAGCTGCAATATCAACTTCAGTACCAGGTTTATCAACTAATTGCTGATTAACAGTAACTTCTCCCGCCTGAATTAGCCGTTGTGCTAAGGCGCGAGAAGAACATAAATTTAATTCTACTAATAGTGTGTCGAGTCGCTGTTTCGCCAATTAACTAGACTCTCCTGGTAAGATTAAAGCCAAAGCACGATAACTTGAGTAGTTAAAAATAATTAATATACAGCAAAATCCGTGTATTGCCATAGTTCAGCAGGATGGAAACTTAATACAATATCTTCGCGCAAAATACCCGCTTCTAATAATGCCTCTGCAACTGGCTGGGAAGTACCATCATATTGAATCCACACTTTATTATTAATAATATCTATATGTACCACCGAACCGTGTACGCGGCGCACGCCATCCCAACCGATATGTAACACTTCGTAGTGGTCTCGCTCCGAGTCAATGACTGCTTCTGTCTCTATCTGACCGTTAGCAGGCTTGTGACTAGCATAGTCAAATATCAACTGACGAATAATTTCACGATACCGAGCTAGCTTATCCATCTGATAATCCTTTCTAGTTGCGGGCAAAAGCTTGAATAAAGCCCTTCTCAACGTCTAGAGTTCACAAAAAAGCGATCGCTCTTTCCCAATACAGACAAAAGTGCGATCGCTATTTAAGTTTATGTCGGGGCAGACACCTTGCCTGCTTAAAATCTAAATATCTATCTCGCTCAACTCGCGTGTGATGTGATCAAATGGTTCATCCACAAAAGCAGTATTAACCACACCTGCGGCTGCTACTTGTTCCTTAATCAGATCCTTGAGAATTTGGATACCGCGAACTGTAGGCCCAATAGGCACTCCTAGAGAATTGTAAGTTTCCCGTAGCCCTTGTAGCACTCGTTCATCCAATACATTTGTGTTCCCCGCAACTAGCGCATAGGTGGCGTAGCGCAGGTAGTAGTCCATATCCCGTAAACAAGCCGCATAACGACGAGTTGTATAAGAATTTCCACCAGGACGAATCAATTCTGGCAGTTCTTCAAATAACTTTAAACCAGCTTGCTTGACAAGTGCAGCCGCATTAGAATTGATTGCCGCTGCCGCTTGTACTCTTGCTGTACCACTATCAAAGTAAGACTTCAGGCTATCGATCGCATTCCGGTCAAAATACCGACCAGCTAAGTCATAATTCTTAATTAAACTTGTTACCGCATCGCGCATTCCTTCTTCTCCCAATCATTGCTATTTATGGTTTGATATTTATTTGGCTGCACTTATGCACCAGTAAATTTTTGTGCTATTAAAAATAGATTCGGCACAAAAACAATCTATCCACTACATAAGGATTTTATGTCAAAGTTGACCCCTATATGATGAACTTTCCAGTTTTGTACACATGATCGCCGAAAGGTTAATATAACCTGATAATCCAGATATCTGTAGTACAAGCTACAAAATCCGCTAATGTCTAGTATTTAAGATATTTCTGGTGTGTCACGGCCTGATTGAGATCAGCAGGGTTAGGATGCAATGTAAGATTCTGGTTTACTTTAGGAAATTGGTAGAGAAGGAGTAAGAATGACAACACCACAAGAACTCTTGAAGAGAATTCAAGATGAAAAAATTCAGCTAATTGATCTCAAATTCATCGATACAGTAGGGACTTGGCAGCACCTCACACTGTACCAAAACCAAATCGATGAGACTGCATTCACTGATGGCGTGCCTTTTGATGGTTCCAGCATCCGGGGTTGGAAAGCGATCAACGAATCGGACATGACGATGGTACTCGACCCCAACACTGCTTGGTTCGACCCATTCATGAAAGAGCCAACGCTAAGTATAATTTGTAGTATTAAAGACCCCCGCACGGGTGAACCCTACAACCGTTGCCCACGCGTTATTGCCCAAAAAGCAATAGATTACTTGGTTTCCAGTGGCATTGGTGATACAGCCTTCTTTGGCCCTGAAGCTGAGTTCTTTATCTTTGATAATGCTAGGTTTGCCCAAACTGCTAACGAAGGCTACTACTTCTTAGACTCCGAAGAAGGTGCTTGGAATTCCGGTAAAGCCGGTACAGATGAAAAACCCAACTTGGGTTACAAACCACGCTTCAAAGAAGGTTACTTCCCAGTCGCACCAACGGATTCTTTCCAAGATATCCGTACAGAGATGCTGTTGACAATGGCAGAATTAGGTGTGCCCATTGAAAAGCATCACCATGAAGTTGCTACTGGTGGTCAGTGCGAACTAGGTTTCCGTTTTGGTAAGTTGATCGAAGCGGCTGACTGGTTGATGATTTACAAATATGTCATCAAGAATGTTGCCAAGAAATACGGCAAAACCGTCACCTTCATGCCAAAACCGATTTTTGGCGATAACGGTTCGGGAATGCACTGTCACCAGTCCATCTGGAGAGACGGCCAACCTCTGTTTGCAGGTGATAAGTATGCCGGTTTGAGCGATATGGCATTGTACTATATTGGTGGTCTTCTCAAACACGCACCAGCGCTGTTGGCAATTACCAACCCTAGCACCAACTCATACAAGCGCTTAGTGCCTGGTTATGAAGCTCCTGTTAACTTGGCTTACTCCGAAGGAAACCGTTCTGCTTCTATCCGTATTCCTCTATCTGGTAAGAACCCCAAAGCAAAACGTTTGGAATTCCGTTGTCCAGATGCTACATCTAACCCCTACTTGGCATTTGCTGCAATGCTTTGTGCTGGTATCGATGGCATCAAGAACAAAATCCATCCTGGTGAACCTTTAGATAAGAATATCTATGAACTCTCTCCAGAGGAGCTTGCAAAGGTTCCCTCAACTCCAAGTTCTTTAGAACTGGCATTGCAAGCACTAGAAAACGATCACGCTTTCTTGACAGAATCAGGCGTATTCACGGAAGACTTTATCGAAAATTGGATTGACTACAAGCTTAACGAAGCCAAGCAGTTGCAACTGCGTCCTCATCCCTACGAGTTTTACCTCTACTACGATGCTTAATTAAGAGTCGTATCTAACTAAAAAGTAATAGGTTTTGCCACCCTAAAGTAGAGGGTGGCTTTTTTTTTTCAGATTTATCAGTTCAGACATTCACTCAAAAAATCCAACTTATGACTCCTGAAACTTAGCTCATAGAAGCATGGCTGGGGCCATAAATCATCCGACTGCTAGCATCTACCTTCCCTTGAATTGGGTTCCAGTAGTGAGATACTTCTTCCGGAAGACCTAGTTCTTGTGCCGCACGCATCAGCATTGATTGTTGGCGATTCTTGACTTGTTGATGTTCACGCACCATTAATGCACGAGATTTATCTGCAATAGACATAACCATAGTCCTCTCTATTTCGTGAATATATAATTTTTCTTTTCTTACAAAACTAATATAACAAAAATTCTGTAACATAAGCTACTTTTTACAAAAATTTATATTTTATTTGCCTACAATTTTCCGGCTTTGGGGGAAAATCTCTCCAATCCACTTTTGATAGCTAAAATCATCTAGCTTCAGATTGGTCTGACCTCAAAAACACACTTTACCCAAGACTGAACATTTATTCGTTACTTTTATTTACACTTAAGTTCAACTCAAGTGATTAATTCTTGTAACTTTTACTCTTTTTTTCGCTGGAGCGGCACAAATACAGCACTCGCAAAAATTAAGTTACTATCAAATAAAGATTTACAAAAATTTACATAATTTATGACAGTTACTTACCCGCGTAAATTTCAGAATGTTTTGAGTGCCAGAGATGTATTAAAACGGGTGGTATGCGATCGCGAAATCCATCTGATTACTCTCAATCGCTATCGTTACAGCGAACAACGCAGTTGCAAAGACCTCACAGAGCTAATTGAACAACTAAATGGACAGCCGCGAGAACTAGTGCGGGATTTGTCTCATCACATCTCAGATGAAGCTCGTCATGCCATGTGGCTAACTGACTTGTTGATTGATTTGGGAGCAGATATTAGTAAGCCGCCCGGTTCTTCATATATCAATGAATTTGAACGCCTACTCGATAGCGAACAACAAGATCCAGTCCAATACCTCGAAAATTTTGTGATTTCTTCCCTTGCCGCAATTAACGTCACCGAAAAGCGGGGTTGTGAGTATTTCTCTGCCCACATTCACGCGCTTAAACAAGCACCGCAGACAGAAGAAAACATCAAGATTCGGGAAACGATTGAAAAAATTCTCCCAGAGGAAGCAGGACACGTCCGCTGGGGTAATCGCTGGCTAGGAGAGATTGCGCGTAAAAGTCCAGAACATCAGCAAAAGGTAGAGCAAGCCAAGCGAAAATATACCGCAATCGAACAAGCCGCGTTTGAATCGGGAATGGATATCACCTTGGGTGCAGAACTACGACGAGTTGCCAACCTGATGGAAGTGGCAAATACCATGCCGCTTTGGCAACGTCCTCAATACCTGATGGAACGCTTACCCCAGACTTTGCTAGCACCTGAATTGCAATTTACTAGGATTCAGGCTGCACAAAAGGCTTGGCAGCGAGATCCACAGACGTTTATCGAGAAGTTTGTGCCAATGTTCCTCAACGGCATCCAGGGAAGAGAAAATAACCGCAAGAAAACAACGGTGTAAAAGGGCATTGGGCACAAGAGGCAGAGGTGCCAAGGGGCAGAGGGGATAAAACTTACTGAAACTTCTACTTGGTCACTGAGCGCAGCCTCTCGTAGAGAAGTGCTGCTCCCCACTCCCTTTTCTTTAAGTAAAATTCATCTAAAAAGACCAAATGCAAAACTTTGCATCTGGCCTTGGGTGTAAAATAGTTAAAAAGACTAAGATGATCTGGCAGATCCTTCTTAACACTTATTTTGTTGGGAGCCATCTACGAGGAGAACGAACCAAGGAGCAAAAGTAGGTAAAGAATAGTAGATTTGTTAGCAAGTGCAATAAACCTATACTACTTATGTGAATCCATACGCTAGATAAGCAAGAAATGAAACGAAAGGGATTTTATGCTTCGGCAAAGGACGCTAAACAGATGTCAGAGCGAAGATCGGTTACTTGCTTATGTAGATAATCAGCTACTGAATGTATGAGAAGAAAATCTATTGGGGAATAAAGTGATGGGGAATAAAGTGAAGTTGCCTTAAGACTATTTCCTCAAAAAGCAAAATGTCTGAATTAGATAGATGTACTTTAGATTAACTGATAGCCTAAGTAACATCTATTTCTAGAGCCGTTGAGGATTGAGATGCAAAGCTTTCCACCGAATATGAGCAACAGTTGTAGAGCTTTTGAGGAGTTGGGAATGCTATCGATCAAAGCACTTAATTTGATTTGCGTTTTGATCGGCAGGATTGAGACCAACTATTATATATACAAAGTTTGCAGTTGAAATACTAAGCGATCGCTGAAGACTTTCGTGTGTCAACTGTATATATCTCTGCCAGAAAAGGTGTGTAAGAGATGTTAGCACAACATCCTGTTTTCTGGTAATTCTGTTCCTTTGGGAAAAGATGTATTACCCTACAGTAGTTAAACCACAGCATAGATATTTCGGACTTTTTGTGTCACTTCTCTGCGCCCACTACCGCGATGACGTGGCGCATCATCTGAAGCTTGTTCAGATGCCGCCGAGAGCCACTGTTCCGAAGTAGGCGTGGAAGGCAGCTCTGTTGATAAGTGATTGACCATTGCTTGGCAGTTAAAAGCTAAGGGGCCGAACACCAGACTCGATACTAAAAGTGAAATGGCAGCACGCATAGCAAATGTCTATTTGGGAACTCTCCACTTCACTGATACTTAGCTTTTTGATTAATATCCGGACAATTCATCAAAAAGTATTCTGTTTTACTGAAAATAAACTCTTCTTACCCTCCGTTTAAATGTTCGACTAATAACCAATTGCCAGAGTGATTGTAACGGCCCCACAATGTAACTAATTGTTCGTGGGGATAAGCGCGTAATTGCTCGTCGATATGCGATCGCAAAGTCACAAGCTGCCAGCTTTGCCCTTGATATGTGGCTGGTGCTGTGACAGTGAATCTATATTCCTGCTGTTCCAAGCGGTAAAAGATGCCTTTGAAACAGTTACTTTCCTGAATTAATGCCTTGTCAAAAGTAGAGTCAGGGCAATCGCCACTAACTGGATAGGCTTGTGGGTTATCTAAGTAATACAGTTGCCAGTGCCGCCAATCCGAACGATTGGCGGGAAGATTAAACAAAGGAATAATTAGCGCTTTTGAGCGATTATCTTCTAATAAAGCCGTTTGCAGCTTTCTAATAGGTAAATCCCTCGGCTGGCAGTTTAATTCAACACATATCGCCGCCGCCATCCCTGCTGCTTGGCCAATTCCCATAACCACAGGTTGTAATCTGGTAGCGCCATTAGCAATGTGGGAGACAGAAATATTCTTCTCACAGACCAAGAAACCATCTGTTGTAGCTGGAATTAGACTACTGTAGGGAATTGTAAAAGGAGTTCCAGTCCAACGTCCTCCCCAGCGGATAGATTTAGGTTGCAGTGAGAATTGAACACCAGGATAATGATGGTCATTGGCGTAGTTACCAACTGCGATTGCATCATTAAATATAGATGCAACTCTACCTTTTGCGATCGGCAAAATATCCTGTTCTCGAACAGTAGTTAGCCCCACCAAGCGGCGGCTTTCCCGATAATAAGGATGCAGTGCAAAAGCTGTAGAGGCGTGAGGAAATACTTTTTCTGCTAAACCATAGCGACGACCAAGCTGTTTTTGGATGAAATGGGCAAAATTGTGGCTATGCCAGCGAGATTCTTGGATGAATTCCCCCCTGGATACATCTGACTCTATCAACCGCCCTACCCCTTCGCCGTAGTCATTGCCACAGATTGGCCAATTCATCATAAACAGGCCACCGGGCAAACGTCCATAATTTAAAAATGTCTCGGCTCCATAGCCATCCCAAGCACCTGTAAACTGCGATGGATTATAGTTAGGCGCAGCCAGAATCTCTGGTGCGTAGGCGTAGCCCGTCGTAGACATCGCTTCACCAAAGTCCTGCATAATCACTACATAAGTGGGCGCTTGCACAGGATATGTTTGGGTTAAAGAGTTAAAAGCCACTGGGGCGCTGGGTTCTCCCCACTCAGATTGCAATTCCCAACCCCAACGGTAAGGGATGTCAGCTAAAGCTAATAAATCTCCTAACTCTGTACCGTCAAGAATAATCTTGGCTGTGACAGCAAAATCAGCAAAGCGCACACCAGTAATCGAATCACCTTGTCGGAAGACTTCTAAAGGTACTTGTCCCGAAATCCAGTGCAAATTGGGCAATTCCTGCACCCAATCGGCAAAAATCTCTGCCCCAATCCGGGGATCGTAACTAAAAAAGCTTACCCAACTGTTATCTAATCCTCCAGGCTGTCGTTGTCGCAATTCCTGCAAGAACGCACCCCATAACCCCGTTTGAAAGGATTCTAATTCATTGCCATCGGGTACAGACACTCCAGCCGAAGTTAGCATTCCTCCCAACCAAGGAAATTCACTCACCAAAATGGTTTTGGCTCCCCGTCGCGCCGCTTGGATAGCAGCCGCAGTCGCTCCAGTTCCTCCACCAACAACTAAGACATCAGCTGTATATGTCTGATGAACCATGACCAAATCCTCTACCAGGGTTAGCTATCTAGCTGATTTCGGTTGATCCTTGGCTCTACTTTTATCAGCTGAGTTTATAATTCACCTCTAGAAATCAGCTTTTGTCAAGTTTAAGAAGACTTTTCTAAGCACTAAAGTCCTGACTACAAACCCTGAAAATGTACTACCGCAATTACGTATGAAATATTACATATTTGTCTTGGTGAGGTACAGGGTCTTGCATTTTACACATCTGTATGCAAAGATAATTTCACATAAAATACTGTAAATCCATCGATTTAGCGTACTAACAATTATTAATGCTTTTAAATCTAACTGATTGCAAATGAAGGCATTCAGCAAATATTCATTTGGCAATTAGCAATGAATAACTAAAATTTAAATAATAATTTCCTTTAGTGTAAATCGCCCTGATTGAAGAAGAAAGAATAATTTAAACTAAAAAATAATGTGGATTGTTAAACTTGCTCTTCGTCGTCCCTACACCTTTGTAATTACTTCCATACTTATTTTTGTCTTAGGAGTAGTTACTATTACACGCATGGCAACGGACATTTTTCCAGAAATTAATATTCCCGTTGTCAGTGTAATTTGGTCTTATAGTGGTGTCTCACCAGAAGAAATGGAACAGCGTATCGTTACAGCAAGTGAACGCTCTTTTACAACCACTGTTAATGATATTGAACACATCGAATCGCAATCACTCAATGGTGTTAGCGTCATTAAAGTTTTCTTCCAGCCAGGAGCAAAAATTGAAGCAGCAGTAGCTCAACTTACCTCTAATACTCAAACAATTCTCCGAGGTTTACCTCCAGGAATTACACCGCCTTTAATTATTCGTTACAATGCCTCTAATGTGCCCATTCTTCAGCTAAGTGTTAGCAGCACATCCCTATCAGAGCAAGAACTTTACGATAACGGCAATAATTTTCTGCGGACTCAGCTAGCGACTGTTCAAGGTGCATCTGTACCATTACCTTATGGAGGTAAACCTCGGCAAATTATGGTAGATATTGACCCGCAGGCACTATTTGCCAAAGGTCTTTCAGCTACAGATGTCACAACCGCAATCAGCGCCCAAAATCTTATCTTACCTGGGGGGAATGCTAAATTAGGCGATCGCGAGTATAGTGTTCGGCTTAATAGCAGTCCCCAAGTCTTAGACGCGTTAAATAATTTACCTATTAAACAAATTAACGGCACTGTAATTTATATACGTGATGTTGCCCAAGTTCATGATGGTTTTGCAGTGCAGAATAATATTGTTCGTCGAGATGGGCGACGTTCTAGTTTATTAACTATTCTCAAAAGTGGTAGTGCTTCAACTTTAGATGTTGTAGCTAGAGTCAAAGAAAGACTACCAAAAATTCAAGCTACATTACCCAAAGAATTAAATTTAGAAATCTTATTTGATCAATCTATATTTGTTAAAGCTTCCATCCACGGAGTATTAATCGAAGGATTGATTGCAGCTTGTTTAACTGCGGCGATGATTTTATTATTCTTAGGCAGTTGGCGTAGCACTTTAATTGTGGCAATCTCCATACCTTTATCAATTCTTTGTTCTATCATTGCTCTGCGATTGATAGGACAGACTCTAAATATTATGACCTTGGGAGGTCTATCTCTAGCAGTTGGAATTTTAGTTGATGATGCCACAGTAGAAATTGAAAATATCCATCGGAATTTGGGACAAGGAAAACCTCTGCAACAAGCTATTTTAGATGGCGCACAACAAATAGCTGTTCCGGCTTTCGTTTCAACATTGGCAATCTGTATTGTTTTTATCCCAATTGTCTTTTTAACAGGAGTAGCACAATCGCTATTTATGCCTTTAGGAATGGCGGTTGTTTTTGCGATGCTTGCCTCCTATCTACTGTCGCGGACAGTAGTACCAATGTTGGCAAAATTTTTGCTTGCGAAGGAACTACATCTTTATACTGAACATGAAAATTTAGGGAATAACGGTAATGGTCATGTAATTCCTAAAAAAGATATTTTCTGGCGAATTCATGAGCAGTTTAACCGCCAATTTGAGAAATTTCGCCAAAACTATCGAAATACTTTAGCCAAAGCTCTAAATTATCGCGGTGTAGTTTTTGCGATGTTTGGTGCTTTTTGGGTAAGCGCTTTAGTTTTACTACCTTTTGTCGGTCAAGACTTTTTCCCGCAAGTAGATGCAGGTCAGTTTCGGTTGCATGTCCGCGCTCCTGCGGGAACACGACTTGAAAAGACAGAACAGATGTTTACTCAAGTTGAAAATCAGATTCGTCGGGTTATTCCTGAGGAAGAATTAGAAATTATTCTTGACAATATTGGTTTACCTGTAGGTGGAGTCAACCTGGCTTTTAGTGATACAGCAACCATCGGCGCAGGTGATGGAGAAATTCTTGTCGGTCTTAAAGAAGGTAAACATCATTCAACTTGGCAATATGTTAGACAACTACGCCAAAAATTAACTGCCCATTTTCCTGAATTAACCTTCTTTTTCCAACCTGCGGATATAGTAACTCAAATTCTAAATTTCGGTTTACCAGCCCCTATTGATATTCAGGTCATAGGCCCAGCTAAGAATCGTCGAGATAATTACAAGATTGCCAAACAAATCAAAACCCAAATAGCTCAAATTTCGGGAGCAGTTGATGTTCATTTACATCAAGTCGTTGATGCCCCAGACTTACGTATTAATGTAGATCGTTCTCAAGCACAACGTAATGGTTTAACTCAACGAGATGTTGCCAATAACCTACTCACATCATTAAGTTCTAGTGGTCAAACATCACCCAATTTTTGGCTTGATCCTATCAAAGGAGTCAGTTATCCAATAGCAGTACAAGTTCCCCAGTATAAACTTAACTCACTAGAAAAAATTCAGAATACTCCTATTGCTAACGGTTCTAACTCATCACAACTTTTAAGCAATCTTGCTATTGTACAACGTGGGAAAGCTCCTGCTGTTGTTAATCATTACAACGTACAGCCTGTATTTAATATTTATGCCAATGTTCAAGGTCGTGATTTAGGTGGTGTAGCCAGCGATATTTATAAAATAGTTGGGCAATTTCAGCAGAAGTTACCACGGGGAAGTTCAATTATGGTAAAAGGCCAAGTAGAAACGATGAATTCATCTTTTCTAGGATTAGAAGTAGGATTGATATTTGCTATTGGATTAGTTTATTGCTTAATAGTAGTCAATTTTCAATCTTGGATTGATCCATTCATTATTATGATGGCACTACCAAATGCTTTAGCAGGTATTGTCTGGATACTATTTGTAACTAATACAACTTTTAGCGTACCTTCTTTGATGGGTGCAATTATGAGTATTGGGGTTGCTACTGCCAATAGTATTTTGCTCGTCACCTTTGCTAATGAGCAACGTCTAATAGGAGAAAAAGCAGTTTCTGCGGCTTTATCTGCTGGTTATACCCGTTTGCGCCCAGTATTAATGACTGCTGGGGCCATGATTATGGGGATGTTACCAATGTCTCTTGGTTTAGGAGAAGGTGGTGAACAAAATGCTCCTTTAGGACGTGCTGTAATTGGTGGATTATTAGCAGCAACAGTGGCAACTTTAATTTTTGTACCCGTAATTTACAGTATTTTGCGCCGAAAACAACCCCAAAATTTAGAGTTAGAGGAAGAACTATCCTCTACTATCAAATTAACTGTAGCTAATCGATAACTTATTCGTGAATAATCAGATCCCCGACTTCTCTAAGAAGTCGGGGAGATTAAAGAATTTCGATAAATCAATAAATCAAATAGAATTCTATAGTATGGATACTCAAGAAAATACTCAAGTTGATAATTCCGATCTCACATCGATTGCGGCAACTAATAAAAAAAGTCGCTTCAATTTTATCACCATTATTGCTACGACTACTTTTGTTGTAACTGGGCTTTTAGCACTTGGTATTATACCTCGCTTACAACAGCGATCAGAATTAAATGCATTCGCTAAATCTACAACAAAAAAAGTTTCTTCAGTTAATGTAGTTAAACCAAAACTTGCTGCTAATTTCACCGAATTAGTTCTACCTAGCAGTATTCAAGCAAGCCAAGAAACAACAATTTATGCCCGTACCAGTGGCTATTTACAAAAAAAATTAGTGGATATTGGCGAACGTGTAAATAAGGGGCAGCTACTAGCTATAATTGATGCACCGGAAACTGACCAAGATGTACAGCAAGCTCGTGCAGAATTGGCAAAATCTGAGGCAAATCTGGCTCAAGTTCAGGCAGATTTAGCACAAAAGCAAAGTAATCTTTCTCAAACAAAAGCCAATTTAAAAGCTAGACAGGCGGAATTATCTGAAGCACGCACTAACCTGGAATTAGCACGTCAAACTTGGCAACGTTGGCAATTACTTCAAAAGCAAGGAGCCGTGACTACACAAGCTGCTGATGAACGTCAAACTGCTTTTAATGCAAGTCGAGCTAATGTAGATACTTTACTTGCTCGCGTTAATTCAGATCAAGAAAGTGTAAATACTGCTCTTGCAGCTATTAATTCCCAAAAGGCTAACATTAATGCGTTTATTGCAAGTAAAAGTGTTAGTAAATCAGATTTACAACGAATAACTGCTTTACAAACATTCAAACAAATTGTTGCCCCTTTTGCGGGTGTAATTACTGCTCGGAACATAGACACTGGAGCTTTAATTTCTGCGGAAAGTAATAATAATAGTGGAAATTCCTGGTTATTTAAGATTGCTCAGACAAATAATTTACGTATCCGAATTAATGTTCCCCAGGCTTTTGTTCAATCAATTCACACTGGACAAACTGCGCTTGTTCGTGTTCGTGAGCTACCGAAAAAATCTTTTTCTGGTAAAGTTATTCGGACTGCTGATGTTTTAGATGCTACTTCTAATACCCTTTTGACTGAAATTGAAGTACAGAATTCAGACAATCTGTTGCGTCCTGGGATGTATGCTGAAGTCACTTTTAAGACTGAACGTGCTAATCCACCTTTATTAGTACCAGCTAATACCTTAGTGATTAATGCAGATGGTATACAAGTAGCCACTGTAACAAAGGAAAAGAAAGTTAAATACCAGAACGTAGAGCTTGGACGAGATTATGGTACTGAAGTTGAAGTCGTTTCTGGTTTAAGCCCTAATGTTAGGTTAATTACTAATCCTACGGATGCTCTCCAAGATGGGAAATCGGTTCAGGTACTTGCATCCAAGCCTAAGACTAAGAATTGAATTTTGAATTCGGAGCGTACCCTATCTCTACGGGACGCTCTGCGAATGGGGAAGCAAGCAACGTGATTTGGGTTACAACAAAGTAAAGTTAACCGATAATAAATAGCTTAACGTTGACCACTAATGCTACATCTAGTATCGTTGAGCGGGGAAAAACCAACGTGAAAGCACAGGTATTTAGAGGCGTTAATCAACTTTCTTACGAAGATATCCCAGTTCCAACTCTGGAACCAGATGAAGTGCTGGTACAGGTGCAGGTTGTGGGATTGTGTCAGTCAGATATTAAGAAAATTCGTTATCCACTGTATGAACCGCCGCGCATTTTTGGACATGAAACTGCCGGCACGATCGCAGCATTAGGCAATAATGTCAAAGGTTGGCAAGTTGGACAACGGGTAGCGGTGATGCACCACATCCCTTGTATGCGTTGCGCCTACTGTCTAAATGATAATTTCTCAATGTGCGATGTTTACAAAAATATCTCCACTACCGCAGGTTTTAACGCCAGTGGCGGCGGTTTTGCCGATTATGTCAAGGTTCCTGGACATATTGTGGAAAATGGTGGGTTAATTCCCATCCCGGATAACATCAGTTTTGAAGAAGCGAGTTTTGTCGAACCGACTAATTGCTGCTTGAAAGCTGTGAAAAAAGCTCAAATAGCCCCAGGACAAACTGTGTTAGTTACTGGTGCTGGGCCAATTGGGTTAATGTTTATCATGTTGGTAAAGTATTTCGGAGCAAAAGCGATCGCTACTGATTTACTACCTTCTAGAATTGATAAAGCCTTAAGTGTCGGTGCAGAGGCGGCTTTTGATGCTCGCGATCCCGATTTACCCGCCAAAATATCTGCCTTAACTGGTGGAATAGGTGTTGATGTAACTTTGCTGGCTGTACCTAGTGAGAAAGCCTTTTTTCAAGCGCTTGATAGTACCCGCAAAGGTGGCAAAATCCTATTTTTCGCCGAATTCCCTGATGAAGTGGAAATTCCCATCAACCCGAATATCCTCTACCGTCGAGAAATTGACTTGATAGGTAGTTACAGTTCATCTTATCGGCTTCAGAATTTATCAGCCGATATTGTATTTAATCAGCGAATTGATGTAAATGCATTGATTAGCGATCGCTATCCATTAAAAGATTTATCAGCAGCTGTGGAAGTTGCGATCGCACCCACACCGGATACTTATAAAATCTTAATTTACCCGTAAAAGGAAATTTCTCATCTCCCGATACGGTTCGGTTAAGGCAAGAGACGCGATAAATCGCCGTCTCTACAATCTAGGGCGTGTCATCAAAAAACCTTATCCAAACCGTATTGCCCATTTCTCTCATCTCCCTAAAATGCTTATTACCCTACTTTTCGTAGCTCTACTAGCTTTCTACGTTGCTTGGAATCTCGGAGCAAACGATGTTGCTAATGCGATGGGAACCTCTGTAGGTTCCAAGGCTGTCACCCTCAAACAGGCACTAATAATTGCTGGAGTATTAGAGTTTACGGGTGCTGTGTTGTTTGGACATGAGGTAACGGAAACTCTCGCAACGAAAATTGCTAATCCCGCCTTATTCGCAGCTACACCCCAAATATTCGTAACTGGGATGGTAACAGTACTAATTTCTTGTGGTGTGTGGTTGCAAATTGCCACATCACGCGGTTTACCAGTGTCATCTTCTCATGCGGTTGTTGGTGCGATCGCTGGATTTAGTTGGGTAGCTTTGGGAGTAAATGCAATTGATTGGTCATCAATTGGCTCGATCACCATTGGCTGGATTTTGACACCGTTAATTAGTGGTGCGATCGCTGCTTTATTTTATAGTCAAATCAAGCACTGGATTTTAGATCAACCAAATCAAGTAGTCCAGTTACAAGAATGGATTCCCTGGTTGAGTACTCTGCTGCTAGGTGTCTTCGGCGTGATTGTATTACCATCGCTAACTGAACCGCTAACCAATTTTGTAATTGAGCAAACTGGTTTCAATATCCCTACTTACGACATCCCCCTGTTAACCGGTGCAGTAGCAGCAGTTGGACTCACAATCATTAGTTGGCGACAGTTACAAAAAACTGAAGAAGTGTTTCCCAGTCCCCAGTCCCCAGTCCCCAATCCCCAATCCCGTAGAAAGATTATTCGCCCGATTCCAACTACTAAGCGCTTGCTTTGTAGCCTTTGCTCATGGTTCTAATGATGTGGGAAATGCGATCGCTCCTTTAGCTGCGATCGTTTACATCAATCGCACTGGTAGCGTACCTACCGATGGTATAACTATCCCGCTTTGGATTTTAATTCTTGGTGGTGCTGGTATTGTTGGTGGTTTAGCTGTCTGGGGAAAAAAAGTCATTGCTACCATTGGCGAAAACATTATTGCCTTGCAACCTAGTAGTGGATTTTGTGCCGAACTGGCAACTGCTACCACCATCCTCATCGCTTCTCGGCTAGGTTTACCAGTCTCCACCTCCCACGCTCTCGTCGGTGGTGTAGTTGGTATTGGACTAGTGCAAAATATTAAGTCGATTAAGTTTCAAACACTAAAAGGTATTGCTGCTGCATGGCTAATTACAATCCCCGTAAGTGCTGCCCTTAGCGCTGCCATTTTCAGCATCGCCAAGATTTTATTCTTCTAAGAATTATTAATATATATTTTCCAAACTTTTCCTCTATTGGAATTTACTCAAAGCAAAACCCAGACTGCAACAACGCCAAAAAAAGCGTGCTTTTGCAGAATTGCTGCTGATTCATTAGAATGTTGTGCAGGGGATAGCGTAACTTAGAATTTCCACAGAAAGATACTTTAATCTCCCTTTAGAGATATAAACTGTCACACCAGTTACATTCCACACAAATTTACAGCTAGTTTCGCAAGTCAGACAATTTGGTGGGGATGTCTAGCGACGAGTCGCCTACGCACAAGCATCTGTGAATCTTTGACAATTATTATTGGCAGCAAAACAATAAATAATTTATTTGGAGTGAGATTTCTTTAAAAGTAAAAATTTCATTGGCAAATAATTTATGAAAATTAAACTGACCAAAAATAAAAAAGTCTCTATTTAATGGACTTCTAAGCGTGGCGATCAATCCAAAATCCCTTCGGGTTGGGCAATCCCTTAAACGCTCTAGCGTTGCTAACTATGGGAATCGCCCTTCGGGTTCGCCACTTTGCCATCGACGCAAAGCGCCAAGACGGCAAGTGGACTCACCAAGACGGGTGCTACCTCACCAAAATTCCAAATCTAATGGTTAAATACTTATCAATACTGAAGAGAACACGGTGTAGTAAGCTGTGTGGCAAACTTAGATGCTTTGCTAACTTGTGTCTAGTATGACAGAATTACGTTGAAATGCGGAAGTGCTGTTAAAATTTTTAATTTATCTGACAAAATACAGGAAATTAGGATGACCGCCAATAAAGTGTACGGGAAGCAGCTTTATCGTCAAAGTGTTAGAGGTTAGAAGCTAATGGGGCGATTCGAGAAGCAACCAGAAAACCCAAGAGTCAGAGGGGAGCTATCTAGAGCAGCAGAAAATGCTCTTTGGGCTGTAGTTGAAGACTTAGAAAATCTTCAGCAGAATGTCCTCAGAGCCTTGCAAGAAGACGTAAAGCGGCTTCAGTCAGAAAAAAATCGGTTATCTGATGAGATTCAAAGCTTGGTAGAGGAAAAAGAGCATTTACAACAAGTGCGCCAAATTACTGAGCAGCAAGTGTTAATTCGGCAACTGGCAGAAGTTCTGGCAAAGCATATATCTTCACAACTGCAATCCTCTCTGGCAACTTTAGCTAATCAAAACATAGAGGGCAATTCTTACGAACAAGCGGCGCTGAAGTCTGCTGAAGTCAGCAGCAATGTAGTAGGTGAAATTAATGAAAAAGTCGAACATATGTTTGACAGTCTGGATGACACCGTTACTGTTACCTTTAATTCCTTACAACAGGAGCTGAAGAACTATCAAAGTAATCTTTCCCAACAGTTGTCACGGATGTATAGCCAGCAGCAGCAAGGGGAAACGATTTTGGCGGAGTTTGTTAACCGCCTGCATGGAGAACTAGAAAAAACTATAGAAGAAACTTCACGCAAATCAGCAACAGCAGGTATACCTACTGTTTTGCAGTTTACGGAGCCAGAAAAAAACAGTTCTGTTGATACATCCCTGCCAGAGTTTGAGGAAATAGTAAGAAATTCCCTTGAGCCAATTTCCCCGATCTCCAATCAATTTTCACCAAGGGAAACGACATCAGAGCCGCCGATTGTTAAAGAAAACACCGCGAATCCAATTTCTTCTCCCAGCAAGGATTTGTCGTCAAGGGAAACGACATCAGAGCCGCCGATTGTTAAAGAAAACACCGCAAATCCAATTTCTTCTCCCAGCAAGGATTTGTCGTCAAGGGAAACGCCATCAGAACCTACTGCGGCTGTAGTTCCCCCATCAAAAGACAATGCCACCGAGCCAATTTCTGTACTCAATCAGGAATCGCCAGAAAACGAAACGAAATCAGAGCCTGTGATCCCAGCTGTACTACAGCCGAGAACAATCCGACCTTCTCTAAAGATTCCTACTGAACCACTTTCTGTCCGCCGTAAGAACGTATCGCAAAGCAAAGCAGAATCCTCATCGACCACTGCGCCAGAACCGCAGGCGGAAGCAAAACCCCCACAATCGCGATCGCCTAATTCTTCTGGCTTATCGACACTCCAAATCGGTTTATTCTTGATTGTCTTATCGGCAGTGGTATCGTCGCTTTACAACGTAGCCATCAAGGTGATTTTCCATGAAGGTTCCCAGATTTTTGGAGTATTAGAGGTAGAGCAATTGCTACCGCCGACTTTGGGCAATACTCTGTTAATTTTGACGCTACGGTTTATGGTAGTCGTACCGCTGATGGTACTTTTGTCTCCGATATTGCATCCCAGACTGTGGCAAGACTTGGAAACCTTGTCTGCTTCAGTCCGAGGAAATTCCACGCCTGCTAATGCAGCTACCAAGCAGATTTTGGTGTTGTCAATTGTGAGTGGATGCTTTTTGTTTTTATCTCAGGTACTAATCTACATTGCGATCGCTCAAGTCCCAACCGGAATGGCGATCGCACTGTTCTTTATCTATCCAATGGTTAGCGGTCTATTTTCGTGGTTTCTGTTTCGCGATCGCCCTACTCTATTCCGCATCGCGGCGATCGCCGCGATTTGCTGCGGTGAATTGTTGGTTTTAGGGGGTTCTCCCAGCATCGGTATCGGTAATACTTCAATGGGAAGCAGCACCGCCATTCTTTCGGGTGTGGCTTTTGCTGCCTATATAATTCTGACGCGAGTCTGTGCTAGCAAACTGCATCCTGTGACTTTTACTTTGATTAACTTCACTACCATGCTGTTGTTGAGCTTTATCTGTTTGATGCTACCTTTGCCAAGCAGCTGGAACTTGGTAGTAATTGACCCCTCTAAAATGCTGGAATTGGTTTTAAGCGCATTTATTTTGGGTGTGCTGACCCTTGCAGGTTATTTGCTCAATAATGTTGGTATTAGTAAACTAGGTGCCTCGCGATCGGCGCTCATCGGTGGTAGCATCCCAGTTCTAACTGTGATTTTCGCTGGGTTAATCATTCAAGAAAATTTGGATATTGTGCAAATTCTGGGAGTGTTATTTGTAACCTTTGGCGCGGCTGCTTTCAGCTTTGAAACAATGCGAAATCAGGTTAAACCCTCTAGTCCCACGAATTAAATGGCGAGTTCAATCAGCTTAAGGGTGATGGGAGCTACTTTACTCCCCATTACTCTCTGCATCAATCCTGACGCTAATGCACCCACTTGTAACTTCTCTAAATCATCTGTGACAAACAATATCCCCGACTTTTCCAAGAAGTCGGGGATTTAAGTTTTTACAAATGATTTCAGAATGCTGTATGGGTGCAGATAACACTTTATAGATCGGCAAGCAGTATTCAGAATAAATCGACTTGTAATATATTTTTAGGGATTTAGCCTGATACAGCTAGGGAAAACACGTATATGTAAGCAATATGAGTAGTACTGACTCCAGCAATTGAGCACGAGTACTTGCTCACAGAGAAGATTCGCAAGGAGTTAAGACCATTGCATCACATTTTGGAACTAAGAGATGGAGAAGTCGCAGAAATGTTTGGAGTAACTCGTTTTTTCAAGCCAAACGCACTTTGTTGATATTAGGCGGTCGGACTACCTGTTTTTTCAACGTGGGAGGCAAAGTAGGCGGGCAAGAATAAACTAACTTATGTTAAGTAATGTAAATTACATGAAATGTCTTGTAGTGAGGCTAAAGTCCTTATCTTTCTCCTAACGGAGACGCTGCGCGAACGGTTTTATTTGTCGCTAATGGGGAAGTCTATCAGACCGCACTAAGTCACTACAAATCTCACACCCACTTACTAATTGTGTTTCGTAAGATGGTATCTTTATTTCTGCCGTTTTATACTAGTCAACTTAATCTGCGATCGCCAAGACACCCATAAAAAGAAGCTTTTATCGTAGCCTACTACGGATTGTACTGCTTTAATAGCAACAAAGTATCTACGTAATTTAAGTCTCTCAAATATATAAAATAGCGAGGTAAAAACATACTTGAAAGTAGCCAATAAATTAGTTAAATCATGAAAATTTAAAATTATTTCATGAAAGAAATATAAATTTATGCCAAAACCACCTCTAAATAATTATCAGATTTAACCCAAGATGTTTTATTATATATATAGCTAATAACTAGTCTTTCGGTTATTAGCACGAGCGACAAAGCCTTATACATACGCGATTTAGTCGGAAGTAATCGCGGCTTTTTGTGTCTAACAATCAATATAAAAGAATAAATAAAACTTGGATTTAAAAGTAGATATAAAAATATCATCAAATCTTGATTTAAGGAAAATATAAAATATTTAAATAGCCATAATTTATAAACTTTAAAATGCATAATTTTATTTCAAAACCAAAAAAAAGTGATATGATAAGGAACAATATTTGAAAAAACAACAGGTATTTTGAAATTGGAATTGTTTGCTCTACTTGATGTCTATTATTTTCCCTCAAACCGACGGCTGATAATGCCGAGACATCACTGGAGGTTGTGAACGGGATGATAGTTCACAAAGAGCTGTATAGCTCAACCTCTAAATGTGGCTACACCTGGTAAGCGATTTGTTTTGAGACTATTCCCAATTATTTCTAGTCATTTGTGTACTAAAAATAATTCGCCAAAGCTGCAAAAAAGCATCTTTTTCTAGTAACAAATATCCAAGATTAACCGCGCAAACTAGTTTTTACTCTGAGTCGGCATAGTGCCATAATTAGGTGTAAGTAGCTTGACGTTGTTGCTCTTGAAATATGAAAAAGACCAGAAATCTGAAAGGCTTTGGAGATTAATTGCAGCATATTTGACTGTTGGGAGATAAACCGCCGTTAAGCTAGATTTGGTGGTGTCTCTAATTTTCCGGTTAGATGCAAAGACAGTTATAGTCACAACTAGCGACTCTGCTTTTCTACCAGGAAATATGCGAAAATGGTAGTTTGCGCTACCACCGATATCATCGTTATCGCATACTAATATAGTTTGAAGTAAAGACAGCCTTCAGCCAGGTGTATACTACCTATTTTCATTCGATTAAAAATTGTGTAAACGTGCTATTCAATTGTCTGTAATATGAGTAACGACATAGATCTGATCAAACGTCTTGACCCCAGTGCGATGGATCAGATCATGCTTTATCTGGCTTTTAGTGCCATGCGGACGAGTGGGCACAGGCATGGGGCATTCTTAGACGCAGCCGCAACAGCAGCAAAGTGTGCAATTTACATGACCTATCTAGAGCAGGGACAAAACCTGCGAATGACAGGGCACTTGCATCACTTAGAGCCGAAACGAGTAAAAATTATTGTAGAAGAAGTCAGACAGGCACTAACAGAAGGCAAACTGTTAAAAATGCTGGGTTCTCAGGAACCTCGCTATTTAATTCAATTGCCTTATGTCTGGCTAGAAAAATATCCTTGGCAACCGGGGCGATCGCGCGTTCCTGGTACTAATCTGACAAGTGAAGAAAAAAGACAAATTGAGCAGAAACTGCCTAGTAATTTACCTGATGCTCAGTTAGTTAGCTCCTTTGAATTTCTGGATTTGATCGAGTTTTTACACAAGCGATCGCAAGAAGACTTGCCACCCGAACACCAAATGCCTTTGAGTGAAGCTTTGGGTGAGCATATTAAGCGCCGTCTGCTTTACTCAGGAACGGTAACACGGATTGATTCTCCTTGGGGAATGCCTTTCTACGCGCTTACCCGTCTTTCTTATACCCCAACAGACGATGAAGAACGTACACACATCACCGTGGAAGATACCGCTCGGTATTTCCGCATGATGAAAAATTGGGCAGAACGGCGACGAAACGCCATGCGCTTGCTGGAAGAACTTGATATTCTACCAGAAAAAATGGATCAGGCTATGGAAGAATTAGATGAAGTTATCCGTGCCTGGGCAGACAAATATCACCAAGACGGTGGTATTGCAGTGGTTTTACAGACGGCTTTTGGTGAAAGAGAAGACTAGCAAAATTGTGCAAAATCCCAAATTCCCAAAGGCGATCCAGTAACGTGAGTTCAATAAACATCTTCTAACTCCTCTCCGACACGGAGAGGAGTATTGTCATGTTTTTCATTTATTTGAATCATAATCATCAGCAGAGTAGCACATCTGTGTTACCCCAAAATATTATTTATTGCTATTTATTCAACAGAATTTAGAATGAATTCTGAATTCTTCTTCAATCAAATTCTGACCAAATTTATCTCAAGTATATATACTGGTTTTCTTTATTGGATAAGTGATTATTATAACGATAGTCACTCACATAAGGACTACGAGTGGGAGATTCTAAAATAACTAAGTTAAAAATGTCTGCAAAGCCAGATACGGTTCAGCTTTGCTTTATAGCTGTGTGACCTGTTATTACGGGGTGATTCCTTTGGGTGCTATTCCTGGTACAGGTTTGTTTATTGGCAACTAATTTGACTTGTAGAAAAGTGATTGTTGCTACCTCTGAATTTAGTTTTGTGTAAGCGCTTTTGTAATCAATCAAGTCAAAAGCATAACATTATTTATCTTCCCAACAAAATTTGAAATTTAATTCAACTTATTTATGTTAGTCACCTCTACCAGCACTATCCCAGAAGAGAATAACCAGGAATTTAGGGCAGCAGGTGGGGATGTTGAAGTTCACCACCCATTGTCAAGAACTTTATGATGTGCAGTTTCTCTCTGGTGTGCAACGTCCGATGGTTTTGAATCAAGAATGAAAAGAAATCCGCCAAGCATTTACAGCACCAGAGTTGAAATACTGGTTGCGACCTAGTGCGGTGATTCCTAATGACTAAGGAATCTGTCTAATCACAGCGTAATTTTTGAAATCAAATTTTTAGTTTTTAAGAGAGGTTTTTTCATGGCTGAATTCAAAATCAATACTTACACCAACAGCAATCAAAGTAACCCCACAGTAGCGATGGATGCCGATGGGGACTTTGTTATTTCCTGGAGTAGCTATACTCAGGACGGGTCTAGCAACGGGATATATGCCCAACGCTACAACAGTGCTGGGGTCGCTGTTGGGGGCGAATTCAAAGTCAATACTTACACCAACAGCACTCAATATAACCCCACAGTAGCGATGGATGCCGATGGGGACTTTGTTATTTCCTGGAATAGCTATGGTCAAGACGGGTCTAGCTGGGGGATATATGCCCAACGCTACAACAGTGCTGGGGTCGCTGTTGGGGGCGAATTCAAAGTCAATACTTATACCAACAGCGATCAATATAACCCCACAGTAGCGATGGATGCCGATGGGGACTTTGTTATTTCCTGGAATAGCTATGGTCAAGACGGGTCTAGCAATGGGATATATGCCCAACGCTACAACGGTGCTGGGGTCGCTGTTGGGGGCGAATTCAAAATCAATACTTACACCAACAGCAATCAAAATACACCCACAGTAGCGATGGATGCCGATGGGGACTTTGTTATTTCCTGGACTAGCCTTGGTCAGGACGGGTCTGGCTATGGAATATATGCCCAACGCTACAACAACCCAGTAATCACCTCTGGTTCTATCTCTGCCTTGGCCTACACCGAGAACGCCACAACAGCCATCGACTCAGGCATCACCGTTAGTGATGTAGACTCCGCTAACCTAGTTAGTGCCACCGTCAGCATTACCAGTAGTTTCGTCTCTGGTCAAGACATTCTCGCCTTCACCAACCAAAATGGGATTATCGGCAGCTACAACAGCAGCACAGGCGTTTTAACCTTAACTGGCAGTGCTACCATTGCTAACTATCAAACTGCACTGCGTTCCATTACTTATACCAACAGCAGTGACAACCCCACTACTACACCTCGTAACGTCAGCTTTGTCGTCAATGATGGCACTGCTGATAGTATCGCCCTTACCCGAAATATTAATATTACGGCAGTCAATGATGCACCCGTTACTACTGCCACCAACCCTGCTTTGGCATATACCGAGAACGCCACAACAGCCATCGACTCAGGCATCATTATTAGTGATGTAGACTCACCCATCCTGGCTAATGCCATCATCAGCATTACCAGTAGTTTCATCTCCGGTCAAGACATTCTCGCCTTCACCAACCAAAATGGGATTACCGGCAGCTACAACAGCAGCACAGGCGTTTTAACCTTAACTGGCAGTGCTACCGTTGCTAATTATCAAACTGCACTGCGTTCCATTACTTATACCAACAGCAGCGACAACCCCAATACTACACCTCGTACCATCAGCTTTCTAGTTAATGATGGCACTGCTAATAGTACTGCCGTTACCCGCAATATTAATATTACGGCGGTGAATGATGCGCCCGTTGCTATTGCCACCAACTCTGCTTTGGCATACACCGAGAACGCCACAACAGCCATCGACTCAGGCATCATTATTAGCGATGTAGACTCCCTCAACCTAGTTAGTGCCACCGTCAGCATTACCAATGGTTTCCTATCTAGTGAAGATACCATCGCCTTCACCAACCAAAATGGGATTACCGACAGCTACAACAGCAGCACAGGTGTCTTAACCTTAACTGGCAGTGCCACCGTTGCTAACTATCAAACTGCACTGCGTTCCATTACTTATACCAACAGCAGTGACAACCCCACTACTACACCTCGTACCATCAGCTTTCTAGTTAATGATGGCACTGCTAATAGTACTGCCGTTACCCGCAATATTAATATTACGGCGGTGAATGATGTTGCCGTTGCTACTGCCACCAACTCTGCCCTAATATACACCGAGAACGCCATTACAGCGATCGACTCAGGCATCACCCTCAGCGATGCAGACTCCCTCAACCTAGTTAGTGCCACCGTCAGCATTACCAGTGGTTTCCTATCTAGTGAAGATACCATCGCCTTCACCAACCAAAATGGGATTACCGGCAGCTACAACAGCAGCACAGGTGTCTTAACCTTAACTGGCAGTGCCACCGTTGCTAACTATCAAACTGCACTGCGTTCCATTACTTATACCAACAGCAGCGACAACCCCACTACTACACCTCGTACCATCAGCTTTCTAGTTAATGATGGGACTGCTAATAGTACTGCCGTTACCCGCAATATTAATATTACGG
Source organism: Nostoc sp. 'Peltigera membranacea cyanobiont' 210A (assembly GCF_002246015.1). Classification (GTDB taxonomy): domain Bacteria; phylum Cyanobacteriota; class Cyanobacteriia; order Cyanobacteriales; family Nostocaceae; genus Nostoc. The sequence goes on from NZ_NOLJ01000004.1 coordinate 407,872, forward strand.
CGGTGAATGATGCGCCCGTTGCTATTGCCACCAACTCTGCCCTAATATACACTGAGAACGCCATTACAGCGATCGACTCAGGCATCACCGTTAGTGATGTAGACTCCGCTAACCTAGTTAGTGCCACCGTCAGCATTACCAGTGGTTTCGTGTTTGGTGAAGATACCCTCGCCTTCACCGACCAAAATGGGATTACCGGCAGCTACAACAGCAGCACAGGTGTCTTAACCTTAACTGGCAATTCCAGCGTTGCGAATTATCAAAACGTGCTGCGTTCTCTTACTTATACCAACAGCAGCGACAACCCCAATACTACACCTCGTACCGTCAGTTTTGTAGTTAGTGATGGGATTGCTAATAGTACCGTCGTTAACCGCAATATTAATATTACGGCTGTGAATGATGCGCCCGTCGCTGTTAACGACAGCATCACCACAAACAAAAACACACCTATTGTCATTAACGCTACTACTCTGTTGAGCAACGATACAGATGTGGATGTCATTGACGTATTGAGTATTACTAGCTTCACTCAAACTAGCCAAGGAACTTTAGTTGACAACGGTAATGCTACTTACACTTATACTCCTTCTCAAAACTATTCTGGCTCAGACAGCTTCACTTACACCATAAGTGATGGACATGGAGGCACTAGCACTGCTACCGTCAACTTGACCATTAATCAAATCACCACCAATGTGATTAATGGCACTCCAAATGCAGATAACCTGACTGGTACGGTGAATATGGATATCATCTCAGGATTGCAGGGCAATGACACACTCCTTGGACTAGGTGATAATGACACCCTTGATGGCAGCGATGGAAATGATTTATTGGATGGTGGTACAGGAGATGATAGTCTCATCGGTGGCAAAGGCAATGACACTTATGTTGTGGACAGCCTTGGTGACACTATTGTTGAATCCGCCAATGCAGGCACAGATTTAGTCAAGTCTTCAGTGAGTTGGGTATTGGGAAATAACCTGGAGAACTTGACCCTGATTGGAAGTGGGGCAATCAATGGTACTGGTAACAGCCTTAATAATATCCTGATTGGAAATACTGGCGCTAACAGCTTGAGCGGAGAAGCTGGCAACGATAACCTCTTTGGTGATTCCGGCAATGACACATTGTTGGGTGGTGCAGGTAATGACACCTTAGATGGAGGGTCGGGAGCTGATAGTCTGATTGGTGGAATCGGTAATGACACTTACATCGTAGACAACCTCAACGATACTATTACAGAAGGCTTAAATGCAGGCACAGATTTAGTTAAGTCTTCGGTAACTTGGGTGTTAGCAGATAACCTAGAGAACTTGACCCTGACTGGAAGCGGGGCAATCAATGGTACTGGTAACAGCCTTAAGAACATCCTGACGGGAAATACTGGCGCTAACAGCTTGAGCGGAGAAGATGCCAATGACACCTTATTGGGCGGTGCAGGCAATGACACCTTGTTGGGGGGTTCCGGTGATGACAGCTTGGATGGAGGTGCAGGGATTGACAGTCTGATTGGTGGAATCGGTAATGACACTTACATCGTAGATAACCTGAACGATATTATTATTGAATCCGCCAATGCAGGCACAGATTTAGTTAAGTCTTCGGTAACTTGGGTATTAGCAGATAACCTAGAGAACTTGACCCTGACTGGAAGCGGGGCAATCAATGGTACTGGTAATAACCTCAATAATATCTTGGCGGGAAATACTGGTGCTAACATCTTGAGCGGAGGAGATGGCAATGATAGTCTCTTTGGTAACTCAGGTAATGACACCTTATTAGGCGGTGCAGGCGATGACACCTTGAATGGAGGTGCAGGAATTGACAGTCTTGTTGGTGGAGTCGGCAATGATATTTATATCGTAGACAACGTGAACGATAGTGTTATTGAAGTCTTAGATGCAGGCATAGATTTAGTCAATTCTTCGGTTACTTGGGTGTTGGGAAATAACCTGGAGAACTTGACTCTGACTGGAAGCGGGGCAATCAATGGTACTGGTAACAGCCTCGATAATATCCTGACGGGAAATACTGGTGCTAACATCTTGAGCGGAGGAGATGGCAACGATAACCTCTTTGGTAACTCAGGTAATGACACCTTGTTAGGTGGTGCAGGTGACGATCTACTCACTGGTGGAATTGGTCGAGATGTATTGACTGGTGGAACTGGGCGAGATGGCTTCAACCTGGCTACTAGCCGTACTGGAGGCTATGATACGATCGCTGATTTTACTGTTGGAGAAGATACTATCTTCATTTACAGTACAGAATTCGCACTGGGTCAATCTCAAAATACTACGCTCAATCCTAGCTTGTTCCGACTTGGTACCAGTGCCACAACAACAGGCGATCGCTTTATCTACGATCAATCTACGGGGAACCTATTCTTTGATAAAGATGGGATTGGTAGCGCTGCACAAGTTCAGATAGCCCTGTTCTCGAATCAGGTAGCGCTTACTAGTGCAAATATTACTGTGATTGCCTAACGCCATCTGACTATTTTTAATATACAAGCTTGGGTTTAGCAACAGCGAAACCCAAGCTATAAATTTAAAATCGAATGATTTATTTTTTGGTAGTCCCTGAATCAGGTTGGCAAATAGCCACTCTATATTCAACCTGTATTTTCAATCAATTACACAAAGCACTGTAATCTAATTAGTGCCCGGTTGGGTTGGAACAACTGGTTGAGTTGGAACAACTGGTTGGTTTGGAAATGGGGTAGTCTCTAAACTTGGACTTGAACCCGCAGGAATTATCGTTGGCGGTGTAGACGAAGATGAAGCACCGATAACACTATCATCAGCACTAATACAAGTATCTAGCGCTTGAGTAGCGGGAAAGTCGATTTGACTACGCAAGCCAACCACACACTGACCAAAGCGCACGGGTAACAAACTGCGTCCACAATAATCTAAAACTGTCGGATTAGCTTCTTCCTTAGTACTTAAGCTGACACCAACTACACAGGTTGCTAACTCTTCAGGACGCCGGGCCTTCCCACAAGAAGAAAGCGCATCTGTCGCAGCAATTTGGGTTTCCTTATCAATTTTCACCACACAAGCAGCCAAATCTTTTGGACGCAATGCTGCTGCACAACCTTCTGATGCCGCTTCTGCGTTTACACCCACACTCAAAAGGCGACCCGCACAGACACTATAATCATTCCTGTAGGAGGCAGCAACAGCCACATTAGGCAAGATTGTTAAACATCCAGCTATAGCCAAAACTGGTAATGTTAAAATCCTGGAGGTGGAACTGCCTTGTTTGTTCTTAACTCTGCTAACCACTTTTTTGCTCATTGACATTGACATTGCCATTCTCCAAACACCCAAAGTTATGCTAACTCAAATATCTTAAAAATCCTCTGTAATTCAAGAATTTCAGAGGTAGTAAAGTATAGACATAATTAATTATGTCGAAAATTGTGTTAATATAGCTGTTTGAAAGATAAGTAGGCAACGTAAAAGGTATTTCAGAGTAAGAATACTGCGTAAACCAATCTGATGATTGAGTAGCCTACAAAACTAAATAAACACAAAAAAGTTATTGGCAGAAGTACGGCGTGACAGGCCGGAATTCAGGCTTGGAAGCTAGTATGTCGGTACCGACTTAAAGCAACTGGCGTAAAAGTTGATGCCTCTACTTTGGTAGGATACGTCATACCAAGGCAAGCAGCCTCACAAAACCAAGAATCCTCTGATTTTTAATCGGGGGAATGTCAAAATGGAATGTTTGGGTAAAGTTTAAACAGGATTAGATTAAGGAAACTCATGTCCCGATATAGAGGGCCCCGCCTCAGAATTGTCCGCCGCTTGGGCGACTTACCAGGATTAACTCGTAAAAGTGCCAGACGCGCTTACCCACCTGGTATGCATGGCCAGAACCGCAAGAAGCGCTCTGAATATGCTATCCGTCTAGAGGAAAAGCAAAAGCTCCGCTTCAACTACGGTTTGACTGAAAAGCAATTGCTACGTTATGTGCGGAAAGCCAGACGTGTTACTGGTTCTACCGGACAAGTGCTGCTGCAATTGCTAGAGATGCGCTTGGATAATACCGTTTTCCGCTTGGGTATAGCCCCGACTATCCCAGCAGCTCGTCAACTGGTAAATCACGGTCACGTAACTGTTAACGGTCGTGTGGTGAATATTGCCAGCTACCAATGCCGTCCTGGCGAAGTAATTGCCGTCAGAGATCGGGCACAATCCCGGAAGTTGGTGGAAGCTAACTTGCAATATCCCGGTTTGGCCAACCTCCCCAGTCATTTGGAATTTGACAAAAATAAGTTGGTTGGTAAAGTCAACAGCGTTATTGAGCGCGAATGGGTGGCACTACAAGTTAATGAACTACTTGTGGTGGAATACTACTCACGACAAGCGTAATAGTCATTTGTCCTTAGTCATTTGTCCTTAGTTATTTGCAAAGGGCAAATGACCAATTACTATCCGCCAATTTGCGACATGGTGCGGGTGTATGTACCTAAATTACCAGAATCGCGTTGTTTAAAGTTAATTTCTGGCTTATTTGCGAGTAAATGTCTAACCTGCTCTTGTAATTGAGCGGTGCTGACACCAGAACGCAAAGCCGTTTTTAAATCTATTTGACCAGTTTCATTTAATAAACAGGGACGCAGCCAGCCATCAGCACTTAGGCGCATCCGATTACAACGATCGCAAAAACATTCTGACATCTGACTAATAAATCCCAGTGTCCCCTTCGCACCAGGAATTTGAAAGACATCAGCAGGGCCAGCACCACGAACTTGTGATTCTGTCAAGCCCCAGCGATCGCGAATACGTTCTCGTAAATCGGCTGAAGATACCCAACCGCGATCGCCAAATAAATGCACATTACCAATGGGCATAAATTCAATAAATCGAACGTGCCACTGTTTATCAATTGTCAGGGCGGCTAAATCGAGTACTTCGTGGTCATTAACGCCGGGAATCACCACCACATTCAGCTTCAGGGGGTCGAATCCGGCTTGATGGGCTGCTTGAATCCCCTGCCAAACTTGTTGCCAACGAGAACGCCCCTGATTACCGATAATTTGGTCAAAAATATCAGGATCGAGAGAGTCAAGACTAATATTAATTCGTCGCAAACCAGCATTGTAAAGGTTTTGTGCCATCGGAGCCAGCAAAAAACCGTTGGTCGTCATTGAGAGGTCTTGAGTTTGGGGTAAAGTTGCGATCGCACCGACTAAATCCACCACACGCGGACGCAATAAGGGTTCTCCACCAGTCAAACGAAATCGGGTAAAGCCTACTGGAATAAATACCTCTTGAATTAAGGTGAGTAGTTCTTCATCAGTCAATAACTGTTGCTTGAGAATATAGTCCAGTTCTACTCCCTCTGGCATACAGTACTGACAACGAAAATTGCAGCGATCGATTAAGCTAATGCGGAGGTAGTCTACCTGGTTCATCGTTTTATTTTTATTGTCTCTGATTAATTAAAGACTTCACAAAGGTGGTTTACCCCTTCCTACTATCTTTGTTGTAACTCAAAATACCGTACTCCCCCTTAAGTATGAGTCCACAGATTGTGGCATAATAAGCCGATCGCATCCACTAGTTAGTCATCAATCGTGCAAGATACCGACACCATCAACGACCTTGCTGCTGCTTTACTACAGCCAGCCGATATCAGCTTTGAACTGCCCGATCCAGAAGATGAGCAGATTCTAGAGTCAGATTTTCAACAGCAGCTAGAAATAGCTTGGCAGGTATGCGATCGCTTTGATTTGCAAACTGAAATCTGGCGGGGGCGAATTTTACGGGCGATCCGCGACAGAGAAAAAGTGGGTGGTGACGGACGCGGTACTGGCTTTCTCCGATGGCTAAAAGAGCGGGAAATCAGTAAAAGTCAAGCATACTCCTGGATTCAACTGGCGAATAGTGCCGATACTCTAATTGAAGATGGTAAACTTGACCCCGGATCTGTGAATAACTTCAGTAAACGGGCATTTGTCGAAACCTCCAAAGCATCCCCAGAAGTGCAACAGATGGTGAGTGAAGCCGCCCAAAAAGGCGATCGCATCACTAGGCGAGAAGTGCGTCAACTCAGCGATGAATGGACAGCCATGTCCTCAGATTTATTACCCGAATCAGTCAAAGAAAAAGCAGCAGATAACACCCTTCCCCCACGCTACATTGCCCCTCTGGTGAAGGAAATGGAAAAACTGCCAGAATCCCATCAAAAGTTTATCCAAAAGGAAATAGCTGCCAATCCTGATGTGGATACCCTGAAACAGGTAACTACCGAAGCGCGTAACTTGGCGAAATATCTGAAAGGGGCGGCTCAAGTTCAGGCGCTGACACAGGAGAATATTGACATTGAAACAGCCTTAGAAGAAGCGCAAAGAGTCGGCTGTTTGAGCATTGCTGCTGATTTGGTAAATCAAGCATCGCAAATTGAACAAACGATCGCTAAATTGTACATGACTTGGAAACGGATCGGTAATTTAGCAGATCGATTATATGTAGATACTGGCGCAAGTACACCCAACTTGCGATCGCTCCTCACTTGCTTAGAACCTCTGGGTGGTGAAATCATGGAATTGCAACTTAGTGGTGCGACTGAACACACTGTTCGTTTGCAAATTCAGGAGACGAGTTAGGGGGTAGGTATTGCGCTTGACCGTAAAGTTACAAAATATCGCTATATCTCAGATTTTAATGAGCAGCGCAAGATGTAGCGGTGAGCGAGGAGTTATGGGGCGATTCTGTGGGTACTTGAGCAACCAGAACCACGTTCCCATTGGCATCGATTACCCATCCTTGGGCTTCTACAATTTGAGTAGGTTCATTGACAGGATTAACCTTCTGTGATTTTTCTTCTGTGTTTCGCTGCGCCTGAACAACGGCTCTTTTCTGAATACCGCCAGCACCATTCTGGCTCTCTGGAGAGAGGGCGATCCAATCTGCCAATACTGCATCATCAGCTATCAATGGCTCCGTGGGATCGGCTACTAGTCCTCCACGTCCAGTCGTAATAAATGAATTTCTTGCTATTTTTCCACCAGAACTACAACTAGCAGCAATTTGCTGAGAAGCATCAACCAGATTTACGGGTAGTTCTACTAATCCTTTACTGGGGTCAGCATCCGGTGAGTTAATTTGTACAGTGCCATTTAATGAAGGGTTTTGCTGAGAAAACGCGGTGATGTCACTTGTTTCCAGGTTCTTCGGGTTTGTTTCGCCTGTTGGATCGAGCCTCTCTACGTCTGCACCTGTGCGAGGCACAAAACCAAAAAGGTTCTTAGCGGTGATTGTGATTTTACCACCAGGGCCAGAGAAGCCGTTGGCGGTGATATCGTTATTTCCGAAGGGAGTGGCGACGAGGAAGCCATTAGGTGCTTTGATGCTGATATTACCGCCAGTTTTATCACCCTCTGCATTAGTGGATATTTGACTCTTGCGGCGCATCAGTAATAAGTCCCGCACCTGTAGCAAAATATCACCGCCCTGACTCGACTTACTAGTAGATGTGAGTGTTCCTTCGTCGAGCAGGATGGAGTGAGCAGTTATATTAAGTTCACCTGCGGAACCTAACTTACTTGCATCCCCCGGGTTAGTGACATTTTTTGGAATTTCACTGCTCAGATTGATTGCAGCTCCATCTCGAATAATCAATTTTCCCGTATCGATTGTCACTTTCCCTGCATTTCCGGAACCTTGAGTTCTAGCCCATAAACTGCTGGGAAACTTTGTTGGTGACATTCCAACTAGCTCGACTTCAGAGGCTGTGATAGTTAAATCACCTGCGTTTCCTGTTGCTGGTTGAAGTTCATTATATTGAGGGGGTAAACGTTCTCCAGTAGATGCTACTGATAGCTGCGCCCCAGCTTGAATACTCAACCTCTTAGTGTTAATCGTGATGTCACCTGCATTTGCGGTAGCAAAAGTTTCGCTAAACAAACCACTGGACACAAAATTATTTGGTATAGAATAGCCACCAATCAGTTCCACAGATTCGGAAGCGTTCACAATCAAATTTCCCCCCACGCCCTTGCCGCGTGTAGAAGTGCCTAATTGTGCGCCATCCTGAACAATTAATTTATCAGTACTAATGGTTATATCTTTACCACCTCTGTCACCTGTAGTTTGACTTATCAAGCGTATACGATGACCTCTCAGTTCTACGGACTTTGCTTGTACCTGGATACTACCACCACTCTCACCGCTAGCATCTACCTGAGATGGAATTCCAGAACCGTCAGTTCGCGGAATAAGTCGAATATTTTGGAAATTTTGCACATCTTCATATCCCAAACTCCAGCCTTGGCTTATTGGTTCCAGACTGACTAGACTATTGTTAGCGACACTTCCTAGCTCAATTCGTCCCGATGCAGCTGTTAAATTTCCGCCATCCAGCGTTATTTCACCGCCTATCAATGCTAAGGTTTTGCCTGGCTCGACTTGTAGACCAACAGGTCGCTCAAAGATATTAGTTGTTTTACCATTGCCATCTGGATTCTTTGCTTGGGATTGATTTCGGATTGGAGCCGCAGTTGCTCCGAATTGTAAACCAGTGGGAAGACTTACTGTCAACAGGGGTGCGGTTTGGGTATCGCTGGCACTAAACTTTGTCCCATCAGCAAAGTTCAGACTACTCGCCGTACTCGCTACAAATGAACCTCTAATTTGTAAAGAAGCATTGGGGCCAAAAATAATTCCGTTGGGATTAATTAAAAAGAGGTTAGCTGTGCCGTTAACTTTAAGGATGCCATCAATACTAGAGATAGACTTACTAGTTACCCGACTAATAATGTTTTGAACATTGCCAAAATATTGAAAGTCAGCCGTACTATCCTTAATTAAGGAAAACTCCTTAAAACTGTGGAACAAATTGTGTCCATCTTGGGATAGGGTTCCACCTTCAATAATTGTGACGTTGCCTTGTGGTATAATGCGAGAATTCTCAGGTAGAGTTCCATCCGGGGTAATTTGGGCAATAGCAGAGTTGGCAAAAAAAGTCATTAAACTAACTATTGCAACTCCTAGCCCTTGACACCAATCCCAAAGATTGCTCATATCAGATGTTGATCCCTTTAAAAACTACCAGATACTTAACATTATTTGCAAACAACATTTCGATAGAGACATAAGATTTTTGTGCCTCTACAAATAGCTCGTATTCAAGGGGACAAAGAAAGCAATAACTAACTGAAAATATTCTGATCAATTTAACTGCTGATAATACATATTAGAGATAATGAAATTGTAATTTTATACAATTAATTACGAAAAAAATGTAATTTCCATTATCATCGTATTATTTAGTTTTTTCATAATTTGATACGACAACAGTTAAGTTGATAATACTATTACGGTGAACTACAGAAACCTTCTGGGGGACACCAATCTAATTCCACTATCTTATTAGGTCTCTGGAACAGAGCTTTTTCTGTAAAGTCTTTAGTTTTATGCTTCTCAGAAATATTACTGTTATCTTGAATTTTATTTAGGTCAATAATGCACTGAAACTTTAGTATTTTTTCTTCTGAAATACCATACTTTTCTAATATTTCCCCAAAATTAGCTTTCTTCAAGTTTTTAATAAATTCTTGCTGGATTTCCTTTTGTAAGTTTTGCAATGATTCAGAATCAATGGCTGTTTGCTGTGAAGTTTGAGGTTCCATGACTTTTACTTTCCTTGCAGACTGGTAAATGTGTAAAATTATTTTGCGGTGTACTAAATAAGGCGTATTTGATTAGTACAGTTTGATAACGAAGGAATTAAGAATACAGAATCTAGAGTGGCATGAAAGCATTAGGTTTCTAAAGCTCTTGTGAACTCCCATAATTATGACTTCAGTTTGACTAGTTATAATTACGCACCGTGTAACAAAACTTCATATATTTCTGCCGGATTTCTTTAAAGGATTGATGAATCTGGCTACTGAGCGTTTATCATTCAGAGAGAATCGAGTAATTGATATGTTCTCAAGTCTCACACTCTGCTTACAGTTTGAATAACCTCACAGGCTTTATTAAGCCGATCGCTTATATAAAGTTCATTGCGAATTAGCGATATCTACGACGATCTACGCCAACGCACTGATTTAATGGAAAGAGCGATCGCTTGTATAAAGTTCATTGCAAAGAGGCGATATCTACGATGGGCTACGCCAACGCACCAACAAAAGTTTGAGAATCTCAAATTTTAATTAGCACCGCAAGATGTAGCGACAAGCGAAGAGTTATGGGGCGTTGCAGTGGGTACTTGAGCAACCAGAACCACGTTCCCATTGGCATCTAGAATCCACCCTTGGGCTTCTACAATTGGAGTAGGTTCATTAACAGAATTAACCTTCTGTGATTTTTCTTCTGTGTTTCCCTGCGCCTGAATAACCACTCTTTTCTGAATACCCTCAGCACGATTATGACTCTCTGGAGGGAGTGCGATCCAATCTGCTAGCACCGCATCATCAGCTATCAATGGCTCTGTAGGATCGGCTTGTATTCCTCCACGCCCAGTAGTAACAAATGAACTTCTTCCTATTTCTCCACCAGAACTACAACCAGCAGCAATTTGCTGCGAAGCATCAACCAGATTTACAGGTAGTTCCACTAATCCTTTACTAGGGTCAGCATCTGGTGAGTTGATTTGTACAGTGCCACTTAATGAAGGGTTTTGCTGAGAAAATGCAGTTATGTCACTTGTTGGTATGTTATTCGGGTTTATACTTTTTGGATCGAGCCTCTCCACCTCTGCACGAGTGCGTGACACAAACCCAAAGGTATTCTTAGCGGCGATCGCAATTTTACCACCAGAACCAAAGTTGGCGTTGGCGGTAATATCGCTATTTCCGAAGGGAGCGGCGACGAGAAAGCCATTAGGTGCATTGATGGCAATATTACCGCCAGTTTTATCACCTCCAGCATTAGTAGAGATTTGACTGTTGCGACGCATCAGTAATGAGTCCCGCACCTGTACCCCAATGTCACCGCCCTTACCTGACTCACTATTAGATGTGAGTTTTCCTTTATCCAGCAGGATAGAACGAGCGCTTATATTGAGTTCGCCTGCTAGACCGAAGTTGGGTACACCCCCTTGATAGTTAACACCCTTTCGAGCTTCACTGCTCACAGTTATTGCCGCCCCATCTTTGATAATCAATCGCCCTGTAGTTAAGGTCAAGTTACCGCCATTTCCAGGCCCTTGAGTGCCAGCAAACAAGCTACTGAGCCTAGAACCATTTGCTGAGGTTCCAATTAATTCTACGGACTCAGAGGCGTTCACTATCAAATCTCCTCCATTTCCTGTAGCTGGTATCAATTGATTAGAAAACCGCCCAAGTATACCCTCAGAACTTGTTGATATTGCTGCCCCTCCCTCAATACGTAACTTTCCAGTATTAATTATTATGCTGCCAGCATTTTGAGCGCCAAAAGTTGCACTAAATAATCCACTGGATATTAGATCACTACCATCTGGCAAAGGAGAAATGGGGATGCCTGCGATTAGTTCTACGGAATCTGAGGCGTTGATGGTCAATTGCCCCGCCAATCCCGAACCAACATTGAACATTAAGACTTGCGCTCCATCTTTGACAATCAACTTTCTGGTAGTGATATTTATATTTGCAGAGTTTCCAGTGTCGAAAGTTCCAGTAGACAAGAACGCATTTAGTCCAAGTTCTACAGACTCGGAAGCGTTCACTGTTAAATTTCCTCCCGGTTGCGCTCCCAGAGTCAGAGCCAAAATTTGTGAACCGTCACTTACTAGTACGCGCTGTCCTTGTAGGTGGATATTACCGCCACCTTTGCCACTGGTATCTAGAGTAGATGGAATCTGACTTTGCTGGGTTAGTTGAATGTTCTGAAAATTTTGAACACCTTCATATCCTAATGCCCAACTTTGATTCGTTGAATTCAGACTGACCAAACTATTGCCAGCAACGCTTCCTAACTCAATTCTTCCCCCACTTGCCGTTAAATTTCCGCCCTCTAGCGTTATATCACCGCCTATAAGTGCTATGGTTTTACCTTGCTGCACCTGTAGACCAACACCTTGTGCGAAGGTATTAATTGCATTATTTGGACTTGCTTGGGATTGATTGCGGATAGGTTGAGCATTTGTTCCGAATTGTAAACCTATAGGAACACTTTCTGTAAGTAGAGGTGCAGTTTGACCAGATGTAGCACTAAAGTTTGTACCATCAGCAAAGTTCAAACTACTCGCCGTACTCGCCACAAATGAACCGCCAATATTTAAAGAAGCATTGAGTCCAAAAACAATGCCGTTAGGATTAATCAGAAATACGTTGGCTGTACCGTTAGCTTTGAGAATGCCATCTATATTAGAAACAGAATTGCCTGTCACCCGACTGATAATGTTCTGAATATTGATTGCATTGTTGAAATGGGCTGTCCTTCCCGCAGAGACAGAAAATTTTTCAAAGCTGTGGAGCAAGGTTGTACCACGAACTGCTCCACCATCAATCTGGTCTATAGGCTGACCATCGATGAGCTTTGGTGTAATGATTGAACTTTCAGATCCAAGTGTGGCATCTTTTTGAATTTGAGCTAGAGCAAAACTCTCAGCAAAAATGAGCACTCTAGCAATTACTAAAGTACTCACTATTCCTAACTTCCAGTGGCAACTGCTTTTAGTTTGAGACATGAAATAACTGGCGCTCAAAAAATCAGAGTTTACTAAAATACTGCTTTTTGCTAATTAGTTATGTTAGAACGTTGATGTGATCTCTGTATATTAACTACTACAAAAAAGCAAAGTTTAGTATTTTTACATTCATTAGAATAAACTCTTTGCAGTCCAAAGATAAAATTATTTAGCAGTTACACCATCCTTTGCCAGTTGATGGGCAAGGTATACACAATGCATTCAAACTTCGAGATAGTTTAGTTTCATATTGGGCGCTAGCGGGAATTATTTTGATATTGTCTTGTACTGTAACGCCATAATTATTAGGTAAATTGCCGTTCTGCTCAATTTGAGCAATAGCAGAGTTCGTGGACAAAACTACCGCACCACCTATTGCAATTCCTAGAACTTTAACGCAGAACGAAAGATTATTCATACTTAATATTGCACCTCTTTCAAGAAAAAAATAACAATTGCTACACAGTAGACAAGCTTTAGTAAACTTCAGTATTATACATTTGAATCAGTAATCTAGGTTTATTTAGTTATCAAAAATTTAAGAGGCTGTTTGTAAAGGATTATAAAGGTCTGGGTTGAGGGATTCTGAGGTGTTTTAACATCACATGAAACATTCTTCCTAACGATCCAATTACCGCATTCATACCCTTTACATTTCTTTAGAAAAAGAGACACGATAAATTGCCGTCTCTACAATAATCAATCTTTCGTAGAGACGGCGATTTATCGCGTCTTTAGGATACCCAACATTTCTGCTGGATTTGTTGGGTTGAGCGAAGCAAAACCCAACCTACAAAAAATAGCGAAGGTATTGATATAGAAACTAAATTATTTAGCAGTAGCAGCCCAAGGGGCTGCCAGTTGATGGACAAGGGATACACAATGCTTTTTTGACTAACACAATTTCTGGTATTGAAGCTGTTGGAGTTTGTGCCAATAATGCATTGGGTTCCTGTTCATCAACTGCATCATCAGATTTGAGTTGATTGGGATCGAGATTACACTGCCAATGAATTCTCAAGACTCTGTATTCTAATAAGCCGTATTTTTCAAGCACTGAGTGTAAGTCAGCGTTTTCTAGGCTTTGATCCATTTTCTGCTGAATCTCTTCTTGTAACTGCTGTAATACTTGAGGATCTATGACTTGTTGAGAACTCATGAGTGTTTTCTGTTCCTGACGGGATGTGTATAATTATTGCTTCAGTTTAGTTCGCAATGATTACGCTCAGTGTCATAAAAGTTCATAATTTTCCTGCGGTATTTTCTTTACAGCTATTTTTTAAGTAATACCAATTCAAATTATTTATTGTCGAGTTGGCGTCTCGTCTAGTAACTAAAATCGGGCTTCCACTTACCGCCTTCCCCACTAATTCTTAATCCCCGTTGCAGCAATACCCTGAAGAAATTGACGCTGACCGATGAGAAATAATACCATCACTGGCACTGTCGCTATTGTCACTGCTGCCATCATCAAGGGCCAATTATTCGTAAACTGCTCCTGAAACTCAGCCAACGCTAGTTGTACTGTCCTTAATTCTGGTCGTGTCGTAAATACTAGAGGCTTAAACAAGTCATTCCACTCACCGATGAAGGTGAACAAAAACAGCGTCACCAACGCCGGACGGGCTAAAGGTAACATCACCCGCCACAAAATTTGCAGTCGGTTCGCCCCATCTATCGCTGCTGCTTCCTCTAACTCTACGGGAATTGTCTGGAAATACTGACGTAATAAGAAAATCCCAAATCCGCTAACCGCAGTGGGTAAAATCAGCGCCCAGTATGTATTTATCAGGTGTCCCCACTTCAATACCAAAAAGATGGGAATCACCAATAACTGAAAGGGAATCACTAAAGTTGCTAAAACGACTAATAGCAGTGCTTGGCGTCCCCGAAACTTCAATCGTGCTAGGGCGTAACCAGCTAAAGCAGAAGTGACAATCTGAAACGCCGTCACAGCGATCGCTACCAAGGTAGAATTAGCAAACGCCAGCAAAAATTTTCCTTGTTGCCACGCAACGCGGTAATTTGCTAAAGACCAGTTATTTTTGAACAAATTTTCTGGGCTGGCGGACGTTGGTGCAAAGGAGGTGAGAAAGACCACAAACAGCGGTATTAGAACAATAAATGCCCCTAGCAGTAAGATTACTAGGCTCAAAAAATCACCGGATTTCACATTCGGGTTTGGTTTAGACATAACTTGAGCCGCAAAGCATTTATTTCGCTAGTACTAGAGCATTGCCCCCAGCAACTATTAATCTATAAACATAGTCTACTTGTTAAGTTAAATTAAACCACAGAGATTGTTACCCTCAGTTCATAGGGTAAATTGAATCCTGGTTTCAAATAATTCAAGTTTACAGGAGTAAACATAACCATGCAGCAGCTTGCAGACCAATTTAAAGAATTAGATTTCAAGAGCGAAACATACAAAGATGCTTATAGCCGGATTAATGCGATCGTGATTGAAGGGGAACAAGAAGCCCATGAAAATTACATCACATTAGCCGAACTGCTGCCAGAATCTCATGATGAATTGATTCGCCTCTCCAAGATGGAAAGCCGACACAAGAAAGGATTTGAAGCTTGTGGACGCAATTTGGATGTTACCCCAGATTTGCAATTTGCTAAGGAATTTTTCTCTGGATTACACCAGAATTTCCAAACAGCAGCAGCGGAAGGCAAGGTCGTCACTTGTCTGTTAATTCAGTCTTTGATTATCGAATGTTTTGCGATCGCAGCATATAACATTTACATCCCCGTCGCCGACGCTTTTGCCCGCAAAATCACGGAAGGAGTAGTAAAAGAAGAATATAGCCATCTCAACTTTGGAGAAGTATGGTTGAAAGAGCATTTCACAGAATCCAAAGCTGAACTTGAACTTGCAAATCGCCAGAACTTACCTATAGTCTGGAGAATGCTTAACCAAGTAGAGGGTGATGCCCACACAATGGCAATGGAGAAAGATGCTTTAGTAGAAGACTTTATGATTCAATACGGTGAAGCATTAAGTAACATAGGCTTCACGACTCGCGATATCATGCGCTTGTCAGCCTACGGACTCATAGCCGCTTAAATAGATAGAGTGCTGAGTAGAGACGCGATTAATCGCGTCTGTACAAGAGTGCTGAGTGCTGAGTAGTTCAAATTTATCAGAACTTCAGAACTCAGGACTTAGGACTCAGGACTGCTGAACCACTTAACATATTCCACGCCTCAAGACAGCACAAGCCTAATAATCACTACATGTTTGGTCTAATTGGACATCTGACTAGTTTAGAACACGCTCAATCGGTAGCTAAAGAATTGGGATATCCAGAATATGCCGATCAAGGGCTAGACTTTTGGTGTAGCGCCCCACCGCAAATTGTCGATACCATTATTGTCACCAGTGTAACTGGGCAAAAAATTGAAGGACGGTATGTAGAATCTTGCTTTTTGCCGGAGATGCTGGCCAGTAGGCGCATCAAAGCCGCGACGCGCAAAATCCTCAACGCGATGGCTCATGCACAAAAGCATGGCATTAACATTACAGCTTTAGGCGGATTTTCCTCGATTATTTTTGAAAACTTTAAGTTAGACCAGTTTAGCCAAGTCCGCAACATTAAACTAGAGTTTGAACGCTTCACTACAGGAAACACACATACTGCCTACATTATTTGTAAGCAGGTGGAAGAAGCGTCAAAACAACTGGGAATTGATCTATCAAAAGCTACTGTTGCTATATGTGGGGCAACTGGGGATATTGGTAGTGCAGTTACCCGCTGGCTAGATGCGAAAACAGATGTCAAAGAACTTTTGTTAATCGCCCGCGATCAAGAACGCCTCAAAGAACTGCAAGGCGAACTGGGGCGAGGAAAAATCATGGGTTTGACAGAAGCACTGCCTGAAGCTGACGTTGTAGTTTGGGTTGCTAGTATGCCCAGAGGCGTAGAAATTGACCCGACCACTTTGAAACAACCCTGTTTATTGATTGATGGCGGCTACCCTAAAAACTTAGCAACAAAAGTTCAGCATCCTGGTGTATTTGTGTTAAATGGTGGGATTGTCGAGCATTCCCTGGATATTGACTGGAAAATTATGAAAATCGTCAATATGGACGTGCCAGCCCGCCAGTTGTTTGCTTGTTTTGCCGAATCAATGCTGCTGGAATTTGAGAAGTTATACACGAACTTTTCGTGGGGACGGAATCAGATTACCGTAGACAAAATGGAGCAGATTGGTAAGGTATCAGTGAAACATGGATTTAGACCGCTGCTGGTTTAGTCATTGGTCATTGGTCATTAGTCATTAGTCATTTGTTATTTGCAAAGGACAAAGGACAAAGGACAACTGACAAAGGATAGATAACTTATAACTCGTACTTATAACCCCTACGATGGCAACTACCGAGCGTAAACCGCTACTGTTAGATTTTGAAAAGCCCCTAGCAGAACTCGCAACCCGAATCGATCAAATTCGGCAACTTGCAGAAGAAAATGGCGTCGATGTTTCTGGTCAAATTCGTCAACTAGAAGCACGCGCCATGCAACTACGTGAGGAAATTTTCACTAGTCTATCCCCGTCCCAGCGATTGCAAGTCGCTCGTCATCCGCGTCGCCCTAGTACTCTCGATTACATTCAGGCAATTAGTGATGAATGGATGGAATTGCATGGCGATCGCTGTGGTGGTGACGATCCGGCTTTAGTTGGTGGTGTTGGTCGTCTGAGTGGGCAACCTGTGGTGATGTTGGGTCATCAAAAAGGACGCGATACTAAAGACAATATTGCCCGCAACTTTGGAATGCCTTACCCTGGCGGCTATCGCAAAGCCATGCGGTTAATGGAACACGCCAACAAGTTTAGTATGCCGATACTAACCTTTATCGACACACCAGGAGCTTGGTCTGGGGTAGAAGCAGAACACCAAGGTCAAGGAGAAGCGATCGCTTACAACTTACGGGAAATGTTTTGCTTAGATGTGCCAATTATCTGCACAGTTATCGGTGAAGGTGGTTCTGGTGGCGCCCTTGGTATTGGTGTAGGCGATCGCCTACTCATGTTTGAACACTCCGTTTATACCGTCGCCACTCCCGAAGCCTGCGCTGCAATTTTGTGGAAAGATGCTGGTAAAGCTCCTCAAGCCGCTGTGGCGCTAAAAATTATTTCCCATGACCTGAAAAAGTTGGGAATTATCGACCAAATACTGCCTGAACCCACTGGTGGCGCTCATTCCGACCCCTTAAAAGCCGCTACCACTCTCAAGCAAGTACTGATGGAAAATTTAGACGAACTCAATCGTTTAACCGCTCCAGAACGCCGTCAACTGCGCTATGAAAAATTCCGCAAAATTGGTGTTTTTACAGAAGTTGCCCACTAACGGCACTGCATAATGATTTATTAGTAAAGCAGCAATGCTATAATTGCCTATGTGCTTAAAGATTTTTAACAATCTAGCCATAGGCATTTGCATGTTTGGGAAATCTACTCAATTTGATTGAGTGGGTTTTGTATTATGTAAATAATCTAATTTGAATGTACGGCGTGGTTTTCCAGGCAACAACTTGTTGTCTTCACTCCTAAAACCCAGAAGGTGGGGACTATTGTGCTGCATCATAGCATTTGCCTAATGGAAATCATCATATTTTTAGATTCCTTTAATCTATCCAAACCAAGAAGTGTGAATAATGGGGTGGTAATAGGTTTTGGGAACTGCCAAAAAATTGGGAGACACCATGAGTGTTGAGCAAAAACGACGCGCCCTGATTACTGGGGCAAGTAGTGGAATTGGGAAAGCAACGGCTTTAGCCTTTGCCAAAGCGGGAATAGATGTCGCCTTAGTCAGCCGTTCTTTGGATAAGTTGGAGGCGGTAAGAGAAGCCGTAGAGCATACTGGGGTGGAAGCGAAAGCTTACGCTGTAGATTTAGCGCGACTCTCCGAAGTCAAAGAAAAGATCCAAGCGATCGCTCTTGACTTTGGTGATATAGACATTCTGGTAAACAATGCTGGCATAGCTTATACAGCTACTTTGAGTGAAACTCCCCTAGAGGACTGGCAGCAGGTAATTAACTTGAATCTCACCAGCGTGTTTCAGTGCATTGTGGGGATTTTACCTTCAATGCGCGATCGGGGCACAGGCACAATTATCAACGTCGCCTCAATTGCTGCCAAGCAACCCTTTCCCGGTTGGGGAGCATACAGCGTCAGCAAGGCTGGTTTGATAGCCCTCTCTCAAACCCTGGCACAAGAAGAACGCACTCACGGCATTCGTGTCACAGCTATCTGTCCCGGCGCAGTCAATACCGAACTTTGGGATACAGAAACAGTCCATGTCAACTTAGACCGTTCCAAAATGTTAACCCCAGAAATTGTAGCTCAGTCAATTCTCTACACAGTTCTGTTACCACAACAGGCAGTTATTGATGAATTGACCCTGATGCCTAGTGCTGGCGCACTCTAATTGCGAAGTTAGAAGTTAGGAGTTAGGAGTTAGAATTTTTAACTCATAACTCCTAACTCATAACTCATAACTAAATTAAAACCATAACCAAGACTGAATCATGACTATTGCTAGTTCCAACGGTTCCAATTGCTCTCAATCGCCTCTGATTCCCGACTTGGCAGAAGCCATAATTCCTAGACCCGATCGCAATACTCATAACGGGCGACAACCAGATGTGTTCCCGCCAAAAGAGGAACAGATGGAGGAAATGAAGGATGCGGTGCGAACACTAATATTGGGCGTTGGCGAAGATCCTGAACGCGAAGGACTCCTAAAAACACCCAAACGAGTAGCCGAGGCAATGCGGTTTCTTACCAGTGGCTACAACCAATCCCTTGAAGAACTCGTTAACGATGCCATCTTTGATGAAGGGCATAGCGAGATGGTACTAGTTAGAGATATTAACTTCTTTAGTTTGTGCGAACACCACATGCTGCCATTTATGGGTAGAGCGCACGTTGCTTATATTCCCAACCAAAAAGTTGTCGGACTGAGTAAGCTGGCCCGGATTGTTGAGATGTATTCCCGTCGCTTGCAAGTGCAGGAGAGATTAACTCGTCAAATTGCCGAAGCAATCCAGACCATTCTAGAACCTCAAGGCGTTGCTGTAGTGATGGAAGCTAGCCACATGTGCATGGTAATGCGTGGCGTTCAGAAACCAGGTTCTTGGACTGTCACTAGCGCAATGGTTGGTGTGTTCCAAGAGGAGCACAAAACCCGCGAAGAATTTTTTAACTTAATTCGCCACCAACCAGCATTTTTTTAAGTGCTGAGTGCTGAGTTAGAAGTTAGGAGTTAATTCACAACTGATGACTCCTAACTTCTAAGTAACTCAATGTTCTTGAGACTGTGAAATAGGAGTGCTACTTTATCTAAATCCTTATCTCCTGGTGTCCGTTCCACACCACTAGATAAATCAACGCCGCTAGGATTAACCTGATTTAGGGCTTGCACAATATTATCCGCTGTTAATCCTCCTGCTAAAAACCAAGGACAACTAGGACTAAATTGTTCTAGCATCGTCCAATCTAAAGTTTTGCCTGTACCACCCAGTTGTTGCGGATGGTAGGCGTCAAGTAGCAAAGTATCCACGTATTTTATGTAATCATCTGCTGTGTCAAGATGCTCAAGACTACGAATTCTGAGTGCTTTAAGAATTTCAACATTGGGTAAAGCTTGACGTAGTTGGTAGCAAAAATTTGGTAATTCATCTCCGTGTAACTGCACACCAGTCAACCCAGAATCAGCAACTATCTGACTGATTTCAGGGATACTAGCGTTGGCAAAAACCCCAATTGTGTCAATATTTGCGGGGAGTTCTGCCACTGCTGCCCGAATTTGGGATGTAGTTACGTAACGAGGTGAGTTTGGCACACAAATAAATCCTAGTGCCGTTGCGCCTAGAGAGGCGATCGCTATAGACTGCTGTGGTTGAGTAATGCCGCAAATCTTAATGCGCATGAATATTTAACAAATTTAAACTAATCATCAGAAAAGTCTAAACTATCTAAAAAATTTTTGGGCCTTGTAATTTTATAATTTTGTAGGTCTACATTAACTTTTCCATTCAGGAGACAAAAGCTTGATTTCCTCTATTTTACTAGCAGCAGCTGAAACTGTTCCCGCAACACCTGCGTGGAATCCCACAGTAGGCATCATCATTAGCATCAGCAGCTTAGTAATGGTTTTACTAAGTACTAGGATTGAAAAACCTCTAGTTGGCCCCAAGTTCCCTATTCTGCCGATTAGTATTCCAACATTCGTTGCAGCGATGGCTTTTGGTCATATTATTGGCGTTGGCATCGTTTTAGGACTGACTAACATCGGTCGTCTGTAGTTTTAGGATGACAGAGGCGTTGCTTATAACGTCTCCATAAATCTAAAACTCTCAAAAACGATTTGGTTCTTTCTCCCGCAAGATAACTTGTGAGCATTAGACCTTCAGCTTTTGTGTAGTGACTCTAACTCACAGAAGAAGGCATTAACCTTCCCTTGAGAGAGGATTAATCCCCTTCCTGGGACTCAATAAGTTAATTCATGCAGGAGAAAGAACAATGATGCTAATCAAAATCACAGGTTAACTTTTGTGTTTTTTGGCATAATTTCATCGATTAAGAACTGAGAGGTAATAGAACAAAGACTTCAAAATTCTAATTGGTGGGAAAATTTGCTAAATGAGTATTTTAAACATTAATGATTTAGCCTTAAAACTTGTTGCTAAAGATTTTAGTGGCGACCACAAACCAAATAATGCTGGACCAACCAAGACCTCTCGCGCTCTAGCCATTATTCACCTCGCTGCTCACGATACTTACGCAAAAGTTACAGGGAAGCTTAATCCGCAACTTGAAACCTTACCAAATCTACCTAAAGGAATCGGCAATGACGAAGCAACAGGCACTGCTGCATTAGTGAGTGCTGGTATCTATGCGGCAGAGCAGCTTTATCCCGACTTCGTTGAATTTATATCCACTGAAACTGCGGAGCTTAACGTAGGTGTTGACTCTGAAGCACTGAACTATGGCAAGCAAGTTGCATTGGCTTGGTTGAATGCTCGTAAAAATGATAATTCAGGCTTGCCAGATATGGATAGTAACTATAGTCTAGAGCCTGGTCGCCACCGCCCCGATCCTCTCAACCCTAAACAAATGACTCTTGGCCGTACATGGGGGCTAGTTAATCCCTTTGTGCTTAAGGATGTAGTAACTGATGCACCCCTATGTAAACAGCCACATTTAGATAGCGAGGAATATGCTGTTGCTTTTGACCAAGTAATTGAATGTGGGAAAAGTGACATTACTCAGCGCAATGATGATTTTCGCCGTAAAGCTATTATTGGTATTTTTTGGGGTTACGACGGCGCTAACCTCCTTGGAACTCCACCACGTCTTTACAATCAGGTTGTACTTGAAATTCCAGAATTTAAAGCACTTCCCCATTCCGGCAAAATCAAACTATTGACTGCAATTAATGTTGCGATGGCTGATGCTGGAATTGCAGCATGGCACTGGAAATATGCTTATGACTTCTGGCGACCTGTTGTAGGCATTCGTGAGGCAGAAGCGGGTTGGGGGCCTTCACCTGGTGACGATTGCGATGGCAATGCCTTACCTGCTCAGGGAGACGGAAATATTCTTCGTAGTAAAAAAGGCGATCCCTTCTGGCTCCCATTGGGTGCGCCCAGGAGTAACCCTTTTCCAGCACCTAAATTCGGTGCGCCTGGAAGCAATGGTACGCCAAACTTCCCAGCCTATCCATCAGGACATGCTACTTTCGGTTCAGCTTGTTTTGAGGTTGCTGCCGCTCTTCTTTCCAAGACACCTGAAGAAATTGTTGTCAAGTTTGTTTCTGATGAGTTTAATGGCAAGACAACAGATAATACTGGTGCTGTCCGTCCGCGATATGAAGCAACTTTTACGCTTCGAGAAGCCATCGAAGAAAATAAGATCAGTCGTATTTATCTGGGTGTGCATTGGTGCTTTGATGCTACTGGCGGTGAAATTGTTGGTAAAGCCGTAGCCCATAAAGTCGTCGCTGCTTTTAAGTAAATTATTGAACAGCAGATTTTGTCAATTTGTAAGTCCGATAAATTTTATTTTTTCAATCTGACAAACTCAAGATGATGGGAATAAGGGGGTGAGAAAGTTGATTTCTCCCCCTGCTTCCCACTCCAGAATTTTGCTTACAAGCATTAATTGTCTATTCTAGAAATAAGAGCATTTCCTAAATCGGCACTACCGAATTGATGCTCAGAAGTATATGTATAAGTATATACGCAAATATTCCAGTATAGGAACTACTGGCGATATCTAGTTTTAGGGCAGTGTAATGCAAACAAATTGGAGAATTGGGTCATTATTTGGAATTCCCCTATTTTTAGACCCGTTATGGTTTGTGATTTTAGGGTTGGCAACCCTGAATTTTGGGGTAGCTTATCAGGAATGGGGGCCTGTTATAGCTTGGAGTGCTGGAATAGTTATGGCACTGTTGCTATTTGGTTCGGTGTTGTTACATGAGTTGGGTCATAGCTTGGTCGCCCGATCGCAAGGGATTAGAGTTAATTCAATTACCCTATTTATGTTTGGCGGGATTGCTGCCATTGAAGAAGAATCTAAAACTCCTTTCAAAGCCTTTCAAGTTGCGATCGCTGGCCCTTTGGTGAGTATCATCCTATTTTTCCTGCTCCGTGTGGCAGCTTTTGTGATTCCTGATACTAATCCTCTCAGTGTCATGGTCGGAGATTTGGCGAGAATTAACTTAGTGGTAGCTCTATTTAACCTGATTCCCGGCTTGCCTCTAGATGGAGGGCAAGTATTAAAAGCAGCACTATGGCAAATCACAGGTAATCGTTTTCAAGCCGTACACTGGGCTGCAAAGGCTGGGCAAATATTGGGTTATAGTGCGATCGCTTTCGGATTTGTTGTAGATTTCGTCACCAGGGAGTTAGTACTTGGTTTGTGGATTGCGCTGTTAGGTTGGTTTGCTGTCCGCAACGCTAACACCTATGACAACATGACTACATTGCAAGAAAGCCTACTCAAAGTGGTGGCGGCCGATGCGATGACTCGTGACTTTCGCGTAATTGATGCTGACCAGACATTGCGTTCCTTTGCCGATTTATACCTCTTAGAAACCACTCCCTCACAGGTTTATTTTGCTGCTTCTGATGGACGTTACCGGGGTCTAGTTTCCATTGACGATTTCCGTTTAACCCAAAGGGGTGAATGGGAAACCGAAACTTTACATAGCATAGTGCATCCCCTGACAGAAATACCTACCGTTACAGAATCAACATTGATCGCTGAGGTAATTAA
The DNA here is from genome assembly GCF_002246015.1 of Nostoc sp. 'Peltigera membranacea cyanobiont' 210A. GTDB lineage: Bacteria > Cyanobacteriota > Cyanobacteriia > Cyanobacteriales > Nostocaceae > Nostoc. The sequence continues at coordinate 431,804 of NZ_NOLJ01000004.1, forward strand.
TAAGCTAGAAAATGAGCAGTTACCTAGAATTACCGTCCTTTCTCCCGCGGGTGCCGTAGCTGGTGTCATTGACCGGGGAGATATTGTGCGATCGCTAGCACAAAAGTTAAATTTGCAGATAACTGATGCTGAAATTAAACGCATCAAGGAAGAAGGTAGCTATCCATCTGGGTTGCAACTGGGAGTAATCGCGAAATCAGCTACAAATTAAACGTCACATCCTCGTCATAGGTTTGCAATAGATACGTCAAAAGCGTGTGTGATATTGAATTTGGTATTTGGTTACAAAATGCTTTTTTTGGGTAAAAGGTAGGACTTCCTACCTTTTTTATTTTTCAAAGTATGGCATCACTGAATAAATGGGGATTGAGCATTGAGCATTGGGCATTGGAACCCAACCAGATATTACTCATCCTTTCTTTCCTAGTCCCCAGTCCCCAATCCCCAGTACCCAGTCCCCAATCCCCAAAAATTAAATTAAAACTTCCAGTTTAAAGTGAGTAAAATGTAGGAACGTGATATACTACACCTCTCACTTACCCTGGTTTTATGGCACTGCCAATTGTTGCAATTATCGGACGCCCAAATGTGGGCAAATCCACCCTGGTTAATCGACTCGCCGGGGAACAAACGGCGATTGTCCATGATGAACCGGGAGTGACACGCGATCGCACTTATCTTCCAGCTTTCTGGAATGGTCGTGAATTTTTAGTGGTAGACACTGGTGGTTTAGTTTTTAATGATGATACCGAATTTTTACCACTGATTCGCCAACAGGCAATGACAGCCCTTGCAGAAGCTTGTGGCGCTATTTTTGTTGTCGATGGTCAAACAGGCCCCACATCGGCAGATTTAGAAATCGCCGAATGGATGCGCCAACAACCCGTCCCTGTACTACTAGCTGTAAATAAATGTGAATCGCCAGAACAAGGCTTGATGCAAGCTGCCGAATTTTGGGAATTGGGATTGGGCGAACCTTACCCCATCTCCGCGATTCATGGCAGTGGTACAGGAGAGTTACTCGACGAGTTAGTTAATCACATCCCTGCGATTGAAGACATCCCAGACACGAATGAAATCAAAGTAGCAATTGTGGGACGCCCGAATGTCGGCAAATCGAGCTTACTCAATTCTTTTGTCGGCGAAGAAAGGGCAATTGTTAGCCCCATTTCTGGCACTACCCGCGATGCTATTGATACTGTCATTGAACGGGAAGGACAAACCTACCGCTTGATTGACACTGCCGGGATTCGCAAAAAGAAACACATCGAATACGGCACAGAATTCTTTAGTATTAACCGGGCTTTCAAAGCGATTCGCCGCGCTGACGTGGTTTTATTAGTAATAGATGCTGTAGATGGAGTTACTGAGCAAGACCAAAAATTAGCTGGGCGGATTATCGAAGAAGGTCGAGCTTGCATCATCGTCGTTAATAAGTGGGATGCTGTCGAAAAAGACTCTTACACAATCTACGACTACGAAAAAACTCTGCAATCACGGTTACATTTTACCGAATGGGCAGAAACAATCTTTGTGAGTGCCTTGTCAGGGCAACGGGTAGAAAAGATTTTAGAATTGGTGAAAACGGCAGCAGAATCACACAAACGCCGTGTCAGCACATCAGTAATTAACGAAGTTTTAACAGATGCCGTCAGTTGGCATTCACCCCCAGCATCTCGTGGTGGGCGTCAGGGTAAGATTTATTATGGTACACAAGTTAGTAGCCAACCACCAACGATCGCACTATTTGTCAACGACTCGAAACGCTTCAATGACAACTACCGTCGCTACATTGAACGGCAATTTCGTCAACAGCTAGGATTTAAAGGCACGCCAATAATTTTGCTGTGGCGGAGCAAGAAAGTACGTGATGCCGAAAGTGGTAATGTTAATAGAGCCACTCGCGTCAAAATAAGTTAGGAGACGCGATGAATCGCGTCTGTACAAGAGAGATGCAATTAATCGCGTCTGTACAAGAGAGATGCAATTAATCGCGTTTGTACAAGAGTTATGAGTTAAAGCCAAACTTGCTAATTATAGAACCCTATCAAACTCAAGTTGATAGCGGCATAAGGTAAAAGTTATGAGTTAAAGTCAAAACTCCTAACTCTTCATTTCTCACTCGTAACTCTAAAATGGATTTATTGCGATCGCTGCCACTTGGACTTTATTTAGAACAACCCCAAACTTGGCTGCATAAAATCGATCCGCGAGTCAAGTTCGCCTGGTTGATGAGCTTTTTAACAAGCTATGTTTTAGCCAACAACTTTTGGCGGGTGCTGCTGGTGGTAATATTAATCGTTGCCACCTTGATTGCGAGAATTCCTCGACGCGTATGGCAGCAGCAAATGGGTTGGCTATTAATGTTATCGTTTTTTGTGCTAGCGATCGCAGCCATCAGTCCTGATGGACTGGGTGTAGATTATCAGTCACGTCTGCCAGCTAATGAACAAATCTTAACCCAGCCAGCAAACTCCAATAATATTAAAGAGCCAGCAGCTGAGAAAAAAGCATACAGTTACGTGCTATTTCACAAAGGCCCGGTTAAAGTGACTCGCTACTCCTTGAGTTTGGCAGTACGTCTGAGTACACTTATATTTACCGTAATTTACAGTACCAACCTCTATCTGCTGACAACTGCACCAGAAGAAATCACATCTGGCATAGAAAGCCTAATGCAACCCTTGCGACGCTTCAAGTTGCCTGTCACAGAAATTGCTTTAACTTTAACTTTGTCTTTGCGCTTTATTCCCTTGGTTTTAGAAGAAGTGCAAAACTTATTTCGCTCCGTGATGACAAGGGCAATTAATTGGAAAAAGCTGGGATTAAAAGGAGCATTCAAGGTTTGGATGACAGTTGCAGAGAGACTTTTAGAAAATCTCCTCTTACGAGCCGATCAAATGGCAAATGCCATGATGGTAAGGGGTTTTACCAGTCCGAATGAGCATCGAGTGCAGTGGCACGACTTACGATTAAAAGGGCGTGACTGGCTGGCGATCGCAACTTTAATCTTATTCTGGGGAATACGGCTAGCTATAGGAACTCAGGCGTAATTTTGCGCCGATAAAATGGTAAGAGGTAATACAGCAGAATTCAAGAGTCAGAAGTAAAACATTAAATCGCCGTCTCTACCAAAGACTGATTATTGTAGAGACGGCGATTCATCGCGTCTGCCTTAACCGAACCGGATTGAGCTATAGGTAACGATATGGTAGGGTAAATTGAACAGCTACTCACCCATAAAATTGATCCCCTACCATTTCCTGTAGATTTTAGCTATTAACCAGCGTTACGCGAACACTACAAACTAATCTCAAGATTTTGACCGAGTACCCTTATGAATCTCTGCACAATGCTCAGGCACCAATTACACCACTGAAAATACTAGATAATCGATAGACCTTTTGCATAAATGATATAGGACTACTATTTGATTTTTGAAATGCACGTAGACGTAGGTTGGGTGGAGCAGAGCGCAACCCAACATATATCAGGATGTTGGGTTACGCAAAGCCTCCACCCAACCTACAATTTTTTTGCTAGATAATCGATAGACCTTTTGCATAAATGATAGTTTTCTTTCCAGTACCCAATTTTGTGCCATTGGGCGACAGTTGTGGCAGTATGGAAAGAAGTTGAAAAATTCGCCGTTGCCGTTGGGAATTTCAAAGGGTGTTTTTCCTTCCCACGTCGAACTTTCAACCAGAGGATCGGGAATATTTTGTGCCTTGTCCCTACAGATTAGTAAAATGAAGTCACCAAAGCAGATGGTGATATTTCTCCACCAGCCTCTACTCTTTGAATCTACGCTTCGCGGCTTTTGTTGTACCATTACGCTTCACTACCACTAGCTTCATCTGCCCATTAGGAACTAGATCAAGGTCTTCGTAACCGCAGCTTCGCATTTTAACCAAATATTCTGACGAATGTTGGTATTATCGTCTGAATGTTTGGAATTCACTGCGAAAAGATATATATACTTCCACCTTGACTACACCTTGACTCTTAAATGAATCCAGAAAACGCAGAAACTTACATAAACCATCCAACTTGGGGTTTACTTTACAAAATCTGTATGGTTGATGAGAACCAGGATTTGTTCACCACACTTTATGCCCAGCGCTTATTTTTTTTGGTGGCAAATGACGTTAAAGGTGTGAAATTCCAGTCTCTAGGACGTACTGAGGCAAGAATGATGTTGGAAAATCGCTTACGTACCCTGCGGCGCAGTGGGCATTCTCAGGAGTACGATCAGCTTCAGAGTGTTTTCCAGCGCACCTTCCAATGAACAGTTCGATTTCCGAACGTATTCTTTCCATTCGCTCCTCACTACCAACATCAGTCAAATTGATTGCTGTTAGCAAGCAAGTTTCTGCCCAGGCCATTCGGTCTGCATACAACGCCGGAATTCGTGATTTCGGGGAAAGTCGTATCCAAGAAGCTGCCAGCAAACAAGCCGAGTTGCAAGATTTACCGGATATTACCTGGCACTTTATTGGACATTTGCAAAGCAATAAAGCCAAAAAAGCCATCGAGCATTTCCCTTGGATTCACTCCGTGGATAATTTGAAGCTGGCACAGCGCTTAGACCAATTGGCGCAACAGCTAGGAGTGAGTCCCCAGGTTTGCCTGCAAGTGAAAATTCTCCCCGACCTCAACAAGTCTGGTTGGAGTGTGCCAGAACTTTTGGCTGATTTACCCACACTCAATCAATACAAAAGTTTACAAATTCAAGGTTTGATGACAATTCCGCCATCAGGATTAAAAGATTCCGAAATTCTCAATGTGTTTAATCTCAATCGTGAGCTAGCCAAAGAAATCCAGGAGCAAAATTGGTCGCATATTAAAATGCAGCACCTATCTATGGGTATGTCAGGCGACTACGAACTGGCAGTGCAAGCAGGCGCAACGATGGTACGATTAGGAACAATCTTGTTTGGCGATCGCTCTTAGCCAATTAATCATCAGCCTTACTCTTCAGTATTAATAGAAGCTAAGGATTTGATGACAAGAATTTTGTAACAGACTGGTGCAATCCGAAACAAAGGATATAGTATTGACAAGAGCAATCGCCAAAGGAAAATGGGGTATAAAGAAGTTTCCTTCGGATAAACCTTAGGATATAATTTTGACTCATTATTATGTTTAGGCGATGCACAGACCTTTCCAATAAGTGTCAGTTCATCGCCAAAACCCGTAGTATGAGCTACAAATAGCAATACACTTGCTGAAGTATCCACCGATGTAGCGGTCGCTCCTATCTCAACTAATCCTCAGCCAAGTCAATACAGGCTATTCGCACCAGGAGAGTACACACACAATGAACAACATTTTTTCCAAACTCAGAGACTTTGTGGGTCTAAATGAGCAAGTGGAATACGAGTATTACGAAGAAGAACCAGAAACAGATAATAGTAATTATCAAAATCTGTATCAGCAAGAAAATCCCCAGCCAGCACCACAAGAGAGTCCAGCCGCTCAAAATCGACGCTGGCGGGAACCAGTGCCTACAATGGGAGATGATATGACAGCAGGTTCAAAGCCAATGGGGAATGTGATTGGTATGCCAGGAGCAATTAACGGAATTTCGGAAGTTTTAGTACTCGAACCACGCACCTTTGAAGAAATGCCCCAGGCAATTCAAGCGTTGCGCGAACGCAAGTCAGTGGTATTAAATCTGACAATCATGGACCCCGATCAAGCTCAACGAGCAGTAGATTTTGTTGCAGGTGGTACTTACGCACTAGATGGACATCAAGAGCGCATCGGTGAGAGCATCTTTTTGTTTACACCAAGTTGTGTCCAAGTTAGTACCCAAGGTGGCGTCCTTCATGAAGTACCACAACCACCAGTACGTCCTTCTCGCCCGACAACAGGTACTCCAAATCAAACCTGGGGCAACGAAACTAACCGGATGGCACAATAAAGTTAAATTAGTATTTAGTCCTTTGTCCTTTGTCCTTTGTCCTACCCTGCGGGAAGCCCTTCTCTACGAGAGGCTGCGCCAACGGGTTCAGCAGTCGCTCATGGGGGAAACCCCCAGACGCTCTCTACGAGACGCTACGCGAACGCGGACTCGCTTGCCGCCGGCGCTATCGCCCTTGGGAGAAGACAGCGCTGCTTCACCGCTGACGCGTCTATGTCATTTGTCCTGGGTTTTGCTCATGGTGACAAATGACAAACGACAAATGACTAATGACCAATGACTAATGACTAATGACTAATGACTATAAAATTTGGCTTAATTGGTGGTGGGGTAATGGGAGAAGCGCTCTTATCCCGCCTTATTGCGCGTGGAATTTATCAATCATCAGAAGTTATAGTTAGCGAACCGCTATCTTCACGCTTAGATTTTTTAAAGCAGCAATACGGTGTTGCTGTGACGACAGATAATAGTCAGGTTTTCACGGAAGCAAAAGAAGTTCTATTTTTGGCAGTGAAACCGCAGGTATTTAGTGCGATCGCTCAAGAATTAGCAGATATTGATATTCTTAATAGAGAACATTCACCTCTCATCATTTCTATTTTGGCGGGTGTGCCCTTAAGTCAGCTAGAAGCTGCATTTGTGCAATTGCCAGTGATTAGAGCAATGCCCAACACCCCGGCAACGGTGGGAGCAGGAGTTACCGCAATTTGTTTAGGTGCATATACCAATGCCAAGCATCACCAAATAGCACAGCAAGTTTTTTCTGCTGTAGGTGAAGTCGTAGAAGTTTCAGAAGGGCTGATGGATGCAGTTACAGGACTATCTGGTAGCGGCCCCGCTTACGTGGCGTTGTTAGTAGAAGCACTTGCAGATGGCGGAGTAGCCGCAGGTTTACCTAGAGTAATTGCCAATCAACTAGCCTTGCAAACCGTACTGGGAACAGCGAAACTGTTACATGAAACCAAAATGCACCCAGCAGAACTCAAAGATCGCGTTACCAGTCCGGGCGGTACAACCATTGCCGGAATTGCCAAGCTAGAACAGGCAGGATTTCGTTCCGCTTTAATTGAAGCAGTCAAAGCTGCCACAGAGCGATCGCAAGAGCTGGGAAAATGAGAGACTGGGGATTGGGGACTAGGGATTGGGGACTAGGCGCTGAAATTCTTCTTAAATACCTAATACCTAATACCTAATACCCAATCCCCAATCCCCAATCCCCAATACCCTAACGAAGTTGACAAAAGACTCGTTAGTATAGTAAACAATCTGGTTGCAAATGTGATTGAGTGAATTATCCTGCACCGTCTCCAGAACTTGACTTAGGGTCTATATTTCCCTTTGATCTGGATCAGTTTCAAAAAGAAGCGATCGCGTCCCTGAACGCTGGACGCTCCGTTGTTGTGTGTGCCCCCACAGGTTCGGGCAAAACATTAGTCGGGGAATACGCCATTTATCGCGCCCTAGCGCGAGGAAAACGCGTGTTTTATACTACTCCCCTGAAGGCGCTGTCGAATCAAAAATTACGTGACTTTCGAGAAAAATTCGGGTTCGATCGAGTCGGGCTATTAACTGGAGATGCTTCCATTCACAGGGATGCGCCGATTTTGGTAATGACCACAGAAATTTTCCGAAATATGCTCTATGGTACACCCATTGGGCAAATCGGCATCTCATTAGTAGACGTTGAAGCGGTAATACTTGATGAATGCCACTACATGAACGATCGCCAGCGCGGTACTGTTTGGGAAGAATCAATCATCTATTGTCCCCGTGAAGTGCAACTGGCAGCCCTCTCAGCAACGGTTGCCAATAGCGATCAACTCACCGATTGGCTAAATCGCGTTCACGGGCCAACAGACCTGATTTACTCCGATTTTCGCCCAGTACCCTTGGAATTTCACTTTTGCAATCCTAAAGGGTTATTCCCCCTGCTAAATGATAGCAAAACCAAAATTAACCCCAGACTTCAGAAGAAGAAGGGGAAAGGGGGAGAAAGGGATAGGGGAAGAAATGGCAGACCTGAAGCTCCTGGCATAATTTATACCTTGAGCCAGTTAGAACAACGGGATATGCTCCCAGCAATTTACTTTATCTTCAGCCGCCGGGGATGTGATAAAGCAGTGGCGGAAGTGGGTGATTTATGGCTGGTAAATAGTGAAGAGTCGCAAATTTTACGGGAACAGATTGATGACTTTTTAGCCCGTAATCCCGAAGCTGGGCGTTCTGGACAAATTGCACCCCTGTACCGAGGAATTGCTGCCCACCACGCTGGAATTTTACCTGCTTGGAAAGCACTGGTAGAAGAACTATTTCAGCAAGGGCTGATTAAAGTAGTATTTGCCACTGAGACACTCGCAGCGGGAATTAATATGCCCGCCCGGACAACGGTAATTTCTACCCTTTCCAAGCGTACCGACACCGGACACCGCCTGTTGAACGCTTCCGAATTCTTGCAAATGGCGGGACGGGCAGGCCGTCGAGGGATGGATAAACAAGGTCATGTGGTGACAGTCCAAACTCCCTTTGAAGGAGCCAAAGAAGCCGCGTATTTGGGAACATCCAAGCCAGACCCCCTTGTAAGCCAGTTTACGCCCAGTTATGGCATGGTACTAAACTTGCTGCAAACACACACCCTAGAGCAAACTAGGGAACTAATAGAGCGTAGCTTTGGGCAGTACATGGCCACCTTGCATTTACGGCCAGAATACGATGAGATTGCTGAACTGCAAAAACAATTAGCTCAACTTCATGAGCAAATCGCCGCAGTCGATGAAAATGAACTGGCTATTTATGAGAAATTGCGGCAACGCCTGAAAGTGGAACGCCAGATATTGAAAACCTTGCAAGAGCAAGCGCAGGAAGATAGACAAGAAGAATTGGGGATGATGTTGGGATTTGCAGTGTCAGGAACTCTGTTGAGTCTCAAAGGTAAAAACATCACAGTGTCTACACCCGTAACCGCAGTGTTAGTGGGCAAATCGCCTGGTTCTGGTCAAGCTCCTTACTTGGTATGCTTGGGACACGATAACCGTTGGTATGTGGCAACCACAGGGGATGTAGTCGATTTGTATGCCGAACTGCCGCGAATTGAAGTGCCACCTGATATCCTGCCACCGCCAGAGATGCCATTGAAACCAGGGCAGTCGCGCCGGGGTAATCAAGAAACCTTTGCGATCGCTGCCCATATTCCCGATCCGATAGAATCATTGCATCTGGCACCAGAAGTAGCAGAACAACTCAGTCGCACTACCGCCGTCCAAGAGCAATTAGAAGCTCATCCCCTACATCAATCAGGCAATGCTGCCACGCTTTTCAAGCGCCGCGCCCGCTATGTGGAACTAGAAGCCGAACTTGAACAGTTGCAAGGGCAAGTAGAGCAGCAGTCACAACGTCATTGGGAAGAGTTTCTGAATTTAATTGCAATTCTGCAACACTTTGGCGCTTTGGATAACCTAGTGCCCACAGTATTAGGGCGAATTGCTGCCGCCATTCGAGGCGAGAATGAATTGTGGCTGGGTTTAGTATTCGCTAGTGGTGAATTAGACAACTTAGATCCGCATCATTTAGCCGCCGCCGCCGCCGGTTTGGTGATGGAAACGCCCCGTCCAGATAGCAAGGTTAACTTTGAGCTTAGTAATGAAGTTGCAGAAGCCTTAGCAAAATTGCGGGGAATTCGTCGCCAAATGTTCCAACTACAACGGCGGTATAACGTAGCGCTGCCAATATGGTTGGAATTTGAGTTAATTGCCATAGTGGAACAATGGGCGCTAGGAATCGAGTGGACAGAACTCTGTGAGAACACCACTTTAGATGAAGGCGATGTGGTGAGAATTTTACGCCGGACGTTGGATTTATTGTCGCAGATACCCCACGTCCCCCATTTGCCAGACTCTTTCCAACGCAATGCCTATCGGGCGATGCAGCTGATTGATCGATTCCCGGTGAATGAAGTGGTTGAATAAACAAGACGCTCTTAAGCACACAGACTACTTGAGAATTTTTATGCGTCTTTATCTCTCAGGACTTAAGCAAAATTAAACGCTGTAGAGGCAATTCATGAATTGCCTCTACAATGAATTTACATTTAACCAAATAATAGTACTGGTACTTCGTTAAAAATGCTTTTTCGGTTTTGTATATCTTCTATACGTGATTAATCACGTGTATCTAACAAAAGTTATAGTCGCTATCAACGCTATTCAATCTTAGTACACCAAGTTTCCAGTACCGCGCAACTGACGCAAAGAATTTACACACAATGGACAGTCGCAACCAAAGACCTTAATTGCAGCATCGCTTTCCTCTTCAGTAAAGTTCAACATGGCAACATTCCGATTTGATACTGATGTGGCAATAGTTGAGGAACGTGTAGAGGTATAAGGTTGCTTTCTCTCTGAATCTCGAATGCACACAAAATCTTTTCCACCATGTGGGTTCGTGATACAGGTACGGCCGTCTTGTGTGTGCATTAATCGCTGAGTCATACTAGCATGGGCAGGATTAAATACCGCCAGCGTAGACATCATCGACACAAAAATTGAGGAAGTGGAAAGCAAATTCAGAAGAATTTTTTTGTTCATAGATTTCCTTGAAAAATTTGTCTACTAGTTTAGGGTATTCGATTCACTTTCAAACTTCAAGTGAATTTTCCCTGAGAATAGCTAGATAGACACTTGTTACCCAAGAAAGTTCCATCTCTACACTAGTTGGATCGTAAATTATCTACTACATGATAATTCAGCAATCAAACAGGCTTGATATCTAGCTTTTAGACGTAATGTTATGTAATTCAGCAAATTTCAATCTGTTGTATATTCCTACGATGGTGATTATTTGCTTGATGCAAGTATAAGAGCTTAATTAAATTAGAGCTAGTCCCGCAAGGCGGAATTAAAAATTAAAAATTAAAAATGAATACAGCGTAAGCATTTCATTGATTTGGAATGGGTGGTTTATTTCCGCCGTGTTGTACTAGTAATCTGCGCCTTTAGCCCTTGAAATTTTTAAATTCTTATACAGAGCGATAAATCGCTCACTACGAACAAAAGTTATATTTTACATAATTCTATCCAATTGAAAGCCGCTATAGCTATTTTTTGATTAAAAATCTTAATTTTAATCAAAAGATAGTTGATGTATTTAGCAATAAATTCGAGATAGATTCTAATACTTACTGTTCGGTTAAGACAAGAGACGCGATGAATCGCCGTCTCTACAATCAATAATCAGTCTTTCGTGTTGATGGCAATTTATGGCATCTTTAGCGATCTTGAGTTTTCATCAAAAACCTTAACCGAAACAGATTGAGATAGATTCTCGTTCTTAAAATATCAACTTGTAAAAACTTCTTTTTTTCATTACATTAAAAAAAAGGCTCATATCTCAATTAATTTACTAGCCTACATCAAAAAAATGAAGCAGAAAGTACATTCGGAATCTTCAGATTGTTGCAGTTGTGAACATGAGCATCACGAGAATCATAACCATGTTCATAATTACAATCATGATGAGAATCATAACCATGACCACAATCACGAACACGGTGGAGAATTCAATCTCAAAAATGAGATATTGCCTTTGGTAGCAATTTTAAGTTTATATGCACCTGGTGTAATTTTTGAAAATCAATTACACAATACATTCTACTCAATAGGAGAATATCTGCTTTTCATTCCTGCTTATTTATTAAGTGGATGGAGTGTTTTAAAAACTGCTGGACGCAATATAGTTAGAGGTAGAATATTTGATGAAACGTTTTTAATGACAGTAGCGACATTAGGGGCGATCGCAATTCATAAATTACCCGAAGCTGTCGGAGTTATGTTATTTTATAAAATTGGAGAATTGTTCCAAGATATTGCGATCAGTCGCTCCCGTAATTCCATCAAATCATTATTGGAAATCCGCCCGGACTATGCAAATATCCAAATAGAGGGAGAACTGAAAAAAGTATCGTCAGAAACAGTAAAAATTGGCGATATTATCGTTGTCAAGCCTGGAGAAAAGATTCCCTTAGATGGCGAAATTATAGATGGTAATTCGCAAGTTGATACATCTGCATTAACTGGAGAATCTGTACCACGCACGGTAAGAATTGGAGAAACAGTTTTCGCTGGGACGATCAATAAAATAGGTGCGCTAGTCATTAGAGTCACAAAACTATTTGATGAATCTTCCATTGCCAAGATTTTAGACTTGGTGCAAAATGCCAAAAGTAAAAAAGCAGCAACAGAAAAATTTATTACTAAATTTGCCCGATATTATACACCAATCGTAGTTTTTACATCTCTTGCAGTTGCAATATTACCTCCTTTATTCATTTCGGGTGCAACTTCTTCTGAATGGATTTATCGCGCCCTAATTTTACTAGTTATCTCCTGTCCGTGTGGACTCGTTATTAGTATTCCATTAGGTTACTTTGGAGGTGTGGGAGGTGCAGCTAAACGTGGTATTTTGGTTAAAGGCTCTACTTTTTTAGATACTTTAAATGCAGTTAATACAGTTGTTTTTGATAAAACTGGAACGTTAACGAAAGGGGTATTCAAAGTAGTAGAAATAGTCCCATTGAATGGCTGGGATGAACAAGAACTGCTGCTATTAGCTGCCAAAGTAGAATCGCACTCAAATCATCCCATCGCTCAATCTATCTGCAAGGCTTATGGTGGAAAAATCGATGAATTTGAGATCAGAGATTATGAAGAAATAGCAGGCTATGGAATTCGAGCCAAGATTGAAAATAGGGTAGTAATAGCGGGAAGCGATCGCCTATTGCATAGAGAGAAGATTTCTCACGATAATTGCCAGTTAGAAGGAACAGTGATTCATCTCGCAGTGGATGATATTTACGCTGGATATATTGTGATTGCCGATGAACTCAAAGAAGATGCAAGACTTGCTATTCAAGCACTCAAACGAATGGGTGTAGAGAGAACAGTAATGTTGACAGGAGATAATCAAGCGATCGCTTCGCGAATTGCTGAACAGCTTGGCATAGATACCTACGAAGCAGAGTTATTACCTGAAGAAAAAGTTAATGCCATTGAGAAGTTACTCAGCACCGCCGGTAAGCATGGTAAAGTTGCCTTTGTTGGGGATGGAATTAATGATGCACCAGTGATTGCTAGAGCAGATGTTGGTATGGCAATGGGTGGATTAGGCTCAGATGCAGCGATAGAAACTGCCGATATTGTGATCGTGACAGATGCACCATCCAAAGTTGCAGAAGCAATCCAAATCGCCAGAAAAACTCGCACAATTGTTTGGCAAAATATTGGGTTTGCTTTAGCAATTAAAGGTTTATTTATTGGATTGGGTATTTTCGGGATAGCGACAATGTGGGAAGCTGTCTTTGCTGATGTTGGAGTAGCAATGCTGGCAATTCTAAATGCAACTAGAGCGATGAAATAAAATTTTGGGAAAATTGGGAATCTGTAATTGGAAAATTGTAGTAGTTAAACTATGAGTACTTCTCACTCATATTCTGCTACCCAATAATAGAACCTATGAATTCATCAATCAAAGGGATTGCTACAGCTACTTTAGCTTTACTGCTAAACTATTCAGCAAACCCAGCCTTTGCACTACCCCAGAAAATCAATCATCCAGTTACTATTGCTAAATCGCAACCCTTAAAAGATGCCTTAATTGTTCCTGGGGAAAGAGTCGGCCCGATAACACGCACAACCACCAAGCAGGATTTAGTCAAACTGTTTGGTGCATCCCGCCTCGTTGATAAAACTATCTCTGGTGCTGAAGGAATAGGTAGTTTTGCAGCTACTCAGTTAAATCTAAATCAGGGGCGATCGCTGCTAGTAGTTTGGAGTGATAATACTCGTACCAAACCTCTAGATGTGCGTAATCTGGGTTCAGCTTGGAAAACCCGCGAAGGTATTGGTGTTGGAACCCCATTAAGCGAATTACGTAAGAAGTTAGGTAACTTTAAACTCTATGGATTGGGGTGGGATTACGGCGGTACTATCTTGTTGGATAGTAGTAAATTATCCCGTTATCAAGGCAAACTCATTTTACGAGTAGATACGGCTCCCAATGCTTCTGAAAAGTTCCCCAATGACTACCAATCAGTGTCTGGGGATGCTACTTTTTCTTCCAGCAATGCCCACTGGAAACCTTTGGGAATTAGCGCTCTTCCATCACTCTCATCAAGCAATAATCGAAGCAGAAAACTGAAACTATCACCCAATCAAGGTTTGAGGCTTTATTTTCTAATATAAATTCAAAAATCTAGCTAAAACCTGAAAACCGAAGTCTCGTAAGCCTTGCAGCGATTGCTTTTCACAAGACTGATGGAAGAGCGTTAGGCTTGCAGAAATTATCGTTGTATTGAATTCAAGTGAGTAGTGGTATGTTAAACATCAGTTTGCTTGCTAGTGCTTATAGTAACTATGAAGACAACGTTCTCATACTGAGTCTTTGAGGCTGATAAAGCAGTCAAGTTTCAATTAGAACAGCAACTTCTTGATGAAAAGACAAAACTGGCACATCTTAACGATGAACTGGAGAAACTTGAGTCTGCATTACAATCATGAGACTTATGTAAATATACAGTTATTTCGTCCATATAAATCAGGATTTACTCACCTAGAAACAAGGAAAATAGAGATATTCATTTAATTGGTGTTTGTTTATACTATTTCAATTTTTTGTAATCGTTATACTCATAACTTAGGTTCTACCTGGGAATTAGGAAGTGGCTTTGCCACTTCTTTTTATTTATCTATTAGTCCAGTAAAAAATCGATTAAAAGTTAAAAGTAACTTTGTTGAACTTTTAACCTTTATTAATTGTTATACTATTTCACAAAATATCTGCTAGACATACATTGGTAGAGGCGTACATCTATACACCTCTACAAACGATTCATTTCTTGCAAAGATTGTTGACAATAGTTATGATGATATCGTGTGTGTTTAATTGGCCAAGCAGTCTGAGAGAATTTTGGTCATACAGACATGATGTTAGTCATTACTCATTGTATCTTCCCATCTCTCACGTCTGGGCTTGCTCTCCACATCGCGCGATCGCATTTCTTTCCAAGTCCCCCACATTAGGGATTGCTGTTTTTCAACATGGTTAATAAACTGCATAATTGAGTGATCTGCTTTGATGGGAGTTTTCAAATCAAACTGAATTGTTTGAAGAATCTTGATGTCACCCATGAGAAAGTACTTAGCTGTAATCTTAGTCAGCCATAGCACAACTCGATTACATAGCCAACCAAAAATTCCTTTACGTTTTTTAGTCATCAACAGAACTTGGCCTTCAGTTTTTCCCCCTTCGTGGAGGCGAACTGCAACCATCATGTGGACATGGAAGAAATCAGGGCCAATTGTCACAATGCCAATGCTACCGTACCAATAGCAAATGCTGTAAGTTATGACATTTTTGTAGAAAATACGGATGAGCTTAATCAAAAAGAAATTGTCTTTGATGGGTGTAGTATTACTGAAGATAATCGCATTCTCGTTAAGTTCGTGTCTTTCAAAAATAATTTCTAGTGGCAATTTGTGAACTGTATTGAGGTGTTGAGCATCAATCGCATTAATCATCACCACATTGGGATGACAGTTCAGCAAGAAGTGGGAATGGATGGCGACATCACACTCTTTTTGTTCTAACTCTGGAACAAAAGGTAGAGGTTGCTGTGGTATTTCTCCAGTCCAAACCCAAATCATCCCATATTTTTCAGCAGTGGGCCAAGTTTGTAACTTTAAGGAAGGTGGTACATCTAAACATGGGATATCAATACACATCCCCTCAGCATCAAACTTCCAGTGGTGGAAAAAACAACGTAGTGCATTACCCTCAACTTTGCCTTCAGCAAGATGAGCGCCCATGTGTGGACAGTAGGCATCAAAGGTAACTACTCTTTTGTCTTTACCACGGTAAATTACTAATTCTCTACCCAAAATCGTGACAGGCTTTACTTCACCCACCCGCAGATTTTGAGAAGGTATTACCCAATACCATCCCTCAATAAAACGCTCTGGATTATTGAAAATTTTAGGTTTACGGATTGAGCTAGAAGTCTGCGAGTTGAGATTCATTTTTATGGTTTCACTTGAAGTGAAGCAGTTGATCTAGAAGTAACATGGAAACTTCAAAAAAACAGTTACTTTCAGTACCATGAGAAACAGCTACCAAATAAATGGATAAAAATCATCATGTAAAATATTGATCAAATATTATTAAAATTGTCAAAATTATGCCAATATAATATCAGCTAAATTCTAAATATCCATTTACAATAGATATTTGAAAATTTGAAACTTAGTAAAATCTCTACTTAGATAAAAATTGCTAATACGGATGCCAATATTTGGCTTAACTCGAAAACCACTTAATATTTAAGAAAATATGTAATAATAATTACAAGAGTTGGGAAAAACTATCATGTTAACTCAAGAGAAAAAACTACTTTTAATTGGTCAGGTAACAGATTTAACTGGAATACCCATCAGGACAATTCGTTATTACGAGAGTTTAGGTTTAATCAATTCATTGAGACGAACAGAGGGAGGCTTTCGCCAGTTTTCATTGGATGTGCTAACTCGTCTAGCATTCATTAAAAGGGCGCAAAATCTTGGTCTTAGTCTAGAAGAGATTGGCAATATTCTTCAGGTTTATGACCAAGGGCTAACTCCTTGTGGTGAAATCAAAGAAAAACTTGAAGAGAAGGTATTGCAGATCGATCGCCAAATCGATCAACTGTTAACTTTACGCTCTGAAATCAAGGGATTACTTTCAGGCTGGAAGAATATCAGCGACCATCATGAGAAGACAATTTGTCCGATTATTCAAAACACCTCTCAGGATTGACACTAATCAGGAATCAGGACTTTTATAGAGAAGAAACCACCACAACTCTAGTCCAATTAAGGCTAAACCTGCGATCGCAACACCAACTTTCAAGCCCAAAGGTTGCTCAATGCGTTGAAATTGACTGCTTTGCTCTGATGAATGGGCTGGCATTTCTGCTAATGCTACGCCTGATGTACCAGTGAGCAGCACTAAAGCTGTAAGGCTTCCCCAAAGCGTTTTTTGACTGAACATTTCCTAATTTATCCTGAAATTATGAGATAGTTTTTGGTTGAAAGTTACGCAATCTCAGGGCATTGCTAACAACAGAAAGTGAAGAAAGAGCCATCGCTGCTCCGGCAATAATTGGATTGAGCAACCAACCAAAGATGGGGAACAAAATTCCCGCCGCAATGGGAATACCAATGACATTGTAAATAAAGGCAAAGAAGAGATTTTGCTTGATATTGTTGATGGTGGCGCGGCTAAGTTGAATTGCTGTAACAATTCCTTGCAAATCTCCAGAAATTAAGGTGATATCGCTAGCTGCGATCGCTACATCTGTTCCCGTACCAATAGCAATTCCGACATCAGCCTGTGCTAGCGCTGGCGCATCATTTATCCCATCACCTACCATTGCAACAATTGAGTGTTGAGTTTTGAGTGAAAATTTACGAGAATTCTCTCCCCTTACTCCTCTGCTCCTCTGCTCCTCTGCTCCTCTGCCCCTCTGCCCCTCTGCTCCCCTTGCAAAGATAGGATAATCGCCGCCTTCTGATCTGGACGCACTTCGGCAAAGATTTGCTGGATGCCAACTTGTCTTGCGATCGCATCAGCAGTTTTACGATTATCTCCGGTAAGCATTACTACTTCTAAACCTAACTTTTGTAAGGCTTTCACCACTGCTGCTGACGAAGGTTTTAGGGCATCGGCAATACCCATAATTCCTTGTAGTTCGCCATCTACAGCAATCAAAATGACTGTTTTACCAGCCGCTTCCCAGGTATCTTTATATTGCTGGAGACTCATGGTGTTAATCCCAAGTTCTGTTAACCAGCGTTGTGTACCAATTTGCACAAGCTGATTTGAAACAATTGCTTGGACACCACTACCTGCGATCGCCTGAAAGTTCTTTGCCTCTGTTAAACTCACTTCTTGAGACTGGGCGTATTTCACCACCGCTTCAGCTAAAGGATGCTCAGAATTGCGTTCTACCGTTGCTGCTAATTGCAAAAGCTGGATTTCATTACCATTAGCTGTGCCGTTGACAGTTACAAAGTCTGTAACCGTAGGTTTACCCTGAGTTAAAGTGCCAGTTTTATCTAAAACGATGGTTTGAATTTTGTGCGCTAGTTCTAAGCTATCAGCGCCTTTAATCAAGATGCCATTTTCCGCACCTTTGCCCGTCCCCACCATTACAGAAGTGGGAGTAGCTAAACCCAAAGCACAAGGACAAGCGATAATCAGTACACCTACCGTTGTCATTGTGGCTAGGGTCAGGTTGCCAGTGAAGCTAAACCATATTACGAAAGTGGCGATCGCAACGCCAATCACAGCTGGTACAAACCATCCTGTGACTCGATCTGCCAAGCGCTGAATTGGTGCTTTAGAACCTTGGGCTTGTTGCACTAGTTTGACAATTTGAGCCAAAAATGTATCATTTCCGACTCGTGTCACCCGAAACTGAAATGCACCCGCACCGTTAATCGTCGCCCCAATTACCTCATCTCCTGACTGCTTTTTGACTGGCAAACTTTCACCAGTCACCATCGCTTCATCTACTGTCGAAGCGCCTGCAATCACTTCGCCATCTACCGGAATCTTTTCACCAGGACGCACTAAAATCACATCGTTGATTCTGACTTCGGCGATGGGAACATCAATTTCTCTACCATCACGGATAACTCTGGCATCTCTAGCTTGCAATCCGATGAGTTTGCGGATGGCTTCAGAAGTTTGTCCCCTAGCGCGATTTTCTAACAACCGCCCCAGCAAAATTAAGGTAATCACAATGGCGGCAACTTCATAATAAATATGAGGTATCAAGCCTTGAGCAATAAAAAATTTTGGGAAAATGGTGACAAATAAAGAATATAGATACGCTGCACTTGTACCCAAAGCAATCAGCGTGTCCATCGTCGCCGTATGGCGCTTGAGGGATTTCCAACCATTCCGGTAAAAAGATCCACCACACCAGAACACGACAGGTGTTGTCAGCACTAACTGCATCCAAGAATTTTGCAGGAAGCTTGGAATTAAGGGTAAGTTCAGCCCAGTCATCATGGGCAACGACCCCAAAAGTAGGAAAATGCTGATTACACCTCCCACCAATACCTTGAGAGATAGTTGGCGTTGTAATGCTTGCCTGCTCGCTTTCTCTGCATCATCTTCTTCAGAGAGCAATTCTTCCTGGAGTGAGTCAGAAGAGTATCCCGCAGATGCGATCGCACTTTGAATTTTCTCTAAACTTGCTAGAGAGCGATCGTATTTGATGGTAGCTTGCTCTGCTCCAAAATTAACGTTGCAGTCAATTACCCCAGAAACAGAGCGAATTGCCTTTTCGATGTTGTTGGCGCAAGCGGCACAACTCATGCCTCGAAGTTTGAGTGTGAGAGTATCCATGTTGGGGATTGGGGATTAGGGATTAGGGATTGGGGATTGGGGATTAGGGATTGGGGATTGGGGATTGGCAATTGGTCATTCTCCCAATACCCAGTCCCCAGTCCCCAGTACCCAGTCCCCAATCCCCTTAAGCAACTGGATAACCCGCAGCAGCCAACGCTTCCTTAATAGCTGTTTCTGATGCTTGAGTTTCAACACTGACAAGCTTGGTTGTTGGATCGGCCTGAACGCTAGCATTGGCATCGACTGCTTGAAGTGTTTTGGTAATGGTGCTTGCACAAGCAGAACAAGCCATGTTGGGAACTGTGAGTTGGAGAGTCATAGATTTACGGGATAAAATGAACAACTTAGCCAGATCGAGCTGGATGACTGAGACGTATCCTTCACACATCAGAAATAACTGGAAAGAGAGTCGCCTTGAATTCATCCTAGACTCTCTAGCCGGCCGGAGAGTCTAGAGATTTTTAAAAGTTTTTCGCTAAACTTCAAATTTCTTTACAACTTTGGTTTGACTGAGTAACCATTGCCCATCAAAAATACAACGTACTACAAAATACTTGTCATCCAAAGTTTCTTAGTTATATGAGCTAAAAGTAGCAATATGGCAACGGCTGATAGCAAATTCGTCAGTTTTATCGCTGGTTGCTTCCCTTTTATACCCTAATACGGTTCAGTTAAGGCTAAAAACTAAAATTGGCGTAGGTTGGGTTAAGGAACGAAACCCAACATTATCAAGGCTTTGTTAGGTTTCGCTGTTGCTCAACCCAACCTACTATTCTTCTTACTGAACCGTATTGTTCTATACCCCTGGTTGATAAATTGTTGCTATCAGTGAGTGATATCAGCAGCTAGTACCGCAAGGCGGAATTAAAAATTAAAAATTAAAAATGAATAGAGCCTAAGCGTCTCATTGATTTGGAATGTGTGCTTTATTTACGCCGTGTTGTAATAGTTACTTAAAGACGAATAAATACTTATGGAAGATGTCGGAATTATTGACGGGAATGTTAAAGAATGCGGATGAATAAAATTTCTAATTTTTGAATTGACTCAATCGCTTTCTGATGGTCTTTGTGCTTGTCCTGTTTCTAAAAGGATGAAGTTAGTTGTTGACAGTTGAAAAATCTCACTGGAGTTGTTTGAATTTATTATTTGCCGATAGCAATAACTCTTGAGCTTTTAAATAAACAGTTGTACCTTTTTCTACCTTTTCTAATTGGTTAATAATGCTGTGTAACTGACTAATTACACGATTTCGATCCAAATTTTTGGGGTCAGTGGGAATTGAAGCCATTAAGCTTTCTATTTCTTGTTGTACTGTTGCCAAAGCCTGTACAGAATCTACCTCAGCTTGTCGTCTTACTTTGACTTGACCCAAATTAGTCTCATAAGTTGCTAATAACTTTTGTGCTTCTGCATAGCCTACCAAATCTTCAGAAGAAATCTGTTTTAACCGATTAATCGCTTCTGACCATAAATTTTCTATTTGTTCCCATTGGGTGACTGTGTGTGGTGGATTTTGACCAGCTTTAGCAGCTTGCCAAGAAAATTGCTGCGCTGCGGTAATTAAAGCACTGACGCGTTCATTTCCCGCTGCTAATCCCACAACTTCTTTAAAATCACGCTTGTAGGCATCTAGTTGATTTTGAGCAGTTCTTCCGGCTAAGGTTTGTCCGGGAATTTCTTCTAACTTATCCAGTGCTGAACGCCAAGCTGCGATCGCCGACTTTTTATCGGTTACTGTTGTAGCAATTTGATACTGCTGTTTTGCGTTCAATAATGCTTGACTATTATCAGTGAGCAAGGTTTGAGCGTTTTTTTCCTGAAAAACCTTGGCTTCTAGTTGTCCTACTTGACGACGCGCTGCATTCAGACCGTAAACGCTAAACCGCCAGTCGTACCACCAATATTTGTATTCCGGCCAATCGTTAACTAACCCAATTGGCAAGTTATCCAAATGTGTTTTTGTATGTTGCAGTTGCTGTTCACCCAACGCCAAATCTGCCGCACTAGTGGGTTTTTCAATCAAGTATTCAGCTTGCTCAATTGATGCCAACGCCTTCCCATAGTGCTGTTCCATGCTTATGTAACTGGGTAGCAATAATAAAGGCGCATTTTGCACCACAGTCCGGCGAATTATTGGGTAAGGCAGATTCGCCAGCCAAACCACACCTGCGGGAATACCGATAAGTATTGCTATCCATATCAACTTAGTACCTATACCTCGGTTGGCTTTGCTAGGTCTTTTTTGATGGGATATACTGCTAACCTGCCCCTGCGCTGCTATTTCCTGTTCTAATTCAGCTAGAGTTTTTGGTTGTGATGGTTTTGCTGGTTGCTTCAGTCCTATAGGTTGTTGGCTGATTACAGATGGATTTATCCCAGAAACATTTTGAGAGTTATTACGGGAAAATTTTTTAGTAATTTTGTGTAAAAAGGTCATATATAGATTCAGTGCTTAGTTTAGTATTCCCCAACTAAGCTCGAAATAAAGACAAGACGTGGTTTTTTACAAAAGCTCCAAGGGTGCGATCGCTATTTTATAGTATTTTTGTACTATAGAATAGGGGTATCCACAGGTCATATTGATGTGCAGGTTAAGGCAGAAATGGTAGACGTTGTGGCGCGATTGAGTCCGGTGTTTACGTTTAAGGCGTAGCTGCCAAATAAAAAGCCCCTGGTCAACGCCAGGGGTATCCATCTTTATTCCCTCATTTAGAATGGCATCTGTGAAGCTATAGTAAATCCGTATTAATGCGATAAACGCATATTACTGATGATTATTTTGCAATTAGCTAGATAGGAAGTTACTCAGTGGCATGGATGAGAGCGATGTCTACGATGGTCACTGAGCGGCTGGTGAGCGGAGTCGAACCATGCCGTTCGCGCAGCGTCTCGTAGAGAAGTGCGGGCTGCGCCTACGCTTTTTTGCAATCTCCATTCAAAACATGGGATTGTGTTCATTATCCCAACACTTGCGATCGCTCCAATTTCTGCCAGTATGTTCGCATTCAGATGCATTATCTATCCAAGGAATCGATGTAGAGTGGTACGAGTTTCCAATGGAAGCAAATAAGCTAGCACTGAATAAGGGTAATAATAAGGATAAAATTATTAATGTACAAATCGGTAGAGTGATTAAATATCCAGTAAGCAGTAGAATGTTGCTATGAGTCAAAATAAATGTACCTATTTTCTTGTTTTTTTGACGAGTTTTTAAGCTAGTTCTTGAATTCGATAAATGCATAATGCAACCCTATTAATACCAGTTTATATAACAATCAAATTTAATTTTTAAAAGCCAAGCTAACTAAGAGCAAGCCCGATTTGGTTTAGCTCTCAGTCTATTTAGCAAAAATCAAATATGAGTCTTATATAAGTATGGATTTTTACGTAAGAACATTATTCAGGCTATACACTCTGATGTCAAAGGTATAAGTAATGACTTATTAGAAATTTTAATCTTTGGGCGCAAAAAAATATTTTACATGAAAATATCTTGAAGTTTTGGCACTCGCTTTTGTGTAAATACTGACAAATTTCACTCACAGCCTTCTTTCGCAGATACAGCAAAAATACTGATATATTGCTGGATATTTATATATAGCAGTTTTCAAGTTGGTGAGGTACATAAGCTAAGTCTATTACCCAGACAGAAAGAGTGTTTTACTTATGAATTCTGCTGTATCTGTATCTGATACCAAAATTTGGTGTAATCCTGGCAGAATAGAAGTAGCACTAATTCTTTTTTATGCCTAGAGACGATAAATCTGAAACTTCACAAAAGAGTGCATCTGCGATCGTTGGTTATGAAGATTTTTTAACTGAACTAAAAACACGAATTTCTAGCGCTCAGTTACGGGCCGCAGTTGCAGTCAATAAAGAATTACTATTACTCTACTGGCAAATTGGGCGAGATATTCTGAATCGCCAACAGCAGCAGGGTTGGGGCGCAAAAGTTATCAATCGTCTGGCGGCTGACTTGCAGAAAGCTTTTCCAGAAATGAAAGGCTTTTCGCTTCGCAACCTCAAGTATATGCGGGCATTTGCCGAAGCTTATCCAGATGAGCAATTAGTGCAGCAAGCTGCTGCACTAATTCCTTGGTTTCATAACTGCGTCCTTTTGGATAAAGTCAAGGATAGTAGTGAACGAGAATGGTACATACAGCAAACTATTCAGCATGGATGGAGTCGGAATATTTTAGTTCACCAGATAGAAAGCAAGTTGTATCACCGTCAGGGTAAAGCAACCACCAACTTTAACCACACTTTACCTCAAGCACAATCAGAATTAGCACAGCAATTGTTAAAAGACCCCTACACTTTTGATTTTCTCAATTTAGGGGAAGATTTTCTGGAACGTGATTTGGAACGTGCTTTAATCAATCACATCCGCGATTTTTTACTAGAGTTAGGGGTTGGTTTTGGTTATTTAGGTAGTCAATACCATCTTGAAGTTGGTGGTGAAGACTTTTATATTGATTTGTTATTTTACCACGCACGTTTACACTGCTATATAGTGATTGACCTAAAAATTGAAGAGTTCAAACCAGAGTATTCCGGTAAGATGAATTTCTATGTTAGTGCGGTGGATGATTTATTGAGGCAACCAGACGATCAGCCTACAATTGGAATGATTTTGTGCAAAAGCAAAAATAAGGTAATTGCTGAATATTCTCTCCGCGATATGCATAAGCCGATTGGTGTTTCCGTGTATCAGCTAAAAAATACTTTACCGGAAGCGTTGCAAGGAAATTTGCCAACGATTGAGCAGTTAGAAGCTGAGTTGGAAACAGTGTCAATTATTGAGAAAATTAATGGACTAAGTGGTTCAGAAGGAAAAATGGAAGTAACCCATTATCCATTAGATGAAGCATATAAAAGGCTTAGACTACAGACAAAAAGAATTGAGTTCACACCAGAAGAAATAGGAAACGAAGTTGCAAAGATTCGGAGCGAAATAAATGCTAATACAACTAAAGATTCTGATTTAATTTAGAGTGTATTCCGATGCAGAGAAAAATATCTTCAATCTGCTGTCAGCGCGAGACGCAAAGAAGCAGAGAGTATTTGATAACTTCTCTGTATCCCTGCGTCTTCCATAAACAACTACTACCAAATTCGATTTCCATTCTCATCAAGTCGTGCCTGCCGAATTACGTCAGAGATTTCTTCAGCATCTTTAACGTGATGGAGTGCCTTTTTTTCGCCGTTGGGTTCATCCACAACGAAGTAAGTCGGGACTGTGATTGTGTCGCCTGTAATATCTGGTACATGATCAACAGCTGCCTGTTTAGCCTTCTCTTCAACTGATTGAGGCTTATCAGAAATTCTATCTCCCGGATTCGCGGTTAGGTTTCTTTCGTTCACATCTGGCTTTTCACGAGAATCCCGATCTTCGCTTACTGGTTGATTAATTTGATTTTCTTGATTTTTATCACTCATGGCGCTTTCAGTTATTAAAATATGGAACTCGACTAACAACAGCTTAAAAAATCCAAGGCATAAAGAGTTCTTTCTCTGGGGAGAGTTTGAGAATATATTTTGAAGAGATTTTGTCAGGAACATATCTTAGGTTATAGCCTAGCTCTGAGGTTTATAAATAACCTCATACTCCAGAAATAAATAATAATTAAAAATTACAGTTTAGGCAGAACTATTAAAAAAGCCAATTTTATGAAAACCAACCCACAGTAAACACAAATGTACATTAATCCTAATGCGATCGCACCGTAGTATATTAGTAGACCTTTGTAAGTAAATCGAATCATCATGGAACATTCTTCTACTAATGGCAAAATTCCAGCGAGCATAAAAACGCGTCGGGATTTTTTAACCTATATGCTAGGTACTACAGTTGCATCAGTAGCTATCGGATATCTATTTCCCAAAGTCAGCCAAAGTCGTGAGATAGACCTAGAAACCCTTTGCTCGCTTTATCCAAAGAATTCACGCTGTCAAAATTATCTTCCAGGATCGGCTGCACTGGCTGAAGACGGCAAGCAAATTGAAGCTAATGCACTATTAGCAAACACAAAACCAGGAATTCCGATTCTCGTAAAAGGCTTGCCAGATCGTAGCGTTGATTATCTGATTATTCAAGACGGGCCACAGATTGCTGAGTACGCTATCAGTCCAATCTGCACCCATTTAGGATGTACAGTCAAGTGGGATCTTGAGAAAAATCACTTTATTTGTCCTTGTCATGGATCTCAATATGATTCGCAGGGTCGAGTTGTTCGTGGCCCAGCTAAACGTCCTCTACCACTAATCACCGTAGTAGTCAAGCAAAACCAAATTCGTTTAGTCGATCGCAAACCTGCTGTAGATCCTCGTTAACCTACCATTAACAAATCAAATTTAACAATGCCACCATACTTTTTCAGCAAATTTATAAATTATAAAAGACTAACAAAAATTACTGCATGATTTAAATTTGTCGGGTAAGCTGACAACAGCAGTTTCATTCTCAAACCAATGACCACAAGTAGTCCCAAAATTTTAGCTCTGGACTTTGATGGAGTGATTTGCGACGGATTAATTGAGTATTTTGAGGTAGCATGGCGTACCTACTGTGAAATTTGGTCTTCTGCTAACGACACACCGCCAGATGATTTAGCTTTGAGATTCTATCGCCTAAGACCTGTTATTGAAACAGGTTGGGAAATGCCCATTTTAATTAAAGCCTTGATAGATGGAATTCCTGATGAAAAGATTCTGCATGAATGGGTAAGTATTGCTCCACAAATTTTGTTAAATGACAAGCTACAAGCAAGAGAAATAGGTGCGAAACTAGATAACCAGCGAGATGAATGGATTACCACAGATTTAGGTGGTTGGCTGAGTCTGCATAAATTTTATCCGGGTGTAGTAGAAAAAATCAAATTAACTGTTGACAGTGGAGTTAAGCTATACATTGTGACAACTAAAGAAGGGCGTTTTGTGCAGCAGTTGTTGCAACAAGAAGGGGTGAATTTACCACCAGAAGCAATTATTGGTAAAGAAGTCAAGCGTCCCAAATATGAGATTTTGCGAGAATTAATCCAGTCAGCAGAAGACAAGCCAGTTAGTCTCTGGTTTGTAGAAGATAGACTCAAGGCATTACAGTTAGTCCAACAGCAAGCAGACCTTGAGGATGTGAAACTTTTCCTGGCAGACTGGGGCTATAATACCCAAGCCGAAAGGGAAACTGCCCAAAATGATCCGCGAATTCAGTTGTTATCACTTTCTCAGTTTGCCAAAGATTTCTCAGCTTGGCTTTAATATATTAAATATCTAGCGAAAAAGAGATGTAGCACTGCTACGTCTCTACAAAGATTCTGAATAATACATATTTCATTTCTGGACGTATTTATATAAATCAAACTATGTGTTTTATAAATTTAGGTGAAATAATAACTTACAAGTATTCACTCCTCACTTCGCACTTACTTTTATGCTTGACCTAACAAAACTGGCGCGACAAATGCAGGGTTTAAGCCAGCATCTTACCTTAGAAGCTGCTGCCAGCCGTCAGCGTTTAGAACTGGCACAACAACATTTAAAAAATGCTTACGAGTCTCAACAAGATTTAATCGATCGCCAGGAAAAATGGCGCGATCGCATTCTCTTTGCTAATGCTACCCCAATTGAACCGCTAGAAACCTGCATCGATATTTCAGTTCCCCCAAAAATTCATACTGTCATCGCTACCGATGGTTCCCAAATTGCCCCCAACCATCATGAAATTGCTTACTGTTATCTGCTAAATATTGGCAGAGTCGTCTTGCACTACGGACAAAATCGCCATCCGCTACTCGATAGTTTACCAGAGGTATTTTACCGCCCAGAAGATTTATATATGTCTCGGCAGTGGGGAATTAGAACTGAGGAATGGATGAGTTTTCGACGCACTGCTTCAGAAACAACTGTGTTAGCAGAACTGGCGTGTGATGCAGCGCAAAAGGAAACGCCAGCGCTAGCGATGGTAGATGGTTCGCTAATTTACTGGTTTTTAGAACAATTGCCGATGGATGCACGCGATCGCATTTTACCCCCCATCCTAGAAGCTTGGCAGCAGATGCGTGATGCTCGAATTCCTTTAATGGGCTATCTTAGCGCCTCTCGCAGCATCGAAACAATGAACTTTTTACGGTTATTAGCTTGTCCCCATCCAGCGCCAGACTGTAAAAGTCATTGCCCAAATCAGCTAGAAAAAGTACCTTGTAAAATTTTTGAACAGTTGCGAGATACTTCTGTTTGGGCAACTCGACTCAAACCAGGACAACGCAGTACCTTATGGCGCAGTAATTCTCCTATTCTCGAACTTTATGGCGATCAAACAATTTACTTTTGCTACGTCCACGTTGGCACCGAAATCGCCCGAATCGAAGTTCCGGCATGGGTAGCGGAGAATGCAATCATGTTAGACCAAGCATTGGGACTGATGTTAGCACAAGTTCAAAAAGGGTATGGTTATCCTGTAGCGATCGCTGAAGCCCATAATCAAGCAGTGGTAAAAGGTGGCGATCGGGCGCGTTTCTTTGCCCTTCTCGAACAACAAATGATTAAAGCTGGTTTGAAAAATGTGGGAACTTCCTACAAAGAAGCCAGAAAGCGCGGGAGTATTGCTTAAAATAATTTGTAATGAAGTTCCTATGGACGCTCGAGTACTCGCTACCGCTTCGCTAACGCGAACGCTATGCTAACGTAATTCGTAATTCAATTCTTAACTACGAATTACGCTTTGTGATACTAATACCTTAGCTACTTAAGGACAATTACAGATAAAAATTCTGATTAATTAAGTTTGCGTAACACTTCTTATCTTAATTTTTAAATATAAATGTTTACTTTACAGCTTTTTAGGGAAACCTTTATTTAGTAGAGAATTAACTCAATAGCTAGCTAGTTTACTCAGTAGAAACTACTAGATACTTATTGGCTCTACATCAATTTAATTACGTTTTTCTTGGTAAGCTTAACAGTCTTGGTTAGAACTGACATTAGGTGAGTCTCTAGGTTGATATATTACATTAAAATGGTAATTCAACTTCAATAAAAAAACGTATTAACTTATTTATTTAACCTTTATCAAAAAAGATTCATACCTAAAAAGCTGATGAAACTAATTAAATATGAGTTCAAAAAATCTGAAGAAAAATACTCCCGCTTTTTCTCCCTTTCTCTAGATTTATTGTGTATTGCTAACTTTGATGGTTATTTTAAGTATTTAAATCCGGTATGGACAAAAATACTAGGTTGGTCAATTCAGGAACTTGTTGCTCAACCCTTTATCGAATTTGTTCATCCTGAAGACCGTGAATCCACTATTGTTGCAGCTCAAAAAATCGCACAATCTGTAGATGCAGTCAGCTTTGAAAACCGCTATCTTTGTCAGGATGGTTCTTACAAATGGTTGTCATGGAATGCGACTGGTTTCAGTGAAGAAAATTTGATTTATGCAGTAGCTCGTGATATAACTCTTAATAAAGAAAATGAGATAGCGCTACAAAAATCTATCAAAGAATTAGAAGCTTTTAGATTTGCTTTAAATGCCCATTCACTGGTAGCTATTACTGATAGAACTGGAAGAATCACCTATGTCAATGAACAATTTTGTGAAGTTTCTAAATATTCTTCAGAAGAACTTCTAGGGCAAGATCATCGGATTATAAATTCTGGATACCACACAAAAGAATTTTT
The DNA here is from genome assembly GCF_002246015.1 of Nostoc sp. 'Peltigera membranacea cyanobiont' 210A. Classification (GTDB taxonomy): domain Bacteria; phylum Cyanobacteriota; class Cyanobacteriia; order Cyanobacteriales; family Nostocaceae; genus Nostoc. Next base: position 460,851 of record NZ_NOLJ01000004.1, read on the forward strand.
TGCAAACTTATGGAAAACTATTGCCCAAGGGAAAATCTGGAAAGGAGAAATTCAAAATAAAGCTAAGGATGGCACTTTTTATTGGGTGGATACTTTGATCGCTCCAATGTTGGGACAAGATGGAAAGCCTTATCAATATGTATCGATTCGCACAGATATTACACAGCGTAAGCTTTCAGAGTTAGCTTTATTGGAGCGATCGCGCTTGTCAGTTTTGAGTGCAGAAGTCAGTTTAGCCTTATCTCAAAGTGGCACACTTCCAGAAATTTTGCAAAATTGTACAAATACTATTTCCCAATACCTTGATATAGGCTTTGTTTGTATCTGGACTTTTGAACGGCAGACAAACCAGCTACAATTGCAAGCTGGCGTTCATTGCACAGATATTACTTGTAGTGCTTTGAGTGATACCCAAGATTTCCCAGAACATATCGCTTTAGTCAATAATATTATTGGCTTAATGATTCAAAACCATCAAGCTATTTTTAACCAAGAACTATCAATTAATCATTCAGAAAAACTTGTAAATTCTACATTTTCAATTTCTCGATTTTCTGCTTATCCCCTAATAGTAGAGCAACAAATAATCGGTATAATGGCTTTATTTAGCAAGCAATTATTTACCGAACCAACTCATAACCTATTAAATTGGATTGCTAATAATATTGCTGTAGCTATTGACCGAATCTGGGCGCGAGAAGAACTCCTCAGTCGTCGGGAAGCCTTGTTACTGCGTCTAGCTAGTCAAATCCGCAGTTCTCTTGACCTAGATATGATCCTAGAAACTGCTGTGAACGAAATTCGCAGCTTATTACAAATTGACCGTTGCTACTTTCTTTCTTATTTACCGCACCCATCCCAACCAAGCCTGACTATTACCTATGAAGCGCGAAACCCTAACTTGGCAAGTATGTTAGGCAGTATTCCACTGCAAAAAAGCACTTTTTTGACTCAAAACCTTCTCTCTCAAGAGCTAATTTGTATAGAAAATATTAATAATAAATCACAACTTGATTATGATATGCAAGAACTTTTAACTGAGTTTGGGATCACATCTCAACTAATGCTACCAGTTAAAAGCAATTCTGGAGAGATTGGAGCAATTGTGTGCAGTCATTGTAGTGGCGATCGCATTTGGACTAACAGTGAAATTAACCTGTTACAAGCTGTTTGCGATCAACTAGCGATCGCTATCGACCATGCACAACTTTATATCCAAAGTCGCACTGCTACTTTAGAAGCTCAAACTCAAGCTGAAAAACTCACCGAAACCTTGCATAAATTGCAACAAACTCAATCTCAATTGATCCAAAATGAAAAAATGTCTAGCTTAGGACAATTAGTTGCTGGTGTTGCCCATGAAATAAACAATCCAGTTAGTTTTATTCATGGTAACTTAACCTATGCTAACGAATACTTTCAAGAGATGTTAACTCTCTTGCACCTTTATCAGCAACATTATCCCCAACCGGAAGTAGAAATTGAAAATTTTGCTGCAACAATTGATTTAGAATTCATTACTAATGATCTTTCTAAGCTCCTATCCTCGATGAATATGGGTACTAATCGTATTCGGGAAATTGTTTTGGGATTGCGAAATTTTTCTCGTCATGATGAAGCAGAAAAAAAACCAGTTGACATTCATGAAGGAATTGAAAATACGTTATTAATTTTGCATCATCGCTGGAAAAATAATGGAATTGGCTTAAATATATCTATAGTTAAACAATATGGTAATTTGCCTTTAATCGATTGCTATCCTGGGCAGCTTAATCAAGTATTTATGAATATTTTAACTAATGCTATCGATGCTTTAGAAGAGTCAATGGTCAGCATAAAGACAAATCATAAACCGCAAATTACAATTTTTACTGAAATTTTAGACAGTAAATTTGTTGTTATTAGAATTACCGACAACGGATTAGGAATGGCAGAAGACGTTAGAAAGCGGTTATTCGATCCATTTTTCACCACGAAACAGGTCGGTAAGGGAACAGGTCTAGGACTGTCAATTAGCTACCAAATTATAGTAGAAAAACATGGTGGAATTTTGAATTGTCTATCAGAACCAGGGAAAGGTACAGAATTCTGGATTCAAATTCCAATTTAAAAATACTCTACGTTTAAAATGAGTTTAGAACTTTTTCATGTCCAAACCAACACTGCTTTTGAGTTACTACCAAATACTGCGGTGTTTCATATCGGTAAACCCAATGACCAAATTCCGCCGGATATTGATGTTTCCAACTTGCCAGATGCAGATGTAGTGTCTCGCATCCATGCACAGATTAAAATCTACAAAAATAATTACTTTATTGAAGATTTAGAAAGTTCTAATGGGATATTTGTCAACAACATTAAATTAGAACCTAGAACACCCTACCAAATCAATTTAGGAGATAAAATAGACCTTGGTCAAGGAGAAAAAGTCACGTTTATATTTCAAGATCAGATACAACATCAACAAAATCTTCTTCCTTTTGCAAGTTCTACAAAAATGCAGGCTCAAATTGCTGTTAACAATAGACAACCTCCAGTGAAGAAGACAAGCAAGTATATAGGCTTGGCTTTGATGATTGCAGGGATCATCATTTTAACTGCAAATATTCGTGTTGGTATATTTTTTGGTATTCCTGGTTTATTACTATGTATTTCCGGTATTTTCATCCTTTGCCAGCAGCGAATCAACCCTAACTTCGGATGGATTTTGATAGCGCTAGGAATTGTAGTCATAGCTTTTACTGGTAATGTATTTGCGTCAGTTAATCTTTTAGTTGTTGTGGCATCATCTGTGTTATTTTTCGCAGGATATCAACTTTTGAATACTGGAAAAATCTTAAATTATGATTTGCGATCGCTCCAGGAATTCATTAAAAAATAGCTTATTTTAAATAATTCCAAATTATCTTTTTATTCTCTCCACATTGCCACTTTCTGTTTCAGTTCCGTCATATCCAAATAATCGTTAGCAAAAGCTTTCCATAAAAGTGGATGAGGAATAAAACCATCATATTTTTGAAGTTCTGGTGCTTCTGAAGCACTGACTAAATCTTCTGAAGTAATTCTTTGTTCACATAATGAAGTAATTTCACGATAAAGATATTTAAATTTTTCCTTGCCTAATTTAATTGTCAAATAATAGGGATTTACTCCACCAATACTTGTAATTTCCAACGATTCCCGACAGTATGAGTTGAGTAATCTTTCTAAGGTGCGATAAGCAACCGTACCCATCCAAGGAAAAATACAGCATTTACCTTTTTCTAATTGCAAAATATTCTGCTTATCTAATCCAACTTGCTGCGCCAATTGCCGAACTTGACGTAACCGTTGCAAAGCATTTTTTTGTAAGAAACTATACTCGATATTATCAAATAAGATTTGCTGCATTCGTTGTAAAACTTTGGTATGAATAGTTCCACCACCACCACGCCAATAAATACTAGATTTACCCTCAGCTTGTTTAACAAAAATAACCTTCTTTTTAAAGTCAACTTCTACGACTTCCCAACTTCTGCCAGCTAAAGCAAATTGATTACCAACAGGAAGTGGCGTGACAATACTGCCAATTTCTGTTGTACCTTGCTTAACAATATATTCTTGCTGTTCGGCAAAGACAGCATAAAACTGAAATTTTCTCACTATCTTTTCTCCTGCCAACCCCAGGATTAATTTACCTTGTTCAGTATGCTGAATATGACCAATATCAATTAAATAGTGTAGTAATAGTTGTAAATCCTCTTTGGAAATCGCAGCAAAGGGCGGCAGGCTAAAAATTTGTTTAGCTAGGGCATTAGCTGAAATTTCTCCTCCTGCTGTTAAAATACTCATTGTTTGGTGATAAAGCAAACTCAAAGGATATTTAATTGCTCTAATTGGTTCAATCCATTGTTCCTCTAAATAAAGTTGAATTATTGCAATACACTGTAAAAGTTGCCAGGGGATTTGTTCTGGCAGAGAAGCTTCTAATAATGGCTTATCTTCAGCGCATACAAAGCGCATATCAGCAGCTTCACCTCTTCTACCACTGCGTCCCAAACGCTGTAAAAAGCTAGCTACAGACAAGGGCGATTCTAACTGAATCACTCGCTCTAAATGACCGATATCTATTCCTAATTCTAGAGTCAAAGTAGCGGCAGTAACAGCTGGATTGTTAGGTTCACGCATCGCATTTTCAGCAGCTTGCCGCAAACTAGCAGATATACTCCCATGATGCACATGATATATATCTGGTAGTCCTTGTTTTGTCGCAATTTGCCGCAAAGATGCAATTACAGATTCGGTACGAGTGCGATTATTAGCAAATATCAGGCATTTGCGAGACTTGCTGAGGTTGAAAATATATTGTTCATCAGCTGTCGCCTGTGATTCATCTACTTCATCAGTAATATAAAAATGTTCTACAGCTAGTTTTATTTGGCGTTTTATACCATCAATTTTTGGTGTAATTACTGGCTTATCTGTTCCCGATCGCAGCCAATTTTCAGCTATTGAGTAATCACCAAGAGTTGCTGATAAACCAATACGACGCGGTTGTTTTTGTGTCAACTTTGCTAAACGTTGTAATTGGCAAATAATTTGGCAACCGCGTTCTGAACCCATAAAGGCGTGAATTTCATCAATGATGACAAACCTTAAATCACCAAATAAGCGAGGTAGGTCTTGATTTTTATTAATTAACAAACTTTCTAGAGATTCTGGGGTAATTTGGAGAATGCCTTGCGGATTCTTTAAAAGCTTGTTTTTTCTAGTTTGCGAAACATCGCCGTGCCAGTGCCAAACTGGAATATCTGCTTCTTTGAGTAAGTCGTTGAGACGCTCAAATTGATCGTTAATTAAAGCTTTGATTGGACTAATGTATAATGCGCCAATTGTGGCAGCAGGGTTTTCATGTAATAGAGTCAAAACTGGTAAAAAAGCTGCTTCTGTTTTACCCGCAGCAGTTGCAGCAGTAACTAGCAAGTGAGCATCAGTGTCAAATATAACTTGACAAGCGGCAATTTGAACTGGTCGTAATTCAGTCCACTGGTGATGATAAATATATTCTTGGATGAAGGGTGCAAGTCGGTTAAAGGCATCGCTCATATTTTTTATGGATAAAAGTGTTAGTAAAACTACTCCTTGGTATTTCAGAACCCTCGAATCATGGATCAACCACTTCCATGCTTGGAATTACCGATCGCTTTTAGCGATCGCTACCCTTAAATTTCTGCTATAGAGATTCAACGATAAGAGCATTGGTGGCAGAAATTCCACCTACTATGTCATATATGGAGATTGTTGCTTAATTATTTTATGTCTATTCAAGTCTACGGAATTCCTAATTGCAGCACTTGCAAAAAAGCTTTGATGTGGCTCCAACACAACAACATTGACTATGAATTTATCAACATCAAAGATACTCCGCCGACTCGTAAGATGATTCAAAACTGGGTAAAGTCTTTGGGTTTTGCTCCCATGCGAAACACCTCCGGTCAATCCTACCGCGCTTTAGGAGATGAAAAGAAGATTTGGGCTGATGAACAGTGGGTTGATGCATTTACTCACGACGCGATGCTGCTCAAACGTCCACTTTTCGTCAAAGATGGAACAGCGGTGCTGGTTGGCTTTAGAAATGAGGGAATAGTTCGAGAAAAATTAGATAGTGTTAGCAACAGGTAATTAAGGATAGCTAGTATGACAGCAGAATAACACCCCTCAGTCAAACTGAAGTAGTAGGGGCAAGTATATAATGAGGCAAAAACCATGAAGAAGTATAAGGAAATATTACGTGTCGTCCTTGCTATATCGATCATTGTGGTTGGAGTGACACACTTTGTTATTCCACTACCGTTTGTCAAAATTATGCCGCCGCAACTTCCTTATCCTTTAGGATTAGTTTATCTCAGTGGCTTTTATGAAATTTTGGGTGGTATTGGGTTATTAGTTCCGCCTGTAAGTCAAGCTGCTGCTTGGGGACTTATTGCTCTTTTTATTGCGGTTTTCCCAGCCAATATCAATATGGCAGTTAATCACATTCAGCTAGAACATATACCAAACTCACCTTGGGTACACGTAGTTAGACTTCCCTTTCAAGCTGTTCTAATTGCTTGGGCTTGGTGGTACACGAAATCTTCAGTTGGGCAAAAACAAGCTTCTATCATTCCCAAGTCACTGATTCCTAAAGAACTAGAATCAAAATAAGTGCGTTTTTTTATATCTGAATCATGCGCGTTGCAACTTTGTTTGGAATAACACTCTCATTAGCAATAGGCATTGGAGGAGTTACTGTGCCGGTGACTCAAGCTGTGCAGCTTAGAGATGGCCTAGTCTATTTTGTCCAACCGCCGAAACTTGTTGAAGCGACAACTACTTACAAAGATGTGAATGTTTGGGGCGGAACTTACTATTTCACCATCAATGTGCCGGAGAATGCTGGAGAATCCCTTCAGAAGGTAACGATCGCACAAAAAGAGGGAGCAGAAAATATCCGCTACAATCTTGATGATACCCGTGCATTTGTCGGAACACGCGATGCCTGCGGCGGGCTATGCCTACGCAAAGAAACGCAACTGAAGCTAGGCTCAGTCACAAACGACCGCAAGACACGCACGGTTATCGTAAACTTTGACCCACCTGTGACTCCAGGACAGACAATTACCATCGCCCTGCGCCCTGTAAGTAATCCAAGCTTTTCTGGTGTTTACTTATTGGGTGTTACAGCATTCCCTGTGGGTGAGAAATCTCACGGTCAATTTCTTGGCTTTGGACGGTTTCAGTTTTACAGCAATAGAGGAAGTTGGTGGTTTCGATAGAGGGAATGGGGAACTTGTACTGAGCGCAGTCGAAGTATGGGGAATGGGGAATATTTTCTACAAGTACGGCGTTGGGAATGGGTGTGGAAATATTTGTGAGATGTGTGGAGAAATTGAGTAGATGTAAATTAGCTGTTTTTTTACCCTGTTTAATTTACACCCAACTTTATCAAGAAATTTCTCTTACTTGTCGCATTCGCTCAAAGTCGCTATCAGATGAAACAAGAGTCAATGAATGACGTAAAACTGTAGCAGCTATCCAGAGGTCATTTTCACTAATGCCTATGGTATTTAGTTTGGTTGTTTTACGTTTATTTTTTTCTTTTGGGCCGAATTGTTTGATAATTTCTGATTTAAAATCACCGTAGATTTCTGTTGTTTCTTTGTCTATCCCGTATAGGTTAATTCGTTTGAGAAATGCATTAATTTTTATTAAATTAGCAGCTTTTTGATGTGAGTTTTGTGCCATAAAGTGCAACTCACCAGCAACAATAACACTGGTTGCTAATTGTACCTGATCAAGCGATCGCAAGTGATTTACAACGCTAGGCACACCTTCCATCAAGAAGGAACAGTGATTAGTATCTAACAGATACATAATTAAAATTCTAGAGGCATCCGACTGTCATGAACTAGTTGCAAGCATTCTCTAATATCTGAACCTTCCCAACTGCCCACAAATTCTAACAAATCTTCAGCAGTAGAACCTGTTAAGGTATGCTCTGTTGCAAGCATCTGAGCAGATTGGCTATCTGAAGATATGCTGTGTGTTTGATGTTTAGCTTGCAAAAATTGCACAAAATCTAAAATTTCCTGTAATAAGGGTTCAGGTAATTTTTCTAGTTCTTGATTAATTTGTTCCTTAGTAGTCATTATTGGCCCTGTGTTTACAAGGTTGAAAAACTGGGTATTGATTTATATATTATCTAATGTTGAAATATTGATTTCGGCTTTTTGTGTTTGCCAAGCGTGCGCCTTAGTGCGTCGCCTATCTAAACAGTGCCAGGTAACGAAAAGCTAGAACCCGCAAGGCTTCGTGGAATATATCTTGTTCACAAAGTTTTACAAATCTCGAAAGCCTTTATAGATTACAATTTACAAGTCTGGACGCGAGAGAAGAACAATTGGTAATTTCGTCTGTCGTAAATCCCGTAATCGTGAAATTCCGAATCATGTGGATGGAAGGTGCGTTTTCGTGTAGGTAGATGCCCCTCTGGGTAGTCTTGAAAGGAGAAGTATTCCTGTAAGCCCCGATCACGTTCCTCTAGCCACATTCCGTTTTTGCGCCAGCCTAAGCGATCGCCCAAAAGACACTCCGTTTCATAATCATACTTTAAAATATTGCCACCGCATTTTAGCCAAATGCGTTTTTGTACGCTAAAGCCAAAATGACCTTTGCTGTATTTTACCCACAATTGGTCAATTGTGCGTAAGTCTGTGCAGGGAAAATTTTCAATGGATTCATAATTAAGCCAGCCTTGCTGTTCTCTTTTGGCTACCTTCAGCATGACTTTGGTGGTTTCTTGGTCTGCTGCTTTCCATTGACCCGCTTTGAGCAAATTTTCTAGATTTTGGTAATCTACCCCCACATCTGAAGCTAATATCACTTCTGTTAAATTAGCTTGCGATAAGGAGAGTAAATTCAACCACTCTTCCATTGTCTGGGGCCGATCTTTTGCCTCTAATGCCATGCCTTGCAGAATCGCTTCATTCACAGCATCACTCAGACTAGGGACAAGTTGCTTTGGTGGTACTAATTCCTCTTGTTCATACTTACGGTTAAAAGAATTGGTGGGGCGTTGTCCAGTAATGGCATAGTACAACGATCCAGCTAAACAGTAGATATCAACTGTTGGGTGACGGATTCCTTTGTGTATTAACTCATAAGGTGCGAATGCTTTGTTACCAAAAGACCTAGACAGGGTACTCGGTGAGGACATATCGCCGGCAATACCAAAATCTATCAACACGGCTTTGCCAGAGTTAGGAATCCCTGAATTAAAGTTGAGCATAATATTGTGAGGAGTGACATCAAGATGTAAAACTCCTTTTTTATGTACATCTACCAAGGCTAAACCCATTTGGCGGATGTATTTTATAGCTTCAGTTTCGGGTAATTTCCCTTGGCGTTGCACGTATTCCCATAAACTCTCGCCTGCTATATATTGCATTTCTAAGCAGTAGCGACCATCTTCTTGAAAAAAGTCAAATACTTGCACAATATGAGGATGTGACTCTGTACAACACATTGCCAGCATCTGTGCTTCTTTTTTGAAGCGTTCTACATACTTGGGATAGTCTGGATCTCGTTGAACGCTGATGTTAGGGGTTTTGATCGCGACTCGGCGGTTTAGCTTGGTATGCATTGCTTGGTAGGTAAGCGCAAAACCACCACCACCCAAGTATTTTTCTATTTTGTATTTGCCGTTGTATATTAGCTGTCCGTCTTGCCAGAACATACGCCCAGATTTATTAATGGCTAATGTTGATTGTGACACGCTTTTTGTGAGTTATCGTGGTTGGCGTTGCTGAATAAGCTCACGCAGAGGCGCAGCACTTCGACTACGCTCAGTGACCGGCGCAGAGAGAAAGGTTGAGGTCTTCTGGCTACTGCTGAACCAACTATTGGAGTCGCAAAAGCAACTAATGTGACTTGAAAACTAACTTTTGGAGTCGCAAAAGCAACTAATGCGGCTTGAAAACCAACTATTGGAGTCGCAAAAGCAACTAATGCGGCTTGAAAACCAACTATTAGAGTCGCAAAAGCTACTAATGCGACTTGAAAATCAACTATTGGAGTCGCAAAAGCTACTAATGCGACTCTAAAACTAACTTTTGCGTAAGTCTAGCCTATTACCTATTTTGTGGTTTAGCGGAAGATGATGGCGTTTGTTGTGTTGGGGGATTGGTAGGTGCTGATTTGTCTGGGAACCAATCTTTGAATAAATCTGTGCCGTCTTTGACTCCTGATATCAAGGCTGCAAATAATGCTATTACACCCATAATCTCTAATATGCGTGCCCACAGAGGTTGTGCCCAAAGAAGTTTGGGAAGAGAAAGACTTGCTGTGTTTAAACCCAATTCCTTTAACCAGTCTTCTACTGTTTCGGGACGCTTGTCAGGTTGTAGTTCCGTTGCGTGGAGAATGGCTTGATTGACGCGATCGCTAATCTTATCATTCAATTCTTTAGGTGGAATTAAACGCTTATTGTTATCTTGGCGCTCAATAGCACTTTCTGGCAGTTTTCCTGTTAATAAATAATATAAAGTTGCCGCAAGAGAATAAATATCAGTATCAGTCGAAAGTTTACGCCGCGCCTGTTGTCTAGGAGACTTGGAATACAGTTCAATTGGTGTAAATTTGTCAACCAAGTTACCGCGACTTGACACTGGGTTATCAACAAATCTTCGTGCTAAGTCGAAGTTTATCAAAACAACCTGATGCGTACCCGCCCGCAAAATGATATTTGCTGGTTTCACATTTCGATGTAAAAATTCTTGTTCATGCACTACGATGAGTGCTTTCCCAATTTGTTGAATGTAATCTAAAGCCTCTTTTTCAGGGAGAAATCCTCGTGGTTGGACAATTTTGGCTAAATTATCTCCTTGAATATACTCCATGACCATGCATTTTAAATTACCTTCCTCGAAGGTATCAATGACTTGGACAATATTCGGATGTTTGCATTTTTCTAGTTTGCGGGATTCATCTACAAAACCTGATTTTAAGCGCTCGCGGTCTTTGTTAGTTAATTGATTCAGCGAATTATAATCCAATATTTTAATTACAACATTCTTGCCATCCCGATCCTCAGCAAGATAAGTAATAGCGAAGTTCCCCTGTCCTAACTGTTGCTTAATTTCATACCGATCTCGGTGTAACTTTTGTCCAAGTGCCCAACTCATTGATTGATTATCTCAGAGACTTTTATTAATTTTTGCATATAGCCATTCTCCTGTAGATGTAATACAGATTCTCTCAACAAATGTTCTGTAGCTTGCACCCTGACATCTAATAGTAAAGCTGTTATGCTTCAAAAAATGTAATATGACGCGATCGCAGAAGTTGTGTTATAAAAACGGGCAAAGTCTTACAAAATACGAAAATCTTTACTGTGAAGCTTTTTCGGTAAATGCGTAATTTCTACATCAATGGCATCAAATGCTACTGTAACCAATCGAGCTTTAGCGTTTAATCATCAGTAATCTTTAAAAAATTGAAAAAATAATGTTAAGTATACCTATTAACTTAAATTTACCTCGTACACCCCATTTAATAACTTCCTTACCTGGGCCTCGCGCTCAAGCAATTGTACAACGCGATCGCGCCGTAACTTCTCCTTCTTATACCCGTGATTACCCGTTAGTTGTATCTCGCGGTCAGGGCTGTATGGTGGAAGATGTGGATGGCAATGTATTTTTGGATATGACCGCAGGTATTGCCGTTACCGCCACCGGACACGCTCACCCAGAAGTGGTCAAGGCAATTCAAGAACAGTCGGCGCGTCTGTTGCACATGTCAGGGACGGATTTTTATTATGAGCCGATGGTGGAACTAGCGGAACAATTAGCAATTCGCGCCCCCTTTCCCCAGCCACATAGTAATACTGCGTTTCCTGCAAAGATATTTTTCACTAATTCCGGGGCAGAATCTAACGAAGGAGCAATCAAACTAGCTCGATATTACACCAAGCGATCGCTAATCGTAGCCTTCTTAGGTGCATTTCACGGACGCACTTATGGGGCAATGTCTCTGACTGGTTCCAAAGCAGTGCAACGAGCTAACTTTGGGCCTTTAGTTCCTGGCGTTACTCATATCCCCTATGGCACTCACGCCAGCTTAGATTATCTGGAACAACAGTTATTTTGCACAATTTTACCACCGCAAGAAGTAGCGGCGATCGTCGTCGAAGCGATTCAAGGAGAGGGTGGGTATATCGTCCCTGAAGATGGTTTTTTGGAACGGATTCGGGAGATATGCGATCGCCACGGTATTCTGATGGTAGTGGATGAAGTGCAAGCGGGGATGGGGCGGACTGGTCGCTTATTTGCGATCGAGCATTGGGGTGTGATGCCTGATATCATTACCACTGCTAAAGGTATCGCCAGTGGTATGCCGTTAGGAGCGATACTAGCTAGACCAGAGTTAATGACTTGGCCTCCCGGTTCTCACGCTACTACATTTGGCGGTAATCCCGTAGCTTGTGCTGCTGGTATTGCCACACTGCGATTGCTGGAAAGTGGTTTGATGAGCAACGCTACCCAGATGGGCGAATTATTACAAACTAGTCTTACACAGTTGCATCAAAGATTTCCGAGAGTATCGCCGCCACGAGGTAAGGGTTTGATGGTAGCGGTAGATTTATTAGATGAACAGGGTAATCTCGATCATAAATTGCGCGATCGCATTATTCAAGAAGCTTTTTTACGCGGTTTATTATTGCTAGGTTGCGGTAAAGCAGCAATTCGTTTCTGTCCCCCTCTAGTTATCGACAGCGACCAAATTCAAATTGCCCTTCAGATTATCAGCGAAATTCTAAGTTCTTAAAATATTAGGGGGAACAGGGAGAAATAACCAGTGCTTAATGTCCAATGACAAATGACAAATGACAAATGACAAATGACAAATGACAAATAAAATAGCCCTTAATTTATGGAAATTACTTTGGCAAGAATATAGCGCCAGGGTCAATCATGCTCGTACCTACCAGCAAATGATTACTGCTGCGGGTGGCACTGTCGCCAACGACCACATCGCCTTTCGGTCTTTGCGTTTATTAGTAGATACTCCACAAGGTCAAGTTAACTTAGGAATTGACTATCTCGCACAACTTGCAGAAGCTTTAGGTTATGTGGCGGCTGGAGAGTATACCTTTGCTCAAACTCATTTGTACGCCCGTCATTATCGTCATCCGCAGCAAGAGGAATTTAACTTACCCAAGCTGTTTATCAGTGAGTTGATTGTCGATGAATTGCCTAGCAATATTGCTCAACTCATCTCTAAAACAGTATCTTCAATCCCAAAGGAACTGACCTCACCCCTTACTCTGCTACAAAAAGACACGAATATTGAAACCATCGTCAAACAACTCCAGCAAGTCTTTACCCGCCCTTGGCTACCTCCCCAACGTTCTGTTGTCGAAGAGGTGAATCAAGTTACTCAGTATGGGGCTTGGGTGTTGCTGCACGGATATGCTGTCAACCACTTTACAGGCTACGTCAACGGCCAGAATACTCCAGAATATCCAGACATTGATACTACCGCCAGCGCTTTGACTAACCTGGGTGTACCAATGAAAGCGGAGATAGAGGGAAATGTTGCTTGTGGTTTGCGGCAAACTGCAACTCAAGCAGTAACAGAAATGGTGACAGTGTTAGATGATAACAGTGGCGCAGAAATTCAAATCCCTTGGACTTATGCCTATTATGAAATTGCCCAGCGCTATCTAATAGATGTGGAACCTGGAAAGGAGATACTTTTCGATGCTTTTTTAGGAAGTAATGCCCAGCAATTGTTTGAAATGACTCGTCTATACTAAATAGCCCAGAGTTGTTAGTAAAAGATTCAGTTCCGTGTTCCAAGCTTGAAACATGAAACTTTAAGCTTGGAACAGCGTGTTTTGGACAAACTATGCCTGCAAAACAAAATCTGATGCCGTGAGAGTTGGCGCACCAGTTAGAGTTGCAAATAGACCACCACTGCCAAAACCAGCCGCGCTGCCATTTTGGTTGTAGAACAACTGCCCACTCACAGCGTCATAGACTATTTTTGCCGTGCTAGTTTCACCGGAAGTTGTGATTTTAAAATCACTGGCGTTACTAAAACTTGTTCCGGCAGTAGAAGCGATGCCTACGGCAACCCGTTCGCGTAGCGTCTCAGACAGGAGAAGCGGGAACGCATTAAAGGTAGTCTTATCTAAGATTATCTTGTCACCTTGGGAACTGTTAAAGTCACTAATGGCATCTACACCAACAGCAGTCAGGGTAAAGGCAGCATTGGTATTGTAAAGAAATCTGTCAGCACCCGCACCACCGGCAAGGGTATCATTACCAGCACCACCGATGAGAATATCATTGCCAGTGCCACCACGTAGCAGGTCATTGCCACTCAAACCATTGATGGTATCGTTACCCCCTTGACCATTAATCACATCATTGGAGTTATCAAAACCCGTGATGTTATTGTTTAAGTCATTGAGGAAGGTGACAGTATTTCTGTTGAAAATGCTAGTTTGAGTGGAGTTGGCATTAATCACATCAAAGCTATCAGCGATACTGTTTTGTCCATCAAACAGAATATTACCGAGTGCAGGTCTTGAAGAAGTTGCTGGCAGGTTATCCAGGTTTTCTAAGAGGAAGTTTTGCAATTGGACTTTGGTGTTAGCCACATTTTCAAAGGTGACTTCTAAGTTGTTGCCTTTTTGAGTTAATTGCAGATTTCGGGCAGTTAAGCCCGAACCGATAAATTTCAGTGTATCAACATTGGCAGTTATTGCTGCTGATGGGATTGAGCCTTTACCTAAGCCACCAAAATCGGTGATAATGTCATTGCGATCGCCAGAATGAAATACAAACTTATCTTGACCACCGTTGCCTGTCAGGGTATCGTTAGCAGTTAACCCATTGATGTTGTTGCTAGGTCTGCCAAAGAAGCTATCTGCACCAGGAGTTCCAGTCAGCTTACCAGGGGTGCCGCCACTGCCGATGTTCTTCCCCCCAAACACTACATAGCTTTGTCCAGCACTACGGGTGTTGCCGTTGGGGGAGGCATAAGGTGCCCCAATAATCAGGTCGTCAATGCCATCACCGTTGATGTCCCCCCCATTACTGACTGAGAAGCCCGATCGGTCATATCCTGCAATGCCGTTAATTAAAAAGCCATTAGTGCCATTCAAATCAGAGATGTTGAGGCTGCCGCCACTGCCCAGATTTCTCCCCCCAAACACTACATAGCTTTGCCCAGCATTATAGTTGCCGTTGGGGTTGGCATTAGATGCCCCAATAATCAGGTCGTCAATACCATCACCGTTGATGTCCCCCTCATTGCTGACTGAGAAGCCTGAGTAGCCACCAATGCCGTTAATTAAAAAGCCATTAGTGCCATTCAAATCAGAGGGTTTGAGGCTGCCGCCACTGCCCAGATTCCTCCCCCCAAACACTACATAGCTTTGTCCAGCCCCAACGATGCCGTTGGGGGAGACACCTTGTGCCCCAATAATCAGGTCGTCAATGCCATCACCGTTGATGTCCCCCCCATTGCTGACTGAGATGCCTGAGTAGTCACGTTCTGCAATGCCGTTAATAAAAAAGCCATTAGTGCCATTCAAATCAGAGAGGTTGAGGGTGCCGCCAGTGCCCAGATTCCTCCCCCCAAACACTACATAGCTTTGCCCAACAAATGTGATGCCGTTGCGGGAGGCATTTACTGCCCCAATAATCAGGTCGTCAATGCCATCACCGTTGATGTCCCCCCCATTGCTGACTGAGAAGCCTGAAGAGTCACCTGCTGCAATGCCGTTAATTAAAAAGCCATTAGTGCCATTCAAATCAGAGAGGTTGAGGGTGCCGCCAGTGCCCAGATTCCTCCCCCCAAACACTACATAGCTTTGCCCAGCACTTAGGGTGCCGTTGGGGGAGGCACTTGGTGCCCCAATAATCAGGTCGTCAATGCCATCACCGTTGATGTCCCCCCCATTGCTGACTGAGATGCCTGAGCCATCATTTTGTGCAATGCCGTTAATTATAAAGCCATTAGTATCATTCAAATCAGAGAGGTTAAGGAAATTGAATAATGAATTAGCCATAATCACCTCTCCCAAATATAGTTATTAAATAGTTATTGATTAGTTATTGACTGCGTAGTTAATATATCAACTTGGAAAAAGATAAATCAATGGTTTATACAAAACATCCCACTTTTTTACAAAGCATTCCAAAATAGGTACGCCCTAAACCTCTCTCCCGATCTCATCCATCCCTAGTGAAGAACTCGATTAACGACCCAATACCAATACTCCATAATTCCCGTAGCACCTCGTAGCGCAGAGTTGATCTTTGGTGGTTTGATCGGTTGGTGCGATCGCTAAAGTTGTTTGAGAAATCTCGTTTCCAGGTAAAACCCGGAAAAACACAACTTAGATCGCAGCTTTAGTAACAAAAATAACGACTTTAGTCACCAAAATGATTATTTTGTAACGAAAATTATGATGTTTGTAACGAAAATAATGATTTAAATAACCACAATGGTTATTTAATAACCAAAATTATAATGTTTGTAACAAAAAGAATTATTTGAGTAACCAAAATGATTATTTTGTAACAAAAATAACGATTTAAGTTACAAAAATGGTATGTTGTAAGCTGTTACGCAAATAAGATTGCACATCAACTGGTGAGGTTGTCATTTGTCCTTTGTCCTTGGTAAACACAAATGACTAATGACGGTCTACACGGAGTTTGTGCAATATGTAGGCGCGTTAGCTTAACAAAAATTGCGACTTGATATTATGTCCGCTTGATTGCTTATTAAAGCCGAAGAACCCCACCCTGCAAGCGGGTTGGGGGTGGGGTTGTTTTATTATGGGTAACTTGGCGGACATGATATGGGTTACTCAAGTCGCAATGTTCATAACTAAAATCAGGGCTAATGTTCAGACACTATCGCGCTTTGCCAGATATTGGTACATCTGCCAACGTGCATTTACCTCAGCTTGGGCTTGTTCTAACAAGTGCTTGGCAACATCGGGTTTGCTCTTGGTGAGCATCTTGAAGCGATTTTCTTGATACATCGAATGTTCTACAGATTGCGTAGGCGATCGCATATCTAATTGCAATGGATTCTTACCCTGGTTAAGCAACTCTGGATTATGCCGATACAGCAACCAACGACCTGATTCTACCAGAGTTTTCTGATGATTCATCCCTGTGGTCATGTTGATGCCGTGGGCGATGCAATGGCTGTAAGCAATAATCAGTGATGGGCCATCATAAGCTTCTGCTTCCAAAAATGCTTTCAGGGTATGTTCATCTCTAGCACCAAGGGCTACACTCGCTACGTAGACATTTCCGTAAGTCATGGCAATCATCCCTAAGTCTTTCTTTGGTGCGGGCTTACCACTGGCGGCATATTTTGCAACTGCGGCTCGTGGCGTGGCTTTGGAAGATTGACCGCCTGTATTAGAATACACTTCTGTATCCATCACCAAGATGTTGACATTCCGACCACTAGCA
Organism: Nostoc sp. 'Peltigera membranacea cyanobiont' 210A; assembly: GCF_002246015.1. Classification (GTDB taxonomy): domain Bacteria; phylum Cyanobacteriota; class Cyanobacteriia; order Cyanobacteriales; family Nostocaceae; genus Nostoc. The sequence continues at coordinate 477,875 of NZ_NOLJ01000004.1, forward strand.
ATTACATGATCGATACCGCCAAAGTCAATATCATAAGCCCAACCGTCACCCCCAACAATCCAGACGCTTTTTCTCACCAAGTAATCGGCAAGGGATTTGAGATTTTGGATTTTAGATTTTAGACTGGGGTCGAAAGTGACAATTTCATCTAACTTCTGCTGCAACAGTTCTATCCTTTCGCGCTGTTCCCAAATGTCAGCTTCGGATTTTTGTTCAGCTTTCAGGATGGAGTAGACAAGGTTTTCATCTATTTCACTCCCCAATTGTTGCAACAATTCTGCTGCAAACTCAGCTTGTTTGTCAAGGGAGAGGCGGAAGCCAAAACCAAATTCGGCGTTATCTTCAAATAGATTATTAGACCATGCGGGGCCGCGTCCTTGGGCGTTGGTTGTCCAAGGAGTTGTGGGGAGATTACCACCATATATTGAAGAACAACCTGTAGCATTGGCGATGACGGCGCGATCGCCAAACAATTGTGTTAATAATTTCAAGTAAGGTGTTTCACCACAACCTGCACAAGCACCAGAGAATTCAAATAAAGGTTCTTGCAGTTGTTGTTGGCGAATCTGATTTAATTTTAGCGATCGCCTGTCAGGATTAGGTAAACTCAAAAAGAAATCCCAGTTTTTCCGCTCTTGCTCTTGCAAAGGGGGTTGCTGTGCCATATTAATTGCTTTCAGCGATGGCTCAGATTTATCTTTAGCAGGGCAAATATTTACACAAATCGTGCATCCCGTGCAATCTTCTGGGGCGACTTGAATGGTAAATTTTTGATTGGCAAAGTCTTTATCTTTTGCACCCGTTGACTTAAAGGTTGCTGGTGCATTAACTAACTCATCGGCTTGATAAGCCTTAGCACGGATGGCACTGTGGGGACAAACCATGACGCACTTACCACATTGAACGCAGACATCCGGTTCCCACACAGGTATCTCTTCGGCAACGTTTCGTTTTTCCCATTTGGCAGTACCTACAGGAAAGGTGCCATCAACTGGTAGTCTGCTAACAGGTAAGTCATCACCTTCCCATACCATGATTTTACCCAGAACTTCCCGCACAAATTCGGGAGCGGAGTTAAGAGGAGAGTAGGGAGTTAGGAGTGAGGAGTTAGGAATGGGGATTGTTCGTGGGACATCTACTTTATGCAAGTTGTCTAAGGTGTTGTCTACAGCTTGCAAGTTCATGCGGACAATTTCTACACCTTTTTTACCATAAGTCTTGTCAATCGCTTGTTTGATTTTAGCGATCGCTTCTTCTTGCGGCAAGACTCCCGCTAAGGCAAAAAAGCATACTTGCATAATGGTGTTAATTCTGCCACCCATACCACTTTCACGGGCAACCTGGCTAGCATTGATTACGTATAACTTCAAATGCTTGTCGATAATTTGCTGTTGCACCTTCAACGGCAGATATTCCCAAACCGTATCTGCATTGTATGGACTGTTAAGCAGCAAAGTCGCCCCAGGAATAGCAGCCTTCAAAACATCTATGCGTTCTAGAAATCCCCAGTGATGACAACCAATAAAGTTAGCTTGGTCAATTAGGTAGGTAGAGCGAATTGGCTTTTTACCGAAGCGGAGATGAGAGACAGTCATTGAACCAGATTTTTTGGAGTCAAAGACAAAGTAGCCTTGGGCGTAATTGTCAGTTTCCTCACCAATAATCTTGATGGAGTTTTTGTTAGCGCCAACAGTGCCATCAGCGCCTAATCCATAGAACATTGCCCTGACAACATTATCCGATTCTGTAGAGAAATTAGGGTCAAAGCTCAAAGAAGTATGACTAACGTCGTCATTAATCCCAATTGTAAAGTGATTTTTTGGTTTAGCTTGGGCAAGATTGTCAAAAACGCCCTTCACCATTGCCGGGGTAAATTCTTTGGACGAAAGACCGTAACGACCACCGATGATTTTAGGCAGAGGGGCGGGGGGCAGAATTAACACCATTATGCAAGTATGNGGGGAGAAGATCCTCCCCTCTAGTCCCTGCTCCCTGCTCCCCTACCTCTTCTCCCCACGCTTCATGAATAGCAGCCACAACATCTAAATACAAAGGCTCACCGGCGCTACCTGCTTCTTTGGTGCGATCGAGAACTGCGATCGCTTTTACACTAGTGGGTAATACTGCAACAAACCTTTGGACATCAAAGGGGCGGTAAAGTCGCACTTTCACTACACCAAGTTTTTCACCACGGGCGTTCAGGTAATCGACTGTTTCATGGACGGTTTCACAACCTGAACCCATAAGAACAATAACGCGATCGGCATCGTTAGCGCCGTAATATTCATAGATTTTATAATGCCTTCCCGTGCGTTCTCCAAATTCATCCATGATCCGCTGGACAATTTCTGGACAAGCGTTGTAATAAGGGTTAGCGCCTTCACGTCCTTGGAAGTAGACATCGGGGTTTTGAGCAGTCCCCCGCAATACGGGACGATCTGGGGTGAGGGCGCGGCTGCGATGGGCGAGTATTAGGTTATCGTGGATTAGCGATCGCAAATCGTCATCTGACAGCAATTTGACTTTCTGCACTTCATGGGAGGTGCGGAAGCCATCAAAGAAATGCATAAACGAGACTCGCGTCTCTAGGGTAGCAGCATGGGCAATGAGAGCAAAATCTTGACTTTCCTGCACCGAAGCCGAACACAGCAGGGCGAAACCAGTTGCACGAGCTGCCATCACATCGCTATGGTCGCCAAAAATTGATAAGGCATGGGTAGCCAAGGAACGGGCGGCAACGTGAACCACAGCGCTAGTCAACTCACCAGCAATTTTGTAGAAATTGGGTATCATCAACAATAATCCCTGAGATGCCGTGAAGGTTGTACTCAGAGAACCTGTTTGCAATGCCCCATGCACAGCACCAGCAGCTCCCCCTTCGCTCTGCATCTGCACGACGCTAGGAATAGTACCCCAGAGATTAGGACGACCTTCTGCCGACCAAGCATCTGCCCATTCACCCATTGCTGAAGAGGGGGTGATCGGATAAATGGCAATCACTTCATTTAATTTGTAAGCAACACGGGCGACAGCTTCATTCCCATCGATAGTTGCAAAGGTTTTGTTCATAACTTGATTTTTGTCCCCGCCTCTAAACTGCATTATCAGAACACGTGAATGTAAGAATCAGAAATAGCCAGAATTAGAAAGTGATAATTAAAGTTTGTAGTAAGGACTTTAGTCCTGATAACCTTTGCTCTGAGCGATAAATCGCTCACTACAAACTAAGAGTTTTTTTATATTTAATTATGTCTACCTACTTATTCTCTGCATTGAATATTTAACGGTAGGATTTGCTCCGCATTTAAAGAATAGTTATTGATGGACTTGTAGCTCTTAAGTTAACTTTCAACCAATACTGCATCTATTAATATCTCATCTGTAATGCTGGATCTATTAATATGTATTAATAATGTACTCAACAATCAAAATCTCTATTTGATAAGACTTTAAGGCAATTTATTATTTTTTGTGGGGTGTAGGGTCGGGAATCTCTGATATATTTTATTTAACCGTCAAAGGTCATTTCTAAAGTAAAAATAAAATTATTGTAGGACAAACAGAATGAGAGGTAGCTTATTCTGCCTCTCCTACTTAAGATTGACTAACAAAACTCAAAACCAATTTGCTATTCAAGTATGACCTCTTTTTTACTTTCTCTGGCAGCAATCTCAGTATTTGGTAGTATTAATCCTAATGGCTTTGCAGTACAAATTTATCTACTGAGTACGCCGAAGCCTGTTATCCGTGTATTAGCTTTTACCCTTGGGGAATATGTTGGACTTTTGATTTCAGGACTGTTAATTGCTTGGGGTCTGAGACAAGTAATTCAAGAAGTTTTAAATTATGTTGGTGAGAGTATTTATGTATTGCAATTCATTACCGGAATAGGACTATTGATTGTCGGATATAACGCACCAAAAATTTTTAAGCCTTCTACAAAAGCTGTACAGCCTCATTCACTCAAGCCACTGCAAACTTTTCTCTTAGGTTTTACCATTGTCGCCGTAGAAACTCCAACTGCATTGCCTCATATTGCTGCCCTTAAGCAAATGAATGATGCCCATCTTTCAATCCCAGTATTTATATTAATTTGGACATTATACGATTTAATTTTTATCTTGCCATTATTGATAATGGTTGCTATCTATCTAGTGTTAAATGACAAGGCTATTAGTTATTTAGAAAAATTTTATTATAGAATAAATAGTTTGGTAAGCAAAATCTTACCCTTTCTTGTGAGTGGGATTGGGGTTTTCTTTATTGTCAACAGTCTCATTCAGTTTTTTGTCAGAGCATAGTTTATCTCATCTCAGTTTTTTGCATTGCTGCCATAAAGTTTAACCAAAGATAAACCTCTATTGGGAATACTACTAAGAAAAAGACGAATTACGAATTGGTAGCTTGTAGTGTAGATTCTGTGCTATCAGTCTTCAACTGACCATCTTCCATATAAATGATGCGATCGGCAATATCGAGGATGCGGTTATCGTGGGTAACTAGCAAAATCGTGCAACCTTGTTCTTTAGCTAGCTTCTGCATTATTTCCACAACATCGCGCCCAGATTTTTTGTCGAGTGCAGCAGTGGGTTCATCTGCTAAGACAATCTTAGGATGGCTAACTAAAGCACGAGCGATCGCAACCCGTTGTTTTTGTCCTCCAGATAGTTTCTCTGGGTAATAATTTACACGATCTCCTAAACCGACAGTTTCCAAAATAGCGATCGCTTTGGCGTTAATATCCTGATTGAGAAAATCGTCGTGCAACTCTAAAGACATCCGCACGTTTTCTCTCGCTGTCAAAAAAGTCATCAAGTTATGCGCTTGAAAAATATAGCCAATCTGACGGCGTAGCTTAGTTAACTGCTGCTTTTTCGCACCACAAATTTCCTCCCCTAAGATTTTGAGACTACCTTCTTGAGCAGAACGTAATCCACCCATTAAGGTTAACAAGGTGGTTTTCCCCGATCCAGAGGGGCCAGTCATGATAACGATTTCACCAGCGTTAATCTCTAAATTAATATCGAATAATACTTGTTTGCGAAGCCCACCTTCACCAAAGTAATGGTTAAGGTTGCTAACAGAAATCACTGGTTCTGAATCAGAAAGTGTTGAATTGGAATTTACTGGTAGAGATTTTTGCAACATAGGATTTTATAGGGCATTGGGGAGATGAGGGAGATAATTCTTAACTCCTGAAAACTAAAAAACATCGGCAGGGTCAGCAGCTCGTAACTTCCGCATTGCGATCGCACCAGAAACGCTACACATGATCACAGTCAAAATCCAAACCTGTATTGCCCGTTCCATTTTCATAAAAATAGGAAGCATCGTCGCAGCGTAGGTGACTTGATACAACCCAAAAGAAAGGAAGAATCCAGGCAGAAAACCTAAAACAGCTAATAACAATGCTTCTTGAATTAAAACTCCCAAGAGATAGTTATCGGTATATCCCATTGCTTTCAGGGTGGCGTATTCTGGCAAGTGGTCAGAAACATCAGAGTAAAGGATTTGGTAGACAATCACGATGCCAACAATAAAGCCAACTCCAGTACCTAAACCGAAAATGAAACCAATGCCAGTACCTTCTTCCCAGTAAGTTCTCTCCACTTTGGCAAATTCCTCTGGAGTCAGGACTCTGACATCTTGAGGTAATCCGTTAACAAGTTGCGATCGCACTTTTTCAGGATCGGCATCTGGTTTAAGCGTAATTAACCCAACTTCGATGCGATCGGGTTTACGTTCTGGAAATAGCTGGAGAAAAGTAGAGTCACTGGTGATCACATTTCCATCGGCAGCAAAGGAAGCACCATCAGTAAACAAGCCCTTAACAAAGACGGCTTTACTATTCAGTTCCGTGTCAAATTTACCTGTTTTCTTAAAGATATCGGCAACTGTGCCGTATTCTGGACGACCTGCTTGGTCAAACAGAACTTGATACAACTGTTTAAGGTGATCCTGATTTTGGTTAATTTCGGGCGATTTGAATGCGGGTTGTACCGGATCAACACCCCAAACTAAAATGGCCCGTTCAAGACGAGTTTCAGGATTTCGCCACTGTCCGGTGCTAATGTAGACAGAATTAACTGACTGCACACCTTCATAACCTAATGTTTGATATAGTCGCTCTCTGGAAAAGTTTTTTACAGAAAATAAAGTTTGAAATTGGGGATTAATTAAAACCAAATCTGCCTGTAAATTACGATGAGGTTTCACAGCAGCATCAAAAAGCGCACTTTCAAATCCCAACTGGATAAACATCAGCATATCGGCAAAGGTAATACCTGCGACTGCAACAGCCAGACGGGTTTTTTCTTTCATTAACTGCCGCCATGCCAGCGGTGTTTTGCGAAATAGTTTAGAAAACATATTAAAAGACCTTAATAACCCAGTGTTTCAGCTTGCTGTTCTAGCTTGCGCTCTCGCATGAAAAGAAATAACGGAAGACCTAAAGACACACCAACCAAAAGATTACAAACAATGTAAACCCAGATATTTTGCATTTTCAGACGTGTCCCTTCCCAAAATACAAATGTCCACAAGACTAGCGATGAAACAATAACATCCATACCAAAAAAACCAGAAATTTTGTTGGCAAAGAGTTGTTCAAAAAACAGCTTTATATCAAGACCATGCCCTAAGATAAATGGAACAAACTGGAAGTAAGGTAGAACGAAGCCAAGTACACAAAGCAGAAGGTATACGATTTTAATCATGATTTAACTCACCTTATATAAAATGCTGTAATACACGAGACAACAAACAACAACTCTATATTTCAATCGCTGTCTGTACCTGTAAGTTAGTGAAACCTGCAACTCGCTTGCTGTCTTGAGGATTGAGACGAATTTTCACCTCAACTACTCGGCTATCAAGGTTTTCCCCTGGCTGGTTGCTGAAAACGTTTTGTCTATTAACCTGCAAGCCAATTTGGGCAACGGTTCCTCGCAGTTCACCAGCAAATGCCTGACTGCTAATCACTGCCTGTTGTCCTAATTTCACTTTACCGATGTCAGTTTGATAAACTTCTGCTACTGCCATCATCTGATCTGTTTGAGCTAAGTCTGCAATGCCAGAAGCACTAATTTTTTCTCCCACTCGCGTATGAATTTTGATGATCTGTCCCGCCATCGGTGCTTTGATGTAAGCACCCGCCAACTCGGTTTGGGCGTGTTTGAGTGTGGCGATCGCATTTTCAACTTCTGTCTGGGCTGCGGCTACATCTACAGGTCGGACTTCTGCAATACTGGTAAGCGTGGCTTTGGCTTCACTGACTTGCTTGCTACCAGTGGCATTAGTACGGGCGAGTGCTGCTTTGGCTTCAGATAATTGTTTGCTAGCAGTGGTGTTAATCCGGTTGAGAACTGCTTTGGCTTCGTCTACTTGCTGTTTGGCAGTTTCTACAGTCAAACCTTTGCTATCGTACAAAGAATTAGAAACTGCGCCTTGAGAATAGAGCTGCTGATAACGTTGATATTCGGCTTCGGCATTTTTGAGTTCTGCCTCTAGCTTCTTAATGGTTGCCTCTTGCGCGATTCTGTCTCCTGACCACTGTGCCTCTATGCGAAATATCGCTTCCTGTTGCGCTGTTTTGTCTCCTTGGGATTGAGCCTGGAGGCGTTCAACGCTTGCCTGCTGGGCGTTAATTTCTCCTACTTTTGCTCCAGCTTCAACTTGAGCGAGTTTAGCTTGAGCAACTCTAACTTGTTGTTGGGCTTGTAGTACAGCAGTTTGTAAGCGATCGCGGGCGTCTAAAATTGCCACCATCTGTCCGGCTTGAACGCGATCGCCCTCTTTGACTAGGATTTTGGCAATGCGATCGCCATCCAATGCTAAGGGCGCAAACAAGCTAATTACCTCAGCTTCCGGTTCTAGTCGTCCTAATGCAGCCACTTTTTGAATGTTGGGCGTGCTTTCAACTGGCTCAGATGTTACAGTCTGGTTTATTTTGCCAAACTGAGAAATCCCATAAACAACAATTCCACCTGTAATAGCAGTAACTGCAATTACTAATGCAATTAACCCTTTATTGGAAGCTTTCTCTGACAGCTTTTGAACCATCTATTTTGCTCTCCTAAAAAATTATTTTCTCTAGATTAAATGAGTTAGATTTAGTAAAAATTGGATACCATTTTTACTAAAATATAAATAATTAATGTTTGTTATACGTACAGTATTTGGCAACAAGCATGAGGTAAATAATCTAGCTCTCTAAACCTGATATAAAGCCCGTTGTAGTTTTTGTTTCCGATTGATGTTGCGGCAAGTATACCGTCAGTATTTTGCCTAACAACGCACATTGTTCAATAAAATCAATTGTTTCATCACCCCATAACTTCTCCAAAATTAAACCGTTTACAAAGCTCAAGACAAAGGAAGCCAATACCGGATCTTGAATACCCAAAAAATCGCAGGCTGCCTCCTGATAACGCTGATTAGTCCGCTTAAAAATGCTATTTTTCAACATTTCTTTAGAGTCTTTGTGTTGGCAAAAATCAATCCAAATATAAGTCCATTTAATGAAATAATCTTCGTTTTTCACTAGATATCTTCCTAATGCTTCCATTGATTCTTGTAGCGTCTGCGCTCCTTCTAGTTCAGCTAATGCTGTACTTAAATCTTGCTCACATATTTCTTGGGCCAATTGCTCAAATAGAGCTTGTTTGCTAGAAAAATAGTGGTACAACGTACCAGTAGAAACTCTTAGTTCTTCAGCGATTTGGCGCATAGTGATGGAAGCATAGCCTTTTTGGGCAAATAAATCAAAGCACTTGTCGAGCAGTTCTTTACGGTATTGCTCATGGTCAACAATCTTTGGCATGATTTGGCTTATCTATATCGAACAATCGTTATATATTAATTTAGCATCTTTATTATTGAGATGTAAAAACATAGTTGATTGATTTAAATCGAACATGCGTTATAGTTTAACCTAGTTTTGCGCTAGATGTAATAACCCATAAATCTTTATCCTTGCCACTTAGTATAAAGCTATGATTTAGTTTGAGAAAAACTACGTAAATACTGGGTGAATAACAGTAAAATAATAATCAATATGTTTTTTATTTAAGTGTAATTTATGCCTTATCGGAGAAAATTTTTAACAAGAGCAGGATATACCACCCTTTCTGCCTTACTGACTATGGGGTTTTTACAAAAGGATAACCAAAAAGAACACCATAGCAGGAATTCTCTTGCAGCAAATTATACAAATGCAAATTCTCCCCTTCGGCAATTAGCTGCCGCCAAAGGAAAGCGTTATGGCGCAGCAATTGCTAGTGATATTCTGCTAAAAGAAAAGGATTACGCTAACCTAATGGCTCGTGAATGTTCCATTGTGACACCGAATGGTGAATTAAAATGGAACGCTACTGAACCACAGCCAGGATTATTTACCTTTGAGTCAGCAGATGCGATCGCTGATTTCTGCGAAAAACATAAGATAGAATTGCACGGGCATACCCTTTTCTGGCACATGGGAAACCCAGACTGGGTTCCTTACCCACCTACACCTACGATGATCGAACGCCATGTTAAAGGAGTCATGGGGCATTATCGCAATAGTCCCGTTTTAAAGTCTTGGGATATTGCCAATGAAATCATCGCTGATAGTGAAAATGAAACTGATAACGCAACAACCGGTTTGCGTAAAGGGGTAAAACCAGAATTGATTCGAGATTTGTTTTTAATTGCCGCTTCAGTTGATAGCAGCAAGAAATTTTACCTAAACGATTTTGGCATAGAAGGCACCACATGGAAATCAGAACGTTTCTTAAGAATGGTCGAATATCTGAAGAATAGTGGTGTAAAAATTGACGGGGCAGGTATCCAATCGCATCTATGGTTTTCTACTGCCTATGGTTTTGACGAGAAAGGATTTAATTCGGTCTTAAAACGGCTTAACGATCTTGAAGTGAAACCAATAATTACGGAATTAGATATTATCATTGATTCCCCACTACCCAATAGTATCAAAAGCCTAGACCAAATGGTAGCCGATAGTTACAAGCGATATCTTGATCTGTGCTTTGCAGCTAAAGTTGATACTGTGATTACATGGGGACTTACCGATCGCCATACCTGGATACGTCATCCCGAATGGATGCCAAGAAAAACCTTTAGAAACAATCCAAGTCTCTGGAAATTTCTACGTCCGCTTCCCTTCGATGAGAACCTACAATCTAAACCAGCCCGTAATGCTATAGCCCAGGCTTTTCAGGAATCAACCTAATACTCCAACCAGGCATAAATATAGCGTTTCCTTAGCAACTGAGGTACACCCAAATCTTGTTTGCCAAGCTTAACAGTTTTGAAAATGTATCTCACTATGCCGGGAATTGCTATAGCATTTTTAAGTATTATTCTAAGCAAAATAGATGGAGATATTTTTAGTTATTCACGATTATGAAAGTTGAATAAGACTTACTGACTAATTAATCATTAAATCTTAGTACAACATTTCATAAATTCGTGACGAATTGAGCGACCTACTGGTAAGAGTCTGATAGACTCGATCAAGCTACGAACTTTTGAAATTTCGTACTTAGAAATACCAGCAGGTTATTTTTTTTTCGTTTACTTGAAATACTCCAAATTTCTCGCAAAAATAAGGTGCCAACAAACCAAGGCTCAACTAAGTAACGTCTCCAAAGTCTTTTTGGTTCAGAGAACAAGCGATACAACCATTCCAACCCCACCTTTCCCATCCAGCGAGGAGGAGTAGGTATTGCTCCTGCTATATAGTCCATACAGGCTCCACTAGTCAAAATAGTGTTGGCATGAATATGTTCAAGATTTTCGTAAATCCAATACTCTTGGCGTGGCATACCCATCCCTACCATTAATATATGGGGTTTGTAAGCATTAATTGCAGCCACAGTGGCAAGATTTTCTTGACTATCTTTATTTATATCAATATAGCCATGAGCGCAAGCAATCTGTAAACTAGGAAATTTCTGGCATAAAATATTTGCTGCATTTTCAGCAACTCCTGGCTTTGAACCTAAATAGAATACACGCCAGCCTTTACTAGCAGCTTCTGCCATCAGAGGCCATACCCAATCAGCATAGGTTACTCTTTGTTCCCGTTTAATTGGAAAACCCAACAGCTTTCCAAGAAACACTAGAGGCATACTATCAATATGGGTATATTCTGCCTTCGCATAAAAAGCTTGCATTTTTGGATCGTTATGGAAGAGATAAAGACTATGTAAGTTGTGATTAGCAATAATCCATTTTTCATCTCGATCAATAGATTCTTCAATCAATAAATTTAAGTCAAGGATAGAGAGTGCATCCACTTTAGCACCAATAATTTTATAAGAAAATCGCTTTTTCATATCTTATTTTTCTTTTGATAAATATGAGATTTTATCTCAAGGTCAAGGTGAATATTGTAAAATTAATTAGCAACATTTCAATACTGAAGTACCTAAATATTTAAATACCTAATTTTTTAGTTAAAAATTATTATCTAATCTATAACTAAAAAGCACTTATTTTCATGAGGATATCTGCGATATTTTGTGCTCTTGCATTCCAGGAATACTTTTCTGTAATTAAAGTATATGCTGTATCTACAATTGACTGATATTTATCAATATTTGAAGCAGCATCCAGTATTGTCTTAGCGATTTCTTCGCTAGAGTATCCTGTTACTAACAGATGTTCTAAATTGCGAAATTCTTCTAAACCTCGCAAGCCTTCTGGTGTTGATACAACTAATTTTCTACTAGCAAAATAATCTAATGCTTTATTGCGAGCACCACCTGCTACTGCTTGTTTTGAAAATGGCAACAAAGCAATATCTGCATATTTCAGATGGGCTACAAAATCTTCTCTTTTAGGTAAAAAGCCTAAAAAAGAAATATTAGAGGGTATTGGTTCTGAAATATCACTACTATCCCTACCAATAACAACAAAATGCACTTTTTCTTGATGACTTTCAAGGGATTTGGCGACCTCGATAGCCATTGATACAGACATATCATTAGTTGGAAATTGAAATGTTTTGGGAGCAATAATAACCACTATTTTAGCTGGTCTAAATGCTTGATAGGGATCTTTATCTGGAAAAACTTCAGTATTGAGTAAGTCTTGAGTCACTCCATTCCCGATAGAATAAATTTGCTGTGGAGTTTTTCCATACCATTGGGAAATTAGTTTAGGAATTGATTCACCTGCTGCAATAATTGGACTACCAGAGAATATTAAAATTCCCTGAGCAATATATGTCTTAATACATTGTGCAAACTCTTTGAAGGGATTGGCAACTGAAAACAAGCGCATCCAGTATTCATAAGGCGAAAATGTATGAAAATCTAAGACAAGAGAGGAACTACTGTGTTTTCTAAGCTTTAGTGAAACTAAAGCAGCCAATCCAGGTAGTGTTTCTTGAGCATACACAATGTCTGGACAAAACTCGTCGATGCACTTTTCTATGGATTGAATATATGACCTCAAGCTTCTTGATCCAATAGAAAAAGAAGGTGCATAATTAACAGATGAACAATCTAAACCTAGCTGAAAAACATCAAAATGTTTAGTAAGATATTGTCCTAGATAAAAAGGTCTAGTAAATGCACCAAATGGCTGACTAGAATCGAGGGTTGAGACAATCAGTAAGCGTTTACCCATAAAATGATTGCTGATTATTATTTTATAATTTGAAACTACATTTGTCAAATTCTTAAGATATTTATAACTTATCAAAATATCATCCAATAATGACTATCATGCAAGTATTAAACTCCTGAGCTAGTTTGATTAATATCCTCAGAAAATGTAGGAGAGGTTGCCAAATCTTTGTAGCCAATAATTGCTCTAATATAGGGTAAGAACCAGTACAATATCCAGAATGGCCCAGAGTGTCTGCTACAAAATATAGTCCATGATTTCAATGGAAATCCTTTAATTTGTAGTACTTTTTTCAAGCGTTCTAATAGATTTAAATTGGTATCTGCCCAACTATTGTGGATAGAGTTTTTAGTACAAGTCCCAATATACCCAGGAGCTACCCATATTTTACAACCCAATTTACGCGCTCTCAGGGCATAATCTAAATCTCCTAAACTATGAACAAATGCTGTATCAATATTGCCAACTTTGGCTGCAACACTTTTAGGAATTAGCACGCAGTTACCATACATGGCATCGCATTTTTGGATAACGGAACTTGGTTCTAAAAATTCAAATTTATTAGAATACCACTTTTTAGATTTTACCGCTCCTCCATAGGTTGCTTTTCCTGTAATTAAGTCTTTAGTTGAACCAACTACAATTGAATCTGGATAACCAAGTTCCGTCAAATTTTGATGAACCTGCAATAGTTTACTCACAGCATTGGCTTCTAAAAAGGTGTCATCATTCAACCACAGATAATAATCATATTGATATTTTATCGCCTCACCAAAGGCGAGATGCATTCCTCCCACCCAAAATAAATTGCCATTACCCTGAAGTATTTGTACTTCTGGATATTCTGCTTTAACAGCCTCTGTAGTCCCATCAGAACTCCCATCATCAGTTAAATAAACATCACAATTATTTTGCTGCTGATATAAAGCATTTAGACATGCAAGAGTTGTATTGTGTCTGTTATAACATGTCATAATTACAGCTATATTCGCTTTCTTCATCTCATTTACCTCATATAATATGTACAAAAATAATGAATCAAAATAATAAAATTACACGGATTTTATTCATCATATGAATCGTCAATTTTTTACCTTTCATATATTGTTATATCAGTTTAAAACTTCACCCTATTTTCTATCCAACCACTGAAATTAATATCTAAATTAAAGCTTTTTAGTTTTTGTTCCATTCTTCTGACTTCCAACAAATATCGATGCCAAACTGATACACGAGGCATATTAAGTCTGACAATCTCTTCACATAACCATTGATATTTCTCTGAATCGACATTAAATTTTTTCAATTTTTTTATTTGTCCGTGCCAATCGTTATAAAAAAATAAGTTGAAATAATGAATGGATATAATATCATCCAAATGTTTAATTTGTATTTCTTTTGATAAACGGTTATGTAAAGGTAATGGATAACTATAATTAGGAGGAAGATGTTCAACGTTTTCTTCCAAGGCACATAAAGTTACAGACAAAACAGACTGCTCAACAAAATAAATACCCTGGGGAGGAGTAATATCCAAGCGCATTACTTTTTCAAAGTTCTCTTTCCAAGTTGTAAATATACCCGCACTCCTTCTTACAGCAATCAAACCAGAATTCCAGTAAGCCCTGATTCTCTTATTCCCAATTGGTGTGTCAACAAATACCTCACGCTTTACTCCTAGTACTTCATATAGTTTTTGCCAATACCATTCTTGAGGGTCTTGCAGTCCTGTAGAACCAATTCCTTGACCATACTCAGGACGCATCCGTACATTACAATTTACTGGCAATAAAAATCCTTTTGGCTCAGAAAAAAAGCATTTGTCACTGTCTAAAAAAACCAATATTTCTGCATCAACATTTTGTTCTGCATAGGCACAAACCAAGGGTTTATTGGCTAAATAATATTCATGAAATTCTCGATTTATTGGAATTTGTTGATGAGTCACCTGCAATGCTTCAAAGGCTTGTTGGGTTTGCTTTAATATCGGTTCACCTACTCTAGGATGGAAACTATATATAGGTGTATTTTTCAATTCGCCGCAGAACTTACGAATACTTTCTGCAAGCATCAAAGATTGACCTTCTAAACGGCCAGGTTCTGTACAAATTATAAAAGCTATAGGTATTGACATATTATGAAGTATTGATTTACTAAGTTAATTACTCAATGAAGATTTCTTGGCTATCATCAATATTTCCTGAAACAAGGCTGAATAACGACGTGCTTGAAGTTCTAGAGTGAATTCTTGCTCTGCTTTATCACGAGCATAAAATGACAGTTTTTGCAACCTCTGTTCATTTTCAAGTACCCAGGTGATTCCTTTGGCAAAATCCTCAACTTCATAAGGTTTAGCCAAATAGCCATTCTGCTGATGATCGACAATATCTTTTAAGCCAGTAGCATTAAACGCCACAACTGGAGTACCACAAGCGAATGATTCCGAAGCTGTCTGTCCAAAAGATTCTTGAAGAGATGGTACAAGCATTACATCAGCAGCTGAGTAAACAGTCGCTAAAGATATAGCATCATGTAAGTGTCCCAAATAGTGGGTTTGGAAGCCTAAATCAGGTGGATTTTCGGGTTGAGATGCTCCAAAAATCACAACTTCCAAGTCATCCTTCCAGCCAGATTTACTCAATTCTTGTAAAGCTGGTTGCAATAAATGAAATCCTTTATTTCTATCGCTTGTTGCTTCTATCGCTCCAAAAAGTATCAGCTTCTTATCTTGGGGTAGATTGAGTGCTTCGCGGGCAAAATGTTGATTAATCGGTCGATATTTTTGAGTATCCAGTCCGTGGGGAATTACCTCGATTTGCAAATTCTGGAACAAAGAACTGGAACGAGCGCACTGCGCTAACCAAGAACTTGGTGAAACCAGAGTTAAATTTAAATTTTTCCAGGCTTTTACTTTGCGCTGCCATACCCAACGAGATAGATCCCACTCATTACCACTGCTGAGTTGAGGACAAGCCCCACAGGATACTTTGTAGCGATCGCATTCTCCAGTTACGTGACAACCTCCAGTAAACCCCCACATATCATGGAGAGTCCAAACTAGAGGACGCTTCAGTTTAGCAAATGTTTCTATTTGCATAAAACCTCCGCTAATCCAATGCAGATTGATTATATCTGGATTAATCTGAGCAACTTTCGGAATAACTCTATCTGGCAACCATTGAGTAAAAAATGGAGTATTTTTCTTTTGGCGATAAAGCTTTAATGGTAAACTTTCAACTGTCAACTTTGCCTTAGCGATGCCTTGAAATAGTCTAATTTTAGGTGCAATTACTGTTTTATCATTGCTATATTTTTCCTGAACTAACATTTGTGACTGTAGTCCTATATCCTGTAAACCTGTGTGTAAACGATATGCAGCCCTCGCCGCACCGCCATTAATATCATGGGTACTAATATGTAAAATTTTCATTTTTATTAACTTAATAATCACTAAAACTATTTCTGACTTCTATAAAAACTAATTGACTAAAATCTTTTTATGATTTCGTTGATATTCAACAGTTAAAGATAATGAAGTGG
Organism: Nostoc sp. 'Peltigera membranacea cyanobiont' 210A; assembly: GCF_002246015.1. GTDB lineage: Bacteria > Cyanobacteriota > Cyanobacteriia > Cyanobacteriales > Nostocaceae > Nostoc. The sequence goes on from NZ_NOLJ01000004.1 coordinate 494,051, forward strand.
TGACATACATTAACCAATTCCAGCTAGGAGTTAATAATCTTGCTTCTGAAAAATTAACTATGACTATGATAATTAGCATCTGCATTGGCCAATAATCTTCCGGTTTTTTAGCGACAGAAATAATTCGAGTCAATGCCATTGCAAAAAAACGGACGAACCCTGCTGCAAAAGTCAAAAAACCTAAAAATCCCAACTCTAACAATAATTCTAAAAAACCATTATGGGCATTACTTGCCCAATCATAAGTAGCTCTTAATTTAGATGCAGCATTACTAGTCCAAAATCCCGAAAATCCATAACCTAACCAAGGTCTTTCCAAAATCTTGGAAATTACTAGATCCCAGAGGTCAGAGCGTCCATTGAAGGTAAGGTCTTTACCAGAAGTACCAACTACAGTGTCGGCATTATTGAGAAGTAATATTGAAGAAATCATCAGGAACATCAAAGTTGAAGTAATCAGAATAACTTGTAATTTATAATTAGTTTTCTTCAAGGATCTGTAGAAAGGTAAAAGTAATATCATTGTCAACAAAATCGTTAAAGATGTTGTTGAACGTGAGAGGATAATTAGACATATAGAGATCCCACATAATGCCCACATCAACCAGCGATATCGATGACCACTAAGAGCAAGGTGCAAAAAAACTCCTGCACTCCAAGCCATCATGTAACCTAATTCATTTTTATGACCATAAATTCCACTCCACATACCTAGTAATTCAGATGACTCGTGAATATAACCTGGTACGAATGCAGAAAATATTATAGATAATGATGCAGCTATGCCAAGTGCCCAAGCTATCAGTCTCATTTGTTCCCTAAGGGAATAACGCATTGCTAAATAGATTGCAAGAAAATATATGCGGATTAGACCTCTTAGATAAGTAAGACTAGAACTTAGGTCTTCTGACCATAAAAGAGAAAATATAACTATTGCTAGTAGAAAAAACTGTAATGGACTTCTAGTAATTACATAAAGAAAACCTTTCCAGTATAAAATTAGGAAATAAAATAGGATTAAATATGAAACTATATTGAACAAAGTATCTAGCTTATCACCTCCAAGGGTAGACATGGAAACTTCTTGTGCAGGGTGTATTGTTAATGCCCCTACAGCAATGAGTAATAGCAAGATAGTTAATATTTTTTCTGTTAACTTTACTTTCATTTGGGATATTTAATTAATTTATTTTTTTATCGCTGAGTAATTCAATCTTTTCTTCACTTCCTCTTTAAAAATGTCCAATGCAGTTGCTTTATAGACTGTTTTCTGTGTAAAATTATCTGCTTCTACATTCCTGACAATAAATGGTGGATGCTGTAAGGGAAATTCCATTGCTTGCATCGGCATATTAATGAACGAAAATTCTTGATTGGAAGTGAAGTGAGTTGCGTCTGCACCAACACCAACATTAGAGATTAAATTGACATTGGGAATAATACTTAAGCTTCCCTGCATCCAACAAGCAAATGTCCATTGGTAATCCCAGGTTATACTCGTAGGATTGTCATAAACAGATTGAAATATTCGTTGCCAAGAATTTACCGCTTTTTGGTCTAGAAGAATGTCATATAAAAGGTTTTCTGCTTGCACCTCTTTCCAGAGTTTGATGGTCAAATCATAATGTTGCCAAGCACGTCTCCAACTTGCCCAACCCCAGCAGTGGTTGTAACGAGAAAAGTAGTAACTATAATTTGTACGTTTTCGTCCAAGTTGAAGATTTTGAGCAGAAATTGTGGCGATTCTGGTATCATTTCTATATTTTTCCAGCAGTTCTTCGCTAAACCTGAAAAAAGTTGGATGAGGAATACAATCATCTTCTAAAATAATTGTCTCCTCAACATTATTAAATACCCAATCTAAACCACTTGATACCCGTTTTGCACAACCTAAGTTGATATCAGAATAATTCTTGATTACTTCACATTCCCAATCAACTCTCTCAATAATTGCCCTAGCTGCTTCACATTTTTCTACCTCGTCTTCTCGCTCAGTACGGGGGCCGTCTGCAATTACAAAAAGTTTTGTTGGCTTGGCTTTGCGAATAGCTTCAAAAACTTTCTCTGTTGTTTGTGGACGTTTAAAAATAATAAAAGTTATGGGTGTTTGCATAATAATAAAATTTAAATAACAACGATTAGAATTTGTAAAAAGGAATAAGCGATCGCACCTGAATTTTAAAGAGCTTTTGTGTTCTTGAATCAAATGCGTTACATATAAAAGCAGCAGCAGCTTGAGATATTATTGTTGCGATCGCAGCCCCAAGTCCTGCATATTTAGGAATAAGTAATAAATTGAGAATAATGTTTAGTATCGCTCCAAATAAAGTCTTACCTAAAGAAACGTTGTTCAAACCTTCAGCAATAAACCAAGGTGATGTTGCAAGACCCATAAATACAAACAAAGAAGTCCAAATATGAACTGCTAATATTGGTCCTGCTTCTGCATATCCACTTCCAAACATCACCATAATTATCTTGTCAGATAAAAAGGACATAGGAAGAGCAATTGCTAAAGATATACATGTCATTAGACTGAGTAATTGTCCTATTCGCTGATAGTAAAGGCTTTCTGATTTTTCCTTAGCTGCATAAATTGCAGGAGCGACAGAAGAAACAATCGCCCCTGGAATAAAATACCAAATTTCAGAAATACGCACAGCAGCAGAATAAACTCCTACCTCACTATCTCCGATCATTTGACCTAACATCACCTGATCTATTCTCATAAAAATCATGATGGCGAACCCCGAAAAAATTAGAGGTAAACTCTCTTTCAAAAGAGTTTTAGCAGCCGCCATGCTCCAACGCCATAACCATAATGAAGACCCTTTGACTTGGTAAACAATCAGTAAGCCAATTGCACTCATTGCAAATTCTGCTAATGTCACCAAAGCAAAAGCTAGCAATGGTGCTTTTGTTAAAATCAGTGCGATTTTGATGAGAGTATTTAGCAGAAATGCCGTATTTTTAGCGATTACAGTATATTTTGACTGTACCTGTGATTGAAACCACAGTTCAATAGTATCAGATGCCCTAAAAACCCCTGCTATTCCTAAAATTGCAACTAACCATATCTTTAGTGTTTCATGCTCACCTAAGAAAAACATCGTGCCAACTGCCAATAAAACAGAAGCAATTCCACCCAAAAATTTTAGCCAAAAAGTAGTTCCTAAAATTTCCTCTTTGTTTGATGATTGACGAACAAGATGGCGAACTACTACATCATCTAGTCCGAGAGTAAAAATTGGGCTGAATAAGGCAACAAAAGCTAAAGCATAGTTAAATAGACCATACTGTTTTACTCCTAAATAACGTGCTACCCATACTCCTACAACCAAGCTTGCACCCATACGTAGAATGCGATCGGCAAATAACCAACCTGTATTAGCAACAATTGCACGCAGCCCAGAACGAGATTTAAATTTCGATAAGTTTTTAATTTTTAATTTGCTTAACATTATTTTTGTGAATTAATCACATACAAGTATTTATATTTATCAATCTCGCTCATGTAACTTTTTCATTTTCTCAAATACAAAATAAAGTGTATTTATTCAGTAACTCACATTAGTGAGCGCTTATAAGGTTTTTAATTTACCACTAATCAAAATTTTCAAAAAATAGCTAAATAAGAAAATGATACCCTTGATTTTCCAATACAAACTATGCTCAAATAAAAATATTATTTTCAAATAAGTAACAAAATCCTCATATTTTGGGCATGGTATTGTTTGTAACTCCCTGATAGATGTAAAAGCTAAGAGTAATGGGTAGCTAAAATTGTTTTTTTGCAGAATGTAATTAAACAGGGAATTGCGTTTCCAGAATCTTTTGTATTCATAGTTTTTGTCTACATCTAGAAAGCTCTTATTATGATACTGATTATTTTCATGTATTCTATACATCACTAAAGGTTTAGACATATAAAACTTTTTAGCCCCCACCAAAGAAGCTCCCCATACCAAACAGTCATCAGCCCTTACACGCCAATCTTCTAAATTTGGAATAGGTAAAAATTTTCTGACTATTTCTCTACGTATTGATAATGTTGAAGTTATGGAACCAATCCATTCACCATTATATAAAGTTCTAATTACTGAATAACCCAAATCTAAATCAACTGCATCGTCTTGAAATGTGCCTTCTACTGCTCCAAATTTTTTATACGCACAAAATACAAAATCACATTCACTGCGTCTATTGTAAAAGTTTAGAGCGTTTTCTAAATACTCAGGTTCATAAATATCATCGGCATCTAAAAAAAATATAATGTCACCAGTAGCAGCTAACAAACCTTCATTGAAAGATGATAATTGCCCTTGATTTTGTTCTTTCAAGATAGATTTAACATTAGCTGCTTGAGTAAATTTATTGATAATTTCCGCCGAATTATCTGTGGAGGCGTCATCAACAACGATAATTTCATCAAACTTAACTGTCTGATTTAAAGCGCTATCAATTGCTTCAAAGAGAAATGGAGCATAGTTGTAATTATTAATTAAACAAGAAGTTTTGATTTTAGTTTTATCCATTATTCCTACAGTCACAAAATTGGGTTTAGATGGTTGTAATGATGGTAAATTTTACATTTTCTAAGAGAACTTAACGCTCTTTGCGAAATTTAGTTAAACTGCTAGAAGATACTAAATCTTGTTCAATTTGTCGTTTTTTATTGTCATAAAAATAATTATTAGGTTCATTTTTAGTATTTACACCATTGATGACTATCCCTAATACCTTCTGACCTGACTGAGTTAAAAACTCTTTAGCTGCATTTGCACTGTTCAAGTCAACCACTCCAGGACGAACGACTAATAAGATACCGTCAGTCAAAGTGCTTAAAACAGCAGCATCTGCTATTCCTGACAGTGGAGGAGTATCAAAAATTACAAGATCGTAATCTCTCCCAAAGCTACTAATTAATGTCGCCATACGTTGGGAATCTAGCATGGCCACTGGATTTGGAGGCAAAACTCCAGAAGTAAGAACTTCCAAATTAGGCATTACTTCCTGAACAACTGTATCTAAAGGAGCTTGACTTCCTATGATATTACTTAGTCCGCTTGTATTTGTTAGTCCCCAGATATGATGCTGTATGGGATGACGCATATCTGCATCCACCAAGAGCACCCTACGCCCCGCCTGAGCCATAGTCACAGCTAAATTTGCAGATACGTCAGACTTTCCTTCTTTGGCAACGGAACTTGTAATTACAATGCTTTTAAGCGGTTTATCAGAACAGAGAAACTTCAAGTTCACTTGAAGTATTTGATATGCATTACCAACAGGGAAGTAAGGAATATCTCTGCCAATAATTTTGGGAATAGCTCTATCAAGTCCTGGTATAGAAGAATGATCTTTACCATTTCTACCTTGTGTAGGAATCACTCCCAAAACACTGTATCTCAAGACTTCTTTGGCTTCTTTGACGGTCTTCACCGAGCGGTCTATCAAGTCTAAAGTAAAGGCGACAATGATACCTAAGAAAAAACCAACTCCTGCTCCACCAATAATAAACAGCATTTTCCGAGGACCTTCTGCTTTATCAGGGATTAAAGCATAGGAAATGACACGAGCATTAGGAATTTTTTGGTTCTGTGCAATATCAATCTCTTGGCGTTTCTTTAAGAGTGTTTCGTAAGTCGTTTGAGCTGCTTGCAGTTTCCGTTCTAGCTCTCGTTGACTCTGTTCTAATCTGGGCAAATTATTTGCTCGTTTTATATAGGCATTTTGCTGTTCTTTGAGTGTGGCAATTTGTCTCTCTAGACCAACGCGTTCTGCCTGGGCACGAGTAATATCTGCAATTAGGCTTTGCCGCAGTTGTCCAACCTGTAAACTCCCCTGTGTTATCTGCGCTCCACCAGCGACTTGTCCTGTCCGCTCTTTTAGCAAGTTCTTAAGAGCTACGACTTTTTCTTCTAAGTTAGTAATTGTAGGGTGTTCAGGTGAAAAACGGGTACGCTCTATTGCTAGTTTGCTTTCTGTTTCTTGGAGTTCAGCAAGCACTTTCTGGACTCCAGGTGCTTGACTCAATTCAGATTCGATTACACCTTGCCGTGAATCTACCTGAGCTTCACTGCTTAACTGTTCTAGACGACCCTTCACATCATCTAGTTGAGCTAAAGCTTGAGAAATTTGGTTTCCTAACTTAGAAATTGTATCGACTGCTGCGGCTGCTTCTTGGTCTAGGACAACAACTTTATTCGTTTCTTTAAATACCCGCAGTTTTGATTCGGCTCTTCTGACAACTTCCTCAGCTTTAGGTACTTCCGTTACAAGAACCTGTTTGGCTGTTCGCGCTTCATTCTGATTAGCCTTGATATTTAGATCGATATAACTGTCAATAACTTCATTGACGATTTTAGCAGCTAGTTTTGGATCGCCGCCTTTATAAGAAAGTTGTACAACATCAGTGCCTTTAATTCCTTCTATTTTTAGTTGTTTTGCCAAGTCGGGAATCGAGAGCAGTTTGCCTTGACCATCTTTAAGGTTGAGGGAATTAATAGTTTTCTCAATTACTGGATTTGATCCAATAACTCTCACCTGAGTTTCCAGGGGATTGTCGTTCACATTCAAAGCTTCTAGGCGTCCTATGTCATCCGGTAAGCCCGTGAGTGAGGAAGAGCGATTTGTTTTAATCATCAAACTTCCTTCTGCTTTGTATGAAGGTTTTAGCGAAAATGCATACAAGCATCCAAGGCTAACAGATATGGCGAAAATTCCAACTAGAGGTAGCCAACGCCGTTGAAAAACTTCTAAGTATTTCTGAATATTTACTTCTTCAAAATTGGGTAAAGATTCCATCGTCATAATATATGTAAACTTTTATAAAAAAAGACTATTTACTTACAGCAGATTGTTCTCACAATTTTGAATACAGTAACACTGTAGTCTAACTTGTGATATTAATATTTGGGTTGATTGTTAGCTAATACCTTATTGCCGAGGTTCTTCAAGATCTGAAGTTAACTAATAGTTTGGTAAGTCACAATTTTACCTTAGATTGATATTTTACTGACAGCAAAGCCAGGATAACTCATAATTTTATCCCTGATTTAGTTGCTTTCGATTTTTTGGGTTTAATTTTTGTTAACTTAGTTTTATGTTACTACTAACGCAAGTATTGATTAGTAACCTAACAATCACTATCATATTATGTAAGAACACTGAATTTAATAACTTTACAAAAAATTCATACAAAATACTAATATATTCACTCTCGGTTTGCTGATTTTGAAAAGACAAGAGGAGTCAATGACCTCAGGTAAGGAATAGTTCAATTGTGCCAGTCTATAAGCAATGTAAGCACTTCAGAGATAGGCTTTGGACAGTGAAAAGAGATACCTAGAAAGACTAGATGGATATTTACGTAAGCTACTTCAAAACTTTAACTAACAATGAATTATTGCTCTAAATAATAGTCAATGGGAATAATACGGGATTGGCAATCATAAAATTGCATGATTTCAGTATTGAACCTATAAGGACTCACAATCAGTTTAATCTTTACTGCTCCCTCCTGTCTGATCGCTTGCTACCTACGACAAATTTTTGCGCTGACCGACTTAGTACAGGTAATTAAGTCGGAACAAATGATTAGAAGACAAGTAGTAAGACAAAATTAATTTACACAAAATTTAATCTTCAACCCTATCCAGCTTGAATTTAACGTAGCCTAACAAAGGACTATCAAATGACAGCGTAGTTAGAGCAATAAATTAGTTTACATCAGACTAGTACAAGATAGCGGAAATCCAGCTACTATCTCAATTAAGCAGACAAATAGCTCAAGCAAATTGTTCAAGGTAGGCAAACTTCAGTCATATTTTACTAGATTTCATTATATTTTTCATGAAGTTTTGCTATATTTATTATTACCTGTGTTAATCTGAAGTACTCAAGCTAGGCTCCTATTTCTTTGTTTTTGGATCTAGGCAATTGTAATTATTAAACTGACATTAAATGTTGAGAGATTGAATTATGAAATCCTCTTCTATTATCTTAGCCGTTGTGATTAGCGCACTCACTCTCAGTCAGAGAGCCTATGCTAACCAAGAGAATGTTCCTATAACAATAGGCGATCGCGATCGGGTTGGAGTTTTATTGACAGAACCAGCTACGATTAACGCTACATGGAGCAATTTTATCGGACAGACTAATAATCCAAAACAAACTGCTGAATCAATTTCGCTGATGCAGGAGCGAGGATGCCAAAAAATTAACCCGCTTGAGTTCATCAATAACCCAAGCGCTTTTTTTAAGCAATGTCAGGAGCCAACCAAGACTCAAAGTACTGAACCAATTGAGTATCTCAAGGTTCCTAAACTGGATTCTGGTATTCGTGTGACAGTTACTAAATTTTGATATAGGAACTTTTTTAACAATAGATAGCTAATTCTTGGTAGTGTGATTTATCTAGATAATTTACGCTCAAACATTGATGAAATATTTATGCTGGCTGCTTTAGCGATCGCGGGTGTTGCTGTCTTGCCAAGTATCATCCTTGATGTTAGTGTTACCACTGTTAGTACTTTTAGTCCATTAAATTTCTCTAGGAGTAATCAAGTTGACAATACCGCATCCAGTGCAGATGTCTGCGTGCAATTATGACATAAGTGCAATTGTCACAGATATCTGCGTCTTCTCGATCATTCTAAATCCCAGGAAAGAGATATGAGTAAGAATGAATATACAGATGTAGCAGTGCTACGTCTGTGCAAGTGTTCTGGATACCGCATAATTAATTTCACCAGATGCCTAATTACTAAGTATTTGACCAGATTCTTCAATAAAGCTGTTATTTAATAAAGAAGGGGAGCAAGAGAAGTTCTTTCTTTCATGTTTAACGATCGCTCACTATGTAACTGGCTTGATATGCTTAGATTGTATTACAAAAAAATGAGGTTAAAAATGGATATTTTCTATTTAATGAGTTTTTATTTAATAAGATTACATCTATTGATAAGGGGAGCGTGAATACTTCAATAAATGAACTTGTTGGGATATTTTAAGAGTTGCTATTGATAATTTATCTGTTAGATAATGGAATGGTTACTCGATATTTTTTACTTTTTCCAGAAACCGCATTGGATAACTACACTAAATTTAATTGTTAATTGTATTTTAGAATATGCAAAAATCAATGATAAAAGAATGTAATTACTTCAAAGGATATGCTAATGATACTTTAGATAATTGATTTGTGACGGGTGATGATGTTATTATTAAAGCGGGGGTTGATTTTGGGTTTATTATCTCCAACAATTAACTTGTAATGTATCATAGACCAGAATTCATCAGTGTTGCAAATTGATTAGACCTCTTGCATAAAATACAAATTAAGAACCCCACCCCGGCAAAGCGTAGCTTTGTCTCCCCTCCCCGAAAGCGGGAAGGAAATTAATGGATGGGGTGTTAAGTACTTTTGCAAGATATCTATTGATTAGCAGTGTGAAATGGCTGTGGGTCTGAATATCTAGACTTGATACCAATAAATTGATGAGGTTACAGAGGAGCAAATAACCATGAGCAACTTAACATCTTTACATACCGAAGTTCAAAAAACGAAGAAAAAAAGTTTAGCCGCAGATAAAAAGCCTCGAGCTACAGATGATATTGTGCGTAGTTATCTGCAAGAGATCGGGCGTGTAGATTTGTTGACTCGCGAACAAGAGGTTATTTTTGCCCAACAAGTGCAGCAGATGATGAATTTATTAGCTGCTAAGGAAGAATTGGCTGTGAAATTAAACCATGAACCCACACTGCAAGAATGGGCAGATCGGGTGGAGTTAAGTGTGGAGGTGCTAGAGCAACAGCTAAATTTAGGACACCAGGCCAAGCAGAAAATGATTCAGGCTAATCTCCGGTTAGTGGTAGCTGTGGCAAAGAAATACCAGCACCGGAACCTAGAATTTATGGATTTAATTCAAGAAGGTACTTTAGGTTTAGAACGGGGGGTGGATAAATTTGATCCCGCTCTTGGTTACAAGTTTTCAACTTATGCTTACTGGTGGATTCGTCAAGGAATCACACGAGCGATCGCTCAACAAGGACGTACAATTCGTTTACCGATCCACGTCTTTGAGAAACTGAACAAAATTAAACGGGTGCAGCGAGAATTATCTCAACAGTTAGGTCGCGTTCCTACTACTGCTGAAATTGCCACTGCCTTATCTTTGACAGCTAGCCAAGTTCGAGAGTGTTTGTACTTAGCCCGTCAACCCTTCTCTCTAGAGGCGAGAGTTGGCGAACAACAAGATACAGAATTGCAAGACATACTGGAGGATGATGGTCCTTCTCCTGAAGATTATGCCGTTGAAGAATCTCTCCACCAAGACTTACAAGACTTATTGGCAAAGCTGTCGCCCCAGCAGCGAGAAATATTAACCCTGCGCTTTGGTCTAACTGATGGGTATGAACTTTCTTTAGCACAGATTGGCGATCGCATGGGTATTAGTCGAGAACGGGTGCGTCAGATAGAACAAAAAGCTCTCAGTCTCCTCCGACGCCAAAAGGAACAAGTACGTAGTTATCTAGCTAGCTAAAGTTATTTTTTCATAATTTAAGGCATTGAAACTCAGGAAGTCACCATAATGGCTGTATAAAATTAAGTCATTCTGGGGGAAAATAAACCTAAATAATCTCTCTTAAAGATTTGATATGAGTACACCAAAGACAGTGCAAAAATTGCAGGTGCAATGGGTGACTTCTGAAAACTTTCGGCGTTATGGACAGGCGATCTTTGCAAGTCTTGATGGCAAAACTTACGATGGGGAAGATGCCCAGTTAAACCTGCAAAATGGGATTCCACGATTTTATATTATGCGGTTGGAGAATATAGGGCGAAAGTTCCACAAAATTACTCGCCATGTGCAATGCACTCAATGTCTGGGTTCTTTGGAAGGGAAGGATTGGTTAATTGCAGTTTGTCCTCCTTATAATGATGTGAATGAACCAGAATTAGAAGAGATTGCTGCTTTCCGCATTCCGGGGAATTGTTTTATCAAGCTACATGAAGGTACTTGGCACGCTGGTCCCCATTTTGACCATGAAGCTGTGGATTTTTATAATTTGGAACTAGCTGATACAAATAGGGTGGATCATTTCACCCATGATTTTCTCAATAGTCATCAATTAGAGTTTGAGATGGTTTAGGTAAGATTAGGTTTAATTATAGATATAGACAAGCCATTTTCCTGAACCAGTTCAACCATTTGAATCTACTTTCCACAAAAGGAAAAATTAGTTCAAGTATTACGTCAGTTTGGTTATGATGTATGAATGTGTAATGTTAGCCTAGAAATTGTATCCCAGCACAATGGTTGCGTAGAAGCTTCCACTGCCTTTGAAATTTTTCTTAAACATTCATTTTATGTCTTCTTCCAATTCTCAATCTTCTGACAAAAGCTTTGTCTACCGCGAATTTGGCAATGACAACTCCGCCGCCACAGAAAGACCAATTCCAGAACTACCCCCACAACAACAAAATCTGAAAGTACAAGCTTCTCGCAAAGGACGCAAAGGCAAAACCGTCACAGTCGTTAGCGGTTTTCAAGCCAAACCGGAAACCTTAGCAGATTTAGTGAAGCAGTTGAAAACCCAGTGTGGCACAGGTGGAACACTTAAAGACAACGAAATTGAAATTCAGGGCGAACACAAACAGAAAATTGTCGAGATTTTGACCAAACTAGGTTACAAAGCCAAAATTAGCGGTGGCTAATCTTGAGTGCGGTTTACCGTATCTTAACCGCGATCTAGATTAAGAGAGGAAATGTTATCTTTGAGAGGTACAAATATGCTTGAACAGTGGTAAATTAGTTTGCCAACAAGCTGTCCTTTCTGAGATTAATAGGAGGTTTAAATGGATTTAGTTCGGATTCTGTGTGCCATTTTCGTACCGCCTTTGGGAGTTTTTTTACAAGTAGGTTTTGGTGTAGACTTTTGGATTAATATACTTTTGACGCTGTTTGGTTACATTCCTGGAATTATTCATGCAGTGTGGATAATTACTAAGAAATAATTAATTTTTTGTATTAATTAGTTTGGACGTATCAATTTCGGCGTTACTAATTCTGAGAGAGACAATTCATGAATTGCCTCTCTTAAAAAAGTTAGGAAATTCACTGTTTTGTATTTGTAACTTTATAGCGGTTCTCAGTTGAGTGAGGTAAAAGAGCCCCACCCCCAACCCCCTCCCCGCAAGCGAGGAGGGGACTATGATCTACCTCATGTGATTAGTAAACGCTATAATTAAACAAAAATATTTAATAAACCTATTTTATTTTTGAATAATACATAGACATTGCCCAATAAAATCCGATATCTAAATAAAAGTTTTAAAAACAGTATTTATCACGTTTTGAAGTAAACACCGAATTACTTCTCATTTTTTAACATGGCGTATAGTCTAAACTCTAGAAGCAAGGGGCAGATGTGTAATTGCCATTGCACAGTTGAGACGTTCAAATCTTTGATTAACCCAGTGCTTATATCTAGTACCCAGCCGTGAATCATAGGTGCTTTTCGCTCATGAAGTACTTGACGCATGATGGAAGTTTGGTAAAGATTTTTCACTTGCGCCACAACATTGATTTCCGCCAAGCGATTCAGACGTTCTTCTCTTGTTGGCAAGGCATCAATTTCTTCTTGTTTCTCTAAATACAGTTCCCGAATTGGATTGACCCAGTTATCAAGAATTCCGATAGTTCTCCCTTCTAAAGCTGCCTTGATTCCTCCGCAATCGTAGTGACCACAAACGATAATGTGTTCCACTTTCAAGTGTAAAACTGCGTATTCTAAAACGGCTAAAAAGTTTATATCCGTTAGAGAAACTTGATTGGCAATATTACGATGTACAAATAGTTCTCCTGGTTCTGTACGGGTAAATTTTGTTAATGCCAGACGACTATCAGAACAGCCAATGTATAGAAAAGGTGGTGTTTGTCCACTAGATAATTCTTGAAAGTAAGTTGGATTTAAAGCTAGCTTTTCGGCAACCCAAGCCTGATTATTTCTGAGGAGTTCATCAATGCTGTTATATTTCATCTTTCGTCAAATTCGAGAGAGAATCTCATCAATATTTTATTTTAACTGATCTACAGTTTTGTCTAAATCAAGATGAACTTTCCCAAAACTAAAATCTTATAAAGATGACAAAATTTTTCAATCGGGGGCAACAACTTTGTTATCGTTATGATGGTTGATTGACCAACGGTGATCGATAGTTACAGAGGAAAACTCGCAAATTTCTTCTAGTCGCTTTTGCTGTACAGCAGCTTTACGGAGAGTAATAATTAGCTGATTCACCTGATGCCGTAAATCTGGGTTATCATTGACCGCTAACATAGTTTGTCTTTCTAAGAGTTGAAGTATAAGTTCGTAGTGAATAGGCGAAGGTAGAGGAATTTGCTCCATGAAGTTAAATTTTGATTTCATATTTGGGATTTTGTATTAGTCACAGTTTGTTTCTTATTAATAAATTGTTACATAATAAATAACTAGTTGCTTATGGCTTTGATTTGATTAGCAATGAAGATTTGGCAAAGATATTAATGATATTTGATAGCAAAGTGCTGCGTGTATACGCATAGTGTGCCCAATTGCTCAACTATTATGTGCAGCCCTGCGCTTTTTAGAGCATCTGGGGGTGTTTCTTTCAAAAATTCCTCGGTAATATATGAGCGATCGCAGCGCCGGGATCTGGTTGTTTTACCAAAGATTCTCCAATGAGTACAGCAGATGTACCTGCTTTCAGCACTAAACTCAAATCTTCTGGGTTGTGTAGTCCTGACTCGCTGACAACAAGGATATTTTTCTCTTGCAATTGTCTACCCCTTGCAGCCAAAAGTTGGCAAGTAGTTTGCAGATCAACAGAGAAATCTTCCAAATTGCGATTATTGATTCCTACTAAGGAGACACCATCTAAAGCTAACACACGGTCAAGTTCTGCCAAACTATGGACTTCAACCAAGGTTGCCATTTTCAGGTTGTTAGCAATTTTGAGGAAGTATTTCAAATCTTGATCGCTCAAAATAGCCGCAATCAACAAAATAGCATCTGCACCCTGAACCCGCGCCAAGTATATCTGATAAGCATAAATGACAAACTCTTTACACAGTAGGGGCAAATCTACGGCAGCCCGAACCTTGGCTAAGTTTTCAAAACTACCTTGAAAAAACTTGACATCTGTCAGCACAGAAAGACAACTAGCGCCACCTTGCTGATAAGACAGGGCGATCGCTACTGGGTCAAAATCTGCTCGTAAAACACCTTTGCTAGGCGAAGCTTTTTTAACTTCGGCAATCAATGCTGGCTTAGTCTTACCTTGGCGCAAGGCAGCGACAAAATCACGGGTTGGCGGCGCAGTCACTACCTGTTTCAGCAATTGTTGCAAAGGAACTTTTTCCCGCATTTGGTCATATTCTACTTCTTTCTGCCAGACAATTTCTTCCAAGATGTGGTTTGGCGCTGCATCAGGTACGACAGCCTGATAACGCAATATCGATACATCAATAGGTGGGTTAGGTGAACGGCGACGGATTTGCATAATTAGTACTGAGTTAGGAGTTAGGAGTTAGGAGTTAGGAGTAGAGACGCGATTAATCGCGTCTGTACAGGAGTTAGAGATTATTAATTCCTCACTCCTAACTTTTCACTTCTAACTTTTAGATGGCTCGTTTGTAAGCTTCGTCCAGGACTTCCGAAAGTGTCGGGTGGGCGTGAACTAGATGTGCAAGATTGTGGACAGATTGACGGTTGGCGATCGCTGCTGACGCTTCATGAATTAAGTCTGAGGCGTGTAGTCCGAAAATGTGGACTCCTAAGACTTCTCCGGTGTCTTTGCGATATATCACCTTGGCAATACCGTCGGCTTCATTTTCTGCCAACGCTTTGGAATTTCCTTTGAAGTAACTCCTGCTTGTGGCGATTTCAAACCCTTCGGCTTGTCCCAACTCCTTAGCTGCTGTTTCAGTTAAGCCTACATAGCTGACTTCTGGGTGGGTAAACGCCGCTGCTGGGATGCTGCGATAGTCTACTATTCTTTCCCTCCCAACTATATTTTCTACCGCAATGATGCCTTGAGCAGAAGCCGCATGTGCTAACATCATTTTCCCATTAGCGTCGCCAATTGCCCACAAATGCGGCACGACTTCACCCGCCGATAGCACTGCCATGCGATCGTCTACTGGAATAAAATTCCGCCGATCGACTTCCACACCCACAGACTCTAAACCAAGATTTTTGGTCGCTGGGATGCGTCCCGTAGCCACCAAGCAAGCATCTACCTCGATGACATCTACATCTTCCTTGGTTTTGAAATCTGCTAACTCAATTACCACGGGTGAACCTGGGATAACTTTTTTGGCGTATATCCCCACTTTCGTTTCAATATCGCGGGGAGTAATTAGCACCCGTTCGGCAAGTTTGGCAATATCGCGGTCAAATCCTGGCATTAACTGATCTAGGGCTTCAATCAAGGTGATTTCACAACCCAAAGCTGAGTAAATATCAGAAAATTCTAAACCGATGTAACCACTACCAATAATTGCCACCCAGTCTGGTAAAGACTCTAATTTGACACCTTGATCGCTGGTAAAGACAGTTTTGCCGTCTACTTCAATCCCTGGAGGTACAAAAGGAATTGAACCGGGCGAAAGGATAATGTCTTTAGCTGTGATGGTTTTTTCACCACCGTCTCCGACGATCGAGACTTTTTGCGCCCCAGCGATTTTTCCCCAACCTCTGATGATATCGACTTTTAGACGTTTGAGGCTGTTGGTTAAGTCGCCTTGAATTTTCGAGACGAGATCGTTAGCATGATTAGCGATCGCTTGGCGATCGAATTCCACGCTGCCAATTTGAATTCCCAGTGACTTGAGGTGGTGGGCATTGCGTAACTCCCGCACACGTCCAGATGCTGCCAGCAGCGCTTTAGAAGGAATACAGCCCCGATTAACACAGGTTCCTCCCATATCAGCAGCTTCAATAATTGCTGTTTTCAAACCACAACTTACGGCGTGTAAGGCTGCGCCATGTCCGCCTACACCAGCGCCGATAATTACTAAATCGTAATCATATCCTTGACTCACGTTAGTTTCCCCGTGTGCTTCGCCTATTTATTCTCAACTTGACCGACAATCAGCGCAACCCTTTTAACAGTTATCAGTTTTATCAGGAGAGGCAGAGGGCAGGAGGCAGGAGGCAGGAGGCAGGAGGGAATACTGTCTCCTGCACTGAAGCCCGTGACCGTACCGAACTTGGGTCTAAAACCCCGCCGTCTACACGTCGCTTACAATTGGGCGGGGTCTGAATCCCCGTCTAATTGTTCCTCCTGCCCTCTGCCTTCTGCCTCCTGCCTTTTTCAACGCTGAACTCTAAATCCCTTACCTTAGATTACCCTGACTGTTTACTGTTGACTGTTCACTGATTTCAGGTTCGGGTATTGCTAACTCAAATTATGATTCACTCACTTCTGGCGAAAATATGGATATTTTCATTATATGGGTTGGTTTTCCCAGAAAAGCGACAATAAATTAAGTGAGTATTTGCAGGACAAGAAAACTGATTTCCAATTCTGAGCTAGTTAATGAATAGAAATTACAGTCTCATTCAGAATCTCCACACCTTTTTCTTTACAGCGCGTTAGCGTAACACTAAGCTGGGTTTAGGATTGATCCAGAAGATTTACGCAGGCGATCGCTCGATGTCTATTCCCCAAATTAGTGAATTTACTATCCGCCGTCATGCCAACGCCAAATCTTTCCAGCGGGGCGAGGCATATTATCATGCTGGTGCTGTTAATGCCGTTATCCAACGTGGTCATCTGCTTCAGGCAGATGTTGTAGGCACTGAAGCTAGACCTTATCATGTCAACCTGAATTTCGATAGCAGTGGGTTAACCTCAGTAAAATGCACCTGTGCCTACGACTATGAAGGGTGGTGCAAACACATTGTCGCCACGATGCTCGTTTGTGCGCGTAACTCAGAAAATATTGAGCAGCGCCCTACCCTTGAAGAACTACTAAATCGCCTGGATCATATCCAAACTCAAAGGCTGCTGCAAGAGTTGGTAGCAGAATACTCACCGCTGATTGAGGCAATTGACCGTCATGTAAGTTGGATGACAAATCCTGCTGACAACCAAACAACCATAAAATTCGTGCGCCGCAATACTCTTGATCCCGCTCCCTTTCGGCGGCAAGTACGGCAGATTCTCAAGGATACCGTGCGCTACTTTGAGGAGGGATACGAAGAAGACCCGATTGGCGAAGATTTGCTGAGTGTAGTGCAAACTGCGGTTGATTTTAGCGAACGAGGAGAAGGTGAAAATGCGATCGCTATTTTGTCAGCGATTACCTCTACCTGTGCGGAAAATTGGGATGATGTTGCCGAATATGGCGCTGAAAATGATGAAGTTGTCGGGGAATTAAATAATGCTTGGTGTGAAGCAGTTCTGATTGCCGAACTTACTCCAGAAGAAAAAGTTGATATTCAAATAAATTTGGAAGCTTGGCAGGATGAGTGGAATGCTGATTTTGGTCTAGTCATGGAGGCTTTACGCCAAGGTTGGGATTATCCGCCGCTGGTACAAGTTCTCCAAGGTAACATTACTGAAAGGGGAGCTTGGGAAGAAGACGTACCAGATTATGCTGATGATTTGGCATTAATTCGCCTGAAAATTCTCGAACGTCAAGAACGTTATCAAGAATACCTGTATTTAGCAGAAGCAGAAGGGCAAACCCAGCAATATCTCACAATGTTGGGGCGTTTAGGTAGGGTAGAAGAAGCAATTGATGCTGCTCAAACCCAGATGAACTCAATGGAAGAAGCCTTTGCCCTAGCGAAAACACTCAGCGTTCAGGGGGCGTTACAGCAAGCACTAAATATAGCCCAGAGTGGATTAAATTTACCGGGTAATTGTCAGTATGAATTGGGAATTTGGACAAGTGATTTAGCTAGTGAGTTGGGTAATAGTGAAGCTGCTTTATTAGCAATCAAAGCGGCTTTTCAAATGAAGCCCTCCTTTGTGGATTACCAAAGGATGGCAGAATTAGCTGGGGAAAACTGGGAAAGTGTCAAAACAGACCTGCTGAGAATTGTCCGTACTTATAGTGGTTGGGGAACAGAATCAGCCAAGGTAGATATATTCTTGCATGAGGGGCTAATTGATGATGCAATTGCGATCGCTAGTGAACTAAGTTCCGATCGTTCAGAGTTAATTCACCGAGTCATGGATGCTGCTATCCCTCATAATCCTGGTTGGGTGATTGCTAATGCTCGTCGTCGTGCCGAAAAGATTATGGATGCAGGTAAAGCCGAATACTATTATTACGCGGTTGAATGGTTGAAAAAGGCGCGTAATGCCTACCTGAAATCGGGGAAGGAAGCTGACTGGTTAAGCTATCGAGAAAACTTGATGCAAACTCACGCTCGTAAACGTAAATTAATGGGAATGTTTAAGGAAAGTGGTATGGAGTGAAGAAGGCAGCCGGTAGGAGGTTGCAATGAGCTGTGTAGGCTTATCTTTCAGAGACGCACAAGGGAAAGACCTACACTGATTGCAACACACTAAATCAGAAATTTGGTATCAGATTTAAATTGCAAAATAAAGCACGGAGACGCTACACGTAGCTTGCTTCCACGTAGTGGTACGGGAAGCCTTTGACTACATAAATTTTGCCTACCAAGGATTTCGGGCAACGCATAATTAATTTAATTTCACCAGATATCTCATTGATACTTTTAAGTCTGCAATCACCAGATGATTTAGCTTTTAAATTGAGATTTGCTCAAGATATCAACTTTAGCGACAAAAGATGAAGTAAGATTCACATCTGAAGCAGTCCCCGTATAATCCCACAATTATTGACAAAAAATAGTCCAGTGCGATGATTGATAAATACCCTCAGAATATTATAGTGTCCTGCTTACCGCTGAGTATGCTTCTATTACTTAGCAGTACATTTTTAAGTCCACTGAAAGCTCAGGCTGTTGATACTACACAATTACCAACTAGTGATTTCATCCTATCACAACAAATTCCACCACCACCACCACAGGATATCCAACCACCCACACCTTCACCACTTCCCTCACCTGAAGTGCCACAGCCACTCCCCCCACCAGCAGAACTACTTCCACCCTCTGCCCCAACTCCCACACCTGATGCACCACTCCCTGGTAACTTTCCTCAAACTATTGTTGTTGAACGTTTTGAAGTTGTTGGTAGCACAGTTTTCAGTGCCCAAGAATTAGCTGAAGCCACTGCTGAATTTACCAAACGACCGATCTCACTGACTGAAGTGTATCAAGCACGTTCTAAAATCACCGAGCTATATGTCAAAAATGGTTACATTACTTCTGGTGCGTATATTCCACCTCAAACAATCCAATCCGGTGTTCTCAAAATTCAGGTGGTCGAAGGTAAATTAGAAGATATTCAGGTAACTGGAACTCGGCGGTTGAATCCGAATTATGTCCGTAGCCGACTAGCAATCGCGACATCACCGCCTCTGAATCGCCAGCGTCTATTAGAAGCCCTGCAACTGCTGCAACTTAATCCTTTGATTCAAAACGTGACTGCTGAACTCTCAGCAGGATCGCGGACGGGTACGAGTCTTTTGGAAGTTAAAATCAGTGAGGCAAAAACCTTTAGTGGCCAAATAGTTCTTGATAATGGGCGATCGCCTAGTGTTGGCAGTTTCCGCCGCGGATTACGATTAAATGAAGCCAACTTACTCGGATTGGGGGATGGTCTGAGTGTAGGCTACACCAATACTGATGGTAGCAACTCCTTTGACGCTAGTTACACGTTGCCTCTTAATCCCCGCAACGGAACGCTTACCTTTAACTATGGCACTACGTCGAGCAATGTCATTGAGCCTCCTTTCGACTTCCTAGATATCGAATCGGCTTCTCGCTACTACGAACTGACATTCCGCCAGCCAATAATCCAAACTCCTACGCAAGAATTCGCTCTGGGGTTAACAGCTTCCCGACGCGAAAGTGATATCTCGTCCTTGTTACAGAGAGAAGGGGTTCCCGCCTCTGAACTTTCGCCTGGTGCTGATGATGAGGGACGCACTAGGGTATCGGCGTTGCGATTTTTTCAAGAATGGACGAGTCGTAACAGTCGTGAAGTCATCGCTCTACGTTCTCAATTTAGTTTGGGCATAGATGTGTTGAATGCCACAGTTAATCAAGATGCTCCTGATAGCCGTTTTTTTGCTTGGCAAGGGCAAGCGCAGTGGGCGCGCCTTTTAGCTCCTGAAACCTTATTGTTATTACGTTTAAATACGCAACTCGCATCTACAAAACTTCTGCCTATAGAACAATTTGGCTTAGGTGGGCAGGATAGCATTCGAGGCTACCGTCAAGATTACCTGTTGACAGATAATGGCACTTTTGTTTCTGCGGAAGTTCAAGTACCGATTCTGCGCTTACCGCAGATAGATAGCATATTACAAGTTATCCCTTTTGTGGATTTTGGTGTTGGCTGGAACAGTTCTGGTCAAGATAATCCCGACCATAATACTTTAGCTGCTGTTGGTCTGGGGTTGCGTTGGACACAGGGCGATCGCTTCACCGTTCGTCTTGACTGGGGTATTCCTTTGGTATCTGTTAACAACTCAAATGAGAGAACATTACAAGAAAACGGTCTGTATTTTAGTTTGCTCTATAATCCTTTTTAACCGCTGTTCACATCCACCCTCAACTTTGAATAGGGTGAATATAGACAGTAGTCAATGATGAAAATATAAACATTATCTAAGTTTTTATAAAAAAGACCCTGGGTTATGATTCCAGGGTGAATACACGTTTTTCAGGCATTAATAGATTGAATAATAACTTTGTAAAATAGTTATTTCTACTATCTATAGAATGATACAACAGTAGATTTAGTTATTTTAGTCGATCGATACATCTGCCATTGGAAGTATACAAATATTGGAAGAGACAAGTTATCCGGCAATATTCTGATTGGATTAACCTCCCAATGCTGCTGTAATTAATCCATATAATTTAAGCTAATTTAATTTTTTGAGGGGCATAAAAATACATCAAAAATTAAATGTAATTTCTTGGGATATATCCGCAAAATAATCTGTGGTGAAGGAGAATAGCTTAAGTGTTTTTAGGTAGTTGCACGGTAAATAAACTACCTTTTCCTAGTTCAGAAGCTACCTGGATAGTTCCTGCGTGCCCTTCTATAATGCGGTGGGATAGATGTAGTCCTAAGCCACTACCTGAGCGTTTATTTCTACCTTGGCGAAATCGCTCGAAAATGGTTGCCTGATCTTCTGGCGCAATCCCATATCCTGTATCTTGTACCTCAATTATTACCGAATCTGGATCTCCTGGATTAGATGATGTTTCATAAATACGGATTTTTATGCCTCCTGTATCTGTAAATTTGATGGCATTTGCGATCAGGTTGTTTAACACTCGCCGTAATTCCAAACGATCGCCCATGATAATACCAGCGTTTTGACTCAGTGGATCTAATTCACGGGTATCTATTTCCAGAGTCAAGCCTTTTTCATTAGTTAGAGGACTTAGTTCGCTGACTACTTCTTGAGATATCTCACATAAATCGCATTCCTCCCAATTCAACGTTTTTTTACCTGCCTCGAAGCGATAGACTTCTAACAGGGTGTTCACCATTTCCATCAAATTTTGGTTACTGCGAATCATGACTGCGATCGCCTGTTTCATTTCCGGCGAAATTTTGCAGAATGTTTCCATTTCAAACAAATTCAACATCCGATCGGCGGCTACTAGGGGAGTTCGCAAATCATGAGTCAGACGGGAAACAAAATCTTCCCGTTGGCGGGCCATTTTTTGTTGTTCGTCCAGACTGTGCTTGAGACGTAATAGCGATCGCACTCTTGCCAGTAGTTCATCAGTATCAAATGGTTTACGAATAAAATCATCAGCACCAGCATCCAAACCTTCGACAACGCTGGATTGATGAAAGGCAGTAATTAATAGGATTGGAATATAAGAGATTGCAGGATTATTCCGAATCCGACGTGTGACTTCATAGCCATCTATCCCCGGCATCATTACATCTAACAGAATCAGATCGGGTGGAGATTGCTCAATTTTCCGTAAAGCCTTTATTCCATCTGAAGCCAAATCAATTTCATACCCCTCACTTTCTAAAATTGCTTGAACCAAAATGAGATTATCTTGAGTGTCGTCAACTGCTAAGATCCGATAAATTTTATTATTTTCAACTACAGACATGATTTATAAATTTTTATCAGTTTTTTTGGAAGTAATTTTTAAATTTAGGATATTCTATTGGCTTTCCTGGATTGAGAAGATGACTGATGAGGATTTTTAGCAGGGCAAAAAAAATCGTCGTTATCGTTATCTAACTGTGAAACTGGAGCATGGGCTGCTACAGTCGGTAATGTAATTTGACGTGGCAATTCAATTTTAAACATTGAACCTACCCCCAATTTACTCTCAAGAAATATTTTACCGCCCATCATTCGCACTAGCGAGTCTATAATTGCCAAACCCAGACCTGTACCTGGATATTTGCGAGTGATAGTTTGATCGACTTGCCGAAATGCTTCAAAAATATGCTTAAAATCTCTGGGGGCTATACCTATACCTGTATCTTGAACGACAATTACTACTCGATTTCCCGGTAGTTCCTTAACCTCAACCCAAATTTCACCAGATTCTGTGAATTTAATGGCGTTGGAAAGCAGGTTAATCAAAATCTGCTTGACACGAACTGGATCGTTAAATACCAAAGGATTTTGCAAATCGGTTTGTACTAACAATGAAAGATTTTTAGCATCAGCTAGGGAACGCATTTCACTGACAACAAGATTGATTACCTTTGATATATTAAATCTTTCTGCCTTTAAATCTAATCCTCCTCCTTCCAGCTTGGAAAAGTCGAGAACTTCGTTGAGTAGCATCAGTAAATGCTTCCCATTATTCAAAATGCGCTCAACCATATCTGCTTGCTGGCGCGTTAGCTGACCGAATTTAGGACGCAGCAGTATTTGCGAAAAACCAATAATCGCATTCATCGGCGTTCTAAGTTCGTGAGATATAGTTGCCAAAAAAAGTGATTTTAGACGTGATGCCTCCAATAGCTTGAAGTTTTGCATTTGAATCTGTTGTTGTTGTCTCTCCAATTCTTGGTTCTGACAAATGAGTTGTTCATGAGTTTCTCTGAGTTGCTGATTTGCCAAATCCACCTGCATTTCCGCCCGATAAATCCGAATCACATTCCGCAAAACCTGCGACAAAGTTTCTGGAGATATTCTAGATTTAGAGAGATAATCTGTAGCACCAGCTTTCAATAATTGGAGAGTAATTTGTTCATCTCCTTGACCAGTTAGGACTACTAAAGGAACTTTAATTTCTGAAGAACCTAGCTGTTGAATCAAAGTTAATGCATCCCGATCTGGTAAGGAATAGTCGAGGAAAACACAATCGTAAGCAGTAACGCTTAAGACAGAGAAAGCATCATTACCATTGCCTACTTCAGACAGTTGCATCTGAACACCTGCTGTAGTCAGGGCAGAACGGATTGCTATCCGGTCTACTTCGTCATCGTCTACAACCAAAATTTTCAGCGTCTCTTCCATCGGTTTTTATTTTCGCCGCCAAACATAGGTTGATGTATAATATTTCTCTTTTTCAGATTATCCAACTAAAGAATATAAGATTTTCGGATATCTAAAACCTGTAATTTGATTGATTAAGATATTTTGCATAAGATCCACTTTAATACTTGCTTGACGTTCACCACATCAACTTTGTTATCCTCCATTAGTAGTATGTCGATCGCTCTTTCGGGCCTTCCCTTGGGTTGAATTGAGTCTGTTGTATCTTGAATTTGGTTAATTTACCAGATTCTGGTAACTAAACTCCTAGCAAATGACCAATGTCCTGCAAAAAATTAGTAATTAACAAGCACACACCGCTGATATAAAGTAAAATAAAATACTTTACCAAGCTTAAAACTAATTGTAGATGAGTGAGCAAGCCACCGTCGTCAGTCATTGGTGAGAGTTGCATCCGATTATCGTGTACCATAAGCTTGAACAGTTTTACCTATCAGGTTAGTTAGACTAGGTAAATAAAAAAGTAATATCTATAGCTATTTGTGAATCTGAAGTAATCCTACCTCCTGAAATTTCAACAATTTTCTTAGCGATCGCCACATCTGTATTAGTATTTTCCCGGTTATATCGAACTTATAGATGTTCGCAAAATTACTAACCCTTAATGCCGAAGAAAGGTTCCCGACAAAAGTTAGGCAAAAATTCAAAACCTAAAAGGGGAGAGGTTCGTACAGAGGGTTTGTATTATATCCTGTAAAAAGTCAGACGAACAAGTTAGTCACCAAGAATTACGAATTACTTTGCTGTTCGTGATTTCACCAAATTTTAACGCTGCCTGATTCCCTTCCATGAGGATCTCTATTGGCTCTATCAATCGGATGAATCCAAAGGTTTGATTAAAAATTGCTCGCATCCATCGTTCACTTTCTCGTAAAGCAACTTTCACGATCTGTAATTTTTTCATTTTCGTAAGCCTTTTTTAAAGTTTGAGCCAAAATAATACTAATTAACCAATTGAACAGGGCAACTCAAAGCTGAATTATCAGCAAGGGGCAGCAATTTGGCATTCGTTTCAATATTTCATACTTTTTATGTAAGTATCTATATATCTCCAGCTAGATTTGGCCTCTATCTAAATATAAAACTTTTGACTATTTGTTATTTCTATCGGTGGATGCAGACAGGTTGAAATATCATCTATCTTGAGTATGGGAAAATTAATGAGATAATAGTTACAAAAGGCAATACTTTGAAAGATGCAAACAGCGCAAGAGTGAGTGTAGCAATGAATGAAATTAGTATTATTTTAATTGAAGATCATGACTTAACGCGAATGGGGCTACGAGCAGCATTACAGTCTCATAGCGCATTGAAAGTAATTGGGGAAGCGGCAAATGCTACCCAAGGGTTAAAACTTTTAGAAACGGCAAAGCCTGATGTAGCGGTAGTAGATATCGGCTTGCCTGACATGGATGGCATCGAACTCACTCGCAAATTCAAACGCTCCCAGGCTGAAAATGGTGGGCAATCTACTACAAAGATTCTCATCTTGACAATGGATCATACAGAGGATGCTGTACTTGCAGCCTTCGCAGCTGGCGCTGATTCTTATTATATGAAAGAAACCAGCATCAGTAAATTAACTGAGGCAATTCAAGCAACTCACGGCGGTAACTCTTGGATCGATCCGGCAATTGCCAACGTGGTATTGCGGAAGATGCGGCAAGGTATTCCTGGAGAAAGTCAAGGTTCTGACAAGCCGAAGACTGTAAAAATTGAGGCGCTGGCGACAGAATACGAGCAAGTTTTGGAAACATACCCTCTGACTCAACGGGAACTGGAAATCCTAGAGTTGATTGTAGCTGGGTGTAGCAATGGGCAAATTGCCGAGAAACTCTACATTACAGTTGGTACTGTCAAAACCCATGTTCGTAATATTCTAAATAAACTATGTGCTGATGACCGTACCCAAGCTGCTGTGAGGGCCTTACGTTCAGGGTTGGTGGCGTAAGGGATTAGGGACAAGGGAGATGAGGGGACAAGGGGACAAGGAGAACAACCTGCCACAATGCCCCATACCCACTGCCCCATTATCCCAATTTTTCCCGCAAGCAATTAGCAATACGTAGTGCGGCTCCCGGTTTGCCCATGCGTCGCCCACCATTTTCAGCGATAATTTGCAAATTATCAGGGTTTTTAAATAGGGATTGTACAACCTTCGCTACTTCTGCTGGTTGATGAATTAAAATCAAAGACGATCCCAGAAGGCGACTTTGAGATTCAGCAAAGCCAAGGTTATATTGTGGCCCATTACCGGAAATTGCGATCGCAGGTTTGCCTAAACCGATAAACTGTTCTGTAGCTGTACCTGCCATTGCGATCGCTATATCTCCCAAATGCAAGCAATCATTATAGGCTTGTTGTGTTAATAGCAAATAAGCATTTCTCTGTTTAAATGTCAAGACATTTGGATCGCGAAGTTGGATAGGAGATGCTGATTCAGTGCGCCAGCCTTGGGATTGTACACTTTGGGATAAAATATTAGAGTCTAAACCAGGAGCGATCGCACCTAAAAACACTACTGTGTTAGAAGTATAAAAGATTGAATCTCGCTGTTGAAAACTTGCCATCAATGCAGATACAGCAATCATAATTGTTTCCCAGTTAGTGTATGCTTCTGGCGGACGAGAACCAGGAAGAAGAGTCACTACAAAAGGTCGAACAGTCTCTTGCTGTTGGATATTCTGACTATAAAATTGTTGGCGTGAAAACGTCGGTTCTAGACCATCCATCATGGGATTACCCAAATAGAAAGCTGGAATTGGCCATTGTTTTAATGTTTCCGTCGTCAGCGCATCTCTAAGGAACACAGCCTTACAACGGCGACGACTCATTAACCAACGTTCCCAAGGATGGTAAACTGAACCAGAAAAGTTTTCCCAACCTGCGTCTTTAGATTTCCGTGGTAATAATCCAGCTTCATCTCGCACATAATATTCAGATTTAGCTGTACCGACAAAAGCATAATTAGCGCCACTGAATGTTGCAAACAACAGCGGCAAAATATCTCCCACTGCTAAAATCGCTCTTCTATTACCTAATTTTTTTTGAGAACTCACCCAACGGCGGATAGCTTTAATTTGGCTGAAGGTAAGTTTCAATAAACCACCGCGTACATCCCGCGCTAATTGGCGGCCATCCATATAAATAAAGCCGCCAGAAGGCATATTCAGGACTGAACCGATAAAGGGGATATCCAACTGTTCATAAGCACGTCCTTCACCCACCAGAGGCAAAGCAAATATCTCTGGTGGGTTTGGTTGTCGTTGGAGTTCTTGCAAAATCTGAACTGCAATCATATCTTCCCCATGACCATTACTTAATACAAGTAACCGCAAAGGAGAAGTAGCAGATTGGGGGTTAGAAGCTAGGGATGACCGAGATAGATTACTCATAAGAAACAAAATATCAAAATTAACTGTCTGTTTGGGTAAGAGGTATAAATAGGGAAATCGACGAAGAAGCTGGAAGTTAGTATTATCCCTATTCGCTAGCGTCTCTACAACTAACTCCCAGTTAATTAGGTTAAATATTATGCGAGTTTCTACTACTGCTATTTTTACTTTAGCTACTTTAGCTGCTGGCAATGTTACTCAGCAAGCAACGGCTGCACCTGCTAAAACCGTTACTCCAACTGCAAAAGCTGGTAACTTGGTGGTGCCGATAATTGAAGACACTCCCGCACGGGTAGAGACAATTGCTTCCCCAGAAACTATAGTTGCACAACAATTTTCCCAAAATTCCGTCACCGTGCAAACAGGTGCAAACAAAAATTCCCCAGTAGTCTTAAAATCAACAGATAAGGGAAACTCTTCCGTAACACTCCCCATCATCTCTTCCTCTCCCTCATCCCCCGCGACTGAAGGCGATTTGGTAGTCAGAGCTACAGATGTACAGGTGGTGGGAGTCAATCAAGAATTACAGCAAATCATTCGCCAGGTAATTAAAACCCAAGCTGGTGGAGAAACCAGTCAAAGCCAGCTACAAAAAGATGTAACTGCAATTTTGGATACAGGTTTATTTAGCAGTGTCAGTGTGAATAGCTTTAGCACACAGGCTGGATTGAATGTAGTATACCAAGTTCAACCAGTGATTGTGCGATCGCTGCAATTATCTGGTGCTAAAGTACTTACCTATCAAGTCGCCCAACAACGTTTGCAATCTCAGATTGGAACCACCATCAACCCCAGTGGACTGCAACAAGCAGTAGCACAAATTAACAAGTGGTACGCCGACAATGGTTATAACTTGGCGCGGGTGCTATCAATTAAACCCAGTTCTCAAGGCATTCTCACTGTGAATGTTGCTGAAGGCTTGGTGAGTGATATCAAATTTCGCTTTGTCAACGATGAGGGTAAAACCGTTGATAGTAAGGGTAATCCCGTTGGAGGACGCACCAAAGCAGATTTCTTACAACAACAACTCAAGTTGAAACCCGGTCAAATTTTCCAAGAAAATGTCGTTAAACAAGACATTCAACAGCTATATCGTACTGGTTTATTTGAAACTGTGAATGTTGCCTTAGAAGGAGATGCGACAAAACTTGATTTAGTCTACCAACTCAAAGAAACTGGGGCACGTGGTGTTAACTTGGGTGGTAGTTACAATGCCGATCAAGGATTGGTAGGTACAATCAACTATCAAGATCAGAATGTCGGCGGTGTGAATGATACTTTCGGTGTGAATGTTGGGGTAAGTAGTCGAGACTTGCAGTTTAATACCAAATTTACCAGTCCTTATCGGACAACTAACCCCGATCGCTTCGGCTACACTGTAAATGGTTTTCGTAGTCAGGAACTTTCGGAAACTTTTGATGACAAGATTAAGTTAACCAACGGCGACAAAGTGCGAGAAGGTCAAATTGGCGGTGGTGTCAGCTTGCAGCGACCAATTGACGACTGGAATACCTCATTAGGATTAAACTATACCCGAACTAGTATTCGCGATCGCCAAGGTAATATTACCCCAACTGACGTTCAGGGCAATCCCCTATCTGCTAGTGGAACTGGTATTGACGACCTAACTACCGTATCCTTCACCGCCACCAAAGACCAACGAGATAATCCCCTCAATCCAACTCAAGGTTCCGTTTTGAGTCTGAGTACAGAACAATCTGTACCCATCGGTCAAGGTAATATTTCCCTCAATCGCCTCAAAGCTAACTACAGCCAATATTTACCAGTACAGCTATTTAACAGCAAACAGCCACAAGTATTTGCGGTAAATGTCCAAGCTGGTACTGTCATTGGGAATTTACCGCCTTACGAAAGCTTTAACTTGGGTGGTTCCAACTCAGTGCGCGGTTACGATTCTGGAGAAGTTGGCAGTGGGCGCAGTTATGTGTTGGCTTCCGCAGAATACCGTTTTCCCGTCTTACCAATCGTAGGCGGTGTATTGTTTGCCGACTTCGCCTCAGATTTAGGCTCTGGTGATACTGTATTAGGAGATCCGGCAGGTGTACGGGATAAACCAGGTTATGGTTTTGGTTATGGAGCGGGAGTGCGATTAAATTCACCACTTGGCTTAATTCGAGCTGACTATGGCATTAACGACCAGGGAGAAAGCAAAGTGCATCTAGGAATTGGGCAGCGATTTTAATTTGAGTTCAGGCGTTGCTGAGAAATGTCATATCCAAAAACTAAATATGCGTTATCCAGAACCCTTGTAGAGACGTAGCAGTGCTATGTCTCTACATTTTTTTTCACTCATATCTCTATTAGCGATCGCCTTTGAAAATGACTTTTATAAATTGGCCAATTTATTACACAATATTTAATAGTATATAAATTTCAATAATCAAAGGAAAAAAGCTATTGTCACGTTTTCACGAGACATTAATTTTTTAATAGCGCTAGTTATGCAGAATAGAAAAAAATATTATAAGTAATAGCATGGAAAAAAGTGTTATTAATGCCAGCCTTTCTACTCAGAACCTAACCTTTCGTCCAGGTGATACTCCTGTATCATTTGAGGTAACTGTCAATAATGATAGCGATCGCTTCGTCAATTTTCAGATAGAAATTACCGCAGCCGGAGAAATCCGCAACACAGGATATCGCTGGTATAGACTCGAACCAGAGGTAGCGGCAGCCAAGCCACCGGGCAGTAGTACCATCTTCCAAGTTTTCGTATTCAATACACCGATTCCGGGATTTGTTGGTACTGTCAACCTGATGGTAAATATTTTTTCACCGCAATTAGCACAACAGTCCAGACTTGTGCTACGCCTGAAAATCGAGCGAGACAATAGACCAACACATTTAAGTGTAGAACTGCCTGTACGAGAGTTCCAAGTTTATCCCCGCAATTCTGTCGATATACCAGTACGGGTGAGGAACTTAGGGCAACAACCAACTGAGGTAATGCTACGTTTTACAGGCGTCGATCCGTCTTGGCTGGCTGGTAGTGCAGAACGCCGATTACCCTTAGATCCAGGTGGTTTGGCAGAAGCTACATTCCAATGCCAACCTCCTTCTGTAGTGCAAGCGCCCAGTCAAAATTATCCTTTTACTATTGAAGCTGTTAGCAATAATGGTTATCCAACTAATGCTGAAGGCAATATTGAAGTTTTGCCAGTGGGTTTTATAGACTTTACTACCACCGAAAAACACCTGAAAATTCCCAGTAAATCGGCATGGTTGCCTGACTGGAAATCTGATACAGCTTCCTTTGAATTACTATTTAAAAATGCTAGCAATCTCAACCAGGAAATTAATGTGCAGGTGCAGGGTAGAGACTGGCGAAAATGTAGTTTTAAAAAGCTTCCCGAAACTGCCAATCTTCATCTAGGAGAGACAAGTAAAGTCATCCTCGATGTTAAAACAAAACGTCCTTGGATTGGAATCGGCAAAACTTTGTTGCTGGAGGCTAAATCGGAATTATCCGATCAACGTTTAGGGAGTACAGACCCAGCCACGCAGACATTAGAAGTAAAGACTCTGCCAATTATACCTTTATGGCTACAATTAGCTGCGATCGCACTTTTAGCTGCACTCCTAGCATTAATCCTGCAACCAAGAGGTGTAATGCATACGCGTTCTGTAAACTCAGTGCGTTTTAGTGGCATTGGTTTATCTGTGGTCAGTGGATCAGATGATTGCACCTTAAGGCTTTGGAGAATTGGTGCTGATAGTTTAGACCCCGATGATACAGTAACATACGCTGGGCAGCCCCTTGCTTGCGATCAACCGCAACAGCCCAAAGGATTGATGGCGATTACTGATGACGCAGTACAAGTCTTACGCTTTATGCCATTACAAAATAATCGTGTTGCTGTTGGTTTAGATAATGGTGTAATTGAACTCAGAGATGTTCCTTCAGGTGTAAAGATTAACCAACTTCAAGACCTTAAAGATCCTAAAGCAAAAGGCGATCGCGTTTTTGATTTAGCTTTTACCTCCAACTCACTTAACTTATTCAGTGGTTATGGCAGTGGTAAAGTGAGACTATGGTCAAGACCAGCGCCTAACAGTGATTTTCTACCAGAACCGCAAGTTATTGACGTACAAAGTAGATTGAAACTCTCAGGTTTCCAAGTCCGGGCATTAAATCTCAGCCCAGATGCAAAAACTCTAGTAATTGCTGGAAACTTTAAGCGTTTTATATTGTGGCAGTGGAATCAAACTCAATCTGATAAACAATCCCCAAGTTTATCAGTGCAAAATCTAGAAAAACTAGACCCATTAGTTGGGCCTGAAGATTATATTTGGGGATTAGCTTTTGTTCCTGACTCAACAGGAAAAATCCTTGCAACTTCTGATTCTGCGGGATTTATTACGATTTGGGATTTAAATCAGTGTCAAACTATCAAAAATCCGAATCCGCTAGAAAAAGTAAATGAACTTAATTGTTTGCAACTAGACCGTTGGTCAGCATCAAAAACATCTGTGCGGACTCTAGCATTTAGTGACGATGGTAGTCTCTTAGTAAGTGGTGGCGATGATGGACGAGTCTTAGTTTGGTACTTAACTCCCGAACATAAACTCGACAAAACAAAAGCAGCAGAAGGTAAACAAATTTATAAAAGCTCTAAAAAAATCAATAGTATCGATTTGAAAACTAATCAAGGAACCATGATTGTGAGTGGTGATGAAGATTTTCAGGTCAAATTACACCGCATCAAATAAGGGAATCAATGACATGCAAGCTAAATTCAATCCACTGCAAGTTATTATCAACCCACCTGGAATTCAATTTGGGATGCCAGGAGATACCATTGAACTCTATATTGTTGTAATCAATCAGGGAAATCAAAGTGCGGTTATTGACTTATATTTTGTTTTTGATGAAGTATTTCAAAATTTAACCGGCTGGTCTAGTTCTCCTAGAGAAAGTTTAGCATTAGCTTCAGGGCAAAATAGTGACGAAGTAAGGTTTGAGTTTCAAATCGCCGCAAATGCTCTCCCAGGAACCTATGACTATACACTAGTCGTAGATTCTCCTCTACATTATCCACAAGATACTCCCATAACTTTCGCAAACCAAATTAAGGTTCTACTAAAAGAACAGACTGCAATTCGGGTGAACGACCCGACATTTTCCATCAGACCTAACACCAACCCTAACAAACCGTTAATTTTCAATTCTAGTGAGCCTCTGCAAGTGGAGGTAATAGTTGATAATCGCTCTTATCTTGTAGATAGATTCCGCTTGAGTTGTCCAGATTTAGACGATGATTGGTTCACAATTAATTATCCTGCAACTGGATTTGAGGGGCCAGGATTAGTGTCTGACGTGACTGCACTAGAACTCAATCCTGGTACTCAAGGTCAAATATTGTTGAAATTTCACCCACCTGGGGATACCCTTGCGGGAAGCTATTCGCCGACAATCCGCTTGTATTCAGAAAACTCTCCAGACTTAGTACTGCTGGATTTGGTGTATATCCAAATTCCGACAAATTATCGCTTAGATATAGAACTTCATACCATTTTGGGACAAGTTAGCCGTAGTCTTGGTAAGTACGAGTTATCACTAGCTAACCAGGGCAATATTGTCCGCGAACTGATATTAAACTTAAAAAGTCGAGACGAAGAAGAACTATATACTTACAAATTTGATCCTACTGAAGTCAGATTATTACCTAATAGAAGTGCTGTGGCTAATTTGACGGTCAAACCCAAACCTTGGTGGCGACGACCGTGGTTTGGTGCAGGGCTAGTAGTCAACTTTCAACTCGACATTAAAGACCCACAAAATTTACCCTTGCCTAACACATTGCCTCAAGGAACTTTGGTATGGAAACCGCGTCCTTGGTGGCAATTTCTTCTGTTAATTTTGGCAATTTTGGGGTTATTGGGAGGGATAGGATTTATCATTTGGCGAATTTTAAACCCCGATCCTTTGAGATTAGAAAATTTTAGTGCAAATGACTCTCAAATTACTGAAGGTGATGAGGTAGCTTTAAACTGGGAAATTCATCAATATAAACAGTTAAAAAAGTTAGTTTTGACGGCTAAAGGTTCCCAACCTATTCAGCCTATTACTTATGACTTTAGCAATGGCATTCCTGAAACACTGGGTAAAGGAAGTGCTAATGAAATCCCTGCTTGTCAGGTACAAGATAAACAAGAGTTAATTTGTAGCAACGTTAAAACTGGAGTGAAAACAAAAGGGAATTACACTTTTGAGTTACAAGCCTTTTATCGCAATGGTATACAAATATTTTCTCCTAATAACAAAGTAGCTAGCCAAACCACCCAAGTAGAAATAGCTGAAAAACAAATTGCTGAAGTACTTAGTTTTCAACCAGATAAACCAGTGTATACAAAAGGTCAAAATATTCTTTTAAGCTGGGCAATTGCCCGTCCATTATTGTTAGCACAAATTCAAATCGCTGGCAGCGCAGATGATGGTACATTATATAATGAGCCAATTACTTATAAATTTAATCAAGGTAATATTACCGACCCGAAACTTCAAAAGCTATGTACACAACAGAATCAACAACTGCGATGTACAAATATTCCTCTTTTAGCAACTAAAGCCGGAAACTTTGTATTTGAAATCAAAGCCTTTCCTAACAATGGAAGTCAAAAAACTAGTTTTAAAAAGACTGAATCAAAAATTGGAATATTACCAAAACCATTTAAAATTGTCTCTTTTAGAATTAACGGTAGCGAACAACCAAATCTGGTTCTCAAGGAAGGTGAATCTGCTACCCTGAGTTGGAGAGTAGAGGGAGAAAATATTCAGGTTAAACTTCTACCATACGGCAATGACGTTCCAGCAGTTGGTTCAATGAAGCTTCCAGTCAATCAAGCCTTCCCCCCTCAAATCGGACTGCTAGTCAATGATATATCTGGTAAGCAACAACCCCAGCAAAGAGGGTTTGCAATCACAGTGCTCAAAAAAGTAGTGCCTACTCCTATACCTGGCATTAACCCAATTCCACCCATTCTGCCACCTAGCAATAGCCCATTTAAGACTCCCTTACCTCAGAGGTAACTTTTTGGGCAATGTGAAAAGCAGAGATATATGAAAGTTGCAGACTGCCTCCAAAATCATCTTCTATGCAATGCCTCAATCCCAAAAATAAAGACTTTTTAGTTTCTGGATCTAATTTTATGTATGGCGAGTAAGTGTTCAAAAGTGTTAAATATTCATCGACAGTGTAGGTTACTTCTGAGATAACTTGTCCTGTTCTCAAATTTTGGAATTGCCCCGAATCAATGGCCATATTTCCTAATTGTGTCAAGATATATTCTTGAGTTTTTTGATCTTCATATCGATCAAGAGATGGAGTATGTAGTTGATAGACTTGCGATAAACTTTGGTATACTTCGTAGCTGGGTTGAAGTTCCTTATTCCACAATAAAATCAGGTAGCCATTCTCTTGCAGGGCATTTGCTGCTTTTGGATATCCAACTTCTGGTGATATCCAATGAAAAGAACTGGCTGCTAAAATGGCATCAAATTCAAGTGGCTTGAGTTCCCACTCTTCAAAGGATGTGTTCTCTATCTCTACATTGGAATATGATTGACAATTCTGTTGAGCTAACCTGAAAAAATCTGGATTAGGTTCTAAGCAGATTATAGAGCAACCCAATTGAGCGATCGCTACTGTTGCAGTTCCAGGGCCACATCCCACTTCTAGAATTTTTGAGTTAGTGGAGAGTTGAGCAAGTTCCACAAGTTGGTGAATCAAATCTTGAGGATAACGTGGTCTTGCTTGATTGTAAGCTTCTGCTGCCGGAGAATACCAATGTTTGCGCTGTTCGAGTTCTGTGCTGGAGTAGCTGATTATTGCTTGTTTTAAGTCTTCCATAATCTATTCAATTTCTGCAAAGAGTGTAAAATTTTGTCTATCGTCGCTTTTGCTAGCTCAATTCCTAGTTTTATGAAAAGCTCGGCGTCTGCGCCCATTTTCAAGCTGAGGTTTTCGCAACGGTACGACCTCAGCTTCACTACTCTCACGTGCTACCCGAATCAACAACCCAGCAGCTATTAAGCTGGCAATCATAGAATTACCACCATAACTAAACATGGGTAAAGGTAAGCCAGTAGTCGGTAGAGAACCTGTAGCAACACCGATGTGGAGCAATGATTGTCCCACCATCAAAGTCGTCACACCGATCGCTACTAATCTATGTACTATATTTTTAGCCTTCAGTGCCACAACTAATCCGAGAGTAGCAAATGTAGCTAAAAGTACCAACAACACCATACTGCCAACAAAGCCAAACTCTTCAGCGAACACCGCAAAAATAAAATCAGTATCTTGAATTGGTAAATAAAACAGCTTTTGTTGAGAAAGCCCATATCCAGCCCCCCAAGTTTTACCAGAGCCCACAGCTAGTAGACTTTGCACCAACTGGTAGCCATCACCTGTAGCATCCGCCCAAGGATTGAGGAATGACATCACCCGCTTACGCTGATACTCTTTAATACTAATACTAAGTAGTGCCAACATCACTCCACCAATTGCTGTTCCTCCCAGGTACTTGTAAGGTAAGCCAGCTGCTAGAGCAATTAGCCAGATAGTCATGCCGCAAAGTGCCGTTGTACTCAAGTTGGGCTGGGCAAGAATTCCTAAAAGTACCAGACCAAAAACACCCAACCACGCGAAGCGAACTCGCCAACTAATTCGTTCCCACTGACCAAAAAGCCGCGCACTTTGCAACACTAAAAAGGGTTTAATTAGTTCTGAAGGTTGAATCGGAATTGGCCCGATCGCAATCCAACGCGCTGCATCAAAAGCTTTTCTTCCCAATCCTGGGATCAGTGTGACAAAAATTAACCCCAAAAACAGCAACAAAAACCAATGGGATAGTCCCAAAATTTTCTGCAATGGCGAATTAACAATAATATTGAATCCAATTAAGGAAACTAAGACCCAAAGCAGTTGACGTTTAAAGTAGTACAACCCATCATTCTGACGGGCATCAGCGACAGGATAAGATGCTGAAAATAGCATGACCAAGCCGACGAACAGCCAAATCAACGTTAACCAGCGCAACAACCGCGCTTCTAATGCCCAGTTGGAGACTGAACTATCAAAAATTGGAATCAGGCGGCGTAGATTCACGATCGGTACAGGTAAAAAGTTAGAAATTAGGAGTTAAAAATAAAACTCATAAATCATAACTTATAACTCATAAGTAGGCTTTACAACCATAAATCTTAAAGTTGTTAACTTCAATACACCACTAATTCAATATTTCTGACAAATTACAATCTCTAATCCGCAACAGAAAAGTATTATTTTATACTAATAAATTAGAATTGCTATAGTTAAGAGCGATCGCTCGAAAATTGACTAAAAGTATTCCTATAAGCTGGATTCCGAGGATATTTATTTAATTAAACTTAATGATTTAACGCAATTAACTGCTTGTCTGTCCATAGACAGGGGAATTTCAATCCAGAACTCAGTTCCCTGCCCTGGTTCTGATATACATCTTAGTGTTCCCCCATGTTTTTCAACTACAATCTGATAGCTAATTGATAAACCTAATCCTGTACCCTTACCTACAGGCTTAGTGGTGAAAAATGGATCAAACAGTCGTTCTTTAACTGCTTTGGTCATTCCTGAACCATTATCAGCAATTCGGATTACACACTTCGTTTCGATGACTTCTGTAGTAATTGTAATTGTATTAGAATTAGCATGAATTTCTGCGATCGCACGTTTACTATCATAGTTATCGAGCGCATCAATTGCATTACTAATAATATTCATGAATACTTGATTGAGTTGACCAGGGTAGCAATCTACTAAAGGCAAATTTCCATAATTTTTTACTACTTTGATCCCAGGATGATCGACACCCTTCTTGAAGCGACTCTGTAAAATCAACAAAGTACTATCCAGTCCCTGGTGAATATCAACACTTTTCTTCTCCGCTTCATCAAGACGAGAGAAATTCCGCAGGGACAAGACAATTTCAGAAATTCTTTCGGCTCCTACTTCCATCGAATTTAGAATTTTTGGCAAATCATCTAGTAAAAAATCTAACTCAATTTCTTTAATGTATTCTTGAATTTCTGACACAGGATTGGCATAAAATTGTTGGTAAAGATGCACAAGCTTCAGCAAACACTGCGTATAATCTTTTGTATATTTCAGATTACCGTAAATAAAGTTAACGGGGTTGTTAATTTCGTGAGCAATTCCTGCAACTAATTGCCCCAGACTGGACATTTTCTCAGCATGGACTAATTGGGCTTGAGTTTTTTGTAGGTCACGAAGGGATTTTTCCAATTTTTTGGATTGAGCCTCAGCTTCCGCTAAATTCTCCTTGATTTGTAGCGCACTCCGTAGTTCTGCCCTTTGCTGTTCCAGTTCGCTTGTTAACTTTTTGGCATCAACCAAAGCAGTATTCTGAGCTTGCAGTAGAAACAGAAAATCAACAATTGGGTCGTGAATTGCAAAGTCTTTCAGTTTGATACCCAGAGGAGCCAGGCTAGTTGTATCTGTAATCCAGGGAGAACCTAAAAAAAATATCACCTCCTGCTCTGGTTGATACATCATCTGACCCTTGAGCTGCATTCCATTGTGGATCAACTCTAATATGAACAGAGCGCGAGACTGTTTAGTAATAGCGTCAAAATCGACCAAAATTTTTGGCCGATTAATCTGGAAATGCTGCTCAATCAATCTACCAACTAGCGGTTCAGGACAAATGCGCTCTAAAACATCACCAGCTTGTACAATTTCCCGATTACGGCTAAAGGCAAAGTGGAAGGGAAAAGCTTTCGCCAGATTTGCTGGCGAAAGTGTAAGGTGAGGAGGAGCCATGCTAATGCATTCAATTTGGTTTATAAATCACTAAAAATTGATCGTGTTCAGCACCCTCATCTCGACTCTGAGTTTGGGTAATATTAACTTCTGTATCAAACCTGGTTCCCAATCCCTCAACTAGTCCAAGAATCATTGGCGTTAACCCTTCTCTATCAGAGCGATAATGTAAGCTCAGGGAATTTTCCTCCATATCAGTACACTCAAATGATGGGGGTTGGAGTTTAGGAAAGCTAACTCCCACGCGAGCATGAAGATTATCAAGGTTTTCTAAAAACTCAGGTAGTGTATCTCCACTCATATCCATCATTTCGCCATAGCCTTCTTGGGCTGTGTACTGAACCCAAAATTCTCCAAAAGCTTGCATAATCTGTGACGAAGGTAAGCCCAGAATGACACTAGCAGCTTTTACCAGCTTGTGGGTGATGTCATCGGGGTAGCCTTCCATACTGAGGAAAACATCTACATCCACCTCTGCTTTGTGCTTAATTTTTTTCCAAGTCTCTTCGCCAAAGCGACTGCACACCATATCTTGAATCGCCTTGTTCACTAATCCGTACATGGAAGCCTCTTCTTGCTGCACCTAACTTTGCTTTGTGATATTTGCCCAAGACTCGATAACTAATTTCTTAAAAAGGTTATTTAAATGACAAAATTTTTTGTATTCAAACCTTGAAATGTTTTATTACAGCTTTAAAAACCGAAAAAATAAGGAAAACTATTCATATTTTAATGCTACAAGCCTTCGGTATTACAACCGTATTTTTACTTATTCCTTTTACCTAGCTATTTTTGAGGGTTTGATGGATGGGGAACTAAAATTTTTAAGTATTTATTTATTTATATTTAACTTATGTTTGTTTTAATCAATTTAGTCTGATAAGACAGAAATACTGGATATATATGTTTTAACAGCCAGATTCGTTTTGAAAATGAAATGGCTTTGGATGCATGAGTTATTTAGTCAATTTAGGATAACTTGGAAAAAATGGTGCTAGAAGAACTTTTAGGATAATCACTAATGCGCGATCGCTTACAATATGTTGTATCCAAACGAGAACTGCTATATTGTTCAATTACCAGGTTTTTTGTAGTATCAATTCTCAACAAAAAAGAGGTCTTTCTCGACCTCTTACCAATTCCCTAAAATAATATTCTATTTACAGAATTACGACAAGCCAGTATTAGCGCCTTGCTTACCAGTTGCCAGTTCCACCTTGATAATTGTGCCACCTGCTTTTTGAATGCGTTGCTGTTCGCGGAACCAGTTTTCATAAGGAACTAGCTTAGTGAAGTAAGTATTTTGCAGTTCGCGTTGGGTACGAATTCGGGTTTGGCTGGGAACTAGAGCAGTAATTTTAAACAAACGGGACATATTTTGAAAATCTCCTGTATACCTTGTGAAAACTTTTTTATCTCAAAATCTTGAGTGCAAATCTTTTAATCATTCAAAGGCTGGAAATCAAACATCAATACTAGACCACCAACACTCATCACTGATAATTTACCAAGATAAGCAATATAACGTTCTAGCACTCACGGCTGATTTCCAGACCTTAATAAAGCCGCACCTAAATTCTTAAGCGCAAACTAGTTCTTAGCTTAAGCCAGAGGAGATATAGTCTAAGTAAACGCCCATTTCCTTACCAGCATCAGAACCTACCAAACTGGCGGTTACTTCTTTGATTGCTTGGATAGCTTGTACGGTAGCACCGACGGGAACGCCCAAGGAGTTATAGGTTTCCTTCAAGCCATTGAGCACACGCTCATCTAGGATGGAAGGATCGCCAGCTAACATAGCGTAGGTGGCATAGCGGAGGTAATAGTCCAAATCGCGGATGCAAGCAGCATAACGGCGAGTGGTGTACATGTTGCCGCCGGGACGGGTGATGTCAGAGTATAGCAAAGATTTTGCTACAGCTTCTTTGACGATCGCAGCAGCGTTAGCGCTGATTGTGCTAGCAGCACGTACCCGTAGTTCGCCAGTGGCGAAGTAGCCTTTTAGCTTTTGTAAAGCAGAAGCGTCTAAGTATTTACCTTGAACGTCTGCGGAGTTAATGACAGCGGTAATTGCGTCTTGAGCCATGTTGTTAATTCCTTATTTCCAACCGTATTGCAATATCAGTAGGTAAACAGCTTCACCCTATCCTAGAAGGGCGCCAACTAGGTAGTCGAAGTAGCCACTAGCTTCACTAGCGTCATCACCAGAGAGCAATGTCGAAGCTCCATTCTTCAGCCCACGGATACCTTCAGCAACACCATCGATAGGAGTTCCCAAGGACTTGTACAGTTCACGGGCACCAATAACACCAATTTCTTCGATGGGGGTGACATCACCAGCAACGATACCGTAGGTAACGAGGCGGAGGTAATAATCTAGGTCACGCAGACAAGTAGCAGTCAATTCTTGACCGTAAGCGTTACCACCAGGAGACACAACATCAGGACGCTTTTGGAAAAGTTGATCGCCAGCTTGCTTAACGAGCCGTTCGCGATTTTCTGATAAAACTTGAGCAATCCGCACACGGCGCTCGCCACTTGCAACAAAGGACTTGATCCGATCTAACTCACCAGGGCTGAGGTAGCGGGCTTCTGCATCAGCATTCACGATAGCTTTCGTGACAATACTCATTAATGGATTCCTCCAATACGAATGAAACCAGGATTTGATTAAACTGGTGCGACTTTGAGTTTGGTTTACTGAGTTTGTTTTCTCGTCCTTTTAGACACAACAGTTTCACAACTGCTACGGCTAAAAAATTACGAGTTTGCTTGAGTCAAGATTAGTACACAAGCTTTCAAACTCAGTTACCTTCCGCAAAACATTTTCCGGCATTCTGTTGAGCATTTATGACTGCTCTTAATACTTTGTAATATTGCTTTTCAGAATTTACTGTTTTAACTGCAATCTGAGAGCGGTATTACGAAAGGTTAAGAAGGGGACAGGGGAAAGGTTACAGGGGATAGGGAACAGTAAATAATCTGTACCCTATTCCCTAATTTCCTACTCCCTACTCCTTAATCAACCGCTACACTGCCGAGGTAGTTACCTACTGGCAAAGATGGGAAGCGGTTGTAAGGTACAACATCTTCACCGAAGTAGCGGTTATATTCTGGACTGTCGACTATTGCTTCTACAGCAGCTGACAAACCACTATCGACTAGCAGCTTGTGATATTGGCCAATTTCTTCCTGAGTTGCGGGTGTACGCCCCAACAGATGGCGGAAGAGGAACTCAATGACCTTGGCATGAGGATAAGGTGATAAGAAGCGCTGACGATAGATTTGGGAACTAGCTAGTTCACGCACAAACTCCCGCACAGAAATTTCACCATTTTGGAGTTTGCTATCTAGGTCAGTGCGACGGAAATTCTCAGGCACTTCACCGCTAAATACATCCAATACTTGACGATAAATGGCGTTGATTGCCTGTTGTTTTTCGCTTTGGTTGGTGTTTTCTGTTAGACGGTAAATGCGTGCATGTTTACGCACACCCATGTCCACGGTTTGTCCGCTAGCATCGTTGTAGGAACGACCTAGTTCAGCAAAGGATGGTTTACCATTTGTTTGGGCTGCGATATCTGCGATCGCCTGTACCAAAAGTGGTGTATCGTTACTAACTCCAACACGGGCTTGTACTGGTTTAAAGCTTGGTACAACAACGTCATCGTTTTGCTTGGTCAGCTGGTTGTACAGCTTCTCCGTATTCGGGAAGTTTGCCGCAGGTAGGGTCGGGAAGCGACGGTAAGGCACCGTATCTTCACCAAACACCTGGTTATATTCCACACTATCTACCAAAGCACCAATAAAGGCACGAATACCTTGAGTAGCCAAAATCTGGTTATACTTGCGGATTTCTGCTTGGTCTAGTGGCGCACGTCCCAAGAAGTGTTTGGTTCCTAACTCAATCACTTTGGTGTTGGGGTAAGGTGTGTAGAACTCTTTCAGGTAGAGGTTAGAGTAACCTAAACCTTCAATAAATTCCTTCACACTAATTTCGCCATTACCCAGCTTGCTTTCCCATTTGGTAAATTCGTTTTTGGCGATGTAGGGTGCAATATCCCGCTCAAAAATCTGACGATACGCAGCGCTAATCAAAGTTTTGACTGCAACCTTGTCACTGGTATTGGCCACCAGCTTGAAGATTTTGGTCTGTTCCCGTTGCTTGCTGACACCTTGGTTAATGCGGAACTGGATATCTGGTTCTGACCGCTTTTCTGTCACTGTACCCAGTGTCACAAAGCTTGGTATTACTTCCTTCTGGACTTTTGCGGCAATATCTTCACGAATGCTACCAACGCGCAATTGTCGCCCGGATACACCGCCAGGAGTCAAATACCGTTCGTAAGGAATTGTATCTTCACCAAATGCTTCGCTGTATTCTACGCTGTTAATAATGGCATCAACCACCGCGTAAAAGCCCTGTTTAGAAGCAATGTCAAAGTACTTGTTGATTTCTTGACGACCATAAGTCGGACGACCCAACAAGCGGCGGTGAATATACTCGATCGCTTTACAAACATACAGCGATGACCAGTACAGATTGCGGAATACATCCGACTTAGCCAAAGCACGGATAAATTCGCGTACAGAGATATCGCCGTTTTCCAGCTTGATTTCCAATACCTTCGGGCGCTGGCCTTCGTAAAGATCGCGACCGAAAACTTGCAGGTAAGCAGCTTTAATCAATGCTTGCGTGGAGCTTTCGGAGTATTTGACGCTAGAATTTTTGGCAGCCTTTTTACCTCTAGTACCAGGCAACTGATCTAACTTGAACACCTTAGGCCCAAGAGTACCAGGAGCTTCACCTCGCGCTCTGGGATTACTATTTTGGTTATTAATCCCTGCTCCTTGGTGAATCAGGATGCGTTTGGTATCCTTGCTAAAAGGAGCCGGACTGGTACTGGGGTTGCGAGTTTCTTTCGGGAAAATCGCCCCAAACTGAATTTCCAAGGGGTCGTTACCAGAACCGTAGGGATGTTGATCTGGTAGCGGTTGCTCGTAAGCTGCAAATGTGGTGATGAACTGAGGTATCTTGCGGAAAGGCGCACTGTAGTTAAACAGGTCTTGCTGCGGCCCCCAGTTGCGACATTCTTGTGCTTCTTGACCCAGACCCCGCAGATAGGGTACTGTTTCTTCACCAAAATAGTCGCTGTATTCAGCAGAATCTACTAAGGCATCTACTATGGCTGGTAGACCACCGTTAGAAATAATCGAGAAGTATTTCTGTACTTCTTCGCGGCTACTTGGCCCCCGTCCTAAAATGTGACGGAAAGCTAGTTCGATGACTCGGCTGTTAATAAAAGGCTGGTAAAACTGTTTTTGGTAAAGGGGAGATTTAGCTAAACGACGGACAAACTCTTTTACAGAGATGTCGCCATTCTTGACCTTGGATTCCAGGTCAGATATGGATAAGCTATAAGCACGGGTAATGTCGCGCTCAAAGATTTGCCGATATGTGGCCTTGATTACCTCATTTTTTTCGCTAGCTGATAACCCAGTCTTCATCACAAACTTGGGACGCCGTTCTGCTGCATTAAAGTAAATTTGCGGCAGTTGCAACCCTTGTTGGTCACTAGAAGGGCGTTGGCGGACTTTGTTTGAAGGTGTGGCTGCTTTGAATTCTGTTAACAAAACATCCATGTACTGAGACACAATTTCTGTAGCCTCAGCATCATTACGGAAAAATGAAAGTGCCCCAGCTTTGATTTCCTGCAAAGCTACTAGCGTTGCTTCACCAGAGCAGGCATTTTCAATGATTTCCCGCAAACCCCTTGTATTCACCGCTATGATGTTGGGGTCGCCAGCAACGATCGCATAAGTAGCGTAGCGCAAGAACCAGGATAAATCCCGCAAGCTCTTGGCCATGTTGCTTGGGCCATATCGAGCAATGTTAATTGGTCTGAAACCTGCGGGTGTCGGGCCGCTGGGGGATGAGTTAAATATTGAGCGTAAATTTTCTAGGAACCCACCACGACTTTCAACGTAGGTTACGGTTCCCAGTTGCATCCCTTGTTGAACATTAGCACCAGCACTAACAGGTACTATTTCTACTTCTCTGGGCTTTTCTAAAAAAGCCATTGGCGAACCACCGACAAAAATCCGGTTGGCAGCGCGAGATACAATAATCTCGGCATTGTCTGTGAGCGTCTGAGAAATTTCTAGACGCTTTGCACCAGATGCAAAATAGCTTGCTAGTTCATTTAATTCACCATTTCCCAAGAAGCGGTCTTGCTGCTCTGCTTGGATAATCGTGGATACAGTTAGGGTTTGATATAGTTGCGGACGCGCAACCGAGCTTCCACCACTCGCCTTAACACTCATCGGATTTGTAAAACTCCCATCATAAGCGTTTATATGTTAAGTCTGGATTGTTTTGAGGCTTGACACATCGGTGTGTCTATGCTTTATGAGCTTGAGAGTATTGCCTGCAAAACTGCCAGTAAATTAACCCAGTTAGCTTTTAGATTAGAACGTTTTGCGTTCTCAAGGCGGATTTATTAAGAAGTATGTAGAACCTGTATCTTAAATGTCTTCAGTCTTAAAAGTACATACTCCAGTTTGTCTGAGATTAAGTCTAAGTTTT
This sequence comes from Nostoc sp. 'Peltigera membranacea cyanobiont' 210A, assembly GCF_002246015.1. Taxonomy (GTDB): domain Bacteria; phylum Cyanobacteriota; class Cyanobacteriia; order Cyanobacteriales; family Nostocaceae; genus Nostoc. The sequence goes on from NZ_NOLJ01000004.1 coordinate 538,536, forward strand.
GTAACTAAGTACTAGGTTGGGAACTGTCTACTGATTTCTTTTTTATTCAAACGCAAATGCGCTTCTCTACGAGACGCTACGCGAACGCCTTCTGGCAGGGTAGGAGCGCAGAGAGATGCAGAAAATTCGCTACTAATTAATGAAATGTTGTACTTAGTCAGTGGACAGTGGTTGTTAGTCGATGTTAAGTTGTTTTTGCTACTAATAAACTTATACTCACAACTGACACCGTATGGAAAACCATTCTTAATTTGTGGTTGTTTCATCTACTAACAGTCAGTATTTACATACAGGGAAAATACTATGCACAAAAGTTGTAAATTTAACTATTTATTCAATGCTACCCTATCTGCGATCGCAGTTATTTTGGCTGTCACTCCTGCAAATGCGCTTCCAGAACAAAACATCAGCACCGTTGTCAAGTGGGCAAAGAGCAGACCTCAACTACCAACACTGAGATACAACAGCGAAGCCCACGGCTACGAGGGTACAAAGGGAAATTTATACTTTTATGCTGATGTCACTTCTCAAAGTGGGACAGTGACTAAAGAAGGTATAACTGTTAGTGGTGATAAACGCCTCAAATTCACCACAAAAAATGCCAATGCAGTGAAATTGTTACAAAATATTTATAATTCTAATATTGGCAATGATTTCCAGAAGTCCCGATATATCACCAAAGTTGGACGTGACCAGTTTTATCGTGGACAAAAGTTTGCTTACATCGCTGCCGAGGTACAAGGTGGGTCATCATTGCAGATAATTCCCTTGAATAAGTTGCAAAAATTTATAGATAATGCCAAATATTGCCAAACCAATCAATGCGACGTTTAATTAACCTTGTAGCCTGTAATTTATATAAGCATTATCAGTAAATAAAGGCACGCAATCACTTACGTTGTAAGCGGCGGACAGTTCAACATCTGACTCAAAACCTTTTTCAATCAACTCTTTACCAGAACTGCATTTTTTCAAGTACCCCAGTAAATCCTGCTGGAAAGCCTGAAATGTTACCACAGCGACTTCGGCTTCTGATGATAGACTGCCATCTAAATAACTGAGAATTGCGCCAGCACCAATTAAATCTTCAAATGCAGGACGTAAGCTACCATCTTCTTTCCACCTCTCACCGGCAGGAATCACAGCGATTTTATCACCATACTTTTGAGCAAACTGCGCTACAGCTTGGCAATTTCGCAAGCAACCAGCCAAAGTTGGTGTATTCCCTGTATGTAAAGTCAGAAAAGAACCATTGGGTGACGGTAAAACTAGTCTGGTTCCAGCAGGAATCTGAGCTAGCGATTTTGGTGAGAGAGAATATCCACTTATTGTCCAACGTTGTCTATGACTTGCCAATTCTGCTCGCACTGACTTGGCATAATCTATAGCTGATTCATCTTTATATGCGTAAGGAAAAATTATTGCGCCGTTGTTGGTGGCAATTTCTACACAAGTGGAAAAAGAGAGAACATCAACTATCACAATTACATCACTAATGGGAGCGAGTTGAGCAACACCTTGTGAACCCCATTCACAGCGTAAATTAAACTCTGATTGATTGTAAATCATTGGTGCGATCGCAAAATATAATATGATAAAAATTAAACCATAGATAAGTAAGGCAGTGTAAATAATTAAAGGTTTATAGTCAGCACAAAGCGTGTTTCTCTTAGTATAAGATATCCATACAATTTCAACCTGTTAAACTCACATTAAAACAATAATCATAGATTATTTATTATCCATGTATCTAATTGTTTCCAAGGTATTATTACAAGGTTATTTTCATTATTTTTATCTACATTAATATCATGCCAATATGACTTTATTGCTCTTTTTACTATTACTATTTCAATGCCATCTCTATTGCTAACTTCAAATTTTTTGCTTGAACACCATATAATTGCAGTCTTATTTGATACTTTCTCTAGTAAAATTAATGCTTTCTCTCCTTTTTCAAAACATGCATATGACCAAGCTGTATACACATTAAACTTGATATTTCTAAAGCAATCTGATTCAAATTCATCCTTTTGTCCTTTCAAGATGGCTAGGGGTTTTGCAGTGACCTTTGCACCTCTATTTTTCACAGATATGACTTGTACAAAAGCGATCAATTTTGCAGATCGGCAATCATTCAAAAAAGTGTATGGACCTGAACGTTGATATTCTTCTTTAAAGTCAAGGTAGTATTTAGGTAATAGCGATTCTTCCAACTCACAATCTGGAGGAAGTGGGTCAGTTATCAATTGGAACATCTCACTTAATTCGTCATAATATTCATTCAGGGTGTGACAATATTCAGATGTATCTTTAGAACTGGATTCCATAGAATGTTTTAGTTGCCTTAAAATATTTAAATCATCTTCGGAGAGTTCTGCATAATATTGAAACATTAGCGATTTTCACTCCATTTTAAAATAATTACAGATGTTCAAAGAGCAATTGAAATTATAATATTTGTACAATTTTAACAGTTTTCTAGAAGATATTCTCATTTTAGCGCAATATATAATTCTTGTTAGTTAGATAACTGCGTATATCATTTATTTTAGTTTGCTTGTTACTTTCAGGGCTAAAACCCTTACTATCAAATCTAATATGAAAAAAACTTAAATATAAGGCTTTAATCTAAGCTAAAAATTGTAAACTAGATAAAAATTTAAAAGTAAAAATCCCATGAATATAGTTGTAAAAATTCCCAGTGTGTCGGTTAAGCTTGAGCAAAGATATTACTTTGCAGATTAGGAACATACAGACTATTAGCAGCACAAAAACAAATTTTACCCTCCTTATAAACGCGAATTTACTGGCTTTGCTGTTGGATAAGTAGTAAAAAATAAGCAATAGTAATCTTTGCTCTAATCAGCCACTATCCGCTAAACTCAGAAATGCTGCGTTATTCCTCATCATGTCCGATTCCCAAACTGTTAGTGCTGCTGTTGCCAAACTCTACAATACCTACCCCTTTCCGCCGGAAGCCCTGTTAGATGAACCACCTCCAGGCTATAACTGGCGCTGGAATTGGCTAGCCGCTCATAACTTCTGCACAGGTCAAAAACCCCAAAAACAAGATATTCGGATTTTAGATGCAGGTTGCGGTACTGGTGTGGGTACGGAGTACCTGGTTCACCTCAATCCCCAGGCTTCTGTTGTGGGAATTGACCTCAGCACTGGCGCTTTAGCTGTAGCCAAAGAACGTTGTCAGCGTTCAGGGGCTAACCGCGTTGAATTTCATCACCTCAGTTTGTTTGATGTGGAACAGTTGCCGGGTGAGTTTGATTTAATTAACTGTGTTGGCGTTTTGCACCATACCCCCGATCCCATTCGCGGTATTCAAGCTTTGGCGAAGAAGTTAGCCCCAGGCGGCTTAATGCACATTTTTGTGTATGGGGAGTTGGGGCGCTGGGAAATTCAACTCATGCAAAAAGCGATCGCACTTATTCAAGGTGACAAAAAAGGCGACTACCGCGATGGTGTCCAAGTTGGGCGACAAATATTTGCTTCCTTACCAGAAAATAACCGAATTGTCAAATACGATAAACAGCGTTGGTCACTAGAAAACAATAAGGATGAATACTTTGCTGATATGTACGTTCATCCTCAAGAAATTGACTACAACATTGAAACGCTGTTTGAATTAATAGATGCTTCGGGATTAGAATTTATTGGTTTCTCGAATCCGAATTTCTGGGATTTACAGAGACTTTTGGGTAAAGCACCAGAGTTAGTGGAACGGGCAAAAGAATTGAGCGATCGCCAGCTTTATCGCCTGATAGAATTATTAGACCCAGAAGTAACTCATTACGAGTTTTTCCTCGGTCGTCCTCCTTTAATCAAAGCCGACTGGTCGGAAGATCACGTATTACTGGCAGCGATTCCCGAACTTAATCCTTGTCTTGAGGGATTTCCCAGTCAATGTTTCTTTAATTACGATTACCAGATAGTTAATTTATCTGTACCAGAGTTTGAGTTTATGCAAAGATGTCATGCTAATGCCACAGTTGCAGAGATATTGACAAATGTAGAACTGGGATTGGATGGGGTAAGAACCCTTTTGCAACAGCAGTTGATTTTATTGACACCTGCTTAGGGAATTCAAGTAAGAAATATCTAATTATTTATTGTGGGATGGGCCTTTCGGTTATCCCACAATTAGATATTTACCCTACAATAGCCGAACTTGCTACCTTCTCCTGTCTTTGGGAAGGCGGACGCATTCCCAAACCAAGTAAATTCAGCATTTCTCGGTCAGTATCGTAATCTGGACAGGGAGTTGTCACAGTCAACATCTTGTTGTCGTCGCTGGAAAAGATAGAATTGGCTCCTGCCATAAAGCAGAAAGCTTGCTCAACTTGAGAAAGTCTCGCCCTTCCAGCGCTAAGACGCACATCGGAAGCTGGCATTAAAATCCTGGCTGTGGCAATCATCCGCACAATATCCCAAATGGGGACATCAGGCTGATTTTCTAAAGGTGTGCCTGGTACTTGTGAAAGAATATTAATTGGCACGGATTCTGGATGGGGATGTAAGTTTGCCAGAGTTTGTAACATACCAACACGGTCATCGACAGTTTCGCCCAAGCCTAAGATACCGCCGGAACAGACAGTAACATTTGTCTGACGGACATTCTCAATTGTGTTCAAGCGATCGCTATATGTCCTTGTGGTAATAATTGTGCTGTAATATTCCTGCGAGGTATCTAAGTTATGGTTGTAGGCATAAAGTCCCGCTTCTTCCAATTTCCTGGCTTGATTGGCCGTCAACATACCCAGAGTGCAGCACACTTCTAAACCCATTGCGGTTACATCCTTGACCATTTCCAGGACTTCCTCAAATTGTGAGTTATCCCGGACTTCACGCCAAGCAGCACCCATACAAATGCGACTAACACCAGTTTCTTTTGCTTTCTGGGCAATGTTAACTACAGTTTCCTTTTCTAGGAGTGCTTGCGCCTTTACCTCTGTTTTATAGCGAGAAGATTGGGCGCAGTAGCTACAATCTTCTGGACAACCTCCGGTTTTAATCGATATGAGTTTACAAACTTGTATTTTTGTTGGGTCATGATATTGGCGATGCACGCTAGCAGCTTGATAAATAAGCTCTAGCAATGGCGTGTTGTATATCGCCCGAATCTCTAATTCCTGCCAATCGTAGCGTATTCCCACCACATCACTATCCTTCTTGTAGACTGGGTTAATCAAGAGCTGTTTTTTGCTTGAATCTGCTGCGGTACAGCGTTTAGGCAAAGCGATTTTATTGAAGTTATGCCGCGCACTGTGCTTTATCACCCATTGGCTCTCAATCCTTCCGCTCTAGATATTAGACATCAGCTTATCAAGATTTTGGTTGAATGGCAGATTAAGAGCAAAAATACTCATGTATTGGGGATTTGGGATTTGGGATTGAGGGGACTTATGCAACTGGCGCATATATCTTTTGTTGGTCAACAGTCAACTGAGTGGCTTTAGGATAAAACAGGCGGATTTTGCCTGTATAGCCGCTAATTCTATTCCCCCTAGCTGCTAAACCACAGGTTATGAGAGAATTTATAAAATTTAGAGAATGTTTTGGGAAGAATCCCGCCGATTAAGCAATTTATGATATCAGAACTGCCAATAATTGCAAGCGATCGCCTATTATTACGAGCAGCGATCCATGAAGATATACCCAAAATTCTCAAATACTTCATTGATAACAAAACTTATCTCACTCCATTTTATCCTCTTTGGGCTGATGGTTTTTTCACTGAAGAATATTGGCAATATCAGATAGAGAATAGTTTTCTAGAATTTATCAATGGGCAATCGTTAAAACTATTTGTTTTTACCAAAAAAAATCCTACCGTAGTTATTGGAACAGTCAATTTTAGTAATTTTGTCCGAGGAGCCGCTCATTTTTGCTATGTGGGATATAGCCTTGCTGAAAATAAACAAGGTAAAGGCTATATGACAGAGGGGTTAAAATCCGCAACTCAATATCTATTTGAAGAGTTAAATTTTCACCGAGTTATGGCTAATTATATGCCTCACAATCGGCGCAGTGGTAATGTACTCAAAAGACTCGGTTTTGTCGTTGAAGGATACGCTAGAGACTATTTGTTAATTAATGGGCAATGGGAAGATCATATTTTGACAAGTCTGACAAATACTCATTGGAAAGCACCTAATTAATACTCTGATATCTATATAAAAATTAATTTTGTATATGAATTGTGAATATATACACATTCATAGTAAATTCATAATAACTACACAAGAACTCCACAAGCAAATGCAATAGTAATATTTGTTCACTAAGAGGCTCAGTTATTAAGGTTAGCTTTAGCCGATGTGTTCAATTTTATTAAATAGTTGAGGAGTTTTTTAAAATGCTCATTAATTCTATAAAGTGCTTATCTGTCTTTTCGACTATCTTCGCTTTTGCTACCATCTTAAACGGAGTTGTCTTGGCAGCACCAGGCCCAAATTCTGCCACTACACCAGCCTTAAAAACTCAGATTAGTGCTGCATCACACCAGCCAATCAAACTCACACAGCAACAGCGGCTACAAATCCAAGTTGCTCGCCAGCAAAGAGATAAAGATATTGAGGCTCTATTAAACCCGTCCCAAGATACTAAATTTAAGGCGGCACTGCAATCCCGTCAGAGAATCAGAATAGTGTTAAAATCTTTGGATCTGAATCAAGATCAACAGAAACAGGTTCAATCAATTTTGCAAGCTTATAACCTGCAAGTGAAAAAAATTCTAGCTTCACAGGTATCACAAACAACATCAAAGCCAGTAGGAATTGTTGCACCACCATCAGAACCAATTAAAAAATAAAAAATCAGCTTTATTTAATTAAGATTAAGTTTCGGAAGACTGGCGGATTTTATCCAAACTTCGGTTGAGCCAGTCTTATTTTTTATTTATCAAAACAGAATTCAGGAGTCAGGAGCCAGAATTCTGTTGGGTATTTTGTGCGCCTGCCAGATTTTGATGGCGGCGCTGCCATATTTTAGATATGGGTCGCTTTTTGCGTCTATGCTGATGATGCTGAAGGCAGAGGTAGTATTAAAGGAAGAATGAATTAAGCTTTGCTCGTAATGACTCTGGCTGAAACCCCAAACTACAAGAATTCTAGCAATCCTTTTCTCACCCTCAACTACGAAAGCGCTTTAGAATCTCTAGGCGGCGACTACTACGATGAGGTTGCAGCGGCGGAATTTCCCCAACACATCCTGCGTTGGCGTAACGATGAACTATTACCCCGTTTCGGTCTAGACCCCCAAGTAGTCAAAGACGAAGATTTCATCGCAGCCTTTGGTAAATTTCAGGGGCGCAAACCCTTGTTGGCACTGCGTTACCACGGCTATCAATTTGGTGAATATAACGGACACTTGGGTGATGGTAGAGGCTTTCTCTACGGGCAAGTACGTGCCAATGATGGCAAATTATACGATTTTGGCACTAAAGGTTCTGGGAGAACGCCCTACTCCCGTGGTGGCGATGGTATGCTGACGCTTAAAGGTGGAGTACGGGAAGTTCTGGCTGCGGAAGCATTGCACTACTTGGGTGTACGTACTTCGCGCTGTCTGAGCATGATTGAAACAGGTTTACCACTCTGGCGGGGCGATGAACCTTCGCCTACCCGTTCATCTGTGATGATTAGAATGAGCAGTTCTCATATTCGATTTGGCACTTTTGAGCGACTGCACTATTTCCAGCGTCCAGATTTAACTAAGAAGCTGTTAGACCACGTAATTGAGCAGTATTATCGACACTTAAATGCTGAAGAAGATAAATATGCTCTGTTTTACGCCGAATTAGTTAAACGGGTTGCAGAACTAGTAGCGCAGTGGATGGCGGCTGGTTTTTGTCATGCAGTCCTGAATACTGACAATATGTCGATTACGGGAGAAAGTTTTGATTATGGGCCTTATGCATTTATCCCTACTTATGACCCATACTTTATAGCTGCATATTTTGACTATTCTGGACGCTACTGTTACAGTAATCAACCAATTATTTGCAAGCTGAATTTAGAAATGCTCCAGGAACCTTTAAAGGCGATTATTGATAAAGGCGATATGGAGACTAGTTTAGCTAGGTTTGATGAATATTATCAAGCTGAATACAGTTCTTTGATGTTGAAAAAGTTGGGTTTTGTGGAGTTGCAACATCCACAAGCTGAAGAACTCTTAAATCTCACGATTGAATTCTTGAAAGCGAGCCAAGTTGGTTATCACCAATTTTTCTATGAGATGGCTCGTACTTTTTCATCAAAATGGCGAGATGAACCAGGTTTTGTAATGAATAATTCCGATATTGTACCAGTACCGGGCGCATCAGCAATTTTTGATGATTGGTGCATAGCATACCACAAAATATTGAATGATTTTGATAGCGATGTCTACGACGGGCTACGCCTACGCACCGATATAATTGCCCAAACTCTAGCTGTTAATAATCCCAAAACGGTATTATTAAGACCTGTAATTGAATCTATTTGGGAATCAATTGCCCAAGAAGATAATTGGCAGCCTTTTTATGAGTTAATCAAGGCAATTCAGTCTAGAAGTTAGTCAATTTACAGCTATTTTCTTTTTAAGATAGTACTTCTCGTTTGTATGCAATACACTCTGACCTCTCTCCAAACCTCTCTCCTTTTAGGAGAGAGGCTTTGAGACTTACTCCCCTTCCCTTGCAGGGAAGGGGCTGGGGGTTAGGTCTGTATTCCATGCAATTGAGAACCGCTATATTATGACTTTTTGTGCTTGGTGAGTGGTAAGCTGTTCCACCTTTAATTTGCATAATTAGAGCGGGCAAGATGCCCACTCCACAAGATGGATAATTTATTTCTTGGAAGTCCCTTATGGATATTGAAGAAATGTTGGATAGGTATGAAGCGGGAGAAAGAAATTTCGCTTGGAGTGTTAATTGCAGCAGAACTGGTTTATTCATGATAGCGGTTGATCTGAGTGGGGCTGACCTCAGCGGGATAAACTTGGAAGGAGCCTTTTTGGAAGCTGCTCACTTGGACAATACCAATCTCAGTGGGGCTAATCTCAGGGGAGCCTATATGGAAGGAACTCAGTTCAATGAAGCCATCCTTAACGGCGCTAATTTGAGCGAGGCTAGAGGTGGTGAAGCTAACTTCATTAATACTTCCTTTGTCAATGCCAACTTGAGCAGAGCCGAAATGTACCAATGCGGTTTTGATGGCGCTAATTTCAGCCATGCTATTTTCAGGGGTGCTTTCGTGAACCACTCCTTTTTCGATGGTGCTAACTTCACCAATGCCGATTTGCGTTCGGTCGAAGGCTTTTATAACATTCGTAAGGCTATTTTTAGTAATACCATTATGGAAGATGGAAGTATTTGGTATGACAGTATTGGGTATTGAATACATAGATACTCATTCTTCTAGCTCAAAAATAGATTTTGTGAACTCAAAAACTAATTCGGTTGTCTCAAAACCTCAAACTTCCCCTACCTCTAACTAAACTGCTGGGCATAAAATCGCGCATAGCGACGCTCTAGGGCTAATAATTCTTCATGGGTTCCTGATTCGACAATTTGTCCTTGTTCGAGAACTAAAATACGATCGCATCTTCTAACTGTCGATAAACGGTGAGCAATAATAAACACCGTCCGTTTTTCCATCAGTCTTTCCAGCGCTTCCTGTACCAGTGCTTCTGACTCGGAATCTAATGCTGATGTCGCTTCATCCAGAATCAAGATTTGGGGATTGAGCAGAACCGCACGAGCGATCGCAATTCTTTGTCTTTGTCCACCTGATAAGTTTACCCCACGTTCGCCTACCCAAGTCTTATAACCTTCTGGTAGTTGGCTAATAAATTGATGGGCATTAGCAATTTTCGCCGCCTCTTTAACTGCTTTTATGTCAAAAATATATTGTCCAAAGGCGATGTTTTGAGCAATCGTCCCCGAAAACATGATGGTTTCTTGAGGAACAATCCCAATTTGTCGCCGCAGACTATGCAGCTTCACATCTCGAATATCAACATCATCAATGAATATTTGACCAACTTCCGGGTCGTAAAAACGCGGGAGGAGATTCACAAATGTGGTTTTACCAGCACCAGAAGCACCCACAAGTGCGATCGCTTCACCTGGCGATACCAATAAACTGATATCTTTTAATACAGGTTCACCCGGTTTGTAGGCGAAGGAAATATGACGATATTCTACCTTGCCATTGACTGGGGGGAGAGCGATCGCATTGATCTTTTCAATCACCGTCGGCTGAATTGCCATCAATTCAAAAACCCGGTCAACAGATGCTTCACCCTGCTTAAATTCGTTGTAGTTATTAGTAGTGTGACCAATGGGATCGATTAACAGTGCCGCCGCCGCCAGATAACTGAAAAAATTCGCCACTGTCAAGTTACCTTGAGAAATCTGCCACGCTCCCACAATCAGTAACGATAACGCACTTAAAGCTTCCAAAAATCCGATGATGGGAATCTGAATCGCTTTCAGGCGTTCGGCTGAGTATTTTGCTTTGAGAGTGCGTTCTGCTTCATGGCCAAAGCGGGCGATTTCGTAATTTTCGGCAGCAAAAGCCTGTACCAAACGAATCCCGTTGAAAACTTCCGCAAGAATAGCTGATAAACCCGACACGCGATTTTGACTTTTTAAGGAATACTTGCCCAAGCGTTCACCAAACCAGCCGACTAAAATACCCATTAGCGGCGCAACTATGATTGTTGCTAATGTCAGTTGCCAATTCAGGTAAATCATGTAAATCGGAATTGCCACCAGCTGCAAAATGCAGGGGATAAAGTCGTGAAATATTTTATTTACCACTTCGCCAACGCGGTCAACATCTTCGGTGAGGCGGTAAGATAAATCACCAGCTTTTGCAGTTTCAAAATAGCTGAGATTTAGTTTTTGAAGATGTGCGTAGACTTGTTGGCGGAGATGAAAAGCAACTCGCAAAGCAGCTTTCGCCATGTACATATCTTGTATAGACTGAAACAAGCCTCTAACAAGAAATACTAAAGCACAACTACCAGTTATTTGAGCGATCGCTACTACATTACCTTGGGCAAAGGGAGTTGCCAATTTCCCGGCAAGATTAATTAATACTAATGTCGCCAGCACGTATCCCAAGATCCCAATAAGTCCTCTGGCGATGGTTTGCCACTGGAGTCGGATATAAGGCAGCAGTTGCCAGTAATTAGAACGGGTTTTCAAGCTCGAAAGTCCACAGCGATATTTTACTTTGTTTGACGCTAACAGTTTTTAGTGAGTTTCTGAACACTTAACTAATTAGTTACAAACTGTTTTAGCGTTGATCCTAGAGTTAATTAGTTCATAAGTAGTAGATAGATATATTTAATTGCGGTGTAACAGTTCTGGATGTGGAATCCCAGATTTAATCTTGTTTTGAATATTGCACCGCCCTCATCACCAACGCCGTCACAGGTAAAATAGATGTGCGCCAAGTCCCCATCCCCTAACCCCAGAACCCACCATGACACAAATCACCCTTTCCGATCTCCCCGAAACCATCCAAACCCTACTCAACCAAGCCCAAAAAACAGGCGAACCCCTCACTATTACCCAAAACGGTATCCCCTTCGCCATCATTTCCCCCATCAAGAAAAAATCCCTCCTGGAAACCCTTTCCACCCTTGAACCACTAAACGAAGACTTTGCCGACGTGGACGAAGGGTTATTACCCTTAGATGATATTGAGTTTTCAAAATGAGTTATTTATACTTTTTAGATACAAACATCATTTCCGAACTAATTAAAAACCCCAGAGGAGTGCTATTTTCAAAAATTCAAGATGTTGGAGAAGACAAAATTTGTACAAGTATTATAGTAGCTTGTGAATCAAGATTTGGAGCTAACAAAAAGAACTCCCAAAAGCTCATAGAAAAACTTGAAATAATTTTGGATAGTATTGAAATACTACCCCTAACTCATCCTGTAGAGCAATATTACGCAGAAATCCGCACTGATTTAGAACAACAAGGTAAACCGATTGGAGCTAATGACTTATTAATTGCTGCCCATTCTTTAACCCTTGGTCTAACTCTCGTTACCGCCAATATTCGTGAATTTTCCCGTGTTCCTAATTTAAAAGTAGAAAACTGGCTCAAACCTCCCTAAAATCAGAAATATCTAAAAAATTAGCCCTCTCCTTGTTAAGTAAGGAAAAGGCTGAATTAATCTTAAAATACTTCCTAATTTTCCGGTTGAATTACGAACTACGAATTACGAATTATGAATTACGAACTACTTAATACCCGCCTTCTTCTTCGTATTCTGGCTGTCTTTCCTTGACTTTCTTGGGAATGTTCACAGGCTTCGGTGCATCTTCCCAAGCATCGCCGTCTACGTCGTCATAATCATCGTACTCGTCAACATAAGGCTTGCTATAGGGCTGGGCTTCATATTTTAGCGGCTGCGGTTGTTGATACCTGTCGTTGCCTGTTGCCTCGCTCCAGTTATCTTCTTCCTCATCTTCTTCGTATTGAATAGATTCATACTGCCGCGCCTTCATTACCTGACGCTGTGGCCTTTCCTCTTCCACATAATCTTCATTCCATTCTTCTTCCCGCGCTACGGGTTCGGGGGCGCGAACTTTTTGCCTGGGTGGCTGCAATGGCACTCCACTAGGCAGTTGATTACCTGGTGCAACTTGGCGCGGTGGAGCATAGCCACCGTATTCTTCTTCTATATCTCGCTCCCACGGTGCTTTGCCGATACCCAAGCGCTCTAGTAAACCAACTGTCAATTGGTTTACCCGTTCTTCGGCTCCCTCAAATACAATCAACCGATTGGGGCCAGTGCTGACAATTTCATCTACTGAGAACTCGTAAGTACTCAGAAATTGATCGGGAATTTGGGGCAATCCTAAAGAAGCAATGACTATAGATTCAAGCTTCCCATTTTCACCGTTGAACTTGAAGCCCCGAACTTTGCCTAAGACTTCACCTGTTTCTGTAATTACTTCCCAGTTAATCAAATTACTGAGAGATTCAACTTCGATATCTTCAATGACATCTTCGTTATCAACCAGGATGACATCACCAATCTGGCTGATGTTGTTGAGGTACATATAGCGCGGTATGCCCGAAATGGAGATCAGGCTGTCTCGCAAACCAAGAGCCACAACCTCTCTTTGATCGATATCAACCCAGACTTGACTGATGATGCCTAGCCGCTTGCCGTTGTCGCGGGTAATCACCTGGGTATTTAATATGTCGGAACGCCTAATTATCTGTTCGGAGGTCATTCTATACCGAGTCCTGATCTCGAATCCGGTTTAACGCGACGTGCAACTTATTCTTAGAATCCCTCTCCAAACCTCTATCCCAGTGAACGAGAAGCTTTGATTTTTGCTCTCTTTCCCTGGTAGGGAATGGGTTTGGGGTTAGGTTTGAGAGAAAGTCACACATTACGTGGTTTATCTATACACTATTATTAACAAAAACTCAAGCAGATGTATTGGATGATTGTAACTTAATCCCCAAAACTTGAGTGTAAGCTCCTCGTGCTTGAGTAACGCCAATTGTGCGTTCGGCTGATTCTATCATCGGACGACGCAAACTCACAACTATAAATTGGGCTTGTTGTGATTGTTGTTTAATCATTCTAGCTAATCGTTCTACGTTTGCCCCATCTAGGAACATATCTACTTCGTCAAAGGCGTAAAATGGCGATGGGCGGTAGCGTTGCAGGGCAAAGATAAAGCTCAAGGCGGTGAGTGATTTTTCTCCTCCAGACATGGAAGCTAGGCGCTGTACTGGTTTACCTTTGGGATGTGCGACTAAATTCAATCCACTGCTAAAGGGATCTTCGGGATTTTCGAGTTGCAAGAAGCCGTCACCGTCTGAAAGAATAGCAAAAATTGATTGAAAGTTTTCGTTGACAGCATCGAAAGCTTCTTTAAAGGCAAGTTGCCGCAATGTGGTAAAGTTTTCAATCCGTAAAAGTAGCTCGGTGCGTTCCCCTTCTAGTGTCTCTAATTTTTGTGTGAGTTCTTGGAGACGGTTTTGAGTGCGTTCGTATTCTTCCAACGCCAGCATATTGACAGGTTCCATTGCCTGTAAGCGTTTGGTAAGCGATCGCAATTCTTTCTGCAATTCTTCTAAATCTACCTGATCTGGAACTTCCGGCAAGGGATTTGGTAATTCTGCTCCCACATCCCGCAATTGAGTTTGCAGTGCAATTAGTTCCTCTCGCCGTTTCTCTTGGGTTTCTTGGAGTTTTTGGATTTCCCATTCCAATTGTTGTTGGCGCAAAAGGTGCGATCGCACTTCCAGTTCTGTAGCGTCGCGTTTTTGTTTCTCTTCGCCCAAATTCTGCTCCATTTGACTCAACGATAAACGGGTTTGGGTGATTTGCTCGTCTAGCGTTGTGATTTGTGTGGAGACGCGATGAATCGCATCTCTACAAGAGATTTGTTGGGTTTCGTATTCGGTGATTCGCGTTTCACCTTCTTGGATTTTTTCTTGCAAACGTTGTTGCTGATTTTCTAAATTTTTTAATCTTTGTTCAGCTTCCCGTAACGCTGTTTCGCGTTGTTGCAATTGTTGCTCTTGAATTTTAATGGTTGCCTGGATTTGTTGCCATTCACTGGGGGTTTGGGATGCTTCTAACTCTGCTAAGGCGTGTCGCAATTGTTGCAACTCATTTTCTTGCCCAGGTAATTCCCGCTCTAAAATTTCTAATCGAGATTGAGCAGTGGCTAACTTTTCGCTGTTTTGGGCGAGTTGCGATCGCGTCCCCTCTAATTGCGCTGTTAAACTCTTAATATCTTTCTGCAACTGTTCCAATTGCAACTGCTGTTCGCGCCGTGCTTGACGCGCTTCGGTGAGTTCCTGGGTGAGTTTTTTGGTTTTGGTTGACAAAGTTGCGATCGCTTCAGTACAACGCTCTAAAACCCGCTCAATGTCCACTAAGCGAGTTTTTAAAGCGATCGCTTCATCAGATTCTCCCGCTTCCGCATTGCCAAACCGCAAGGACGAACGCTGGTTGTTGCTACCACCAGTCATTGCACCGCTGGTTTCCAGAAGTTCCCCGTCTAAGGTGACGATGCGATATAATCCTAAGTTTTTCCGCGCCGCCTCAAGGTTGGCAAATACCACCGTGTTACCGAAAACATAGCTAAATACATCTTTGTAACGGCGATCGCAATCGACTAAGTTCACAGCATAATTAACGAAGCCGCTAGCGAAACGCAGCGTTGCATCTTGGGTAAATTTGGGAGCGTGAATTTTATTCAGCGGTAAAAAAGTTGCCCTCCCTGCACGTTTTTGTTTGAGCAATTCAATACCCGCTGCGGCGATGCTGTCATCTTCCACCACAATATGTCCCAAGCGTCCCCCAGCAGCCATTTCTAAAGCTAGCTGATGGCGGGGTTCTACCTTTCCTAACTGCACAACTAAGCCACAAAGTCCAGGTATGCCCGATTGTAAAATGACTTTACTGGCTTGGGTTCCTTGGACTTCTTGCTGTGCTTGCGCTTGCGCCTCGATTTTATCTAACTGGCGTTGTTTTTCTCGTTGTTCAGAAAGTAAGCGTTTTTGAGTTTCCTGTTGGATTTGCAGTTCTTGTTCTGTGGCTGAAAGATTTTGGGCTAAATTTTGGATGGGTTCGCTAGAGGCGTTAAATTCCGTTTCAACTTGATTACACTCAGTTTGTTTTTGGGCTAATAGCGGTTCGTCGCGTTCAATTAACTGGGTTTGTTCTGAAATTAACTGCTGTAACTGATTATTGCGTTCCCTGAGTTGTGCTTGTTCGGTACGTTGCGGTTCTAGGGTGTGCAGCAAAGCTTCAATTTGACGGTTGAATGCTGTTTGTTGCTGCACCCAGGCTTCCGAAGCTGAGGCGATTTCTGCGGCGGCTTCGCGGGAGGTTTCTAGAGATTGCTGTGCTTCATTTCTTTGTTGTTGGGAAGACGCGATGAATCGCGTCTCTACAATGTGTGTTTCGGCAATTTCTTCTAGGGAATGACGATGTTTTTGAATCTCTTGCTGAGTTTGAGCTAGACGTTTGGCAGTTTCCTGCGTTGCTGTTTGTAATTCCGTTAGCTGACGCTGGAGTTGTTTACGTTCTGCTTCTTGGGTGGCGAGGGTAGATTGTACCGCCAAAAGTTCGTCTTCTCCCAATGCTTTCACGTGGGCATTGAGTTGTTCTAGTTCAGCAGTTTTTTGGACTATTTGGGAATTTAGGTTTGTGAGTTGGGTAGTAAGTTCAGTAAAATTGCGATCGCCTGTTTGAATTTCGTGAACTAATTTTTCTTGTTGTGTTTGCAAGGATCGCCATGATAAAACAGCTTCCCAGGATTGTTTCGCCAGAAATTCCGTGCGGAGTTTTTGATATTTCTCAGCTTTAGCACGATCTTGAGAAAGGCGATCGCGCTGTGCAGTTAATTCTGTCTCAATAATCCGACAGCTATCTTCTTTTTCCTTCACCTCATCTAAAGTTGATTTGGCTTGGACAATTTTGCGATCGAATGCCGCCACCCCAGCCAATTCATCAATAATTTCCCGTCGTTCCCGCGCATTCATGGAGATAATACTGGTGACATCCCCTTGAAGCACCACATTGTAGCCTTCAGGATAAACCCGTAGATTACTTAGTTCCCCATGCAACTCTGTTAACGTGCAAGGTACACCATTGATATAGTAATTCGATGTGTAAGTCCCTTGGTGAGTGACTCGTAGCCTTCTAGTAACACTCCACTCTGCCGATTTTGGATTTTGGACTTCGGCTTCGCTCAGTCGAGCGATTTTGGATTTTAGATTTTCTTCCCCTGCCTCCCCTGCATCCCCTGCTTCCCCTGCATCCCCTGCATCCCCTGCTTCCTCCCTATGTGCCTTTGTGTCTTTGTGTGAGATTTCATCCGACAAATCAAATGTCACCGTGACGCTAGCCTCAATCGAAGCACGTCCTTTTGCCGTTTGAGTGTTATTTACCAAATCTGGTAAGCGTTCGGCTCGCATTCCCTTAGAACTGGAGAGTCCCAGGCAAAAGAGCAGTGCATCTAAGATATTAGACTTACCCGAACCATTTGGCCCAGATATGACAGTACACCCCGGTAGCAAAGGGACAGAAGTAGTGCCACCGAAGGATTTGAAGTTCGTAAGTTCCACGCGCTTGATGTGCACCATAGGCGCTGGTTCCCTGGGCTAATGAAGAACAAGTGTATCAACTAATTAAGAATTCGCAAGAGGGTAAGGGGGAGAATTGGAAATTACAAGTAGACGCGTTGCAGTGAGTCTGCAAGCTTCACTCAAAAGGCTTACCGCAGGCGATCGCTCAGTGTACAGCGAAAATTTTGATGTCGCAAACTGACCATCAAATTTTCCCAGAGCAGATAATATCATGTCCGACTAATTACTTGTAATTCAAAAATTTCTGCGTTTGCGTATCTTTGTGTCTTTGCGTCAGCCCTAATTACAAGTATTTAAACGGACACTAACTAAGAAGATTTTAAGTTTCAAGGTAAACCAGTTGGTATAGTTTAAATCATCTCTTCTGTATCTGTCGTCCTCAGTTGAGCGTGACAACAAAGCGTCGCATTTTTATCTCAGCATATAACTAGTTTGAAATAGTATCAAGGCATTCTGACACAGTAATGTGAGTTGCTAAGTAACAGGGGGGAGGAAGTGAAAAAAGCAACTCACCCCAATGGTAGAGGATATTAAAAGCACTAAATGAATTTATAATATAATAATCTTTACAATTGTAAAAACGTAGAAAGAAAGCCCTCTTTACTACCTCAATCTGCTGTCTGTGATTTGGTTATTAACCCTCTAATATTTGTAGAACTTAGTAATGAAGAGATTAATTAAAGGTCTGCGCGAATTTAAATCTAGCTATTTTTCGACACATCAACAATTATTTGAGCAACTTTCACAGGGTCAAAAGCCCAGAGTATTATTTATTACCTGTTCTGATTCGCGCCTCGATCCAAATCTAATTACACAAGCCCAAGTTGGTGAATTATTTGTCATTCGCAATGCAGGTAACATCATTCCACCGTATGGGGCAAGTAATGGCGGTGAAGGTGCGACAATTGAATATGCTATTCAAGCTTTAGATATTCGCCAAATTATTATTTGCGGTCACTCTCATTGCGGTGCAATGAAAGGATTAATGAAGTTACACAATCTCAGCGATGAAATGCCGCTCGTACATGATTGGCTTAAATATGCAGAGGCAACTCGAAGGCTAGTTATAGACCATTACAGTCACTACGATGAAGAAGAACTGCTAGAGATTATAATTGCCGAAAATGTTCTTACTCAAATTGAAAATTTGCGGACATATCCAGTGATTCACTCTAAGCTTTATCAGGGAGAACTCAGCATTTATGCTTGGATTTATCACATCGAAACAGGAGAAGTTTTCGCATACGATCCCCAGAAACATGCTTATGTTTTGCCTCAAACTCAGCTTCCAGAATCAGAAATAGATGAGTCCTTCAGGGTTCAGCTTCCAAATACTAATGGAGCAGTGAATTCCCCTCAAACCCAGCACGATGATGGTCAATCTTATGAGAAAGTGTCTATTTCTGCATTTGAGTGGTTTCCAATGAAACGCCTTTCTCCAGAGCAGATGGAGCGAATTTATCGAGGTTCAAATAATGGAAGTTGAAAGATGAAAAATAGAATTTAAAACATTTTCTTAGAGGGTTGGGGGTGAGGTTTTTGTACCTTATTCAACTGAAAACCGCTATATATTGCACCCAACTGATAACCTCTATATTCCTTACTTTTATTTACAGTAGATTGCAAGTTAATGAAGTAGAAAAATACCCCTCCCTAACCCTCCCCTTAGAAAGGGGAGGGAACAAGATTTCTTATTTCCCTCCTTTTTTATAAGGGGGGATTAAGAGGGGTAATTTGACTTGTTGTGTACACCGTAGGCTTGTGGGGAGGGGGAGGGTTTGCTTTACTCAAATGCGGGGTGGGGTTCTTTATTTTTGATTTATCCAAAAGGTCTATTCTTTTATGGCTTTTTCACACTATCAACTTTTGCTTCTAGCTTCACTGTCTTCACACCTTGAACTTCTTTAGCTAAGGTTTCAGCTTTCTTGAGTTCTTCAGCAGAAGCGGCTGTACCTTTGAGGATAATTTCACCTTCTTTGTTTTCAACTTGTAACTTGTTGCCTGGTAAACCTTTATTCAACTTTGCGCTAACTTCAGTTTTTAAATCGCTCTTAGCTTTTGTTGCTGCCGTTTTTTCAGCATCGGTTTTAACTTTCGTACCTGTATTAGCTGCTAAGGGAGTAGCTTGTGTTTCTGGAACTTTGGCAGTTTGATTTGTCTGCGAAGCTGGTTTTGCTGGTGCTTGGGCGGCTTCATTAGTTGTGCTAGGAGTT
Source organism: Nostoc sp. 'Peltigera membranacea cyanobiont' 210A (assembly GCF_002246015.1). Lineage (GTDB taxonomy): Bacteria > Cyanobacteriota > Cyanobacteriia > Cyanobacteriales > Nostocaceae > Nostoc. Next base: position 557,894 of record NZ_NOLJ01000004.1, read on the forward strand.
TCTGAACCAGTTTTAGGAGCCTCTTGGCAGCCAAAAGTACCAACTACCAAAATGCTACTAACTACTAATAGAATTAGCTTTTTCATTATCTATCTCCGAATTGAGTACTTGAAGCGGTTAATTGAGGTGTGTGTGATGATGAGGAGCAAATTTAAAAAAACAATTAAAAGTGAAGTAGCAAAAGTGCTTAAGCAATAACTCAGGTTACTGAAAATTGAAATTTGGACGATTTCTTGAACCTAAGATTTTGCACCTAGTTTTGAGAAATGCCAATTCAATTGTTCTGACGGCTGATAACCAGGATGGCTTTACACACAGTCTCTGGCTCTCGATGAATTTAATGTAGATGCTGAGTAGCTGTTTTGATGGTAGACTATGCCACTGCACAGTAGTGACTCGATGTTATCAGATTTGAGTCAATTTGGCGATGTCTATGACGAATTTCAAACTTCAGCCTTTTTGCAATCCTGTATAAGCATTCTTACCATCAAAATGTTACTTTATAAAACTATGGCTTACTTACAATGCCTTAAATATCAGGAAATATTAGTCAATGCCCTACCTTACTTCGGCTAGCGAAATTCGTGCTATTGTCGCTGAATATACAAACGCTAAAACACTGTGGATAGATACAGAAGTCGCTGACTATAAAAGTCGTAATCCCCGATTATCGCTGATTCAGGTATTAGATAATCCTCAAGATATGAGTGGCGATCGCGTCTATCTTTTAGATGTATTAGACCAGCCTACTATTATAGCTGAATTTATTGATAAAATTATGATAAATTCTGCGATTGAAAAAGTTTTTCACAACGCCAGTTACGATCTAAAATTTCTCGGTAGCAAGAAAGGCAAAAATATTACTTGCACTTTGGAAATGGCCAAAAAAATTCCCTACTATCTTTTGCCATTACCCAACTACCAACTCAAGACAATAGCTACAGCACTTTGTAGCTTTAATAATATCGATAAACAAGAACAAAAAAGTGATTGGGCAAAACGCCCTCTGACTGAAGAACAGATAGAGTATGCTTACCTAGACTGCATTTATCTTGCTCAAATTCACCTAAACTTGTTAGACTTACAAGCCCAAGCCAGCCCCGAACCTGCAACAGAAAACTTAAGATCGCTAAGTACTAGATACTCGCAAGTTGAGCAGCAATGGAAATTGTTGAATTCAGAATTTGAGCATTTGCAAGAACGTATAAAAAAAGCCATGCAGGCTCAGGATATATCAGAAACTTATGATTATAAGCTGACTAGTTATGAACGGACTACAATCAAAGCTGCATTTACAGAATTGGCACACCTAGCACAAAATCAAGGTATTAATTTAGATTTTCCGATTACGCTAACTCAGAAACTCCAAAAAGATTTAGGGCAAAATCTAGAACAATTGTCTGTAGATATTGACAAAAATACCTCTTGGCGGTTAATTCCTAAAACTCAAGAGAGTGAAGCTGAGGATGAGTAAATTGTTCATCAGGCTACAAATGTCAGAATTTATAGAGTTATTGTGAAGAATAAATATTGAAATTTAATAATTCTTGCCTCCTCCCTTCTCTAATAAATCTATAAAATATTAGGGAAATTTGTCAATTAACTTTAAAGGGCTATCAAAAGTTAGAATAGTTATTGAGCTAAAGAATTAAAATCTAGATTTTGGTACTAATTCCATTCAGGTATTATGGCAGTTTATATTAACTTATGAGACGGCGTTTATTTGGGCAAAAGCGAACAAGGGTAAATACTTTATTTACCATAGCTATTTTTACTACATTGACCGCAACTAGCAGTATTTCTTGTAGTAAGAATGACAATGTATTAGTAACAGAAATAGGAGTTAGTCAACCTAGCCGTAGTTCAGCTACAACTTCCAATGGTGGGGAATTTTATCTTCAGGGAAAGAATCAGCATTTAAACGGCGACTTGCAAGCTGCGATCGCTTCTTATAGTAAGGCAATTAGTCAAAATTCTCAATATGGCGCTGCCTACAACGCGCGGGGACTAGCCTACTTCGATTTGGGAGACAAGGAAAAAGCGATCGCAGATTACAATCAAGCACTCCGCATCAACCCTAATGATGCCGAAGCCCACAATAACTTAGGAAATGCCCGCGCCTCACTAGGAAACAACAGAGAAGCAGTTAAAGATTACAGTGAAGCGATTCGCCTCAATCCCAACTATGCCGAAGCTTATAATAACCGGGGAAATGCCCGCGCCACCAATGGAGACAAAAAAGGGGCAATAGACGATCTCGATCAAGCAATTCTTCTTAACCCCAAATATGCGATCGCTTATAATAACCGAGGAAATGCCCGTGCTGCCAATGGAGATGCCAAGGGTGCGATCGCAGATTACAATCAAGCCATTCGCCTCAATCCTAACTTTGCTCCTGCCTACAATAACCGAGGAAATGCCCGCGCCACCAATGGAGACAAACAGGGGGCGCTCAAGGACTTACAACAAGCAGCAAACATTTTTCAAAGTCAAGGTAACAACGATTTATACCAACAAGTGATGAATAACATCAAAGAACTTGGACAGTAGCAGAGGGGCAGGGAGCAGGGGAGTAGGGGAGCAGGGGGGAAATTCCTCTCCTCTGTATCCTTTTCCCTGCACCCCTGCCTCTTTACCCAATGACAAATGACAAATGACAAATGACAAATGACAAAATTACATCCCAGAACCAATGTGAATGCGATCCTCGACTTCCGCAAACTTTTCTAGTGCTTCCTGTTCAGTACTCAATAGTGAAACGACAATCGCCACAATAAACGCCAGTGGGATACTGATTAATCCAGGATTTTTTAGAGGAAAGGGTGCAGAAGCGTGCTTGAGAATCGTTACTTGAATAGTAGGTGATAAATAAATCAGTACTAAAGAGGAGACAGTTCCTACTAACATACTTGCAACCGCACCATTGGTTGTAAAGCGTCGCCAAAGCATGGATAAGAGTAACGCTGGGAAGTTTGCACTCGCAGCGATCGCAAATGCTAAACCTACCATATAGGCTACGTTTTGTCCTTTAAACAAGATACCCAGAAATATTGCCACTAATCCCAAAAGCATTGTCGCACCACGAGCCACCTTCAATTGTTCTGACTCGTCAGCATGGCCAGAGCGCACCACATTTACCCATAAATCATGAGACAGTGCAGCCGCACCTGAGAGTGTCAACCCAGCGACAACAGCCAAAATAGTTGCAAAAGAAACAGCGGCGATAAAGCCTAAGAAAGCATCACCACCGAGAAATTCTGCCAACATCGGCGCAGCCATGTTACCACCAGTACCAATTTTCTCAATGGCATCTTTACCTACCAGTACCATCGCTCCAAAGCCCAGAATGAAGGTAAGGAGATAAAAAACGCCAATAATAGCTGTGGCGTAAGTAACAGAGAGTCGCGCTGCTTTGGCGTCGGGTACTGTATAGAAACGCATTAGGATGTGGGGTAATCCAGCAGTGCCGAACATCAACGACATCCCTAAAGAGATAGCATCCAAGGGGTTAGAAACCAGTTTGCCTGGAGCTAATACACCTGTATACTTTTCAGATGCAGCGGCGAAAAGAGCAAGTGGGTTAAAGCCAAATCGCGCCAGTACCAAGATAGCTAGTAAAATAGTTCCGGCGAGCAACAAAACTGCTTTGATAATTTGTACCCAAGTGGTGGCAATCATCCCGCCAAAAATCACATAAGCCATCATCACACAACCGACGATGACCACAGCTAATTCATAATCAAAGCCAAACAGCAGTTTGATTAATTCCCCAGCACCTACCATCTGGGCAATTAAGTAAAAGCTAATTACTACTAGCGTTCCAATTGCAGATGCAATACGTACAGGTTTTTGCTGCAAGCGAAAAGCCACTACATCAGCAAAAGTGTATTTACCTAAGTTACGTAGTGGTTCGGCAATTAGGAACATGACAATCGGCCAGCCCACCAAGAAGCCGATAGAATAAATTAAGCCGTCAAAGCCGTTGAGTGCCACCAGCCCCGCGATACCTAAAAAGCTAGCTGCACTCATGAAGTCTCCAGCCAAGGCCAGCCCATTTTGGAAACCGCTAATTTTACCGCCAGCTGTATAGAACTGTGCCGTATTTTTGGTAAGCTTTGCCGCCCAATAGGTAATGCCTAAAGAACTTACAACAAACAGAAAAAAGAAAGCGATCGCCAACGGGTTAAACTTACCAAGACTGGTAATATCCGCCGCTAGTGGCAGATCGAACCACACACTATTCATGCTTTTTTGGTTTAGGATTTTGAATTTGGGACTAGAAATTGCTAATAGCTAATTCGCCTTACTCAGTGCTGAGTGAGTCAAATACTACTCAGCACGGGCTAAACGCCCCGCTAACAGCACTTTTAACTCAGCACTCTTCACTTGCGTGTCAGCCTTGCGATTTGGTCGTCGTAACTACTATTTGCCCAACGCACATAGATAAAAATTAATACCCATGCTGAGACAATTACCAGCGCCCCTAGTAAAATTCCCAGGCTCAGACCAGGAACTACTAATGACCCCAGCAGGGGCTTATTGAACGCGATTAATAGGATAAAGCCGAAGTAAATAAACATCATGGCTCCAGTCAGAATCAAGGATACCCGCCAACGTTCAGCGGCGAGAGCCTGGAGAGCCTTTGTGCGATCGTTCATGTCTTCCTTTAGGTTGAGAAGATTAGGTCAGATTGTCTCATTGAAGCTGATTTCTGCGTAATTTTCTTAAAGATTATTAGTAAATCTATTGCTACATCAGGTAATAAAATTAACTTTGCAAAGTGATATACCCAAATAACAAGACAATAGCGACTCTGTTTTGAGTCAGAGAAACATAAAACTATAGATGCAGTTAGACACAAATAAACCTCATCTATCTGTGATTTGTGATTCTGCACATATTAAGTGCTTTATTATACATTTAAATTAAGTCGGTAGCTAATAAATTAAGTTTTTAGATACTAAAAAATAAAATAAATACGTAGTTATTACGAGGTTTTAAAATCCTTAAAGTGTTATGAACTACTTTTTTTAAGCTATAAAATCAACTGAGATTAATAAAAGTAGTAAATTTTAATTTATAAAATATACCAAAAATTACAGTAGCAGCTTAAGTAGTTAGTTTAGCAAAATTTATACCATTGTTTTATCATTACACAGATAGGGCATTACCAAAATTTAGTGGTTCTTCAGTACTTACTATGCTAAATTATTAGCTGCGAAGGTTAAAAAGTATAAAGAATTGCATAAAATATTTAGTAAAACTTTTGACATAATTGACTTAGGACGCAGATTCATTATTAACTGTAAGTACTAGAAAAGTATTTTTTGTCTATTTACAGTTATGAACAGGAAACAAAATATTAAAATACTAACAGAGCTTCTAGATTTAAAAGATGTGAAAGTTATATCACATCGCCTTCATGTCGGGATAGGAATGATTTTACAAATAGAATCAATAAAATCATACAGTACTTGTCCTCGCTGTGGTACAAAAAGCCATAGATTACATCAAAATCATCGATACATTGTTAAAGATTTACCTTTCGGTGAGAAACCAGTATTTTTAGAAATAAATAGAAGACAATTCAAATGCGAAGAATGTAAAAAACCCTTTAGTGAGAATTTAGATTTCGTGAGCCAGAAAAGAACTTATACAAAACGGCTGGCACACAAGATAATACAAGAGGTAGTAGAAAACGATATCCACAGTGTAGCTGATCAAGGGATAGTGACAACAGAAGAAATAGAAAGAATGTTAAAAGACGCTTCGCTTGAATTATCTGATGACAAACCTTCTCTGATAAAAAGACTTGGAATCGATGAGATAGCTCTGGTTAAGGGCAAGGGTAATTACTGCGCCGTACTAATAGATTTAGATACATCTAAGCTAGTAACTATTTTAAATGGGCGCACGCAAGAAGTAGTGAAGGAAACCCTTTTAGAATGGGGATATGAGGTCTTAGAACAAATTGAGGAAGTGAGTATAGATTTGTGGGTTGGTTATAAAAACGTTGTCACAGAATTAATGCCCAATGCTCAAGTAGTAGCAGATAGATTTCATGTAATGACACAGATTAATAAAGAATTAGATACACAGAGAAAACGAGAGAAACGGAGTCTAGAAGAATTAATTAAAAAAGCGCAATTATCAGCACAAAAAGCTGAATATGAAAAACTTTTATCGGGATTAAAAAATAGTAAGTACGTTTTACTTAAAAATGAGTCAGACTTAAATGAAGAGCAAATAAATAAACTTTCTGAAGTCAAGAATGTATCTCCTGTCTTAAAAGAAATGCATGAATTAAAAGAAAAATTTAGAAAGATTTTTAATAAGACAGATAATTGGTATCCGGGAGTTTTTAAACTCGGTATGTGGTTATCGAAAGCTAAAAAATATTTTCCCAAGAGTAACAATACTATTATCCGTTGGTTTGATGAGATAATTGCTTACTTTGATAATGGGACAAGTAGTGGTGCTGTGGAAGGTATTAATAACAAGATCAAGTTGATTAAACGTTCCGGTTATGGATTTAGAAACTTTGACAATTTCCGAGTTAGATGCTTATTGAATTGGCATTTTAACTATTAGTTAAGCATACTATGTACTGAAGAACCAACAGAAATAAGTTTGCTATAATATTCCGTTTTGGCATAAATGCTGATAATACTATCACCAACTGCAAAGAAAGTACCTTCTTGCTCATCTTTAGAAAATTGCAAATTTGGGTATTTAGCAGCAGCTTCATCAGCAGTCATGGCTTTGACTTCCATTTGATCTGGCAATAGTCCAGTAGAACCAATGTAAAATACTAAGGGAGATATTTTATCTTGATAGATATTTTCTGCATATTGTTCTAACTTTTTATTTGCCACTGTTAAAGCTGCAACCATTTCCTCTTTGTCTATCTGCTTACCAGTTTGTTTATCCTGCAATAACTGCGCCAAACTATCAGCACCAACTTTCTGAAGAATACCTCCAACAATACCATTTTGCTCAAGCCCAAGAAAATCATCAAAAATTGGTTTCATCAATTCGTCAACTTTTGTAATTTTGGTACGTGATGACAGCAATCTGTGCCTAACAGCGACATTCTGATTAAATGTCATCTCGAAACTTGGCTTAATGATAATTTCTCCAGTTTCTTCGTCATAAAGACGATACATTCTATTGAGAAACTTGTTAGCAGAAGGTAACTTACTCAGGTTTAGAATATCTTGACTGCCGATATCGATTTTATAACTCAATTTTGATTCAATAGTACCATTAGCTAAAGCTTCGCTGATGTCAGTGTATTCGTTGGTTGTAGGAAAGTTGATGTAAGTATTCTTAGACAGATAGTGCTTTTTAAACTCATCTAACTGTGCCTCGATAAATACATCTGATTCCTTTTTCAAGTGAGCGCAAATAATACTAGTCAGTACTTTAATTTCTGCCAGTTCATTGAATAGTCCATCAATACTGCTGTAACGACTATTAGCAGCTACAAGTGGCAAGTTATCTAACTGAATCGTATATTCTGATCGGAAGTCAAATTCTTCTGCGTCCAGTATGCCTTTTTGTTTGAGTAAATCAAAGGCTTTTTTATTGCTAATTTTGACTTGTAATGATTTTACGTTTATTTTGCCGTCACTTACAATCGTGTAATTATTAAAAGTGTTGAGGTCATTTACTAACAAGCCTGCTACTTCAATAGTAGGAGTTTGGTCTTCAAACTTGGCAAGTTTAACTCTACGCTTGACAAGCATATTGATAGTAGCAGCGTTGCGGCTAAACTGAAACTCGCCCATGTCAACGTACTCAGCATTATCTATATATTCTGTTGTTAACCAAGGTTGTAACAGTTCTCCATTTTCGTTTCTAACACCTCTAATACGCTTAACACCTGTTCTTTGATAATGTTCTTGTAAGTGCTTAATATTGATGATAATGTTATTGCAGTATTGTCCAAAAATTTGGATTAATTCTACTAGAGAAAATTTATTGTCGCTCATATTGCCACCTTGCGAATAAAGGTCAATAATCTTTTATAGCAACGGTTATTGAAGTCTATTAATATTCCAAAATAAACTGTTCTTACCGTGCGAAATTTAATGGTAAGTTCGTGGACGATTGAGGGTTTAAGTTTAAACGCAGAGTATAGCGCAGAGGAGCGCAAAGTTTGTTTGAGTCTATTCGCTAGGAATTTAGGCAACGCGAAGAACAGCCTTGCCTAAGTTATAGTACAATTGTATCACACAAAGGGCAAGTTGTGTAGGCGTAGCCCCTAGTAGATATCGCTGTGCAATGAGGTGTTATAGTATAAAGCAATTCAGTCAAAATCATTGCGACTTTTTTGAGTCCACATTTAGGCTCCGGGTTTGAAATAATCGAAGAGGCGATCGCCTGAATCTGCGCGAATCAATGCTACAACTACATCTGGTAAAGTAGCTAAACTGGGGTAAACCAAGTAACGCGGTTCCCAACGGGGGCGGAACTTATCTTTGTAGGCGTGCAGTCCCTTGAAGTTGTAGAAGCGATTCAAATGCTCGTAAAGATAGTGCAATACTTTCTCCAAGCGGCGTGATTCGGGGTTGTCTCCAACTCCAGCAAGCGCAGAAAGACCGAAATTAAAGCTGTCGTAGCCACCCTCTTTAAAATGCTGGAGCAGGGAAATAAATAGAAAGTCCATTGTGCCATTTTCAAGAGATGAGCGATGTCGCATCATGTCAATAGTCGCTTCGTTAAGTTGGTACTCCCGGATAATGTTGGCAAAGGCGCTAATCTGACCTTCAGGATTATGCACCACAGCAATTTCGCACTCTCGCAGGTAAGCTTCATCAAACCAACCCAAAGAAAATTGTTTTTCTGAACCTTGTACCATTTTCAACCATTCATCACTTACAGATTTGAGTCGGTGCAATAAATCATTGGCGATGGGTGGTTGGTAAAAGTCGATTTGGTATCCTAGCTTAGTTAAACGACTGATTGATGGTCTAAAGTTTTTACCGGCTTTACCTTGTAAGGTAAAACTTTTTAAGTCAACGATCGCTTCCTCTCCAATCTTGAGCACTTTAAACCCCAATGATTTGTAAAGCTCAACATCATCGGGCATAGTTTGGTAAAAGCCAGGATACCAGTCGTTACGCTGGCAAAACTGCCAGAAAGCAATAATTGTCTCTTTGCGGTCTTCAATGGGGCCGATGGGATCTCCCAAGGCGATCGCACCCCGTCCTTTGGGAACATAAGCAATTACACTATTACCCGAAGGACTGAAATAATAACTTTTATCATTTAAAAGTGTAAGCGCAGCTAAAGAAGAACATCCATATTGCTCGACAATTTCTTTAACTCTTCGTTGCTCGTTTGTAGTTGTTAGATTGCGCCAAAATACAGGTTGCAACAGCATTACTATTGCATAAGTAATAGTACCTGCGGCAATAATATAGATAGAATTAGCAAAAAATTCTCCAAATTGACTCTTTGGTTGCAGTCCCCAATTATCCTCGGTGAAGAACATCGCCAAAGTCTGAACTATCGCTTCACGCCAATTAAAATTCTCTGAAAACTTACCATCTAACAAGTAAAATCCAATAGTTCCGTATGCCAGGGTAAATAATAAAGCGCCTATCAGCACTCTGACTCCTCGTGCAATGGAAGGACGGTCTGATTGCGCCGTGAAATAATGGCGCATCAAGATTAATTGCAGCAGCAAAACTCCAGAGAGTAGACTTTCTTCATAATCCAGTCCCTTCAGCAAGTGGCTGCAAATAGAAATTACTAGTAAAGCAATGGTTAGTAACCAGGCTATTCTTTTCCGGCGTAATAAATTAGTAGCAAGTGTTAATAAAACAAACCCAGTCAATGCTGCGAATATATGACCGCTGGCGCGAATTTCAAATGGTAAAAATTCTTTTAACCAGTGAGTCCGCCCATACAGGTTAGGTGTCACTGCTGATAATAAATTTACTACTCCGACTAAACCTGTTAGGAAAACTGCACTCCAAAGTCCAATCTTAGTTTTTAAATTATTTGTCATTGGTCATTTGTCGTTGGTCATTTGTCATTGGTCACTTGTACTGAGTTTCGACTGCGCGGAAATCGAGCGAAGTCGAGATTCAACTACCGCGTAGCCGTTGGCGCAGCCTCTGTCTGCGACACGCTGCGCGAACGTAGAGAAGTATTTGTCATTTGTTTTGGCGTTAAAACTCTTAAGTCTTAACTCCTAATTGTTTAAACTGTTCTCCGACATAGGAGAGTGAATCTTTAAGATGTTTGTGAAAGTAGTTCCAGCCTACATTAGCACCAGACAAACCATGACCTCCGGGAAATGCATAAAATACGTGAGCAATGCCTAATTTATTTAATGTTTCGTTGAAGGCTTTGGTAGAAGCTAGTAAATTAATATCGTTCAAACCAGCATCTAGGTAAACACGCAATCGCTTCCTATCTTGAACCGTTAGCTGTTGGACAATTTGTTGAGGACTATTTTGTGAACCGCTCTCATCAGTAAAGTAACCACTGTGGCTAAACAAAATCTGAAAGTTGTTGAGATAGCGTAATCCAATATTAAATGCTCCCCATCCTCCAGAAGATAGACCTCCTAGCGCCCAAAATTGGGGTTCTTTCAAAGTGCGGTAGCGCGACTTGACAACTTGTACTAATTCTGAACCAATCAAAGTTCCCACTTTGCCATTCGGTCCATCAAAGTAATCGGGGTCGTATAAAGGACTAGAACCGCGATTATCATTACCATCAGGTGTAATCACAATCGATGGCGGTAATTTTCCACTTTGATAAAGTTCATGCAACACGTCTAAGAGTGCATATTTATTAGCATAAGCACGAGCATCATCATGACCACCGTGTAGTAAGAATATCACAGGGTAGCGCTTTTGCGGATTTTTGCTATAGCTAGGGGGCAAAATCACGCCGTAGTTACGGACTGCACCCATCGCTTGGGAGTTGAAGGTTGCTAATTGAAACTTTAGCCCAGTATTTGCCTCTTTTTTGGGTGGGTCTAGTTGTGGCGCGCCTAAGATGAATACATAATAATAACCAGCAGTAGTAAGAAGTGCGATCGCTCCTACTAAGCTAATTAACAATTTATAAATCTTCATATTCTTTTACAGCTAAAAAAATCACCTCCGTTAGAACTTACTATAATTAATCTGCTGAGAAATTGCAGTAGAGTTTTTCACATTAATGTTTAAATATCAACGGTTTTGCAAAGTAGTATTATCGATCATAGGGATTTTTAATTATTTCAATTACTTTTTTTGATTAATATTTGAATTATCAGCCATATTTGCTGTTTCAGAAGCTCGAAATTGTTCGCCGACAAATGTCAATGAATTTGCTAAATGTTTCCGCCAGTATTGCCAAGTATGACTGCCAGGAAACTCACGAAATGAATTATAAATTTTCAGTTGATTTAGTGCTTTGCTAAATCGCTCTGCTTCCCTGATTTCATCAATATCTGATGTACCCGAATCTAGATAAATTTTCAACCTTTTTTGAGCTTGTCTGGGAATGGTTTTAATATAAAATATTGGGCTATTCGCTGGGCCACTTTTATCATTAAAATAACCACTATGACTAAATAAAATCGAGAAACGATCCAAATTGTGTAATCCCACATTCATTGCTCCCCAACCACCAGAAGATAAACCACCTATCGCCCAAAAATCTGGATTAGTTAGTGTACGATAACGGCTTTGCACAACTTTTACTAACTCATCGCCTACGGCTGTAGAGACTTTACCATTAGGGCCATCGATATATTCGGGATCTCGGTAGGGACTAGAGCCGCGTTTGTCGTTGCCATCTGGTGTAATTATGATGCTGGGTGGCAACTTACCTGTAGTATAAAGTTGTTCTACAGTCTTGAGAGCTTGTCCCTTATTCTGAATAAACCAATCACTGGGATTACCATGTCCACCGTGGAGGAGAAAGATTACAGGATACCTTTGTTTTGGGTTTTGCTCATATCCAGGAGGTAAAGAAACGCCATAAGTGCGACTTGCACCCATTGCTTGACTATCGTAAGTTTCAATTTTATAGGTTAGGAGAGTCGCTGAGTTGTTAGTATTGCGCTGGGTTGGAAGAATGGAAGGCTTTGTTTGTAAATCCTGCTGTTGCGGTGGTTTTGCGACGACACCTTGGGAGAAATTACAGCCAACTAGGGCTAATACTGAAAATAGCAAGAGAATTTTAGATTGTTTGTAGTTCATCTTTGAAAGGCATTTGGCATGGGGTAGTTAGTCGTTGCTTGCCTTCAAAAGTTTATGCAAATGATATGTCAACGCTGTGTCAACAAGATGGAAACTTTACGACTGGTTGTAAATTAAAAGTCAAGACTTAGGATGAGTTTCTTGATGATGCTTAAAAAGCTGCGACTCAATTTCAGTTCTTTGTTTGGCTTGTTGCTGCTGCTGCTTTCCCTGTGGGCGATCGCAAACGAATTACGTCAGTATAATTATCGTGATATCCTCAACTCTCTAGCTGTTATTCCCAAAAGCCGCGTAAGTTGGGCAATTTGGCTGACAGCTTTGGGCTATTTAGTGATGATTGGGTACGATATCTTAGGTTTTAACTACATTAATCGCTCTTTAAGTTGGAATAAGATAGCTTTCACTAACTTTATTAGCTCTGCATTTAGTAATACCATCGGTTTTGCCTTGCTGACTGGCAGTGCTATCCGTTATCGATTTTACTCAACTTGGGGAGTGTCAGCAGTTGCGATCGCTCAAGTCATTGCTTTCGCCAATTTTACCTTTTGGTTGGGGATGTTTGCCGTTGCAGGTTTCTTGTTCCTCATCAATCCCTTGAAGATTCCTACTCAATTACATTTACCTTTTGCTACTGTGCGTCCCATCGGCGTAATTTTTCTACTATTAGTTGCGGTTTATTTACTAGGAAGTATTTTTATTAAACAACCATTAATAATTCGTGGAAATGAATTCCGATTTCCTTCTTTGAAAATCTCCCTGGCTCAAATAGCAATTTCTAGTTTTGACTGGATTCTTGCGGCAGCAGTTCTTTATGTTTTACTTCCTAGCAATATATCTTTGTCATATCTAGACTTTTTAGGAATTTATTTACTAGCGATGTTTGCAGGTGTGGTTAGTAATGTACCCGGTGGTTTGGGAGTATTTGAAACTATAATTTTGCTGATTCTCTCCTCAAAAGTTTCGGCGGCGGCAGTTTTGGGTTCAATGTTAGCTTATCGGGGAGTCTATTATTTCTTACCTTTGCTAGTAGCCGCAGGTTTGCTGGGAATATATGAAATTAGATTTAAACGGGGAATTTAAAATAATGAATAATCTTAAAAGGGCAGTTAGAGGATCTTTGAAAAGTCGCAAAGTATGTATACTAAAAACCCCTCTCCAAACCTCTCCCCGAAGCGGAGAGAGGCTTTGAAACCCCCATTCCCTTAGGGAAGGGGGGCTAGGGGGGTTAGGTTTCCGAGGCTTTGATGTTACCAAAAATACTTTTCAAACATCCTCTTAGAAACAGCCAGCATCACTGACAGCAACTGCGTCAGCAAACAGCCCATCGGAGACATCGCTCATCTAAAACCTATTAAACTCAAGTCTGTAAGTCTGAGATATTGCATCTGTTGCATTACCCGCCACAGGTTAAAAACCTATGGCTAATAGCTAAAGTCTTCTAAAGAAGACTGAGAAGTTTTAGTCCACTAAAGTGGAGTTGGGCTATTAGCCTTGTAATTGATTGCAAGGCGTGATATGGGGGTTAATTGCTAAATGTGTGTTATATATTTGCGAAATAGACATAACTGCATTTGTATTTTCCTGTGCGATGTCGTATTTCATTACTAATTTACTAAATTTATGGAACCTATAACACTGACGGCGGCTGGAATTGCAACTCTTATTTTCTCAGAAGCCCTCAAAGAAAGTGGGAAAGCTTTAGGAAAAGGTATTTCAGAAAAAGTTGCTCAACTCTTGAGTGCTATTCGTGAAAAGTTCCAAACTGCGGGAACTGAAGGACTACTGACACGAGCGCAAGAAAATCCTATAGAAAAGAATACCGCAAAGTTCCAAGATGAATTGGAAACACAAATGCAGGAAGATGAAGCCTTTGCCAATCGGTTACAAGAATTAATGACGCAACTTAAATCAAACGAAACGATTAATCAAATTGTTCTCAAGGGAGTTGAGGTAAAAGGTAAGGCTAAAGTCGGCGATATAAATTTAGGAGCAACAAGAGACGGTTCAGTGAATCAAGAAGCGGTGGTTGATGCTAAATTTGGCGACGATCTTGACCTTGGTAATGTGAATATGAAAGCCTAAAATCATGAGCGAAAATCGCAGCCCAGAAGAAATTCTCCAGAGCATTCTTCAGAATGTACAAGTAGGCGGCAATCTGACTACAGGCAATATTACCCAAACAATAATCGACAATTTGCTGGTCTTTATTTATCAGCACGAATCTTTTAAGCCTAAAGAAATTCCTCAAAATATTCCTCGTGGTAGCATAGTCAAGTTTGTCGGACGTGCTGAGACTTTAGTACATCTGCACGAAAGACTACAACACAGTTCTCAAGTGGTAGTTGCTGCTATTGAGGGTATGGGAGGAGTCGGGAAAACAGAGTTAGCAATTGAGTATGCACTGATTCACCTGCTACTCAACACTTACCCAGGTGGTATCTGTTGGTTACGCGCTAGAGATGAAGATATTGGGCTTCAGATATTGGAGTTTGCCATAGCCAAGTTAGGACTAAAACTACCAGAAGATTTGGATTTCCTAAAGAAAGTTGATTTCTGTTGGTCACACTGGCACGATGGGGATGTGTTGGTAGTGCTGGATGATGTCAACGATTTCCCCAAAGTAGAGCAATATTTACCACCACAATCACCCCGCTTTAAGCTGCTAATTACCACCAGGTTACAGTTAGATTTTCCCCAGTCATTTACTCTAGATGTTTTAAGTGAGTCCGCAGCACTGGAACTTTTACAAGAGTGGGTGGGAGCAGAAAAAGTCGCACATGAATTAGAAGATGCCAAAGAAATCTGTCAGCGTTTAGGTTGTTTGCCTTTGGCGCTGAATTTGGTGGGGAGGTATGTGAAAAAGCGGAGAATCTCTCTGGCGGAAATGGTGCAACGGTTGGACGCAAAAGGGAAGGCGTTAAGTCATAAAGCTTTAGCGCTGGATGAAAAAGACCGTACTTGGACGCTAAATGTTAAGCGGGGTGTGATTGCAGCTTTTGAGTTAAGTTGGGAAGAATTAAGTAATGATGCCAAGGAGTTAGGTGTTTTATTGAGTTTATTTGCTTTAGCTCCTATTCCCTGGAGACTGGTAGAAAGTGTAGAAACGACGAAAGATGCTGAACAGTTGGAAGATAGCAGAGTTGAGTTAGAGAGTTTGCATCTGCTTCAAGGTGAGGACAGCTACCAACTACATCAACTCATTCGGGAATTTTTTCAACTCAAGCAAGCTGAGTTCAGTCAAGTGGAAGAATTAAAGCGATCGCTTTGTCGGATAATGGTAGAAATTGCCGACGAGATTCCTGAAACTCCCACCCTTAACCAAATTACCGATGCTACACCTGCAATACCTCATATAGCTGAAGTAGCGAACAATCTTATTCAATACGTCAGCGATGATGATTTAACTTTGCCTTTTATTGGTAATGCCTGGTTTTACGGTGGTCAGGGTTTGTATGATCAGGCTTTACCTTGGTGTAAAAAGTGCAGAGAAATAACTAAACAACGCTTGGGTGAGGAACATCTTTATTTTGCTACTAGCCTCAACAATCTGGCAGCAATCTACCGTTGTCAAGGAAAATACAGCAAAGCCGAACCTCTGTACCAGCAAGCTTTGGAAATAAGGCGACACTTGCTAGGAGACGAACATTCAGGTGTTGCACTTAGCCTCAACAATCTGGCTAATATCTACAATTCCCAAGGAAGATATAGCGAAGCTGAACCCCTATATCAACAAGCTTTGGTACTAACGCGGCGCTTGTTGGGAGAAGAACATCCTGATGTTGCACTTAGCCTCAACAATCTAGCTATTCTTTATACCTTCCAAGGAAAATACAGTGAAGCTGAACCCCTATATCAACAAGCTTTGTTACTAATGCGACGCTTGCTGGGAGAAGAACATCCAGATATTGCACAAAACCTCAATAATCTGGCTAATCTCTACCACTTGCAAGGAAGATATAACAAAGCAGAATCCCTTTACCTGCAAGTTTTGGCACTCAGGCAACGCCTGCTGGGAGAGGAACATCTAGATGTTGCACTTAGCCTTAACAACCTAGCAGCACTCTATAAATTCCAAGGAAGATATAACGAAGCCGAACCCTTGTACCAGAAAGCTTTGGAAATAAGGCGACGCTTGCTAGGAGAGGAACATCCCGATACTGCACAAAGCCTCAATAACCTAGCAGCACTCTACCGTTCCCAAGCAAGATATAACGAAGCCGAACACTTGTACCAGAAAGCTTTGGCAATAAGGCGATGCTTGCTGGGTGAGGAACATCGTGATGTTGCACAAAGCCTCAACAATCTAGCAGTACTTTACTATTCCCAAGGAAGATACAGCGAAGCTGAACCCCTGTACCTGCAAGCTTTAGAACTAAGGCGATGCTTGCTAGGTGAAGAACATCCTGATGTTGCACAAACCCTTAACAATCTGGCGGGACTCTATGATTCCCAAGGAAAATACAGCGAAGCCGAACCCTTGTACCAAAAAGCTTTGGAACTAAGGCGACACTTGCTGGGTGAAAAACATCCTGATGTTGCACAAACCCTTAACAATCTAGCAGTACTTTACTATTCCCAAGGAAGATATAGCGAAGCCGAACCCCTATTCATGCAAGCTTTGGAACTAAGGCGACACTTGCTGGGTGAAGAACATCCTGATGTTGCTACTAGCTTTTACAATCTGGCGGAACTCTACAACTCTCAAGGAAAATACAGCGAAGCTGAACCCCTCTACTTGCAAGCTTTAGAACTAAAGCGACGCTTGTTTGGAGAGGAACATCCTGATGTTGCACAAACCCTCAACAATCTGGCTGGACTCTATGAATCCCAAGGAAGATACAGCGAAGCCGAACCCCTTTTCATTCAAGCATTAGATATTTTGGAGCGACGGTTAGGCGCAAATCATCCTAATACTGTTACTGTGCGTGAAAATTTAGCATATCTACGCGATCGCCTCTCCCAAAATCCAGAATAAGCTAGTTTTGTGCAAAGCGTACCGTAATAAAACTGAAAAGTGCGTTAGCGTTCGCGAAGCGTCTCATAGAGAAGCTCACCGTTCGCGTAGCGTTCCGAAGGAAAGGTATCGCCTAGACTAAAATTCATATTGAACTAAGTAAAAATGCCATTCGACTTACTCAAAATGAGCTTTTACTTATTCAAAAGGAGCTTTTACTTTCTCAAACCCCAGTTTGCTTTCTCGTTTTGGTGTTTTCCGCAAGCAAAATAAGCTTTTACTTACTCAAACCCCAGTTTGCTTTCTCATTTTGGTGTTTTCCGCAAGCAAAATGAGCTTTGACTTTCTCAAAATAAGCTTTTGTTTTCTCAAACCCCAGTTTGCTTACTCATTTTGGTGTTTTCCGCAAGCAAAAGCAGCTTTTACTTACTCAAACCCCAGTTTGCTTACTTATTTGAGTAATTCACGCATTCATTTTGGTATATCATTGAGCCGAAAGCTGGCGATGCTCTAGAAAAGAAGTGTAAATTTACGAGCGATGTCTCCGACGGGCTACGCCTACGCGTGGATTGCACTGCTAGAGGCGATGTCTACGACGGGCTACGCCTACGCTTTTCTTGAGAGAAAGTTGTAAAAAAGCTATATGACCAGGGTTTATCTAGATACCAGTATTTATAATCGTCCGTTTGACGACCAAACACAGCCAAAAATATTTCTAGAAACACAAGCTATCATCTTAATTTTACAAATGGTGGAGGCAAGATTAATAGAATTAGTTAGTTCTTCAGTTCTAGAATATGAAAATAGCCGTAACCCTTTTATTATAAATCAGCAATCGATGCAGCGATATTTACAAATAGCTGTCTTGAGAGTATTAGTAGATGAAAATATTAGAGTGAGAGGAGAACAACTAGAACAACAAGGAATTAAACCTATCGATGCACTTCATGTAGCTTGTGCAGAGGCTTCCCAAAGTAATTATTTTGTTACTTGCGATCGGAGATTAATCAACCGATGCCAAGATTTATCGCTTTTGGTGATCAACCCAACTAATTTTATTTTTGAGGTAGACAATGGAAATTAAAGTTATTAACGAACAAGAAAATTTACAAGAAGTTATGCAGGTTTTGCTCACTCATTTAGAACCATCGAAGGTAATGAAGTTTTGGGCAGCTTGTAAACTAAGTCAAGGTGACTATTTGCAAGTTAAAGAAAAACTATTTGCTAAAGAAACGGTTGCCAGCTTATATGCCAAAATCAAAGAATATCAAGATGATGAAAGTAAGTAACCGCTAGAATAAAGCCTATATTCATAAATTAAAGTTTCAACTTATGATAATAGCCTCGCCCCAACAAAACTATCTTACTGCTGAAGAATACCTCCAAATGGAGGAACAGAGCGATATCAAGCATGAATATATAGACGGCTATATTTATGCAATGGCTGAGGTGCTTGATGCACACGTAACCATAGCTGGAAACCTTGCTACGTTCCTCCGTAATCATGTGCGCGGCTCTGGTTGTCGTGTTTACATGGCTGACATGAAAGCCCGAATCGAATCTCTGAATCGCTTTTATTATCCTGATGTGATGGTTACTTGCGATCAACGAGATCGAGAAACCCCAGGTTATAAAAGATTTCCCTGTTTAATTATCGAAGTTTTATCTAATTCTACCGAAGCCTTTGACCGAGGCGACAAATTCGCCGATTATCAAACACTCGAAAGTCTGCAAGAATATGTTTTAATTAATACAAAACGTCAGCGAGTTGAGTGTTTTCGCCGCAATGAGCAAGGGTTATGGGTTTTACAATCCTACACAGCAGAGCATCAATCATTTCGACTCAACAGCGTGGATTTTGAGGAAACGATGGCAGCACTTTACGAAGATGTAGTTTTTGAATAATTATGATCTCATTTTTGCTTAATTACTTAATTAAATCCGAAGAACCCCACCCCGCCAAAGCTGTGCTTTGTCTCCCCTCCCCGCAAGCGGGGAGGCAGGGTGGATTAATTGTGGAGAGAGAAAAAGTTTTCTGACTCGACCGTTGGACTCATAGGTATTCTGGAAGAGAAGTCAAAGTGCTCAAATAGCGCATCAAAAATCATTTGAAGTTGGTTAGCCATCAGCCTTAACGCTTCAGGAAGAGTCCGACAATGTAACTGACGAGCGAGGGAAACTAAAAACTGTCTGACCATCGCCCAATTAGCTGGTGAAAAACCGCCAGTATGAATACAGTTATCTTCATTTAAAGTTACATCCTTGACCCAATGAAGTTGATTTTCGATTGACCAATGGCCACGAATAAGGAGAGCGAATTTTGAGGCTGAACAATTTAAGCTACTCAAATAAAAGTGTCGTTCATGATAATCAACAATCTGACGACGACTTTTCTTTCCTTGAGGTCGAGTTCCATGTCTGTTAACCTCAACTAAACTTTTAGCGGCAACCCAATCAGGTAATGACTCAGATGGAATTGGATAGACTTTGACTTGACGAGTGGTCTTTCGTCCATGCAAATTTTCATAATGGTGATTGGTATCGATAGCGATTGAGGATTCAGCTAGCTCAGTAGCTACTTTCAGCAGATTTGGCTGGTTTCCTTTAATAGTAATAATGTAGTCATTTTCTCCCTCAATAATTAACTCAACAGTTTTTTTTGGCAATGTAGCGCATCTGCTGTAATCACGACATGATACCCAGAAAGTGTTTTAATTAGCTCTTCTACCACACTAATCTCACTATGAGCGTGATTCTCCATAGCTTGATGTCTGACTACCCATCCTTGCTGATGACTATAAACTGAAACGATACTCACAAAGTTTTGATAAGATTTATTTCCCCCTGTGACAGTACTTTTAATACATTTACCATCGATGGCAAATAATTCTTTGTGATTAATTGGCAAACTATTTTCTGCCCAGACGTTAAACAGTTCAGCTAATATCTGAAAATCAATAGACATCATGATATTTCTAAATGTTGATGCTGACGGAAATTGAATATCTGGAGATAAATCTAATAATTTGATTAGGGATAATCGATGATTTTTAGTGAACTCAGCTAAAGGTTTATATCCCCAATATCCTGTGCAACTACCTAACAAAACTATAGTTAGTATTATCCAAAGTCTATGTCTAATCCCTCTGGCATGTCGATAATCGGGAACCCCTTGAATTGCTTCGATTAAATTCATTCCCAACTTTCCTCTGGTTTTGGTCTTTTTCTCAAGGAATCATTCTTCCATGTTATATTTTCTCTCTCGACAATTAATCCACCCTGCTCCCCGCNAAGCGGGGAGGGGATTAAGGGGTGGGGTGCAATGACTGTGAGAATCATAACTAATTACCCAGATTTGATTATGATAGGGTATTCGACGCAATATTTAGTAAACTATATAACTGATAAGCCTTGAAGGCTTCCTAACCAGGTGGAAGCGTTGATGAAAACAGGCACAATTGATTAAAAAAAAGTTATGGCGCTCATAGTTCAGAAATACGGTGGTACATCTGTCGGTTCAGTGGAACGCATTCAAGCTGTCGCACAGCGTGTTTATAAAACTGTCCAAGCTGGAAACTCTCTGGTAGTAGTGGTTTCAGCAATGGGCAAAACCACCGATGGACTCGTCAAACTAGCTAATGAAATTTCTCCAAATCCTAACCGCCGGGAAATGGATATGCTGCTTTCCACAGGCGAACAAGTAACTATTGCCTTACTCAGTATGGCTTTGCAGGAACTCGGACAACCCGCAATTTCCATGACTGGCGCTCAGGTAGGAATTGTTACTGAAGCTGAACACAGCCGCGCTCGGATTTTGCATATTGAAACTACTCGCCTAACTCGCCACATAAATGCAGGTAAAGTAGTTGTAGTAGCAGGCTTTCAAGGCACATCCAGCGCCGGAGAGATGGAAATTACGACTTTGGGGCGCGGTGGTTCTGACACATCAGCAGTGGCGATCGCAGCCGCATTAAGAGCGAATTTTTGCGAAATTTATACAGACGTTCCAGGTATTCTCACTACAGACCCCCGCTTAGTTGCCGAAGCCCAGTTGATGGATGCCATCACCTGCGATGAAATGTTGGAATTAGCTAGTTTGGGCGCAAAAGTGCTGCATCCCCGTGCTGTGGAAATTGCCCGTAACTATGGTGTTCCCCTGGTAGTTAGGTCTAGTTGGACAGATCAACCAGGGACTTGGGTGACATCAGCCAAACCCCAAGGGCGATCGCTAATCAATCTAGAAATTGCCCGTCCAGTAGATCATGTAGAATTTGACACTGACCAAGCGAAGGTCGCTTTGTTGCGCGTACCCGACAAACCAGGTGTGGCAGCTAGGTTATTTGGCGAAATTTCTCGGCAAAAAGTAGACGTAGATTTGATTATTCAGTCAGTTCATGAAGGTAACAGTAATGACATTGCCTTCACTGTGACAACACCAATATTAAAACGGGCAGAAGCAGTAGCAACAGCGATCGCCCCAGCACTGAGGAATCAATCTAACCCCAAGTTTGACGAAGCCGAGGTAATGGTAGAA
The DNA here is from genome assembly GCF_002246015.1 of Nostoc sp. 'Peltigera membranacea cyanobiont' 210A. GTDB lineage: Bacteria > Cyanobacteriota > Cyanobacteriia > Cyanobacteriales > Nostocaceae > Nostoc. The sequence goes on from NZ_NOLJ01000004.1 coordinate 579,594, forward strand.
CATAACATTGCCAAAGTTAGCATCGCAGGCGCAGGAATGATTGGCCGTCCTGGGGTAGCTGCAAAGATGTTCGCCACATTAGCTGAAGCTGGCGTGAACATTCAAATGATTTCCACCAGCGAAGTGAAAGTAAGTTGTGTAGTCAATGCCGCAGAATGCGATCGCGCCGTCTTAGCACTCCGTACCGCCTTTGAGATTGAGGCAGGGGAGCAGGGAGCAGGGAGCAGGGGAGAATTTCTTACTCCTAACTCCTCACTCCTAACTCCTCACTCTCCACCTCCCGTTCGCGGTGTCGCCCTCGACTTGAATCAAGCGCGTCTTGCTATTCGCCAATTGCCAGATCGTCCGGGGATGGCGGCGAAGTTGTTTGGATTATTAGCGCAGCATAATATCAGCGTTGATATGATTATCCAATCTCAGCGTTGCCGGGTGATTGATGGTGTTCCCAGACGAGATATTGCCTTTACAGTCTCGCGCATAGATGGGGAAAGTGCCAAAAAAATGCTTACTCAAGTAGCGGCAGAGTTAGGATGGGGTGAAGTTGTTTTAGATAGTGCGATCGCTAAAGTGAGTATTGTCGGTGCAGGTATGGTAGGACAACCAGGTATTGCCGCTAAAATGTTTGAAGCTTTAGCTCAACAACAAATCAACATTCAAATGATTGCCACCTCAGAAATCAAAATTAGTTGTGTTGTGGCGCAAGAGCAAGGTGTTAAAGCTTTGCAAGCCATTCATGCAGCCTTTGAACTGGCTGGTAGCGAGAAATTTGTCGTACCAGCGTAAAACCTGAATCAATGAGCTTTCATCCTAAATCCCTTTCCTAAGCTTGGGCTACAGTGTACACCAAAACCCTGGATTTACCCCCCTTAATCCCCCCTTATAAAGGGGGGAAACAGAAATCTAGTTCCCTCCCCTTTATAAGGGGAGGGTTAGGGTGGGGTAAAACCTTGGTTACTCAGCTATTTCAGACTTGTGTATACACCGTAGCTCCCAAGCTTCTTGGGAGAGGGACTTTGCAATATACACGCCGTAGCAGCCCACACCTCGATCTCATTTGAAGTTGCTTAATAATAAATATTTATATTTTAAAAGCAGGAGTAATAACACGTAAGCTATAATCGAACAATTTATCAGACTATAATTTATATTGATGAATAGTCATTTACTAGATGGACATTATCAAATACTAAAAATTCTCAATGATGGGGAAAAAGAGAAAACCTATCTAGTTGAAGATGTTAATCTTAATGGTAAAGAATTTATAGTAAAGCAGTTATCTCTTACTAATAGCAATCCTCAAGCTTTAACAATCCTACGCCGCTTATTTACGAATAAGGCAGCAACTTTAGAAAAACTCGGACAAAAACACGATAAAATTCAAAAGCTCATTGCTTCTTTTGAAGAAAATGAAGAATTTTATCTAGTCCAAGAATTCATAACTGGTAATCCTTTAACTGACGAAATTATCCAGGGAGAACTTCTCAAGGAAGACCAAGTAATTAGTCTTTTGTCAGAGATATTAGAAACTTTGGTCGTTGTACATAGCTATGGCATAATTCATCGGAATATTACACCAGCAAATATTATTCGTCGGGAATCAGATAAAAAGTTAGTTTTGATTAATTTGGGTACTTTTAATGAAGCGATCGATAATACTGTTGACAATTCCGAGTATATGCCTATAGAGCAAATTAACGGCAACCTCAAATACAACAGTGATATATATGCTTTAGGTATCGTTGCGATCGCAGCCCTGAAAGGTTTACCTACAAAGGAAATATCTAATTTACGAAGTCAGAAAAATAAGCTGACTGGTGAAATAGTTTGGCGCGATAAAAATCTCAAAGTTAACAGAAGATTAGCAAAAATTATTAATAAGATGGTGCGTTTTGACTACCGTAAGCGCTACCAGTATGCAACGGAAGTTTTAGACGACCTGAAAAAGTTCATAAATGTTGATGACAATCAACAAAAACAGCATCAGAAAAAATTATTACTAGTTCTAGCAGGGATAGCTGGATGTATTACCCTTAGTGTTGCAGCGTGGCAATTGAGATCGCCAAAACTTGTGAGTGATGCTCAAAAGACATTATACCAAGAGGGAGTAAATAAATATGAGTCAGGAAACTATGAAGGAGCAGTTGAAGATTTCAATCAGGCTATTAAATTAGATCCGCAAAACGCTTTAGCTTATAATAGGCGGGGTGATGCTTATTATCGATTAGGAGACTACGAGCAAGCACAAGCAGACTCTAGCCAAGCTATTGTGCTTAATCCTCAAGATGCTAATGCCTATTTTGACCGAGGATTTGCTTTTTCGGCATTAGGCAAATACAAAGAAGCGATCGCAGATTATACTCAAGCAATTAAGTTAAATTCTAAAGATGCTTATGCTTACTATGGGCGAGGATTAGCTCGTGTTCAATTGAAGGATAATAAAGGTGCAATTGAAGATTTTAGCAAAGCGATCGCTCTTAAACCTCAATATACCGAAGCTTACTTGCAACGAGGTATCTTTCGCCGTCGTCTCAAACAAAGACTTGAAGCAATCCAAGATTTTGATAAAGTAATTAAGATTAATCCTAGTGATGCCAAAGCTTATTATCAAAGGGGTTTAACTCAATCTATTAATAAACAAAAAAATGAAGCAATTAAAGATTACACAGATGCAATCAACATCAATCCAAAATACATAGAAGCTTATCTGAATCGTGGTGATATTTACAGCGATCTGGGAAATAATGTAGAAGCGACTGAAGATTACAATACTATTTTACAGATAGACCCGAAATTTATTGCAGCTTATATTCACAGAGGTATTCACCGCTTTTCTTTTGGAGATTATAAAGGTGCTATTGAAGATTACACCGCAGCACTAAAACTAGATACTAATAATGTAGCAGCTTACAATAACCGTGGTAACGCCTATCTCGAACTGGGAAATAAAAAAGCTGCAAATCAGGATTATTCACGAGCGATCGCAATTAATGCTAACAATGCCTTAGCCTATTATAACCGGGGCGTGATTCGCACCAAGCAGAAAAATAAACCAGGTGCGATCGCAGACTTCAAAAAAGCTGCAAAACTATTCCAACAGCAAGGGGAACAAGATAGTTATCAAGATGCACGGCGGGAAATTGCAATTCTGCAAAATAATTCAGCGCCAGCGCCAACTACGCGCCCGAAATCTGGGAAAATAGAAAAAAATTGAGTCACCACTCAATATAGTGTTGACTATCAACAGTCAAAACTCTTAGAGAGTGATTGTGCTATTTAAATGTGTTTTACTTTACAAATTTACAACTATTACTTTATCAAACTAGTTTTGATGGTTTGTAGTAAGCACTAAAGTGCTTATAAAACAAGGACTAAAGTCCTGATTAATTACCATGAGTCACAGTATTTTATTACGACTCAATTAGGATTGCTATATGCTAATTCTCCTGACTTTTCATCCAGATAACCTGGAAATCTTCACCCATAGAGATGTCGATACGGTACTGAAAAGAATTGATGGTTCTTATAATATTTGGTTGCGTTGTATTCACTTCCGCGATCGCACTGGAACAGCCAAAATTATCAAGCACTTTGGACTAAATCCATCTCGTGTTAACATGATTTTCAACCATTCCCCTGTAGGAATTGATGAAGACGTAGAAGATTGTTTATTTGACAGCTATGAAATCCTAAGTTCTCAAATCAAAAATAATGAGTTTGAGGTTGTACGTGGCAACATTGTAGTTGGAAATAATTTTATCATAACTTTTGAAATCACAGAACTCAAAATTTTAAGTATTTTAGCTAATAATCTCCAAAAGCGAACTCTAGATATTCAAAAATGCGGCATCGACTATCTTTTTTATCTCATATTTAAAGATATTTTGAATAATTACGAAACTGTCTTTACCTATATTTCTAGAAAACTTGATGATTTAGAAGATGAAGTTTTAGACAATTCTGGTGATGAATCAACGTACCAAAAAATTGCCACAATGAGGCAATCTACTCGTTCTGGACGCCGTAATTTTCAAAGCATCAAGTTACTTATGGCTATTATGGATAATGAAGATTTCCAATGGATAGGCCAGCCAGTAAAAGAACTATTCAATCAAGAATTGGTTCATCACGTTGATAAACTCTGGCAAGAATATCAAGCTATAAGAGCCTGGATGTCAGAATTGATGGAAATTCAACGCGATAATATTGCTAGTAAAACAGGTGAACGAATTAATCGCCTGACTATCCTCTCAAGCATATTTCTACCAATCACTTTTCTGTCTGGTTTCTATGGTATGAACTTCAAATATATGCCGGAATTAGAACAACCTTGGGCTTATCCTGTAGTAATCTGTATGATGGCATTAATTGTAATTGGCAGTATTACCTATGCAAAAAAACAACGTTGGTTGTAGTATTTATAAAGTTATTAATAAAAAGATTATCGACTCATTAAAAGATTTTTATCTGAGTCTGTTGGTGCGAAGCAAATTAAATCAGATTTCTACATATACTTTCTTTAAGTAGACTGAATCAACCCTAAATCGGCAAATAAACGTGAATTTACCATTGATTATTCGTGCTGAAGAATATAACGAAAAAACAGCAATTGTGACAACGGATGGAGCATTTACTTATCGAGATTTGCTACACACTTCCAGTCAAATAGCAACAAGTCTTCTTCAAAATGCAGAAAATTTACAAGAGCAGCGAGTTGCCTTTCTCATTCCGCCTGGATTTGAGTATGTAGCCACTCAATGGGGAATTTGGCGGGCTGGTGGCATAGCTGTACCTCTGTGTGTTTCCCACCCACGCCCAGAATTGGAGTATGTAATTACTAATTCTGGAGCATCGATTATTATTGCTCATCCTAATTTTGAGGATATACTGCGTAGTTTACCGCCGCAGGCATCGCTCGCCCAAGAACGCAATTTGCGATTTATCCTCACCTCAGAAACGCTCCCACATAATATTAGTCGCCTCCCAGAGATAGATATCACGAGACGCGGCTTAATTCTCTACACCAGTGGTACAACAGGTAAACCCAAGGGTGTAGTTACGACTCACCAAAATATTCAAGCCCAAGTGACTAGCTTAAACACCGCTTGGGAATGGACATCGGATGATCGCATTTTACATATCCTGCCACTACATCATATTCATGGAATTATTAACGTACTGACTTGTGCTTTATGGGCTGGAGCAGAGTGCCATATCTTGAGCAAATTTGATGCCGAAACTGTTTGGAACCGAATTTGTGATGGTGACTTAACCCTATTTATGGCAGTACCAACAATTTATGTAAAGCTAATTACTGCTTGGGAAACAGCCTCTAAGGAACGCCAAAAAACGATGTCAGAAGGCTGTGCTAAGATGCGCCTGATGGTTTCTGGTTCGGCAGCATTACCAGTCCAAGTTTTAGAAAAGTGGCAGACTATCAGCGGCCATTTTCTGCTTGAGCGCTATGGTATGACTGAAATTGGTATGGCGCTATCAAACCCTTTACATGGTGAGCGGTTATCTGGATATGTTGGTAAACCTCTACCTCATGTTGAAGTAAGATTAGTGGATGAGAACGGAGAGTTAGTCCCAGGCGAAACCCCAGGGGAGATCCAAGTTAAAGGCCCCGGAGTGTTTCTAGAATATTGGCAAAACCCCGAAGCAACCGCCAAAGCTTTCCAAGATGGCTGGTTCCGTACTGGAGATACCGCCGTAGTGGAGAATGGCAACTACCGAATTCTGGGACGGATGAGCGTAGATATCATCAAAACTGGAGGGTATAAAGTTTCAGCTTTAGAAATTGAAGAAGTGCTAAGAACCCATCCAAATATTCAAGAATGTGCAGTGGTTGGGGTTGCCGATTTAGAGTGGGGTGAACGGGTTTGTGCCGCGTTAGTATTGCAAGGTTCACAACCTTTAACATTACAAGCTTTCAGGAGTTGGGCAAAAGAGCGATTGGCTGTTTATAAAGTGCCAACCCAAATTTTGATAGTTGAAGAATTACCGCGCAATGCGATGGGGAAAGTTACTAAACCGACGGTGGTTGAGCTATTTTGCTGATAGCGATCGTCAACGCTCAATTAGACTTGGAGTTTAAAGTTAGCTGGCTTTGAGTTGACTATGGGAGTGTAGCGCGAGGTTATCTGTTTGTTAGACGATGTAGAAACAAACCTTAATTGCAACAAATAGGCAAACCTGCACTACTTTTGCATAGCTAAGTCAATGAGTAGTTAATATGAAAATTGTTCAAGAAGTTTCTCTGATCAGTATTGGGAATTTTGAAGAATCAAACGATTGGTCTATCATTAGGGCTGAAATTCGTGATGCTATCTCTCTAATCGTTCATCCTCCTGGTACATCCAGTTTTACAATTAATCCAACAAAGCACGGTAATGGCGTCAAGCCAATTAAAGATGCTTGCATGGTTGCATTGAGAGATAAATTTGGATGGAGTCTCGAAACTTCGATTAACTATGCAACTCGATCGCCAGGAAAGGTCGATGCAACAAAGATCATTGACAAATATCTTTTTGCGCTTGAGTGGGAAACGGGTAACATCTCTTCAAGCCATCGAGCAGTCAATAAACTGAGTCTTGGATTACTACGGGGTGTCTTTTTAGGCGCTGTCTTGGTACTCCCCAGTAGAAAACTCTACCCTTATCTAACTGATCGGATTGGCAACTATGAAGAGCTAGAGCCATACTTTGATATTTGGCGGGCAATCCGTATTGAAGAGGGTTTTCTGGCAATTTTTGTGATTGAACACGATCGGTTAGATGACAATGTACCAAAGATTACCAAAGGAACAGATGGTCGTGCATTAGTCTAAATTTTCCTGCATGAATTATGTAGAGTAAGGAATAGGCAGTTGTAATGCAGTTGTTTTGCCTTGTTTCAATTTCTTGCTTCCCCTTGCCGATTCCCATTGCTCTACAATTCCATTAGCCAAGTCAGTCAAGCGGTCTACTGCTGGCTCTGTATCTCCAATTTCTGAACCTATCCAGTAACGGTGTAGTTTTTCTGCTGCATAAAATGTAGTACCAGAACCCCCAAAAGGATCGACCACAATCTGCCCTGGATCAGATGCCATTGCGATAATCCGTTCCAGCATAATGGGAGCGAGCTCATTAGGAACTCGTTTTTTGTGCCGACGATGCCGAACGGGTGGAATATCAGTCCACATCTCCTCGGTTAATGTCCATAAAACTTCAGTAGTGGAAGCTTCAGGGGCATCCTCCCAAACATCTTCTGGCATATCCCAGACATCCATTAAGTTGATGCCTTTTTCATTGAGGCTTTTTCGATGCCCACCATAGTCACGAATCTCTTTGCCACAGTGTCGGCAGAGTTGAATCGGTGTGTAGACTTTGTTGAAAACGGCTGGCTCCCCTTTTGTATAATAGATCAGTCCGTAGTGAGCCGGAGACATTTTTTTACCTCTAGGAAAAGCCTTTGGCATTCTGCAAGCAATCCAATGCCGAAAGCACATTCCTTTACGATTAAGGTATGCGCCGTACTCTATACACCATTTGGGCAGGTTGAAAATAAATAAGCTGCCACCTGGTTTAAGTATGCGAATGCTTTCATCAAGCCACTGTTGCGACCAGCTTAAATACTGATCTGCCTTGATTTGATCGCTTATACCTTCACCATATTCTTTACCGAGATTAAAAGGTGGGTCGGCAAATACCAAATCCACGGAATCATTTGCCAAAGCTGACAAAAATTTAAGACAGTCTCCTTGGTAGAGTATGCCATGCTCACTGATATAAACCTGTTGCAGTTCTTGTTGAGTTGCAACATCAGGTGTGATCGCTTGAAAGGGGAGCATTCACTTAACCTCTAGTACATTAGTATAGCTTGAGTATAGAAACTCTGTTGTCAATAGTCAATAGAGTTTTTTTGAGAGGTTGTACTACGCGGCTGATAGGGTTTTCCAGCAGGTTGATTTTTATACCTCTCTACTTCAGCAAATTCTATGTAATAGTAACGCCCAAGTTTGCAAGCTATAATCTGACCATTCTTAATTAGGTCGTGAATTCGCTGACGAGTTACATCAAGTAGCTTGGCAGTTTGAGCTACAGAAAGTAATTCCGGGCTATCATTTGATCCGGAGTCTGTCATAGGATGAAAATGCTTTAATCACTGGAGCCAATCTTTTTTATATTGCATATTCAAGGATAACTAAAATTCTCTGAAAATAGATACTAGAAAACGCCAGCCACCACTGAGTCAAAGGGCTTGAGCGGATCGCCCCTACCTAATTTCCCACCCCTTCGGTATCTTTGGCGGACACCAGAAAAGATTTTTGCTGGACACACCAAGAGATTCCAGAATTCCTCGCATAACTTCTGTGCAGTACATCCAGTGTCCCAAATCGTCATACATGCGATCGGGATTAAACTCGACATTGTAATGCAGTACATTGGGAAGGTCTAAAAATTCATCACCGCTTTGGGGAGAAAGAAGCAACAGATGAAATGGCTTCCCCTGGCATTGTTTTTGCAGCTTGTTGACTAAATCTATCACACCACCGCGTAGCTTGCCGCCGTAGGCATCGCTAATTCCTGTGCGGACAAAAAGCACTTTGTCGCAATGCCGCAATGCGTACCAAAACCTTTCAGAGCGTGCTGTGTAACGAATACGCATCCGTTCATGGACGGGAGACATATCGTTTTTTGGGTCGTCTGTCTCCTCAACTTCATGGGCAAAGGATAAACCCGACCACTTACTATGGTAAATTCTACCTGCATCGGGACTGTAGTGCAAAAAAGCAGGGTTCCACATATCATCAAAACCGTGTTCGATCGCATCCGCAACATCTGCAATATTAGTGGTGCGCGTCAGATCGAAGGGAAAGGCGGGGCCGTCATATTCCATCTTATATAGCATCATGCGGACGGCACAGCGATCGCCAAGGGGAAGAATTGCCACACGGCTGATATCCGATAACTCACATTTGTATTGGAACAACACCGCAGACTTAGGTGGTGCTTTCACCCGGCTTTCTAACCCATCCTTACCAATCATCATCGTGCGAAACGGGAGATCGGGATAAAGCGGATCTTCATAAACACCCGATGGCATCGCTTGAAGTGCGTTACAAACTTCCGTCCACATTGGCTGAATGTTGTACTCGCTGTCCGATTCGTTGATTATCCAGAGGTGGCGTTCATCTGCTTGCCAAATCCCCAAATGCCCGTCATAGAATAAAACGTTGTTCGGCGAAAAGAGATTGAAGGCGGCGCTATATTCTAAATCGGTATTTGGGGGGATGTTTATTGTAGTTGCGATCGCGCCATCCTCTACAGCCAAGAAAGGGAGCGTCCCCGGCTTGACAGACTTCGCAATGTAAATACCTGATATCAATCCAGCCTTACTTTGCAGTGCAGTTTGTAGTTCTTGCCAATAGGGAGCGATCGTGTAGCTGTATGCCGATGAATTAACGATTCGTAAATGCTTCTCTTCCATACACACAGAGACATGAAAGCCCCTATTATCAAAGTAGATGGGGAATTCATTCGGTTGCCGGAAGCGTTGTTTTTCTTTTGCTAATACGTCTTTGTTGATATCGAATAAATGGTGGTCGATCTGCTGATACATAAGGCTATGACCGACTGTATTCGGGTGAGCCGGATCGAAGGATGTCCCCGCTTTCCATCGTCCTTGTCCATCATCCACGGCTGCCAACCAATCAAGTACAGGTACGCCCCAACTGAGCATTCGTTTGTGTGTGTCTCGGATCAGCGAGTAATGTTCCAGGGAATAATCACCGTTGGGATAGACTCCGCCTAGAATGGGGATTGCTCCGATGTCGCGCGTCATTTTCACAAGCTGCTGCAAGCCACTTTCAAACCGCCGTTGTACCGCCCGCCGTTCGTGAGGGGAACAGTAAGCTAACCCTTCGTTACCCAGAGATAGGGCAATGATGACGATATCCGGTTTTTCTGGGGTGACAAACCAGGGGAATCGAGCGATCGTTCTGCTGACATTCGCCCCCACCTCCGACACATTCACAAGTTTATGCCCATATTTTTGCTGTAAAGCCTGTGCCAACAACCAGACCCAACCTTGCAAAAACCAGGCTTTATGACCTAATGCAACGGAACTACCAATGACTAAGATTTTTAAACCTTCAGACTCTTCATCCAGAGGTATTTTCACAGCAGGGTTCTCAATATATCCGAACGGATAAGGTTGTAAATAACCGAATGCGCCATCATCCACAATAATTGTGTTGGCATCATTGTTAAAATCAATGGGAATCCAGCGGTTTGTATCTAGTAAGCTCTCCCATGTTGCGTTACCGTTTGCATCGAGCCGCACGTACTTGTATTCAACTCTCTGTTGATCGCCTGACTCTTGAATGTCAATATTTGTCCACCATAAAGGATAGCGATCGCCACTTGTACGCAGATGAACACATTTAGTAATATCCCACAATCCCAACTCTGGAGTAGAACCCACCAGACCAATGGATTCGCCCGTTTGAGTGTATGCACTGATCTGGAATCGATACATAGAGTTTATCCTGATTTAGTGAGGGCCATACCAAACGGTCAGATGAATCCTTAAATCTGTTTTGAGAATATCACATAGAACTCTTAAGAATCCGGTATTAATCTTATTAAGTATACTGAAGCTCTGATTTATATCACTCAAAGCTATAGCAGACAAGCTTTTCAAAAATTAAATTGGATTTTTATAGAAGATTTAATACTAATTAAATAGAATATATTGTATTAAAAGTTTTAGTACAACTAAGAACAAATCAAAATAAGGATAAGATTAAGTTAAATTTTTCCTTCAATAGCACTAAGGCAATCAACTAGTATCAAATACTATCTATTACAGTTAACCGACACTGAGATACGATCAATGTGATGGTGAGCCGATGTATGTAATTACCAGTTATATCAAGTTTTATTTCTGCAAGCTGCACACTCACGACCATAAGTCACGAGTTCAGCGCTTATCACCCAATCGTTTCAGAAGAGTTTAAATGCCTATCTCACAACCATTTTTGTTACTAGTCAACTAGGATGTGCCTGAATATGAGCATCAGAAAAACATAAATAAATATGAATATCTTAATAGCTATATATGAATGAATAGTTAAATAATCTTAGGAGAAATAAAAATAGCTGGGATTTGCATCGGCAGTTGTGGATAGAGTGATGCAGATCCTTTCTAACCTAGAATAACAATTTTTTAGCTGGTCGTGGTAGGCATCGTGAATCGGTGACTGCCAAGAAACCTTGCGCTTGAACATGAAGGAAGCAACAATGAGTAGCAATCTAGCCATCAAACTCCGCTCTGGAACTCAACAAGCCCACACATCAGCGGAAAATGTGGCATTCATGAAATGTTTTTTGCAAGGAGTTGTGGATAGAGACTGCTTCGCTAAATTCTTAAGCAACTTGTATTACGTCTACAGCGAACTAGAAGCCGCATTGGAGAGCCATGTACAGCATCCTGTGATTAGTGCAGTTTACTTTCCTGAACTTAATCGCCAATCCTCACTCGAAAAAGACATGGTGTTCTATTATGGGGATAATTGGAGAGAGCAAGTTACAGCCTCACCTGCTGCCCAGAGCTATATTGACCGCATTCGGGAAATTTCTGCTAGTGAACCGGCTTTATTGCTAGGTCATGCCTACACTCGCTACATGGGCGATCTTTCTGGGGGTCAAATGCTACAAAAAGTTGCTCAGTCAGCCCTGAAGCTTTCTGGGTATGAAGGCACATCCTTTTATAACTTTGAGCAAATTCCTGACAAAAAGGCATTTAAGGATAAGTATCGTCAGGCATTAAATGCATTACCCGTTGATGATATAACAGCAGAACGGATTGTTGCAGAAGCCAATAATGCCTTTGGGTTCAATTTAAAGATGGCTCAAGAATTAGAGGAAAGTTTAATTAAAGCACTCGGTCAAGTTCTCTTTAATAGCCTCACTCGTTCTCAGAATTCAGGTAGCACTGAAGTAGCTGCGGCTAATTAATTTTTATTGGGAATTGGGGATTGGGCATTGGGCATTACAAAGAAACTTGTTCAATAATTCTCCCCTCTCCACCAATCCCCAATCCCCAATCCCCAGTCCCCAGTCCCCAGTCCCCAGTCCCCAGTCCCCAATCCCCCTTCATTCATTGGAAAGCAACTCAATGGTTTTTCTATTACCTGGTGTCAAGTTTGATCTGGATCTGATTCAAAAGTACGACACTCGCGCACCTAGATATACCAGTTACCCGCCCGCTACAGAGTTAAGCGAAACATTCACTGAAACTGATTTTAAGGCCGCGATCGCCGCCTCGAATCAACGCAAAACCCCTCTTTCTTTATATTTCCATATCCCTTTTTGCCAAAGTGCTTGCTACTTCTGCGGCTGTAACACAGTAATTTCCAACAACAAGAATATTGCTAAACCTTATGTGGAGTCTTTGGTTCAAGACATCAAAAACACCGCAGCTTTAATCGATTCCGATAGAAAAGTGCTGCAAATCCACTGGGGTGGTGGTACTCCTAATTACTTGGAGCCTCACCAAGTAGAATTTTTATGGAAAAACATCAATCGCTATTTCAACATTGATCCCCAAGCAGAAATCTCAATTGAGATTAATCCCCGCTATATCGATAAAAACTACATTTTATTTCTAAGACAGATTGGATTTAACCGCATTAGTTTTGGCATTCAGGATTTTAATCGCCAAGTTCAAGTAGCTGTCAATCGTGTCCAGCCAGAAGAAATGCTCTTTGATGTCATGAGTTGGATCAAAGAAGCTAAGTTTGAAAGTGTGAACGTAGACTTAATTTATGGTTTACCTTATCAAACCCGTGAGACATTTCAAGAAACGCTGAAAAAGACGATTGAATTAGATCCTGATCGAATTGTTGTCTTTAACTTTGCTTATGTGCCGTGGCTCAAACCGACACAAAAAAATATTCCTCAAGAGGCGCTACCCCCAGCCGAGGAAAAGTTAGAGATTTTGAAAATGACCATTGAAGAATTGACGAATAACCAATATCTATTTATTGGCATGGATCATTTTGCTAAAACTAATGACGAATTAGCGATCGCTCAACGTAATGGTACTCTCAAACGCAATTTTCAGGGCTACACTACCCACGCCGAGACAGAATTATTTGGTTTTGGTGCTACATCCATCAGTATGTTAGAAGATGCTTATGCTCAAAACCACAAGGAGTTAAAGGATTATTATCAGACATTGGCAGCAGGTAGTTTACCTGTTAGTAAAGGTATCAAGCTCACTCAGAATGACATTATTAGACGGGATGTGATTATGGGTATTATGTCTCATTTTCAACTTCATAAGCAAGATATTGAAAACAAATATCATATCAGTTTTGATGAATATTTTTCCGAGGAACTAGAGGCGTTAAAACCACTAGAAGCCGATGGTCTAGTCAGTTTATCAAAAAATCAAATCCAGATTACCGACATCGGTAGATTACTAGTAAGAAACATTGCCGTCATATTTGATACTCACACAAGAACGCGAGAGACAAAGTTCTCCCGCGCTATTTGATATCACTTGTGCAAATATTTACCACATATTATCTCCTCAATCTACCTTAAAAATAAAATTTGAGGGGATATTATTAAAACATAGTAATCCGATTTGATGTTTGAACTTATTTGTGTGGTGCATGAAGCGCACTGCAAGCGGGATAGGCAGTCAAAAGGCAATTGGAATAAAGTTGTTAAATAAAAATGTGCAACAAAAATCTTGGTTAATTATTTATTTATATAGATAATTAATGATGAGTTACGACGAAAATTATCAAAAGTCGAATGAATAAATACTTTTAATACATCCCCAATAAGTTAGATACAAATTTTATGCCTTAAGATAGAGATAAAAGAGAATATATGGAGTAGCTAATTAACATTTAGTTTTGCGGACAATAATTATGTCTATGATTAGATATTTTTAATAACTTCTAGCTTACAAAATGCAAAAACTTTCGTTTAAGATGAAGATGCAAAAAATGTAAAATCTCATCCAATCGGGATATAAATTATTTTGTATAACTTTTGGATTTAGCATTTACCCCATCTGGTAGAAAGAATTTGGAATTAGAGTTGATAACTTAGATATTAAGTGAGTGAGATTGTTGAGGCGGTTATGAGTATTATTGCTTGGATAGTTTTAGGACTTTTGGCAGGTGCCATTGCTAAAGCTATCTATCCTGGTTATCAAGGCGGCGGAATTCTCTCCACAATGATTTTGGGTATCATTGGTGCTTTCGTCGGTGGAAGTTTATTTACCTTGTTAAGAACAGGAACTCTGCAAATTACTGCGGCTGGCGCTGGTTTAACTCTTCCTGGTATTTTAGTGGCTGTGCTTGGTGCAATTGTTGCTATTTATTTGTGGGGATTAATCAGAAGAAGCAGCAATGTATAACCGCTGATTGGCAGTTATCAACCCTGAGATAACTACTGTATTTTATTCAGTCTTCTAGTTCACCAGTTTAAGAAGCTATAAAACATCAAATTAGCTCTATCTGGAAAAAAACTAAAAGATAAGTTGATTCATTCTGTAACACCAAATTTTGGGAAGTGTAAATCTATGTTTTTTCACAAAAAAGAGCCTATTCACGCAGTTAACGTTAGTGAACCAAACCCTCGTTTTGCTCAGTTGCTACTAGAGCAGTTTGGCGGAGCTACTGGAGAACTTAGCGCAGCACTTCAATATTGGGTTCAATCATTCCATGTCGAAAATGCTGGCATTAAAGATATGCTCCAAGACATTGCCATTGAGGAATTCAGCCATTTAGAAATGGTTGGTAAACTCATTGAGGCTCATACTAAAAATGTAGATCAAACAGAGGCTTACAAGAGTACTCTTTTTGCAGTCCGAGGAATTGGGCCTCATTTTCTAGATAGCCAAGGTAATGCTTGGACTGCAAATTACTTAAATGAGGGCGGTGATGTAGTGCGTGATTTAAGAGCTAACGTTGCAGCTGAAGCCGGCGCTCGTCAGACTTACGAAGAATTGATTAAGTTGGCAACCGACAAAGGAACCCAAGAGACTTTAGTGCATCTGTTAACACGAGAAATTTCTCATACTCAGATGTTTATGAAAGCTCTAGATTCACTAGGTAAGTTGACAGATCCTTTCTTTGGTAATATTAAGCCAGATGAAACTGTCGCTCTCTACTACAATCTATCTACAAACGGAGATGGTAAGGATGAGCGTGGCCCTTGGAATTCTGAGCCAACATTCAAATATATTGCTAATCCGCTCGAAAGCCACTCTTAATTGCATAGCTTGATTTTGAGCAAAGAGATGATTGGGAAATTGTGAAAAAATCCCAATCATCAAGTGGGTTATTTATCCACCTTATTTAGCAATTTTTGGGCTGTTTAGCTACATCTAGCAAGCAAAAATAAAATATTCCCGACTTTTCTAATGAAGTCGGGAATTCTCGCTGAGTATTTGGCTATTACACTCAATTGAAAATAGCTATAGCTATAAATATTCCGCAACACTGAAAAAGTTAGAACGATCGCTGCTTCAATTTCTACCCCAACATTTCTAACTTCAGAAATTAATTCAACTCAAAATCAAAACTCAGAATCAGGAGATTAACTTGTGATTGTCAACGCTACGTCAAATGGTTGGGAAGTAATTTATCATCGTGCCCATGCTTTATTAGCAGCTGAACTAGCGGGACAATGGCGACGCAAAGATGCTCCAGCAAGGTTATATGAAACTATAGCTGCAATTTCTCATCACGATGATCTAGAAAAAGAGTGGGAAGAAGATATTCTGACTGAAGCAGGTGCGCCAAAGGACTTCATGCTCTCCACAAATGCCGATTTAGATGCAGGTGTCGATAAATTGGCTGATTTGGCAAAGAATGCCCTTTACCGTGGACGATGGGTAGCTCTATTAATTTCTATGCACATCAGCCGTTTAAATGAGTCAAGCCGGGGTAAGTCTTCAAAATTAGACAAACTTTTAGACGAGCAACTTCAAAACCAGCAACGTTGGCGCAAAGAATTGGGCATCAAAAAGGAGGAAGTTGATGCAGCCTATGCATTTATGCAATGGTGCGATCGCCTTTCTCTCATTTTATGTCAGCAAGAACTACCTGACGATGAACGATTTTTAGAAATTAGCAAGGGGCCTGAAGGTGAGCGCTATGACATCATGCAGCGCAGTGATAACTTGGTTGTTGTCAAACCCTGGCCCTTCCAGGATAATAAATTCACGGTCAACGTTGAAGCTTGCGACCTCTCTCAGGTGAAATTTGAGAGCAGCACCGAATTATCTAAAGCACTACAAGAAGCCCCGATTAAGGTACTAGAGTGGACATTCGTTAAGAGTTAGATGCGTAAAGCTTACAGCTATTTAACTGAAAATAGCTGTAAGAAAACTAGGTTATGCGATCGCGCTCTTCTATCAAATCCCTACTTATATTTTTGCAATGGCGATCTCAGTAACGACTAATCTAGGGAGTCATGCTGTGGATATAACCCAAGCTGCAAAGACACAAGAAGTAGCGATCGCATTTAGTGCCAAGGTCGTGAGGTCAATTTTAATTATTCTAACTTTTACCTAAAGATGCAGTTTTTAGGCAGATTGTTATTACTTATGATAGTTCCTTCAAATCATTCTGATGAGGGAAAGTATATATACTTAACAACTGAGGTTCAAAGCATGGACTCAACAGGTAAGGTTCAAACTGTGGACTCGTCCTGGTCTCTTCCACTGCCGTTGAAAGAGTATGCAATGAGCCGAGTAACTGTCTACTTCTATAGCGACAGATGGGTTCCAATTAAATATTGTTCTTTGGGAAAGGCAATTTTGCTGCACCAGAAGGCAAGTTTAGAAGGGAAGGAAATTTTGTTATTTCCTATTAATATAGACCCTAATCAATTCTCAAACTCTTTTAACTGAAATGCATTGAGGTAGACTATTTTTCAAACATCTTGGCAACAAATTAATCAACTATAGAGGCGTACATATATATGTACGTCTCTACTTGTAAATGGGACTAAAAGTTGTGGCGATCGCTCAATACAGTTCAGTTAAGAAAAATTGCTTTGTTGGGTTGCGCTTTGCTTCACCCAACCTACTGGCGTGGCAAGGCTAAAATGTTGCAAAAAAAATGTAGGTTGGGGAGCCACTGCGTTGCGCGGGTTTCCCGCGTTGTAGCAAGTGGCGTTGGAGGCTTTGCGTAACCCAACATCCTGATATATGTTGGGTTGCTCTATATTTGGCTGCATTTGTTTTATGTTCAATACGTAATTCATGCAAAACTTTCATCTCCTCTAAAATCGTTTTGCCATAAAAATCAGATGCTGGCTTCTTTGATAGCCATGCTTGGTGTAAAAAGCCTCTGCTTGTCCATCCTTTTTAGTCAAAAGATAAACATAGGTAACTTGCATCGCGGTTAGAGTTTCCATTAACTGGTTAAGTAGCTTTGTCCCGATTCCTTGACTTTGCTTATGAGGTCGGACACAGATTTCTTCTAGACAAAAGCTTTTACTTTTTTGCCCTTGCTTACAATAACCTGCCACGAATCCTAACAGTTCATCCTGTTTGAATACAAATCCAACAAAACCTGGTGTATTCATAATTTCAAACAACTTTGCTCTTGCAGTCTCGAAAGTCCATTGCTCGTTCCAAGGTTCACCATTGAACACTTCAACATATAGATGAGCGCACTTGTCAAGATATTCAGTAGTAAAGATTTGAATTTCTTCTGACATAAAAAAACCAGAGTTTAGTTAGTCATGAAATTAAAGTACCCGCACACAAATAAAGACTACCAGATCAGATGCTCATCTACAGCGCTCACAGATTTTAGCAATCAAACTAACCCAGAACGCAGTGCTACAACTGCTGCTTGCACGCGATCGTCCACTGCTAATTTATTCATAATTCCCCGGACGTGAGTTTTGATGGTGTTGGGACTGAGATAGAGTTTTTCGGCAATTTCGGGATTACTCAACCCGTCTACCATCAGCTTTAATACTTCTAACTCGCGCCCAGATAAGTTGGCGTTGTTGGTGGTGGGTGAAGGCGGTTTGAGATTATCAATTACTCGCCGTGCAATTTGGGGATCGAGATAGGCTGCACCATCAACTGCGGCTGCGATCGCACTTAACAATCGTTCCACACTTGCACCTTTGATACAATAGGCATCTGCACCGCTAGACAGTGCCGCAATAATTTCTGTCTCCGTTTGATGAGATGTCAGCATCACTACATGAGTTGCTGGTAGCGCCGCCTTAATTTGCTGTGTTGCGGCAATACCATCCAATCGCGGCAATCCAATATCCATAACCACCAAATCAGGTTTCAGTTGCAGTGCAGCTTGAACTCCCAAATAACCATCTTCAGCTTGTCCAACAATCTCCAACTGAGGATGAGCCATTAACGATTGCTCTAATCCCAATTGCATCATCGGATCGTCTTCGACAATTAACACGCGCAATGGCGGAGCATTGACCGGTAAATTTAAGGGATAGTGAGTATCTAAAGACATTTTTATTAATTAAGAGTCATTTGTCATTTGTCCTTTGTCATTTGTCCTTTGTCTTTTGCTTGCCAATGACTAATAACTAATGACAAATGACCAATTATTATTCTTCCACCCGATAGCCTAACTCTGCTAAACTAATCCGCGACTGTCGCCATTTTGGCTGGACTTTCACAAACAATTCTAGATAAACTTTGCCAGCGATTAATTTTTGGATTTGTTCGCGGGCTTCACTACCAATTGCTTTGAGCATTGCTCCACCTTTGCCGATGAGTATGCCTTTTTGGGAATCACGCTCGACGTTGATGGTAGCAAGTACACGGGTAATGCTGGGAGTTTCTTCTACTAAATCAATGGCGATCGCAACTGAATGGGGTACTTCTTCACGAGTCAACAATAAAATTTGTTCTCGGATTAATTCACCCATAATAAAGCGTTCTGGC
Source organism: Nostoc sp. 'Peltigera membranacea cyanobiont' 210A (assembly GCF_002246015.1). GTDB lineage: Bacteria > Cyanobacteriota > Cyanobacteriia > Cyanobacteriales > Nostocaceae > Nostoc. Next base: position 598,548 of record NZ_NOLJ01000004.1, read on the forward strand.
TGGTCAGTTACCAAGTCTGGAGGATAATATAATGGCCCAATTTCTAAATGCTCAATTAATAATTCTTGAAGTTGCGGTAATCCTGTACTAGTCTTGGCCGAAAATTTCACGATTTCCCATTCATGAGACTGGGCCATCTGAGCGTAACTATCATCTAGAAACTGCGAATCAGCCGGTTGTTGGTCGGTTTTGTTTACGCCCAGAATTACTGGTGTTTTGCTGCGACTGAGCAATTCAGCAATGTAGCGATCGCCGGCTCCACAAGCCACAGATCCATCTACCACAAATAAGACTACATCTACCGATTCAATGGCAATTTTGGCATTTTGCACCAATACTTCGCCCAATTGATGATGGGGCTTATGAATTCCTGGCGTATCTACAAATATTAACTGCGCTTCTGGTGTAGTTAATACACCGCGCAAACGGTTACGTGTAGTTTGTGCTACAGGGGAAGTTATGGCAATTTTTTGTCCTACTAACTGATTCATCAAAGTAGATTTACCGACATTTGGACGACCAACAATGCCGATAAAACCTGATTTGAATTCAGGAGGAGCTTGGGGAATTGTTACTTCTCCTGAAAAAGAGAAGTTGTAATTTTCAATACTAGTCACCTTTGGCTCCACCCTCATATTTTATAGCTGGGATAACTTGGTTTTTTCTTAGACACAAAATAGGCATAAAATTACCCTGGCATTTTTAGGGATTGCTTTTGCCGAGGTTTAATCTACTACCGACTCTACACTTATATTTTACAGCTGAGATAACCTTAGTTGTAGTATTCAAGAGTCAGAATGCAGTAGTCAGAATATTAAAAAAATTAAACTCCAAGTTTACCTCATTTCATCGGCAATCATACCAAACTCACATAATTTCTGACTTCTGGCTCAAGAGTTGCTGAATTTTTAGACCTAGTTTTGTTTTTAGATCCAAAAGAAACATAAAATTACTTTGGCATTAACAGGGAGGACTTTTGCTGAGGTTTAATCTGCTGCTAACTTTGGCTTAAGTTTCATCAACTATTTAACATATACATTTGGATCAAAATGTCAATAAAAAATGTGGGAGAACCCAAACGCATAGGAATTCTGACAAGTGGAGGTGATTGTTCTGGCTTAAATGCTGTGATTAGGGCTGTAGTAAATTGTGCTGTAAATACTTACGGCTGGGAGGTTTTGGGAATCCGTCAAGCGACTCTGGGATTAATGGCACGTCCGCCACAATTCACCAAGCTGGAAGTTGACCAAGTTGACTCGTTGTTAACTGCGGGTGGCACAATGTTGGGGACAACCAATAAAGGCGACCCTTTTGCTTTTCCAATGGCGGATGGAAGTTTATGCGATCGCTCCGAAGAAATTATTGCAGGTTATCATGAATTAGGTTTAGACGCTTTGATTGGTGTTGGTGGCGATGGTAGCTTGGCAATTTTGCGTCGCCTCGCTCAACAAGGTGGTATTAATCTAGTAGGTATTCCCAAAACCATTGATAACGATATTGGCGTTACTGAACACGCTATCGGTTTTGATACAGCAGTAAATATTGCCACAGAAGCACTAGATCGATTACATTTTACTGCTGCAAGTCATAGCCGAGTCATGATTTTGGAAGTAATGGGGCGTGATGCCGGACACATAGCCATAGCTGCGGGAATTGCGGGGGGAGCAAATGTAATTTTAATTCCCGAAATTCCTTATACAGTTGAGCATATTTGCCACAAAATCAAAGAACGCCAAGAGAAAGGCAAAAACTATTGTTTGATTATTGTTTCTGAAGCCGTTCGTACCCAAGATGGCGAAAATGTGACGATTACCAATCGCTTAGGTCAATCTCGATACGGTGGAATTGGCGAATATTTAGCCGATGAAATTATTCAGCACATCGGTGTAGAAACGCGAGTCACAGTTTTAGGACACATTCAACGGGGTGGAACTGCTTCACCACTGGATAGATTAGTTGCAACAGCCTTTGGCGTAGCAGCAGTTAATCTGATTGCCGAAGCTAAATACGATCGCATGGTGACATGGCAAAATCGCCAAGTATTAAGTGTACCAATTACAGAAGCGATCGCTCAATATAGCGCCGTCGATCCCAATGGTACTTTAGTTAAAACTGCTCGTGGTATGAGTATTTATTTGGGAGACTAAACTCAAAACTGTTTGGTTAAGGCAGGAGACGCGATGAATCGCCGTCTCTACAATAATTAGTCTTTTGTCTTGACGGCGATTTATCGCGTCTTTGTGATGACAATTACATGAATATCTATGCCCAATGCTCTAACTCACAATTCCTAGTACAAACTCGCCTTCATTCACGGTTTGATTGGTTGCGACATCATAAACTAATCCATCATGTTGAGCGCAGACATCAATTACACTAGGTAGTTGACCTTCTTTATTAAAGCTGAGAATTTGATACAGCTTTTCTCCAACTTTGACTGTGCTACCTAATTCGATTCTGGATTGAATCATACCACCTGCGATCGCATAATATTTTTTCCGGTTGCTGCTAGATGCAAAAGTCATTTCATGGGTTTTTGTGTCGTCTGATAAATCAGTAATTTGCAGTACACCTTTTTGGGCTAAATAACTTTTCACACCCCGTACACCTTTAGCAACTGAATCAGCGTTCATTTGCATTCCTGCTCCTAATTCTAATGTCCAAGCTTCCACATCAAACTTAATTTCTCTACCTAATTCTTTAAAACAAGCTTCTAATGCTAACCAAGGTTTGATAAAAGCTTCATCAAAAGCATCACCATCATATTTATCAAGCAATATTCCGAAATCAAGTAGGAAGTATTTGGCACTGTCTTCTCGATTTGGAAAGTAATAAATGTAGTCTAATGCTTGATTGGTAGAACTATGTAAATCAATTAAGTAGTCTGCATCTAAACTGAGATTTTGTAGCTTGTAGGCAAAAAGCTCAGTGTAAGGAACACCACTAGAAGAATTAAGTTTTTCTAAAATTTTTGCAAATTGTTGCTTAATTATAGTTAGATAATTTTGTCGAATGACCTCTAGATCGCTATGAACTTGAGATTTAGTAAAAGCTACTAAATCATCAGCTTCTTTCTCGTAGTCCCAAAATATGCGATTCCAGTCTTTGGCTTCGTAAACGCAGTAACGTCCAGGAGAAAAATGATGAGCGCGTTCATTCGTCCCCATTGGATTACAAACGGGAACTAACCAAATTTCTCCAGTTAAATCTGTATCATTTATTGTTAATAAAAACTCAATTAGCTGGTGAATTACGGCATTACCAGCAATTTCTGCACCGTGCAGATTAGATTGAATGTATACCTTTTTACCAGGTTGAGCGCCAATGAATTTGTATAGTTGTAAGTAGAGGCGATCGCCCGAAGCCATTTGACGTAATACAATACTTTCAATAACTGGCAGCATGAAATAACTCGGTGATGATTTGAGTAAATTATCGCTGTATCTGTACTGAATTAAAAGCCTAGTCCAATAGAATTTGCTGATTTCATTTGCGTAATCAGCAAACCTCTGGGTGAATTACTAGGATAAGGTAGCATTATGATTAACTAGTCTTGAGGGTCGCTATGGTGCAGAATTGGTTGCGGATAACTCATCAAGACGACAAAATCCAACTTTCCTGGCAACGCGGATATGAAAGTCCTCGCCTTGCACCAGAAGTCCCATTCCAGCAACCCTTTGATGAAAAAAACGCGGCTGAGTTGCGCTGGTATTTAGAAGATTATCTGAAGTTTCCTTACGGTATTTTTCCAGATAACGCTGTAAAAATTGAACAAAAATTACAGCATTGGGGACAACAGCTATTTGAGCTAGTATTTCGCAGTACAGAGAAAGCAAGAGAGTTTTTTCAAGAAGCGACACGTGAAGGGCTAGATAACTGTGAACTGGGCATCATTTCTGATAATGCCGAAGTGCTGAATTTGCCTTGGGAGTTGCTATATTCCCCCGATTATCAATTTCTTGCACCTTCACTGGCGGGGATGTATCGCAGTCTCAGCAGTCAGGGCGTAAAAGCACCATTGCCAGCAATGCCCGATGACCAACTGAATATTTTACTAGTTATTGCCCGTCCTTACGATGAGCAAGACGTAGGGTTTAAAACCATTGCCCGTCCACTGCTGGCGGCGCTGCAACCGATACGACAGCGAGTCAATATTAAGGTATTGCGTCCCCCTAGCTTGAAAGCATTTGAAGCAGAACTGCAAGCAAATAAGGGTTTTTATCATATCGTCCATTTTGATGGACATGGGAATTTTGACAGCGAGACACAGGGAGTTTTAGTCTTTGAGGATGAACAGGGGAATAAGCAAGCTGTCAGCGCTAGAGAAATCGCCCAATATTTAACAGATTGCCGTGTGCCTATTTTTGTGCTGAATGCTTGCCAGTCTGGACAAGTAGGCGAAGAAGCTTTTTCTTCTGTGGCGGGACAGTTGGTGAAATTGGGGGCTAAGGGTGTGGTAGCGATGGCGTATTCAGTTTACGCCAAAGGTGCAGAACACTTTATTGGGCGGTTGTATGGGGAATTAGTCAGGGGAGAGTGTATCGCTACAGCAGTTGCAGCAGGGCGTAAATCCATGTCTATTGACAAAATGCGCCCCAGTCCCAAAGGAAATTTACCTTTACAAGATTGGCTTGTGCCGGTGTTGTATCAGCAAGAACCCTATACGCCTTTTGTTCCTAAAAAGACAGCACCCAGTTTTGCCGATTTGATGGCGCAAACAGACAACACTCCAAAAAGCAGCAAGGCTGTAGGTTTACCTGATGAAAGTGCTTATGGTTTTATTGGGCGAGATTATGAGATTTTGCGTTTAGAGAGAGCATTTCGGCAAAATCATCTGGTTTTGGTGCAGGGAATGGGCGGTGTTGGTAAAACTGAGTTAGCCGCAGGTTTCGCCCGGTGGTTAAATGACACTCAAGGACGTACAGGCGGTATGTTCTTCACCTCCTTTGAACAGGGTGCGGGGTTGAGTCAGGTAATTAACCAAATTGGTAGGGCGTTAGGAGGTGAGAGATTTTCCCAAATGATGCCAGAACAGCAAGAAGATGTAGTGCGGCAATATCTGCAAACTAATCCTTGCTTGTTGATTTGGGATAACTTTGAACCTGTCAACGGTTTCCCGACGGGGAATGAACCATTATTGAGTGGGGAAGAGAGAAACAAGCTGAAGCGGTTTCTTAAAGAATTGCGGGGTGGTAATTCTTGGGTATTAATTACCAGTCGCCGCGAAGAACCTTGGTTAGATTGTGGGTATAGTTTAATCAATTTGCGGGGGTTGTCGTCATCTGATGCAGCAGAGTTAGCCGCAAAGATTCTGCAAACCGTGGGTGTGGAGAGAAAGAACCTACCAGCAGAGTATTTGGAATTGTTGAAATTGTTGGGGGGGCATCCGTTGTCTTTGCGGGTGGTGTTACCGCATTTAAAGATGCAGAGACCTGTGCAGTTAATTGAGGTGCTGCGGCAGGGGTTGGATACTTTTAGGGGACAAGAGGAAGAAGGGAGAGAAAAATCTCTTACTGTGTCGTTGGATTATTCTTTTGCCAAGCTGTCAGAACGAACACGTCAGCATTTACCATTTTTGGCGCTGTTTTCGGAACGGGTTGATGCAGATTGGCTGTATCAGTTCTCAGAAAGTCCTGATAATGAGTATGGGCAAGCCTATCAGGCAGTGTTTGGAGAGAACTTGCAAAAGCAAGATTGGTTGACAATTCTCAATGAATGCGCTGCCGCAGGTATTTTGGAATATTTTATTGGTGACACTATCTACAAAATTCACCCAGCACTACCTTGGTATCTGCGCCAGCAGTTAAACACGATGGCTTCCCAGGAGGTGATTAACAAACTTGAAAAAAAGTTGCTGATGCTCTACGCACACTTGGCTGATATCTACCGTAAGAAACTCATCAGCAATGCAGAACTAGCAACTTTTGTGCTGCGAGTTGAAGAACCGAATCTGTTGCAAAACCTGCGCCTCGCCGAACAGCAGCAGGAGTGGGCTTATGCACAGGCAATTTTGCAAGCTTTGGGACAAGTATATGAACGTTTAGGGCGCAAACCCGAATTTAAGTCACTGCAAGAACGGGCGCTGAACCAAATTGGTATTCACTTGGCAGATGCGAAAGCAAAGGGTGAAGATACTTTGAATTTTTGGATGTATTTGCGGGTTAATGAAGCTAACGAAGAACTCCAAAGTGCTAAGTTGGCAGAAGCTAGAAAAGTTTATCAAGAAATTTTAGATGAATTGATAACTGTAAATGACTCCTCAGTGAATGACAAAATTGCTGTTGCTTATCACCAACTGGGCATGGTAGCCGAAAAGCAGCGGCATTTTGATGTGGCTGTTGATTACTACCACAAGGCGCTGAAAATTTATGAAGATGCTGGAGATTTGTACAGTGCTGCCAAAGACTATCACCAACTGGGCATGGTAGCCCAAGAGCAGCGGCAGTTTGATGTAGCAGTTGATTACTACCTCAAGGCGCTGAAGATTTTTGAAGATGCTGGAGATTTGTACAGTGCTGCCAAAGACTATCACCAACTGGGCAATGTCACCTATGAGCAGAGGCAGTTTAATGTGGCGGTTGATTACTACCTCAAAGCGCTGAAAATTTATGAAGATGCCGGGGATTTGTACAATGCTGCGGGTGACTATCACCAACTGGGCATGGTAGCCGAAGAGCAGCGGCAGTTTGATGTGGCTGTTGATTACTACCACAAGGCGCTGAAAATTTATGAAGATGCCGGGGATTTGTACAATGCTGCGGGTGGCTATCACCAACTGGGCAGGGTAGCCGAAGAGCAGCGGCAGTTTGATGTGGCGGTTGATTACTACCTCAAGGCGCTGAAGATACGTGAAGATGCCGGGTATTTGTACAGTGCTGCAACTAACTATCACCAACTGGGCAGGGTAGCCGAAGAGCAACGGCAGTTTGATGTGGCGATTAATTATTATCAAAAAGCCTGGGAAGTTTTTGAACAATCCCGCAATTGGTATTGGGCTTCAGCAACATTGGGTAAGTGGGGAAGGGTTTTAGAAGCTCAAGAAAATTACGCTGAGGCTTTGCAAATTTACATTCGTGTTTTAGCTATTGACCTAAAGCATAATCAAGATTGGATTGGTTATCGTATCAATGCTTTAGCCCGTATGCTCAAGCAGTTAGGAGAAAACCAGTTTCAATCCATTTGGCGCGAGGCGACGGGTGAAGAGTGCGCTGGAGAGGTGCGCGAGGTAATTTGGACAGCGCGAGATAGGCTAGAAACAGAGTCGTAGGGTGTAGTGCAAGATTTATTGCCAACGTCAAATCATTCATAAGTTTTATTTAAGCATTGCTTGCGATCGCATAAGTATTGCCACAAAAACATCGTTTTCATAACCAAAGCGATCTTTTTCATGAACAAAAGGATCGTTTTCATGACCAAAGCAATCGTTTTCATGACCAAAGCGATCGTTTTCATAACCAAAGCGATCGTTTTCGTAACCAACATCGTCATTTTCATAACCAAAGCGATCGTTTTCGTAACCAACATCGTCATTTTCATAACCAAAGCGATCGTTTTGGTTACGACAAAGTAGTTATTCACAACTGGGATGTCTACGACGGACTACACCTACGCAATATTTACAGCCGCAGTGTTCTATCCTAGAAACAAAAAGGAGCAAAAGTATGCAAGCCTACAAGCTAAACGCCACAATTGATGAATCAGGTCATTTAATTATTGACGAACCTCTAAATATTGCTCCTGGAAAAGTGGAAGTGATTATTTTGCAGCCAGTTCCATCCTTGGAAACTTCTACTGAGTCACAGCTAGAAAAGCCGAAGAGACAAACAAAAATCAAAGCTTTGCAAGGCTGGTTTGAAAAAACACAACCCACGCCTTCTGATTTTGACCCAGACCAAGCCAGATGGGAAGCTTTAAAGGAGAAACATAATCTGTGAAAGTCTTTTTAGACAGCAATGTTATTCTGGATGTTGCTCTTGAGCGACAACCTTTTTTTGGCAATAGCGAGACAGTTGTATCATTTGTTGAAGCGGGGCAGATAGAAGGCTACATCTGTGCATCTTCCTTTAGTGACATTTACTACATCATCCGTAAAGATAAAGATCGAAATTTAGCCCTTGAATTTTTGAGGGAAATAGTTACCTTTTGCCAAGTCGCCACTGTAGACAGTACCACAATCAACATGGCACTAAACCTTAACTTTAGAGATTTTGAAGACGCTATTCAATACAGCACTGCGGCACTAAATCACTTAGATGCTATTATTACTCGCAATCCTAGAGATTTTCCAGTTGCTACTCCCAGAATTATCACACCTGATGAGTTGATTCAGGAACTAACAACTACTCCATAAATAATTAAGTCAAATATATATGAATCCCCAATTAACCCCTGTCGAAATCCAAGAACTTCAGCAACTTCTGCCAAACGACACCCCAGCGCAAAAAGCGCTTACTACTCTACAGCATCACAACGGGAATCTAGAAGCTAGTTTTGATGCACTCTGGCAAGAGAAAGTCGGCACAACAGATTATAGTAGGGGCAAAAAATCTATTTTGCAGCTGACCCTCGACGAAATCCGTGCAGAAATCTGTGGTGATGATGGTTTACGGGGCAAAATCAAAGAATACACCAATAACCCTGGTAGTTCTTCTCTGCTCAATAGTATCATTGGCTCCCTGGTTGCCGTTGCAGCAGTGCATGGAATACCGATTGATGGTGCGATCGCTACAATTGTCGTGTTATATATTATCAAAATTGGAATAAACGTTCTCTGCAAATACACTGAGCCTGATAGCCAGCCAGAGTAAGGGTAAAAATAATATTGTACAGACGCGATTAATCGCGTCTCTCCTAACTTCTCTCACGTTCCCGGTAAATTTTGCAAACGTTCATCCAAATGACTACGGTCTGCCAAAACCTTTAATAGCGGGCCATGTGAGGAAAATTCTACAATACTGACCGAAGCAACAGGGCATCCCAAACGAAAACGGAAGCGTCCCACATCAATCCCCAGTACACTACACAGCATAATTCTGATAGTTGCCTTGTGTGCAACAACTAAAACATTACCACTACTATAATTTTGCTTGATTTCTTCAATTACCTGCAAGGCACGAGAAGCAATTGTGACAGCCATTTCTCCACCAGTTGGAGCATTCCAAGCCGGATCTGCTGACCAGCGAATATAATCATCGTGATATTCACGGCTAATTACTTCTGGCGTTTTTCCTTCCCATTTACCATAGTTAATTTCTTTTAAACCATCTCTAAGTTGTGGTTCTATCTTTATTGCTTCACACAAAGGTTTTGCTGTCAATACAGTTCGCTGCATTGGACTACAAAATATTGCTGTCCAATCCTTAGAACTATATGCGTCAGCAAAAGCCTTTGCCATCTCCAACCCTTCTGGGGTAAGTTCTGAGTCTATGGAACCGCAAAAGGAATTATTGCGGCTGCATTCTGTCTGTCCGTGACGGAGGAAATAAAGAGTTAGGCTCACGGTATATTCTCATCGATTGTAAATTTAAGAGCGCTAACAATCAGATGTAGCTGAAGATAGTTAATGCCCGTGCTATAGTACTACAATTTCATGATGTTTGGAATAATCTTCAGATTGAGCAAAGTTATAGCGTTTCCTAAGCAACTGAGGTACACCCAAATCTTTGTGAGCAAGCTTAGTAGCTTTGATAACGTACCTCACCAGATCGGGAACCGCTATATCACAGCTACGCCCGTCTTAGATATCACGCTGCTCTGCTAATATCATCAGCAGTCATTCAGTTGGATTTATGTGTTGAGTCAAATAATTAATATAATTTATAGCGCTTCTCTGTTGAGTGTAGTGTAATACAGACCTAACGCCCAGCCCCTTCCCTACAAGGGAAGGGGAGTAACATTTAAAACCTCTCTCCTAAAAGGAGAGAGGTTTGGAGAGAGGTCAAAATGTATTGCTTCCATTCGAGAACCGCTATAGTGATATCTAAATTTTAAATTAAATAAAATAAATAAAATTCATTGGAAAGTGTAGAGACGTGATTAATTACGTCTCTACAAAAATTCTTCCAATCAAGCTGATACTCTACTCTCTAATCCCTGCCTAGAGGATATCAAAAGAGTTTAGCTTGGTTCTTTAACAATTCAAATTTTTCTGCAAAAATGCAATCCACCCCATTTATATCCCTACATTTTCTGCAAAAAAATTATGAATTATTAGTCAATGTTTTTCTTGACATTATCTTTTACGTCTTCAATTCCGTGACGTACTTCACTTTCAGCTTGCTTTGCTTTACCTTTGGCTTTATCTTCTGGATCTCCAGTGATATTTCCTAAAGCTTCTTGGGCTTTACCTTCAACATTTTTAGCAGCAGCCTTTGCGCGATCTTCAATGCTCATTTTGTACTCCTGATTTTATTAAAAATTAACTTCAAAGCTATAAACTAACTTTGAAATTTTTTGTGATTACTTATAAACAGTAGCTTAAAGTTTTTGCTAAAGCCTTCCACCACAAGGCATATTAAACAATTAAAAATTAAAAATTAAAAATTAAAAATTAAGAAAGTAGTTGTAGTAAGCATTCTGGCTATTGTTTGAATGTAAAAGAAAGTACGAATAGTTTAGTTACCTATGCTAAAAGACATAGAACAAATGTAAATATGGTAATCTCTGCTTTTAACTGTTTAAATAAAAAAACCAGTTTCTATACGAAACTGGGTTAATAAAGTTATGGGGATGTTTTTTGTTTAATCGAGAAAACCCATCAGGGTTTCAGAATTGTCAATCTCATTTGGTGCTATCGGACGATTACCGAATGTTGAATAGCTGTCAGAAATCACCAATGAACTTGAGGCAATTGGACGAATCCCAGAGAGATTGATACTTTCAACGACTTGGAATGTGTTAGCGCCAATTGGACGAATACCCATTGAGTTATAGGTTTCAACTACTTCTAACGTACTAGTGCTAACAGGGCGCACCCCAGCAATTGAGAGGTGTTCAGCAACTTCTAAGTCGCTAGCGCCTATAGGACGAATTCCAGAAATGGCGAGTGTTCCAGAAGCTCCAGCTGGCAGTTCAGTAACTTCCTCGACTTTATCTGCATTCAAGCTCTGGTCTTGTTGATTTTCAACTCCCTCTGTAGCTTCCCCTGGAGACTTGGCATACTTTTGCCGAGAACTGGTTGCTTTGCCAGTGTTGCTAATAGTCATAAACGAACACCTCTAGTTTGTTAATTGAATTTTACAATAATTAAGGAAAGATGAAATTTTTTCCCATATACCTTAGAGTTTAACCTTAAAAAACCTCACATAGATATAAGTATCTTTAAAACTGATACATAAGTAAACTTGAATTAATAATTTTCGTAAACAATTATTACTATTTATTTTAGTTTAAGAAGCCAGCTACAATGGACACAGGGCGGAATCGTCACCATGAGATAGGGTATTTACAGCAAAACTGTATGACAGAATTTTGTCTTCAAGCTCCCTTTAGTCCTACAGGCGATCAACCACAAGCGATCGCACAACTCACCGCGAGTATCCAAGCTGGTAATCGTTACCAAACTTTACTAGGAGCCACTGGAACTGGCAAGACATTTTCGGTAGCAGCAGTTATTGAGAAAATTGGCAAGCCTACTTTAGTTCTGGCGCATAACAAAACCTTGGCTGCACAGCTTTGTAACGAGTTGCGAGATTTCTTTCCCAACAACGCAGTCGAGTACTTTGTCAGCTACTACGATTATTATCAACCAGAAGCGTATATTCCCGTCACCGATACTTATATTGAAAAAACGGCGGCGATTAATGATGAAATAGATATGTTGCGGCATTCAGCGACGCGATCGCTGTTTGAACGTCGTGATGTCATTGTCGTTGCTTCCATCAGCTGCATCTACGGTTTGGGAATGCCAGCAGAATATCTGAAAGCTGCCATCCCTCTTCAGATAGGTATGGAAGTAAATCAACGCCAAATTTTACGGGATTTGGCAAATGTTCAATATAGCCGCAACGACATAGAAATGGGTCGGGGAAAATTTCGCGTCCGAGGCGATGTCTTAGAAATTGGCCCAGCTTATGAAGACCGAATTATTCGCGTCGAATTCTTTGGTGATGAAATTGACGCAATTCGCTACATTGATCCGGTGACAGGGGAAATTCTCAAAAGCTTGGAAGCGGTGAATGTTTACCCTGCACGTCACTTTGTCACCCCAGAAGAACGGTTAGAAGTAGCTTGTAATGATATTGCAGCCGAGTTAAAACAGCAAAAACTAGACTTAGAACAAGCTGGGAAATTATTAGAAGCGCAACGCATAGATCAACGTACACGCTATGACCTAGAAATGCTACGCGAAGTCGGTTATTGCAACGGCGTTGAGAATTATTCCCGTCACTTAGCAGGAAGACAAGCTGGAGAATCACCAGAATGTTTAATTGATTATTTTCCTAAAGATTGGCTATTAATTATCGATGAATCTCACGTTACTGTACCCCAAATTCGCGGGATGTATAACGGCGACCAAGCGAGAAAAAAAGTTTTAATTGAACATGGATTTCGGCTTCCTAGTGCTGCTGATAACCGTCCTTTGAAAGCAGAAGAATTCTGGCAAAAGATGAATCAGTGCATTTTTGTATCAGCAACTCCCGGAAATTGGGAAATAGAAGTTTCTGAAGATCATGTAATTGAGCAAGTGATTCGACCAACTGGGGTGGTTGATCCAGAAATTTCTGTGCGTCCTACAGAAGGACAAATTGATGATTTGTTGGGAGAAATTAAAGATAGAGCCGACCGCCATGAACGAGTGTTAATTACCACGTTAACCAAACGCATGGCGGAAGATTTAACCGAATATTTGCAAGACCACGGTATAAGGGTACGGTATTTACATTCCGAGATTACTTCTATTGAGCGCATTGAAATTTTGCAGAACTTGCGCGAGGGTAAATTTGATGTTTTGGTTGGTGTGAATTTGCTGCGGGAAGGGTTGGATTTACCCGAAGTTTCCTTAGTAGCAATTATGGATGCAGATAAAGAAGGTTTTTTGAGAACCGAGCGTTCCTTAATTCAAACTATTGGTAGAGCCGCACGTCACGTCCAGGGACAGGCGATTTTGTATGCCGATAATATGACAGGTAGCATGATTAAAGCTATTGATGAAACAGATAGGCGGCGTGGGATTCAAACGGCACATAATCGATTGCATGGGATTACACCACAACCAATTGTGAAAAAATCAAGTAATGCGATTTTGGCTTTTTTAGATGTATCTCGGCGGTTGAATGCAACTGACTTGAAAGTTGTAGATGAACATCTAGATGAACTGCCATTAGAACAGATTCCAGGGTTGATTACTTTGTTGGAAGCGCAGATGAAAGAAGCGGCGAAGAAACTGGAATTTGAAGAGGCGGGGAAATTGCGCGATCGCATTAAACATCTGCGGGATAAAATGTTAGGACGTTAACGTGAATCTTATGCTTACCAATATTCGCCTAATTAGTGTTCGAGAATATCACCAAATGGCGGAAATGGGTATTTTTCATCCTGAAGAACGCTTAGAATTAATCGCGGGACAAATCATCAGAATGTCAGCAAAAGGAACTGCTCACGAATCAGGAATTACCCGCACAGAAAGGTTATTACGTCAACGTTTGGGTGACAAAGTTTTATTAAGAATCCAGTCACCAGTGCAACTTGACGATTATTCGGAACCAGAACCAGATATTTCAGTAGTGAAGCTGAATCCATTAGATTATGAGGATCACCATCCTGATGCTTCCGAAGTGTTTTTACTGATTGAAATAGCTGATTCCAGTCTCAAATATGATCGAGAAGTAAAAGCGATCGCTTATGCGAAGTCAGGTATTATTGAGTACTGGATTTTAGATGTGAATGGACGCAAGTTGTATATGTATCGTCTCCCCAGTCCAGACGGCTATCACAGTGAAAGCATACTTGCAGAGGATGTGACAATTTCACCTTTAGCTTTTGGTGATTGTGCGATCGTTATTCGGGAATTGTTGCGAAAAATCTGAGAGGCGATCGCCAGAAAGCACCTACGAAATAAAATGCTAGAGCATTAGTGGTTGGTTAGGGTAGCAATTCGGCGGATGTGGAAATAGTGATGTCTACGACGGGCTACCCTTACCCTGATTTGTACCGCTAAGTGCAGTTTGAAACCGAAACTAGCAATGAAGATGCGTAGATGTGCCCAGATGAGGCGGCGCAGCCGAAAGCTTATCTATTGGTATCAAGTATTTATCTACCTTGACGTTATGCATAGGGCAATTGCACTGAGATTGTTATTGATTGCCTTGAAATCGGGAACACTGTGATTAAGGGTGCTGCAAGGTTGTGAGCAATTGAACAAAACCCAAATCCATAATTATCTTTGGTTTCCACTACTATGCAAACAGTTGAAGTTGAGTATTCAGGTCAGATCAAAGTTAATGCAGGCAAAAATCCTAGAGAACTTTACGCTCACCAGAACGAGGCAATCAAAGCACTGGATCAAAAAAACAAGTCTCCATTTGAAGGCTTACTAGTTTTGCCTACGGGTGGCGGAAAAACTTTGATAGCGATTAATTGGTTACTACGTAACTTTATCGATAAGGGAAAAAAAGTTTTGTGGATCGCTCATCGGCATGAGTTACTTGACCAAGCCTTTGAGACGTTGAAATTTAGTGCCGATCCTTCATTGCTCAATAATGTCGAAAAGTTTAGATATCGTGTGATTTCCGGTCATCCTAAACATGATCGTCCTGTTAATATTCAACCAACTGACGATATTATTATTGCTAGTAAAGATAGTCTAAATAGTGGATTAAACCACCTCCTCGACAATTGGGTTAAACATTCTGATGCAGTTCTATTGGTAGTTGATGAAGCACATCACGCAACAGCAAAAACTTATCGAAAACTAATTAACGACATCAAGCAAAACTTTAAAGATAGAGGCAAGGCAGATAGTTTCAGAATGTTGGGGTTGACAGCGACTCCATTCAGAACAGATAAAGGTGAACAAGGTCTACTTAAAAAAGTTTTTCCTGACGACATTATCTTTTCAGAACACTTAAGAACACTCATTACTAGAGGAATTCTTGCTGAACCAATTTTCGATAACTTAGAAACAAAACTAGATTTTTATCGGGAATTGACCGATAAAGACATCAAAGCGATCGAGAATTTTGATAAGCTGCCCAAAAAGGTAGCCGAAAGGATCGCAATGTCTGATATCCGTAACAAACGGATTGTTGATCACTACGTTGATCATCAAGATAAGTATAAACCACTATTAGTTTTTGCAGTTGATATTCAACACGCGATCGCATTAAATAGCTTATTTCAGAAACGAGGGATTAACTCTGATTTTGTAGCGTCAAAAATATCAGATGCAAATACAGGAGCTACAGTTTCTGTAAAAGAAAATGCTGAGAAAATCAAGCGATTTAGAAGAGGAGAGCTTGAAGTACTCATTAATGTAGAGATGTTAACTGAGGGAACCGATTTACCCAAAATTCAAACTGTTTTTCTGACTCGCCCAACTACTTCTACGATTCTAATGACACAGATGATAGGTAGAGCCTTACGTGGGCAGAAGGCAGATGGTACAGAAAAGGCTTATGTTGTAAGCTTTATTGACAATTGGGAAGACAAGATTAACTGGGTCAATCCTGAGAAGTTGATTACAGAAGAGGGGGAATTCCGCGATACAGGTATCGAGACAATGAAGAGAATTGCTCGACTTATCTCTATTGAAAAGATTGAAGAATTTACCCGCATGATGGATGATTCTATCGATACTAATGACTGGGAAAAATTAGACTTTTTGAGACGAGTTCCCGTTGGAATTTATTGTTTCTCTATTCTTGAACCTTCTGAATCTGGTGAACCTCTATCTAGAAACTATGATGTACTTCTATATAATGATACAGAAGAGGCTTACGATAGCTTCGTCAATGATTTAGAGACTGTATTTAAGAGCGTTGATATCGAAAACAGAGAGATATTAACTGACGAAGAACTTAAATATCTGCTGCAACTCACAAAGAAACTTTATTTTCCCGATCATTCATTCCTACTTGGCTATAGAGATGCTGATGTTGAGAATATTCTACGTTTCTACGCTCAAAAACAGATGGAGCCAGAATTTATTGCGTTTAGTGAACGTAGAAAGTGTGATTTGTCAATTGTAGCGAGGCATATATACGAAAATGATTTAACCCTTAGACAAGTAACTGAATATCTCACTTCTCTATGGAATGACACTCAATCCTTTTGGCAAGTTCTATTTGGATATAACTATCTGTATTTCAAGAAGCAAGTAGACATTGAAATTAATAAACTGCTCGGAGTTTACCCTGATCTGATAGTTACTCCACCAATCGTAATTCCTGACACAGTACCCATAGAAAGTCTTTCACTCGTTGAAATTAGGGAGAGAGATCCAGCCGAGTATAGAGATATTAAGGATGCTGTGTTTGCTAAATATACAAATACAAAGGGATTTATTAACTGTGCTATGAGTGAGTTTAAGAGCCAGATGCGAAGGGATTTCCAAATTGATCACATCATACCGATGTCAAAAGGTGGTTTAACCACGCTAGATAATCTTCAAGTTTTATCTCGTAAAGCTCACACAGAAAAGACTCGGTTAGAAAACCTAAAAACTAGAATTTGAAGAAGCGGCAAAATGGCGCGATCGCATTAAACATTAGCAATATAAAATCCTGAAATATTACTGCTTAGTCAGGGTAGCAATAAAGAGAACGTCCTTTTTTCGCTATCCTAGAAAAGTAACTCATTCCCCGATCGCTACGATGGTTGCTTTACCCGACAACATTTTGATGAGTGCAGAAGAATATCTGGTTTGGGAACCTACCCAAGAGGAACGCTACGAGTATTGGGATGGCGAAGTTGTGATGATGAGTGGTGCTACACGCAACCATAATCGGGTTTCTGGAAATTTCTTTAAGTTCTTAGATGATGCCCTAGCCGATCGCACCTGCGAAGTGTACATTGTAGATGTGAAGGTTCAGGTAGAACCTGGGCAAAAGTATTTTTATCCAGATGTGGTGGTGACTTGCGATGAGCGAGATACTGATCCACAATTAGTACAATTTCCCTGCTTAATTATCGAAGTGTTATCACCTTCAACAGAAGCAGCCGATAGGGGGAAAAAGTTTGGCAAATATCGCCAATCTTCAACCTTGCAAGAATATGTCTTGGTACAAGTAGCTCAACCGATTGTAGAAGTGTTTCGGCGCAACGAACAGGGGAAATGGGTGCTGTCGGAGTATAATTTAGGCGATATATTGCGGCTGGAATCTGTAGATGTAGAAATTGCGATCGCCCATTTATATCGCCAAGTGCAGTTTGAAACTGAAGCAACTGAAAATTGAATAGATGATTGATAAGGTTGCCTCATAAATCTTAGCCTTTTGGAGAGACAGGAGAATAGGTAATATCAGGATTGGCAGTAAGATGGTTAGTAGTGAAATAATAGTTGACAAGTTAATGCTTCAATACATACCTACCCATCAGCGATGCGATGAATGCAGAAGAATCTGAGCTAGCTTACAGAAAACTTTTATCAATGCTTGAAGATCGCCGATTTGGATGGGTTGTTGAGCAAGTAGAAGCAGGAATCTTTGCAGGTGACATAGAGTTACCAGAAAAGAGAACGTCTCCTACGATTATTGAAGATTTTTCTGCTCACAAGAAGCTGAGATACTTGGTAGATGCCATTGAACAGGCGGTAATTAATACTGCTGATATGGAACGTGAAACCTTAGTTTCTTTAAAAGAGAAATTACTTTCTATCCTGATAGTGAAAATTCTCAAGCATCTTTTTCAGTTAACGAAACTTTTTTGGCTTCAAGACGACAAGAAGCTATTAGCGCATTACGAGAATTACTAGATTTATTGAGAGCAAGGATATCCGAAGATGGTAGCAAGTAATGTTGATCTGCTGAATGAGATTAGCTTATACCAATTCTGTATGAAGATGCGCCAAACTATGCCAAACTTCTAAACGGGTGCATTTAGTGATTTTGTTATGAGTCGTCCATTCCAAATTGAGATTTCAGAAAGCCTTGAAGAATTGGAAAAAGCTATCAGACATGCCACAGCGGCAAGCAGTAAAGAAAGATTGCAAATGCTCTATTGGCTTAAGAGTGGTCAAGTCAGCAGCAGGCGATCGCTGGCAGAACGTTTAGGACGTGATGAAGCAACCATAACTCGTTGGGTGAGAAAGTATAAAGATGAAGGACGAAGGGGCTTGCTTGAAGTCAAACATGCACCAGGGAAAGTTCCCCTCATCAGTGGTTCAGACTTATACCAATTCTGTATGAAGATACGCTAAACCATGTTTAAGTACAAGAAAGGAAAACGAACCGCAAAGGACGCATTCGCGCAGCGTCTCGTCAGAGAAGGACACAAAGTAAAGAAAGAAGTTAAAAGGGTTTGGCGCAGCCTCACAAAGAAATGGTATTAGAAGCAATTAATAGCTCCAGCAATTGCAGAAAACTGGTAGTTTATCTAAGAAAAATCTTAGTTCATCCTCGCAATTTCTTATGTACCTGCGCTAAATACCACATATAATCATCAATTTTGTAATTCTCAGCAGCTTTAACTATATATTCCTGAGCTAAACCAAGATTATTTTGAGCTTCGTAATATAATCCCAAGTAAAGATGACTGTAAAAATTTCCCTTTATCCCTTCTGATTGACCAACAATTAAAACATCGTCTGGTGTACAATTACCAGCATACAAATCATATACGCGCTGCATAATACGTCGAGGGTCATTTTTTACAGTTAGTAAAGAATTACGCGCCTCTTCAACACCTAATGAACGAGCTATGCAGAGATATCGCCATACTGTTTCTTCTACATCTTGAGCATTTACAGTCAAATCTATTTCAAATTGTTCAGCGCCCTCAGCAAATCTTTCTGCATAATAATACGATAATCCCCGTTGCCAGAGATAAGGTTTAATACGAACATCCAATTGCTCTGCTGTGTCGAAATCTTGAATAGATTCATCAATTTTGGCCAGTTGAAAGTTAACCATGCCTCGGCGAATGTAAGCATTAGGGTTTTTTGGCTGATTGCGAATGGTTTCGTTCCAGCGCTGGAGTTGATTTTCCAGAGAATTTGAAAAAAACATGGGTAACCAAGCCTATATGAGAATTAACTAGCATATATCATCTTATGGAACATCTTAGATAAACAAAATCAGCACTGTAGTCAAGCTCCTTTCTTCTCTAACTGGAAAATTATGGCATGATGCTTACTGCTTCAAGGTAAGTCCTACAATAAATCTCAAATATTAAACTGAGATCCATCCACGAGGTAGAAGAAACTACTTACAAAATTCCGTATTGTAGAATTGCTGTCTTAAAATCAGGAAAAAACGCTCGTGGTTCCCATTAGAGATAATAATCCGACAAAAATCACGCCTTATGTAACTTATGGGCTGATTGCTGTCAATGTCCTCGCTTTTATTTATGAAGCAAGTCTTCCCCCACAAGCATTAAATGGATTTTTACACCTTGCGGCTGTAGTTCCACGAGAACTCACCTTAAGCTTTGGCGGCATCTCTGTACATCAACCAGTTCCAGAATGGGCAACTTTGATTACTTCCCAATTCCTGCACGGTGGTTTCTTGCACTTAGCCGGTAATATGTTGTTTCTCTGGATTTTTGGCAACAACGTTGAAGATAAGTTAGGCCATGCCAAATATTTACTGTTTTATTTATCTTGCGGTGTTTTGGCATCTTTAACACAGTGGTTCTTCGCTCAAGATTCTAGCATTCCTTCTTTGGGTGCAAGTGGTGCGATCGCAGGTGTTATGGGTGCATACATTCTCCGCTTTCCCAATGCCGAAGTCCTTGGCGTTGTACCTTTAGGGTTTTTCTTCCCAACTTTCCGTGTCCCCGCATATTTCTTTTTAGGATTCTGGTTTCTCGAACAAGCCTTCTACGGACTTACCAGCCTGGAAGCACGTACCAACATCGGTATGGAAAGCGGTGGTATTGCCTACTGGGCCCATGCCGGCGGGTTTATCTTTGGGGCAATTCTCGGCCCACTGTTGGGTTTATTTAGTGATAAATCCCAGGAAGAATCTTGGTATAAGTAATTTTTTTTAGTATCGTAGTTACCCTCAATTATACTGATTAATTTAATAATAGGTGAAATTGTTTAACCTTCGCAACTGCTAGCCTTACAAGCTATATTGCAGTTAGTCAATAATTTAGGAAAAACACCTGTGTTTCCCCTCTACGATGAAAATCCGACGCGAATTACCCCATATTTCACCTATGGGTTAATTGGCATGAATGTTTTAGTTTTTATTCACGAGGTGAGCCTGTCACATCCACAATTGAGTCAGTTTTTAAGTGAGTATGCAGTAGTACCTCAAGAGTTAACCACCAATTTAAATGGAGAGTGGATAACGTTATTTACGTCGCAATTCTTACATGGTGGTTGGTGGCACTTAATCTCAAATATGGTGTTTCTCTGGGTTTTTGGCAACAATATTGAAGATCGATTAGGTCATGCCAAATATCTGATTTTTTATTTGGCGTGTGGTGCTTTAGCTGCCTTGTGCCAATGGTTTATTGGGATGAATTCTGAGATTCCTTCCTTGGGGGCAAGTGGTGCAATTTCTGGGATTTTGGGTGCGTACATTATCCGCTTTCCCCATGCTCAAGTTATGACTTTAATATTTTTGGGGTTTTTCATCACCACAATCAGAGTTCCAGCACTAATCATAATTGGAATTTTTGTTGTGCAAAATGTGATATCCGGTCTTGCTACCCTACAAACAGCCGCTAATATGACCGTGCAAACTGGTGGAGTTGCATATTGGGCGCACATCGGTGGTTTTGTATTTGGGGTAATTCTTGCTCCCTTATTTGGCTTGTTTCGACGCGACTGAATACAGCATTTCCTGAAACTCATAGCACAAAAATTGCTCCCTTTCAATTCTCTGCGCTAACCTTCTCTGCGAGACGATTCTCTTTCAGAGACGCTAAAGCGAACGCCAACGCGAATCCGATAGTCTGCGTTAAAATTTACACATTTGAAACTATTAGTTTTTGTTGGCACTCGCTGAAACTTCTTCTGACTGTTCTACCTCAGATGTAAATGCTGATGATTTTGGAACTTCTTCAGGTACAGAAACGATGATATCAGCACCATTAATAATTGCTCCCAATAACCCTAGTTCAGATTCAACCAATTGATCGATAGCTTCACCTAGCATATTTTCTTGCGTATAGTTTGGTCGCGCCACTAGTACGATCCCATCGCTGTAGGGTTGAATTAACAAAGGGTCGTTGGATATGCTGAGGGGACTAGTATCTAAAATAACTAAATCAAAACGTTCGCGGACATCTTCTATCAGCCGCCGCATTTCGCTGGATTCAAGAATAGCAGCGGATTGCCGTACTGGGCCAGGGCTGGGAAGAATGTATAAATTTTCAATATCAGGAACTAAACGAATACATTCACTCAAATTAGCGTAATAACGTAGGGGTTCAATAGTGGCTTCCGGGTCAGGAATTACTTTTAAGGATGCACAACGGGAAGGCGATCGCAAATCTGTTTCGATAATTAAGGTTCTTTTACCAGCACGGGCGGAAGCGACACCCAAATTATAAGCACTTGCTGTTTTACCCTCTAGGCTACTGGTGCTAGTAATCAATACTACCTTTAAGTTTTTACCACCAATGCGGCGCATATTACTACGGAATTTCTCATAAAATTCTAAATAAGGAGAATCTTGGGAAAATACTACCGGTACAGCATCTGGCTCCAAATCATCAACTGGCATTAAAGGCAATTCTCCCAACAGTGCCACTTCTCGTTGCTTGAGGCTCTCGCGAATATCCTCTCTGGTTTTGAAAGTCCCTTCCAGCGCTCCCAACAAAAATATCACTCCGCCACCAATCAATACACCTAAGAAACCACCCACAGCAAGGGTAATAGGCACACTCTTCGGAGGTTTGGGATCGACAGTGACTGCGGGGCGTCTGGCAATACTGAGGCTGCTAGTCGTTTCTGCCTCTGCGGTTTTCGCATCGGTTAGCTTCACCTGCATTTGGTCATAGATGGCTTTTTTGAGTCCAACCTCCTGTTCTAAACGCGATCGCTCTAATTGCTTATTGGGTATCAAAGCATACTCTCGCCGCAGTCGCGCTTCTAGTTGGATTTCTTGAGCTAGTTGTTGTTGCAGTGTCTCCCGTTGGGTTTGTAAAGACACCATTTGGTTTGCCAATTGCTGGCGTGTTGGATCTAAGCTGCTTTGAGTGCGAATACCTGCAACGCTACCCTGAAGCGGAGCCGCCGTCCCACCACCACCTAAAACTTCAGCAGCACGTTGTTGTAGTAATTCCTCAGCAGCTTGTTTCTGACGCATTAACTGCACCATCGTTGGATGTTCCGGCCGCAAATCTTTTCTGAGTACAGCGATTTGTGATTCACTTTGATAAATTTGCGCTCGTAAGTTACCAATAATTGGATCGGCACTCAAAGCAGAAGAAACATAAGCTTGTCCGACTGTTAAGCCTAACTTATTTTGTAAACTGCGAGCTTGACCATCAACCCCAGAAATAGTTAATTGAATTTGCCGTTGTAGATTTTGGCTGGCAGTAATGGCGCTTAACAAGCTGCCATTCTCTGCTGCTAATATTGCTGTTCGCTCGACGCGATCGTACTGTTCCAACTTCTTTTCAGCAATTTGCAATTCCCGTTTAGCTTGTGGTGTGCGATCGTTAATCTTTTGAATAATTGCTTGTAATCGCCCAGTATTGATGTCACTACTCAACTTGATCATTGCTTGCATCAATTCCGTCAATACCTGTATGCCTCGTTTGGCGTCACTATCTACATATTTAAGTTCAAAGGTAGAAGATTCTAATTCTCCACTCTTAGCATTTTTTTTAGGTAGAGCAAGAGCAAGACTTGCACCGAGTTGTTTCGGTTTGACACCAACTTTCTCCGCCACACCTGCAATTATCTGGTTTGATAGTAAAACTTCCTCATTTAGTTCCTTCCCTTGCTGTTGGATTTCATTACCAGTTGCAGAGAAAGAAACTGGTGGTCCACTATAAGTAAGTGCCCCAGATGCTATATAGCTAGTAGGTGGCTCTGGTTGCATAGCTACCACAGTTGATCCGGCGACAACTAAACCAAAACTAGCTAGTCCAATCCACTTATATTTATCAAAAGCAATAAGATAGCGTTTAACAATTGGTGGGGTCATGGTCGCTTCGCTCCAATTCAAAATTTAAATATTCAAAATTCAAAATTTAGGAAGCACCAAACTAAAGATAGTGGCTTTGATACAAGGATGCTATCAACTTCCTACTGTATATATCGGTTGATATCTTTAAGATTTTTCCATTAATAAATTCAAATATCAGTTAGAGATGTGGCTTCCTACACTCCAAACTATTTCTAGGTTTTATCTTTCTTTTAATGTTATTAATTTGAGCCACCACCGATATTGTCAAAAAACCGGAGAAAGGATTGAACATTGAAGAAAGGTTGGGTAATGGTGGTCAAGAAATTAGTAATTCTACCAATGAGGTTCCGACCAACAACAATAACATCATTATCTTGAAGTGCTACATTTTGCGACGCATCACCGCCTAGAGCTTTTTTAGCATCAAGTTTTTGGGTAACAGCTTTGCCTCGTTCCGAATCAAAGCGAACCAGAGCGATATCTCTCAGATTAGCAGTGTCTAGATTTACACCTCCCAAAGCATCTACAAATGTACTGCCGTTAGGCAGTGCTTGAATGGAAAGACCACCCGCAGCGTAGTTTAAAACTCGGACTCTAATTTGTGGTGTGGCCAAGGATGAACGTGCTACTAAATTGCGGTCATAACCATCCTCATTGCCAACTTCACGACGGGGCACGAGTATTGCATCTCCGTCTTGTAAGCGTAAATTCGGGATTGAACCGCCATTTTGCAATGCTGCGTATAAGTCAATAGTTTGTGAAATCACAGAACCATCGATTAACTTTCGCCGTACTTGCACCTGTCGCAGGTCTGCATTCAACGTTGAACCACCAGATGTTAGCAAAGCATCAGCAACGCGGGGTGTTGGTGAATTAATTGGATAAATTCCTGGTCGAAATATTTCTCCGCTAATGGTAACTTGAACTGGTCGCGTTCCTGCCAAGGATACTACCACGATTGGATCTGGGAAAAAGCGACTCAAGCCCAAACGAATTTTTTCTTGAGCTTCTTCCAAGGTTAAACCTTTTAATGACACCGTTCCCACTTGCGGCACGATGATGTTGCCTTCTGGACTAATTACAGCTTGAAAACTGAGGTCTTGACGCTGCGTTGCTAATGCTAAAACTATTATTGGATCGACTACATAACGATTTAAACCTAAGCGAATTTTTTCTTGAGCTTCTTCCAAAGTTAAACCTTGTAAAGAAATTGTTCCCAATAACGGCACCGCAATATTACCTTCTGGGTTGATTAAAGCTTGAAAGCTCAAATCTGGAAAGCGCTGAACCGAAACGCTAATTCCATCTCCTATGCCTAAACGGTATGGCCCAGGAGGACGCTGAAGCACAACACCAATTGCATCTCCTGGCCCCAAAAGGTAGCGGCTCAGTTGCGGGGAAATTTCTTCATTTGCACCACTAGGTGCAACTTCATTAACTGGCACAGGTGAAGGGAATTTCCCTGGTGATTGTCCTTGAGATGGAAAAGGCTGGGCAACAACAAGTTGGATAGGTGTTGTTAAGAAAACTCCTACTTGAAGACTGACAAAACACAGGGCGCTGAATCCACGCATATAGTAACTGGGATCTATGAACATCGGTGTAGAAAATATTGATATAGAAATTAGTCGCGCCGAGTGGTTATTTTACTCTAAAAATGCCTTCAATGTGTCTTTTATCTAGAAGTATTTACCAAGAGAAAGAGAATAATTTTGCTCAATTTAATTTCTAACTTCATGTTGTTAACATCATTTTAGGTGAGTTTCAGCCTGAACACAATTTATAGACATACTCTTGATAAATCTCTGCACAAGGGCATCTATAACAGACTCTACAAAGCGCCTGCCATTAATGCAGCTTGAACTGTTTCCCCAATAGACTGGGCTAAAGGCCAAGATGTTTCTACCTGCCCCAAAGGTTCCATTGGAATCAGAATGCTCACGCCAACCCAAGGAGTGCGTTGCTTGCGCCACTGTGCCAGTTGATCTGCCAAGAACCAGTGAAAAGGTGATGGATTTCCGCCGTCTGGCATCGCATACCATTGCAAAACAGCGAAGGTTTGCTGTGGTGTGGAGGCGCGAAAAAACCTAGCTTCTACTTTAGTTTCGACATTAGAAGCTAACTTTGCAGATGGTTTCACAGTAAATTCCGCAGAACGAGATTGAGCTATATTCCACTTTCCCCAGCGCGATCTTCCCCAACCGTTAACATCTGTCCACTCTACCTCTGGTTGATCCATAGGCCCATTTTGCGGCAACAAAAGCAGGATTGCTTGGGATTCGGAACCTTCTTTTTTAATTACCTGCAAAGACCAATTATGTTCGCCAATTTGCTGTTCTGCTTGTTCAATGGTTTGCCAACCAGGAAGGGTTAACCCAGTCTTGCGGATCTGTTTTAATTCGTGGAGGGTAGGAACAGGGGGCGGCTGTTTCCATTGCCAGTGTCCTGTCAGATATCCGGGAACCCCCGCCATTGCTAGCAGCAGTAGCAACAACAAAAGTGCTGCTACCTGAGTCAATTGGTTTTCCTTGAAAAATTTAGAGAAGGAAGTCATCAGTAAAATTTGCAATACTTAGGCAAAATCTTACTTTATAAAATCACATTGTGAGTTCAGTAATATTTAGGACTTACGTATAAGTGATGAAAAATTAAGGGAGTGAAGAATGGAGAACAGGGGAGAAGTTGCAGAAAATTTTCTCCTCTGCCCCTCGGTCACTGAGCGTAGCCGTTGGCGCAGCCTCTCGTAGAGAAGTGCTGCCCCTCTGCCCCTCTACTTAATACCCAATGCCTCTAACTTTCTGCCTCTTGCTCAGTTTCTAGAGATGCTGAAAAATAGCTATTAATCCAATTCAGTAAGGGCACTAGTGACACCAGCATACAAGCAGAGTAGAGATCGCCACCCCAACCCTCATGCAGCCATTTAAAAGACGCTTCTTGACCCGTGCCGTGAAAGAAAGTCAGTAAAGTATTACGAATGATATTGGCAATAATACTAACGATCGCAGCCAGAGATAAAAACGATATAGTTGTCCGCCGTGAAGACAAAGCATCTGTCCAATAAAGCAGCATCAAGCCAACGTAG
Organism: Nostoc sp. 'Peltigera membranacea cyanobiont' 210A; assembly: GCF_002246015.1. Lineage (GTDB taxonomy): Bacteria > Cyanobacteriota > Cyanobacteriia > Cyanobacteriales > Nostocaceae > Nostoc. The sequence continues at coordinate 624,876 of NZ_NOLJ01000004.1, forward strand.
AGAGTCGTAAACAACATTTTCAGCCCTGCACAATAGGGAGCAACTTCTACAATCCGTCCTCCCACATAAAGATTGATCTCATCTACGGTTACTTCCATACCAAATTGGTTCAGTATGAAGCCTGCTGTGCCAGCGATGAAGCTTTGGAGAGGCATGGTATAGGGAGCAATGAGATAGGGTAATGCTGTTGGGGTTGCTAAAAATACTAGTAGTAGAGAGAATCCTTGTAATCGCAAACCTGCTATTCCCTTAAACCACAAGCATAATCCGATTAATATCACGGGCAAGGATAGGTTAACCCACTCTGTAACACCGCTAAGATAAAAAATTGCCCCTAATAACAATAAAACAGCGCCCAAAGGATTGATGGTATCTGGCAAACGCCTCCACTTTTTCCGGTTCATCCAGCCCAGATAAGCCGCAAATGGTAGGCCAATAATTCCGTGGCTGAAATATTCGTGTTCTGTACTGATATTTTTGTGCAGCCAACCATCCAACCAGTGTAGCAATATTGGAGCATAAAGCAGCAGCAAAACGCCTAAAATAGCTAGATTTAACAAGCCTGATGCGTTTATATTTTTAACCTGTTGCTGGAGTGCCATGATTTTCAGTATTAGTCATTGGTTATTAGTCATTGGTCATTGGTCATTGGTCATTGGTCATTGGTCATTGGTCATTAGTTTTTAACAAAGGACAAAGGACAAATGACTATTGACAAATGACAAATGACAAATGTCTAATTTTTAGATGTACATTAAGTATGAATTAACTTCAGGCTACAACGCTGCCCAGGTCGGCAGGAGATAGATTATCTACCTGATAACTTGTTGAGACTGCATTGGCGATCGCTGCTACAACTTCTTTAACTTGGCTACTACTCAAACCAGGATACATCGGTAATGATAATATTTGCTTTGACAACTTCTCTGCTTGGGGAAAATCTCCTGGTTGATAGCCTAAGTTAGTAAATGCTGGCTGGAGATGACAAGGAATTGGGTAGTGAATACCAGTTTGTATTCCCGCGGCTGTGAGTTTTTCCTGGAGTTGCTGGCGTTCTATTGGGCAAGAATCATCTACTTTAATCACATAAAGATGATAAACGTGTCCTGTATCACTTTGATTTTCTATAGGGATAATTCCAGCAGTTGCCAAGGGTGCTAGTTGTTTATCATACTGCTGGGCAATAGTCAAGCGATCGCGATTCCACTGCGGCAAATATGGGAGTTTTTTGTGCAAAATTGCTGCTTGCAAAGTGTCCAAGCGGCTATTCGTACCTGGTTCAGTATGAAAATACTTTTGCGATGCACCATAATTTCGCAAACGCACCATCTTCTGCGCTACATCTGAATCTCGTGTCAGCAGCATTCCCCCATCCCCAAATGCTCCCAAATTTTTGCTGGGATAGAAACTAAAAGCTGCTGCTATTCCTACTGAACCAGCGTAATATCCGTCTCTTTGGGCCAGATGGGCTTGGGCGGCATCTTCAAAAATTAGGAGTTTGTAGGTATCGGCAAAGTTCACTAGATCGCGTGGTGATACCATCTGACCATAGAGATGCACAGGGATAATTGCTTTGGTCTGAGGCGTAATTGCCTTTGCTGCTTCTCTTAAATCAATTAAAGCAGTTTGGCGATCGCAATCTACCAAAATTGGCTTGGCGCCAGCACGTAGCACTCCAATTAAGGTGGCGATAAAAGTATTTGCGGGTAAAATTACTTCATCGCCAGCACCAATATTACACGCTTGTAATCCCAGAGCGATCGCATCTGTTCCTGATGCCACACCAACTCCATAAGCTGTACCAGATACTGCCGCAAATGCTGCTTCAAAATCTGAAAGTGCTTGCCCTAAAATGAAATCTCCCCGTTCCAATACAGATTGGATTGCATCTTGCAATTGTGTTTGAATTGGTTCATGTTGTAACTTCAGGTCTACAAACGGAACTCTAATAGTCATTTTATTCATTACCAGTCGTCCTCAAAAAATGTTTCCTCACATGGAAAAAATAGAAAACCTTGTACAATTTTCGGTATGAAATTGTCATAGATTTAATCTATTGGGTAAAGGCTTAGATCAACTATTTAGGCGATTATGGTTAATTCAAAATCACGCCCTCTTAATTTGAGCAACCGAAGTTGCCATCAGACTTCTCTGAAGCCGCCACTCCAACTTCTCTCAAAATTCAAAAAGTTCAGAAAGTGGGCTTTTCAATAATTTGATAGCTTGCTAATCCGTAGGGATATGGTTGGCCTATTTAGGTCATCCTGCACTAGGATTATCATCTCTGGGCACTAGCTGTTATCAGTAAAATGTCTATATTTAATTACACTAATGTCTATTATTTTAAGTAAATTTACTTTGAATGTTCCAGTAAAAATTTTCCCTTATGTACATAAAGAATGACAGCCCCTTTGTATTGTATCCTTAGCATTAGCTTACCCTGGCTGAATCCAAATCTAACGCAGTCTGATTGCAAAATCTCAACCAAGAAAGACTACACCAGTGCTAAATAAAGAACATTCAGCACCAGTAACTAGTAACTAGCAGACACCACATCTTGGCTTAATGGAAGGGAGAAAAAAATTTTGCCCTAAATTTGTTTGTCAGAGGCAAAATTAGGGAATGCTTAAAAATAGCAATTGATAACCTAGAAATAGGACTTGGATCAATTACACGATCGAGAAATTATTAAGGTAGCAGTGGCAATGATAGAGCCTGAAAACAAATTATTTGCCCTAAAGGACGGTTGGGATTCTCATGAATCAAGAGAACAGCAACGCCTCAAAGCTTTGTCGGATTTAGGTTTGCGGCAACCAGAAACGATTCCGGTTTTTGAAGAAGCCACACAGACTGCTGCCCACTTTTTGGAAGCGCCAATTTCCATATTGGGATTTGTAGATCAAGAACGCCACTGGTTCAAGTCGGCGGTGGGCTTATCTAGACTAGGACTAATGAATCATTTGGCCCAAAGCCGCCAACTACTACGCCGGGAATCATTTTGTACTCAAGTAGTGGAGAGCTTTCAAATATTTGTAATTAATGATACACATAAACTTACTGATCCAGTCCTTGCTAGTAGCAAGTTGGTGCAAGATTATGGTATTCGTGCTTACTTAGGAGCGCCACTAATTGATGCTGAGGGACATTGTTTGGGTGCATTGGCGGTGATGGATTTAGTCCCACGCAATTTTACAACTAGAGACATTGAGTTTTTACAAATCATTGCTCGTTGGAGCATGAGTGAATTTGAACGTAACCGACTCTTGCAAGGGAAACTCGAATCAAGCGCTGCTAAGAACGTTCCGATATTTTCACTGAATGAGGAACGTAACACTGAGATTAAAATCACTGCATCCACTCAAGATAGCGACTCTGTTTCTACTAAACAACTGAAGCTAGAGCTTTTGAGTCAGCTAACTCAGGAGTTACGCACGCCCTTAACATCTGTACTCGGTATGGCTAGTGTTTTGGGACGTGAGATTTATGGGCCTTTGACGACTAAGCAGAGAGAATATTTGGAAATTATCCAACACAGTGGTAAGTACTTACTTTCCCTAGTAAACGAAATTACCGAACTAGGAACTATGGATGAAAACTCAACGGTGCTAAATCTAGCTCCCGTGGATATTGAAATGCTATGCCAACAAGCTATCAATACCCTAGAAGAAGTAGCTAATCGTCGCGAGCAAGATATTCGCCTGTCTATAGAACCGGGACGCAGTCGCATTTGGCCTTTAGATAAAGACAAGGTGCGGCAAATGCTTTATCATCTGGTTTTCAGTGTGATTCAACTTTCGGCTACAGGTAGCATTGTTCGCATTCATGTTTCTTACAAAGAAGATACGCTCAACATTACTATTTGGGTTTCCCATCCCTGGTTAGGGGACGGGATAACAGAGGTCGATCCTTACTTCCGTCTCAATTCTTTGTCGCTGCTGGAGCTTACAGGTGAATTAGCAACTTACAATACTCATACAGAAAGACAAGAACAACTAGATACTTCATCAGTAGCAGTAGAAAATTCCAAAAACTTGAGTGATTCCCACTCAAATTTCTTTGCTACTAGTTCAGGTATAAATTTAGCTAAATCACATGGAAGTCTTTCTCGTGAAAGCTTAGGTCTATTACTAAGTTGTCAACTGGCAGAATTGCATGGTGGACATATTTTGATTCAAGGTTCACCAGAATCAGGATATCGTTATGTGCTTTCTTTGCCACTGCAACTAGCGACTTCCTCACAAGCAATTAGCGATGTCTGATCGTGGGGATTGGGGATTGTGGGGTCCCCTCTGGGGATAAGGGGTAATGGAGATTGGGAAAGACGTATTTTCTATCTAGATTTGATTAATTCTCTGTGTGCTTTTGCGCTTACCTATGCCTTTAAATTTCAACCCTCAATTCACCACTATTTTACGTCAAGCTGTACTAAGTATATGAAGAACTATCTTAACTTCCTATTGGATGATGGCTAGGAATAAGAGCGCCATCATGCGATGTGTAATTTCTGTTATTACCTTTTTATAGCTATAGGCATTATGATCAATTCCAAGTTCTGCGTCGGCAGGCTAATTGATCGCAATGTTTTTTATGAATTTAGTCTGGCAACGATTTACTCTATCAACTTTACCGCTCAAAGAATATCTTGCTACCAGTTATGTACACCGCTCTCTGGTGGGACTGCTAAGTTCTTGGCGGCAAACTAGCGTCTTGCTCCAGTGGGGAGATGCGATCGCAGCGGCTTTACTCAGCTTAATATATGCTCTAGCACCTTTTGCTTCTAGTACATTGGTGGGTTTTTTGCTGGTGGCTTGTGTCGGATTTTGGCTGTTGTTGACTTTATCTGATGAAGTAACACCAGCAAATGTCTCGTCAGTCACTCCCATTCACTTGCTGGTATTGCTCTACTGGGGAGTTGCCGCAGTCGCAACAGCTTTATCACCAGTGAAAAAGGCGGCACTTAACGACTTGGGAACCTTAACCTTGTATTTGCTACTATTTACCCTTTGTGCCAGGGTATTAAGGTCGCCTCGCCTTCGTTCTTGGATTATCATCCTTTATCTGCACGTATCGTTAATTGTTAGTGTATATGGGTTGCGGCAATGGTTTTTTGGAGCCACAGCACTGGCGACTTGGGTTGATCCAGAATCTCCTATGTCTAAGACTACAAGAGTCTACAGTTATTTAGGCAATCCCAACTTATTGGCTGGATACCTCCTACCAGCAGTAATTTTTAGCTTAGTGGCAATTTTCGTATGGCAAAGTTGGCCTAAAAAAGCTCTTGCATTAACAATGCTAATTGTCAATATTTCCTGCTTGATTCTGACTTTTAGTCGTGGCGGTTGGATTGGACTAGTGGTGGCAGTGTTAGCTGTGATGGCATTGCTACTTTATTGGAAAAGCGTGGAAATGCCTCGTTTTTGGCGTACTTGGTCAATACCGATTGTTTTAGGAGGTTTGATCGGCGTATTGGTGCTAGCAGTGATATTTGTAGAGCCAGTGCGGCTGCGAGTGTTTAGTATTTTTGCCGACCGTAAGGATAGCAGTAATAATTTTCGCCGAAATGTGTGGGATGCTGTTTTTGAAATGATTCGCGATCGCCCGATTTTCGGCATTGGGCCTGGTCACGGCTCTTTTAATAAAGTTTATCCCCTGTACCAACGCCCTCGTTACACTGCTTTAAGCGCCTATTCAATATTGTTTGAAGTGACTGTAGAAACTGGCTTTGTTGGTTTAGCCTGCTTTCTCTGGCTACTAATTGTCACATTTAATACGGCACTTTTGCAAGTGCGACGATTGCGACAAATCAGAAGTGTAGAGGGATTTTGGTTAATTGGAGCGATCGCTATTTTGTTGGGTATGCTAGCTCACGGTACTGTAGATACTGTCTGGTATCGTCCTGAAGTCAATACCCTCTGGTGGCTCATCGTTGCCTTAATTGCCAGCTACTGGACACCTTTAGCTCAAAACCAGACAAATACAACTAACTCAGAACCAGCAGTAAATTAACATAAATAAGTTGTCAGTTGTTTTCTTACCGGACAACTGACAACTTTTGAATTGTCTAATCTCTGTAGGTAGTGGCACTTGGGGCATTAGGATCGCGATAAGCTACAGGTTCGCGATCGTTCTTTTTGCCAGCCAACCCGCCTAGACCGAATAAACCAAGCAATCCTAGCCAACCCCAATCAAAATCGTTGCGATCCTCAGTAGTCGTTGTTGGAGCAGTAGTAGTGGTTCCGGTATCATTAGTTGTCTGAGCTTGTGCAGATAGAGTTAAAGGTAAAATTCCCATACTCAAGGTGAGAACGCCAGCGCCAACAGCTGTAATGAAATTACTTTTCATAAGTTGTAAAAGTTCCTGATGTCATCCGAAGTTACTCACCACTATATCGGTTCTCAACCTTAACAAAATCAATCTGCGGCTATAAACTAGGCATTTTCATAACTCACGCTGTGGATATACAACATGGTTTTAACAGTAATCGATTTCTCATTCTGGTATGGTAGTTTGACCACACGTTACCCTTAATAGCTTTTCATTGCCCGTTGAATGTCACGCTGGTCTTGGCGTCGTTTCAGGTCTTCTCGTTTATCGTGGAGCTTTTTACCTTTGCCAAGGGCTATACTCACTTTTAGCCAGCCTCGTTTGAGATACATTTTCAAAGGGATTAAAGTTAAACCCTGCTGTTCGACTTTGCCAATTAGCTTACGGAGTTCTTGACGATGCAATAATAGCTTGCGTGTACGCCGTGGTTCATGATTAAAATATTGTCCACTAGCGTTGTAAGGCGAGATATGCACATTGATCAACCATGCTTCGCCATTGCGAAGCAAAGCATAGCCATCTTGGAGATTGACTTTACCCGCACGAATCGACTTCACCTCTGTTCCTGTCAACTCAATTCCAGCTTCGTAAGTTTCTAGAATTTCATACAAATAACGGGCTTGACGGTTGTCGCAAATAACTTTGTAACCTTCGTTCTTGTCGCTCATTGATAATTTTGTGTGCTTTAAATGTACCTAAAAAATTATTTGGATTGGCTTGTGAATTATACGGTGTATCTTAGAACCGCTAGAAATGGTGAACTGTATATCACTAATTTAGCTTTTCTAAGTTCACAATTAAGGTTTTCTGGCAACTTTAAGTTAGCTGATAGCCATTACCTCTGAGGTTTCATAGAACAAGTTACTTGAGCAACTTGTCTCACCAAGCCTGATTTTGTGCAGTTTCACAAATAGGACTTACACATCAAGTAAAGGCAATACCCTTGGGAAGCCGCTTGTACGAAAGACTCCGCGTAACTTGCTTCTTTGCGTTTAGATGAATTGCCCTCACTCCCTTTTTGCATAAATCCTGACAAATAATTGGTATGACGCTAATGAACATTTACTCTCCTTGATTGATGAGTTGTTACAAATTACAAAGCTCTCTATACCTCCTAAGCACAGGGAGTCTAAGGTGGTTACACTTAGTTAACCTTCCTAATGATTTAAGATTTTCTTTATAAATAAACCCTGAGAGCACTCATTAGCTGGTAATCCTGTCATAGTATGAAACATAAGAACACTATTATTGTCTGTGTTCAGTAACGGAGTACATAAAAGCAAATTTCTGAGTAAAAAAATGCTAGGGGTGTATTATCCATGCCCTTGACGATCCTTGTAGTGGATGATGATTTGGGCACTCGTCTGTCTGTTAGCGACTATCTTGAACTGTCTGGCTACTCAGTGATCACGGCTAATGACGGTCAAGAGGCTTTGTTTATGGTGGATGAGTATCATCCTGATTTGATTGTCACGGATATTGTTATGCCACGGATGAATGGCTATGAACTGGTGCGCCGGGTGCGTCAACAACCAGTATTTCGTTTATTGCCTGTAATTTTATTAACGGCACGCATTAAGACCCAAGAAAGAATTCTGGGCTACCAGTCAGGGTGCGATTTATACTTACCCAAGCCTTTTGAACTGGAAGAGTTAGCAGCAGCAATCCGCAATCTTTTGGAGCGATCGCAAATTATCCAATCAGAGTATCGTTTTTCTCATAAAGATAGTTTGGGCATTTCCGGCTTGACAAAAGCGGGGGATGCCCATAATTCTCTGTCCACTCAAATTCAGCAATCTCATCTCCACTCAGCCCTAACTCACAGAGAACAGGAAGTCTTAGAGTTATTAACTCACGGTCTTTCTAATGCCGAAATGGGTCATCAGCTACACCTGAGTCCTCGAACTGTGGAAAAGTACGTTAGCAGTTTATTGAGAAAAACCTCAACCAGCAACCGCGCGGAATTAGTCCGTTTTGCGATGAAGCATGGTTTAGTGGAATAAAAGTTAGGAGTTAAGAGTTAGGAGTGAGGAATTAAAACTCCTAATATCACGTCCGCTTGGTTACTTATTAAACCTCAAGAACCCCACCCCGCCAAAGCTACGCTTTGTCTCCCCTCCCCGCAGGCGGGGAGGGGCTGGGGGTGGGGTGCAATGATTGTGGAAATCATAACTAATTAATTACCCGGACATGATCTAACTCATAACTCCTCACTCATAACTCTTCACTTTTAACTTTTGTGAGCAGACCTTCACAAGCATCGATCAGTAAATCAATAACCTGATTAAATCCCTCTTGACCACCGTAATAGGGATCTGGAACTTCCTTTAGAGTGTGTCGAGAGCAAAACTCGCACATCAAACGCACTTTATGCTGATATTGCTTAGTTTGATCGAGAGTGAGGATGTTCTCATAATTTTCTCGATCCATAGCCAAAATCAAATCAAAGTCTTGAAAGTCTGACTTTTGAAACTGGCGTGCTCGACCACGCAGTTTAATTCCCAACTTAGCAGCCGCCGCCGCACTCATGCGTCTGTCAGGTGAGCTACCAACGTGATAGCTAGATGTACCAGCAGAGTCACAGAGGATGTGTTCGCTCAAGCCAGCCTGCTCAATTAGATGATTCATGACGTTTTCTGCCGATGGCGATCGGCAGATATTACCTAAGCAGACAAACAGCAACTTGTAAGGCATAGATATACTTTGTCCTTTGTCAATAGTCATTTGCCCTTTGTCAATAGTCTTTTGTCCTTTGTCTTTTGACTAATGACCAATGACTAATGACCAATGACTAATGACTAATGACCAATGACTAAAATCCAGGTAACTCCAACCCACTGGTTAATTCTTCCATACGTTCCCGCATTGTTGCTGTGGACTTGTTGTAGGCTTCTTTCATTGCCACTGTTACAAGATCAGAAAGTACTTCTGCACCTTCTGTTAAAGCATCTGGAGAAATTTCCACTCGCTTGGGTTCTTGGTTTCCACTGACAATTACCTTCACCAGACCACCGCCAGATTCTCCTTGAATCTCCATTTGCTCCAATTCTTCTTGGAGTCGCTTTGCGCCTTCTTGAACTTGCTGCGCTTTTTTAAAAGCTTCGGCTAATTCTTTCATTTTTCCTAAGCCAAAGCCGAATCCCTGTCCTTTTCCTGTCATAATTATTTGTACGCGTGTGCGTTGAATAACAAATCAAATTCAATTATAGATGCGGTAAGTAATTTGACTCTTTTTTTACCAATAATTAATGCGTCATAGAGTTGAGAGTAGGGAGTAGGGTATTGAACATTGGTTCTTATATTCTTCTACCTCATCTCCCCATTCCCCATTCTTTATCCACAAGCACCTTGAAACTCTCCGAGCATTTTGACTTCTGGCTCTAAATTAATAGACCAACGTTCTTGTACTTGATGTTGGATGTGGCGAATGAGACAGAAGATATCACTAGCTTTTGCTCCACCACGATTAACGATAAAATTAGCATGTAGTAGTGCTACTTGTGCCCCACCGATTTGGTAGCCTTTCAGACCAGTTTGTTCAATTAACCAGCCAGCACTGTAAGGTTTGGGATTGCGAAACACACTGCCACAACTGGGGAAGTTATATGGTTGGGTGCTTAACCGATGCTTTTTGTGTTCTTTGGTAATTGCCACAACTTTTGCTGGGTCTGCACCTGGCGCGAGTTGTAAGGTAGCTTGGGTGACTATGCGATCGCCACCTTGCAATAATGAAGTCCGGTAGCTATAACCTAACTGTTCCGGGGTAAGAGTTTCCAGCGTACCATCGGGTGAAAGTACCTCGGCACTAACTAACATATCTGCGATACAGCTATTATGTGCCCCTGCGTTCATCACCACAGCACCTCCTGCTGTTCCGGGGATGCCAACAGCCCACTCCAATCCTTGCCAACCTAATTCTGCTGCCGCCCATGCCAAGCTGGGAATTGATTCTCCGGCAGCAACGGTTAATTGACCGGTTTGGGGGTCAAAGTGGTTGAAGCGGAGATGACGAGTAGCAATAACTAAGCCTGATATACCACCATCGCTTACCAGCAAGTTAGAACCTGCGCCCAGTGTTGTCACCTTTAAATTACGTTCTTTTGCGTATTTAAGACTTGCTTGCAGTGCTTCTAAGTTTCGGGGGGCAACGTATAAATCAGCTGCTCCCCCAACTCTATAGGAAGTAAATGCTGACAAACAAGCCTGGGACTTGATCGCACAATCAGTATTGGGTAAGTAAATTACTTCGCTCTCCACTGAATTAGCTGTTTGCTGTTTCTTTGTATTCAAAGCAGAAACTGTGCAGACTTTTCCAGCTGCCTGGGAAATGGTCATCTTTACTTTGTTTTGGTAAAATTTTTACATTAATCTACCGCAAAGATACGGTAATAGAGTTCACAGATGAAACCGTTGCGAGAAGGGCGCTTTGCTCAGAAATAAAACTTCGCAAAGTTTCCACTTAGGATGTGGCTTTAGCCGGCTCACAAAGTGCCGTAATTACTTCAGGAATCACCTGGTTCAAATTTCCAGCCCCTAAAAACAGTGCCAAGTCTCCTGGGCGTAGTGTTTCTAGCAAGTAATCACACACTGCGGGTAAAGTTGGTTGATAAACTACCTGCGAATGCTGTTTAGCAATTTCCGCCGTTAGACGTTCACCACTAATTTGCCCTAAATTAGGTTCGCCTGCACTGTAAATATCAGTCAGCACCACCAAATCAGCATGGGTAAAAGACTCGGCAAATTCTTCTAAAAAGGTCAGTGTACGGCTATAGCGATGGGGTTGGAAGATGGCAACCACTCTTTGCCCTGGTCTTGCCTGTAAACGTGCGGCGGCGAGAGTAACGCGAATCTCGCTAGGGTGATGAGCATAGTCATCAATGAAGGTAATGCCATTGACTTCACCTCGGAACTCAAAGCGTCGTCTTGCTCCTTCAAAAGTGGCGATACCTTTGGCAATTGCTCCAAATTCTAAGCCCAAAACGCGACCAACAGCTACTGCGGCTAGGGCATTGCTGAGATTGTGCCGACTGAGCAAACGCAACTTTAAAACGCCCAAAGCTTTGCCTCTTTCCCAAACCAAAGCCGTGGTACCATCAGCACGATAATCAATATTGGTGACGGTGTAATCAGCGTCGGTATCTGAGTGTAAGCTGTAGCTGATTGTGGGTTTCAAGCGATCGCGCACTGTCGCACAGTCAATGCTACCTATTAACGTTTTACAACCCTTAGCAAATGTCTGGAAGATGTCAATAACTTCTTCTAATGTATCGTAGTGGTCAGGGTGATCGAGTTCAATATTGGTGATGATACCAATTTCGGGAGCGTGTTTTACCAGAGAACCATCTGATTCATCTGCTTCGGCTACCAAATATTGGCTTTGCCCTAATCGAGCATTACCTTCCCAAGCATTGACTTCGCCACCGACTATAATTGTTGGGTCTAGGCCTGCTTCCAGAAGCATATAGCCAATCATGCTACTGGTTGTAGTTTTGCCGTGTGTTCCTGCCACTGCAACACTGTAGTAATCGGCAATTAAAGCTGCTAATACATCTGAACGATGTAAAACTGGACAACCTAATTCCAGTGCTGCTTTGTATTCTAAATTATTAGTGTTAATTGCTGTTGAACAAATGACTTGAGGCAGTTTTGACTTAGTATCAGCAGGTAATTCTTCTTGTGAATTTAATACTACTGGATTAGCCAATACCTGAGGGTGAAAGAATTCGAGATTGCTTGCCTCTTGTTTACCAAAAATATGAGCGCCGATAGATTCCAACTTGTGCGTAATGTGGTTAGGACGAAGATCCGAACCTGATACTGGAAATTGACGCTTTGCAAGAACGTATGCCAGAGCAGACATACCTATGCCACCGATGCCAATGAAATGAAATGGTCTACCACTAAAATCTACAGAATTAGTCATTTATTGCTCCTCTTACACCACACCACACCATAATCACAAATGACACGCGTATCATAACAGGAATTTGATTTTTACCGTAACTACTCCTGTATCATGTTCATGTTTGATGCCCAAATGATGTTTCTGCTCTGGTTTTCCTGGTTGAGAATGATTTTACCTTGGTTAGAGGTTTTTGCTATTTCTGAACTGTTCTTAAGATTATTCTGAAAATTTTGGCCGCATCGGGAAAGAAATTCTTGTAATGTCAAATACATATTTTTGTCTACCTTACTGGAATTGGCTACATAATACATTGTTTAGTGAAACTAAATTGAAATTGCATCAAGTTTAGGCGTGAATTGAGTACAATAGTACATTGGTAATGAAACTATTTTTCAATTGCATATAACCCAGGCTTATCTGGATGCAGCGACTAGCAATTTTTGGTGGCACATTCGATCCAATTCATTGGGGACACCTGCTCGTAGCCGAGACAGCTTTGCATCAAGTCTCCCTTGAAAAGGTAATTTGGGTACCAACCCTAAATCCTCCTCACAAAGAAGCAGCTTTGTTTGAGCATCGTCTGCAAATGCTGCAATTAGCAATAAAAGATAACCCAGCATTTACTGTCTCACTAGTGGAGACTAATCGCTCTGGTACTTCTTATGCCATTAACACCCTGATTGACTTATCTGCTTGTTACCCAAATACTCACTGGTACTGGATTGTGGGCTTGGATACTTTCCAAACCTTACCCCGTTGGTACCGGGGACACGAATTAGCACAAATGTGTGATTGGTTAATCGCACCCCGACTGCTAGGTGGTGAGACTATAACTCAAAGCAAATTAATCTGCAAGCAAGTGGAGCAACAACTCAAGGAGGAGTCTGTGATCATTCACTGGCAACTCTTGAATATACCTTTCGTAGGAGTTTCGTCAAGTCTAATTCGCAAATTTTGTCGCGATAACTTCGTCAACGCCAAGGGCGAACGCCAGTCAATTCGTTATTTAGTCCCGGAAGCGGTCAGATCATATATCACTAACAACAATCTCTACTCTTACAAATCTGAATAAATTATGTGTTTTTTTATTGATCTAACACTTTATGGTTAAAAGTGCCCCCCCCCTTTGCGATATGATTGGGGTCAACGATATCAACATATAAGCATAAATACAGAGGGCAAGACACTGTGATTAGAGTTGCAATCAACGGTTTCGGGCGGATTGGACGTAACTTTGCGCGTTGTTGGGTGGGTAGAGAGAATAGTCAAATCGATCTTGTCGCTATTAATGACACTTCAGATCCTAGAACCAATGCTCACCTGCTAAAGTATGACTCAATGCTAGGCAAGATCAAAGGTGCTGAGATTAGTGCCGATGATAACTCTATCATCGTCAACGGTAAGACCATTAAGTGCGTGTCCGATCGCAATCCCGAAAACTTGCCCTGGAAAGATTGGGGAATTGACCTAATTATCGAAGCAACCGGGGTATTTACTAGCAAAGAAGGAGCGCTCAAGCACGTAAATGCTGGAGCCAAGAAAGTTCTGATTACCGCTCCTGGTAAAAACGAGGATGGCACTTTTGTGGTTGGTGTGAATCATCATGACTATGACCACAACAAACACAACATTATCAGTAATGCTAGCTGTACTACCAACTGCTTGGCACCAATCGCCAAGGTGTTGAACGATAAGTTCGGCATCATCAAAGGTACGATGACCACTACCCACAGCTATACAGGCGATCAGCGATTGCTAGACGCTTCTCACCGGGATTTGCGACGGGCGAGGGCCGCAGCGATAAACATTGTACCCACCTCTACTGGCGCAGCAAAAGCAGTGGCGCTGGTTATCCCAGACCTCAAAGGCAAGCTAAATGGTGTTGCCTTGCGCGTACCAACCCCGAACGTCTCAATGGTAGATTTCGTAGTTCAGGTTGAGAAGCGTACTATTACTGAAGAAGTTAACCAAGCTCTCAAGGATGCTGCCGAAGGCCCACTTAAAGGAATTTTGGACTACAGCGAACTAGAACTGGTATCCTCTGATTATCAAGGTAGTGATGCTTCTTCGATTGTCGATGCCAATTTGACTTTGGTCTTGGGTAATGACTTAGTAAAAGTTATGGCGTGGTATGACAACGAGTGGGGTTACAGCCAACGAGTCTTGGATTTGGCAGAATTGGTAGCTGAAAAATGGCAATAATTTATTATTAGTCATTGGTCATTAGTCATTAGAAAAATCACAAAAGACTATTGACCAAAATGTTGAAATCCCTGGCTAAGATTTAGAACTTGGTCAGGGAATTTTTTTTGCTCGTCGTGCAATATTACTGTCGATCCGGCTGTAATCTTGCCTGCGATCACAGCACCTTCACCAAGATGTTGCACTAAGGTTGATGCTAATTTTTGTGGTAAACACAGTACCAATTCAAAGTCTTCGCCACCATATAGAGCATATTTTAACGCTTGCTCTGGTGGCAACCAATGATTAAAAGTTTTTGGTACGAGAATTTGTCTGTGTTCTAAAACAGCGCCAACGCCACTGGCGCGGCAAATTTGGATAATCGCATCTGCCAAACCATCGCTGCTATCCATACCAGCAATGAAGAGTTGGGAGTTAGGAGTTAAGATTTTCCAGAGGATTGGTAAGACATCTAATCGTGGTTGTGGACGTTGATGTGCGCGGATTAGAGCCGTGCGTTCTGCATCTTTGAGGTTTTGTCCTAGTTCGGGATGCAAGAGCAGTTCTAAGCCTGCATGGGAGGCTCCATGAACGCCTGTAACAACGATCGCATCTCCTACAACAGCAGCAGAACGGCGGATAATTTGACTAGGGTTAACTTGACCAAAAGCGGTAATTGACAGAGTAGTAACAGGCGATCGCACCACATCACCCCCAACAATCGGGGTATTGTATTTTTGCAGGCATTCTGTCATTCCCTGGTACAAGCGTTCTACCCAACTCACCCTAAGTTCACCAGGTAGTCCCAACCCGACAGTGATTCCCAATGGAGAAGCGCCCATTGCGGCTAAATCTGATAAATTAGCAGCAGCAGCCCGCCAACCAGCATCTTCTGGGGAAGTGGTGAGGTTGCTAAAATGAACGCCATCAACCAGGACATCTGTAGTCACTACCAAAGATTGCTCTGGTGCAGTCTCAAGTACTGCGGCATCATCGCCGATCATTTCTGCTGGGCAGAAACGCTGTAATCTTTCTAAAAGACCTTGTTCGCCAATGTCTTTTACCTGTTGAGAAGATAAATCACTGTTCACAATCGGTTTTCCGTGTTGCAAAATTACTAAGAAAACTGATGATTTACTTTACTGTTTAAGATAAGGGTATCGTCTAGGAGTCAGTTGGAATGGTAACAACACCAGTAACCAGCATCACATTTGAGGAGTACTTAACCTATGATGATGGTAGCGATTTTCATTATGAACTGGTGGATGGCAAGCTAGAGCTAATGAACCCACCTACTATTGAACATTTTCTGATTGTCGATTTTTTGGATACTGCCTTGAAAGCAGAAATCAAACGTTGTAACTCTACTTGGCTGTGTTTTCGGGAAAGTGGGGTGAGAACGGGTAGAAATAAATCTAGGTTGACTGATTTGTGTGTAGTGACACTGGAGCAAGCTAGAGAATTGTTAAATGCCTCAGCAGTATTTGAGTCACCCCCGTTACTAGTTGTCGAGGTGGTTAGTCCTGAGTCGGTGAAACGGGACTATCGTTATAAACGCTCAGAATATGCGGCCTTAGAGGTTCCTGAATATTGGATTGTAGACCCACTGGAAACAAAAGTTTCAGTGTTACTACTGGAAGATGGATTTTACGAAGAAACAGTTTTTACACTTACTCAGCAAATTGTATCACGAACTTTTCCAGAATTAAGGATCGCAGTTGAGCAGATATTCACTGCCGGAAATCTGAATCAGGAGAGACGCGATTAATCGCGTCTGTACAAGAATTATTCTTCTCCTGCCCTCTGTGTCTTCTTATGCAGCTTGCGGTTCAACCAGATTTTCTATCCCCTGAACCACTTTTGCTGATTCGATTTTGTCACCAGCTTTCAGTTTATCCAAAACTTCTTTACCTTCGGTGAGATAGCCAAAAACGGCATAACGACCATCTAACAGGTTGCGTCCGGCGGGGGTGAGTTCTGGTTCAAACAAAAAGAAGAAAAATTGTGATGAACCACCATTTACTTCACTTTCAGGACGAGCCATCACTACTGCACCAAAGGCAGAAAAAGGTAGAACTGGCATATCAACGTAACGACCAGCTTCTTCTAAAGTAATGCCATAAGTAGGTGCTTTATCCCCTTGAACTAAGACTTCTAAGGGAATAGCACGATATTTGCCAGTTGTTGGATCAATGAAACCCACATCTTTCCCAGCAGGATCTCCAGTTTGGAGAAAGTAAGATTCTTCAGAACGGGTAAATTCTAAGCCATTATAAAAACCCCTATTTACCAAATCTACAAAATTACCAGCAGTTACAGGGGCGCTGTAACCGTCTACTACAAGGGACAAATCGCCTTTGTTGGTTTTAATTTCTACAGTGGCACGACCTTTAAGTTGTGGCAGATTACTATACTCAGCAGGTACTTCAAAGGGGAATTGTTTTACCATTGACTCTTCTAGCTGAGTCACAAGATTCAGAAGTTTGCCTCTCTCTTCCAGAATTTGTTCTTTATCTTTGCTCTTCGCCAATTCTTCCAATTTACCCACCCCAGATTTCAACTCGGTAATCCAAGCTTCGGCTTGGGGTTGGCGTTCTGCGGGAACGCTTGTTAAGATTTGGGAAGGTTTATCGAGAATGCGGGATGCTTGGCTGATGTCTTTGGAAATAGCACCCCAACGCCGATTCGCCCGCAGTTGGGCAGAGATGTCCTCTAAACTGCCTTGTAGTTGCCGCACAGGTTTGTTATCTATCGGGAGTGCATACCGCAACAAAGCCTTTCCGTCGGTAATTGCATTGCCGGCTGGCAGTGCGGCGCGACTGGAGGGAGTCCACCCAGCTGTAGTTATGCCTAAAAATATTGTTACCAGCAGTATTGCCATTAGGCTGTTCTTCAGCCAGGATTTTAATAAGTTAAGCATGGGATAACTCAAATGCAGCAGTGAATTGTTGACTGGACGTAACCCATCAATAATCTTCCCACGTTAGGTGATGAGTGGAGCATAGGTCTAGGGCAGAGGAAAAATCACTAATGACAATGACACTAAACTAATGACAAATGCCCAATGACGACCCTAGAAGGGTACAATAAATGCCGATTGTCTTCCAAAAATTGAAAGTTTCATGATCTCCAGTAACGACTTTCGACCCGGTGTTTCAATTGTATTAGATGGGTCTGTATGGCGAGTGCTTGAATTCCTACACGTCAAGCCAGGTAAAGGTTCCGCTTTTGTACGAACTAAGCTAAAAAATGTCCAAAGTGGGAGCGTGATGGAAAAAACGTTCCGCGCAGGGGAAACAGTGCCGCAAGCCACTCTAGAAAAAAGCACGATGCAGCATACCTATAAAGAAGGCGATGAGTTTGTCTTTATGGATATGGAAACATACGAAGAAGGCAGATTGACTCGTGAACAAATTGGCGATCGCGTCAAGTACCTTAAGGAAGGTATGGAAGCCGAAGTGATTCGGTGGGGCGAACAGGTGCTAGGAGTAGAATTGCCTAAGTCTGTGGTTCTAGAAATTGTCCAAACAGATCCAGGTTTAAAAGGTGACACCGCCACAGGTGGCTCAAAACCAGCAACTCTGGAAACTGGTGCAGTTGTGATGGTTCCTTTGTTTATTTCCCAAGGAGAACGCATCAAAGTTGATACCCAGGAAGATAAATATATCAGCAGGGAATAACTTTCATCTCTACGGAGATGCAAGTCCCGATTTAAATCCCTACATAGGGATTAATCCCCTGCCACACTTAAAATGCTAATTTACGGATAGGTCGAGGTAATAAAAACTGTGCCATTGGACTTTAATGAAATCCGCCAACTTCTGGCAACTATCGCACAAACAGATATTGCAGAAGTCATACTCAAAAGCGATGATTTTGAGCTAACAGTCCGTAAGGCTGTGAGTATTAGCAATCAGATGTTGTCGGTAGGTCAAGGGACTTTAGGCGGTGTGGTAGGTTCAGGCTTGACATCAGGTTCATCTGGGGGAAACCAGGTGAGCGGAAGTCAGGTAACGGAGGTGTCCACATCTCGTGTGTTTGAGAATACTGGTACTAGCACACAATTGCAGTTGTCAGTAAGTCCTCCCTCAACCATTGACCAAAGATTAGTAGAAGTGCCTTCCCCAATGGTAGGAACGTTTTATCGCGCTCCTGCGCCTGGGGAAGCGGCATTTGTGGAAGTGGGCGATCGCGTCCGCAAGGGTCAAACAGTCTGTATCATTGAAGCTATGAAGCTGATGAATGAAATCGAAGCCGAAGTCTCTGGGCAGGTGATGGAAATTCTCCTCCAAAATGGCGACGCTGTAGAATATGGTCAACCTTTGATGCGAATTAACCCTGATTAAGTATTAATGTATATATGATGTGAATCATTGTTAAAATTTTCTTTCCTTGCGGGTTAATCCTGATGAAACAAACGTTGCCTTTACCACCAGAAGTGGTGCAACAAGTAGCTGAATACTTCAGCCTGTTAAGTGAGCCAATGCGCCTACGGCTGCTACACTTATTACGGGATGAAGAAAAATGCGTGCAAGAGTTGGTAGAGGCAACACAGACTTCTCAGGCAAATGTGTCAAAACACCTGAAGGTAATGTGGCAAGCAGGTATCCTTAGCCGCCGCAGTGAAGGAACTTGCGCCTATTACCGGGTGGAAGATCAAATGATTTTTGAGTTGTGTAATCGGGTTTGCGATCGCCTCGCCACAAGGTTAGAGCAGCAAGCCCGTAATTTTCGTGTATTAAATAGCAAACGTTAGGTCATTTGTCCTTTGTCAGTTGTCCTTTGCTAATGACTAATGACTAATGACCAATGACTAATGACTAAAGGGGATAATCTTTCTGAAACTGTTCGCGAGTGAGTGGTTGTTGTATCTCTACACCCTCACCGCCTAAAACATCCAACGGTTTGCCGTTCACGTCAATGTACACCTTGGCTTTGGGATTTAAAGTTGTTGCAGTGTAAACAACTTGTCCCACGCGGCCCATCATTGAGGTGCTACCACCACCGCTGGTAAAATCTTCAGATAAATTAACGTGAACTTCATTATTTTCCGCTTTCAGCCCTAATAGCTTGGTTCCTTTAGGGATAGTTGTTGAATCTGTCCCTTCTGTTGGGCCTGCTAACAAACTTTGGAAAGCTGCTTCTAAAGCTTGGTTGGGTAATACAGAAGCTACTTTAACAGGCTGAGGAACCAAAGTAACATTTTTGTCTTTTGGTCTTAGCCAGTAAACGTTCGGGCTTTGCTCATTAGCTGGCTGTCTAGTTGATGGCTGTGCTGGCTGTTCAATGCGGCCAGAAGGGTTTGACGGTGTAGGAGTATTGTTGGATTGTGTGGTAAACCAAGCTACACCACCACCCACCGCTACAACCACTGCTGATACAGCTGCAATTACGCCTGAAGAAATACGATTAGATCCTTGTTGGTCTTTCATGTTCAAAACCTTCCTAACTGAGGGCTGATATGGTAGTTATGTGAGGAGCAGCCTGGTTAAAGACGATACTTACAAGTAGAGAGTTTCCCACAATCTAGAGGAGACTTGATGGCTTTTAATTCTGCAAGTCCCTAAGATAATTTTAGGATTTTTATTTTTAATCCGTCACCTGCCAAATTATGTAAATTTTGGGGAGTTGAGAGTGAAAAGTTAGGAGTTAGGAGTTAGGAGTTGGGGACAAGGGGACAAGGGAGACAAGGGGGAATTATTGAACAAGTCTCTACCTTGTCTCTTCTCCATGCTTATGCCCTATGCCCTATTGCTTCTGTAATCCACTGCTTAAGTGTTGTTGTCACTTCATCAATGACTATTTCTTGCGATTTGCGGGTGGCTCTTTCTACAACTTCAACTTTGCCATTAGCGATCGCACGTCCGGTTACAATTCTATAAGGTATGCCAATCAAGTCCGCATCTTTAAATTTCACTCCCGCCCGTTCGTCTCGGTCATCTAGTAGGGTTTCAATTCCCGCTTGATTGAGTTCTGTGTAAAGTTTTTGGGCTATTTCGATTTGTTGAGCATCCTTAATGTTTGGAATTGTGACGATCGCGTGGTAGGGTGCGATCGCAACTGGCCAAATAATTCCATCTTTATCGTAAGATTGCTCGACGGCAGCTTGGGCTAACCGCGACACGCCTACACCAAAACAACCCATAAATAGCGGCTTTTCTTCACCCTGTTCATTGGTATAACTTGCACCCATCGCTTGGGAGTATTTAGTACCTAATTGGAAGATGTGACCGGCTTCGATTCCACGGGCGCTTGCAAGAGTTTGTTCTGGGTTATGAAGGGCGCGATCGCCTGGTCTTGATTTACGAATATCTACTACTTGCTCTGGTAACTTAAATTGCTCACCCCAATTAGCACCAACTACGTGATAACCAGCTTCATTCGCGCCTGTAACAAAGTTTTTTAAATCAACGGCTGTTTGATCAACCAAGCGCAAAAACTTGGGATGGATTTGTTTATTGGCGGTAATATACTCATCTGCGATATCAGGCGCAATGTAACCTAAAGGTAGAGATTTAGTTGTCCATACTTGCTGGGCTTCTACATTTGGTACATTCAAACTAATAATAGTTTTAGCACCATACTCAGAAGCTAATTTGGTCAATTCATTTTGCAACTTGACTTCATTAACTTCCTGATCGCCTCGGATACTCACCAGAACTAACACCGTTAAACCATTATCATAAACTGTTTGATAAAGGACATTTTTGACTAATTGAGTGGGAGAAGAGTTGAGGAGTTGACAGACCTTTTCAATCGTCTCTGTTCCAGGTGTATCGCGTTTCTCATAGCTTGTAAACCGTGAGGTTTCAGCGTCAATTGGTAAAGAAACAGCCTTTTCTACGTTAGCGGCGTATTTGCCATCCTCAGTGTAGAGAACTTCGTCTTCACCAGCTTCCGCCAAAATCATAAATTCTGTGGAACCAGAACCACCAATTGCACCAGAATCAGCTTCTACTGCCCGAAAAGCTAAACCAGAACGCCGTAGGATATTGCTGTAGGCTTTATACATATCCTGGTAAGTTTCTTTGAGGCTGGCTTCATCGGCATGGAAAGAGTAGCCGTCCTTCATGATAAACTCCCGTCCGCGCATTAAACCAAAGCGGGGACGAATTTCGTCGCGGAATTTGGTTTGAATTTGGTAGAGATGCAGTGGTAGCTGGCGATAAGAGCGAATCATATCACGAGCGATCGCTGTGATTACTTCTTCATGAGTTGGGCCTAATCCTAATTGTTGCTCACGGCGGTCAATTAGGGAAAACATAATTCCCTCAGCTTTGGTGTAAGTGTCCCAGCGTCCTGATTCCTTCCATAAATCAGCGGGTTGTAATTGCGGCAAAAGACATTCTTGTGCGCCTGTAGCGTTCATTTCTTCCCGCACAATCTGGGAAACTTTTTGCAGTACCCGCCACATCAGCGGCAAATAAGCATAAAGACCACTACCGATGCGACGAATGTAACCTGCACGGAGTAATAATTTATGACTGGGAATCTCAGCATCAGCTGGATCATCCCGGAGTGTAACGAATAACATTTGTGATAGTCGCATCGTTTATTCCCTTTCCAGAATCTCTAATTTGTTTATAAACCACCTGGCGATTATAAATCGCGGCCACACAAACCCTCGTCCGCCTGGGTGCATTCAGAAGGTATCCTAGTTTTTGAACCTGCGAGGTAGGCAAAGCGCAAGCGCGATCGGCATCTTACAGCCGTTAAGATATGGCATGATATAATCTTTGCAACTATTTAATCTAGGTCTAGGTTATGAGTCATTTGACATTAAAACTAGACACTGTTCACCTGAGTGACGAACAATTTTATCACTTATGCCAAAATAACCGCGAATTGAAATTTGAACGCACTACCAAGGGAGAATTAATCATTATGTCCCCCGTTGGAGGTGAAAGCGGCAATCGAGAAGCAGATTTAATTATTGATTTGGGAATCTGGAATCGGCAAACTGGCCTTGGATTTACCTTCAGTTCTTCTACTATATTCAAATTACCTAATGGTGCTGACCGTTCTCCAGATGCTGCTTGGATTCAACGAGAACGTTGGCAAGCACTTACACCTGAACAAAGACGCAAATTTCCCCCCATTGCACCCGATTTTGTCATTGAATTAAGGTCAGCAACGGATGATTTGGAAATGTTGCGTTCCAAAATGCAGGAATATATAGATGCAGGGGTGCAATTGGCATGGTTAATTAACCCCCAACAGCAACAAGTGGAAATTTATCGCCAAAAACAAGATACGGAAGTGCGAAATCTACCCACACAATTATCGGGTGAAGATGTATTGCCAGGATTTAGCTTGAGTCTTTCTTGTTATTAAGATTTGCAAGTGCCGCTAAACTCCACTATCTGCCCATACTTTCCATAGCAGTAAAAAATACTCTATAAGTCTGCGTAGGTGCGCTTCATTAGAAGAACCTGCCTAAGCAGATTTTGTCGTGTGTGGCTGTGACTTCTAGTCGTCAGGACATATTACAGCAGCTAAGATAGCTTAAAAGAAATAACCATCAGGCGATTAGAATCAGGGCATCTTTAGGAGAAACTACTTTGGCAGATGTAATTTATCAAGCACAAGCACCCTTAGAATTTATTCCTCCGGCGTTTAACCCTTTATTGCTACGAGTTGTCCATCTTTTGCTACCCAGTTGGATAAAATGGCAAACACCTATTACCCAAATTGAAGCAGATAACGTAGAAGTTCTGGTGGATCTCTATCGCCAGTTTCAGGAGGATAAGATCCGTTTTATGCTGGCATTTCGCCATCCGAAAACAGACGATCCGTTTTGTTTGGGTTACTTGCTATCTCAACTCGTACCAAAGACAGCGCGATCGCAAGGTACAACACTACAACATCCCATTCACGCTCATTTTATCTACGATCGCGGCATTCCTCTCTGGGCAGGTGCCCACGTTGGCTGGATTGCTTCTCATTTAGGTGGTACTCCGATTCAGCGAGGTAAAGCTGACTGGACGGGGTTACGTTCGGCGCGTGAGTTGTTTGCCAATGGGAAATTCCCGATGGCGGCTGCGCCTGAAGGTGCTACCAATGGTTTATCAGAGAATATTAGCCCGTTAGAACCTGGTATTGCCCAATTAGGCTTTTGGTGTGCTGAAGATTTGCACAAAGCTGGACGTGACCAAGAGGTTCTAATTGTACCAGTTGGGATTAAATATAGTTACGTTGATGCTCCTTGGGATGCGATCGCCAATCTTTTAAGTGAATTGGAAGCGGCTAGTGGTTTACCTGTGAATTCAGCAGAAAATGCTTCTGTGGAGTCGCTTTATCCCCGGTTGTTGACTTTGGCAGAACATTTACTTTTGCTCATGGAAGAATTTTACACCCGGTTTTATCATCAAAAACTGCCAGATCCTAAGATTGTCAACGGGCAAATTCCAGATAGAAATGAAGCATTAGCAGTTCGTTTACAAGCTTTATTAAATGCAGCGCTGTTAATCTCAGAACAGTATTTTAATTTGCAGTCAAAAGGTAGTTTGAGCGATCGTTGTCGGCGAGTCGAGCAAGCAGGTTGGAATTATATATTTAGAGAAGAATTTAAGGATGTAAAAGGAGTGTCTGCGGTTGAAAGAGCTTTAGGCGATCGCGTTGCAGAAGAAGCGAATGCGCGGATGTGGCACATGCGTTTAGTAGAAAGTTTTGTGGCAGTTTCTGGTAATTATATTCGTGAAAATCCAACAGCAGAAAGGTTTGCTGAGACGACTTTAATTTTATGGCAGATGATTGCTAAAATCAAAGGCAATAAAACTGTACAGCGTCCCCAATTAAGTAAGCAAAAAGTAAAGATTACTGTGGGTGAACCCATATCTATTTCTGAGCATTACTCAACGTATAAGGAAAATCGTTTGGGTGCTAGACAAGCTGTTGCTGATGTCACAAACGATTTACAACACGCGTTGGAAGGTTTGATTTGATTAGAAAGGTTGCATTTTTTGCTAGGAACCAGAATAAAGGTGTCAGTCGTCAGGAGGCTTATTCATTTCGACCCCTGCCCCCTGACTCCCTTAAATAGCAAGGTGCAATGTAAATGCCCAAGTGTTCATCCGAATCGGATATTACTTTCTAAAGTAGATCGCGCGTTTAGATGCTCAGTACGGAGATGCTAGGCGGATATGGTTTATTAAGCTTGCACAAACCCAAAACTTTTTCAAAACTGTCTAAATAAATGGGTGCAGAAAATCGTAGGCTGCTAGACCTGCTTGCCTTTGCTGCTATTTCACTTTAATACAATTGGGTTAGATAAAGGCAATTGTAACTAAATATGTCATTTTTTATTTGAGTTTTATAAAATTAACGTTAAGTTATCCAAATTATATTTTCAGAAAAATCACGCTTTTCTATTTTTTTAATTCCAATTATAAATAGAGAAGTCCAAAAAATTGTGATTCTCTAAATCAATCAATTTATAAATAATGAAAACTCAAAACTTATTCAATTTCCTGAAGGTTGGTATTGCTACTTTTGGAATCTTCTTTGTGGCTGGTCAAGGAGCCTATGCCTCAGACTTAAAGGGAACAGCATTTAGCATATCTTTGGAGTGTATGAACGACACTACCGGCCTTTTGATGGGTCAAAACTCCACTGATGCTAGCGGGTGGCAGTATGCATTTGATTCAAACAAAGATGGGATGAACGGGAATTACTGGGTTGGTGCCGCGGCAGGAAAAGTAAATCCCTACGATATCTCTGGTATGGCTATCAAAGAAACTGCTACCAGCGTCATTGTGGCAATCAATGGCAATATGAAGTTAACAGGAGAGGCTGAACAGGGTGCTACAGGCGGTCAGATTGGATATGGTGATTTGTTCTTCAACATGGCCGGTAAGACCTTTGACAATGCTATGAGCAGCGGCGATTTGTTTGGTATTCATTTCGCTTCAGCGAATGCTTCAGGGGTACAACAACTAGGTGTTTATAGTGGTGTTCAGGCAAAGACAGTTACTAATATCAAAGAAGGCTACACTGTTGCTACATATGGTGGTTTAGCAGGAGGAGGGAATTCTTACGAAAGTCAGGTAAAACAAGGTGGTGGTATTGTCGGTTATGGTGATTTGACCAGTAGTTATTTTACTAATAACGGCAAGGACAATACATTTAATCTCAATGTCATCAAGTCTGGAAATTATCTGAGTGGAATCTCGTTCCTAGCACAAGGTAATGTAACGCAGCAGTTGCTAACCACTGGCTATAATGCCAGCAAATTTAACGGCACACAAACCATTGCATTTGAATTCAAGAAATCTTCTATTGTGCAATCGACTCCTGAGCCTGCTAGTCTCGCTGGTTTAGGAATCGTCGGTCTGGCTTTGGCTAGTAGCAAGCTACGCAAAAAATTAGCATAGCAATTGGGTGGATACTATTCGCAATACGGCTTGATTTATCTTCAGTGATTATACACAAGATAAAAAACTATTTTCTCTCATATAAATGATCGCTGGAGTAATGGAATTTTGGATGAAGCTTAAGCGAAAAGTATCCCAAGCTGTATAGATTTACTCACTAAATATTAAATAGGTAAATTTCAATGCCCTTACTTTTTAGCCAGGGCATTTTTTTCTAAGATAGTTATCAAATACAAAACTACTCAGGCAATTATCTAAAGAATCTCGGTAACGCTCATGACATTTTTCAAACACAAGCAGACAAGCTGCTAGTTCATCTGCAAGCTCTAGATATAGCTGTGTCATACTGATGACTTGGATAAGCCATTAGAAGATTTACAGGATTATATGTAATGCAGATGCTATATTCACAAAAATACTATCACTTGCTTATGAACAATATTACTATATCTAATCTTGATGATGAAACCCAATCTCATCTTTAAAAACGAGCCGAAAAACATGGTCATTCCCTTGAAGAAGAAGCTAGAGAAATTCTTTGTTTGGCTCTAACAGAAAATCACGAAGAGCGCTTAAACTTAACTACTATGATTGAGCGGGATTTTGCGAATTTGGGAGATTTTCAATTACCGGAACTTAAGAGAGAATCTATTCGTATTGTATCAACATTTTAAAAATGATTATTCTTGATACTTGAGTAATAAAGAATATTCAAAGCTCTATTCCATGTAATATACCGAAGAACGAATTTATCCATATATTACCTGACTTGAAACAAAGTCGTTGTTGATGTAGAAACTAATTCGATAGTGATAACACCAGAGCTTTATTTATACTCATTATGAAGCAGTATCCGGGTTAATAAACTTGGCTAACTGGGCTGGTGATTGGTATTTTGAGCCATCAGGTAAGATTGTTTCCTCATTTAGAGTTGCCTTTTCTAATTTGGCACTTTTGAGGTTAGCACTTTTGAGGTTGGTACTTTCAAGGTTGGCATTTTCGAGGTTGGCACTTGAGAGATTGGCATTTTCGAGGTTGGCACTTGAGAGGTAGGCATCTTCGAGGTTGGCATTTTCGAGGTTGGCACTTGAGAGATTGGCACTTGAGAGGCAGGCACCTTCGAGGCAAGCACCCCAGAGATTGGTACTTGAGAGATTGGCACTTGAGAAGCAGGCACCAATAAAAATTGCACTTTTGAGGTTAGCACTCCAGAGGTTGGCATCAATGAAAATGGCACTTTTGAGGTTGGCATTTTCGAGGCAAGCACTTTCAAGGTAGGCACTTTCGAGGTTGGCATCGCTCAAATTTAACTTGCTTATAAGTTCTGCATCGATTAGAAATCGAATAACGCTTCCTTTGCGTTCTCCATCTTTGTCCAACCTCCGCAGTACTGACAACGTTCTAGCGCGTGCTATGTTTAGTGCTGCATCTAGTTGAGAGTATTTTGGGTGCGATTGTTCTAAATTTTGATCGAGCAATAGTTTGAATTTTTTATCAATCAGCAATTCCGACATACGGTCAATATAAACTTCTAGAGCTTCCTCTCGGAAATTAGTGGTTGCTATTTCTCTTTCAAGTGCAGCTCGTTCCGAAGCCTGTAGTTTTTCAAGCGCGGCTCGTTCCTCAACTTGTTGTTTTTCAAGCGCAGCTCGTTCCTCAGCCTGTTGTTGCTCACTGCGCTGAAACTGGAATAGTATAACCGGAATTGCAAGTGTACCAGCCAAGCCTAACCAATCCCAAAGAGTCTTAGCTGGTTGAGAATCCTTACTTATCTCTGTGAGTTTGATAATTCTTCCGTCTTTAGGATTTATTACTTCCTTTGTAGTCACTGAGTCATTGGAGTCCGGTCCAAAACCAGTCCACTCAAGCGGGTACAGCATTTTATAAATCGCAATAGCACCAACCACAACAGCAGCGCTTATCAGTAATGCTTGCCCGGTAGACCAAACCCGCTTCTTTTCTTGTAAAGACTTCACCCAATTATAAAACCTCTGTTTGTATTCGGTATTACTAGTAGTGCGGCAGTTATAACTTAGCCGATCGCAGTTTGACAAGAGTGCTATACAGACTATACTTACAACAAATAGGGGTAAAAATTTTACCCCTACAAATTTGTGTATTAATTTTAAGAAAAGCTAGAGAAGCTTATTACTCTGAAGTTAAGTGACCTTCTAGCAAAGATGCGATCGCATCAGGATGAATATTCTTGTATTTCTTTTTACCAAGCTGTAAAACACAGTTGGGAGCGCTGCCACAGCATTTTTGACAACTTGTATGTTCAATGGTAACTTTGTCTAATAAACCGCGATCGCACAAAGTTTTTTCTAATTCTGATAATAAGCCTTTACCACCACGTTTCAAGCAACCGCCCTTTTGACATACCATAATCCTCGCTTTGGTTTGAGGTGGTAAATCTTGCTTTGGACACGCATCAATTGGTGTCACCTTATAGGCTTTAATTTTAATTTTACTTGTACGCGAGTCTATCTCACTATGACCACAAATGCGAATTTGCTGGCCAGGAACTAAGGATGAACTTAGTAAACGGCGTAACTCTTTAGGCAGTTTAATATCTACATTTCCAGATGGAACTGCCAATTGCAAGTATTTATATTTTCCTGGTTCACCACCAACAAAACCTAGTAACTGTCCCTCAAGGTTCAATTCTGATAACGTCAAATACTTGTTACCCATGATTGATAAAAATTTAGGAGTGGGGAGTTAAAAGCGAAGAGTTAGGAGTGAGGAGT
Organism: Nostoc sp. 'Peltigera membranacea cyanobiont' 210A; assembly: GCF_002246015.1. Classification (GTDB taxonomy): domain Bacteria; phylum Cyanobacteriota; class Cyanobacteriia; order Cyanobacteriales; family Nostocaceae; genus Nostoc. The sequence goes on from NZ_NOLJ01000004.1 coordinate 653,409, forward strand.
TAGGAGTTAAAATTTATAACTCATAACTCTTAACTCCTAACTGTTTTTAAGCGAGGCGTTTAGCTTCTACTGTTTGAGGTAAATTTGCTGCGTCTGGCAAATCACGAAATTCTAATTCCCAACCATTTGCTAGGGTGAGAATCTTGCCATCATTTCCATCGGTTTGTTTGACAACTTCTTCTTCCAGGTCTTTTTTAGCAACGTAAACTACTAAAGTGCCAGCATCATTCATCCGTAGCATTACTTTCATGAGATTCCTCAACAGATTCTAGTTCTTTTTTCATACAGCCGACGACGAACCCTGTTTCTAAGAAATGCACAGCATATATATAGGAAGTCTGCAAATATGTGCCTATACTCGCTATGTAACCGATATCTCCCTTGTTTACCAAAACTTGGCCGACTTCCTTACCGGGAAAGGTACCATCGTTTTTTAGCAGTTTACGAACTCTGACTTTTTCACCAATTTCAAAAGCAGGTGGCAAGTTCAGTTCTAATTCATCGCGTTGCATGAGAATACCTCTGTTCTCTGACCAAATTCAATAATTCTTCTGTCGTCAAACTGCGTTTTTTCTGTACCGATTGATGGCGTACTGCATCTAAAACAGATTGGGTTTCTTGAGAGTTCAAGAAAATTCCATGCTGTTCTAGCAAGTTAGCAACCAAATGCCGTCCAGAATGTTTACCTACTACTAAACGCCGTTCCCAACCCACCTCTTCAGGTGCAAATGGTTCGTAGGTGATGGGGTTTTGCAATACCCCGTGAGCATGGATGCCAGATTCGTGAGCAAAAGTATTTTCGCCAACGATCGCTTTCCAAGGTGGTACGCTAGCACCTGATGCGGCTGCAACTAGTTGAGACAGTTCCAGCAAACTAGGAGTGTCAATGCCCAAATCAACGCCGTAGATACGTTTGACTGCCATGACAACTTCTTCTAATGCTGCATTTCCTGCCCTTTCACCCAATCCGTTGACTGTGGTATTCACTGATGAAGCTCCGGCTTTGATACCCGCAAGGGCGTTGGCAGTTGCCAGACCAAAATCATTATGCGTGTGGATTTCTAAGGGAATCGTCAACGCTGAAACCAGCCTTTGGACTTTGGTGTAGGTGGTAAAGGGGTCGAGAACTCCTACGGTGTCGCAGAAACGGAAACGGGATGCACCCCATTCTTGGGCATAAAGTGCTACATCTAAGAGGAAGTTTTCATCAGCCCTGGAAGAATCTTCTCCGCCAACTGCTACCCAAAGACCTTGATCGAGGGCGAAGTGGATTGAGTCTTTGAGTTTTTGTAAACTTACTCGCCACTGACCATGAAATTTAGTGGCAATTTGGATACCAGAGACGGGAATGGCAATATGCACCCGATTCAAACCACAGGCGATGGAAGCCTTGATATCTGAGATGACAGCACGGTTCCAGCCCAAGAGTTTTGCTTGTAAACCCAAGTCAGAAATTGCAGCGATCGCACGGGTTTCTTCGTCGCCCATTGCCGGTATACCCACTTCTAATTCGGGTATACCAATAGCATCGAGAAACTTCGCGATCGCTACTTTTTCTTGTAGAGTAAAGGCAACACCTGCTGCTTGTTCGCCATCACGTAATGTAGTGTCATTAATTATGATTTGATTCATTGCAAATATCCCTCTCTTGGAAGTATTCTTAATATCCTTTCCCTCTACAATCCCTCGTGATGGTAAATGCTAAAAATATCACAATTCATAATGTAGGATACATGATCCTTAATTATTGCCCCATTATTAGCATCACATCTGTATGGCAGGGAACTAAATCAATGTATAAATTACTAATCGTTTTTACCGATGTCAGTTGAAATGTCTTCGAGTAGCAATGAACTAATATAACTATTAGCAAATCCCGAACAAAGTAATACGCAAAATCCAGCAATTAAGGATGTAATCATCTTCGTAACCTCATCTTTTCTAGTGCATGTGGGTGTAAGTTAGGCAGGTAATGGTACTCAGAGATACAGGATTTCAATTAACTAACTTTGGTCTGCTAGCCAATCAAATATCTTTCCTAGCTGTTCTAAATCAACGAAACCATACTGCCAAAGGAGCATCGGGAGCGGGCCATTTTCTAATTCACGGTGTCGCAGAGCTACAGCAATATCGGCATTTGAAAGTTCAAGTTCATTGTGCAAAAAATTGAGTAGTTTTATATCTCTGTTCCGAGTCGCCATAAGTGATTGAACTTTCAATTTCTTAATTTGGGAAAAATTTAAAAATCAGAAATTCCAATTTATATTTAGGAATTTCGCATTTTTAATTGTTGCTATATGTCAGGAAAATTTCAGATTAAGTAGACCCAACAAAATCTAAACTCCGTCTAATCCATCTCAGTCTGCAACAAATTCTGCTAGCGGACAGTAGCTTCAAACTCTAAACCTATTTGAGCTTTGTGCATCTATGGACAAAAAGGATGAAGTCCAGTACTTGCGTCATGAATTCAAGATTAATCGTGCCTAAATTAGGTCTTTTTGAAATAATCATGACTCATCACTGTAATGCCAGCAACGCTCTAGCCATTCTAATAATTCGTGACGAGAAGCAAGAAGTTGCATAAGTGTACTACGAATTAGAATTACTTCCAGCAAATTGTTCACTTGCACTCGTAAAGAACCATCGGGGGGACAAGAGCAATCAATTTTTAACTCTTGCAAACGGTAATAGATTCGCCAGCGATCGCTCAGAGGAATCTGCAAAATGTGATTTGTCATTTGTCATTTGTCCTTTGTCCTTTGTCCTTTGTCATTTATCAGTTGTCCTTTGTCCTTTGTCATTTGCAAATGACCAATGACCAATACTTCGACTACGCTCAGTACAAGTGACTAATGACTCTTAACGCTTAAAGTTTGCAGTTGTTTTTCGAGTTCTTCAATGCGCGAGAGCAAAGAACGAATCACGGTTGCTTCCATATCGGGTAGCTTTCCATGTTCTAAAGGAGAAAGGCTGGCGCTTTCGTTCCGAGAAATGATTCGACCAGGAATTCCCACAACAGTGCGATCGCTGGGGACATTCTGCAAGACAACGGAACCTGCGCCAATACGGACGCGATCGCCAATTTGCAGATTACCTAAAACTTTCGCACCCGCCCCAATCACTGCATTTTTGCCGACTGTGGGATGACGCTTACCAGTTTCTTTACCAGTTCCGCCAAGGGTGACGCCCTGATAAATCAGTGTATAGTCGCCCACGATCGCAGTTTCGCCAATGACTACTCCCATTCCGTGGTCGATAAACACGCCCTCACCAATCTCTGCACCTGGGTGAATTTCAATACCTGTCAAAAATCGCCCCAAATGAGAAATTAAGCGGGGGATAAAACCGACTCCTCGACCATGTAACCAGTGAGCAAGACGATGCAAACATAGCGCGTGCAATCCAGGGTAGCAAAACACCACTTCTAGCCAATTACGTGCGGCTGGATCGCGCTCAAAAATAATGCGAAAATCACTCAATAATGGCTCAAAAAAAACGCCAGAGAGAAGATTTTTCAGCATGGATGTACGGGCAGAATCCTGCGTTTTGGTACTTGGGCGTAGGCGAAGCCCGTCGGAGACATCGCTAATACTGTCTAAAGACTGTTGCATCGGTAATGTCTATCTAGTAAAAGAGTCATCTGCTATTTTTATGCTTATATCAGGTGACATCCAACTCGATAGAAAACCCAATGCTGATTGGATTTATTGGATTGATTGAGGTTGTACTCAAACGCCGAAACCCCGACTCCAGATAAACTTAAAATTTGTCTTGGGGTAGGGGCGCTAGTATTTAATGATGGGGGTACTAGTATTTTTGGGGCAGGGGTTAAGAATTTCTGTTCACGCTACAAGAAACTTTACCCGTAAGCATTTGCTAAGATTTTATCAAGATATTTTGCAATATATTAAGCTGTACTCAGATGCACTCAAATATGAATTTGGTAAGGCTATAAATCTATTTTCTGTATATCCTATTACTATTAGTATCTTATTCTTTGGATAGGCGAAAGACAGGTTTCTTTATTTTCTTTTAGGATTTGCTGTCTGTATGTATGTATACGTTTCAAAATATAGTTATCGCTCATCGTAACTGTTTTCTTATTATATAGATGTCTGGGAATAGCGATCGCAAAATCTTAGAACAGCAGAATAGGTAAATGTTCCCATAGCAATTAGACTTATTACATGAATTAAAAGCCCTCACCCTAAGTCCCTCTCCCAAGCTTGGGAGAGGGACTTTGAATTTGTCTCCCCTTCTCCCAATTTTGGGAGAAGGGGTTGGGGGATGAGGGCTAGTTTTGTATTCGTGCAAGAGTCTATTAAATAATTACTGATTGCTGTATGCTAAGACAGGTATTTTACACTACACACAAAAGCTGTAGAAACTTGTTAATGGAGTTCAAAGACTCATTAATGGAGTTCAAAGGCTCTTTAATGATTATATATTTACCTTGGGAGTTCTAATGGTGAAGTAGCAATAGTTGCTAAGTATAGAATTCCCATTGGTAAGTGCGATCGCACATCATAACCTATTTATTTATCTGTTTTAGCGCCGATGCTGAAGGATACTGACCAGATGCAATCAAAGCTTGTCGTTCTACAATTCTTTCATCGCCGTTAAAATCTAGGATGCGTGCGGTAACTTCACCAATGTCTGTTTGATGCTGAATTACAGCCTCATCTAGTCGAAAATTATCGCCCCAAAAGTCTCTGCGTGGGTTAAAAAACCGCACAAGTTCGCCAGTTTGCCAATTAATTGACCCTAAATCCGTGCCTTTTTGCAGGTTACAGAAAATACAGGCATAACAGAGATTATCTGCTGTTGTAGCGCGTGAGATGGGGGATGCATTTCTTGCCGAAGTTGAACGCGCTATCAGTCGTATTGAACAGTTTTCAGAAGCATGGGCTCAATTATCAAAGAATACAAGACGCTGCCGCGTAGCTAGTTTTCCTTATGGAATCATTTATGCCATCAGAGAGCAGTAAATTTTAATAGTTGCAGTCATGCACCTTCAACGTCAACCAAATTACTGGACTAATAGAATCTGATATGCCGAATTGTTCTCCAGTTTTTTACCAGTCATTGCTTTAAAATTCGGTTGCATTTAAAAACCTCCCAATAGCGATCGCACAATTACTCCCTTTGCTTATCTATGCAACTTCCAAAGATTTTCCTAGCGTTTTAGGCTCTGGTAGAGGTTCACCATCAGCCAAAGATGATTCAATCAGCATTTTTAAAACTTCTTGAGCATTTTGTAGAGCGTCTTCATAAGTCTCTCCGTGAGTACAAGGCTGCATTATATTCGTAAACTCAGGTAGGAAAACCACATAACATTGGTCTTCTTCTGACCATTGAATCACGATTGTATATTTCATTCTTCTATCTCCTCGTCTTCTTTAATTTTATTTAGTTCTTCTAGTGCTTCATTGACTTGCTTTTCTAAATAAGGTTTGGCATCGTTACCATCTTTACCAGCGATGATAATAGCTTTAGGCAATTGCGGATGCATCCATTTACTGTGGCTACCCTTTGCAGGTTTATTAGTAAACCCAGCTTGCAGCAACAAGCTTTTGAGTTCTCTAATTTTTTTGGGCATAACCTCAGCTTGCGTTTTTATTCTTAACTTTGAGAATCTTGCTTGCTTTTATTTGCTTGATCAATGCGTTGCCTAATTGCTTCTTCTGCAATGCGAATATTTTCTTCTATCGGCGTACCGTCTTCAGCTATCATTGGCCCGTACCAAGTTGCTTCCGAATCGGGAGGATTGCGGCGACTAAACAAAACACGAATAGCCTCATCATCATCTCGGTGTGCCAGTATATAAGCTGTTAATTCTTTGCTAGTCATCGCTTCAAAGTTCGGTTTCATTCAAAAACCTCCAGTTTCCATTATGGGGTATGATAATTTGAATATTTTCACCTGCCAAAATATATATATCTCTAGTTTGGATATCAAAACGAAACAGGTGAATATCTTTGTAGGTATTGGATAAGATTTGGCAGACTCGCACAGAGGCTTGTGCTTGTTCATTAGTTGGGTTTATTGTCTGTTCCTCAATTGTGACATAGATAATAGTAAGCCTTTCTTTTGCGGTTTCTACTGTGAATTGTGAATAGTAAATCAGCTTACATTTACCCTTCCAACTGCTTTAACTTCTTCTGAGCAAATTCCCGCACTTGTTTATCTGGGTCATTCTCTGCGCGATCGCGCAACAGTGGTAAAGTCTGGGGATGCTGAGGAAATTGCTTGATAATTATCTCTAGTGCAATGCGCCGAGGATTAGTTTCATGCTCTTCCTTGCGCTCAAAGGGGTCATGAACAGTGCAGTTGTGGTATATGTCAAACAGCTCAAGCTGATATTTAAAGTATTTAGCTAATTCTCGGACTGCTACACTTCGCACATAGTTGTCATCATCATGGATAGCGAGTTTTTTGAGGAAGAATTTGGTGTCAGGGTCATCTTTGAAGTTCTTCGCTAATTCTTGGATTGCTACACGTTGCACATAGTTGTCATCATCATGGGTAGCGCGTTCTTTGAGGAAGAATTTGGTGTCTGGGTCATCTTTGAAGTTCTTCGCTAATTCTCGGACTGCTACACATCGCACGTCGTTTTCATCATCATGGGTAGCGCGTTCTTTGAGGAAGAATTTGGTGTCGGGGTCATCTTTGAAGTTCTTCGCTAATTCTCGGACTGCTGCACCTCGCACATCGTTGTCATCATCCTGGGTAGCACGTTCTTTGAGAAAGAATTTGGTGTCGGGGTCATCTTTGAAATTCTTCGCTAATTCTTCGACTGCTGTATGTCGCACATCCCAGTTATCATCCTGGGTAGCGCGTTCTTGGAGCCAGGTTTTGGTGTCGGAAGATTCTTGCCAGGTCGTTGCAATTGCTGTGACTGCTTGAGTGCAAATTTCATGAAATACTTTAGCTTCTTCATCTCGATGGGGGACGTAATAGTACCAGAGGTCATATTTAGTTAAGTCTTTTAGCTTGTCAAGTAATAGAGTAGCTGTTGACGCGATCGCCGAGCGATTTCTCACCTCTACAAGACACTTAGCCGCTAAAAAAAGATTGACAAACTTTTCCTCTTCGCCATCTTGCGCCATTAAATAATCAAGAATTTTGCTAACAAATATTGGCTCAATCATTCCGGCAATTAGCAGCAAGACTTCATGCCAACTTTCATCTTGCCAGTGTTTGCCAAAAACTTCATTCTTAAGTTCCTCAATAGTCAGCGTTTGCGTTTCTTTAAACTGCCAGACAAACTCCCAAGCACAGAAATATTCTAAAAATGTCCGATGTACAAAAGCATAATAATCCGCACCCAGGAAACACAACATAAAGTTGCGAGTCCGCAGTTGATTAATCATCACCCGTGCAGCTTCTCTGGGTTTATCAAATTCTATGGTTTTGAGATAATCAGTCAGAACTTTGACTAAATCATTTTCATTAATCAAATTACCTGCCAAACCTTTATTAGCAGTTTGCATAAAATAAGCAACCTGACGCAGCATCGCTTGCTTCTCTTTATAATGAATAGTTTTGGAGTCTAACCTCTGATCTTCTGTCAAAGCGCGTTCCACATCCCATTGATGTAGCAGTACCCGCGATGCTTGATCGTAAAGTGTAGCTCTATCTCTTGGTAGCTCTTGGTTCCGATTAAGAATTGCCATCATCGTCAACAGCAGAGGATTTCCCGCCAATTCTGCAATAGATTTGGAAGCTGCAATTCCTCTTTGCAACCGTTCCCGTTTTCTCACTTTATCAACTGCATCGGTAAAAGTTAACTCATGCCAACGGTAGATAAAATCCTGAATTAGTTCTGAGTCTAAATCTTGTAATATAAAGTGGCGAAACTCAGCATTAAGCAATCGTTGCGGTTTATAGCCAATAATCCGAGAAGTGACTATTACCTGCACATCAGGATAGTCATTAGACATCTCCAAAATAGTAATATTCTGTGCTAAAAGAACATCATGAGAAGTTTTTCGACACAAAAATATGAGTGACATACTGAATCACATTGAGGAAAATCCCAAAGAAACAAAGCGGTTAATTGGTATGGGGCATGAACAGTTACAACAATTAATCTATAATGCGGAAAAATTACACAATGAACAACAAGCGTTGTTAGAATCCCAGAAAGTTAGAATTATTGCTGGCGGTGGAGGTCGTAAATCAAAGTTATCTATCAAAGAACAAATAATTTTAACCTTGGTATATCTGAGGCATCTGACAACTTTTCAACTTTTGGGTATCCAGTTTGGAGTAAGTGAGTCCACAGCAAATGATACATTTAATTATTGGTTGCCACTACTGAGAGAATTGTTACCATCTAGTTTAATTGAACAGGTAAAAAAAAAGAATCTGACTATGAAGTAGTTAAAGAGGTACTGACAGAATATGAATTAATTGTAGATAGCTATGAACAAGTGAGGGAAAGACCTGGAGACAATAAAGAGCAAGAAAAATATTATTCAGGAAAGGCAAGTAAACATACATTTAAAAGTCAGATAATTATCTTGCCACATGCCGGGGATATCGTTGATGTTATCGCTGGCGAACCTGGTTCAAAAAGCGACATAATTTTGTTTAGAGAAAACCGTGATAACTTTGACCCAAAACAGAAATTTAAGGGGGATTTAGGATATCTAGGAGAAGATTTAATTGACACCCCAATTAAAACACCGAGAAATAGCAAGTTAACAATTGACCAGAAAAAAGAAAATAAGGAGTTTTCATCCAAACGAGTATTTGTTGAACACCGAATCCGTTCAGTCAAAATATTTCGAGTTGTTCAAGATAGATTTAGATTAAATCCTAAAAAGTATGCTGAGGTAATTTTGACAATTTGTGGACTAGTCAGATTGCGAATTGGAGCGTTAATATTGCCAACAACAATAGCTCCTTTGCCATCAGGCTAAAATCAACGCATATAACTACATATTTTTGCCTCATTATTATCAAGAAATATCTCAAAGCCTTATTTTATCGTATAGACTAGCTAGTTAGCTAACCTTGCGCTTAGATATTATGAGCTAGTCACAGCAAAGCTTTGATAGTTTTTGGAGATGTCTATTAGTAAAGCGATGAATATCAGTAATTACATCCTCTCGTTTACCAGGGTCAAATACCTCATCCAAACCATCAAACATCACTAAGGCATTACCAGCTTTTAATTGTTTATCTAGCTCAAGCTGATTGAGATGATGAATTGCACCACTACATTGATGAAAAAATTCTAGAAAATTATTGCACTCTTTATCTTCCCGTCGCCGCATATAAGTGCGTAACTCAATTAGCAACGGAATTGGTAATGATATAATATTATCCAGTGGAGACTCCGCCCAATTCAAAGCCAGAAATTGCAACAAAGTAGACTTACCTGAACCAGGATCGCCCAAAATTACAATATATTTATAATCATGCTTTTTATTGACAACATCTAAAACCGAACGGATCGGCTGTTCAAAATAAACCCGTTTGTGGCGTTCTAATTCTTCTAATTCAACTGCTTCTACTTGGTCGCTTTCTCGCAGCCGTCTAAGATGTTCTTTAGGCAGTTCGTGAACTTGTGGTAAAACTTGATGAGCTTCCCGGACATTTTGAGCGGTAAAAATCCGCCATAATTTAAGTTCGTTATAGGCATAGCCGCTAGTATCTAAGCTATCTAACTTGAGATTGCCATAGCGTTCGCGGATTCCTTCTTGATATTTAACTAAATTAAAATCTACAATAACACCAGCAATTTCTTTGGTATTTATTTCAATATCAGATAACTTTTGTAATTCGAGGATATGGTGTAAATCTTTTGAATCTAAAAGAAGTTCTTGGACTTGTGTTAAATACTGTTCTGTAATTGATTGCCAGTTAAATTTAGATGGCAGAGGTTTTAATTGCAGCCTGTTCCAACTATCTTCTAGGGTTTTAGCGTCTAGAGATTCACAATTAATATCAAAAGCCTTACCAAGAATTTCTGTAACCGACTTATCACTGATAAATTTCTTGATGTCTGTGGTGTACTCTTTAATCTCAGTTTCAGCAAGTTTGCAACGAACCTTTAACTGCTGCTGCATGAGTTGCAAAAATTCCTTTAAGGCTTTACCAGCAGCAATTTCTATATCTTCCTTCTTAAGTTTCTGGAAAAGCTTGCCAGGGATGCCTTTTAATAAATCTTTAGCCCAATCTTTAGCAGCATCCTTGGCTAAGTCTTCTAGAATGGGTTTAAAAATCAACCCGGCGGCCTGAGTTACACCCCAAATAGCTAACCAGTCCAGCATAATACTCGCTTCTGTTGAGAGTTTGATTACGAGTATATCCACTAGCTGGAGTAATGTTTCCAGATTTCAGGGAATTTGGAAAACCTCTCTCTAAATCTCTCTCCTAAAAGGAGAGACTTTGAATTTTCCCCCTTCCCGCGTTGGGAAGCAGCTTAGGGGGTTAGGTTTGGCGTTGGTTTTTCAGATCAATTGGAAACTACGATGTCTACGCCTACGCAATTTCTCTGCGAAACTTTGAATTCTCTCTTGCGGCATAGGATAGCGTTTTCCTGAGAGATCGTACCAATACAGCCATTCTCTGGTGACACCGGAATAGAGAATGGGTATAAGTTACGTTAGGTTATAATTAGCAGTCAAACTTTTAAAACAAATGAACTGGAAACTTGACGAAGCACAACAAAAACTGCCAGAAGTAATTGATGCCATAGCATCAGAACCTCAATTAATCTTCAATCAAGACAAATTAGTTGCTGCGATACGTAGAACCTAAACTTTTCCAAGATTTCCTTGCTTGGCATCAGCAACAAAAAGTCTCTTCCCTCGCAGATGCTTTTGTCGAACTACGTCAACTCTGTGCTGAAGAAAATTACATTTTAGAAACTCCTCCACGATGTGCCGATCGCCATATCCCATTTGCTGAGGAGCGGTATTGTCATACTTAATCCATTTACCTAAGTTTTGAGATGCGATGTCTACGACGGGCTGCGCCAACGCAATTTCCCCCACAGCACGCTCACTCTCGCTACAACCATGAGCCACGGCTAGTTATACCAAGGGATACGTGCAATCAATCACCACTATTTGAGAAAAACCAAGTCCTCAGCGTTGGGTTTTTCCAACACAAACTTGGCTTTTTGACCGAGAAGGTAGGCTGTTAAGACGCTCTACATAATGGTTTCGAGGCTAAGTACCTTGAGGAATATTTTAGTTGAGAAGTGCGATCGCTCTGCCTTTTTATAACTCTCGGTTGATGAATTTTTTGATGAGTCAGAAAAAATAGTAGTAGATAAAGATATTTTAAGTCTCTCCAAAAAATAACACACCTGAGTTAACTTTGGTCAGACTCTCGGTCAAATCGGCTAGCCGAGAATGATGTGTAACACAGATCACTACCAAGCTAGAGGGAAGTTCAAAATGGTTGCATCTACTCTAAAACCAACACAGATATTTGGACGGATACTATCTGCATCGCTAATTAGTTTGATGTCCTTAGAGGTTCTTAGCACCGCAGCGATCGCTCAACCGCTCCCTGCGTCTGTTGAAACCAAGCTGAAAGTGCCTAGTACAATGACCTCTTGGCCCTTTAATATTAACCGTTACTTGAAAGTGCCGCCCAATTTCTCCGTCTCTGTTTATGCTCGCATTAACAAAGCTCGCTTTATGGCAGCTGCTCCCAATGGGGATCTTCTAGTATCACAACCCAGTTCCGGTAAAGTGTTAATTGTGCGACCAAATGGCAGCAAAGACCCAATTATTTCTGACTTCGTAACGGGTCTACGCAAACCACACGACATTGTGTTTCATAAAATTGACAACACCACATACATTTATATCTCTGAGAGTCATCAAATTAACCGCTTCATTTACAACTCTGGAGACTTAATCGCGAAAAATCGTCAAATCGTTGTAGTTGGCTTACCAGACAGCAGCACACGGGAACTCAAAGGCGCTTATGGTCACGAACTGAAAAATATCGCACTTGATGCCAACCACAAACTCTACGTGTCGATCGCCTCTACGTGCAATGCCTGTAAGGAAGATACTGTCAGCACTCCAAAGCGTGGTGCGATTTACCAGTACGACGCTAATGGAACCAATCAGCGGCTTTTTGCCCAAGGTTTACGTAATGCCGAAGGGTTAGCGTTCTTACCTGGCACAAATGACCTTTGGGTAGTCGTTAATAATCGAGATAACATCGCCTATCCTTTCAACGATAGCAGTGGCAATTACGGTAAAATTATCCCCTCCTATGTAGACAATCACCCACCAGAGGAGTTCACGAAAGTTCGAGATGGCGGTAACTACGGTTGGCCATTCTGCAATCCCAATCCTGACACCTCAAATGGCCTCAACAATATGCCATTTGACCGAGACTATCAGTTCAATGCTAATGGAAGTGTTAATTGCAATGCAATGGACAGGATTAGCAAGGGTATCCAAGCCCATTCCGCTCCCTTGGGACTAACATTCTTACAAAGTACTAACTTTCCCAGCCTATACTCAAATGGAGTAGTGGCAGGGCTGCATGGTTCATGGAATCGGCAGAAGAAAACGGGCTACAAAATAGCTTACTTTCCCTGGAACAGTACGACAAAGACCCCAGAGCAGGAGATAGATTTAGTCACCGGTTGGGTAGTTCCAGCAACGCAAGAAACCTGGGGGCGACCCGTAGATATGGTAGTAGACCAGCAAGGTAATTTGTTAATTTCGGATGACTACAGCGGCGCTATCTATAAGCTTTCCTACACACCGTCACAACAGGTTAAGGTCTACAGAGACCCTAACTTTGGCGGAATTTCCCAGTCTTTTCCTACGACTCCAGGAGTATACAAATACAACCAAGGTGACTTAAATATTGTTGGTAATGACACTATTAGTTCATTCAGTGTACCACCGGGTACGCGGATACGTGTGTGCCAACATATAAATGGTAATGGTTTATGCCGTGAATATACTGCTGGTGATTATAAATCTCTTGGAAATGACCTTGATAATATCATCTCGTATATAGAGGTCAAGTAGCACCACTCACCGAATTTTAGATGATGTTAAATTTTGGATTCAATACTTTAAAAGTTTTCTACTGAACGCTTATGCCGTACCCCTCCGGGGAAGCAAGCTACGCGTAGCGTTCCGCAGAAAAGTCCAAAATTTAAAAAGGTCTGATATCAAGTCCGGTTAATCACTTATGATTACCGGATCTGTACAAAAATCGGAAACGCCTCTTTCCCTCTGCTCCCTGCGGTCTAAATTATAAGTCTTTAGCCAGACACGATATGAGACGATGTTCGGAAAGTCAACTAGAAACTGCGATGTCTACGACGGGCTGCGCGATCGCAATTTTCCCCACTGCACGCCCAGTTTCGCTATATGCATGAGCCGCCGCTAGTTCTTGCAAGGGATATGTGCGATCGATTACCACACGAATCTTACCAGCTTCAATCAATTCTTTGAGAAAAAGCAAGTCTTTAGTGTTAGGTTTCTCAAAGAGAAATTTTGCTTTTTGACCAGGAAGGAATGCTGTTAAGACGCTCTCTAACAACACTTCGGGGCTGGGTAGTGTGGTGATATAAATTCCATTGGGTTTGAGGACTCTTTTGGTTTGAGAGAGCGATCGCTTACCCACTGCATCAAAGATAATGTCATACTGCGCTATATCTTCGGCAAAATCTTGCTGCGTATAATCAATCACGCGGTCTGCTCCCAAAGATTTCACCAAATCCAAGTTTTTAGTACTACTAACTCCCGTCACCATTGTCCCTAAAGCCTTAGCAATTTGCACTGCAAAAATCCCCACACCGCCCGCAGCGCCATTAATTAACACAGTTTGTCCTGTTTGAATATTTCCCTGATCTCGCAGTGCTTGCAGAGCCGTAAGCGCTGCTAAAGGCACAGCCGCAGCTTCTTCATAAGATAAGTTCGTTGGTTTGAGAGCCACCACATTTTCTGGAACAGCTGCAAATTCGGCATAACCTCCTCCAGGAAAGCTGGTACTGCCGTAAATAGCATCTCCCGCTTTAAAGCGCGTGACCCCGGAGCCAACCTCTACAACATCTCCCGCCACATCAAACCCCAAAATCTTTGGGAATTTGCTGCCGGTAATCAAACTCAACATTCCTTGGCGAATTTTCCAATCAATGGGATTAACGCTACTGGCACGAACTTTCACAAGTAACTGCGTTGGCTCAATTTTCGGCTGTTCCACATCTTCATACTGCAACACTTCGGCGCCGCCATACCGACGGATAACCACTGCTTTCATTGCATTCCTCCTGCTACCCTGTTTGACTGAATGAACTCAGACAGCTTATGAATATAGTGTAGCGATGTCTACAATAGGTTATAACGCTCGATAGCGCAGGTAAAGCCTTTGGCATAGCTTCGTTATCGGCGTTGCATAGGATTTAACGATGATGCTAGGCACACTCAGAAATTTTCTAAAATAAAAATATCAGTCTAAAACTACACCTGTATGCCAGCTAGAGACATCTATCACAATAATGTCAAAAATGCTTTGATTAAAGACAAATGGACAATTACTCATGATCCACTGACTCTGAAGTTTGGTAAAAAAGATTTGTATGTTGATTTAGGTGCTAGACAACTGTTGGCAGCGCAAAAAGCAGAATCCAAAATTGCAGTTGAGATTAAAAGTTTTTCCGGCAGGTCGGATGTTGATGATTTAGAAAAAGCGTTAGGTCAGTATATTTTATATCAGGATATATTAATTGAGTTAGAGCCAGAGCGAATGTTATATCTTGCAGTGCCTAACAGAGTTTTTGATGATTTGTTTGAAGAACCCATCGGCAAACTTTTATTGAGAAATCATCGTTTAAAGCTGATTACCTTTGATCCAAAACAGGAGGTCATCAAACAATGGATTATACCAAGTTAGACCACTATCGCCAGGTGATTGAAACTATTCTTGGTGAGTATGCTTCCCTGAGTTATTCCTATGCGGATATTCAATCAGAAGTGGTGTTTGATCGAAGCCGCGATCGCTATTTGTGGATGGATCTAGGTTGGGATGGCGATCGCCGCATTCATGGCTGTCTGGTTCATATTGACCTAATTGATGGCAAAATCTGGATTCAACGGGATGGCACCGAAGAAGGCATTGCCGCCGATTTAGAACGGGCTGGAATTCCTAAAGAACACATCGTCCTTGGCTTTCGTCCACCGGAGTTAAGACCCTACACAGGTTATGCAGTTGCTTAAAGAGCGCATTCTCTTTATTCTTCAGTGGTAAATAGAACACCCTCATACAACAATTCAATTGGACATTCAAATTCAATGCTCGATAGAGTGACGATATCTCCAGCCGTGTAGGGATAGTAAAGCCACATCCTACCCTCACCCCGACAGTAACGCTCAACGGAGATTTGTTCCGAGTCAATCAAGATATACTCTTGCAAACTGGGGATTCTCAGGTAATAAGTAAATTTTTCACCCCGATCTTTAGCGCTTGTACCTGGCGAAAGAACTTCGGCAATCAACTTCGGATGTTGAATAAAGTTGCGGGCATTCAGGTCTTCAGGGTCGCAACTGACAATAACATCAGGATAATAGTAGCGGCTCTGGGGAGTGAGTTGCATTTTCACATCTGACACATTCACTCGACAACCTCTGGAACGCAAATGAGGGTACAAAGGTCTGTAGAGATTTAGCGCTATGTCATTATGGGGAATTGTACCGCCTGTCATCGCAAACACTTCGCCATTGGCATATTCGTAGCGAAGTTCTTGCTGAGGTTCCCATTCCAGATATTCCTCAACGGTCATTTTTGGCGGCTGTTGGGAAATGGCTATCATAACTCAGATTTTTTCACGTTTGGTTTGATTGTAGCTAAATGACACTCTGATTTTTCAGGGTATCGGTAAAACCTCACTTCTATTTCTCTCTTCCTTTAAGGCTAGGGTGTACACACAAGTTTGAAATAGCTGATTAACCAAGGTTTTACCCCACCCTAACCCTCTCCTTATAAACTATCCATTACCCGCATCTTTCTCAACAAAAATACAACTTACTTAAAATATGCCAAAAGCATTGATAGGTATAGTTTTTGAGAGAAGAGAATATTTGAGGGTAATGGTGCATCATGGAAAAATGGGCAGCATCCGAATTAAAACAGGCAGATTTAGGAGACGCAAGACGAAACAAGCGTCTGGTAAGGATCGTAGAAGACTTGGCAGCACAACCAAGCAGCAGCGTACCTCAAGCCTGTGGAAACATACAAGCAAAACCCAGAGCGTGATGCAAGGACAGCAAAACTAACACTCTTTCAAGCCACTTTTGAGATACAAGTACCCTTACACCATATCCGACGTTTACAGTTGAAGCCTGTAAAATTGCAGGTAATTCTGGCACTTGAAGAAAACCCGCCAGATGGAATCAAACCGATTAGCTGGTTGTTGCTTACTACCCTTAAAGCTAACAGTTTTGAAGAGGCTGCCCGTTGCGTTCGCTGGTACACATATCGTTGGTTGATAGAACGTTACCACTACACATTAAAAAGTGGTTGTGGAATTGAAAAATTACAGCTTGAAACCGCAAGGCGAATCGATATGGCACTGGCAACATATTCAATTGTGGCGTGGCGTTTGTTATGGCTAACTTATGAAGCCAGATTTAACCCTGATATGCCATGTGATTCTGTTCTAGAAATCGATGAATGGCAGTCTTTGTGTGCCACTATCAACAAAAATCCAATCCCACCCAAAAAGCCGCCTTCTTTACGCGAAGCAGTACGAATGATTGCAATATTAGGTGGCTTTTTAGGTCGAAAGGGTGATGGAGAACCTGGTGTTAAGACTATTTGGCGGGGATTACAGCGATTACACGATATCGCTGCAACCTGGAAACTACTCTACCAGAATTGTCAAATATGTATTTAGCGATCGCCGATCAAATTAACCTTATTCACATTCTCCTCCTTTTGTCAACTATCTACATGTTGCATTGTTCCATAATCCTTTTCCTGACTTACTTACAGCAATGTTAAGAAACATGTGACTAATGCATAGCCTTATAAAGGGGAGGGAACTAGATTTTCCGGTTTCCCCCCAAAATATCGCGGGGATTTAGGGGGGTAATTCGATTTGTGTGTACACCGTAGCTTCCCGACACGGGAATGGGGTTTTTCGTTAAGGTTTGTAGTGAGCAATTCAGAAAATTCATTGCGATCGCTCAATCATGTTAGATTATAGTTTGTTGTTTCTCTTAAACACAAAATCCGACAGTTTCCTACCCATCTCCTCATTGTGGGAATGAAAAAAAAGAGTTAAAAGTTAAGTTTTTTGAAAATGATATGCAGCAACACATCTATTTCCATTAGCTTCTACGGCTTGCCAGACAAGGCTTAAAGGCATAATTGAACATCATTGTCAAAGAAAAATTAAAAGAATATGAAGTGCATTTTTACCGTCAAAAAAATGATATGTTAGATACAGAATTGAATTTCGCACGTTTCTGGAGTAAAACAATATAGATTACTCCAGTTTTTCACCCTCAAACCCTTGGCATTTATAGCTTTTGACGCAAATTGAGGGCAATCTGAGTACACATTTAAATAACCCAAACCCAGTTTCAATTTAGTTAAAGTTATTGCTGGGATTGGGTTTTGACTGAGTACAAAGAAATCCTGAACCCCTATCTATAAACACTAGAACCCCAACCAAAAAATACTAGAACCCCTACCTGAAAAAAACTTTTTTAATTCTTGTAATGCTTGAAGAATTAGGGTTTTTGGTATTTGAGTACAAAAGTAATAAATCCAATAAATTCTATCCTAGAGAGACGCAACATCTGGCTGGGAGACGGCTGCTATAAATCTTATATCGCCAATCACCTAACGCTCTGAAACAAACAAAGCGAAAAGTGAGTGGAGGGATGACATAGCACCATGCCTGAAGTGAAGAGAAGTCGCGGCTGTAAGCACAAATTCTACCCAAGAACCGAACGTTGACACACACCAGCCGAACATCAGATATCTATCGCCTGCTTTACTTGAAAACAAGTTGCCCGAACCCAAGGGTTTGCAGGCAGTGTGGAAGACGCGACTTCAATTCTGGGCATAGAGAGCAGCAACATCTCCCACAGTGGCAGCCAAGTCCACCGACCTTTTGCGAAACTAAATGACATCACCGTCTACACGACTCCTCAACTCTAACGCTACGGAATCGACAACCCAAGCAAAATCCGGTGGTTGCGGCTGCGACAGCCCCAGCAGCGCCACCGTGGAAAGGGATCAAAAGCTCGAAGAACGCATTGCTAAACATCCCTGCTACAGCGAAGACGCCCATCACCACTATGCCCGGTTGCACGTTGCAGTTGCTCCAGCTTGCAACATTCAATGCAACTATTGCAACCGCAAATATGATTGCGCTAACGAAAGCCGTCCTGGAGTAGTTAGCGAATTGCTAACACCAGAACAAGCAGCACACAAAGCTTTAGTCATTGGTGGAAAGATTCCCCAAATGACAGTTGTGGGAATTGCCGGCCCTGGCGACCCTCTGGCGAACCCAGATAAGACTTTCCGCACATTTGAGTTGATTGCAGAACAAGCACCTGACATCAAGCTGTGCTTATCAACCAATGGTTTAATGCTGCCAGACTACATCGATCGCATTAAACAATTAAATATAGATCACGTGACGATCACCATTAACATGGTAGATCCAGAGATCGGTGCTCAGATTTATCCTTGGGTTCACTACAGACGCAAGCGTTATAGAGGCATTGAAGGCGCGAGAATTCTCCACGAAAGACAGATGGAAGGATTGCAAGCCCTGAAAGACGCTGACATCTTGTGCAAAGTCAACTCCGTAATGATTCCCGGAATTAATGACCATCACTTAGTCGAAGTGAATCGAGTCATCCGTGAAAAAGGTGCATTCTTGCACAACATCATGCCATTGATTTCTGCACCAGAACATGGCACACACTTCGGTTTAATCGGTCAACGCGGCCCCACACCCAAAGAACTCAAAGAAGTCCAAGACAACTGCTCTGGTAACATGAAAATGATGCGTCACTGTCGCCAGTGCCGCGCCGATGCAGTAGGATTGTTAGGAGAAGACCGCAGCCAAGAATTTTCCAAAGAGAAATTCTTGGAAATGACTCCAGAATATGACATGGAGAAACGTCAAGAAGTTCACGACGGGATTGAGAAGTTTAAAGAAGAACTTAAAGTAGCCAAAGACAAGGCGCTTGCCGGCAAGAAATTTGCCAACAGTCCCAAAATCCTAGTTGCAGTAGCAACCAAAGGCGGCGGATTGGTTAACCAACACTTTGGTCATGCAAAAGAATTCCAAATTTACGAAGTGGATGGGAATGATGCTCGCTTTGTCAGCCATCGCAAAATTGACCAATACTGCCAAGGTGGATACGGCGAAGAAGCTTCTTTTGAGCATATTATGAAAGCGATCGCAGATTGCAAAGCAGTTTTAGTTTCCAAGATTGGTAACTGTCCTCAAGAAAAATTGCAAGAAGCTGGAATCAAGACTATTGAAGCTTACGACGTGATTGAAAAGGTTGCTTTAGAGTTCTACGAGCAATACGTTAAGGAATTAGGGAATAACGAATAGGGAAATAGGTTACAGGGGACAGGGGAGAGATTATTACCTATCACCTGTCACCTGTAACCTCTCCCCTCACTCTAATGCCCCATTCCCCAAAAGGAGAATAAATCATGGCTTACCAAATTCTTACTAGCCAGTGTATTTCCTGCAATCTCTGTCTAACGGTATGTCCCACAAATGCAGTTAAAGTGGTTGATGGACAGCACTGGATTGACCCTGAACTTTGTACAAACTGTGTTGGTAGCATTCATACCGTGCCTCAGTGTAAAGCCGGTTGTCCCACCTGCGACGGTTGCGTTAAGCAGCCTAGCGATTACTGGGAAGGCTGGTTTACCAATTACAATCACGTAGTTGCTAAATTAACAAATAAACAAGATTACTGGGAACGTTGGTTTAAAAGCTATTCCCAGAAATACTCTGAGCAGTTGCAAAAGCGTCAATCCCAAACAATGGGATCTGAATCTTAATTAAATAATTCCTAATTTGTAATTGAAGACAACAATGCAAAATAACTGCATCTATCTTGATAATAATGCTACCACTAAGGTAGACCCAGAAGTTATAGAGGTAATGCTACCTTACCTCACAGATTATTACGGCAATCCCTCCAGTATGCATACCTTTGGTGGGCAAGTCGGTAAAGCAGTGAGAACCGCAAGAGAACAACTTGCAGCCATCCTGGGAGCCGATGAGTCAGAAATTGTCTACACAAGTTGTGGAACTGAGGGAGATAACGCGGCGATTCGAGCCGCACTGTTGGCGCAACCAGAAAAGCGACATATCGTCACCACCCAAGTTGAACATCCAGCAGTACTTAATGTCTGCAAACAATTAGAAACCCAAGGTTATAGTGTTACCTATCTTTCAGTAAATAATCAAGGGCAGCTCGATCTAGATGAACTAGAAGCTTCCTTGACGGGTAACACCGCCCTGGTGACAATTATGTATGCTAATAACGAAACCGGCACGGTTTTCCCGATTGAACAAATTGGGTTGCGCGTCAAAGAATCTGGTGCTATCTTCCATGTAGATGCGGTGCAAGCAGTGGGAAAAATCCCCTTAAATATGAAGACTAGCACCGTGGATATGTTAACGCTGTCTGGTCATAAGCTGCACGGGCCAAAAGGAATTGGTGCTTTATATATTCGGCGCGGAGTTCGGTTCCGTCCCTTCATTCTTGGGGGACACCAAGAACGCGGACGTAGGGCGGGAACAGAGAATGTTCCAGCAATTATCGCCTTGGGCAAAGCTGCGGAACTGGAAATGTTACACTTAGAAGAAGCGATCGCCAGAGAAAGAAAGCTGCGCGATCGCCTGGAACAAACTTTACTCGCTAAAATTCCCGATTGTGTCGTTAACGGTGACGTTACGCAGAGATTGCCAAACACAACCAATATCGGCTTCAAGTACATCGAAGGTGAAGCAATTCTACTGTTATTGAACAAATACGGTATCTGTGCATCATCCGGTTCTGCTTGCACCTCCGGTTCTCTGGAACCTTCCCACGTTCTGCGGGCAATGGGCTTACCCTATACAACTTTGCACGGTTCAATTCGCTTCAGTCTTTGTCGCTACACCACCGAAGCCGAAATCGATCAAGTAATAGAGGTAATGCCCACTATTGTAGAGCGTTTACGCGCCCTCTCACCCTTCAAAAATGATGACGCGGGTTGGCTGCAAGAACAGGAGCAAGCATTGGCACACCGTTAATTAGGGAATAGGTTACAGGTTACAGGGAATAATCTGTTCTCTATCACCTGTCACCTGTCGCCTAACTTCACTCAGCACTCACCACTCAGCACTCGGAACTTAATATGTGGGACTACACCGATAAAGTATTAGAACTGTTTTACGATCCCAAGAATCAGGGAGAAATTGAAGAAACGGGCGAAGCTGGAGTTAAGGTTGCAACGGGCGAAATCGGCAGCATTGCTTGCGGCGATGCTCTGAGATTGCACCTGAAAGTGGAAGTAGAATCTGATAAAATTCTAGATGCTCGCTTTCAAACCTTTGGTTGTACTAGTGCGATCGCATCTTCTAGCGCATTAACCGAAATGGTCAAAGGTTTAACCTTAGATGAAGCTCTGAAAGTGTCCAATAAAGACATTGCAGATTACCTGGGTGGTTTACCAGAAGCAAAGATGCATTGCTCTGTCATGGGACAAGAAGCCCTAGAAGCCGCTATCTATAATTATCGTGGCATACCTCTAGCTACCCATGATGATGACGATGAAGGCGCGTTAGTTTGCAGTTGCTTTGGCATCAGCGAATCTAAAATTCGTCGCGTGATTCTAGAAAATCATCTCACGGATGCCGAGCAAGTAACAAATTATGTAAAAGCTGGTGGCGGATGCGGTTCCTGTCTGGCGAACATTGATGATATTATTAGATCAGTTCAACAGGAATACGCCTCACCTGCTCTCAACAATTACGGCGTAAAAGTTGCCACAGAAATTGTTACATCTAAGGAACGAGCGCTAACAAACGTCCAAAAGATTGCTCTAATTCAAAAAGTTCTCGATGAAGAAGTCAGACCCGTACTCATTGCAGACGGGGGAGATGTAGAACTCTATGATGTAGAAGGCGATCGCGTTAAAGTTGTACTGCAAGGTGCTTGCGGTTCCTGTTCTAGTAGTACAGCAACTCTGAAAATTGCGATCGAAGCCAGATTACAAGATCGTGTCAGCAAGAGCCTTGTAGTCGAAGCAGTTTAGGAATTGCTGTAGGACTTAACGTATTCTACAAATACGCCCTAATATGCATTCAGCCAGGAACAGAAAGTAGGATTTGAACCATATAATTGTCTCCACATCAATGTTTCAATCCTACCGACAACCGATAGCTAAATTAGCTATAACGGCTAACAGCATATAGGCAAAAAGATTAAGCGCCTACTTGCAAATTTCATCATCCAACTCGCTTCAAAGGAACAGGATATGAGCACATTGTACGACAACATTGGTGGACAACCAGCTATTGAACAAGTAGTAGATGAACTCCACAAACGCATTGCCGCAGACAGCCTCCTCAATCCCATTTTTGCTGGTACAGATATGGTAAAGCAACGCAATCATCTAGTTGCTTTCTTAGCTCAAATATTTGAAGGGCCAAAGCAATACGGCGGTCGTCCAATGGACAAAACCCACGCTGGAATGAACTTACAGCAACCACACTTCGATGCGATCGCCAAGCATCTCGGTGAAGCAATGGCTGTGCGTGGAGTGTCAGCAGAAGACACCAAAGCTGCACTAGATCGCGTCACAAATATGAAGGGCGCTATTTTGAACAAGTAATAGGACTTATGCATTGATTGTTGACAAATAACAACATCAAGTCCTATTAAATCTTGCAAGCTGAAACACATTAAGACGTATTTGTAAATTGCGTAATTTTCTTTGTTCTTTGTCAAAAAAATGACAAAGAACAAAGGAGAAAAAACCAAAAGAAAAAAATTTTAACGAGGAAGAACGATGTACTTACTGTCAATAATTTTGGCTGTGGAGCGATCGCCCCCAGCAGGCATTTATGCCAACTGTACCAACGATGCTCTACACGCGCTCACTACTGTCGCTCAACTGGCGTGAACGCAACTGACAAACGCGCATACCCACCAACCAACCAATTGCAGGGAAACACGAATCATGACTGAAGAAAAGATTAGACAGATAGCTTTCTACGGTAAAGGCGGTATCGGTAAATCTACCACCTCCCAAAACACCTTAGCAGCTATGGCAGAAATGGGTCAACGCATCCTCATCGTCGGTTGCGATCCCAAAGCTGACTCCACTCGTTTGATGCTGCACAGCAAAGCTCAAACAACCGTTCTTCACCTCGCCGCAGAACGTGGTGCAGTAGAAGATATCGAACTCGAAGAAGTAATGTTAACCGGTTTCCGTGACGTTCGTTGCGTAGAATCTGGTGGGCCAGAACCCGGTGTAGGTTGCGCCGGTCGTGGTATCATCACCGCCATCAACTTCTTAGAAGAAAATGGTGCTTACCAAAACCTAGACTTCGTATCTTACGACGTATTAGGTGACGTTGTGTGCGGTGGTTTCGCAATGCCTATCCGTGAAGGCAAGGCACAAGAAATCTACATCGTGACATCAGGTGAAATGATGGCGATGTATGCTGCTAACAACATCGCTCGTGGTGTTCTTAAGTATGCTCACACTGGTGGCGTGCGTTTGGGTGGTTTGATTTGTAACAGCCGTAACACTGACCGGGAAATCGATCTGATCGAAACCTTGGCAAAACGGTTGAACACCCAAATGATTCACTACGTACCCCGTGACAACATCGTTCAACACGCAGAATTGCGCCGGATGACAGTTAACGAGTACGCACCAGAAAGCAACCAAGCTAACGAATATCGGACATTGGCTACAAAGATCATCGACAACAAGAATCTATCTATTCCTACACCCATCGAAATGGAAGAACTAGAAGAATTGTTGATTGAATTCGGTATTCTTGAAAGCGACGAAAATACCGCAATGCTAGTTGGTAAGAGTGCTACTGAAGCTCCTGTAGTATAATTCGCTGCTAATAAATAACGCTTTAGCACAAGGAAAAAGGAAGAGTTCCATATCTTACCTTTTCCCCTCTCCCTTGCATCTCCCCCCTAATCTTAGAGGGGACTCCTAGTCCCCCTATGCCCCGATCCTTACGAGTCACAGAGGCTAAATATGACACCTCCAGAAAATCAAAACATCATCGAAGAAAGAAAAGAACTAATTAAAGAAGTTCTAGAAGCTTACCCCGACAAAGCTAAGAAAAAACGGGAAAAGCACTTAGGCGTATACGAAGAAGGTAAGTCCGATTGCGGCGTTAAGTCTAACGTTAAATCCCTTCCTGGGGTAATGACCGCTCGTGGTTGTGCTTACGCCGGTTCTAAAGGTGTGGTTTGGGGTCCTATTAAGGACATGATCCACATCAGTCACGGGCCTGTTGGTTGCGGTTATTATTCTTGGGCTGGTCGTCGTAACTACTACATCGGCACCACAGGTATTGACTCCTTTGGTACCATGAACTTCACCTCTGACTTCCAAGAAAGAGATATCGTTTTTGGTGGTGACAAGAAACTTACCAAGCTCATCCAAGAACTTGATGTACTTTTCCCCCTCAACCGTGGTGTTTCCATTCAATCTGAATGTCCCATCGGTCTAATTGGGGATGACATCGAAGCTGTTGCTCGGAAGACATCGAAAGAAATTGGCAAGCCAGTTGTACCTGTGCGTTGCGAAGGCTTCCGGGGTGTTTCCCAATCTTTGGGACACCACATTGCTAACGACATGATTCGTGACTGGGTTTTCACCAAATCCGACCAAGCTAAGAAAGACGGTACACTCAAGTTTGAAAGTACCCCTTATGACGTAGCCGTTATCGGTGACTACAACATCGGTGGAGATGCTTGGGCTAGCCGCATCCTGTTAGAAGAAATCGGCTTGCGCGTAGTCGCTCAGTGGTCAGGTGATGGCACCATCAACGAAATGTTGATGACCCCCAATGTGAAGATGAACCTCATCCACTGTTACCGGTCGATGAACTACATCAGCCGTCACATGGAAGAAGCTTATGGTATACCCTGGTTGGAATACAACTTCTTCGGCCCTACCAAGATTGCTGAATCTTTACGGGAAATCGCTTCCAAGTTTGACGAGACAATCCAAGCAAACGCTGAGAAAGTTATCGCCAAGTATCAGCCAACAATGGATGCGGTAGTCGGTAAGTATCGCCCCCGCTTGGAAGGTAAGACTGTCGCCATCATGGTTGGTGGTCTACGTCCTCGCCACGTTGTCCCAGCTTTCCTAGACTTGGGCATGAAGATGATTGGTACAGGTTATGAGTTCGCTCATAACGATGACTACAAACGTACCGCAGGCTACATCGAAAACGGCACCATCGTTTATGACGACGTTACCGCTTACGAATTCGAGGAATTTATCAAAGCCCTGAAGCCTGACCTAGTTGCTTCTGGTGTGAAAGAGAAGTACGTCTTCCAAAAGATGGGTCTTCCTTTCCGTCAAATGCACTCTTGGGATTACTCCGAACCTAGCGATCGCTCCTCAACATCATAATAATGCAAGCTTTTTTTCGCGGCGGGAGAAAAAAGAGCCTATTTCTAGCCTAAATGCGAGTTGCCGGGTTATCTAAGAACAATCTATTTTGATGCTTTAGATAGTATAACTCTTATAGAGTATAGTTTTTATATTTTGCTTGCATTTTGCTTTAAGAAAAACTGTAAAATGAAAGACTATTTTTAATGACAATTTTTTAGATTAAATGGTATATAGGGTAATTATTAGCTCTCTCCAATGCTTAAGGTTCTACAATTAAACCCCTGATTTCTGGTATACGCTGAGGTTTACCTAAGATATTCATTGAAGGTAAAGCAGAGACAGTACTATGTAACTCACTACTGAAGCCAGAAATAATTAATTGTCCTCCTGACTGAGCAGTGTAGTGGCGACGAAACTCAGAAATAGACCTTCCTGCTTTGTTTTCGACCAAGCACAACAGAGAAAGACACGGAAACCGATCTGCTCCTTTTTGCTCAACACGATATTTCTGAATCTTATCTACAAGGGGACAAAAAGTTTTCTCAATCAAACCATTGAGACTGTTCCGTTGCTCACCGACATAAGCAACAACTTCAAGAGGTTTCCATTTTACCAATCCACAAGCAGCATCAATAATTTCTAGATCGCTGTTAGTTCCCATGTATAAGATAACGCCATGTTTTCTCAAAGTTCCAACTGCATCACAATCTCGATTAATGAGCATAGTGATCGGCGCATCAAAAAAACCTGTGTTCAAGAGTTGCATTGCCTTTATAGCAAGCGCTCTATTATTAGCTACAGATGCATAACTACCGAAGTCATCAGGTTCAAAGGGAAGGTTAAGAGTAAAGTTTGCAAGCTTTAAGTCATGTGACATTAGAGACTTTGATTGCTTTGATGCTAATTCACACACCGTCATTGAGATTTGATTGGCATGATAGAGCATGACAGAGGAAGTTTCTCCATAAACTTTCCCATTCTCAAATAGCAAATCAAATATTTCTGATGTGAGCGCAGCTACTCCTTCAGATAAATATAAGTTTACAAGATTTTCATAATCTGGAGTAATTTCCGGCAGAGGCACTACGATATTTTGTTGCCACTTTGACTTACCAAAATTTGGGTCAGCCTGTTTGCGACGTTTTGCTTCTCCCATCTGTTTAACCTCACTCTTCGCTCTAGTAAATTACTTACTTATAACTTTTGTTATATAGTGTTCCCAGTTGCAAGAGAATGTGAACGAAGAAGGCTAAATAATTGATTGTGTGTGAGATGTACAAGAAGTATATCGTTGGGGCGATCTCTTTTAATCGACAACAAAGTAGCTGATCGCGTGATGCAATCGCAATTCTTTGTAGCAATTGTTAAACATTCATTATAGAAATTGCGCGGCAGTAATTATTGATACTATTACCAATGTCAAAAATCAAGTCAATTATTTTCTCCCTGTCTTGTATTACAATTGTTTTACACCACTTTTGAGGAAAAGAAGTTTCCTTATACTCAAATGCATCTAACTTAAATCCAAAATCAATCAGGCTTCCATTATCTTTTTTTAAATAAAAAGTTGTATTTAATAGCCTGCGATGCTTGATGGTATTTACAAAACCAGATAGATATGAAAACTCATCTGACTTATCGAGATTATCAACTGCATGGATTATCTCATCAGCATACGTGCGTTTCACAGAATCTAGAGTTAATTCGGCTAATTTAGTCGTTACTTTTTTGATAGTCACTTTCTCACTACTTAAATGTTTTTCTGAAGGAAGCAGAGGTTTCAAAATTGTCACATTAATTATCTGTCCCAAAACATCAGCTAATGAATGGAGATTTGATGCCAGAGATTCGATGTATATTTCAACTTCAATTTGAGTCTTACTAAATTCAATAGAACTTATTTTTAAAGGTTGGTTTACAGAGGTAGTAAAACAATCTCTAATAAATAAAATACGATCTATTTTACTTTTAACTGATGCTACATAAACTGCTGCCTCGTCTGTCACATTTTGGGAGCAAATATCCAGTAATTCTTGAGTCTTCCAGGTTTTGTCGCTCATCTTTTTTTGCACAAACTCTCAATAGCGAACTAAACTAACACGTAAACTCAGTAGATGACAAGTCAGTTTAAACTCAACCACAAGCTAGGCGAACAGATGCACAAGAAGTAGACTGTTGTTGCGATGTCTGCGACGGGCTACGCCTACGCACTCACTCGACAATAAACTAGGCGATCGCATTAAACTGTTACTACCTCAATTAACAATCCGGGTACTTTGCCCAAATCCCGATGATTGCGTCTTAATAAAACTAATTTACCAGAAAGTGCGATCGCCTTTAAAGATTATCTGTGAGATGGAGAAGAAGTAGACTGTTGTTGCGATCGCTTTGACTCGACAATAAACTAGGCGATGTCTACGACGGGCTGCGCCTACGCATTAAACCGTCCAATCCTCAATTAACAATCCGGGTACTTTGTCCAAATCCCGATGGTTGCGCGTTAATAAAACTAATTTTCGGGATAGTGCGATTGTAGTAAAAGAAGTAGACTGTTGTTGCGATCGCCTTGTTGCAGCACGATGTAAAGCTGTTCTAGACTTAGAAAGAAGCTATGCAGTTTATAATCACCATGAGCTATCACGATATTATTACAATTGAACCGGACAAGCGAGGTGGTAAGCCTTGTATTAGACGGATGCGAATCACCGTGTACGATGTTCTAGGCTGGTTGGCAGCTGGTATGTCTCATGGAGAGATATTAGACGATTTCCCTGAATTAACAGAAGAAGATATTAGAGCAAGTCTAGAGTTTGCTGCTGACCGTGAACATCGTTTAGTTGCCTCTCTACCAAACGTTACGCGGACGGCAGGTGGTATTTGAAGCTGCTTTTTGATCAAAATTTGAGTCGCAAGCTGGTAACTCAATTAGCAGACGTTTTCCCTGATTCCAGTCATCTTCAGTTTCATGGACTGGAAGTGAAGACTGATACTGAAATATGGGAATTTGCTAAAACCAATGACTTTTGCATCGTAACTCAAGATGTAGACTTTGCCGAAAGAAGCCGTTTATACGGTTCTCCGCCTAAAGTTGTATGGTTACGTTGCGGAAATGCACCCACAAAGCAAGTTGAATCTTTACTTCGTTCTGGGGTGGAGGTAATTCAGGAGCTTTTGAATAATCTAAGTCTGCATTGCTTAGAATTGTACTAAAGCTTTGCGGGGGATTGTCTGTGAGATGCACAGGAAGTAAAGCGTCGTAGACATCGTAGTAAAAGAAGTAGACTGTTGTTGCGATGTCTGCGACGGGCTACGCCTACGCCCTCATATCATGTCCGGATAATCGCTTATGATAAAAGTGGTGAGTGCAAATATGAGTAATGCCGAAACGAATTAGTGTAGCGACACATCTAAGTATTGAAGAGTTAGAACAACGTTATCGTCAAGCTAAAGATGGGATAGAAAGTCGTCAGTATCAAATCATTTGGTTAGTGGCACAAGGGAAAAAAACAGAAGAAGTGGAGGAAATAACTGGCTACAGCAGAACATGGATATACGCATTGGTAAAAAGAGGTTATGGTTGTATGCTTTTGTACATCCCCAAAGTGGAGAAACTTATTGGTGGATTCTTCCTTACGTCAATACAGAACTGTTTAATCAGGTTTTGGCTGATTTTGCTGCTGAATTTGGTTTGGGTGCAAATAAACACATTCTTTTAGCTGTTGACCGTGCTGGCTGGCATACCAGCAAAAATTTAGAGCTTCCTGAAGGACTACATCTGACATTTTTACCATCTCACTCCCCAGAATTACAACTCTTCAGTTAGGCTATGGACTGTCATTGATGAACCCATTGTTAATCGCTCTTTTGAAACACTTAATGATTTAGAGGATGTTCTTTATCATCGCTGTCAATTTTTACTTCAACAACAAGATTTAATTCGTGGTCTTACTGGTTTTCATTGGTGGATGAAACTTGGAGTTTAATCGTAACTAATTAACCGGACATGATATCATATCATGTCCGCTTGATTAGTTACTAAACCCCAAGAACCCCACCCCGCCTGCGGGGAGGGGCTGGGGGTGGGGTGCAATGACTGTGGAAATCATAACTAATTATACGGACATGATATCACTCGGCAATAAAGTAGGCGATCGCATTAAACCGTCCAATCCTCAATTAACAATCCGGGTACTTTGCCCAAATCCCGATGATTGCGTGTTAATAAAACTAATTTACGAGATAGTGCGATCACCGAATAGCCTGTCGTAGACATCGCAGTAAAAGAAGTAGACTGTTGTTGCGATCGCTTTTATTCGGCAAGATTATTGAGGTGCAATTAGCAAAAACGAGATGGAGTTTATCAAACCTAAATATGCTTAAGGTACGCAAGAGCCGTTATATCTCATGAGAATTGATAAACTATTAGGTACGAAACTGGAGATTAAAGACTTATGCTTAAAGACTCCCCAATTATTAGCGCATCTCCTGAAATTATGGGCGGGACTATAGTTTTTGCTGGAACTAGGGTTCCTGTGCAGACGCTTCTGGATTATCTCAAGGCAGGCGAATCTATCGACGACTTTTTGGATGGATTTCCGACTGTTACCAAAGAGCAAGTTATTGCCTTGCTTGAGGAGGCTGGAAAGCAGTTTGCTAACATGGTAGCATAACATGAAACTCTTGTTGGATGAGTGTATTGACCGCAAACTAGCGAGGGAGTTTGTTGGCTATGAAGTAAAAACTGTTCCTCAAATGGGATGGGCAGGGGTAAAAAATGGTCAACTTCTTGCTCTTGCAGAAGTAGACTTTGATGTTTTCATCACTGTTGATCGCAACTTGTCATTTCAACAAAATCTACCACAGTTCGATATTGCGATAATTGTTTTACAAGCACAATCTAACCGTTTGATAGATATGAAACCTCTAGTACCCAAGGTTTTAGCTACTTTAGCCACGGCAGTTAAAGCAATACAGTTCAGATAAGCCCAAAACACTTGTAGAGACGGCGATTTATCGCGTCTCAAAAACCCAAAATTTTTGCCAGTAGCCCTTAACTGAACCGTATTGGCAGTTAAAGGACAAGCCATAGTAGTCAGTTTGTAAAAATAGAGCCTAGTAGTTCTGACCTTCAACTTCGGAATGCGTTCAGTTTCGCAGTTTTCAATTAAAACACCGATAAATTCCATTAGTGATGTCTGCGACGGGCTACGCCTACGCCTTCATTCGGCAATCAACAAGGCGATAGCGAGCGCATTAAACCGTCCAATCCTCAATTAACAATCCGGGTACTTTGCCCAAATCCCGATGATTGCGTGTTAATAAAACTACTTTACGAGATAGTGCGATCACAATCATGTGTCAACGAAATTGAAGCACATAAGAATCAGGTGTATGGCTTCAAATAGCAACGCTCACGCCGACTCAAATGATCAGCTAGTTCTGTGAGCCTATTTTGTATATCGTTTGGTAAACTGTCAAACTGATTTGGAAACTCCATTAGAGTCAGAAATCGCTTGCATAGCTTCATACTTTGACGGCACTCATATTTGATTTCTTTGACTTCAATTAATGCTTCAAAAGTTAATGACTCACTTAAAATTAGTGTACTTATATAAAGGGCAAAAAAACCAGCTTGCAAAGTGTTTGAGGCTTGCCAATAGGAATAATGTATGTCATCATCCTCTCGATAATTGCCAGAAGCAACCATATTAGGGTGAGTATGCTCACTCAGGAATGGAAACATGATTGTATGAACTGCTTGATCATACTTATACTTACTTCGAGAAACTAAAGTTGATATACCTACACCATAGGATAAAGTTTCGCCAGTTTCAGTATCTATAACTTGATTTGATAACTTTCGTCCTTTTTGAGAAACTGGATGCTGTAAGCGCCCTGTATAAAGACCAATCTTTTTATGTACAAAATCGTCTATATTCTCTGGATTTTCGATCACATATATGATGTGCAGATAGTTTTCATAGACGCTACGTAATAAGCTCATCGCATCTTCAGGTAGTTTATTCTCAAGGAGAATTGATACAGCCATCAAACTTTTACACGCTTTGGTAAAACAGTAAAATATATAATCATGTACAACATACTCTTGAGAAAAATCATTGTCCATAATTGCGTCAACTGTGCCATATTCAAACACAATACTTTGACAAAGATTAATTTGTTCATTGAGCCTTCGCTTGAAAGCTGTTAATAATCTGAGTAGTGCTGTTTTTTGACGTATATTTGACGAGTCTGTGTTAGTCATTAGGTCTAACTTAAAAACTGTCGCGAGAAGAATTTATTATCAAAATTTGGATTCTCCACAGGAGTCGGTGTCTATGCAACACCCATAGATAAAATTGTACATACCTTTCGACTTCTCCCTATATTTAATCATTAACGAGAAGCTGCAATACAACAGTGATTTTGCTTAATACACTTGAGGGACAAAAAACTGCTCATTGCGGGGGGCGCGAACATAATCCTCAGCCACAGGTCTAGATGGAAGCTCTAAGGGAGGAGGTGTCATGTCTTCGTAAGGAACTTTGCTCAACAAATGATGAATGCAGTTGAGCCGCGCCCGTCTTTTATTATCTGCTTCAATGGTAAACCAGGGGGCTTCTGGAATATTCGTGTAAGCAAACATGGTATCTTTTGCTTTGGAGAATTCTACCCAGCGATCGCGTGATTCTAAATCCATTGGGCTGAGTTTCCAGCGCCTTGCTGGATCGTGACTGCGAGAGAGAAAGCGTTCCTCTTGTTCGTCATCGCTGACGGAGAACCAATACTTGATTAAAACAATGCCCGATCGCACCAGCATTCGTTCAAATTCCGGGCAAGATTGCATGAATTCTTGATATTCTGCTTCAGTACAAAAACCCATCACCCGTTCAACTCCGGCTCGATTGTACCAACTGCGATCGAAGAGGACAATTTCGCCTGCTGTCGGCAGATGTTGCACGTAACGCTGAAAATACCACTGAGTTTTCTCGCGATCAGAGGGAGTTCCCAGAGCAACTACACGACAGCCACGAGGATTGAGTGGGTCGGCAATGCGTTTAATTACTCCTCCTTTGCCGGCTGCATCGCGGCCTTCAAAGATGACGACAACCCGATAGCCGACGTGCTTAATCCAGTATTGCATTTTGACTAGCTCAATCTGGAGTTGCTCTAGTTCAGTTTCAAAAGTCTTTTTGGGAATTTTCTTGGCAAAAGTTTCAGTACTACCATCAAAAATCCGTTTGGATTTCTTAGATTTTTTCTTATCTTTTGCCTTTACTAGTTTTTCTACTAAGTCTGTAGCAGTTTGAACTAGATCATTATTTTGCTGGTTTTCAACTTCATCAATTGACATTGCAGTGACCCCATGCCATTAAATCGGCATAATTAGAGTTTATCTATGAAGTATATATTTTAATGCAGACTGAGTGTAAATATACACGTTCGCAAGTATAACAGTACCAAAGATGTAATATTAAGAGATGCGAACGCTAGAATTCAGGTTAGCAAAAGCTCAAAATTTTTCTCGCTGGAGTAAGTTTGTCTATAGCATTGATTCGCTTGTAGCTTGTTATACGATTTTACATCTTCTTCTGATAGAAAAATGCTCCTTCTGTCATAACTATTGAGCTTATTCCAAAAGTTTGATTCAAACATAATTAGAAGATGTTTAGAAGTAATTGGATAAACTACTTGGACACCATGTGAAGCCAGACCAGTTCCAAAATCCTCATGCTGTTTGATTGCTATTGGATTATCTGAAGTCCATAGTGGAATGGAAGTTGAGTTTATACCAAATAACCAAATATGACTTGATAATCTTTTTGATATCTCTGAATCAGAACCTTGATCGAGAATATTAGAGATATAAAATAAATGCTGTGCTATTGAGTCTTCTTCTATGCCTACCTTTAATAAATCATCAAAATAAATTGAATTACTGGAAGGTTCTGGACAAGGAAAGCTAACTTTTTGAATATCTATCTTATTATTGAATAGTGCCCGATCCATTCTTTTCTTTAAATTATCTAAAGATTGAAATATTTCTTTAATTTGCCCTCTAGGCGTAGTTGTCCTGACCAACTGAAGTGCTAAAAAGGCAGAGAATTTTTTCTTTCCCTCTTCATCCAGAACTCCAAGAGAATCAAATAAGTTATTTTCTTCTATTTTTTCAAGACAATTTATGATCTGTTTTATAAAGTCTCCAAATCTTAATTCTACTTTAGCAAGATCATTCTCCATGAATTGATATTTTATTTTATCCTTCAATTCTTCAGGTAAAAATGAATCAGGAAAATCATTGAAATATCTCTGTTGGGCAACGTTTTTAACATGAGATTGATAGATAGATTTTTCTATCTTATCCAACACAAATAATGTATCTTCATTAGCAAAGTTTCTTAAATAGAATTGAGGTACAAAGTGCTGCTGTTTAACTTTATTCATTGAAATAAATCCTCTAATCTCAAGAGATATCTAAGTAGTATATAGTGCGATAGCTTGACTTTTAATACAGTCACTACATAATTGATGTCATCGCTACGGATTCATCCGAATCAAGTCTGTTAAAATACTATCCAAGCTGCCGTTAACTTGAATCCGATCAATCTTCTCTGCAATCCGCTCTAACACTTCCAGTTCCTTCAGACGCAACGCAACGGGGTTATCTTCCATCACTTTGGCTGTGTTTAGCATACTGCGGGTAGCAGCCGTTTCTTCTCTACGTCTAACTACGTTGGCTTGAGCGGTTTTTTCTGCCTCCACTACTTTGCTCAAGATAGCCTTAATCTCACCAGGTAAAATAATATCTTTGACACCTACAGAATCAACTTCAATTCCATAGTCTGCGGCTTTCTGGCGAATGTATTCAGAGATGCTTCTATCAATTGCACCTTTATCTTCTAATAAAGCATCTAAGTTGCGTTCGCCAACTGCACCACGCAAAGCAAACTGTAATTCTTTGTATAAGAAGCCGGAAATATCTGATAACCCGTTTTTTGCTCTCAATGGGTCTTGGATGCGAAAGCCTGCGGTCAAATTTAACCGCAGAGGTACTTTATCTTTAGAGAGGATATCTTGACCGGATACTTCCATATTTTGTAGTCGCAGGTCGATGGTTTCAGTTTGAAAAGAGCGGCCAAATAACCACCAAGCGTGTACCCCTGGCGATCGCAGTCCTTGAAACTCTTGATTAATGTATACTAGTCCCACGTGCTGGGCGGGAACTTGGCAAATATGCAAACAGTTACGACTGAGCAATTTCACTTCTGTTGAACCCTCAACCAACTCAGCCACTAAAGCAGGCTGTAACTGAGCATCAGCGCTGATGTCGAGAATTTCCACTGCAATACCCTGCCAAAATAATTTGCGGCTTGTAGGCGGCAAAATAGAAATCACTTTACCTCGATATCGCACAATTGCAACTTGTGAACTCAGTAATTGCACGGTTTGACAGTAAGCAGCAATAAAGTCGGGATGTTTTTCAATGAGTACATCTTCCAAAGGAAAATCTGGGTTAGGGATAATCCGGCTGAGAGTTCGGACTGTAACATCTCTATCTACTGACCAAAAAGCATACTCTCCTGATTCTAGAGGTCGCACAAAATTATTTTGCAGATATAGCAAACCAATCTCAGACTCGGAGATTTGGAACTTCTTCAGTCCATTCAAGGTAACTGAACGCAATTGCTGCACAAAGTAACTAGGTAATTCTAAGCTTTCTTCTAAGTTGAACAGATGAGATTCTACCTCAATAAAACCACGCCAAAAAGCTCGTAATTGATTTGGTGCAACGCTTACCCAATTCTGACCACAACGGACTAAAGCAGCTTGGTTAAATGCAGTTCTGATAATCAATAAATGTTTTTGCAGTTCAGCTTCGTGATTTCGCAACAACAGTTCTAGGTTTTCAATCTGAGCTTGTGGCTGGTTGAGGTCATAAATTTTGACTTGCCAATGCCGACCAAAATATGTGTGTGTACCTGGCTGCAAAATTTTCTTAAAGTCGCTGCGGTGATATAAGATGCCGATTTCGTTAAGTTTGATATAAAATGTTTGCCACATAGTAATTTGCATAAAGAATTTGCACGATATTTAAGATAAGCTTTGCAATGCCTGGGTTGGGTAGCGATCACAACCAGCTAAGAAGATTTGATAAAGACATTTATAACCCAATACAGTTCAGTTAAGCATTTCTTTATTCTCTCAGTGCCCTCTGCGTCTCTGTGGTTCGTAAAAAAAATTGACTTTGACAAAGAGTTTTAGCCTTAACCCAAGCGTATTGATTTATAACCTTGCTTGAACTCAAATATCAACTGCGATTCAAATCGCTGTCACACAACTTAAGTATTGAAGTTTACAACCTTGTCAAAAAGGCTAAAGGATTGGTTTTAATTATTTGTACTACTATATACTACAAAAGTTTTTTTTACTCTGCCAGTGCAAGTGTTTACAGTTCAGGTGTGGACAAAAGCTTCTCCAAAGCTGGATTAAGATTGCTGTTAATTTTCCCCGACTACTCAATGACAATCTAGAAAAAGAACCGCGCTCAAATATGCCGTTCGTTTGCCAATCTAGAATCCCGAAGGAAAACTAGATGTAGGAAAGGAAGGAACATACTCAAGTTAGGGAGAAATGCAGTTGCGCTTACTCCTTAACTGTGGCTACCGAACATTACCCTTATGAGTGATGACCGACAGCACAACACTTGCACCGCAGAGTTGAGAAAATGAGGGGTCTCGAATCTGTTAAGATCCGTACCATATTGGCTACCTTGGAAGGGTATTGTCTTTTAACCCGGACAGGGTTTTGGGTGAAAGTATAGGAATCGAACCTACAACACATCGATTATGAGTCGATTGCTCTACCAGTGAGCTAACTTCCTCTGGGGTTTGATACAGGACTCGAACCTGTGACTAATCGATTACGAGTCGATCGCTCTACCAACTGAGCTAATCAAGCAATATAGTTTAAAGTACTCGGCGGCATACGCTTATACAAAAGTTTGGCGCACCAGTTAGGCATATAGAACCTAAACCATAGCTTTGTAACTTTGTTACTATCCCGCTCCAAATTTAGCATATAGAAATTGTGAGGTGCTACAACTACGCCCATCGTAAATATCGCCTCAATTGACTCTTGTACCCGGATTTCTCACGCATAGTGTAGGCTTCAGGGGAAGAGGAGTGTGGGGAATGTGGGGGGTAAGACTTCTTCCCCATCCTCCCACACCTCCCACACCTCCCACACCTCCCACACCCCTTGGATTTCTCACAAGTGAGAAATCCAGGTTGTAGCTCAGTCTGGGAAAGCTAGACCAGTCATGGGGTCACGAATATACAACCCTAGCGTCAGGCTACGCATCGCTTCATCCCAAACGGGTATTAATTGTTCTGCTTGATCTGCCCAATAATCGAATGTAATTAAGCATTGAACATTCGACCCCAAACCAATGCAAGTCCGCGAAAAAGCTTCCCGTGGTTCTTCTTGAGTGTCAATGAACTTCATCTCTGTCCAGACAATTCTGGCGGTTTGACGCTTGACGGTAATAATTTCTCCCTTAGAAATGATGTTGCGGCTGTCGTCTTCCAGAACTTTCTTCAACGTGGATTTTAGCGGAAACTTGCTCCAGTCATTGGGTGGCAGACGATTGAAAGATACTTCTAGGCAGCAATCATCGTTGGGCGGTTTTTTATCCATGAACTTAAAGGATTTCTCTTGTGGCTCAAAAACCCAATCCTGCGGAACATTGAAACGAACAGCGCCTCGATCTGCTACAAAGATTTTGTAGCCTGATGGAGATTCCCAGCGATGATCAGGTTTTAGTTCAAGCGTTTCTTTAATCCACTGGAGATTGCTTTTCTTACGCTTTGCCATAGTGTTTTTGTTATCTCTGCTAAAGAGGGCGTCACCAAACAGCCCGCACTTCTCTACGAGAGGCTGCGCGTAGCTTGCTTCCACGTTCGCGTAGTGTGCCGTAGCAAGTGGTACGACAAGCTACTTCTCTGCGAGAGGCTGCGCCAACGGCTGCGCTCAGTACAAGTCAGTGACCGTCGTAGACATCGCCCTTTTTATTAATGTTATCAAATTGCTAGGATTTTGAATAACTCTTATATTAAAATAAAATTTTTTTCGGGATTTTATATCAAGGAATCCAAGGTAACTGTAACGTTGTGATTAAAGTTTCAGCTTTTAACATTAAAATCTTAGCAGCAGTATTCATGGTTATGGATCATGTGTGCTATTTGCTAATGCCAGAGTTGGTAATCTTGCACTTGTTGGGGCGATTGAGCTTTCCCCTCTTTGCATGGCTTCTGGCTGAAGGCGAAAAACATACCCATAATGTACACCGTTATGGGGGGAGACTATTAATTACAGCAATAATATCTCAGCCAATCTATAGTATTGTTTTCCAGAGCTTATCACTTAATATTCTATTCACGCTTATTTTGGGACTTGTGATGTTGCGCTTAGTAAAGCGTTACCCACAATTATGGCAGCAATTAATAATTATCGGCTTGTGTGCAGTAGTTGCCGAGAGTTTGGGCGCTGAATATGGAACTTATGGGATTGGAGTAATTTTCTTGATGTCCCTAATAGACAAACTCAAACCCAGAATATGGTTGCTCTACTGGTGCATCTTTCACTTTTTTATTTTAGTAATCCTATCTATGCTTAATATCTTTCAAGGTTGGGCAATTTTTGCAGGACTCATTGTTTTTCAATTCAATGGTAAACAAGGTTCACGAGCTAAATGGTTTTATTTGTTCTACCCGGCTCATTTGATAATTTTAGGTATAATCAATTATTTAATCCAGTCCAGGTAAGATTGACTGACTATATTAATCCAGTCCAGGTAAGATTGACTGACTATATTGCAATACAGTTCAGTTAAGCATTTCTTTCTTCTCTCAGTGTCCTCTGCGCCTCTGTGGTTCGTTAAAAAAATTGACTTTGACAAAGAGTTTTAGCCTTAACTGAACCGTATTGGACTATATTGCCCTACGGATAACCTCAAAACAATTGGCTTCACGAATTGAGGCAAAGCATCCCCTAACTAAACGGCGATCGCAAATAAAATAAATTTTTCTTTAACCTAGTATCCGACCCTTTAAAATCAATAAGGGCTGGCGGTGAGGCGCATAAGAATTTTGCTAACATCCATGTCATCAGGTTGTTCGATTGCATCTGCGATCGCTCAAGCAATAGCCTCTGGTGGAATATAAATCTGGCAGAAATCCTGCATCCCACAATGTGCCTCACTATCTGAAATACTATCGGCCAGTTTTAAACAAAGTTGAGCAATTGAGCAATTGTATTTTTATTGCTCAAAAAGTCTAAGATGCAGATACATTTATATATATAGATAGATAATATATAGCAACATATCTTTCTTTAGGAAGATATGTTATTCAAAACAAAACTTTTATTAAACTATAAATTTGAAAAAAATAGTGGATATACATTTCCTTCAATGATAGTCATCAGATAAATCTTCTAAACCTTAGTCTTTTGTTAACGTTTACCAGTTATGATGCCATAGTGAATGATAATGATTCGGATTTGGATATCTAGAGATAATTGTGTCATCCAGGAAAAATGCTCTAGATTTATTCCCTAAGCTGCAAGATTGTAGCCGAAAGCAACTACTAAATAGCTAAATCTTTAAGGTAATAAGCATGAGTTATACTATCGATTCCGCACGCAATATTTTCTCTAGCACTCAAGTGGCAGATGCTGTTCCAGCTACTACAGCAATGTTTGCTAAACTCAACATTGAGGAGCAACTGGCATTTCTCTGGTATGCCTACGCTGAAGTAGGTCGTACAATTACTCCAGCTGCTCCCGGAAAAGCAAATCTCCAATTAATGGAAGGTATATTCAACGATATTAAGCGGATGTCTCATGAAGAACAAACGCAATTAATGAGAGATTTAGCGAGTAATGCTGATACTCCTATTAGCCGTTCCTATGCATACTTTGGTGTCAACGCCAAGCTGGGATTCTGGTGGCAGTTAGGAGAGTGGATGAAAGAGGGTATCGTTGCTCCTATGCCAGTTGGCTATCAAATGTCAACTCAAGTTAAAGCAGTGCTAGAAGCTGTTCAGAGAATCGATCAGAGTCAGCAAATTACTGTACTACGCAATACTGTAGTAAATATGGGCTTCGATCCGTCTGTGACTGATAACAAACAGGCAGAAGTCATAAACTTTAAGTTTCCACGTGCATCTCTAAGTCCCCAATTTACTATTGAGGGAGTTACAGAACCGACAGTGCTGAAATACATTGAAGCGATGAATGCAGATAACTTTGAAGCTGCTGTTGCTTTATTTGCTAACAATGGTGCGCTGCAACCACCATTCCAAAAACCAATTGTTGGTCGAGAAGCAATCACTTCCTATCTACGAGATGAGGGACAAGGGTTAGTGATGAAGCCAACCAAAGGCGTTTCGGAAACCATAGAAGATGGTTATACACAGCATAAAATTACTGGTACGGTCGAAACTCCTTGGTTTGGGGGTAATGTTGGGATGAACATTGCTTGGCGATTTTTACTCGATCCTCAAGGTCAAATTTACTTCGTGGCTATTGATTTACTTGCTTCTCCCAAAGAACTGCTTAACCTAACTCGTAAGTAATATTTCTTTGCTTTTTTAAAACATCCTCTAAACGGGATCATCATCATCAAATAAAATCCCAATTAAAGCTCGGTTATAGGTGAACCGAGCTTTAGTTAATTGTAGGTAAGCTAGTGTTATAAATCAACATCAGCTACATTTTCCAGATCCAAAAAAGCGTTATGTTCTGCTTGCGATCGCACTACCATCACAACGATCAAGACTAGTCATTGCAGCGCAAAAATATAGATAAAGTCAAATTTAGTAAGCAAAATGGCATTTGACTTACTCAAAATAAGCTTTTACTTAATCATTTTGGTGTTTTCCGCAAGTCAAATGAGCTTTTACTTACTCAAAAGCAGCTTTTACTTACTCATTTTGGTGTTTTCCGCAAGCAAAAGCAGCTTTTACTTTCTCATTTTGGTGTTTTCCGCAAGCAAAAGCAGCTTTTACTTACTCAAAAGCAGCTTTTGCTTTCTCAATTCAGTATTTTGCGCATTTCTGACAAATATCGCACTTGTAGCAAAAACTATTACAGATTTGCCAGAATTCCCTCAGGCTAATATATACGTAAGCCTTTTAAGGTAAAGAATATTAACCGTACTCTATTAGAAGGTGTAGATCATGGCTCGGAGAAAAAGAACTTCCCTAGTTTTAGAAAAAGCAGTGCGCCGTGCAGCTAGCATCAACTCAATAGATCCGAGTTTAGATTTAGGCAATGGACTTACCTTACCTGCCTTTTCAAACCTGATCGAAACGATGCGAACTAGAGAAAATGCATATAATAGTGCCCTTTCCAGCTTGGATAAATTGTATCGTGAAATGCTAGAAACAGAAGGCGAGTTGGGAGATATGACCGAACACATGCTAATGGCGGTAGGGACCCGATATGGCAAAAGCAGTGTGGAGTACGGTATGGCGGGAGGAGTTCCTAAAAATCAGCGTCGGAAGGGACTGCGAGGCGAGTCGTTAACTGTCAGTGATGAGCAACCGTCATTCGTTGGCAGTGTGGAGAGCAAGAATGGAAAGAAACCAGCAGCGATAACTTAAAATCTGCTATTATCCTCAAAAATTTTTCAAGCAAAAATGATTGCGTAGATGTAAAGTGGCTTGTCGTAGACATTGCTCTCCAAAAACAGAGACGTAGCACTGCTACGTCTCTATTGCAATTGAATTTGCATCAGGTACACTCTTATATCATGTCCGCTTGATTGCTTATTAAACCCGAAGAACCCCACCCCGCCAAAGCTACGCTTTGTCTCCCCTCCCCGCAGGCGGGGAGGGGTTGGGGGTGGGGTGTAATGACTGTGGTTAGCATAACTAATTATGCGGACATGATATTATAGAGCAATACGCTTGGGTTAAAAGTTATTGGTGTAAATAATTGGTATTTCAAGACGCGATGAATCGCGTCTCTACATTAGGGTTTTGGGCTGATCTAAACTTTATTGTCTAGAGTCTTTATCCGTTCTACGCCACCCCATATTTCAAAAAACCGTTTAGTTTCAGCTTCTATTTCTGAAATTGTTCTTGCCTTTCCATTCCCAGAACCTGGAAAAACAATATAAACGATATCCTTGGCAATTCCTCGCCTGACTCTTGATTGTACTAATGGATCGTTTCCAACAGCCTGAGACAAAGCTATTGAACCCTCTCCAATCTGGTTTTTAGGCCCAACATCAGCATAAATTGCAAAAGCGAGTTTTTCATTGTTAGTGTTGTAAACAACTGCAAAATCTCCTAATTTAACGCCTGTAGCCTTTCTAAAATCACCATTTCCCGGAAGCACAATATACGGAATCTTTGTTGAATCAACATAGCGACGTGGATCTTGTTTAACAAATCCAGAGTCGAATAATGCAGTTGTAGAAATATAGTATCCAGGATATGGATCGGTACTACTTTGAATAAATGGATTGCCGTTTTTATCTACAGCTAGTGCCCACCAATTATC
Organism: Nostoc sp. 'Peltigera membranacea cyanobiont' 210A; assembly: GCF_002246015.1. Lineage (GTDB taxonomy): Bacteria > Cyanobacteriota > Cyanobacteriia > Cyanobacteriales > Nostocaceae > Nostoc. The sequence continues at coordinate 695,619 of NZ_NOLJ01000004.1, forward strand.
TGAATACCCAGCATTTGCCAAAAAATCAATCCCTCTATCTGCGGGGTGATAAGCATTAGGCGCACCATCAGCATTAATGCTCATCCCTGCTTCATAGAAAAATGCAGATTCTCCATTTGCCTGGAGAATAGGAATTTCACCAATTTTAAGCACAGTCTTGATCGAAAATTTTGTGACTGGACTCAGGAATTTTTGAGCGACAAAACCTTCTAAAGTTTTTCCTTCAATAATAGTTGCCACCTTCCACCACTTGTCATTCTCGGAATTTTTTATTTTAGATACAATATATCCTTTTGGAAGAGATGCTAATTGATTAGCTTCATCAACCATCGGTGCTGAACGTATATTCAAACTATCTGATGTTACTTGAAATTGCTGCATAAACTACTCCAAATTTGAAAATTGAACTCATGAAACTACATTAAAAAACCAAATTTTGTGCTGATGCTATTGCTAATATCTAGAACATCTCAAACTCTGATTTTTTGTGTCGCGTCAGCTGCGACAACAAGGAGTCAGTTGGGCGGACAATACCTGATTTTCCTTGCTCTTAAAGGCGAATATAGGAGAAGGAACCCCCGCAACGCACCCTAAATCTAAATGTCACTTACTAAATCACTGGATTTCGATCCTTGACTTCTTACCGACACCCGGAGAGTAGAAGTTGAGGATCTGGGCAGCAATTTTTGCTTAAGAAAGTACCATTCCACCCTAAAGCCGCCTTTGACTTGACAAAAAAATTTAAACAAAGGTGAGTATGCGAACATCTTGGGAACTATAAAAGCAAATCAAATCAGCACAACTTTCAGCTTCCAGCAATGAAGACTCACTATCTCAGCAAAGCTAAGGCGTTCCCATTACAGATTGTTCTTATTGTTCCCTTCCTTATCCAAATTTTTGCAGCGGTCAGCTTAGTAGGTTATTTGTCCTTTAAAAATGGACAAAGAGCAGTTAACGACCTAGCCGAACAGGTGATAGATCGTACCAGCGATGTACTGGATGAACACCTGAAGTCTTATCTTTCCATTCCGCAAACCCTTAATCAGATCAACGCAGATGCTATTCGCAGGGGACTATTGGATGTGCGCGATCGCCAAACCCTTGGCAAGTATTTCTGGGATCAGATGCAGGCTTATGACCTGACTTATATTGGTATTGGACTAACAACGGGTGAGGGGCTAGGAGCTGCTTGTTATAATGGCAAAACTATTACCATTGATGATTGGACTGCCAAGTTTCCCAATAATACTTCCACTTATGCCACAGATAATCAAGGTAATCGAACTCAAATAAATACTCAATGGACTTGGAACAATTTTACTGAATCTTGGTATACCCAACCCATCGCTGCTGGTAAACCTATTTGGGGAAAGATTGTGACTGCAAATTTGCCAACGGGGCCTTTCATCAGCGCCTCTGCTAGTCGTCCGATTTATGATTCGCAAAATCGCTTATTAGGAATGATTGCAACAGACATTCACCTATTGAAACTCAGCGATTTTTTACGCAATTTGAATATTAGTCAATCTGGGCAGGTGTTCCTTTTGGAGCGGGATGGCACATTAATTGCTAGTTCCGGTACAGAGAAGCCTTTTGTTGTGGTTAATCAAGAGATCCGGCGGTTGCGAGCGATCGATAGTTCTGACCCAATAATCCAGAATGTTGGCAGACACTTCCAAACCTCTGGGTTTGGGTCTATCACCCAAGACACAGATTTTAAACTTGAGATGGAAGGAAAACGGCATTTTGTCCATGTTTTACCTTGGCGTGACAAATATGGCTTGGATTGGCTGATGGTAGTGAGTGTGCCAGAAAACGCATTCATGGCGCAAATTAACGCCAACACACGTACCACGATCGCTCTTTGTTTTGCCGCATTAGTCGTTGCCTCTGTGATGGGCGTGTTTACCTCTCATTGGATTGTCCGCCCGATTCTGCGCTTGAATTGGGCAAGTGAGGCAATGGCATCTGGTAATTTCAATCAGACATTAGAAACTAGCCCCATTCAAGAACTTAATACCCTATCTAACTCTTTCAACCAGATGGCAGGGCAATTACACGAATCCTTTAGTGCTTTAGAGAAAAGCAAAGAAGAACTAGAAGAACGGGTAGAAGAACGCACTACTGAACTTAAAAATGCATTAGGAGAATTGCAGCGCACTCAATCTCAAGTTATTCAAAGTGAAAAAATGTCTAGTTTGGGACAACTAGTTGCTGGAGTCGCACACGAAATTAATAATCCAGTTAACTTTATTCATGGCAACCTCGCCCATGTGCAGGAATATACTCAGGATTTATTAGCACTGATGCAGTTGTATCAGCAATATAATCCCTACCCTGCTACTGAAATTCAAACCGCTGCTGAAGACATCGATTTAGAGTTCTTGCAGGAAGACTTGCCAAAAATGTTGTCTTCGATGAGAGTAGGCACCGATCGCATTCGTCAAATTGTACTGTCGCTGCGGAATTTCTCTCGCATTGATGAAGCGGAATTTAAACGTGTCGATATTCATGAAGGCATCGACAGTACTTTGATGATTTTACAGCACCGCCTGAAAGCTAAACCAGAACAGCCTGAAATTGAGGTGATTAAAGACTACGGCACTGTACCCCTAGTAGAATGCTATGCCGGACAACTCAATCAGGTATTTATGAATATTTTAGTAAATGCGATTGATGCGTTAGAAGAAAATAATACTAAGCTTACCTATCAGGAAATTAAGGAAAATCCCAGCCAAATTAAGATTCGCACATCGGTAGTTAATTTAATGTGGTTGGAAGTGGCGATCGCTGATAATGGAGTTGGTATTTCTCAAGAATTTCAGCAACGAATATTCGATCCCTTTTTCACCACCAAACCCGTTGGCAAAGGAACCGGAATGGGTATGTCTATCAGCTATCAAATCGTCACAGAAAAACATGGCGGTAAACTAGAGTGTTTCTCAACTCCTGGAAAAGGAACCGAGTTTATCATTCAGATTCCTCTGGGACTAAGGAATGGTTGAACTATGAATTATGGCTGAGGCTTGGGGGAACAGGAAGATGTAGAGAGTTTTGGATTATACAGCAGATTGCAAGTTGAGGAGGGGTGTACTTCATTGACTTGTAAAGTGCTGTTAGTAACAATACCTTTGCTAATTTCCGAAGCTTGAACAATGATTTGCTGTTTAGAGCGATCGCTCGCTATTTTTGATAATACACCAACCGCTCTTGTCACTTCGCTGCTATAGATATTGTTCGGTCAAAGGATATCGGAGAATATGTCTATTATAAAGTTTTTTTATTGGTCAGAGAATATACAATGAAGTTTTTTTGTTGGTCAGAGAATATGCAAGTTTTCGGTGCTAACAGATTATACAGTTGAACAGATAGTTAAAATCAGTAGTTCTGCTTGTTAAAAAATCTATGCAAATACATCAGGTGATTGAAACCTACGATCGGGTATCGGTGGATTATGACGCAATTATGAAGCATTACTGGCACATCGAGCGCGAACCCTTAATTGCTTCCTTGCAGCTAAAACCAGGACAAACTGCCCTGGATGCTGCGGTAGGAACTGGTCTTAATCTTCCAGCCTATCCTGAAGGTGTAAGTGTCGTCGGTGTCGATCTTTCTGAGAAGATGATGGATGAAGCACGTAAAAAGCGCGTATCCGCAGACATCACCTTCAAGGTATCGGATCTCTGCAATCTTGATTTTCCTGATAACACTTTTGATGCAGCAGCATCGGGATTTACCCTCTGTGTCGTTAGCGATCCAGTCCGCGCCCTTGCAGAGATCCTGCGAGTTACTAAGCCTGGTGCCTTGATTGCCATTCTCGATTACTGCAAATCACAAGATCCAGAGATTCAGAAATGGCAAGAATTAATATCAGATAGTAGTTCACAGGTAGGCTTCCCAACTGGCAAGATCAAGTGGGATGCATTGATGGATTATGACGAATTGATTTACAACAGCAAGCTTGCCATTGAAGTGCTTGCAGACGATCGCATAGAAAGTCCAAACCCATTTTTATGTGGTTGTCAATTACTGCTTAAAAACTCCAAAGCTTAAAGGCAATAGGATCGCACTCTTGTCCAATGAGTGCGATGTCTACAAAAGGCTGCTTCGTATCTACGCAGATATTTTAATTCGAGTTGATCGTTAGGGGTAAATAGGCTGTGCTTACGGAGGCTGGTTGAAAAACAATTCCTACGCGATCAAGCGATGGCACTACCGAGTAAGACTAGGATCGACCTTCTTCAGGTAATCTCGAAAAATTTGATGTGCGGTTTTGTGGTTTCCTTCAGGAGTCATATCGGACAACCACCAAATGAAACTACTTTGATAACATCTTGGTTCATCTGTTGCAACTAATCGACCAAGATGTTCACAATTCCACCCAGTGAAAGTATACTCCCAATTAGCAAAAACATGAAGGGCTTGTTTGAGCCGCTCAATTGTTTGCTTCGGCTCAAAAGCAATATGGTCAATGCCAACAACGAATTTTGACTCCCTTCTTTCAAAGGAACACAACCCACGACCTGTATCAAAAATGCGTGTATCTGACAGACCAATCCCATAATGCCAAAACGGATCAGGTGGATTTTGCCAGTTAAGTAAACGTCCATATCGCTGACTTAAAGGGTCAGCAAGACAGTCGATTTCTTGTATTGTCTTTTCAACTTGCTCTAAGAATAAAGGCATACACGAAGACGGAAATTATATATCTGTTTATTGTACAAATAATTATGTATATTTTTTTAGAATACATATAATTTTCGGTATGCCCCTGGCTGACACATAGCTTACTAAGGCAGGGTTTGTTGTTGTTCACGTAACGCACCTTGCATGATCGATGCGATTCCCGGATTTCTCACAAGTTGTTTTGAAACAGTTCTAAAACATGTTGCCAAGCATCAGGAGCTGCTTCAGGATTATAACTTGGGTGTTGTTCCATAAATGGGTACTTGTCTTTAAAGAATCCAGCAAAAAATCCGTGTCCGGCGTCGTATCGAAATACACGATGATTTATGTGATGTTTCTTTAATTCTGCCTCAATTTGCTCGTTTTCTTCCTGAGAAACTAATGTATCTCTTATCCCAAAAAAGGCATAAATAGTACCTTTAATTTCGTAGGTGCGATTAATGGTTGGAGTATATTCACCATAACTAGGAGTGGTAATCCCGCCACCATAAAAGGAAGCTGTGGCTTTGATATCGGGTAAAGTCGCAGCCATATAAGCAACATGACCGCCAAAACAGAAACCAATCACACCGATGGCATCATCTTTGACATTGGGTAAAGTTTTGAGGTAAGTAATGGTAGCTTGAATATCGCTGAATATCTCTTGATACTTCACTTGTTGATAATATTCCAACCCCAGCCGATATGCTTCTGGACTAAACCCAATATCTTCAGGGCTAAAGTCAGCCTCAAAACCGGGAGCAATACGTTGATACATCGCCGGGGCGATCGCTACATAACCTTGTTTAGCGATTAGTTCGGTGATATCTCGAATATTACTATTGATTCCAAAAATTTCTGGAAAAACTATAACTGCGCCAAAGGTTCCACTTTGTGCTGGTTGAGCTAAGTAAGCATCGATTTCTAAGTCATCGTTGGGTACTTTGACATAGGAAGTGTTAATTTCAACGTTTGTTGTTTCTACCATCTTCGTTTTGGCTGCTTTTATACCAACTCATTTATTTTGACTGGTTTTCGACACAGACGGCCACAAACATCAGAAGTATTGCTCTCCTCACCTCAACCATGACTTTACAGCTATAAGCAGATCAAAGAAATTTCTAACTTTTGAATGGATACCATCTCAAACTTCTGGAAGATTACAAGGGTTTTTGATTTGTGCGACCTTACATAAAGTAAGCATAAAGACTCAAAATTAATAACCACAAGAAAAACAATGCCAGATCAAAGTTTTAGAACAAATATTCCAGAAGTTGACCCAACAGAGATTGAAGATAATCGAACTGCGATCGCTGATGAACATCACTCCTTTCTTGAAAAGGTCATGGTTAGAAGCGGATTTGCGGATTTGTATGACGCAAGAGACTTTACCGAAGTTGTGTATCGCGTTATGCGTGACTTAATGACCGCGGACACAATCGATCGCGTCGAGTCAGAACTGCATACAGAAGCTATACCTACAGATGAAAAAGCACTCCAGTTAGAAGTGGCTGAACTCTGGAAAGACACCAATCCTGTTGTGAGATTTTTAAGTAAAATCCGTCAACCTTTAAGAGGCCCAGCTCCCCTTGGAATTGATTCCAAGCTATTTCTAACGCGAGTTGCGAATGAAGGAGGGGTTCCAGGATCAGTCGACGCCGAACAGGCAGTTAAAGCGGTATTTTCTGCTACCAAAGATCAACTTTCCCAAGAGCGGATTCAGGAAATTGCTGGCTGCCTCCCTGATTATATACGTCAGCTTTGGGAGCAAGCTTAATTAGAAGTATAAAAAAGTCAAGTCTGTTTGTGGGTAGCGATCGCAAACAGGCTTTTTAAATAGATTTAGCCTACAGCAAACTCTGTATACTGCCTTACATGAGGTGCATGATATCCTATCACAATATCTTGCTTAGGCACTCCCTCGCTCACGAGTTGATCTGCGATCGCATCCTCCGTTCCGTCATGCTGCACCCAAATCTTTCCATCCTTGATATCTATATGCAGCACACAGCCATAAATCCGGGTACTACTATCCTTCCATCCCACATGCACAAGCTGATAGTGGTCTTTTGTAGTATCAAAAATGGTTTGACTTTCTATTGGATCGCTCTCAGAACGCAACTTTCCTCGCGCCGTCAATAATTTCTGAATTAGTTCACGATACAAAATTAGCTTATCCATTCTGCAATCTCCTGTTTTTGTGTGTCATACACCAAAAGGGGAATTTTGTTACGGACAATGACCGTTTGAATAAATGGATATCTGAAAAATCGCTTATAAACGTCGAGCGGAACTGCCAAATACAATTGCCGCTCTGGATCATCATCTTCCAAAGCAATGCGGTAGTTAATAAATTGTCCAATTGCAGTATGGAACTCAGAAATTGTTGAGGGTGTTAAAAACGTTTTGATTTCAACTGCAATCTTTTCCTCATCCTTTGTCGCTGCTAGCAACAGTTCTGCACCCAAGTCGATGTAAAAATCAACAAACCCTAAATCAATGTGATACGGATCATGAGTAATTATCCACCCATCCTTCTCAAGGGCAGTTCTAACCAGTTCATGAAACCTATTTCTTGCAGACATCGTAGACAGCTAACCAGAAGGATAAAGTCTTTTCTTTTGCTTAAATTCTATCGTGCATCCCACTAAAGCAGCACCAGGTGTAGATACAATTTGGCTTTGCATAACCCGAAGGCGATCGCTTGCTGTGTTGGAGAGAAAGGGCGATCGCACTATTTTAAAATTCAGCTATTTGTGATCTCAGGAAAAAGTTGAGAAATTTCTTTCCAGTGGGGACGTACCCACCCGGCAATGCAAACTGCTTCTCGCATAACCTCCAACGATAAGCTTGGCTGAACTTTCTCAAATGCTGATGCCCATTCACTCAGATCGTATAAAAATTTATCGAGTCTTTGCAATCCAAGTGTGGTGAATGCTTCAACAAAGTGCCCAATGTTTGCGCTCGGCGCTGCTAAACCGCTTAGTCCTTCCGAGCGATGGAAGCCATTATCGATTAACGGTTGAACTTCTTTCTTAGCTAAATCGAAATGTCCTGCTTGAGATAATGCAGCTGCAAATGTCCACACTGCTGACTCTCTGCGCCCCCAGTTTTCAACAGCATAGGTAGATGCTTTAGCCTCCATAAATATTCTATTTGCCTCAGCTTCAAGCCCTGCATTAGTTAAGGCTGCTGCTACAGCACATAATGCTTGCGCTTTTTGTAAATCGTCATTAATATGAAGCGTGTTTTCCATAGCTTGCTTAAAACGACCTACCTGAGCTAATGCTTTTACTAACGTACTTTGTGGTGGTGCATAAACTGATCTAATGGTCATAGGTTTATGAGCAAATTCCTGAATATCTTGAAAAACTCTATCTGCTTCAACTTTTTGCCCATCTAACTCAAGAGCAACTGCCAATGCACTAAGTGCATTGACACGGTATGGATTGTCTGACAGAATCATCTGAAGAACTTCCTGTAACTCACTGAAGTGTCCAACTTGAGCAAAAGCAATAGCTAATGTACTCAATATATCTACCTGTTCGTGTTCATCTTCGTTATTCGCAATATCCCTTATTTTGATAAAGATACCCTCTGCTTCTGCTTTGTATCCAGCCTTTTTCATTACGACTGCTAGATTACCCATTGCTGCTACTGCCAATCTATCTCTGGTAATACGGGCAGCTTCTTTGGCTTCTGTAAAGATTTTTATGGCTTCTTTAGTCCGCCCCACTTGCGCTAAAGCATTTGCTAATGCACTCAAAGCTTCTGCTTGTATCCCACTGCTTTTAGGAATAGTACAAGTTACTTCATAAGCTTCATGGAAACGTCCACCTTGAGCCAAGTGATATACTAAACGATTTTTAGATCTGTCACAGCACCACCAAGGACTCTCATAAATAAATTTTCGAGCTTTTGTGAAGAATTTATTAGCGTCTTTTTTATATCCAACTTGAGCTAACGTTACTGCAAATTTACCCAATGCATCCGTCCATTGTTCATGGTTATGAGCAGAATGTAAATTATTAGCTTCTATCAAGGCTTTAATTTCTGTAAAAATTGCTTCTGCCTCTTTACCTAATGCTTCATCAATCAGTGCTTTAGTTAATTCACTTAATGCTTGTACTTTCCAGCAATCAATCTCAATCTTATTTGCTACTTGTTTAGCTTCAGTAAAGCGACGTACTTGAGCAAGAGTAGTTACTAAATTTGTTAAATAAAATGCTTTAAACCAGAAATGTTGTTCAACAAGTGCAATTTCCTCTGCTTGAACAAAGGCTTTACTTGCCTTATTATTCTGTCCTATTTTATCTAAGGCTTCTGCTAGTTTTGTTAACACATACGCTTCATTTAAACTTCTACTGTTAATAAAATTTTCAGATTCTTCAATTACTGTTAAACTTTCTGTCTGATATGCAGTTTGGGATATAGCTACTGCTAAATTTACTAATATGTTTGCTTTATCCCGACTTCTCATTTGAATTGATAAAGCTAATTCTTTTAGTTCCTTCAAAAGACAATAGTTAACCTCTCCTCTCTTTTGTAGTGCTTTAAAAACAGCTAATAAGCCGTTAAACTTCCTTTCAGGAAACTCTCGCAAACGTGCATAGCTAACAGCTTCATTTTCATGCCCCAACCAGACTAGAGTTTCTAAATCTGTATCGCTATAATTAATTACTCTTTGATTTACTACTTGCCTTGCTGTTTGGAGTTGAGTCAGCGTTAACAATTGATTTGCTTCTAACGGATCGGTAAAGTCAATTATTGCCAATTCCAAGTCAGCAACATAGGCTGCATCACCTGTACAAGCAATATATTTCGCTTCCATCCAATCTGGGGATTTAGTTAGCAGTTCATACAGTTCTTGTTTTCGCCCAGATTCATGTAGATGGTAAGCTAAGTTTTCAAAAAAATAGCCATCATTTGGGCCAGTATGCCAGCCATTTGAGCAACGTGAAGAGTAAGAATTCACAAAACGGTTATGCAATGCAGGCAAATCACCAGCTTGCTTACGCACATAGTCATACTGGAGGTCATGCAAAGTTAAACATCCTTTATCATCACGCCGTGCTAGCGATCGCTCTACTAGCACATCTACCACATCTTGCGTGTTGAATTCATCTAGCCCTTCCGGTTTCCAAAAAGTTTGTAACACAGCTTCAGGAATAGGCGTATCTTCTGGAAAAACGGCAAAATCTAAATAGCGCTTTTGGATATCAATATCTAATGCCTCAATACTGACTTGAATCGCTTTCAGCAAGTTTGGATAAGGGTAATCAGGAAACTGATGCCTAATTTTTTCTAGATTAGCACTACAAAGCTTGTGCAGCAGATTGCCCCAACGGTCTGGCTTACCTTGCACTAATGCACCAATCATTGCTAGCGCCAAAGGCAACTTACCACATTCTCGTACCACTTCATGTGCTTCAACAGGTAATGTTTCTTTCTCTTGTTTTGCCCACAATGCCAAGAGTGTTCGCGCCTCTTCATCCTCCAGCAAACCTAGCAAATATCCAACAGCACCCAATTCTTGAAGTACTTTATTGTCACGTGTTGTAATTAACATCTTACACTTCTGCCCTAGTGCATTAAATGCCTCAGCGTGTTTGCTTTGCCACACGTCATCTAGAATCAACAAGCAAGCTTTATCTGCTAACAATTCGCTCAAGTGAACTCTGCCCTGTTGAACATCTTGGAACATCTGTGAACTATCGCCCAGCATTTTGGCTAAATCTAATTGCCGTAAGGTAAGTGCTGGATTTTGACCAAGTGTTACCCACAAGATGCCATCGGGAAAACTATGCCGCACCTCCTCATCCCGTGCTAGCATTGCTGCCAAGACTGATTTGCCAATTCCGCCCATACCTTGCACTCCAACTCTAAGGGCAGTTCCAGTAACGGCTACTGGCTGATTAGTGCCATCAAGTACTAACTTTTTGACTTCCTTGAGTGCATCAAAGCGTGGTAAGAAATTTAATGGTAAATCTGGTATATGACTGCTGAGTTTTCCTAATGCTGCCGGGGATACTTGAATTAGATCGTTAGCCTCTGAAGCTGACTGAAGTGGAGTATCAAAGTTAGAAGTTTGCAGCCATTGCAAATACTGTTGTTTTAACCAAGCAAGAAATTGTTGATCTTTATTTTGCCTTTTCTGTTTATAGCCCGGAAAACCTTCCTTGCCATCTTTTGGACAGAACCGCTCATTGTATATTGTCCACATATGCTTTCTAACGGTCTCTGGATTATGAGGCAATTCATCATCTTCTATCGCTTGCTCTGCAACCAGTTTGTTAGTTCTGACAGTTTCTTGGCTAGGGAATTTAGACAAAAGAATGGCTTGCTCAGTTTTGGTTAATCCATATCGTTCTTGAGGAAACACCTCCGTTCTTAAAAATGTGTGCCAGCTTTTCATAGTTACTGTTATCTTCCTAAACCGTCTTATAATTTGGCATATTTTGATTCAGTTTAACTGAATGGGCTTGAGAATGTATATGTTTTCCGGTTATTTTCAAAAGCGGAAAAATTTTTCCGCTTATATTTTATTTACTGGAAATTATTTTCTGGGACTTTTTCAGAAGCAGCTTATAGAATGTATTTGTTGGTCATTACATCTTAAAATCTGATTAAAGGATTGAATATATTTATGAATTACTCTTTAGTCTCTGAAACTATTCAACAGCAACAACAAACAAATCAGCTATTGCGCTGCCAAACAACAACAGCGAAACCAGAAAAACTTGTTTGTACGACTGAAAAAGCCATCATCTCACCTTTGGAACAATCAGATACAATTGCATTACTCCAATATGGGGGACTTCCAGCCGCCATCATCCTAGCTATTGCGTTTCTCATTCTTGCTTTAGCTGAATATAACAAGATATTTGTACCTGTAATGCTACAAAAGCGAGATGTAAAAACCAAATAATTTACTGATAGCTCGTAACTCAACTGTAAATGCGATTGCTATCCTCTCCTGCAACGATACCAAATTTTAGGTAAATCGACAGCTAGCGATCGCTCTTTACTTAAAATGCTCATGAAGTAATTGCTACTTCTACAATTACACTTTATATCCATGTATTCAAAATGTAGTAGAGGTGTACGGAGTCCACTTGATTTTTAACTACGCTTATAAACCAACTCCATTTTCAACTTCTCAATCTCCAACCTCAACTTGTCATTCTCCACCTTTAACTTAGCATTTTCCTCTCTAATCAACTCAACTTCATTCCTCTTACTCAAAGCCTGATTAATCGCTAACTTCCGCATATCTAACGAAAACCAACGCTGATAAGTTTGCGTATGAACTTGCACACTATGCCCCAAATTATCTGCCGCCGCTTTAATTGGTATTCCCAAAATATGCGCCCGAATTGCCCAAGCGTGACGTAAATCATAGGGTTTAAAATCTAATCCTATCTTGCGAAACCACCAACTAACTCGCTGTGTTAATGCCGTTATCTCAGCATGATTAGTGTTATCTTTTTTTGCGATCGCACTCCCCAACATCTCTACATATTTAGGATTTCTCAAATCAAAGTCATCAATCCATTGCCGATGTAATGGTAATGCTTGTCTCTCACCAGTCTTACAATCCTTATGAACTTTCCATGTCAAATCTAGATTTTCTTGACTCAACCACCAATCAAGATCGGGATTAATAAAAAGTTCCCGTGGACGTAAACCAAAAACTGCTAACATTCCATACGTCCAGCGCCAAAGTTGCCAGCTATCTTGAACATTTTGATTAACTTGATTACCTCTATTATGTTGGTAATCTTCAAACTTGGTAATTCCCTCAGATATTTCTGCATCGGTCGGTATATTTCGGGAATTATTCTCCGGCATTTTTGAATATTTCGATAAATCAATTTCGATATTGAATGTCACACAAAATGCTGCGATCGCTCTAGCTGCATTATACTTAGCCCATTCCTTATCGATTTGTTCAATTGAACTTATCATATTTGCAGCAGTCGCTAAATCTTTGGGATTCGTAAATCTCTTTGTTCGGGAAAAATAATAAAAAAAAGTATGTTCACTTTTAGTTGTGCGTTTATGAGTTTTAAAATACTCATTCTCAAATTGTTCGAGTAATTCTCCTATAGTTTTAAAATCTTTTTTAATTGCCTCATTTCCTAAATATTTATCATTCCATTCAAAAGTTTTCCGAGCGATTAACTTGCCTAACTCATAAGCTTCTTCCTCAGCCGTTTTGAGTCCATCTAAATTAGAGGGAATATTCAAGCTGAGATTGTATTGCTTTCTCCCAGTCCCATTACTGTCCTTGTCTCCCGGTTTAATTGGTAACGTCGCTCTTAATTGCAGACTTCCATTCGATTCTCTAATTGTTACTTTAGCCTTTGCAGACTTTAAACGCAGATTAACTTTCTCTAATTCCAGTAGTACTTTCGTTCTCATGTGTTCTTTTTGCTGCTGTGCTTGCAGAGATGAGCAAAAAAATGGGCGATTTAATCGCCTTGGTTCAGGACAACATTTAGATGATGCGTGAGTCCTGAACCTAGTTATGCTGTGTTTTTAGCCTATATTTAGCCTAAAAATAAATGTGTTATCAGCGAACAATGCTTATTGCTGACACTGTTTACTGCAAACATTAGACAGTTGAAAAGAATTAAACCACAAAAAGGATTACTCCGGCCCTTATCACGGTTATGACGGCTTCGCCATCTTCGCTCGTGATATGGACTTGGCACTCAACAGCCCAACCTGGGGATTAATTGGCGCTCCTTGGAATGAAAAAGCTAACGCTAAGAAGGCTGAAGCTAAGGCTAAGGCTGCCGTTTAGGGAAATGGGAGAGTGAGATAAGTAAGGATAACCTGGGGCTAAAACCCCAGGGGGGAGTTGGGAATACAAAATTCAAAATTGAAAGATTAAAAATTTATTTTGATTTTTGCATTTTGAATTTTGAATCATATTTCCACTCCCTACTCCCCACTCCCACCTCAATTACTAAAGAATTCAGTAACCTTGGAGATCCAGAAATGCCTCAGAATCCAGAAAAAATTCAAGATCACGTCGAGTTATTCCACCAACCGGAGTACCAAGAGCTATTTGAAAACAAAAAGCAGTTTGAAAACGGTCACGAAGCCGAAGAAGTAACACGAGTTGCAGAGTGGACAAAGAGTTGGGATTATCGTGAAAAGAACTTCGCTCGTGAAGCTTTAACCGTTAACCCTGCTAAAGGTTGTCAACCACTAGGAGCAATCTTTGCTGCTGTTGGTTTTGAAGGTACTCTACCTTTTGTTCAAGGTTCTCAAGGTTGCGTTGCTTACTTCCGCACGCACTTAACCCGTCACTACAAAGAACCATTCTCTGGTGTATCTTCTTCAATGACTGAAGATGCAGCCGTGTTTGGTGGTCTGCAAAACATGATTGACGGCTTGGCGAACTCTTACACTCTCTACAAGCCCAAGATGATCGCTGTCTGCACTACCTGTATGGCAGAAGTAATTGGTGATGACTTGCAGTCTTTCATCAACAACGCCAAGGAAGCTGGTTCAGTTCCTCAAGATTTCCCAGTACCCTACGCTCACACCCCTAGCTTTGTCGGTTCCCACATCACTGGTTACGACAACATGATGAAGGGAATTCTTTCTAACTTGACCGCAGGTCATAAGAAAGAAACCAGCAATGGTAAGATCAACTTCATCCCAGGTTTTGATACATACGTAGGCAACAACCGCGAAATCAAGCGGATTGCTTCTTTGTTCGGTTTTGACTACACAATTCTAGCCGACAACAGCGACTATCTGGATTCACCCAACACAGGTGAGTTCAATATGTACCCAGGTGGTACAAAGCTAGAAGATGCAGAAGATTCAATCAATGCGAAAGCTACGATCGCTCTGCAAGCACACTCCACCCTCAAAACCCGCGAGTACATCGAAAAAGAATGGCATCAACCAACCTCAGTTTCCCGTCCTTGGGGCATTAAGGGTACTGATGAGTTCTTGATGAAACTCAGCGAATTGAGTGGTATCCCCATTCCCGAACAATTGGAAATCGAACGCGGTCAGGCAGTTGATGCCATGACTGACTCCCACTCATGGCTTCACGGTAAGCGCTTCGCTATCTACGGTGAACCAGATTTAGTATACTGCGTAGTTGGCTTTATGCTAGAAATGGGTGCTGAACCTGTGCATATCTTGGTTCACAACAGCAACGAAGTATTTGAAGCAGAAATGAAAGAACTGCTTGCTTCTAGCCCCTTCGGTCAACATGCAACTGTTTGGCCTGGTAAAGACCTGTGGCACATGCGTTCTTTGATGTTCACCGAACCCGTAGACTTGCTCATCGGTAACAGCTACGGTAAGTACCTGTGGCGCGACACCAAGACTCCCTTAGTGAGAATTGGCTATCCTATCATAGATCGTCACCACTTACACCGCTACACCACCATCGGTTATCAAGGTATAATCAACCTCCTTAACTGGGTTGTAAATACCCTGTTTGAAGAAATCGATCGCAACACCAACATTCCTTCTAAGACAGATATTTCCTACGACTTGATTCGTTAGAAATTGCGTAGAAACACAACGTGTTAATTAAGGGCGGAAAATAATTCGTAATTCGTAATTCGTAATTCGTAATTATGAGTTATTTCCCCCTTTTTCTTTCTAGCATTTACCCAAGGGATTTCTAAATGGAAACCATCAATCACACTCACGAACACACTCACACTCATCCTCATCCTAATTACCATCCACCTAACCAGAAAAAACCAGGGTGGGTCCACAATCTTCTTAATCCGTTGCGGCGTGTGGTGGATGAAATTCAGGTTAAAAATAATCGCTTCGCTCATCTAATTTGCCAAACAATTCCTTGTTGTTGTCCCTTTGAGCGACAAATTAAATTATTTGGGAAGTCTATTGATATTCCACCACTATGTAAACTCAATCCTTTATATGACGAATTTGTAGGATTGCGTTTCCGCGCTCTATCTTACCTCGCTGATGTATGTGGAGAGGATGTCACAAAATACATTTGTTAGTCATTAGTCATTGGTCATTAGTCATTAGTTGTTAGTTATCCAAATGACAAATGACAAAGGAAAATTAACAATTAAGTACGAGAAGAGAGATGAAAAGCACCCAAGGCAAAATCAACGAGCTGCTGACTGAGACAGGATGCGAGCATAATCAGCACAAACAAACGGAAAAGAAAAACAAGTCTTGCGCCCAACAGGCACAACCTGGCGCGGCTCAAGGGGGCTGCGCTTTTGATGGTGCAATGATTTCTTTAGTGCCGATCGCAGATGCTGCTCATTTAGTCCACGGGCCGATCGCCTGTGCTGGTAATTCCTGGGGCAGTCGTGGTAGTCTGTCGTCTGGCCCTCAACTCTACAAAATGGGCTTTACGACTGACTTGGGTGAAAATGATGTCATCTTCGGTGGCGAAAAGAAACTCTACAAAGCGATTCTAGAACTCAAAGAGCGCTACCAACCAGCAGCAGTATTTGTTTACGCTACCTGCGTTACAGCCTTAATTGGCGATGATTTGGATGCTGTCTGCAAAGCGGCGGCTGAGAAAATTGGTATTCCTGTTGTTCCCGTCATTGCCCCAGGATTCATTGGCAGTAAAAATCTGGGCAACCGTTTCGGTGGTGAAGCTTTATTAGAATATGTTGTCGGAACAGCAGAACCGGAACATACAACGCCCTATGATATTAACTTAATCGGTGAATACAACATCGCCGGTGAAATGTGGGGAGTAACACCACTGCTAGAAAAGTTAGGCATCCGTATTTTATCCAAAATTACGGGCGATGCTCGCTACAATGAAATTCGCTATGCCCACCGCGCCAAGCTCAACGTCATGATCTGCTCACGAGCGCTGCTCAACATGGCGAGAAAGATGGAGGAGCGTTACAACATCCCTTACATTGAAGAGTCTTTCTACGGCATCGATGATATGAATCGCTGTCTGCGAAATATCGCTGCTAAATTAGGCGACGCTGATTTACAGGAGCGGACAGAAAAGCTAATTGCAGAAGAAACGGCTGCTTTAGATTTGGCATTGGCTCCTTATCGCGCTCGACTCAAAGGTAAGCGGGTTGTTTTATATACTGGTGGTGTTAAGAGTTGGTCGATTATTTCGGCTGCTAGAGACTTAGGTATTGAAGTTGTTGCTACCAGTACTCGAAAAAGTACTGAGGAAGATAAAGCCAAAATCAAGAAGTTGCTCGGCAACGATGGCATCATGCTGGAGAAGGGCAACGCTAAGGAATTGCTACAAGTGGTTAAAGACACTCGCGCAGATATGCTGATTGCTGGTGGACGTAACCAATACACCGCTTTGAAAGCTCGAATTCCTTTCCTTGATATCAACCAAGAACGCCACCATCCTTATGCAGGTTATGTGGGAATGATTGAGATGGCGCGGGAATTGTACGAAGCTCTGTATAGCCCGATTTGGGAACAAATACGCAAACCCGCTCCTTGGGAAGAAGAGGAGGAAGTTTAATGGCGATCGTTACCGCTTCTAACAAAGCACTGACAGTTAATCCCCTCAAGCAAAGTCAAGCTTTGGGCGCAACCTTAGCCTTTTTGGGATTGAAAGGGACGATGCCCTTATTCCACGGTTCTCAAGGTTGTACTGCTTTCGCTAAAGTTGTGCTAGTGCGGCATTTCCGGGAAGCGATTCCCCTAGCTACAACAGCGATGACGGAAGTCACTACTATCTTGGGTGGTGAAGAGAATGTGGAGCAAGCAATTCTGACTCTGGTGGAAAAGGCTAATCCAGAAATTATTGGTTTATGTAGTACTGGGTTAACAGAAACTAGAGGCGATGACATTGAAGGTTTTCTGAAGGAAATCCGCGATCGCCATCCCGAATTGAATGACTTAGCGATCGTTTTTGCACCTACCCCAGATTTTAAAGGTGCGTTGCAAGATGGCTTTGCCGTTGCTGTCGAAAGCATAGTTAAGGAAATTCCTCGCGCGGGTGGACTCAGAACTGAACAAGTCACAGTTTTGGCGGGTTCTGCTTTCACACCTGGGGATGTACAGGAAATCAAAGAGATAATCACGTCCTTTGGATTAGTGCCTATCTTTGTACCTGACCTTGGCGCTTCTCTAGATGGTCACTTAGAGGATGGTTATAGTGCGGTTACGGTCAGTGGGACTACCTTAAAACAGCTACGAGAAGTAGGTAGTTCTGCTTTTACCCTGGCATTGGGTGAAAGTATGCGGGGGGCTGCCAAGATTCTGGAAGAACGCTTTGGCACACCTTATGAGGTGTTTGGCGAACTGACTGGATTAGAACCAGTAGATGAGTTTATCCAAGCATTGGCGATTTTGAGCGGTAATAGCGTACCGGAAAAATACCGCCGCCAACGCCGTCAATTGCAAGATGCGATGTTGGACACTCACTTCTACTTCGGTGCAAAACGAGTTTCCTTAGCACTGGAACCAGATTTGTTGTGGTCAACCGTGCATTTCCTGCAATCGATGGGTAGTCAAATTCATGCTGTGGTGACAACCACGCGATCGCACCTCTTAGAAAAACTCCCGGTTAAAAGTATCACCATCGGCGACTTGGAAGACTTTGAGAGTCTAGCGGGTGGTTCTGATTTGCTGATTGGTAACTCCAATGTTGGTGCGATCGCAAAACGCCTCTCGATTCCTCTTTATCGTTTAGGATTGCCCATTTATGACCGCTTAGGTAATGGTCAATTTACCAAAGTTGGCTATCGAGGCACGATGGAACTTTTGTTTGGTATCGGCAACCTGTTTTTAGAGGCAGAAGAAGCCAGAGTTAAGCAGTTCCAAGAGTTCGGAATTGTGAGCGCAGAGTTTTGAATTCTTCTTCAAGAATTCAGAAGTCAGAATCCAGAATTCAGAATGCTTTTCAGAAAGAGTAAAACCTGCCACTGATTGTTTGCCTTTGGCGTTTCCGTAGGGAAAACCACTAAATATGCAGATTTAGTTCTTACTCTTGAATTCTGACTCCTGACTCCTGACTCCTGAATTCCTTCTTCCCAATTCAAAATTCAAAACTTTAGAGAGGAGAATTACAATGAAAATAGCCTTCACGACGAGTGACCGAGTTCATATTAATGCTCACTTCGGATGGGCAAAAATGATTGATGTTTACGAAATTACCGATGAGGGATATCACTTCGTAGAAACCCTCACCTTTGAAGGCGAACTCAAAGAAGATGGGAATGAAGACAAAATCACCCCAAAACTTGAGTCAATAGGTGACTGTACGATTATTTACGTAACAGCAATTGGTGGTAGCGCCGCCGCTCGGTTAATCAAGAAAGGTGTCACCCCAGTGAAGGCGCGATCGGAAGAAGAAGAAATTAGTGAAGTGCTAAACAAGCTAGTGAAAACCCTCAAAGGTAATCCTCCACCTTGGTTGCGTAAAGCTTTACAGCCAAAAACCACAAACTTTGCTGATGAAGTTGAAGATGAGGCAACAGTATGACCGCAAATAATAGTGTTAATGGAACCGCTACAACTGAAGTCTTGAACTCACCTTTTTTGAAGGTATTAATCAAACAAATCCGTGGTCAAGACAGTTATGGAGTTTATCGTACTTGGTCGGATGAGTTGATTCTCAAACCCTTTATTGTTACCAAACAAAAGAAACGGGAAATCTCCGTTGAGGGCGAAGTTGATGCGGTAACTCAAGCCCGGATTATGGCATTTTTTCGGGCTGTAGCGGCTGGTATTGAACAAGAAACAGGTTTGATATCCCAGGTTGTAGTTGATTTGAGTCATGAAGGATTTGGCTGGGCGCTAGTTTTTTCTGGCCGTCTTTTGCTAGCTGTGAAAACCTTGCGAGATGCTCAACGCTTTGGCTTTGACTCGCTAGAAAAATTAGCAGAAGAGGGAGAAAACTACGTCAAAAAAGGCCTTGATTTGGCGAAGCGCTTTCCTGAAGTTGGCAACCTGTAAAAATTTTAGATTTTGGATTTTGGACTTCGGCTACGCTCAGTCGAACGATGTTGGATTCAAGTTTTAATCATTAGCTTCATGACCATTTGATTAAAACAATATCATCCAATTCAAAATTTAAAATCTAAAATCCCAAATCCAATGTGGAGTGGCTGATTGTGCAAGCAGAAGAAACGAGTATTGAGGAACTACAAGGACAAATCAGACGCCTCAACAGCAAAGCCGGTCAAATGAAAATGGATCTGCATGATTTAGCTGAAGGGCTACCAACAGATTACACACAACTTATGGATGTTGCCTCTGCAACTTATGAAATCTATCGTCAGTTAGATGAACTTAAGCAACATCTGAAAAAATTGGAGAGTGCTAAATGACTGGAACTATTAATGAATTCAAGCAACTCGTAGATGCAGAAGAATTTTTTCAATTCTTTAACCTGTCCTACGACTTAGAAGTTGTGAATGTAAATCGTCTACATATTCTGAAAAAGTTCTCTCAATTCATCCAGGAAATTGATAATAATTCTCCTGACTTGAGTGAAGAAGAGAAATTAAATCAATATTCTTTGGCTTTGCAAAAAGCCTATCAGCTATTTGTCGAATCAACACCCCACGAACAAAAGCTGTTCAAAGTGTTTAACGACAAGCCGAAAAATGTAGTCACACTGACAGAAATCACTTCTGATTAGGAGGTATAAATTGGTTAACCTAACGCCTACCGAATTAGAACGCTATCGTCGCCAAATGATGCTTCCGAATTTTGGCGAAACAGCACAGAAACGCTTGAAGTCAGCGACAGTTCTGGTGACAGGTGTGGGGGGATTAGGCGGTACGGCGGCGCTTTACTTAGCAGTAGCAGGCGTTGGGCGGCTAATCCTAGTCCGGGGTGGTGACTTGCGGCAAGATGATATGAATCGTCAGGTTCTTATGACTGATGATTGGGTAGGTAAGCCAAGGGTATTCAAAGCTAAAGAAACTCTCGATGCGATTAATCCTGATGTCCAAGTGGAAACTGTTCATGATTACATCACCCCGGAAAATGTAGACTCGTTAGTACAGTCGGCTGATATGGCTCTTGATTGCGCCCACAATTTTACAGAGCGCAATTTGTTAAATGAAGCCTGTGTGCGATCGCGTAAGCCAATGGTGGAAGCCGCAATGAATGGGATGGAGGCTTACCTGACGACGATTATTCCTGGTGTGACTCCTTGTTTATCTTGTCTGTTTCCAGAAAAGCCTGATTGGGATCAGCGTGGCTTTTCAGTTCTAGGCGCTGTTTCTGGAACACTAGCTTGTCTAACGGCTTTGGAAGCTATCAAGCTGATCACCGGGTTTAGTCAGCCTCTATTGTCGCAATTACTGACAATCGACCTAAATCGAATGGAATTTGCTAAACGCCGTTCTCACCGCGATCGCTCTTGTCCAGTATGCGGTAATAGTGCGCCTTGGAGACACGCGCAATCCAATTCAATGGAACCCACGGCTACAGGTATTGCACAAAATACTTAATTTTGTCATTGGTCATTAGTGAATAACAAATGACGAAGGACAAAGGACAAATGACAATCCCCACCTGAAATCAGAACAACTAATCGCTACAAATCAGGAGACTTAATGGCCGTTATCTTATCAGAAAAAGCAGAATTTCATCTGCGGGCATTCCTCAAAGGTTCCGCATCGGACGCTAATGGCGCAACTAAAGGTGTTCGCATCTCGGTAAAAGATGGTGGTTGCAGTGGCTATGAATATGCGATCGATATCACCAGCAAGCCCCAACCAGATGATTTGGTAAGTCAGCAAGGCAAAGTACTGGTTTACGTTGATGCCAAAAGTGCGCCGTTATTAGACGGAGTTATCGTTGACTTCGTTGAGGGAGTGATGGAAAGCGGTTTTAAATTCATCAACCCCAATGCAACTGATACCTGCGGTTGTGGAAAGTCCTTCAAAACAGACGACGGTACGCCTACTGGTGTACCTTGCAGTTAACATCATTCCGTTACGCCAAGTCTGATTGTAGAGGCTTTCTATAGACACACTCCGCAGAGTTTCAATGCTCTTGAGGTAGCTTCTAGTTTGCTTTGCATCCCTTACCCCTATAAAGAAGCTAACTAAAATTAGCATCACTGTAAGAAGAAGGGAAGCAAAAAGTAGGATAGGTTGCTCAAATACTTCAGAAATTACACCAACTGTATAACGTTTGAGGAGAATCGGAAAATGGCTTCCTATCAAGTTAGATTAATCAACAAAAAAGAAGACATCGACACCACAATTGAAGTTGACGAAGAGACCACCATCTTAGAAGCAGCAGAAGAAAATGGTATTGAGTTGCCCTTTTCATGTCATGCAGGTTCCTGCTCTAGCTGTGTTGGTAAAGTTGTCGAAGGTGAAGTTAATCAAGACGATCAAAACTTTTTAGATGACGATCAGGTTTCTAAAGGATACGCTTTACTTTGTGTAACTTATCCTCGTTCTAATTGCACAATTAAGACACATCAAGAAGCATATCTGGTCTAAGTTACTACTTTGGTTGCTGCCTTTAGGAACCAAATAAAACATGAAGGATGAAGGATGAAAATATACTTCCTTCTTCCTTTCACAATTCCTAATTTATAATTAAAATGTTTACCAGCTTTAGTGTTACTGGCTGTTCATTAGAGCTATTGAGAACAGGAGAGCGAGGAATAGTAATTTTCCGTAAAACTCAGGATGAAACAATTTTAAAAAAACTTATATCAATAGGAATAATAGAAGGAACTAATATCACTATAAAACAACACTTTTCCTCTTTTATTCTCAATATTGATAACAGAGATTTTGTACTAGATTTAGAAAGTGTCCGAGCCATTTATGTTCGCGTTATTGATAATTACATTAGTTAGCATTTCTGTATAGCCTTATTTAATTTTTGCTAAAAAAATACCCGATTTATTTAACAAATCGGGTATCTATGATATTCAATTCTTAAAAATCTAATATTATTGCTGTAATTACACTATACTAAGCTATTACACTCTTTTCGTCACTAATATTTATTATATAAATGCAATTTGATATGAAAAATAGAGTGGCTTGCAAAAGAAGCCAACTCTATTTTTTAATCAACAGCAACTATCACATCTGATGATTTAATCACGGCATAAGCCTGCTTACCTTCTGCAAGTCCTAGCTTTTCTGCTGATGATTTTGTGATTATTGACACTAGCTCTACTCCTGGCGCTAGTTCTAAAGTTATCTCAGTATTAACTGAACCATGTACAACTTTTTTGACAGTACCCTTAAGAGAATTACGAGCGCTAATTTCCATGTTTTTAATTCACTAACTTGAACTCTTTATACCTTAGTTAGGTTAGCAAGTTTTGATTTTAAAACTAGCTATATTTAAGATATCTTAATAATTTTGAAATAATTCTAATTTACTTAATAGTGGTATTTCTGCTTGACGAGCATTACAAAAATTGGCAAAGCGATCATTTATTGAAAAAAGCAAGATAAAAAATTTAAAAAAACTAACTATTGATGGATATTATCATCCATTTAACACAGCTATTTTAATTATGTATAAATACTGAGGTTGAAAAATATTTATGTATTTATGATAACTAGACTAAAAAGAGGTTTATATTGTGCAGCATCAAGTTAATACAACAAGGCCAAATCTATTTTTTGAACATTTAAGTCCAGTTGTAGGTGTAGGATTTCCTGTTCCTAAAGACTGGTTGCCAATAACAAGTTTTCCCTTACTTATTCTAGTAGGTATGACTGGCGTGGGAAAAAGCACAATCACAAAAGCTTTGGCTGAAGAAGGCTTGGATTTTACACTTTTACCTAATCGTCGTGTTTTAACCGAACGTGTGATAATTGCACCAATGTTAAAAATGCAAGAGAAACTCGTGCAACCACATTGCCGGATTAAACGCCTAACTTATACTCGCCTTTATCGAGAATACTTTCCTGGTGGAATGGGTCACATTTTAGCTTCTCTACACATCAATCCACAAGAAGTCAACTCTATGTTAGTTTTCGATAGTTTGCGTGGTGAAAATGAGGTTCGCTATGCAGCTACAGCTTTGAAAAATGCTAAATTTGTAATGTTGACCGCACCAAATACGGTGCGTTTAGAAAGGCTTCTAAAACGTCATGATTCTTTTGATCGAATTGCTCATCAAGAATTAGACGATGGTATGCAAATTATCCCAGAAGTACTGAGCAATTTTGCTAGTTTGGGCGTACCAGAAGCTTCTGCTTATTTTACTCCTAAAGAAGAACAACAAATCTTAGAACTTGTAAGCAAACAAGTTGTTACAGGTGTAGAATTGCGAGAAAAACTAAAAATATTTGTGGAAGAGAGTCAGAACTATGATTCGGTTCCGACAAAACATATTTTAGAAGCGATGGATACAAGCGATCGCTCTCTTATAATTGATACTATAACCAGTCCCCAAGAATCAGCCAAAGCAATTATTTCTCGATTATGCAAATCTGTTAATATAAAAACTAATAAGTGAATATCCTTAGTAAGAATTAGTATAGGGATTGCTCAATGTCGCTATCTGAATTTGCAATTGTAGAAAGTACTCTCCGTGAAGGTGAACAATTCGTCAAAGCCAATTTCTCTTCAGATGATAAAGTCGAAATCGCTGAGGCACTTGCTGCATTTGGAGTGGAATATATAGAGTTAACGTCACCAATCGCTTCACCTCAGTCTAGACGAGACTGTGAACGATTATCTCGGTTAGGCTTGCCATCCAAAATATTAACTCACATTCGCTGTCACTTAGAAGATGCTAAAGTCGCTTTAGCCACAGGCGTCGCTGGGATTAATTTAACTATTGGTAGTTCTTCTTTGATGCGTCAGTTCAGTCATGGTAAAAATATTAATCAAATTATTGATTTAGCATCTGAAGTTTTAACTTTTATTCATCAACAAGCCCCCGATATTGAGTTACGGTTTTCGGCTGAGGATTCGTCACGCACTTCAATAGAAGATTTAATTACAATTTATTCTGAGATTGAAAAGTTAGGAGTTGTCAAACGCATAGGAATTGCCGATACAGTAGGAATTATTACGCCAATGCAAGTATTTGAATTAGTGAAGACTTTGCGCCAGTTCACTAATTTAGATATTGAGTTTCACGGTCATAATGATACAGAATGTGCAAATGCTAACAGTTATACAGCACTGGAAGCGGGAGCAACTCATATTGACACTTGTGTTTTGGGAATTGGTGAGCGAAATGGTATTACTTCCCTAGCTGGATTTATTGCTAGATTATATGCTACAAATCCAGAGCAGATTAAGTCTAAATATCGCTTGGATGAACTTGGTTACTTGCATGAATTAGTTGCGAGAAAAGTTGGAGTTTCTATTCCTTTTAACCACTGTGTTTTTGGTGAGAGTGCTTTTAGTCATAAAGCTGGCATTCATACTAAAGCTATGCTCAATAATTCGGAGACTTATGAAGCTATTAATCCCCGGAGTTTTGGTGTAACGCGTTCAATTTTAATCAATCATAAATTGGCTGGAAAACAGGCGGTTAATCACCGAGCTAATGAATTAGGACTTTCCTTTAATTTATCCCAGCTTAAAGATATTACCCATAGATTGAAAGCTTTAGCTGATAACCAAAGTCTTACCATCGAAGATGTAGATAATATTTTATATTCTTATCATTGTCAGTAAATTTGAAAATATACACACTTACTGTCCAAGTGCAGATCCCCGACTTCTTGAAGAAGTCGGGGATCTAAATCCACCTATATCTGCTATTAATCTATCTTATGTAAGAAAACTGTAAAAATTACTGCTTTTCCATTATTTTTCAAGCTTTTTTAAGATGAATGTTTGCTGTTCTTTATAAATGATTCATAATTTAAACTTATAAAATTGATAGCATATATGTAAGTTAAAAGAATTTGGATAACATTTTTTCAATAATGGTGAGGAATACTCACCATTCTGTTTGCCAAGCAAATTTATATTAGTAAGTTGTCAGAAATAAAGTTAACTAAGGAATACTGATGAATCGAACCAACAGTCAAAAATTGAGTGAAGTAACAACCCAATGGCTAATAGCAAAAGGCTATAATTTTAGCGATTTAAATCAGCCGGGTGAAAATGGCGATACAGCTTTAATGAAAGCGACAAGAGAAGGAGTTTATACAGTCGTCAAAGAACTAATTGATGCTGGTGCGGATATTAATGCTCGAAATAGCGATTCCAACAATGCTTTGTGGTTTGCTTGTTTTGGTAATCACTACGATTTAATTAATTTACTCTTGGCTCATAACATTGACATTAATAACCAAAATGATAACGGTGCAAGTGTTTTAATGTACGCAGCATCAGCCGGAAAGACAGAAGTTGTCAAGTTACTTTTACAACATCATCCTAACTTATATTTAAAAAACTTAGACGATTATAAAGCGATAGATTTTGCTAGTAACGTAGAAGTCTTAAGGATAATTAAAAATGCCATCAAGTCAGATATCGGGCAAAGCCTATCATGACGCTACCAAGCAT
Organism: Nostoc sp. 'Peltigera membranacea cyanobiont' 210A; assembly: GCF_002246015.1. Lineage (GTDB taxonomy): Bacteria > Cyanobacteriota > Cyanobacteriia > Cyanobacteriales > Nostocaceae > Nostoc. The sequence goes on from NZ_NOLJ01000004.1 coordinate 721,731, forward strand.
TCTTACTTATCGGTACAACTTGACCCAAATTATGTAGATGCTTCAACACAGCCATCTGCATTTAAAGTTTATCCCAAGTTTTATCGGAGAGTGAAATTAAATCTCAATAATCCTGTTCATGCTTTTATCTCATTAACCAGTGCGATAACACTAGAAAAAGTATATAAAGATGGCCCTTATAAACTGCGGGTAAATCCATCAGCAGGCGCTTTGTATCCTACAGAAGTTTACGTACAGATTCGCGGCATTGAGGGAATAGTAAATGGTATATACCATCTAGAAGTTGAGAATAATTGTCTAACTCTCATCTATGAATTAATCGATGATGGGTTAGAGAGTTATATTATACCGGGTAAATGTATCAACGGATTCATCTTTTTAATTAGTTGTGTTTATTATAGGTCTAGTTGGAAATATCAAAATAGAAGCATGAGATATTGCTTCTTAGATAGCGGACACCATTTAGGTGCAGTTGCAGCTTCAGCTTATCTCTACAACCGAGATATACAACTAATTTTCGACTTTGATAAACTTACGCTCAATTCTGATTTGGGATTCGAGAATAAGGAGTTTATTACTGCTTGTGCGGTGTCAGGAGAAATACAAGACAAGAAAATCAGACACTTAAGGCTGAAAGTTCCTTTTGTCTCTGGTACTGATTATTTTGAATCCAATCAATTTATTGAAGATGCTTATCAAGCAACTACTCTAGAAAAGAGTCGTCAGCAAAAATTAGAGTATCCTCAATTTGATTTTGATCGGGATAAATTTTATCAAACTGTTTGGGATAGACGTTCTATTAGACGTTTCCGGAAAGAGGCTATTTCTCAAGAAGATTATTTATATGTAGTGCAACAACTTCAACAATCAATACCGACAGAAAACTATGAGGAAATAGAAATTTACTCAGTGGTGCATCGAGTAGAGGGAATGACACCTGGGTTATATAGAGGTACACATCTGGTTAAAACAGGTAATTTTAGTGAAAAGACAGGTTACTTATGTATTAATCAGGCTATTGCTAGAGATGGTGCTGTAACTTTATTTTTTGTGTCAGATTATTTAAATTATCAAACTGCTATGCAAATAGCTGGTTTTCTCGGACAGAGACTTTATTTAACTAGTAATTATTTGGGAATTCAGTGTAGTGGGATTGGTGCTTATTATGATGACGAAACCCAAGAATTATTAGAAACAAATAAAGATGTACTTTATGGAATGGTGATTGGAATATAAGCAGGAAGCTAAAGAGAGATGGCTAGAAATATGTATTACTTTAATGGTGATGACTCACATCCTATACAACCGACATCTGCGGATATTATACTGCGTCAACAACTAGAGGATTCTATTAGCAGATACTTTTACGAAGCGTGCGATCGCACCATTCAAAATCTTTTGTCTGATTGTCGGTGGTATGTCACAACCCACGCCAATGCTCTGACATTGGTAATTGAATGTCCCGATCAAGTTATTAATTGGCGTGTTTTACAAAAAATTGTGCCAATGGGGACATTGCTATATGGAATTGTTAACAGTGCTAAAATCCGTGTTTGTCCCCCAGAAAGTCAAGGTATACCTTTTGAAATGAGGGTAGATGAACTGTCTGTTTATCGGGATTGGGCATAGAGAAGAGAGACGCGATTAATCGCGTCTGTACAAGAGTTAGGAGTTTAAAATTTCTGCTCATTATTCTGGCTGATAAGTGCAGCTACCTCTTCAAAGACCACATCAGCAGAATGTTTGATAGCAGGACTTAACTCCAGTCCAAAACCAAGATTTGCCGCCTCAATTAAATAAACTGTCACATCTTCGGGAAAATCATTTTGAAAGATTTTCCGTCCGGCGGCTAAAGCATTATCCCAACGAAAATCGTGCAAGTTATAACTAGGTTCTGGCAAAGCTTCCAGTTCTTTTCCTGGAACTTTAAACACAGCACCCGGTTCAGAACCAGTTGAACTTGCATCAATAATTACTAATTGTTTACTACCTCTAGCTTGAAACATTACTTCCATCCCTGCGGTGCCACAGTCATAAACTCGCACATGAGGATGAGGGTTTTCAGCTAGATATTTTTGTAAACGTTGGGCGATGATTACGCCTACTGCGTCGTCATTGCGATTGAGATTGCCGCAACCGATAATAGTTAGCATTTTTTGTACGCCAATGTCTTCAGCCGTCACCAGCGCGATCGCATAAAGTACAATAAGTCAAAGCAATTCTTTCCTTTTGTCAAGCGTATGGATACTTTGACTACAAATAGACAGACATTAATTGAGGCAATTAATGCTCTCCCAGATGAAAAATTAATTGAGCTAGCAAGCTTTGTTGAATATCTTCAATATAAATCGACAAGGCAAAAAGAAGTAAACAATCATGGGTCTTCTTTTCTAATGTCTATTGCAGGATTAGGAGCTTCTGCGGAAACTGATATCTCAGAACAAGATGAAGATATATTAAAAAATGAGATTGATTCTGTACGTGGTTGGGGTCTTAAAGCAGATGACCGTGCATGACAGCAATCCTGGATACAAGTTTCTTATTTGCACTTACTAACAAGAGCGACCGCAATCACTCTCGTGTTTTTACTGTCGCAAAGACATTGAGTGAACCATTAATTTTACCAACCTCTGTTCTTCCCGAAGTTTGTTACCTAATTTCGTCTAGACTGGGACATCAAGTAATGCGTCATTTTTTGGTTGAACTTGCTGCTAGCGATATTCGACTGGAATCAATTCACTTTGAAGATTTAGAGAGAGTTAATGAAATTCTGTAACAGTATGCTGATAGTCAGCTTGACTTTACAGATGCAACGATTATTGCACTTGCAGAGAGAGAGAACATCAATCGCATCTTGACGCTTGACCGTCGTGACTTTGGTTTTGTTCGTCCGAGACACTGTGATTATTTCGAGTTATTGCCATAATCTGCAAAATACGAGGCTTTGACTGATGGGACAGACAAAGCCTCTGAAAAATAATTTATCAGTCGGAAACTATAAATCTATGCCATGTTTCTTGGCAATTTCAGTCAGTTTCTCACACTGATCTTGTGACACTTTAGTTAATATCTCTTCAGCCTGTTCTTTAGTACTTCCCTCTTTAGGAATTAAATACTTGACATAAAGAGATACAAAATCAGCAGCGATCGCTAAACCAGATAAAGTGTGTTTGTCAGCTTCTTTACCAGCGATCGCAGCTACCAAACCTGCTTTAATTGGGTCTGGTTTAACTTTCATGAACTGCTCGACCAGTTTCGGAACGTAGTCTTCTGGTGGCAAATTATCTAACTTACTTCTATCAGGAGTAAAGTTACATTCTGCGGCTTGAGCTTGCTCTAAAACACACCATTCTATGTATTCTTGCAATGCTGCATCGGGAACGCGAGGGAGATAATTATGTAGCGCTAAATCAGACACAAGCTTACCGTGTAAATTGCTGTTTTATGCAAATGCATTAAGGCAAGCCTAACGCACTGTTTCTATAAGTTTTAGTGTGGTATGCTACGAGTTTTGAATATGAGGCATTGGGAATAGGACATTGGGAATAGGGCATTAGAAAATCTCTGCTCAACTTCCTAATTTCTATTCCCTAATAACTCGCTTTAGATGTTCTTGTCCCCAGTCGCAAAGAGCTTTTAAGACAGGTATAAGAGTTCTGCCATAATCTGTAAAAGAATATTGCACTTTTAAAGGTACATCTGAGTACACTTTTCGGTTAACAATTCCATCATTTTCTAGTTCACGAAGTTGTTGAATCAACATTTTTTCAGTAATCTCAGGAATCAATTGTTTCAATTCGCTGTATCGTTTGGCTTCATCCTTCAAGTGCCAGAGAATCAAAATCTTCCATTTGCCACCTAAAACTTTTAGCGTTGTTTGCACAAATGATGTGCCTTGAGTTTGCTTTTCTGACATATATTATGCGAACTTACAAAAAAGTAAGTACTTCCCAAAAAGTAAGTATAAGTATATTTTTGGATTAGAGTAATTCTTATTTCGACGGTATAAAGGAAAAGCATGAAAGTTTTAGGTGCAATCGCTTTGGTAACTGGCGCAAATGGAGGTCTAGGTAAGTACTTCGTAGAGGGATTGAGAGCGCAAGGTGTAGCCAAAATTTATGCTGGCGCTCGCAAGGTGGATGCTTTAGCTGAACTGGTTGCAACTGATCCGCAGCGAATTATCCCGATTCAGTTAGAAATTACTGATGAAGAATCTGTTCGCCAAGCTGCACTAAAATGTCAAGATGTCAACTTGTTGATTAACAATGCTGGTGTGGGCTTGAACCAGGGATTGATTGCTGCACCTGATTTGTCTTCCGCTAGGGCAGAAATGGAAGTTAATTATTTTGGGACGTTGATTATGTGCCGTGCTTTTGCTCCCATCTTGAAACAAAATGGAGGTGGAGCGATCGCTAATATGGTTTCAATGGTGGCCCGGGTAAATCTTCCTTTTAATGGCAGCTATGGCGCTTCTAAAGCAGCAGTTTTGTCATTGACTCAGGCGGTTCGGGCAGAGTTGGCGGCTCAAAAAACGCTGGTGGTAGCAGTGTTACCAGGAGCGATCGATATTGGGATGGGTAAGTCTTTCCCTGATCCAAAAGTACCTCCAGAAGAAGTAGTTCGGGATGCACTGCAAGCTGTGGTTGATGGCATAGAAGAAGTTTACCCAGGTGAGCAGGCCAAGCAACTCAATGAGCAACTGATGCAAGACCCTAAAGGAGTTGAAAAGTTTATTGCGACATTTTTACCAGGTTAAAGAGTTGATGGAGCGATGTCTCCGACAGGCTACGCCTACGCATTTTTGGTGTTGTCTATTTGTGTAAACTAGGGCACACTTGTAAAGCAGGTATAAACATATAATTTGTTCATGAAACCTGCTTTACATAAAGGGCAACTAATCACATGGAAGGACGATCGCTGGTTTGGTTTCATACAACCCGATGTCGGGTAAACCACCATAACCAGCACTGCGTATCTAGCAAAAGTTTCACTCCTCACCGCCCTCAAATGCTGCCAAAATTTCTTCTGGCAAAGGAGTATTGAAGTCATCTGGTACTACAAAACGCCCTTTATCTTGTCCTAAACTATTGAGTCGATTTGATGAGGAGCGAAACGGAACAAACTTGGCAACAGGAATACCTCGGTTGGAAATAATGATTTCTTCTCCAAGTTCTACGCGCGACAACAGCTTTGAGAGATTCGTTTTAGCTTGATGAATATTTACAGTTTCCATAAGATTAAACTAAGTCTGTAAACTAAGTTTAGTCTGGTTGTCATAGTGAAACAAGAGCGATCGCTTCTTAGGTGGTATAGACAGTAACTATCATTCTTGGATAAAGCGATCGCCTTGTTAGTGTTCTCAACTTGATGGCTGTTAGCCAGCACTGGGTTAAATCAGACTATTAATCTAATTGTGCTGAATTAGGAGAGCGAACGCTTTATTGGTTAATACTTATACTTTCCAACTTTCTATGATGAATTACTTTAAAGTTATCTGTTAGATCCCCAGACTATATTAAGGGCTTATCTCTGGGTGAGTACACAGAAGCCTATTTAAATTCTCTGAAATCATTAATTACGTAATTGCGTGGTATAGTAAATACAGGTATAATTAAATAATGTCATTGCAAATTACACGTATAATATCAGTTTTTGCTATATGTATCTCAAGACAGTCTTCATTCGTTTCTATAAATCCTTCAACGACGATTTCATAAGAAAAAATAAGAACAAAGTGAAACCTAAACCTTGGGAAAAGATAGATAATGCTTTTTACCCGTATATTGAAATTCCTCTTGATCCCAAAATTACAACAATCGTTGGTGCAAATGAATCTGGCAAATCTCACTTACTCAGTGCTATTGAAAAGGCTATATCTGGCAACAATATAGAACGTAGTGACTTTTGTCGTTATTCTCATTTTTTTACGGTTAAGCAGAATGAATTGAAATATCCTGACTTTGGTACTGAATGGTCTGATCTGTCAAAGTCTGAAGAGGTAAGCTTAAGAAAAATTATAGAAATTCCTGAGAATATTATTTTTGATAGATTTCTAGTATTCAGAAAAAATATTAGTAATATAACTGTATATTTGCCTGAAAAAGGAGACTACAGACCATATAGAATTGGGGAGAGACAAGTTAGCGAGTTGCAAAGTTTACTTCCTGAAATACTCAGAATTGAATCTGATGTTGCACTGCCGTCCAGTGTTCCCATTAAGAAATTAGTCCACTTAGGCCAAGAGAAGTATCTTGATAGCAGAAGATTTGAACTTTTGGATCGGGAACAAAGAAGCAGAATTGTGGACGCGCTCGACGAATTTAGTGATAACCCAGAACTAGTTACTAAAGTTCGTCTTTTTTGGGGTGAAAATAAGGATGTTGTTGACCCCGATGCGATTGAGACAATGAAATCAATTATTTCAGCACTGGATGAAGCAGTATTCAGCCTTAATGAAAAAGAAAGGAGAGAGAAAGAAATCAATTTAGCTTATAAATTGATTTGCAAAATTGCTCAAGTTGATGCCAATGCTTTACTTGATTTAGCTGGGGCGATTAAAAAGGGAATGCAAGGTTATGCAAATGGAATCATCGAGAAGATTAACCGCCAATTATCTATTAATTTAAACTTTCCTAACTATTGGGTTCAAGACCGAAACTTCTGTTTGAAAGTTATGGCAAGAGACTATGACTTAGTATTTACTATAACAGATAGAACAGGAACTGAGTATTCATTTGAGGAGAGAAGCCAAGGATTACGATACTTTCTCAGCTATTACATTCAGTACCGATCTCATGAACCTCATCCAAATAAAACTGAAATCCTTTTAATGGATGAGCCAGATGCTTATTTATCTAGCCAAGCACAACAAGATTTACTTAAAGTATTTGGCTCTTCGGTTGCTTTTATGGAGATTGTTCAAAATAATTGAATTATAGTGAATATAATTTAGTGATGTTAATACCTGTAATATAGATTTGACAGGTGTTTAAGAGATATTAAGCATAGTTTTAAAACCCCGGACTTATAACTTGTATTATAAAATAGTAAGTTTTAGGTGTGCGCCATGAAGTTTCCTGTAGAGCAAATCTTGAATCTTCCCGATATGAAAGTATTAGATTTTCAAGAAGTTGTTGGGGAAGAAATAATTATAACGATAGAAAAAGGCGTGAATTATTCGACTTGTCCTGACTGTGGAAAACTTACTCAAAGTATACATCAAAATCATTGGCGGATGATTCATGATTTACCGTGGAATAAAAAACCAGTACTCTTAAAAATAAATCGCCGCCAATTTAAATGTCATAAGTGTAAAAAAGTATTTAGCGAACAACTAAATTTTGTAGAGAAAAGTAAAGGATATACTAAAAGATTAGCATCCGAGATAGTTCAACAAATATTAAATAGTAATATTCATAGTGTTGCCAAAAGAAATGGCTTAAGTGATGAAGAAGTAGAATCAATGTTAAAAAGCCAGGTGTCAGAGATATTAAGTATTAACTTAAGTCAGATAAAAAGGTTAGGAATAGATGAAATTGCCTTGGTGAAAGGTCAGGGAAATTATCTAGCAGTATTAGTAGATTTAGATAGTCGTAAACCAATTGAGATAGTGCAGTCGAGAAGAATAGAAGATATTCGTGAAGTCCTTGTCAGTTGGGGAATTGATGTACTTAATGAAATAGAAGAAGTGAGTATTGATCTCTGGTCGCCTTATAAAAAATTAGTAGAAGAGTTAATGCCAAATGCCAACATAACTGCTGACAGATTTCATGTGATGAAACAAATTACGGATGAGTTAGATACTATGCGTAAAAATGAGAAGAAAGCTGCAATGTCGTTAGATGATAAATCAGAAAAAACCAGAAAGTTAGAGGCACTAAACAAAAGTAAATATAGCTTACTAAAAAACGAAGACTCTTTAAATGAAAAGCAAAAATTGAAATTACAATCTGTGCTAGAAGTTTCGCCTAATCTCGCTAAGATGCACGCACTTAAAGAACAATTCCGCCAGATATTTGATACAACTAAATCTTGGGGAGATAGCATCACTAAATTATTAGACTGGATGTATGATGCTCGTTCATATTTTCCGAAAAGTCTTGGGACAATGGTGAGATGGTTTGGGGAAATAGTTGGTTATTTTGACGGCAGAACTACTAGTGGTGTTGTAGAAGGAATTAATAATAAACTCAAGTTAATTAAAAGACTTGGGTATGGCTTTCGTAACTTTAACAATTTTCGCTTACGCAGTTTATTAAACTGGCACTTTTCTATTAATTCTCCATAAAAGTAGCTGAAGAACC
>NZ_NOLJ01000005.1:0-355802 GCF_002246015.1 Nostoc sp. 'Peltigera membranacea cyanobiont' 210A
CGACCGACCTAGGTTAGACCAACTTACTATCTATATAGCTGTTTGCTTTTCGATATCTAAGGGGTGTAGGTCTCCCTAAAAAGGAGGTGATCCAGCCACACCTTCCGGTACGGCTACCTTGTTACGACTTCACCCCAGTCACCAGTCCTGCCTTAGGCATCCTCCTCCACGAATGGTTGGAGTAATGACTTCGGGCACTACCAGCTTCCATGGTGTGACGGGCGGTGTGTACAAGGCCCGGGAACGAATTCACTGCAGTATGCTGACCTGCAATTACTAGCGATTCCTCCTTCACGCAGGCGAGTTGCAGCCTGCGATCTGAACTGAGCTCCGGTTTACGGGATTTGCTTGCATTCGCATGCTTGCTGCCCTCTGTCCGGAGCATTGTAGTACGTGTGTAGCCCAAGGCGTAAGGGGCATGCTGACTTGACGTCATCCCCACCTTCCTCCGGTTTGTCACCGGCAGTCTCTCTAGAGTGCCCAACTTAATGCTGGCAACTAAAAACGAGGGTTGCGCTCGTTGCGGGACTTAACCCAACATCTCACGACACGAGCTGACGACAGCCATGCACCACCTGTGTTCGCGCTCCCGAAGGCACTCTTCCCTTTCGGGAAGATTCGCGACATGTCAAGCCTTGGTAAGGTTCTTCGCGTTGCATCGAATTAAACCACATACTCCACCGCTTGTGCGGGCCCCCGTCAATTCCTTTGAGTTTCACCGTTGCCGGCGTACTCCCCAGGCGGGATACTTAACGCGTTAGCTACGGCACGGCTCGGGTCGATACAAGCCACGCCTAGTATCCATCGTTTACGGCTAGGACTACTGGGGTATCTAATCCCATTCGCTCCCCTAGCTTTCGTCCCTCAGTGTCAGTTACGGCCTAGCAGAGCGCCTTCGCCACTGGTGTTCTTCCTGATCTCTACGCATTTCACCGCTACACCAGGAATTCCCTCTGCCCCGAACGTACTCTAGCTATGTAGTTTCCACTGCTTTTATCTAGTTGAGCTAGACTCTTTAACAGCAGACTTACATTGCCACCTGCGGACGCTTTACGCCCAATCATTCCGGATAACGCTTGCATCCTCCGTATTACCGCGGCTGCTGGCACGGAGTTAGCCGATGCTTATTCCTCAGGTACCGTCATTGTGTTCTTCCCTGAGAAAAGAGGTTTACGACCCAAGAGCCTTCCTCCCTCACGCGGTATTGCTCCGTCAGGCTTTCGCCCATTGCGGAAAATTCCCCACTGCTGCCTCCCGTAGGAGTCTGGGCCGTGTCTCAGTCCCAGTGTGGCTGATCGTCCTCTCAGACCAGCTACTGATCGTCGCCTTGGGAGTCCATTACACTTCCAACTAGCTAATCAGACGCGAGCTCATCTTCAGGCAATTAATCTTTCACCTTTCGGCACATCCGGTATTAGCCACCGTTTCCAGTGGTTGTCCCAGACCTGAAGCCAGATTCTCACGCGTTACTCACCCGTCCGCCACTAAATCCGAAGATTTCGTTCGACTTGCATGTGTTAAGCATACCGCCAGCGTTCATCCTGAGCCAGGATCAAACTCTCCGTTTTGTTTTGGAAAGCTCTATAGCTCAATTAGCTGCTCTTTTTTAACTTCAGCTTAGTTATTTTTATTTGCTTGACGCAATACACTTGCTGTATAATCGCTTTCAAACTATAATATTTTCAAGGTTCGGTGTCCTTTAAGCGTCGCTTTTTCGCGCTCCGCTTCAAGCACTTATTCAATATAGCGAACTTACTTCATTGTGTCAACTATTTTTCCCAAAATATTTTTGGACCGCTTCTGTGTCTCCTGAAACTGCCCACAGTGCCGGGTTCTAGGCAACAATGGTTTATGCACTGTGTTGAGTAAGGATGGAACAAGCGTGAATTTTCAGTCGGTAATAAGTTTATTGCATCATTTCTGGGGCGATCGCGGTTGTCTTATTGCCCAGCCCTACGATATTGAGAAGGGGGCTGGTACTAAGAATCCACAGACTTTTTTAAGAGCATTGGGACCAGAACCCTGGGCTGTTGCTTATGTTGAACCCTGTCGTCGACCTACTGATGGACGCTACGGTGAAAACCCTAACCGCTTCCAACACTATTATCAGTACCAAGTTTTGATCAAGCCTTCACCAGATAATATTCAGGAGATTTATCTTGATTCGTTAAGGGCTTTAGGTATCCGTCCTGAAGACCACGATATTCGGTTTGTAGAAGATAACTGGGAAGATGCAACAGTGGGAGCTTGGGGTACTGGGTGGGAAGTATGGTTAGATGGGATGGAAGTTACTCAATTTACCTACTTTCAACAGTGTGGAGGAATCGATTGCCGTCCGGTGTCAATTGAAATTACATACGGGTTAGAGCGGCTGACAATGTATCTCCAGCAAGTAGAAGCATTTACTAAGATCCAGTGGACAGACAACATTACTTATGGCGATGTTTTCCTGCAAAGTGAGATTGAGCAGTGCACATACAACTTTGAAGCGTCAAATCCTGAGTTGCTACTGACATTATTTAATTTGTATGAGCAGGAAGCTACCCAATTGACGGAGCGAGGATTGGTATTGCCTAGCTTAGATTATGTAATGAAATGTTCGCACACATTCAATCTGCTGGATGCTAGAGGTGTGATTTCGGTGACGGAGAGAACTCGCTATATTGCTAGGATTCGGCATTTGGCTAGGAAGGTAGCTCATTTATATGTTGAGCAAAGGGAGAAGTTGGGTTTTCCGTTGCTCAAAAATTTAAAACCAGTCATACAGCCACCTGTTTTACAGCCAGTTGTGCAGCAACTTGATTCACAGCCAGTCTTAGTACAAGCTGTTTCAGAGTCTACAGTTAAATCTCGTTATCAATATATTATTGATTGGCTGTTTTTGATTCCAATTATCTCTTATGTCCTTTGGCTAATACTTTCATTGTTTCGGTAGAAAAGTTTATGTATCAAACAATATAGACCATCCAGATACTTGTTACCTAGTAAGAGGATGTTTGTAAAGTCTAATTTATTACTTACCTGGGCGACTAAAAGTCGCGGCTACACAAACAAAACCTGCCTCCGCAGGTTAGCAAACTCTTGATTTTGCATTCTCTAAGCTAGGTATATCTTGATAATGTGGCTATTGCTAAAGATCGGAAATACCATTAAATCTTGAGCCTTGAACATAAAAGCTACAAGGATAAAGCCCGCACAGACGGGCTTTGTTTGTATAAACTTGATGGACTATACTTCACCACAAGGATCAAAATTTTTCGTTGCCGCTGATTAAAAAGATGAAAATCTCGCGCAGAGGCGCTCCAGGTGCAGATAATAAGAGTTTGGAATATTTAATTTTTGAATTTAATAACCAAATTCAGTAACGCGGATTTTCTTTATTGCTGCTCTAGTTATTTTTAAGTTAGCTGCAAATTCGGGTTGCCAGGTGCTTTTACAAAAATCTTATGATTCAAACCAGTGGTGTAATTATTTGTCTTGGCTACATTTTTGGGTTGCTGCTTACAGCAGTTCCTTGGGGTGGTGTGGGGATTTTGGTTCTGGGGATAGTGGGAGCAATTGTTTTTAGAAGACGCACCACACTACAGCAATTTGCTCAGAAACCAGAAAATAGTGGAAGCAAAAATAAGGCAGTGCCTAATATTTGGCAAACTATTCCCCATCCTCGAATATGGCTAGCTGCTGGCTTGGTGGGATTATTGGCAACTTTATATTTTCAATGGCGAATGCCACAACCAGGTGCAAAAGATATTAGTGAGTTTGTCCCGCCTGGAAATAGCAGCAATCAAGAACAGCTTGTGATTGTACGCGGCGAAGTGGCGAGTAATCCCCGCTTAACTCGCAGTCAGCGAGGACAATTTTGGCTAGAAACAACTCAGTTAGATGAAGTTAAAAATGATAAAGGTTCAGCAGGTGTCCCACAAGGGGTTACAGGCAAATTGTATGTGACAGTCCCTATACTTCAGGCTACTGGGTTATACCCTAGTCAACAAATTGCCGTGACTGGGATTTTGTACAAACCAAAGGCGGCTTCCAACCCTGGTGGTTTCGATTTTCAGAAGTTTCTCAAGCAGGAAGGAACGTTTGCCGGTCTAATTGGGCGACAAATAAATGTTTTAGATCAGGAACGTAAATGGGGATGGTGGCAAATTCGGGAGCGAATTGTGCGATCGCAAGTTCGTTGGTTGGGCGTTCCTGAAGGGCCTCTTGTCAGCGCAATGGTTTTAGGTAGCAAAGCTGTTGATTTACCCTACGATATCCGAGACTTATTTGTACAAGCTGGATTAGCTCATGCTTTAGCAGCTTCTGGGTTCCAAACTTCTTTGATTCTGAGTGTGATCTTACAGTTAACGAGACGGGCAAGAAAAGGAACACAATTTACTCTTGGGTTTTTGGGTTTAATCATTTTTCTGAGTTTAACAGGGTTTCAACCTGCGGTTCTCAGAGCCGTAATTATGGGTTTTGCGGCATTAGTTGGTCTGCTATTAAAAAGAAAGGTAAAACAGTTTGGCTCGTTACTAATAGCAGCAACTCTGCTATTAGTGTTTAATCCTCTATGGATTTGGGATTTAGGTTTTCAATTGAGTTTTTTAGCAACATTAGGATTAGTTGTAACAGTACCCGCATTAGTCAATCGCCTAGCATGGCTACCACCTGCGATCGCTGCTTTGATTGCTGTTCCCCTCGCTGCAACTATTTGGACTTTACCTGTGCAACTTTTTGTCTTTGGAGTTGTACCATCTTATAGTCTGTTGTTGAATGTAGTTAGTACACCATTAATTTCGATCATTAGTATAGGTGGAATTATCAGTGCGTTAGTAGGTTTAGTGTGGACTGAAGCAGGAAGTTTCTTAGCTGGGGTGTTACATTACCCTACTGATTGGCTAATTAAACTAGTGGAATTTTTTAGCAAGTTACCTGGAAATTCTGTTGCTGTGGGTAGCATATCTACTTGGCAGCTTTTGGCGATTTATATACTCATTATATTGGTCTGGTTAGTGCGTTGGTGGCAGAGACGGTGGTGGTTTGCTAATATGATTGCGATTGGTTTAGTATTCATCCCACTTTGGCATTCTAAAAATACATTGTTTAGAATAACTGTCTTAGAATCGGGTACGGAACCAATTGTAGTTGTTCAAGATCGAGGTACTGTAACTGTAATTAATAGTGGTGATGAAGGTACAGGACGTTTTACGATTCTACCGTTTTTACAACAGCAGGGTGTAAATCAAATAAATTGGGCGATCGCAACTGATTTTCAAGGTAATCAAAGCAATGCTTGGTTTGAATTAATGCAACGTTTACCAATCAAGAATTTTTATGAATATTCACCCCAAACAGATAATTCTATTACGACTCAGGCAATTCAACAGGAACTACAAAAAAATCAAGGAATTTATCAACCATTGGCAGTTGGTCAATCTGTAAAAGCTGGTTCGATAGTAGCGCAATTAATCAACGACCAATTACCAATTTTACAATTGCAAATTTTAGGTCAAAATTGGTTATTAGTAGGTAATGTTAAATCTAAAGAGGTGCAGCAACTAGTAAAAAATGGAAGTTTGCCTCGCCCGCAAGTGCTTTGGTGTGCCCCTGAATCATTGAAAGATTTAGTTATTGCTCTGCAACCACAAGTAGCGATCGCTTCTTCTGCCAACTTTGATCCAAAAACTTTATCTGAACTGAATCAAAGCCAAACTAAACTGTTCTTTACAGGACGAGATGGGGCTATTCAATGGACTCCTAATGGTCAGTTTGAGGCGTTTATTGAATCAACAGAAAATAAATCATCTGTTTTATAAAAAACTCATAAATTCAGTAAATTCGAGTTGTATTAAATCTATGACAATCTACTTTTATAGCACTCGTGAAGAATATGGGTGTTTCTCTAACTTTTCATCCCACGGCTTTGAATTAGATAGATTATATTGGTCAACTAGCGAACACTACTTTCAAGCGCAAAAGTTTGTGGGTACACCTCATGTAGAACAAATACGCCTAGTTAAAACACCTAAAGATGCGGCAAGAATGGGGCGTGAGAGAACCCGTCCCTTACGTCAAGATTGGGAACAAGTTAAAGACGATATTATGCGGCAAGCTGTGCTATGTAAATTTCAAACTCATAGAGATATTAGAGATATTTTACTTTCTACAGGAAATGCAGAAATTGTTGAAAATTCGCCTATCGATTTTTACTGGGGTTGCGGAGCCGATGGCAGTGGTAAAAACATGCTAGGAAAAATTTTAATGGAGGTGCGGGATATCCTACTCCATAGACACAGTAAAGATATTGATAATAAAACTTGTTAGATAATCTCGATAGCAAGCAAATAATTTAATACTGCTATATAGTTATTAATCTTCATGAGTAGTAATCTAAAAACCTCGATTAAAATTCAAAAGCGATCGCTATATAAACTCTCACCTCTCCTAAACTGACGCTGTGGTAAACCAGACTGGTGAAAGATGCATCCTGGTTTTGGGAACACTAAATTTAGCACTAGACTTCCACAAGAAGGAGTTGATGTCTAAAGGCGAATGGAATAACCAGATCGAAAAATACAGTTCCCTTGCAATTACCCATAACATATCTAAAACCAGTGAAGCGTAATACAATTACCCATGAATTTGACTCTGGTTCACAAGCAGAAATACTACCTCCACAGGAAAGTGATGACCATTCATCGGAAGCATCCAAGCTACTACGGCAAGGAACTCAACAGCAGCAAGCTGGTGAATTAATAGCGGCGATGAAGTCTTTACAACAATCCTTGGGGCTATTTCAGGCAGTTGGAGATTTGCAAAAACAGGCACAGGTACTTTCTTTTTTAGGATTGGTAACTTACAGCGCTGGAGACTATAAAGGTGCTATCTCTTACTCCCAACAGTGTTTGTCTTTGCTCAAGAACACCTCAGATTTAACATTGCAAATGCAAGCACTTTCCCATTTAGGTAATGCCTACCGTCACCTGAATGACCATGAAAAGGCAATTGAGTTTCTGGAAAAGTGTTTGAAAATAACCCAGCAGCTGCAAGATAAACGCAGTCAAGTGGCAGCACTGAATAACTTGGGATTGGTTTATAAAGCTTGGGGCAAATTTACACAGGCAATTGAGTATCAGCAGCAAAGCCTAGAGATTGTGCGGGAACTCAAAGATAATTGGGGGGAGGAACAGGTACTCAAGAATTTAGGTAATGCTTGGTATGCTTTGGACAATTACCCAAAAGCGATCGCCTATTATGAGCAATGTGTAGTTATAGCACGCTCCTTAAAACATGTTCGCAGTGCTTCTCAGGTGCTAAAGAATCTGGGTCATGCTTGTTATACATTAGGTGATTATGCCAAAGCCATTCAGTATAATGAGGAACGGTTGCAATTGGCCAAAGAAATTCAAGACCAGCGTAGCGAGGAACAGTCTTTAGGTAGTTTAGTAATTGCTTGTGAAGCTTTGGGTGACTATAACAAAGCAATTATATATTATGAAGAACGTTTGATCTTAGCTAGGAATATCAAAGATCGTCGCAGTGAAGAACAAACTCTTGCTCGTCTGAAAGCTGCTTACGAAGCCTTGGGTGATTATGCCAAAGCTATGCAATACCAGCCGAAAACGTCTCCAAATAGTTAAAAAGCAAGACAGGGAAACAATTCAAAATTACTCGCAGAGGTCAATTCCTCCTATTGTGTTTTGTTGCTGAAGATATACAAGAACTTCTAATGTATCTACTTGGGGAAATTCCGCGTAAAAATTACTCACACTCCAAAAGGGTTCCGGTGTTTCCAAGACTATTGTGCGATCGCCCCACTGTTCTAACCAAGGTAGCAATTTTTGTGGCACTACTGGAGTACATAACCAAACTGCTGCTGGAGAAAGCGCTCTCATGGCAGTTGCTGCTACCGCTATTGTCATACCTGTAGCAATGCCATCATCAACTAAGATGAGCGTAGCATTCTCTGCATTTACTTGCGGACAAGCAGGAATTAATTGAGCCTCAAGAGACTTAGCAAGGTTTATCGCTTTATTTAAAGCTATTTCTCGCCACCGCGCATCATATTTAGAGCGAAATAGCTTTTGATTGGCCCAAAGAACATTTCCAGAAGTAGTCACTGCACCAATTGCTAACTCTGGGTTTTCTGGATGGCTAATCTTTTTTGCCACAACAATTGTCAACGGACAATCTAAAAGACGTGCTATTGGTGCTGCTACTGGTACACCCCCTCTTGGCAAAGCATAAACAATTGGTACAGGCTTTACCCCAGAATCAATAGTTTGCTGAGTCAAAACATCATAAATTACTCGCGCCAATACTTCACCCGCATGGGTACGATCGGCGAAAAGTGGGGTATGTGACATGCTTTCCCCCAGCATCTTAGGACGGCACTGCTTTTATCATGACTGAATTTTGTCTCAAATTAACTGATACAATAAGATTTGTATAAATAATTAAGTATTCAGCAAAAGTTTATTGTTCTGATAAATATCCAGCCAGAGGGCTATTTAAATCAGATATAACAGCTAGCGCTGATGCCAAAATCCTGATTTTCATGAGCAGCGAAACCCAACTTAGCCTCTTCGACGACTCAACTTTTAACCAACGAGAACTGATTCCTACAGACGCGAAAATTCCGATCGCTCCCGGAACTTATTCTGACATAACGGAGTTGACACAGCATTGCGATCGCTGCCACCGTTGTGCATTGGGAGATACTCGCACTCACACTGTTGTCGGGCGTGGTAATCTCAAAGCACCAATTATGGTTGTGGGAGAAGCACCAGGTCAAAATGAAGATGAAACGGGTTTACCATTTGTAGGCAGATCGGGACAATTGTTGGAGAAAATTTTGGCATCGGTGAATCTGACTACTGAGCATGATGTATACATTGCCAATATCAATAAATGTCGCCCACCAGATAATAGAGTTCCCACTCCTGTAGAGGTGGCGGCTTGTCTACCATATCTATTAGAACAAATTCGCTTAGTTGACCCCAAAATAATTTTGTTAACGGGTGCGACTGCTGTCAAAGGGATCACTGGGGATAAGCGGGGAATTACGAAAATTCGCGGCCAGTGGCTAGAGTGGGAAGGGCGTTTATGTATGCCAATTTTTCATCCTTCCTACTTGCTACGTAACCCTTCTAAGGAAAGAGGTGCGCCAAAATGGTTGATGTGGGAGGATATCAAGGCAGTGCGTGCCAAGTTAGACGAAATTCAAAATCACAGCTAATGCTTAATTCCGTCTTTTTTAAGGCTTGTCACTACCAACATCTTTTCAATTACTCACTTCGTTGCTATCCCGATTGGGAATAAATTCTAAAGCTAATAGCTAAAGACTTCTCAAGAGGACTCAATACAAGATTAGGACTTACGCAAAAATTGCTCAAAAGCTTAATTTATCGAACCGCCAAGACGCCAAGAGCGCCGAGAATTCGTAGAGTGTGCGTAAGTCCTAAAGATTTTAAGCGATGTAGATGACTAGACTCTGTAAAAGAGAAAATTT
Organism: Nostoc sp. 'Peltigera membranacea cyanobiont' 210A; assembly: GCF_002246015.1. Classification (GTDB taxonomy): domain Bacteria; phylum Cyanobacteriota; class Cyanobacteriia; order Cyanobacteriales; family Nostocaceae; genus Nostoc. Next base: position 9,497 of record NZ_NOLJ01000005.1, read on the forward strand.
CAGTCTACTGATTGTGATCGCTTATTTTAATTGAATATGACGGCATTTGCTCACTAGGAGTAAAACTGAAGCTAGCGTACCCCTTTGGCAAGGAGCACGCTAGCACAAGTAAGGTACTTTAGTTATTGGTAATTGAGCAGACTCGATATTACCTTTTACCTTTTAGACGCGAAATTTCAAGTCTCTATTCGTCGTCGAAGTCATCCTCGTCATCTTCTTCTTCTTCCTCGAAATCGTCGTCGTCTACTACTTCATCAGCAATTAATTCATCTTCTTCATCTAGAATTGACCTTTCTGCACGTCTGCTGCCAAAGCCAGATTCCCCAAGAGTAGGAGAATCTAAATTATAGGTGCGAGCTGTGCGATCGTCTAGGACCATATCTAGGGGATCATCAACTTCATCTAACACACTACTGGTAATTTCAGCAGTATAGTCATCGATCGCTCCGGGTTCTTCATAGGTATTGTACCCAGTACCAGCCGGAATCAATCGGCCGATAATCACGTTTTCCTTTAATCCGCGCAGCCAGTCAGATTTGCCTTCGATAGCTGCTTCGGTGAGTACCCGTGTTGTCTCTTGGAAGGATGCAGCGGAAATGAAGCTGTCAGTGTTCAACGATGCTTTGGTGATACCCAACAATACTGGGGTATACTGTGCCCTCGCACCGCCTGTAATTGCCATAGCTTCGTTTACTTGCTCAACTTGGCGCAGTTCCACCAATTCGCCGGGGAGCATGGTGGTGTCACCACCATCATCAATCCTGACCTTGTTGGTCATCTGGCGAACAATTACTTCAATGTGCTTATCGGAAATATCAATCCCCTGAGACTGGTACACCATTTGCACTTCATTCACCAAGAAGGTTTGTACCTTCTGCAAAGCGATGCTGGCACAAGCATAGATTCCGTCTTCAGAACCAAGGCTAAAGAAGATTTCTAAAATTTCGTGGGGATTGGATGGGCCATCAGTCAACGGTTGTCCCGCTACTACCATTGAGCCATCTGGAACAATCAAATTTTGTCCAGGGCCTAGAGGATAATCTGTCACCACGCCATTTGATTCTACGACCTTAATAGCGATCGCTTCATCACCACTTTCAGCGTAAACTACCTTAACTTCTCCACCCCGCCGACATAAAATGCACGCTTCTTTCGGTTTACGAGCTTCAAGTAGTTCCTCAATCCGGGGCAAACCTTGAATGATATCTCCGGTTTTGGCGCGTTCAAACACCAGCAACACCAAATTATCACCCCGTTGTACCAAATCGCCGTCTTCTATTTGCAACACAGCACCAGGGCTGACTCGATAAGGACGACCAATGCGGGTAGTAATAACGTAGTTTTTAGTACTCAGAGCTGATTCTCCACCAGATGCAGCAGCAGCATTTTTAATATCTACTACCTGTCCTGATTCTGGGGCAAAAACTCCAGGAGCAACTTCTGTACCTTCTACTAGCAAGTCACCCACTTTCACTTTTGGCTGAGTACTAGTATTAATGGTGAGCCTGTCAACGTCGCGCAATACCAAGCAACGACGCACGTTTTCGGTTCCTTTTTGTACACCCCGCACTTCCCCGCCTTCTTTACACAAGATTTGGGTACGTGCGACTACAGACCCTGGGGCAATGGTTAGTCCATCGTGTACCTCAAGTGTCGTCTGGGTACTACCTTGGGTGGCATCGGCGGTAATGTCTCGACGAATTACCAAAGATTCCAAAATCACCAGTTGTAAACGTTGAACTTCTGGATCTTCAGTATCCTCTACTAATTCAATATCTGCTGCCAGGGGTGAAGCATTATGGTCTTGTTCCCCTTCTTGCTCAATTTCCAGTACTAGCTGGGTTCGTAGCAGTTCCACACCTTCAACAGATTTGACGCGTTCTGAATCTTTATAAGGTAGTCGCTGCACCGCTCTCAATTGGATCGATCGCCCGGTTTGTTGACTTACCGATGTCGTTGATGGCACATCTGGATTATCAGGGACGGCAAACTCAACCACTGGACGACTCAATAGGGCGGGGCCTTCTGGTGTCTCCACATACTGGATATAACGCAATTCCGTGGCGACATTGCCTTGGAATTCCTCACCTGGTTGGATGAAGGTGTTATCTCGCCCGATAACTGATTCGGGATCGTCCACCATCAGCAGTTCCCCTGGCTTCACCACCACTTCCCGCAGGATGTCGTTTTTCTGGGTCACTTCTACCACACCACTGTTTTGGCAGAAGATATCCTTCACCACTTCTGTGCCAGCTTCCACAAACTGACCGTCTTCCACCAACAACAAGGAGATATCTTTATTAACTTCGTGGCTTTCTTCGGGAATCCACAACAGTGTACCGCCCTGCACGACTTCATAACCCAGCTTGGCTTTGCCTTTTTTCTGGACTTCGACACCTGCAAATTTTAGGAATCCACCAGTGGTTGTGCGATAGCGGTCATCAATTAACTCAGCTACTACTTGACCATTTTGCACTTTTGTGCCTGGTGTAGCTCGGAGGTTAAAGACTTGGTTGTTGCCAGTAGAAACTAAGTAGTTATTGCGACCTTGGGAACTTTGGACTGTCACCGTTGCTTGGTCTAAGACCACAGAAGCGGTGATAATCTCAATTTCCCTGGTACTCTTACCTGGGGTAGCTTCTGGCAAGCGCACCACACCACCGTGCAAACTAGTTAACTTGGTTTCTGCTAAAACTCCATTAGAAGCGATCGCATCACCATTTTTCACCACCAATTCTGCACCAGGCGGCAAGTTATAAACTTCCCCAGACAAAATCCAAATCAAGCCACCGCGTGCGGCTGTGGTTGTGGTATTGCCTTGACGGTCAGTTTTTTGTTCTGGAACAACTTCGGCAAATTGCACTTCCCCTGCTAAGTCAGAAGCAACATCTTTAACTGCTTTTTCTGTATTAGTCCGAGTTGTACGTCCACCAAGGGCAACCTCTGCCAACAACTGACCTTGTTTTACCTTATTTCCATCAAATACATATAGTGTTGAACCTTGGGTAAGATGAACCTCTTGGTTCTCTGGAGTAACATCACCTACTTTTGTTGGCTCCAAAAGCATGATGCCATTAGCCTCAACATAGAGGGCATCTTCCCCGTGGCGGGTACGATATGTTCTGGTTTTCAGTTTGCGAGGAAGTTTGACAGTCCCATCAATTTTGGAACGAACTTGTTGCGCCACTTCTCCAGTAAACACCCCACCAGTGTGGAATGTCCGCATGGTTAGCTGGGTACCAGGTTCGCCGATACTTTGGGCGGCAATAATCCCCACAGCTTCACCCAAATCTACCATCTTGGCGTGTGCCAAACTCCAGCCGTAGCAGTGTTGACAGACAGAACGTGCCGCTTCACAAGTTAGGGGCGATCGCACCACAACTTCTCCCACCCCAGACTTTTCAATTTTCTTTGCCAAGTCTTCAGGAATTGGCGAATTGCGTGCTGCAATCACTTCTTTTGTTACCGGATGCACCACATCTTCGCCAATTACCCGTCCCATCAAGCGGGTTCCCAGAGGAATCAAGGTTTTGGCACCTTCTGTCATTGGTCGAATCGCAAGACCTCTAGTGGTGCCACAGTCAAATTCCCGAATAATTACATCCTGGGAAACGTCCACCAATCGGCGGGTGAGATAACCAGAGTCAGCCGTCCGTAAGGCAGTATCCACCAATCCTTTTCTGGCACCGTAAGACGAAATAATGTATTCCGTCACAGTTAACCCTTCACGGAAGTTGGTTTTGATGGGCAAATCGATAATTTCCCCTTGAGGATCTGCCATCAGTCCCCGCATCCCAACCAATTGCCGCACTTGAGAGATATTACCCCGTGCCCCGGAGAATGCCATCATATATACGGAGTTTAGGGGATTAGTCTTCTTGAAGTGAACGACTACTTCATCTTTCAAGGCTTCACTGGTACCATTCCAAGTATCGATTACCTTTTGGAAGCGTTCTACTTCAGTGATTTCTCCCCGTTGATAACGGGTTTCAGTAGCGCGAATTTCTTCCTCGGCTGCTTCTAAGAGCAATCGCTTAGTTGGTGGTATCATCAAGTCATCTACACTGATGGAAACCCCTGCTTTGGTAGCATAGCGAAATCCCAAATCTTTCAATTTGTCCGCCATCACTGCGGTTCGCGCTGTACCATAATTCGTGAAAGCCCAAGAAATTAAATTTCTCAGTTGACCTTTGTCAACCACGCGATTGCGAAAAATCATTTTTTCGTTAGTCATTAATCATTAGTCCTGAGTCATCAATAATTAATAATTCGTAATACTCGCCAAACCCGAGAAGCAAGCTACGTAATTCGTAATTAAAGAATTAATTACGAATTACGAATTAGAAATTACGAATTAACTTGCTAGTGCTTCCTGAATGGCATTGTTGTAAATAACGCGGCCAGGAGTTGTGTATATATACTGTGAAAGTACATTTCCCTTAACGTCTTGTCTGACTCGACGGAACTTATAGAGTAATGTGCGGGTACCATCCTCGTTTTCCGTCACTTTCACGGGTTCTGTATCCGGTTGGTCTGATTCTATTTCGCCGTCAAACCTTACGTAAATATAGGCGTGCAAGTCAATTTGGTCTTGCTGGAAAGCCATAATTACATCCTCTAGCGAAGAAAAGTAATTTCCTGCCCCTTTTGTCGCACCGGGATTTTCTGCTGTTAAATAATAGGCTCCCAACACCATATCTTGGCTAGGCGTGATGATTGGTTTACCTGTGGCTGGTGACAAAATATTGTTAGAAGCCAACATCAACAACCGCGCTTCAGCCTGACTTTCTAACGACAGAGGGACGTGTACCGCCATTTGGTCGCCGTCAAAGTCGGCGTTAAACGCTGGACACACCAGAGGATGCAGCTGAATCGCTCTACCTTCTACCAAAATTGGTTCAAAAGACTGAATACCCAAGCGGTGCAATGTTGGTGCCCGGTTTAGCATCACAGGGTGTCCTTCAATTACCTCTTCTAGCACATCCCAAACACTGGGATCATTGCGGGATATCAGTTTTTTCGCAGCTTTGATGTTATTTACCATACCGCTACGAATCAGGCGGTTAATCACAAATGGTTGAAATAGCTCAATTGCCATTTCTCTAGGCAAACCGCACTGGTGAATTTTCAGCTTTGGCCCGACCACAATTACCGAACGTCCAGAGTAGTCAACCCGTTTACCTAACAAGTTTTGTCGGAAACGTCCTTGCTTACCCTCAATAATGTCGGACAAAGATTTCAGGGGTCGGTTATTTGCCCCTACCACAGTGCGTCCCCGACGACCATTGTCAATCAAAGCATCCACTGCTTCTTGCAGCATCCGCTTTTCGTTTCGCACGATAATCTCTGGTGCCAAAATTTCTTGCAAGCGTGCCAAACGATTGTTGCGGTTAATTACCCGCCGATATAAATCATTCAAATCGCTCGTGGCAAACCGTCCGCCATCTAGCTGCACCATTGGGCGCAAGTCTGGGGGAATCACGGGAATGACTGCCATTACCATCCACTCCGGTTTGGAACCAGTGGCGATAAAGTTGTCAATCACCCGCAGTCGCTTAATTAGCTTGGCTCTCTTTTGTCCCTTGGCGTTGCCAATTTCTTCGCGTAGGCTTTCGGCTTCTTGTTCCAAATTGATATCGGCAAGCAAACGCAACAGCGCTTCAGCCCCAATACCTACCTCTACGCCTTGCAGCACAGAATCTTCGCTATAAATTTGGTCTTCTATTTCCAACCACTGGTCTTCACTCAGTAGCTGTTTGTAAGTTAAAGTTTCGGCATTACCTGCACTCAGGACAACATAAGAGTTGAAATAGACAATCTGCTCGACATCCCGCAAGGGCATATCCAACAGGATGGAAATATAGCTAGGAATGCCTTTGAGATACCAAACGTGAGCTACTGGTGCAGCGAGTTTAATATAGCCCATGCGGTGGCGACGCACCCGTGACTCGGTGACTTCTACCCCACAGCGCTCACAGACAATACCTCTATGACGAACTCTTTTATACTTACCACAATGGCATTCCCAATCTTTCGCTGGGCCAAAGATGCGCTCACAAAATAAGCCATCCATTTCTGGCTTGAGAGTTCGGTAATTAATCGTTTCTGGCTTGGTAACTTCACCGACTACTTGACCATTAGGCAATGTTCTTTCGCCCCACTGCCGAATGCGTTCGGGGGAAGCCAAGCCGATTTTTACGTAATCAAACTGATTAGTTTGGGCAGGTCTCATACTTAATTCGTAATTCGTAATTCGTAATTCGTAATTAACAATTTCTAATTCGTAATTAACAATTTCTAATTCGTAATTCGTAATTAATTCTTCAATTACGAATTACGAATTATCAATTACGAATTATTCGTCGTCTTCCAGCGATTCGCGGGAAAGAGATTCATAAGTTGGTCGAGGAGGTGTGCGACGGGCTGATTGGTCTGCCATCAAATCGACTTCCACATCTAGGGAACTGCCGTCTGCTTGGGTTTCTACCTTGTGTACGGCAATATCTAACCCTAATGATTGCAACTCGCGCATTAGCACCTTAAAGGATTCTGGCGTTCCAGGTCTAGGAATTGCCTTACCTTTAACGATCGCATTTAACGCTTCATTCCGTCCTTGCATATCGTCAGATTTAACTGTCAGCAATTCCTGTAAGGTGTAAGCTGCACCAAAGGCTTCCAATGCCCACACTTCCATTTCTCCAAACCGTTGACCACCTTGTTGTGCTTTACCACCCAAGGGTTGCTGAGTCACCAGCGAGTATGGGCCTGTGGAACGGGCGTGGATCTTATCATCCACCAAATGCACCAGCTTCAGCATATAAGCCACACCGATGGTAATTGCTCGGTCAAAGGGTTCGCCTGTACGACCGTCATACACCATGATTTTGCCTGGATTATCTGGGTTATATACCCAGTCTTTCCCTGTTTCGTCACGTGCTTCTTGCAATTTGCCATGCACGATTCGGCGAGATGTCTCTTCACCGTACATTTCATCAAAGGGAGTAATCTTAAATCGGACTCCCAAGGTTTGACCAGCCCAACCCAAGAGGCATTCAAATACTTGTCCGACGTTCATCCGGCTGGGTACACCCAAGGGGTTAAGTACAATGTCCACTGGGGAACCATCGGGCAAATAAGGCATATCTTCCGCCGGTAATATCCGAGAAATAATCCCTTTATTACCGTGCCGTCCTGCCATTTTGTCGCCAACTTGGATTTTGCGTTTTTGGGCAACGTACACCCGGACTACCATATTGGCTCCTGGTGGCAGTTCATCGCCTTGTTCACGAGTAAACAAGCGCACATCAACTACGCGACCTTTTTCACCGTTGGGGACTCGCAGGGAATTGTCCCGCACATCCCGCGCTTTTTCACCGAAAATCGCCCGTAATAGTTTTTCTTCTGGTGGTTGGTCAGATTCACCTTTGGGTGTTACCTTACCCACCAAGATATCTCCAGCTTCTACCCATGCCCCTATACGAATGATTCCTTGTTCATCCAACTGACGCAATGCATCTTCCCCGACGTTGGGAATTTCTCTGGTAATTTCTTCTGGTCCCAGTTTCGTTTGCCTAGCTTCAATTTCATATTTTTCAATGTGAATTGAGGTGTAGACATCATCCTGCACCAGTCTTTCAGAGATTAAAATTGCGTCTTCGTAGTTGTAGCCTTCCCAAGGCATATAGGCAACGACGATATTTTGTCCTAGCGCCAATTCACCGCCTTCGGTGGAGGAACCATCAGCCAATACCTGACCAGCAACAACCCGTTCACCAATGCGGACAAGAGGTTTCTGATTTAAGCAGGTGTCTTGGTTTGAGCGTTGGTACTTGGAAAGGGTGTATCTAATTTCGGAGGTGTTGGGTTTAGGACGGACGCGAATTTCTGTAGCATCCACATAAGTAACATCGCCATCGGTACGCGATACAACCACCATCCCGGAGTCTCTTGCTCCTTGCGCTTCCAAACCAGTACCCACTAGAGGACGCTCTGGCTTAAGCAGGGGTACTGCTTGCCGTTGCATGTTCGACCCCATCAGCGCTCGGTTAGCGTCATCATGCTCCAAGAAGGGAATCATGCTGGTTGCTACCGACACAATCTGTACGGGAGATACTGCTACGTAGTCCACCTGTTCTGGTGTTGTGGTGGAAAATTCTTGGCGATAACGGACTGGTACTAGTGGCCCAATGATGTGCCCAGTTTCATCTACAGGAATATCCCCAGGAGCAACCCGTAGATCGTCTTCTTCATCGGCTGTCATGTAGGCTGGTGGCAAGTCAAATCTGACTCGTCCATTTTCCACAGGTCTAAATGGCGTTTCTAAGAATCCGTACAGGTTAACTCGCGCATGGGTTGCTAAGGAGCCAATCAATCCGGCGTTGGGGCCTTCTGGTGTCTCAATGGGGCAAATACGTCCATAGTGGCTAGGGTGAATATCCCGCACGGCAAAACCGGCGCGTTCGCGGGTTAAACCACCAGGACCAAGGGCGCTCAGACGACGTTTGTGGGTCAGTTCTGCGAGAGGATTGGTTTGATCCATGAACTGACTTAATTGGCTGGAACCAAAGAATTCTTTAATTGCTGCTACCAATGGTTTGGGGTTCACCAAAGAAGCGGGAGTTAGCACTTCAGCATCGGATACGGTCATCCGTTCCCGAATGATTCTCTCTAGACGATTTAAGCCCACCCGCACTTGGTTTTGCAGCAATTCACCGACGCTTCTCACCCGACGGTTGCCTAAGTGGTCAATGTCATCGATGTTACCGATGTCATATTCTAGGTTAATTAGGTAATCTACGGCTGCTAAAATATCGCCAGCAGTCAACACGCGCATTGTGTCTGGGACAGAAAGACGCAATTTTTTGTTGAGCTTATAGCGTCCGACGCGGCCAAGGTCATAACGTTTCGGGTCAAAGAAACGGGAGTCAAGGAGTTGTTGTCCACCTAAGACTGTAGGTGGCTCACCAGGACGCAGTTTCCGATATAACTCCATTAGGGCTTCTTCTTCAGAAAACTGCCCTTCTTTTTCGATGGTTTTTTGGAAATATTCGGGGTGGCGTAAGGCATCAAAGATTTCGTTGTCTGACAAACCTAAAGCTTTTAGGAGTACCTGTGCTGAGAGTTTGCGGGTTTTGTCGATGCGTACCCAGACCAAATCGTTACGGTCTGTTTCAAATTTCAGCCATGCTCCCCGGTTGGGAATTAAGCTAGCCGAATAAGTACGTCGCCCGTTTTTGTCGATTTCTGATTTGTAATAGACCCCTGGCGATCGCACTATTTGGTTGACAATTACCCGCTCCGCTCCGTTAATAATAAACGTGCCGCGATCGGTCATCAAAGGCAAATCCCCAATGAATACCTCTTGCTCTTTGATTTCCCCGGTTTCTTTATTAATTAGACGTGTGGGAACATACATTTGGACAGCATAAGTACTATCCCGCCGCTTGGCTTCTTCGACGCTGTACTTTGGCTCCTTGAGTTTGTAGTTATGACCCAAAAAGTGCAGTTCTAATTTACCCGTATAATCTGTAATAGGACTAAAGGAGTTAAGTTCTTCTATCAGCCCTTCTTCTAAAAACCAGCGAAAGCTTGATCGCTGGATTTCAATCAAGTCGGGTAACAGAAAGGCGGGTTCCATATATGTTTCTTTAGTCATGCCTCTACCTTTGTCAACCTGGTTAAATTTTCCCTTGGACACTGCTGTTTGACGCTTCCCACTGCTAGCCAGTGCCCTTGGCTGTTTGGGAACTTTTTCTTACACACTTGTGATTTACATCTGTCTGTGGGCAAAAGCAGCCATTGAATTTGGCTGGAACGAGCAATTTTCACAAGGAAGAAATTGCCCCTAATAAGGGACTAAGTAATGGCTAATGGGTACTATGAAAGTATGGGAAAAGTTACTGAAAGTCTTTTCCCTTTGCATCTCATGCCCAATGGAGCCATTAACTTCTCCGACAGCAGATGCTGCGCGTAGCTTGCTTAAGAGCAGGGAGAAAAGTCGGCAGAGCCGCCCAACGCCCTGGCTCCCCAATGTCCATTTCAAATAGAATATCCAGTTAAAATATTCCTGAATTTGATTTACTTTCTTCACTTCCCCTCCAAAAAGCGCGTTAATTTGCTGACGCAGCTCCACACAGTGTGTTTTAAATCCACCCCGATGTTTATACTCTCAGTGATATTTTAGATATCCTAAGACTGAGGGAACGATCCGCACCTTGTCGGTTTTGAATCAGAATCAATTCATTTTGCTGGATTGTACTCACAAGGCAATTTTTGTTTAACGATTTTGAATAGGTTCAATACAAAGTAAACCGACGTTGTGCAAAAGTCTAGCTCAATTCAGGTTGGCACAGTTAGTCATGTGTGAAGAGCATCCGCTTGTAGAGATTTTGAGGATGGCCAAGCCATAACAGCATGGAAGATTAAGATCAGAAGTTTTATGCTCCTTCTTTTATCATTATGGCGCAAGCAAAATGTTTTTGAGGGAATAATATTAGCATATTTTTGTCCCCCTATAGATTTATTTTTTTTTACACAACTTAACAAAAGATACTAGAACACATCTGATATTGACAACCCGAATAATTCACAGGCATTTTGGGTGGTTTGATGGGCGATCGCCTCTACCGTTTCCTGACGCAGTTTAGCTACTTGCTCGGCTACATAAAGTACGTAGGCAGGCTCGTTGCGCCTCTCACCCCGTTTTGGAACTGGAGCGAGAAATGGGCAGTCTGTTTCAATCAGGAGGCGATCGCTACTTACCATTGCAGCCGAGGATTGGATTGCTTTGGCATTTTTGAACGTTACCGTACCGCTAAAGCTGATATAGAAGCCTAAATCGAGAAACCATTGAGTTTCTTCAGGTGTTCCTCCCCAGCAATGCATCACACCCCGCACTCTTTCTCCTTTGAGTTGCCGCCATTTTTGCAACACTTCTTTGGTTGCCACGGCAGCATCACGGCAGTGGATAATCACTGGTAAGTTTAGTTCAGATGCGATCGCCAGCTGGGACTCGAACACCATGTACTGTTGCTCATAGTTATCAGCTTTGTAAAAATCCAGCCCCATTTCTCCAATTGCTACCACATTCGAGTCAGAACTCGCTAAAGTTTTGATTTTCTCGGCTGTCTCGCTATTCCATTTCTCAGCATCTAAAGGATGTAATCCTACAGCAAAACTAATTTCGGGAAACTCTTGGGCTATGGATTGAATACTGGAAAACTCCTCCGGGTGAACACAGGAATGCACTAAACGCACTACACCTGCTTCTTGCCACCGCGATCGCACTATTGCTAAATCCGGCTGAAAACTATCAAAGTTGAGATGTACGTGCGTGTCTATCAGTTGCATCTTTTGTCCTACCCTACGGGAAGCCCTTCTCTACGAGAGGCTGCGCCAACGGGTTCAGCAGTCGCTCATGGGGGAAACCCCCAAGACAGCGCTGCTTCACCGCTGGCGCGTCTATGTTGTTTGTCCTTCGTCATTTGTCGTTTGTTTTGTTACCAATGACTAATGACTAAGGACAAATTACCAATGACTACTCAGCTGTTTGTGTGACGGGTTTTAGTCTGTGAGCCAATCTTGATTTTTTCCTTGCCCCATTGTTTGGGTGAAGAACACCTCGTTTGATCGCCTTATCAATTTTGCCGTAAGCCTCGGATAACCGAGCCTGTGCTTCTTGTTTTAATTCTGGGCTAGGATTAGCTGTATAAGCAGCTACAGCATTGAGGTATTTCTTCATCAGCGTCTTGACTGCTGATTTGTAAGATTTATTACGCAGTCGGTTACGTTCTGCGATTTGGGCACGCTTAAGAGCAGACTTTGTATTCGCCACAGTCAATTCCAAAAATACGATTATTAATTATGTACACACACTACTAGACTTACTAATATAGCATCCAAATTGCCAATGTTATAATTTCCTAAAAAAAATATGGAATTAGGTCTTGGGGATGAATGAAGATCAATATTAGTATTATTTCTATATTCTTTACTCGCCAATTCAGTATTTCGTCAATTGAGGAAATGCGTTAAAATAAAGTACATCTTCTAAATAACTGTCACCCTAACTCATCACAACCTGATTAAGCAATGTGATTGCCAATAAATATAATTTGTCCGTAAACCAGATGTATTGTTTAGAGGCAGAAACTGTAAAGAGCTAAATTTCAGGGATTCTCAAGTATAGAACCGATATATCGTGCCTGTACACACATTAACTACTAAAAGTTAGGGAAATTAGGTAAAAATTATACTCAGACCCTACCCCCTGTAAATTCAGGGGACTGGATGTGTAAACACACCATCTACACCCCATAAGAATTGAGGGAAAGGGTGTAAGGGTAGCGGGAAATGGCACACCTGCTTCCTGTCGGTAGCCATTCAAGGCTTGTCGGATTGAGCAATTAAGTCGCCTTCTCAAGCAAACTATACGCTGGTAGCCTTGAGAGTATCAAAAAAATCCAGGTTAAGCTAGAGAAGAGAATTAGAGTCAGCTTGCACACCCTAGTGGGTCAAGAGCAATACTAAATCTCAGGTGGCAATATTATAATTTTGGCATTGTCCTTACTCCATGCTGCGAATTATTACTCAGCAGGCAGACGTTAGAGCAGAACTACAACGGATCTGCGATCGCACCCATGACGAACAGGTACTTCACAAAGAAGCAACGGTGCGGGAAATTTTGCAAGCAGTGAAGCGCCAAGGCGACAAAGCTGTATTGCATTACACGGACGAATTTGACAAACAAACCCTGAAAGCAGAAGAACTCCGAGTTACAGGCTCGGAACTGGATGCAGCCTATCAACAGGTATCAAAAGAGTTGTTGAGTGCAGTTCGGCTAGCTTGCCGCCAAATTGAAGCGTTTCATCGTCAGCGAGTACCAAAAAGCTGGGTACACTTTGGTGACGATGAAGTAGTACTGGGCAAACGCTACACCCCTGTAGACCGAGCAGGGTTGTATGTGCCTGGTGGCCGTGCCGCCTATCCCAGTACAGTGCTAATGAATGCAATTCCGGCTCATGTTGCTGCTGTACCGCACGTGGTGATGGTAACACCACCAGGACCAGGGGGTGCTATTAACCCAGCAGTCTTGGTAGCTGCCCAAGAAGCAGGGGTGCAAGAAATTTATCGCATTGGGGGCGCACAAGCGATCGCCGCTTTAGCTTATGGCACAGAAACAATTCCGAAAGTGAATGTGATTACTGGCCCTGGTAACATTTATGTCACCCTAGCGAAAAAACTTGTCTACGGAACCGTCGGTATTGATTCTTTGGCAGGCCCCAGCGAAGTGCTGGTGATTGCCGATGAAACAGCAAATCCGGTGCATGTCGCTGCTGACTTGCTGGCCCAAGCCGAACACGATCCAATGGCGGCAGCAATTTTGTTGACGACTGATGCTGCTTTGGCGAAAAACGTGCAATTAGCCTTGGAAAGACAGCTAGTAGATCATCCACGGCGAATAGACACAGAAAAAGCGATCGCTCACTACGGTTTAATTATCGTTGTGGAATCGCTCGAAGCAGCAGCAGAACTCTCGAATGAATTTGCCCCCGAACATCTGGAATTAGAAATCAAAGACCCTTGGGCACTCCTACCACAGATTCGTCATGCTGGGGCAATTTTTTTGGGTTACTCAACACCAGAAGCTGTAGGAGACTATTTGGCAGGTCCTAATCATACTTTGCCAACTTCTGGTGCTGCCCGCTATGCCTCAGCATTGGGTGTTGAAACTTTCCTTAAACACTCTAGTATTATTCAATACTCCCAAACCGCACTGCAAAATGTGGCTGGTGCTATTGATGTGCTAGCAACAGCAGAAGGTTTACCTTCCCATGCTGATTCAGTCCGACGCCGAATTCAGCAAGAAGAGTGATTTGGAATGCTTAATTTTTTCTGATAAGCCAGTGCTGAGTAAAAATCCCAGTCTCTAGAACATTTTCATGCGTGGCTGTGAAACTCGTTTCATCGAGACTGGCTTGAGTCACGCTTTAAGCGTCCACAAGTCGGGCATTGCCAATAGACAGTAGTTTATAGGATAGGCTTTTCCTCTCCTATAAACTTATGAAAAGCTTCTCCAGAAAAGTTGCTATAACCCGTTCTTATTAAAGTGTCGTAAAGCTCACTGACCTATGGCGTGGCTTTAAATCTATAAACTAAGTTGTCAGATAAAAAATTAGTTTAGTGTCACTGCCGACTAATTTTGCTAGATACTTATGTATGTAAGGGGTCTACTCTTTAGGAGACGAGAGCAGTGCTAAATAGTGTTTTGGTAGCTCTGGACGGTTCGGATATTTCAGAACGAGTAATTCAAGCTTTAGATAATTTGGTGTTTTCAAAAGACGCCAAGGTTATTCTCTGTCATGTGTTTCTCACACCAGAGTCAGAAATGGAACTACCTGCTGATCGCCCTCAGCCAGAGTCCCCAACGTTTTCTTATTTTCATATTGAAAAACAACTGCAATTATATCAGGAAAACTTATCAGTCAGAAGTGAGTTAGAGTTAGTAACTGGCGATCCCGCTGAAGAGATTATTCGTCTTGCCAATATTTATAAAACTGACTTGATTATAATTGGCAGTCGGGGGTTGATGGGGATGAAACGAATTGTTCAGGGTTCTGTTAGCAGTCAAGTTGTAGAAGAGGCTAATTGTTCAGTGTTGGTCGTAAAACCAAGGTAAAGATTTGCAATGGGAACCAATGGCTATAACCAGCCCAAGACTAAATTTCCATAAGTCTAGAAAGTGGTCAACATTGTGCATTAGGGTTTAAGAATTTTAACCCATCCAATTCTGTGTTCTCTGCGTCTGGAGTGGTTAGATAAATTACTTTTAAACCGCAGAGGCACAGAGGAGGACACTTGCGTGAGTGGGTTTCCCTACTTGAGCAAAGTGTCCGTGGCGCAGAGAGAAAAAGAGATTTTTCGAGTTACCTTGAAAGGGCTAGCCATAGAGACAAGGAAAATCCCCTTTCTACTTCAGTCCATTCAACGTTCTTGAGTTGCTAAAAACTGACGCAAGCTCAACAAGCTGAGTGTTTGACCCAAATTCAAGGGCAAAATTGAAATTCCTTCCAAGCGGGACTGTACCCAACCTTCTCCCCAGTACCATTCGTGGAACCCATCAATGCCTCCGCTGAGTACTAAGCGGAGACAATTGGATTTGACAACGTTTACTTGATGATGAATCGCGACTGGCCCAGTCCAGGTTGTAAACTGGAATCCAGGAAGCAGTTCTTCTGGCATACCTGGGGCAAAACGTTGCCCTAAAAGCCATTTTTTTAGTTGCACGGGATGCAGAAGACTGTCACGAATTGCATCTGTTGATGCTTCGATTTCGATCCGCAGTTGGCTTTGTTGAAAATTACCCAGCATTTTTCTCGGATTACCTAAAGATAAGACATCGCTATTTCTAATATTGCAAATACAATCACTGATTATGACTAGGTGACTTTTCTCGCAGCAGAGAACTTAGAATAGAAAAAGTGAACTTGTTAAGAAATGTAAGGTTATTCATGGCGGATCAGTTAATTCGTGCAACAGCAGCCGAAGGTGGAATTCGTGCCGTAGGTGCGATCGCCACACGTTTAACAGAAGAAGCACGGCAGCGTCACAAGCTTTCTTATGTGGCAACGGCAGCACTGGGTCGGACTATGACGGCGGGTTTGTTAATGGCTTCTAGTATGAAGCGAACTGGATCGAGGGTGAATGTTCGGGTGAAGGGCGATGGGCCTTTGGGTGGCATATTAGTAGATGCAGGCTTAGATGGTACGGTACGCGGATATGTTGGGAATCCATCTGTAGAATTGCCTCCCAATGCCAAGGGGAAATTAGATGTTGGTGGTGCTGTGGGTGGCGGCTACCTCTACGTTGTGCGGGATATAGGTTATGGTTATCCTTACTCTAGTACGGTAGAACTAGTTTCTGGCGAAATTGGTGATGATGTCGCTCATTATCTCGTGAATTCCGAACAAACACCTTCGGCTTTAGTTTTAGGTGTGTTTGTGGGAGCAACCGGAGTAACTGCTGCGGGTGGATTACTGATACAAATATTACCCAAAGCCGCCAGAGACGAAGCCTTAGTAGAAACGTTGGAATCACGGGTTGCTGGTCTAGCAGGATTTACGCCGTTATTACAAGCTGGGAAGACCTTACCTGAAATCTTTGGTGACTTATTGGGAGATATGGGGTTGGAAATCTTTTCCGAACGCCAAATGTTGCGCTTCCACTGTGGTTGCTCTTTCGATCGCGTTTTGGGGGCACTGAAGATTTTGGGAGAAGCTGAACTGCAAGATATGATTCTTAAAGATGATGGTGCTGAAGCAACTTGCGACTTTTGCGGCAACGTCTACCAGGCAAGTAGCGATCAGTTAGCTCAACTAATTTCCGATTTGCAAGCCGAATCTGCTGTTTGAGGATACAGTATAAAATAGCACTGATTTTTGAGATTGATAATGGTACTCTGGGGAGAGAGATAATCAAAAAAGTAGCTTTTTAATGATGAGAAAGTTACTATGTCAACAATGGAATTATCAATCTAAAACAGAGCGCTATTCAATTATTTTGGTGTGAGAGATGACAGAGCGGGATATTCCAGACAGTTGGTCTTCAGCCAGTGGAAGAGAGCCAGATCAAAACAAAAGATTATCCCGAACAGAACAATTCGGTGAAACTCAGCCATTTGATGTCCCAGCTACTGGTTCTAACTCCAAGTCAGTGAAGCGGCGAAAAAAAAACCATACGAAAGGATCATCTATAAATAGTCATTCACAAGAAACTGCCCAACTCAGTAGTACTTCTAGGAAATGGCCACGCTGGATGAAAAGCTGGACATTGTGGCTAGTACTACTAATGTTGATTCCCGGCAGTGTAGGATTCTTGGCAATGGCAATGCTGCTAAAGTTGCCAACTGCTCCTAATTGCCCATCGATTTTCTGGCCGCTAGCTAGTGCTTCTGTGCGGCTACATTGCGCTCAGTTAGCGGCTTCTAAGCAAACAGTGAACGACCTATTGCAAGCGATCGCTCTGGTGAAGCAACTACCACAAAATCACCCGTTGCATGGAGAAATCGATCGTTTCATCGAAGAATGGTCGCGGGATATTTTGAAGCTAGCCGATCAAAGTTTCCAAACCGGAAGTTTAGAGGAAGCGATCGCTACTGCTCGTAAGATACCCGAAGATGTAGCAGCTTATAAATTAGTCGATGAACAAGTTGACAAATGGCAGTCAATTTGGTCGAAGGCTGAAGCCACATACAACGGTGCGATCGCCGAAGTAAAGGAACGGCGCTGGCAATCGGCGTTCATGTTATCCGCTAAAATGCTGCGCGTAGACAATCAATATTGGGCGGGTACTAAATACGACCAATTGAATCGTCTAATTGCCACAGCACGGGAAGATGGCGATAAGTTAGGAAAAGCCGAAAGTTTAGCAAACAGCAAAGTAGTCGATAATATCCTAGAAGCGATCAAGTTAGCCGAGTCCATTGGGCAGGAAAGTTACCTTTACCAAAAAGCTCAGGAAGCGGTTCCGGCATTTGGACGCAAAATGCTGGAATTGGCACAGGCAAAACTAGATAAAAAGGATGCGGATGAAGCGCTGAATATTGCTAGGCAAATACCGGAAAGTACGAAATTACAAGGCGAAACTGATGACTTTATTGCCATAGCTGACGCCAAAAGGAGTGCTTGGATCGGTAATGTTTCTGGTTTAGAGGCAGCGATCGCTCAAGCACAACAAATCGATCCTTCTAGACCAGTGTATAACGAAGCACAGCAACTAATTGCTCGTTGGCAGTTGGAAATTGAAGATGTTGCCCATTTGGAAAAAGCAAGAATATTGGCTAGCCAGGGGACAGTCCCGAATTTAACAGCAGCGATCGCCCAAGTACAGCTTATTCCTGCTAGTAACCCTAGAGGCGTAGAAGCAAGGCAAGAGATAGGTCGCTGGAATGCCCAAGTGGAGACAATTGAAGACCAACCTTACTTAGACCGTGCCGAACAGATAGCAATATTCGAGGATATTAACTCCTTGCAAGCTGCGATCGCTCAAGCCAGCGAAATTCGTAGAGGTCGCGCATTATATCCAGAAGCACGGAAAAAAATTCGTACTTGGGTAGGAAAGATTGAGCGAATTCAAGACCAACCTTACTTAGATCAAGCACAAGAACTGGCCCAAAGTGGCAATCTCACCGCCGCCATTAGCACAGCTCAACAAATTGCTTCATCGGGAAGGGCGCTTTCACAAGAAGCACAAACTGCGATAAATGACTGGGAAGGGCAAATCCGCACTAGAGAAAACTGGAAAAAAGCTCAGGAAGTGGGTGCGGCTGGCACTCCAGAAGCCTTGGTTGAGGCAATACGACTGGCGGATCGAGTTTCAAACAATAGCATCTTACGTATGGATGTAAATCAGGCTATTGACCAATGGAGTCAGCAATTGTTAGAAATAGCACGCACTCAAGGTCAGTCTGATATTGCTAGAGGCATTGACATTGCCAAATCGGTTCCACGCGGTAGTGCTGCTTACAGTGCAGCGCAAGAGCAAATTAAGGCTTGGCAAGATTTTCTCAATCCTCAACCTGAACCTCAACCTCAGCCTTCGTCTGTGCCTGAATCTCTACCATTTCCCCGCTCAACTACTATTAATGGTCAGTGATCGTCTATTAGAGCAATTTTCGAGTCAATAGACCACAGTCTGTCTACTCACTAAGCATCTCAAAATCGTCGATAGTGAGCAGTATTACTAATCTTTATCCTCAGTAAGAGGTTGTTTGAAAAGTTGTAAAGTACATATACTCAAAATCTCTCTCCCAGCCTCTCCCCGAAAGGTCAAGAGGGTTTAAAACTCCATTCTCTTGTAGGGAATGGAGGTGAGGAAGAGTTGGGTTTTCGAGGCTTAGATGTTACAAAAATACTTTTCAAACATCCTTTAAGACTTTAAATTTTCTTACTCAAATAAGCACGAAGCTATAACCAGAGACAATCTAGGATTAAGTCTTCAATTCTTAACTGGATTTCTGCCAAGCGGATTTCTGCCAAATAGCTTGATGATGGTTTCAGCAAATTCTTTATTGTCGTAAAATTCATGCATCAAAGTAATAGGTTGGGAATAAAGTTGATCGCTAGAAAAGATCGACTTCCAATCTAGTTGGGTATTATTAACAACTCCAACATCTTTCATCTTTTTGAGGAATTCATAAGCAATTAACCCTTGACCAATGGCAGATGGATGAATCCCATCTAAACTAAATAGTCCACCTTGCCGTAGTCGTCCAGTTGTGTCTGCATGGTAGTATTTTGTATTGACCTGGGGATAGGCAAACTTGAATTCTTCTGGGAATTCATACTGCACTTGTCCAGCATTTCGCTTGAAGGCAATTTGTTGTAAAGCATTGGCAAGATCGACTATGTGATAGCGTGGTTGCGAATGCTGACTGTTCTTAGTCTTGACCAGTTCTTTGATTATTTCATTGTATGTGCGAATACAGTCATCTATGTAGAGGGCATCTTGTAGCGTCAGATATAAGGTTCCGGTCTCTCTAACCGTATCCTCTTCAAAGGGGAAATAAGTGTAGTATTTGTAGTAAATTGAAGGTTTATCCTCTCCCGGCACATCAATTTCAGTAGTTGAACCTACGCCTTTTGCCAATGGCGCAATAGTTACAAGCGGTACTGTCCCAATGAAGACATTCCAATTAGGGTTGGTGTTGTTTTGCATGATTCCATCAACCCGATTGAGCAATTCTCGGTATTCAGCCTCGAAATCTTTGGGATGCCACAGGTTCCATTGTTCTCTTACCTCACGGAATGATTTGGGATCTTGGCTTGGGTTGTTAAGAGTCTGATTTGGATCGTTGGGAGTTTGATTAATTTCTAAACCGATCACAGTTCCAAGTGCATTGTTTGCTCCTAACCAGAGAATTAAATTCTCAACTCCCCCTGGAGCGGTTGCATGATGCTTCAACCAATCAAGTTGGCTATAGTCATTAAAAAGAGGATTTAAAGATGGGTTGAGAACTTTAAGTGCAATTCGATAGAAGGCAGCATTGGGCAGAGTCAAGAAACCAGGCTTGCCATCTCCTTTGTCGTTACTAAGTTTAATTTGATACTTGCAAATGTTGGGTGTTATCATCCAAGAATCAGCAATATCAAAGCCCTGAATTGCTACATTGTGGAAGAATTCAATTCCTCCTGGATAAGAGTGTTCAGCACTACCTGCTCCCCGTTCAAAGAAATCTTCAGTTTCATCAAGTACACTCTCAAGAGTTGGCAATATGGTCAGCCAATCTAGGGCGTTGATATCTGAGCCATATTTTTTTTCCAAACGCCGTAGAATCTTCTCAATATTGGCTGGTAGTCCGCCCACTAACCATTCAGGATAGAGATATTGAGTACCAACTGTTTGCCCCATTGACCTAGCAATCAAAGTTGAAAAACAAAGGTCTGTCCGGGCTGCTGCCAAAGACATAAAGCCTTGAGAAACACTGTCGCCAATTGTAAAAAGCCTCATTTAATACCTTTTAAATTATTTAATTGCGTGTAAATACTAAGACAAAAGTCTTAATCCCAAAAGTATATTCGGAATTTGACTATATTTTAATTTTAAAAAGTTTTAATTTATATTTTTCGAGGAGCGTATCAGGCGATGCGTTTAGGTTAAGAAAAATTGCACTTACTGTCTTGAGTGTTAGCGAAGCCCAACAAAGTCTTGATCGTGTTAGGTTTTGTTCCTAAACCCAATGTTGGGTTTAGGAACAAAACCAAAATCCAATGATTAAGAGAATTACTCAACCCAATAAATTAAGCTTGCCGCGTTACTACACCAGTTTTAGTTTTTAGCCTTAACTCAAGCGTATTGCAACATGACCAAGGTATTTGTTGGGCTTTGTTCGTCAAACGCCACTTGACGTGAGAATAAGTCGGCGAAACTAACAACAGTTCCTTCTTTAAAAGGAAGATGATGCGCGTAGCTTGCTTCTGGACAGGGGTACAAGTCAGGAAACCCAGTGTTAGTTAGCGCCCAGCTCCCCACTGACTTCAGGCGTGAGATGAGCTTAAAGTCTTTATTCGCCGATCGCTTCTCCCCATTCCTTAATGACTGAAAATAGTGATGAGTAATCATCATCAGCAAATGACATTTTTACGGCTGTTTGCAAGATTTGCCGCACTCCTTTAATACTGCTGAGATCCAAACTTTGAGATTTTGCTTCCGAGATAAATAATTCCGTATCTTTGAGTAAGTATTTTGTAGGGAAATTGGGATCGGCATAATTGCCATCTAACATCAGTTGTAGCTTTTTGTCAAAGATAGGTGCGTAGAAGGGACTATCGCGCAAGATTTGCATAAACACATCTACATCTACACCTTGACGCTGGACAAAAGCTAGACTCAGAGCAAAGCTAGTTGTTAGAGAAGCTATTAGTTGATTTAGTGCCAATTTAAGCGCCGCCGCAGATCCCACTGGCCCGATAAGTAAAGGTTCTGTCCCAAAATTTTGGAGTAATTTCAAGTGATGTTCGTATTGTTCTGGCTCGGCCCCTACCATAACACTCAATTTGCCAGCTTTTGCTTCTGGGATACCCCCTAATACGGGCGCTTCTAAATACTCACCACCACCCCCAACAACTGCATCTCTAATTTCCTGGCTTTCTGTCGGCGTAATTGTTCCCATTTGGATGATTGTGCGCCCTTTCAAAGTTTGCCAAGCAGTATCTGAAAGCAACACATTATAAATGGCTGGGGCATTAGTCAGCATGAGAATTACACACTCAGCAGCACGAATGGCGTGGCGGGGATGTGTAGCAATTTCAGCCCCAGCTGCTTGTAGTGGTGCTAATTTTTCTGGGGTACGATTGTAGACAACGAGCTGTATATCTGCGGCTAATAACCTTTGAGCCATTGGTAGTCCCATCAGTCCAATTCCCAGAAATGCCACCTTCATTTTTTACGTTCCTTTAGTACAGCATCACCGTAAGCGTTGCGTAAAGCTTTTGACATAGCAACTCTTAGAGAGGCTACGCCAACGCTTAGAGCGAGTCATTGAGCGTTATAGCCTATCGCGAACAGCGCATTGTTTGATTCAAATTTAGTTGGGAAGTAGTTATTTGAAATTTAAAATACAGTCCTAAATCCCAGTTTTCTTACTTCCTAACTCTGGCAATCAACCACCAGCAGCAAAAGTTAACATAATTATCACTGAAAGTAATATACCAGGGGTAAGTAGTGTTACTAGCATTAATAGGTCATGAGTGGACATAATTATTACTTTGGTAGTGTGTTTAACTTTACTGTAATCACTGTTATGCTAGTCCAAATAAGACTGATACTGCATTCTTAAATAGAGTTTTAACTTTTCAACTTTACGCTTACTCTGGCAGGATCAATCCTTTTAATGGTTGAGAGATTTCTGTCTTGTCCAGACCTTTGCTCTGAATTAAGACTCCAAAGCCGCCGAGTCCTGTGGGATCTAGAAGTTGGTGTAGTGCGTCCCGATGCTGTAGTAACTGCGAGAGAGGTTGCTTTTGCTCGGAAAGGGCTGCAATACGATCGCCTAACCCCAATGCCATCAAAAATAATCCCTGCTGGATAAAACCAACATTCTTTAAATTACACTTCTGGCCCCAGCGTTCCAAAGCTGTAAAGTCAACATGGGCAGTTATATCTTGTCGCCCAATATTAATATAAGGATTGTCATGGAAGCGGTGGTGATAATAGCACTGTAACGTTCCTTGCGATCGCCTGGGATTGTAGTAACGGCTGGCGGGGTAGCCATAATCAATTGTTAACACATAGCCGCGCTGCAAGCGGTCTGCTACTATACTCAACCAGTCTAAAGCAGCTAAATTAATTTCACTACGGTAGCCATCGGGATATGCACTTTGGGTAAAGTTCATTTCCACTAAGTCTAAATATTCAGCTAGTTGGGGCGTTGAAGGTTCCCCTGTGACTTCCACAAATGATGAGCAGGTTTCTTTCTCATTACTATCTGTGGTTACATAAATTTCTCGGAGTTCTCCCGTTTCTAGGATGAATTGATGCACGGGGAACGCATCTACTAACTCGTTAGAGAAAAAGCAACCTGCGATCGCATTTGGTGGTATCTCCTCTAAATTACACCAACGCACAGGGAAATCTTGCAAGCGTTGCTGCTGTTCTTGTCTTAAAGTTGGAGACTTTTCAACAATGATGTACTCTAGCGCCGTAAAAAAATCTGGGTAGTGTAGCTGATGATATTTAAGGATATGCAAAGCTAGCAATCCTTGACCTGCTCCCATTTCTACCAAAGAAAAGGGTACAGGTTTTCCTAAAATCTCCCACATTTGCAAAAATTGTTCTGCGAGTAACTCACCAAAGTCAGAACAAAGGTTGGGAGAGGTAAAAAAATCACTATCTTTAAAGCCTATTTTGACTGCATCGCTGGAATAGTAACCGTATTCAGGGTGGTATAATGCCATGTCCATGAATTGGGCAAAAGTAATTCGTTGTTGAGGATTAGTGGTAATGTGATTGGCGATCGCTGCACACAGCAAAGCATTGGAATCCATAAAATTTCAGATTTTAGATTGGGGACTACAAAAAACGAATGCTTATCAACGACGACAGGCTACGCTAACGTCAGTCAAATTAATCGCCTCCAATCGTTAACGCAAAGGCAAGAACCGGACTTGTCCCTCCCATTCTCCTTCTAAGCTACATTCATCTAGCAACAAAATTTCCTCGATCGCTAAACCAACTGAAACACGACGACTGATCTCAAATAACCCAGGCATTGCCAAGCCTGCTTCTAATCGTTCATAAGCAAAAGTTGTCATCGTCGCGACATCATGAGTTAGCACCACACGTCTGTTTTGCGCTGCCCATTCTAATACAGTTGGGTCGTCTGCTTCAGTTAATCCAACATCCTGAACGCGGACAATATCAACATTACTGTTACGACGCAGAATACCACGGATAATCTGATTGTTAAAGTTCTCGTCAACCAAGAAACGCAGCATCGTAATTTACCCTTGTGGGTTTCGTCTTGCTAAAAGGCGATCGCGCACTCCAATAGGGTTAAAACGCTTTTCAGCTTCCTGCTGAACTTTCGTGGCAAGTCTTTGACGCTCTAGAAGGTAGGTATCAACTTCGGATTGGTGTTGTAAGTAATAACCAATCACCAAATAGATATCCCAAAGATGAAGCGATGGGTACTGTTCTCTGATCTCTTCTGCTGTAGACCCTTCAAGAAAAGCTGTAACCACTGTATCTAAAGTGATGCGGGTTTTGCTAATCCTAACAACGCCATTTGCATCAGTTACAAGGGGAATCGGGGTAACAGTAGGAATAAGTAGCATTTTAATATCTAGGCAGTACTGTTTTCCTATGGCCAGTATAAGCCAAATTTAGAAGCACCCATCTAGATCAAGACATCTCCTAAAAGGCAATTTGCTACTTAGGCACTCACCAACGACACTAGCACACCATTGGGATCGCGGACACGAGCAATCATTTGTCCCCCAGGCTGGCTTTTAGGGGCATCTAGTGTTTTTGCACCAGCCCCGATCGCTCTCATGTAAGCGCTACCAACATCAGGAGTAATAAATGATATTTGGATTAATGTCGGTGGTTGTGTAGCGTCGTTGGGATGGCAACCACCAGGAAATAACTTCTGTGCTTCGCTACTAGAGGAGAAAGCTAGTGTGGTGTTTCCGGTTTCGATTTCCGCCCAGATAGATTGTCCCTTATCCACGAGAGTACGGCGAACTAGACCAAAGGCTTTTTCGTAAAACTCAACGGTTTTAACTACATCGTCTACCCAGATGACCGTGTAACCAAATTTCATAATTCTTTCTCCTTATCTAGAAAAAATTGAGGGTTTGAAACCCACGGAGGTGGGTAAAGCCTTGTGTAAACGCGGTTTCTAACCGCCCTTTTAACTACGAATTACGAATTACGAATTATTTTAGCTCTCCAGAATATTACGATCTGTTGCTAGGGTTTGCGCCCCTATTTGCATCATTTCTATATCTGATGGCGACCAATCATGAGGCCCTTGACAGTGGTGTGCTACTAGTAATCCCCATAATCCTCTAGGGATGACAATTGGTGCAACCAAGTTGGCGCGAACCTGCATACTGCGGAGAAAGTCTCGGTGACAAGCCTCGATTGGCTCTAATTCAATATCAGCGATCGCTTTTACCCGTCCTGCTAAGTATAAAGCAGCATACTCGTTGTTAAAACAATCATCTGGGCCAGTGGAACCCAGTATTGAGAATTCTTGAGAACTCAAAGATTCAAAAGTCACCTGTCCTTCCCACTGCCCGTAAAAATAATACAACACCACCCGATCAACCTGAAGCGATTCTCTGAGTTGATTTGTTGTTTGCCGGACTAACTCATTTTGCTCTATTGACCTGACAAGGCGATCGAGCAAATTTTGCAACCCCTGTTCGCGGCGATCGCGGTTTTGGTTAAATTTGGAGTCAGGATGAATTTGCACGGTTCTAAAATTACGACTAGGTAAATGCTGCCGGATTTATATAGTAATTTATTACACCTTATTTAAATACATTTTTGTATTTATAGCAGCAATTTCATTTTAACGAAACATATAATACTATTTAACTTCTACGGGGAATTTTCAATAGAATCTTAAGAAATTATAATTTCTAATTTGCAGCAAAGAAAATTCCCAATTATAAATTTAAAGTTAAGAATTTTGGTAACTTACAAATAATATGATCGGTTTTATATAGCAATCTTATTTGATTTGCCCTCCACCGATAGGCTTAGATCCCCGACTTCTTGAAGAAGTCGGGGATCTTTTTGTTCGTAACTCCTACACGGATTGCTATATAAATTGAAGTAATAAATATACTTAAAAACTATAATGTAATCAAGTCATTTTCAAACATCCTTTGAGAGGTTGTTTAAAAAGTATTATTGCTAACATCTAAGCCTCGGAAACCTAACCCCCCTAGCCCCCCTTCCCTACAAGGGAATGGGGGTTTCAAAGCCTCTCTCCGTTTCGGGGAGAGGTTTGGAGAGGGGTTTTTAGTATACTTTGCAACTTTTAAAACATCCTTTAAGAACAAGAGATTATTTTTGAGTTTCCAAACATTGGGGCAAAGTTACGATAAGCTGACAATGCTGCTTCTTTAACGGTTGCATTAACAATCGGAAAGGTAGTGAGGATGTAGCTAAATTCATCTTCAGTTAAGCCGTAAAGATGTGCTACCATTCCATCGAGTTCTGCGCGAAGTTTAGCGCGTTCTGCTTCGTCGGTAACGCCTTGTTGATGGGAACCTAAACCGACTTCTTGCGCGAGTTCGTCAAATTCTGGTGTGGTGCAGATGAGTTTGGCGGCGCGTTGTACAATATCGTTGAAGTTGCGATCGTTTTTTGTTAAACGTGGTACGGGTAGTTGGTAAATGTAAAACATATTTATATTGGCAGATACCATTTGCCGAGCATATAAATCAAGTGTAAATGAATTTAAAATAGCTTGAGCAAAAACTATTTCAGAACTTGATATCATAGTCATTCCAGAAATAACTAAAATTGAATTACCACAAAATACATTTTTTGGTATTGCTCCTATAATAAGTGTTCTAGCATCAGTATTCCTAGCTATAGCTCTAAACCCTAAGCGGTAGCTTTGATAATCTAAATATTGACCTGTATCGCTTTCATTCCGTCCCAATAAAGCTTTCCTGCCTTCTTGTTCATCCACCCAATATTTTGGTTCAGCATATAGATGAGTGAACTGATGAATCATCTTGCCTTCATAAAGTGGTAATCTTTCTTTAACAGGCTGTTGTTTAAATAAATGACTATCATTCGTCATGTCAAATTCACGGGTTAAGCGCAAATTCCACTTACCTTCAATCTTTTCACCTAGTAAAGGGAACTTAAGCATTTTGTCAGCTATGCGGATATCTACTTCATTCTTAAACTCCATTACAGATAGGGAATCAGGCGAGAGTTTACGTATCATGTCTACATTAATCTGCAAGCTATTATCACTAGGAAAAGTTTGAAGTTCCTGCACATCCAAACGCATAAAAGCAGATGGAAACTCAGTTGTTGTACTATTTTTAACAAAAGTAAGGACAACTATTTTAAAACTGCGATGAACTCCTTCAAAGATTTCCTTACGATTCTCAAGACAGAATAAACCAGTAACTTTAGTTTGACTAAACAACATCTCCCGCAATTGCTTAGTCCCCAAATCCGTATAAATCCCACTAGGAATTACAATTCCGCACTCACCGCCTGAACGCAGAAGATTAAAACACTGTTCTGTAAACAGCTTATAGAGATTAATATCCGTACCTGCTTTTTTACCATTCACAACAGAAATCTGATTTTTATACTGTTCAGATGAACGATAATAAGCGCTGACATAAGGATACTGACTTTGATATTCTAACCAAGCACTGGCAATTATGGGATTTTGTAAGAGTTTATTCTGTTCTTTCTCAAAATCCTTAATATCCATCTTGTTCTTCGTCACCAGTTCATTATGCTGTGCAAAGAACTCTTTCGCCTGTGGCTTAAATATCTCCCACGGCGGATTAGTGATAATTGCATCAAAACCACCGTGTTCTAAAACCTTGTCAAAATGATAACCCCAGTGAAACGGCTTCAAAGCTGCAATATCCTCAACCTTCAAAACCCGCTTCTGTGATTTTCCAGTTAACTGAACCTCTTCATACTTGATACCCAAACGCTTACTAAACTCATCCAACAGCAAAAGATTTAACTTTTCTTGCGATTTCCTGTTAAGTTGATCAATTGGAGTCCGTAACATCTCTAAGCGAGTTTTTTGAAAGCTTCCATCTATCCCACCACTAAGTTGTTCTTTTCCAAGAATAAAAGCGTGTTGTTTATATGATTTTACATATTCATTTTTATCTTCTAAAATCTTCTTATAATTATCTGCGGCTAAAGACTGTAATAGATTTCCTTGTAGTGAATTTCCCACCGCATCAAAAGCAGTATCATCAACTTTAATTAAACCAATCAGTGAATTACCCGCCATAATATTAAAATCAATATTAGGCAAAGGCTCTAACTCTTCCACATCGTTAGCAGAAGAAACCAACGCTAAGAAAAGACGCAGTTTAGCAATTTCCGTTGCTTCCTCCATGATATCTATACCATAGAGGTTATCAGAAACAATCCGCTTTTTGATAAAATAAGGTAGTGATGGATGGGAATTTTCTATATCTTCAAGCTTAGTTTTGAGAATCCCATCATCCATCAATTTAATTGTCCCGAACACCGCACTATAAACTTGGATGAGCGTTTTCATCGCCGCCACAAGAAAAGCACCAGAACCGCAAGCTGGGTCAAGAATTGATAAATTAGGAAGAATATCATCCATTAGTAGACGACAAACATTTGTATCCAGTTTGATAAGAAGTTCGTTAATATCTTCAAATGGCTTATACTTATCAGACAGCGCATCATTCACGCGGTCTACAATTAACTTGTGGATAGTTCTATCACAAAGATATTCTGTAATCTGCGGTCTAGTATAATACGCTCCAAAAGCTTTTTGATTAATATATTTCTCGAAAATATAACCCAAGACATCAGGATTTATCTCATCGTCTTTTCCTTCCGGCGTATCATCCAAATTCCAAGAATAACGCCCAAATAAATCTAGAACTTGCTCAAACGCCTCATCAACTATAGAAATTTGATATTTCTCTTCAATATGATGCTTGAGAAATAATCCACCATTCAGATATTTAACCTTTCCTACCAATTCTTGTACAGATAAATCGCGTTCAAACTCAGGTTTAGCAAAGCTTTCAAAAAACAAAGCCTTGAGAAATTCACCATAAAAATGATTTTCAGCTTTTTGTTTACTTTGCTCAAGCTTATTTTGCAGATAATTTAAATCTTTATTATCAATAAAACCCTTACGCTGGAGAAAATAAACAAACATCAGGCGATTGAGAACTACCGATGTATACCAACGTCTATCTGTGTCATTATCAATTCCTTTAACAAAGAGCAAAAACTTCTGGTGTTGCTCTTGAAATTCCTTGTAAAACTTCTTAGTTACTGGCTCAACATCAAAACCGCGTTGTAGTTTATAAGCAATTTCGACAACAGTCGGTTCCCCATGCTCTAATTCAGTAATATCAATAACTAAAGAACCAAGCTTGCTTAAAAATAAGTCTCCTGGTTGACCCTTTACATATAAATGGTCACGAACGTAGCTTTTACTTCCTTCTCGTTTCACCCAATACCAAAGACTACGCGTGCGTTCTTCAGTAATAAAAATTAGGAGATTTTCATTTATAAGTTTAGTAACTTCTTGATGAATAGCAACTCTCACTTTAGCTTCTGGTATGTTTCCATCTGCTGCGGTGACTTCAAAGATTGCAACCCCTGAAAGTTCAGCAATCTTCTGGTATTTATAGGTTTTGTTATCAATCTTTAAGGTTTCAGGTTTTTGTCTTGAGGGTTTAGACCAACCTAATTCTTCTATAAATAAATCACTAAATTTGAACTTAGAGAGTAAATCGCGTGTTCGTTGAAAATTGAGTGACATAAAGTTACCATGCTTGGAAAATAAAAACCAAGCATGGTAAATTTGCCATTCAGAAAATAAATCTGTGGCTTTAAAAATTAAGTCTGCGCTGGCGGACTTTAAGAAACCCTGTTTATAAGAGTTAAATTTTTACCATGCTTTTTATACTTTATAAATCCTTTACATTTAATTAGGCTGAGAAATTATACGGAACAATTATCAATTTTTCTAAACGTTGGGTTTATTTGTGCAGCCGGGATTTTTTATTGTCAAGTATATTTGCTGATTACTTTATCAAAACGCCTAATTGCTTTATAAAAATGTCTGTTTAGTTTCTCAAAACACTGAAATGCTTTCTCAAAATAAGCTTTTACTTATTCAAAAGAAGCTTTTGCTTTCTCATTTTGGTGTTTTCCGCAAGCAAAATAAGCTTTTACTTTCTCAAACCCCAGTTTGCTTTCTCATTTTAGTGTTTTCCGCAAGCAAAATAAGCTTTGACTTATTCAAACTCCAGTTTGCTTTCTCATTTTGGTGTTTTCCGCAAGCAAAATGAGCTTTTACTTTCTCAAACCCCAGTTTGCTTTCTAATTTCGGTGTTTTACGTAATATAACAAAGACGCGATAAATTGCCGTCTCTACAAAGGGCTGATTATTGTAGAGACGGCGATTCATCGCGTCTATTGCCATTGGGTGTAACGCGTAAGTTGAGGAGTAAAAGTAAAGCTTGGAAATTTAGCTTGATTCGCCGATTGTATGAATTAGGATTGCAAGAAAAAGATATTTGTAACTTTTATCGATTTATTGATTGAGTTATGATTTTACCAAAAGCCTTAGAGGATGTTTAAAAAGTGGTATGTAGTGATTTGAATCAAATTATTACCCCCCTTAATCCCCCCTTATAAAGGGGGAAACAAGAAAATCCGGTTCCCTCCCCTTTATAAGGGGAGGGTTAGGGTGGGGTGAAAAATACGTATTGGTTAGGAGAAGTAGGTTGGGTGGAGCGGAGCGCAACCCAACAAATATCAGGATGTTGGGTTACGCAAAGCCTCCACCTAACCTACAATTTTTTTATTATTTAACCTTTAACCAACTAAATATATCTGCTGGCGTAATTTGCCAATCTGTTAATACATCAAGAACAGTCAATTTATCATTATTATATTTTACTTCTGGCAATTTATTAGGTTGAAATACCATCACCGATTTATCATTAGAGTCAATAAACCAACCTAATTTTGTCCCATGATTAATGCAAAAAATAATTTTATCAATCACCCGGTTAGGAAATTGGTCAGGTGATAAAATTTCAATTATCCAATCTGGATAAGTTTCAAACTTATTGGCAATTTCCTCATCTTCATCAACAATAAGCCGTGACCACTCAAATACAGCAATATCTGGAACTAAAGAACGTCCTCCAAATGTGCAGCGTAATTCAGTTAATGCTAAAGCTTTTTGCTCAGGTTCGCTTACCTGATTAATCTCGGTTGATAAACGAGTTTGGATTCTGCTATGTTTTCCCTGCGGCATTGGTTTTTGGTAGATTTTTGCATCAATATATTCACTAGCTGGTTTAGTTTCTGGTAATTGCAGAAACTCTGTTAAAGAAAGATTAGATGATAATATAACCATAAAAATTCCTCATAAAATATTTTAATTATATCTTTAAACCTTTGTAGGGTGTGTTGCGGATAATAAAGACGCGATAAATCGCCGTCTCTACAATAGTTAGTCCTTTGTAGAGACGGCGATTTATCGCGTCTATTGCTTTAATTACGAGTTAGAAAATAATCCTAATGAACAAATAATTTGAGGTTCTCGCTTCTCTAGTTCTTCAGTTACAATACACAAACGGTCATCCATCTGTAACGCAACAACTAACTCAGCCAACTGCTGATTATTAATGCCACTTCTCAGTTGACGATTAAGACTATCAATAGCTGACTGTCGCAAAGGATAACGGTAAATCTCATCAATTGCTTTTAAAAGTTCTTCACTAACAAATAATGTTCCTTTCATTTCTTGAACATAACTCTTTAGTCGTTCATAACTGCGGAACCTTGCACCTGATGGTCGCCCTAATTGACCCCCGGCATTTTTCTCATCTTCAGCAATCAATTCAGCACCCTTGTTTACTAACTCGTGATGTTGTTTATCTCTCGGTATCGCTGGGGTAGATTCTTCGCACGCCGCTACCCGAAGCACCGCTAATTGTGATTGAGTCACGCTATTTCCATCGCGGTCAACATAAATCAAAGAATCATTTCCCTCGGTGGTTTTCATATAAAGCAATACCCCCTCTGGTTGCACAGGCTGCGGAGTATGGGCGCGGGTAGAATAAACCACATTTTGCATTTCTTCAATCGTTTTTTTCAAACCTGGATTATTATCGGTGGCTTTTTTCCAAATTTGAAATGCTTCTGAAGTCAAATCAACTTCTGTATCTTCTTCACCATCTAAAACTCCAGATTTCTCGTTGTAGAGGTCGAGAATTACCCGTGCATCATCATCTTCAAAAAAAGCTTCATCAGTTCCCACCACTTCCGCATTTTCTTGTAGTCGTTTACGGAGTCGTCCCCGCAAATTAATAATGCGTTCTACTCCCTCGGCTGGTAAAAAAGAATAACAAAGAATTTTATCAGCATTTTGTCCAATGCGGTCTACTCTTCCGGCGCGTTGAATTAAGCGAATAATTGCCCAAGGTAAATCCCAATTGACGATAATTGCACAGTCTTGCAAATTATGACCTTCACTCAAAACATCTGTGGCGATTAAAATACGCAACTCATCTGATGATGAAATTTGCTCGCGTTTTCCATTACTCACAGGGCTAAATCTTCCCGTCATTATTGTGGGGTCTTTAGATTGTCCCGTTACCCCAGCTACATTAGTAATATGACTCGACTGCAAATTATCTTCAAGGTAGCGGACTGTATCAGCAAACTGAGTGAAAATTAGTACTTTATCTTGAGGGTGAGTTTTTGTTAGCAGTTTAATTAAAGCTGCAAGTTTTTCATCCTTTTGGGGATTCCACTCGCCACACTGTTGCAGTATATTAATCAGTGCTTTGGCATCTTCTAACAAATCCCGTTTCAGTTTTTTAATATCAAAAAGTGTAGACCTCAACCACTTAAATCTTCGTTGATATCGAGTTGTATATTCTTGATAAATTGATTCTGCTCTTTGACGAAAAAGTTTTTCTGTTTTAGATGCTTTCTCATCTTCATCTGGAAAACCTCTCTCCAAACCTCTCTCCTGCAAGGAGAGAGGCTTTGAATTCTCCCCCTTCTCTAGTAGGGAAGGGGGTTGGGGGGTTAGGTCAGAATCATCTTCTTCGGTTTCTGTATCAAACAAAGCTGCTGCCACAGAATCAGCATCTTCATCATTATTACTTGTATCTAATAACTCAGCTTCCTGAGTTCCAATGGGAATATCAAGCCCATTTTCTAGGGCATATAAATAAATGAAGTTCCGTAATATATGACGTTCAATTGATTGAATAAAAGCAACACCGCTACTTTCTAAACGTTTAAATAAATTAGTGCGAGAAAAACCCATTAACCTCCTACCGCCACGAAATAAGCTATTAAGAAAACGCTGCTCTGTGTCTGTGGGTGGCAGTTTGGGTTTAGCAATAACGTAATTTCCTAGCCCATAGCGAGGTAAATTAAGTTGATTAATAACTTCTACTACTAACTCCGAGTAAAGACGAGAATAAAAGTCAGTGTTAGAACCTTGTAAAGGAAACTTAAGACTGCGAGGTAAACGCTGGGGAAAATAAGAACGTCTCCCATCAGCAAATTCTAAATATTTCCGCCCTGTTTCATCTGTGTGGGCATAATTATCTTTAATAAAAGAGCGAGTGCGTCGCACCATATAACGCTTCATCAATTCTCGCCAGTCATCAGGGTGTTCGCTTTTCTCAAAAGCAGCTAAAGAACGCACAGAACATTGATGCTTTCTAATAAACTCTAATTCTCCTATAGAACTGCCACCAAGTTCATTAATTAAAGCTTCTGGTCTTAATCCTAAATCTTGGTCTTCTGGCACAAATAGCCGGAGTTGCGCGGAAAGGTCAAGATAACTTTTATTGTAAGGAGTAGCTGATAATAATATACATTTACTTTCGTTAGTAGCAATATATTCTGTAATTGCTCGATAACGTTTGCCTTCGCGATTCCGTAAGTTGTGACTTTCATCAATTAACACAACTCGGTAACGGCGGAGTTTTGGTAACTTATTTTGTACTTGACTAATTGGCATAACTTCGGCAAGTAGCCGATAGTTATTTACATATTCTTGCCACATTGACACTAAGTTTTTTGGGCAAATAATTAGTGTTTCTAAAAAACAATCTTCTTGTAATATCTTCGCCAAAGCAGTTCCAACTAAAGTTTTGCCCAAACCGACCACATCACCCACTAATACGCCACCACGCCTAGTTACATGACGGGCTGCTAGCTGTACGGCAGCTTTTTGGAAATCAAATAAATTATTAAATTCGCGGGGGATGCGGAATTCTGAAAGTCCGGCGATCGCTTCATGGGATAAGTGGTAAGCTATCTTCAGGTAGATGTAGTAAGGCGAAACTAGTTCTTGTCTAGCCCAACTCTGATCAATAATTTCCGCCAATTCTTGAGAAATATCTACACAACCGTAATCTTGCCAGCGATCGCTAAACCACTTTTGCAGTTTATTACACGCATCGTGGTCTAAAATATCAACATTCAACTCCCCTTGTTTCGCCAGTCCCGGAAGGGTTAAATTACTACTACCCAAGAATCCCACTGTGGGAGTGTTAGGGTCATGGCGATGCACAAGATATAACTTGGCGTGGAGAGAATGGCGCAAAAACAGTTTAATAATTAGTTTCTGAGTTTTTAGCTGATGACTTAACCGCCGCAACCCCGCTTCATCCTGATTAGTCGGCGCACCGATAGTCAACTGCTGACGAAATTCCGCCGCCATGCGTTTTTTAAACCGCACAATGCTACTGTTGTCAATCCGTCCATCACCATTACTAAGAGAAAATGCCGCGTGAACTTCATCACTGGGTAAGCTTTGCATCCCTATTAGCAAACGACAACAAGCATTTTCACTACCAACATACTGTTCAATTAAATCATCAATTCTTCGCCAACCTCTGAGGTTGAAGTAGCCAACGCAAAAATCTGCCCGATAAGAGATTTTGAGGGTTTCTCGTAAAATCGGTAGCAATGATAAATCAATATTGTCAAAAATCCGGGGCATTATTTAAAACTCTATAAATATTTCGTACATCTGTTATATAAGTAAAAATTTTTTCCAGCCAGATAGGGGCAATTCATGAATTGCCCCTACCGTAAAATCAGCTATTGTTTGCGTCTGGAACAAAACAAGGCGGGGAAAGATTTGATGTTCAATCCCCAGACACAGGAAACGATGTAATTATCAAATTATTGCAATTGGTGAAGAGTGAGTAGAAATAGCGATCGCTAATATTCTCACAAAAATAACCCCTGTTATAGGGGTTATTTTTAGATAATACTGTTGATAAGTAAACTAAACTACAGCAGATGCAGATACTTGCTGCTTAAAGAAAGCTTGCAATACTCTCTCTGCTATTTGATGACTAGTTAAACCTAGTTCTGTCTTAGATTCATTGGGTTCAGCATGATCTACCAATACATCTGGTACACCAAATCGCTTGACAGGAACAAGAATATCTGCATCTAGTAAAGCCTCCGCGATCGCACTACCAAAGCCACCCATTACACAGCCTTCTTCTAAGGTGACAACACGGCCGATTTTCTTCGCTAAAGGTAAAATCAACTCGGTATCCAACGGCTTAACGAAACGGGCATTAATTACAGTTGCTTCAATGCCATGTTCGCTGAGAATTTCAGCAGCTTGCATTCCTGGATAGACCATTGTGCCATAAGCAACAATTAACACATCATCGCCTGTACGCAGAATCTCGCCTTTGCCGATTTCCAAAGGTTCCCAACCTTCTTCCATCAGGGGGACACCGTAGCCATTGCCACGAGGATAACGCATTGCGATGGGACCACTGGTATGGTTAACACCAGTTACTATCATGCTTTGCAGTTCTGCTTCGTCTTTGGGTGCCATTATTGCTATGTTGGGAATGCAACGCAGATAGGCAATGTCATACATACCTTGGTGAGTGGGACCATCAGCACCGACAATTCCTGCCCGATCCAAGCAGAAAAATACTGGCAGGTTTTGGATGCAGACATCGTGAACTATTTGGTCGTAGGCGCGTTGCAGGAAGGTAGAATAAATAACAGCTACAGGTCGCATCCCTTCAGTTGCAAGTCCTGCTGCTAGAGTAATCGCGTGTTGTTCCGCAATACCGACATCTATATATTGATGCGGCAGTTTTGCTTGAAGCTTATCTAAACCCGTCCCTGTTGCCATAGCCGCAGTAATGCCGACGATTTTGGGGTTTTGTTCGGCAAGTTTTACCAGAGTGTGAGAAAAGACTTTGGCATAAGCTGGGGGTTTGGGTTTATTAGAAGGAATGGCTTTGCCAGTTGCTACGTTGAAGGGGCTTTGGGCGTGGTAGCCAACTTGATCTAGTTCGGCAATTTCATAACCTTTGCCTTTCACTGTTGCCACGTGTACCAAGACTGGGCCTATTATCTGATGTGCTTGTTGGAAAGTGGCAATCAATTCTTCGAGATTATGCCCATCCACTGGCCCAATGTAGGTAAAGCCGAGTTCTTCAAAAACTGCACCTACCTTCGGAACAGCCAAGCGCTTCATACCTTCTTTGATGCGTCCGAGTTCGGGTGACAGGGATTCACCCACGAAGGGAATTTGCTTAAACTGTTCCTCAAG
Organism: Nostoc sp. 'Peltigera membranacea cyanobiont' 210A; assembly: GCF_002246015.1. Taxonomy (GTDB): domain Bacteria; phylum Cyanobacteriota; class Cyanobacteriia; order Cyanobacteriales; family Nostocaceae; genus Nostoc. The sequence goes on from NZ_NOLJ01000005.1 coordinate 45,864, forward strand.
ATTATCTTTAATAAATTGCACCGGTTGGCTGAGGCGCATTTTGTTGAGATAGCGGGGAATCGCGCCGACGTTGCGAGATATGGACATATCGTTGTCGTTGAGAACAACCAACAAGTTAGTTTTCGGCATGTGTCCGGCATGGTTGATCGCTTCTAAAGCCATACCCCCAGTCAGTGCGCCATCCCCAATCACAGCAACAGCTTTAAATTTTTCTCCTTTCAAGTCTCGCGCTAAAGCCATGCCCAATGCTGCTGAAATACTTGTAGAAGCGTGTCCAGCCCCAAAGTGATCAAACTTGTTTTCACCCCGTTTCAGATAGCCTGCAACTCCGTCCTTTTGTCTGAGGGTGTGGAAGCGATCGTAACGTCCTGTAAGCAGTTTGTGGGGATAAGCCTGGTGTCCTACATCCCAAATCACTTTATCCCGATCTAAATCCAGTGTTTGGTAAAGTCCTAGTGTTAATTCGACAACACCCAACCCTGGACCCAAGTGTCCACCATTAACTGCTACTGTTTGAAGATGCTTATCTCGAATCTGACGGGCAATCTGTTGCAGTTGGCGAACAGATAAACCGTGCAACTGATTAGGATGGGTGATTTCGCTCAGATGCATATTATAAGGTTTTCCTCTCTAACTTCGAGTCTCGGTATTTTGATTTTCCCACGGTCGGGTTGTCCACAGAATCAAACTCTTACATTGTTACTAAGTTGTAGTGGAAAGTATAACTTCTTAATTGTTAATGGCGAAAAGTTTGTTATACATTAACAATTCGTCAAATTAAATTGCAATCAGTTAATGTTATAACACATTTGGCTATAAGTAATGCTACTTAAAAATTGTTTTTAGTCCGTATAGAAAAACAATTTTTCTAAGAGTAATTTGCGGTAGTTCCCTAAGCAGATTACTCGATTTCGCCATCTTAAGTTAGTACAAAAGAAAGTCAAATATTTTATTTATAACTATATATCTAGCATAATTGCTGGCAAATATTTAACAATAGTTGCTTCTCTTGTGCGGTGACAACAGCTAATTTTATCAGCGATCGCAAGTTCCTATAGCTATGAAAATATGTATCTAAAGCTACTCGATTATGTTATCTAAATATCATATTTGGGTAATTAGTAGATTTTAACTATAATTCCCTGTAGTGAAGCAGAGCTAGCTGTGTTACCCTACCATAATGCTTAACTACCTGCAAATTGCTGTAATAATATTCACATAACCTCAGACTTTTCAAAATTATTCGTAAACAACAATATTTCCGACTTCTTAAAGAAGTCGGAAATTTAAAGCTTTCGATTTTTACAAATCCAATAGGATTGCTATATCTATATCTCTATTTACCAAAAGCATCTTTGATGCTATCAACAGTACGTTCAACAACATTCTTGGTGTTGTCTACTGCTTCTTTAGTCCGAGATGCATCTTCATTTGCTCTTTTCTGAATTGTAGCGGCATCTTTCTTGGCTTTGCGCTCAACAAAACTACCATTGTCTGTTGATTGATCAACTTTACTGGCATTGCTCTTGGCAGCGTCCTTAACTTTATCTGCCGTATCATCAATGAAATTTTTGGTTCGTCCAGCATCTCTACTGGCTTTATCTTGAGCGCGATCGCCTGCGTCTGATGATGCAATCAAGGTTGCTGCGGGATCAGCCATTGCTGAGGTGTTCGAGAAAAATGCACCTTGCCAAACGAAAGCGATTGCTAACATACAAAACAGCGTTGTCGCCATCCAGCGTTTTACGGTGGAAAGCTGTTTTGCAACATAATTGGATTTCATACAATACAATCTCATGTGATTTAGTATACTATTTCTACTTCATTTAGCTTATGAGTCATATCGATCCCTAGATAGAAGTTCTCGCATCAATAGTTATGAAAAGAATTCACTATTTTGATAGATTGAATTTTGAGTAAAGATTATTTCCTGGTAATTAAAGATCGAATTCAACAGTTTACAGTTTTTCTATATGGGCGATACTTACGGTGAGCTACGCTAACGCACCCAGAGGAAAGTTAGCGATCGCCCTTGAGTGAATCCACTTGCGATCGCTTCCAGCAGGCGGTTACGCCATCGCAACTGACTTTTTACGATTGGGGCCTTTGCGTTCTAATTTTTTCTTCAGTCCAGCATCTGATGAGTGCTACACCTACTACAAAGCCAATGCTGAGTTTCAATTAGAAATCCCTTGGAAAAGGGGTGCAGAAATCACAGAATTGAAGAAGAATTCAGAAGTCAGAATGGGCTTACCTCATATCTTGCACCAAGAAAACTTGATGTAATTTTATTACTCAGTAAAAAACTAAAAGGCTTGATTTAGCGTTGAAAACTCATAAAAACGAGGTAGTTTTATCGCGCATCTTTTTAGTTCACCTGGGTTCATACGTAGAGGTGCAAGATATAAGTTACGCCCCGCTGCGCTAACAGGAGTCAGAATCAAGACGCTCGTGACGCTCGTTCGCCCTTGGCGCTAGCCTCTCCCCTTCTCCCAAAGAGAGAGGCTAGCGCCAAGGGAGAAGACTCGCTTTCCGCGTCGCTATAAGTCGGGGATTCAGACCGATGCAGGAATTGTTGCACTACCCAATTTTCAATTTGGTGGTGGTGCAAAAACGCCGATTATTCAGACGCTCTCTACGAGACGCTAAAAGCGAACGCGGACTCGCTAACGCGGCGCTATCCGCTTTTTCGGTCAGAAAACATTGCTGTTAGCGGATAGCTAAGGTTTAGCCCATTCTGACTCCTGACTCCTGAATTCTGTTCGATAACATAATATACCTGCTACCTCGTCAACAACTTCCGGCGCAGATTATCCAACGCTGCATTCGCACTCACATGACGAATTAGAGTGCGTCCTCGCACAGTACCAAACTGATACTCAAAACTTGTCACTTCATCCTTTGGCCCAGCTAAACCAATGTAAACTAAACCCACTGGCTTCGTATCTGTCCCTCCGGTTGGGCCAGCAATTCCAGTAATACTCAGTCCCCAAGTTGTTGCAAGGCGGGTTTTGACTCCAACAGCCATTTGCTCTGCAACAGTAGCACTTACCGCCCCAAATTTATCTAAATCTTCCTGGTTAACCCCCAATAGCCTAACCTTCACCGAATTGTCATAAGAAATTACTCCACCCCAAAAGTAATCAGAACTCCCAGAAATCTCGGTCAACATTTGCCCTAAACCGCCGCCTGTACAAGATTCTGCCACTGAAAGCGTTTCTTTTGATGCCCGCAACAACTGACCGACTACGGAAGCCAGAGTATCATTATTAACGCCATAAAAATCCAGTCCGGCAATTTCTTTAAGTTGTTTTTCAATGGGCGCAATTAGGGCTTCTGAGGCTGCTTCTGAATTTGCTTTTGCAGAAACTCGCAATCTTACTTCCCCTTTACCTGCATAAGGGGCGACTGTGGGATTTGGCAACTTTAAATAGGAAGCAACCTTTTCCGCTAAAGCAGATTCACCAATACCCCAAAACTTTAAACTCCGACTGTAAATAATTTCTTTACCCCAACCTTGACTTTTGAGAAATGGCACAGCTGTTTCTTCCCACATCACGTGCATTTCACTGGGAACACCGGGAAAGGTAAAAATCGTGATTTCAGGACGAGGTTGCCAAATGATGCCGGGTGCTGTTCCAGTGGGGTTGGGTAGAATTTCTGCACCTTGGGGAATCAAAGCCTGCTTGCGGTTACTTGGTGACATAACCCGACCACGTTGGGCGAATTTCTGGGTTATGTCTTCGATGATGTCAGAACGTTCTACCAATGGAACTTTAAAAAAATCGGCGATGGTTTCGCAAGTTAGATCGTCTGGTGTGGGGCCAAGTCCACCAGTGAAAATGAGAATTTGCGCTCTGGAAATAGCAATTTCTATAACTTGCTTCAACCGTTCTGGATTATCTCCAACCACTGTTTGATAGTAGTGGGGAATACCTAATTGCGCTAATTGTTGCGCCAAAAATTGAGCATTGCCATTGAGGATATCTCCTAGCAATAGTTCAGTACCAACACAAATAATTTCTGCACTCATTAGAAGGAATAGTTAGGAGTTAGAAGTTAAAAGTTAGGAGTTAGAAGTTAGGAGTTAGGAGTTCAATATTTAAAACTCATCACTCCTAATTCTTAACTCCTAACTATCATGTCAGGCTAATGCTGGTACAGGAATTTCCAGGTGAGGATATAAGGGGAAGCGATCGCACAATGCTGCTACCCGTTGCCGACAATCTTGGGTTACTACGTCGGAATCTGGAGAAAGTAAGCGATCGCTAATAATATTGGCAATCTCAGTAAATTCTGCTACTCCTAAGCCCCGTGTGGTCATTGCTGGCGAACCTAACCTCAGACCGCTGGTAACAAATGGCGACTGCGGATCAAAGGGAATAGTATTCTTGTTCGCAGTAATATTCACAGTACTGACTAGCTGATCTGCCTGCTTACCAGTTAGACTTACAGAGCGTAAATCTACTAATATCAAATGATTGTCAGTGCCGTTAGATACTAACTTTAAACCACGGTTTTGGAGTTGTTCGGCCAAAGCACGAGCATTTTCAATCACTTGGGCAGAATAAGTTTTAAACTCAGGCTTGAGGGCTTCTCCAAAAGCTACTGCCTTACCAGCAATAACGTGTTCTAATGGCCCGCCTTGGCTGCCAGGAAAAACAGATTTATCTAGCTTTTTACCTAGTTCTGCGTCGCCGGTCAAGATTAAACCACCTCTAGGCCCGCGTAGAGTCTTATGGGTAGTTGTTGTTACTACGTGACAGTGAGGAATGGGATCGGGATGAAGACCAGTGGCAACTAAACCAGCAATGTGAGCAATATCGGCAAGTAAGTAAGCGCCGATTTCATCAGCAATACTACGGAACTTTTCAAAGTCAATTACACGGGGATAAGCCGAATAACCACAAATCAAGAGCTTAGGACGCTCCCTCAGCGCCAGCTCGCGAATTTGATCGTAGTCAAGTTGTTCTGTTTGTTGACTGACACCGTAATGACTAACTTGGAACCACTTACCTGAGAAATTTACAGGAGAACCGTGGGTAAGATGTCCCCCATGAGACAAATCCATCCCCATAATTTTGTCCCCTGGTTCCAACAGAGACAGGAACACAGCAAAATTGGCTTGTGCGCCAGAATGGGGTTGCACATTCGCATGAGCAGCACCAAATATCTGTTTAGCGCGATTGATCGCTAGTTGCTCGATTTTGTCGATAAACTCACAACCGCCATAGTAGCGTTTGCCAGGTAAACCCTCAGCATATTTATTTGTCAGTACCGAACCTTGAGCCGCCAGTACAGCAGCAGACGTAAAGTTTTCACTAGCAATCAACTCCAAGTGATCTCGTTGACGCTGTAGTTCGTCGTTGATTAACCCTGCGATCGCCGGATCGCTGGAAGAAAGAAAGTCTGAATTAGTCCTAGTCACTTGAATTATCCTTATGGAAATTTGTACAACGGCTGATTTTGGTTGGACGCAGCACCTAAATATACACTCAAGAGCAATGGCTTTTGACTGCTGTACAGAGGCGATTAATCGTCTCCGTACTCTGGAGGTAAATTTCTGCCAACTTATTTATTATTAGACCCAAGCTCGATTAATGCATTAATTATCATAACGTTGCTTTTTGAAATCCTCACCTTGCTGGGTGTTGTGAGGTCGTTAGACAGTATTCTTTATAAACCTATGTTAAATAATGCTTACTGCGTAGGCGTAGCCCGTCGGAGACATCGCTGCTTTGTGGAATCAACTTCAGAATGATTTGCGAACAACAAGAACCCCAACTTCTTTAATAAGTCGGGGTTCTGTGGGCTGCAATTCTCACAAATCAAAAAATCAAATAGGATTCATATAGCGATTTTGATAGTAAGCCAAAATCTGGTTAACTCGTTGCCGATTTTCTAAGCTAGAGTTTGGTGTCCACGAAAGGCTCAAGCCATCAATTTGACTTTGATTGTAATCAAACTGTTGGGATGACTGGGGAATTAAATCCACTTCCACCCCTTCGACTTGACGTAAATGAGCTGCTATTTCTCTATAAACAGCTAAAGGCAAACCAGCGAATTCAACTTTTTCCTTAGTCTCCATCTTTATGAAGCTCCCACATTAAAGGTATTTTGGAGGGGCGTTGTCACTGAAATAGCATTGCCGGTAGCAGATGCAGCTGACGACGTTGATTTGACAGTCCCTTCCCCTACCATTTTGGCAACTTCAATACCATATTGTTCCAAAATCACGATGGGGTTGTAGCCCTGATTCATTTCAATACGTTTAATCAGTACGCCATTTGCTAATCGCTGTCCCGCCTGTACATACCGACTTGTCGGCTCATCCGGTACTTTGATAATTGCTTGTGGTTCTTTACTAATTAGAACTACACCAGTCACAACCACTGCCCTTGCTAAATCAGGCTGTGCTGGTGGTGGCAATACAGAGACTAAAGTGGGGTTGGGGACAACTTGAGGCAAAACTTTAGGCAACACTGAAGTCAAGGTAGGATTGACTTTTTTAGGATTGACTTTTTTTGGTAGGGAAGAAAGGTTATTTTTCTTTGGATTTAAAGCGATGCTGCGTGTTGGTAGTTTTCGTACTGTTAGTGATGCAGTAGGTAGCTTAGGCAACACGGGAACTGGTCTTCCAGATGTTTTAGACATTCCCAGAACAGTCTGCCCGAAAAGTTGTGCAAAAGGATCGCTTCGAGCTTTTGATACCACAAGTTCCCGTCTCCGCTCTGTAGCATTAGTGGATTGAATCAAGCTAACAGATGCAAGATTAACTTGTGAGACCTGTTTAGCCGGTATCACTGGATTCTTAAAGGATTGAGCCGCTGGTGGCGACTTTTTTGCTATTTTGGGAATTGGCACAGGATTGATAGCTTGTTGTGTATCTTCAGAAGCACATCCGGCGATCGCCAAAGTTAGAATAGCTGCAATTGTAATTTTTGAAGTTATGCCCATGAGCCTTTCTCAAAAGCCATTGGAAAATTGAAAAGTGGAAATAAACAATGCCTATAATTTGGATTAAAGGCAAAGTATGTTCCCTTTATAACCTAATTTTTTACATTTTAAGGGTTATTTTTAGCACTGCATACCCAGTATAACTGCGGTCTGTTGTTTGTTTGCAGTCAATCTTCTGCCACACCCATAAGCTCTTTCATCAAATCCAGTCCTTTCTTGACTCTACGGGAAACCGTTACTACACTGATGCCCAGATGTTCTGCAACTTGTTTTTGGGTCAAATCTTGCAAAAACACACATTCCAACACATCGCGGGTGCGTTTTTCTAGCTGAACCAACGCTTGTTGTAAGCGAAGTTGATCTTCTTGTGCCAGTTGAAAGCTGCGATAGTGAGGATCTGGAACCAATTCTCCCAAGCAGGTAGAACCTTCTTCTCCATCTTGGATTGGTACATCAAGACTCAAGGGAGCGCGATTGACCCATGCTAATTTGATTTCTTGCCATTCGTTTGGAGAAATTTCCAGTGCTGCTGCTAATTCCGAGTCGGTTGGTTGACGATTGTGTTTTTCACGCCAAGAACGTGATACTCCTATTGCTTGCTGTTGGAGCGCTAACCATCTCCGAGGAATTCGCACGGTGACACCTTTATCTCGGAGATAATGTTGAATTTCACCCCGAATATAGGGAAGAGCGTAGGAACTGAAGGCATGTCCCTTGGAAATTTCAAATCTTTCAATAGCTCTGATTAAACCCAAACATCCAACTTGGAGCAAATCATCGTAGGTTTCATGACATTGATTTGTCCAATAGTGAGCTTCTTTTCTCACAAGTCCAAAATTGAGTTTTACCAGTTGATTGCGGGTATTTTCTGACGGAGATTGCTGATATTCTCGCAACAACTGCCAAATTTCGTGCTTTAGTTCATTGGTGACTGTGGTAGGCATAGCACCGGGTTTATTGAGCAAATAAAGAATCAATTATTCGCTTTTTAAATTAAGCTGCGATCGCACGATATCAAAGGAAATATTGCGTTATATTTCCTAGCAAATACTATGGTAGATAATAAAGACTTTCTATCAAAACTCCATAGGTTACTTGACAATCGAGCAAAATTTAAATGAGCGAAATCGCTATTTAGTTGGTTATTTATCTTTGGTATGACCTGTAGCTTTTTTAGAACCACATAGAAATAAAATATAAAATTAATCACTAAATATCAAACCGAGATTGTACTTAACTTGAATTAATTAATGATGAAGTTAATTTAGAAAACGAAACAACAGTAGTCGAGCTTTTGTTTGATAAGCAAAAGTTGGATTTACAGTAAAATTACGTGCTCATTCAACTGAGATTTATCCAATAGTTAAAAACTACTAATAATTTAGAAAAATATTATGTATATTTACGCAAACCAATAAAAAAAGGGCATCTCACCCTTTTTTGTACTTAAGTCTATAGTGTTTTAATGAAAGGAAAAAGGTTAAGGGGATGAATCAAGTGACCCATAAGACTGAGGGATAAAAATTTTTCCAATTGCCAGGGCTATTTTGCCCATAATTTTACTCAGATTTAACTTTATCCCCATTTTTGTAAGAAATCTATCTACCCTCTTTTTTAAAGAGGGTGGATAGTTTAACTTTTGCGATCAAGTCTGATACTTACAGAATTGTCGTTTTGAGTGCCAGTCAGTTGCCTTACATTCGAGGATTTAACCACGAGTCGATTCAACCCGTCCATAAAATAGACCACGAATCTTGACTTCTTTAGGTTCGCCAGCACCTAAATCTGTATCAGATGGCTGTTCGCTCTCGAAAGTGCCAGCAATTTCACCGCTAGAACTGTCTATTTTAGCGATTTGCAGAGAAATCTTGCCATTGAGATTTTCAGCACGCTTGACGTTAGTGCGGGTAAGTTCTTCATCATCTGCTTGGGCGGGGAGAGCTACGGCATTATCGTAGCCACTGACTACACCACGACCTTTGGGATCTAGGAAGGCAGCACCACGATAGGAAGGAACTTTAAAGCTGCCTTCAAAGTCCGTAGAGGTGTTAATACTAGTCAAGCTGGGTTGGCTTTGAGCAACCAAATTTTTGATGGTGAAGAGGAAAGGTACTCGTTCACCACCAGGAAGTTGCACAGTGATGGCTTGGAAGTCAAGACCATCAGTTTCCGTAAAAGTCAGGCTATTATCTGCGTTGACTTTCAGATTACCTTGCACCTGGTCAATAGTGGAAGTGTATCTGGTCAACAATTTGCCAGCAACAAATTCTGCTTCTTGCCGTTTATTAGCAGGTTCTTCTTTAATGAAGAAGCTAGTTGGTTCCAAGCAAAGTTCTTTGATGGTATAAGACTGGCTAGAATCAATGGGAAAGGAACCACGGCTTGTTTCTGCTAGTTGGGGGCATTTGTTAGCCAAGCCAGTGCCGCGAATTTGATCGTAAGTCAGTACATCTCTACCACTACTGCTAGCAGGAGCATCACTACAAGCGGTTATTAGCCCCAGGCACAAAGCCAAGAATGCAACAATTAAAGCGCGATACCTCATGGTCAACCTCAATCTCAAAAATTAATATCTAAGTTGTAAAACTGCATCGAAGCTTTTATCTCTAATGAGAAGCCGCTACTCTGCGAAAAGCTACCTTTGTTCAAACACGGCTTTGCTCTGATTAAGAGAGTTGAAGCAAGTGTTCGGGTGTCTAGTTATCAGACGCTGCTCAAACTTTTCTCTGCTAAACGTAGTTAAACGTGTCGCTATCTTGAGCTTGGGGTGTAGACCCCAGACTAAGTAGCACAGTGCATCCATTTTGGATGTGTGTCACTAGGGGAGCAAAAAACCAGCAGTTTTACTGTTGGTGGCATTTGTTTAGAGTTGGGCGAGTGTATGAGTAAGCCTCACACAGAGAAGCATAAATGCTTGTGCCTTGAAAAATGCGAACAGTGGTGTCTGCTTCGCACTTTGCTTTTGCTGATCGCAAAAGCGGCGTCGCCCAAGTCTTTTTGTATCATGTATGTGACGCCACTACATACAGCCCATTGTTAGATGGGTAAATCAGCCAGATCATACGATTTTTTTTAACTCAAAATCAAAGTTCTCAAAATCCAAGAAAGTCTCGTCCCGATCGCATCTAGCTTCTGTAGAGCCTATGCTAAAGGTTACTACGCTCTTTTTGGAGCGATCGCAATTGCTTTTGATAAAGATACAAATCTAGTTATATTCACCCCTGACTAGGGCAAGTCAGGAGATGGGATAACAGGGAGACAACTGACAAACTAGGGAAAATTAAAAATCTCCGGTAAATTTGAGTTGACCTCATTTATACGGAAAAGGTGGCATGAACGATCACAAAAATATTGAATCAGAGAAGTTGTCTGGTAAACTGCAAGCGATCGCAACTGTAGTGTATGATGCCGCTACAGCTTGTGAAGGCGATACTGTTGCTCTTTTGGCTTTGCTGAGGCAATTAGAGCAGTTACACCGAGAGATCCGGGATGGGGTTTTTCAAGAGAGTTTGCCTGTTAACCGCCGCCAACTTTACTCACTGCTGAAAGATATTGAGTCTGAGGGAGGCTGGCCCTATATTGAGCGGATGAGGTTACAAGCCTTTTTAGCGAATTTGCCACAAGAGGCTCCCGAAGAAAATAGCCATGAAGTGTTGGAGAGCGATCGCTCCTTTGACTGATTAGCTCGAAATTTATTTCTAGCTCTGAATTAATAACTCCGATCGCCTCATCAACCGCTAAACCAAGAGCGGTTGCTCATTGAGGCTTCAACCTAATTTATAATTCGTAATTAAAAAGGGTTTGTACGGGTTATCCCATCACAAAGAAGGCGATCGCGCTCTTCAAGATTGTGGTTGTGCTTAAGGTAATCACCTAGCCAATCGCAACCACGAACAAGCAGATCGTCAAGATGTAAATTCCACAGAATTATCGTGTTGTCAGCACTAGCTGATGCTAGTGTTTGACCATCTGGGCTAAAACTGACACTTAATACCGGAGCGCGATGCCCATTGAGACTTTTAATTAATTTGCCATCACGGCTCCAGAGTTTCACTGTACTGTCCCAACTAGCGGCGGCGAGTAATTCACCATTGGGGCTGAAAGTCACGGCATTGACGCTATCACTGTACCCCTTTAATAAAGTTTTTAACAACGTCCCATCCCGTCGCCACAGTTTCACGGTGTTATCCCAGCTAGCAGAAGCCAGCAACTCGTCAGTGGGACTAAAGCTGACACCCAATACCCAGCTATCATGAGGTGAGAAAGTTTTGAGCAAAGTACCATCCCGCCGCCAAAGTTTCACAGTTTGATCGTCACTGGCAGAGGCTAAAACCTGACCATCAGGGCTAAAATTGACACTATTTACCCAACCCTGATGTCCCACTAAGGTTTTGAGCAACTTGCCCTCACGGTTCCAAAGTTTCACTGTTTTATCTTTGCTAGCTGATGCTAAGAACTGACCATCAGGGCTGAAATTGACGCTCATGACACTATCGCTATGTCCGTGGAGAGTCATGATTAAAGTACCGTCAAGCCGCCAAAGTTTCACAGTTTTGTCATAACTTCCTGAAGCCAGCATTTCACCTTTTGGGTCAAAACTGACACTAGGAACTTTATTTGTGTGTCCCACCAAAGTTTTGTAAAGTCGAGTTTTGACCTCGCCACTGCTGGTGTATCGTTGCCAAAGTTTGACAGTGCGATCGCTACTACCAGAAGCTAGCATCTGACCGTCGGGACTCCAAGCAACGCTCAAAACTCGATCTCGATGCCCTTGAAGCATAGACGGTCTTGGAGCATCTAAACTCCATAGTTTCACACTTTTGTCGAAACTTCCTGAAGCTAACAATTTGTTTTTTGGACTAAAAGCGATGCTAACGACAGCATCACTGTGTCCTTTGAAGGTTTTGAGTAAATTACCAGTGATACTCCAAAGATTTATGGTATTGTCTTCGCCTGCGGAAGCTAACTTTTTACTATCCGAACTAAAGCTCAAGCTCCACACCGTACCGTTATGCTGCCGTAAAGTTTTGTAAGGAAAAAAGTCAAAACCGTCTTTAGTGTTGCTACTCTCCCGCCGCCAAAGTTTCACTGTCTTATCTCGACCGGCTGATGCCAGGAATTTACTGTCTGGGCTGAAAATAGACACAATCACGCCTTGCTTATGTCCCTGCAAAGTTGTTACGAGGCTACCGTCCCGCCGCCAGATTTTCACTGTTTTGTCGTCGCTAGCTGAGGCGATGAATTGACCATCAGGACTGAAGTTTACCCAGTTAACCCACCCTTGATGTCCTCTCAGTATTTTTACTAAGCTACCGTCTTTGCGCCAGAGTTTAATAGTTTTATCCTTACTGCCAGTAACTAATAACTCGCCATCAGGACTAAAATCGACGCTATAAACCCAATCTTCATGTCCTCTCAGGGTTTTATATGGTTTGGGGTCAAATTCACCTGTAACCGAGTTTTTGCGCCAGATTCTCACTGTTTTGTCGAGGCTAGCGGAGGCTAGGGTTTGACCATCAGGGCTAAAACTTATACAACTAACAGCATCAGTGTGACCTTTGAGGGTTTGGAGTAAAGTACCGTCAGGATGCCAAAGTTTCACTGTCTGATCTCGGCTACCTGATGCTATCAACTGACCATCTGGGCTGAAAGCCACTCCCCAGACGATATCAGTGTGCCCTTCCAGGCGGTTAACCTCAGTTACCCCATAAACTGCTTGTTGCAAGGCTGTTACCACGCGCATTCGGGTATCTGGCTGAACTCCATCTGCTTGTTTAAGTCCTCTCCAAGCCCGCAAACTTTCTAAAAGGGCATCAAATTCTTTATTAGATGCAAACAGAGCTTCACTAGCAGCAGTGATCGCACTAATTCGCAAGTTGGTTTCACTACGCTCAGCTCGTAGAGTTTGGCGGACTGCTGCTCTTTTTTGTAAGTCGGCTTGCCACCATAATGATGCTATTGTTCCCCCCATAATTGCTAGGATTGCACCTGCTATCCGCGCTTCCCGCAGTCGTCGTTGCAATACCGAATTGAGTTGCTTTTGACTAAGTTGTTGGGCTGCTTCGGCTCTAGTTTTTTCAAGTTTGATTTTTTCTAATTCGGCGAGCATACCATAGTTGTTCTTTTGGCGAATTGGTTCAACTAAATAATCGTGAACCAACTGGTAGCGATCGCCTAACTCTTCTCTAACTCGCAATACCAAGCCTGAACCCACCAATATTTCTAAAATCAGTTCTCCAACTTTGTCAAAGCTTGATATCGTGTCTATATCATAATTATTAACTAATGCAGCCGCTAAATCAGCTTTAGTTTTTAAAGGTCGCGTCCCTTTTTCATCTGTTAACTCAAATAATAATTTCCAACTTAACTCTTCGTTCTCTTGACCGCAGTCTTTGATAACTTCCCCCAGCCAGCGTTCCACCAATTTTGCCGAGCCACCACAAAGCTTATATTCTGCAAGTGTCGTAATGTTTTCTATTTGTAGTTGCGCACCGACTATTTGTAATTCAATTGGATGTACTTCGTCTAGTTCTCCTGTCAAATCCTGAACTAATCGGTTAATTAATTCCTCACTTAGTTCATAATGTGAACGTTGAGTAAGACTGTGAATTATGGCTTTGGCATCTCGGCTAGAAAATTTTCCTAAATAGTAACGAATATCTTTATCAAGAATATTTTTATTAATTACTCCTAAATCATATAAGCCAGTACTATTTTTTTGACTCAAACGTTCAAACTCTAATAAATGATGTAAGTAATCTTCTCGTAATGAAAGAATAATTTTTACATAAGAAATATTTAAACATTCACTAAAAAATTTATAAAATTCTATTCTTTGTGTAGGAGGATTACTAACAAAGAAAAATTCTTCAAACTGGTCTAATATAATAACTATTGTATAATTGCGTTCAGATGCTAGCCGAATTCTTTCTAATATTATGGTGGGTGTAGAGTCAATATTAACCGATATTCCTGTGTATGCTAGTGCTTGGTTGATACTGTTGCTCAAGATTGTTATCCAATCAGTATAAACAGACAAAACAATCGGTATAGGAATGCGTTCACCGATAACTTTTCCCTTGAGTGCTGGGACTAAACCAGCTTTAAGAATTGAACTTTTACCTACACCTGATGGCCCATAAATAACTGTGAGTTTGTAGTCAGCGCGGGCAATTCTTTCAATTAAACGATTGACATCTTGTTGCCGTCCAGAAGCAGATATTTCTTGAGCAATTTCTTCAGGAATAAACGGTATTTTGTGAGGTTCTAGTACTGGGTTAATTCTAGGGCGTTGTGGCTGTAATTGACTTGCCCCGATAAAGGCACGAAAGCCATACTGATGTTCTATTTTAATTTTTTCTTGCTTCAGCTTAAAAGCTTCTGTATAGTTATGACACTCAAAAAAGTAAAGCGATCGCAGTTCCTCTAAAATCTCTAAGTACAGTAATGGCTGATGTTGTAGCTCACAAACTACCCTCGCCCATTCCAAGTTATTGATAGCTTCCTCGCACTCACCCAAATGCCGTTGTGTGCGTGCTAGCAAGAGAAGATACCAACTTTCTTGTCGTCGTCTTCGCAAAGCGTCTCGCAGAGAAACTTGTGTTACTTCTTCGGAGATAGAAAGCGCTGTATTTGCTAATTCATGAGCCAGTACCCAATTCGATTCTGAAGCCGCCACATTTGCCAAAAAACCATAATTTTGAGCAACTTGTGCGGGAGTTCCATAGGTTTTATGTAGGTGTAATGACTTTTGAGCTAATTCTTTTAATTCATCCCAGGCTTGTAAGCGTTGCAGCATTTCACAAGCAGGCAAAATAAATTTAGCAACTAAGTCTTCTCTTTGTACCTCTTCCAATAGCTCCAAACATTGTTTAAACCACGACAGAGCATGTTCGCAATAGCTACTAGTATTCTGGTATAAGTCTGCCATTCGGTGATAACAAAGCCCCAGGTGGAATAGTACTATTGCTTGCTTGAGTAAAGATGAGGGTGACATAGGTTGAGGACATGAGAGAGGCAAAGAAGAATTACTCTCCCACTCTGCTACTCTCCTTGCTTCTTGCTGCCATAATGCTAGGCTTCTTTGATAATTTGCTAAAGCACCATTAATTTGATCGTTGGCGTATTTATCTCGCCCCAACACAAATTCTAAACTAGCTTCTAATCCTGGTGTTAATTTAACGCCATACAGGCGTAGTAAATCATTACGGGCTGATTCTATTTCGTGGCGGTGTTGTGACTTAGGATCTAAATCTAGGAAGGCGTTAGATAAAAACGTTTCAGCACCTGCTTCTAAAACTTTGTCAAATAGAGATTCTTCCTCTTGAGAGATCAAAGCAATTAAATCTGCTTTGGTCATTTCAAATTTAATAGTGGTTGCAGCCCAGCTTTTGAAATCAGGCGCTAATCTTGAAAGCAATGATGCTACTTCATCTTGTAGCCACAACACCACTGGAAATGGAAAAGTAGCAGCATAGATATCTCGTGCTTGGTTGATACCTGTAAGTAAGTTTTCTAGGTCGGTAGTTGACTCAATACCGAAAATCATTACAGCAGACGGTAAAGAGTCTGTAAGGACGGCAGGATTATCTAAAGATAGTTCTGAGATTATTGTGCTATGTAAAGAAGCAGTTGATGGATTGAGAACGATTTCTCTGATATTAATTTCTTTAGCGATCGAGCGAATATTTTCTAACATTTGCTCGCGTAATCGCCCATAGTTGCATCGAACTAAAATCAGAGCAAATTGACCTTCTGAAAGTGCGATCGCTCTAATCAATCTTTGCAAAGTATGTTGATTTTCTTTGGTGTAGACGCGTAGCTGTTTGTCATTAGTCATTGGATATGGGGCTAGACATTAGGTATTGGATATGGGGCATTGGTCATTAGTTCACTAACAAATGACCAATGACAAATGACAATTGACTGTTACTTGTTTTGTTGCCAAGCCAAAACTTTTTCTGTTTCTGCCAAGGCTGGACTGATACCAAACCAGCGCCCCGTAGGATCGCGATATTCAAACAGATACATGCTTCTTAGTAAGCTCTGATAGTCAGACTCACCTTTAACTCTCTGCTGCTGTACTACTTCAAACAATAATTCCCACTGGGACTCATCAATAGCTAATAGCAGATCGTCGCGGTAGTCCTTAATCACGGCTTCTAAGCAGTCTCTAGAAAAAGGCGGATCTTGCCGTTGCAGGCAGCTATAAAGTAAGCCCAATAAGTTACGAATGTGACCACCACTAACGCGGCATAGACGATCCAAGGTTTGGGAGTGATCGAATAATTCTGTAATTAATAAAAGTCTGCTACTCAAAGGAACTTCTGGAAAAGCTCTAGCTAGAACTAACTGGCGTACTAGTGACATTCCTGGTTCGTAATCACTGCCATCTCTTTGCCGCACTAATACCATCGGCAGTACTTTTGGTGCAATTCCTCCCCCCAGACGATTTTTCAGTGTCTCATACTCACTGGAGAAAATTAATGTTAGGGGAATTGTGTAAACTAGGTGGCATTTAAGTCGGCGTAACTGTTCGCCTCGGTCAATGAAGAGATATTCTGGTTGCGATCGCCCGGATGCTAAAGGACGCATATCCACTCGATCCAAATTATCTACAATCACTACCAGTCCTTTTTGACCCCTTAGCTTTAGCTGTTCAACAGCCTTTTCTAAAATCTCTTCGTTAATCGCCTGCAAAATACTATTGGTACGTGGTTCTAGATATTGTCTTAGTTGATTCCGCATCTGGGTACTATCTTTGGTTTTGGCGGTAATTTTGGCAATACCCAAGGACAACTCTGCTTGTCCAGAAAGCTCTATGGGGCTTTGCAAAAAATCGCCTACTTCTTTAAACAAATTAGTAAAGTAACCAGGCTTGAGTTTGATGCTAATACTTTCTAAACTGGCACTGACTTGACGGGCTACACTCAGCAAAATATCGCTGATATCAATATCCGCCATGTCTAAGTCTTGGCTGGACTCAAAATAAACCACATGAAATCCTGCCAACTCTAATTCTGTCTTGAGGCGCTGCAATTCCGTTGACTTACCGCAGCCAATATGACCCGTAAATAACTGACAGGTTGGCTCATCAGGAGAAATCCGAATGATAGTTCGTTGCAATTCTTCGACAATCTTGCAACCACGTACATCAGCAAAATCTATGTAATACTGCCGATCTAGTACGTTACTTATATTTAGCGTGTAGCTAGGGTTACATGCTTTATAAAAACGTGACAAATTTAATGTCGTTTTCATGTATGTAGAGATTTATGTAGATGCAGTTTAGTTTGAATTTTTTATACAATTAATCCCTATCTAGGATGTAGATACAGGATTGACTCACAAGGTGGTAGTGTCTTGCAAAAGACAGCACTTTTTTCCAGATTACTGTCAGTAGTATGGTAGAGATTTAATTGATCCTAATAGCGAATGGCACTAAGATAATGCAAACCCATTATCTACAAAGCTTTTGGGTGTGGGGTGTAGGGTGTGGGGTATAGTGACGAATAACTTTATTTATGTTCGCACTTATTTTTACTTTTTTTGATTTTTTCCGAACCTACACCCTGTCCCCTATATCCATAGCTGGCAAGGGTTTCATCTTTTATTCGTGCCATTCGACCCGTCAGGTCTTAAGCATATCTGTCCTTTTTACACCTGCTATTGAGGTTTTGACAATCTCTCCCTTCTGTTTGACCTGCCACAAAATTATATGGCTGAGGGAGTAAGTAAAAAAAGCTACAATTTTTCATTGTTCTCAGTTTAGATAGCTGATGAGTCTGAATGGTATGAATTATAGCAAGGTATACAGAGATCCAGGAATACTTGTTTATCATTTCACATTCTATTTGTCAAGCAAGCAAAATCCCACATCTCTCAATTAATATTTTGTAATCTTTAAGGAAAAATCTTCAAAAATAACTTGTCAAAAAGACTACAGTCAGTTAAAAATGGACACCGGAAACTTTAATAGGAATAATGACTAGCGCCATAATCATTGTGTAGTTACTGTAAAGTGTTACTAAAAATAAAAAAAGTCTTGAGGAGAGCGGCTCAAAGATGCCAACAGTGTTTACTGAAATTAATAATGATACGAGCTTGTCAAGGAATTTAGATTGCAATCAAAAAGGGGTGTGAATGGCTGGCATAATATCAGTTTCCCGCACGCATCTAGCCCAGCGTCGTCAGAAATTGCGTCGGCAGCGGCAGATGAGAATTATTCAAGCTATTTGGCGAACCTTTGCCATTACTGGTTTGGCGGGTGGATTGTTCTGGGTGGCAGTCCAACCGGTGTGGATGCTAAAGGCTCCCAAACAAATAGTGATGAAATCAGGCAATAAATTGCTGTCGGATCAAACAACTCAGTCATTGTTGGTGCTGTCTTACCCTCAGTCTTTGTGGCGGATTGAACCGTCAGCGATCGCTAATTCTTTGAAGAAACAACCAACTATTGCCCAAGCGATCGTCAGACGCCGCCTATTTCCTCCTGGATTAATCATTGAAATCCAAGAACGAATACCTGTCGCGGTAACTCAAACACGTGGCAACAAAAAAGTAACAATCGGCTTGCTAGATGCAAGTGGGGCCTGGATGCCTTTAGAAAAATACACATCACTGAATCCCAATAGAAAATTACCCAATCTCAGAGTAATTGGTTCGCCAAATGAATACTGCCTCTACTGGACTCAACTCCATGAAGCTGTGAGCCAAAGTCCCGTGAAAGTGATGGAAATTGATTGCCAAAATCCAACAAATTTAATTTTGAAAACAGAATTAGGAAATGTGCATCTCGGTGTTCCAGGCCCCCAGTTATCTGAACAAATTAAGGTACTCGCCCAAATGCGCCATTTAGCAACAAAATTTAATTCCAGTCAAATAGAGTATATTGATCTGAAAAATCCCGAATTTCCATTAGTACAGATGAACCAAAAAGACCAAAAATTAACTCCCAAAATCCCTAAAAACATTTAGTATGTTTATTATTTTGATAGCTCCTAGTAAATTAAGAAGCTTTATGCTGATAAATATATTTATTATTTTCAGTTTTCCAGCAAATGGCCCGAAAATCGGCATTAACTTCTAATTAAAATGAGAAGATCAATTATAAAATCTCTATTGCGAGTAACAGACTCTCAATTGTTACCCTAACATCTAATAGTAGGGTGCAAGATGTCAGACAGTCTAATGATGGTCTATAGCGTACAAAACGCCTTCTGCCCATACATTCTTTGACTAAACCCAGTGCAAAAAAGAGAAAGTTGCTTGAGCTTTTCATTCAGATTCAGACTCGCGAACAGAGGTCACTGATGAGAACGGTTTATGCCGCCATCCAAGTGCAGAGGCAAAAAGGCTCTGGCTTTGGTCTGTTGAGGACACTTCCAAAGACAGTTTACCGAAGTTTCAATCTGTAACGATCCGCCCAAAGTTGCGTAAGCATTGTTTTTGGGCAATAAGTTTGGACTAATCTGTGCCGTAATTCCTATTAGGTGACGAAATCTCTTAGGAAATCTTGATTTGTTGGCCGCACTAGTGAGGGTTCTTGTAGGATAGACTATTGCTCCAACAAAGTGTCCATTGAGACGACCCAAACAACGAATTAATCAGGTATAGTCTGACAAGTAAATTCTTGCTTAGTTTAACTTAAGCATAAGTAAGTAGAAGGTAAATTTTGTGTCTAAAGTTGCAATCATCCCCAATGGTGAAACCTATTAACAATATTATTATTGAGGCAGAGAAGATACGCTGTAGTGTGTCTTTACAAGTTATGCCCGGTGCTGAGAATAATGAAGAGATTAATGTCTGGTTGAAGTTATACAGGTCAGTTTTAGATAAATATAGGTATACTTCTCTAGAATTGGCTGTGCGATCGGCTGTGTTAAAAGCTTATCCCATAGCAAATTTTCGCACTGCCAATTCTGTTAGGCTTGGCAGTAGTGAAAACAATAAAGAACAACGCCATAATATTGTGGCATTGTCAAACTAAAGTTGACTCTTAGGTGAATAACACCTGAAAAAGTCGTTTATCTACCCTTTCACAAATCCAATGACACTTGATAATAACCAAGGACTTAACTATAAAAATTCCCAATCTACGGGACAGCCAGGGTTCTCTCTGGCAGTTAACTCGACCAATCCCTTTAATAATTCTGGGCTGAACTTCGGGCAAAATCACGATAATAAGAAAATTTCTGCGGAAAATAGCCGAATTGGCGAGATTGTTCCTGGTCGGGTCGCCAACATCAAAGTGATTGGTGTCGGTGGTGGCGGTGGCAATGCTGTTAACCGCATGATCGAGTCTGATGTATCTGGGGTAGAGTTTTGGTCAATTAACACTGATGCCCAAGCTCTTACCTTAGCTGGCGCTCCAAGTCGATTACAAATTGGGCAGAAGCTAACACGGGGTTTAGGAGCAGGTGGTAATCCTGCGATCGGTCAAAAGGCAGCTGAGGAATCACGGGACGAAATTGCTACGGCTTTAGAGGGTGCAGATTTAGTATTTATCACTGCTGGTATGGGGGGTGGTACTGGGACGGGTGCAGCACCAATCGTGGCAGAAGTGGCCAAAGAAATGGGCGCTCTCACTGTTGGTGTAGTCACACGTCCATTTGTTTTTGAGGGACGCCGCCGCACCAGTCAAGCGGAACAAGGTATTGAAGGACTAAAAAGTAGAGTAGATACACTGATCATTATCCCCAACAACAAACTGCTGGAAGTAATCCCCGAACAAACGCCTGTGCAAGAAGCTTTTCGTTATGCAGATGATGTGCTGCGTCAAGGGGTGCAAGGTATTTCTGATATCATCACGATCCCCGGTTTAGTAAACGTTGACTTTGCTGATGTCCGAGCAGTTATGGCAGATGCGGGATCGGCATTGATGGGAATTGGCGTTAGTTCTGGAAAATCTAGAGCTAGAGAAGCTGCGATCGCAGCTATTTCTTCACCATTACTAGAGTGTTCTATTGAAGGCGCTAGAGGAGTTGTATTTAATATTACGGGTGGTACTGATCTGACTTTGCATGAAGTGAATGCAGCCGCAGAAGCAATCTATGAGGTAGTTGATCCCAACGCCAATATTATTTTTGGGGCTGTAATTGATGACAGGCTTCAAGGAGAGGTAAGAATTACTGTAATTGCCACCGGATTTACAGGTGAAGTGCAAGCTGCGGTACAACAAAGCGTGGCTAACGTTCGAGTAGCACCTAATACCTCGAAGCGTCCAACAACACAGCAACCCGCAGTTAATACCCCAACCTCAACTCCAAGTTCAACTCCAACCCCAACTCCAATTCCAGAACCAAAGGAAAAACCTGGATTAGATATCCCTGATTTTCTGAGAAACCGACGTACACCAAGGAATTAAAAGATTTGGGATTTTAGATTAACTTAGCAGTCTCAGGTCAGGCTGAACGGTGTATAAAATTTGCTACTTCCACCAGGGTTTTACCAAGGGTAGGGATAAGCAATCTTTTGCTGTACCCAATTTTGCCAATTGGTAAAAAAACTTGTCAACGCTACTTTATAGAATGAATTTGGGCAGGAGTCTACTGGCTTGCGTGTCCAGCTATGCTTTCAGAACAAAACAATAGGAATACCTGCCCAACTATGGATGCATCACCGATAGCGCAGTGTTAGCGAGTCATAGAGCGTCACACCCGATTCTAGACATCAATACATCTACCCCTCGCGATCCACTAAACTCATATTCCGTACAAGTAAATATATTTACTTAAAACACGTAGCGTAGGGAACCAGCCCACGCAAGTGTCCGAAAGAAGTCTGTTTGCTGGGGAATAGGACATCAAACAAAAAAATAAATGTAAATTATTTTTGAATTTTTAGTGTCTGTTCAATCCATTGAATAACCTGATGACCAAGGCGAGTACCATCTAGGCGGTCAATCTCACGAATCCCGGTAGGACTAGTGACGTTAACTTCAGTTAGGTAGCCACCGATAACATCAATACCCACAAAAATTAAGCCGTCTTGGCGTAAGCGTTCGGCTAGTTGGGTACAAATTTCATACTCTCTTGGGGTAATTTCAGTTTGAGCAACTGTACCACCAGTTGCCATATTATTGCGAAAATCAGTTCCACTAGAGAGGCGATTGAGCGCACCAATTGGTTCGCCATTGAGCAAGATGATTCGTTTATCTCCTTCTTTTGCCTCCGGTAAATAGGTTTGTACCATTACTGGCACTTTACCTTGGAGGGTACTGAGTTCAACAATGGAGTTAAAATTGCGATCGCTTGATTGCAAAAACAAAATACCTTCCCCAGCTTTGTTACCCAGTGGTTTGAGAACCCCTGCCCCCTTTGCTTCCACAAATTGCCGGATAAACTGCTTATCAGCACTGACAATCGTTTCTGGAATCGCTTTGGTAAACTGGAGGGCATACATTTTTTCATTTGCCCCTCGGATGCCACTGGGACTGTTAATCACCAGGGTTTTATTTTGGTCAATGTAATCCAGAATGTAGGTGGCATATAAATAGGAATCATTGACAGGTGGATCTGTCCGCATAAATACGGCGTCCATTGTCTCTAAAGAAGTTAATAAGGATTCGCTCAACTTATACCAAGGATTCGCCGCTACCCAGCGTCCCTCCACCAACTGCACTGGTACAAGTTCGACTCGCTGTAGGACAGCCCAAGCTTTGCCCTCCACCACACTCAGCAGATTTGCCTGAGTCACCCAAACTTCATGTCCCAGAATTTGCGCTGCTTCAATTAGGGCAACACTGGTATCATGACACGGGTCAAGTAGATGGATGGAATCAATGATAAAAGCCAGTTTCACCCTTTATACCTCAATCACCAAGAAATTAAATCGTTATTCAATTATTATCCCTTGATGATCTTAGCAATTGATGTACATCTGTACTACTGAGTAGAACTGGAGGGTAAAGTCTTGTGGACAGATATCGGTTTTGTCGGGAAAAAGCCCGTAGACAAGGCAGCACGTTGTTTTTCTATAGTTGTAGCGACTGCCGTGTATATTTGCAGCGGCTTGTCGCTAGTGCAATACCTTCTGAATCTATACGCTATTGCTAGAAGTTAGTAACTCATCCAGCTTGCCTTGACTGTCTAAAGCATGGATATCATCACAACCACCTACATGATTATCATTGATGAAAATTTGCGGTAAAGAGCGCCGTCCATTTGCCCTTTGAGCCATTTTATTTCTGGCTGCTTCATCTCCATCAATACTGTATTCGATAAATTCAACACCCTTGTTTTTCAGCAAACTTTTGGCACGGACACAAAACGGGCAAGTCCTCCAGGTGTAAATTTCTACTTTTGCAGCCATGATGTCCTCAACTTGATTTAATACTTTTTAATTTTAGAGCTTTGCCACTGACTGTGGCTGCTTTATCCCTTCATAACCTAATCTACAGAAGCAGTGAATATGGACTGCAAAGTTAATGCTAGCCAAATATGTGAGAGTTGTTATTTTTTATCCGACTTAAAAAACTAATAATATTTCAGTTTAAATGCTGGGAATACCAGTAATTGTATTGAGATTGTTTCTATCATTCAACTTTTTTTGAGTACTAAGCGCTAGTTAAAAAGCAGGAATTTTCTAGGCGAGTTTTAATTTCGCATTTCTTACCTCTAACAAATATGGGTTTAGAAGTGCTTATGCTCCTCTAAACCCATGTATTTAAGACCCTTCCTACTAAAACTTAGCTGTGCGGTTTAAGTTTAGGAAAGATTTTTTTTGTTTTTCTTCTGGAGTCCGAAAACACCCAAGCCTAATAATCCTAATGCTGCGGTTGCACTAGGTTCAGGTACTTTTCTCGGTTGAGGTTCAGATACAGGAGGTTGATAGTAAGGCGCGGGAGCTGGCGCGGGTGCGGGTGCAGGTGCCGGAGCTGGTGCGGGTGCCGGAGCTGGTGCTGGTGCAGGTGCCGGAGCTGGTGCGGGTGCAGGTGCCGGAGCAGGAGCAGGAGCTGGTGCCGGAGCAGGTGCAGGTGCAGGTGCCGGAGCTGGTGCGGGTGCAGGTGCAGGTGCCGGAGCCGGAGCAGGAGCTGGTGCAGGAGCTGGTGCCGGAGCTGGTGCCGGAGCAGGAGCAGGAGCTGGTGCAGGAGCTGGTGCCGGAGCAGGTGCGGGTGCAGGAGCTGGTGCGGGAGCAGGAGCTGGTGCGGGTGCGGGTGCGGGTGCTGGTGCTGGTGCTGGTGCGGGAGCAGGCGCTGGAGTTGGTGCTGGTGCTGATGTTGGTGATATACCTGCGAGTTTGCTACTTCCCTCACGGCTAGAACCTGGAAGTCCTACACTCATTACACGCAAGCCAAAGTCTTGATTTAAAAATTGATCGAGAGTTAAGGCTGCTGTACTGTGAGATAGGACAAAGGTCGCTGTTTGAAAGTCGTCACCGCCGTTTATACCTTGGTGACCAATTTCTACACCATATTCAAATGTGTGGGTATTTTTATCACCCTTTAGATTGGCTTGACCGACACTTTCAAGCTTTCCGTTGGTGTTATATGCAGTCTCCGTTATGGGTACGCCCAAACCTGTGACTTTGAGGCCAGATAGAAGCGAGTTATCTTTAATGTTGAAGAAGACTCCGCGTATGTCGCCGATATTTTTGTAGGTTGAGTCAGTTAAAAATTCCACTTTAAACTGAACATTTCCGGCACCCGCTACAGTGTCATCTAGAGTGTATCTAACTTGCAGCGGATCGCCTGTAAAGTTAGTGGCAGTGAAACTCATAGAGGCGGCATTAGCAGGGTTGAACGAAGAGGTAGATACAGCTATACCCGCAGCCGCTATCAAAGAAGATCCTAGCCGAATAGAAAATACTCTTGCCATGATGTGATGTACTAAATAATAGTCGTTATATGCAGAAATTTTTGTTAATTTCAACTTCAATTTTCTCCTTATATTTTTTAAGTGTCTGCTGTTTTTCACAGATTTATTGATATCTTTATTTATGGGTTTATTTATATAAGTAATTATTGAATAGACAGTATTAACACTTAGATGAACAAGTTTGTTTATCACTAAAAATATTAATTTTTTTTTGCCATATACTGCATGTGCAACAAATACTATAAGAATAAATACCGTTTAATATTGGCTTTATAAATTGAAAAAAGTTTGCACTGCAAAGTAGGCTTATTCAATGCCTATCGCATAAGAGCTTTTAAAGATTATGTGTGGACGAGACAATAAAAATGCTTTCCACAAAAAGTAGAACTAATTTAAGCAACCATAGATTTTACCAGAGGGTTGAGTCAGGTGTATTTACCTAACTCAACCCTCTGGTAATTGCCGAAGGTATTGTCTAACTGCTTAAATTCGCTTATCGACGTATCCAGCCGTTGATTGTAAAACGGCTATCAGCAAAAGCTTTAGACGGACAAATCACAGGCTTCACTTCGTGCATATATCGGCTGATGAAAAATACAATACTATTGTTGCGCGCTTCAATAGTCTTAAAAGACTCTGCATTGACATAAAAGTTATTTTCAATTTTGCTGTCATAAATTAGCAATTCACCGCCAGAAAACTGCTTTGGCTCTCGATTAAAGTAATAAACGTATGTGAGTTCTCTTGTAGCCGTTTCTGGGCTGCCATTATCATTGTGAATTTTGTAATAATTACCATCATTGTGTGCTGTCAGTTGACTTTCTATTTGAGATACCGAAAATGATGGTAGCCCTAATTTGCTAATTACATCAGGAATCATCTCCTGAATACGCTTGATAATCAGATCAGCAAATTCGGGAAACGAGTAGAGAACCATTGACTGGCGATAATCTTTATCTTGGGTAGAAGTATTAGTCGGCAAAAAATCTGACTTTTTGTCTAACACATATTTAATTAATCGTTCATATTCTTTCTGAGATAAAAAGTTATCTATTTGTATATAATTAGAATTTAAAATATCAGTAGATGGAAGTTGCACATCTTCTACTTGCTGTATCCAAATAGGAGGTTCTGTTACTACACCCACAAGGCGATCGCTTGAAAAACACAAAGCAGAATGACCTTCATTTATGGGAAGTTGAAATAAAGTGTGAGAAGCAGACTCTTGTTTATAAGCACGACCCACAATTGTTGTTAACAGACTATGTAGTACAGGTGCATCTGATTTTAAATAAACAGTATATTGATGTCCTCCAGTTAAAAGAAGCTGAACTTTGACATCTTTAGACTCTCCCAACTCCTGCGAAGGTGATTGCATAAACTTTGCCTGCTATGATGTTAATAGCTGGGACACTTATTAAAAGTCATACTGAAAGGCTAATATAGCGCTCCAATTCCAAACATATAAAATGCCCAGTAATCAATGGTTCTAGCACGTATTTTCTAATATTGTCATTCAGCAAATTCCACATAAACTGCATAAACTGCTAAAGCTTACTGAAGTAGTAATATTATTCATCTTCAAAAGTTAATGCCGTAGTCAAGACAACTACGGCATTAATAATGCTAATTCAAAAATTTATTTTCCGTATTTACCGAGAGTCAACAGCATATTGAATCAACTGGCCAAGGCGCTGACGTAGGGTTTCTAATCCCAAGCGCTGACTCGCAGAAATAAATACCGCGAGGGGGAATTCTTCTCTAGCTAGGGCTAGTGTCTCACTATTGGCTTGATCGATCTTGTTAAAAATCACTAGCGCCGGGCCAGGAGTTATTGGCATTTGTGCCAAAATTTCTCTGACTGAGCGAATATGACGCAACCAAGCAGGATGAGACAAATCTACCAAATGTAGTAGGGCATCAGCTTCTGTGACTTCCTCCAAGGTGGCGCGGAAGGCATCCATTAACGATGCAGGCAGTTCGTGTATAAACCCTACTGTATCTGTAATCAGAATTTCCTGATGTTCATTGGTTTCGCCATAAGGAATCACTAGGCGACGGGTAGTGGGATCGAGAGTGGCAAATAACTGGTCGGCTGTATAAACTTCTGCATTCGTGAGAGCATTCAGCAAAGTGGACTTGCCAGCGTTGGTATATCCAACTAAAGCCACTGAAGGAACTTCTCGATGCTGCCGTCGCTGCCGTAACCGCGAACGATGGGCTTGCAACTGAGTTACTTCTTTTTGCAGTCGAGAAATGCGCTGCCCAATGGCACGGCGTTCAGTTTCCAGTTTGGTTTCACCAGGGCCACGAGTCCCAATACCACCACCCAATCGGGACATGGTGCGACCTCTACCAGCCAGTCGCGGTTGCATGTATTCTAACTGTGCTAGTTCTACTTGCAACTTACCGGCACGAGACTGAGCGCGTTGGGCAAAGATATCCAAAATTACTTCGGTGCGGTCAACCACCCGGATACCAATTTGCATTTCTAAGTTGCGGACTTGGGAGGGTGAGAGGTCGCGGTCGAAGACAACGAGGTTGACTCCTAGTGTTTGGGCAGTTAGGGCAATTTCTTGCACTTTACCTTCGCCAACTACAGTTTGGGGATGAACGCGCGATCGCTTTTGTTGTATTGTCTGTAATACATCTCCCCCAGCGGTATCAACTAAACGTGCCAATTCCACTAGGGTATCTTGGAATTGTAGGGGAGTCACCTCACTGGTCATCAGCCCCACAATTAGCACGCGATCGTGGTCAGCATCTACTTCCTGGGCGATAAATTCGCGCTGGAATTCCGCTTCCAGATTTTCTACCAAGTCTACTAAATCCTGGTCTGCCAGATCGTCCAAGTCCAGAGGTGGCGATATATTCCAACTTGGGGATTGGATTTGTTTAGAGTGAGCGAAGCCGAATTGGCTTTCCTCTACTTTGACAGCAGCAGGACTAGGAATCAGGGTGCGAGAGTCTTGGGGTGTCAGATGAGCTAGATAAGCTTCTTTGACATACCCAGTTGCACCGCCTCCCCGCCGTGTAAATCCCGTTCCGGTAATATTTAGGACAACTAGGGCATCTAAGCGTTGTAGTGCCATTGCCGTGAGCGCCGCTTCATTAGGCGGTTCTGGCTTGAGATGGGTGGCAATACAACGAATACCACTGAGTCGTTCTGCACCATAACGGGGCAATTCCATCGGTGGTATTTGCGTTTGACGCGGTGTGCCTACCCCGACGCGAATCACTTGTCCGCGACGGTTGATGTAGGCGCACACAGGCTGATTGACTTCTGTGCTAATTGCTGCCAGACGCTGGGAAAACTCAGGCGTGGTGATGCGATCGCCTGGTATGCGCTGGTGATACAGCCGCTGTAGTTGCTTCAGCTGGCTGGACTTCAGACCTTGGAGATTTCCAAAAATAGTTTCTATAGGCGTTTATGACCAGTAAAATGGCCCCCCGAATCCTTATATGTCTATTTTACAACAGGGTTTAGGCTCCTATCTCTCTCCTTTGAGGGATGCGTTATGAATTTGTTCGCGGTGGGTATTTATTTGACGCTATGGCGGTTCTTAGTTGAGTCCAATAGAGACCTAACCTCCAACCCCTTCCCTACAAGGGAAGGGGAGTAAGATTGAAATATATTAGTTTTAAGCATTCGCTAAATCAGATATAAGTTCCTCTTCTGTTAAATCAATCATCGCGACACCATAGCAGTGTAAATTAAGTAAAAAAGTTACCCTATCTATACCTGCTAACTGTGCAGCTAAACCAGAAGAAATACGTTTCATTTCAAATAGTTTAACTGCCATTGCCATTTTTGCTTCTTGTTCAAACTGTTCTCGCGTTTGCTGTAAGGCATCTGGTAAAGTTTCTGGATAGTCAATTTTAAGTTGGGACATGATTTTTATCACGATGATCGCATTTAATTTTCAGTCGTCATAAAGTCCTTCGTCTTCTGCTGCGTAGCCGTTCAAAAAAGCATCATGACTGCGAGTGCTTTCGGGTTCTTCCACATGAATTATGTTGTCATTCTCAGTTTCCCAATCTTCACCATCCAAAACCGAGAATTCTGTTAATTCA
This sequence comes from Nostoc sp. 'Peltigera membranacea cyanobiont' 210A, assembly GCF_002246015.1. Lineage (GTDB taxonomy): Bacteria > Cyanobacteriota > Cyanobacteriia > Cyanobacteriales > Nostocaceae > Nostoc. Next base: position 74,711 of record NZ_NOLJ01000005.1, read on the forward strand.
GGGTCGTTCAAAAAATCTTCGCCTGTGGCGGCCATAAAAGGTTCTAATATTTTGTGACGTTCTGCCAAAGATAGGCTAGCAATTTCTTGAAGAGATAGTTTTTTTTGCTCTTGGGCGTTTTCTGACATTTGATTTGTGTTCCTGAAGATGGGTTAACTTTATATTTAGTAATCTATCGGCATCGCTTTTAATTTCATCTGTCTAAAACTATCGCTACATCTTTTGTTGAATTAAAACTTGAAAGCGCTCATCTTCTCTAATACCATCAAAACCTGAGTCAGTTTTTGCCATCTCACGATATTCGTCAGGATTTATGTTGATAGCCTGCTGTAGATTTTCAATTGCTAATTGGACATTGTTCTGTGAAGCATAACAGGAAGCATTGTTGTACCAAGCGGTATGATTATCAGGTTTAATCTCTATAACTCTATCAAAACTGGCAATAGCTTCTTCATAGCGCTCTAACTTCATTAGTGCAAAGCCTTTATTAGACCAGCAAACGTAGTCCTCATATTGAAATTCAAGAGCTTTATTGTAACTTTCTATAGCCTCTTCATATCGACCTAAGTAATAAAGTGCAAAACCTCTGTTTGTCCAGGCTAATTCAAAATCTGGTTTAATTTTAAGAGCTTTTTCAAAATTTAAAATAGCTTCCTCAGCTCTTCCTAAATCGAATATTACAGACACTTTTTGATTATTAAAATTGTCAAGTGAAAACCCTATTTCCAGCCCTTTCTCATAAATAGAAATTATTCCTTCACAAGAGTATTTTTTAAGCAATAAATAGCCTCGGTTATTTAAGGATTGGTAGTGTTCTGGTTGTATTTCTAGTACTTTGTCAAAACTGGCGATCGCTTCATCATAACGAACTAAGCTGTATAAAGCGTAACCTCTATTCTCCCAGCTATAGTGGTAGTTCGATTGAATTTTTAGCGCTTGGTCAAAACATGCGATCGCTTCTTCATTGCGTCCTAAGTTAAATAGCGCATTACCTTTACCGTTCCAAGCTTCGTAGTCATCTGGTTTAAATTTCAGTGCTTGTTCAAAAGATGCGATAGCTTCTTCATAACGTTGCAGCTCATCACACAGCAAAAAACCTCGATTATTCCAAGCTACATAATCATCCGATTCAATTATTAGTGCTTGGTCATAGGATACGATCGCTTCTTTATGGAGTCCTAAATTGCCTAGCGCAATGCCCCGATTCCCCCAAGCTTGGTGGTCATCTGGTTTAATTTCTAATACTTTATCAAAAGATGTAATAGCTTCTTCATGGCGTTCTAAATTGCCTAGCGCAATACCCCGATTTCCCCAAGCTTGGTGGTCATCTGGTTTAATTTCTATTACCTTATCAAAGGATGCGATTGCTTCTTCATGGCGTTCTAAACTGCGTAGTGCAATGCCCCGGTTGCCCCAAGCTTGGTGGTCATCTGGTTTAATTTCTAGTACCTTATCAAAGGATGCGATGGCTTCTTCATTACTTCCTAAATTACGCAGCGCATTGCCTCGGTTGCCCCAAGCTTCGTGAAAATCTGGTTTAAATTTCAGTGCTTGGTCGTAGGATGCGATTGCTTCTTCATTGCTTTCTAAATTACGCAGCGCATTGCCGCGATTGTACCAAGCTTCGTGAAAATCTGGTTTAAATTTCAGTGCTTGGTCGTAGGATGCGATTGCTTCTTCATGGCGTTTTAAATTGCCTAGTGCAATGCCCCTATTGATCCAAGATTGATGGTCATCTAGTTTAATTTTCAATACCTTATCGAAGGATGTAATGGCTTCTTCATGGCGTCCTAAACTGCGTAGTGCAATGCCCCGGCTATAGCAAGCTTGGTGGTCATCTGGTTTAATTTCCAGTACCTTATCAAAGGATGCGATGGCTTCTTCATAACGTCCTAAACTTCCTAACGCATAGGCCCTATTGATCCAAGCTGCATACAATTTAGGTTTAATTGTCACTGCTTGGTCGTAGCATATAATTGCTTCTTCATAGCGTCTTAAATTTCTTAACGCAATTCCCTGGCTATTCCAAGCTACGTGAAAATCAGGTCTAATTTTAACTGCTTGCTCATAGGATATAAGAGCGGCTTCATATTCCTTAAAAGTAACTAATAGTCTTCCTAGTCTATGTAACAGGCTTGCCTTTCGACTATCCATCTGATGTTTTTCTGTCAGCAGTTCTTGAATTTCCAGTACTTTCTCTATCTTTTTTTCCGGGCTGAGTTTCAAATATTCCTCGTAGTCTGTTTCATCTAATAAGCGAGATGATTCTTCATCTACCACTTCTGGTGTTGTAGGTAATTCAAATACCCCAGAACGCCAATCAAAAAAATCTGGGGCACGATGAATAAAATAGTTTAACGAAAATGAACGTAAAAGAAAAACAAAGCTAATGGTAAAGTCATCTCTAAAGCGTTCTCGCTGTTGGTTTAAGTGATTTAAAATATGCGGAACACTGGTTAAATTACTAAATTGTCCTTCCGTAATTTCGCCAAAACTTCTTTTTTCATACTTGTATAAAGAATATTCCAGACCTTTAATTAGTAAAATATCAACTTGCTTGTCTTTAACAAACTCTGCTACTGGCTGATATAAATTATCAATCGACTCGACAAAGCGCAAAACTGCAATCTTCTTCTGTGGAATCTCTTGGGGAAGTTTGACGATAAACTTGTCTGCTTCCACAGGTGTACATTGGACGAAAAACAAACCAAATCCTGATTTTCGCTTCAGTGCGCGAAGCAAGTCTTGATAAGCTTCTTCTGGTTCTGGGGGTAAATCATCATCCCAATCACTTAAATTTGGGTTCATGAAAGTTTTGCTACGGCTTCTTTAAATTCTGGAATTCCTTGAATCAATGGATGAATATCATACCAACGCTGCATCTCTCCATCATCATCTAAATAGCGGTATTCTAAAAGACAACGGTTATACATCAAACTCCGATACAAGTCATCATTAATAATCCGCTTAGAACAAGACACTTCCGCTAACAGACACCATTGATGATTTTCCACAGCGCGGCGATAAGTATCTCTGGCTTGAGTAATTGCTCGTCGCACCGCCTTTTCTGAAACAGGTAACTCTTCAGTGCGTCCAATAGCATCTTGAGTTAACAATAGCAAATTTCTCACATGACCTCCACTCATTAAACAAAGTCTGTCTAAGGTTTGGGGACTGTCGAAAATTTCTGTTTCTAGTAATAGTTCGGGTGCAATTTGCCGGACTCGTTTGTTAATTACTTCCTTAACTTTCTTCAGTCCTGGCTGGTAAATGTCTCCCTTGAGAGTATTTACCATAATCATCGGCAAAAGTTGGGGGTCGCCGTAGATATCTCTGAGGTCTGTTGCCCTGGTAGAATAGACCATTGAAATCGGGACAGTGTAAATCAAATGGCAATCTAAAGCTTGGAGTTGTTCGCTACGGTCTAAAAAGACTTCCTCATAGTTGGTGCGGCCGTCCCCGTCTTTGACTAACACCATCCGGTCTAAATTATCGACAATTACCGCCAGTTTATTGTAGCCATTAGGTAAGTGCTGTTTTGCATCCACCAGAAACTCATTTAACACCTGAATTAAAGTGACGGTGTGAGGATCAATTTTCTGGCGAATCTTCTGGCGTAATTCAGGAACAGCTCTTAAATTTGCGAGTCAACTTGGCGAATTGAGCAAGCTGCACTTCTACAGCCATCTTCTCAAATTCTATGGGAGTCAGCGCCAAATCTTTTAAATCTACCCAACGATCTTTCAACCAGTCGAGTATTGGACGAGGACTAGCAATTCCTTTTAAATCTTTGAGCAAACGGCGGGTACAGGCGAGGAGAATATCTGTATATTGGGCATCTTCAGAATCGATATCCTCTTCATCAGCCGCAAAATAGACAACATAAAATTTCCGATTTTCTAAATACTTCTTTAACCTGAGTAATTCTGTAGACTTCCCCGCACCTCGATGACCAGAATATAATTGGCAAGTATTTGTATTTGCCAATTGCATCCGATTTCCCAACTCTTGCAAAATATCGGCATCTCCCCGCACATCCTGACAATCTACATATTTTGGATCGCCTGCGGGTAAGGGTTCAAAGGGGTTAAAGGCGTTGTAGAGGTTTGCGAGTAGGTCAGTACTATTAACCATAGGTAAAAAATATAGCAATGATGCTCATAATAATTGAGATCATACAGAATTGAGGTAGATGAATCCAGTTCAAAGACTCGTTAACGGAGTTCAGAGGTAGATGAATCCAGTTCAAAGACTCATTAACGGAGTTCAGAGGTGGATTCATCCAGTTCAAACACTCGTTAACGGAGTTCAGAGGAGGATTCATCCAGTTCAAATACTCGTTAACGGAGTTCAGAGGTGGATGAACGCACCTCAAATAGTCGTTAACGGAGTTCAGAGGTGGATTCATCCACTTCAAATACTCGTTAACGGAGTTCAAAGGTGGATGAACGCACCTCAAATACTCGTCAGCAAAAAACTACTACGAGATGGAAAAATTTCTACTTACTTATTCTTACAAAAGACAAACTGGGGTTAGAGTCTTGCGCCAGCGCTTCACCGCTGTTTGTAATTCTCCCGACAACCAACTATCAAATTGCGGATAAATCGGTAAACGCGCTACCAATTCCCACCCCGCAGGTTGTAAAATTTCTCTCAATGCCTGTTCCTGAACATGAGGATAATCGGGATTTACTTCATCTTTTGGCCCTATTCCACCCAAATCTCTCGCACCAGCTTCGATACAAGCGAGTAACCATCGGTCATCTTTAACTAAATTGGGCGGAATTTGAATCGTAATATCTGGCGGTAAAATCTGACGTGCTTTAGCAATTACTTCTGGTAAATGATGAGGATCAAAAGGTGGTGCATCAAAGGTTTGCTGATATCCTGGACTATGAGGTTGCAAGATAACTTCTTGAATATGGTGATAACGTTGATGCTGTTCAGATATAGCTGTCAATGTTTCCCACCAATCATCAGCCGTTTCCCCAATTCCCAACAGTAACCCAGTTGTAAAGGGAATTTGCAACTCTCCCGCCCATTGCAATTGTTGTAAACGAACTTCTGGTAATTTACTCGGTGCGTGCCGATGTACACTATTTAACAATGTTGGCGTTAACTGTTCCAACATCAGCCCCATCGAAACATTTACACGCTTGAGCTTTTGCATTTCTTCAAAACTCAGTGGCCCCGCGTTTGTGTGAGGTAAAAATCCCATTGAAAGCGCTAATTCACACAAATCATAAATCCGCTCAAACCACGCCTGACGCTTTGGCGAATGGGGATGTACTTCACCACTAAGTATGAGAATTTCACAGACTTTTTCGTTTTGAAGTGGTTTTAAAATACTGTCTGCATCTGAAAGACTCATCCAGGGACTTTTACCCGGTTCGCTGCGAAAGTTGCAGTAACTACATCGATTAAAGCACTCGTAAGTGGGAACGATTGTATAAGCAGGGCTATAGGTGACAAGACGAGAATTATTAATTGACATAAGCAGAATAAATTTGCTCTTAGTAAGCAGCCCCAGATTTATTTTAAGGGCTGGAGACACTGACTACAAACCTTTAATTATTCACGCCCACTTATTTATTAGAAGAACAAGAACTATTTTGCTTTGTAAATTTCTGGTAACTGCCACCAAGGAATATGAGGATACTCGTGGTGTTCTTCGTGATAGCCAAAATGATAGCACGTGATAAATGACCACCAAATTGGACGGTTAATCGTTTGGGCACAATGAGGCTGAATATAACCTCCAATAGGTTCACTATGTGGGAGGAAAGTACCAAAATAAAATAATTGCAATGAACTTAAAATTGAAGGATATACCCAGAAATAATTTAAATTATCACTGGGTATATGGAGTATATGTTTTGCAAAGTTATAAATAATAGAAAGAGCAATTATTTGTCCCCAACTCCAGTAACCTTTCATAAAATGTAAATACCAAGCAAAGAAGTTTTTGTAGTTACCATTATGAAAATCTGGGTCTATTTGAGTTGCTGGATTTTGATGGTGTAACCAATGCTTTTTCAATAATTTTTTATATGGTAAAAGACCATAAAGAGATAGGGTTAATGTCCCAATAAGATGATTAATTTTGCTGTTGTGGGGAAACACTACCCCATGCATAGCATCATGAGATGTAATAAATAATCCTGTATATAAAAATGTTTGCCAAGCGATGCTAGGCAATAGCATCCAAAGTTTTAACTTGGAGATGTCAAGGGGAAGTAATAAACTCAAGCTAATGATCCATACACTAACAATGACAATAGCAATGAAAAGTGCTTTAAACTGAGATTTACTTTTCACTACTGGAGTCAGTTTTGTTTGATGACTGGGTGGTTGTTCTAATTGAATCACGCTTTTACTCCGCCTAGTATTCAGGTGAAAATCCCTAAAATATAGTCACCATAAAAAGCACTAACCACCAGCCAGAAAACTCTATTAGTGGTCAGTGTTTTGCATTGGATGGTGCCAACACCTTAATATATTTAGAAATATTAAGATACTTTAACTATTATTACACATACAACCGCCATACCAACAACTGTTTTTGGTATGGCGGTTGGATTATGTAAGTCATAGTACTGATAGCTTTGGTGATTATAAAAACTAGTGTTTTTAAAATGGGGCTTTTTAAACAGCCGAAGTCTGGGAAAAAGGCGGTAACATAATTAGCGTCAAGAGTAGGGCATGAAGTGGAGTAATTTTTGCATGATGCTGTAGCCGTTGAGATCCCAAACTAATGTAGGCTAAAAACCGATCTTTGACAAGCGATCGCTCCAACGTTCAGACCAAGGATTAAACCTTAACTCTAAGGATGAGATTTCCAAGCTTTTCAGGAAACACTTTGAAGTTAGCGAAATAGTATTTATAATGTCAATTAGAAAATTTACTGATTTTTATTATCCAAACTAACAAAGATAAAATAATAAGTATGGCTCCTAGTAAGCTCAAAATCTGGAGCCACTTACTACAAGAGAATGCTCATAATTACTCGCATTCTCGTTTAGTCACATAGTGGCGGTAACGAAACATCGCTTCTAATTGCGCTTGCACTAACCAACCACTGACAAATTCAACAGTTCCTCCACCAGGCATAGAGAAGGAAATAGCGTCAGTTAATCTGGTTTTGCCATTTTCTGATTCAAATTCATGTCGATGTACCCACGATTCAAAGGGGCCAGATATCTGTTCGTCGGTAAACAGGCGATATTGTTCGCATTCGGTATGACGCGCTAACCAAGTTAAGGGTAATGGCCCGAGAAACAAGCGAAATTCGGTGATAGCACCCACGTTCAGTCCTCCTTCACGACGAACCACTTGGACTGGCTGCCAAGGTGGATTCAACAGTTGCAAAATATCTGGCCTTTCGTGAAATTTCCAAACTACTTCTGGTGAGGCATTAATGATTGAGGAATGTTTAAAGTGCAGCATGGAAAGAAAAACCTAAAATTCAACTTTCGGATTCAGTATCAATCTCGATATCTAGGGTATCTTCATCAACCCGCACATACAAAATATTTGGGTTACAACAAACTTGACAATCTTCAACGTAAGATTGCTGTCCTCCAGCACTCAAATCAATAAAAGTTAAGTTTGGTTCGCCGCAATAGGCGCAGTAATACTCAGCTGTGTTTTGCATCAATTCATGGGTACTGGGTACTGGGTATTGGGTACTGGGTATTGGGTATTAACTTTTAATTCCTAGTTTCTATTCCCCAGTCCCTAGTCCCTAATCCCCAATACTGGCTGTAATTCTTTTGGGGATGGGTTGATATAACTCTGAGCATCAGCCAAATGCTTTAGTAGTGTAGACTGTGGCAGAGGCCCTTGCAAGTGGCTCCAGGGTAATACTTGTTCTGTTGACCATTCGGCGTGGACGTAGAAATCTAAGTCGGGGATTTGTCCTTTGAGTTGCTTGAAAGCACGTTTGTAGCTACCCAAGGAATCGCCAAAGTCACGAGTAAGTTCGAGAAGTTGGGAGAGTCTGCGATCGCCTCTCGATAACAAAGCCTGTATAATCGACCAATTATAGCTTTCTGGGCGAAATTCTATCCCCTGTGGTTTTAGCTGTTTTTGCAAAAACTGCAACCGCTTTTCTGCTTGCCGATTCACCCCAAACCATTGAAACGGTGTGTGTGCTTTGGGTACAAAGGTACTGCATCCGTATGTTAAGCGCAATCCCGGCGCAGCTTTTTTGATATTACGCATCATCGCCACAGTTTGCTCTAAATCTTCAGCTTCTTCACCAGGAATTCCTGCCATTCCGTAGAGTTTCAAGCTTTTTAATCCGCCAGCTTTGGCATTTATCGCTGCTTGAATAATTTCATCGTTATGCAGCTTTTTGTTGACGATTTGGCGGATTTTCTCGGAACCACTCTCTACTGCAATGGTAAGCGATCGCGTGTCTCGTTTCGTCAAAGTTTCTGCTAACTGCACTGTTACAGTATTAGTTCGCACTGAAGCAATACTGAGACGGACATCATCATACTTTGGCTGACTAATATAATCTAGCAAAGTCTCAAATTCTGGATGTTGAGTGACTGAAGCCCCTAATAATCCTAGCCGATTTGTGACTTCTAAACCTTTTGCGATCGCTGGAATCAATGAATCTTCCAGACTAGCTGTTCTAAAAGGCAGTGTGAGATAACTCGCCAAACAAAAGCGGCACATTTCTGGACAACTTCTCACCACTTCCACCATGTAAATATTTTCCCATGCGGCTTTTTCGGTGACTACAGTGGATGCCGATAGAGTATTTCCCCGGTAAGTTTGCTTTTGCACCACTGCGGGAATTTCGGGAGAAATTGGTTTAATAGACTTTACTTCACCATCTTTTGTGTGATATTCCACCTCATACAAACTGGGTACATAAATTCCTGGTATTTGTGCAAGTCTTTTTAGTTGAGTTTGTCTGGAGGCATTTCTTACTTCTTTGTAAGCCTCAATAAAATTCCCTAACAGGGTTTCGCCATCCCCCAGTAAAACGACATCAAAAAAATCTGCAAAAGGTTCGGGGTTAGCAGTGAGAACTGGGCCACCACCAAAAATTATCGGATGAGAATCATCACGAGAGGTTCCTCGAATAGGAATTTCTAAAGATTCCAGTAAATTTAAAATATTCACATAATCCAGTTCCCACGAAATCGAAAATCCCACAATTTCCGGCGTTCTAGGGAGTTGTTCGCGAGTATCTGTAAACAGGCGACTAACCTGCACATCATCACGCATTGCCAAGGTTGCCCACACCACCTGATAGCCAAGGCTAGTGATACCTACGCTGTACTCGTTGGGAAAGGCGAAGATTATGGGGATAGCGTTGGTGTCTGGGGTGGTGGGTATAAAAAGGAGGCGTTCAGAGTCAAATACAGATGATGTCACAGGTGTTTGTTAGAGGCAAGTTTATCTATATTTAATTTTAAGCCATAGAATAATTAAGTTAAAAATCAATGTTATGGCGTTAGCAAGAATAATTGGCAAGGATTGTAAATAAATTCCATAGATTAGCCACAAAAAAACACCACTTATAAATGTCATCAGCGTAACCAAAGAAACATCTTTTGCTGATTTTGTTTGCCAAGTTTTAAACATCTGTGGCAAAAAAGAAATTGTGGTTATTGTGGCGGCAGCTAATCCTAGAACTGTCAGAAAATCCATGTTTAATTATTTATATTAAGTTGCAATATTATACATCACCGATCGCCCTTGCCTGCTTAATACAACGCTATCTGAGACATTTTACACTGTTGAGCGATCGCTACAACAGATTAACAACAAGATTCTGACTTATTTAATCAGTCGGTAATCTAAAAATGTATCATGGTCTTAGCAAGAATAATCGGTAAAAATTGTAATTTATGTATATTAACCACCAAAAAAGACCAATTATAAATGCAATTAGCATGACAAAATAAAACTCATTAAAGGATATGTGATAAACACTAGCAAAACCGATGGATTAATTCTTCACGAGACAACTGCAACAGTAAAGGCGTAAACTCTTCTGGCGGTAACGATAATAAAGGTTCAATAATTGCTTGAAGCTCATTATCTATGTCACCAAAGCGAACTTTGAGCAAGTTTTCCACCACCAAGCGTTCTCCTTGCTGAATTCCTGTTTGGAGTCCTGTTTGGAGTCCCCGTTGTTCTCCTTCTTGTATCGCCTGTTCTCGGTCTTGTTGGTAAAGTGGTGCTAAGCTGTTCCACATTTAAATTGCATAAATGGTAAAATAGATATATCCGTGTCTATAGCGTTATCATGCCTGCTAAAGGGTTTCTAGCTCAATCTCAAAAAGACAATTTACAAAAAGCTTTAAAAGATAGCGATCGCTCTCAATTTATACAGAGAATATTGATGTTACTTCTGATGAATGATGGAAAAACTTATCAGGAGATAAGTGAATTTTTAGGCTGTTCATGTAGAAGTGTAGCATATTGGTGTGTTCATGGTGATCCAGACAATTTAGAAAGTCTAAAAGATGGCAGGAGAAAAGGAAATTACCAGAAAGCAACAAATGAATATATTAAATTATTAATGGAAGTTATTGACAAAGAACCAAGTGAATTAGGCTATGAATTTGGACGATGGACAACAGCAAGATTAGCTACATATTTAGACAAAAGAACTGATATTAAGTTAAGCGGAGAACAAGTCAGGAGAATATTAAAGCAAAAAAAGTATGCTTACCTTTGGGCAAAATACAGTCTAGAGGATAAGCAAGATCCGATAAAAAGAGAGGTCTTTAAAGAAAAACTGCTTGGATATCTAGAAGCTTCAAAGTCTTGCCCTGAAAGGTTACAAGTCTGGTTTTGGGATGAGAGTGGTTTTAGTCTCAGGGTAATTAGACGTAAAAATTGGAGCAAAAAAGGTTCGAGTAAAAAAGTAACAGGTCAGAGGAGTCGCGGGCGTGTAAATATAATGGGAGGAGTAAGATATCACGACAGCAAGAGAATGTGTTATTTCATTGAGAAAGGGAATGGTGAAATTTTTTATGCGCAGTTAAAAAAATTAAATGAATTTGTGAAAAAAGAATGGGTTTTAGCAGGAAATCTAGAATCTAATTTTTCCGAGAATGGCCCAGTAATTTTAATTATTCTGGATAACGCTAGTTACCATAAAAAGAAAGTAATTATAGAGGCAATTGAGAAAGAGTTGCCAAACATTCAACTATATTTTCTGCCGGCATATAGCCCAGATATGAATTTAGTAGAATTGGTATGGCATTCAGCTAAAGAATATGTAGCCCACAGGTTATTTAAATCAGTCGATGAACTAAAAAATTTACTTGATAAGCTGTTAAATCAAGGAGAATTAATTATTAAATGGGGAAGAAAAATTAAGAATAAGGGTAATATTACTATTGCAACTTAAATGTGGAATAGCTTAATCGCATAAGTAATTCCCTATCTTCCTCGTCTTGATTTTGAGTGACTTGTAAGTTTTGTTGCAAGTTGTACAGCAATTTTAACGCTGCTTTTCGGAAAGGATTATCAGGAGTAAGTGCTTCTAGTTCGTCAATTGCTTGCTTTTGAACGTTTCCCTTACCGATGATTATCAGCCATAAGGTTTCTGAGATAGATGGCAACTGATGAATTGTTACTATCGCGGTACGCAAATACTCTGGCATGAAGTATATTCCAGGCAGGTAGTCAAGTCGCTTCGCTCCAATTAAAAATTAAAAATTATTAATTAAAAATTGCAATCAGTGGGGGCTTGTACCCCAAATTAATTAAAAATTATTCTTCTTAATTTTTAATTAAAAAAAGTCATCTTTTGGGTTAGCACCAAATCCTGATAAGAGTTATGTGGATGCTATGGGGGTAAGAATCCATAATTTTGGTAAATCAGATTCTAGAATACGAGTTTTATTCCGATTTGCTTGTCGTTGTAAATCGCCACGCACCTCTAATAATTTTAAGAGACAATCGCAAATTTCTGTAGCTGAAGCTGCGTTACGAAAGGGTTCAAGTAGAGAAGGGGTAGTGACAATTTTACCTAATAATCCGAGTGTTCCTGGTATGTCTCTTGGTTGTGGTTTGGGAATGAAATAAACATCAATCTGTCTAACTTCTCCTGCGACTCGTCTAGGTGCTTGGACTTCGCCGTAAGGAGTGAGTAATTGTTCGAGGTAGTCTTTGGCAAATTGGTCATGGATGAATCTGGTCATGTTGGTAGTTTGGTGATGCAAACCAGTTTATTTACCATTGTCTGACGATTTTTTGAGATAAGACTTAGCCCAAGCATATCGTTGTGAATCTTTTTTCAGTAAATATTCTGCTGCTTCATGTCGTTTATTCTCATCTTTTGTACTCCTGACTACTCGTTTTCTCTCATCATCTATATCTTCAGGTTTAGCACCGCGTTTAATTGCTTGTTCATACCAATAATCTCCTTTTGGATAGTCACTTTTGTCATAACATATAGCACCCATTAAGGTATAAGGTTGATGACTATCAGGGTGATACTCCATAGCTTTTTTCGCACAAATCTCTGCATCAGCTAAGTTACCCATATCTCTGAATGCTGCACCTCTAGTAACTGAAATTGCTGATTTTAGCTTGCTTTCTTTGATTTGGTTTAAGTCTAAGTTAGTAAGTTTTAATGCCTGTTCAGGTTCATCTGCTTTGCGCCAATAACTACTAGCGGTGGGAATATCCCATTTATTTCCAGTGCGGTGAAATTCCTGCTCATAAAACTCTGCTTCTAGCCTGTAATATGCAAGAGCAATTTTCCCGCCAGGAGATAATAGTTCCTCTTCCATAAGCTGCAAAACCAACTTAGGATCTAGCCGTTCTTTTTTCTCTAATTTGACCATGATCGCGTAAAATGGCTCTAGCGCAAGTGAAAGATATATCAATCTATATTTTCTCTTGAGAATAGCGAAGTGCTTTTGTTGAGCGAGAACAATTATATCTTCACGTCTATTATTTTTCAGCCAATCAATTTCTGATTCATTAGGTAGTTCTCCTAAATCGATCTTAGATTTTAGGGTAGAGGCGTATTTTTCATTTGCAATTTCTATAATCTCAGTCAGCTTGCGTTTTTTGAGAAAGTTAATATCCTGTTCACCTAACTGATTGGACAACTCAAGCCTTTTGAGAATTTTATACAGGTGACTCTTAGGCGATGAATCCTCATAATGAGTTACTTTATACTTAAGTCTCAAGGCAGCAAATTCTCGTGTTTGTTGCAATTCTTGAGCAATGGCAATTGTTTCGCTAAGTCCTTGCTGTTCCAGCCAGTTAATTTCTAACTCACTCAAATTATTTTTAGCGTCAATGTTTTGGAGTATTAGATATAGTGGACTGGATAATGATAAATCAGAGTGTAGATTCGCTTGATATTTCTCTCTTAACTGAGCAAAGTGACTTTCTTTTACTAACTCTTGTTGTTGAAAAATTTCTGCCGTTTCAAAGAGTTCATTATTGATCAGCCAATGATATTCAGAATCACTTAAACGTTCTGTAACCTCTAACTTTTTTAGTATTTGATACAGGAAACTATCAGGATATGAGTCTTGATATTGACTAGCTTTGTACTGAGATTTAAGTTGAGTAAATCGCTTTACTTCTTGAGCAATTTGATTTGTTTCATATAAACCGGTCGCTCTCAGCCATTGAACTTCTAAATCAGTGAGTAAATTTCCTGATTCAAGTTTCAAAAGTATGAAATACAAATGACTAGATCGCCAGGAACCATTATGCTTTGTAGCTTTATACTTAGACTTTAATTTAGAAAATTCAAATTCTAGATTTCCGAATTCTTGCAATCTATATTGCTGTTCTTGCTTGATAGCTTCTAAAGTCTCCTCAAGCTGAGACTCTCCCAACCAATTAGATTCTAAGTCAAGAAGTTCAATTCCTAAGTCAAGTTTTCGTAGTATGAGATACAGCAAACTAGGGGGTAATGAATCCTCATATTGAGTTGCTTGGTATTTGGACTTTAAAGCAGCAAAGTGTTCTAAGCGATTTTGAGACTCTTTATCCATATTGATAGTAGATGCGATCGCACGTAGTTAAATGTGTTATCCGCTACTATAGCAATACAGATAAAAAAGGGCGAGTCAGACACCCACCCTCGAAGCATAAATATTTTATGAAAGTCAAAGTATAATCCCTACAACAGCTTACATTGTCCATGATGCCGTAACAAATGGTCACACAATACCAGCGCCACCATCGCCTCCACCATTGGAACTGCACGCGGTAGCACACAAGGATCGTGTCGTCCTTTAGCAGCTAATAGCGTTTCCTCACCTTCACGAGTTACTGTTTTTTGCTCTTTTCTAATTGTCGCCGTCGGCTTAAATGCAACTCGTAAAATGATATTTTCCCCGTTGGAAATTCCCCCCTGAATACCACCAGAACGGTTAGTTACAGTGCGAATTTCACCATTTTCATCAATATAATATTCGTCGTTATGCTCAATTCCGGTTAACAGTGTTCCGCCAAAACCGGAACCGATTTCAAAGCCTTTGCTAGCAGGGAGAGACATCACACCCTTAGCGATATCAGCTTCCAATTTATCAAATACTGGTTCACCCAAACCTTTCGGCACGTTACGCGCTACACATTCTACGACACCGCCGATAGAATCACCTTGTCTACCAACTTGCTCAATTAATTCAATCATGCGATCGCTACATTCAGCATCAGGACAACGAACGATGTTGCTTTCTACTTGTTCTAAGGTGACAGTATTTGGATCGACTACACCTTCCAAGTCCTTGATGCGCTTGACATAACCGATAACTTCAACATTGGCAACTTGACGGAGAATTTTTTTAGCGATCGCACCTGCTGCTACTCTTCCAATTGTCTCACGCGCTGACGATCTACCCCCGCCTTGCCAATTACGAATGCCATATTTTGCATCATAAGTTGCATCGGCATGAGAAGGACGATATTTTTCGGACATCTCGTCGTAGTCTTGCGAACGAGCATCTTTGTTCCGTACCAAAATTCCTATAGGCGTTCCTAGTGTTTTGCCTTCAAATACACCTGATAAAATCTCGCAGGTATCCGCTTCTTTGCGAGGTGTCGTAATTTTACTTTGTCCTGGACGCCTTCTATCTAATTCCAGTTGAATTTCTTCTGCCGAAATTTCTAGTTGTGGAGGACAACCATCAATCACAACCCCCACACCACCGCCGTGAGATTCACCAAAAGTAGTTATACGAAATAGATGACCAAAAGTGTTGCCCATGATCTTAAAGAAAAAGGATGAGGCTTATGTATTTTACCTAGAGTTTGTGCAAAAGTTAATTTTTATGCTTTGGCACTCGGAATGTTTGACGTATAACCTATACCTATACAAATAAGAAAGCGCCCTCCGTTACCAGAGGGCGCTTTCTTATTTAGCTAAACTTCAGAATTAACCGTTGATAGCAGGAGCGGTTAGAGCTACAGGAGCGGAATCGCCAGCAGCCAAATCTAGAGGGAAGTTGTGAGCGTTGCGCTCGTGCATTACTTCCATACCCAGGTTAGCGCGGTTGATTACATCCGCCCAAGTTGCAATCACACGACCTTCAGAGTCAATGATTGATTGGTTGAAGTTGAAACCGTTCAAGTTGAACGCCATTGTGCTTACACCCAAGGCGGTAAACCAGATTCCGATTACAGGCCATGCTGCTAAGAAGAAGTGCAGTGAACGGCTGTTGTTGAAAGAAGCGTATTGGAAGATTAGACGACCGAAGTAGCCGTGGGCTGCAACGATGTTGTAGGTTTCTTCTTCTTGACCGAATTTGTAACCGTAGTTAAGAGATTCGGTTTCAGTTGTTTCACGAACCAAGGAAGATGTAACCAAAGAACCGTGCATTGCACTGAACAAACTTCCGCCGAATACACCAGCTACACCTAATTGGTGGAAGGGGTGCATCAAGATGTTGTGTTCTGCTTGGAACACGATCATGAAGTTAAATGTTCCGCTTATTCCCAAAGGCATACCATCAGAGAATGATCCTTGTCCGATGGGGTATACCAAGAATACTGCACTTGCTGCTGCTACTGGAGCAGAATATGCGATCGCAATCCAAGGACGCATACCTAAGCGGTAGGATAATTCCCATTCACGACCCATGTAGCAGAATATGCCAATCAGGAAGTGGAAAATTACCAATTGGTAAGGACCGCCGTTGTACAACCACTCGTCTAAGGAAGCTGCTTCCCAAATTGGGTAGAAGTGCAAGCCGATAGCGTTGGAGGAAGGAACAACTGCACCAGAGATGATGTTGTTTCCGTAGATTAAGGAACCTGCAACAGGTTCGCGAATACCATCAATGTCTACTGGAGGAGCAGCGATGAAGGCGATTACGAAGCAAGCGGTAGCCGCTAGCAAGGTTGGAATCATTACTACGCCAAACCAACCGATGTAAATCCGGTTGTTGGTGCTGGTGATCCATTCGCAGAATCGATCCCATACGTTGGCGCTTTCGCGACGTTGTAAGGTTGTTGTCATTGTTTTATAAATGCGATTATTTGCAGATGAATTTAGGTAGGTTTGACTACCTGTTACACATCTTAAATAATTTATTGCGTTTTGTAAAGTACTTTCAGAAAAAACTTTCTCTTGGGATTTACGCACCCACAGAAAATCCCCAAAACTTTGAAAAAGCGGGGACTTTAGATTTTGGATTGTGAAAAATGGGTACTGGGGATTGGGGACTGGGCAAGAAAAGTATAATTAAAATTTATGAGTAAAATTTGGTTGCGGATCTGAATCTCCATCTAAATCTCCCTAATCCCCAGTCCCCAGTCCCCAATCCCTAGTTCAATTCGTTGCTGGCTGCTTGGATATGGACTCTATACCCACTTCCGGTAAAGATGGACGCACAGATAAATAAACCAATGGGCCGAATAGCGGTATCAACGCTATTAACCAGAAAAACTGCGGATTTTTCCAACCGCGACGCGCCATATCATCCCCCAGCAATGTGGGAAATAATAGGGAGAGTAAGCAAAAATCTAAACTCATCACATGGATGAAGCGGTTAGTTTGCCACTCTTGCACAAAACTGCCCCAATCTCCACCTCTTAAACCGTAGGTGACTAGAACAACCGTGGCTACTGTCAATACAAAACCAGTTACACGAGAATCTAGTAATTTGAGCAAGATATTCTTTTTACCGACAAACTGATTATTTGGTTCTCTAAAGGCTAAGTACGGCAACAAGGCAAAAGCACCAACTCCGAAAGAGACAGTAGCAAACAGCCAAGCAGGTATTTTTTGTCCTCTACCATCAATAAACACTACTGCACTGTAAATAAGAGGCCAGATGCCCATGAGGTTGAATAGTGCTATGACTAACGGGTTAACGCCTTGCCACTGCCCAATAGAAAGGTTTTTAATTAACTCGAATGTACCAGGTTGCTCAGGAGGCGCGAGGAAAAAAGCATAGACAACAAATCCCAGCCACAGCAAGCCAAAGGCAATTTTTCTAACCATGAAAGATTTTGGTAGTATTAATTATTGATTTTGCCGCTATAAATTGGGCTATCTGCCTGCTATTATATTGTCTATTCGGTTAGACCCGTAGTCGCTTATCCCTAAAATATCACCTGACACGATTTAAGGATTGAAATAACTGAAAGCTTCTGAGAGGTAATCAGCAGCAGATGCTACTACTGCGATCGCACTTTCATAATCTAGGCGCGTTGGCCCCAAAACTCCCACACTTCCTACGGGTATTGAACCTCGGCGATAGTTAGAAGAAATCAAGGTGCAGGTACGTATCGGTTCTAATGGATTTTCTGCACCAATACGAACTGTTACCTTTGGTTTTCCACCATCCTCTGGTTCTGGTTCTTCAAATATTAATCGCCACAGTTGGTCTTGTTCTTCTTCCAACAGGTGGATAATCGTTTGTACCTGCTGTAACTGTGAAAATTCTGGCTGGCGCAAAACTTCTGACACACCCCGAACCATAATTTGGGTTGCAGTCGGTGCAAGAGTCCGACGAGTCAATTCGGCAACTGAGTTTTTCAAAAATTCCCCGTAGCGTTGGAATTCTTGATCTAGTTCGCTCCAGTTGAGGTTGGCTAATTCCAACAGACTTCGCCCCCGCAAGTGGGTATTCAAAAAGTTAGAAACAATCTGTAACTCGCGATCGATTACCTCTGAATCTCGTTGTGTTTCTTCTGGTGTTGGCGACAAATCCATCAATTTGGAATGTGTCTCGTAACCATCTGTTACGACAATCAGCATGATCCGTCCGGCTTCAATTTGCACTAATTGCAGATGTCGCAATAACGCTGTAGTCGTTTGCGGCATTGTGATCAAGCTAATGCAACCACTCAAGGTTGCTAAAATCTGCGCAGCTCCTTGTAGTAGGGTTTCTAAACTCCGATCTTCCCACTGGAGATGCTTTTGCAGTGCTACCTCTACTTCTCGCCCTAAAGTTTCAGCACTACTTCCCTGCGGGACGCTGCGCGAACGCAGAGAAGGTGTAATTAGCTGGTCAACATAAATGCGATAGCCTGAATCTGAAGGTACACGTCCAGCAGAAGCGTGTGGTTGGTAGAGCAATCCAGACTTTTCTAAAACACCCATTACATTGCGAATTGTCGCCGAGCTTACACCCAGGTCGTACTCCTCAACCAAAGCCTTTGAACCAACTGGCTCTGCCGTAGCAATGTAGTGACGTACCGTTGCCCAAAGTATATGCTGTTGTCGATTTGTTAACTGAACTTCCATTATGGTATGTTTTGCTGAAGGCAAATTTTAATCAAACTCTCAAGAAATTTGTGGATTTAATCGAAAACAGAAAATATTAATAATTTATTAAGGTATCAAATTATATAACTATATTATGATAAGTATTTTTAAAGTTTATGTACAAAGCATTTTTTAAGATTAGGGTTGAAATAGTAGCTCAATTTTTTTGCAAAAGCTGCTAGTTATAATGTACCCTTCCGATGCTTTTTTCTAACCGTACTTTTGCATAAATTCCTGCTTGCAACAGTATTATTAGATACGTATTCTCTTCAGAGGCTACTACCGAACTCTAATTTAGAGCAATCCAACATTTTTTGTGCAGATGTACTTGATGCGCAAATTTCAAACTTTCCGGCAAGCCTCTAAATTGATGTACTTCTATCTTTAGCATAGCAAAAGTCAGATGGAAGAGTAAGTTCCATCTGAATGATGTATCCGAGCAGAAGCTAATACTGGGGAATTGAAGGGTCTACTAATTGGGAATAGGCATCAATACCACCCGAAATATTTTGCACATTTGTAAAACCTTGAGCAATCAACCACTGGCACATTTGGGCAGAGCGGATGCCGTGGTGGCATAGCACAAGGGTTTCAGTTTGGGGATTGAAGAGGGTAGGTACTTGATCTCCCCATTCGGTAAATTGACTTAAAGGTAGGTTGACAAAGCCCTCAATGCTAGCGATCGCCAATTCTTGTGGTTCACGCACATCTACTAGCTGAATACTTGCATCACTAGAAGAAAGACGTTGCGCCAGTTCTTCTACACTAATTTGATTCATGAGTTCCCTGTCATGAGGTTTTCGTAAACAGTCCTAATACTATTTATGGTGACAGAAAATTTCTGCCTTGACATCAGCATCCATAATCAAGGGGGTTGATTAATTCTGCTAGGCTTTCTGCTTAAATGGCTGTAAACCGTCTTTTTTAATAGGTTTAATGTGAATAGGCAACGTTCATTTATCGGTTTTATCGTCGCTGGGGCGATCGCCCTGCTAGTAATTGCGATCGCAGGCTTTTACTGGTTTTTCGCTAAAAGTCCGGCTAACCTCATTGCTTCTAGCTCTGGGCCTGGTGCAGCCATATTCGTGTCAAAGCTTTCCCCTGCAATGGTTTCATTATTGACAAATCCTGACCGTTTGCAGGCGTTGGAGCGCGAAGAGGAACTATCTAAACTCAAAACCAGTTTATTCGCCAAGAGTGGCATAGATTACAAACAAGACATTCAACCCTGGTTAGGGGATGAAATTACATTAGCGATCGCTACCTTAGATATCGATCGCGATCCAGAAAACGGACAACAGCCAGGGTATTTGTTGGCACTAGCAACCAAGCAACCGGAGAAAAGCCGCGAGTTTGTCGAATTGTTGTTTTCTAAACGAGCGTTAGCCGGAGCAACCTTAGCTGTTGAACAATATAAAGGTGTAAAACTGATTTCTGACAATTCTCAACCAGAACAAGACTTGCTTGCTGGTGCTGTTGTCGGTGAAGGCTTCGTCTTATTTGCCAACGATCCGAAAGTACTACGAGATGCTATCAATAACGTCCAAGCGCCCGATTTGAATTTAACTAGCTCACCCGAATACCAAAAAGCTACCAAAGAACGGCTCAAAGGGGTATTAGCTGTAGCTTTCTTGAATCTTCCCATCGTGGCAAAATGGCAAGGCTTAGAGTTACCAGAACAACTTTATAATAGCCAAATTATATCCTTGGTGTTAAATCCTAAAGGATTGCTGGCAGAAACTACCTTTTTGACTTCATCGGAAATTGTCCCTCCATCTGCACCACTATCTAAACCTGTGGGAGCATTACAGTATGTTCCAGCATCCGCAGGTTTAGCAATTTCCGGCTCAAATTTGAGTAATTTGGCTGATAGCGATCTAGCCAAACTCTGGAGACAAGCCACAGCTACTATATATGGTTCTGGGGAAGATGTGGTTTCTCGGTTAGCAAAACCTTTGGCGGATGTTCAAAAACGCTGGGGTATAAACTTACCAGAGGATATTTTTAGCTGGGTACAAGGAGAATATGCCATAGGATTGTTACCTGATAAAGAGCATACAACCCCACATTGGATTTTTGTGGTAGAAAAATCCGAGGGTGTGGAAAAAGGTGTTGCTCGTTTAGATGCGATCGCCTCATCCAATGGACTCAGTATTAATCCCCTGACTATAGATCAGCAAAAAATCTCCGCTTGGACAGAGTTAACCACAGCTACAAAAAAAAGTGATGTTAAAGAGGGAACATCCTTCAGTATTGAAACAAAAGTACAGGGATTGCATACAACTTTAGGAAATTACGAAATTTTCGCGTCTGACTTGGAGACGATGGATGAAATTCTCACAACCAAGAATAATTCCATAATTGACAATGCTAATTTCAAAGATAGTATCGCGGCAATTCCCCTACCAAACCAAGGTTATGTATATCTTGACTGGACAAAGAGCCAGAATTTGTTAGAGCGTCAAGTACCGATTCTCAAACTAGTGGAAGTCTTAGGTAAACCATTTTTTAACAACCTGCGATCGCTCACAGTCAGTAGTTATGGAACTGACACGCGATCACTCAAAGGTGGCGTTTTCTTCAAACTCCATAATTCGTGAGATTTTCATAGAAGCTGAAAGTACAGAAGGTAAAAAATTCTTTTATCTTCTGTACTTTTTTGCCTCGTGATATTTACTTGAATTTTATGTAGCATTTGCTAATCAATGGTTTGATTGCCAAAATGCTCCACTATCAACGAGCGCGATTTAATGCTGCTGTCTAGATCGAGAAACAACCTAGCAATTAGCTGTCCACTTTCCCAAACATCAACTGTGGCACATTTTAATGTGGCACAACCAACTGAAATTTCACTGGAATTTTTTCACTAGAATATGTATATATCATCACTAATTTAAAAGCCTGTTGGAGGGCTACTATGAAATACTGTTGCCCCCGACTTCAGTTTCGCGGCGGTTGGCTGTTGGCTATACTTACCGCCATTACAGCTACCCCTGCAATAGCACAGACAGCAAACTTTGCCACTTTAAATTTATCAACAAACTTTAATTCAGCAGAAGGAACAGTGCAGGGGTTTACAGGTGGTTCTTACTCATTGTCTGCCATAAGTAACCGCGATCGCGATCAAAAAGCCTGTATTGGCTTTGCCGATCCCAAACCAGATCATATTATGGTTTTGGAAAAGGACTTTTCCCAGCTAACAATCCAAGTCGATAGCAACAACAACGACACCACTTTAATCATCCAAGGCCCAGATAAAACAACAATTCGTTGCGGCGATGACACTGGTAAAAGTAAAGATGCTAGTGTTAGCGATCGCGACTGGAAAAGGGGCACGTATCGGATTTGGGTAGGTACATTTAACCCTGGAGTTAAGCGTGATTATACTCTGAAAGTGGAGCAACAGTGAATTGGGGAGTAGGGAGTGGGGATTAGGAGAAGCAGGGGAGCAGAGGAGACAAGGTGACTTGAGTGAAAACTTCCAACAAGTCTTTCCCCTTGTCCTCTTCACCAATCCCCCATTCCCAATTTTTAGGTGTAACACCTGAGAGGATAATATGGGAGAGTAGCTTGTTGTGCTTTCCGAGGGTGCTATCTCGTGCTATCTATACTGCGTGCTGACTTTCGTATCATATTTGAACGTGACCCAGCTGCCCGTAACTGGTTGGAAGTTTTATTTTGTTACCCTGGTTTGCAAGCCCTGTTATTCCATAGGCTAGCTCACTGGCTGTATAGTGTTGGTCTTCCCTTTATTCCGCGCCTGATTTCTCACTTGGCTCGGTTTTTGACTGGAATTGAAATCCACCCTGGTGCAACAATTGGGCAAAGTGTGTTTATTGACCACGGGATGGGTGTAGTAATTGGTGAAACTGCGATCGTGGGAGACTATGCCCTAATTTATCAAGGTGTCACCCTTGGGGGTACTGGTAAAGAATGTGGTAAGCGCCATCCTACTGTGGGTGAAAACGTCGTAGTCGGAGCTGGAGCGAAGGTACTGGGCAATATCCAAATTGGCAATAATGTCCGTATTGGTGCGGGTTCTGTTGTTTTAAGAGATGTGCCTTCAGACTGTACTGTGGTAGGTGTGCCTGGGCGCATTATGTATCGTTCTGGAGTTAGAGTTTCACCTCTTGAACACAATAACTTACCAGATTCAGAAGCTCAAGTAATTCGTGCTTTAGTAGACCGCATTGAGGCGTTGGAAGAACAAATACAAACTCTTCAGCGCAATTCTTCAGAAAAAACTCCTGTTTTAGTGGGTTGTTTAGCAGCGAAAGAGGATGAGCCAACCCACGATCCTCGCTGGTGCAACCTCAAAGATAAGACCATCCAGCAATTTCTAGATGGTGCTGGCATTTAAAAAGTGAGAAGTTAAGAGTGAGGAGTGAGGAATAAAAATCATAAATGCAGGTTTGCAGTTTCCAACTCCTAACTCCTGTAGAGACGCAATTAATCGCGTCTCTATTCCAATATTTAAGGATTTATCGCTTGGCTAGACCACTCTTGCTGATCGTTACGGTGGTAAAGACATCGATTTTGTGGTTCGCCACGTAATTCTAAGTGATCTACCTGCACTGGATCGAGTAGCAGTAAACAAAAATTAGGCACTGGCTGCACGGGTTCGGGTGCTGGTGGTGCAAAAGCTTCTGGGTTTTCAACTCTGAGTTTT
Organism: Nostoc sp. 'Peltigera membranacea cyanobiont' 210A; assembly: GCF_002246015.1. Classification (GTDB taxonomy): domain Bacteria; phylum Cyanobacteriota; class Cyanobacteriia; order Cyanobacteriales; family Nostocaceae; genus Nostoc. Next base: position 98,104 of record NZ_NOLJ01000005.1, read on the forward strand.
CCAGGATGCGGCCAAGCAAACTGTAAACGCGCCGCATCACTTAATTCTTGCCACATTGCAATCCGTGCTAGCTGTAAATCCTCGTGAGAATTATCACCGCTTACCAGAGTCAAACAACCAGTGATGCGGAATTGTTCTCGTGTATTGGGGAAGTACCAGCAAATTTCTGCCCAAGGTTGTTGCTGTATTTGGTCGGCTTTGGCGCTACGGTTATCGGTGATAAATCTTAGCTGGTTTGTATCTTCCAGAAAGCCGCGAAAGACTAGGGTACGATTAGCTGGGCGACCATTCGCTTGTAGCGTTGCTAGTTGCAGGTAACGAGCATAAACAAGGCTGCGGTTGCGATGGAGTGCATGAGCGATCGCACCTCGCCAAGGAGCAAGAGACATATTAATTCGTAATTCGTAATTCGTAATTCGTAATTCGTAATTTTTGAAAGTCAGATTTAATCTGGGTTTCCAGGTTTGGGTCTGTTGTCTTATTTTAGACAATTGGTACAACACTAAGTAAATAATTTTGCAATTGTCTCTGTGTATGAGCGGGAATCTTATCCCCAATCAAACGGATAATATACAGAATCTTGGATAAATTCGTAGGTGATTTAATGGCAGAAATTCAAGTAGGTATTGAGGGTGAAGGCGCACCAGCAGCAGCCGAGGCTTTGCTAGAAATTCCTGGAATATCGGGAAGCTATGAAGTACCGACGCAAAGGGAGGGAACTTTGGCGGCTGTTGCTACTATTATCGGTATTGTGGGTGGTGTTGCGGCTTTAGCTGAACAAATTCGCAAATGGTATCAAGAATGGCATAAATCTCATCCAGGAAAGCAGTTTGATGTGGTAATTCTTGACCCTGAGACTGGAAATAGGATTTTACTCGAAGAAGCTACTATAGAGGAAATCACGGAAATCCTCAAATCTATCAGCAAATAAGTGCAAACTATCCGCATTCAACTTCGGGAATGTACGCAGGAAACAGTTGAACTCAGGTATTGGCTACCTCAAAAAAATCACTATGAATCACGTCGCCTGAAATTGGCAGAAATTGCTGATTTACTCAAGCAAGGCGAACGAGATTACTATAAACTGCTGCCCAATTTACCAGGAATCGGGCAGCAGTTATTTTTTTGGTTGGATGGGGATGGACGGTGGTTGAGTCGGGGAATTGCTAACTGTCGCGGTGAGGGGTTGGTAATTGCTATTGATACTGATCAAAAACTGGCACATCTACCTTGGGAAGTGCTGCATGATGGTGAGGATTTTTTGGTAAAGCGGGTTAATCCAGTGGTTTTGCCTCTGCGCTGGATTGAGAAAGAAACGGAAGGGTTTTCTGTGGAAGCACGACAATTGCGAGTATTGTTTATGGCAACCGACCCGGAAGATGTGGAACCAAAGTTAGACTTTGAACAGGAAGAGGCGAGAATTCTGGCAGATACGCGAGATTTTAATTTAGATTTGCGGGTGGAAGAAAGCGGTTGCGTTAGCGAGTTGGGTAAGGTGTGGAGTCGCTATTTTAATGACTTTGATGTGTTTCACCTCACAGGACACGCGTCAATTACTCCTGCTGAAGCGGAAAAGAACCCCACCCCCAACCCCTCCCCGCTTTTCGAGAGGGGAGCAGGTTTAGAGCCGAATACGCCTTACTTTATTACTGAGACGGAAATTGGGGATCGCCACGAAACCACAGCCGCAGAACTGGCCGAAGTCTTCCGGTTTCGCTTTCCCAAGTTGGTGTTTTTATCTGGGTGTCGGACTGGACAAGCACCAGATAAAGGGGCTGTCCCTTCAATGGCTGAGGCACTAATTTCCCAAGGGGCTAGGGCGGTTTTAAGTTGGGGGCGGCCTGTGGAAGACCGGACTGCCACAGCCGCCGCCGCGCACCTCTACGGGAAATTGGCAGCCGGATATCAATTAGCTGAAGCACTCGCTAGCACTTACCAGCAGTTGTTTAAACAGAATGTGCGTGACTGGCATTTGTTGCGGTTATATGTCCAGGGAGAATGTCCGGGTGCGTTGGTGGAAGTGTTGGGAGATATGCCACCCTCAGCGCCGGAACCTGCATACCAACATTTTTTAGATCCCGATACCCAACAGGTGCGGGTGGCGAAACCCTCTGAGTTTGTTGGGAGACGGCGGACTTTGCAACGTTGTCTCAAAGCTATTCGCACTTCATTAGGGGTACTAATTCACGGACTGGGGGGTGTGGGTAAGAGTACTGTGACGGCGCGACTTCTGGAAAGGATGGTTGGCTATGACAGGCTGGTGAACTTTCGGCAACTGGATGAGGATAAACTGCTCAAAACCCTTGCTGAACAATGTACCTCGGAACGGGGGCATGAAATTCTCAATGGCAAGTTACCCTTGATGCAGCGCCTCACCAAGTTTTTCAGTGAAGGACTGAATACCACAGAACAGCGCTTTGCCTTTGTGCTGGATGACTTTGAGGCTAATTTGGAATTACGAAATGGGGTTTATGTCTTGCAACCACAAGTTGTGGATGTACTGCTGGCGTTGCTGAAGGCGATGCAAAATTCCCAACTTCCCCACAAGGTAATTATTACCTGTCGCTACAATTTCACTTTGTCGGAACTGAATCATCGTCTGTACCGCGAACCTCTGGGGGCTTTGGGTGGGGCAGATTTAATTAAAAAGTATAATCGTCTCAATTCGTTTAATGGCAGTTGGCAATTTCAGCCAGATTTGCCCGAACGTGCCAAAAAAGCAGCAGATGGAAATCCTCGGCTGTTGGAATGGTTAGATAAGATTTTGCAAAATTCCCCGCAGTCGCCGTCAGCCGAGAGCGGAGTTGAGATGATTCTGCAAAAGATGGCAGATAAGGAAAAGGAATTTCGTGAGGATATTTTGGCACAGGAATTGCTGAAGCAGCAAACTCCAGCTTTGCGTCAAATGCTGGGGAAGTTGTTGGTGTATGAGTTACCTGTTCCTCTAGCTGCTATTTCCCCGATTTGTGAGGATATCTCAAGTTGGGAAAGTCATATTCAACGCGCTGAAATTTTGGGTTTGTTGGAAGTTACCCTCACCAATAACACAGAGAGGTTGTATCGTGTTCCCCGGATTTTGTCACCGTTGCTAGAGTTTCCAGAAAACCCCAAGGGTGAAGAGTTGTATAAACAAGCTGCACAAATTTTGTATCGCCTGTGGTGGGAAGAGGCGGAAGCTGCTACGGAAGCACAAGAGTTAGAAATTCATCGTTTAGGCTTGTTGGGGAAGGATGAAGAAATTGCGGCGAACATTGCCAGTTCTTTAGCAGAGAACTGGAAAAATAAAAGCCGTTTTCGGGAAGCAATACATCTGTACAAATCAACCTTAGAAATTACTACAAACTATAGTGTTCTCAACCAAATTGCTTATTGTGAACACCAAATGGGTGAGGTTGATCGAGCATTAAACTATTACCAACAAGCTTTAAATCTTTGTCCTGCAGAAGACGTAGCAGAATTAGCATCAATTTATCATCATTTTGGGATACTAAAAGCGACCAAAGGGGAAGTAGATGAAGCGATGGCACTTTTCAATCAGTCTTTGTCAATAAATGAACGCATTGGTAATGTCGAAGGCAAAGCAGCGACGTTGCACCAACTGGCACGTATCTACGCCAAGAAAGGGGAAGTGGATGAAGCGATAGCACTTTTCAATCAGTCTTTGTCAATAAATGAACACATTGGTAATGTACTAGGCAAATCGGCGACGTTGCACCAACTGGCACGTATCTACGCTGATAAAGGGGAAGAGGAGCAAGCAATCGCACTTTTCAATCAAGTCCTTGAAATTGATGAACGCATTGGAAATTTCCAAGGCAAAGCGGAGAATTTGCACCAACTGGGAAATATCTACGTCAACAAAGGGGAAGTGGATGAAGCGATCGCACTCTACAATCAGTCTTTGGAAATAGATGAACGCATTGGATATGTCCAAGGCAAAGCGGCGAATTTGCACCAACTGGCAGGTATCTACGCCAACAAAGGGGAAGTGGATGAAGCGATCGCACTTTTCAATCAGTCTTTGGAAATAGCTGAACGCATTGGAGATGTTCAACGCAAAGCGGCGACGTTGCACCAATTGGGAATGATTTACGCCAACAAAGGGGAAGTGGATGAAGCGATCGCACTCTACAATCAAGTCCTTGAAATTGATGAACGCAGTGGAAATGTCCAAGGCAAAGCGGCGACGTTGGACAGACTGGGACGTATGTACGCCAACAAAGGGGAAGTGGAACAAGCGATCGCACTTTTCAATCAGTCTTTGGAAATAACTGAACGTATTGGTAATGTCCAAACTAAAGCAGGGACGTTGCACGAACTGGCAGGTATCTACGCCAACAAAGGGGATGTGGATCAAGCGATCGCACTTTTCAATCAGTCTTTGGAAATAACTGAACGCATTGGAGATGTCGAAGGCAAAGCAATGACTCTGTGGTGCTTAGGATATTTGGCAGAACAGAAGGGTGAATACACTAAAGCGATATCCTATTTGCAACCAGCTTTAGAGATTTTGCAGCGATTGAAGTCATCATACGCTGAAGGTGTGCGTGCAAGTCTTGATAGGGTAATGCGTAATTCGTAATACTTCGGCTACGCTCAGTACAAGTTCGTAATTACTGAAAGATTTTTGTCTCACGCAGAGGCGCAGAGGCGCAAAGAAGAAGGCAAGAGTGGGACTTAAGTACATGAAAATTGCTGTAATGAGTCTTTGATACTCGTGAATGAGTCTTTGATACTCGCGGACGAGTCTTTTATACTCTTGGATGAGCTTTTCATACTCACGGACGAGTCTTTTATACTCTTGGATGAGCTTTTCATACTCACGGACGAGTCTTTGATACTCGCAGACGAGCCTTTGAACTCCATTAATGAACTTCGGAGCTTCGTTGATGAACCTTTGCGCTTCATTAATGAACCTCGGAGCTTCGTTGATGAGTCTTTACAGCAATTCAGGTGAGAGAATCAGGATCTATGCCGAGCGATCGCAATCTTTCTGCTAATAATTGGGCGCGTCTTTCAGCTTGTTGAGCCTGTTCTTGTGGTGTTAAAAGCCTTTGCCATTGACGATCGTACCAATACAACCACTCGCGCGGAATGCCTAGATAAGTTCCCCGTTCCATGCCAATTCCTAAACCAATCTCTGGCAACCAAACGGGATTACCATCATGTAATTCATAAGTATTATTAACTAATTTGTAAACTTCTAAACGTGGCTTACGACGACGAAATGGATTGTAAACCACATAATACAAAAACCCTAATCTTGCATACTCTGCTTTTTTGGTCGAATACTCACCGCGATATGTCTGAGATACCACTTCCAGTGCTAATATCGGTAGTTTCTTCTCTTCCCAAAGTACATAACTGGGACGGAGGTTTTCATCATAAAATCGCTCTACCCCCAAACTCAAAAATCCATCTGGCACGATTGGCGGTAAATCTGGGTCATAATAAATCCCCATATCTATACCAAAAAACCAATCCATTCTTTCTGGCCATGCCATTGCGAGTATTGCTTTGAGTAAACCGGGAATTAAATCTTGTAATTCATTATCCACAGGGGTATCGTCAGAGTCTGGCAGTTCCTCGGATGAGGGCAAACAAGCTAATGGATCGTAATTTAGCATGATAGGTTTACCGTTTCTCAGTTATTAGTACATCTTTATTTTATTAATGAATTTTGATAGCAATTCAGCACATCTTAATTTTATTTGCAAACATAGAGAGCAAAACATCCCCGACTTCTTTAAGAAGCCAGGGATGTTTTGCTCATTGGATATTAATTTTCCACTTGTTTGAGTTTTTGAAAAATTTCATCAAGTGGTGACTCAGATTCATCAGGACAAAATTCTAAAGCAAGTCTAACTTTTCCTTTTTTCCATCCCAAAGTACTAAATTGTAAAACTTCACAATTTAATCCTTGGGTATACAAATTTACTTCATCTGTTTCTTCTGCTCCAACATATTCTTTAATTGCTGTAATCAAATCACGGACTTTAAAGGTTTTAGCAATATTTAACTTATTAAAAGTGTCTGGTTCTATAGACACAACTTCATCATGGTTTAGTCTTTCGAATCCATCTTCCATAAAAATCTCCTGTCAATAAATCTATATTTTCCAGAGATATAACAGTTCATCCGAAATAAAATGATAATTTAGTCATTGGTCATTGGTCATTAGTCCTTGGTTATTATCGTAATAATTTGTGTATTGCACAGAGGGGGAAAGAAAAACTCTTCACCCCTCTGCGTTTCAACTTAAATACTTAACTCACCATAGTTTTACGCGGGATTTTACTAAGTCCTGAGTTATGAGTAAAAGTAAAATACTCAATACTCAGTACTGTCTTAGTGAGGTTCTTAAAAAAACCAACCGTAAGAATGCAAACCTTTACCCAAAAGATTTACACCGAGATAGCAAACCCAAACCACAAGCAAGCCGGTAGAGGCTAAAATTGCGGGACGACGCCCTTGCCAACCGCGAGTAATTCTGGCGTGAAGGTAGGCGGCGAACACTAACCAGGTGATTAATGCCCAAGTTTCTTTCGGGTCCCAACTCCAGTAGGAACCCCAGGCTTCGTTAGCCCAAACGCCACCGGCAATGATGCCAATTGTCAGCAGGGGAAATCCTAGTCCGATGATCCGATAGCTGATGTTGTCGAGGGTTTCGGCAAGACTAAGGCGTTGGGGTGAAAGAGGTTCAGTAGATGCAACGGTTTGAGATTCAGGGGTAGTTACTAAATTCAAAACAGCAGTGTTACCGTTACTGTTGCCGTTGCTACTAGTTTCAAAACGGGCAAAGCCGTTATTTTCGACAGCAGGGGTTGGTGGTTGAGAAATTAGTTCAGATGCTTTGTGCAAGCGGTAGCCGTTGCTGCGATAGCCACCAGTACCAACAGAACTACCTTGTAGTTGGATGTTTTGACCACGAGTGACAATTAAGAAAGCGATCGCTAATAACGAACCCACCATCAAAGCAGAATAACTCAACATCATGACGCTGACATGCATCATCAGCCAATTGGACTTCAAGGCAGGTACTAGGGGTTCTGACGCTTGCATCTGCGATGGTAGTGTCATAGTAGCAAAAGCTGCGATCGCCATTGCCACCGGAGCTGTCGCAACTCCTACTAAACGGCTACGGCTACTATTTTCAGCAATCAGATGGACGGCGGTAATTCCCCAAGTTAAGAAAAACAGAGATTCATAGAGATTACTTAAGGGAAAGTAACCAGCTTCAATCCATCGTGCCCCTAATAGAGTAGCAATGCCCAAATTTGCGATCGCCATCCCAGCTGTCCCCAAAGCGGCTAGATAAGGCAGATTCGGAAAAGCCGCTCCTCCCCAATACACCAGCATTGTTAGGAATAATATGGCAAAGGACGCATTGTCCAGCCAGTTCTGGAGTACAACCAAATTCATAAAGTCTTCTCTCCGTGGATGATTTAAAATATCGATTCTGACTGTTTTGATCCTATATGTTAAGAGGGGAATCGGGAATGGGGCATTGGGGATTGGGTACAAGGGGCAGAGGGGAAAAACTTACTGCAACTTCTCCCCTGCTTCCCTACTTCCCACTCCCCTATCTAACAGAGTTACTCTTACTCCCTTCTGGACTAGGCAATGTAGTCGCGTTAGTAACTTTTTTAAGTTCGATAAAAATATCGTAACGGTTACTGCGATTGTCGCTGACAGCAGATGTCATCCCAATTGAGCGCGTTGCATCTAGCAAAGTTTGTTGATTGGGAATTAGAGTTGGTAAAGGGAAATTTTTCACAGTTCGTTCCACGTCCAAGAAAAATTGACCATTCGTCGGATTGGGTTCTGTAGGAACTGTTTTTTGGAAGGGAAGAGTGCCAGCTAGTGTGTAGTTAGGTTTGGGAACAATTTTATCGGTGATGGGAGCGCCGACTACCAAGAAGGCGACATCTCCATCTAACCAACCGTGGGTGGCAGTTAATGTACCATAAGGTGATATCCAGTTAACAACGGGTTGACCTGCAACTTTCCCCGGTTGTACTTGGAACTGGTATTGATTTTTCATCACTTCATCCAGCTTACTGATGGATGTTTCAGCTGATTTGCGTAGGCTTTGCCCGCCGTCGGCATCGCTTGTCTGTACCATGAACAGCAAACCCGCACGAAAATCATTTGGTGAACCTTCTTTTGGAGTAGCAGGAATTACTGATAACGAAAACTCCCCTTTCATCCAACTAAGCAAATCTTTATCTAAATCAAGATCGGTAAGAGATTTTATACCACCTCTAATCTGTTCTGGTGCGATCGGTGATAGAGGATTTCCTTGAGATGTTAAAACATAGTCTCTCCACAACCTCTGTAAGTTACCACCAGTCAGCATCATTAAGGTTTCCGCTGGTATGCGGCTTTGCATTTTCCCAGCTTTGTTTTCCACCACCAGCACACGTTGACTATTAGGATTTAACCAAGAAACGCCCTTGAAGCGGATTCCTTCTGACTCTAAAGTTATTGTCCCGGCTAAACCTTGGTTATTTTGCAGTTGAGCCAAAACTTGAGCAGGTAAAGGGCGGTTTGGAGAAGCTGCGGCTATTTTCGCTGCTGTTGGCACATTTACATAAAACTGGGCAAAGGGTTGATAGTTGGCAATTTTCGGGAAATTCTCCGCAAAGCCTCCAGTTGTGGCTAGAGATGTTTTATTTTTGTAAGCATCGATCGCTCGTTCTGTGGCTTTGGGGCTATCAGTGATGACTACAAAACGCCCATCTAGTAATGCAGCCGAGAAGTTTTGCCCCGTTTGCCCCTCACTTTGTTTAATGGCGATCCCTTGATAAGTACGGTCAATCCATTTGCCTTGTTTAAGGGTTTTGGGTTGTGCCAAAATGCTTTTGGCGATTTCTGAATTTTTTACTGGTAATACCATTACCATCGACTGCTGATCGCTAGCAGCATCTTCATTGGTGGTAACTGGTTTGGGTGCAGGTTTATTCCCTGTAGCTGGGGCAAGAATTGCGATCGCAATGTCATCGCCTACCCAAGGAGCGATATCTTTCTGGAAGTCATAACCATTATTAGTCAGAAAGCGATCGCGTAACTGAACTAAATTTTTGTCCAGTTCTGTTTGGGTTTCTTTTGTCCCAAACTGCCGCAATTTCTGCCACTGCTGGGGATCTGTTGTTAAGGAAACCGCAAACAGGGCATCACCAGGAATAATATTTGCACCTACTAGCAAATCGCTAGAAGATATTTGTCTCTGAGCTAACAACCAGTAGGCCACACTCCCCGCACCAATCAATAACCCAGCAGCCGAGAGCGTCAGCACCAGAGACGGGTTCTTATTTTTTTTCATCTGAACAGACACAAGAGGCGGTGCCATTGAAACCTGTACCTTATACTTGCAAACTTATTACTTGCTTGATTAGTCAAGTACACCAACAGTATTACCCATTCTTTAGAGCAGTTAATTATATTAAATTTTTCTACCCTAGATGCTGATGGTACTTCGATAATTAACTTTCCGTAGTCTTTTAAAAGCTATGTTTTTGGCTCAGTTACCATTTTTAACACGCTTTGTTGAATTTCGTAGGACGTTTCCCAGAGATTAATTCCTCTGTCGGAAAGTTTCCACAAGTAAATCTGTTATTCCAAGTATTCCAAGCAATTCAGGGAATATAACATTTTTTTCGGAGTTACAGAAATTAGCGCCTTTCCATCACTCTCAGAAAACAATAATCGAAGCAGAAAACTGAAACTATGACTAAATGAAGGTTTGAGGCTTTATTTTCTAATATAAATTCAAAAATGTAGCCAAAACCTGGAAAGTTAAGTCTCGTAAGCCTTGCAGCGATTGCTTTCTCCAAGAGTGATGGAAGAGGGTTAGGGACTTCCAAGAAATAAATTATCCAATCTTGTGGGGTGGGCATCTTGCCATAGGTGTCAACTTAACGCTAAACCCGCTTGGTGACAACGTTTTGCCCTCACCCCCAGCCCCTCTCCCATCCGTGAGAAGGGAGCTAGACATTCAATTCCCCTTCTCCCAAGGGAGAAGGGGTTAGGGGATGAGGGCGTGAGGGATTTGCAAAATGCCTGTCCGATATAGTTTTCGGCTTAAGTTGACACCAATGGCATCTTGCCCGCTTTTGGTTACTGGGCGGGCGAGACGCCCACCCCACAATAAATAGTTGGATATTTTTTTATTTGGAAGTCCCTTATATACAATCAGAACAGAAAACTCTAGGTATTGTAATGGTTTTAGCGATTGCTCTCAATTTACCTTAAAGTATTACCCCGCTCTAAGAACTCTATTTTTATGCGATTTGGTTGGAAAATCGTCCTATCGGGACTTAAACACTTTGGAGGCAGAAACAAGCCTCAAACCCATGTAGAGCAAGGGAAATACACCAAATACTCAAAAACAGCCCAAACCCAGATATATCAAGAAACTAAGCGAAAGGATGTTAAAGACTTTCTGTACATAGGTTTGAAGCTCTTTTTTGGGTATTTTTTGTCTAAGTCCCACTACCACTATTGCTTTCCTCTCAAGGCATTAATGCCTCTTGCCATCTCAAAATAAGCGAACATACAGATATAACTAACTGGACAAAGCTGCAAGCCAATTTGAGCTACTTGTCTTTGCTCGGTAGCGATCGCCCACCTATACTTGCAACTCAAATCCAGGTAGTATATCTTCTCCAGAAACAATCGCTGGCATTTGTACAACTTCTACAGCTTTTAAAAGTCGGTAAATTTCAACCTGGCGATCTTGAGGATTAATCAGCCAACCCAAGCACAGACCATTTTTAATGTATTCCTGCATTTTCTCTTGAATTGGTGCAAGGCGATCTGTGTCCGAACGCAGTTCAATCACAAAGTCGGGTACAACGGAAATTTTTTTCGTTGTTCTGGTGTTAAAGCTTCCCACCGCTCCAATTTTACCCAAGCAGCATCAGGAGAACGTTTTGCACTGTTGGGAAGTATAAAGATAGTTGAAGAACTAAAAACTTTCCCTAATTTAGCTTGACGATTCCAAATTTCTAAATCAGCAATCAGTCCAGCTTCCTGATTTCCGCTTTCTCCTCCTACTGGTGGCACAATTATTAATTCTCCAGATGCGTTCATTTCCAGGCTTACATCACGATTGGCAATACACAATTGATAAAATTGCTCATCGGTTAAATGAGCAATCGGTTCTAGATTTAGCACAACAGTATTCATTAAACCTTTCCTCGTGTCTTTCTTGCTAACATCAGTGGGAAATTATTGCTTGTTGGAAGATTTCTTGAGGTGTAATTTGTCGGGAAGTGCGAGAAATTCTTTGAGGGTGAGTTGGGTTTTGAGTTGAATCATAGAGGACTTACGCAACTGGCACAGTGCGATCACTAAACAACGGCAAACCATCACCGAAAACTCATTAGTTTAACGGCACTACTACCAGAAGCGATCGCTGCAACAATAATTCAACGTTCCTTTGATAATTTCATTCCATGATTTCAGCTACTTAGTTTTACTCGATAGCGATCGGACTACATCATGGCTTCTTACTGATTTTTGGAATTTAATTGCATAGCCCCCAAATATTTGGTCAAATAAGGTGAAAAAACTTCATAAATTAATGTCAGTGGCTGCCCATGATGCCAAAACAAGTAGTGGCGACCCCAAAAAGGCCCAGCTACACCAAAACCGGACTCTAGAGCCAATGAGTCACCGTAGTAAATTCCTCGAACATCTCGATACAATTCTGTGCGAAGACGAGCTAAACTTGCCCAAATTGGTAATGAACGGTTTTGTAAATACTCATCGACATGACTGGCTTCCCACCACGAAGTAGCATAGGCTAATCTTTGACCAGAAGCGGTACGCAGCCATACTTGTCGTCGTAATCGCGGTTCTGGGACAGCTTGGATTAACTCAGGAGCAGCATCCAAGTCAATGCCAATCAATGACATATCAATAACATCTACTTCTACAGGCTCACCTGTGAGCAATTCTAAGTGACGTGTTGGAGAGCCGTCACCCAAAAGCATTAGCTGCCATGCAGGTGCTAGCTGAGTGTGAGGTAAACTTTGTTGAATTATTTCCTCCCCTCCTTGCCAAATCGGAGTGAGGCGATGCCAAGCTGGTGGCAGTGTTAGGTTGTTTGTCGGCGGAAAAGAAATAGTCAATGCTTTTTACAAAACTTCACCTATTTCTATAAAAGCATAAAAAACTAGTACTTTGACAAGGCAATGCTTAATATGTAGTAAGCACTGAGTGGTTCCGAAAAGGACTAAAGTCTTCACTACAAACTTAATATTTAAGGGTCAATAGTCTAAGGTTTTTTGACCTGTGACTATTGACCCTATGCTTAAACAAGCAAAAATGCGGATGGGGAGACTCGAACTCCCAAGGCAAAGCCACACGCACCTCAAGCGTGCGCGTATACCAATTCCGCCACATCCGCATGGTTTCTCTAAGAATAGACTATAGCATAAGAAAATAATTATAGTAAGGTGATATCTAAATTCAGTTGCTCAAAAATATAAATTTTCTCAAGGCGGTATCAGACTGACAGAAATTTAGCAGTTGTACAAGTGATATTGAAAAGGGTTAGAGCTACTAGAGCGACTGTATTCGGCGGGGTGCGATCGCGTATCCGTCTGCTGTAGGCGATGTCTACGACGGGCTACGCCTATGCAAAAGCCCAGCTTGGTAGTCTAGCCAAGACTTACAGCAGCAATGTTGTTAGTGTAGTAAGACCCGTAGAGGCAGCAAGCCTGCAATATGCAAGTTTGCTTAGGATCAGGGTGGCGAATCTCCTGCAATAATTTGAAATAATGCGGAAGCGTTGTTTCAAGTTGGATCAGAGAAAATGTCAATCTACTGGTAATGATATCGAAACTAAAAAATGAAGTTTGACAAAATATTAATTGCCAATCGGGGAGAAATCGCCCTTCGCATTCTCCGCGCCTGTGAAGAAATGGGAATTGCCACAGTTGCGGTTCACTCCACCGTTGACCGTAATGCTCTGCACGTCCAACTTGCTGATGAAGCGGTTTGCATTGGCGAACCTGCTAGCAGTAAAAGTTATTTGAATATTCCCAATATTATTGCTGCTGCACTGACGCGCAATGCTACTGCCATTCATCCAGGCTATGGTTTTTTGGCAGAAAATGCCCGGTTTGCGGAAATCTGTGCCGACCATCATATTGCTTTTATCGGCCCAACTCCAGAAGCTATGAGACGGATGGGCGATAAATCCACTGCCAAAGAAACCATGCAAAAAGCTGGAGTCCCGACAGTACCAGGTAGTGAGGGATTGGTAGAATCCGAGCAAGAAGGATTAGGATTCGCCAAGGATATCGGCTATCCAGTGATGATCAAAGCTACAGCAGGTGGCGGTGGACGGGGTATGCGCCTAGTTCGTTCTGAAGACGAATTTGTGAAACTTTTTCTCGCAGCCCAAGGCGAAGCAGGAGCAGCTTTTGGGAATTCTGGCGTTTACATAGAAAAATTTATTGAACGTCCCCGCCACATCGAATTTCAAATTTTGGCGGATAACTACGGTAATGTCATCCACTTGGGTGAACGAGATTGTTCAATTCAGCGCCGGAATCAAAAGCTGTTAGAAGAAGCTCCTAGTCCGGCTCTCGACCAAGACCTACGTGAGAAAATGGGACAAGCTGCTGTCAAAGCGGCCCAATTCATTAACTACAGTGGGGCGGGTACTATTGAGTTTCTCTTGGATAGATCCGGTAAATTCTACTTTATGGAAATGAACACCCGGATTCAAGTAGAACACCCTGTAACAGAGATGATTACGGGGATTGATTTAGTTGTTGAACAAATCCGCATTGCCCAAGGAGAAAGACTCAAGCTGACCCAAGAGCAAGTAGTATTACGAGGTCATGCGATCGAATGCCGAATCAACGCCGAAGATCCCGACCATGACTTTCGCCCTTCTCCTGGACGCATCAGTAGCTATCTCCCCCCTGGAGGGCCTGGTGTGCGGATTGATTCCCACGTTTACACAGATTACCAAATCCCACCCTACTACGATTCCTTGATCGGCAAGTTAATTGTTTGGGCACCAGACCGGCCCACTGCGATTAACCGGATGAAACGCGCACTGAGAGAATGTGCCATCACTGGACTACCTACCACCATTGGGTTTCATCAAAAAATTATGGAAAATCCACAGTTTTTACAGGGTAACGTCTATACAAATTTTGTGCAGGAAATGAACGGTTAGGGAAGTAGGAAGGTTACAGGGTATAGGTTACAGGGAACAGGGTTCATAAGCTATAGCCTGTAACCTATATCCTGTAACCTAATTTACACGAGATAGCATAGTCAGCAATCCTTGTTGACCTAGTAGGATTTCTCGCAGCAGGCTAAAGATACCAACCCAAATAATAGGTGTAATGTCTACCCCGCCTATAGGTTGCACCAGCTTTCGCAACGGGATTAAAAATGGCTCAGTGGGCCAAGCTATTAAATTAAACGGCAAACGATTTAGATCCACTTGCGGATACCAAGTGAGAATGATACGAAATATAAATAAAAATGTCATCACCCCTAACACAGGGCCAAGAATCCAAGCAGTCAGGTTAACACCAGTCATCGGTTTCAGGTACTATCTATCTGTAAAGAAAGAAAAAACTTAGGCAACGGCTATGTGCATTTTGCGACGCCGATTAGCCCATCGTAGACATCGCTAAAAAGTTTTAAGCTTTGTAAAGCACTCCGATCATCATTTTAACCAAATGCTGTCACTTCCTTCTGAAATAGAAAAGTGAACTCGCCCACGTGGTTAATTCAACAAATGGTGAAAGTAGTTACCAAGTTTGGCAGTTCCGAGTTAGAGGCTTCTCAAGAAAGTAATACACTATTAAAATTAGGATGAACTGTGTAAAAAAAGGTTGAGAAGTATGACGCCTTCTTTAGCAAATTTTCTTTGGAGTCTGCTGTGGGGTACAGCAATTGTTGTAATACCCGTTACAGTTGGTCTAATTTTCATTAGCCAAAAAGATAAAATACAGCGTTCATAATGCTTATGAGAGTTAATTTAACTCTCACAATCGATTGTCTGTCAGCTATCTACATTTATTTCACCAAAAGCAGCATAAACTGCGGCTGGTGGCAGTTATAGATGACAGACATAGGTATTTTTACTTTTCGGTGAATAGCTTCAGAGCTTCTTTGCTAGAGGCTTTGAAGCTTCAATATATCGTGACTAATTAGAGTAGTGATTTTAATTGTGACTCGCTAACATAGATTTGATATTGGGAAAACAGCAATGATAAATTTTGGGCTGAACTCAGCCAGTTTTCTGGCTCAGGTTAATTTTGGGGCAAACTCAGCCAGTATTCTAGGAATTTTCCTGGCTGTGGCTGGGGCAGCACTGTATTTTCTCCGCACTGTGCGCCCAGAATTGTCACGAGATCAAGATATCTTTTTTGCAGCAGTCGGCTTGCTTTGCGGCTTCATTCTTGTCTTTCAAGGATGGCGGCTTGACCCAATTTTACAATTTGGTCAACTGCTTTTAGTGGGCACAACTGTATTTTTTGCAGTTGAAAGTATTCGCCTGCGGAGTATAGCTACCCAGCAAGCAAAGCGTAACACTCCGATTGTGGACGATGAGCGAGAGGTAAGCGGAAATTATTCAATGAACCGTAACCGCAAGAGGTATGGGGCTGAGATGGAGGCAGACTTAGATCCACTGCCTTATGAAGACGAGGAAGAACGCCCAGTGCGTGCCCGCATTCGCGGTAGCAGGGATGAGATTTCAACTCGTGATGACTATTACGAGGAACAACCCCCCCGTCGCACAGAACGCCGCAACAGTAGCAGTAGTGAAAGACAGCCTCCATCTGATAGAACGCGTCGGCGGACTTCTGGTCGTCCCGTGAATCGCCCTTCTGAAAGCTCTGAAGATGAAAATTGGGGTTCTTCATCTAGGCAAGTTGATGATTGGGAAAGTTCGGGTGGGGAAGTCAGAAAACCTTCTCGTCGTAGTAATAACGGGTCTGGGCGTCCCGAAAGTCGTGAAGATGATGTTTCTTCCAGACCGAGAAGGCGTCGTCCACCCACTGACTCAACTCCTCGAAGACCGCGCGAAGATGATGATGCGATCCCAACTGATTATGCGCCATACAGCCCAATGGAAAAACCAAATGACGGACCAGATAATTTGACCGATTTTGATGACGATGTTTAAAACAGTTGGCGTGCAAGTAAGTTTAGAGGCGACGGAAAACAGTTGAGGTGGAAAAATTTACGCCTACATTTTGGCTCCAAAGACCAATTCATTGGAGCCTGGTTTTTGGTTTAACAAGTTTGCTTGTATCTTGTGGTACTAACGATATTCCCATAGGGCCTACTTCTCTTAACAGTCGCTACACCGAGGAGCAACCTGCTTTGAGTGGAAATGGGCGCTTTTTAGCGTTTGTATCTAATCGGAATGGTAATCAGCAGCTACTAGTGTACGATTTGGAGAGGCAAGTATTTATTGGTACACCTGGGATAAACCGACAGGAGACAATTGCCGAAAGTCCAAGTTTGAGCTACACAGGGCGTTATATTTCTTATCTTACTAGCGATCAAGGTAGACCAGTGGTAGCGCTTTACGATCGCGCTACGCAACAGTCGCAAATTGTCACACCAATTTATCGCGGCTGGGTTAGAAAACCAAATATAAGTCCAGATGGACGTTATGTTGTCTTTGAAACTGCCACTCGTGGTCAGTGGGATATTGAAGTCTTAGACCGGGGGCCAAATATTGAGTTAGATATTCCCAACGGTGCAACCGTAGGTTCACCTCCGTAGGGGAGAAAGTTAGGAGTTAGGAGTTAGGAGTTGTGAGACTATTGACTAATTACTAATGACTAATTATATGAAACGTGTTTTTTTTATACCTGTATTTTTCTGTTTAAGTTTATTGACTGGGTGTTTTGGCTACCCTCGCCTTTTGAGTTATCCCTTTGATCCAGGGGGTCGGAGTCTCAATAGTTTAGCGTCGGAATTAAACCCCCAAATTTCTGGGAGATACATTGTTTTTATTACTGACCGACGCGGTAGCCAAGATGTTTATATGTTTGATACGGTAAATCGTGATTTGGTTGATTTGCCAGGTTTAAATTCCTTTGATGCGATCGCAAATCATCCTAGCGTTTCACAAGATGGTCGTTATATTGTATTTGCGGCTAGCCGTCAGGGGCGATCGGCTATTTTTCTCTACGACCGAGAAACACGCCAATCACGGAATTTGACCAATAACCTGCAAGCCGAAGTCCGTAACCCTACAATTAGCGCTGATGGTAGCAGAATCGCTTTTGAGTCTAGTAATAATGGTCAGTGGGATGTTTTAGTATATGACCGTTTTGGACGACCGTTGAATATACCTCAAGAACCGCGTTGAACTAAAGTTAGGAGTTAATAGTTAGGAGTTAGGAGTTAGGAGTTAAAATTCCTCACTCCTAACTCCTCACTTCTAACTTTTGTTTTCTACTTGTTGCACAGATTCAATGAGCGATCGCACTTGTTCCGTCCCCTCAGAAGCTTCAAATGATAGGGGAAACTTACCTCGGAGGATCATCCGCAAACCGAGGGGTGCAAGACTGAGTAATCCTTTTAAATCCCGAAAATAATTACCGACTACTTGTACACCAAATTGACGTTCATCAATCCAACCACCTTCTTTAACTAAATCTACCAATACTTTCCGGTGACGAATTGAGCGACTATCGCTGGCTTGTTTCTGGGTGAGAATTTCTTGTTTAACTTTGGTGATTTGTTCTAATGGTGCAACTTCCATTGGACAAACTGAATCGCAGTACAAACAACGGGTGCAACCCCATACGCCTTTAGTACCTTCGTTGTAGCTTGCTAAACGATTTTCGGTATCGCTATCGCGGGAGTCTGCTACCATTCGGTAAGCTTTGGCAAGGGCATGGGGACCTACAAAGTCTGGATTAACTTCACGAGCGTTGCATTCAGAGTAACAAGCACCGCACATAATACAGTTACCAGTTTGATCGAGGCGCGATCGCTCTTGTGGTGTTTGCAAAAACTCTCTTTCTGGTACTTGTCGTGCTGCCGTACTCACATAAGGGGCAACTGCCTCTAGATTATTCCAAAAGCTGCTCATATCTACAACTAAATCTTTAATCACGGGCATATTGCCGAGAGGCGCGATCGTGATTTCAGCAATAGCATTTACTTTACTTTGGGATGATGGTATTTGTTGTAATCTGGCAAGTTCACTCCCAACATTTTCTTTACAAGCTAAAGCCGAACGCCCATTAATTCGCATAGCACAGCTACCACAAATAGTATTGCGGCAATTTTTGCGAAATGCCAAAGTTCCATCTTGCTCCCACTTAATTTGATTGAGGCAATCCAAGATTGTATTACCTGGTTCGGCTTCCACAAGGTAGGTTTGCACAACAGGGGAGGAATTTTGTTGCTGTCGAATGACCTTAAAAATAACTTCCATAACTACTAACCAAAATTTTAAAATTACTTCACCAGCCTCAACAATCATGAGTCAAAGCAGGTAGTTGCGAAAAGTGAGTTACACTTTTTTGCCCCGAATTCAAACCCTGGTGTTAATAGGCTGACGATTCAAGAGCGACTGATTCTAGTTTAAGGATAACCATTCAAATTTTACTTGTAGTAGCGTTGTAGGCAAGATTTTCGTCAAATTCTGAGTTAAACGCCAAAAATGTAATTGCAGCTTTGCATTAAATTTCCCTGTTTAGGAATGTAAAGGAAAGAGGGTTTGCTTAAAAAGTAACTTAAGTTGATCTTTGACCTAGCGATCGTATCCAAATGAAATGTATGTGAAGTTAGCAACATCTCTTGATGTCAACTTGAGTCAAGCAGTCCTGACAGTAAAATTTCGTCAATTGGTAGCGAAGGCAGGATTTTTTGATTATATAGATGTATGAAAGCCCATGTTTAATATATAGTAGTGGCAATCAAGCACTAGGCAGATGTTAAGAGATTTGTTCTTCCCATAGACAGACGTGCAAAATCCTCTGACTGCTTTTGACCTGAAGATAATAAACCGAAGAAAAATCCCCACCACTTTCAAAGAAAAGTTAGAGCACCGCGAAACCCGGAGGTGAGAGACTTTTCGCTTTTTGGCTTGCTCTCAATCAAGAAAATATGGGATTGAACTCATTGGTCAAAACTGCTCGTCTCAATTATATAAATTTTTATAAAAGCCAGATAGCAATGCTCACGCTTGCAATAAAGGGTTAAGAAAATCGTCACTGCTTTTTTCTTCTTTTAGTCCAGGAATTTAAATAAAAATTTACCAGCAACTTTAATTCAAAATTAAACAACTATTTTGCTATTATTAGTCCATGCTAGTATTTAATATAAAATTACGAAGTAGCAAAACCAGAATCAATAGCCGTATCAGCGCGGTTACTACTGCTTTGTTGATTCGTAATGTAGAGACAAGAAAATTCACGTCTCTACTGGTAGGACAAAAGGGTGTATGCCCGTAGGACTCTATTGAAATACTATGCTGTCCTAAGCTTGAGAGGACGAGTGGAGAAAACTCTACTTGCTCATTGCCAAGAAAGGCAAGCACTAAAAGTGAAAAACCTGCAATTTTTTGGGTCTACGACTTATTTGCAGTAGAACCTAACCCCATTTGTAAAGGTGGCTGAAAGTTACACCGCTACAGTAGCGCCAAAGGAGAAAATAGTTTTCTTTCTGATGGCGAATAATGGTTAAAAGTGCCGTAAGATCGCCAAAATTAATGTCTGTGGCAACTATGGCCTCTCGTTGGTTGTGGACAACCATATATAGAAGTGCTTTTGGCTCCTATCGGCAGGAATTCACCCGTTACACTAGGGTCTTCAGTAGCTCTATGCAAATGCTAAAAAATTAAATGCTGGCATAAGACTACATAGTTTATCAGTTTGGAGAGAGTAAGGAAAATTTGAGCATAATGACTGAAACTGCAACCGCGCCATTAACTGGAAAAGCACTACTTGCTAAAGTAAAAGAACTTTCCACATTACCACGCCGAGAAAGAGCTAAACAGTGCGGCTATTACACTGTTACTAAGAATAATCAAGTTCGTGTCAATCTCACCGATTTTTATGACGCTTTGCTATCTGCTAGAGGAATTCCTCTAAGTCCAGAAGCACCTAAAGATGGTCGTGGTCGTGAACCGACATATCGGGTTAGTGTCCATCAAAATGGTCAAATTGTAATTGGTGCTACATATACCAAAGCAATGGGCTTGAAGGCTGGAGATGAGTTTGAAATTAGGCTGGGATACAAACATATTCACCTAATTCAACTAGGTGAAAGCGATAAAAAACTAACCTCACAAGATATAGATTCTGACGAATCAGACGAAGATTTGGAAGACGAAGAGTAAATTTGCTGATGGTAAGGATAAGTTTCAGTTGATGATAACCTGTCCTTACCCCGACAGCAAATTGGTAGCCAAGTAAAAAATACGATTAGACCCCTTGCAGAATTCACCAAATTTAGTAGAGTCTTGATTAATCAGCAAGAAATCTATAATGCAAGAAGTCTATCGTGTTTTTTTTGTTTATTTTGATAACTTTCTTTGAGTCTTCAGTCAACGTCTTACTGGCGTTTATAGAAAATGCACCGCCACTAGTTATAGTGACGGCATTTTTTGTCTGCTGGATAGTTTGCTGGTTGCCAGTAGCAACAGTATCAGCAATATTGCTTAATTGGCAACCTCCTAAACCTTTACAGCCAGAGCAAAAAATGCCGTTATTGGTGTCACTTTACCTATTAGCTCCCCCGATCCTCTGGGGAGTTGCTTGGTTGACTAATAAATCTTTTTCAGATTACGGCTTTGTTGGCAATCTTTCAACTCTTGGTTTTTTAGCACTAGGTTTTGGTTTGGGAGTGCTGAGTCTAGCTATTGTATTTAGTGGGCAATTCGGGTTAGGTTGGTGTTCTTTTGAAAAGTCGAATTTCAAGTTACTACTACCCATCTTGCTACCGATTTTCTTGATAGCGTTGTTAGTCGGTGGGATAGAAGAGTTAGTTTTTCGCGGTTTCCTGTTCACAGAATTAGCGCAGGATTACCCAGTTTGGGTAGCAGCAGCAATTTCTAGCTTGATTTTTGCCTTGTTACATCTAGTTTGGGAGCAACGCGAAACTGCACCCCAACTTCCTGGATTATGGCTGATGGGAATGGTGCTGGTGTTAGCACGCTTTACCTCTAGCGGTAATTTGGGTTTAGCTTGGGGATTGCACGCAGGATGGGTATGGGCGATCGCTACCATAGATACAGCAGAACTAATTACTTACACTGGTATTGTCTCTGACTGGTTCACAGGTAAAAATAAAAAACCCCTGGCTGGCTTGGCGGGAATTATTTGTGTATTGGGAACTGGAGTAATTATCTGGTTCAACTCTTAAGTATTTTAATTTCCCATAGAGAGATGTACGTTAACGCAGATCCCCGACTTCTTCAAGAAATCGGGGATCTAAATCCAACGATTTAGTAGAGATCATTCCACCCTACTAATCTTTATTCAGTACTCAAAACTACTCAGACCTTTTCATTCTGTCGATTTCTCGTTGTAATTCTTCAATTTGACGGCGTAAAATTTCTGTTTCATTTTCGGAAGATTCTGCTGCAACATTTACCGATCCGGAAGCAGGCGATCGCTGATAATTTCCTCGGCGAATTTGCTGATATTCTTCGGATACTGCCCACGACCGTAAGTAATGCAAGCGTTCAACAGGGAAAGGATGACTCAACATCATACCCTGAGCGCCATTGTAGATTAAAAACTTATATATTTGATTCAGTCCATCCTCATCCAATGCCTGATAATTTTCTGACTGCTTGATAAACTCTTGTAAACTACATTCATTGGCATATTTGTTACTACCGCCAGAGAGTTTCATCATCGTTGACATCACGGGATTCAAGTCATCCATCACTAGTAGTGCAGCGCGATCTGACGATAACTCGGCTTTGCGCCGCCACTCAAAAAAGGCGTAAATCAAGCCTTGTGTGACAATATTACCGATGCCAAAGGTCAATTCTCCCAAGGCAGAAGCAGCACTCATCGCCCACATCGCCATTTGAATTAAAATAGTATGACCACATTTAATATGCCCCAGTTCATGGGCTAGCACCGTCCTAATTTCGGCTTCGTCTAGTAAGTCTAGTATCCCTGTATTTATGACTATGTAAGGATTCTCTTGCCCCAGTGCATAGCTATTTGCTTGGGGATTTTGCGAGACAAACAGTGTTGGTTCTGGGTAAATGTCCAAATCTCGGACGCATTCCCGAAACATCTGGTAAATAGTGGAATATTGACGCGGCCCGACTTGGATGCTGTTACCCATTAGATAGACTAATTGAGGGCGTTCGTAGATAAATTCCACAAATTTACGAGCGATTAAATCAAATCCTGGCAAATTTCGTAAAGCTTGCTCGGCTTGGCGATCTAGTGGATGCCTAAAGGCTTCGCTGGAAATTCCTGTGTAAGTTGGCATAATTTAGGGTATTGGGTGATTGGTCAGTGGTCAGTGGTCAGTGGTCATTAGTCATTAGTCACTTGTACTGAGTTTCGACTGCGCGGTAATCGAGCGAAGTCGAGATTCAACTACCGCGTAGTCATTGGCGTGGTAACAGAGCGTAGTCGTACCCCTTGCCTACGGCACGCTGCGCGAATGTGGAAGCAAGCTACGCGCAGCGTCTCGTAAAGAAGTGCAGCCTCTCCAAGAGTTGTATTGGTCATTAGTTTTAGATCAATGGCAAAGGACAAAGGACAAATGACAAATAACAAGATAATAGAAATGGGGCAATTGGAAGTAAAAATCACTTTGTATGGAATTGAAAGCGTGTGATTGAGGCAGAAGTTCATTTGTCACTACATAACTTTTTGCGATCGCAAGCGGGGTTCCCTTCCTGGCCCCATCATTTGACGATGGCACGGTTGGTAGCACGCGCCTTGCGCCTGGGACGTAGCGCCCTAATTCAAGTAGGGGCGGTTTGTGGCTATCAAGGGCGGTATCGTACTAGTTTCGTAGCATCAGCCCTGATGTGGCATGGCCCTGTAATTATTGTTGCTCAAGAAACAGTGCAGCAACTTCTACTGCGGGTGGAAATTCCCCGTCTACAGCAATGGCTACCAACCAATAAATCGATTAGGACAGGTGATGCTTGGCCTGATGCTGAGTTCCAAGGGCTACTCTTAACTTCCCCAGAAGCTTGGTTAAAAGGACAGTTGGCTGGTGGCTCACGCTTTCCCCAAGGCATCCCCACAATTATTGATGGGGTAGACGATCTCGAAGACTGGGTGCGTCATCAACTTACCCAAGATATTCAACCCGATGATTGGGATCAACTTATGCTTGCTTGTCCCAACCAAGCTGAGACAATTCGCGAAGCACGGATACAACTAACACACGAACTTTTTCAGCATCCTGCTAATCCATATCATTGCTATCTAATTTCCCAGCCAGAAATAGAAATTTTGAGTCACCTGTATTTGGCTTTAGACCAAGTAAACCTCCCAGATAAGTGGAAAAATTTCTGGCAACAATTTCAAACCCTTAATGAAAATCTTTCCCCCCCTGCCTCCCCTGCACCTCCTCCTCTCTTCTGGGCGACTATTGCCCATCGACAAGGTTTATTTTCTTTGCACTACGCCCCAATGGAATTAGGGGAAATACTCTCGCCTATTTGGCAGCGACAACCAGTAGTTTTAATTGGTAGCGCTATCGAACCGGAAACTGAGGCTCCCCTTTTTCACCAGCGCTTGGGTTTGGACGATTTAACTTGCCTGAAGTTCTCTTCGGAGAGTCAAGCGGAAGCAATTCAACTGTATGTACCTTATAAGTTGCCCCTACCTAACACACCAGAATTTCAAGCAGCATTTATTCACAAAGTCCGCACACTGGTTTGTCTAAGTGCGACAGCGCCAGGATTAACTGTTGTCTTGGTGGGGGATGTACCACTAAAGGCTCAAGTGGCGACAATTCTGGCTTCAGAGTTTGGTTCGCGGGTGCAAGTAGAAAAAACTTGTTTAGATGAAAATGGTATTTTGATTAGCGGTTGGGAATTTTGGCGAGAACATCAACGAGTCTTGCCAGCACCCCATCTGTTAATCATTGCGACTTTGCCCCTACCATCTTTAGAAAATCCCCTGGTAGCTGGTAGGGTAGCTCTTTATAAGCGATCGCATCAAGATTGGTTCCGTTTATACTTGTTGCCAGCAGCTTTAAATGAATTACAACGGGCGATCGCTCCAGTACGAGAAAGTCAAGGGATTGTGGCTTTACTTGATAGTCGTGTAGTTAACCGCAGTTATGGCGCTCAAATTCTCGCAGCTTTAAGTCCTCTAGCACGCATTAACTATCTCGATCCCAGCCTGTTTTCCAATACCAATGAGGAAAATTCTGCCTAAAGTTCAGTTACCAGTGACGCCACTTGCTCTACTTGGGGAGACCCCAAGACCTTTCGGGTTCGGCAGTCCCCCAGACGCTCGTTCCTCGCTACCGCTAGCGCTAACGACGGAAACCGCCATCGCGCTTCGCGTCTCCCCTTGGGAGAAGACGGGGGCTGCCTCACCGCAGTGGCTCCCCAATGCCCAATTTAAATTTTGTCAACCAAAGCGCGATCGCCCAGAAGCAAGCACTATTATCAGCTTATAGAAGGTGATGCGATTCATCGCCTTTCTGTAGCCATGATTCCTGGCAAAATAAATTTAGAACCAAAGTAGAATTTGAGTTGCAGATTATGGGTGAAGCAAAACGTCGTGTGCGATTCGTTGTGAGTGAATCACGGTATCCAGTCCGTACATAACCTCACCAACCCTTGCGGGTTGAACTCTCAGAAAGATGTAGGTGAAAGTCCTACCCGCTAGATTCAAGCGTGACTCCTTATCTGCCCACACCGAGCAAGCTCAATTCTTGCAGAGTGAAGCTGGGAACAGGACGCAATCAGACAATCGTTATGGATTGACACTGGCGTTAACAGGGAGTTCCTACGGTGAAACTGAGCCTAGAAAAGTAACCTATTTGCAAGCGAGGCATAACTTAAAACCCTCGACTTCATCAGAGCAAAAACCCGCTGAATTACGTCGAATATCAGCATGAATCTAGGGTTTCTGATGGTTAAATTGGCTACACCTAACGGAACAACGCCACAAGCTCCAACGCAAGTGGCTCATCAATCTTCTGAGGGAACGAATAAAAACGAATCAAGGGTCTTGGGACAGTCGAATCCCAGGTAGGTAAGATGAGATACGGAATCCCTTTGATTCGGGTAGGATGCGGTGTAATTACTGCAAGGTATTCAGAAAACACAAGAGCGGAGTTAGAGCATGATTAGGCACAGCCGCGAGGTTAGTGAATCTTGGAAGAATCTGCCCTGGAAGAAATTTCGGAAGGATTTATTCCGCCTACAATGTCGAGTGTTCAAAGCTATTCGAGCAGGAGACAAGCGGAAAGCTGTGTCACTTCAGAAGCTTATTTTGAAATCCCTTGCAGCTAGATTTTTGGCGATTCGTCAAGTAACACAGCTAAACGCAGGAAAGAAGACGGCAGGAATCGACGGCAAAAAGTCCCTCAATTTTGAAGAACGGTTTGCGTTAAATGATCTGTTGAAAAAGTCCAGTAACAACTGGATTCACCAGAAGCTACGAAGTGTTCCTATCCCAAAAAAGGACGGAAGTACCCGGATGCTGAAGATTCCGACTATGGCGGATAGAGTATGGCAATGCCTAGCGAAATATGCCTTAGAACCTGCACACGAAGCAACATTCCATGCCAAAAGCTACGGGTTTAGACCGGGACGTTCGGCACATGATGCCCAGAAAAGTCTGTTTTTAACCCTATGTTCCAATGCAAATGGAATCAATAAAAGAGTGATAAAACTCGATATTGAAAAATGCTTCGATAGGATAAGCCACACCACAATCATGGAAAACCTTATAGCCCCAAAAGGCATCAAATCAGGTATATTCCGTTGCCTTAAAGCAGGAATAAACCCAGAATTTCCAGAACAAGGTACACCCCAAGGTGGGGTGGTGAGTCCACTTTTAGCCAACATCGTTCTGAATGGTATCGAAAGTATCTATCAATACCATGTAAACCGTGGTCAAAGAGTCACAATCAACACCTCAGAGAAGGATATTACCGAACCATCAATCCGATACGCGGACGATATGGTGATAATACTCCGACCCGAAGACGATGCAAACGAAATACTTGAAAAGATAGACCAATTTCTAGCTGAAAAAGGAATGAAGCTTAACGAGAAAAAGACACATATTACCGCTGCGACAGATGGATTTGACTTCCTTGGCTGGCACTTCAAAGTGCAAAGTAACGGGAAATTTAGATGCACTCCCTCTGTGGAGAATTTCAAAAAGTTCCGTCAGAAGGTAAAAGCCATCGTTAACTGCTCAAATTATGGTTCTAAGGTCAAAGCTGAAAAGCTAGCACCAATAGTGAGGGGATGGAGAAACTACCACAAGTTCTGCAAGATGGATGGAGCAAAGTATTCACTTTGGCACACCAGTTACAGAGCCTTTTTGGTATTTAACAAGGAAACAAAACTTGACCGTTACTCTACCAAGAAATTGATAGACAAAGCGTTCCCATCGGTTCCTTACTCCGAAGGCAAACACATCAACGTTAGGGGAAATAAATCACCCTACGATGGAGATATGGCATACTGGAGCGAACGCAATAGTAAGCTGTATGACGGAGCAACATCCACCACCCTTAAGAAACAAAACCATACGTGTGGTCACTGTGGCATGAAATGTACTAGCGTTGAACGAGTACACCTCCACCACATTGACGGGAATCACAGCAACTGGAAAAGAAACAATCTAATTGCTATCCACGAGTCCTGTCATAATTACATCCACATGAGCAAAGGGGATAAAAACCATAAGAATATCGGGAGCCGGATGAGGTGAAAGTCTCACGTCCGGTTCTAACTGAGAGGTGCGAAGGATAATACCTTACATCGACTCAACCAAAACCACACTAGGGGAAACATACGGTCAAGAGACTCGGATCTTGTCTTGGGTTCCAATCACAAAAACTCAAGGCGAACAATTTGTCGCTTGGACTACTCGTGGTGCTTGGATAGGCATTGGTCTTATGGTTGTAGGATGGGCAACAATCCGTTTTATCGGCCCAGCTTTCGGTTGGTGGCAAGTAGTCTATTAATTCTTAATTCATAATTGAATTAGTTGGATATCTAGACTCCAACTAATTCAAGACCACTAAGAAAGACAATTACGCGCCACTGTTTCGCCAATCATTACGAATTACGTTAGCGTAAGGGTAGCGAGTTTGCGTACCCCTATGGAAAGCAAACTAGTCGCAGCCTCTCGTATAGAGCGTTATGACTAATTACGAATTATTGAAGAAGAATGCAGAATCCAGAATTCAGAAATCTTGACGCTCGTTCGCCCTTGGCGCTAGCTTCTCCCAAAGGGAGAGGCTAGCGCCAAGGGAGAAGACTCGCTTGCCGCCGGCGCTATCAGTGGGGGATTCAGACCCGCCACTGAATTGTTGCACCACCAAATATACGATTTGGTGGGGGTGCAAAAACTCCGGTTATTCAGACGCTCTCTATGAGACGCTAAAAGCGTAGCTTGCTTCTGATGTAAGAGTACGAGTACTCGCTTGCCGCCGGCGCTATCCGCCAGTCATACAGAAAACATTGCTGTTAGCGGTAGCGGGGCGTTTAGCCCATTCAGACTCCTGACTCCTGAATTCTGTTCGATAAAAAATAATTACTCTCTTTGGATAGATAATTGAAATATATTATATATACATTAAATTTGGCAAAACCAAACTAAGATAATAATTCTTATCAATTATCGTACTTTGGTTCGTATAACTTTTTAAAAATGATCCGAAAATACCTGGAAATATTGCCTAAATGGCAACATTGTTCTGCTGAATTTAGGTATCGTCAGTATTAAGTTTTCCCATTGTGGATTCTACACTCAAACTTCTCTACTAATTACGCTGGCTTTGTATAAAGTGTTGCGTTTATTCTATCGTAACTACTTAATCTATAATTTGCACTGCCATCTTATTAACTTTACATATATAGGAGGAAAGAATTTGGTATAACTAATCATTTGTCTATACCAAAATCTACGTTAGAAAAAGAACAGATTAAAAATTTAAGCAAGAGACACTATAACGATGCAAAACTACATTAGGGCATTTAATAACAGCATATTTGACTGCACATAGCCAATATAAACCAAATATGTAGCTTTTCTGTAGTTGACTAGTGCTAAATTTAAGTTACTCTTAAAGCGGATCGCTTACTGTAGGAATCTACTCTGACAGAAGTGTATAAAGATATAGTTAAATTTAGCAATTCTGTCCGAAATTTTGAATTTGCAAACTGAATAGTTTGATACGGCTCTCAAAACCCCGATCCACTACCCTAAACAAGGTAGTCAATTAACGACTCAATATCATCTGTCTGGTAATTGTAATGAATAGTTTACAATACCAATGGGTGAGAAAATCTAAAGAAAATATAAAAGAAACTCAAATTACTGTGGTGTCTGGAGGACAAAAGTGTTTCTGAGACTAGCACATCAACATCGACAATTCGTCCAAGACTTAGTAATGAACCTGCAAGCCTTGGCAATTGTATTAGAGCGGCGTGGGTATCCTGCATCCTGCTATACCTGTGGCGACCAAATGAATAGTGCATCGTTTATGGTTAGCTTGGGTGATAACCATCTGATTCGATTTTTAGTGTCCGATTACGGCATTACTTGGACGGAAATGCGGGATGACCGCGAATTAATGAAGTTAGAGGGTGCGGAGGCAATTAGCCAGTTAGATGAACTGGCTGATCTTGTCAAGCAATCTATGCAAAGTGATACAGGCTCTAAAACTCTTGCCAAGAAGTATTAAGGTTTCAGAGATCGATAGCAAATTAGAAATTGATTATCGGTAACTGTTAATCAGTAATAGTGGTTTAGTTAGCGATCGCTCTTACCTATTTCTCCATTACCATTAAGTGATTAGCTATGGCTGGCCCATCGCATATTTTTTTGTATCTGCCAAACCCTCACGATCTTGATTTTCAGCCTCTAGCTAGAAGGTGTTAAAACACAGCAAAGTCAGAGGTTAGTTAGTTGAGCGCTCCTCTTTTGCCATAATTTCATCAAAACGCGATAACTTCATCTACGAGACACTGCGCTAATATCTAAAGTCCATTGCCAATTAAAATAAAGGGTGCCCAATAGTACGGATGACTAAAGTCATTAACTGCTGCTACGGGTGCATTATGACTTATTTCCTTCCAGTTTCCAGTAATTAATGAGACTTGAGCTTGGCGTAAAGCTTCAGTTTTGGTCAGCTTCTCAGTAGAGAGAATACCATAAAAAGCACTCATGAGTGCTTGCGTACCACCATCATCTACAGACCACAAAGAGGCGATCGCGGCTCTAGCGCCGGTTTGTTGCATCTGATAGCCAAAGCCCAAAATTTCCTTACCGTTACCTAACTTGCCTCCCAAGCCGGTCTCACAGGCGCTCAACACTACCAAATCTACATTTGGGAGTGACCAAGTGGCGACATTTCTAAAATTAACGCGATCGCCATTCCCGAATAAAATAAACGAATCTTCTGGTTTACCCACCACAAAGGCTGCATGAGTCGCTAAATGGACAATTGTATAATCATCCATTTGGGGTACAGCGACTCTAGGGGTAAAGGCATCGTCTAAAAGCTTCGTAGTTTCAGGAACCGCAGCTGCTAGACTTTCCACCTCCTGCGTTGCAAAGGGTAAGCCAGCAAAAGCAACCTGTCGATTACCAATTTTGATTTGATAATTACCTTTAGTAAAAGCACCCGCTAAAACCCGCAAAGTAGATTGTTTTGGGGTGTTTAAGTTAGTCAGACTAGCAGATGTAATGTGATTCACATTAAAGCGCTGCACTAGCCATTGTTTGCCATCATATAAAGCAGTTAAAGGAATGTAGCGTAATCGATCGTCTGGAGCGTAAATCAGAGTTTGCGTACCTGATAGCTTCAAGTCTTTCTCTATCGGTTTAATTAGCCAGTCATATAATTGGCGTGCAGGTGCTTTGATATTTCGACTGGGATTGATTAAAGCTTGGCGGAAAGCATCAATTGTTTGATAGAGGTTTTCGCGCTTTACAGCAACGGTGCGATGAATTGGTGGGGATTCAGGAGTTACCAATACCAATTCCAAACTATCTTTTAAAATCAGTGGGTAGAGTAATGCCGATTTTTGCGGTAATCGCGCCAAATTATCTCGAAGTTCGTTGAGACTCTCCAAATCCAAATTTTGCCGCCTAGCTGTACGGCTAATTTGCTCTACCTGTGCTTTCACTGAAGGACTATTGATAAATTGGTTAAATCCATCTAAAAGTTGCTGTTGATTTAAGACTAGTTGCTCGATACGTTGTTTCTGTTCGGGCGATCGCTCTTTGGGAGAAATTTTCCGTAGTGTTGTCAGTTCTTTACCCAGCACAACAGCATTATCCACACTTTGATCCAACTTTTGTTTGATTGGTTTTTCTGTTGCCGCTATATTAATACCTTTGACAGTACGTTGATTACCTGACACATTCTGGAGATATTCCTCTAGTTCTTCAACTTTGAGTAAATCCATTGTCCTTTGTGCTTCAGCAACACGTTCCTGTTTCAGCAATCGTTCACCCAAAATACGATATGTCTGGCTAACAGTTATGCTGTAAGCTTCTGGTTGCGGCGCACTCAGTGCTGATGGATTCAAGCGAGCTTTCTCACGATTAATCAAACAATGCTTGTAGAAAAAAATTGCTAACTCTGGTTGATTTTGGATATCGAATAAGTAACCGATGTTACTGTAGGTTTTGCCAAGTCGAACCAGATCCCCTAGTTCTTTGTTAATTAATAAAGCTTGCTGATAGGATTGAAGTGCTTCAGAATACTTTTTTTGACTTTGGTAGATTCTACCAATATTGTTGAATGTTACCGCTTCCCAAGAGCGCTCTCCAAGGTCTCTGCTGATGGCTAATGCTTGCTGTAATTTCTGCAACGCTTCTTTCGATTGACCTTGCCGAGATTCTTTGATAGCTTCTTCGTTAAGCCTTGCAATTTCTGAGAGTTGATTATTCTTGGGTAAAGCTTGAGCTTTTTCTCCAGATTGGTACCTCAACCTTGCATTTGTGTTTACCTGGTTATTGTCTGGATACACCATCCCAAAACCTAGTAAGCTAAGTAGAGATAAAGTAACAACACTCACATACCGGAGATTAGGCTGCATAACAAAACACTCCCTATGCTCGGAAGGTAAATATTAAATCAATAAGTCCGGCAACGCAATTAATTTTTATGCTATTCAATAATTTGGAAAATTTATAGGTAGTGAGAAATTTGAAGATGTCAGAAGAAGAACCTAGCCAACCAAAACTACCACCAACCAGTGCTCTTGACAATCTATCCAGTCACGAGTTTGAGAATTGGTTTGAATATCCTGTCAGAGTGCAACCCCACCACACAGACTATGCCGGTCTTGTCTGGCACGGTTCCTATATAGCTTGGATGGAAGAAGCGCGGATTGAATGCTTGCGATCTATAGGGATTGAATTTGCTGATTTAGTTGCTATAGGCTGCGATTTACCAGTTGTAGAACTGTCGGTGCGCTATCACCGTTCAATTCAGTTGGGTATGGCAGTGATGGTAAAAACGCGCATGGCTGAGGTGACAGGTGTCCGCATCAATTGGGATTATGCCATTGTCTCAACTGATGGACAACAATTATATGTCACGGCTAAGGTGACATTAGTGGCTTTAGATCGCGACAGAGGCAAGATTATGCGTCAGTTGCCGCCGAGTTTTAAGGATGCTTTAGCCAAGATTTCAGCATTAAATAACAATTGACCAAGAAAGGTTGTCATTTCATATTTTATACTTCACCTTTCATTAGCAAAAGTGAAGTATAGATTTTTACTTTCCAGTTTGGATCTGCGACAGACTTTGAGCAAACTGGGTTACATAATGCCAAATATCTTGTGGAGTAATGCCAAAACTAATATTTAATAAAACAAGGATTGCCGCAAGAGTTAATGCAGTACTCACGGTTGCTTTCAGCAACTTCCATAATATTATGAAGACTATCCAAGCTATAATCAACGTAATAATCATATATATTAATTCCTTAATAATTGCCCTTGTTTGAGAGTGGGCCGATTCAGAAAGGGTAAGCTTTTCTTGTGGTAATAATCACTGGTATAAAAAATGATAAAACCAATTTTTAATATTCACTAAAATGGTTTTTTATGATAATTAGCCTGGGGATATCTTACCTAAAAATGAAACAATTATTTATGTGCTATGCTGATTTTTTGCAAAGTTTTTGTAAATTTTTCTTTGAATATCAATTTATAGATATACATAAAAATTATGGCTGATCCGGAAGCCACCGGCTATCTTCAATTAGTTTACTTTTTATAGTTCGGTGAGTATGTCTTTGCCATCAAGTGAAATAATTTCCATATTAATTGGATAAGAGGCTGGGGATTAGAGATTGGGGACTAGGCATCAATTTCTAATCCTCAGTCCAATGTGAACTGAAGGTTTTTATCGCAGAGAAATTATCCGCGATTGAGTTTCTAACTTTTCAGTCGCTGTTAAAACTTCTTGCCTTGCCCATTTATCTGCTGCCAAAATGTCATCTAAAGAGGGATTAGCACGGTTATGATTTTGATGGCGATCGCACACCCATTCGATACACCGAGGAATATCTAAAAACCGAATTTTTTCATCTAAAAATAAAGCTACAGCTTGCTCATTTGCGGCATTCAACACCGCTGGCATCGAACCACCAGCTTTACCCACAGCATAAGCTAACTGCATACAAGGATACTTCTGGTGATCTGGTTCGCGGAAGGTTAAATTTCCAGCTTTGACTAAATCTAGTCGTTCCCAGTTGGTGTAGATGCGATCGGGCCAAGATAGAGCATACAGCAAGGGTAAGCGCATATCTGGCCAACCGAGTTGGGCTAAAACTGAAGTATCTTGCAGTTCAATCAGTGAGTGAATAATGCTCTGGGGATGAATGACAATTTCGATATTGTCATAATCCAAGCCAAACAGGAAGTGAGCCTCAATTACTTCCAGTCCTTTATTCATCAAAGTAGCAGAGTCTACCGTGATTTTCCGCCCCATCGACCAATTAGGATGTTTCAGGGCATCAGCAACGGTTACATCTGCTAACTTTTCTACATCCCAGTCCCGAAAAGCTCCACCAGATGCAGTCAGCAAAATTTTCCGCAAGCCATCTTTTGGCACACCTTGGAGACATTGAAAGATTGCAGAATGTTCGGAATCGGCTGGGAGTAATTTTACACCGTGTTTTTCGACTAGGGGTAGAACCACAGGGGCCCCAGCAATCAGGGTTTCTTTGTTTGCTAAGGCAATATCTTTACCAGCTTCAATCGCTGCGATCGTGGGTAGCAAACCAGCACAACCAACAATACCAGTGACAACGGTTTGGGAATCGCCGTAACGGGCGACTTCTATCACTCCGGCCTCACCTGCCAGTAGAATCGGTTGGGGATCGAGGTCAATGATTGCTTCTTTGAGCGCTGGTAATTTATCTTCTGAGCAAATTGCTGCTATTTCTGGCCGAAACTGCCGAATTTGAGCAGCCAACATCTCTACATTGCTCCCAGCTGCCAATCCCACAATCCGAAACTGATCTGGGTACTGAGTGACAATATCTAAAGTCTGAGTCCCAATAGAACCAGTAGAACCAACGAGAGTAATCGCTTTCACAATTGCTTAAGGATTTACAGACAACTCTCACTATAAATTGCTGGGGACTCTTTAATCACAGCAATCACTATAATCGATACACTGACGCAAAGGAGAGACGCAAAGAAATAAAATATCCCCCTGTTCTCTATCCTCCTCCAAAGTGGCGATTATCATTTTTCTTATCAATGTTTTGAGTATTTAAACTGATTGACAAAAGGCACTTTATCTTAAAATCTCACAGATACTGGTGGACTGTCCGCTCGCCGAACAATGGCAGCTGGTTCAAGCGTCAACGTTGAGCAATCATCTGAGTGTTCTTGAATCTATCCCACTATTTTAAAAATCCCTACTTGTCTTCGTAAAATATGCTTGAAAACCTTGATTTTTCGTTTTCATTCTTTAACAAAATTAAGCTTCATAACACAAAAATGATTAGTGGGATAGCTTCTTTAAATTATGTTTGGTTCGCGGATATTTTACGCAAATCACTCTTTTTTATCCAAAGTTCAATAGTCGAAAACATTTATTATTTATTCTCTACGACCAAAATTAAAAATTTATTTGCAAGTTAAGATTTACTCAATATCATTTCATCAATCATATCTAATATATCCGAGTCTATAGTCATATCAAACTTCCTGGCAAAGAATTTTTCTGATTCTCTAATTTTATCAAAGTCATTTTTCTCTAAAATTTTGGGGTGAAGGGCATTAACGTTAGACCACTCTAAATATGTCAAGTGAGTGTTAATAATTTTATCTTTAAAAGGTGAATTTACAATTAGGATCTGGTAAAACAATTCATCTGGACAATAAGTGTAATTAAAACGATTAACAAACTTAGGGTTTTGCTTAACAAAATCATTTATCCATTTTATGGATTCTCCTGTTAAGCACCAAAATGCTGAACCTCCATAAAGAGCAAAGCCTTCAGGAAATTTATATCTTTTCGGCAGCAATGATTTGTGGAAAAAAACATCATTTTCTACATGCTCATATATTAAGTCATCACGCGATTACCGTACATTGATTGTTTGTCTTGCTATACAAAGCTGGGCTGAATTACTAGAGCTTCCGTTTGCTGAAAAAATATTTCTAGATGATAGTAGTCCTGATTTAAATGGAATAAAGCTACTTGAATCATCTAATCAAATGAATCGTTTTGATTGTGTAAGATATAATACTAGGAGCCATCCCCCTCATAGTAATTTTGGAATTCTTATTAGTCTGAATCTTTGTAAATCTGATTATATTTTACATCTGGATGACGATATTCAAATAGTGGGAACACATCAAGACTGGATTAATATCTTGGAACATGGTATTACTATTCTTAATGAAGATAAAAATATTTTAGGAATCAATTTAATGCATGTAGATAGAAGTGCTGGGGGACAGTGGGGGCCAGGTAAAGATTATTTTGCAAGTGATGTTTTTTCTCATCCCACTCAATATTTTGGAAATTCAGCATGTTTAATTAGAAAGGAACTTTTAGAAATCGTGAGTTTAGAGGAAATTTTTAATTGGGGAAAAAAACAGCCAGCTAATTGGGAAGAATTAATATCAAATTCAGATAATACTTCTTCGTTTCTTGTAGCTAAGGTTGGAACCCCCTTTACAGTTGATAACGATGCATGGTTATTCAAAAGTACATTTCGTGTGTCTACCTGGGAAACATATAAATATTTCTTACTTAAAAAATTAGGTTTAAGCACGCTAGCATCCCAATTTTCTAAGAATATAAAAGAAAGGGAATATAATTCGTGATTGGAGTTTACAAATTAAAGAATATGAGCTTAGGGAATATATGCAAAAAGAGCTAGAAGCCCTTTCTATAGTTTAGGCAAGTACGGTTCAGTTAAGAATATTTGTTGGTTGGGTTGAAGATGGTGAAACCCGATAAACCCCATAATATGTTGGGTTTCGTTCCTCAACCCAACCTACACATTTTCATTTTTTGGGCTTAACCGAACCGTATTGATACTGAGGAGTAATAAGTGTATCAGTGCTAGGTATTAGCATATACATAAATTGTGTAGAATGCGTAAATCATAAACTATTTCATCAGCTTTTAAAATATGCCCTAAAGCAGTCCAATTTTCATACAGCTAGACAAAAATTGTATTTATAAATAGTATATTTTAAAGATAAATTTCGAGAAAATTGGCAAAAGTAACTAGATAGTGAATACTTTTAAGTAGTTTTTAATCTGTCCAGTTTGTTGATTGTGTTGGTGGAGGATTTAATATGCAAAATATTACTCAAAAATTGCTGTGTTACAGCCATAGGTAAAAGGATGCACAAAGGAGTTTGTTGAAGCACTCAACCTTATGGCCAAAGTTCAGATAGTTATAAAAAAAGTTTTATGGAAAAATGATTTCCTGTTTCCAGCAGCAATATGGCTTGCCAGTCGAATATTCATCTGGACAGCTATGTTGCTGGTTGCGCCAAAGCTACCGTTAGCAACAGAGGAATTTTTGCCTCGTTTTAGCTGGGGGGTTTTTGATGCCTGGGATAGTATACATTATCGTGCGATCGCAACTTCTGGTTATGAATTTGTGAATGACGGCAAGCAACATAATCTAGCCTTCTTCCCCCTATTTCCCTTAAGCATCTGGTTTTTGATGAAGTTGGGCTTACCGTTTGAATTGGCAGGCACTTTAGTCAACAACTTGGCATTTTTTGCAGCGCTTTACTGTTTGTACTTTTGGGTCAAAGAGCATCATGGCATGAATACAGCGCACTGGGTAACTGCTGTGCTTTCTTTGTATCCAGCTTCGATGTTTACGGGAGTGATTTACACAGAGGGGCTGTATTTGTTTTTGAGTACGGCGACTTTGCGGGCGTTCGATCAAAAGCAGTATGGCTGGACTGCTTTTTGGGGAGCGATGGCGACAGCAACACGTCCTACAGGTATGGCACTAATTCCAGCATTGGCGATCGCAGCCTGGAAAGAACGCCGACCACCCATTGCCTATATAGCTGGTTTTACTACTGCTATTGGCATACTTCTATTCAGTTTGTATTGTGCGATTTATTTTGGCGACCCTTTAGCTTTTATCGAAGCACAGCGGGGATGGCGACCAACTCTAGGGTTTGATTGGCAGGGTTGGTTAAATATGTTCATGCAAATTGCCGTTGGCAGTAAAAATTGGCAATTTGGCTGGGTTCAGAACTCCTCTGGTGCGATTCAAGACCCCTGGTATCTCTTGTTATTTGGCGTGATTGTTGCCAGTGGCTATCTTTTATGGCATTTCCGTCAACGTTTTAGTTCTGTAAAATTATTTTATGGGTTTTACGCTTTAGTCTTATTTTTGTTGATTCTGGCAAGCGAACAGTGGATCAATAACTTCCTCAACTTGTTCATGGTCTTAGGTGGTGGCTATATGTTGTGGCGCTTACACACGCAACTTACCCCAGTCACA
Source organism: Nostoc sp. 'Peltigera membranacea cyanobiont' 210A (assembly GCF_002246015.1). GTDB lineage: Bacteria > Cyanobacteriota > Cyanobacteriia > Cyanobacteriales > Nostocaceae > Nostoc. The sequence goes on from NZ_NOLJ01000005.1 coordinate 135,281, forward strand.
GTTATTTATGGCTTTTGTGGTATTGGTTTGCTGCTAGCTTCTGGAGGCACTATTTCCTTGAGCCGTCTCGCCTACGGTATTGTGCCTTTGAATATAGCAATTGGTGTGCTGCTATCTCACCATCCTCGTCAAGGATATTTAATATTGGGCGCTTTTGTGACACTACTAGCCAAAATAGCTGTAGGATTTGCCCAAGAGCACTGGGTTGGTTAGAAGGTTTGATCCATATATTTGTATTTGGTTCTTTCTTGGTAAGAAGTTGAATTTAAATTTCCTAATGAATCTATCCAATCAAACGAAGATAGCTTTTGCTTCATTATTTGTAGGTGTCGGTGCTATATCTTTTGGCTCTATTTTCGTAAGATTGAGCGAAACTGAACTCAGTCCCAATGCCACTGTATTTAATCGCCTTTGGCTTGGTAGTGCGATCTTCTTGCTCTGGAATGGATACAAGGCGATTCGTCAGCGACTTTCCTTAGAAAAACCTGTACAACAGCAGCTTTACACTAGTCAGGATCTGTGGCTATTGCTTGGTGCTGGTATTTTTTGGGCTGCTACTTTAGTCTTCTTGGCTTGGTCGCTGACTCAAACTAGCGTTGCGATCTCTAGTGTCTTACATAATCTTGCCCCTATAAGCTGTTCCACATTTAAATTGCATAAATGGTAAAATAGATATATCCGTGTCTATAGCGTTATCATGCCTGCTAAAGGGTTTCTAGCTCAATCTCAAAAAGACAATTTACAAAAAGCTTTAAAAGATAGCGATCGCTCTCAATTTATACAGAGAATATTGATGTTACTTCTGATGAATGATGGAAAAACTTATCAGGAGATAAGTGAATTTTTAGGCTGTTCATGTAGAAGTGTAGCATATTGGTGTGTTCATGGTGATCCAGACAATTTAGAAAGTCTAAAAGATGGCAGGAGAAAAGGAAATTACCAGAAAGCAACAAATGAATATATTGAATTATTAATGGAAGTTATTGACAAAGAACCAAGTGAATTAGGCTATGAATTTGGACGATGGACAACAGCAAGATTAGCTACATATTTAGACAAAAGAACTGATATTAAGTTAAGCGGAGAACAAGTCAGGAGAATATTAAAGCAAAAAAAGTATGCTTACCTTTGGGCAAAATACAGTCTAGAGGATAAGCAAGATCCGATAAAAAGAGAGGTCTTTAAAGAAAAACTGCTTGGATATCTAGAAGCTTCAAAGTCTTGCCCTGAAAGGTTACAAGTCTGGTTTTGGGATGAGAGTGGTTTTAGTCTCAGGGTAATTAGACGTAAAAATTGGAGCAAAAAAGGTTCGAGTAAAAAAGTAACAGGTCAGAGGAGTCGCGGGCGTGTAAATATAATGGGAGGAGTAAGATATCACGACAGCAAGAGAATGTGTTATTTCATTGAGAAAGGGAATGGTGAAATTTTTTATGCGCAGTTAAAAAAATTAAATGAATTTGTGAAAAAAGAATGGGTTTTAGCAGGAAATCTAGAATCTAATTTTTCCGAGAATGGCCCAGTAATTTTAATTATTCTGGATAACGCTAGTTACCATAAAAAGAAAGTAATTATAGAGGCAATTGAGAAAGAGTTGCCAAACATTCAACTATATTTTCTGCCGGCATATAGCCCAGATATGAATTTAGTAGAATTGGTATGGCATTCAGCTAAAGAATATGTAGCCCACAGGTTATTTAAATCAGTCGATGAACTAAAAAATTTACTTGATAAGCTGTTAAATCAAGGAGAATTAATTATTAAATGGGGAAGAAAAATTAAGAATAAGGGTAATATTACTATTGCAACTTAAATGTGGAATAGCTTATTTACTAGTTTAGGAGTGTGGCTGTTATTTCGTAAGGGTTTTGAGAAGCAATTCCTGATTGGCATGGTCATCGCCCTTGGGGGAGCGATCGCCATTGAATTTGAGGAGTTGCAAATTGCCACAGACGAAGTTGAAGGAGGGTTAGCTGCGATTGTTTCGGCGATTTTCTTGAGTGCATACCTGCTGATCGTAGAAAAATTACGAACCAAATTTTCTCCGGCGACAATTCAGTTGTGGATCTGTGCGATCGCGGCTCTAGCTATCTTCCCCATACTTTTGTTTACTCAAGATCAGCTTTTTCCCTCTACAGTCAGTGGATGGCTTTGGGTAATTTCCCTGGCGCTGATTTGCCAAGTTTTAGGTCATGGGCTTTTGACCTATAGCCTTGCTAGGTTTTCCTCTGTGGTTGTCTCCTTGGTGCATCTCTTAGAGCCAGTATTTAGCGGCATTTTCGCTCTGGTAATCTTTTCAGAAAAATTAACTTTCTCGAATTGGGTAGGTTTCGCTGTAGTTTTAATGGGTTTATACTTAGCCGTATCTAGCCAAGCTGCTGTTAATTACCCGTTCCAAGAATCAGTCAAAAATATAGTTAACACTTTCGTTAAAAGTATGACGATCAAACTGTCATTACTAAAGCAACAATTCTCTGAAACACCAGCTTTATTAGGAACTGTCTCATTATTGTTTGCTCTAATTCCCATATCTTTAGCACCATCTCTGACCAAATTGTGTCAACAAGAAATTGGTGCAAATGCTGTAGTCTTTCATCGCAGTTGGATTGCGACAGTTGTCTTTGGTTTGTGGAATGGACTTGAGGCTTTCCGCTATCAACAATCTATTGAAGGAGGCAGGGGGCAGAAGGCAGATAGCACAGCGTTAGCGAGTCCGCAAGCGTCGGTTAATATTACTCCTGCCTTGCTTGATAACCAATCCATAGAAAAGAAGCCTTTTACAAGTCAAGAAGTGTGGCTATTGTTGGCAATGGGAACCTCTGCTGGAACCTACCTTTTATTGTGGGCTTGGTCGCTGAGTCAAACTAGTGTTGCCAACGTGGCTTTACTATCTAATTTGAACTCCTTATTTGTTGCTTTGGCTGGATATCTGTTATTCGGTCGGCGTTTCGACAACAGATTCGTAATTGGTCTGATCATTGCTTTGGGAGGAGCGATCGCGTTTGAACTCAATAAGGTGCAATTTGCAAGCGATCAAATACTAGGTGATGCCTTAGCATTGCTAACTGCGGTTTTCATGGCTGCGTGTATGCTGCTGATAGAAAGACTCCGAACCAGATTTAGTACTGCAACTATCATGCTGTGGCGCTGTGGAGTGACAACAATGTTTCTACTACCAGTGCTACCATTTCTCGAAAATAGACTATTTCCCTATTCCTGGACGGGTTGGTTTTTCATCATTTTCCAAGCTCTTTTCTGTCAAGTGCTGGGTCAGGGACTTTTAGCTTATAGCCTCAGTAGAATATCTTCAGGCGTTGTCGCCGTCACACTTCTTCTAGAACCAGTTCTAGCTTCCATTTTTGCTTGGTTCATTTTTTCAGAACAAGTAGGTTTGTTTGACTGGGCTACTTTTGCCGTAGTTTTAGCGGGTATCTATCTAGCCCAATCTAGTCAATCGATTCTTCAAGCAAATATACCAGGCGATTAGAAATCGCGGCTACACAAACGAACGCGAGTGCGTCTCGCAGAGAAGTCTGCCTACGCGGACTCAAAGGATTTGAAACCCACGGAGGTGGGTTTTGTCTGTATAGCCGCGAATTCCATGAGACTGTTGGCGAACAAGTGAGGGGTCTTACCCCTCATAAAACAAGGCAGTAAACAGTGATCAAAATGATTGTGTGACAAAAGTGGCATAAATAATCAAATATGACTCTTCATCCGCGAGACTGGTCATCGATTCCAGAAACGACAGCGCAAGTAGCACGAAAATGCTTTCCCAAAGGAAACGTGTATATGAAAATGCGGGATGAATTGGGGGTGTTGTACCTTGATAATGACTTTCTAACACTGTTTCGGGCAGACTGTGGACAAAGCGGCATATCGCCAGGACAATTGGCATTGGTAAGTGTGATGCAATTTGGCGAAGGGTTAACAGACAGACAAGCAGCAGATGCAGTCAGGAGCAGGATTGATTGGAAATACGCATTGGGACTAGAAATTACTGATAGCGGTTTTGATTACTCAGTATTAAGTGAATTTCGCAGTCGATTAATTGCTTGCGGGCGAGAAAGGGAATTGTTAAATCTGATGCTGGTACATTTTCAAAACAAAGGTTGGCTCAAAGCTAGGGGAAAAGCCAGAACCGACTCAACTCATGTACTAGCAGGAATCCGGCAACTAAACCGCCTAGAGTGTGTTGGAGAAACCTTACGCCATGCCTTAAATCAGTTAGCAACGGTTGCTGATGAATGGTTATTAAGAATAGTCAATGAAGATTGGTATTCGCGTTATGCAACCAGATTTGAACAATACCGCTTACCAAAGTCAAAAACAGAACAACAAAGCTTGGCATTGACCATTGGCTGTGATGGTCATCATTTATTGGCAGCCTTGTATGACCCATCAAACCCAGAATGGTTACGGCATCTCAAAGCGGTAGAAACTTTACGCTGTGTGTGGATACAGCAATATGAACTACAACAGGGGCAAGTCTATTGGCGAGAAGCCGACAACTTACCACCTAACAAACAGCTCATCCAGTCTCCGTATGATATTGAAGCGCGTAACCGCACAAAAAGAGAAATGAATTGGACGGGTTATACCCTGCATCTGACAGAAACTTGTGATGACGATGCACCGCATCTAATTACCAATGTTGAAACCACGCCTGCAACCACTGGCGATGTGGAGATGACTCAGATTATTCATCAAGCTTTGGCTGATAAAAACCTCTTGCCAAATGAACACATCGTTGATACTGGTTATGTTGATGCCCAACACTTGTTAACGAGTCAGACTGAGTTAGGAATTGACATCGTTGGCAGAGTACCTCCTGATTCCAGTTGGCAAGCCCAAGCCCAACTTGGTTTTGACGCTTCAAGTTTTACTATCGATTGGCACAATCGCCGTGCTATTTGCCCACAAGGTTGCACCAGCCAATCTTGGCATTTCCGCACGGATAACTATAACAATCCTGTGATTCAAGTACGTTTTCACAAGAGTGATTGTGCTGCTTGTCCCGTCCGCTCTCAATGTACTCACTCACCGAAGTTGTCCCGTGTTCTTACCCTCAAGCCTCAACCTCTTTATGAGGCTCTTACCTCCGCTAGAGCTAGACAAAACACCCAACAGTTTAAACAACTTTATTCTAAACGTGCTGGTGTTGAAAGCTCCCTATCTCTTGGAACTCGTGCATATCAATTGCGCCGCACTCGTTACATTGGTCTTGCCAAAACCCATCTTCAACATATCGCCACTGCTGCCGCCATTAATCTCTCCCGGATGTGGGCTTGGTGGTCTAATGTTCCTATTGGCAAGACCCGTGTCTCTCGTTTTGCTGCTCTTTTTACCTCTGCTTCATCATAATCCCTTTGCCATTTTTATGGGATGTTTGGTTTCACCCTCTTTTAATTCGCCAACAGTCTCATGGAATTCGCTAGGGTAAACGTGTTTTTACAAAAGTGAGATGCTCCCCAAAGATCAGCTGTTACACATTTAACTTGTATAAGTAGTTTGGGCAATATGCCCAAACTACAAAACTTTGATGAAATTTATATCAGCGCGGGTAGGGTACTTTTGTACCACAGCAATTTAAAATATGATGTAGTATTTGGACATAGCCAACTGGACTGATACAATTTATGACAAAGATAAGTTAATTAAGATGAAAATAGTTAAAAATCTTACATATTTAACTTATGGTGAAATCAGTGTAAATCCTTTAGCCGATCCGATAATTTTACTACCAGTTAAATTAATTTGCTGCAAAGCCCCATTGTCTAACAGTAAATAAGATTTATTAGATAACATTTGTTGTAAAGTTGGCACAGGTGCAGTAGTTACCTTGCAATCACAGTAAAAGTTTAAACTGGGACGCTCATAAGCAAAAGAAGTATAAATTTGTGTTCCTGTTGAAACATTTGCCCGAATTAATTCTGCTACTGGTTTAACTGGAAAAGCTTCGTTTAATTCCCAGATCCATGATTGCGAACTCATTAACAGTGCTAAAACTAAGTACATTCCAGAAAATAACACTGGAATAAAGTTACGATCGCGTTGTCTAATTAACCAGACTACTGCACTCATGCTTATTGCCAAAACAATGCTCATGACTATTAAAGTAGGCTCTTTCTTTGCAAGAATAAAGTAAACACAACCTCCTAAACCAGCAATAGCAATAATAGCTAGAAATATTGTCAAACTTCGCACCTTAAAATGATCGTACTGCCAAATTTCGCTAAGTTTAGCACCAATTGCCAAAGCTAAAAATGGATATACAGGCATAACATACCACGGGAGCTTGGTTTTCATTAAAGAGATAGTTACTAAGTAAATAATTGTGCCAATAATAATTAAACTACCCCAGGAAGTATGACGTTTTTTCCAAGCTAGATAAAAACCTCCTGGTAAAAATAATAGCCAGGGAAAACTATACTTAATTAACTCAATTAAATAGTACCAAGGTGGCCCACTATGACCTTCAACAGGTTGTGTAAGGCGATCAAAGGTTTGTGTTTGAAAGTTCACTTGGAAGAAAGTTTCGCCGTAATGTTGCCATTGAGCAACAAACCAAGCGATCGCAGGTGCATATCCTAAAAACATTCCCACTAATAAATAGGGGCTTGTTAACAAAGCAAACTGCCGATCTGCAATCAGGAATAAACAAGCGATCGCTCCTAGCGGTAAAACTATCATCCCTTTCGTGAGAGTGATTAACCCTAGGTAAAATCCCACACCTAGAGCATACCGACGATTCTGACGTGCTTTTAGCAAACAAAATAACAGCAGCAAGAAAAAGGTAATAGTTGTACCATCTAGCATTGCTAGCCTTCCGTGACGCAGCACAGGCAACATTGTCAGGTAAACTAAAGCGCTAAACAGAGCTGGTAAACTTTGGTTAAAAAGCAAACATCCCACCAAGTAAAGCAAAGGCACTCCCAAGGCAGTTAACACTGCACCCGGTAGACGTGTTGTCCACTCATTCACGCCTGCGATCGAGTAAGTCCAAGCAATTAACAAGTGCATCAGGGGTGGCTTATTATGATAGGGTTCTCCTCCCAAGGTGGGGTAAAGCCAATGCATTGAACCAAATGGGGCACGCCAAATTTCACGGGCAACCTGTGCCACAGTACCTTCATCCCAATCTCGCAAAGGGGAGTTTCCCAAAAATATCAGCCATAGAAATAGAGATATTACCAGTAGGCTAAATAACCATTCTTTTTCTCGGAATAGTCGCATATCTAAAAATTGCTAAATTTTGTAAGTATCTTGGATGAAGATTTGAGATTTTCTTCTCCTGAAATAGATACTCAGGCTGATAATACTCGGAATCCAATCGTAAATCTGATGGAAGCTGTGAGTAATTAACAATGCTCCAAACTGCCAAAGTTCAATCCTCATTTTGCTGAAACTGGCTTAGTAACCAAGCGCAAACTTCAGACTGACTTATTTCACGACTTCGGCGTAAGGCTTCTTCTAAAATTGCAATTATCAATCCAGGCAATACCTGTGATTCTTGAATACGTTTACTGCCTTGATCTGCGATCGCATAAGCAATGATTTGAGCATTTGTCACATCCACTACCCAGTATTCAGCAATACCCAATTCTTCATAGAGCGATCGCTTTGTCCCCAAGTCATCCAGCAGAGATGTTTTCGCAATCTCAATAACTAAATCCGGTGCGGGATAGCGATCGAGGTTGACGATTCCTGTACCTGCTGGGATAGTTTGGGCGCGTTCTCTGAGATAATACGCTACATCGGGCTGACAATCCCGAACACCAGTTTTACGAAAGGTGGTTGTGTCTAAACCTGGGGCTGCAATGTTTTTAAGTGCTGCAAATAGAGTCACTGCAAAAATAATTACTACATGGCCTTGACCACGATCAAAACTAACTGGTGCCATCTCCAGCCTCATGTGCCCCTTATAGTAGTAACTTTTTGCCTTCTGGTTGAGCAAGTTAGTGATCGCTTCTACATACTCGTCCCAAGAAGCATGAATCCATGTATCTGTCGGTAACTGGGTTTGAGTTTCACTCATTGTCTAACCCTTATGCCAATAAGCTATATCTCTTGTAACTCAAATTGTCAGCCTTTTTACTCGCTCCTTTGACATTTGCACTCAAAGATTCGAGTTCTGAAGGGGAAGTTTGAGGTTTTGAAGTCAAAATGTCGAGTTCAGAGGCTCAACGATGCTGTTCTGAAGGGGAAGTTTCGAGCTTTTTGCTTGAATATTGCCGTTCTAAAGTCGGAACTTCGTGTTCTGAAGTGTAACTTTCGAGTTCTGAGGTTGAAAGTTGAGGTTTTGAAGTTGAATGATGGTGCTGAGAGGGAAAATTTTCCTTTTAGTAAAATAAAGATATCAAGTTATTGTTTCTTTTTAAGTTTTGGTTTGAGATGCTCAGGTATGTTTTCTGACTGAATTGCATTACAACCCCATTTATAAGCTGTTTCAATAGACTTTCCTGCTCCAAGAGCATCATAAAATCCCGTAGCAAAATTAATTGCGGCAGTATCTCCAATTGCATCATTCATCCCAATAACATATTCAATATGTTCTACGATTACCTCTGCTTGCACCTCAGAATAGCAAGCATTAAGGAGAACACATTCGACGTGTTCAGCACACAGTTCAAATGTATTTGCTAGAGCCTCTGTACTCAAAAGCTTCGATTTCCCGTTCTCATCTTCTATTACCAATCCTTGACTACCAGAGCCATGTCCACAGAAATGGACTATTTGTGGTTCAGTATCTAATAAAGCTCGACGCAAATCACTAGTCCGAACAGCCAATCTCTGCTCAAGTTTAAATAGTTCACGCTTCCTAGATCGACGTAAACCCTCACCAATTTCTCGTATCTCCTCATCCAGACGCAACTGGGTTGAATTTTTAGGATTTGCTGCCAGAACTAGTATTGTTTTCATAGGGGATACCTCTTTTTTGCTTACAATTTGGAGAATTTCTTCTGGTTGAAGTGGTTGCCAAGTTTGGCGACGAATTAAAGCCTCAGCCTCTAGCAATCTCCATTGCAATTTGTCTTTCAATTCTGGAAACTCAAGAATAATCTTGCGAAGTGCTTCACAGGCTTGAGGAGTACCACGTTCTTGTAGGCGTTGTGGGATATAGTCTCTCCAAGTTCTAACACGATCTTCAGGTCTTACTTCATAATCCTCAATACTCGTGAGTTCTTCCTTTTGAGAACTTTCTTTTTGTTTTTCTTCTGGATCAGGATACTGTTTTGTGAGAAAAATGTACAAATCAGCAATGCAGTCTTCCTTCAGTTTCTGTTCAGTACGTCCTTGATACTTAATGGAATATGATACAGACTGCATAACTTCTCGCCCAAATGCAGAATCTTTCTGAATCGCAGACCAAACAACTGACCATCCAGCATCTTCTGCATAAAGTATCAACATCTGAGCTGCAACAATTGCTTTAGCTCTTTCCTCAGAGCTTTTAGGAGGAAGTGAAGAAACGAGATATTCTGCAAAATCTTGAGCTTGATTTACTTTATTGATTAATAAATCTCTCAGTAAATCACCCATACTTGTAGCTGTGAGTGTCTCATGCTTTACTTTATCCATTAATACTCTTAATAGACGCTCATCCCAACAATGACTTACTAGATTATTTATGTGAATAGAACCATGTTGTTCATTGTCTTTATCAATCAAAAATATTAGTATTTTGATAAATTCATCAGGAGCATTATGATAAGCTTTTTTAATCAATTCTTGGCGATGCTTCTTGTTGTCTTCATCTCGATCCCAGTTAGGATGTGCAAGAATTATTGGTGTCCATTTTTGCCATTCTTTAGTGGATAGACTGAGTATATATTCTGGTGCTTCTTGTATTAATAAAAGTAATGCTTGATAACCTGCTAATACAGAGTAGGGATAATTATTTGTACCCAGCCAATCTAGATTGTCTGGATTAGCATGAGCTAGATAGAAATTTGCAGCTTGAATAATCCTTTTTTTAGTTGATTCTTCTGCTTCAATCCAACCAGGAAGATTTTTCAGACTTGACTCAAATGTATTTCCATAATGAGTACTATCAACTTTAAGAGTTAACTCACAACATAAAGAACACCAAATATTAGGCTGAGAAGCATCAATCTGACTCAAAACATCAAGCACTCTTTCCTTTGCTGAAGGTTCTAAAATAATTTTATTTTTCTTTCGGTTGCGCCTAGCCTGTTCTGCCAAATAAATTTCTTTTTCCTCCTGTGCTATTAGCGAGTCTAACTCAACCGTTTCAACATAATAAGCAAATTCTTCTCTTAATACTGAGTTAGTTTGGCTTAATTCTAGCACTACATCTACATGATCAAATTGGAAAAGTTTAAAATTCCAAAGTATCAATTTTGCCCAATTTCGTTGTTTATGTTCAGTCTCTGATATTTTAAGTTTTTGAATTAACCAGGAAAAATCCTCTTCATAAATTATTTCTCTAATATAGTTAGCAAAGTCTATATAATCCTGATTAGATTGTAAAACGATAGAGATTATCGACTCTATAATTTGATAACGTTTGTGAAACTCATCTCTTAAAACATGGCTAAAATTGATTGTTTGATATGAATCATCAGATACAATTGCATCATGATTATTCAGCCGCAATAAAGCAACCTTAGCAAATGCCTGCATTACTTCTGGTTGATTCAGATGCTCCCAGGCTTTCAACATAATTGCATCTGATAAATGCTCAAAACTATAATGTAAATCTCGTCCATGCTTATTAAATTGTTTTTCTAGCCATCTTAGAGCTACTGGTAAATCAGATATTTGAAGATGTTGTCCAAGCTCTTTTGCTATAAAGTCCTGATATCTCCCACCACTGGATTTGGATACTGGCTGCATTAAAGTACTAAAAACCTCTTCTGCTGTGATGTTGCCTGGCCAAACTGCTCGGAGTCCACACCCTTTTAGCTGTTCCTCTTCATCATTTTGGATTTTAGCAACTGCTAAAGGTTTTAATCTTGCTTTGGTTTTTTCATCACCAAGATTGCATACAGCCACTGCTGCATTGATGCGAACCCAAGAATGTTGCTGATGATCAAGAGCAACATCGGCAAGATATTCCTGTACGGCTTTTACATTACAGGCTTCTGCAATATCAATAGCTACGTTCCTTGCATTTATACTCTTTGTTGAATCAGAAATATAAGGTTGAACCTGCTCGGCTAATTTAGGATGATTTAGATTTTGGTATAGCCAAGTATGATATTGGTACGTTAATTTTTCTTCATTGTGTAATCTTAGAAGCGATTCAACTAGAGCGGCCTTATCAGTTTCACTAGCAGTAGCTACATCACTTAGGAGTAGTACATCGGGATCTGTTTTCATTACTTCCCTAAAAACTTCAGGAAGCATACCAGCTAGCCAAGCAGCAGTTTCATGAAGCTGGGGAATTAACCTAAATTCAGAATCTTCAGAGGAAGCAATTAATTTCATTACTTGCTCTAAAGGTGTTTCGTTGTGAACTAAGTATCGTGCAGCAAGAAACTCAGCATAGGTCTGATGAGCAAAACCAATTCGATGCGAGCCGCGCGAAGAAAATAGTTCAGTGACAGACAAAACCTCTTTAATGCAGTTTTCATCAAGTGGAAACTCTTGCTGATTAATACTTTCTTTACCTATGGAAATATCCCGAATAGCAATATCAGAATTGGGCATATCCCCATATTCTGGACTTATCCAGATGGCAGAGCGATTAGAAAATAGAAGTAAAGCTGCAATTCGACTTGCTATAACTAATCGGTGTTTTGCATCTAAATTCCCAGTAAAGCCAGAATCGCAGCGATCTGAGTTCACCTCTTCACATAGTTGTAAACAACCTTCTTCGTATAAATCCTTTTGAGAGGAAGAGAATCGTTTATTTTGATAAGTACCCAGAAGTAATTTTAATGTGATTGGCTTGATAGCAAGTGGAATAGCATTTTTATTAAAGACTTCCTGTAAAAAATCACCAGAGTTGATGTTACGCCTATTTGCTGCTTCAATTACATCTACTCGACATAGAGGAGCTAGCTCATATACCGCAACATTAGCTTCTCCCCACTTGTCTTTTAGCTTCTGCTCTAAGCTATCCTTCCAATCAGCCGTCCTACAAGTAATCCGAAAATACAGGCGATCGCAAGGTAGCTGTTCTATTTCACGTTTAAGAATTCTGACAAGTATTTTGATAGAAAGTAATCCCTCATCTAGGCTATCCAGAAAAAGATGTAGTTTATTTGTTCCTTTGCGCCAAGTTTGCAATGTTTCATCGCGGAAAATTGCATCACATAGCTGCTTGTCTGAATCATAATCACCAAGTCTGAACCACAAACAAACATTTTCTGAGCTACTAAACTTGTCAGAAACTTGATAATATGCTTGTTCGGTTGCTGTAGTCTTACCCATACCAGCTTCACCTAGCAGCACCAAACAGGGCATCTCAGATATAGTTTCAAAAGCAACTGAATCAGATTTGTAAAAATGTCCCCACTCTGAATCTGGATTGACTAAATATCCACCATCACGTAGATCGATGTGACCTGATCGGGGACACCAGAAGCGCTTCCATGTGTAAAGCTGACTTGGCATTTTTACTTACAACAGGCTGAGAATATTTTTACTATGTTAACCGCACCCAATCCTTAATGTTGCTCTATCAGAAACGAGCTTTTGGTATATTATGCTTGTGCGATCGCTCTCAAAATCTCAACTTTCAACCTCTGAACTCGGAAGTTGCACCTTTTTACTCGAACGTTGAGCCTTTGAACTCGGAAGTTGCACTTTTTTGCTCGAACGTTGAGCTTTTGAACTCGGAAGTTGCACCTTTTTGCTTGAACATTGAGCTTCTGAACTCGGAAGTTGCACCTTTTTGCTCGAACGTTGAGCTTTTGAACTCGGAAGTTGCACTTTTTTGCTGGAACATTGCACCTTTGAACTCAAAAAAAGAAGCTCAGAACTCGAAATGTTGTGCTTTTAACTCCAACATCCAAATTTTGAGCTTCAACGTTGCACATTTTAAGTGCAAATAGTGAACTATTTTCTACAACGCTGCTTTTTGAGACTTGGATTTTCCAGGTTTACGAGCAAATCGTTGTCCCATTTCCACAACTACTGCATCTAAACCCGCGCCCTGTCCACTGGCTTTAGCGTAGTTATACACCTGTAACGCGGCTGCATAAGCTTCACTACCGACTGCAAGAGATGTAACTCTTGTAACTGCGTCAACGACAACAACACCGGATACAACGCTTCAAATAATTGCACGTCCTTCCGCATCTCTTCTAAGTCAAACGATCGCGGTAAAAACTCTGGATTCTGCGCCGCCACCTCTAATGCTTTACTCACAAACGCCCGACTCTTATCTCCCATCTTGGGTAAAGTCTTGCGATCGCCGGCACTCAAATCAACCAAAAATGGTAGCTTTTCTTTAATGGTGGCGTAGACGCGAAGCGGCTTGTCGTAGACATCGCTTGCAACACAGCATCTCTGTCTGTTTGTGCCAATGTTGCACTAATTGGGGTCGTAGACATAGAAATCACTCTCCAGTAAGTTTCTTTCATCTAGAGTGCCCAGATATACAACAAAAATTTTCATTCACAGAGCAAAGCTGGTCATCTTAACAATGACTGATTGGGCGTTAACTGGCTCTTAAAACGGCTGTAAACAATTTGGGTTGGATACCAACAAGAAAACCAGTACAAATCTTGAATAACTTTGCAAGAACTACGCTCATCTGCTAACTCAAAGTGAACCAGAGCTAAATTATTCAATCCAACTACCTCTCGTCCCTCCTGAAACCAACGAGATTTCCAAAAAATCAGGGGTTGTAACCATTTCCATTTGGCATTTTCGGCTCGTTTCCAAGGAGCTATCAACGATAATATATCTGTTGTGTAGTCAGAAGTCTGAGCACTGTTTCGAGGTATCCACTCCAGCACACAATGCCAGTCAGGGTTATTCAGCAGGTGACGATTATGGTGTAATTGTTTCTCGGAAATTTCTACCATATTGGGTGGGTTGCTCCAGCCTATCCAATGTCGTACCTGTTCTGGGAGGAGCCAATCTTTCAATCTTGTATGAATCAGCCGCGTTAAAATCTCTTCATTCTTCAATGCACTAGCGGTTAACTGTACCAAGACAGATTGTAATTTGGAATGGGTGCGTGCATAAGATAAGTGAGCAACAGAACTGTAGTGAATATCCCCAGATAGAATCACGACTTGTTGACGTTCCTCAAACAAAGTAGTTAGGAATTTCGCCAATGCTTCAACATTAATGTTCCAGGCATCTCCAACATCGGTTGAAAAAACTTTCTCCTGGTTTAAGTGCCAATGATGAATCCAATCAATCACTTGTAATCCAAATACATTTGTGGGTGCAATCACAAATGTAGTTTTAATCTGAGTTTGTTCATCTATTTGTTGTAAAGGTAAAAGTAGTTGTTGCTCAAAGGCTTTGGGACACAATAACATTGGTGGAGCAATTGGTTTTTGATCGGCTGGATAACCTCGCCATGTACGTGTATCCAGCACAATTACTTCATGGCAATCGCTGCGGACTATGTAGTGCCAAGTCAGCGCTTCAGGATCTCGATCCAGAATAAATACTGAACCGTCTCGGACTAAAACAGGTAAACCTGTGTGGGGATCGTTGGCTGGCATTCCTACATAACGAGCGATCGCTTCATCAGCCTTTTCATCTGTTCCTTGAGAAGCTGACCAAGCTTGTGCAGCCGCCAACAGCTTTTCACCTGCTTTTCCTTCTGCAAATTGCCCTGGTGTATTACCCCATCCTTGAAATACCGTATAGGCTAACAATGCATTTTGGACTATTCTTCGCCCTAATGGCCGCCCCAGCACTCGCAAACACCAAGCTTGGTTCAAATTCCAGTCATCACTAACATCATGGTCATCAAAGATGCTGTGCATGGGGATATTGGCAAGGGCGCGGCGCACTTTCCAAAGGGTATAGATGAATTGTCGCAAATGCTTGACTGCGCGATTCCAGTCTTTGATAGCATGGTGATCGCGTGTTACTTGTTGTCCTTTGGGAAATGCAGTTGGCCAGCACACTGGCGACCAAGCTAGTAAATAAGTAGCGTAATATTCACCCAGGCTGAAAAGATGACTGTTGACTTTCTCAGCTTTATTATGTAATCCTGCGGTCAAACCAGCTTGATTTGTCGCAGCATCAGCCCGTTCTCCAGGGGGTAGCTGCTGGGGAGTACAGTACACTCCATTCACCGGAAGTTGTTCTTCCCAACCCAAGAGGACATCACCAAGAGTAGTGGCAACCCATAACGACGGATCTGCTACATCATCTCCATAAATTTGATCTCCGGTGAGAAACAGTTGGTGAGGTCGGTGCTGGGGTTGATTTGCTGACGCCTGAATCATACTATCGAGAATTGGTAATGCATCAAACCCATGACCATGAGGTTTACGGCAGGAAGCATGGACAATTTGCAAATCTTGAAGACGGTTTGGCGGTAGAGCAAAGGTTGGTTTTTGATGATCGAAGTAGCTGATGCTAACTGTAGGAGAGGAGTTTGAACATAATGCTTGTTGCAGAGTTTCTGTGGTTTGGTCAGCAACAGTAAACTGGAGGTCGTATGCATAGATGCGACCTCCAGTTAGGCGATGTCCAATTGTAGACCGAGCCGCGATCGCAACTACATGAAGATACTTACCCAGAGCAAAGGTAGAGCGTTCTCCCTCCAATAAGCAATTTCCTATTACTTCACCATCATTTGTTGTGTCATAAACCTTAAGTTCTATCTGACAAGACTGTTTTAGTGCCACCCATACTGTCACAAACTCTGGCTCAGTATGTTTGAGGATTGGCCCCCCTAAAATCAGTGGCAGTTCTTGTAAAAACTTGTCTCCAACTTGATACTTCATTGCAAACAGTTGACATGATGGTGTTTTAGATGTGTTATTTTGCTCCTAAATTGGTAGCCCCAACTCATCTAATCACCAATCATGCATCAATTTTCATCTGTTTAACATCAGTTCATAGCGCAAATTGATTGCAGCCTAAAAGCTCAGGGAGGAGCGATACGCCCATCCCATAATAGTGATTATTTGAATTAGGGAACTCCAAGAAATAAATTATCCAATATTGTGGGGTGGGGATCTTGCCCGCCATATCGACTGGGCGGGCGAGACGCCCACCCCACAGGAGTTAATTGGATATTTTTTTATTTGGAAGTCCCTTAACAAAAAAGAATTCAGGAGTCAGGAGCCAGAATTCAGAATTGAAGGGTGACTGGTCTAAATCCCCAATCGAAAAGCATTCAGAATTCTGTATTCTGAATTCTCTTTTAATTAATTCCGCGCGATACCTTCTTCACGCGCGGCGCGTTGCACAGCAGCAGAAACAGCAGTGACAACGCGCTCATCAAAGACTGAAGGAATAATATGTTCCCGATCCAAGTCTGAAGGCTTAACTAAAGAAGCGATCGCACTTGCGGCTTCTAGGTACATTTTGATGGTAATTGTCTGTGCCCGACAATCTAAAGCACCACGGAATACCCCAGGAAAAGCGAGGACATTATTGATTTGATTTGGGTAATCACTGCGACCGGTAGCAATGATAGCAACATCTTTACTGATTAATTCTGGCTGAATCTCTGGAATCGGATTTGCCATTGCAAAGATAATTGGATCTTTCGCCATCGATTGCACCATTTCTGGTGTCAAAACTCCTGGTGCGCTGACACCAATAAACACATCTGCCCCTTGCATTGCACCCGCCAATGTACCCTGACCTTTCACAGCAAATTCAAGTTTTTCCTCTGTCAAATCGGTGCGATTGGTAGAGATAATCCCTTTAGAGTCGCACATCCAGATTTGTTCTGCCCCAGCTTTACGGAGTAACCGAGCGATCGCTACTCCTGCCGCCCCAGCACCGTTAATCACAATCTTGATTTCTGCTAAGGATTTATGTACCAGTTTCAGGGAATTAAATAACGCTGCCAAGGTGACAATTGCTGTACCATGCTGGTCATCGTGAAAAACGGGGATATCTAACTCTTCGCGCAATCTTCTTTCAATTTCAAAGCAGCGAGGTGCAGCGATATCTTCTAAATTCACGCCTCCAAATACTGGAGCAATATTCTTAACTGCCTGGATAATTTCTTCTGTATCTTGGGTGGCGAGACAAATGGGAAAAGCATCCAGCCCCGCAAATTCCTTGAATAGCATTGCTTTGCCTTCCATGACTGGTAGGGCGGCGGCTGGGCCGAGATTTCCCAAACCCAAAACGGCACTACCATCGGTAACAATGGCAACGGTGTTTTGTTTGATGGTTAAGTTGTAAACTTCCTCTGGGTCTTGAGCGATCGCAGTACAAATTCGACCAACTCCAGGTGTGTAAGCCATAGCCAAATCGGAAACACTCTTCAGGGGAATTCTACTGGTAATGCTGATTTTGCCACCGCGATGCAAATTAAAGGTGCGATCGTAAACACTGAGTAACTTGATGTCTGGCAATGCTTTGACTGCTTGCACAATCGTTTCAGCGTGTTCAGTACTAGCAGCATCCACAGTAATATCGCGGGTGGACTCTTTGCGGGTTTGCTCGATTAAATCAATTTGACCAAGATTACCGCCAGTAGTTGCGATCGCATGTGTTACTGACGCCAACATCCCTACACGATTGGGAATCTGCAAGCGCAGTGTCAAACTAAAACTAGAATTAGGAGTTAGGTCTGCCATGTTGATTTTGGATTTTAAGTTTTAGATTTTATATTGAATTGAGACAAAAACTAAAATCTGAGATTTGTAGTCTGTAGAAACACAATGTATGCAAACTTTTGGGATAATCATCAGTAGTTAGTTTACCCACTGCTTACAGTTTTGATAATTATTTTTATTTATACCAATGCATTTACTAATATAAATGAGTAACAATTTAGTAATTGTACCCAAATACACCAGATATTTTTTATATATTTTATGTATGTAAATATTTGTATAACTATAGCTTCAACGCAAATACCGTCGTCTCGTCGTGAGATGGGAGCGTCGAAAGGTTTATTTTGACGCATTCTATTGACCTTGCTACTATCCACATCTGGATTCACAAAATATTATTAGTGGGATAGGTTCGTAGTAAGATCCCATAGGATGCATTGGCTTCTAGCGCTAGCTTCCCCTTTCCATACCCTCAAAGCTTTATTATTAAGAGCGTCTCCCTCAGTAGAAGGGTACGAAACTACCCAAGACATAAGATAAAGCGACCCCACCAGAGGTATCAAAACTTTGGGAGATAGGGGGAGTTTTGAATTATAAGTAATTAATGCTTTTAGTATTAATCAGTAAAAGCAACTTTTCTGGCTGATATTTTGTCACCATAGATTAACTGAATAAAATCAGTTGAGTCTTACAAGGGGAGAAAACCCACCTAAAATGGGTGTAAGGGGAGAAACAATAAGATGTCTAATAACCGTTCTGGAGTATTTATTAGCGGTTTGATGCTGGGAGCTACTATCGGTGCTTTAACCGGTTTACTCGTGGCTCCACGCACAGGGCGCGAAACGCGTAAAATTTTGAAAAAATCCGCCAATGCTATCCCAGAATTGGCAGAAGACTTATCAATGAGTGTGCAAATTCAGGCAGATCGTCTCTCTGCTAGCGCACTGCGAAACTGGGATGAGACTTTAGATAGATTACGGGAAGCGATCGCAGCAGGTGTAGATGCCAGCCAGCAAGAAAGCCAAGTCTTGAAGCGACAAACATCTGTTGAAGACTCAGATTCGCTTCCCCAGCAATTAGAACGCTCATAAATGACATAACCGTGATTGAACCCCTGTTTTGGTTGGGACTTTCTTTACTTTTAGTCGCCACAAGCTTGACTGCGGTTTTAGTGGCGGCAATACCGGCTTTGCAGGAGTTAGCACGCGCGGCTCGCAGTGCAGAAAAGCTATTTGATACTCTCTCACGTGAGTTACCACCCACTTTAGAAGCTATCCGCGTGACTGGCTTAGAAATCACTGACTTAACTGATGATGTCAGTGAAGGTGTAAAAAGTGCTAGTCAAGTCGTGAAGCAAGTTGACCAAAGTCTTGATACTGCAAGAATTCAGGCTCAAAATCTGCAACTAGGTACGCGCAGCATCTTGATTGGCGCGAAAGCTGCTTGGAAAAACTTCACGCGCCAAAAACCCGTAAGGCGGACGAGCGATCGCACCCCAAGCAATGAAAAACCACCACTAACGTTGCGAGAACGAGAAGTGCTAAAGCAAGAAAATCGTCAGAGCAAAGCAGAAGTATACCGCGTTAATGACGGTTACAGCGACGCCGCTAGCTGGGAAAACAATTTTGATGATGAAGATTGATTAAAAAAAGGACATACGGCATTGCTAATCTTCCTTGTTGCGGTGTCAAAACGTACTATTTCATTAGCTTAAAAAAAAGCGATTTTTTTTGTTTATGGATAAACTTTGGCATTGTATTCGGCAATTTGGGAAAATAGGTGAAGCATATTTTAATGAAGCCGTCTTTTTAGGAGAAATGTGCTTGTTCCCAAATTTCTGTCATGAACCAAGTACATACGAAGTTGTTTGCAAATTTGTAGATAGCTTTAATAGCCAATATAAATCTTGGGACAGTTCAATAGGGGATTTATTTGTATTTGCCAAACCTAGCGGAGATCGCAGTTTTGATAAAGGTTACATTCGCACTCGTGATGTTGTCAATTTGTGTGACTTTGGCAAATATTTATATCCAGAGGTGGGAAATATACTGGATACACACTATTGAAGTGAATTAGACATTTATCGTCGAGCAGAATATTTTAGTCAAGATAAATTTGAGAAGTTCATAAATTCTAGGTTTAGGAATGAGCCTGATTTTGAAATTTTCTTTGAGACAATAATACAAAGATTGTTCCCCAAATCTAATCATGAAATTACTTTTTATTCTCTTGTTAATGACTGGAATGAGAACACAGCCTTTGCACCATATATTTTAATTGGAGATAGCTGTATTTTAACTACAGCTGAACGATGGGTACTGTAAAGGTGATTATGCAGCTATTACTCTATGCTATAAATCAAACCCAAGATGACAGCGAAAAGCTTCTCACCTGTTGAATTCGCAAAAAGTCACTATCACTGGAAACGATAGTTAAATTATTTTGGAGTGCAATAGCAGCTATCCAAATGTCATTTTCATCAAAACCTAAATCAACAATTTTAGTTTTTCGCCGCTTATTTTTATCTTTGGGTGCAAATTTATTGAATAAAGCTGCTTTAATTTGACCGTAAATTGTTGCTGTTTCTTCTGTTATGTGGTATGTACGAATATCTTTTAAAAATTCTGTCAAGCGAACCAGATTATTTTCCTTGCGTTGGGATTTTTCCATCATGAATGTCATTTCACCCTGGACAATTACGCAAGTAGCAATGTTATTTTCTCCAACTTCGTTCACGCGACGGACAATATTGGGATCGCCTAAAATAATGGCACTACAATGATTTGTATCAAGTAAATACATTATTCAAATAGGTTTTCGTCATCAAATTTAGCTTGACCACGAGTAGCATATACTGCTTGAAGGCATTCTTCAAAGTCGTCACCTTCCCAAGTGCCAGCGTGTCGAAGGATGGAGCGTCCAGAAGCAGGACGGTATGTAAGTTGCTCTTTATCAGTAGAAGTTTCTGTAGAATCCCTTAAAGGAATAAGTTTAAGCGTATCTGGTTCTAACTCATTTTGTGTATATTTAACCTTAATAGAACGGATCAAATCGAGTGCTTCTGTTAGCAACTCCGGCGGTAAAGTTTCTATTTCTTGGATTAATAATTCTTTGTTAGTCATCTCTCACCTCTAATCATTCCCTTTTTATTGTATGGGGAACTCCGCTATGGCTTAGTCAATTTTGAGTTGTTAAAAACTTTGACGATAATAATTAAAAAGAGGGTGGATGATTCTAGTGTCTCTAGCCTCCTCCCCTCTCCCCAGACACGATCATCATTTTAATGAAGGATGTTTTGAGTATTTTAACTAGTTGACAAAATCCGCGTTTTGCTTTAAAAGTTTTCCACACTCCCCAAAAAGCTTTTGCTTTGATCCCCTAGATTAGAGTAAAGTAAACAAGTGTAAAGAACTATCATTTTTCTAGTACTCTTTTAAAACAACTTGTTCGCTTTTACCGTTAATATTTGTATAAAAACGTCCATGCAATCTTGTTTTTGGCGACGAATTCTAGTATCTATTGCAGTATTTTTCCTGGCTGGGTCAATTTGGGTGATGCATTCTCCCCCAGCACTGGCTTATGACAATCCTGAGTTACTTCCTGACACCTTTACCCCAGTTGTAGATTTAGCTAAATCTCTGCCTGTGCTGCAAGAAGAAAAGCTTGTCAAAGATTTAGAGCAGTTTGAAGCTGATACGGGCTGGAAACTGCGAGTATTGACCCAATATGACCGCACCCCAGGTCGCGCGGTGATCAAATATTGGGGTTTGGATGACAAAAGCATTCTACTCGTTGCTGATTCTCGTGGCGGTAACATCCTCAGTTTTAGCGTCGGTGATGCTGTTTATGAACTTTTACCCCGGACTTTTTGGATAGAACTGCAAACCCGCTTCGGTAATTTGTACTTTGTCCGAGAAGAAGGCGAAGACCAAGCCATTCTGCAAGCCTTAGAATCGGTTAAAGGCTGTTTAATCAAAGGGGGTTGCAATGTTGTCCCCGGACTACCACGAGAGCAATGGATTCTCACCTTGATTAGCTCAATTATTGGTGGGGTGATTTGTGGATTTGCAGCTCAACCCCGCGATAAAGGACAAGTTTTTGCTTGGCAATGGGCTTTAATTTTCTCACCTTTGTGGGGAATATTGTTTATTGCCTTCGGCATTGGGCCAGTGGTGACACGTACAAGCGACTGGTTGCCTTTGGTTCGCAATATCTCTGGGTTTCTCATTGGCGTCTTGGTTGCCTATCTATCTCCTATTTTCAGTCGGTCTTCTTCTAGTAATGAGTTATGAGTGAGGAGTTAGGAGTGAGTAGTTTAATTAACTTATAACTCCTAACTCCTAACTCTTAACTCTCTGAAGCTGATAAGCTGAAAGCTAATATTTGAGAAGCTCAACAAAAATGGAATGGCACGTAACTGATGCTCAAAGTTTAGCAATCATTGATAGTGAAATTGGCGATCATGTCTTTTCACCCGCAGAGTATGAGATTGTGCGTCGGGTAATCTACGCCACGGCTGACTTTGAGTATAAGTCTTTGATTCGCTTTTCTGAGCGTGCCTTGCAAGCTGGAGCAGCAGCGCTAGCCGCACGTACCACAATTGTGGTAGATGTCCCGATGGTACAAGTAGGTATTGCCTACGACATTCAAAACACTTTTGCGAATCCAGTGTATTGCAGCATGGAAGCTCTCACACGCCCTCAAAAAGAAAAAACTCGCGCAGCATGGGGAATAGAAACCTTAGCAAAGCGTTATCCAGAGGGCATTTTTGTGGTGGGTCAAGCGCAAACGGCACTGACTGCACTGGTGGATTTAATTGAAGTTGAGGAAATTAGACCTGCTTTAATAATCGCAACTCCAGTCGGATTTGTAAATGTTGATGAAGCTAAGGAGCGTTTACAAGAGTCTCTAGTGCCTCACATTATAATTGACAGCCGCAAAGGTAATGCAGTTGTAGCAGCTGCGATCGTTGATGGGTTGGTAGACTTAGCTTGGCAAGCCTATGGACAAGATGGAAATCGGGGGAGCTAGGAAAGTCGGCTCTATTGTATTTTGTATCCAAAAGAGTATTCATCAATCATTGAATATCCTGATATTTTTGTTAAGTCGTGCCGTTCAAGGAGCCTTTTCTTGTGGTAATTCAAGGTTTCAGTTTAAGCGCATATCTTGCAATTCCTGTGGTATTAAGTCTTTTAGCTGATGGAGAAGCAATAAAAGTATCTTTAGTTAAAAATGTTCATCAGGTATCTACTCACAAGGAAATGCTCCTATCTAGCCGTGAGCTAATCAGCATTAGGGCAACTCCAAAAACATACTATGTTAGTGGTGCTGGAAATGACACAAATAGCGGAGTCTCTACTTCATCCGCCTTTAGAACAATTCAAAAGGCAGCAAATCTGACTAACCCCGGCGATACAGTATTGATTATGAACGGAGTCTACAGGAATGCAAAACCAAGTGGGGATGTAGTATCTATTACTCGCTCTGGAACAGCAAATGCATGGATTAAGTTTAAAGCATATCCTGGACATCAACCGAAAATTCAACACAATGGATGGCAGGGAATTTTCATTCACAAGGGAGCGTCATATATTGAGATAAATGGGTTGGAGGTGATAGGAAACAATGCCAACATAACTCTTGATTATGCGATGAGTCAGAAAACTAACAAACTAAACCCGCTAACGAATGGAAACTGCATTAATGCAGATGGGCGAAAAGATGGTCGTACTCACCATATACGTATTGTCAACAACAAGGTGCATGGGTGTGGAGGAGCAGGCATTTCCGCTATTCAATCGGACTATGTGACAATAGATAATAACGAAGTGTTCGATAATGCTTGGTATAGCGTTTATGGTTGCAGTGGCATTTCGATATTGAGCAGTTGGAATTCTGACAACAAGCGGGGATACAAGATGTTTGTTACTAACAACAAAACCTACAACAATCGTATGTATATCCCTTGGATTGCAGTTGGAAAGATCACTGATGGTAATGGTATTATTATCGATAGTACAAGAAATGATGAAAACCCAAAACTGGGTGCATATAAAGGATACACTTTAGTTAAAAATAATCTTGCATTTAATAATGGTGGATCGGGTATTCATGCATTTTTAAGCGAGCATGTTGATATTGTAAATAACACAGCTGTTTTAAATAACCAGAGTCCAGAACTTAATGGCGGGCAAATATTTGCTCATACATCATCTGATGTCAGAATTCTTAGGAACATTCTTTATGCTTTTCCTGGAAAAAACATTAATAATAAGACTAAAAATAAAAACGTTATTTATGATTATAATATCTACATTAATAGTTCTAAAATAAATGTTAAAGGGTCTCACGATATTGTTGCAGGCTCACAATTTTTAAGCAAGTATCCTACTCTAGAAAAAATATCCGGCGATTGGAAATCGCGGTTAGATAAACAAAATCCGCCAACACGACCTTATGTAGAACCTAAGTCGGCAGGTTTTGCCTGTGGGACAGTGACTTATCGTTTGCAAGGAAAACTCATCCAAGTGGGATGCTCTCGTTAGCAATAAGGTAGGAAATTCAGGGTTGGAGAGATTAGCCGGAATCCGAAAGTTTGAACCTCCTGGACGAGCATCGAGAAGTTTTGCAGTTAAGAGCAAACTGCTGAAATATTTGCGATATACGGCTCGTAATATCATGTCCGTATAATTAGTTATGATTTCCTATAGTCATTGCACCCCACCCCCAGCCCCTCCCCACAGGCGGTGAGGGGAGACAAAGCATAGCTTTGGCGGGGTGGGGTTCTTCAGGTTTAATAAGTAATCTAGCGGACATGATACAATTACTAAACGACTCACACCATACGTAAATGCAGGGTGTGAGTTTATGTCTCTCTTGTACGCTTCTGAAAGAAAAGTCTATACTGCAATACGCTTGGGTTAAGGGTTATTGGTGTAGATGATTGGTCTTTCAAGATGCGATAAATCGCGTCTCTACATCTAGGTTTTGTTGCTCATTCTGAACTGTATTGGCCTATACTAATTACCTCTTCAATCCTCTACTTTACGACGCCGCCGACGCGGTTTTTGTTGTTGGTCTTCACGCAAACGGCGACCGACTTCGTTAAAGAAATCCCGCCGCAGATAAGGATAATCGCTAATCCACAGGTTACGATTGGGAAAGTATATATCGCTGAATTCATCAATACTGCTCAAATCTGGGCGATTTGACATCACTACCATTTCTGCAATTTGACCGCGAGTAATAACTTTGTGGGCAGGACGCAATGGTGCTACAAACTCAATGCTAAATCCTGTATCATCACCTATCTCTAAATTTATCTGTTTTTCTCGGTTTTCTATAATCACCAATTCGCCTTTGTTGTTGACTGTTTCGGTTTTACCCATCAACTGGTCTGTAATCCACCAATCTAGGACTCGACCACGGAAAAAGCCACCGTATTTATAACGGCGGCATTGTAAATTCCGCATACTTGCTTGAAACACTGGATACCACAGCCAAAAAAAAGCGCTAATTACCCCTAGCACAAATACTATTGAAGCAAACTCAAGCTTGAAAACAACTGTTGCAATTAAAATAACAACTACTGCAACTACAGAAATTAACAGCCGTTGCAAAAAATTTGAGAACTTCCCCCAGTAGTACTTATACTGCAAACCAGTGGCAATTAGGGGGACAACTTGTTCAAATTTCTGGCGAGTCAGTGGTACTAACATGAGTGCTGAGAGTGTGTTTAAAGTATCTTTTCTAATCCATATACTAACGACTTTAGCGCTAAGACTTTGCGAATCGCTAGTAGCACTCCTGGCATATAACAAGCGCGATCGCTCGTATCATGTCGTAAAGTATAAATCTGTCCTGCTGCGCCAAAAATCACTTCCTGATGGGCAATCAATCCCGGCAAGCGGACGCTATGAATTCTAATCCCTTCATCTGCGATACTGCCCCTCGCCCCTGCTAATTTTTCCGTTTCTTCTACAAGAGCAGGGTTAAAAGTTTTACCCAATTCTCCTAATAACTGCGCCGTTTGAATGGCAGTACCACTGGGAGCATCAGCTTTTTGGTTGTGATGCAGTTCGATAATTTCCACATGGTCAAAATATTTTGAGGCTGCGATCGCGGCTTGTTGCAACAGTACCATGCCAATGGAAAAATTAGGAATAATTAGACAACCTGTACTAGCTTTGTCGGCAAAATCTGCCAAGTCTTGAATTTGTTCTGGACTTAACCCAGTGGTGCCGACTACAGGACGAATACCGTAAGCGATCGCACTGCGAATATTGTCATAAACTGAATCGGGATGGGTAAAGTCTACAATCACTCCTGGAGGAGACTGTCTGTCGCCAGCCACATACCCCAACATCGGTTCTAATTGATTGGTAATCGGCACTTCCAAAGGTTCGCTTAAACCCGCCAACTCCCCAGCATCTTTATCTTGATGTTCCAAACTGTGGTCAATTGCACCCACTAGGTTTAAGTCAGGTGCTTGCGCCACCGCCTTAATCACTTCACGGCCCATTTTGCCAGCAGCACCGTTGACAATAACCGGGATAGGAGCTTGATTCGTCATAGGTCGAGAAATACTTTTTGAGTCAACAAGGGAATTGTAAAGACTTTCGCGATCTAGTAGCTAGCTTCTCAAATTTTTGGCTTAATTCCACCTACCCCAATACGGTTCAGTTAAGGCTTAACTTTTTGTCAAAGTCAATTTTTTTAACGAACCGCTAAGGACGCCAAGTACGCAAAGGAAGAGAAGAAAGAGAAGGGAGAAATGCTTAACTGAACTGTATTGCCACCTACCCTGAATTGTGCAGCTAATCGCTTAGTTTTTCTACTTCCCAAAAGATCGGTTCTCGTTTTCATCCCACTATCTTACTCAGTAACCCGTTTTATTTGCGGATCGTACTGCCTTGATAAGTAGTCCTTATAAAATATATCAGCCTTTGTTTGTCAAGTCTAGTTGACCATTTGTAATATTATTGTTATATTTATTTACATAGCTTAGTAAAGCCCAAAAGTAAGCCGCATAGCTAAAATTGCACCTTGTCTATTACCTATATAGTTTTGGTTGCGTTGGGTGTTAACTAAGAAAAACAGACTTCGGTTTTAAAATATCCCATCGACATTTGGACTTCTCCCATCTACCTCGGCTATCAAGTCGGGGTTTTTTATGTTCTCGATTGCAGCTTATTTCTTTAACTTTTCTCAGGAAACTTCCGCTCTCGCACTTCCACAGCATAATCTTGCACGGCTTTGGTAATCGTCTCGCGCAAATTTGTATAAACTTTGGCGAATGGTGGATGCTTTTGGGCAAGTCCAAGGACATCTGAAGTAACTAAAACTTGTCCATCGCAGTGAATTCCCGCACCGATACCAATTGTGGGAATACTCAATTTTTGTGAAATCTGCATTGCCAAATCTGCGGGTATATGCTCTAAAACTAGAGAAAATACACCCGCTTGTTCGAGAGCGATCGCTTCTTGTAAAATCCTCTCACTGGCTTCTTGCGTCTTACCTTGTTGTCGCAAACCCAGTTGATGTATTGATTGTGGTGTCAAACCGACATGACCCATAACCGGAATTCCGGCTTCTACTAAACGAGTCACAGTTTCAGCGATCGCTGGATAGCCACCTTCTAACTTTACCGCTTGAGCGCCCGTTTCCTTTAGTACTCGCCCAGCTGAGTGCATCGCTTGTTGGAGACTTTCTTGATACGTCAAAAATGGTAAATCTACAACTATTAATGCCCGTTTAACTCCACGGCGCACAGATTTGGCGTGATAGATGATTTCATCCAAAGTAATTGGCAGTGTTGTTTCATACCCTAAAACTACTGCCATCGAGTCACCCACAAGGATTAAGTCTACACCAGCTGCATCGAGGAGTTGAGCGATCGCATAATCCCAGGCGGTCAACGCGACAATTGAACGTCCCTGTTGTTTCCATTGAATTAATTGCTGGGTAGTGATTGCCATTTTGAATTAGGGGATAGGGGATAGGTGATGGGGGGTAGGGGATAAGTAATAGGTGATGGGCTATTAGAAAGAATTCAGTCCCCTTTACCCTGTAACCTGTCCCCTAATCCCTACTTAACAGCGCGACTGAAAGCAATATGGGGTTTTGCACTGTCGGTTTTGGGCATTAACCAAGCTAGACCTTCACTAGTGCCAATCCATAATTTATTGCCGATATCAGGTGCAATGGTAAGAACCCGACTAGAAGGAAGTCCAGCAACTTCTCCGTCTAATACAGCTCCTGTATTTGGATCTAATCGTAACAAACCATTATTAGTCCCGACCCAGACACTACCATCTTTAGCAAAACGTATCGCCGTTACATCACGCCCACGCAAGCGGGTTACAGACCGCAACACTGCACCAGTTTTTGGGTTAATAACTAGCAAATTATTCGGCATTCCTGCCCAAATTAACCCTTCTGGACTAATAGCTAAAGCTTGTACAGTCGTCCCTGGTAAATCGGCTATTCGCTTCATAATCGCAGCACTAGCAGTATTTACCCGTACCAATCCATCTAGAGTACCAACCCACAATTGACCTTCAGCATCTAAAGTCAGGGCGTTAGCGCTGACACCAGGCAGATTTTTTAATGTTGTCATAATCAAGCCTTGGTCGGGACTAATTAGAGCTAAACCGCTATCGGTTCCAGTCCATAAATAACCCCGTTTGTCAAGTAACAGTGACAAAACGCGTTTAGAAGGCAAAAATAAATTTTGTGCGGTGATTTCGTTAGTGCGGGGGTCAACTCGCACTAGTCCTTCATAACTTCCTACCCACAAACGTCCTACTTTGTCTTGGGCTAAAGCACCAATGGCAACATTCGGTAAGCTAACACGAGAAATAATCTTGCCGGTTTTAGGATCAATCCGCGATAGTCCCCGCCAAGAACCTACCCAAAGATTACCTGTAACATCTCCCAGTAAGTTACCAACACGATAATCAGTTTTTGGCGAATTTTCTTCAACTCCCCGCTCATCGGGCAAAGGTTCTACTCGCGGTGGCGGTGGGGAAAGTGGGTAAGCGGGGGTTACATCAGATGAATTAATCTTAGGGGTTTTTTGCGCCCATCCCATATTTGGCAAAGCTATCAACCCCAGCAAGATAGAAGTAATTAATAAACTAGTACGCTTGTAAAACAATACCACGGTGACATTTCCTTTGGAGACAGTACCCATAGCATTTACCTAAACTGGCTTTGGGTTAATTTCAGTGTTCCCCTAGCTGAGATTTTTCAAACATTGGGGATGGGGATTGGGGACTGGAGACTGGGGACTGGGGATTGGGTAATAAAAAAGTATTCCTAATGAATAAAAATTAAATAACATACAATTTATGTCCCTGGTTTCCCTCACCCTCAATCCCTCTCCTTATTTAATCCACGTTTCTAAATATTTATTTCCTAGTCCCCAATCCCTAGTCCCCAGTCCCCAGATCCCATTAATGACATTTTGTAAAGCTTTTGTAACAAAAAGTTTAAATCTTTATGTAATAACAAAATTAAATAGATAAGTTAAAAACTTTCAAAGAATAACTTATCGAATTCTTGATATATTGTGAAACAAGTTACAAATTACGTGGTGTGCAATTCTTTTATCTTTTGCTCACCACTCTGCTAAATCTCTGTCAAGTAAATTCTTTTCTGGTATCTTTTCCATCAAAGGGAAAGATATAAGGAGTGTAAAGGCGGGAATGTGTGCCAGCCAGCCCAATCCCCTGAATACCCTGATTTATGGGGGAATTATCTAAATGCTGCCCAAAAAAGGCGGAAGTTTTGGTGAAATTGAGAAGGTTTAGTTGGGTGCGAAGAAGAGGTAAAAAAGAATTTTGATTTTTAGCAAGAGGAAACAGTAGAAGCGCTAGGTCGTGTACCCCTAGAAGGGGAAAACACTGGTGAGGAGGGCTACCACCGCTACCAAAGTGTCCGCCGCAAAAAAACTGCTAATCTCTGCCAAAGGCAACTCTTAACAAAATGTTTTCCCGATCTTCCCCTCGGTCAAGGGGGCAGGGGCGGGGTGAGGGGAAGTTGCACGAAACGTGATTTGATAATTAAAAAGAGTGATTTCAGGGAAGGATAAAATATGTCTTACGCTCAAACGAAGACTCAGAGCAAATCTGGGTATAAAGCCGGGGTTCAAGATTACAGACTAACTTATTACACACCGGATTACACACCAAAAGATACCGATCTTCTAGCTGCGTTCCGTATGACACCTCAGCCTGGTGTTCCTCCCGAAGAAGCAGGTGCGGCTGTTGCGGCTGAATCTTCCACAGGTACTTGGACAACTGTGTGGACAGATTTGCTCACCGACCTCGATCGCTACAAAGGTCGTTGCTATGACATCGAACCAGTTCCCGGCGAAGACAACCAGTACATTTGTTACGTTGCCTATCCTTTGGACTTGTTTGAAGAAGGTTCTGTAACCAACGTATTGACCTCAATTGTTGGTAACGTATTTGGTTTCAAAGCTCTGCGGGCACTGCGTCTAGAAGACATCCGTTTCCCAGTAGCTTACATCAAGACCTTCCAAGGGCCTCCTCACGGTATCCAAGTTGAGCGCGACAAGTTAAACAAATACGGTCGTCCTTTACTGGGTTGTACCATTAAGCCCAAATTGGGTCTTTCCGCTAAGAACTACGGACGTGCTGTATACGAGTGCTTACGCGGTGGTTTGGACTTCACCAAAGACGACGAAAACATCAACTCCGCACCATTCCAAAGATGGCGCGATCGCTTCTTGTTCGTAGCTGAAGCTATCAATAAAGCTCAAGCAGAAACCGGTGAAATTAAAGGTCACTACCTAAACGTTACCGCTCCTACCTGTGAAGAAATGCTGAAGCGGGCTGAGTACGCAAAAGAACTCAAAATGCCCATCATCATGCATGACTACCTCACCGCAGGTTTCACCGCCAACACCACATTGTCTCGTTGGTGCCGCGACAACGGTATCTTGCTGCACATTCACCGTGCGATGCACGCTGTAATTGACCGTCAAAAGAACCACGGTATCCACTTCCGTGTATTAGCTAAAGCCCTACGTTTATCTGGTGGCGACCACATCCACACTGGTACAGTAGTTGGTAAGTTGGAAGGTGAGCGCGGCATCACAATGGGCTTCGTTGATCTGTTGCGTGAAAACTACATTGAGCAAGACAAGTCTCGTGGTATCTACTTTACTCAAGACTGGGCTTCTCTACCTGGTGTAATGGCAGTTGCTTCTGGTGGTATCCATGTATGGCACATGCCCGCACTGGTAGAAATCTTTGGTGATGACTCCGTACTACAATTCGGTGGTGGTACTTTAGGACACCCTTGGGGTAACGCTCCTGGTGCAACCGCTAACCGCGTCGCCTTAGAAGCTGTTGTTCAAGCTCGTAACGAAGGCCGTAACTTGGCTCGTGAAGGTAACGATATCATCCGCGAAGCTGCCAAGTGGTCTCCTGAACTGGCTGTTGCTTGCGAACTGTGGAAAGAAATCAAGTTCGAGTTTGAAGCAATGGATACCGTCTGATCTGGGTTAACAGTTAAGAGTTAAGAGTTAGAAGTAGAGACGCGATGAATCGCGTCTGTACAAGAGTTAGGATTTGCATTAATTCATAACTCATAACTCATAACTCATAACTCTTCAGGGCTGGGGTCAAGCATGAATCTTAAGCAAATTGCGAAGGACACAGCCAAAACTCTCCAAAGCTATCTGACTTATCAGGCTCTAAGGACAGTATTGGCACAGCTAGGCGAAACTAATCCGCCATTAGAACTTTGGTTGCATAACTTTTCGTCTGGCAAAATTCAAAATGGTGAGTCATTCATTGAGCAATTGTTGCGAGAAAAACCAGATTTGGCTTTGCGAATCATGACTGTCAGAGAACACATTGCGGAAGAAATTGCAGAATTTTTACCGGAAATGGTTCGCACTGGCATTCAGCAAGCCAATATGGAACAGCGTCGCCAGCATTTAGAACGCATCACACAAGTAGTAGACACATCTAACCCCAGTCTGCAACCAGAACAGCAAGCAACTTCAGATCAGAATTTGGATAACTTATCCAATTAGTTCGGTCAACCTAGTAGTAAAAATCGCAACCCATTATCAAAAGCTATGCAAACTTTACCAAAAGAGCGTCGTTACGAAACCCTTTCTTATCTGCCACCCCTGACTGACGCTCAAATTGCCAAGCAGATCCAGTACATTTTGAATCAAGGTTACATTCCAGCGATCGAGTTCAACGAAACTTCTGAGCCAACAGAATTATATTGGACAATGTGGAAGCTGCCTTTGTTCGGTGCTAAATCCACTCAAGAAGTTTTGAGCGAAGTCCAAGGATGCCGTTCTCAATTCAACACCAGCTATATCCGTGTTGTAGGTTTTGACAACATCAAGCAGTGCCAAATTCTCAGCTTTCTTGTTCACAAACCCAACAAAGCTAACAGATACTAAAGCTAGCTAGCTTTAAGTAATTTAGTTTATCCCCATAGGAGAGGTAGAATTATCTGCCTCTCCTATTTACTAAATTTTTTTTGAAACGCAGAGGGACGCAGAGGTTTACGCAAAGGGACGCGGAGTTATTCTCTGTGTGCCTCTACGTTTTTTAAGAGAGGAATAATACTACAAGAAGTAATATCAGGTTCGGTTGCAAGATTACCATTAGACGTGAACCTAAGTAGTTCAGGAAGTATTTGCCGACATTTGGGAATTGAAGCTTCACGATCTAATGCATTATCCGAAGCGTCCCGCTTGGTGGGACAATAAAGACGAGAAATGATGCAAGCCTAGTGTTGTCTCCAGCCCAAAGGAATCTGTAGAAATGTTGAAACGAATTGTATTAATTTTGCTATTGGTGTTAAGCTTCAGTCTGAGTAATTCGGATGTAGCGGCTGCGGCTGGACTCAAAAGCTTTGTAGACACTAGTGATGGCTATCAGTTTTTATATCCTAACGGCTGGCTGCCAGTTAAAGTTGCCGATGGGCCAGATGTGGTTTTCCACGATTTGATTGAGGTGTCTGAAAATGTTTCGGTTGTGATTAGCCCAGTTCCAGAAGGCAAAACTTTGTCAGAATTGGGAACCCCAACAGAGGTAGGATACAAATTAGGAAAAGCGGCTCTTGCACCTCCTGACTCTGGTCGTTCGGCGGAATTAGTCAATGCCGCACAGCGAGAAGTAGACGGTAAAATCTACTACCTTTTAGAGTATGAGGTAAAACTCCCCAATCAACAGCAACGACACAACATCGCCAGCGTTGCTGTGAGTCGTGGTAAAGTTTTTACCTTCAACGCCTCAATTCCTGAAAAACGCTGGCAGAAAGTTAAACGGATGATTGATGAGGTTGTTAATTCTTTTTCTGTCTATTAATTGGGGAATAGGGAGACATCAATTAAAAATTAAAAATTAAAAATTAAAAAAAGACTGAGGGAAAAGGGGAACAAGGGAAATAAGCAATGCCCAATACTTCGGCTCCTTTCGACTTCGCTACCTCGGCTTCTCTACAAGACGCTACGCGTAGCTTGCTTCCCCGGAGGGGTACGCTCGGCACAAGTCAAGGCAAGTCGCTCAGTACAAGTGCCCAGTACCCCATCCCCAATTACCAAGTTAGTCAGATCATGAAAATTCCACCTTTTGTACTTGCTTCAGCTTCCCCAGCCCGACGCCGCTTGTTGCAAACTGTTGGTATTGAACCGATAGTTCGAGCAAGTGACTTTGATGAGTCGCAAATTGAACTAAGTGAACCAGCAGAATTGGTCAAAACTCTTGCCGACTACAAGGCACAAACTGTAGCCCCACAGTTTGAATCAGCTTTGATTATGGGTTGTGATTCAGTTTTGTCCATCAATGGTGAAATTTACGGCAAACCAGCAGACTTCTCTGAAGCGATCGCTCGTTGGCAGATAATGCAAGGTAACTTTGGCGACTTGTACACAGGTCACGCCTTAATTGACCATAACCAAAACCGTACTTTAGTCAAGTCTCAAGTTACAAGAGTTTACTTTGCTGAAATGAGCGAAAAGGCAATTAAAGCTTATGTTGCCACTGGTGAACCACTCAAGTGTGCTGGTGCCTTTGCCATTGAGGGTTTTGGTAGTTTCTTCGTGGAAAAAATTGAAGGCTGTCACAGCAATGTAATTGGACTCAGTTTACCCCTGCTGCGGCACATGCTAGAGGAATTGGGATACGATGTCACTGATTTCTGGCAGCAATAGTCATTTGTTTAAAGTTATTAACCAATGACAAATGACAAATGACTAATAACTAAATTGCCTGATATTGAGTATTGCTTCGCCATGATCTGGAATCCAGGCTAGCCACTCATCTGCTGAAACCGGACACAATAAAAGTGCTTCGTCAAAACTAAAGGGGCTGGGAAGTTGCAAAAGGTTTACCCAAGTAGAAGCTCTGAACCTCTGTAAGCCTTCCAGATTGTACGTTCTTGCTTGCACAGCAAAATCCGGTCTATGAGAATCTAGTTTCATAGCTTTCTATTAACCTTCACAAATGGGCTAATCTAAAATTATTTCTGTAACCTAGACTACAAAATAAATAATCATTGTGAAAAGTATCTGTCTTATAAATTTACGTTGGCTGGGTGTAAGTGTTTGCTTATATTGCAGACCACAACAGGTATGGCACGACAGGTTGTAGACTGGCCATTAGATCGCATTCCCAACTAGAATATGTCATTTACTTCTATGCCCTCGCTGCGTGAGCAACAACATCCCCTAATTCGTCAGCTAGCTGATTGTATTGAGGCAGCTTGGCATCAGCACCTGGATTTATCCCCTTACCATTTGCCTAATGAGTTGGGGTATGTAGAAGGTAGACTAGAAGGCGAAAAACTGACGATTGAAAACCGTTGCTATCAAACGCCCCAGTTTCGGAAAATGCACTTGGAACTGGCAAAAATCGGAAATATGCTGGATATTTTGCACTGCGTCATGTTTCCCCGTCCAGAATACAACCTGCCGATGTTTGGTTGTGATTTAGTTGGGGGTAGAGGTCAAATTAGTGCAGCGATCGCAGACCTTTCTCCTATCCAAGTAGAACGCACCTTACCAGAATCTTATACTTCTGCGCTGACACAGCTAACAGTGCTTAACTTTTCCCAACCCCGTGAATTACCAGAATGGGGAAATATTTTTTCAGATTTTTGCATCTTTGTGCGCCCCAGTTCCCCAGAAGAAGAAACAATGTTTCTCTCGCGGGTGCGAGAATTTTTAGATATTCATTGCATCCAAGCGATCGCCTCACATCCTGTTTCAGTTGAACAAGTCACCCAAAATCTCGCCGGACAGCAAAACTACTGCACCAAACAGCAGCAAAATGATAAAACCCGCCGCGTTCTAGAAAAAGCCTTTGGGCCAGCTTGGGCAGAAAATTACATGACCACAGTTTTATTCGACCTCCCAACTTAATCATCCCCTCCATCTGCCTCATCTCCCCCATCTGTAGGCTCTGCTACGTTTTCAGCTAATGGATAAATGTAGAATTCATTCAACGAGAGTTTTATGGAGTTCCAAAACAGAACAGGGAGAATAGTAAGGTCTTTGAAGCGAATATCACAAAATGGTTTGTTGTCTTGGTAGGTGCAAACAACTAGAGACAGCTAACTCATTGACCAGAAAGTTAAGGAAACTCTGATGTTAGGAATGTTTAAATTGACCCTTCGACTTCGCTCAGGGTGAACAGACATTTTTTAGTTAGTTAATCGTTGATTGACTTAAGGAAGACTAACTTTTTTAGCAAGATTGTGTCCAACAAAGGCAACAGTCTATTTTTGATGTTTCTTTTCAATTTTGTGACTAACTATAGCTGTAGTGAATGTAGCAGTAAAGTACCGCATCATACCAATTTAGAATTTTTTATAGAGACGCAATATATCGCGTCTCTATATCTAGATTCATACTGCTTGTGAATTCTGCTAACTCCCATTGCACTCATGTCTCAATAATACTCAGAGTTATTGAATAGCCAGCTACTATAGCGTTTCTCAGTTTCAATACAGACCTAATATCAAGTCCGGGTAATTAGTTATGATTTCCACAATCATTGCACCCCTCCCCGCAGGCGGGGAGGGGAGACGAAGCGTAGCTTTGGCGGGGTGGGGTTCTTGGGGTTTAGTAAGTAATCAAGCGGACATGATATAACCCAATACGGTTCAGTTAAGGGCTACTGGCAAAAATTTTGGGTTTTTGAGACGCGATAAATCGCCGTCTCTACAAGTGTTTTGGGCTTATCTGAACTGTATTGTGATATAACCCCCCTCTTCCCTACCTCAACCTAACCCTCTCCTGTTAGGAGAGGGAAGCAGAAAAACTTTTATTGCTGCAAGGGGAGCAAGTAAGCCTCAAAGCCTCTCTCCTTTTAGGAGAGACGTTTGGAGAGAGGTCAAAGTGTATTGCATACATAAACGCGTAGCGGCTACTCTACGAGTTCTCCTAAGGAGTAACCGTAGGGTACGAGGAATCGCTATAGAAAACACCATTTTGTAAAGCCATAGTGTTGAACGTTCATCACACAATGGATTTTTAAGCCATACCCAGCTTGAAACCACTGTTGTTTGTCCTAACAGCTGGCTGTTGATTAAAAACCTTTTTATTTTTATTTCCATCAGCACAATTCAGGTAAATGGGCAACATACTATGTCAAGGGTGACTGAAAAGCCGAAACCAAGTGAACAGACACTAAATCATGAACAACCTAAGATTTGGTGGGGTATCGCTGTAGCCGTGCCAGTAGTAATCGCCGCTGGGATACTAGGTACGGCCAAAATCGAGCAGTTAAGAAAACTATCTACATCCGTACCAGTAATGCCATCTACCAATAGCATTAGTGCTGTAGGGCGTTTGGAACCGCGAGGCGAAGTTGTTAAATTATCCGCCCCATCATCAGGATTAGCGCCATCGTCACGAATTCAGCAACTTCTGGTGAGAGAGGGTGAACGGGTAAAGCAGGGTCAAATTGTGGCAATTTTGGACAACCGCGATACCCAAGTAGCTGGACTACAAGAGGCAAAAGCGAAAGTCCAAGAAGCCAGTGCGAATTTAGCGCAAGTCAGGGCTGGCTCTCCCAGAGATATTCAAGCTCAAAGAGCAGTTATCGCTCGCCTACAAGCGCAGTTAATTGGCGAAAGGAATGCAGGGCAAGCAACGATCGCGCGGGTTGCAGCTCAGTTAAGTGGTGATAAACTTGTCCAACAAGCAACCGTGAATCGCCTAGAAGCTGAACTTAGTGGGCAAAGAGATGCTCTCAGAGCAACGGTTACACGTATTCAAGCCGAACAGCGCAATGCTCAAGTCGATGCCGGACGCTATGATTATTTATACAAAGAAGGTGCTATTTCTCAGCAAGAGCGGGATAGAAGACGCTTGAGTGCAATAACTGCTAATCAGCAGGTGGCTGAAAGCCAAGCTACCCTAAAGCAGACATTGGCAACCTTGCGACAGCAACTTGCTGAGGCTAGAGCCAACCAAATACAAAATTCAGCAACTTTGCAACAGCAGTTAATCGAAGCTAAAGTTAACCGCGATAAAAATGTGGCAACTTTGCAAAGACAAATCGATGAAGAAAAGGCCAAACTAAGCCGAATTTTAGATGTTAGTCCTACCGATGTGCAAGTAGCGCAAGCTCAAGTTAGTAATGCGATCGCAAATGTTAGAAAAGCGGAAGCAGAACTAAGGTTAAGCTACGTTCAAGCACCAATCGCTGGAGAGATTTTAAAAGTTTACACCAAATCGGGTGAAGCGATCGGCGCAAATGGCATTGCTGAAATTGGCCAAACTAACCAAATGTTTGTAATTGCTGAAGTCGCTGAAGACAGCATTGGGAAAGTGCGTCTTGGTCAAAATGCTACTATCACCAGTGATAACGGCGCATTTAGCGGCGAATTAAAGGGAACTGTCACTGATATTGGCAGAAAAATTGGTAAAAAAGATGTGCTGAATACAGATCCAGCCGCAGATGTGGATGCCAGAGTTGTAGAAGTTAAAATTGCTCTGTCTCCAGAAGATAGCCTGAAAGTTTCTGGTTTAACTTACGCCAAAGTTATTGTCGATATTAATAATTAATTAAGTTGTCGGTGAGCAGTAATCTTAATCCATAATTTGATATTTTGGATTAAAAATATTC
This sequence comes from Nostoc sp. 'Peltigera membranacea cyanobiont' 210A, assembly GCF_002246015.1. Classification (GTDB taxonomy): domain Bacteria; phylum Cyanobacteriota; class Cyanobacteriia; order Cyanobacteriales; family Nostocaceae; genus Nostoc. Next base: position 173,106 of record NZ_NOLJ01000005.1, read on the forward strand.
TTGAATGGTCTGTTTAATCAATTTTAAACATTCTATCAATCCGGTACGGGTGTCACCATAATGGGTTGAAAATCTAAAATTGCTACTCTTGTTGAGACGCCTATAAAATGAATCAAAAAATACCTCTATCGTGGCTACAACTGACAAGGGAAAAAACTCGCCTAGCTGTGGCTTTAGCAGGAATTGCTTTTGCTGATATTTTAATGTTTATGCAACTCGGCTTTCGGGATGCTCTGTATTATAGTAACGTTCGATTCCATAACAGCTTGCAAGGCGATATTGTTTTAATTAATAGTCAATCTAACGCTATATTGGCGATGAGAAGCTTTTCGCAACGACGATTATATAAAGCTTTAGAATTACCCGCAGTTCAATCAGTACATCCGATCTATTTGGACTTTACAATCTGGAAAAATCCTGTAACCGGGCGTCCTCGGAGTATCCTAATTTTTGGAATGAACCCAGAAACTAACCTAGTTAACTTACCTGGAGTTCAGGAAAATTTAGATAAACTTAAACTACCTGATGTAGTTCTATTTGACCGTTCTTCTAGAGTAGAGTATGGGCCGATCGCTGCTAATTATGACCAAGGTAAGCCTGTAACGGCAGAAGTACGAAGGCGGCGAATTAAAGTAGGAGGACTCTTTACATTAGGTGCATCATTTGGTGCAGATGGTAATTTAATTACGAGCGATATCAACTTTTTCCGAATATTCAATAATCGTCAAAAAGGATTAATTGATATTGGGCTAATTAGATTAAAGCCGGGAGCAGATGCTAATGTTGTTGCCCAACAATTACGAAAGTATTTACCTAATGAAGTAAATGTTTTAACTAAACAAGAATTTATTGATTTTGAGCGGAGTTACTGGGCAAATAGTACAGCTATTGGCTTTATTTTCACATTAGGGACTGTCATGGGTTTCATTGTGGGTACTGTGATTGTTTATCAAATTCTTTATACAGAAGTTGCAGACCACTTGGCTGAGTACGCTACTCTCAAGGCGATAGGTTACACACAAAACTATTTATTGACGGTCATTCTTCAAGAAGCTTTATTATTAGCAGTTTTAGGCTATTTTCCTGGAATAGTTTTTGCCTTATTTATGTATGACAGTGCCAGAAATGCAACACTCTTACCAGTCTTTATGAGTTTTGAACGAGCGACAATGGTATTGATTTTGACTATGCTAATGTGCATCATTTCTGGTGCGATCGCAGTTAGGAAATTACGCTCTGCCGATCCAGCAGATATCTTTTAATTAATATTGTATTAATTAAAAGATATTAACAATAAATTTGATTTATGATCGTAACTAAGCAAATTTAATTTCTGACAGTCAATACAGTTAATTTTTGGAACTACTAATTTATAACTAACAAAAATATGATAGAAAAAGAACCTGTAATCGCCATTAAAAATCTCAATCACTTCTATGGCAAAGGCTCACTGAGAAAACAGATATTATTTGACATCAACCTAGACATTTATCCAGGTGAGATTGTGATTATGACCGGCCCATCAGGTTCAGGTAAAACAACATTACTGAGCTTAATTGGCGGTTTGCGGTCTGTACAAGAGGGAAGTTTAAAATTTTTAGGTGAAGAACTTATTGGCGTCAGTCAAAACAAATTAGTGCAGATGCGACGCAACATTGGTTATATTTTCCAAGCTCACAATTTGCTAGGGTTCTTGACAGCCAAGCAAAATGTGCAAATGGCAGTGGAATTGAACGATAATATTTCTCAAGCAGAAGCAATGGCTAAATCAAAAGCCATGCTAGGGTCTGTTGGTCTAGAAGAACGAGTTGATTACTACCCAGACAATCTTTCTGGTGGACAAAAACAAAGAATTGCGATCGCCCGCGCCTTAGTGAACCGTCCCCCCTTGGTACTAGCAGACGAACCAACAGCCGCATTAGACAAACAATCAGGACGCGATGTTGTAGAAATAATGCAGAGTCTAGCCAAAAATCAGGGAACTACTATCTTATTGGTGACACACGACAACCGCATTTTAGACATAGCCGATCGCATTGTCGAAATGGAAGATGGTCTTTTAACCCGTAATTCCCCCAATACAGTTATTCAGTCATGATTTTTAGTCATTAGTCATTTGTCCTTTGTGAATGACCAATACAACTCTTGGAGAGGCTGCACTTCTCTACAAGACGCTGCGCGTAGCTTGCTTCCCCGTTCGCGCAGCGTGCCGTAGGCAAGGGGTACGACTACGCGGTAGTTGAGCGCAGTCGAAACTCAGTACAAGTGACCAATGACCAATGACTAATGACAACCATAATTTATTGTCTAGCCGAGCCTGATTTTTTAATTCCAGATGGCTTTGGTGGAGTTGGAGTATTTGGTTGGCGACTAGTACGGAAAGTTACATTCACGCCTTCATTCGATTGTTCTAGCACTAGTAAAGGCGTAGGTTTAGCCTTTTGATCCCAATGCATGGTAGCAATCCGACCTTGAATTATTGGTTGCCAACTATCTTCGTCTTCTATAGGGCTTAGGTAAGTTTCTATACAATCAATAATTTGACTAATAGTCGCAGAAGTTGCTTGCGTCGGTAACTTCATTAACTTGATTTGAATCCGAAACAGCACCCGTTTAGCAGAATTTCCTGGACTACCAGTCTCATACTCGACATCAAAAATTTCATCTACTTGCCGTCCAGCACTATTAGCAATTCCAACCGATCCTTGTTGGGCTTGATTTGGACGCAGGGCTTGAGAAATTTTTTCTTTGATCTGAATCTTTATTTGATTAAGAATTGCAAAATGAAACACCTCCTCTGACATCCGCATTCGCAGATAATCCAGGTTAAAGTCCCGTGAGTTCACCAAATCGGGATTAGTTTCCATTTTGCGAATTGTTTCCAGCGCTAGCTTAAACTTTTTCTCTAGTTCTCGCGCGCGGAATTGTTCAAACTTAAGTTTTTTCTCCAGCTTATCTTTCTGGAGTTTAATATACACAATCAAAGCAATCACCACTAAAGCCAGTCCTCCAGAAGTTACCAACAGTAATGGTGGTATTTGAGGATTACTTGCTGGCACTTCCTGGGATGCCTTTTTAGTAGTCTTTTTCCCGGAGGATTGGGCAAGAAACATTGAAGTGGACATGGTGGGAAACTGAAAAACTTGACTCCTGATGTTTAGGATGCCCAAATCTTCAAGGTCATCTTGCTGTATGATAAATATTTTTTACAGCCTTTTACAAATCGTATATGTCCAGAGATTTGAGCCTCGCTCCCCTATCTGAGGTTTCATCTACAAGCTTTAGCAAGATTCGTCTGATAGCCACAGATATGGATGGCACCCTGACTAGACGAGGAAAATTTACTCCAGCACTGCTACAAGCTTTAGAGGATTTAGCCACAGCTGACATTAAAGTGCTAATTGTCACCGGACGTTCGGCTGGGTGGGTAAGTGGATTGAGTAGTTTGATGCCAGTAGCAGGTGCGATGGCAGAAAATGGCGGTTTATACTTTCCACCTGGAAATCAGAAACCAGTAGTTTTAACACCCATTCCCGATTTAGTTCAACATCGCCAGCACTTGGCTACGACTTTTGAGAATTTACAAACTAAATTTCCCCAAATCCAAGAATCTGCTGATAATCGCTTTCGCGTCACCGACTGGACTTTTGATGTAGCTGGTTTGCGTGAAGACGAACTACAAACCCTAGATAATCTCTGTCAACAAATGGGTTGGGGATTTACCTATAGCAACGTGCAGTGTCACATTAAACTCCAAGGACAAGATAAAGCTGTGGGATTGTTGCAGGTATTGCGTGAGTATTTGCCCCAGTACTCATCAGAAGAAATTGTCACTGTTGGCGATAGTCCCAATGATGAAAGTTTATTTGATCGGCGTTATTTTCCTGTTTCTGTAGGCGTGGCTAACGTGCTGGAATATGTGAATCAATTGAAATATCAGCCTGCTTACATTACTACTGCTGCCGAAGGGGAAGGTTTTTGTGAGTTATCTAGTTATATTTTAAAAAGCTTGCACATCCCCAGTTAGGCAGAAGTAGAGTTGTTCTACAATAATCTCGTAGGACTGATTTTATAACCATGACGGCTACTGTACCTGTTAATGTCGAATCAGAAATATTCTACCCTAGTGCTGATGGTCAACCAGTGGCAGAAACCTACGACCACCTTTATGCTTTACTAACTACCTTAGAAGTCCTGAAACAGTATCTGGCAAATCGTCAGGCAACAGTATTGGCAAATCAATTTCTTTACTATGCACAGGGCTTTCCCAAATTGCGGGTAGCCCCAGATGTGATGGTGATTTTTGATGTTGCACCTGGCGGTCGAGACAACTATAAAATCTGGGAAGAGGGTCAAGTACCGACAGTTATTTTTGAAATGACATCCTTTGGTACTAAGGGACAAGACGAAATCTTCAAAAAGACCCTTTATGAGCAGCTAGGCGTCAAGGAATACTGGCTATTTGACCCTAAAGGCGAGTGGGTGGAACAACAGCTACGTGGCTATCGCCTGCGGGGAGAAATCTACGAACCGATACAAGATGGACGTAGTGAACCGTTACAACTACGCTTGGTGGTTGAGGGAAGGCTAATTGGGTTTTATCAAGAGGATACAGGGGAAAAATTACTGATCCCTGGTGAACTGGTACAGGCTTTACGACAGGAAGTTTTAGCAAGACAGCAAGCAGAAGAACTAGTAGAACAGGAACGCCAACGAGCTCAACAGGAACGCCAACGCGCTGAACAGGAACGCCAACGAGCTGAACAGGCAGAATTGCAGATAGAACAGTTAAAGGCAAGGTTGCGATCGCTCAATGTAGACCCCGATACTATTGAGTAACATACAGACCCCTGCCCAAGAATTGGCCAAGGAAACAATTTGTTACCTGTGTCCTTGCCACATTTATTACCTTAGACAGAATACAATATATAAACGTCCAAAGCGTTTCAATCTAATAAGTCTCAACAATACTGATTTGATTGAGAATATTGTTTTATACAGTCATTTTCAAGCAAAACTGTTTAAAGGATAAATAAACCGCTAGTCCTTTAAGTACTTAAATACGCTAATAGACTAACAGATACTTCAAGTACAGATTAGCGTTTCATTTCCCACTTCCATTAGAAAGTCCAAGATCAATGTAGAATCAAGAATTTACCTTTAAATACTGAGGTATAAAATTATGCAAGAAATTGAAAGATTCTTTGGCAACTTGTTCAGTGGCATAATCAACCGCTTTAAGTATTCTGCGATGGACGCTGCCGATCGCAAAATGAGAGAAACTATCGACGATCAGATTGAACAACGGCGACAAAAACCCAAACCCAGGGATCAAGAAGACCGCGAGTAGATGAGATGTTAGAATAGCAACATTTTCATCACTAAAAGCATAGCGTTGCCCGATTGTTGAGTGGGTAGCCCTATTTTCTCGCCCTCAATCTACATAATCAATCTACAACTCTCCCTATTGGGTTAGCAGTCTATGTTAACCTAGTAGAGTTAACTAATCTCGCACATCTAAGAATTCGGGTGTTTCCCGATTGGGAAATACACTTGGATGGAGGTTTAACCCGAATCGGAGTTGAAAATTATATGCCAGTAGTTTCATTGGCTCAAATGATGGAGTCAGGGGTTCACTTTGGGCATCAGACCCGGCGTTGGAACCCAAAAATGTCTCCCTACATTTATACTTCCCGCAATGGTGTGCATATCATCGACTTGGTGCAAACTGCCCAGTTGATGGATAATGCTTACAATTACATGCGATCGCACGCAGAACAAGGGAAGAAATTTCTTTTCGTCGGCACCAAGCGTCAAGCAGCTGGAATTATTGCCCAAGAAGCTAGCCGTTGTGGTTCCCACTACATTAACCAACGCTGGTTGGGCGGAATGTTGACCAACTGGGCAACCATCAAAACACGGGTTGACCGTCTGAAAGATTTAGAACGCCGTGAAGAAACTGGCGCACTAGATTTATTACCGAAAAAAGAAGCATCAATGCTACGTCGGGAAATGACGAAGCTTCAGAAATACTTGGGCGGCATTAAAACAATGCGGAAAGTGCCCGATATCGTGGTAATTGTAGACCAACGTCGGGAATATAACGCAGTTCAAGAATGCCAAAAGCTGAGTATTCCCATTGTGTCCATGTTGGATACAAACTGTGACCCCGATGTAGTAGATATCCCCATCCCAGCAAACGACGATGCTATCAGGTCAATTAAGCTGATAGTTGGAAAATTGGCAGATGCCATTTATGAAGGTCGTCACGGTCAGCTGGATGCTGAAGATGATTACGAAGATTACGACGGTAGTGAGTATGACGATGACTATGAAGAAACCGAATATACTGATGCCGTAATTCCCGAAGAGGAAACAGAACAATAGTGCTGTTAGCGGAAGCGGGGCGTTTAGCCCGTGAAGAGTGCTAAGTCCTGAGTAAGATAGAAAGACTCAGCAAATTGAATAGTGCTGAGTCTTAATTTTTGAAGTTGTAAGTTGTGATTTGTCAATGAAGAATAAAATTGATAACTGAACACTCAAAACTCAGCACGGGCTAAAGCCCCGCTAACGCTAACAAAACTCAGTACTCAGTACTAAATTAGGTGAGTGATTACAACTCGAGGTCAAGTTAGGAATTGAGGCAAAATGGCGGAAATATCTGCAAAACTCGTCCAAGAGCTACGCCAAAAAACTGGTGCTGGCATGATGGACTGCAAAAAGGCGCTGATAGAGACTGAAGGCAACGTAGAAGAAGCCGCAGACTGGCTACGGAAAAAGGGCATCTCTAAGGCGGGGGCAAAAAGCGATCGCATTGCGGCAGAAGGTCTAGTAGACACTTACATTCAGCCCGAAGGTCGAGTGGGTGTACTTATAGAAGTCAACTGCCAAACCGACTTTGTTGCTCGTAACGAGGCTTTTAAAGCTTTAGTTAAGAATCTAGCAAAGCAAGCAGCGACAGCTGATAGTGTTGAGTCTTTGTTGGCTCAACCCTATATTGAGAATGAAAGTGCGACTGTAGAAGAATCCATCAAGCAAACCATTGCTACCCTTGGTGAAAACATCCAAGTGCGCCGCTTTGTTAATTTTGCAATAGCAGAAGGCACACAAGGCGTAGTAGACAGCTACATTCACACTGGCGGTCGAGTTGGTGTATTGGTAGAACTAGGTTCCCAAACTGAGTCAGTGGCTACTAATCCAGAGTTCCAAACCTTGGCACGGAACACTGCAATGCAAGTCGCGGCTTGTCCTAATGTGGAGTATGTGAGCGTAGACCAAATCCCCGCCGAAATTGCCCAAAAGGAAAAAGACATTGAAATGGGCAAGGATGATTTGGCGAACAAGCCTGAAAACATCAAAGAAAAGATTGTTCAGGGACGGATTGAAAAACGCCTGAAAGAATTGACTTTGCTCGATCAGCCTTACATTCGCGATCAGAGTATTTCCGTGGAAGACTTGATCAAGCAAGTGAAGGCACAATTAGGCGAAGAGATTCAAGTGGCTCGCTTTGTCCGTTATATACTGGGCGAAGGCATTGAAAAGCAAGAAATGAGCTTTGCTGATGAAGTCGCTGCGCAAATGGGCACTAAGTAATATTAGTCATTGGTCATTGGTCATTAATCATTAGTCTTTACCAAGGACAATTGACGAATCACTAATGACTCTTTAAAAAACAGGTCAGGTTATTTGCTTGGCCTGTCTTTTATTTAGTAAAAGATGTGAAATATCGCATTTAATTTAAAATCTAAAATTCTCTGGAAAGTTATCCTAAAATAAATTTGTACATTTGTACTATGTAATGGTTCAGATGGGCAAGAGCGAAAAAACATGGCAAGAGCAATCGAGCGAATTGAGCAGGATATTGCAGCACTCCAAGAAGCGATCCGGGCGATCGCAATCGAATTACAAAGCGCTTATGCTAGTTATCTAAATACCTTGGGGCTAGCTGTACGCAAACAGTTGATTCTCGCGAGTTACCATCTCTGTACCCAAGGGTATCCCGAAAACTTTTTGCATTTGTCATTGAATCAGCGCCAACAACTGCAACAAGCCATCCGCAAGTTGGGTCAACTGGCTGCTGAACAATTGCTGATTTATCTTACAAGTGAAGAATCAGCGGAAGATGAGGTGGATGAGGTTGATGAGATTGATGAAGTGGATGAGGTGGATGAGATTGATGAGGAAGTAACACCCTCTTCATCTTCACTATTTCTGAACACTTCTAATTCTCAATATCTCACTGCCAACACCTCCGATCCTATAGAACTGGCAAAATGGCAACAGAAATTAGAAGAAGTCGCGCAAGAGATACTGAAAAAACTTTCGCATGATGCTAATCTTTTATTACAAAAAGCTGGAGTATTACCGAAAAAATTACCAGAACCGATTTTAGCAGCAGCTGCGGCAGCATCAGAAGCATCTGCTGAGGTCATGCCAGGGCCACCCAATTTATTAAACTTAGTAATTGAAATTGAAAATGAGCAACAGTCAGAAAATTCTGGACTGACTCAAATCATGGCTATTAACCTGCGGCTAGGAGAAATTGAATTTGCTGATGTGACCCTTTCCTCAGAGCGCAAGCGAATCCGCAGTATTTTAGTTCAGCTAAATAAACTAGGAAGAGAGTATAAAAAGAGATATAAAGAAAAGGCGATCGCTGAAGCAGAAGCTGCATGGCGCGCTAGTTGGTTTGAGGATTAGTCATTTGTCCAGAGTCAAATGACCAATGACCAATGACCCTTCGGGTGACGCTCGTGCCTCGCTAACGCTGCGCTAACGCCAGTTGCTCATGGGGGAAACCCCCTTGGCGCTAGCCTCTCCCTTTGGGAGAAGACCGCACTGGCTCACCAATGACTAATGACCAATGACCAATGACCAATGACTAATGAAAAACCAGATTGGATACGATTGCACAAAGCCTTGGCAATAGAAGCTGAACGTGGCTTTACAGACTTGATGGGCAGAGAATACCGTTTCAGTGAATTTCTGAGCCTAACTTTGGGCAAATTCCCAACAGGCCTACCCCATACTGAACGCCGCCGTTGGCAAGGATTAGCGGTGCAATTTGCTAGTTATCCACATCTAGCACAGGAAGAAAGGCAGCATTTAGTCGCAGAGACTCGTAGGTATCTTTCCCAATTACAGCAAGAGGAGCAGGGGAGCAGCACTTCGGCTACGCTCAGTGACCGAGGAGCAGAGGAGCAAGGGAGAATTTATCAATCGAAAACTCAAAATCGTTCGACTGAGCGTAGCCGAAGTCCAAAATCTCCAATTGTTACTGAAGTGAGTCGGAGACTTGCACCGAAAATTGAGCAAAAACTCAGTGATTTACCTGAAATAGGTTTTAAAAAAGCTGATAATTTGGCACGGCTTGGTTTACATACCGTTCGTGACTTGCTTTTCTACTATCCTCGTGACCATATTGATTATGCGCGTCAGGTGAATATCCGCGAGTTACAGGCGGGTGAGACGGTGACAATAGTGGCTACAGTAAAGCGTTGCAACTGCTTTTCTAGCCCTAAAAATCAGAAATTATCAATTTTAGAATTGGTAGTAAAAGATAACAGCGGTCAAATCAAAATTGGCCGTTTTTATGCAGGTACGCGCTTTAGCAGTCGCGCTTGGCAAGAAAGTTTAAAACGCCGTTATGCAGTAGGTAGTATTCTGGCGGCGTGTGGGTTGGTGAAAGAAAGTAAATACGGCTTGACACTGGATAATCCAGAACTAGAGGTTTTGGCAAATCCAGGAGATACGATTGAATCGCTAAATATTGGGCGGGTAGTACCAATTTATGGACTAACTGAAGGCGTGGTGGCGAATACAGTGCGACAGGCGGTGATTGCTGCTTTGCCTGCTGCGGCTAACCTGAAAGACCCTTTGCCAAGTGGTTTGCGGCAGAAGTATGGTTTGATGGAATTAAAAGATGCGATCGCTAATATTCATTTTCCCAGCGATAGCGCCGCTCTGCAAGTTGCCCGTCGTCGCCTAGTCTTTGATGAATTTTTCTACTTACAACTTGGGTTACTCCAACGTCAACAGCAAGCAAGAGCGATTCAAACCAGCGCCATTCTTGTCCCACGCGGTCAACTTGTAGAGAAATTCCACGAAATACTTCCTTTTCAACTCACTGGCGCACAGCAACGAGTTCTCAACGATATTCTCAACGACTTGCAAAAATCTGTGCCAATGAATCGTTTGGTGCAAGGTGATGTCGGTTCTGGTAAAACAGTTGTTGCTGTGCTGGCTATCCTTGCAGCAATTCAATCTGGCTACCAAGCGGCGCTGATGGCTCCTACAGAAGTTTTGGCAGAACAACATTATCGCAAGTTAGTTGGTTGGTTTAACCTCTTGCATTTACCAGTGGAATTACTTACAGGTTCGACTAAAGCGGCTAAACGAAGACAAATACACTCTCAGTTAGGAACTGGTGAATTACCTCTGTTAGTGGGAACTCATGCGTTGATTCAAGACCCTGTAAACTTCCAACAACTAGGGTTAGTAGTCATAGATGAACAGCATCGCTTTGGGGTAGAACAACGGGCACGTTTGCAGCAAAAAGGCAATCAACCTCATGTGTTAACTATGACTGCTACCCCGATTCCCCGAACCTTAGCACTGACGATACACGGGGATTTGGATGTGAGTCAAATTGATGAGTTACCACCGGGACGGCAAAAGATTCAGACAACGGTATTGTCAGGTCAGCAACGCAACCATGCTTATGATCTCATCCGCAGAGAAATTGTCCAAGGTAGACAAGTTTATGTGGTTTTGCCATTAGTGGAAGAATCAGAAAAATTAGATTTGCGATCGGCTGTTGACGAGCATCAAAAGTTACAAGAAAGTATTTTTCCCGATTTTCAAGTCGGGCTGCTACACGGTCGTATGAGTTCAGCCGAAAAGGACGAATCTATTACCAAATTCCGTGATAACCAAACGCAGGTTTTGGTTTCTACTACCGTTGTTGAGGTTGGTGTAGACGTACCTAACGCTACAGTAATGCTCATTGAAAATGCGGAGCGATTTGGTTTATCGCAACTGCACCAACTGCGGGGGCGTGTTGGTCGTGGCGCGGCTCAATCTTACTGTTTGTTGATGAGTAGTTCCAGAAGTCCTGATGCTCAACAACGATTGAAAGTGTTGGAGCAATCTCAGGATGGTTTTTTTATTTCCGAGATGGATATGCGTTTTCGTGGGCCAGGACAAGTACTGGGAACTCGTCAATCTGGAGTACCAGATTTTACCTTAGCGAGTTTGGTTGACGATGAGGAAGTTTTACTTTTAGCGCGGCAAGCTGCGGAGAAAATAATAGAAATGGATGTTACTTTAGAGCGTTGGTATTTGATGAAAGAAGAGTTGAAGTATCGGTATGAGCGGTTAATGGGTGGAGCGATTTTGACATAATATATCTTGGTGAATATTATCTATGCGGGTACTTATTAAATCCCGATAAATAGTCTTATGTTTCAAGAAATACTTTCTCTATTCCCTGTCCAGGGCAAACACATCTAAATATTGACGAGTGTGAATTAGAGGCAGCCGTCGGCTGCCTCTAATTCACACTCTATAATGATTCTCATTACCATAAATCCTAGATTCAATTGCCTCAAAGCCCTATTTGATTAGGTTTTTGATATATTTCACTCTGATTCAGGCTCATCAATATTAAGATGCGTTGGCCCTGGGTCTGCTTTTTATAGAAAATATATATTAATATCTATCAGCGGATAAAAAATAAAAGAATTAAAAAATGAAGATTACAAATTTTATTAATTATCTTCTTGCTGTAGAACCATTATTAGACATTATATTTTTATTTATAATTTTTATTACTCCTATACTTCTTGTTAATTTTATAAATTTCAAGTGGCTTGCAATTTTATTAGGAGGAATATGTTTTCCTGTTGGAGCGATACTTGATGCTTTTTTGAATTGTCTAAAACCTCAACAATTTTGTAACAGTGAAACTTACGAAACTGGGCCAATAATATTTGGTTTCATTTTAGGTTGTATTTATAGCTTCATTACCCTTATAACTTCTAAGGCAATCAAAGAAATAATGAATAGGAATAATAGATAAAAGAAATAAGATGCGTTTTGTCTGATTCCCTGTTCCCTATCACCTATTCTCTATTTTCAATCACGATGGTTGCTGCATTTTAGCATACGCTTCATAGACACCCTTCACGTTATACCAATTGAGGAAAATTCGGGCAATCTCTAAAGCTAATTGCGGTTTACCTAAATTAATTAGCCATTGCAATAACGGAGCCATTGTCCGTTCATTTAACGCACCATTGAGTGACAAAATCCCCCAAAGTAAGCGATGCAGCCAAGTCATTTGGATCATCATTCGCACTTCCCATGTGGGATGCTTTTGATAAAACAAAACTCCCATACGTCCGCGTTGAATTTCTTGGTCAATCAATCGGGGAATTTGCTCTAAGTTAAATGCTGGATGCCAGTGATATCCTACGGCTTCTGGACATTTAATTAGTGTTAAACCTAGTTTTTTCAGCCGCACGCCTAACTCTAAATCTTCCCAGCCATAGAGTTGAAAACTAGTGTCAAAAAGTCCCGCTTTATCTAACCAATGTTTGGAAATTGCTACATTTCCCGTAGCAAAAAAAGCTGCTGAAAAATCAGTGACTTTGTAGGGTTCAGCCGTTGGATTGTTGAAATTGCAAGTATTAATAACTGCACCGTAAGTGAAAAAGCGATCGCTCCCCAATTTCTCTTGACCCTGCACTAGTGCGTCAGCATGAGCTTGCAGAAAATTCTTCAGCACTACTAAATCACTATCAATAAAGATAATTGTGTCTCCCTGCGCCTTCTCTACCCCCAAATTCCGAGCCGCAGCTGGGCCAGCATGATCTTGCTGAAACCAGCGCACATGGGGAAACTCTTCTTTGTGTGCTGCTAACCACTCCAACGTGCCATCAGTAGAACCATCATCTACCAAGACAATCTCGTAACCAGTAACTGAACTTGGCTGACTTAACTCCTGCAACTCCAAGGCGCGGAGGCACTTTTCTAAAATCGGTTGGCGATTATAAGTCGGTATCACAACGCTGAAAAACACAGTCTCACCCACAACAGTATTGATTTATCCATCTCCAGGATAGGACAGATGGGGCGCTGACACTGTTCCTTACTTGATTTGGCTAAGGAAATAGTAAGAGGTGATAATTTTTAGTTAATTAACTTATAACCTCAGCTTAATCATTGTCAAATAGAGTAAGTAATAAAATAAACATCCCTTTATTAAAAACTTATTAGGTATTTCAAATACAGTAAATTTTCAGAAATTAGAGTTTATTTCTACTAATTTTTTCTGTCACACAGAGGAAAGTTTGATGTCTAAATTAAGTCGGAGAGAACTTTTAATATTTTTTGCTGGCAGTGCTGGTGCTGTTATTTTGGGAGACAAACTTCTAAATGGTTTTGCTAGTGGGGCAGATGCAAAAATGCCCAGTATCAGCTTTACACCTGTACGCCTACCACATCCCCTAGCAATTTATCAACAACAGAAAAATTTCTTGCCAACAGGAATTGATCGGGGAGAAGTAGTTAATGTATCTGCGGATATTAAGTTAAGTAGTTACAACGTTATTGATGATGTGGTAGTGCCGCCAGAGTACGAACGTTATGTAATTGTCAGTTGGGGCGATCGCGTCTTTCCTAACAAAGATGATTATTTCGGCTACAACAACGATTTCACTGGGTTTATTCCCCTTGGTAAAACTAATGATGTCGGGTATTTATGGGTGAATCATGAATACGTTAGTTTTCCATTTTCTAGTTTAGTAGTAGAAGATTCATCTGACCTGAAAGGACTGCCCGACGCATTTGAAAAGGTAATTGGTTGGGCTTTACCCTCCAGCAGAAATATTGAAGTTGAAGGTGAATTTTTATATAATCAAGGCGGTTCAATCGTCCGCATCTCTCGCCAAAATACAAGTAAACGTTTTGCTGTAGTCAAAGATGCCAAAAATCGCCGCCTTCATGGTCTATCTGGGTTAGGAATCAATAGCCAACGCAATGATGACTACAAAAGTATCACAGCTTGGGGAAGTCGCAATCATCAAAAAGGTGACAAAAATTATTTAATCGGAACTGGCCCAGCTGCAAGCCAAGTTTTTAATCTCTCCTCTGATGAGTTGGGCAACAAAATTATTGGTACTGCCTTCAACTGTTCTGGTGGTAAAACTCCTTGGGGAACGATTTTATCTGCGGAAGAGAACTTCCAAAATAGCTTTACAGAAGGAGTCAAAGCTAATGGTACTCAGACAGATTATACAGACAAAACTATCGGCAAGACTTTTGGTTTAGTTGGCGAAAAATACGGCTGGATTGTATAAATTGACCCCAAAAATCCGAAATTCCGCCCCCGCAAACACACTTCCTTGGGTCGTTTTCGCCATGAAAATGTTGCCCTGCGTATTGAAAAAGGCAAAAAATTGGTTGCTTACTTGGGTGATGACAGACGGGGGGGACACACTTGGAAATTTGTCAGTGCAAACACTATTTCTTCACCCACCAGTAAAACTAACAGTAGTTTATGGGAAAACGGAACTTTATATGTTGCCCGTTACAATCCAGACGGTACAGGTAAATGGATACCGTTACTTTTAACTACTGCTACCAATCCAATTACACCGACAGTTCTATCTTCTGTAGAATTTGCTGCGTTGCAGAAGGTACAAAAAGAAGGTCTTTTACCATTACCGAGACGTAATGGGGTTGCAGGTGAAACCAAAGATGGTGGTACATTTAAATGCGATCGCACTAACGAAGCAAAAGCAGGGAGCGATGCGAAAAAGTGAGATGCTTTCGTTTGGGCAGGGAGCGGATGGGAAAGTTCTCCCTCTGCTCCCTGCACTCCTTCTTCTTTTTCGACCTATGGCCTCATGAAAATAATATAACAAAAGGGGTGTGAATACAAAATAAGATCATCTTATTTTTTATCTATTTGAGTATCAGGATTTAATTGTAAATTCATCTCAATTAATGATTGAGAATTAGGGGTAATTTCTAGTGTGGAAGGTTGCGCTGGTTTTCCATAAATTTTAAAATCATAATGACCTTGTGGTAGTTCTTCTATATAGAAAATACCTGCACCATTGGTAATAGAAAAGAAAACTTTGCCAGTTTTACTATTAATTGCTTCTACCCTCGCACCAACAACAGCTTCACCTTTTTGATTTGTCACTTTACCAGCTACAGTATAAGACTGAATAAAAGGAATAATAACGGGAGTATAACCACCTGCTACTACATGAATAGCATAAGCATCATTAACAGGTTTATTATTCAGAGGATATCCCGCAGGATCTAAATCAAGCCGATAATCACCCGGTGGAACTTTGAGAAAAATACCATTCCCATGAATATCAGGTAAAGAATTACTAAATGCCCTAATTTGCTGATTATTTAATTTTAATAAAAGGTCTAAATATTGAGTATAAATTTTTTCGTTTTTATCTAATTTGCCATTATTATTAATATCTAAAAATGGCTGAATAAAAATTCCCCCTTGACTTCGCAAATTATCAAATTGAGAATCTCCTAAACCTAAATATGGTGCGAGATTTATACTAGGAGATATTTCAATCCGAAACCGAGAATTATCAGATAATAAAGATATGTCTTCATATATCCCACTGAATCTTAATCCAGGAATGATTCCTGTCGAAGCTGATATAATTATACCGCTACCTCTAGAACCAATGCCATAACCTAAGTTAAATTGCCACAGATAACGATAATCATAGGTTTGTGTTTTAGATTTATAGTTCCAACCAAATTTTAATAGTTCATCTTGATGATTATTAGAATTGTTTGTATCATAACCCACTGTTAAAGAATGTCCATTATTAGAACCAAATCCAGAAAAATTATATCTGAGTTCAGAAGTGCTACTGATTTCATTAGCAAGATGAGATAATTGTAAATTATGCCAACTAGAATTTAAATTCCAACGCCAGTTATTTTTAGTATCTATATCTGCACTAATAAAACTATAAAAATTACGACTACTTTGAGAATAACTAAAACCTCCAGCAATGCTATCCTTTTGATTGTCACCACTAAAACTAATATTTAATCCCGGAAAAATTGTTGAATTTACTTGAAATCTTTGTGATAACATATCACTATTTAAATTAATATTTAAACTAGAAGATGGCTGATAATTAATATTGGCATTATAATCAAAAGCTTTATTTTTTTGACCAAATAAAGAAGATACTCTCATTTGTATAGGTATCTTAGCAGGTTGATAAAATAATTCTGCTAATTGTAAAAAAGACTGATCATAAATCAACCCTGTGCCTAAAGTTAAATCTTCTGTAACTCCTAAACGATAGCCAATTCCTATTTTAAAATTGTTAAAATTACCTAGAAAATTATTATTAGTATATTCTCTATTTGTACCAGCAGAAAAAATCAATGCTGATGTACCTTTAGTTAATTGTCCTGGTAAATTTAAAAACCTAGCTTCTTCAATCTTTGGTTGAGCAGTAAGTTGTCCTTGAGGATATAATAAAACTCGATAATTACCACCGATAGATGTTGTAATTGGTAAATTTTCAAACCGATAAATACCAGATGAATTAACTAATATTTCTGCAATTACATTGTCTTGAAAACCCTGAGTTAAACGTACTAATGTTCCCGGTTCTGCTTTACCTAAAATACTCCGCTGAACTCCCCCTCCTTGTAAGCTTTGAGATGGATTAAATCCTCCACTAAATTGTTTTTCGGAATTAAATCCAAAGCGTTTAACTGTAGTCAAGCCGAAATAATCTCCATTTCCTTGACTTTGCCAAAATGTAGGTTGTTTTCCTATTACTAAATCATTATATTTAGTTTGACGCAAATATTGAATTTCCGATAATTTCCAGGTGCGACTATCGGTAAAATCAGATTGATTTGTTTGCAGAAACCAACTACCATCAAATATCGTTCCTACCGCCGAAAGAGTACCTTGTGTATTAATATTATTTGAGGATTGTGTTGATGATCCTGTAATATTAATTTGTTGTCCAATACTAGAAAAAGTGAAAGGAGAAGGCTTAATTTTCGGAAGTCCATCTAATATTACAGGTAATTCTGTTTGTCTAATTTGATTTTGGGAAGATATATTATTCCACGGTGGTTTAAAATTAATGGCATATTGGGCAATATCAAATTCTGCGGAAATTCCGAACAGTTTTTTAATATCTGCAATAGATAAAACTAATCCTAATTGGGAATCTGTTGTTAAATTTTTGGGGTTAATTCGCGTGACTAAACCGACATTACGCAATTCTAATTGTCCATCATCTAAGGTTTTAACGGTGAATTTTAAGGCTTTAATAACATCGTTAAAGGGCATTAACCAATTATCAAAATCAATCGCTTGACTGCCATCTTCTAAACCCCGCACCAAGGCAGAATCTATGACATTTCGACGTTCTCCTACATTAATACCAACAGCAAAAATCTTGAATTTGGGATTTTGTTCAACTGGTGGCAATTGAGAAACATCAGCAAGTACAATTGTAGGCTGATTAATAACAGGAACATCAGTAAAAATCATGGAAATATCTAAACAAATAGCTCCAGAAAGAGGCTATTTTTTAACAGCGGCATTTTCTACAGGAACATTAAGTTTGAGATTAAAAGGTAGCTTATTTTGATCCAGAATTAATTCCCCCTGAAGTTGATAATCTCCTGGTGCTAAAGGAGTTTTTTCTTGGGGAACATTGATGACAATATTACGTTTACCTTGAGCAATGACAGTATAAGCTGTAAATCTATCATTAGCTATTTTACCTTGCCCATTGGAGAGAGTCCAAGTTCCTTCGGGAAAGCCGGTTGCATTACCGCTATTTTTTACCAATAAAATAATTCTTTTATTCTTAACATCATAACTGCTATTTTCGATAGTTAAATTAGGAGTAACTTTACCATGACGCACATACAAAGAAACTCCAACACGTGCTTCTATTCCAATACTTGATTGCTTTTGTGTTGATTCAATTTCTTTTAAATCTTCTGTAAAAACTGCGGCTCGATATTCACCTTCTGGCATACTTGGCAAAAAAACTGCAAATAATCGAATTTGCCGGGTTTGTCCTGGTTGAACCACAAACTCACGGGGAGAAATGGTTAAAAATGGAGTTAAATCTTGAGGACTAGATTTTAGTTCTTCAAAACCATCTTGATTATAAGTGAAGGGAACAACATTAATTCTGCCTCGAAAAACATCATTACCAAGATTCTTGATTTCAATTATTCCTCTTGCTTGTCCTTGTTCTGTCTTTTTTTCAATTACCATTGGACCAACCTGCAATTGTGCTTGTGCCAGTTGGGGGTATGCTAATAAACCTACAGTTACCCCAGTAATAATTTGCAAAATAGCAGATTTATATTTCCACATTCTTTTTGTTTCCTAAAAATTAAAAATTTACTATATATATGACGTTTCATAGCCTTGTAGAGATGTTACATGGAACGTCTCTACATTATTTTTCAGTCTAAGTAGGTTGGGTTGACCGAAGGAAACCTAACATTTTCGGAACTTTGTTAGGTTTCGCTGTCGCTTAACCCAACCTACATGATTTACCGGAGATGTCTATTGTGCTGTGACATTTACAGTAGCTTTGAGAGTGTAAGCACCAACTGGCAAAGGAGCAGAATTGTTACGAAGAGCAGCTACAACACTGTATGTTTTGGCTGTGGCATTAAAAGCTACATTAGTAGTTGTAACACCATTGCCGTAATTGCCTGATGTACTGGTATTGCGCTGTGCAATGAATGTTCCAGCATCGAGCAAAGCTGTCGCAGTATCGGTAATACCTGCGCCAACAGGAGCAGTATAGGAAGTAGCACTAATACCAACTTGACCAGTACCTCCACAGTTAATACTTACAGAGCCTACTGTACCTGTACCGTTTTCTATATCTGTTGTAGCTAATAGACCTATCCTTAATATAAGCTTTGTGGGATAATCAACCAAGAATTAAGAAATATGTATATTGAATAATGACAAGTCCTCTGGCAAGAATTGAATCACATCCGCAAGAAGCAAAGCGATTAATCGGTATTGATTATGAGCAATTTTTAGCATTAGTAAGTTTAGCGGAAAAATGCCATTTAGAAAAACGTGCAGAAATCGAAAGGAATAAAACTCGTATTATTGCCCCTGGGGGTGGACGAAAACCGGAGATATCTTCAAAAGAAGGGATCTGCTTATGCCTAATTTATCTTAGACAAAAACCAATTTTTGAAATATTAGGTTTACTCTTTGACATCTCCAAAACAAAAGCTAATGATACATTTAATTATTGGGTAGAAATTTTAAGAGAAGTTTTACCAGCCTCTCAAATAGAAGAAGTAGAAAAAGATAGCAAAAAATATCAAAATTTACGTAAAATACTTGGTGAATACGAATTAATTGTAGATAGCGCAGAGCAAGCCATAGAAAGACCTATGGACTACCAAAACCAGAAACAATATTATTCTGGTAAGAAAAAAATGCACACTCTAAAAAATCAGTTTATTGTGCTGCCAAAGGGAGAAGATATTGTTGATGTATATGTTGGTAAATTAGGTAAAACAAGCGATATAGGTTTATTTCGAGAAACACGGCATAAATTCAATGTTGAACAAAAGTTTATTGGTGACAAAGCTTATATCGGAGATAATGCAATTACTACACCACATAAAAAACCCAAAAAATCAGAGATTTCACAACTGCAAAAAGAACAGAATAAACAATTATCTTCACGGAGAATTGGTGTTGAACACATGATATGTCGAGTGAAAATATTTCGAGTAGCGAGTGAGAAATTTCGTTTATCTCGTCATCGCTATAATCGGGTAATAATGGCAGTATGTGGACTTGTCAGATTGCGACTTAATTGCTCATGGTTTTTATCTGTTAATAATTGAGTTTATCGGGAAAAAATAAATTTTCACTCTTTCTATCTTTTCCTTGCTAACTGATAAATTAGCTCGATTAATTCCCCTAAAGCCTTATTCTTGCGTCCACCAAGCGCAAGCGATCGCAAGCCATTAAAATCGCTAAAAGCATTGTATAGTAAACATTTCAGATTTTTGGATAAGTCTAATGTAGATGCATTATTAGTAGGACCTAAAACACCGTCTGCCAGTTTGGTGATGGTACAAGTGCTAGGCACGCTACCAGTAAAGTCTACATCAACTGATTGAGCATTTGCCTTACCAACAAAAGCAGTAGCACCAACAACAGCTACAGCGGAAGCAATCAAAGAATTACGGAGGATGTTACGCATCATAACTTTTGTCTAATTGTCATAAGATATACTTGGATTAATCACAAGCTACTGTAGAAAAAGTTTATATGTCAAGTTAGATACATTAAGTTTTTCTAAAAACCTTTACGTGAGTTCGACGGGATAAATTGCTATGGTAGCAAAAGCACTACCTGATTATCAAAATAAGAAACTTTCTGACTTCTACTCTAGCCAAGGTGCTGTTCTGAGTGACGCCTTTTTAGCTGCAAACTTAGTCGGGGGAACTCCCACAGCGCGTCCCGAAGATATAGAAGTGCATCCAACTACCAAAGAAGTGTTCATTGCCTATACAGATGGTGCGCCGGGAAATGATGGCTATCCTGATTCGCGGATTTTTCAAGTTGCCAAGTTAAGTACAGATGCCAATGCGACTCAGCAATCAGGAGGACTGTACAAAATTATTGAAGATAGTGCCGATGCCACAGGTTTAACCTTCCGGTGGCAGAGATTTGCCCAAGGTGGCGAAGCTGGGTCAGTTAATGGCGCTGGTTTTGCCAACGTTGATAATCTAGTTTTTGACAATCAGGGAAATATTTGGGGTGTCACGGATATGTCTACCGACACTCACAACGGTTTTGATGTAGGTGCTGAAGGTAAGCAAACCAAAATCGATCATACCGTTAGTGGTAATGTTTCTGATTTTACTGGAGTTTTCGGTAATAACTGGCTATTTTTTATCTCTACCAGTGGTGCAAATGCCGGACAGGTAATACCATTTGCTCATGGGCCAGTGCGTTGCGAAATGACCGGGCCAACTTTTGTCGGAAATACACTGATTATTTCAGTACAGCATCCTGGTGAAGATTGTCCAATTAACGATGGCACAATGCTGAGTCGCAACATTGAATTACTAGATTTGAATGGTACTACATTCAATCAAACTCGGAGTTTACCTCGTGGCAGTAGTTGGCCGAGTAATATCTCAAAAACTGATGGTGGTAAGGAGCAAGCTACAGGTGTTCCCCGACCATCTGTAATTGGTATCCGCCCAAAAAATTCTCGCAGTAAGTTTATTTAACAAGACAGAATTCAAAGTTAAATTTTGAACGAAAGAGCTACGCGTTGTATCTCTTAGAGACGCAACGCGACTTATTCTTGTGAAATTTTATAGACAACAAAGCTTTTAGTTAATTTTAGAATAAATCTCCATTAATCAAGATATAACCTTGGGTTAATTTTTGGTAATTAAATTATATGAAAAAGTGAAAATTTTTGTCTGGTTATGTAACCTAAATAGCAAAAAGATTTTGTTAATAACAGGTTAATTACCATTCAAAATCTGCGGCATTTGACGTAAATAATTTATGGCTTTTTTTGTCAGTAATCAAGATTTGCCTTTATGAAATTTTTAGTGTCACAACAGAGGAGAGTTTAATGTCTAAATTAAGTCGCAGACAAATTTTAGTATTTTTTGCTGGCAGTGCTGGTGCGGCTGTCTTGGGAGACACAATTCTAGATGGTGTTTCTAGTATTGCAGGAGCAACAAACAAGCGACTGAGCTTTACACCAGTGCGCTTACCCCATTCCTTACCCGTTTATAAACAGCAGAAAAGTTTCTTGCCAACGGGAATCGGTCAGGGACAGGTAATCAATGTATCTGCAAATGCGAAGTTAAATAGCTACAACGTAGTTGATGATGTGATAGTGCCACCAGAGTACGAACGTTATGTAATTATCAGCTGGGGCGATCGCGTCTTTCCTAACAAAGATGAATATTTCGGTTACAACAACGATTATACAGGTTTCATTCCTCTGGGCAGAACTAACGATGTCGGCTATTTGTGGGTCAATCACGAATATGTGAGTTTTCCATTTTCCGATCTAGCACCAGAAGCTCCTGCTGATGTTAAAGGATTGCCTACCACCTTTGAATCAGTAATTGGCTGGGCTTTACCTGCCACCAGAGGTATTGAATTTGACGGCGAAGCACTATATAACTTAGGCGGATCAATCGTCTGCATCTCCCGACGTAATTCCAGTAACCGTTATGCTGTGGTTAAAGGTGATGCGAGAAATCGCCGCCTTCATGGTCTTTCTGGGTTGGGAATTAATAGCCAAAGGAGTGATGAATATAAAAATGTCACTTCTTGGGGAAGTCGCAGCTACCAAAAAGGCGATCAAAACTATCTGATCGCAACTGGCCCAGCCGCAACCCAAGTATTTAACCTCTCCTCCGATGGATTGGGTAACAAAATTATTGGCACTGGCTATAACTGTTCTGGCGGTACAACTCCTTGGGGAACTATTTTAAGTGCTGAAGAGAACTTTCAAGGAAGTGTAGGAGCTTTTGTTGGTGTCACAGAATCAGTCAACCCTAATGGTACTCAAACAGGTTACATCGATGGTACTACTGGTAAGACCTTCGGTTTAGTTGGTGAAAAATACGGTTGGATTGTCGAAATTGACCCCGTTAATCCAAATTTCCGTCCTCGCAAACATACTTCACTGGGTCGTTACCGCCATGAAAACGTTGCCATCCGTGCTGAAGCTGGGAAGCCATTAATCGCCTATATGGGTGATGACAGACGTGGCGGACACACCTGGAAATTTGTCAGTGCGGGTGTTATTTCTTCACCAACCAGTAAAGCCAACAGCAGTTTGTGGGAAAGTGGTACATTGTATGTCGCCCGCTACAATCCAAACGGTACGGGTCAATGGATACCGTTACGTTTAAACAGTCCCACCAATCCCATTTCACCATCGGTAATTTCTTCTGTGGAGTTTGCTGCTTTGGGTTCGGCTCAAAGAAATGGTCTTTTACCCCTACCAAAACGCAATGGGATTGCAGGTCAAACTACAGATGGTGGTTCCCTCGCAGTCGATCGCACCAATGAAGCAGAGAGACTACCTGCTTATCAAGGTAAGAAGCTATCTGACTTCTACACTTCCCAAGGTGCTATTCTCAGCGATGCTTTCTTAGCAGCGAATTTGGCTGGCGGAACTCCCACTGCACGTCCAGAAGATATAGAAGTGCATCCAAACACCAAAGAAGTTTTCATTGCCTATACTGATGGTGCGCCAGGAAGCGACGGTTATCCAGATTCGCGCATTTTCCAGGTTGCCAAGTTGAGTACAGATGTCAACGCAACTCAGCAATCCGGGGGATTGTACAAAATTATTGAAGATAGTGCCGATGGTACTGGTCTAACCTTCCGTTGGCAAAGATTTGCTCAGGGTGGCGAAGCCGGATCGATTTCTGGTGCTGGTTTTGCCAATGTAGATAATTTAGTGTTCGACAATAAGGCAAATATTTGGGGGGTAACAGATATGTCTACCACCACTCATAATGGTTTTAATGTCGGTGCCGCCGGGACAGTAACTACCATCGACCACACAGCCAGTGGTAATGTTTCTAACTTCACAGGAGTTTTCGGTAATAACTGGCTATTCTATATTCCTACTACTGGTAAGAATGCCGGAGAGGTAATACCTTTTGCTCATGGACCAGTGCGTTGTGAGATGACCGGGCCAACTTTTGTGGGAGATACGCTGATTATTTCGGTACAGCATCCCGGCGAAGATAGCCCAATTAATGATGGTACGATTTTGAGTCGTGAGATTGAATTACTGGATTTAAATGGTGTTACATTCAATCAGGCTCGGACTGTCCCTCGTGGTAGTAGTTGGCCAAGCAACATCTCAACTGCTGACGGTGGTAAGGGTCAACCTAGAAGTGTTCCCAAACCATCTGTAATTGCCATTAGACGTAAGAATCCTACTGGTAGTTTTACCTAATACCAATTCAATTAATTGATTGCAACACATCCTTAAGTAAAGACGCGATGAATCGCGTCTCTACAAATGGTCTATTTGTCGCATTGTTTTTTCAAATTGGTATAACTATGTGTGTAGAGACGTTATTATCTAACGTCTCTATATTAATTTTCAAAGTAGAACTATTAATTTGTTACTGTAGATAGTTTTTTCTTGCGTTTCATCCCCAACGCCATAGCACTAGCGATCGCTATACCGCCAAGAGTCATCGGTTCTGGTACGGATGTACTTTTAGAGTAAGTGACCGCACCCACCTCTGTTGTAGACAATAAGTCAGCACTGAGAATGCTATAAAATTTTGTTCCTCCTGTATTTGGATTACCTAGACCGTTACCAATCAAAAACCGATCTTCCACTAAATAGCTCAGTCCTGACAGGTTGCCATTTGTAAAGCTGACTACAGGAGATGATGGATAATCAAAATCACTTGCCTCTGTATACTGAGTCCCTAAGTAGTCAAATACAATAGATAATCCATTGCTAACGCCTAGAGTTTCCTCACCGATCGCAGTTAAAGTCGAGTCATCATACCGAAAAGAGCCGAAATACTGACCGGGGCGATCGCCAGATGTCGCATTTACGGTGAAATCATAATTCACTAAGGCAGCTTGCGTCGGTTTAACACCAGCAGCAACCGCGATCGCAACAGCAAAAGCCGCAACGCTAATATCTTTAGCTAATTTCATCAGAAAATGCTCCGAAGCTAAAAAATGAATAATTCTGTAATTTCACTTAAATAAACTTTTAACCAATTTAGATAGGTTAAGAAATAACCAACAAAAGATGATCTTTGTTAAATCTTTAAGATTGTCAGATATATATAAATTTTTTGTAAACTTATTTCAATATTTACAGTCGGTTATGTTTTGAGTTGGGGCGTAGGCGTAGCCCTCACACATAGCAATCCTATCTAAGTTGTGAAAATGAACAAACCGCTTTTTCTGCGAAATGCCAAGAAGAGAAAAAGAAGTTTTCACATCTAATTTAGGACTGCTATAGTTGCGAAAATCAGGCATGGAGATTTGCTTGTTCCTGCAACCACGGATCTACAGGTTGTCCATCTTTGCGGCGTAATTCAATTTCCACAACTATTACTTCTTTGGAACCAGGAGGTGCAGGTTTTTTATGGAAAAGAATGTCATAATCTTCTGGATTATGTTTACGTTCTTTCAACCATTCCTGTACCTTGGTTGTGGCAAATAATGATTGCCCTTGCTCAAACATTCGGGTAATCTGCAATTGCAGTGTGTAAGGATTTATGCGACCCATTTTCTACCGCCTTTGTTAAGTTAATTTGAGGACAAGTAATCTACTGATTGTAGATAATCTAATGTTAATGCGAAGTAACCACACATGACACTTCCCATACAGGTAGAACTTTCAGTTTCACCGCCCTGTTATCTATAAAAACAAAGTCTGAACCTTGTTCGGTGGATGGTCTAAGAAAGCTTCGATGCTTTCGCATTTTGTCTTCCACTGGCTGATAAATTATTATTTTTACTGCTTGACTTTCACCATCTTTAGCAGTAATCGCAACGTAGTAATATTATAGTAGTACCTCACCAACAAGTGTCACAAACTTGACTGCACTCTCTGACTAAAGTTGTACGTACACTCAGGACGAGGAAACGGATTAGTTAAGGATTGCTCAGAATTTTACACTGCCTCTACAACATTTAACCACTTAATTCTGTTATAGATTGGAGAGAGGCGCGTCGCTTCAAAAACTGACCAACAGACTCAGATGGTTGTTATGCAGAGCAAAAATCAAGCTGTTTTCGCTTTAATTATAAAAAGCACTACTGTATTTTTACCCTTATTGTTATCCATTGGAATTGCCAGTGGACAATCTGCACCATTACCCAACCCAGCACTAACTCCGACTCCGGTATTATCGAATTCAGAACGAGAAGAGTTAGCACGACTACGAGCAGAAAAACGAATTCAACAGCAAGTCCAATCTGATTTTAAAAGCACTTTTAGCCGCACAACTATATTACTCGATATTTGGCTAGTTATACTAAGTCTCTTTCCAGTCGCAGTCATTGCTTTGTTATGGCTGTTGCGACGGGTGATAATCCGAGAAATTGTTGATAGGGCAATGCAACAAGTCCAGGGAATGGAAAAATTACAAAATCAGCTAATCACTGTTAAACAAGAAGCTGAAAATGTTATTCAAGATGCGAAAAAAATAAATTCTGAATTAGAACAGGAAACGACTGCTTTACAACAAAAAATTAAAAATGAACAAGCAAATGTCTCTATTCTAATATCCGATCTAGATTTAGCTAAAGCACAGGTATTAAATAGATTAGAAGCTGAACTAAAAAAATCTCAAGAAAATATAGAAAATTTAGAGTCAAAATTTGCTTCGGGGCTATCTAAGTTAGAGTTTGATGCTCAACAACAAAAAGATATAGCACTGGATAATTTAGGAAAATTAGCATCTGTTATGGCAGAAGAACTGTCTAAGTTAAAGTTAGGTGTGCAACAACAGCAAGAACTAACCGTTGCTGATTTAGAAATATCAAAGTCTGAGTTCACATCTCAACTTTCTGGATGGCAGTCTCATGCTCAACAGCAAAAAGATATAACTTTTGAAATTTTAACAAAATTACAGTCAGAATTTGTAGAAAAATTATCCGAATTACACGTTGATGCTCAAAAGCAAAAAGAAATTGCTGTTGATAGTTTAGGTATATTTGAGCAGGAACTTAAATCTCAATTATCGGAATTACAGATAGATGCTCAAGAACAAAAAAATAAAATTCTTGCGAGTTTAGAAGCATTGCAGTCAGAATTTAAATTTCAATTATCGGAATTACAAGTCGATGCTCAAAAATCCAAAGAGCTAATTATTGAGAATTTAGAAAAATCTGGCTCTGAGTTTACTTCGCAATTTTCAGAATTACAATGGAATGCTCAACAACAAAAGATTCTCATTTTAGAGAAATTAGAAAGATTAGAAACTGAGTTTGTCTCTCAACTCTCTGAGTTACAATTGGATGCCCAAGAAAGAAAGGATCTGATTCTTCAAGAACTAACTGAAATTACGCCAGAATCGATTCTAGAAGTGGTGAATTTTGAAGTTGAGCAAGAAATACAGGAACAGCCACAACAACCGGAATTCACTGCTGATGAGTATGTAAAACAGGGAGACGATCTGTTTTCTCAAAGGCACTATGAAGATGCGATCGCAGCTTACAACCAAGCAGTGAAAATCCAACCGGATGAACCTGTGAGTTGGTTAAAACGTGGTCTGACTCTGGGAAGATTGAAACGCTACCAAGATGCGATCGCATCCTATGATCAAGCGATTGCGATTCAGCCAGATTATCATCAAGCTTGGTGCGATCGCGGCGTTGCTTTTGGAAATTTACAACAACATCAGCAAGCCTTTGGCTCATTTGACAAAGCTACACAAATCAAACCTGACGATGCCGTTGCCTGGTTAAATCGCGGTCTTTCTCTAGTAACATTAGAACAATACGAAGAGGCAGTAATCTCCTTTGAGAAAGCGCTAGAATTCCAGCCTAATTCTCCCAAAATTTGGGATAAACATGGTTATACATTGGTAAGATTGGGACGCGATGATGAAGCGATCGCTAGTTTTAACAAAGCCTTAGAAATTAAGCCAGATTATGCAAGTGCCTATTACAACAAAGCAGCC
Organism: Nostoc sp. 'Peltigera membranacea cyanobiont' 210A; assembly: GCF_002246015.1. Lineage (GTDB taxonomy): Bacteria > Cyanobacteriota > Cyanobacteriia > Cyanobacteriales > Nostocaceae > Nostoc. Next base: position 200,871 of record NZ_NOLJ01000005.1, read on the forward strand.
TGTTACGCACTGCAAAGACAAGTTGACCGATCTCTGTTAACTCTACAACAAGCAATTGAACTTAATCCCAGGTATAAAGAAGACGCAGCAACTGACCTAGATTTTGATGATATTGCCGACGATGAGCGCTTTCAGCTGTTAGTTGCACAATAAAATGTCATTCGTCATTCATCATTCGTCATTCGTTATTCTCCCCCTGCTCCCTGCTCCCTGCTCCCTGCTCTCCCGGTTACTGAGCGTAGTCGAAGTATGCTCCCCAGACATGGCTTTGAGTTTAGATGTAAAAGAATCAGAGCGATCGCTTGTTTCGGGGGTAAATTGCCCGATTGGGGCATGAATAGGAGCAGGTGGGAGCAGTTTTGGCTGTCGTTGATGATGGTTTGGTGATGGGGAAGGCGCTGGACTTTCTTGTGAAGTTTGCCTCTGGCTGACAGCAGATAATCGCTCAAGGGTTGCCGAAGAGGTAAATTTCCCAGAAAGCGGAGACTTCAAGACAGTTTTATTATCTCTATCTTCCTGCTTTCCATCTTCTTCAGTCAAAGATGTCTTTGGTTCATAACTTTTCAGTTGGAGAGTCGCAGTATTGCTGTGTTGATAGCCATTGCGAATCCTAGCTGGTGGTAATTGAGGACTCGTCACTTGCTCTAGAGTGGGTTTTTTCTTGGCTGGCGGTAGAACTGGTGCAGCCGATGACGTTAAGCTTTGGGGAAATTTGCTACAAATCATCCGTTCAAATTCCATGTTGAAATGATATGTAGCCTGATCCCGGCGCTGCCAAAATACTAAAATTTGCTGCACGGAAACCGCTTTATAACGACCTTGATATAGTGCCTCAATCACTGCCAGGTGTAGCCAATTAAGGGGGTATTGCGTTTGCCAACGCTCAACTAGCTCATTGGCACTATACCCACTGAGATCGAAACTATAGTTAATTAATAAAGCGATCGCCAAGTTGGCAGAGGTGTCTGGAAGTGTTGTTAACATGGGGCTATTAGCTTTAGGCAATAGGTCTTAGATTTGTCACCCATCGCATATTAGCCTAGCGTGCTTTTAACTACATGGTTTATTTTTCCAAGAGTTGCCAAGCCGATAGGCAGTGTTCCTTATTCTACTTGTCAACTTCTAGAATGCAACCCCACATAGACTGATTTAATCGCAGATGTTTGCCCAATGGCGACTAATGCCTGATAAACCATCGCTGCAACTTCGGCACGTGTTGCCAAACGTAAAGGTGCAAGCACTTTCGGATCTGGATAGTTGACAACGATTCCCCGTTGTGTAGCAGTGGCAACAGCTGTTCGGGCGTAGTCGGGAATGGTATGACGATCGCTATATACTTCTAAAACATCGCGATCGACAGCTGGTAGTCCCAGTCCGTTTACTAAGGAGACAATCACCTGTAGCCGTTGCACACTTTGATCGGGGCGGAAAGTGCGATCGCTAAATCCGCCAACAAAGCCACCGCTAGCCGCGATTTGGATAGGGCTATAAGCCCAAAAATCCTTGGGTACATCCGTAAAATCAGGTGCCGGGATTTTGGGAAATGGGTTAAAAGCGATCGCCACCAAAGCTGCATACTGGGCGCGAGTCATGGGTTTATCTGGCTGGTAGCTACCATTGGCAAACGCATGAGTTAAATCCATCCTCGCTAATGCTTGAATAAATGGTTCTGCCCAATGTATAACCATGTTTATCCCAAATTTTGGGAGAATTAGGCTGGAATTCTAGCGCTTTCTCAAAGGAGATTACNGGGACAAGGGGACAAGGGGGGTTTTTGAGGTGGGAATTCTGTCGAGGTATCAGAGGGACTGGTGTTAACCGTTACTCGATTAGTTGGGAGTAATTCTACCAAACCCTTGACTAGAGACGGATTTAATTGATTACCTACGGAAACTAGCTTTTGTGTAGTGGCATTATATAAATCAAATTCAATATGATCGCGAAAAATATTATCACCTGGATCTTCGGTATTACCTAAATCGGCGACTGCATTGCCATTGACTAATAAACCACCTTGAGTATTTTTAGCAATGAGATTTTGACGTAGCACAGGTTGGGCATTGCGAGAAAGTGCGATCGCGGTGCGATTTTCTGATAATTTATTATTGGCGATCGTTGGCGCAGCAAAGTCACTAATTGCTATGCCTAAAGGGTTTCTTTGAAATACATTCCGCCGTACCTCTCCCTGGCTATAACCTGCCATTACTAACCCGCTAGCAGTATTTTGCACAAATACGTTATCTAAAATTGTGGGTTTGGCAGTACCAGTGGTAAACACACCTTCCCGCCCACAATTGCTCAGAGTATTGTTACTTAAAGTAGGTGCAGCCGATTCAATCCAGATACCAGTGCCTTTGGTTGAGGGATTGGTGACAGTTACACCTAAAAGACTGGCATTATCTACCAAGAGTAGCGTAATATTTTGTATACCAAAACTGGGACTTTGAAACTCGCCACTCCCAGAAATTACAATACCTGCACCTTTGTTAACTTCATTACCCATCACTGTCGCTCCTCCAGGGACGATTAGTGGAAACACCTCACCACTAGCAGCGTTGTAAGTCCCCGACTCCAGATGAATTATCGTCGGGATTTTGGTTACTTTTAAAGCACGGGTGAGGCTTTTAAAAGGACTCAACCGTGAACCAGTATTGGTATCATTCCCTGTCATAGGGTTGACATAGAGTGTGACGACGAGGGTAGAGTTCACCATTGATAGTTGAGAGTCAATTGTTTTAATTATGACAATCGTAAATAACACTACTTGTAGCAAACTTTTTCACAGTAGTATCCTTGTCTATAGAAAATATATCCATCTGACTTTTTCTGGCAAGCAGATCGTGTGTTGACTTTTTTTGAGAAGCAGATCGTGTGTACACAAAAGTTATAGACTCTTGTGCAACATTCCAAGTTCTCATCTCAACGGCATTGTTAGGGACTTGCAAAAAATAAATTATCCCAAATTATTTGTATATTTGTAGGGGCGCAAGGTCTTGCATACGTGTCAACTTAACGCTAAACCCGCTTGGTGACAACGTTTTGCCCTCACCCCAGCCCCTCTCCCATCAGTGAGAGGGGAGCTAGACATTCAATTCCCCTTCTCCCAAGGGAGAAGGGGTTAGGGGATGAGGGCGTGAGAGATTTGCAAAACGCCTGTCCAATATAGTTTTCGGCTTAAGTTGACACCAATGCAAGTCCTTGCGCCCCTACAATAGCCTCTCCCCAAGTAGAGCATCTGGCGTGTGAGATTATCCGGGTTTAATTAAGTAATCAACCAAACATAAAATGAAGCTCAAGTTTCGAGTTTTAATCTTGGTGTTCCGAGGTACTGTTTTGGTTAATATATTGAGTCAGCAACCCAGAACCCTTGCTCTGTAAGAAAATGAGATTAAACATTTTCATCCAAAATAGTTCCTTCTATATTGGCTCCAGACAAATTTGCTCCGCTCAAATTTGTTTGGCTCAAATCTGCTTGGGTGAGATTTGCCTGGGATAAGTCGGCTACCGTTAAGTCTGCACCACTTAAATCCGCTCCATCTAGATTCGCCGCTATCAAGTTTGCTTCCTGCAAATCCGCCTCACTCAAATTAGTTTGAATCAATTTAGCAACCGTCAAATCAGCATGACTCAAATTAGCTCCATCCAAATCTGCTCCATCCAAGATAGCTCCATCCAAAATTGCTCCGCTTAAGTTGCTACTACTGAGATCCGCATTGCTCAAATCTGCCCCATTTAAGTCTGCTTCAATCAAACTGGCGTGGGCTAAATTAGCGTGACTCAGATTAGCTCCATCTAAAATTGCTCGATCTAAAATTACGCCACTGAGATTGGCTTCCCTTAAGTTGGCCTCGCTCAAGTTGATACCAGTAAAGTCTCTGACACCTGCGGCATAGTTTTTCAGGAGTTGATCTGCTTTCATATCTGTCGCTGTGCTAAGGAACGTTTAACTAATTCGTAATTCGTAATTCGTAATTCGTAATTTTTGTGTGTAATTGCCCTTTATATATATACGTGGCTTTGTTTCAGTTTGGGTGTTTAAATAAGAGTCTGAAATAGTCTTTAATTACGAATTACGTTAGGGCAGTAGTAGCGAGTCTGCAAGCAATCAATTATGAATAATTTTGGACTATCCAGACTAACAGTAAATCCCCAGCACGCGCCACAGAGGATTAGTGTGATGAATCAAACTAGAGTGGATATTAAATCAACTTTGTCTAGAATAGCTATTTTTAACTACTAGCGCTACTACCTAGAGTTATGAGTTAATTTCAGACTTGCGAGGGATGTTGCTCACCTTAAAAATTTAAGGATTAACGTGAGCCTCCGTTGGAAACTCACGTTAAGCATTAGTGCAAAGTGATCGCTATACTCAATTGTGTTGTTTGTCTGGCAGAGGTTATGGCAAAACCAATTCCTATTCTTTTGCAGACTACGATTCTTACGACTGAAGCGGATAGTTCATGTTTCCCCGCCAACCACTACATCTCGAATTCGGAGGCTAGGGCCACCACAACCCACTGACAAGCCATTTTGCCCTCCCTTACCACAACCGCCAGATTCATCCCAGTAAAAATCATCACCAAGTGCCTCAATATCCGCTAAAGTTTGGAATACATTTCCCGAAAGCGTTACATCCCGGACAGGTTCAGCAATTTTGCCGTTCCTAATCATCCACGCTTCCCCAGCACTAAAGGTGAACATTTCCCCATTTGTCATCCCACCCAACCAATTACGGGCATAAACTCCTTCTTTGATATCGGTGAATAAGTCTGCAACTGGTGTTTTACCCCGTTCAATCCAGGTATTTGTCATCCGCACAATGGGAGTAAAGTGATAGTTAAGACAACGGGCGTTACCCGTAGGCGCTTCCTCCAATTTGCCAGCAGTTTCACGAGAATGTAAACGTCCCACTAAAACTCCATCTTTAATTAGCTGAGTAGTAGTGGCAGGTGTGCCTTCATCGTCGTAAAAATAGCTACCGCGATGTCCCTCTGGAGCTGCACCATCAAAAATTTGCAGTTCTTCTGGGCCAAACCGCCGTCCGATGGTCATAACTTCTAACAGATCGGGGTTTTCGTAAGCCATATCAGCCTCAGAAAGATGTCCGAAGGCTTCGTGGACGAATAAACCTGTGAGAATTGGGTCAATGACTACAGTGTAAGTATTGCCTTTGACTGGTGGTAGAGATAAAGCGGCGAGCGCTCTTTGAGCTGCACCTTTTACCTGTTCATCCAAACTAGTTAAATCTTCGTAAGCTTTGCGAGAGCCAGTAGTTTCCCGTCCAGTTTGTACGGTTTCGCCATTTCTGGCGGTGGCGGCAAAGCGCATTTCCATATCCACCCAAGATTGCTCGATCAAAGTACCTTCTGAGGTAGCAATGATGACTTTTTGGGCACTGTCACCGTAACGCACCGAGGTAGTGGTAATTCGGCGATCTACGCTTTTGAGCAATTGGGCATAGCGATCGCACAATTGTTTTTTCTGCGAGAGTGGGATGTTTCGGGGGTCAGTACCTTTTAGGGGTAGAATGCATACTGCTTGCACCGGGTCAATGGGTGCAAGTAAAGTTTCTTCATCACCAACCATCCGCGCAGCTGCGATCGCTTCTTCTATGCGATCTTTGATTGTTGCCAGCTGGTTAAAGCAGCTCAACCCCCATCCGCCTTTATAACAAGCGCGAATATGACCACCAATGGAGATGCCTTCACTGAGGGTTTCTACCTTGTCGCCACGCAACAAGATATCAGTCCCTTCTGCTTCTTCAAGGCGAATCATCAGATAATCTACACGCCCTGAGTAGCGAGCGATCAGGTCAGAAAGTAAATTTTGTGCGTCAGCAAGTGTAGTCGGCATTTTCAATTAGTAACAATGACGAACTGCATTTATTTTGCAATTATTTGGGTAATTTCTGCTAATCAATATTACGAGGAGACTCTGTACTGGGGGAGATGATACCATTTTAGATTTTAGATTTTGGACTTTCCTGCGGAACGCTACGCTCAGTCGAACGATTTTAGATTTTGGATTGGGAATTGCCTTGGTGCCTCTGGGTTAGTGTGAATCCATCTGTCGCAATCATTTTTCAAATTGGTATGAGTGAGTGCAAAAACAGAGGAGAAGTTGCAGTAAGTTTTTCCTCTGTGCCCCTTTGCAATTCTGCCTTTTGTGCCCAATCTCCAATCCTCAATCTTGAGTTACGGTGGGTAAGAACTCAATGATGTGCTAAGATAATCAAGTGAGAATAAAATTCGGTTACATTCTTTGTTTTTAGTATTGACAGGCTTTTCCCTTTTGGTCTTAACAAGCTTGCCTCCGAAATCTAAATCTCTACACACCTATGATTTTGGAGATAATGCATGTCAATTTATGTAGGTAATCTATCCTACGAGGTCACACAAGATGACCTCAATTCTGTGTTTGCCGAACACGGTACTGTAAAGCGGGTTCAGTTACCTACTGACCGTGAAACAGGACGTCCACGCGGCTTTGCCTTTGTAGAGATGGGCACAGAAGCTGAAGAAACAGCTGCCATTGACGCTCTTGATGGAGCTGAGTGGATGGGACGCGACCTCAAAGTCAATAAGGCTAAACCAAAAGAAGATAGAGGTGGTTCTTTTGGTGGTGGTGGCGATCGCCGCGGCGGTGGTGGTGGTGGTGGATACAATAGATCCCGCTACTAAGCTTTAAAATCAAAAATTAAGTTTTAACGTCTAAAGGGCAGAATCATTATCTGCCCTTTTTGCGCTCCGGTCTACTGGATGGCTTAAATTGCCCAGTACCAATTAAATAGGAGATGATAAATGACCCAAGTATTTGTGGGCGAAAATGAAGGAATTGAGTCAGCCTTACGCCGATTTAAGAGGGAAGTTTCCAAAGCAGGCATTTTTCCAGACATGAGAAAGAATCGTCACTTTGAAACGCCTTTGGAAAAACACAAGCGCAAAGAAGTCGCTAGACACAAACAACGCAAGAGAAATTTCCGTCGTAATTAACTATTAAGGATACCTCCGGTTAGCTATGCTAACACGCTCTCTCATTAGGTTCTTAGCTATCGAAAAGGCGATCGCTGTACTCCAAAGAAGAATCTAATGAGCAAGTTTTGAACTTCGGCAACCTTTCCCGATATAAGCTATCTCTCAAAATTATTATAAATTTGTTTGAGTTATTGCTGTTCTGTATTAATCAGAATTTCCAAGGTTAACTCATTAAAAAATCAGTCAAAAATATTCTTAATAATAAGCTGCACCAATCAATGCCAATAAAAAGCCCTCAAGCAAAGATGAGGGCTAGGCAGTTTTTTTTTGCTAGAGATATCAGATCAATTCCTTCTAAGCACGAGTACGCGTAATCTGAGCAGTATCAAAGTCTTGTAGCCGAGTCATATTTCCACTGTTCTTATCAACAATAAACACAGCATTAGGTGTCTCATATCTCATCGCTCCAAAGGCGAGGAGTTGACCTGTTGTAGAGCAAACTAAGCTTTGTAAGCCATTATTCCATGCTTGACCATTAACTTTCAATTGTCCTAGTCTGATGGGCTTTTTTTGATTTGGATCTAGCTGCACCAGAGTTGTCTCACCATACGCACCAACTATAGAGGTATAAAGTATTCCATCTGGGCACTCAGCGAGATTGCTGACCCGCTCATCCTCCAGGAATTTAACCTTACTAATAGAACTTATCTCTCCTGTTTGAAGATTAATATCTACCAATCTGATCGGTGGTGTACCGTTCTTCTTTCCTACTAGACCAATGAGTCGCCCATCATTAGTACCTAGCAAGCTGCCAAGCTGTTGATTTGGTTTAAGTCCTGAGACTATCAAAGTTTTTACAGGCGTACCCAAAAATGTAATGCGACTAGGTGTCGGCTGTCTCCGACTAATCGCAACCGGAGTAATGGCTACAACAAGTGTGCCATTGCTTAAAGAGGTAAAACCACTCAATATCTCATTAGGTTCTAATAGAGGTGTACTTTTATCCGTAAGTACCTGAGCCTTTCCTGTCATTAAGGATTGCAAAACTAGTCCTACAGGCTTAATATCTGTGCTTACACTGGTTAGGGCAGTGTTCTCTACTAATTCAGTGGTGTTTACCTCTGTAATAACCGTTTGGTCAGTATTAATGATCGGGCTAGAACCTATACCTACAATATTTAAACTTGGTGTTTCTGCCAAGGCTTTCTTGGTTAGATAACTAAGTCCAGATACTACAGTTCCAGCAAGTGCCAACTGTCCAAACCGTCGACGTGATACCTTGTAATTCATATTTTCCTTCCTAAAATTAATGACTTTTATTAGGTAGCAGTGCGAACATAAACAGATAAGGCTAAGAGGTTGTTTGAAAAGTCCTCAAGCGTGTGTTTCACTACCCTGGCTACCGAGAAACTGCTACGATAGAATCGGAGTTTTGGGATTTAAGATCGCGCTCCTGAGTAGCACTTGAGGCTCAAGCAAACCCTTTTCAAACATCCTCTAATATATTTGCGTCCAGGTTGCTACTGAGGGTGTTCCATTGTTGTTACTAATGAAAAGCATGTACCAGCCTGGGGGTGCGATGTTTCGATTGTTTATGACCGTGACCTTAAGAGAAGTAGCGTTTCTAGAAATAATGGGTGCATCCACTAACCTTTGTTCTGTATCGCAAGAATGGGTAGTTGCCATTGGTCTAATAAAACTAACCCACTTAATATTCGCAGCTTGGGGTGTCTGAATCGTAAATTGCTGCCCGTAGGTCACTGTTTGAGGAGCGCTCTGAATAACTGGACGCGATCGCGACATATACGCAGGACTGTAGATTTCTAATCGCAGTTCATTGACCCTCCGTTGAGGGTTCCCCCCAGCTGTGACGACCCTACCATCTGGTAGCAGTAAGGCCACCGAGTGATATACGCGGGGGACAGTTTGTTTCGCTACTACTGTCCAGGTATTTGTAGCTGGATTGTAGATTTCTGCTGGCAGCATTGATTGTGTTGTGTCTTCATTCATTTTGCTACCATTGCAAACAAACACTGTGCGATCGGGCAATAAAACTGCGCTGTGATGCATCCGAGCATAGTTTAAAGGCTTTGCTGCTACGTAAGTTGGATTACTAGTTTTTAAATCGACAATATTTACCCTCTTTGTTGCTGTCTTACCACTACCCCCACCGAGAATCATCACCTTTTGATCTTGTGCAGGTGGTAAAAGGAGACTGGCAGCTTGATCGCCAAAAGCTATGTCTTGCAGCCCTGTCACCACTGTTTCTGTAATGGATTGTGTAAATGTCTCTGGCAGGGTTAATATCCTTGGTGTCACTCCAGTACCACCCATCTGGGCACCTGAATAAAAAATCTTTCCACTACTTAGTAGAAACAAATGCCCGTATGCCGGTAAAGCACTAGTTGTTGGAAAAGCTTTCCAACCATTTGGAAAGAAAGCAGAATAAATTTCTGGTTGTCTATTGAGCTTGCCATCTTTATCCGGCCCAGACACTGCTAAGACTCGACCACTGCCTAGTGTTAACACAGTAGGATACCAGCGGCCATTATTCATTGATAGGATCTTGACCCATTTTTCAGCAATGGGATCGAACATCAGAGCATAGGGTGAACCATAAAATGGGTCATAGCGCAAAGTTCCACCTGCAACTAGTAACTGACCATCAGGGCGGAAGGAGTGACCAGCGCAAAAAAGATCCATAGGTTGATTGTTACTATCCAATGGAGGCGCTTGCTGGGAAAAGGTTCCCTTTTTGACATCCCATACCACACTGTCATAGGGAGTATTTAACCGATTGGGATCGTTACCTGAGCCACAGAAAAAGAGTATCTTACCAGTACGAAGTAGAGCGGCATGTATAGGTAGGATTGGAGCTTTGTACGACAATACTTGCCATTTATCTGTAGTCGTAGCCTGAGCAATGAAAGTCCCTAAATCTGTTTCCTCTTGAAGGTTAGTCTTGTTATTAGGTTGAGTCACTTTATTTACAATTATTCCTACGTGAACTTTATTTTATTAATTGATTTCTCAATTTATATCTATACTTCTTTAGGCTTATTTAGCATTAAGATATGATGTGTTTTATAATAAGTAAATGTAAAATCAGCTTTATAAATAGTAATTGCGCTGTCAATGATCCATCCTGTAGAGTATCTAAATTAAGCCTGAAATACATTGCTGCTATAAATAATACTACATCTTATTCATGAAGTTTTATCATCACATATTTTCTCACAGAATAAAATAAACATCTTTGGTTTTGCGGCCTCAATTTGTGAAATAATCGAAAATATCTAATCACTTTTGGATAATCAGATCAATTAATAAAAAGCTTGTATAGTAAGGTTTTTCTAGGTTCCAACTAGCAACATTAATTTGTGAACAGATATTAATCAAGAATAATTATTCCAGACCATCTGTATGCCTACAACTATTTAATGTGGCGGATTACTTCGGCAACTGACCAAGCTTGAGCGATCGCTCCTCTGGGTGTGTGAGGTGAATCGCCATCAAAAATCTCAGAAATAGAACCAAGACAAGCCTCAAAGAAAAAGTGATCTAGCAAGGGTTGCCAATCAAAAGGCAGCGATTGTTGTGGATAAAAACGTTGCCAAGCCCGAATATATGGCCCAATTAGCCAAGTCCAAACAGTGCCTTGGTGATAAGCGCGATCGCGTTGCTGTTGATTACCCTCATATTTCCCTTTATATTCGGGATCTCCTGGATCGAGACTGCGAAGACCATAAGGTGTGAGCAAGCTGGTAGTTGCCAAATCTAATATCTGACACCCTTGCTGTTCGGGAAACCCACAATGGTGTAGGGACAGCGCCAAAATGGCATTCGGACGAATTTGAAAATTCCGGCGATCGTCCGGCTCAATAGTATCGTACAGATAACCTAGCTGAGGATTCCAGAATTTTTGCAGTGAGATTTTCACGTGTTGTGCTTGGTTAGCATAACGCTGTGCTTGCTTAGTGAGACGCACTGGTGAGCCATACTCCATTTGGCTCAAGCGCTCTGCCCACTGACTCAGCCAACATAAGGCAGAATACCACAGCGCATTGATTTCCACCGGCTTCCCGTAACGGGGTGTAACGGGGTGTGCCCCAATTACGACATCCATCCAGGTGAGAGCTACACCACGAGCATCCCAACTAACTAGCCCATCGGTAGCATCAACCTGGATATTGAAATGTGTACCACCGACAAATGCTTTATAAATTTGCTGTACTACAGGGAATTGCTCTGCCAAAAAATCCCAGTCTTGACTAGCTTCTAAATAAAGTCCTAAAGTTTCAATCCACCACAATGCCACATCAATGCTGTTATAAATTGGTTCGCCATTGAGATCGGGAAATGCATTCGCAATTAAACCGTGGCGACAATAATGCCCAAAAGTTCGCAATACTCCTTTTGCTACGTCAAAGCGCTGTGGAACGAGTGCCAACCCCGGTAAAGCGATTAATGTATCGCGTCCCCAGTCATTAAACCAATGATAACCAGCAATGACCGTAGGGCCTGCAATTGAGGCTCGATAGACGATAAACTGATCGCTTGCTTTAAGTAGTTGTTGCCAGATTGGGAATTGAACATAAGAGGCAGAGGGGCCAAGGGGCAGAGGGGCAGAAGGGAAAAACTTACTGCAACTTCTCCCTTGCTCCCCTGCCCCTATACCTGAGTCTCTCCATCCAAAAATCTGTGAGAGCCTTTCTTGCTCTGCCTCCACAGCTTCTGCGAAGGTTTTGATGGTGAGAACACTTGGCACTGAGTCAGGAAAACCGACTCGTGCTTCTAAAGTCACCGTGTCTCCTGGTTGAAGTGTGACTATCAAGTAACCAGGACTGTGGAGGTCTTCTTTGTCGCCTAATCCCCGTTTTGTCTCCTCAGACAATCTATAATCCCAATACCAAACTGCATCTGGTTGATAATTTCCTTGTGTCCAGCGCAAGTGCCAAGGTATGCCGAAGCGCCCAGAATTGATTGCTTGCAGACAGACTTGCTGTTCCCCTAGCAATTGTGAAAACTGTAATTCTTGACTAGCAGTCTGCTGGTGGTGAAAGTCACGTTCTGCTATCAACAGTCGCAACCGTAAAATCGCTGTTTCAGTTCCCTCGTAGCGATACTGGATTAAAATTCGATGGCAAAATTGGGCATTGGGCATCAGAGGCAGAGGGGCAGGACTTCGGCTCCTTTCGACTTCGCTCAAGGCAAGTCGCTCTGTTACCGAGGGGCAGAGGGGCAGAGGGGAAAAACTTTCTGCAACTTCTCCTCGGTCACTGAGCGTAGCCGTTGGCGCAGCCTCTCGTAGAGAAGTGCTGCTCCCCTGCTCCCCTGCTCCTTTGCTCTCCCGCCCTTTGTCCCCAATCCCCAATCCCCAGTCCCCAGTCCCCACCAAACCATAGGGCATTACCAATTGTCTGGTTAATTGCCAGTTATCTTGACCCCAAGTCCATTTAGGAACTGGGTTAATATCAAAACGGCGTAGCTGTTCGTAGCCAGTTCGCTCAATCTGACCGTTACCCCAAACATTTGTCCCCAGTGCCACAACGCGCCCTAATATTTCTAAGCTAGCTTCTAGGTGCGAAAACAGCAGAGTCCTTCCAGAAGGTGGGTTTGTGGCGGCAAACAGCCAACCATGATAGGTGCGCGTGCGGACATCAGAAATTGTACCGCTGGCAAAACTTCCTAAGCCGTTGGTAAGCAACCATTCTCTTGTATCTAAATCAGGCATTTGCTACTCAAAATCGTTATGAGTATGATATAGTCGTAACAGATCGTAATTAAACTGTGAGAGCGTGGATGGGTAAATTTTATTTGACCCAAATTCTAACGCTACTAAACCGATAAAGGAGAATTAGGTTAATGTCCCTTACTTACGGAACCGAAGGAAGCCTCCGCGTTGGTCAACAAGCTCCCGATTTTGCAGCAACGGCTGTGGTAGATCAGGAATTTAAGACAATCAAACTTTCCGATTATCGCGGTAAGTATGTCGTTCTGTTTTTCTACCCACTAGACTTTACCTTTGTTTGTCCTACTGAAATCACAGCATTTAGCGATCGCTACGAAGAATTCAAGAAAATCAATACCGAAGTCCTTGGGGCTTCCGTTGACAGTGAATTTTCTCACCTCGCTTGGATTCAAACAGATCGTAAGTCTGGTGGCGTCGGCGACCTGAATTATCCTCTAGTCTCCGACATCAAGAAAGAGATCAGCGCCGATTACAACGTTCTTGACCCAGCAGCAGGCATTGCCTTGCGTGGTCTGTTCATCATCGATAAAGATGGTATCATACAGCACGCCACCATTAACAATCTAGCTTTTGGTCGTAGCGTTGATGAAACCCTGCGGACATTACAAGCAATTCAGTATGTTCAGTCTCACCCTGACGAAGTTTGCCCAGCTGGTTGGCAACCTGGTGACAAGACTATGAATCCTGACCCAGTGAAGTCTAAAGTCTACTTCTCTGCTGTCTAAATTTCGCTAGCTAAAAAACTCTAATCCAGCCTTTTGGAGTTGAAAGCAAAATCAATGAGAACCACAGATAAACAGAGATACACATTAAACAATGTCAACCTCCGTAAATATCTGTGGTTTTTTATAAAATACTATTTAAATAATCAAGGTTAAAAATATGTTGACTTCAACTGACTTTAGTGGCTTATTAAATGAGAGATTTTTCCGTAATTTTTTACCAGTTCCAGCTAGCAATCAACTCAGATTGGGAGTGGGAACACCAGACTTTCAATTGCCAGATATTACCAACGGAACTTTAGTAAGATTGTCTGATTATAAAGGCAAACAACCAGTGTTACTGGCCTTGACTCGCATTTTTACCGAAAAGCAATATTGCCCTTTTTGTTTTCCTCACATCAAAGCTTTGAATGAAAAGTACGAACAATTTAAAAATCGCGGTATAGAAGTTTTAATGATTACTAGTACCGATGAAAGGCAGAGTCAAATAGTTGTCAAAGATTTAGGCTTAAAAATGCCACTATTGAGCGATCCTAGTTGTCGAGTATTTCGTACATATCAAGCAGGACAAGCACTAGGAGCGCCTTTACCAGCACAGTTTGTATTAGATAAAGAAGGAAAACTGCGCTACTGGCATTTATTTTCTTTTTTGGATAGCAATGCTAGTGTTGAGACATTGTTAGAACAATTTAATTAACTATAAATATTCAAAAGAAATTGCATTTGGTGCTAAAAATTAGGAATTGGGAACTCTTAAGATTTGAATGCTAATTGAGACCCTAATCAAATCATCAAATCTTAATAGTTTTACATAGGGAACTCCAAAAAATAAATTATCCAATTTTTGGAATCACAACGACTTTTCCTCCCCCTGCTCCCTGCTCCCTGCTCCCCTGCCCTAAAAGCGATGGGATATTTTTTTATTTGGAAGTCCCATATTTGGGGAGTATTACGAATTACAAATTATCTTTGAGGATAATACTGGGGATTCATAACTGGAGATTGATAACCGTTTGTGGGTACTGTACTTCCTATCCCATTAGGTACAGGAGCGACAACAGGAGGCTGATAAATGCTCATGGGCGTAGTGCCTGTTGTACCGTTAGGTAAAGCAGGATTCGCAACCTGGGGCTGATAACCATTTGCGGGTACAGTGTTTGTAGTGGCGTTGGGTGTGACAGGATTTTGGCTAAACTCTTGGTAGGCTGCACGAGAAATTGAGCTAATCAATTTTTCGGCGCGGGGGTCGTTTGCGGGACGTTGTACCATTACAGAGGCTATGTAGCGCTTGCCAGTTGGAACAACAATTAAACCTGTATCTGCCAACATTGTGCCGATATCACCCGTTTTGTGGTATGATCTTGCACCTGTCCCCAAACCTGATGGCAGCAGAGTGTCTCTTTGGGTGCGACGCAAGATATCAAGCATGAGATCGCGTGATGGCATACTGACTAAATTTCCTTGACTTACAATTGCCATCAAATTCCCTAGTTCTTTGGGGCTAGTAGTGTTTGTCCCTTGCAAATCTGGGAGTTGATTACGAATTGTTGTGGTTGTCAATCCCCAACTACGGAAACGCTGGTTTAAAGCGTCCATTCCTCCCAGTCGGGCAATCAGCATATTTGTCGCTGTGTTATCGCTGATTGTAATCATTTTAGTGACTACTTCCAAAGCGGCGTACTGAGTTCCCGGTGGTTTGTATTGCAAATCTCCCGAACCGCCGGCTACCATATCCTGTTGCATGGTCAGCATATCATCTAGGCGAATCTTCCCCGCGTCCACATCCTGAAAAAAGGCAATCAAAATCGGTACTTTAATCGTGCTAGCCGCCGGAAAACTGGTAGAGGCATTGATATCTACATAATTACCAGTATCTAAATCTACTAAGAAAATTCCAGGTGTGAGATTTGGGTTGGTAGCCGCCAAATTTTGCACGGCATTTTTCAAAGAGGAAATTTCCTGAGATAGGTATAGACTCGAAGCTGCGGCTGGGGGAGTTTGCGTAGGTTGTGGCTGCGATCGCGCCACATTACTAACATTATTATTAGATTGCGACGCCGAATTTGTGCTGATGCGATTGGCTGGATCTAATACTGACAACACCGTGCCCACAATTGCACCCATCCCAACACCCACAATCAATAACCGCAAAACATACAATACGGTTTTGGCCATTGGCTTTAACTGGGTTTTTCGCGATGAGCGTCTGCCTGTTTTTGGCTTTTCCATCCGCACTGTTTTAACCATCACAGCACCTGGTCGAAAGGGAGGAATTTTTCCCTTTACACTAGGTATTGATTTTACTGCCGTTGGCATAACTAACCCCGATTTTACCCTACGTGTAGCGCCAGGGATTGGGGGAGGACTAATTTGATTTTTTGGGCGTGTTAGTACCCCTTCTTGTCCATTTGTAATTTGCTGCTGACTGTTAACTTTAACTCTCTTTTTGACCACTTTTTGAACTTTTTGTGGCTGCTGGCGACGATTTAAGGGTTGACGCCGCGAGAAAGCTGTTAGTTCGCCACTTGATTCTGACACCGTTACTCCTTGTGACCGACTTGACTGTTTTCTTGCCGACTCTTGACCCCAAACTTAATCTTTAAGCAATATTAATACTCAAATTCCACTTTGCCACTAAGTAGCATTTTTGTGTTTAGTTTAAGCCATATTAATTATTTTGGGGGGATGATTGCGTATATATTAAACGAATAATTACAAGTTTTCACTATCCCTCTGGTTTTTCAGGGCCCATTCTACCTGCTGCAAAATTCCTCGCAGCATGGCCACCTCCCCAGTTTTCAAGTGAGCGCGATTATACAATTGGCGAAATTTTCCCATACGACTAGCTGCCGTATGGGGATATATATAACCAATTTTCAGTAATACTGATTCTAATTGCTGGTAGTATCCTTCCACAACATCCAAGGGTGCGAGTTCAATTTGAGGTAAGCTTTGAATGTCAAGTTTTTGGGCACATTGTGACAATTCATAACAACAAATTGCTACAGCAGTAGCCAAATTTAGGGCGACATAATCTTGACTTGTGGGAATGCCAACAAACCGCTGTGCATAATTTAATTCTTCATTGCTTAATCCCCGGTCTTCTCTGCCAAAAATCAGGGCTGTGGGTTTTTCTGGTTCCTCCAGTAACCAGGGTAGTGCAGTGCGAGGATTTTCTAAAGGTGTTTCTAAACTACGAACGCGACCAGTAGTAGCGATCGCCCGTACACATCCATGCAATGCTTCTGGTAAGGTTGCGACTATTACCGCAGATTCTATAATTTCCTGAGCGTGAACAGCCATCATCAAAGCTTCCGTCGAAAGCGGATCGCATTGGGGGTTCACTAATACTAAATTATATAGACCGAAATTTTTCATTACCCTGGCGATCGCGCCAATATTTATCGGCCCAGCTGGTTCTACCAACACAATTCTTAATCCAGCCAAGCCCATTTTTTGCCTCCTGCGATCGTACCAGTACTTACAGGCTAATTTTCAGCGTTGTGGTTCTGCTGAAGAGTTTCCCTGAAATCATTTTAGCTGTGTAAGTGAATGCCTGCGTCAGGTCTAAACAGTTCAGCGCAATCTTTGCCGTTCAGCTAGTCGTTCGTCACTATTTATTTGTAGTAATCTAATCGTTGTACGTCCCATAGGCGTTAATCCCACTAGATTCAATTCTGAAAATGTGAAGTGTTCAGCCCATTTCTGGGTGCGTGGGTTAAAGAGAAAACTAAAAGCCCCTGTTTCTGGATCGAAAGATCCTAAGTCAGTGCCTTTATGACGATTACATCGCCAGCAGGTGAGGGCTAAATTATCAGCATTTGTTGCGCCACCGTGCTTTTGAGCAATAACATGATCAATCTCATGGGCAAAAAAAGCAACTCCTGCGGGTAATTGGCAATATTCACATCTGTAGTTTGCGCGTTCTTCTACCAGTCGGCGAAGAACAACCGGAATATAGGTTGCACTCACAGTCAGCTGGTCAAATAAGATAAGTTACCTGCTTTAATCATCACAACTAAGTGTTCAATACGTTCATACTCATCTAGTTCTTTCAACTCCGTGGGTGTAAGTTCACCTGCGTTACTGCGTGTTAACAAGGTACGCAACCGTTCTTGCATTTCGGGAGTAGGTTTAAATTCAGCAATTTGTTCAGGAGTGGGGTTGCTAGCCAAAAAATCTAGGATATATCGGTAAACTTGTGCTGGTACAGCTGGTTGTTGGAGACTCAATGCAAGTAGTTCAGGTAAGCGATCGCCTACTTGTGCTAGTTGTTGAGATAATTCCTCTGATACTTCTAGAATGATTCTTGGCATGGGGATTGCATTGGCAATTTACTTATTATTAAATGATATATCTCGAAATTTTTCATTACTCTAGCGATCGCGCCGATATTTATCGGCCCAGCTGGTTCTACCAACACAATTCTTAATCCAGCCAAGCCCATTTTATTGCCTTTTGCTTGGTTGTTGAGCGTAGTCGAAACACTGCCCCCTGCCTTTCTTCGCAATAACAGACTAACCAAATATGTCTCACATTCTGGTCGAAAATCTCAGGAAGACTTTCTTTGTGTCTGAACGTTCCTCTGGGCTTTTCGGTTCAATACGAGGACTTGTGCAGCGAAAAACTAAAGAAGTTTATGCCCTCAAAGGAGTTTCGTTTTCCCTGGAACGGGGAGAACTTGTAGGATACATTGGCCCAAATGGAGCCGGTAAATCAACCACGATTAAAATTTTGAGCGGTATTCTCGTACCTTCCAGTGGAAAATGCCTAATTGGCGGACGAACTCCTTGGAAAGATCGAATTAAGCACGTTAATCGCATCGGTGTAGTGTTTGGTCAAAGAACACAACTCTGGTGGGATTTGCCAGTGATTGAGTCTTTCGATTTGCTGCGCGATATTTATCGCGTTCCCCAATCGGAGTATCGCCAGACACGCGAAGAAATGATTGATTTGCTTGGTCTTGCCAGCTTTCTCTCGACTCCGGTGAGGCAGTTAAGCCTTGGTCAAAGGATGCGATGTGACTTTGCAGCCGCAATGCTTCACAGACCGGAAATTCTTTTTCTTGATGAACCCACCATCGGGCTTGATGCAGTTTCCAAGCTTGCAGTCAGAAAATTTATCAAAGCGCTGAATAAAACTCATCAAGTAACCACCATCCTGACTACCCATGATATGGATGATATCGAGGCATTGTGCGATCGCATAATTATTATAGGTGGAGGTGAAATCCTTTGTGATGGAACTTTAGCAGCCCTGCGTTCTCAAGTTTCCTCGCGCCGATACTTAAGAATCGACCTAGCAAACGATGATTTCTTCTTTGAAGAAGAAGGAGTCAGTATTATCTCTAAAGAAGGTCGCACCGTAACTCTCGCCTTCGATCCCACAAAGCTTTCTGCTGCATCTTTGATTAGCCAAGTTACCTCACAACATGAAGTAGAGGATCTTTTTGTAGAAAATCCACCCATTGAAGAGATAGTTGCTGAACTTTATGCAATTTCAGCCGGAATTATCCCATGAAAGCATATTGGTCACTATTTGTTGCTAGATTTACACTGCTGTTGCAATACCGTGCTGCTGCTTTGGCTGGCGTTGGAACTCAGCTTTTCTGGGGGTTAGTGAAAGTAATGGTTTTACAGGCATTCTTTACTCATACAACCTCTGCTCAACCGATCACTTTTCCAGAAACTGTAGGATATATATGGCTGGGACAGGCGTTTCTAATGGCGATTGTCCCTTGGGGAGGTGATAGAGATATTCAAGAACTCATCCGAACTGGTGCTGTCGGATACGATCTTCTCCGACCCACAGACCTTTATAATTTTTGGTTTACTCGCGCTTTGGCACTTCGTACAACGCCCTTGATACTTCGTAGCATTCCGCTTCTGAGTGTCACAATTTTTCTTTTTCCCCTTTTAGGACTTGATGAATGGTCGCTTTCTTTTCCACCCTCGTTTGCTTCTTTTGTTGCCTTTTTTATCTCTTTTATTGGCGCAATTTTACTTTCGTCTGCATTAACTATGCTTCTGACTGTATCAATGATGTGGACAATTTCGGGCGAGGGGATTAATAGTATTCTACCTACTCTTGTTAGTATATTCTCTGGCATGATTGTTCCGTTGCCACTTTTCCCTGAGTGGAGCAAGCCTTTTTTGAATGTACTTCCTTTCTCAGGACTAATCGACAAACCTTTTCGTCTTTTCACTGGTAATCTTCAACCAAACGCTCTGTTTAATATATTGCTGCATCAAACTTTCTGGATAGTTGTCATTATTATCCTTGGGCGTATTCTTGTGAGATATGGCATAAAAAAGCTTGTAATTCAAGGAGGATAGGTAAATAATTCGTAATGACGCTCGCGGACTCGCTACCGCTACGCTAACGTAATTCGTAATTTTTTTAGCAGGAAGATAGGTTAGGTAATTTATTTTATATAAAAATTACAAAGCGATTATGAATGATTTTTTGCTTTACCTTCGATATATTTCTGTATCTTTCAAGTCGCAAATGCAGTACAAAGTTTCTTTCTGGCTGCAAGCCATAGGGCAGTTTTTAGTAACTGCTGTTGAATTTTTTGGAGTCTGGGCACTTTTTAGTCGTTTTAATAGTATTGGTGCGTGGACTTTAAATGAAGTTGCTCTATTTTATGGAATAATTAATATTTCTTTCGCCTGTGCTGATGCGCTTGGAAAAGGCTTTGACTCATTTACAATAATAATTAAAAGTGGAGACTTCGACCGTTTACTTGTTCGTCCACGCACCACAGCACTTCAACTTTTAGGTAAAGAATTTACTTTGAAACGAATCGGAAGATTTTTTCAAGGAACTGTTGTTATGTGGTGGTCACTTTCATCTCTCCACATCCCTTTAACTTTTAAAACTTTATGGCTTTTGGGTACTTCATTTTTTGGTGGGGTTGCGCTCTTTGTTGGCATTGTCATTATGCAAGCAACCATCACCTTCTGGACTATTGAATCTCTCGAAATTATGAATATCCTCACTTATGGAGGAGTCGAAACGGCTCAGTACCCTCTTGCAATTTATAGCAAGTGGTTTCAGCGATTCTTTACTTTCTTGATACCACTTGCTTGCGTCAGCTATTTTCCTTTGCTTGCAGTACTTGAAAAAGAAGATGCTTTTTTTGTGCCCTTGTGGTTTTGTTATGTCTCGCCAATCGCAGGGATTATCTTTCTGATGATTGCGCTTCAGCTTTGGAAAATAGGAGAGCGATACTATTGTTCTACTGGCAGCTAGTACAACAAAATTTTAACTGTGTACTCAGGTGTATTTTAAATGAGCAGATCGCACTTTTCTAAAGATTCTGATTTAATACCTTGTAGTATTGCCTGATTTCACTAAACAATGCCACAAGAAGCTCAAATGAAAAACTCCAGGAAAGGTTGGTTACGTAAAAGACTCAAAATTACTCTGATTTTCCTGTTAGTGCTAGGGCTATTGTTAGTGGGATTTTCCACCTACACTGTGCGCCAATCCTTTCCGCAAGAGAGTGGCACAATTCAACTACCTGAACTGAAAGCCGAAGTAATTGTCCAGCGTGATAAATGGGGAGTTCCCCATATTTATGCTGCCAACTCCCACGATTTATTTATGGCGCAAGGTTATATCCACGCCCAAGACCGCTTTTGGCAAATGGACTTTTGGCGACACATTGGTTCTGGGCGACTCTCAGAAATGTTTGGTTCTTCTCAAGTTGACACTGATAAATATCTGCGGACAATGGGTTGGGCAAGGGTGGCACAGCAAGAAATTCAGGAAATTAATGCAGAGATGAAGGCATATTTGGAAGCTTACGCTGATGGTGTCAATGCTTATTTGGCAGAGCATCAAGGTAGCGCCCTGAGTTTAGAATATGCTGTGCTAAAATTCCTCAATCCTGGGTATAAGCCAGAACCTTGGCAAATCTTGCATTCTCTGACTTGGGGTAAGGTAATGGCTTACGACTTGGGCAGAAATTTCGAGAGCGAAATTGAACGCGCTATTTTGCTCAAAACCCTTACTCATACTCAAGTAGAGGAGCTTTTTCCACCATACCCTCAAGACTTGCCAGTTATTTTACCTGAGTTGCAGCAAGGAGAGGGAGCAGGGAAAGGGAGGAACAAGAATGTTGAAGTACTTCTCAATTCTCCAGATATATTACCTGCTTTAGAGTCAATTACTAAGCCGATGATAGCTTTAGAAAAACTCATTGGGCCTACGGGAATAGGTATTGGCTCAAATAACTGGGTGATATCTGGTCAGCGAACCACGACAGGTAAACCTATCTTGGCGAATGACCCCCACTTAGGTGTGCAAATTCCCTCTATATGGTACGAGGTTGGTTTGCACTGCACACCGAAGAGTGCAGAATGTCCCTACAATGTTTCTGGCTTTTCCTTTGCGGGAATGATTGGGGTAATTATCGGTCATAGCGATCGCATTGCCTGGGGTGTTACCAATGTACAATCTGATGTGATGGATTTATACATCGAGAAAATCAACCCAAAAAACCCTAATCAGTATGAAGTAAATGGCAAATGGGTTGATATGCAGCTCGTGCCAGAGACGATTCAAGTAGCGGGAAGTCAGACGATTGTGCAAACGGTACGCTATACCCGACATGGGCCGATTCTCTCTGATGTTTCGCCCAATCTAAAGGATTTCAAGCCAAGTAAGTCACTAGAATTACCGCAAAATTACGCCGTAGCCCTACGCTGGACAGCCCTAGCACCTTCTAAATTAGGGTATGCCATTCCCCAAATCAATCGCGCCCAAAACTGGCAGGAATTCCGCAGTGCTGCCAGCAATTATGATGTCCCCGCTCAAAACTTGGTCTACGCTGACATTGATGGCAATATTGGCTACCAAATGCCTGGTAAATTCCCCATCCGCGCTCAGGGAGATGGGCGTTATCCCATTCCTGGTTGGACGGATGAATATGAGTGGCAAGGCTATATTGACTTTGAGAAATTGCCCAAAAATTTTAATCCATCCCAAGGTTATATTGCTACTGCCAATAATTTAGTTATGCGTGAATATCCTTACCTAATTACCGCAGACTGGGTTTATGGCTACCGAGCAAAGCGGATTGTTGAAATGATTTTACAACAAACGCAGCCAATTTCCCTGAAAGATGTACAGCAAATACAGGGTGATAATCGCAATTTAAATGCACAAACATTAGTGCCACTGCTACAATCTATCGCTGTTGATACTCCCCGCTTACAAGCAGCCCAAAAACTACTGCAAGGTTGGAATTTGCAGTTGGAAATGACATCGCCTGCCGCTGCTCTGTTTGAAGTATTCTGGAAACACTTGCTAGCAGATACGTTTCACGATCAGTTGCCTGAAAAGTACTTTCCTGATGGAGGCGATCGCTGGTATGCTGTGATCGCAAATCTGGTCAAACAGCCCAATAGTGCTTGGTGGGACAACCGCAACACCCCGAAAATTGAGAACCGCGACCAAATCCTGCGGCAGTCTTTTATAAAAGCCGTGGATGAATTAGAAGGAATTCAAAGCAAAAACCCGAACAACTGGAATTGGGGCAAGCTGCATACCATTACTTTTCGGAATGCCACCTTGGGTAAATCTGGGGTTGCACCGATTGAAGCTTTATTTAATCGTGGTGCATTTGCTACATCTGGTAACGGCGAAACAGTAAATGCTAACCGCTGGAGAGCAAATAAATCCTTTGAAGTGACTGATATTCCTTCTCTGCGGATGATTGTAGATTTGGGAAATTTGGATAACTCAGTAGCAATTCACACCCCTGGACAATCAGGACATGCTTTCCATAGCCACTACAACGATATGGTTGAACCTTGGCGCAAAACTGAATACCACCAGATGTTATGGGAATTAAAGAATGTTACAGAAAATACGACTGCCACACTGAGATTAATTCCAAAATTGGTAGAGTAAAGGACGACACGACTATCTAATTTAAAATTGGGTTATTTGCGTGTAATTACATACACGTTATCGAAAAAATGAAGTATAAAGTAACAGGGCAGAAAGAAAGTTAAAAACAGAAATAAAGATTCTTTTTAGAAAAAGTATTTTCTCTAACCATCCATTTCTACTGTCCAACTTTCACGAAACATAGTTGGAGATCATAGAACCTATGCAATGCGTATTCAAGCAAAGTTTTATACTTTCAGTTACTACTGCGATCGCTTTATTATTTGCAGGTTGTGGCGAAAGTAAAGTTGCTCAATGTAACAAAGTCATAAAGGTTGCCAATCAGGCATCTACTCTAGGTCAGGAATTCAGTAAAAATTCTAATCCAGCAAAAGGTTCTAAAGCTTTAACTGAACTTGCTGGTAAAATAGACTCACTTGCTAAAGACATGAAAGCACTAGAAGTTAAGGATGAGAAACTGCAAGGTTTTCAAGGACGTTTTCTCACACTCTATCAGAACATTAGCAAGGAATTGAATAATGCAGCAACAGCCATAGATAAAAAGAATCTACCAGCAGCAAAGGGCTTTTTGGTATCTCTGCAAAAGAGTAGTAGCGAAGAAAGTTCAATAGTCAATGAAATTAATAGTTACTGTTCTGGCAAATAATCTATTCTCCTCTGCCTGGAATCTCGATCGCAAAAATAGCAGTTAAATAGTTGGTCGATAACCACCAAAAACAGCAAAGCTAAAATTTTTGTACCAGCAATCCACATTTTGGAAGCCAGCTGCTTCTAGCCACCTAAGTTGAATATCAAGGGTTGCCATGCGATCGTATTCCATGCGTTTTTGTGCAGCTTTGAGATCCTGTTCTGAGATATTCTTGGCGCGGACAGAATCTAACCAGTGTTGACGGTAAAGTTGTTCTAAATTAGCCGTTTTGCCGAGAACTTGATCGGCGTTGATAAATATCCCTCCAGGATTGAGAACATCATAAATCCGTTGATAAAGAAGTTCTTTCTCAACATCTGACAGATGATGAATTGATAAAGCAGAGATTATCAGATTATATGAATCACCTAAATCAGTCTCAATGTAGTCACCAATTAAGATTTTGGGAGATTTACCCATTTTGCTAAATCTCACCTTAGCTTTTTCTAACATCTCAGGGGCTAAGTCTAGCAAAGTGAACTCTGCATTAGGGAATATGGACTGAACCATGCCTGAGTAAAGTCCAGTACCAGCCCCCAAATCTAGAACCTTCAGCGGTGCAGTGCGTAGGCATAGCCCGTCGTAGACATCGCCTGGGATGATTTCAACGGCTGTTTTGTAAAAGTCATCAAAACAGGGAATTAAAACTCGACGTAAGTTATCGTAATCTCCTGCGGCAGAATTAAAAGCTTCTTGAATATTCATTTTTTATTTTTAATAAAGGTAGAACTTTCTGTTTTAACAACTCAATTAAAGCTGGTTCCATATATTCATATTGACTGCTATTCATATTATATCAGCTACTTTATAGGCTAGTACAGCGCGGCGGAAATAAGCAGACCATTAAATAGCCAAAACTTTGCCCTTATATGTCCACTTAAAAGGTTTAGCCATTGTTTGGTTAAAGTAGTCGATAAACTTGAGGATTCGATTTTTCAAATCATCCTGACTGACGAAACTGGCTCTTCTGAGTAACTTGCGAACCAAAATACTGAACCAAATCTCAATTTGATTGAGCCATGAAGAATGTTTAGGAGTGTAATGCAACACAATTCGGTGTGCTGGGTCACGCAAAAAAGTCATGCGGGATTTCATTGATTTGAGGATGCCACTTTCTCCCTTAATACCCAGATCAATATCCAAACCTTCCATTTGTGCAACTAAACGAACCAGGGATTCAGACTGATGAGTGTTCAGACAATCCATAATCAGATGCCATTTTTTGGCATCTGGGTCAGTTTCAATTGTTCGGCGAACATGAAGGGTAAAATCAACTTCTGTTCTTGTATCTGAACAAGTCGGCTGGACAATTTGACCAGTAGCAACATCGAAACTGGCAATTAAGCTTTGTGTACCGTGACGGATGTACTCAAATTCTCTTCTTTCGACTTTGCCTGGTCGCATTGGCAAATCCTTTTCTAACCGTTCAGTGGCTTGAATACCTGTCATTTCATCAATGGATATTGTGCGCTCCCCCTTTATATGACGCTCAATGGCGCTGATATATAAACCAGTTATATCTTCCACTTTGGCATCAAATTCTTCGTCCACAGGGGGGGGTTAACCAGTAGCGACTCTGGTGGGGTTTAAGTTCTGCTTCTTCAAGCAATCTTCCAATATGGCGAACAGATATGCTTTCAATAATACCTTGTTTCATAATTTCGTTCGCTAGTTCTCTCGCTGTCCAATGACTTATTGACCGTCCGTAATCTTCAGGTGGAGAACAGGCCAATGCAAATAATTCGATTACTTGTTCCATACTAAATTTTACTGGTGTGCCAACACGCTCTTGATCTTGTAATTTTTGAAAAACCGATAATTCTTGACCCTCGGTTTCTAACCATCGGTTTCGCCATAAACGAGCCATCTGCCTATTAATATCTAAATTTCGGGCTATTTGTCGATGGTTTTGACCCTCAGATGCCATGAGAATTATTTTGGCTCGTATTGCTATCTGTTGCGGCGTGTTGTGCCTGTTTATCAACTTTTGCAGTTGCTCACGCTCTTCATCACTTAAATTTAATATTTTAGGAGCTAATCTAGCCACACCTTGATTCCTCCATCTGTCCCTACCAAACGGCTTTTATCCTGATTATTTATTCTCCCACCAATATGGTCTGTTTATTTCCGCCGCGCTGTACTAGCTTGTCTCTGGTTGCCTAGTTAATGATAGAGAAAAACTTACTATCTCCCTTTTCAGAAGCATTCATTAGTATCAATAATATCAACTTGCTCAAAATGTTTTTCACTCACTTCAATGATTGGCTGGCTGTAAAGCTTCTTTTGGTATAGAGTGTGCAAAATATCTTCTTTGGGTGTTGAATTAGCAAAACTTTGTAGTTGCTGAAATTTCCTATAACCGTATGCTTTAATTGGTAGCTCATTCTTTTTATAAGATGCAATTATTTCGTCTGGTGTAGATAAAATTTCTACTTCATCATTACCATCATCATCATAAAAATATCTTCTAAATATATAGTTATTTTTATCTAAGTAATGCTTAATTTCTGATAAAAAACATTGAAGATGTAAGCTTTTAAAATTTCTAAAACTATTAATTACATCTTTTAGGGGAAAATTAGGCAAACTGGATAATTTACTTACTTGAGAAACTGAATAACAAATCATTAAATCATTTGCAATATTTACCAATATATCATCAATGTTTATTTGGGATTTTAACTGAATTTTTTTATATTCTTCTTCTACAAAATCATACAAATCATTAGTTGAGCTACCTTTGTATTTACTTCTGTCTATTTTAAAATTTTCAATGATAACATTTAAAAACTTTGGCCTTATTTTCCTAATTTCTATTTCAGGTAATTCCTGACCAAGTACAGTTTGGTAATATTCTTTATGTATATCATCACCTTCATAGTTCTCATTTAGTAAGACATAGAACTGAAATGTACTAAAAAGGTCTATATAGCAGTAAAGTAATTTTTTATCATTGGTATATTTCTGTGTAAATAGAATCAGAGTATGGGTAGGATAATAACTTTCTAGTTCAGGTCGATTTAACTCTAGAAATATATCGAAACACCCTATGGGAAAGAATGGAATTACATTCTTGGAATAAATTATTTTTTCATTGTCTTGTGTTATGTCAAGACTCCTGACTAAATCTGTTCTTCTAACTCCGTGATGATACGCAAACCCTGTAGCTATCTTATTCAAACCTAAACATAATTTTTCATTGCAATTATCAATACCTTCCGTAAAATACAAAAAAAGCGACCCATTTTCTGATGATATATCTGTTATGTACTTTATTTCGTATAATTGGATATCATTTATTTGATTTTTAACTTCACTAACAACTTTATTTTTATAATTTTTTGCTATAGATTCATTAGCATAAATCTTGATTATTTTATTTTCATAGTCAACTTTGTAGTATGGCTTGACTGGACTTGCTTTCAAGTCTTTTATAATAATATTAATTTTTTCTTGTGTTTCTTTATTAAGAAAATGACCTTTTAATTCTGGGCTGTTATTTTTTCTCTCTTTCTGAACATTCTTTTTTTGTAATATTTCTGTAATTGATGCGAATATATTTACAAAATTTATATCGATTGTATCATTTAATTTATTACCACAAGCTTTACAAAGTATATTATTGGGTTTTAGCCTACCTATTAAGGCATTTTGAATAATATGTTCCTTATGTTTTAAAGCAGGTTCTTCACTAAATTTATCTTTATCTTTAAGATAAACTTTTTCATCAAACATTTCCCTGCCACACAAATAGCATAAATTCATATTCTTCTTATCAAATGAAATTAACTTTACTGAAAAAGCGAGTACCTGCTTTCAGCATAAACCTAGACTGTTTACAATACACTCAGATAAATTTGCTCAGAATTCATCGGCAAAATCCGCAACTTCCGATTTTTAAAGTCTGGTTCTAACCCTAAAACTTCCATTGTTGTTACACCTAAAAGGGCATAAGGTACTTCTGTGAGTTCCAGACAATCAAAGGTTCCTTGACGCTCTGCAATACTAAGTTCAACATCTCGGAAAATTCGCCCCTGCTTAACTCCAGCAGCAGTTTCTACCTGGGCTTCTCCACCTTGGACTAAACCTAGTTGACTAATAATGCTAGCAGGTAAACACAGCAAAGTTGCGCCCGTATCAACTAAAACATCATCCAGAGTATAAGAGCGAACTTCCTCCGAAGAAATAAAGCGTCGTTGAGCCAAAACTCGATCAATTCGATTCGTGACAGTGAGGGTAACTATTACTTGCCCCATTTGCTTACCTTGAAGATTTGGCAGTATCAGCTTACCCATTTCAGCAAACTCCTGAAAACAAAATATTTTTGAGAGATGCCTTAAAGCACAAAGACGCAAAAGCACTCTCTGCACCTCTGCGTCTCTGCGTGATATATCCCCTACTACACCATCTCAGACGAAGCTTGCACCATCTGCTGAGGCTGAGGCTGGAACATGAACAACGAGTACACGACATCTCGACGAATATTTACCATCATATCCAGGAAGAGTTCGTAACCCTCGCTCTTATATTCAATCAACGGGTCTTTTTGCCCATAACCACGCAATCCCACCGATTCACGCAAGGCATCCATTTGTTGCAGGTGTTCCCGCCACAGGGTATCAATGCGTTGCAAGATAAAGAAGCGTTCAGCTTGGCGCATCAGTCCGGGTTGAACTTGGTCAATCTGCGCTTCTTTGAGGTCGTAAGCAATTCGTACCTGTTCGTGGAGGAAGGCTTTAATTTCGCTGACTGTGATATCTTCTAATTGATTCGCTTGTAAATCCGCTAGCAAATAGACAAATTCTTTAACTTTCTCAACCAACTTTTCTAACTCCCACTCTTCCGAGGGTAAGTCTATGTTGATGTAGTAGTCAACGATGTCATCCATCGTTTTTTCAGCGTATTTAATCACCTGTTCTTTCAAGTCTTGACCTTCTAAAACTCGGCGGCGTTCAGCATAAATAGCACGACGTTGATTATTCATCACCTCGTCATACTCAAACACCTGCTTCCGAATGTCGTAGTAGTAGGTTTCAACTTTTTTCTGTGCGCCTTCCAAACTGCGGGTAAGCATCCCAGATTCGATGGGCATATCTTCTTCCACTTGGAAGGCATTCATTAACCCAGCAACGCGATCGCCACCAAAAATCCGCAGTAGGTTATCCTCTAAACTGAGGAAGAATCTCGTGGTTCCAGGGTCGCCTTGTCTTCCTGCACGTCCGCGCAACTGGTTATCAATCCGCCGTGATTCGTGGCGTTCTGTACCAATTACGTGCAAACCGCCAATTCCCACTACTTCATCATGTTCGCGGGTAGTAAATTGTTCATATTCTTGCTTGACGCGGTTGTAAGCTTCCCGCAATTTCAGAATCACAGGGTCATCGATGGGAGCTTTTTCTGCCGCCACAGCTACCTTGTCTTCTGCTTCCAATTCCGGTAAACTGCGATCGCCATACTCACGCACTGCTATTTCTACTGCATCTTTGAGTAGTTTTTCTGTTTCTTTTGTCAACTGAGTCGGAAAAATTTCTGGCGAAGCCCGCCAAGTTTTGACTTTCTTACCAGGGACAAAGCCTTGACCACTACCATGTCCTGTAGGCAACCCGGCTGCTCTTTGCACGCCAAAGGCATCTTCATCTTCTGGCATGACGATCCGGGGCATAAAGTATTCCCGCAGTTTCAGACGCGCCATATATTCGGAGTTACCACCCAGGATGATGTCTGTACCTCTACCAGCCATGTTGGTAGCAATAGTGACAGCACCTTTACGCCCTGCCTGAGCGACGATTTCCGCCTCACGTTCGACGTTTTCAGGACGGGCGTTAAGTAATTCGTGAGGAATCGCCAATTCCTTCAGCAGCCTACTCAGAAGTTCAGATTTTTCTACACTAGTGGTTCCTACTAATACAGGTCTACCGAGTTCGTGCATTTCGGCACATTCTCTAGCGATCGCCCCCCATTTGCCTGCTTCTGTCTTAAAGACCATATCAGACAAATCTTCCCGTCTGCGATCGCGGTTGGTGGGAATTACCGCAACTTCGAGTTTATAAATTTTTTCAAATTCTGGTTCTTCGGTTTTTGCCGTTCCTGTCATTCCACCGAGTTTTGGATACAGCAAGAACATATTTTGGTAAGTAATTGTCGCTAGAGTTTGAGTTTCTGGCTGAATCTCTACGTGTTCTTTCGCTTCAATCGCTTGGTGTAATCCATCACTCCAACGCCGTCCGGCTAGTACCCGACCAGTAAATTCATCCACAATTACTACTTCACCATTGCGGACGATGTAATTTACATCCTTAAGGAAAAGTTCCTTGGCTTTAATTGCATTGAAAACGAAGTGCGCCCAAGGATCTTCTGGGTCAAATAAATCTGTGACTCCTAAAAGATTTTCTGATTCCGCAAACCCTTCATCTGTCAATAGCACGTTGCGAGCTTTTTCATCTACATCGTAATGTTCGTCTTTTTTGAGTGTGAATGCTATTTCAGCGGCTTGCAGATATTTTTCTGTAGGTCTTTCTACCTGCCCAGAAATAATCAGTGGTGTCCGCGCCTCATCAACTAAAATCGAGTCCACCTCGTCAATTACGCAATAATTAAACGGGCGTTGCACCACATCTGCCATTGATGTCGCCATGTTATCCCGCAGATAGTCGAAGCCGACCTCGCTGTTGGTAACATAAGTGATATCGCAGTCGTAGTTTTTCTGGCGTTCACTAGGAGTCATGCTTGACTGAATTAGCCCCACACTCAGCCCCAAGAAGCGATGCACCTGTCCCATCCATTCAGCGTCCCGACGAGCTAGGTAATCGTTTACGGTGATGACGTGTACACCTTTACCAGTAAGGGCATTTAAGTAACTTGGCAAGGTGGCAACTAGTGTTTTACCTTCACCAGTTTTCATCTCGGCAATTTGCCCCACGTGCAAAATGATACCGCCAAGGAGTTGGACATCAAAGTGCCGCAAGCCTAATACTCGCCGTGCTGCTTCCCGGACAACGGCGTAAGCTTCTGGCAATATGTCATCTAGGGTTTCGCCTTTAGCGAGCCGTTGTTTAAATTCGACGGTTTTACCTTTTAACTCATCATCGGAAAGAACCTTAATTTCTTCCTCTAAAAGGTTAATTTCAGTAACAGAAGGTTGGTATTTTTTAAGCTTACGAGCGTTGGGGTCGCCCAACAAAAGTTTTAGCATGGCAGGTTATAGAACTGAATCAAGGGGGATGGGAATTAAAGGGTTGGCATTGATTATAAACATTTAACCCAGTCCAAACGTCTTGGTCGTGGATGGGTGTGAAATGAGAATTACCTCAAAAACAGGATAAAAACTAGCCAATCATTTAATAAACTGATTGGTTTTAACTCTTATCTTATATTTACTCTTTCTTCATAGTATCATTTTGCCCCCAGATGGGGCCAGAGAGGGTGTGGGGGAATAGAGTTAGGAGTTATGAATTTTTCAACTCCTCTACTTCTAACTCCTCACTCCTCACTTCCACTCCGCTGTCAGGCGGCGGAAATTGTAATCATTAGCACTGGGATGACAACTGACACAGCTGCCAACTTGGACGGGACGTGGTAACTCAATTCCTGGATGCAAAGCTTTGAAATAACGCGAGTTATTGACGCGATATGGCGTTTCTTCATCGTCTAGCTGCACGCGGGAGAAAGTCGAAAGATATTTCCACACCAAGATGCGTTGCGGATCGACTAAAGGCTGGAGTTGTGCGCCGTAGTGCTGCGAGTCTTGCAGGAGATTTTTCCAAGTTTGGGTAGGTAAAACGGCTGGTGGTATGGCAATGTGACATCTAGAGCAGCTTTCTAAATACAGTTCTTGCCCCAGTTGGTATTGTGCAGGTACTACGTCAACAGTGCCAATTTCAGCAGGAGGA
The DNA here is from genome assembly GCF_002246015.1 of Nostoc sp. 'Peltigera membranacea cyanobiont' 210A. Lineage (GTDB taxonomy): Bacteria > Cyanobacteriota > Cyanobacteriia > Cyanobacteriales > Nostocaceae > Nostoc. The sequence goes on from NZ_NOLJ01000005.1 coordinate 232,817, forward strand.
GTCGCACTTTGGGCGTTAGTTGCCAAGGCTAGAAGCCAGCCCATAGCTAAACTCCACGTTATAATTACCAGAAGTAAACCGAAAAATTGGCGTTTGAATTCACGTTCGGCGCTTGGCTGTAGTGCTTGGCGTTGGCGTAGCCCGCCGTAGGCATCGCGGATTTTGCGCTTAACAAAAATTGACATTCCTCACATTCCCAAATATTTAAAAGTGGCGCTTGTGCTAATCATAAGACTTACGCAGTATTGGCAGTGTTTCAAATTTTGTGTAAGTAGTTTTGTCAAGCAACACATTTTTCATATCGATAACAGTAATATAAATATCTATTCAGGGCATCACTAACTAGGCAAGGAAAAATGTTCTAGTAGTTTTAACCTGACTCACTAGAAAAATCAGCCACAATATCTCGGATTTCATTTGCACCAATATCTTCTCGGTCAGATTGGGAATAAATCGTTAGTAGCAAAATACTTGTAGGTGACTCAACTTGATAAATCAATCGGTATCCAGCACTCTTACCTTTTTGGATACTACTGTTACGAACTCTCACCTTATAAACAACATATTCCTCACCAATGCCCGCAATGCGAACGCCGACAAAACTCCCTTGTTGTAATTGCTCAATAATCGGTTGAACATCAGAGCGAATATTGCGAAATCTTTTTGAAAGGTCACGCAAGTTTTGTTTATATTCAGGAGTTAAATCGATTAATACCGATGGCTGTTCATTCGGCATCAATTCCCTCCCACATTTGAGATAGTGGTAAGCGCTGCCCTGTTTTTGCTTGCTGTAAGGCTCTCCTCAAGCTAGCTTTAATCTCCTCAACAGGTGTATCATCAGGGTCAACCTCTTCTGTTTCTGCTTGTTCTGGAACTAACACAATCACCCGAACCTGATGAGGATAAGTGTTTCCCTGAATCGGCTCATCTAGAACTAGATTTCCTTGAGAATCAATCCTGCCGGTAACTTCGATCGCTTTCATTTATTGTCTACCTGATTTTGTAAGAGATCCTAACACGCCCAAATTCCGGCAGGTTCAGGAAACTTAAGTTCAGTCAAGTCTGAATATTATGAGGTATTTACTAAAATGGTGGTGCGAGGAAATTTCCCTGATAGTTTGGATGAATTGATACGCAATGTGCAAACTGACGCAGAAAGAACGGGAGTAAAAGCGTAAAAAAATATTTTCCTCAGCAAGAAATGCAGTTACCACCACCTCGGATAGCGGTTTTTGAGTTCATCGAATTCACGTTACCTTAAGGAATAGAAACCGATCGCAATAATCGCTCAACAACAGTTCTTGCATTGCGTCCTCCTCTAGGGATAAGGCGATGGCAAAGAACGTGAGGGACAAGAAATTTCACATCATCGGGAATGGTATAATCACGCCCTAATAGAAAAGCTAGCGCTTGGGCAGCCCGTTGTAATGCTAATGTGCCACGCGGACTAACACCAAGGGCGATTTCCTCATCTTGACGTGTTGCCCGTACCAATTCGAGGATGTACTGTTGCAAGGAAGTTGCCACTTTTACTTGAGAGCAGAGGTAACGCAATTTCTGTACTTCTTCCAAGGTAATACAAGGCTGTAAATCAGCAACTTTGACACCATTTTGCAGATTTTGCAGCATCAGGAGTTCTTCTGCCTCAGAAGGATAGCCCAAACTCAGCGACAACATAAACCGATCCATTTGCGCTTCCGGCAGGGGAAAAGTACCTTGATACTCGATAGGGTTTTGAGTGGCAATTACAAAGAAGGGTTGGGGAACTGCACGAGAGACACCATCGACTGTTACCTGATGTTCTTCCATAACTTCTAATAAAGCTGACTGAGTGCGGGGTGTAGCGCGATTAATTTCGTCAGCTAAGAGAATATTGGTAAAGACTGGCCCAGGAAGAAAAGTAAATTCGCCGCTTTTTGGGTTCCAGATGTTGGTGCCAGTAATGTCAGTTGGCAATAAATCGGGGGTACATTGTAACCGTTGAAACTTGCCATCCAGTGAACGAGCTAAGGATTTAGCAAGCAAGGTTTTACCAACACCAGGGACATCTTCTAGGAGAGCATGACCACCACCTAGCAATGCTACTAGCACTAAACGTATTGCCTCAGCTTTGCCAACGATGGTAAGAGCTAGATTTTGTGTTAAAGCGTCGATTTTTTCTCTCATGCGTTGTGGGGAATAGGGAGTGGGGGAGCAGGGGAGCAGGGGGGCAGGGGAGCAGAGGAGAAGTTGCAGTAAGTTTTTCCCCTCTGCCGCTCTGCCCCTTTGCACCTCTGCCTCTTCCAATGCCCTATCTATTGTTCCCACTAAGCACTCAAAACTTCTCTAGCAATAACGCAGTCAAGTTGAATTTGTGTTTTCAGGGCTTCGAGAGAAGGAAATTTTTGTTCAGGGCGTAAAAATTTAACTAGCTGCACAACCAGTTTTTTGCCATACAAATCACCAGACCAATCGAATAAATGTACTTCCGCAGATGAATAAGTACCGTTTACAGTTGGACGATTACCGATATTCATGACGCCCAAGTTCTCACTAGGAGCGGTATCTGTTGTTTCATTGAGAGTGAAAACACGGACAGCGTAGACTCCTTGGCAAGGCAAAAACTTTTCTTTTGGTAATTGGAGGTTGGCGGTGGGAAAGCCAATTGTTCTGCCCAATTGTTGACCTTGAACGACATCACCAAGGAGGGTGTAGGGGCGTCCTAGTAATAGATTTGCGTTTTCGATATCTCCCTGCTCAAGGGTTTGACGGATCAATGAAGTGCTAATGCGGGCATCTGGAGTCGGAGTAGTACTGACGCAATTAGTTTGGGTGGGCGAGTCACCTGTATAAGTTTGTAAGGGAACGATGGTAACAGGGATATTGTGCTTGGCGGCGAGTAATTGCAAATCTTGAGCAGTACCACTGCGCTTTTCACCAAAACAAAAATCCTGCCCGATGCTAATTCGTTGGCATCGCAGTTGTTGCACGAGAATTTTTTCGACAAATTCTTCGGGGGTCAACGCAGACAATTCTTTGTCAAAAGGTAGTAGTACTAATTGTTCTACCCCAAGCGATCGCAATTGTTGGACTTTTTCATCCAGTGGCGTTAACAAAGTCCGGGGTTGCCCTGTAAAGAACTCTTGTGGATGGGGGTCAAAGGTAACAACTGTTGAATAGGTATATTCTTGATTTGTCAGTTGATTTCCCTTTGAGTGCGGACTACTAGCTCCTGACAAGTGACCAGTGTGCAAGACTGGTTGAATTACCCTTTGATGACCAAGATGAACGCCATCAAACTTGCCAAGGGCAACAGCAGTCGGCGTTAGTAGCCCAACGCTAGAAAAAGCAACCCGCACAGAACACCCATTTTTAGACAAATTTAGCACGTGGATTCTGAGATTTTAGGTTTATTTTAGCTCTCAGCAGGAAGCTACCCTATGGTAAACCGCCTTCAGGAGCGCTGAAAGCCTCTGATCACCAATCTAATCTAAAATCTCCAATTCCTCCGATCGCAATCTTTAGGAAGACAACTTGCTAACAGGAAAAGATTCTGATAAGACAACTGAGGTCGGAACCTGAAGTACCAATCCTTCCCGTGCCATAATAGCACCAGGAAATTTTTCAGCGGCTTCTTTGCCGACACGATCCAAAAAGTCGTCATCGTGCGCGGGGTCGTGGTGGTAGATCACCAGAGTTTTGACGTTAGCAGCTTGTGCCACTTTTACCGCTTCTTGCCAGGTAGAATGTCCCCAGCCAATTTTCGGGGATTTTGGCGAGTGGTATTCCTCGTCTGTGTAGGTAGAATCGTAAATTAAGATGTCGGCATTACGAGCTAGCCACAACACATTGTCATCGAGTCGATCGGGAAAATGTTCGGTATCAGTTATGTAAGTAGCTGCACCACCATGCCAGTTGACGCGGTATCCGACAGCTTCACCTGGATGGTTTAAAGGTGCTGTTTCTACGATCAGGTCATCGATATGGATTGGTTGCCCCGGCCGAACATCGTAAAAATTTAAATTGGCTTGCATAATTTGCAAGGGTACGGGAAAGTTCGGGTGCAACATTTGATCGTTGAGGCGCTGTTCTATGGTAGAACCATCAGGTGCGATCGCGCCGTAAATATGAAAGTCGTTCCCCTTTACAAACCCTGGCGTAAAGAAGGGAAAACCTTGCATGTGATCCCAGTGAGAGTGGGTAAAAAATATGTGAGCTTCTAACGGCATTTGGCGCAACAGAGATTGCCCCAAAACATGTAGTCCCGTGCCAGCATCGAAAACTAAGCGTTTATCGCCCGCTTGCATTGATATGCAAGGGGTATTACCGCCGTAACGAACAGTGTTTGGCCCTGGGCTGGGGATGCTGCCGCGAACGCCCCAAAATTGTACGGTAAATTGATTCTCTATCCTAGACATGGGTGTTGCTTGCTGGACTGAGCGGGCGATAAATGAAAGAATTGTTACTTATTTTGTCTAAGTTTATGCTGTCTCTCCGATTTTGCTAGAGGGAGGATTTCTTGGTAAAACAGCATATCCTGTTTCTGGCTGATTGTGTAAATGTGAATGAAATACGTCAGTGAGAATTTCCCCGGTTTTGGGGTGAATGTGTATCGGTTATTTCAAGAGTGCCCCTACGTTATAGCCTACATTTTTCTCTGATGCATTTGAATAACCACCTTTTTGTCTTGATAAATCAAATGATTCCAGGGAAATTGAATTCCCACTCCGATAATTTCTCTAATCCAGTTGCGTAAGTAAGATTGTATTGTAACGGAGTTATACTGATGTAGTTTTTACGTACAACATGCACATCTAACGGTACATTTTGAGGCAGATTTGATCCGGTTGGGGGTTCTACATCCTCAATTACCTCTCCGGTTAACCAGTAGTACGTTTTTCCACGAGGATCGACTCGTTTATCAAACACATCAATGTAATGCCGTAGGCCTTGACGGGTGAGAGCAACTCCGGCAATTTCTTCCCATTTGACCGCAGGAATATTGACGTTGAGCAACATTAAATCTGGCAGGGGTTTTTGGGCTAACTGGTCTACGAGAACTGTGGCAAACTTAGCAGCAGCTTGAAAGTCTTTAGATGTGTGACTCATCAGACTCAGCGCCACACTGGGAATGCCTTCAATTAGACCTTCCATTGCCGCAGAAACAGTACCGGAATACAAGATTTCAGTTCCCAAATTCGCACCTTGATTAATGCCAGAGAGAACCAAATCCGGGGGAGTATCTAGCAAAGCCCACAGCGCCAATTTGACGCAATCTGAAGGTGTACCATCGCAAGCCCAAGCTTTGATAGCAGGATGAAAAATCCCTTCAACAATTTCGGCGCGAATGGGTTGGTGTAAAGTTAACCCGTGTCCAGTTGCCGATCGCTCTCGATCTGGGCAAACTACACTCACATCATGGCCAGCCTCTGCCAAGTAGTTGGCTAGGGTACGAATCCCTAGGGCAGAAATGCCATCATCGTTGCTAATTAGTAATTTCATGGTCATTAGTCATTGGTCATTGGTCACTTGTACTGAGCGTACCCCTCCGGGGAAGCAAGCTACGCGTAGCGTCTCGTAGAGAAGCCGTTGGCGCAGCCTCTCCAAGAGTTGTATTAGTTAGTCATTGGTCATTAGTTATTAGTTATTTGTTATTAGCGATTTGTCAATGTCTGAGGTCACAAGCAGCAAAAAAATATTTATACTCGCTAGATAGTGTGGCGGAATTTTGCCTACCTTTAAGACAAGTTGCTCAATCCTCAAGTCTGGTTAAGTGAGATGTTAGCTGGATTTACACGCCCGCTGTACTAGCCCAATTGTCTATAACTGATAAACAGAGGTTTGGTTTCAACCTCACCTTTAGCTGATGTTAATGGTATGACTATAAGTTTATTTATCGACCAGTTCACAGCTTTTGAATATAGACTAATGACTAATGACCAATGACTAATAACTAATGACTAGCAATTTAGAAGCTCAACTTTTAGCACTGCGGCAAGAAGGAGAAAAAGCGATCGCAGCCGCCGACACCTTAGAACGTCTGGAAGAACTCAGAGTTAACTATCTGGGTAAAAAAGGGGAACTGGGGGCACTGTTGCGAAGTATGGGGCAGATGAGCGCAGAGGAACGACCAAAAATTGGAGCGATCGCCAATACAGTCAAAGAATCCCTGCAAACTAGTCTAGACCAGCAACGCGTCGCCCTCGAAGCCGCGCAAATTCATCTCCAGCTAGAGGCGGAAACTCTGGATGTAACTATGCCAGGAATTTACAGCCCCCAAGGTCGCATTCATCCCCTCAACGGCATTATCGATCGGGCACTGGATATCTTTGTCGGTATGGGCTACACCGTGGCTGAAGGGCCAGAGATGGAAACTGATTATTATAATTTCGAGGCTCTCAACACCCCACCTGACCACCCCGCCCGTGATATGCAGGATACTTTTTACCTGCCAGATGGGAATCTTTTACGCACTCATACCTCGTCAGTACAAATTCGTTACATGGAAAGAGAAGAACCACCGATTCGGGTCGTGGCTCCAGGGCGAGTTTATCGGCGAGATAATGTAGACGCGACTCACTCAGCAGTTTTCCATCAAATAGAACTTTTAGCCATTGATGAGGGACTAACTTTTACAGACCTCAAGGGCACAATTAAAGTATTTTTACAAGCAATATTTGGCGATTTACCTATTCGCTTCCGCGCCAGTTATTTCCCGTTTACTGAACCTTCGGCTGAAGTGGATTTGCAGTGGAATGGTCGCTGGCTGGAGGTGATGGGCTGCGGTATGGTCGATCCAAATGTACTTAAGTCTGTGGGTTATGATCCAGAAGTTTATACTGGGTTTGCTGCTGGTTTTGGTGTAGAACGCTTTGCAATGGTGTTACACCAAATCGATGATATTCGTCGGTTATATGCTAGCGATTTGCGGTTTTTGCAGCAATTTTAGGACTTATGTAATAGTTATGTACTGCAAGCAAGGTAACAATAAACAATGGCCTCAATTTCCAGGTTAGATCAAGTTCTAGAAAGTATCGAAAACTTATCAGTAGATGAACAAGAAACATTAATTGATCTGATAAGTCATCGGTTGGCAGAACGGCGGCGTTCTGAAATTGCTGCTAATATCGCTCAAGCACAAGTAGAATACCAGACGGGTAAAGTGTTCCGTGGAACTGTTACTCAAATAATGGATGAGTTACGCAAGTGAGAACTGTAGTTCTGGCATCATCGTTTAAACGAGCATTTAATCGATTGGTACGACGACAGCCAGAATTACAAGAGCGGATTGCAGAGCGGTTAGCACTACTAACTGCCGATCCATTTGATCCATTGTTGCAGACTCATAAACTTAAAGGCAAACTGTCTGGAGCTTGGGCGTCTTCAGTGGACTATGATTGTCGCATTGTCTTTAACTTCGTGCAAAATATAGAATCTGGGGAAGAAGAAATTTTGCTAATTGATAAGTAAGTAGACGTAATTAAATATAAAAGGTCATTGCGAGCGGAACGAAGTGAAGCGTGGCAATCTCAGTCTTTGCGATCGCAAGCAATCTCACTTTAGCGGCAATTGTCGCAATGTCCGCAACGCAAGTTAGCTGCTTCTTTGTCAAAACCAAAGGCATTTAACAAAAATTGCCAACGACACTGCTTTGTAGTCAGATATTGATGCATTTGTTTAGCAGCGTGTAATTGTGTCGGTGGCTGATTTCCGGCTTTTTGCCCAATGGTGTAATGGAAAGGATCAAGCCAGTTTAACTGACCACTGCTGTGGAGTAAAGCTAGAGCCGTAGCACCTTCAGGAAATTGTCGAGTTACTGCGTTCACTTCTCCCTGTTTTGGTAATTTTTTCACAAGTTGCTGCGCTATTTGTTGTTGCGATCGCATTTGTTCTTGAAAAAACTCCTGTCTTTGCTTATCCCCTGAATCTAACCACCCCGTAGGTTCACTTACCAATGTCAACGCTTCGGCTGGTTTCCCATCCCTCCCAGCGCGGCCAATTTCTTGCACATATTCAGATAGCAGATGTGGTGCGTGAAAATGTGCTACCCAGCGCACATCACTTTTATTTATCCCCATACCAAACGCACAGGTACAAACCACAAATGGTATTTTGCCACTTAACCAGCTTGCTTCCACTGCACGGCGTTCTGTTGCACCCAATCCCGCATGATAACTAGCTGTAGCATAACCCATCTCTGCTAACCATTCAGCTAAATCTTCGCTATCTCTCCGAGTGCGAACATAAACTAATCCCGATTGTTGCGGTCTATTTTGAATAAACTTTAATAATTGTTGTTTCCTACCCCGTGGTGTCCAAGCGATGCGAACGCTGGGATGCAAATTCGGACGGTAAGGATTCAAGCGGAAAATCTCTGGTTGCTGTAATTGTAAAACTGTTTGAATAATTTTTTGGGCTGAGGGGTCAGCAGTAGCAGTAAAAGCGGCGATACTAATTTTTGTTCCTGGTGGTTTTGATTTGAGCAACGCCGGACGCACCGCCCCTAATCTGCGATAAGCTGGGCGAAAAGTATCACCCCACTGCACTAAACAATGAGCTTCATCTAAAATCAAACCATTAATTTTTAATTGCGGGTGACATAATCTTTCCCACACTGGGACACTGAGCAAAGTTTCGGGCGATAAATAAAGTAATCTTAGCTGTTGGCGTTCTAAAGCTTGCAGCGTTGCACGGCGTTGAAATGAAGATAATTCACTATGTAAAAGTGCTGCTTTTTGCTTGCTTTGTAGTAGTTCCTGAACTTGGTTTTCCATCAACGCCACCAAGGGCGAAACTACCAAGGTTAATCCTGTTTGTAGCAGTGCGGGAAGTTGAAAACAAATCGACTTCCCGCCACCTGTAGGCATAATAATCAGCGCATCTTTCTGTGACAATAAACTGCTGACAATTTCTCCCTGTGGTGGGCGGAAATCTTCATAACCCCAGATTTTTTTAAAAGCAGCGAGGACTTCTTGCCAAGATTTTGTTGTAGGCTGATTCATAATCAGTAACTATATTGCACCCATATCCTTGAATGCTGAATATAGCCTCTGTTATCCAGCTAATGGTTCAGTAATTTCATCATTTTAACTGAACTGTATTGAGGTAGAAAGCGGGTTCCTCCTTATATATTAAATTTCTACTGATAATCCTGGATTAAAGCAATTATTTGGCTCATCTGGATAACCACGCGGATTACAAATAACGCGAGTCAAACCGATTTGATAATCTAATTGATTGTGAATGTGGCCATGAATCCATAATAATGCTCCAGACTCCTCAACTAAAGTATCAAGATTTGAAGCATAAGCAGCACTTAAAATATCTTCTTTATATTGAAAAGGTATAGACTTTACACTAGGAGCGTGATGACTGATAATTATAGTTTTACCAGACAAGCCAGATAATGTATTTTTTAACCAATTAACTGATTTTTTACAAATTAGCGCTGTGTCAATAGTTCTTAACTTTGAGTATTGAGGACTTAATCTAATTTTCTTGTAATCGTTCATGACTTGACTAGCTTCTACACCTGCCATACGTGGCTCACCAAACAGTTTAAAATCAGTCCATAAGGTACAACCTAAAAAATTTATACCCTCAATAGTAACTAAATCATTCTCTAGAACATGAACATTAGTTCCTAATGAATAATCTTTCAGCTTCTCAACAAGCCTTGGATAAGCACTTCCATAGTATTCATGATTACCTAATACATATATCACTGGTTTATTGGGAATGTTTTGAATTGCCCATTTAATTCCTCTTTCTCTTAAATCAATATCTCCAGCTAAGACAACAATATCAGTATTCATATCAGGAATATTAAAGGGTTGAAATTCAAGATGCAAATCACTTAATATGTGAATTTTCATGGTAATTCCATAATTGAAGCATTTTGAAATACTATATATACTTGGTTTATATATAGCTGTATCGTATTTGTATTGTACTAAGTTAGTTTTATGCCCCTGAATAGAGCGATAAGTACTAGACCAAAAACATAGTTACAGTTTAATTATTAATCTACGAACAAAGATTCTAAATCTCGATAACCACTGGCAACACGAGTAATACTAATTCCGTCTTCTCTTGGATAGTAAAATATAATGTAATCATCCACAACAAAACCGCGCAGATTTGGTACAAGCCTTCCATAACTTTTTCCCATATTGGGGAAACTCGCTACTAATTTACATTTGGAGCGAATGTCATCAAAAAGCTTACTAGCTGCTTTTGGGCTACTCCGAGCAATATATTCACAAATTTCATCTAAATCTCGAATTGCTACATCTGAAAATGAATAATTACTCATTCAGAGGACTCCTCAGCAATTAGACGAATTTTTTCTTGTAATCTGGCAAATACAACTTCGCCGTCAGTTACTTGTCCCTTAGCAATTTGTTCAGTTCCTACAGCAATTTTTTGCCGTAATTCTTCAAATCGCTGCTCTCTTTCTTGTAACAGTTTAAAGGCTTCATTGATGACATCATCTGCATTAGTAAATCTACCACTTGCAAGCTGTGCCTGAATAAATTGCTCTAGTTCTGGTTTAATTTGGATGTACATATTTTTTAGTTTATAGAATTAATATTCTTATCTAGATTCTAACAACATTGCTACATCAAAAGCAATTATTGATTGGTAACTAACCATCCCATAAATGCCGTAAGCATTCAGGCGTAACAACCTTTACTGGCGATGACTACCGATGTGGTAAACCGCAATTGTATTTTGTAATTGCTACCCATAACCATCGATATTTACCTTCCTCGTACCAAGGTGTTTCGTCAAGGTGGTTGTTAGGCACAAAAGATGCTCATGGACTTTATCGCTGTTATGGGTTTAAAAATTTGACAGAACCAGAGAAAATTATGATGCGTTTAAATCCTAATGCTAATCAAGCTTGAGCAAAGCGGGAGCAAACCAGTGCGTAGGCGTAGCCCGTCGTAGACATCGCTAACCCACATTGACAGTTAGATTACAATCTTAGGTATAGTTTCTCTGACTGGAGTTGTTCATCGGGTGATTCAATCCGATTCAATGACAAAGCATACCAGACAAGTATTACTTAGTGCGCTCAAGGTAGTTGTCTTATGCCTGACACTGTTCCTACTATGCACAAGCAATAGTTGGGCGCAAATCACTACTGACAGCAAAATTGCTCCCCTGATTGAGAAGCTAATAGATAACGATGCCCACATCAGAAGCCTTGCAGCAGATGCATTAGTTAATATCGGTTCCCCAGCAGTGCCGTCTCTGATTCAAGCTTTGAAAAATCAGGATATTAATCTTCGCTGGCACGCCGCTTCGGTTTTAGGAGATTTGGGTGCAGAAGCAGCACCAGCCGTTTCTGCCTTAAGTGCCGCATTGCAGGATGAAGATGGACAAGTCCGCCTGTACGCCACCTTAGCTTTAGGAAATATTGGTACAGCAGCCAAAGCAGCAGTTCCATCGTTGATGGCGGCGTTACAAGACAAGGAGCAATTCGTTCGCATTTATGTTCCTTCTGCACTCAGGAAAATTGGTGTAGAAGCGAAAGTAGCTGTCCCAGTATTAACTGCTGCCTTAAAAGATAAGAACCCCACTGTACGTTACAATTCTGCCTACGCTCTGGGTGCAATGGGTACAGAAGCAGTATCGGCTGTCCCGAATTTAATTGCCCTGTTGAATGATAACCAGTTTTACGTGCGTTTAGGTGCTATCAAAGGTTTAGGAGGAATAGCAGCAGGCTTTCAGGACAAAGCAAATGCTTTACCTAGTTCAAAGTTGCAGAAAGTCATCTCAGACTTTGAGCAGGTATTGACAACTATCCAAGAACACAAAGATAAATTCACAGAGACGGACACTAGGCTGATACGTCGCCCTCTCAATGCCCTGAAAGCAGAAAAAGAAACTCGCCTCTTTGATAGAGTTCTAGAATGGCTATTTGGGCATAAATTACTCTTGGGAATTGCCGCTTACCTGATCTTATTACCTTCCGTGTGGTTAATTCTCTTGCGGATAGCCCCTTTATGGTTGTTGAAAATTAATAACGCCCTCAAACCCTATACAGATTTTTCTCTCCCATTTATCAGCGTCAATGTACCTCTGCGATATGTGCTATTTGTTGGCTGGTTTCATTACCATCCCAGAGTATTAGATGCGTGGGTAACTAAATATATCAAAGCAGCCCGCGAACAATTTCCCAAAAAGGATACAGTTAGCAGTCGCGCCTGTTACATTCCCATTCCCGTTGTTCTGGATGGTACAACAGTTCCCCAACTGATGAATGAGAATTTGCGCTCAACTTTCGAGAAACAACGTAGCTGCCTAGTAATTGGTGGTGAAGGGGGTGTAGGTAAAACCAGTTTAGCGTGTCGAATCGCTGGATGGGCAATGGCTGAGACTGAAGACCAACAACTCTGCACACATTTGATGTTACCTGTGCTTTTAGAAGAAGAATTTCGGGTAACGGAAGGTAAGTCGCCGCTTTTAGAAGCTATCAGAGGACAGTTGCAAGCTTTAATTGATGGTTTACCCAATGGCGAGGCGTTAAGAACCACCCGCGTGCAACCGATCGCTTTTAAATATTCAATTGCTCTATTAGTTAAGGATTTGGCAATTCCTTGTCTGCGGTAAGACTGTTCAACATAAACGCCCCAAATATATCCAAACTTGCGGTATTCATCTTTGAAAATATTCGGGTATAAGCCTGCAAACAGTTGACAACTTACAGAACCTACAACTGTATTATCAATCTCTGCAACAAAAGCCTTGTAAAACAAATCTCGACGCGCTTCTTCTATAAATTGGAGGGTAATATTCTGCCACTCCAGAAGAATATTACTCTCATCAACACCAATATCTAGCCACATTTGGTAAGAGTGTTTTGCAATCAGTGAATCTTCTTTGGTAGTAGCTTCTCTGATAATTATATGTTTTTCTGTCAGCATAATTTCCAACGATTTTTTGGAACTCACAAATAACTCCTCCCCAAAGTTGGAGAGGAGTTTGTTAGCATCAGCTAAAAACTGGCAGTTTCACAGATTCCGATCTTAGACTTTCTGTGCAGTTACTTCCTCTGGCTTTTGTTGAGTTTGCAAAGATGCATACAACCTATTCAACGCATTTACATAAGCTTGTGCGGATGCCACGATGATATCTGTGTTCGCTGCATGACCAGAAAACACTTTAGATTCATAACGTAAACGAATCGTCACTTCTCCAATGGCATCAATACCGCCTGTTACTGACTGCACAGAAAACTCAATCAACTGGTTGGGTACATTCACCACACGGTTGATGGCTTTGTAAACTGCATCCACTGGCCCAGTACCGATCGCAGCATCGGTTAATTCTTCGCCGTCTGGGGTACGCAGAGTAACTGTAGCAGTAGGACGGGCGTTGCTACCACAGGAAACTTGCACTAACTCTACCCGGAACAAATCGGGTGCTTGTTGGATTTCATCGTTAACGATCGCTTCCAAATCCCAATCAGAAATTTCTTTCTTTTTATCTGCTACTTCTTTAAATCTAACGAAGGCTTTATTTAACTCAGTATCCGACAGTTCAAAGCCCAATTCTTTCAACCGCGTGCGGAAAGCATTTCTACCTGAATGTTTGCCCAAAACTATTTGATTGTCAGTTAAGCCAATCAATTGGGCATCCATAATTTCGTAAGTGAGTTTGTTTTTCAGGACGCCATCTTGGTGAATCCCAGACTCATGGGCAAAGGCATTCGCCCCCACGATCGCTTTATTTGGTTGTACTAACATTCCCGTCAAATTAGAAACTAAGCGTGAGGTTTTGTAAATTTGTCGGGTGTCGATATTTGTCAGGGATTCTTGAGAATCTGCTGGTCTGCCGAGATAAGGGTTAAAATATTGCCGCCGCACGTGCAACGCCATTACCAATTCTTCTAGTGATGCATTGCCAGCTCGTTCGCCAATGCCATTGATGGTACATTCTAGTTGCCGTGCGCCATTTTTCACGGCTTCTAAGAAGTTAGCAACTGCCAAGCCTAAATCATTGTGGCCGTGAACGGAAATAATCGCTTGGTCGATGTTGGGGACATTTTCGATAATGCCCTTAATCATTGCCCCAAATTCGCTAGGGGTTGTGTAACCTACAGTATCGGGAATGTTAACTGTTGTTGCACCAGCTGCGATCGCACGCTCTAAAACTTGGTACAGAAATTCTGGATCGGTACGAGCCGCATCCATCGGTGAAAATTCGACATCTGTCATGAAGGACTTGGCATAGGCTACCATTTCTTCGGCGATCGCTAATACTTCTGCCCGTGACTTTCGCAATTGATACTCTAAATGAATATCAGAAGTCGAAATGAATGTGTGAATTCTGGCATTAACTGCTGGTTTTAATGCTTCCGCAGCCGCTTCAATGTCTGCTTTAATGGCTCTTGCCAAACTACAAACTACCGGGCCATTTTCTGTCCCGACAATTTGAGCAATCTTCTTGACTGCTTCAAAATCTCCGGGACTGGCAAAGGCAAAGCCTGCCTCAATTACATCTACACCTAGACGCGCTAATTGTTTGGCAATAACTAGCTTTTCGTCTATATTCAAAGTCGCTCCCGGACACTGCTCTCCATCTCGCAATGTTGTATCAAAAATAATGATTCGATCTGTTTTGTTTGTCATTTGCCGTTTGGTGTTTAGTGTTTACTTGAGGCTTAATATATCTTCAACCCTAGTTTTTGTTTTACTCTTATTTTTGTAAATAATTGTTAAAGCTACTAACCTTCAGTTTTTTCTATTTGATCTCTGATATCATTTAAATCTATATATCTATCAGTAGCATTGCGTAGTTCTCTAGCAATCATTCCTTCCGTTGATACTACCGTAATATGTGTATTTTTTGAGCGTAATAGTTCGATTGCTCTTTCAAAATCTCCATCACCACTGAATAATACTACTCGGTCATACTGGTCTACTGTATTAAACATATCTACAACAATTTCAATATCTAAATTCGCTTTTTGCGAGTAACGACCTGACGTATCATCATAATATTCTTTCAGAATCTTAGTTCGTACTGTATATCCTAGACTAATTAGAGCATCTCTGAAACCTCGCTGGTCTTGTGGATCTTTTAAGCCAGTGTACCAGAAGGCATTAATTAATGTTGTTTCTGATTGCTCGTGTTTGAAGTATTCTAAGACTCGCCGCGGGTCAAAAAACCAGCCATTTTTTTGTTGAGCATAGAACATATTGTTTCCATCTACAAAAATAGATAGACGATTCATTGGAGAACCCATACAAATTTACACCTAATAATATATATGAATTTAGATGGAACAATAGATTATAGCAATTTTCAAATGCCTTGTTTGCTAATATCTATAACGTAGTTCTTTATCTATAGCTTTTATCCTACCTCTTTCAAGACATAAAAACGCCTGCAATATTGGAGTTGAGATCCTGGGTGTTAACCTGATTCACCTCCAGCACTGCAAGAGCCACTCGGCGATCAAAATCTACCCATAAAATTGACCCAGTAACAGCATTCATCGCTGCATAACACTAAAGTTTACTCCTAAAGAGGTATAACATCTGCTTAAGGTAAGATATAAATGAATGCCTATCTTTCGGTAAAGCTGTCAGTATGAGAACACGCTTTCTGGAGATTACCAACATTGCACCAGAGACAGAAGACAGCCTTGGGACTGCTTCTGGTATAGCACCCAGTTAGTAACGTAGTTGTTGGTTAGGTAATGGTAAAATCTTGCCACAACCAAATTCACAGGTAGAGTATATCCGGCTCCGATCTATGAGACAATCACTACTTGTAACTCATTCAACAGAAAAAGAATAAATTAAGTAGTGGTTGAGTAAAAATTTATTGGGGGCTGGCTCTGCCAATAAAAGTTTGTTGATGAATAGAAGATACTTTACAAATGTATAAGATTATCATTTAAGTCTTATTTCAATGTGCTTACACTAAAACGCGGTCTGAATAAATAAAAGTGTTGGACTAAAATCAATCAGTAACACGATATGGCAGAAGAACCTACGTCTACCTTAACTAAAAACTATGTCTCTACTGCCAATAGACTGTCAAGTAAACCAACAAAAGTGACTTCAACAGCATCTGCTCGCCACTCCCGGTGGATGGTTCGCTTAGGTCATCTACTGGCAGGTACTTGGGCAATTGGGGGCGCACTATTGAGCGCTTCTGGTGGGGAATTGGTTCAATTGATGGAAAATCAGGTGCTTTCTGGCTTTTTTCAACTGCGCGGGCCGATTGTGCCTCCAGAAGACATTGTAATTTTAGCAATAGACGATCAGTCAATATCGGTTCCCGAACAGTACTATAAAACAGATCCAAAACAGTATGCCTACTTAGAAACACTGAAATCTTATCCTTTTAAACGGGCCGCATACTCCCAGGTAATCGCAAAATTAATCGAAGCAGGTGCCCGTGCTGTAGCATTAGATGTAGTTTTTGATACGGCAAGCAGCTATGGAGTTGCAGACGATCGCCAATTTCAGGCAGTATTGCAAAAATATGGCAATAAAGTTACCTTAGCAGCCGTCTATGAAAATTCCCAGACGCACCAAGGGTCTTTTACGCAACTGACAGACCCACAACAAATGTTTCGTACAGGGTCAGTATCCATTGGTTCAGTTAATTTTCCTTTAGAAGTAGATGGAAAAGTTCATCGATTAGCGAGTGAGTTTCCCAAATTATTAGGTGAAGATAATCTATTTAGCAAAAAGCGACTCTCTTTTGATGAAGCAGCCCTGAAGGCAGCACAAGTAAATTATCCCCGGACAAAGGGCGATCGCATTTATTTTTGGGGGCCTGCGGGTACATTTGAGCAAAAACCTTTTTGGCACGTACTCGACCCGGAAAACTGGAATACCTATTTGCAGCAAGGAAAGGTATTCAAAGACAAGATCGTGCTGATTGGTGCAACAGATCAGTTACATAATGATTATTATCCAGTCGCTGGTAGTAATAGCACTGAACCGATGTCGGGCGTAGAAATTCACGCCAATGCGATCGCAACTTTGATGTTAGGGAAAGCGATCGCCCCAGGAATTAAGAGTCCACCATTGCAGGGTTTGTTTGTACTAATGCTAGTTGGCAGTTCAGCCTTGATGATTAGCAGACGCAAGCGTAGCATCCATAGATTTTTCTATAGCCTCGCCCTGTCTGGCGCTTGGGGAGGAATTAGTTATGGGTTATTTGTCTATGGTCAGTTAATTTTTCCCACTAGCGTACCAACGATCGCGATCGCCATGACCGGAATTTGCTATTTGGCAACCTCAGTCATCAGAGAAAGCATCAGAAAACGCCAATTAGTAGACATTTTTCAGAAGTATAAAACTTCACCCGTTGTCCAAGAGATTATCAGCCAACAAGATGACTTCCAACACCTAATTCAGCAACGAGATTTAGCCTTATCAGGAAAAGTTTTGGCTAGACGCTACAAAATTGTCAAAGTTCTCGGTTCCGGTGGATTTAGTGAAACCTATATTGCCGAAGATACCCAACGTCCTGGTAATCCGCGATGTGTTGTTAAACAACTAAAACCAGCCAACACCAAACCAGAAGGATTGCAACTTGCCAGACGTTTATTTCACTCAGAGGCACAAACACTAGAAAAATTGGGAAGGCACGCTCAAATTCCTCAACTTTTGGCTTATTTTGAAGAAGATGAAGAATTTTATTTAGTCCAAGAACAGATAATTGGTCATCCTTTAAATCAAGAACTTCCAGCAGGTAGAGCAATTGGAGAAATTGCAGCGATCAAAATTATCAGGGACTTATTGCAAACATTAACATTTGTCCATGAAAACCACGTGATTCATCGGGATATTAAACCCAGTAATATCATCCGGCGACACTCAGACGGAAAACTGGTGTTGATTGACTTTGGAGCCGTTAAGGAAGTCGGCATCAAACAGCTAGATCGTCAAGAGTCAACCCCTTTCACCATTGGTATTGGTACTCAGGGTTACGCACCAAGCGAACAATGTTTTGGGCGTCCACAGTACAGTAGTGATATCTATGCAGTTGGCATGGTTGGGATTAAAGCCTTGACTGGTGTAGCACCCCGTGAGCTAGATAGAGATGCTGATGGGGAAATCAAATGGAGTGATGCCTACGGCGGTAAACTACGCACTCAGGTAAGTCACTCCCTAGCTAAGATTCTCAGTAAAATGGTGCTGGATGACTTCAAAGAGCGATATCAGTCTGCATCAGAAGCTCTTAAGGATCTTGAAGCTCTTAAAGCTGTTGACGATTTGGTAAATTCCCAACACAGAGACTATATTCCACAAGATGACTTATTAATGAATACTTTAGACGATTTAGGCATTCCCACAAAATCTTACTCAGAATCATCCTCAGAAAATCCTTGAGAAGGAATGCAGGGACAATATTTAGATATAAAAGGAACAGCGATCGCGCAATTCTTACTAAGCTATATTACATTGTGTTGACAAACAACGTATCTTGTTTATTTTGTAAGATTTAGAAGTGCGATCGCTGACGGTAAAATGTAGCCCATTGTAGAGACGGCGATTTATCGCGTCTCTCTAACCGGAAATGCGTTGTTTGCAGATAATTATGGGCAATCAAGTAAAGTTTGCATCTCCTCTGCATCCCTTGTCATTCCCAAACGCTCAAAACTATTAATAGCCTGAGTTGACAATTGGCAAGCTTTCTGGACACTTCCCCACCTTCTCTCCCAACGGGCTAGAGAACGTTGATAACGAGCTAAACGCCGTTTATTATTGCTACTTTCGGCGACAGTTAAGCCTTTAATTAATAGCTTTTGAGCTTCATCGCGATCGCCTTGTTCAATGGCAATGTCAGCAAGCCAATTTTGAGCAGAATTAATCACCCGATGCCAATTAATTTTTTCTGCACTTTTCATTACATCTTGAAATAGCTTCTTTGTTAAAAAATATTCACCTTCTGAATAAAAGATTTCAGCCCGATGATAAAGAACAGGAATAAAATAGCGGATGTGCTGTCGCTCGTCTAGATTTGCCTCAATCACTAATTTTTCTTCTACCATTAGCCAGTGGCGTGCATCTGTATAATTATTCTGTCTGATTCGCAGTCTAGCCATATTTTCGGCTAAGTCAGCTTGAACCCATGAATCTGCATGGTCGCGTAAAACCCATGCTCGCTGCAATATTTCGTCTGCTTGCGTGAGACTTTGGGGTGAACAGTCCCGAATTAGCAGCCAGGTTTTGCGGATCATAAATTTTACTAAAGATGACCATTCACCACGTCGTTCTGATTGTTCTATCAGCCATTGCAACCAATCAAGGCGATCGTCCCAATAAGCATAGAGATTGGCGTAGTGGTTCAACAGCAACCACAAATCCCTAACTTCTGCATAATGGTCTTGGTTTTTACACCAATAAAGTACTGCCCGTAGATTTCCTTCCTCTTCCTTTAACCTGTTGTAATGTATCCATTTTTCCCAATCTTCTCCGCCGTAACTGTAAGCAAAATCTAGATACCATTTCACCCAACGCATCCGTGCTTCCCTCTCAAAATCTGGGTAAGCAGCTAATTGTGCTAAGGCATACTCACGAGTCAGAGAGAGCATCTCATATCGCTTAGTCTCTGGGTTCAAATTCACTAACGAGAGTTGCTGCAAACGTACCAAGCCATTACTGACAGAATCAGGATCGGATGTCAGCCCAGCAACTTCAGCTACAGCAGCTTGAATAGGAGCGTCAGGAAAAATCGCCAGTGACATGAGTAACTTGTGTGGTGGCTGTCCCTTTGTACCTTGCACAGATTGATCAAAGCAAAAACGAGCCACATCGCCTTTAGCGGAGGCTAACTGCTCCAATACAAAGTTCAAAGGGTAGCCACTAGAAACTTGACCAAGTGCGTAGACAATAGCGAGAGGGATTCCCCCAGTGCGATCGTAGAGCAAGCTAGAGTCTTTATCCTGGATAGTTATACCTTTTTCTTCAGCTTGTTGCTGAATCAACTGCAAACCATCATTCAGGGGCAAGTTTCGCAGACTGATTGGCAGCAGGGCAATTCGTTCGCGGGTAGTAATTACTACTTTGACACAAATGGGTAAATTGTATAGAAATTCTATAACCTCATCCCTGTCCTCTATAGTTTCCATATTGTCCACAATCAGAAGCGTTCGCTGTTTAGAAAGACATTGGCGTACACGCTCAAATTGGTCATTGGGAGGAGATTGAATAATTGTAGAGTCGTTTAAGGCATTGGCAATCACCCGAAAAATCTCGCGCAGGTTACGCTGTCCCTGCTGCCTTTGCAAAATCATATCGGGAATCAGTTCTTGTTGTTTAGCTGAAGTGAAAATAATTGCATCAAATTTAGGTGCATCAGAACTATTTTCGTTACTAGCTTCTAAACACAAGTAAGCAGCTGCTAACACCAGCGCCGTTTTCCCTACACCACCAATGCCATGTACTGTAATCATGTGAGCGCCATGTATCGGCAAAAGCCTTTCCAGTAGCTTTTTCATATCTGCCTCGCGCCCAATAAATTCTGTGTAGGTTGGTGATGGCAGATTGTGGGGAATAGAGGCGCTTTCGGTACTAGATGCAGCAACACCTCTGCGATATCCATACATCTCAAGAATGTAAATAAGGTTGCTTGATCTGACGCTGTTATCGGGTTCTCCTGTCAAAGTTTCAATATCTCGATAGATATTGCTCAATACCACTCTTACACCAGCGTTATCTCTGTACAAGTCCTGACTTATCTTTGTCAAGCTATACCCACATAGCAACCCAAGTAACAGGTCTTTTTTAGAATTTTGCCTGTATCGCTCTTGAATTTTAGACTCCAAGTCAGTCAGTAAACGATCTATATCCCAATCCTGTAAAACCTTTTGATACCAAGCTTTAGACAGATTCCCACGCTCTGACTGATCTGACATAAATATCACCCTATTAGTTTTGTTGTTAAATGTTGGTTAGCAACATTTTAACTAACAAAACTTTTACCATGTTGTATTAATAATTTTTCAATAACAAATTTTTAACATTATTAATTACGCTATTTAGGGTCAATTTAGTAGGCTAATTACTAAGTTCATCATTGTTGGTAACAGGCTGCATCCAAATGGAACATCTATCCTGACAACCAACGAAAAACTCTGGCTGAATTATCGTTTTCACTTCTGACAACAAAGGAGTACTGAATGAATAAACTAATTCAAACTGTAAGTATCTTGGTTGGTCTAAAACAAGCTCGACTTTATTTTCCTGAAGAAAAACAAGTCTGTGTCTTTAATAAACTTCCGACACTTTACCGTGAGTTTACACCAAAGTCTGTACAAGAATCAATCAACGAATTGCAAGAGCGATTAAAAACTCAAGGTTTACTTGCAGAGATTACTGGTAAATTTGACTTAGAGACAGACGAGGCAGTACAAGAATTTCAAAAAAGAAATAATCTTTTAGCAGATGGAGTGGTTGGCCCACTGACATGGGCTTGCCTTTTGTACCCAAAACTTTCTCGGAGTCAAAAAATTAAGTCCCCAGAATTAAGGAAGGCGGTTAAGGAACTGCAAACTATCCTTTATGATGAAGGCTTTTTGAAAAAAGAACCTACGAGCTATTTTGACAGTGCAACAGAAAGAGCAGTGAAACGCTTTCAAAGAGTTTATGGATTGAAGAATGATGGCATTGTTGGGGCAGCGACTTGGGCAGTATTGCTGGGAATGCGACAAAAAATTGATAAAAGCTTTCCGAGGTTAATTTATTTTTTGTCGCCGCAATCATGGTTTTTATGGGAGCAATTTTTGATGATTTGTTGCATCCTATTGGGTATTTATTATAGTCCTATACCAGGTCAGACTCCTAAATTCACTACTGCTTTAGCAACTGCCTATGGACTCACCTGTATAGTACCTTTTTTGTTAGAAAATTTACCGATGAAGCCTTCACTCAAGCCTAGCTTATCTATCTTGCAATATGCTCCTTATGTGTTAACTGGTATCTTTTGGAAACCAATTATAAATTTCTTGGGGCAATTGTTTAATTAATCATTCGGGAGTTGCATAATTGATGAGCAATCAAATTTTTGCGTTGTGCTTGTAAAAAATTGCGATCGCTTCCGTCCGAGCGTAGGCGATCGCACTTCTACGCAGCAACTGCACTGAAGAAAAAATTCAGCCGATTAAGCCATTGATGCCAGACATGAATTAGCCTTGCACGATCAAATTCAAAAATCTCTGCTTCTTCACCTGGCAAGGCTACGACAATGAGAGCATGGTTAATTTTGCAGTTAAAGAGGCGATCGCTATAATACCGATTTATCGCACCACCATAAGCAGCTAGTTGTAAAGGCTTGTCATAAAGCTTATCAATTCTCAGTTTTGGTTCCTCGGCTGTAGTCCATTCAATTAAATGCGGAACACCTTGGTAACGTGCAACTAAATCAACTTTCCCGGCGTAAAGTTCCTGATAGTTAGGCACAAGTTGCTCAACCAGTTGAACATCGCTAAGTTGGTTTAGCACAGATTGAACACTATCCCAGTAAGGCTGAATCAGGCTGTTGTCAGGTTTGGGCGAGTAACCTTGCAGGTGTTCTTTAAGCAACTGGTGCAAGGCATTTCCTCGGTGACGGCTGTTAGCAGCAATTCGATTTGCCTCTGCATCGCCAACTTTATTACGCCAATGGGAAAGGGCGGCTAGAGACTTTGGTGGCTGTGTCGCTTTTAAAACTGTGGTGACAGCAGGAAGAAGAACGCCATTATTACCTTGATAGTAGCATCGTCCGTTGATGTAGGTAGATTTCATAAGTGTTGTGAATGACTACATCAACTAGCTTCGAGGGTTGGTGTATAAGATTGAGTAGGGGTAAAGTTCTTGAAATGCGTGATTTTGGGTATTAGTTAGGTAGGATTTTCAATTTCAGTGGTTCAAGTAGACACAGGCTGTGTGGTTAGACTATGGCAATGAAATCTCTGCGAGTATCTCCAGAAAAGTTAGAAAAGGTAAAAAGAGCTTTTGAACGCACTGGTTTAACGCAAAATGAATTTGCAAGCGAGGTGGATTTAAGGACTCGTCAGCCAATTGGAAACTTCCTGGCAGGAAAACCTGTTAAACATCAAGTTTTCAAGGAAATTTGCTTTAAGTTGGATCTGGATTGGCAAGAAGTAGCCGATTTATCTCAAGACACTCAACCTGAAACAGAGCAGTTTCAAGGCACGACATCTGAAAATCCTAATTTTGTTGGGCGTGAGGATGCGATCGCACACCTCAACAACCTTGTTAACAAAGGTGCAAAAGTTATCTTAATACAGGCAGAGGGTGGTGTAGGCAAAACTAAGTTAGCTAAAAAATGGTTTGAGCGCCAAGGTTTAAAAATGTTGGAACTAAGTTTTCCAACGATGCTGGAGCAACTTAAAAGTGAGCTTCATACTCAAAAAATTGGCTTTTTAATTAATAACTTAGAATCATCGCTTATAAATGGTCAATTCATAGAATCACATCAAATCGACTATGTAGAACTATTAAAATCGTTAGCTGATACTAGTGTAAAATCAATTACATTTATTACAAGCCGTGAGCCACTGCATGATGATAGATTAAAATCAGAGGATATTAAATCTTATCACTTGGAAGGTTTGAAAGTAGATGCATGGAAAGATTTTTTTAAAATTAATAATATCAATATAGATATAGATGCTATTAGTGAGATTAACCAAGCCTATGGTGGAAATGCTGAGGCTATGTCTCTTATTTGTGCTGATATTAAAGGTGAGGAATTCAAAGGTGATTTAAATGCATATTGGCAGAAATACAAAAATGATTTATTAATAAATGCAAAGTTAGAAAATCTTGTTAAACGTCAGTTTGATAAACTTAAACGAGATAATGCCCAAGCCTATAAACTTTTATGTAGATTAGGGTGTTACCGTTATCAATATATTTCTGTAATATCTGAAAAAGGAGTTTTTTGCTTACTTTGGGATGAGCGAAATAAAGGACGATTTATCAGGGATTTAAAAAACAGGGCTTTAGTGAAGTTTAGCAGTGAAGGATACTATTTATATGAGGTTATCCGCCAAGAAGCGATAGAAAGACTTAAATTAACAAATGATTGGAAACAATGTCACGCTGAAGCCGGAATATTTTTATCTACATTAATATCTAATAACTGTCAAACAATTATCCCAAAAATTAATTGTACGAAAGTCAATGATGCTCAAGAACAAATGTATCTAAATATAGAAAGTGCAGAAACAGCAGTAAAACAAGAACTTACTAAACAGGAAATAATGGCTTTAGAAGTTGTTTATCATGCTATGGAATTTTATGGGTCAGATTCTTTTGAAGAGTTAAGAAAAGACCCAAAAGTATTAGATAATCCTTTCTTGAAAACTATCAGAAATATGGTTTTTGAATATGTTGATTGTTATAGTAACTTAGGTATAGTACTTTATCAATTTGCATTAAGTACACAAGTATTAGCAATAATCGATGACAGAGAAGGAAATTTTGTAGCAAGTAGCAAGGAATTTGAGTATTACCAAAGAAGTTTGAAAGTAAGTCAATGTTTTTTTCAAACAGCTTTGCTGATAGCGACGAGAGTTAAAGAGGATAAATTAATGATTAATTTACTTCGCTCGTTAGCTGAATGTCAGGATTATACGGGAATATTTATACATCAAATTACAAAAATTAACGAAAGTAAAGAAGCTTTTGATCAAATCAAAGTAAACTTAGAAAAAGCAGTACAAATATTTGATAAGCTGTCATTTGAGCAACAAATTGATGAGGTAAAACAAGCAATTCATAGTCTAAAAACAAATGAAGAATATTACACTACATTCATAGCAACATTTTTGACTTAATTAGCAGATTTTTAACTGACAAGTTTGAAAAATGCGATCGCACATCGAAGACACCCTACTCTTACCCATCGCTGAAATAGAAAAACGACCATTCAAAAATTAAATCGCCTTCTTCTTTGTGCCCTTACGTAAGGTAAAAATCAAACAAAGGCGGGTGCGGGGATTGAACCCGCTAATCCCCACAATGGTGGAGACGTAACCGATAACCCTAAATTCTTCGTCCCCGAAAGGCAAGTTGCGAACAAGGATAACCCGCCATGAAGCATGAAGGATAAAGTTTTTCATCCTTTACCCTTCAGCAATATCTACAATTCACCCGTAGCTAGCATCTGGATGATCCGAGGCGTACCTGGGTCGAACCCTGCCAAATCCCAAGACAGCGAATCTTCAGGATCTACCAAAGTAATTTGGTAAGGTGTCAAGGTGACATACACCGCCTTGACGTTGGGATTTACCTTTTTGCGGTACTCCTTCAACGCTTGACTTGGATGCTTATTTCCAGACCAGCTTTCCGAGTCAGTCCAGAAACAGACTACATCTGCTTTGAACTTATTCTTAATCATCCAGTCGTAAGCCACAGATGCATCCGTTCCGCCGAAGTTTTGGTTGCTAGCTTTGCGAACCGCAGAACTAAAACTATCTTTAGCAGTGATACCTAATTCACGGAATTCGGTAGCAAAGCCGCGAATTATGTAGTTTTTCTCTGCTTTTGCTGTCACCAGTGCCATTGTGGTGGCAATTTCACAACAAGTTAGTCCCATATCTGCAACCATGCTACCCATAGAACCAGAAACATCTACGGCGTGCATGAACACTTTACCTGTGGGTTGCACAACATCAAAAGACAGTTCAACCGCTTTTTCTAAAATGTCCACAATTCGAGGAACTGGATTCCAAGTTTTCTTACTGCGTCCTAATGTTCCACCAGATTGATAGGTTTTGAGTGCTTTCAAAACATCAATTGGATGGATGCGACCTTTACGCAGATGTTCCTTGTTGTTAAGAACTGCTTCCACTTGCAGCAAATTAGCGTTTTCATCAGCTCGTAACACACCTAGTTCAGTTAAAGAACCCAAGTTACGCAGCATTGCACCTATTGGCATTTCTTGAAATAGCAGCTGCCAAGCAAGCTTGTCCATTTTGCCCACAGGTGCAGCCATTTCGTGGGTTAAGCGTCCTTGGGAAATAGCTTCATGGGTTTGGGTAGGATTCCGCTTCAGCCACTCATACCACCAAATCTGCGCCAACGCTTCTGAGGGGATATCTGCTGGCAATTCTTCCCAGCCTCTAACTACCCACTCAAATAGTTGACGGTGATTTTCTGTAGGCGGTTTGACATGAAACAACCGCAATGCATCCCGATTCGAGAAGCCTTGACGCTGTTGATATTTCAACAGTTGATAAGCTAAACCCTTGACATCTTCCCTTGAGAGCCAAGTTTTACCAGCTTCTCGTACTACTTTGCCAAATCCCCGCAGAGATTTGGTATAGTTCAACCATTCGTAGAAGTGGCTACCAGTGCGGACAATTTGCGGGAAGATTTCACCAAACGCCTGTTTTGCTTCCGGTGCTTCACCCATCGATAGCAGCACTAAAGCCAAGATAGGCGAACTGTTATTGATGGCGCGTCCATCGCTAGCATACAAAATTTCTTCTGCCGCACGGCTGGGATTTTCGGTAACAGCTTGTCTGACAACTGTCACAAAATCTTCAGTTAATTCCTGTTTACCAGCGTAGTAAGTGCTTTTTGCTGTGCCAACCAACAAACAACGGCGCAGCATTTTCCAAATGCCAGCATCAAACATCCAGCCGCCGGAACGTCCCTGAACCATTTCGGCTTCCCGACCGGGGATAGGTTGATTTTGTGGTGTTGTAGTCTTCTTGTTAGTGAAGAAGTTGTAATTCATGACTTCATCTCCCGGCCCTTGCGGGCAAAAATGAAAGGTGGCAGAGCAGGATTTGAACCCGCGACTTCCGGCTTAACAGGCGATAACCCTAATTCGTCGGCCTTTTCAGGCAAGGTGTGAATAAGGATGTTTTTCGGCGCTCTACCAAACTGAGCTACCTGCCACATGGAAATTTTGGATTTTGGACTTCGGCTACGCTCAGTCGAACGATTTTGGATTTTAAATTTAATCCAAAATTATTTGGTGTAGCGGAGCGGGATTTGAACCCGCGACCTCTCGAACCCTAATCGATAACCCTAATTCGTCGGCCTTTGCAGGCAAGGTGTGAACAAGGATGTTTAGCGCTCTACCAAACTGAGCTACCCGCCACATGAAAATTCAAAATTCAGCACTGATTTGGTGTAGTGGAGCGGGAATTGAACCCGCGACCTCCCGCTTGGCAGGCGATAACCCTCAATTCGTCGGCCTTTTCAGGCAAGGTGTGAATAAGGATATTTAGGCGCTCTATCCACTGAGCTACCCACCACATATAAATTCAAAACTCAGCATTAAATTTGCTGTAACGAAGTAGGATTTTTACCTACACCTCCAGAAGTTTGCTCGAGGGTGTTTTTGTTATATGCGATAACCCTCGATTCGTCGGCCCTTCCGGGCAAGGTGGGCGCTCTGCCATTTGAGCTATTCGCTACTGGTGAAAGCTAACTCCCTCATGAAAGTTGACTTGTATTACAAATGTAGTATATGTATTATCTGTTGTCAAGGGTCTGGCAAGCAAATTTAGAATTATTGCTTTGAAAAAAAGTCTGAGGATTACAAGTAAACGGTCGCTTAGAATTTCGAGGGATATTATCTGAGATGTATTACGATCGCCATACATCTCAACCCCCTTATTTTCTCTGGTCAAAAACTTTTGCGCGTAGTTTACCGCCGTAGGCATCGCAGACCAATCTTATATGAGCAGAAGGGTGATAAACCTATAACACCTACTGAGTAAAGATTTTGCCGGCAAATTTGCCGCAACTTTGCCAAAAGATACAAAAAAGTGACACAATTTTTGCCAAGATAGATAATATTATTTACTAAAATTCACTTGGCAAAAATCGGCATGAGTGAGAAACCCATAGAAGGTAACGGTAAGGCTTTTCTCGTTCTACTTTTGCCCATCTCGTTTTTGATTATTTTCCTAGTTGCCACTTGGAGAATTTTACTGGCGGTAATTGTGCTGGTAATTGCCTTCAAGCTTTGGCAGGAATATCAATGGCAACAGTGGACTGTGCGAGTTAACCCAATTTTTCATCAATTGGTTCGCGAAAATCAGGGCAGACTGACGCCAATGGACTTGGCAATCAAGGGCAATTTTCCTGGAACAACGGCAAAACGCTACTTGGATAGTAAAGCCTCGGAATTTGGTGCCAGTATAGTCAACTCTGAAGATGCAGGGCAGTCTTATTACTTTATAACTGCTAGCATTCTCGGCAATATTCTTGATAGTAGTGAGCCTGTTAAAGAACTTCCGGCTCAACCAGTTACTAAAACAGCGCGATCGCTCTTAGCACCACCAACCCCACAGGAGGAAGAACTAGAAACTGAATCACTCCCACAGCAAACACATGAGGAAGCTAAACTATCGCTGGAAAAACAGTTAATTTTTGGCTCTCTGATTCAATCTGAACTTGCGAAACGGCTAAATGTCTATTCCAGCACGGTTTATAAACGGCGAAACGATCCAGAGTTTCCTGAGTGGAGTCGCAGCAAAGACCCTGATAATATTGCCTGGTCATACTCGGAAAAAACTAAAGAGTTTTTCCCAGTGGAGGAAGAAGGTTGAAGGAGGCAGGAGGCAGGAGGCAGGAGGCGGGAGGGGAAAATCATCCCTTTATTCGACCGAGAATGATTTGGCAGCCCTGAACTAGAGTTCAGTGCTGTTGTCTTAAACCCTTGCTCCCTCTGGTCGCAGCAGTTCTAGAATACGGGCAATCTTACTTCTGCCTCCTGCCTTCGTTAATTTTTGAATTCTAAACCCACAGCTTCATTGATGGAATTTAATCCGCTTTGTTCTAGCTTGGAAAGTAAACCAGCTAGAATTCGGCGTACCATCATTGGGCCTTCGTAAATCCAGCCTGTATAAACCTGGATCAAGCTAGCACCAGCAGTAATTTTTTCCCAAGCATCTTCAGAAGTAAAGATGCCACCAACGCCAATAATTGGCATTTGTCCTTGGGTTTGCTGCCAAATAAAACGAATTACCTCAGTGGAGCGATCGCGCAATGGTTTACCACTAATTCCGCCGGCTTCTTCCTGGGGTGATTTGCCAGTTTGGTCAATCACCTGGGTTTTTAGTCCATCACGGCTGATGGTAGTGTTAGTGGCAATAATTCCCGCCAGTTGGTAGGTTTTAGCTAAAGAAATAATGTCAGCGATCGCAACCCAATCTAAATCGGGCGCTATCTTGACAAAAATTGGTTTATGTGCAATATTTTCTTGTTGTAATAAATCTAAGATGGCACTGAGCATAGAAGCATCTTGGAGCGATCGTAACCCTGGTGTATTGGGAGAAGAGACATTAACAACAAAATAGTCTCCCAAATCCTTGAGTAAACGAAAACTATCGAGATAATCCTGTGCGGCTGCTTCTAGGGGAGTTATCTTAGATTTTCCCAAATTTATTCCTATGGGTATCGATCGGGTTAACTCATGCTTTTCTTGTGACAAACGTGCCGCCATTACTGCTGCACCACTGTTATTAAAGCCCATCCGATTGAGAGCAGCTTTATCCAATGGGAGGCGAAACAAACGGGGAGGCGGATTTCCGGGCTGTGCCTGAAAAGTTACAGTTCCTAGTTCTGCAAAGCCAAAACCCAGGTTAGACCAAATACCAGCAGCGACTCCA
Source organism: Nostoc sp. 'Peltigera membranacea cyanobiont' 210A (assembly GCF_002246015.1). Classification (GTDB taxonomy): domain Bacteria; phylum Cyanobacteriota; class Cyanobacteriia; order Cyanobacteriales; family Nostocaceae; genus Nostoc. The sequence continues at coordinate 262,419 of NZ_NOLJ01000005.1, forward strand.
TCCTTGTCGAAGCCAGCCGCTAACCCTACCGGATTTGGAAAGTTTAGCCCAAACAAATTTTGTTCTAAACGTGAATCGTACAGGCATAAAGACTTCTTTAAGCGTTGGTTTACCCAACTAGAAGGCGTTTGCGATAGCCAATTAAAACTGCGAATCGTCTGCTGATGTAACCACTCCGGGTCTGTTTTTACCACATTGAACAAAAGCGGACTAATTGCAAATTTATAAATATCCATTAGCTTTTATAAAGAATAACTCAAAAATCAGAAGTCAGAATTCACTCTGAAATTATGTACGAGTAGGCTCAAAACCTTACCCAGAAGCAAAATCAGGATGATTACAGTTCAAGTAGAACAGGAAGTAACTCAGCAGGATCGGATGACTGTCATCCAAATGATTCGCCAGTTCAATCAACATTTTTTTCCGTTGTCAGAGTGGCAACCCACAGCAGTTTTTGCACGAGATGAATCAGGCTTAATTGTTGGTGGAATTCTGGGTGAAATCGGTTGTGATTGGCTTTATATCAGAGTTCTAGTTGTTCAAAAAGACTTACGCGGCAAAGGAATTGGAAGCAATATCCTTAAAATTGCTGAAAAAGAAGGTCAAAAGCAAAACTGTGTAGGGGTTCATCTTGAGACATTAGACTTTCAAGCTAAGGAATTTTATGAATCTCAAGGCTACACTGTATTTGGTTTTCAAGAAAATTACCCACTGGGACATAAAAGATACTTCATGCAAAAGTTGTTTAATTTGAGTTAAACATTCAGGAGGTAGCGATTTTAAGTTGTATAGTTCAAATCGCTAGAAAGACGCAAAGATGCGGAATGCAATTTGAATGACGATTAGCTTAATGTCCTATTAACCTGTCCAGGTTCAACATTAAACACTTGTGGCAATATTACTCAGGGTGCTTTTCTGGGCATCTTATATATTACAAGTTATGTTAACCAATAAATCAGATGGGGCAGCCACAAAAACCTATAGCCGCCGAACAGCAGATCCTCTCTTTGGGGCGCGTCCTCCAGAGCCTCAGAGAAGAAGAAGATGTTGACGTTCTGATTGAAACAACTATTTCTTATCTCAAAGAAGAGTTTGACTACAAACTGATTTGGATTGCTCTTTACGATCGCCTGAATCACATATTATTTGGAAAAGGGGGCATCACACCCGATCGCGACATGAGCTTTTTACGCCAAAGGGTTGTTCTCAGTCCTGGGGATTTATTAGAGCAAGTAGTAATTGAACAGCATCCTTTGGGCGTAGCTGATTTGCAAACTGAAATCCGTGCCGCCGAATGGCGAAAAGTTGCCGAAAAATTCCACATCCAAGGAACGATTATTTTACCGATTCGCTACAAAGACCGTTGCTTGGGCTTGGTATTACTGGGTTCAGAACGCTGGGGCTACCTGCTGACAGGAGAAACAAAAGCACGTTTGATGATGGTTTTAGGTGAACTGGGGGCAGTGCTTTATCAAAATGAAATGCATAAGCAGCAAAAGCAAACCAGGCGCACTGACGAACCATTATTAGAATTGCTAGAAAATTTACGCACCCTCAGCAACCTGAATCAAAGACTTGAAGCAGCGGTGCAAGCAACTCATAAATTTGTCTCCCCCAGCCGGACAAATGTTTACTGGTTTGAGCGCGAAGGGCGCTACTTTTGGTGTCGAATGAGCAATCAGCTGGTCAAAATGGATCGCAATTCTAGCAGTCAGCAAGCAGCAGGAATGACTGTACAAGACTTGAGCGATTTTTATTATGCTTTGGCAGTTAACCAAATAGTCTCCATTGGTGATGCCCGCAGTTCTTTAAAAAGCCATTTTACGGCTAAATTGCTGCAACGTTTGAACGTGCGATCGCTCCTAGCAGCTCCGATTATCTGGCAAAAGAACTTAGTCGGTTTTCTGGCGGTGGAAAGCAATGAACCTCGCATCTGGACAGACACAGACAAAAATTTCGTTCAGGGTGTTGCTGGTTTAATTTCTCTGGTTGTACCGACCGAAAGCATGGAAAGCACTATCAAACAGATTCAAGAGGATGCCCAACTCACTAGCCAAGTTGCTCAAGGTATCTATAGCGAACATGACCTTCAAACAACTTTACATAGTTGTGCTAAAAGAGTTTTAGCTCGATTAGGTGCTACCCGCTTTTTGCTGTTGCAGTATGACCCTGAGCAGAAGAATTATCAATTTACTTACCAAAGTCAGCCCCAAAATCGTCGGCCGTTGACATTTACCCTTCAGACCCTCAAAGAATTAGATGGGCAGCTTTTGCAAGGTTCAACTCAAGCGGTGGAAATTGAGAACTTAGATGAAGATTTACGCTTTTTTAACTGGCGACCCTTGTTATTAGAGAATAATGTGCGATCGCTACTTGTTTGTAAATGCACTCATGAGCATATCCCAGCAGCGCTTTTGGTGATTACTCATGACACCCATCGTTCTTGGACAACCTTGGAAAAAGAATTGCTGTGGGCTGTCAGTCAACAGATTGGTGTAATTGTTCGTCAGTGGCAATTACATAACCGCACCACCCAACAGCAAAAAACTTCCCAGGCATTTGAGCAATGCTTACGCATCCTGACACAATCCCAAAACAGCATTGAGGTCGAAAAAAAGCATTTAGAATCTACAGCCCTCGAACAAATAGCCTCAATTTTGGGTTGTCCCCTAGCGCTAATGCTATCCTGGGCACCTGGTGAAAGTCGGGCAGAAATTATTCCTGGAGTGATTGACAATAGCCAATTTGGGATTTTTTCTGATGTATCTATTTATATCCAGGCTGAAGCCTTAATTCAGTGGGCACTTGTTACGGAGAATTATCTGACTTTGAAGGTGGATAATTTACCTCCAGAAACCAGGAAATGGTTGAATGTTCCAGACAAAAGTCAAATTTTGGTAATGGCATTACGTACAACTGCTGATTATGAAACCACTGGTGTCGTGTTGCTTGTAGACTATCAAGAGCGTCGCTGGTCAGAACAAAACCTCAGTGCAACAGCAACTCTGATTTCTCAATTAGCCTGGTGGCGTCGTGAAAAGCAAATTACCCGACTTTTAGAATCCACAACCGAAGAATTACGACAACTCAACTGGTACAAACATCGTCGTCTAGAGGAAATTCAAAGAATAACGGCCCATTCCCTGAAACAAATACACGATCTGGGCATTCCTGCGAATGAACTGACTCAGATGCGCTACCAGCTATTGCTGCGGCAGTTAGACCATACAGCCACCTCTATGAGTGGAATGCTAAAACTCGAACACTGGCAGCTACATATTAGTTGGGAAACTATGCCCATAGCCAGTTTACTGAAGCGATCGCTCGAACGCATCGACAATTTACTTAAACAACAAAAGCTGTGGATTGGGGTGCATGGACTGGGACAACCAATTGACGAGCAAGAAGCGCCCAAGAATTCTTCATTAGTTAGAGGCGTTCCTCCCTCTAGCGCTCAATCTGCAATGGCGATCGCTGGTGATATTGTCAAAATTGAATTAGTTATCCATGAATTATTGGTTACTGCCTGTAACCGTTCTCAAACCGGTAGCAGAATTGATATTTGGTGTCGCCGTTTAGATGCGTCAAAACCCTCAGATATAAAATATTCTTCTTCTACGACTGGAGCGGCTGAACATCAGACATCCCTAGAATTATCGATCACATATAACGGTGCGATCGAACCACAGCTACTCACGGAACTACATGATAATACACCTAAAGATGTGCTTGCTCCTTCCAAGCTCGACCAACCACCAGCTTTACATCTGGTGATCTGTCAAAACCTCATGCAAGAACTAGGAGGAGAGTTGAATTTCTATCAGTTACCAGATAATCGGGTAGTCAGTCGCTTGTTGTTGCCGTTAGCTATTCATGATTCTTAGTGCAGCTTTGCCTGAAATCACGGCAAATTAAGGGCTGAAATTTAAACGCAGATGCGCTTCATTTTCCCACAGTGAAGGTTAACATAACTGTGGCTAATTATTTTTTGGTAGCTTACTTATATGGCAATGAGCTTGAGCTAAGGGTGATTGGTGTAGATAATTGGTTTTTCAAGACGCAATAAATCACGTCTCTACATCAGGGTTTTGTTGCTCATTCTGAACTGTATTGACTTATACGGCAGCTGCTATAACTACAAGCATTAACAATTTATCTTTGTAACTGTCAAGGATAATTAAACGTAAATATAAAATTGTCTTGGCAATTATCTCAACTATTTTGTATATATTTACTGACTCCATAAATGACTCAAATTCTAGCTTTTTATAAATTGGATATTTACAAAAAAACGTGACATTTATTATAATAATAGTTAACATATAACTTGATAAAATGCTGATCAATGCTATCTATTTTTTAACCATTAAAAAATAATTAAACAGCCAAAATTTATCTAAATTTTCTATAAACTCTATTTACAAATTTGACGAAGGAAATAATTAGCATTTTCCTTTGCTTTCGTGTTTTTGAAATATCAAAATGTTAGTTTGTTTTCGCCATTTTATCTAATAATTTTTGTGAAAATTTAAAGTAAGATTTGTTTTTTTAAATTACATATTGTACTTAATTATATGTATGGGTGAAAATATCAGGACGAGCTTACCTTTATGAGCTAATAATATGAAATCAGTGCATCAAATTATAACTGTCAATTTATTGAATCTGAGTTTACCGCTAGGAAGAATGTGTGGATACTACGATAATATGTTTAAAAGCATCAATAAAATTAAATATCGACTCTTAAGCTACGGTTTTGATAAAGACCAATATAAAAATTATATGTTTGGAGGAATCTATCAATGAGCTTTAGATTCTTCAAGCATTGGTTGAAATTTTCTTCAATCCGAAGTATTATTGCTTTGGCTCTAATATCAATCCCTAACTTCTATAGTGCATCTGCTCAGACTACTCCGAAAGGGGGAATTGACTGGATTTTAGTAGTAGATACTTCTGCTTCTATGCGTGGTGTAGGTGGAACCAAAAACATTTTTAAACCAGTAAAAAATTCTATTACTGAATTTGTTAACACGGCGAGATTAGGCGACACAGTTACTATTTATAGTTTTGATAAAGATGTCACCCTAAACGCCAATGATATTACTATTAACAGTAATCCAGACAGAGGTAAACTCAAGCAAATAATTAGCTCACTTCAAGCTGAGGGTGTGCGTACTCATACAGGGAAGGCTGTACAAAAGGCTTTAGAACATTCTGCTCTGTTAAATAAACGTGCTGATGCTCTTGGTCGTACTGTTAGTATCGTATTTTTGACGGACGGATTAGAAGATGTGCGTGGTATTCCTAATCCTGTTTCTATTCCTGGCAATACCCAATTTCTACGCGAGCAACAATGCAAACCCTACATATTTTTTGTATCTTTAGGATTAAAAGAACACGAAAAGCAACTGAATGACTTTGCTAGCAATCCAGCGCTTTGTGGCAAGGGGCAGGTATTGCGAGATCCTGGAGGAGTTCAGCTAAACCAACTGGCTCAAAATATTCGACCAGCGTTAATTAAACCCAAACTTGATGTTAATTTACCCACTGCCAACTTACCGCCAGTATCACCGGGAGCAACTACTGAACCGCTCAATATTAATGGTATTAGTAATGTCAATGCTAAGGTAAGTTTGCAACTGGAAGACCCTCAGCAAAGTGGTATTCGCTTAATTTCACCCGATCGCACCATCAACTTAGCTGCTAATCAAGCAACAGCCATTCCTGTGCGTTTACAGATACCACCGGAGGCAAAGGGAGGCGCTAGTAGCTTGCGCTTGGTGTTGACAAGTGCAGATCAAGCGATCGCACCAATTAAAATTGACCTACCTGTAACCATTCAGTCACAACTACAAATACAACCGACAAAGATAGATTTTGGCTCAATAGAAGCAGGAAAAACCACTGAAACCCAAACTTTTGTAATTCGCAGCAATATATCTGGAACAGCTAGCTTACAACTGCAAGGCAATTTCAAAGACGTTTCTATAGCAGAACCTTCAGCAGCCATATCCTTACAACCAGGAGAAACTAAAATTCCTGTGCAGTTGCAGATTACTGATAGCAGTTTTGCAGGCGAACGCACCTTCACCTTAGTTCTAACCCCAGATAACTCAATTGCTACTCCTGTCAGTGCGGAAGTTCATCTGTATATTTTGATGCCACTGTGGCGAAAAATAGTTATTTGGTTGCTCTTACTGCTTTTAGTGTTGTTAATTGCCCTGATAGTAGTTTGTTTGATTCAACGCAAAACTCCCTTGGAATTAGTCGAAGATTTCCGCAACCGTAAACGCTTAGAAGGAGCGTTGGTAGTGCTAGAACCACTGCCACAATCATCGGAAGACGAAGAGATTAGTCTCACTAACCTACACAAGGGTAGAGTATACCTGAGTGATTTGATACCAGCTATCGCTGCGACAAATTCTGATGCCGAGTTAGTCACAGTTTGGCGGTTAGGCAAAAAGAATATAGATGTACGTTGTTTGAAAGGTGTAATTTTTGTCAATACTAAAAAGATAAATACAGATGAACTCTTCAACGAGGACATCATCGAGATTGGCAACGTTAAGTTGCAATTTAACTGGATTGAACACCAAAGACCCTCTGAGACAAGCAGTGGGCAGACAAACTTTTGAATAATATCACAGGAAAGTGAATGTTAAGTCCCACGGTTGTGCGTCCCACGGTTGTTTTTCGTCCTACCGTTGTTATCGGGCTAGGAGGAACGGGTTATGAAGTCGTACTCAAACTTAAAAAGCGATTTATAGATATTTACGGTTCAGTTCCAGAAGTTATTCGTTTTATTTCTATTGATACTACTGAAAATATCCAAGAACGAGAAAAATCACCTGATGGAACTAAGGTTGTCTTAGAACCTAATGAACTTTATGCAATTTCTGTCGCAAATCCCCTACCGCTAACACGTAACGACCACATCGCTGAATGGTGGCCTAGGGACATTCCAGCAACCAGCTTGATCAGTGGTGCCGGACAGATTCGGGCACGGGGACGGCTCGCCTTATTTGCGAAAGTAGGCGATATTGATGCTTTAATTGCTCAAGCAATCAATACTGTCCGTGAAATTCGCACTAGTAAACAAGCATTTTCAGAGAACTTTCAAGTTTCCAGTCGGGATGGTGTCGAAGTTTTTATTGTTGGCAGTTTGGCTGGTGGGACGGGCAGTGGCACATTTTTAGATACGGCTTTTTTAACACGAGAACATCTTAATAATTTTTCTAATATTACGGGGGTATTTGTTTTACCCAGAGTGTTTGCCAATATTCCCCAAACTCACTTGGTGAAGTCTAATGCCTATGGCGCTCTCAAAGAAATCGAACATTTTTGGGGATTGTCACCATCTAATAGCATTGAGATTGATTATGGCATTAAAAAAATCAAAGCCGATCGCCCTCCCTTTGATGCTGTATTTTTAATTGACGGGGTTAACAAAAATGGAACTGTAGTCGGTCGTCCAGACGATTTACAAAATTTAGTTGCAGATGGCTTATACATCCAGATTGGTTCTCAAATCGGTTTAGACGCTGCTAACGTTGCTGATAACATTCGGGCTTATCTGGCAACTGGTGAAAAAGTTCGAGGGCGCAATATCAATTATTGTAGTTTTGGCTTTGCTACCCTAACTCTACCGGTACAGCAATACGAGCGGATGAAATTAGAGGATGCTCAAAGCTTGCTAAAAAATGAGTTGATGGCATCTACCCCAACACTTGATTTAGAAAGCGACATTACCCGGTTTTTAGAAGATTGCAAGTTAGCAGAAGCTACTACTCTCCTGAATGCGTTGACTGAAAGCGATCGCGGCGGGCAAATGAAACCCGAATTTAGAATTGGCGAAATCCGTCAGGATCGCACAGCTTTGCCGACAATCAAAGAACTCTACAAACGGCAGTTAGATCAATTTGAACAACGGACGGCTCAAGAACTGGGATTGAGTTTTTATCGCTTAGAGCAAACTGCATCTGCTGCGATCGCAACTTTCTGGGAACGCAGTCTTAATCGTCCCAATGGGCTAGCTTATGTTTTGGAATTTTTGACCAAACTTTCCCAAAAATTAGACGAATTACAGCAAAGTGTGCAGCATAAGTCGCAAGAGGCGCAATCCAGTTTCAATGCTTTGAAATTAGAACCACAAGAAGAAAAGATTAAAGAAGTTGCAGAAACTTGGTTCCCAAATAAAAACACGATCCAAGCAGCTTGTCAGAGATATAAAGAACGGGCTGACCAAAAGTGGAAGACTTATTTACATTGGAAACGGTGTGATAAAGCGGCTGAACTCTATGGTGTACTGCGGGCAAAGGTAGAGCAAATCCAGGAAAAGTGTCAGCGTCTACACAGCAACTTAGATAAAGTTTATCGAGATATAGAACAGAGTTATCACGAGGTCAATCGTCAAGGAAGTAACGATAATCCTTTTATTCACACCATTCAGCGGATCAATCTGCAATCGAAACGTCCCAAAGTTGCTGGCGAAGATTTTATCCGTTGGCATCGAGAACAGTCTCAAACTTTAACCAATTGGTGTGAGAAAAAAGCTGAAGATGTCAAGAACGAAATTCTGAAATTTGTAAATGAAGCTTACTATCCTCTCACCAGCATGACTGTTGAGCAGGTTTTAGCAGATAGCAATCCCGAAGATGCGGGGCAAGATTTGCAACAACTTGGCAAACTTGCAGTTCCTCTCTGGCAGTATGAAGTCTCGGAAATTCCCATTCAACAGCAGCACTTAATCACAGAATTTTATTACTACGGAGTAGAGAGCAACAACACAATTTTTAGCGATCCACCTCTTTCTAATCGCTTGCCTAAAGGAAATAATAATCCTTCTTTCGTACCGACAGGCGAACCCCATAAAGTGATGCTGTTTCGGGTGGAAGTCGGTGTTCCCTTATTTGCATTCAACGGAATGAGGGAACTGGAGTCAGCTTACCTAGATCCGAATAAAGTCTTCAAACACTTACATCGCAATTGGACAAACTTAGCTAATTTAATTCCTCCAGAAGATGACGGTGGGGCGTTGCGTTGGTTTGCATTAGCGCTAGCACCCGATCCTTATAAATTGGTTGTCAATCAGAGTAAAAAATATTTTGTTTCTACAGAACAAGCGAAAAGATTAGAGGGCGGAGTTTTGCCATTGGGAGGCGATCGCAAATCAGCATTTAAAGCTTTCAAAAGTAACTTGCCTCTAGTTAAGGAAATTTCTGACAAAGTTGAGCGAATTACCCACGAAGACCAAGACAAAGCCAAATCTACTTTGCAAAACTACATCAATCACCTCAATCAGGTTTTAAAGGGAGGCAAGGTTGATGCCCAGATTCAAGAACAGGTAGAAATGGAAATCCAGGAAATTGAAGCTTACCTGGAAGATTTAGATGTGATTATTTAGCCCTATAGTTTGCACTCTCAGAGTGTCCCCATGCCAAAACCAACTATTTTACTTGCACTCGATCCTCACAGTGCCGCTTTTTGTACAGCCATTAAACGGCAACTGCAAAAATTTCCAGCCGATCAAACCTGTTTAATCCAAACTTATAACTTAACTTGGGATGGTCAAACGTTTGGCTTTAATGGCGAGTTAGATCAGTTTGCTGACACGAGTTTTGATCTGGCTCAAACTCATAGTAAACAAGCTTATGTCTCCAAAATTCGTACCCAGTTCAGCGACGCGACAGGCGAACTGCAAACTGCACTGATTGAATTATTGAAAACAGCTAGTCAATCAAAAGAAGCGATCGCAGCGAAACGTCAAGGAGTAGAAATCAGCAGCAGCCATCGAGTATATCTCATGCTATCAGCCAGCAATCAATTTGCTAGGGGAGTAGTTTTTGACATAGTACGCTTGATTCGTTGGCTATTTTCTAAATACTTTACAGATATTCCTTACAGCTTAGAAGCTTTATTGTTATTGCCAGGGTTATTTACCCAAGCCACAACTGCTGATTACGGTGCTGCTTACGCCTTCCTGAAAGAGTTAGATTACAAAATGATCAATGGCGTTGTAATTACAGGTGCCCAAAAAGTACCGCCTTTTGATAACTGCTGGCTGATGGATGAGCGAATTGGGGGACTGAGCGATAATTTGCCTAGCTATGCTGATGCTTTGGCAGGTTTTCTCACCGTGGAACCGGAAACCAACGGCTTATTGCTTGGCGCACAAAAAGTGCGGGGGAAAATACCCGCCTATAGTTCATTTGGTTATGGAGAATTGTTTTTCGCAGGAGAAACAACTATTAACCGTTTGAGTGCTGCCTTTGCTGCCGATATTATCATGGAGCAGTTTTTACCGAAGGCAGAATTCACTCCCGAAGCAAGCCGCAAATGCCTGTTAGATGCCAAAGGATTTGTCCTCAGCGAAGATTTCAGTAATGCTTTTCTGCAATTAGAACGAGACAACGGCAAACCAGTTTGGCAAGATTTTAATCCGCGTATTGATATTCAGGCAGGAATGGCGCGGGAATATGGGATGGAATTGCAACGTGCTTATCGGCAATTTGAAAATAAAGAGCTACTTTCTTATAAGCGCACGTTAGAAAAGTGTTGTAAACAATTACAAGTAAACCTAACCAGCTTCCTAGATCGCAGTATCAATCGCTATGTTGATGCTACACCTAGAGGCTTAAATGAAGGAGTTAGGCTATTAAACATATTGACCTTTTTGTATTTGGAACTGCAAACGGATGCCATTGGCGATCAATCCCAGAATCTGGTTACAGAACTGCGAACGGCTGAAGCATTTCTCGACTCAAGATTGCAGGTAACAATCGATCGAGAAGACACTCAAAAGCTGCTCAATCAAGTTCTATCTTTAAAATTGCGGCAGCAACAATTACAAGATGCTTTAACTGAAAGAAAATCTGAAGAACAACAGCAAGAACTACAAACAACTCAGAAAGAGCTAGAAACAGCAGTTTCTGACTATCGTCAAGCATTAAATGCCGAAATCGAACAAGCTCGACAAATCCGTTTTATGGCGATCGCTCGCGCTCGTGAACAAGCTGAAGCTGCGATCGTTGTCGCTCAGAACCACTTAACGTCCATTGAAAATCAACTTGAAACAGCTACAGATAACTTAGATGAACTACTAACAGAAGAAAATCGTTTTCGCTCACAGTATCTAATTGTGTATCCAATCTTGGTTACTGGTGCTTTATTCGCCTTGCTGGTTCTGACCGGAATTTTCAGTCAATCAACACTATGGCTATTATTGCAGAAGTTTTGGGCTAACTTAGTTAGTTATCTGCTTTGGACTGCGGTAACAATTTTAACTTACTTAGGTATAGTTTGGCTCAAGTACAGCACTAATATTCGCGATCGCATTCAGAAGGTTCAGAAACAAATTAAACGCCTAGAAAGCACTATTAAAGCAACCGCCGTAGAATTGCGTCGCAGCTATAACGAACAATTAAAGTTAGAGTACGATTTATACGCCCAAAATCTCCGTGTCGAGGCGTTAAATTATTTGATTAAAACAGCTAAACAAAGAACTGAAACCTTACGTCAAACTCTGTCTGATTTCTCTGAGATATACAATAATTTGGTTGTTCAACGCGATCGAGCTACCACGAAGTTCTCCGAAATTCGCCTCACAGTTCTAACTGATGCGGATATTGATGCTTATTACCAAAGTTTTCTTTCGACATTACCAACTGAAAAGTTTACTCAGGAACAGGTGAGCCGTTCTCAGTCGTGGAAAATCTCTGCTGAAGAATTTCAGAATCAACTTATGCCCTTTGCTCGTCACCAGTTCGAGCAATTGGGTAATTTGTCTATTGGCGAAGTATTAAAGCAATCAGATTTAATTGCCGCCAATATAGCTAATTTGCGTTTGAATCAACTTTATGATAGCGCTAATTTGTTGCTGCGAATTCAAGATATTGACACTAACTTAAACCCAACTTCTCAACGGGAGATTACCCTCTGGCTGGGAGCAAAAGATAAAGAACAAATTTTTGCGTTTTACAGCCGATTTAGTCGTAGTTTAACCGCCTTAGTAGCTGAAGATGAGCAACGGTTGTGTATTTTGACTCGTTCGTTGGGCTTTCCGGCTTATTTTCTCAGTCAAATTGAGTATTATCGAGACTGCTATGAACGAACTCAGAGCGAACAAATCGATGAAGACGAAAACATTCCTGATTTAATCCCAGAAGAAATTGGTTCTGGTAGAGAATTAAAACTAGCTTATCAGACGGTGATTTTAGCGATCGCTCTTGGGCTACTATCACAGCATTCTCAAGGCGATTATCAATTTAAGAGTCGGTCAATTGGTAAAGATAGAGAACAAATTGCCTTAGCTTTAGCAACTGAGTTTACCCTTCAGGAACTCTATGGAGAGTTAGAAGAACGTATCGAAACATTTGAAGGTGATTTTATTTACCATAAATTACAGGAATTCGGAACAGCCTCATCTTTAAATCCTTACGAACGTAAGCTTTTAGATCATCTGCTCTCAGACTATAACCCTCTGAATTAGGCATTCAATCACCTTTTTTACTTCTCTGGAAATTGAATATAGACCTAACCCCAGATCCTAAAGAACTTCCAGTTAAAAAAATATTCCATCCCTGCGGGATACTCCGCGTTCGCGTAAGCGTCCCGCAGGGTACGTAGGGGCGCAAGGTCTTAGGTGTCAACTTAACGTTAAATGGGCGGTTAGAAACCGATCTACACGAGGCTTTACCCACCTCCGTGGGTTTCAAACACTCAATTTTTTTAGTCCGCGCAGGCGGACTACCCTGCGGGAAGCCGCAAAGCGTCTATGTTTGTGTAGCCGCGAATTCCATTCGCTGGGGCTTAAGTTGACACCAATGAAGGTCTTGTGACTCCAGTCAGATATTGAGTCAGAGACTCAATAAATGCATTCCCAGTTTCGGACTTGCAATGAGGAAAGTCTTATCAAGTGCGTGTACACCGTAGCTTTTTAAGGGGGACTAAGGAGAATCTTTAGATTATGCACCTTAAGCAAACCGCATTGATACCAATCCTGACTTCGATAATTGGTACAGGCGATCGTTGCTTGATTTTACAGTGAATTGCTTACTCATCAAAGGATGCTCTGGCACCAACATCACTTATGTGAACTCCTCCCTACTGAATTTGTGAACTTCTCCCTACGGAATCCTTACGTAAATTCCAATTAAAAAACGCTCTTTTTTACTCTAGCTTTACAAGAAACTAGTGGATGCACGACTAGTATGAATATGTAACCAATTGACTGCACCCCAGATTTAATAACTAAATTACTTATACGGTTATTACTTATGCAAAGGTGTAAAACTGGTAAATAAAAATTCGTCCTTAAATAGAAGATTTCTTCTACATAAGACAAACCTGGCTTGAAAAGTTCCCAAGGTGACCATCCTGCTTGCCTATACTTTGTTCTTACTCATTAGTAAGGCAGTAAACAAGCATGACAAATTTGCAATCTTGACATCGTAAAAGAAAAATAAAAAATTGTATGAAAAAATACACTAAAGTTGTAAAGCGTTTTTTGGCATTGGTTACTCCAGCGATCGCTACTTCAATATTGACAACCTTACCGAGCCAAGCTGCTACCTTTGCATCTTCTGAGTCACAATTCAACATCAACAACTTTAGTAGCAGCCCTGTAGATGTTGTTAGGACTTTCACTGATAATAAGACCACAGCAATTAGCACAGGTGGTCAAGTAACTGCTGATGCTAAGGCTGAGGCTGAGTTTAATATCTATGCAAACAACTCTGCCTCCAATTTGTCCTTCAGCCAAGCTCAAGGTCAGGGTGATGGCTATACAGGGTCGGCGGAAAGCTTCGCTGCGATTATCGGTTATGATTTTATAGTAGACAAAGAGTTTTCTTTTGATTTCAGTGGTTTATTTAACCTTAAAACATCCATTGATGATGCACTGACTGAACGTGCAAATGCTCGTGGAGAGTTCTTATATAAGTTATTGGACAGTGATAGTGGTGAGGTTTTGGACTCTTTCAAGATTTCTGGAAATTTATCAACTATAGGCAACAATGATGCTTTTGTATTTGAACCGAGTAGTAGCATAACTTTTGATTCAAAGACTTCTAATCAATATTTTGGCGGAACACAAGAATATGCTTTGACTAGCTTTAAGGGTAAATATTCCCGTACTTTCGATAAGTTAACTCGTTTAACCTTAATAGAATCTAAAAGTAATCAGGTGAGTGTCTATACTATCCCAGAACCCTCAACAATTCTAGGTTCGCTGTTTAGTTGCACTATGTTTGGTGCTGTCTCGATACGCAAACGTAAAAGAGCTTCTTCGGCTGCGTTATTGGTTAATAAGATTTAAGGTCTGTTTAGTATGTTTGCACTAAGAGAAATTCAGGTCTGGGAAATGGCATTTATAGAAACCCCAAGTCATTAGGTATGCAGATAATTTTGTGATTTTGCACCCTGATAGACAAGCATTAAAGAAATGCAAATAAATAGCGATAAAAATGAAGTTGTCATCTAGAAGGGATTAAAATGCGAACTCAATCCTCATGGATTACCCTGTAAAGGCGAGTAATCCCCCGATTATTTGGTTTCGACTAAATGAATCGCATTTTATTTCTGCGTTTTCGTCCCTACCCATTACACGGCCACACTTACAAACGTGTGTTCTAGCCGATAGTATAGGTCATTGACGCTTTCTTAATTTAATCGCCCAATGCTTTTTTGTTGTTAAAAGTTATAGATTTTCGATCATCCACAAGTTTCTGCCCTAATTTTTTGTAATCAACAGGGCGAGAATCTTTTTGGAACTGTGGATCTCGTTTTAAACTCGAAGTACCCCTTTTACAGTTGTCATAAAACCAAGAGATAGAAGACTATGCTTGTTCTCAACTGGTAAGTGTTGCCATTGAGTTAAATTCATTAGCAAAAGGAAAGTTAGCTGCAAATATAGCACAATCAATTCCATAATTCATGCAAATCTTTTTTAGCTGTATTTTTAATATTCATCCATAGCCAAATACAGCTATTTTGAATTAATTTTACAGTCAGAATTGCATTATCTACTGCTGTTATCTGGGCTGACTTTTCATAAGCTTTGAACTCAAAAACAAGCATAGTCATTCAGCAACGCCGAAGTGTCACTTTTACCTACTGTCTTATACTACTATATGTGGTACAAGATAGAGGTATAGAAATATTCCTAACAAACTTTTATGAGCTATGTCCATAAAAGCTTCCTACAATTTGGTTATGCCAGCTTTATGAAACTGTTGCCGATGTATTGACAGATGCAATAACCTTATCACCATCAGTAATAGCGGCAGCAACAGCGACAGCAATAGCAGCATCAAAATTAGCTGTAATAGTGCCCTTGTCTTTGTCTACTTTATAACTGCTACTTTTAGCAATAGTATAACCACGTGCGTAAGCAGATGCGACTCCCCCTTGTACTTGACTAAGATCGGAAACTTCATCTTCACAAAAACTGAGATCGGAAATTCTTAATCGTTCCATAAAAAAGCTCTCTTTGAAAAACAAATGTATTGCTGAAAGTTTTTGAGAACTTTCAGCAATTTTTCTATCTAAAATGCACTGTAGTCCACTGTAGGACTAAGGCATATTTAGGCGGCAGTAGAACTAGACGCACCGGCACTAAGAGAGAAGCTGTATTTGCCGGAGACAGCAACAGTCTTAGTAAAAATGCTGGTGATAGCGATGTTTTTACCACGAGATTTTGCAATTGCTTCAGCATCTGCAAAAGCTGTTCCACCTTGAACATTTTCGGTTTCAAGAACGGTTTCTACATGAGAAAGATCGTTGATAATCATGATTTTCTTTCCTAAGAGTTAGTAAGGTAAACTTGTTTCTTGTCGTGCCACTACAACTTGTTTTTTAGCAGCATACAAAGAATAGCACTATTAGAATTCGATGAATAGTAGTTTTACGTAAATTTTCTTTCCAAAAGGAAAAAACATTCTATTATCAAGTTACTGACACTTTCTGATATTTAGATATTGCTTGAAAAGTGTCTTGCTGTTTACTATCAAGTTATTGACACTTTTTAATATTTAAAGATTGTTTGAAAAGTATCTTGATGTGTATTATCAGGTTACTGACACTTTCTAATATTTAGAGATTGTTTGAAAAGTGTTTCACTATGGCTTTAGGCACTTATACATTCCCTAACTTCCAGGGCTATTTAATTTGATCTATTAGGAATATTGCCAACAGCATAGGCAATAAATTTGGTGAAGATAGTAATCGAAAAATTACTATCTTAAAGAGTCAAATTCAGTGCGTTGGCGTTGGCGTAGCCTCTGTCTGCGACACGCTACGCGAACGTAGAGAAGCCTTGCCGGAGGCATCACCATTTTCTTGTGCAATCAGATTTTTTATTCACCCGATCTTTTTGCTTGAAACGCTTGTAAATCAGCACCTTTTAGGAAATGAAACACCCCTGACGGGTTAGAGGTGTTTCATAGCCTTCATTGGTATCAGTCAACTTAAGCTAAAACTCCTTTAAAATCTTGTTTCTAGCCAGAGGCTGGGAATGCCTCCCATTAGGCATTCCCAGCCTCCGACAGAGAGCGAGATAATCTCCTAAAAGCTTTTTCTAGACTGGCTTTAACCTTAATTTGAAACCAATGCAAGTCCTTGCGCCCCTATAAATCTAGAAATAATTTGGGATAATTTATTTTTTGCAAGTCCCTAAAAGAGAAGGATAGTAAGATTCAAAGCTTCTCTCTTTTTAGAAAAATATTGCAAATAGGTCTAAGGATAGATTGACAATATATTTGTTCGTCGAATTTATCCTGCCTTCTTAGCAAACTGGTTATAATTATCTTCCATCTCCCTCAGAAATCAAATTCTCATATACACAGTATTTATATGGGACGTGTTCGTTCTAAATCTGACCTACCTACAAAAATCTGTCCGGTATGTCAACGTCCTTTCACATGGCGTAAAAAGTGGCAAGATTGTTGGGACGATGTGAAATATTGCTCAGAACGTTGTCGTCGTCGCCGTTCTGAAGCTCAAAATGAAACCAACCGCAATACAGACGCAAATAGCGCAAGAGATTAATGGAGTTACAGGTGCAACCTAAATTAATTATTCATGGCGGGGCTGGTAGTTCTCTCCACGGTAAAGGCGGATTAGAGGCGGTGCGCCGATCGCTCCATACAGTAATAGAAGAAGTTTATTCTCTGCTATTGTCAGGAGCAACTGCCTCTGAGGCAGTGGTGCAGGGTTGCCTAATGCTCGAAGACAACCCCCGTTTTAATGCTGGTACTGGTTCAGTATTGCAATCTGATGGACAAATTCGTATGAGTGCTTCCCTGATGGATGGTGCGTCAGGGCGGTTTAGTGGTGTGATTAATATCTCGCGGGTGAAAAATCCGATTGATTTAGCGCAATTTTTACAAAGCTCGCCAGACCGAGTGCTATCAGATTTCGGTTCGGCTGAGTTGGCGCGGGAAATGCAAATTCCCAGCTATAACGCTTTAACTGATTTGCGGTTACAAGAGTGGATACAAGAGCGCCAGGATAATTTTAAAAGCACAATGGCTGGCGTGGTAGCAGAACCCGAACTGCTAGAAACTAGCAATGCCGGACGCGGTACCATCGGTGTAGTAGCTTTAGATGCATCTGGTAAGCTAGCTGCTGGCACTTCTACTGGTGGTAAGGGATTTGAGCGGATTGGCAGGGTAAGTGATTCGGCGATGCCAGCAGGTAATTATGCGACTAGTAATGCTGGTGTTAGCTGTACTGGCATTGGTGAAGATATCATCGATGAGTGTTTAGCTGCACGGATTGTAGTGCGTGTCACTGATGGGATGTCACTGAAGGAGGCGATGCAGCGTTCCTTTGGGGAAGCCCACGAGAACAAACGCGATTTGGGAGCGATCGCCTTAGATGCTAGTGGAGCGATCGCTTGGGGAAAAACTAGCGAAATCTTACTCGCCGCCTACCACGATGGCGAAAAAATTGGTGATACTTTGGAATGGACTGGCAACGAACTGATCGGCTATTGTTGAATCAGTTTCAGGGCTTCGGCTAAAGTTTCTTGCTGGTCAACTATTGCGGCCAATTCTTGGGCTTCATAACGCCCTTCAAAAGCTTCTAGCGCCGCTCTTTTCAGTGCCACTTGATATCCTTGTTCCAGAATATCGATTAATTCTGCTTGATTCAAGTAAAAACCACCGGATTTGCGGCGCTTGTTTATTTTGTTGATTTCCCGTACTGTATTTTCTATCGAAACATCCCAAGAGCGAGTAGAACGTTTTTCGGCCTTTTGTTTAATTAAATGGATGAGCAGAATCACACCATAACTATCAATTTTATTGATTTTGTCACTGAGGCTCATTTCTTCTAACTCATCCACCAACAGCAGCGCCTCATGGATTTTGCCTTGTTCTAGAAATTGCCTAAGTTCTAGCAGTTCTTCCATGTATGTTATATGTTGAGATTTTGGCTATACTACTAATCTAGCTAGATTAGACATCTAGCAAAAATCGTGGTTTATAGTCTAAAACCACAGATCAACCGCGATTAACACCGATGAATTATTTATGTTGATCTGTGGTTTCATTTTCAACATTTTTCCTCCGCCAAGCTGGTTTCACCACCTGACGACTACGAGCAATCACCAGAGAATCATCCGGCACATCTTCTGTGACTGTAGAACCAGCTGCTATATAGACATCATCTCCCAAGGTGAGTGGAGCCACTAAAACGCTATTGGCACCAGTTTTTGTCCGATTGCCTATTTTGATGCGATGTTTCTTCACGCCGTCATAGTTGGCAGTAATTGTACCAGCACCAATATTCACCTGATTGCCGACAACAGTATCACCTATATATGACAAATGTGCTGCATTGGTGCGATCGCCTAATTGCGTATTTTTCAATTCCACAAAATTCCCCACACGGCAACCAGCACCCACCTGTACCTGACCGCGCAAATGAGTATAAGGGCCAATTCGGCTTCCCGCCTGCACGGTGCTATTTATGACTACTGAATATTGCACTGTGACATTTTCACTTAACTGACTATTTTCAATTAAACTCCCTGGTCCAATGCGACTTCCTGTTTGGATTACCGTATTTCCTCGTAGGTGAGTTTGGGGTTCAATAATTACATCCGGCTGCAATTCCACTGTTTCATCAATGGTGATGCTTGTGGGGTCGATGAGGGTGACACCCGCCAGCATCCATTTTTCCTTGACTCGTTTTTGCAAAATTTCGGATGCTGTTGCCAGTTGCAGGCGATCATTGATGCCGAGAATTTCTTGGTAATCTTCCACATCCACTGCCATTACTTGTCCTACCTGAGTCACGGCATCGGTAAGATAGTATTCTTTTTGGGCGTTGTTTGCCTGGAGGTGGGGAAGCACCTTTGCCAAATCTGGCCAGCGAAAGCAGTAAACTCCAGCGTTAATCCGCTGATTTTGTCTTTGAACAGCCGTACAATCCTTGTGTTCGACCATTTGCTGCACAATATTTTCATCGTTACAAAAAACGCGCCCGTAGCCTGTAGGGTCAGGTAGGTGCGAGGTGAGAATAGTGGCAGAATTTTGATTTCGGACGTGAGTTTGTAACATCTGCTTAAGAGTTTCGCTGCGTATTAACGGTAAATCACCGTTAAGTACCAGCAAATCTCCAGTATAATTTTCCAAGTGAGGAAGTAATTGCTGGATAGCATGACCTGTCCCCAATTGCACAGTCTGTTCGACAAACTCCAAACTGGGAATTGAATGCATGGCGGCTTGCACTTCCTCGGATTGATATCCCACAATCACGATTCGCCGTGAGGGCGAAAGTGGTTCTACACTTTCGAGAACTCTCTCTACTAGCGATCGCCCACCCAAAGAATGTAAAACCTTGGGTAAGCGTGATTTCATCCGTGTGCCGCGTCCCGCCGCTAGAATTGCTACAACTACCATAATTAGCTATCAGCTATCAGTGAAATTGTGATTAATGCTGTTGGTACTTTAAAATCTCGGCTCAAATCATACCAGCTAATTATAGAAGACTGAAAATATTAAAGGAGTCATAATTCAGGAGTCGGTATAATTTCACTCCTAAAAAGCAAAGATTATCATCATACTAATTAGCGTTCTTTACCATACTCAGTACTGAGTGCTGTTAGCAGATAGCTAGGGTTTAGCCCGTGCTGAGTTTTGAAGTTGAGTACTCAGTACTTTCGCACTATGGTAAAAGCCCCGCCCCTCTCTGCGAGACGCACTCGCGTTCGTGGGCGGTCTTTTAACTCTAAGCCGAGGAACTCGGAACTCAGCACTCTTCATAGCAGCTACAAATCATTACTCCCTATTCCCTACTCCTCCCTTGTTCCTGACAAGAGCGAATAAACTCTGCAAACTGCTGCATTAATTTGGGGTTACGCCAACCGGAATCAGTTTCTTCTTGCATCACTAAAAGTGCTTCTGCTGAAGTGAAAGCTCTTTTGTAAGGTCGTTCACTGGTTAGGGCATCGTAAATATCAATTAACTGAAATACTTGCGCTAGGTAAGGAATATCATCCCCCTTGAGTCCATCGGGGTAGCCTGAGCCATCCCAACGTTCGTGGTGATGACGAATAATCGGAATTACACCGCGCATACTCCGTAGTGGTTGGCAGATTTTTTCTCCAATCAAAACGTGCTGCTGCATAATTTGCCAATCTTCGGGGGTGAGTTTGCCTTTTTTTAGCAGGACTGCATCGGGAATACCCACCTTACCGATATCGTGGAGATAACCACCCCACATCAAATCTCGAATTTGATAGCGGGAGAGGTTGAGGTATTCACCAAAAACTTGTCCCCGTTTTACTAGACGTTCGCAATGGTTGCCCGTATTGGGATCGCGACTTTCAATAGACATGGCAATGGAAAACAGTACTTGTTCGGCATGGTCTAAATCTTCGTTTAGACGCTTCTGCCGCACCAAGGACTTTACACGCGCCGCTAGTTCCACCCGATCGAAGGGTTTAGTGAGAAAATCATCTGCCCCAACTTCAATTCCCCGAATGCGCGATCGCCTGTCATTTAATGCTGTAATAAAAATTACTGGGATTAGCCTAGTCTGCTCATCCTGTTTAAGCAATTGGCACACTTCAAATCCATCCATTCCTGGCATCATGACATCCAGCAAAATCAAATCTGGTTGTTTTTGAGTTACCAATCCCACAACAATAGAACCACTGTCCGCCTCAATCACTTCGTATCCTTCCATCCCCAAGAGGGCAACAGCAGTCATCCGACTGGCGGCATGATCGTCAACAACTAAAACCTTCGGCGGATCTAAATCAAACCCATTCACTTTAGAACCTTTGGCTTGTAGTGTTCTAGAGACCAATGAATCATCATCACAATTAACATCAGTTTTTATCCAAGAAGACATTGCTTGCCTATCTTCAAGCATAAGGTCTTCTTGAGATAAGCCTAAAGAATAACCTTCCGCATTTTGCGATTCCACGGCATGATTTGAACCCATACTCTTCACTGTGCTAATGGGGTTTGACCCATTAACAATTTTTTCTGTAAAGCCTGTATAGTTGGATTTCCATTGAATCACAAAGGCACTCCAAGTTTTTGCACAAGTTAGTTAACAGTGTCAGATTTAAAAAAAAATTTAAGATTCGACTGTATCTGAGTCAGAGTTTCGATATGGATTATGCATGATGTCAGGCTGCCGATCGGTATTTTTCGCAGCATGTATCTTTTATGTTACGAACAAGGTGTATCTTGTTGTCAAATTTTTTGCTTCTAATTCCAGTATGATAAATTCTCACAAATGTTAAATCAGGTTTTTTACGGAGATTTTTTCGCCTTGTGGCGTCAGAAAGCGTTATGATTGTGTGCTTTATATCGAGATATCGGATTTTGAGTTTAAAGTCTTTATAGTAATCATTTAGATATAAATGTTTTTACTCAGTTATAGGAATACTCCAGTACTGTTAAAGAGAATGTAATATTGAATACTAACATATAGATAAGCTATTTGGCTTGTAAAAACTCGTTGAATTAGGCTTGCAGTCCATAGGCGTAGCATATTGTATGATATTGTAATCAAACTACAAAGTAGTTCCCATAGAATCCCTGCCTTGTGTTTCCAATAGCCACCTTTTTCGCCAATGAGAGGCAGGTTCTAGACAAGAGGTTTGTTGCTCTTGTTGTCGCCGCCTGACTATGACTTCAGTTGGATCGCTCAATTGAGGATCGCGATAGGGAATAGCAGCACGAGTTAGCAAGTGTTCTTTTTCAACTTCTGAGAGGGTAGTGATTGGGAAATGGTCTTTAGACTCAGCATTTTGAGAATGTGTTGCCACGGTACCAGGCGATCGCCTTCCTACGGGTGGGGTAGAATATATAACCAAGCCAGCAGACAAAAGTGCTATACGTACAGCAGCAGCACAAGAATAGGTGGCTAATAAACCATCTGGATGTAAACACAATGACAGATGTTTAATAAATTCAACAGTCCATAATTGAGGACACTGTGGTGGTGAAAAGGGATCGAGGAAAATTGCATCTGCCCAGAAACCCGACTGACGTACTAGCGCGATCGTAGTTCTAGCATCGCCAATTAGTAGCTTCGCTTTCAGGCAAGGTGTTTGTACTTGATGCTCAAAAGCTAGCTTTTTCAAAATTTCAATATAGTTACAGTTCCAATTGTCGAATAATTGATGAGCGATCGCCGCTTGTGGCACTGCTGGATTCAGTTCTAAACCGATTACTTCAACACAACAACTAGGATTCACTGCCCAAATTGTTTGCAAAGCAGCAGCTGTGTTATATCCTAGACCATAACAAACATCCAATAGTCGCAAGACCGGTTTTTGCGCTGCTGTAGCCAGTTGAGTAGGTTCAACAAACTTGCAAAAACTTTCCTGCGTAGCTCCATAATGGCTGTGAAAGGATTCACCAAACTCTTGAGAGACAAAGGTGAAAGAACCATCTGCTGTTAACTTAGGTGTAAAATTCTCTAAGTCTGACATCTTATAAAAAAACTAAATAATGACTAATGCCCAATACTTCGGCTTCGCTCAGTACAAGTCCCCAATTTGTTGTTTCGCCAGCTTGGCTGTTTGAACATCTAGAAGATCCGCAAGTCGTTATTGTGGATTGTCGCTTTTCTTTAGCCGATCCACAACTAGGACAACAACAGTATCAAAAAAGTCATATAGATGGGTCGTATTACTTAGATTTGAATCAGGATCTTTCCAGTCCAGTGGGTAAGCATGGCGGGAGACATCCTTTACCTAACCCTAATGATATAGCTAACAAATTGGCAGCGATTGGGGTAAATTATCAAAAAAGTTTAGTTGTAGCTTATGATGATTCGCGCTTTGCCTTTGCAGCTCGTTTATGGTGGCTGTTGCGCTATCTAGGACATGAGCAAATAGCAGTATTGGATGGCGGCTTGGCTGGATGGCAAAAAGCTGGGTATTCTGTTACAGATGTTATTCCTTCCCCCCGAATGGGTACGTTTGTCTCTCAAGTACAAACAGAAAAGGTGGTAGATATTACAGCGGTGAAAAGCCGGAAAGATAGCCACGAGGTAGTATTGGTAGATTCAAGAGAGAGCGATCGCTACCGAGGCGAACGAGAGCCAATCGATCGAATTGCCGGACATATTCCCGGTGCAGTCAACTATCCCTGGCAAGAAGTTACAGACTCTTCCGGCTACTTACTCCCTCCAGAAGAACAACGCCGTCGGTGGGAAAAGCTAGAAACACCTGAAGAAATATTCGTATATTGCGGTTCTGGGGTTACTGCTTGTGTAAATTTACTTTCTTTAGAATTAGCTGGTATTAGCAAGGGTAAACTTTATGCTGGTAGCTGGAGTGATTGGATTTCCTATTTATAGTCATTAGTCATTGGTCACTTGTACTGAGCATACCCCTCTGGGGAAGCAAGCTACGCGTAGCGTCTCGAAGAGAAGCCGTTGGCGCAGCCTCTCGTAGAGAAGTATTGGTCATTAGTTTTTAATAAAGGATAAATCACAAAGGACAAATGACTAATGACAAAGGACAAATTTCAAAACTTACCTAATTGCAAACCATAATTAATACTGAAGAACCAACCATCAAAATCAATGTTTTCGGCGGTTGAACTACCTAAACTTACTCCAGCCTGGACATTCATATAAATGGTATCGGATATTCGGTAATTTAAGTGTCCGAATATCCGATAAAATTCGTCTTCTCGATCGCGCTGTGTAAAGTCTGATAAATTCATTTGGTAGTCAATACCAACTTGGAGAGGCTTTTGTAAGTAGTAGTTCAGAGACACCCAAAAGGAATTGATTATCCGATTACGACTTTGGGGATCGGCAAAATTTACACTTAATTCGTAGTAGCTATTTAGGGTTAATCTTGAAGTTAAGGGATCTCGGCGTCCCAAAGACAGTTGTAGGGAATTTTCATTTAAAAAGCGATCGCCTGCTTTGAAGCTATCGAAGCGATCACTGTTGTTGGCATAAAATAAATGTTGATTGCTCCAACTGATTTCTCCAAACATTCGTTGGGATAGCTGCTGGTAAATACCGAGATTGAATCTCACCTGATTGTAATGATATTCTGACTGATTTATATAACGAATCAGATTGCCATCAATTGAGCCATTTACAAAAGTCTTAGATCCCAAAGGGAAATATGTAGAGGCTAGTGTCAGTCCAGAAATAATTAAACCATCTTCTATGGGACTATCATTTGAGGAAAATATGTTACTCGTCTGGAAGTAGCCGACACGTCCTTGTAGATAGCCAATAGGTTTAAACTGAGGTACGGGTTGTTCTGTGGGTGGTGGTAGCTGTTGTTCTAGGGGTCGTAACCGCACCCGCAACCCCAATTCGCGATCGCTATCAGATTCAAACGGTTGTTTTGGCGATCGTAGCAGCTCTATCAACCTCTCTCGCCTTTGAGAATACTCTGTCTCAGGTAAATTTAATAGTTGCTCCTTTGAGTCTGAAGGAGATATGGGCAAATTATTTGGCTGCGATTCTAGCTGTGGCGGGTCATTTTGCTTTTGAGTATCTATAGGTTCTTCGGTTTGATCTGGGATTTGAGTCGTTTCTGGTGTTTGCTGTGCCAGATTTAACGGCATTCGAGAGTCTAAAGTATGTGACTCACTCGACAGCTTGCACAAAGAATTAATTGCTTTTTGCTGCAACTTATGACATAACTGCTCATGAGTTAGCTGTGTAGTTGCTAAATTACTAGTATGCAAAACATCTGTAATTGTAGATTCTGCCGCATCTACTCTAATGCAACACCAGTTTCCACCACTGGACGTTAACAAAATACAAAAAAACAAATTTTTCCAGTTCTTGAGTCGCATCTGGTTAGATCGCATTGATTGCGTTTGGCAAATGTAGACCCACAAGCTGTATCGGAAGTTCCGACTACAAAGATACAGTTGATTGCATCTATTTTAGCTTTGTAGGTATATACTGAAACTACAAACTAAAATTGCTTCTTTTCGGATTTTGCCCAGATTTTTTTTGTAAAACTGAGATGCTCCGATAAAATTCCTGCTTAAATTTTAGTGAAATACAGCCAGTGGGTAATTTCACAACAAATCTTAGCAAGTTATTGTCCCCCATAATTAATGATCCTCTGCCTGAAGTGATTATAAAGGATTATATGTAAGGTACTTCTCGTTTAATTTTTTCTATCAAATACTAACTTTTCAATCTCCCACAGACTTTATTGCATACAATTTCATTTTCTGAAGGAAAACTTAAATCAATTAAATACATATAGGAATCCAATTTTATTGATGAACTTGCTTGCATAGATAAGGAATATGTGGACACGAAAAAAAGTAATAGATGTATGCTGAGTTTTTTCAAACAATCAAATATTAGCCATTTGTTTTATTTATTATTATTTTATGCATTAAATCTAAATTAAAATTTAAACTAATTTACCTAAAAAACCCCTTACAACAATTAGCATTAGCTTAAAATTTAATTTTTATGATATTAGTTGAAGCTCAAAATTTCTCAAACTATGTTTTATAAATCGTTTCCATTATTGGTGATTGGTTTATGGGGACTGATAGTACTGCCTTTGCCAAATCGGGTAAGTGCTATAACTCCTCTAACGCGAGCAGAGATTCAGAACCTCCGCAACATCGTACAACTAATACCCAAAGATAAATTGAAGAAACGTGCTGCACGCAAATTAGATGCAATGACTCCTGGGGACGGGCTGTCAACTGGCCGAGCTTCTCTAGCAGATTTGCGTTTTAATGATGGCTCTTTGGCACGAGTTGGAGAACAGGCGTTATTTCAATTTTTGCCGAAGACTCGTGACTTTAAACTGACAAACGGGACTGTGTTGTTGCTCATCCCACCAGGAAAGGGGCAAACACGTATACAAACACCAAATGCAGCAGCAGCAATTCGTGGTTCAGCATTATTTGTACGCTACGACCAACAAACAGACACTACGATTGTAGGTGCGCTGACAAATAGCGGTATTGAAGTTTCTAACAAGAAAGCTTCTCAAACTCAGGTGTTGGAAGCAGGGCAAATGGTGATTATAGTTAAAGGCGAATTTCAGAGGTTATATGATTTTGATCTCAGAAATTTTTATGAAACGAGCCAGATGGTTCGGGAACTTGATTTGAACAGGCAGAGTCCTGTGCCTACAAACGATCCTGCAATCACCAGTGTTCAAGCTGAAACTGCTGCGGCTTTGGAAGCACAGCCACCAATAAAAGGCGAGGAAATGCAGCTAACTCGTCCTAATAGCCCAACAGATCCAACACCCGTAACCTCAACAGATCCAACACCCGTAACCTCAACAGATCCAAAACCCGTAACCTCAACAGATCCAAAACCCGTAACCTCAACAGATCCAAAACCCGTAACCTCAACAGATCCAAAACCCGTAACCTCAACAGATCCAAAACCCGTCTGGATCTGTTGAGGTTACAGGTGTTGGTGTTACGGGCGTTGGATCTATCGGCGTTACGGGTGTTGGATCTGTCGAGGTTACAGGTGTTGGTGTTACGGGCGTTGGATCTATCGGCGTTACGGGTGTTGGATCTGTCGAGGTTACAGGTGTTGGTGTTACGGGCGTTGGATCTATCGGCGTTACGGGTGTTGGATCTGTCACACCTGTAACCTCAACAGATCCAACACCCGTAACCCCAACTGACCCAACACCCGTAACCCCAACAGATCCAACACCTGTAACCCCAACTGACTCTCCAAGTACATAAAAATTGCTAATGGGGGTAAAAAATGCTCTGCGAACGTCGAAGGCAGTACGTTTTATCATAATTTTACGTAAGTCCTGTGGAATTTAGCTGCTCCAATGCGATAGCACAGACTTATGCTCGACTAGGGGCAGAACTATACAACTGTTAACTACTGCCTTTACAAGCCGCCAAAGCAAAAAGTGATATTCCCTACGACCAGATAGCATCTGCTAACGCTAGATTAAATCAAGGACAGGACTTACACAGCGTTCACCGGATATCCTTATATAGTTCAATCACTTTCTGTGTGTAAGTTCCCAGGAACTCACTTGTTGCTAAAGAGAACATAAACTTATGACTTTTGATTACGACCTGTTTGTAATTGGTGCGGGTTCTGGAGGTTTGGCGGCTTCCAAACGAGCGGCTAGCTACGGCGCAAAAGTGGCGATCGCTGAATATGATTTAGTTGGTGGCACTTGTGTGATTCGCGGTTGCGTTCCCAAAAAACTCATGGTCTATGGCTCTCACTTTCCCGAACTGTTCAGTGACGCTTCAGGCTATGGCTGGAAAATAGGTAATGCTGAATTTGACTGGGAATATTTCATTACATCTATAGATAAGGAAGTTCGGCGGCTGTCGCAGCTACATATCAACTTCTTAGAAAAAGCTGGAGTGGCACTAATTTCTGGTCGCGCCACATTGGTAGATCCCCACACTGTAGAAGTTGATGGACGTAAAATTACAGCAGACAAAATTTTAATTGCTGTTGGTGGGCGTCCTGTAAAGCCAGATTTACCAGGGATGGAACATGGCATTACCTCTAACGAAATCTTTCATCTAAAAGAACAACCAAAACACATCGTCATTATTGGCGCTGGTTATATCGGCACGGAATTTGCTTGTATTATGCGCGGTTTGGGTTCTAAAGTGACACAAATTACCAGAGGTGAAAAGATTTTAAATGGTTTTGATGAAGATGTCCGTATAGAAATTGAAGAGGGTATGACGAACCACGGAATTCGCTTGATTAAGAATAATGTGGTGAAAGCAATTGAACGTGTCCCAGAAGGGTTGAAACTGACTTTATCAGGGGATGACCAAGAACCACTAATTGCCGACGCGTTTTTAGTAGCGACCGGTCGAACCCCCAATGTAGATGGATTAGGTTTAGAAAACGCTGGGGTTGATATTGTGGCTAGTTCTATCGAAGGGCCTGGATACCCTACCACAAGTGCGATCGCAGTCAATGAATATAGTCAAACTAGTCAACCGAATATTTTTGCTGTTGGCGATGTCACCGACCGAATCAATTTAACTCCCGTGGCCATTGGCGAAGGTCGCGCCTTTGCCGATAGCGAATTTGGGAATAATCGCCGCGAATTCAGTCACGAAACTGTGCCCACAGCCATATTTTCTAGCCCAGAAGCCGCAACAGTCGGCTGGACAGAAGCCGAAGCACGGGAAAAACTTGGTGATGCCGTCAAAATTTTTCGCACTCGCTTCCGCCCCATGTACCACAGTTTGACTGGTAAGCAAGAGAAGACAATGATGAAGTTGGTGGTTGATGGCAACACCGACAAAGTTCTAGGCGCTCACATGGTAGGTGAAAGTGCCGCTGAGATTATCCAAGGTGTAGCGATCGCAGTCAAGATGGGCGCAACCAAAAAAGACTTTGATGCTACTGTGGGTGTCCATCCCTCAGCCGCAGAGGAATTTGTCACAATGCGCTAATAAAACTTAGGAGTGAGCAGTTGTGAGTTATGAATTATAAGTGAGCCACAATAATTGATAAATCTTTATTTATCAACACTCAATAATTTTTAACTCCTAACTATTGACAACTTTGGACTACATATATCTTCACGGATTTGCTTCTAGCCCTAAATCTGCCAAAGCGCAGGATATAAGCGATCGCTTTACCCAAATTCACACAAAGCTGAAAATTCCCGATCTCAATGCAGGCGATTTTTCCCAGTTGACAATCACTCGTCAGATCGCTCAAGTTGCCGCAGAATTAAACAATGATTCTACACCAGTAACGCTGATTGGCTCAAGTTTGGGTGGTTTAACTGCCGCCCACTTGGGACAGCAAAATTTACAAGTGCAACGCTTAGTTTTGCTAGCACCAGCTTTTGGATTTTTATCCCATTGGTTGCCTAAGCTAGGAGATGAAGAAGTACAGCGTTGGCAGCAAGAAAAATCTATCATGGTCTACCACTACGGGGAAGAGCGATTAATTCCTTTAAGTTACGATTTCGTCATAGATGCTGCCCAATACCAAGAAAAACTTTTGCAACGTCCTATATCCACGCTAATTTTGCACGGCAAAAAGGATGAAGTCATTCCTATCGAAGCTAGTCGTGACTTTGCGCGTTTTCGTCCTTGGGTGCAGGTAATCGAGCTCGACAGCGATCACGCCTTGGGTAATGTTATGGAAGAAATTTGGCAGGCAATTCACCTCTTTTGCCAATTACCTTAAAGCTGTAAAATATTAAACTCACACATAACGAATATTCTGAGTCATTTGTCCTTTGTTAGTTACTAATGACCAATGACTAATGACCAATGACTAATGACTAATGACTAAAACTATGCTTCCCTTCATCCGGTCAGATTTAGCCCAATTCACCGCCTATAAACCTCATCCTAGCAGCGATACAGCCGATTCTGTCGCCACACAGTTCGATCGGCTAGATACAAATGAAAGCCCTTACGATTTACCACCTGAGTTAAAAGAGAAGCTGGCGTGGACTTATCAGCAAGTAATTGAAACAAATCGTTATCCTGATGGCGGACATGAAACACTTAAGGATGCGATCGCACAGTACGTTAATCAGTCAGCCGCCCTCTCATCATCCTTATTTACTGCTGCCAATATTTCTGTTGGTAATGGTTCAGATGAACTAATCCGCTCTTTATTAATCGCCACCTGTCTAGGAGGAGAAGGCTCAATTCTGGTTTCCAATCCTACTTTCTCGATGTACGGGATTTTGGCGCAAACTTTGGGCATTCCTGTAGTGGCGGTGGGGAGAAATGAAACAAATTTTGAAATTGACATTAGCGCTGCACAGTCTGCGATCGAACAAACTCAAAATCCCCCCATTCGAGTAGTTTTCGTAGTACATCCCAATTCACCGACTGCTAACAGCTTAACTGCGGCAGAGTTGACATGGTTAAGAAGTTTGCCACAGCATATCTTGGTAGTAATTGATGAAGCTTACTTTGAATTCAGCCAAACTACCCTAGTAGGTGAATTAGCACAGCATCCTAATTGGGTGATATTACGCACTTTTTCTAAAGCTTTCCGATTGGCATCTCTCCGTATTGGTTATTGCATTGCTCATCCCGAAGCGATCGCCATTTTAGAAAAAGTTCGCTTACCCTACAATCTCCCCAGCTTTTCCCTAGCAGCTGCCTTAGTTGGTTTACAAAATCGTACACTCTTGCTGAAATCAATTCCCCAAACCCTGAGTGAACGAGCCAAACTCATCGAATTTTTATCCCAGCAACCAGAACTACAAATTACTCCAAGTGCTGCCAACTTTATTTACCTACGTCTTAAACCAAATGCTTTTAATTCACAAGAAGCTGCTTTAAAAACTTTCCACCAGAAACTTAGAACACTCGGCACTCTTGTACGGCACATTAGTGGAGGATTACGAATTACTGTCGGAACGATAGAAGAAAACGCCCGCACCGTTAATCGAGTAAAAGCTGCTTTGGCAAATTTGTCATCTTAGCAATTTACTCAATAATTAAACCTGCTATTTACCTCACTGCCCAAACGGCGTACTACTCCTACTGTTTGTGGCAGCACACCTACTAAAAGAGCAAAGGCAACATCCGGTAAAAGAGCCACTATTTCTGGTGGAAAGTATTGTTCAAATTGATCGAGAATCTTCTGGACTCGCTGCCCAGGCAGTGGATTTTCTGTAATTTGTTTGATCAATCGAATCCACTGTCGCCTAATCAAGTAGGCTTTCTGGCGTTCTTCATTAGATTCAGGAGTTAATAAAGAAAGATTACCTATGGGCAGTGCCTTTTGGCAATCACAATCGTAATCCCCACCCACAGCAGCCCCAGGCCCAGCAAACTCTGCATGGTAGCGTTTAAAGAGTATTAATCCATTTCGCCTACGACTATTGACGATGAAAACTTCTCCACTGTGCAAACGTGTAAGGATATCCGAGCTTTGTGATTGCTCAGTTCCGTCTGACATGACAACAGAGTCAAGGAAAGTAGTTTCAGGGTAATAAGTTGATACCATAGAGGTCTGATAGCGTCGATGCTGTTCGCTATCCATGTTTTTTAAACTTTTAATGAATGTTGTTGTAGTATGCACTTCAAAACGGAACTAGCTGTTATGTCAAATCAAGTTTTTGAATTCTTTTATTATCAAGACCTTTCTGGTCAATCCAACTAAAAATAGCAATATATAGGCGTTGTTTTAGTAATTGAGTGATTATATTTTATGAGATATAACTAGATTTGTCTGTAAACTATACGAGTGTTTTCTTAAAGTTTTTATAAAGATGAATATATTAATTACAAAGTTCTTATGAGGAAGTAATGATTTTTTTGAACGCGATTTAACCTATCTTCCCATTATAGTCCATTTTCATCTATATTGAATGCTTTCAAAAATTTGCTAACCATAAATCCCAAAAGCTAAATTTAACATTTTTTAATATTAAAAATATTTACTAAAAAGATAATTTGTTTATAGGGACGAGGAGATTTTTTGTAAAAAGTTTAAATCAAATATTCTTTTGAGAAAAAATTATCAAAAACTATTTACGAAGCGAGTAAATTAACAAATATGTTTTAGTTTTAATTTCTAGGACTCTTATTTGATTGCGTGAAAAAACTCGGTATAACTCAAAGAGCCTTCTTTATCGTTAGCTCTTGCCTGCTAAACCAAGTCAGTCATCGAAATCAAAGCGGATTTATATGGATATTTAGCTAATATTGGCTAAATTTCTAATTAAACCCCGTTCATTTGAAAACCTAGAGTTCTTAATAAGAGTATATTATTTAATCCTGGCTTGAGTTTTGAGCTTTCTCTAAGTCAAAATAACTATGGTTCTCAAGGTAGAGGTGGTTTAGCTTAGTTTGTGTTTGATTGCCGCTATGAATTACAGATTTTATCGAATTAATTGGAACAGAATACAAAACTTGACAATTGCCAAAACAAAACTCAGATAATGGAATCAGCACTCAGGTGCTTGTGCAATAACATCTGGCTTGAGCGTCTTAGAAGAAATGTATTCCAATTAGATTCGACCTTATGCACTCGATATCCCAGCTTGAAATAAAGCTGTCGTGCTTGATGGTTATTTTCTAAAACATGAAGATATAAGTCTTGAAATCCCCACTCGCGAGAGACTTTTTCACAGCTAGTAAGTAATCCTGAAGCCACACCATGTCTACGGTATTTTGGGTGAACCGCTAAATTAGATAAGTAAGGAAAACCTACACCAACTTGGCTCCATGAATCACTACTGTAGCGTACACCCATTTCCACACTTCCTACTAAGTTATTAGCCTCACCAGTAGTAGCTTCAAGGGCAACTAAGCAAAGATGACGGGGCGCAGGTGATGCCATTCGATGCCTTAAGTCTTCGTAAATACCCAGACGTAGCAACGGAAAAGCCCATCCCCATATACCCTTGTGGGAGTGAAAGCTTTCAGTAATAATTTGGGCAACACCAATCAAATCAGCAGGTGTAGCTGTACGAATTTGGAATTGGCAGGAAGCTGGATCGATTGGCTGTTGGTGGTATGGATGAAAAAACCGATATTTCAAGGCTAGTTTAGTATTGATTTTATTCAACAAAAATTTTCTCAAATATCCTAAAACAAGATTAAAACTAAATCAGAACTTTATAGAGTTGCCCAGGAGATTTAACTGAACCAATATTGCTAATTCGCTTTTGCTTGTAGATTAAACAAATTTTTACACTTTAATTTGGAGTTTTATAACCTGTATTTTTGAAAGAGTATTAGGAGTTACAACTTCATAAATCTATAACCTTAAATTCAGTATATTCATTGCATCCCTTGTTTTGGGTAGGCAGAATATGAAACTGATTGCCACAAAAACATCTGTAAAGTGATAGAGCTTTGAGCGAGTGGGCAGAGGAATAGCATAACTTGTCTGTAAGCAGCATCTCCAAAATTGTTAAGTAAGTACACTATTGGCAAACTCTGGTTTTAAACCACCCTTGGTTACACTACTGAACTTGTTTTTTGCAGTTACCGCTACACTGATACTACTTTGCTACTAAGTCATCTAAATAGGCTGTACAGGTACTGCGACAAGAATCTGTAAGGTTCCCTAATCCCTAATCTCTAACTCCTCAACCACTACCACTTGTCTTAATGATAGTTCTGATTGCTAAATTAGAAAGAGGTATTTGTCTAATAGTATACTTTGGCTTTAAATCTTATTGTTTTAATTTCACTGACTCTACCATGACTACCATAAATAAAATTTACCTGCAAGTGTTATTACAACAGCTGTGGAGGGAAAACTTAGTATGCAGCTTTATCTGGATTTTTCAGCTGGCTATGAGCGCTGTATGTATTATCAGACATTGCTCACAGGAGGTGAAAAAAGATTTGGCAAGTAAGCGTCGACTCTGTAACACTAAAACTGACAATGAAAGCAATTACACTGCACCAACGCAAACGGTAATCGGCACAAGCAATTGAGACGAATTTCTGTGAGCAAACGCTCCTACACTCAGCAGTCATGTAGCCAAACAGCCCTATTGGTCGAAATGCTCTGCTCTTACCTGACTCAGAAAAATACTTACCTGATCAGATTATTCTTTATCCGACTGCCGTTGCAGCAGGAAAGCGGTGCATGAAATCCCAAGCAAACAGTAAGCCTAAAATTTTGGTTGTCGATGATGAACCAGACAACCTTGACTTGCTTTACCGCACTTTCTATCGTGATTATAAGGTGCTAAGGGCAACCTCTGGCCCTGCGGCCCTCGATCTGCTGGCTCAAGAGGGAGAGATCGCGGTGATCATCTCTGATCAGCGGATGCCGATGATGAGCGGTACAGAATTTTTGAGCCTAACAGCAACTCAATATCCAGATATTATCCGGATTATTTTAACTGGCTACACCGATGTCGAAGACTTGGTGGAAGCAATTAACGCTGGTAAGGTATTTAAATATGTCACTAAACCGTGGGAAGCGGAGGAACTAAAAGCGGTGGTACGCCAAGCTTTGGATACCCACAATGTCCTCAAAGCTAGAACCCGCGAACTTACCCGCACACTCCGTCAAGAATCGCTGCTGAATACCGTTACCAATACGATTCGCAGTGCTTTAGACTACAGACAAATTTTGCAAGCAATTGTAGACACAGTGGGTCACATGTTGGAGGTGGATGTTTGTCTGCTACGTCCCTTCCAAGATGAGCAGTTGGCGGATAAAGGGTTTATCTATCAGAAGCCTCTTTCTGAAGAAGCAGAGGTGCAGGAGATCGGAGCGGAAGTAGCAGTAAGTCTTTCCTCTCTGCCCGCTATATCCTCTGCAACTCCTCTGCCTCTTTTGGCTCAGACAGTGTGGGAAACCCGCGAAGTTCAGGTAATTCACGATGCGATCGATGATGAGCGCATTCACGGTAACACTCCCGAACTGCGTGAGCGTGGGCAAGCTTTTGCTGCTGCTAACATTTGTTCTAGTTTAGTTGTGCCATTGATCTGCCAACAAGAACTGATGGCGGTGCTAGCGCTGCACCAGTGTTCTGTTCCTCGCTTCTGGGGCGATGATGAGGTGCAGTTAGTTTTGATGGTAGCGGATCAGGCAGCTTTAGCTTTGTCTCAAGCTTATGCTTACGAACAAGTACGTGCTCTTGCCAAGCGGGAGAGCTTGATTAATACGATTACTAGCGCAATTCGCTCTAGCTTAGATCCTCAAGATATTTTTGCGGCAATTACCCAACAATTGGGACAAGCTTTACAAGTTGATGGCTGCGTCTTGTCTTTGTGGACTGAGGAAGATGAGTTTGTTGAGTGTGTGGCCTTGTATGACAGTTTTCAACATCTAGAAAATTTAAGAGCGCCAGCCCCAGACAATAATTCAAGTAGCAAGCATCACCTACCAAACCAGAGATTACCCTATTCTCAAGCATCGATTCAGGAAAATCCCATCCTCCAACAAATGCTACGGACACATGAACCTGTGGTTATTGGTAATGTGAGCCATTCTCCCTCGGATGTGCGGGGTTTTGATTTGCCTTTAAAAATGCCAGCGCGATCGCTAATGTTTGTGCCATTATTAGCCGATGGGAAATGTATTGGTAGTATTACTTTGCATGAAGGTAAAAAAGTACGTCAGTGGTTGCCATCTGATATCGATTTGGCGAAAGCAGTAGCAGCGCAAGCCGCGATCGCTGTCCAGCAGTCACACTTGTATCAAAAAACTCGCCAACAAGCTGAACGTTTACTGGAATTAGACAAACAAAAAACTGAATTTTTCCAAAATATTTCCCATGAGTTTCGCACACCGATTACCTTGATTCAAGGGCCTTTAGAGTCGGCGGTGGCGGCTGGTGAGGGATTATCTTACTCCCAATGTGCGATCGCCCTGCGTAACTCCCGCCGCCTGCTGCGACTGGTAAATCAACTCCTGGATTTACAACGCCTGAATGCGGGGAGAATGCAGCCTAGCTTCCATCCCTGCGATTTAGTCGAATTTGTCAGCCAAATAGTGGAATCTTTTCGTCCCTACTGCGAGAAAAAGAGACTGCATCTCGTCACCCAGCTAGATGAGTGTTCGACGGTGTACTTAGACATGGAAAAATTTGACAAGGTGGTTTATAACCTCTTGTCAAATGCCATGAAGTTTACTCCTGAAGGTGGCACGATCGGTGTCAGACTAAAATCTGAGCGCGATCGCTGCATATTACAAGTGCAAGATACTGGCATTGGTATTGTTAAAGAACAAATTCCCCACCTATTTGAGCGCTTTCGCCAAGCTGAAGGTTCAGCAAACCGCTCCTATGAAGGCAGTGGTTTGGGTTTAGCTTTAGTTAAAGAATTAGTAGAATTACATGGTGGTCAAGTTACCGTGGAATCAGTTTATGGTGAAGGTACTACTTTTAGTTTATGGCTGGTGACTGGAAATGCTCATTTACCTGCACAGCAAGTACTAGAAACACCTACCGAATTAAATACAAGCCGCGCTAGCGTAGAATTAGCTGATTTAGAACTAGTAGAGTCAACAACAGACAATATTGAAGATATTACAATAAACCTCTCCCCCAGTGTTGATACTCAAGACTCAGCACATAAGACTCAGCACTCAATTTTAGTTGTAGATGACAACCCCGATTTGCGAACCTATGTATCTGAAATTTTCCGCCGTAATGGCTATCATGTACAGACAGCTCGTAACGGTCATGAAGGGCACAGTAAAGCGAAGGAAATTCTACCCAGCTTGATTGTGACTGACTTAATGATGCCGTTAGTGAGCGGACTTGAGATGATTCAGATGATCCGCAATGAAGAAAAATTGAAAGGAACACCAATCATTCTGCTGACAGCGAAAGTAGATGAAGAAACCCGCATTGAAGGTACAGAACATGGCGCAGACGCTTATTTAGCAAAACCATTCAACGATCGGGAACTTTTGGCAGAAGTTCGGAATCTTTTAGCATTGAAAGAAAATGAACGGCGAATTGTCGAATTAAACACTTATCTAACAGAATCGGTGCTAAAGCGCTTTTTACCGGCTGTATTGGTGCAAAAAGCCGCAACCGGAGATTTAACGTTAGATTTGCGCCCAGAACCACGCTTAATTACAGTTTTATTTAGTGACATTGTGGGTTTTACACAACTATCAAATACTCTCAGATCCCGACGAGTCGCAGAGTTGCTAAATGAATATTTAGAAGCCATGACCAAGGTTGTATTTGGCAATGGCGGCACTGTAGATAAATTTATGGGAGATGCTATCTTAGCTTTATATGGAGCGCCGGAAGAACTAACACCCAATGAACAAGTGCGTCGTGCCATTAATACAGCAAGAGCAATGCACCGCTCATTGGCTGACTTGAACCAGCGCTGGCGAGATCAAGGCGTATTTGATGGCGACAGACTTACTAGCGTACAGTTTCGGTGCGGTATTCACCAAGGTACTGCTGTTGTGGGGATGTTTGGTAGCGCTGAACGTGCCGATTATACTGCTATTGGCCCAAGTGTAAATATTGCTGCAAGGTTGCAAGCTGCCGCTCTTCCCGGTACGATCCTGGTTTCTGCTGCCGTAGCAGATTATTTGCAGGAAGGAGAAATTACTAAAGGTAGTCCACTAGAACTTAAAGGGGTAGATGAAACAGTTTTGACTTTCGCTGTTTCACCAGAGGTAATGGTTAATCGCTAAAATTTAGACTGGTATTTTAAAGCATTACCAATGAGTAAAAGTGCATAATCATATCCAGTTTATATAATATGACACCATCGGTTGCAGACAAAACTCCAATTCCAGCCAAGGTCTGGAGACGACACACCGATCCACCAGGTTTGTGGATTTTTGTCGTTGTCAGTTCAGTCTCTCTGCACTTCCTGGTGTTCTGGCTGATGCGCTCATCTAATGCATTTAGTCTGTGGTTCCCCCAGCAAAATCAATCTGCTGTTCCTATCGAATTGATAGAAATTGCTCCTAAAACAAAATCAACAGCCAAAATAGTTTCGTCAAAGCCACTATCGTCTACTCAAAAGTCTGTACCAGCACGTTCATCACAGACAGCACGAACTACGCCTAGAAATGAAGATTTTGGCGCAATAAATTCTCCTGAGAATCTCCAGAAAAAGAGCCGAATTTACGCCTCTCAACCTAATAGCGAACCTTTTAGACAGCAGATAGTCCCCACGCCAATACCGAAACCTATAGCTAAAGCCACACCGACACCTACACCTACACCTAAAGTCACACCGAAGCCTATAGCTAAAGCCACACCGACACCTAAAGTCACACCGACACCTACAGTTCCAGTCGGTAATTTACCTTGGAAGCGTCGTCAAGAAATTAAACTGGGAAAGGGAACGCAACTACCAACAGGTATTCCATCAAATCGACCAGTTTCAGAACCTGAAAATAGAGAAACTCCAGCAACTTCGACTGGAGAAACTCCAGCGACTTCCACTAGGGAAACTCCAGCAACTTCCACTAGGGAAACTCCAGCAACTTCCACTAGGGAAACTCCAGCAACTTCCACTAGGGAAACTCCAGCAACTTCCACTAGGGAAACTCCAGCAACTTCTACTCGAGGAGCATCGGTAGCAATAGTAGCTCCCTTATCTAGAGATGAAGTGATTAGCTTGATACAATCAAAAGGATTCCGACAAGATGCTTTACCCGATGTTATCGCTTTATACAGGGGAAGCAACACAAAACAACTAGACCCAAGCTTTCTTGTCCAGAATTCGGAACTTGAGCCAGCACAACTCTTGGCTAGCTTGATAATTGACCAGAATGGCAACTTTCAACAGGCTGTAGTTCTAGAAATAGAACCAGCAAAACTGCAAAGTGAAAAAAGTACATACGAGCAAGCCCTAAGCGAAGTTTTCAAAACAGAAAACTTTCTTGCTGCCCACAATAACGATGGCACAAAACCAGACTTGAGCAATTTGTATGTCAGGATCAAAATGCAACCCGCAAATTCCAACTGAATGCTTGAATTTTTACAGAAACCGTGTTAAGTTTATAGGGTTGGAAATTTGCGGGCGTAGTTTAGTGGTAAAACTATAGCCTTCCAAGCTATTAATGCGGGTTCGATTCCCGCCGCCCGCTTAGAAAAACTCTCAAAGATAACTAGTGCAAAAACTAAGTCTGAATCTTGGTAAAATAGCCAGCTGAAGAGCAATTCACAATTTTGCAGTGTGCAGAAATAGCTTGACAGTGAGAGTAGCCAAATTCAAGACGGTATGAGGAATCGGGAAGACTTTACTTCAACGACATCCACATCCTAGATATTTACCTACTTGTTGTTTGATAGTTGGCAGGACTCTGGAAAACGCCCAATCAGTTTTGATTTTTTGAATTTAAAATTGCTGCTAATTGAGATTTTCTAGGCGAATGCGTGGATCGGCTGCTTTAAGCATCAAGTCGGCGATTAAATTGCCAACAATCAGCAGTACTGCGCCCATTATCAAGCTTGCCATTAATAAATATAAATCTTGAGCTTGTAAAGCTTGTAAAGCCAACCTTCCTAAACCGGGCCAGTTGAAGAAAAATTCGGCGATGAAGGCACCATTTAATAAACCAGCTAATTCAAAACCCAATAAGGTAATTAAGGGATTTATAGCGTTGCGGAGTGCATGAACGTAGATGACGCGGTTTTCTGGTAAACCTTTGGCACGAGCGGTTTGGATGTAGTCTTGACGCAGGACATCTAATAATTCGCCGCGAGTGATGCGTTGCAAACCAGCAAAACTAGTAATTGAGAGTGCGATCGTTGGTAAAATCATGTGCCAGCCGATATCTAAGATTCTGCCAAACCACGACAGTTCTGAGTGATTGATGCTAGTCATGCTACCCACTGGGAACACCGGCGAGGTGATTTGGGCTAAAACCAGCAGCGCTAAGGCAGTGATGAAACTGGGAAAGCCTTGTCCTGCGTAACTAATCACTTGTAAAATCCGGTCTGCTGGCTTATTTTGTTTAACAGCGGCAAAGATCCCTAAAGGGATGGCGATCGCCCATGTGACAATTAAAGATGCGATCGCTAATAACAGAGTCGCTGGGACTCGTTCCCACAATAGCGATGCTACTGAACGTTGATAAATAAAACTCGTGCCAAAATCCCCTTTGGTCAAGATTCGCCATAGCCACCGACCAAACTGCTCTGGCCAAGACTTATCTAGACCAAACTGCCGTTTGATTTCCTCAATTCTTTCTGGGGATATCTTCGGATTTTGCCGTAGCGTATCTACATAATCACCGGGAGCGAGTTGAATGATGAAAAACGACAACGCTGACGCCAACAACAAAGTTAGCAGTG
This sequence comes from Nostoc sp. 'Peltigera membranacea cyanobiont' 210A, assembly GCF_002246015.1. Classification (GTDB taxonomy): domain Bacteria; phylum Cyanobacteriota; class Cyanobacteriia; order Cyanobacteriales; family Nostocaceae; genus Nostoc. The sequence goes on from NZ_NOLJ01000005.1 coordinate 302,611, forward strand.
CCTGCAATAGCCGCTTTGCCACATAAACAAAAGTTTCGCTCGTGACTAGCCCGATTAGCCAATCCCGACCTGTCTCCAAGGAAATTTTCGTAGATGTCATTTATATTTTGTCCTTTGTCATTTGTCCTACCCTGCGGGTTCGCCTTTGGCGTTCTCGAAGAGTAGCCGCTGGCGCGTCTATGTCATTTGTCCTTTGTCTTTCGTCATTTGCCAGTTGTTTTTCTATTGACCAATGATTAATGACTAATGACTAATGACCTATGACTAATATTCAATTAAAGAGATAATCGGCACGTCCGGTAAATGTGTACGCCCTTGTAAATCCCGTAGCTCGATAATAAACCCAAACCCTACTAGTTCGCAGCCAATCTTCTGCACCAACTTTGCTGTGGCACTCGCAGTTCCACCTGTGGCAATCAAATCGTCCACAATCAAAACTCGGCTACCTTGGTGTAAAGCGTCTTGATGCACTTCTAGGCAATCTGTACCATACTCTAATTCATATTCAATTGAGTGAACGGCTGCTGGTAACTTTCCTTTTTTGCGGATGGGAATAAAACCAGCTCCTAATTTATAAGCCAGAGGTGCACCAAAAATAAATCCCCTCGACTCCATACCAATGACATAATCAGCTGTTATTTCAGCTTCATGGCATTTTTGTGTTAAAAAGTCAATAGTATAGCGCAGTCCCTCTGGATCGCGCAGTAACGTAGTAATATCCCGAAATAAAATTCCGGGTTTCGGGAAATCTGGAATGTCACGAACGAGAGACTTTAAATCCATAAAATGGGGAATAAAGGAGTAGGGAATGGGGAATGGGGCATGGGGAATGAGGTAGAAAAATTAATAAGCAATGCCCAATGCCTAATGCTCAATGCCCAATTTCAGATACCTGAAAAATCGTACACTATAATGTCATACGCTGGGGGTCAAGTGGGGATAAAGGCTAAAGCTTCGCTCTTCATTGACGATAATTAGAATCTAAACCAAGCTAGAAAAGGTATTTCACTAATAAATGAGGTGAATTTAGTGATGTTTTAAAATTTTGATTTCAATATAGGGAAAACTTTGAGTAGAAAGAGTTAAGTAATGTATATATCAGGTAGTCATGCTACTGTCACAAGTTTAAGGCTCAAGTCTTGGCTACCGATCTTAAATTTGTTTTATCTAGTCTGTTGGAACCGCACAAGGTATTTATAGAATGAATGTTTCAGCAAGTTTAACGCCGTTCAACAGTCCAACCCAAGACTCGCTGCCGATGATTCTGGACACTTTACCAGATCCTGCGATCGCTTCCAAAACCTGTCCTCGCAGAACCAGGCTGCAAATTGACCTGATTTTACTGGCAATTGAAGCTTTAGAACTTGGTGGTTCGGAAGCAATCCTGGCTTTTGCTCAAGAGTTGGATCTGAAAGGAATTGTTAAAGACAGGGTGAATTTATGGCGGATGCGTAGCTCTAACCCGCTACGAAGAGCGCACATGCGCCGTCCCTTAACTATTATGGAAGCAAAAGCTTTGGTGGTCATTGCTTGCTATATAGCACGGCGTTTAACTGTTGTCATCCGCCAGTTATTAATGATATGCCAACAAATGGAAGAAAAACAGATTCCATTAGAACAGAATTTGCGGCTATCTAATTACCTAGAGCGGTTTAGAGCGCATTTTAAAAGCCGGATGAATGCTCGACGTTCTGGTGTACTAGCATTAACTTCTGATGAAAAATTAGATGCGCTAGCAATAAATTTGTTAGGACAATTACTATTTTGTACTGGTACTGCTGGAATGCAGCGGTTCTGGATTAGTCTTTTTGACGGTGAAGTGGAATGAATATTCAACGTAAGTACAGTCTACCTAATTGTACTCTTCTTTTAGAAGGGTTAAGTGATGTCACTAGGGCTGCACAGTTCCAAGAAATGCGCCCAGAATTATCAATATTGGTAAATGCAGAATGCTATTTATCTGGTTACAATCAACCCCTAACCGGAGGGCGAGAATTTTTTGAAAGTTTGGTAAGGGCTGTTAGTGGTTACGCCCAAGAATTTCTGAGTACTGTACCCAATCCGCAAGCACACAACCAGGAATCGGAGCTAGTAGAGTTTCAAAAAATTGACGGCAACCGCCACAGGTTAATCATACATTCAGAGAATGCTCCAGAGGGGTTCGATCACTCTAATAATTCTAAACGTCCGCCTATTGAAATAGATTTGAATACGGTACAGTTGTTTGATTTAGTAGAAGCAGTGGATCAGTTTTTTGCTGATACCCAGACTTTACCGGAATTATCCCTAGAACTACAACCAGTTACTAGACGCTATGGCGGTGCTAGTCAGGCTGTAATTAGGCAAGCTGTTCCTGCGGCTGTAGGAGTATCAAGTTTAGCAGTAGCAGCGATCGCATTTAACCTGATTCCACCTCCCCAAATTCGTCCACCGCAGCCTAAGCCAGATGAGCAAACTAACTCTACAACAAAGAGCCTTAACCCTCCAGCATCAGCGGCTGCAACACCCATCGAGGCTGCAACACCGATGACACCACCCACAGCTAATGAAAAGCCAGTTGTTAAAGATTTAGAAGCACTTTTAAATACAGTTCCAGAAATTACCGATCCATCCCAGCTGCGTGCATTGAATCGTCAAGTGTATAATCAAGTTCATCCAGCTTGGACTAAGCGTTCAGGATTGCAACAGGATTTGATCTATCGTTTGGGTATAGCTGCGGATGGAGCGATCGTTGGTTATAAAGCGGTGAATAAAGAGGCCAATCAAGGAGTCGGGCAAACTCCTCTACCTAACCTACTTTACAATCCTGCTAATCGCGCCCCCATTTCTAATGAACCGATAGCCCAATTCCGAATAGTGTTTACTACAAATGGTGTGCTGCAAGTTAGCCCTTGGCGAGGATATGCTAAGACACCACAAGTAGTCGGTGCAAAAATTACTGACTCTAATATCACTAAAGGTTTAAATAAAAAGCTTTATAATACAGTTCGTGAAACCTGGAGTGGCACTCCCACCTTTACGCGAGATTTGAAATATCGGGTAGCAGTCAACAAAGATGGTGTAATTGCTGACTATGAACCACTTAATCAAGTCGCCTTTGATTATTTCCGAGAAACACCTCTTCCTAAGATGTTTAACGCCATCTATGGTTCTAATGTAGCTGCTCCCAATGACAAAGAACCTCTAGCTCACTTCCAAGTGATATTCAAGCCTAACGGCAAGCTCGAAGTCACTCCTTGGAAGGGATATCAGTAATTGGGCATAGGGTATGGGGCAAAAGAATTAAGTTGCTATTCTCTGTGCCCTACTCTGAGCAATAACATACCTGACAATTTAATTTTCTCCCTATCTCTGTAAGTTTGCGATAATATGGCGCTAACCTGAGAAATTTAGATTTATGACCCAGGATTTTGCCTTTTTAAAGCGGATATACAATGCTTTTGACCAATTTCGCCCCTTACCCGCAGGAGATCCTGCTTACGTTGATTTTACAGAAGTGCGGAGAGATGGCGACATATTAGTATCTGATCAGAGTACCTCATAGCGTTTCTTTGTGAAGCTGCATATATTTACCCCCCGGCTACGCGTCCCCCCTTGTGAAGGGGGGACTGATTATGTGCATCTTCATACAGAATTGGTATCAGTGAAGTTTAAATTTCCAAAGTTTAAATGAATGCAGGGGAAATAAAGGTATTAAATATAGATACACAACCTCCTTCCTAACGTATTAAATCAGCGCGGGGTTTAAAGGTTTCAATTTGCCGTAACTTTTCATAAAGTTCCCGTTCTTCTTGACTAATATTTTTCGGTGTAACTATTTGAATTTCTACTAATTGATCGCCACGTTTACCGTCATCGTTAGGATAACCTTTATTACCTAGTCGAAATTTTTGACCAGACCTAACGCCGGGAGGGGTAGTCATTTTCACAGGGCCATCAAGAGTAGGTGCTTCTACCTGTCCTCCTAAAACTGCCTCGCTGGGAGTAACAGGTACTTGGCAGACGATATTTAAACCTTCTAGCTTAAATAATCGATGAGGTTCAACGGTAATTTTTAAGTATAGATCGCCACCACCAACACCTTGGTTCCGCAAACGGATGGTTTGACCTGTTACCATACCTGGGGGCATATTAACTTCTAGCGATCGCCCATCTTCCAAACGAATCCGTTCATTACCACCTTGATAAGCTTTTTCTAGTGGAAGCGTTAATCTGGCTTCTATATCTCGACGGGTTGTGCGAGGTGGAGTGTTAACTGTGTAGGCAACTTTTGTTCTGGGGGAACGAAACGGATCGCTATCATTGCCATTACTAGAGTTATTTGCCGCACTCTTATTTTTGACACCAATAACTTGATTAATAAAGCTTTCAAAGTCGGAGAATTGGCTGGGATCTACATCCTGATTCCCGTTGCGATCGCTTGCGCTACTCTGCCAAGTTTTAGCCTTTGGCGTCTGTTTGTTACCTGCAAAACCTTTTTGCTTCCAGTAGCGGCTAAACTGGTCGTACTGCGCTCGCTTGGCTGGATCGGAAAGAACTTCATAAGCCTCGCCAATATCCTTAAATTTTTCCTCAGATTCTTTGTTACCCGGATTAAGATCGGGATGATATTGCCTTGCTAACCGCCGATAAACCTTTTTAATTTCCTCACCAGAGGCATCTTTAGATACTCCTAAAATCTCGTAGTAATCGCGAAAGTTCGGCAAATTTTGCATAGTTCAGTTATTTAAATTTAGATTTTAGATTTTGGATTAATTAAGAGTTAGGAGTTAAAAGTTGAAAGATTTAATTTTTTCTACTCTTAACTCTTATCAGAAGTACTAATCAGGTAGACATAAATTAAACATAAAATGCCAACCAGTGAAATCATTTCCCTGAGCAGCTTTTACCTTCTGCCTCCTGCCTCCTGCCTCCTGCCTTCTACTTACAACCAATCATTGTCTTCTTCATCATCCCAGTTATCTTGGTAGCTGGGGCGGGATTTGCGTGGAGGACGGCTTTCATAAGAGGAAGAACGATTATCGCGGCTATAATCTCTGTCATAGTCTCTACCGTAATCTTTGCCATAGTCTTTACTGTATGAGTCGCGTTCTCGATATGTATCTCTGGGAGATTCGCGTTCTCGTTCTTTATCACCGCCAGTAAAGATGTCACGGATAGTCCCAAACAAGTCGTCATCTTCATCTTCAGCATAAGTCTGGCGGACTTCCCGATTTAGCTCATAGAGAGCATCTTGCAAGTCGGCGTAGGCTTGATCGATACCGCGATCGCTATTTTCCTGAAGACTTTCTTTTAGTTGTCGGCAAATATTATCAATTCTTTGGCGGCGGCTGCGGGCAAACTGCATACCAAATTCCAGCGCGACTTCTCTCAGTTGTCGTTCTGCTTGGAAAATCAACGCCTCAGAACGAGTCCGCTTTTCTATTCTTTCTTTACGTTCGCGATCGACATCAGCGTATTTTTGAGCGTCTTGAATCATCCGATTCACTTCCGACTCGTTCAAGGTGGAAGCGCCTTGAATGGTGATACTCTGCTCTCGCCCAGTGGTTCTATCTAGGGCTGTTACTTGTAAAATACCATTAGCATCGATATCAAATGACACCTGAACTTGAGGAATTCCTCGTGGCGCTGGTGGGATGCCATAGAGCTTGAACCGTCCTAAAGACTTGTTGTTTGCTGCCATTTCCCGTTCGCCCTGAACTACGTGAATTTCCACAGTATTTTGGTTATTTTCAGACGTGGAAAAAATGTCAGAACGGCGTACTGGAATTGTCGTGTTGCGAGGAATGAGTTTTTTCATCACACCACCGATGGTTTCCAATCCCATAGAAAGGGGTGTAACATCCAAAAGCAGCACATCTTTGAGTTCGCCGGCGAGAATACCTGCTTGAATTGCTGCGCCCACGCCCACGACTTCATCGGGATTAACGTTCTCGTTTGGTTCTGTGCCAATTAAGTCCCGCACAAGCTGCTTTACCATTGGCATTCGTGTAGAACCGCCAACTAACACAACTTCTTCAATGTCTCTAGGTGAAAGTCCGGCATCTTTGAGGGCGCGTTTCACTGGTGTCCGCAAGCGCCCCACCAAATCACCACACAAACCTTCAAATTGGGAACGAGTTAAACGAGTTTCTAGATGTTTGGGGCCATCTTCAGTGGCGGTGATGAAGGGTAAGTTAATGTCGGTGACACTGACAGCAGAAAGCTCAATTTTGGCTTTTTCCGCGGCTTCCATGAGACGTTGCAAAGCTTGGCGATCGCGTCTTAAGTCTACCTCTTCTGTTTCCAGAAATTGCTCTGCTAACCAATCTACTATTATTTTGTCAAAGTCATTCCCACCAAGTTGCGTATCTCCACTGGTAGCTTTGACTTCAAATATCCCATCGCCTACTTCTAAAATCGATACGTCAAAAGTACCACCACCCAAGTCAAAGACTAAGATAGTTTCCGTGTCACCTCGATCTAATCCATAAGCCAAAGATGCCGCCGTCGGTTCATTAAGAATCCGCAACACCTCTAAACCAGCAATTCTGCCGGCATCACGGGTTGCCTGCCGTTGAGAATCGTTAAAATAGGCGGGTACTGTAATCACTGCCCCGGTGACTGGTTCACCCAAATAGCGACTAGCATCGTCTGCCAATTTCTTCAGCACCATTGCCGAAATTTCTTCTGGGGCGAAATCTTTATTCATACGAGGACAGGCAATTTTAATATTGCCTACTTCGTCTTTGCGGATGGTGTAGGGCACACGCTTAGAATCTGCATTAAGTTCGCCATACTTCCGCCCAATGAAACGTTTAACTGCAAAAAAGGTATTTTGGGGATTGAGGACGGTTTGTCGCCGTGCCATTTGCCCAACCACCCTTTCACCTTCTTTGCTGAAGCCAACTACGGAGGGGGTTGTTCGCATTCCTTCTGCATTGGCAATCACCACCGGCTTGCCACCCTCCATAACGGCGACTACTGAGTTGGTTGTACCCAAGTCGATGCCGACTACCTTGCCCATGCGTTACTTTTCTCCTAAAGTGTCTTATATATTTATTATGATTGGGCGGAACTACCTCTAGCTTTGTGCTACAAGATAAAAACACCTCAATGTATAATACTCATCATTAAGGCAGTAAGCTAAGAAGTGCAGCTAGAGGAGATAGTTGCAAGACTAGGATAGCATTGAGACGGTTGGTGTGCCCAAGCAGCCTCAATTCTTGATATCCGCCTACTTCTGTTTAAGTTATCTGCAAATTGGTAAGTTAACCTTAATAACGCTTGCTCTGCTTTTTTGAGTGCCTGAAAATTCTCATATTATTGCTAGTACTTAAAAGATTTGAATTTAACAGAGCGATTACAGACTTCCCTGAGTGCGATCGCGCGAGAACGCGATCCTTACATGGCAACGGCTGGGCACTTTTTTGTCCAAGAATACATCCGCCAGGAATTTTCCCAATGGGGGAGTGTGGAAATCCACACCTTTGAAGTCAGAGGTAAAACTTGCAATAACCTGATATTAAATTTACCATCCCAAGCTAGAGGGCAAAAAAAGGATTTACTGCCGATTTTAATTGGCGCTCATTATGATGGCGTTCCGGGAACAGTTGCGGCTGATGATAATGCTACAGGTGTGGCAGTCTTGCTGGAATTGGCGAGAAAGTTTGCTGCCCAAGCTGTCAGATATCCCTTAAGGCTGGTTGCTTTCGATATGGAAGAATACGGCTTACTGGGTAGTGCTGATTATGCAGCCCTGTTACATCAACAAAAGCAACAGCTACGCTTAATGATCTCCTTAGAGATGCTGGGCTATAAGGATTCTACGCCTGGTTCCCAAAGTTACCCCCCTCCTCTGGAACGCTTCTACCCAGATACAGGTGATTTTATTGCTTTAATTGGCAACTTGCGGACATTGCCTGACTTAATTGGGATGAGCCGTAATATTCGCAAAGCTGGCGTATCTAGTCAATGGCTACCCGTGCCGAATCGAGGTTTAATAGTTCCCCAAACCAGACTTAGCGATCATGCTCCATTTTGGGATTTGGGTTATCCGGCAATGATGGTGACAGATACGGCATTCTTGCGAAATCCACATTATCACAAAGCTAGTGATGCGATCGCTACTTTGGATTTAGATTTTCTGACTCGTGTATGTGAAGGTTTGGAAATTGCGATTCGGCGGTTGTGAAAAGATATTAGGATAGGTTCATCGTTCGCCAAACCAGACTTAGCGATCGCACCTCTTTTTTAGATGTGGTTTATCAGCAATCATGGGTACATATACAGCATTTTTGTGAAATCTATATCATGCATAAACCGAGTCGATCGCCACTGGGGTTTATTTTTATTATTCTCAGCTTTTTTCAATTGGTTATACTATCTTGCTGATGCGATCGCGCATTGGGAGTCAAAGTAATTAAATCGTCAATATTACGCTTCATTGTTTCACAAATTGCATCTAATGGTAAATCATTAACATCATAACCAAAGGGGTTTTCTATCTCTAAGCCAATCGCTTCAATGCCAAACAAAGTGAACCCAACCAAAGCAGAAACTAAACCTGTCCACCAACCGAGACTGTCTACTATTTGAAATGGTAGCAAAAAGCAATATAGTATCAGTAATTGCTTCAAATGAATAGCATAAGCAAGCGGCATAGGCGTTTTTAAAATACGTTCGCAAGCACCTAAATTATCCACAAGACTATTCAATAATTCTTGCAGAGATGTTAGCTGGTAGCTATTCAGACAATTACGATCGTACTGTTGCTGTAAATAATCTCCTATCCAAAAGGCAACCTCTATAGGAGGATTATTCATAATCTTCAGTTTTATGTACTTAGTAGATGGCATTAAGTCTTTTAACTCGCTATTGACAGCTTCTCCTCGCAAATGTAGTTTAGTTGTTACAGCAAACGCTACCAATAAGTTTAATGCTGTAATTTTATTGTCTTTATCATCTGGTGAAATTTCATCAACTGATACCCAAATTTGCCTTGCTAAATTTCGGACGTTATTTACTATAGAACCCCAGCATTTTCTCCCTTCCCAAAATCGCTCATAAGCAGTATTTGTACGAAAAACAAGTAACAAACCTAAAACAATACTAGGAATCACATTTACTAAAATTGGCTGGGATACAGGTTTTTCAAAATGGTGAAGCAGAGAAATTAAAAATCCAAAAGCTCCACACCATAAAACATGTTTGAAAATTGCTTTTATTACTGAACCTTTAGGTTGTAATGCTGTGCGGAACCATTTGATTTTTTCGTTCATGATGTATTCACCCTAATAAAATATTTATTGAACCGATATATTCAGTATTTTTTAGCTTAACAATAAGCATTATAAAAGTAGCATAATTAGCAAAGAGATACTTGAAAAACTATTCTTGTTAAGAACATAATATACTTGCGACTATGTATTTTATTCTAGTTTCTGTTATACAATTTAAAGTCCGTGTTAAATACTTATTATTAGAACTGAAGCAAATATTATATAAAAGTCAAAAGCAATGCTAGGGCTGGCTACAACTAAACGACAATTGTAAAGAGATGTAAATATTTTCCAGTGGCAGCATAAATTCCGAATTTTATCCTGATAAATCTATGAAAGAAAAGGTATATTCCTATCGATAATGTTCATACAGCATTAATCGGTATCATGTACCCCAGTAAATCAAAAAGTTCTAGCTTGTAAAAATCCTGCCCTGTAAATTAAATGTCTAGACATAACTTATTTGGTTATGTCTTTTTTATTGTCGTTAGTCTCAAAACGTTGAATTTCAATCAAATAACCATCAGGATCGCGGAAAAAGCAATGGTAAATGTTGTACTTTTGATTTAGTGTAGGTGGCTTTTCAAATTCGACGCCACGTTCTTTGAGATATTCAAACCATTCATCTACCTGCTGTGTTACGAGGGTAAAAATGACACTTGAGTATTTGCCGATTGGAGGAGTTGATTTTTCGCTTGCTTGACACAATCCTAAGTATCCAGAACCACTAACAGTATAAATTCGACAGGTTACTTGGTCAAGCCATAACTCCAAGCCTAGCTTTTGTTCGTAGAATTCTGTAGATACATTGAGGTTATAGGTAGAAAGGAAGGTAATTTGCTGGTCTATTTGCGGATGAGTAGACATAAAACACATTTGAGTATATACCCTAACGACATCGGGCGATCGCACATGTAACAATTGATTGATGTTAGAAACCTGTTACTGCTCCAGAATGCCTTAAGTGCATCTGGAGTTTCTTTTTGGAATAAAGCCATAAAAATTTTTCCAATCATCCTGATATGGCAAAACATGGCTGAATAAGGATGCATACTGAATTATCTATATTTAACACGGGCATCACTTATTGATGTACCCTTCCTACCAAACAACTCTCGCAAAACAGCCTCAGATTATCTGGGGCTGTTTTGCGTTACTTTTCACAGAGAAGGAATGTAAACAAGAATCTTCAAACACTTTTATCTACATTTGAGTGTATACCCTGATGACGTAGTATTCTCTCAGGGTGAAAATTTGGTATAGGTAAATGCGTATCTTTCCTGACTCCAGATTTGCCACAAACATTTCTGGAGTTTTTTCATTACTGAAGTTTGAAATCAGCAATCTAGTCTAGATTCTAGTCTAGATTCAAGTGAATATTTGATTTTGATTATGAACACGTATATTATAGCTGTGCAGTAAAATAAATATAAATTAGGAATTTTTATAAAAATTACTGAGAAAGTATGGAAATCTCAAATTCTACTCCTCAGAGAGACATACCACAGCTACAAGCTTCAGAAACACTTCTACAAACTAAGAGTATCAGCCGTTGGGAGTTTATGAAATTGTCATTAGAAGAACGGCGATGCATATTGGCAGCACAGTCTGAGTTAATGTTATTACATTACGAGCAAGATAGAGAATGGCAGGAGTTATAGACAGGAGACTTGATTGATTATTAGCTCTTTTAGTTATAAATAGGGTTATCTGGCTTGCTGATTTTGATCCGAGTGAGAGCATAAATAACAAAAGTATGCCCTGTTTTTAAAGCAAGTTTAAAAAACTATTATCATTGTCATCATCGTCTTTATCTCTCCAAAAATTTAATGTATACTCTATACTTTTATGTATATAATTTTTACTTGATTCCGCCGATTTAATCACATTTATTAGGTTCTTAGACAAACCATCAACGACAGCAACACCATTATCTCCTATGATTTCTTTAGCCTTATCCACTTGAGGACTAATTGGTTTACCTGTCTTACAATAATGTGCAAAATGCTCACAGTTATTATAAAAAATATTGTAGTTTTTCTCTCCTAATCTTCGTTTTGCTCTCATGAAGACAACTAGTGGAGGATCGGATTTATCATATTTCTTAATATAAATTTTTCTATTTTTAGCAAACTCATTCATGGGAACCCAGAGAATTATTCCATCCTTCCCGTGTTTATAATTATTTTTATAATGAATAACAGTGTCATTACCACAATCAATTCCATGATGATAGGGAGATTTACTATTATTATAAATACTACAGTATATGTGATCTCCTTGTGCCATGATTGATCTCCAGATATAACTATATAGTTTTAAATCTTTAGGCACATTTTATTAAATGTATTATTTATTTGTCAGTAGTAAAAACCGTAAATTTTTTCGATAAAGTTAAAACCAAATCTTTAAGTAGAAAGTTTGAAATACTAGAATTTTATCTAAGTAAATACTGAGTGTTCTCAAGAAATAAATCTGATAATTTATATAAATAAATTTGCAAAATATGAAGTAAATAAGAATCGCGATCGCACCTATCCTTATTGATTAGACTTAGAAGAAAATAGTTAAGTGATCGCACTCCCAATTTGGACTAAATCAAAGTGCGATCGCAGTAAATATAAATGTTTATTTCGTTGTATACGTCACAAAAATATCCTTTTTCATTTCAACTTCTGCTGGGGCATCTGGATTATAAGCTGGTGATAATAAAAAACTAGCAAACGACGGTAAAGGAACTCCAGTTTTAGAACTACATGAGGGATAAAATAATGTGTAAAATGGCTCGGCGACAGAAGGAGTACTCAGTTTAACTTCCATCGCAGTTGCTAAAGCCTGGGCGCGGCTTTGAGCATCTTTCATCGCTGATTGATAAACTGAACTCTGCAAAGCCTGACAGTCATTTACTGCGTACTCAACACCCACACTCTTGACAGAAAGGTTTTCAATCTGGCTCGTGGACTTGTTCGCTGTAGCAACAATTTCCTGGACGCGATCGCGTGTTGGTTTTTCTAGTCTCACCAATATCTTGGCGTTATTTTCACTGGAATTAGGGTTAATTTGCACTTGAATTTTATCAGCCCTAATGCCTTTAGCAACTAAGCTATCCACTACAGGCTGAAGAGTTGCTTTAGTTAGGGATTTTTTGTTTGGTAAAGGTTCTGCTGCTGTTTTGTAATTAAAAAGTAGAGTTGGTGAGGCAGCCCGGTCTTGTTGTTCCAACAAAGAGGGACTGCCGAACCCGGAGGGTGAGGATAGGCGGCGGGTTTCTGGTAGAGATGATGGTTGCGTTTGTAACTCATTATTGCTACTTCCACTACTGAATACCAACTCAATATCCGCTGTATCTGCTGGCACTCTCACAACCCCTTGACCGATTACCATTAATGAATGGCGATCGCTTGCTGGTGGGTAAAACAATTGGGCATTAGTGACTTTGGGTGTTAATGCCCCTACCCCGATCACGGAAATACTTAGCATTAGAGCAGTTATTTTTCTCATATCCTGGGAATATCCTTTGAACTTAGTAATTGTCAAATTTTACACCTCAAGAGGAATCTACTTAAAAAAATATTGAGCTAATCCCACGACTAAAGGCTGTGAGATTAGCTCAAAAATTCAAAATTCACTGCGGGCGTTATGATATCTCAGCAGAGAGCCAAATCTAGTTAGAACTATTAACCAAACCAGTGAGAGGGTTCACAAGCTGGTTGAACTGTTTCACAAACACGATGGCTAATCCAATCTGACTTTTCTTGAACGATTAGACAAATGCCTTGATGAATCAAATTTTGTAAATTTAGTTGCTGCTCTAAGGGTTTACGAGGCAATTTGTAATAAGCCAAGCTTCCTTGTTTAGCCTCCGCTGGAATCTGTTCATCAGACATGATGCTGTAAAAGGAGGGAATGCGATTGAGGACGAAAGTAATTAGCTCTTGGCGTAAATCAGGAATCGCAAAGGCTTGTTGATATGGATGGGATGGATATGTATTCAAAACACTTTCAATTTCTCCCACTATTGATTGTTGTGTTAAATTGACTACCATTTTCATGGTTTTTAAACTCCTTTTTTAATCAATTCAATGCTTGTTGGAGAGAATAACTTTTTTAGATGGCAATGTCGTGATGACAATCAGTTAAAAACAATTCAACTTACAGATGCAATCAACCCCAAAACTAGCCTCTTATCTTGGTACAATCTCAGACATTTGGCTTTGCTTATTTTTGTTAAAGTTTATACTGTCTTACAGCATGACTTATTAAAACAGCGTCCAATAAGCTGGTAATTTACCGACATTTTATATTTATAATCCTAATTATTTCAAATTTCTGCTAAAAAGCCAGAAATCTACGTAAAACGCAGCATCAAGGCTAGGGGATCAAGATTAACAGCAATAGAACAACCTGAATTAGGAACAAGTTTTTCATAAAGTTAATCTTTTTGGGTAATTGGCATCACTTTTTAGGTTCGCAGCAAAATTTGCTATTTCATCTAAAAAACTTATTTGTTGCACTTTGATTTAGTCAGTCAGAAAAATAGCGACTCACTATAGTGCAGAATCAGTCTAGCGACAGATGAAATGATCAGGCAAAAACGTTTAAAAAGTTCACATTATCGAAAGGGAGATGACGCAACTGATTATTAATTTCATCAGCCGCAGCTAATCCAGAAAGGATCGCACCTTCGACAAGATTGCCTCCACACCAATCACCACAGCAAACTAAAGGTAAGGGAGTTCCGGCAGACAAAAAAGCTTCGTGCCAAGAACGGCTAGGAAAGGCATAACGCCAACGATGTACTTGCATCCATTCGGGAGTATTTAGCCAAGGAAGGGACAGAGATTCAGCTGCTCGTTGCAACATATACTGTCCAGCAGGTTGTAAATCCTGGGATTCTAAATGACGTTGGGCAAAATTAGCGCTACTTTGCACCACAAAATGTGGTTGTTTAGGGTTAGGACGCTTGCTACTGTCCAAACCAATCCATGCTAAATCAGCATCATCCACAAAAGTTAGGGCTTTCCACTGAGGGAGGGGTTGAGATGTAGAAGGATATCCAGCGATCGCACTAATCGAAGGATAAAATTCTACAGAACGCAAGTTATCAAGAAAGGCTGCATCCAATACACTCTCACCCAAAGGTTCTAACAGCATCACCGCTTGGGGTGCAGGAATAGCGACGACTATAGCTTTTGCAGTTAATTCTTCGTTACTAGATTCGAGAGTCAAACGCCAGCTATTTTCAGGAGTTGGGGCAATAGCTATAACACGGTGATTCAGTAATATTTCTAAACCTGGGGCGAGGGATTTAGCGATCGCACTCATTCCCGCAGGTGCAACATAACGCGGACTGCGGTTTTTTGGTTCAGATAAAGGAACACCTGTTGTAAGTTCGGAAACCTCATCTGTCCAAACTTCTAGGATATGGCGATCGCGCAATATCTCCACAAAACGTTCTAATAATTCACCCTTTGGCTTCAGGTAACAAGCCCCATGATCCGCCAAAGTTCCGTACAAGCGGCGTGTAGCTAGTCTTCCTCCCAAACCACGCGACTTTTCCACCACTACCACCGAATATCCAGCTTGACTTAACTGCTGGGCACAGACTAAACCGGCAATTCCGGCACCAATCACTGCAATATCAGTCATGAGTCAATAGTCCCTATTTAATTATTGGTCATTAGTTATTGGTTATTATCAAAGGACAAAATTACTACTAATGACTGCTGAAAGCTAATAGTAGAATAAGGTACATAAAGCTGCACGGAAGGGAGGAAGGGAAATTGGATGAAATGAGGGCGGCGCTAGAGTTAGCGACCGAAGAAGAATTGCAAGATTTAACGGCAATTCTATTTAGTCGTAAGTTCAATCCCTTAGACTATGTACACACACCCGAACCCATCGAAGTTCAAAGCCAAGACCGCAAAGCTTGGTTAGATGCACTAGAGGGACGCTTTCGTTTTTTGGCGGCAGATGGGATGACAGTATTACGGGGACGTACAGGGCAGGTAACTTACCGACAAGCGTTAGTTCAAGTATGTAAGTATCTAAAAATTCCCTATTCTCATCAGCTGGCAACTATTGATTTAGAAGCAGAAGTATTTTTGCATCTGCTAGGACAGGTGTGGAAAAAATTGCCTGAACAAGAAAAGCAAAAATTGACTGTACAGGTGCAGCGTCAACTGCTCAAATCAGAATTAAAACAACCCTTACCACTTTTATTGCAACGTGACCCCTTGGGGTTACTTTTCAAAGGCGGTAGTGCCCTAGCGGTTACTTCTCTTCTCCAGCCACTTGTGCTTCAGCAAATTGCCCGTCAATTTGCCATCCACTTTGCTACTTATGAAGTAGCCAAACAAGCCGCGATTACAGGCACAGAAGCAGCTGCAACGCAATTTCAAAGTTATGTAACGATGCAAATGGCGCAACGGGGTATGACAGTGAGTGCAGCTCGTTATGGGGCAGCCCGCACGATGTTTGCTGTGATTGGCCCGATGATGTGGACTTGGTTTATTGCGGATTTAGGCTGGAGAGCGATCGCTACTAACTATGGTCGAATCATCCCTACTATCTTTGCCTTAGCTCAAATTCGCCTCACCCGTGAGGAATGTTGGGAGCCAGCTTGAACAAGGTTTTTGACTATTTCAAGTCTCGTTGGCAATCTTCTTGGAACTACTCTCTATGGGCACTGTTAATCTTCCCATTGAGTCCTTTAGTGGGGGCTGTGACTGTAGGTTTTGTCTCATTAATAACTTGGCTGAAACAATCCCGCAAAATTAATCGCCGCCCCCTCAACTGGGGATTTGCCCTGTTGAGTGTATTACTGATCGTGAGTGCTGGCTTTGCCCAAGACAAAACAGCAGCTTTCCTCGGCTTATTTAATTTATTACCATTCTTTTTACTTTTCGCTGCCCATAGCGCTCTGATTCAAACATTTACCCAATTGCGGCAAATGGCTTGGGCTTTAGTAATTGGTTCCATGCCAGTAGCAATTATGGGCTTGGGACAATTATTTTTAGACTGGAGTTTCAAGTTCGAGTTTGTGTGGGTTGTGTTTAGTTGGACAATCAGACCAGGCGGAAACCCACCAGGTCGTATTGCTTCACTTTTCTTGCACGCTAACACCTTCGCAGCTTATCTAGTAATAGTTTTCATCCTTAGTCTAGGGTTGTGGATCGAACAATGGCGATTAGGGATTGGGTATTGGAGATTGAGCATAAGAGGCAGCACTTCTCTACGAGAGGCTGCGCCAACAGCTACGCTCAGTGACAGAGGGGCAGCACTTCTCTACGAGAGGCTGCGCCAACGGCTACGCTCTGTTACCGAGGGGCAGAGGAGCACAGGGGAAAGACTTACTGCGCCCCACTCTCCAGTTCCCTTTCTCTTCCTAACCGTGGCAGTGATTACGAATTTTATTACCTTGATTTTCACCAACTCGCGTAATGGGTGGGCGATCGCTATTTTTGCCTGTTTAGCTTATGCACTCTACCAAGGTTGGCGCATTCTTGTAGGTAGCGTTGCTGCGATCGTTTCTAGTATTCTTTTAGCGGCTTTTGCTCCCTCACCAGTCGGTCACATTTTTCGCTGGGTAGTTCCCGCCTTCTTTTGGGCAAGGTTAAATGACGATATGTATCCAGATAGACCAGTCGCTTTAATGCGAAAAACTCAGTGGGAGTTTGCCTGGTCTTTAGCTCAACAACATCCTTGGACTGGTTGGGGGTTACGCAGTTTTAGTAACCTTTACAAAGCAAAGATGCAGATTCCCTTGGGTCATCCCCATAACTTGTTTTTAATGTTATCTGCTGAAACTGGTTTTCCCAGTACTTTTTTATTTTGTGGCTTACTAGCTTGGATTTTGATTATAAGTGTCCAACTACTCCAAAAGTCAAAATATATAAATACAGGAGACAAATTGATATTTTTCAGTTATCTTCTATCCTTTGTTGGCTGGATTTTATTGAATACAGTAGATGTAACCCTCTTTGATTTTCGTTTGAATACGGTTTCATGGCTAATTTTGGCTGCCATTTCTGGAGTAGTACATCGCTATCACGAAAAAGACAGGCTTGCATCTCATCAAAGTTAGCTATTAGTTTTTTCAGTGTATGCACTGGGGACATTGAGAGTTTCAAGTTAATAATATTGTTATATTCACGTCTGTGAGTGTGACTAATACCTAATTGGTCACTGTTGCTGATTGTTGGGAAGGTGTAGGGACACCCATTTGGGGTTTTCCTGCATGACGGGCATCTCTTGTAGATGCCCTTTTGTATATTTATTATTTTTATTCAGTTAAAAACGATTCAAAGACAGGATTGACTGCAATACGGTTTGGTTAAGGTTTGTTGATGAAAATTTTAGATAACTAAAGACGCGATAAATCGCCGTCAAGACAAAAGACTGATTATTATAGAGACGGCAATTGATCGCGTCTCTTGCCTTAACTGAAGTTAAATACAAAAGAATTTAGAGAAAGGGATAATATTAAATTAGATATTGTTGTTAGAACCGATTAAATTTATATTATTAGGACTGGGATAGAAACGAACTTTGCTAAAATTTTTATTTTGGCTGCACCACTAGTTCAGGACTTTTCCAAGCCCATGATTATCGCTGCAATTCCTGGCAAAGAAAATGTGTTTTTTTATCGAATTTACGACGCAGCGACTAAAATCAGGATTCGCTCTGAATGGAACAAATATGCTGATTGGACGGCAATTATTGATAGTGTTCAAACTAAGTTGCAGATATCTCAAAATTTCCATATCGTTTATGCTGAGGCAATACTGTTCTGAATAACTGAGGAATTTGGCAAAGTAATACCAGTTTTAGCTATGGTAAATCAGAGGGTTGAAGGCGGAAAATCTTTATATGACTAAGATCAGATCGCGCCCAATATTCTGATTGAGCATTAAAGACTACGATAACTCTTATGGTGTAAGCTCTCGGTAAAATGGGTGTGTCGGTAACGAAAAAAAGACGCCTCCATAACCAACCTTATGCTCACAACAGCTAACTTTTTTCAGTACACCCAATGGTCAGGTATAGCTACATTGGTATTTGCTGCCTTGACATTTTTGGCTTTTATTCTCAAATGGGGCATCCGCTTTCGGTTGGTGGGTACGACTGGCTTTATGCTGGTGGTGACTGCTGGTTTATTTGGACTCTCAATAGTCCCCTTGAGTCGGACTGTGATTCCCGGAGCAGCTCGGTACACTCTAGTTTATGACAATGGTTCAACACAAGCAGTGATTGCCACATCACCCAAAATTACACCCACACAATTAGAAGCAACTTTACGTCAAGCAGCTAGCAATCTCTTTTCTTATGGTCGTTCAGGTACACGGGAAGACGGAAATTTGACAGTTCGCGCCCGTACTATTATTCACCCGGAAACAGGGATTTCTGTCCCAGTTTACTTGGGTGAGGTCAAGCGATCGCTCGTTTCTCATCAAAATTCCCCGGTAGCAGTCAAAATTTACACAGACAATTTCGCAAAATTGCCTAAACCTACTGCTTAAGAGGCAGGGAGCAGGGAGCAGGGAGCAGGGAGCAGGGAGCAGGGAGCAAGGGAAAAGAGTTTTCCCCTCTGTCCCCCCGCACTTCTGCCTCTTTTCAATGCCCAATGCTCAATGCTCAATGCTCAATGCTCAATGCCCAATGCCCAATGCCCAATGCCCAAAAATAATTTACCTGTTATCAGGATGACAAAATTTATTTTGTATTTACTGATACATTAATGGTTATTTTTAGATTAAGATATTTACACTTTAGTGGTTATACTGTGGGAAAAAGTTAATCAGCGTGGGGTAGTGGGTACTGACAGTTGTAATTTGTCAGTTGTTGTCCTAAATTGCCCCTGTTGCCATTTTCAAAATTCTTTGCAGCAAATCAAGAGGTTGTAAGGGCATATATTTGCGTACCTTTACATATATATCTGTAGCTAAGGATTGCATGAAATAGCACGATCGCCTACACATTATCAATTCTCGATTGCTTTTCTTGAGAATCTGACAATGGTAATGTTAATTAATTATACGGTTATTCAAAACTTTGATAGTTCGGAATTTCAGGTCAATGGGTATTTATAGATTCAAGCAATGTCGTCAAACTACTCAATCAGTCGGCAACAGGACTTGTCTATTGAATTGCTTGGCTCAAATCCAGATGAGCTGGGTGGAAGGTTGGAGACATCCAAAAACCAGCTTGGCAACAAGTATCCTCGATCACTAGTCTATATTATTAAGAAATATCAAGGTTTTGGTAAACGAGATTATATGCCCAATAATTTTTCTACTCAACCTTCTTTGTCTACTCAAACTTCTAGTTCATTATTTACGCTCACAGTTTCCCCCGCAAAAGTAATCCGTGGTTCTGGGGTGTTGCAAACAGCCGCAGCAGAGATTGCCTGTTTGGGAAGTCGTCCCTTAATTGTGGCAGGTAAGTCTACTCTCGCTATCAGCCAACAAAATTTACAACCAGTTTTAGAAGCGCAGCAGTTACATACTGTCCAAGCTTCTTATGGTGCAGATTGCTGCGAAGCTAGCCTGAAATCTTTACAGAAGAAGGCAAAAGAACATAAAGCTGATGTCATTATCGGTGTTGGTGGTGGCAAAGCCCTAGATACAGCGAAATTAGTCGCGCAGCAGTTACATTTACCAGTGGTGACAATTCCTACTTCCGGCGCTACTTGTGCAGCTTGGAGTGCCTTATCAAATGTTTATTCGGAAGATGGGGCTTTTCTGTATGATGTGGGGCTATCTCGTTGTCCCGATTTATTGATACTCGATTATGACTTGATTAAAACTGCACCACAACGTACCTTAGTAGCTGGAATTGGTGATGCGATCGCTAAGTGGTACGAAGCCTCAGTTAGCAGTGGACACTTGCAAGATACTTTAATTATTGCTGCGGTGCAACAAGCACGAGTTTTGCGAGATATCTTGTTGCAAAAGTCAGCCGCCGCCCTCGAAGAACCAGGTAGTGAGGTTTGGCGAGAAGTGGTAGATGCCGCTGTTTTACTCGCTGGGGTAGTTGGGGGACTTGGAGGAGCGCAGTGTCGCACAGTTGCTGCCCATGCCGTGCATAACGGCTTAACTCATATTTCAGGACATGGCAGTATTCATGGCGAAAAAGTTGCTTTTGGGATTTTGGTGCAACTGCGTTTAGAAGAAATGCTACAAGGCAATCAACTAGCAGCATCGGCACGGCAACAGTTGTTAAAGTTCTACACAGAAATTGGACTACCCCAAAAATTAAGTGATTTGGGATTGGGCAATATTACATTAGGCGAATTGCAAACAGCTGCCGAAATGGCTCTAGTTCCTAATTCTGATATCCATCGACTACCGTTTAAAGTCGCGCCAGAACAGTTGATGGCGGCAATGGTTTCTACCACTGCACCTATAGATAGTAGAGATACTGCAAATCGAGTTTCGCCCAAGGGAATGAGTGACGAGGTTTTATGAGTTTAAATTGGATTGTCCCAGCAGAACGCATACAAAAACTACCACCTTATGTATTTGCCCGTTTAGATGAACTGAAAGCTAAAGCACGGGAACAAGGGTTAGATTTAATTGACTTGGGTATGGGAAACCCCGATGGTGCAACGCCAGCACCAGTGGTAGAAGCGGCGATCGCAGCTTTAAAAGATCCCGCCAATCACGGTTATCCTCCTTTTGAGGGCACAGCTAGTTTCCGCCGCGCTATCACTAACTGGTATCGTCGCCGTTATGATGTGGTTCTCGATCCTGATAGCGAAGCCTTACCACTGCTGGGTTCTAAAGAAGGATTAACCCATTTAGCACTCGCCTACGTTAACCCTGGCGATTTAGTTCTGGTTCCTTCCCCGGCTTATCCGGCACATTTCCGCGGCCCGGCGATCGCTGGTGGGAAAATCCACAGTTTGATTCTTAAACCCGAAAATGACTGGTTAATTGATTTAGCTGCCATTCCTGACGAGGTTGCTAGACAAGCTAAAATGCTCTATTTCAACTATCCCAGCAATCCTACCGCCGCCACCGCCCCCCGCGAATTTTTTGAAGAAATCGTCGCCTTCGCCCGCAAATATGAAATTTTGCTGGTGCATGATTTGTGTTACGCCGAGTTAGCTTTTGATGGTTATCAACCCACTAGCTTGTTAGAAATTCCCGGTGCGAAGGATATTGGTGTGGAATTTCACACCTTATCTAAAACCTACAATATGGCTGGTTGGCGCGTCGGCTTTGTCGTGGGGAACCGCCATGTAATTCAAGGTTTGCGGACGCTGAAAACTAACTTGGACTACGGCATTTTTGCAGCATTACAAACAGCAGCCGAAACAGCTTTACAACTGCCAGATGTGTATTTGCACGAGGTACAACAACGCTACCGTACCCGCCGCGATTTCCTCATTCATGGGTTAGGAGAGTTGGGTTGGGATATCCCCAAAACCAAGGCGACGATGTATCTTTGGGTGAAGTGTCCCGTGGGTGTTGGTTCCACAGATTTTGCCCTGAACGTGTTGCAACAAACAGGTGTTGTGGTTACTCCAGGTAATGCCTTTGGGGTTGCAGGTGAGGGTTATGTCAGGATCAGTTTGATTGCAGACTGCGATCGCTTGGGTGAAGCTTTACATCGCTTCAAGCAAGCTGGCATCCGCTATCAACCTGAAGCTGTAGTCCCTGCTTCAGAAGCGATCGCCGATCTTGTTAGTTGATTAGAGAGAAGAAAACCAATATTTAGATAACTAAAATTTTTGCTGACGATCTTTGAGATCGTGTAAAAAAATAGAAAGAGTTAACAATTATTGGTACTAATATTTACATCAGTCAAGAAATTCAAGATTCTTGAATTAAAGCTGCTGCTTTAAAATAAGTATCTGTTGAAGAACTAGCTTCTTCTCTTTTGAGGGAGAGTGTTCAAAAAAGTTTTGGGCAAATTCGCTATTCTAGCTGCACAAGATACTAAAACTAGAGGATTTACTAAATAATTCGAGAGCCAATAACTTTGACTCGCCGAATTACCAGCTTCTGCAAGGTGGCGGAACACCACCAATACTTGTCGGTTAAGGGGAAAAGGGGAAGGTGGGGCCCCTCTGGAGATAAGGGGCGGGGGAAAAGGCAAAGAAAAAACCTTTTCCCCTTCCCCTTTAACCTTTCCCCAACATCTTGCACATTTTTTTGCTATGGTGATCCCAAAGGAATTGTTAAGTGCTTACGAGATGTAAATTAAGTGATTAATTACTTACTGAGTACAGTATTATATAACGTATATAGGAATCCTATTTGATTTTTGAAAAAGACTACGAGATAATACGGATGAGTTGACAAGTGTAAGAGCAGACAATGATAAACCAGCATCTACAATCGGCAATACTACCTGGAGGAGTGGCAACTGCGATGCCTGCGGCGGGCGTAGCCATCGCTGAGTTACAAGATTTCATAGCAGCTTGTCGTGATGCCCGTGAAGCAAGAAAAGCTTTGGCAGTTAAATTGATTTACCAAGATTACTTGTACGAAGAAATCCAAGCTATTCTAGATGTGTCTTTAGGCTCGATAACAGGCTGGAAACAAGCCTATGAGCAGGATGGAATTAATGGACTGTGCTTGAACTACACTCGTGAGAAAAAGCTACCTGAGTGCTGAACAGCGAGAAGAAGTGTTGAGTTGGCTGCAAACCAAGAACTGCTGGGAACTGGGTGAACTGGAGTACAAATTAGCTTTTGAGTACGACGTAGTTTATGATTCAAAACAAAGTTACTACGACTTATTTGATGCCGCTGACATCAGTTGGAAGAAAACCACAAAGCTGAATCCCAAAGCCGACGAGAATGCTGTTGCAGCAAAAAAAAAGAGATTGAGACATTGCTGGCACATCACAAGCGTGGAAATCGAAACAGGAAAGTTGAGAGTACTGCTAATTGATGAATGCCATTTAATGTGGGGAGAAATAAGATGGTTACGTATGGGGAAAAAGTGACCAAGAAATATCAGTCCCAGTTGTTAATGAACGAGATAAGCAGACATACTATGGGGCAATTGACTATCTGCAAGGAAAATTAGTTCTCAAAGCTTATGATGCGGGAAATTCAAAAAATACTATTGATTACCTACAATATCTGCTAGCTGACTCTCCCGATCAGCAATTACTAATTTTTTGGGATGGCGCTAGTTACCACCGTTCTAAAGAAGTTCGAGGTTTTTTGGACGAGGTAAATCTTGGGTTGTCATCTGAACAATGGAAAATACATTGCGAACGCTAAAGCTCCCAATTGCCCAGTACAAAATCCTATTGAGGATATTTGGTTGCAGGCTAAAACATGGGTTCGACGTTTTTGTGCTTTGGTTCCTTCATTCTCTCATTTAAAGTGGATGTTTGAGTGGTTTATCCGACACACTACCTTTGATTTCGCTACTCTCCAGATGTACGGAGTTTTTTCAAAAATCAAATAGGAGTCCTATACATAAATAATTTATTTATAAAATATATCTTTATTGTTACTTAGTGGGTTGATTAATACGCGTTTCAATATCTTCTAATGTTTGTAACAATAAACGATTTGCCTGCAATTTCCAACCCCATTTTTGAACTCTATAAGCTAATACAGTTCCAACTACAGACGCTAACAAGCCTATGGGTTGATTTAAAGAAATTCCTAGTAGCAAACCCAATCCAGCAATTCCCCAAAATGGTAAGGCTAATGCTTGTCTTTGTTCTTCCACAACTTGGGTAATTATATTAGATTTCATCTTAGCAAGTAATGCCTCTTTCACTTGCTGCTGTTCTGTTACCGATACTGTTAAACCTATTTTACGGCGTAGTTTTTCTATTTTGCGGGCATCAGTGCTGTATTCAGTTAGTTCATCTTCTGCCATTTTCAGGAGTCGTTCTAGCTGCGCCATAATGTATTACATCCAGTATTTTGATCGAGTTATTAAACTGAATAATTGTTAATTTTTATTGCTTATAGTTTTGTATTTCATCGCCAAATATCAAACTACGCGACAGAACCAAAAATCTCAAGTTTAATATGGGAAAAATAAATATAGTAGCAGTTATCCACTTACAAGTTGAGTATAAACTAAAAAGGTAATATCTATGAATACAGTATCAAAAAGCACTTTGTCTCTAGCTGCCCAAGAGCGATCGCTCATTCTCTGGTTTGATGAAATTGGGATTGCTGATATCCCAGTAGTTGGTGGTAAAAATGCCTCGCTGGGGGAAATGATTCAACAGCTAACACCCAAAGGTATTAACGTTCCCACAGGATTCGCCACTACTGCTTACGCTTATCGTCATTTCATTCAATCAGCGGGGTTAGAAGCAAAGCTACGCAAACTCTTTGCTGACTTGGATGTTGAAGATGTCAAAAATTTACGAGAACGCGGCAAAAAAGCGCGATCGCTATTAATCCACACACCATTTCCTGTAGAATTGCGCGAGGCGATCGCCACAGCATACCATAGTCTCTGTGAACAGTACCATGCAGACACAGATGTGGCAGTCCGTTCCAGCGCCACTGCTGAAGACCTTCCCGATGCTAGTTTTGCTGGACAGCAGGAAACTTACCTCAACGTTGTCGGTGTCGAAGGAGTTTTAGCAGCTTGTCATAAATGCTTTGCGTCTCTATTTACCGATCGTGCTATTTCTTATCGCCACGCCAAGGGATTTGACCACTTTAGCATTGCTTTGGCTGTAGGTGTGCAAAAAATGGTGCGTTCTGACTTAGCAACCTCTGGGGTGATGTTCTCTATTGATACAGAAACAGGTTTTAAGGATGCGGCACTAATTACAGCCGCCTACGGTTTAGGTGAAAACGTTGTCCAAGGGTCTGTAAATCCTGATGAATATTATGTTTTTAAACCAACATTAAAAACTGGTTTCCGCCCAATTATCGATAAAAAATTGGGCAGCAAAGAACTGAAAATGATTTATGATGACGGCTCAAAATTTACGAAAAATGTTTTGGTTTCGCCCAGTGAAAGAGGTAAATTCGCTCTGAGTGATGAAGAGATTTTACAACTAGCAAGTTGGGCGTGTTTAATTGAAGACCATTATTCCCAAGTCCACGGCATTTTCACTCCAATGGATATCGAGTGGGCAAAAGATGGGATTACTAACCAACTTTTTATTGTGCAAGCGCGCCCCGAAACCGTCCAGTCGCAGAAGACGGGAAATGTGTTGCGGAGTTATCGGTTGGTATTGGGGAATCGGGAATGGGGAATCGGGAATGGGGAAAATTCCCACTCCTCACTCCCTGATTCCCAATCCCCAATCCCCCTGGTTACGGGAAGTGCAATTGGAGAAGCAATTAGTCAGGGAAAAGCACGCCTAATTTTAGATGTTCAGAAACTAGAACAGTTCCAAGTCGGGGAAGTCTTGGTGACAGAGAGAACCGATCCCGATTGGGAACCAATTATGAAACGCGCCAGTGCAATCGTCACCAATTCTGGGGGTAGAACATGCTTTGATGGTGAAACCAAAATATTAACCAATAAAGGGTTTATGACCTTGCATCAGATTTATGAGCAAGGTTATGAAGGTTTGCTAACTCTATCATTAAATACCCAGACAAACAAAATAGAGTGGCAACCAATTCTTGATTCCATGAAAAGACAATCAAAAATGATTAACGTAAGTGTCTCTCAAACAGGTAGAGTTACTGACAACTACTTACGCTTAACACCAGATCACAAAATGATTAATATCAGAGGTGGCGAATATCTAAAAACTGAAATTCAAGATATGCTTGCAGCCCAAGAAATGGTGATAGTAGCAGAGAATATTCCGCAGTTGGGTGTACCCGAAAAAGAGAATATCAAGATGGCTTATTTATTAGGGGGTATACTCACAGATGGTTCTATTTATAGAAGCCGTACTCATGGAGAGGTACAGTTTATCCAAAAGGATACTTTGCCGAAGCAGCAATTTATAATAGCTATGCAGGAATGCATGAATACAGTTTACGATAAACCATTTGTTGCTCATCTCAAAAAAGCATCTTCTGGCTCAATAAGAGGTCAATTAGTAGTAGGTCAAGCAACAGCTTATAGACTCTACTCGAAAAAAATAGCCTACGATTTGCATGAGAAAGAGCAAAATATTGTGAGTATGTTGCTCAATAACTCTGTGGAATTTGCTTATAATTTTCTGGCAGGTGTGATTGATGGAGATGGTTGTTACTTTAATAATCGCATTCATATATATGCGTCAGAAGAACTGCTATTACAAGCTATAATTGTGGCTTGTTTAAAAATAGGGACTGTTCCTCAAGTGACCAAAAATCGAGGAATACATAATGTCCAGTTGGTTGAAAAATTAGCAGAAATATTGCAATTTACCAACAGGGTTAAAGGGAAAGTTAGCGATAGAGTAATACAAACACGCTTCTTTGCTACCAAACAACTATTTGATCAAAATGCCACAGGACAGATAAAACTCAGAAGAGATAATAATTTCCTGATTTCTGACAAACAACTACATAAAATTGGCAAATTCAATCGCCTACTTGCAGGCGATATTCGGATGCATCGGGTGGTTGCAGTTGGTGAAAAAACTCATGATGATGTGTTCAATATTACAGTTGCCGAACATCATAACTATGTTGTATTCACCAGTAAATATACACCAGTGATTGTATGTAATTGCCATGCAGCAATTATTGCGCGAGAATTGGGTGTACCTGCGATCGTGGGATGCGGCAATGCTACGGAAATCTTGAAACCTGGTCAAGAGGTAACAATTTCTTGCGCTGAAGGGGAAGAAGGAAAAGTTTATCCAGGCTTATTACCTTTTGAAGTTAAAGAAGTCCCTTTAGAAAACTTACCCCGCACCCGCACTAAAATTTTAATGAATGTGGGTAATCCCCAAGAAGCATTGAGTTTATCAGCAATTCCCAACGATGGCGTAGGTTTAGCACGGACAGAATTTATCATTGCTAACCAAATTCAAATTCATCCAATGGCGTTGATTCACTATGACTCGTTAAAAGATGAATTTGTCAAAGCTAAAATTGCTGAAATTACTTCACTGTATGAAGATAAACCCCAATATTTTGTCGATAAATTAGCTCAAGGCATTGGTAGAATTGCAGCAGCATTTTATCCCAAACCAGTGATTGTCCGAACATCTGATTTCAAAAGTAATGAATATGCCAATTTATTAGGTGGACGACAGTTTGAACCCCATGAAGAAAACCCAATGCTGGGTTGGCGAGGGGCGGCGCGTTACTACGATGAAGGCTACAGAGAAGCTTTTGCCTTAGAATGTCATGCCATCAAACGGGTACGGGAAGAAATGGGTTTGACAAATGTGATCCCAATGATTCCTTTTTGTCGCACTCCTGACGAGGGGCGTTTGGTTTTAGCAGAGATGGCAAAAAATGGTTTAAAGCAAGGTGTTAACGGCTTGCAGGTTTATGTGATGTGTGAGTTGCCCAGTAATGTGATTCTGGCTGAGGAATTTGCTGAGGTATTTGATGGCTTCTCTATTGGTTCTAATGATTTAACTCAATTGACACTAGGGATAGACAGAGATTCAGCATTAGTAGCGCGATTATTTGATGAACGCAGTCCAGCTGTTAAGCGAATGGTAAAAATGGTCATAGAAACAGCGAAAAAATGCGATCGCAAAATCGGCATTTGTGGGCAAGCACCCAGCGACTATCCAGAATTTGCCCAGTTTTTGGTGGAACAAGGAATTGACTCGATTAGTCTAAATCCAGATTCGGTTTTAAAGACAATGCTAGAAGTGGCAAAAGTCGAGGGTAGTAATTCGTAATGACGCTCGCGGACTCGCTACCGCTACGCTAACGTAATTCGAGTAATTTATGCCAGCTAAAGACCGTTACCACGAGAACTTGAAGAATGCCCTAATTAAAGATGGCTGGACTGTTACTGATGATCCCTTTCATTTAAAGTGGGGAAAAAAGGATCTTTATGTGGATTTGGCAGCTGAAAAGTTACTCATAGCAGAAAAAGGAACGCAGAAAATTGCTGTTGAAATCAAGACCTTCGGTGGTGACTCAGAAGTGGCAGACCTCGAACAGGCAATTGGTCAGTACTTTACTTACCTTGCTATAATGTCCCGCAATTATCCAGATAGGGTTTTGTATATTGCTGTTCATGAGGATATTTTTACTGACATTTTTGAGGAAGAACCGCTTGGTAAACTTAATATTGGAAGATTACAAAATTCCTCTCATCGTTTTCAATCCAAAGCGGGAGGTTATAGTCCGGTGGATACTCTGGAACAATACAGACAGATAATTTGCAACATTCTTACTGAACACACAAAAATTCCTTACTCTTACGGTAATATTCAGCATGAAACTATTTTTGATAAAGAACAGGATCGATATTTGGTGATGATTCTTGGCCGAGAACCAGTGCCTGAACTTTCTGTGACTGCAACACGCCGCGTTCATGGCTGTCTGATTCACATTGATATCATTGATAACAAAATTTGGATTCAACGTGATGGTACTGAAGAGGGGATTGCAATGGAACTAGTTAGGGCTGGTGTGCTGAAGGATCGGATTGTATTGGGATTTTGGTCTGAGGAAGTGAGAGAAAATTCAGAATTTGCGATCGCATAATGACCAATGACAAATGACTAATGAATAAAAAGTGGTTCCGAATTGGGATGGTGAGCGTATTTATTCTCTCACTTGCCTTACGGTTTTGGGGATTGGAGCGATTCAACACTCTGGTATTTGATGAAGTTTACTTTGCCAAATTTGGTAATAATTATCTTACGCATACGCCATTTTTTAATGCTCATCCGCCGCTAAGTCAATATATGATTGGCATCGGCATTTGGATTGGCAGTCACATTCCTTTTTGGCACGATACGGTGAATGGGCTAACAGGTTCATTGCGATCGCCTTGGACTTATCGTTGGTTCAATGCCCTCATCGGCTCATTTATTCCTGTAGTTGTGGCTGCGATCGCTTATCAGTTAAGTTATCGTCGTACCTTTGCAATACTTGCAGGATTATTTACAGCTTGTGATGGTATTTTTTTAGTTGAGTCTCGATATGCTCTAAGTAATATTTATATCGTCATTTTTGGTTTATTAGGGCACTGGTTTTTATTATTGGCATTAGATAACCAAAATCAGCGACGTTCTTTTTGGTTAGTTTTTGCTGGCATTGGTTTTGGTGCCTCAGTCGGTACTAAGTGGAATGGTTTATGGTTCCTATCAGGTGCTTATCTCATTTGGATAGCAGCTTGGGTAATTCATTTGATACATTCTTTTCCTAACTCCAAACTCTTTTTTAGATCCCCCTCATTAGAGCAGGAGGCAGGAGGCAGGAGTCAGGAGGCAGGAGTCAGGAGGCAGGAGGTAGGAGGCAGGAGTCAGGAGGCAGGAGTTTCTACTTATTCTCCATCATCTCCCTTATCCCCCTCATCTCAGACACCACTACAAAATTTAACTCAGCTAAATATTTTTCAGATGCTGTTTTATCTAGGAATTATCCCAGCTTTTATCTATAGCATCATCTGGATTCCTCACCTTCAACTAGATAAAACTTATGGATTTATTGCAGTACATCAGCAAATTTTGAAGTTTCATTTACATCTAGGTGGTAATAGTCCTAACGTACATCCTTACTGTGCTGCTTGGTATAAATGGCCTTTGATGACTCGACCAATGGCATATTATTATCAAACGGCTGAAAGTATCACTGAACCGTTACCTGTGATGGGCCCGCCTTTACCTGCTGGTGCTGGACAAGTTATTTATGATGTTCATGCAATGGGCAATCCATTTTTGTGGTGGTTTGGTGTCGCTGCTATGTTGTTTTTAGTAGGGATGCTGGTATCACAAGCGGTAATTCCTTTGCTGAAAGAAAAGCGTTTTTCTATACCTGCAACTCTTAGTGTTGATACTTGGATTGCTTTGTATTTAGTTATAAACTATGCTGCTAATTTGTTACCTTGGGTGAAGGTGACAAGGTGCGTTTTTATCTACCACTATATGTGTGCAGTGGTGTTTGTATTTTTAGCGATCGCTTGGTTTGTCGATCGGTGTCTTTGCAGTTATTATCAACAACTCCGGGCGCTAGGTGTCACCATTACTTTTATTATTCTGGCTGCTTTTATTTTCTGGATGCCCATTTATTTGGGTTTACCCCTCTCTCCTGATGGTTACAAGTTGCGAATGTGGTTCAACTCTTGGATTTGATTAAAATTTTCTCAATGTCTTGTGGGGTGGGCATCTTGCCCGCCCTGATTATGCAACTTTAATGCTGATTAGCTTACCAACACATATCTCCTTGGTAATGATTTTGAAGGTGAGGGCATACCAATACTGAATTTGAAACCAATAAAAATAAGCCTGCCATTCGCGGCAAGCCTAAATGTATTCATTTGCTAAATCTAGGTAGATATTTTCAAGATTAACCACCAGCAACAGCAGGAACAATACTGACTTCATCGCCATCTTTTAAGGCTGTGTTAATACCATCTAAATAACGGATATCTTCACTATCGACGTAAAAATTTACAAATCGACGTAGCTTGCCTTCTTCATCGCACAACCGAGATTTAATACCAGGAAAGCTTTGTTCTAAGGAGTCCAACAATTCAGCAATGGTGCTACCGTTGGATTCTAGACTAGCTTGATTATTAGTCAAATTCTGAAGAGTTGTAGGAACTAAAACTGTTACAGCCATAGAAGTACAAAGTGAAGAGTTAAAAGTGAGGAGTACAATTTAAGAGTTAGGAGTCATGAATAAAAAACTCATAACTCATAACTCCTAACTAAACGAGGACTTGTTGCCATTCCAAGCGATCCAGAGTACGCGATCGCTCTAGCGCACGTTCAAAACTATCGAGTTTCGCATCAATAGTCAAGGGTTCACCAACGTAGCCTTGGATTGCTTCTTGGGTTTTCAAACCATTGCCTGTGATGTAAATCACGGTAGTTTCATCTGGATCGATTTTGCCAGCTTCTACCAGTTTTTTCAGCACGGCCACGGTTGTACCACCAGCCGTTTCTGTGAAGATGCCTTCGGTTTCTGCCAGCAACTTGATGCCATCAATAATTTCGGCATCATTGACTGATTCAATGTTACCACCAGTCTTCTGAGCTAGCTCTACAGCATAAATACCGTCTGCTGGATTGCCGATCGCTAGCGATTTCGCAATTGTATTCGGTTTCACTGGCTTAATAAAGTCGCGTCCTTCTTTGAAAGCTTGGGCAATGGGCGAACAACCTTCAGCTTGAGCGCCACTGAAACGGACGCTCTTGTTTTCTACTAAACCAACTTCGATAAATTCTTGGAACCCTTTATAAATTTTTGTAAAGAGCGAACCAGATGCTAAAGGAGCAACAACATGATCGGGTAGTTCCCAGCCTAGTTGTTCTGCGACTTCAAAACCTAGCGTCTTAGAACCTTCAGAGTAATAAGGACGCAGATTAATATTGACAAAACCCCAGCCGTGTGTATTAGCAACTTCCGAACAGAGACGATTCACTTGATCGTAGTTGCCCTTGACGGCCATGAGGGTGGGACTGTAAATCAAGCTACCGAGAATTTTACCGGCTTCTAAATCTGCGGGGATGAACACACAGCAGTCTAAACCGGCATGAGCTGCGATCGCAGCTGTAGAATTTGCCAAATTACCAGTGCTAGCGCAAGAAACAGTAGTGAAACCTAACTCCCGCGCCCTGGATAGAGCGACTGACACCACCCGATCCTTAAAGCTCAGGGTGGGCATATTCACAGCATCATTTTTTATATAAAGCTTATTTAGACCCAAGCGACGAGCAAGACGGTGGGAACGAACTAGGGGAGTCATACCAGTTCCCACATCTATTACATTGTCAGTTGCGACAGGCAAAAAGGGGCGGTAGCGCCAAATTGAATTGGGCCCAGCTTGAATTGTTTCACGAGTGACAGTCAAACGTAGGGCGTTGTAGTCATATTTAACTTCTAACGGGCCAAAACATAACTCACAAACATTACTGGCTTTGAGTTCATATTCCGCACCACATTCCTTACACTTCAAGGCTTGAAAGTAGGCAGTGCTGGTTTGGGTTTGGGTTTGGGTTTTGATTGCCTGAGTCATAAACTAGCTTTCCCTGTTTGTCTGTCACTTGTCGCCTGATACTAACACGAGCAAAAATACCAGTCAAACATACCCGACTAAAAATGTCGGGTATGTTTGGTATTGAGAGGAATGATTCTTGTAAAAGTTTAATACTAGTAATCTCTGTTTTTAGTATTTACACGCATATATTTAATGTTATGAAAAAATAAAATAGCTTCCATTATTCAGCATTAACACTGAAAACAATTATGATTAAATCACATTTTTTTATGATAAAATTGCATTTATTTAAATTGCTATCCTATTTAAGCGATCTAGATCGCTTAGTTAACTTTCAATTTTTTTGATCTAAATGACTCTATAGAGCAGTATATATTTCTGACAACAAAGACTCAAAAACATTTAATTATATAAGTTTTAGTCTTTTGAGCATCTTATTAAATCACTAAAATTGCTATATGTGTTGCCAAAATAAAGTTAATTTTCCAGCTTTGATGCACTCATTCACAGCTATAGAAGTTACTTATTTATACGGAAGATTTTTTTTGCTTTAAAAGCTACATTACTATTTACATCTATAACTAAGCAAAATACAGTAATAAATTACACATATTTGCGATTGCCAGCTTTGATTCTCAAGGGTAAGCGTAAAACAACTAGACAAGTTATTTCTGGTTATTGTCTCAGTCTCAATATAATTTCCAAGGAGTGTCAATAACTTAACTCCTTAAATATGCATTCCCAAAACTTCAACGTTTTGGGCAGCCATAAATCGGTAATTCCTTAAAAGGAATTGCCGAACTTTATCCTGTCTCAAAATCTGAGATACAAGTTCAGCAAACAAAATACTTCTATGGGAAATCGAAATCAATCTGTAAATAAGCAACGTAAGCTTTACCAATTTCTAGTAGCAACATCATTATTAACTGGTAGCTTTTTCCAATTTCTCGCACCCGTATTAGCTGACGGAACGACTGCGGGTACATCTATCAGTAACACTGCAACAGCAACCTACGAAGATCCTAACAGTCCAGGGACAACTATAAATGCCACTTCTAACACTGTCGTTGTCACCGTAGCAGAGGTTGCTGGAATCACCGTCACAGGGTCTGGAGTCACAGATAACAATGGCGGTAATGTTGCAGTTGGCGACTTACTAATCTACACCTACAGCTTGACCAACGTAGGTAATGACCCCACCAAATTCCACATTCCCAACCAAGCGACAACAACTGGGCCGGGTACAGTTTCTGGTACATTACCAAATGGTGGTACAGTTAATAACCTGCAATATAGCACTGATGGTGGTCAAACTTGGATAAACGTCCCCCAAGGTGGCGTAGACACACCCTCTGTTCCGGTTAACGGTACTGTGTTAGTACGTGTGCCAGTAACTGTACAAGCTGGCGCTCAAACCAATGATGTCATTACCGTTACTCTTGGTAATACTCCTGGTGATGCTCAAAACCAACTGCGGAGTCCTGATGGTGGTGACGTATTCACCGTAGATAACCCCGATGGTAGTGCTGGTGAGGTATCTGGCACACCAGTTAATGGTACACGGGAAGCTAGCGCCACCGAGCAAATTAAGGTTGGTTTAACGGTGAAGACCTATGCTTTAGCCACCATTTTGAAGATTCGCAGTGGCTATAACAATGCTGGCACAACTGCGATTACAGATGATAAATTGACCTACGATTTGAGTTTGCGAGTTGAGTCCAACGATCCCACAGGACAGGGAATTACACCATCAGCTTTGACGGGTACAAGCATCAATGTTAATGGTGTTGCTGGCACTTATATCTTGGTTTCTGATGCAATTCCTGCGGGTACAGATTTAGCAGTAGCACCAACTGCACCTCCTGGTTGGCAAACTGTCTACACCACTAATCCAGTTACAACTAATGCTAATACAGCTAGTTGGACTACGACAGCACCAGCCTTGGCCTCAGTTACTCGCGTTGGTTTTATCAATAATCCAGCGACTATTACTTCCATCGCTCCTGGTACAACGGTAAATGGCTTCTCGATTCAGCTAGCCGTTGAATCAACTGCATCTTCACCCTTAACCGTCGCTAATATCGCTCAATTGTTTGGTCAAACACCCAGCAGCAATCTCCCAGTATACGACGAATCTGGCGACCAAAATCCCAGCAACTATGACGGTTCCCCAGGTAGTATGACACCTCCTACGGGTACAGATACCAATGGTGATGGTATTCCCGATACTCTACCGCCCGGTAACGTTGATGATGGCTATATTAGCACTCCAGCAACTCCAGAAACTGGAACTGACACAGGTAATAACAACAGTGGTACTGGTACAGGTGGTGAGGCGAACGTCTTCACGGTGCAAGCGCCTGTTGCTTCAGCGTTACTCAACGGGCCGCAAAATGCCCCAGATGCTACTGGCCCATCAGGTCTGACCAACGATGATTTCACTAACAAATCTTCTCTCGTACCTCCTGGTACTGCACCTGGTAGTACACTTGACCCCCAATCCGTTGGCTTCACCAATACTATTAAAAATAGTGGTACTGACTCAGGTGTTTTGAAGATAGGGCCAACGCCACCAGCAATTCCAGGAGATTTACCAAATGGTACGAAGGTGACTATTACCTACGGCAGTCAGTCTGCTGTTTATACCTACAATAATGGGGCGTTTGCAATAGCTGGTACAGCAATTACAATTCCCAACGTTGCTCCTGGTGCAAGTGTCAACTATGGTGTAGAAGTTGATTTACCTCCAGGTACGCAGTTATCTACTGATATTAATAGAGGCTTCCCAGTACCGATCACTGCTTCGATTGACAATTACACGACAGATACTAACGGTGATGGAATTAAGGATACTGGCAACGATAATACCTTTGATTCATCCAACATTACTATCGATCGCGTTTACACTGGCTTCCTGAAACTGCTGAAAGTGTCGCGAGTTTTACAAGGAACTGGGCCTGTAGTCCAGGGGAATGATGGCACATTCAGTATTGATCCGAAGAAGCCTGCACCAGGAAACATTATTGAGTACCAAATTCAATACACAAATATTTCCGATCCTCAATCTGGAACCGGTAATGTGATTTTGAATGCTAACAAAGTTGTGATTACTGAAGATGGTACGCAAAGCCCCAATAACTGGGCATTAGACAACGATGCCAGCGGTCAAATTGATACTAGCAACATTGTTGGTTCAGCTAAGGATTCCGGGACTGCAACCATTCAATTCTTTAGTGGTAATCCAGCTACTAACTCTGGCATCGACCAGACTGGAACTACGGCAAACACTGATGTTGCTAAGTATGTGGATACTGTCACTGGCATGATCGCACCGGGCATCCAAAGAACATTTACCTTCCAGCGCAAGGTGAACTAATTCGTTGGGATTGGGGACTTTGAAGTTTGCAGACTCTAGTACAGAAGAGTCTGCGAAGCATTTGATTTTATCCCCAACCCCAAACAGCAAGCAAATAGGAGAGTGACTTTTTCTTAGCAAAAGCTGGGAAAGATAAGTCAACAATTCACATTCTGGAAGTTTTTTGAGGTTATTTATATGAAGCGTGTTTCTCTTGCAGGTTTAGGAGCATTCGCTCTCATTGCTACAGTTCCATTTGTCGGTCAAATTCCGGGAATCGCAAATGTATGGCATTTAGAAAGTGCTGTTGCTCAGAATATCAAAACTCAAGGGCAAATTCAATTGCGTTTAGAAGCAGAAAAGCAAGTGGTGGCAAAGGATCAACAGGGTAAGCAAAGCCAGAAATGGGAACCTTTAAAAGGTCAAGTTGTGGTGCGACCAGGAGATGTATTGCGATATACCTTGAGTGGCGAAAATCAGAGCGATCGCCCAGTGAAGAATTTGACTTTTAATCAACCTATTCCCAAAGGAATGGTCTACGTGCTGAATTCTACCAATGTCGCCAAAAATGCCAAAGTTATTTACAGCATTGATGGTGGGCGTAGCTTCGTCGAAAATCCCACTGTTAAAGTTACTCTTCCTGGCGGCAAAGTGGAAACAAAAGCAGCCCCAGCCACGGCTTACACTCATATCCGTTTGCAGATTCCATCACTTGCAGCGAAGACAACAGTCAAGGCAACTTATCAAACCCAAGTCCGCTGATTAAGACGCAAAGACACGCCGCCTTGCTAACTCGAAAAAGAGCCGCAATCAAGAATATTTTCAGATTCCACTGGAAACGAGATTTTAAAAGAGTTTTGGCTTAACTGGATTTCCCCAAATAAAGAAGTGCTTTTATTAACAATAAGCTTGACATTTCAGAGGAGGTATGGTACATGAGCCATCCTCAAAACCAAAAACAAATTACTTCTAGCGGTAGCTGGTGGCGACGGTTAACAGCGACTGTTCTTCTGGGAAGTTTTTTGCATACTAGTATATCTATGCCAGCGATCGCGCAACAGACTAACAATCTGGTTGCGTCTTTGCCATTAATAAATCAAGCTACTTATACTTATACAGATTCTGCTAGCAATTATCAATATCAAGGAAGTTCTGAGCAAATCAATGTTAGTCCTATCCCCTTACTCGATCCATTAGGACGGATTTTAGGTTGCGCTGGGACAATCTTACCTGACTATACAGGTTTTTCAGTTGGGGTATACGAACCGAACTCTAGCGATCCAACGGGGATAGAATTGGGCAGCTTGGTTGCTTTGACTCGAACAGAGTTACCAGATATCCCTAATAACAACGTTCCTGGTGGTAAATCGCCGAATACTGAGAATAGTAATCCCTACTTCGTTACGAATAACCCTGCGGGTGTCTACAATTTCCTACTCGATCCGAATAAGGGTCAAACCGATCCAGGTAGAACCTACATTTTTGTAGTTAATCCACCACCAAATTCTATCTATAAACAGCGGCGGGTCAAGATTGAAATCCTTGCTAACAATGGCACACAAGGTAATGGTGTTGTGCGATATGTCGCTAGTTCTCTAGATGGTCAACCAATCAGTCTTACAGGTGAAACCAGACTAGAGCAAACAGTTGTTTTAGTTCCCAATGCAGAAACAGTGGGACTGGATTTATTAGCCTTTGAATTCACCACAAATTTGTGTCAAGCCAATCAGTTACAGATTATCAAAACAGGCGATCGCGCTACTGCTGAACCTGGGGATACGGTAATCTACCGCCTGTCGGTAAAAAATCTCGCTGATGCTGGTTTGAGTAATATATTTGTCACCGACAACCTACCTTTAGGATTCCAGTTTTTACCGAAATCTGTGCAGGGAGAGTTGGACGGTCAACTAGTCGCGATCGCTTCAGAACGAAATGGTAACACAGTCACATTCCGCACAGACGTAACAATTTCCCCAGAGAAAGTCTTGAATATTGCCTACGCTGCTCAACTAACAGCTGATGCACTGCGTGGTACTGGTCGTAACACTGCGATCGTTAATGCTCAACGAACTGATAACCGTTTTAGTACTAAGGATGGCCCAGCAACGCACCAATTGAAAATTCGTCCAGGAATCGTTTCTGACTGTGGCACGATTATCGGTCGGGTGTTTGTTGATAAAAACTTTGACGGCGAACAACAGCGTGGTGAGCCTGGAGTACCCAATGCGGTGATTTTTCTGGAGGATGGAAACCGCATCACTACAGATCCTAATGGTTTGTTCTCTCTAGCTAATGCCTTACCTGGATACCACACAGGTGTACTAGACCTTAGCAGTGTAGCTGGTTATGCCCTAGCTCATAACGAAAAATTCCGCGAACGAAATAGCCAATCTCGCTTGGTGCATTTAGAGCCTGGTGGCTTAGTACGTATGAACTTCGCTGTCACCCCCACATTTCAGGAGCCAGTCAAGAAATGAAAACCAGACTGCACTGTATAACTACATTTAACCTGAGATTGATGGGGGCGATGCCAGTAGTAGCTCTCAGCCTTGTTTTGTACCCTGCAATTGTCAAAGCAGAAATCACTAGTGAAAACCTCCTTTTCCCTGATTCCCATTCGCAAGCAGAAAAGAGTGCCGAAGATCCTGACTTTTCACCGAATCTGGAAAACCTCTCCCCTAGAATGGGAGAGGGTTTGAATTCTCCACCTCTCGAATTTGCCTCAACTTCTTCAGCATCGGCTCCTGAAATTCCAGATGTCCAGCTAAGTGAAACGGAAATACAACCGCTTCAACCAGAAACTTCTGTTGATTTGCCCAGAGGTTCACACAAAATAGCAGGAATAAAGGATAAGAACGACGAACGCAAAGATACTGAAACCCTGTTTCATGCTTCTCCAACAGAAATACAACCATTTCAGCCAGCCACTTCTGTCGGTTTGCCTAGAGGATTACGCAAAATTGCAGGAGTAGACGACGCGGGGACAAAGGGACAAGGGGTAAATGAAAATCTTCCCGTGTCCCCCACTGTCCCTATCTCTACAGCAATTAAAATCCTGACTCCAACGGCTGACAGTGTTGTAGATGTACAAGCTAGCACGGTGATTGTGCAGTTTCCCGCTGGTAGTCAAGTGGAATTGCGGGTAAATGGCGCGTTGGTAGACCCTTCTTTAGTGGGACGGACAGAAACTGATGCTACCACCAACTTGGTAACGCAGACATGGTATGGTGTCTCGTTAAAAGAAGGTGCAAACACCATCTCTGCACAGGTTCTTGGAGGAACAGAACCCCCTGTAACAGTGCAAGTTGCAGTCCGGGGAGCGCCGCAGCAATTAACTGTAGAAACAGTTGAGTCTCGTATCCCGGCGGATGGACGTTCTACCGCGACAATCCTGGGTCAACTCATCGATGCAAGTGGCAATCGCTCGAATCGTGATGCTGTTGTCACCCTCATACCCACTGCTGGGGAATTGGTCGGGAAAGACTTCAAACCTGATGAACCAGGATTTCAAGTGGAGGCGAAAGCGGGGCAATTTACAGCTACATTGCGATCGCAACTGAAGGCTGAAACTGTCACAATTCGCGCGATCGCAAATGATTTAGAAGCCTTCACCCAACTACAATTTGAAACCGCACTGCGTCCGAGTTTAGTTACTGGAGTAATAGATTTACGTTTGGGCGCTAGAGGTACAAATTATTACGGCAGTTTCCGTGATTTCCTCCCTCCTGACAAAAACAACGGAACCCAATTAGATTTCCATTCAGCGATATTTGCCACTGGTGCGATCGGGGAATGGTTATTTACAGGGGCATATAACAGTTCTCGTAGTCTCAATGAAGATTGCAACTGCGATAATCGCCTGTTTAGAACTTACCAATTCAGCGAGCAAAACTATCCTGTCTACGGCGATAGCTCGAAAGTTGATGTAGTTGCTCCTTCCATTGACAGTGTATTTCTGCGTTTTGAGCGTTCAGCCCGTACCCCTGGCTCCGATCCTGATTATGCGATGTGGGGTGACTATAACACAGAAGAATTTGCGCGGCGATCGCAGCAATTTACTTCTATCACCCGTCAACTCCACGGTTTTAAGGCTAACTACAACTTAGGAAACCTACAAATTACAGGTTTCTATGGCGACCACTTAGAAGGATTTCAACGGGATACTATTGCTCCCGATGGTACTAGTGGTTATTACTTCCTCTCTCGCAGACTATTACAAGCAGGTAGTGAAAATGTCTTTATCGAGTTAGAAGAACTCAATCGTCCTGGAACTGTATTAGAACGCAAACAACTTAACCGAGGCCCAGACTACGAAATCGACTACGATCGCGGTACTTTATTATTCCGCGAACCGATTCTTCGCACCGATATCGATCGAACCGGACAAGTATTGGTACGTCGGATTGTTGTTAGCTATCAATATGACAGCGAAGACTCTGACGGGAGCATCTATGCTGGTCGTTTGCAATATAATCTTTCCCGCAAACTCAACCAAGAAAGTTGGATAGGAGCAACTTATGTTCAAGAAAATCACGGGGTGCGCGACTTTCAACTCTACGGCGCAGATGCGCTGATTGCTTTGGGTGACAACGGTAAGTTAATCGCAGAATATGCCCATTCCGCTAATGATTCTGATGTTGTGGGAAAAGTTAGAGGTGATGCCTACCGTTTAGAAGCTGAAGGAAAGATTGCTAATGGGATTCAAGGTCGTGCCTATTATCGCTTTGCTGATACGGGTTTTGCCAATAATGCTACTATCAGCTTTGTCCCAGGACAAACCCGTTATGGAGCGCAGGTTACAGCTAAACTCACCTCAACTACCAACGTCAGAGCGCAATACGACCACGAAGACAATTTTGGGATTGCTCCCCAACCCCTAGACACCTTTGAAGAACTATTTGCACCGCGTTATGAGGCGATACCTGGGAGCAAAGTTGATAATTCACTGACGACGATTTCCGCTGGGATTCAACAACGTTTGGGTAAAGCTACTCTGGATGTGGATTGGATTCATCGTCGTCGGGAAGACCGTATCCCCGACAGTAGCTTGAGTAGTAATTCCGATCAATTGCGATCGCGTTTTTCAGTTCCTCTAGCTAAAAACCTGACCTTCCAAGCCCAAAATGAACTCAGCTTATCTTCCCAAAAAGATACTGTTTACCCAGACCGTACCATTTTGGGGTTGAATTGGGCGGTAATTCCTGGTGTCAGCGTTAGTTTGGCCCAACAGTATTACAGTAGTGGTCAATATTCGGGTAATTCCATCACTAGCTTGAGTGTCAACGGCGAACACAAACTCGGTTCGGATACTACCTTGACCGGTCGCTACTCAATTTTGGGTGGTGCTAACGAAATGACTACCCAAGGTGCAATTGGTATAAATAACCGTTGGACTATTGCTTCGGGATTGCGGCTGAACGTTGCTTACGAACACGTATTTGGCAACTTCTTTGGACGCACGGCGGCAGGTCAACAATATGCCCAACCCTACGCGTTTGGTCAAGCAGCATCTGCGATCGGGTTTGATGGTGGCGATAGCTACAGTATAGGGCTGGAATACAGTGATAATCCGCAGTTTCAAGCTAGCGCCCGTTATGAACATCGTTCTTCTTCTGGTGGTAGTAATACAGTAATTACCGCAGGTGCTGCGGGTAAAATTTCTCCGGCTCTCACAGCTTTAGTACGTTATCAACAAGCTGGTTCTTCCAATCAAAAGCTTTCAGGATTGGGAGATACTGCTAACCTCAAGTTGGGTTTAGCCTACCGCGACCCCAATAGCGATAAATTTAATGCTTTATTGCGTTATGAATATCGTCAAAATCCGTCAACGATTCCTGAGACTATCCTGTTAGGAAGTGGTACGGGTTCCCAAGACCATACCTTTGCTTTAGAAGCGATTTACGCTCCTAATTGGCAATGGGAATTCTACGGTAAGTATGCTTTGCGTAACAGCACCTCTTATTTAGCTAACGATTTAGCTGGTACTAGCACAGTAAATCTGGCCCAAGTACGCGCTACCTATCGTTTGGGATATAGCTGGGATTTGGTGGGTGAGGCTCGTGTAATTAGTCAGTCTAGCTACAGTGAGACAGGCTTTGTTGTTGAAACAGGCTACTACCTCACACCTAACCTCCGCGTTTCGGCTGGTTATGTCTTTGGTAAAGTTGATGACCGAGATTTCTCAGGAACACGTTCTGCGGGAGGCGCGTATTTGGGCTTTACGGTTAAGCTCAACGAATTGTTTGACGGCTTTGGACAACAAAAACCTGTAGCGCGCCAGCCACAGGAATCGGCGATGAAAACTTTGGTGGGTAAACTCAAGGCTGCAATGAGGGGGATGCAAAGGCGTGAAATATAAAAGGGTTATTTGATGTAGAGATGTTCATTGCAACCTCTATATACGAATTTAACCTTTCCTCATGGGAATACTATTGTCGTAACGATTTTATTATTCGCTTTGTAATCTAGTGCAAAAACGTTTCAATTTTCGTTCTGGTATTTGTATATTTATAAACTCAATATCATTACTTACATATTATGTATTTTTATTGGAACTAAATGATGAAATATTTATTTAAGAAATTCAGAGCGATCGCCACAGTAAATATTGATGAAAATGATAAATTTTCTCTGACTGCGGACAACCCAGTAAAAAAAACTATGGAAAAGCCATTAACAATTAGTCGTCAAAAACTATGGCTAAGTAGCCTGGGCTTTTTTTTATGTATTTTCGGAACTAGTATCCAACCTAGCTGGGCTGAAGGCAGCAGAGAGCTAGTTTCTGATGGTGGATATAGACCCTACGTTGAGTGGTCAGATTTAGCACTGGCAGGTATTGTTCGG
The DNA here is from genome assembly GCF_002246015.1 of Nostoc sp. 'Peltigera membranacea cyanobiont' 210A. Taxonomy (GTDB): domain Bacteria; phylum Cyanobacteriota; class Cyanobacteriia; order Cyanobacteriales; family Nostocaceae; genus Nostoc. Next base: position 345,108 of record NZ_NOLJ01000005.1, read on the forward strand.
AAAACCATACTCAAAGTTTATGTTCAACAAGGAGAAACAGTTAATCTTGGCTCTAGCGTGCATACTAGTTTCTCGAACCCACAAGATATTGTTTACCGCAGTCCTTTTGGTACCCAAAATGGCTCTTGTGATGTTCTGAATACTGGTTATGGTTGGATTAACAGCGTTGCCAAAGAAACGGCTGGCCCTTTACCTAATAGTGGTGGCTATACCCCTTGTGATTTCGTCGCTACAGAAACAGGTATTTACGAAGTTGAATTTCATTCTCCAGATACATCTGGTGCAAGCAATCCGCCGCCAACAGCTGCAACGGCAGCATTTCCTACAGGTAATACTCAACGTTCAGGGGTAGCTGCTTGGGATATTACAGTTCGAGATAGTAACGGTGTTAAAAAAGGACGAGTATTTACCAACTATATCGCTATGAATATGGGAGGAAATGCTGGGCAAAATGGCGCTCCTGCTGGTTTAGGACTCAGCTCTAAGCTTTATATTCAAACTAAAGATGGGTATCGTTACGAAACTGATATGAATGGAGTCGATCCTTTTGGGTTTATCTTTTTTGCTAATAGCCGGGGATATATTGACAGTAACGGTTCTACACTTTATCACTCTATCAATTCCCCGCCAGATGCAAACAGCACACTTAACTTTTATGGCAATGTAAAAGTACAAAGTCCGAATGTTACTGATACTATAACAGACATTACCCACTTAGTTTTCTTCAATCGGCCAGACACCGCAACTCTCAATGCTTTGAGTATTCCTATTGCAGCGAATATTCCGATAGTACCGACTTCGTTCAAATTTACTGGGGGTAATGGAGGTAGTGGGAATCAAACTTCTGTGGGGGTGGGAGGCAATTTTAGCTTCAATGCCAGTTCCAGTGGTAGCTATCAAATAATTATTGACACCAACGCTGACGGTATTTATGACCCTAGTAGCGATAGAGTACTACAAAATGTGCTATCTCTCGGCTCAAATGTGGTGCTTTGGAATGGAAAGGATGCAAATGGGGTAAATCTCCTACCTCGACCAGGAAACTTACCATACAATGCCATAATCACAACACGGTCGGGTGAATATCACTTTCCCATGTTGGATGCCGAAAATAATCCGCTGGGGTTTAAAATCACAATGGAAAACCCTCCGGCTCTTTTTCCTAACCTTGTAGATCAAAATGGACAGCAGATTGGATCGACGACTGTTTATTACAACGACAACAACTATACTTCTGCTAACGGCACGGCGATTAACTTAGATGGTACGGGAGCTACTAACCCGCGTAATGCTGCTAGAGGGATCAATAGTGCATTAGGAGAACATGAATTTAGTAGCAGCTATGGTGACTATAAGGGTATAGATACTTGGACATATTTCCCAAGTGAAGCAATCAATACTCCCTTGGTAATTACTACTAACACTCAAGCAAATGTCATAGGAAATAAATCTGTTCGCTTCCTCGCAGACAATGATAGTAGTGGAACAGTGACTGTAGGCGATCGCATCGAATATACTATCACTTACTCCAACCTGAATCCAGGTAATAGCGATGCAATTAACTTTGCTATTAACGACTTATTGCCTTCACAGTTAACCTTTGTCAGTGCGGCAATTACTACTGCAACTTCAGGAAATAATATCACAATTAATCCCAGTTACAACGGCGCTGGTGTTGTTGCTGTGACAAATTCTGGAACTCTGCGTGTAGGTGATACGATTACCATTAAAATTACTGCCACGATTAATAATGCCAATGGCGGTAATCCAATTAGTAACCAAGCAAATGCGACTTTTAACACACCTGATAATCCTACAGGAACTGTTGGCACGGTGTTGACAGATGCAGACTCTGCTGGTGCTACTAATAATCCACCTACTCTTGGTAATTCGTTCTTGCAAATTACTGATAATGGTGTAAATACTGGTAATAATCCTGCCAGCACAGCAGATGATGATCCCACTTTATTTACAGTATTAAATATTATTAGTTCTAACCCTAAATTGCTATTAATTAAACGCATTACTCGCCTTAATAACCAAGATTTAACTGATATTGTGGATGGTCGCAGTGACGTTGCTACTAATGCCAGCAACTATGTACCAGAACCTTATGCTACTGATGATAGCGATCCTAAATGGCCTGTTGGTTACTTGCGAGGATTAATTAATGCTGGCACTGTCAAACCGGGAGATGAATTAGAATACACGATATATTTTCTTTCCAATGGTCTTGGTAATGCAACTAATGTGAAATTTTGCGACTTAGTTCCGACTAATGTTAGTTTGATTCCTACTGCTTTTAATGGTATGACTCCTAATGATGGTGGCTTACCAGGAGCAGATCGAGGAATTGCTCTAGCTATTGGTTCTAATACACCTACGCTTTATCTGACGAATGTCGGAGATAGCGATCGCGGGTATTTTTATACAGCTAATGACTCAGGCACACCATCATACTGCGGTACTAACACCAATGGGGCAGTAGTGGTCAATATTACAGTCCCAAGTTTTCCTAATCTACCCGCAGCCACTGGATCTGGCACACCAGCTAATTCTTATGGTTTTGTCCGCTTCCGCGCTAAGGTGAAATAGTTTTGGTTCTTCAGTACATAGTATGCTTAACTAATAGTTAAAATGCCAATTCAATAAGCATCTAACTCGGAAATTGTCAAAGTTTCTAAATCCATAACCGGAACGTTTAATCAACTTGATCTTGTTATTAATACCTTCCACAGCACCACTACTTGTCCCATTATCAAAGTAAGCAATTATCTCATCAAACCAACGGATAATAGTATTGTTACTCTTGGGAAAATATTTTTTAGCTTTCGATAACCACATACCGAGTTTAAAAACTCCCGGATACCAATTATCTGTCTTATTAAAAATCTTTCTAAATTTTTCTTTTAATTCATGCATTTCTTTTAAGACAGGAGATACATTCTTGACTTCAGAAAGTTTATTTATTTGCTCTTCATTTAAGTCTGACTCATTTTTAAGTAAAACGTACTTACTATTTTTTAATCCCGATAAAAGTTTTTCATATTCAGCTTTTTGTGCTGATAATTGCGCTTTTTTAATTAATTCTTCTAGACTCCGTTTCTCTCGTTTTCTCTGTGTATCTAATTCTTTATTAATCTGTGTCATTACATGAAATCTATCTGCTACTACTTGAGCATTGGGCATTAATTCTGTGACAACGTTTTTATAACCAACCCACAAATCTATACTCACTTCCTCAATTTGTTCTAAGACCTCATATCCCCATTCTAAAAGGGTTTCCTTCACTACTTCTTGCGTGCGCCCATTTAAAATAGTTACTAGCTTAGATGTATCTAAATCTATTAGTACGGCGCAGTAATTACCCTTGCCCTTAACCAGAGCTATCTCATCGATTCCAAGTCTTTTTATCAGAGAAGGTTTGTCATCAGATAATTCAAGCGAAGCGTCTTTTAACATTCTTTCTATTTCTTCTGTTGTCACTATCCCTTGATCAGCTACACTGTGGATATCGTTTTCTACTACCTCTTGTATTATCTTGTGTGCCAGCCGTTTTGTATAAGTTCTTTTCTGGCTCACGAAATCTAAATTCTCACTAAAGGGTTTTTTACATTCTTCGCATTTGAATTGTCTTCTATTTATTTCTAAAAATACTGGTTTCTCACCGAAAGGTAAATCTTTAACAATGTATCGATGATTTTGATGTAATCTATGGCTTTTTGTACCACAGCGAGGACAAGTACTGTATGATTTTATTGATTCTATTTGTAAAATCATTCCTATCCCGACATGAAGGCGATGTGATATAACTTTCACATCTTTTAAATCTAGAAGCTCTGTTAGTATTTTAATATTTTGTTTCCTGTTCATAACTGTAAATAGACAAAAAATACTTTTCTAGTACTTACAGTTAATAATGAATCTGCGTCCTAAGTCAATTATGTCAAAAGTTTTACTAAATATTTTATGCAATTCTTTATACTTTTTAACCTTCGCAGCTAATAATTTAGCATAGTAAGTACTGAAGAACCATAGTTTTAACCACCGCTAACTAGTAGAGTTAACGCCATTAAGAGAGTTCCGCCTGTATAGTAACGAGGCGATCGCAGTTTTGTAAAAATATCTTTTGAATAATCCGAAAAGCAATAACTTCAGTTTGGAGATTCAGCATATACCTACAAATAAATCATGGTAAATATGAATCTAAAACTGAGATTTAAACCAGTTTCTCACAGTTGGGTTGCTTTACATCCAAAGCCTAAAGGGGTAATTCAATTTATTGCTGGGGCTTTCTTTGGTACATTTGGTCCTATGCTTTTTTATCGTTATCTGCTTCAATCTTTATTTGAGCAGGGATATACAATTATTCTTTTGCCATTTAATTTTACTTTTAACCATTATGTAGAAGCTGGTTTTCTCATGAGAGAACAGTATGAAATTCTGCCAGAGCTTGTGAAAATGGCAAGTGTTGCAGGATATGATTATGAAGCCTATCTAGATGATAAGAACTTTTCTTGGATTGGACATAGCCTTGGCTGTAAATATATCTCACTGTTAGAAGGATTTACTGCTTTACCTCCAGAGCCTCAAGAGAGAGAGCAGTTTATTCGGAAGCTACTATCTAAAACTTCCGATGAATCACAGATAGAAAGTGTTATTGCAGACATTAACATTCTCTTTGATGAATTAACGCGAAAAACGGCTGAGGTTAAAAAACTAATTTACACTTATGTGCATAAGAATATCAAAATTAACAGCGTCTTCATTAAAGGACAGGTTTCTATCCTATTAGCACCTGCTATTGCTGACACAGGGAGTGCAATTCGTCCTCAATTTTTAGCGGATATCATCGATAATCTTGGTTGGGGTGTGAAACCAACTGTTGAAGAAACCCAGCATTTAATCAAGGATAGTGGGCTATTTAATATCATGGGTTTAATCTGTTTCAAATCAGACAATATTGCTAAATCAACCTGTGAATGGTTTACTAATACTCTGCAAAAGCCACCTCAAGATTTTCGGAAAACTGTAGCAGGTGGACATTTAAGACCTCTAGGTATTCAGCTAGCTAAATATGTCGTTAATCTTTTTGATAAACCGTTTATTGAATCAGTTCAAGAGCGAAACAAAGCATTTGAGCATAATGTAATTCAATTGCTTGAAGAACTGAAAGAAAAATCAAGATAATGGGCATTGGGCATGGGGCATTGGGCACAAGAGGCATAGGTGCAGAGGATTTCCTCTAAGAATTGGGGGAGCGATGTCTACGACCTGACTTTTCCACATCCTGCGGCTCGATACCTAACAAGGCGTTCAGCGATGCCGAAGGCGGCACTCGATGCTTGCCGCCTTCGGCATCGCTCTCTTTTCCTCGCTTGAATGAGCAGCAATTACTAGCTTAGAGGCTATGCCTTAAGCAACTATGTTACCTTTTTCTACTTTAGAAGCTCTACCTATTGAGCGACAACGAGCAGAGGATTCATAATTTACAATGAGCCAGGATTTAACTAATTGATAGTTATATACTGGCTGTCTTAGTGGAGCCGCAATACCTCAAAGCCATATCGCAATATTTCTTCATATTTAATATAAGAAAAATCGTTAAAAAATAAAAGTTTTAATTTCTACAATGTGCAGGAGAATAAATAATGGCGTGGGTGTATTTGTTGGTTGCAGGGTTGTTAGAGATTGCATGGGCAATTGGTCTGAAATATTCACAAGGCTTTACTAAGCTGGCTTTCAGTATTCCCACAGTTGTTTGTATGATATTGAGTTTTTTCTTTTTATCGATAGCACTACGCACATTACCAGTAAGTACTGCTTACGCCGTTTGGACTGGGATAGGAGCAATGGGTACGGCTTTATTAGGAGTATTTTTATTTGGTGAACCTGCTTCTGTAAAGCGTTTTATTTGCATTGGCTTGATTTTGGCAGGTGTACTGGGACTCAGATTAGTATCAAGTCATTAATCCTGCCAAACAGAAGCCTAACTTTTCCTGTTATCTTTCTGGTAGAGCTATCATTTACTATGCACATATCGCGAAACACTATTCTCTCGTGATTTATTACCATTAAAATTAATTCTTTAAGCTTGCCCTCAACAGTGGTTTTTGTAGCACAAAAACTCCCAAACCGAATCTTCGCACCAGATTTACCACAACACACCACTGCAATAGCCCACGTCAGCAAGGCTTTTGCCAATCAAACGGACAATCGATTGGGGAGGCGATGGACTATGTGCCCCACATTAGGAGCGATCGCATTTCTACAGTTACAGGAATTGCAAATCAAACTAATTTTTTAGTCCCATCATTAACTGTCATGATTCAGAAATGATTTTGGCATTAAGCAAGGTAAAAATTCTATCCAGTTACAATATGCGTGCCAATTCAGCATCTTCTTCTGTGGTTAGCAATCCAGCTTTCTTTTTCTCAGACAATTCTTTGAGTAGAGACTGTAATTATTCAGGAAATTTAAACAAATTTATGTCCCTAAATTTACTGATTTTGATTCCAGAATCTACCTAGAATCAGGGGTGAACCATCATTTGAGTAATCATAAGCTATATGTCTCATTTAATTTAGCGGACTGGTGGTATTTTAACAAACATCCCCATACTGCTTTTCGTCCTCAGCTAAGTCAATCATAGGAGTTGGTAGTCTTGAAATACTTAACTGTAACGCTTGCATTTGAGGAAAATCACGCTTAATAATTTCGATAGCTTTTCTTTGACTCTCTTGATTTTTAACGATCAGTTGTGCAGTGCCATCCCCCTGAGAACCTACGCCTTTTCCTCCAAAGATATAAGGCTTAAGTGGCTCGTGATGGAGAAGCAGATGTAGCTTTTTTGCAGTTAATTGATCGGGACAAGCCGGAACTACATGACGATCAAATTCCGCTTGGGCTTTTGTCATTAAAGCTCCAAGAAGTTGGGCATCTCCGAGTTGTATTGCTTCAACTGCTGCCTGGGTAATTTCAGAGCTAATAGAACCAAAATATTTTTGGACATTTTGCTCTATTGAATTAGTAGCCAAAGGATAACACTGATTCAATCGTCTTAGTATTTCTTGTGTGTTTTTGCTACCGCCGAGATCGACAATCACATAAAACAAATCCTCACTCACTTTCAATTCGAGTAGGTCGATTTTTTCACCATCAAATATCATCAATATTGGGCGATTTCCATAAGCACAAGCCTGATCCATACGACCACAAAGGCTAGGAGTGGTTCTTTCTCCCAGATAGGCAAACTCCATTTCTGAACGAATTGTCATCTTCAAGTCATACAGACGATTAAAAGACCGAGCAATGAGAACGCAAAAGGCAGCACTCGAAGATAATCCCTTTTGGATAGGTAAGTCGGTTAGATAATTATCAACCTCAAGTCCGCCAACACCATAGTGAGTCAGAAATTGATAAGCTGTACCAGCAGCATAACTAAAAAAACCACCCTTTGCCGCTATGCGTTTCAGGGTATTAGATTCCATAGGTAATCTCAACGGTTCATAACTCCTGCCATCATTGAGAGAAGTACGAATAATTAATTCAGTAGAATTAGGTTTGACCGAGGCATAAATTCCTTGATTAGTACCAACAATTAAGGTGTATCCCTTTTCGATAAGAGGATTAACACTGCGATATTCTCCTGCCCAATCGCTGTGTTCTCCGAACAAACAAAGACGGCCTGGAACAAAAATTCTCATTTGAAGTTTCCTGTTCTTAATCGAGGTATATTATTCTGATTAACTTGAATAAACAACATACCATTCATCACTGCAATAGCCCACATCAGCAGCGCTTTCGGCAATCACTCGTGAGTGAAAATCCATTGGGGAGGCGATGACTATGCTCCGTCTAGCGATTGCTGTTCTATCCCCAGATTTCCTTACTCAGCACCCCATCACCAGCAACTATGTTCTGTGTGCCACCAAGGAAGAAACTCAAAATCGCGGATACTGTCTGTAATAGGTTGCCTTCTACTGACTTGTAAACTTTGTAATGCCAAACTTCAAGATTATTCCTTTTTTGCATAAAGTACGAAACTTGAGGTGAATAATATTACATAACCGTATTTGCTATGCATAAACCGGGGACAACAATATTTTTAGTTGGTAATAATAAATTAGTTAGATATAAACACTCGCAATTAATCTTGCCAGTACAAGAGGTACAACAAATTTGCTCTTATGCTGAGTACAAATGATGAAAACTCAATTTCAGTTTGGGATGAGTGTTGACCAAGGCTTACATACATATCTTTATGTAGCTCACGACCGCTCAATTGTAACCAAAAATTGGCCAGGGCTTTTTCAAGAATGGACTACAACGCCAACCCCATATAGCAAGTTTAACGTCAATAATAATAATATGGAGGAAATGGCTGTCTATCTTGGGTTTGTTTGGCAGCTATGTGAAGAAAAGCCTTGTTACGCCATTCCAAACTATTATCGTGATTTGGCCAAACAATTAACAGGGCTGGATTTTGATTTTGTCAAATGGGTATATGAAATTGAAGCAGAAGAACCTGGTTTAGCAGTTGATAAAGGCTTTGTTCGCGCTAGAGCCTGTACTAGTCTACCTCCATTGGATTGGGAAAGTAGACATAAATATGAGGCGGGCTTATTCCAAATTAACTCATTTGAGCAGTTAATCTCACTTCAAAAGACCACGCTTGGGGATGCTTCATCTGAAATAAGTTTGTTTTGCATTCCATTTGAACGGAAAACGGATCTTCTTCATGTCTTAAACAGCGGCCGATGTCCTATTCTTATTGACTTTTTGAAACCAGGAGAATTATTTGTAGATATTGGAGTAGGAGTAGATAGAGGCTATTACGACTTTATCTTGATCAAGTCAGCAATCGACATTAAGCATAAGTTGCAAGACCTCGTATGGCTGTACACACGAGCCATTGCTGATTATGAAGGTAATATTTCAAATTTAAAAACAATGGAAGATGCCCTACAAGCTATAACTAAATTAGCTCTAGGTAAGTTGCAGGGGGTTTAGTAGTGTCGTTAAGCTGAACTGCTTTGCCAGTTGCGTTAAGAGTGTGCAATTCCACAGCCTCAAAATCATGATTTCAATACCCCCAGCATCTGCAATCTCTCCCCCACTGCCGGTTTTTCCCGCTCCATCTCCTGAATTTGGTTGAGTAACACACTAGGACGTAATTTTTCAAATAACAGCGAATCTTCGCGCCAATATTTCCCAGCAATACGCCACTCATCACTCCAATAGCTCACGTTAGCAAAGCTTTCGGCAGTCTTGGGAGAACCGATTTGGAAACGATGGACTACCCTCCATCTAGCGAAGCGATCGCTCTTTGAGGAAAAACTTTTTGGTTTACCGTTTTTTAGTTAATGTGTCAGTTTAATTATTGTCCACTCAGTAAATACAACAAGCTTTAGGCTAGAATTACGTTGTTAGTAAGTGTAATTATCCAAATATCCTTATTTTAGATAATAATATTGCTATTGTCTAAAATCAGGAATACGAGGATTAGCGATCGCACTGAAATTTGGTCGTTCACCAATCATAAGATTTTTAGAGGTTACTACCATGCAAAATATGCTAAAACGCGCATTCCTACCTGGATTGATGGCTGCTACTTTAGCTGGTACTGGCTTAATCCCGGTTCAACCTGCTTCTGCTGATGACCGAGTTATTAATAATGCAGCCATTGGAGCCGGGGCAGGTGTATTAAGTGGGGTTGTAACAAATTGTGGTTCCGTATTAGACAATGCTTTTAAAGGTGCTGCTGCTGGTGCTGCTGTTAATGCTGCCAATGGTGCAAGACGCACCAGAGCCAGAAGAAGAAACGGACGTTTACCTGTTCAAGATATCGGTGTAGGTGCTGGTGCTGGTGTATTGGCAGGTGCAATTTCTGGTGGTTGTGGAACTACCTGGAAAAATGGTGTCAATGGTGCTGCGGCTGGTGCTGCGGTTCATTTATTAGATAAAAGACCCAGAAGAAGATAATCTGTCATTGATAACTCGTCATTTAGTCACCCAGCACGAATTATCAATAAAAACCTTCAGGCGCAGAGCGAACATAGTGCCTTGCGGTACTCTTTAAAAGATTGGAGACACGACCCGCTTAAATAGCCAAAGTTGCGTATGCCGTCTGTAATGTGGTTGGTGTACTTAGCCCTGTTTTATCACTCTTGAAAAACAATAATCGAAGCCAAAGTCTAAAACTTTGATTTCACCAAGACTTAAAGCTTTATTTTCTAATAGAAACTAAAATTTATAGACAAAAACTGGAAAACAAAGCTTCATATCATGTCCGCATAATTAGTTATGCTAACCACAGTCATTGCACCCCACCCCTTAATCCCCTCCCCGCTTGCGGGGAGGGGAGACAAAGCGTAGCTTTGGCGGGGGTGGGGTTCTTCGGGTTTAGTAAGCAATCAAGCGGACATTATATCACACCTCTTTTGGTTATCGCATTCTCTCAAAGGGAGAAAACAGGGTTAAGTTTAAATATTCAAGCGACCTGTAGTACAGGGCAAACGCATCTAAATATTGATGAGCATAGATAAAAGTAGAATGCACCAGAAGCTAGACCCCATTGTCATTTTGAAATGCTTCCTTAGTTTTTATTAGTAAATAAGATGCGTTTGCCCTGGCGGAGGGGCAGAGGGGAAAACTTACTGCAACTTCTCCTCTGCTCCCCCTGCTCCCCTGCCC
>NZ_NOLJ01000005.1:355812-724396 GCF_002246015.1 Nostoc sp. 'Peltigera membranacea cyanobiont' 210A
CCCCTGCCCCCTGCTCCCTGCTCCCTACTCCTTAACCCTTTTTCATGACAATCCCAACTCTTCTGGAAAACCGAGCATGATGTTTAGGTTTTGGACTGCGGCTCCTGATGCGCCTTTACCCAGGTTGTCAAGACGAGCAACTAGCAACGCTTCTTTGGTGGTGTCATTGGCAAATACAAAAACCTGAACAATATTGGTATTATTCAGTGCGATCGCATCCAGAAATGTTCCGTCTCTCAGCAGTGTAGAATCTTGAAATGGAGCAACCTGCACGAACTTTTCACTTTGGTAATAGTCAGCGATCGCTTCATAGATAACCTTACCTGATGGTGGATTATTTAAACTTCCCAGTGGCAAAGGTATCTGTACTAACATCCCCTGCTCAAAATCTCCCACGGCTGGTACGAACAGCGGCGGTGATGCTAACCCTGAATACTGATGCATTTCTTTGACGTGCTTATGCCCAAACTGCAAACCGTAGATGCCATAAGGGTAGAGTGATTCTGCCCCGGCTTGCTGTTCGTGGAAGGTATCATACTGTTTAATGAGATTCTTGCCGCCACCAGAGTAACCTGACACTGCATTAACGGTGATGGGAAAGTTACTGTTCAGGAGTCCTTTGGCAATCAACGGACGGATACAAGCTAAAAATCCTGTGGGATAACAGCCCGGATTGCTGACAAACTGGGCTTTGGCGATTTTCTCTCGCTGTCCTGGATTTAATTCAGGGAAGCCATATACCCAGTCTTTAGCGGTGCGATGGGCAGTGCTAGCATCAAGGATCTTAACCCTAGTATTACTGACTAAGCTAACAGCTTCGCGGGCTGCATCATCAGGCAGGCAGAGAATGATAACATCAACAGCATTGATTAGTTTGGTTCGCTCAGTTGCATCTTTACGTTTAGATGCTTCAATGCTAACTAACTCGATATCATCCCGTTGGTTCAGGCGTGAGTAAATTTGTAAGCCTGTGGTTCCCGATTCCCCATCAATGAAAATCTTTGGTTTAGTAGTCATGCGTTTTTTATTATATGAGAGTGATATTTTGACAAAGTAAGAGTTATTTTAACGATCGATTTTGGAATGAATTAACCTGCTTTCACCATCCACACCAAAAAGCTCAGAATTGGTTCGATAGGAGGAAGGGAATAATCCATTAGATCAATTGTGACTGTTTGTCCCTCTAGTTTCAGAAATCGCCATTGGGTTCCACTGCTTACAGTACCGTAAACTGCTGTTAAGGGTTGAACTCTTGCTTGGTTGAATCGCTGTGCAGCTACCATTTCTGCAATGCATTGTCCCAACCCAGATTTTAAATCTGATTTTTTTGCTTCAACAATGACAATTGCAGGTGCTTCCACCGTTAATTGTTCAGGTGAACGGCAAAGCAGGAAGTCACATACATCGTTGAGTCCAATACTCGCATCAACGTTAAACTCTTCCCCTGAAAATACGCTAATTGTGGAATTGAAGATGCGTCGCACTTCTAGCAAGATAGGATTAATTATCGCCTCTGAACGAGCTTTTTCTGTATCTACTGCAATCGCCCACGGTAAATCCTCTAAAATACCTTGCAGTCTGAAGCTTGGAGTAATGGGTTCAATCGAGTCTGGGAAAAAGCGGACTCCTTCGACAGTATTTAGATGAAAATCTTGTTTCACTCGGTCAATGTTGAATTGACTGTAGGGCATGATAAATCAATACTCCATCAATTTGCTTGATTGTAATAGTGTTTGTTCCTTCGCCTTCCCCGTTTCAGGATATGAATTTCGCTTTAACTCGTTTTTTGTTAAGGGCTACTCCTCCCAAGCTAGAGTACGTTTCACTGCTTTTTGCCAAGTACCAAATTTGGACAAGGGGAAATCACTCTTCGGCTCAAACACACGCTCAATTTGCCGTTGTTCCACGAGTGTTTCATAGCTCTCCCAAAATCCTACAGCTAAACCTGCCGCAAATGCTGCACCCTGAACGGTTGTATCGCGCATTATTGGACGTTCAACTGGAATACCTAAAACATCAGCTTGAAACTGCATCAAAAAATTATTCTCGCAAGCACCACCATCTACGGTTAATCGCCCAACTGGAGTACTGCTAGATGCGTTAATTGCTTGCACCACCTCCAGAACTTGATAAGCGATCGCTTCCAACACAGCGCGAACTAGATGCTCTGGTTGTACACTGGCGGTAATGCCGAAAAAGGCTCCCCTGGCGCTCATATCCCAGTAGGGTGCGCCTAATCCACTAAATGCAGGCACAAAGTAGACTCCGCCATTATCTTTTACCTGATTGGCCATTGCTTCAGTTTCAGCAGCAGTTTTAATCAGCTTCAGGCGATCGCGCAACCATTGAATACAAGCACCACTGGTAAACATACTGCCTTCTAAGGCATAGCCGACATCTAAAGTATCGCTGGTATTTGTTTGTGTCCATGCTACTGTCGAAATGAGTTGATGGTGCGTAGGCGTAGCCCCTCGTAGAGAACGCACAATTTTTGTTCCTGTGTGAGCAACTAAAAAGCTACCAGTCCCGTAAGTACATTTCATCAAACCGGGCCGATCGCAGCCATGACCAAATAGAGCCGCTTGCTGATCTCCCAAGATGGCAGTAATGGGAATTTCAGCACCCAACAAAGTAGCATCAGTAACTCCAAATACTCCTAAACTCGGCTGAATCTGGGGCAAAATATGAGCCGGAATTTGAAATAGATCCAGTAAAGTCTCATCCCATTCACAGGTTTTGAGATTCATTAGCATTGTACGGCTGGCGTTGCTGTGGTCAGTGGCGTGGACTTTTCCACCTGTGAGATGCCACAACACCCAGCTATCAATAGTACCTGCTAACACATTGTTCAGGTCAATATCAGTAACATTGTCTAATAGCCATCTGAGCTTAGTAGCTGAAAAGTAAGCATCAATGATTAATCCGGTGCGATCGTAAATTTCATCAGCGTAGCCTTGTTCTTGTAAATGGTGGCAAAGGGGAGCAGTGCGGCGATCTTGCCAGACGATCGCTCTATGAAGTGGTTTACCAGTAGTTTTGTCCCAAATCATACAGGTTTCGCGCTGTACAGTTAGTCCCAAAGCTGCGATCGCTGATGGCGTAATCTGGGCATTTGCAATTGCGGTTTGCATCACCCAACAGGTATCCTGCCAGATTTGTTGAGGGTCATGTTCTAACCATCCTGGGTGAGGATAATACTGAGTTAATTCTTTATATGCTTGCCCAACAATCTTGCCGTCTGCGTTAAATACAAAGGCGCGGTTGCCTGTCGTACCTAAATCCAGTGCTAAAATGTGGCCCAATGATGGAGTTTTTTTGCCAAATGTGTGCATAGCCGCTTTTAATGTTGCGTAGGCGTAGCCCAACCTAGACATCCCGATTTTAGCAATACGCCCTCAATCACATATACATTATTTTGGGTACATTTTGAATTCTCTGTTTGCATAGCGTTACGTCTCTGTAAGTTTAAAAACGCTACATTTTTACGCAAAGTTTTACTTAGTACAATGGGTATTGATGTTCGCCTCAAATCCCAGACCTTCACAACGTTGCTTTTAATTATGTGTAATTATATCAGCACAGTAAATCATTATCAAAATGCTGCGATCGCAGGAATATTACACACAAATTCATACAAGTTTTAGTATTAAATTTATGTGGCAATATCCAAACTGTCACTTTATTTAAGTCTGATTATGATACTTATGTTTTATAGTTTGCATATAAAAATTAACAGTAAAACCAATACAGTTTGGTTAAGGTTTTTTGATGAAAATTATAGATCGCAAAGACGCAAATCCTCCTCTCTCAAAAGACTAATTATTGTATAGACGGCGATTCATCGCGTCTTTTGCTTAACCGAACAGTATTGAGAGTAAACCTCGTTAATATAGATTTTATTACAAGTAATCATCCTAACTTGATATAAAAACTATGGATTTAAAACTAGATGTGGTTTAAAAGTTAAAACCATCGAAATATAATAAAACTTTCCCATGCTAAAAGCTAACCAAAATCAAAATGCACTACTAGCTCTGTTGTTACTTGTGCCAGTTCCGAGCATTGGTATTACAACTCAACTATATATACTCCCTGGCTTTCAAGGACATTTAGTAGCTTTATTATCTAAAATCTGGTTGGTGTTACTACCCATTATTTGGTTATTATTTGTCGATAAAGAGAATTTAAAAGTTGAATATCCTAAAAGACACGATTTATTGGCTGGAGTCGGATTAGGGCTGTTGATGCTAGGCATCATCTTGATTGTTTATTGGCTGCTGGGAGCAAAATGGATAGATGTTGAATATGTTCGCGATCGAGCAACGCAAGTTGGATTGAACAGTTTTGTAATTTACTTAGTAGGTGCAGTGTATTGGATATTTGTTAACTCTTTACTTGAGGAATTTGTCTGGCGTTGGTTTGTCTATCGTAAATGTGAAATTTTGGTATTAAGTCCTTTAGCTGTAGTACTATCTGCACTGTTTTTTACGATTCATCACGTTGTTGGTTTGACAGCTTACTTCGACTGGCGCGCAACAACGTTATGCTCATTGGGGGTGTTTCTAGCAGGGGCGATTTGGTCATGGTGCTACTTAAATTATTCCTCAATCTGGCCCGGATACATCAGCCATGTTTTTGCAGATATAGCAATTTTCCTGATTGGCTGGCAACTTATCTTTGCTTAAGAAAAATATAATCAATCTACAGCGAACTAATTAATCAACATCTCTCAAGATAATATGTTTTTTGAAATCGAAACTGATTATACCTTCTTCTTGTAATTTACCCATCAATCGTGTAATTGTTACCCTGGTGGTGCAACAGGCGCTAGCAAAATCTTCGTGAGTAAAGCGAACACTTAGGCGAGTTCCCTCTGGTACAGTTTCACCCACTTCTCGTTTCAAAAGTTGTAATAGGTGGTGCAAGCGTTCTTGTACCCGCCGTCTTCCACAAATGACCAAAAAAGATTCTGTTTGCTGTAACCGCTGATTAATTTTTGGTAAAAGTGTATGGCTCAGTGTGGGAGAAGCTGCTATCTCTGCCGCGTAAATTGACACCAACTCAACATCAGCGAGGGCTGTTGCTTGGTAAATGTTTAAAGATGTCAAACTAGAACCAAAAACCATTCCTGCGGTTGCCAATCCTATCAGCACTTCTTCACCCGTTTCACAGTAGGTAGTGAGTTTGACTAAACCCTGAGAAACATACCAAATTACCAATGGGTTGAGGGGAATAGTTTCTCCTTTAACATATTTATGTATGGGGCGTAGTTTACCGCCGTAGGCATCGCTAAAGATGTTATCGTCGTCCTTGACTATTGTTGATTCTAAATGCTGACGCTCAGTAATATTACGCAGCATCCAGCGCAAAGAGATTGCCTCACCTTGGTGATTGCGGATAACTGCCACTGTCAAAGCCGCATCAAAGAACTCGCCATAACGTTGTTGCAAACGTACCAATAACTCTCTAACTCTGTCTGATTGCGATAGCTGCATCAGTTCGTTGCGAATTTGCTGACGTTCTTCTAAAAGGACAAAGTTAACTATTGATTTGCCTACTAAAAAATGCTTGGAAACATTCAACAACTTAGCTGCGGTGAGGTTAGCTTCTTGGATGATTCCTTCTGTATTAGTCACTAAATAGCCGTCTGGCGCCAACTCGAATAAGTCTTGGTAGTGTTGGCGTTCTGCTTCTAGCCAATTTCGTGTTTTTACTAGTTCCTCGTTTTGCTGATAAAGATCCTCCGCCGCTAACTGTACTATCTTTGAGGTGTTATAGAGTTCCTTGAAAGCTTGTGGCAGAAGATCCGGGGAAATCCAAGGTAGTACACTAGCAGTTTCGTATAAATCTGCTAAACGCTTGTGCAATACTTCTGCGCGTTGGATAAATTTTTCTATGTTCACCTTAAATTCCCGCTACTTGCTTGCAGAGGTTGAGCAAAAAAATCTACTAGGTAAATCCTTAAAAAAATTGCAGCATTCCTAATTTTATTGAATGATAAATTTAACTGGTTGTAAACTGCAATTTTTGTGCAATTGAACTTATAAAACTACATTTATTTGAGGTTTTCGACAATTTATATCCCACAGTCGCTACAGATGGGCTAGTTTTTAAATGACACGTTTAGCATTCAACCTAGATGCTCAAAGTAAATTGAATCTAGCAAATTATAAAGTGTCCATTGATAACTTTTGCCACGCAGATGTTTTTTATAATAAATTTTACGGTGTTTTACTAAATATTACTTCTACCTTTGGTGGGAAAACTCTGTAAACTCAGTTAAATAAGAGTGCTGAATCTCCCGTTCTAAGATTATGCTAATTTTTGACTAAACTGATAAGCCAGTCAAAATGATCGCTAGCAAAGAAATTAGATAAGATATCACAGTCGGAAAACCCTGCATCTCAACTTTAATTTCTGACCATCATTGTTTAATCCGTTTTGTCATTCCCCCAATGAATGATTTAGTGCTAATGATAATTCTTTCTATTGTTACTAAGAATAACTGATAAGACTTTCCCCAACTTCCATCACAAGAATCAAGCCACTACTACCAAAGACATAGAATATAAGTTAAGTTTGTTTGTGATCCTGAATACGTTGCCTATTAATAAAATTCACAACTTCTTAAAAAAGTTCGGAATCTGAGCTTTTCGATTTTCAAATTCATTATGGGACTATCTGGCATAGGCAAGAGTAAAACGTAAGAATTCAGGAGTCAGAACTCAGGATTCAGAATAGTTAAAGAATCAGCAGAGCATTTGATGAATAAATATACCAATCATTCTAGATTCCTGATAAATTCTGACTCCTGGGTGCTGAATTCTTACAGTAAAACTACCCAGAACAAGCAATAGTCGAACTACTATATCTAGAATTGCAAAGATAGATATTAATAAGTTAAAAATATTTGTATACCAAAGCACCTATTAACTTAATAATTATCCGCCTCTTTAGTTAGAGGATAAATGAAGTAGTAAGCTGGTGTAATTTAACAATGCGTAACAGCTAATCAACGCGCAAGTTATGAGGAGTGATGGGTGAGGTGTCAATGCTATAAAATCTCATCACTCCTTTTTACTTACATCAGTTTATCAGCTACTAACGAATGCCATCATTATCAATGGCGCTATAGCTATCGCTGGGGAAAAGCCCCAACCAAGGGTCAGAACTAGGAGTTAAAAATAGTTGTCCGTATACTTGTTCGTTGAGCGCTTCCACACTCCTTGTTTGCCTACCCTGCATAAACCATTGATGAATTTGGCTATGCAGCATATATTCATTTCTGACTGTATCTAAAGCCATTGTGGCTTCAAATTTTTTCACTATTATCGGCAAATTATCTTCTTGAGTGTTGGTAGATGGAGACTTTTTAGCTCTGATTAAAGAAATGCTGTTTCCATCTAGCTTGACATCGGCGGCATAGAGTTGAGCGATTTTGTTCCAAACTTTCTCGTCAGTAATTTCAGCTAAGGCGTTTTGATTTCGTTCAGCACCAGACTGGAGAGCAGTTAGCATTGGCGTTTCAACTCTCATTTTAGAAACAGCTAGAGAGCTTGCTATTTCTGCTGTCGGTGGTTGACTGGGATTGCTGGGAATTTCTACCAACTTAGGGGGAGACTGGATACCCAGGCGAGATAAATCTGCAACCCATTGGGCTTGGATAGAATTTAAGCGATCGCTGTGGTATTTTCTTAAATAAGACTCGCGATCGCTTGGTGTAAGTTTACTGTAATTTTTTACTGCTAATTCAGCCTGCTGTAGCTGTCGCAAAAATGCTTTGGGGCTATATAACCCTGGAATAGCATCAATTGGACGACCTGATACATCCAGTATATAGTGAATGCTATTACCTGTAATCGTTCGCTCCAACTTGCGTCCATCGCCAAAATCAATAGTTACTTTGGGTACAGGGCGCACTGATTGCCAATGCAAAATAAAGCGGTCTTGAAGCAGTTTAGAAATTTCAACATTCGGATACAGCGCTACCCTGAAGAATCTACTATTAGCACAACTCAAATCTTGATCCAGCCTACCCAATAACCGCAGAGATAGAATGGGTTTACCACTGGTTCTAGCAGCAGCTTTGGCTTGTTCTATATCAGTGTACCAATACAAACGAGAGGCGTAACAGTCCCGTTGTTGACAAAGTTCGTCTAAAGCTACCCGAAGTGCAGGGGAAGGTAGAACTGCTCCTGAAGAAGAGGTATTTAATGTATTAGCATGGGATTTAAGAAATACTTCTAACCCTTTTGGGCCTTGTTTCCGAAGTACAGAAACTTCTTGAGATAGCTTGGAGGTTTCAGCTACACGAGTTTGAGCATCAGCTATCTGCACAAAACCGAAGCTGACTAGGATGAGTGCGAAAGGATATTTGAAGGTTCTAAATTTCATATATTTTCAGATATTTTCAAGAAAAATAGGGGGTGTGAGTGGGGAGCATCCGGTTTTGGCAACAACAGAAAGGATTTGGTTGACACTCTCAAAATTCCACTGTTAGCCAGAAATTTTAATCCTAGCTTATCGCCTTTCTCATCGCTTATATCAAAGTATGTTTTTATACAATACAACTAATAATACAAAA
Source organism: Nostoc sp. 'Peltigera membranacea cyanobiont' 210A (assembly GCF_002246015.1). Taxonomy (GTDB): domain Bacteria; phylum Cyanobacteriota; class Cyanobacteriia; order Cyanobacteriales; family Nostocaceae; genus Nostoc. The sequence continues at coordinate 364,397 of NZ_NOLJ01000005.1, forward strand.
ATGTTTACGACAAATCACCCCGTCTAAGTCGCACTGTTAGGCGGGGTGGTGGAGAGGCTGTAATTCTCAGTTAAATGGACTCTTTATTGGGGACTAGAGACGAAACCCAAGATTTACGTTAGTTTGCTGGGTTGTGCTAAAAAGCGCGATCGCTTATTTATGAGATGCTATCGGTAGCTTAGTTTCTTAATCTTCCTGATTGGGTTGTGCTAAAGAGATATTTTCTAGGTAATTTACTAAATCGCTGTGACTGGAGAAATCTAACAGCGCCTCAGCTAAATCTTCTAGTTGAGTAATAGATAATGTGCGAATCTGCTGTTCTATTTCTGGTTCAATTGCAGCAAACCGACGTGTCAAAAGACGCATAATCAGTTGTAGCGCCTCCTGTTTCTTTCCTCGTTCTTCTCCCTGTTGCAGAATATCTTGGTAAATCACAGATTTTTGCATAATTTCCTCTAATCTTCCTGATTAGGTTGAGGTAAAGAAATATTTCCTAAGTAATTCACTAAATCGCTTTGACTGGAGAAATCCAATAGCGCCTCGGCTAAATCTTCTAGTTGAGTAATAGATAATGTGCGAATCTGCTGTTCTATCTCTGGTTCGATTGCAGCAAATCTACGTGTTAACTGACGCATAATCAGTTGTAGCGCCTCCTGTTTCTTTCCTCGTTCTTCTCCCTGTTGCAATCCCTTTTGCAGAATGTCTTGGTAAATCACAGATTCTTGCATAATTTCCTCTCTGAAAAGCTGTGTAATCAAACTTTTATCAAACCGCAAACCAGCTAAAACCTGAACACAAGCTGATATATTTTGTCGCTCGTCTATTTCTTCAATCATATCGACATTAACAGCGACTTGAGTTAACAAGTCTGCGGGTGAGTCGGTTCTGGCTAATGTCGCCAGTGGTAAGAGTGCAGGGTTGGCTAGCAGTGGTGTGGGATCTTCTTCCCATAAACGAATCACTCGATACTCGTGTCTGGTTTTTTTATCTACATACTGGGTATTAAAAACAATTTCTGAGGAGGTGGGTTGTAAGAAAATCAACACCTGCTCAATATCACACCAGTATTCTCGTTTTAATCTGGTGTAGTAATCCAGCATCCGAAAATCAAGTGGGGTTTTAGATTTTGGTGTAGTCTGAAACTCTAAATGTAAGATTTGGTTGGCGATTTGCAGGAATGTTACTGAATCAGCGCGAATGGGTTCGAGGTTGAGTTCGGTTTTTAGTACTTGGATATCTGAGGTGTCAGATGCAAGTAACCATCTGGCAAAATCGGCAGGGTATTTTTCGGCAAGGTATTTGCAGGTGTTATCGTAACTCAAGGGCTTATATTTGATATGTTGTGGTCTAATTGCATATTTGGGTATGGAATTATGAAAAACTCCACCCATAAGTGAATGGAGTTTTCCGCCGTTTTCTATGAAACTAAAATCTGACGGCTTAAAATACTCATTACTTCGCCAGGGTTAGCAGTTGGTAGTAGTTGACTCCAGTCTCCAACACTTGCATAGCCAATTACTTGCAAATAGTGAATCGTACTGGTGAGATCCATGTTGGGTTTCCTTACGTCAACCCAACTTACATTTAATGCACAAATTTAGACTTGACACGCCACTAGATTTATGCAAAAAGTGGATTATTGCAGCACAGGAGTTGTGCCGTTACCGTTAGTTAACGCATTCGCAATTACAGCTTGAGCAGGTTGAGTGGGAAGAACCGCTACAGCTGGAGCAACTTTTGAACTAGATTTTTTATTTCTTTTTCCATTAGAGCCGCCAGCTTTGGAATACTGTATACTATTTCTGCCGTAGACAGTTGCAACTCCACTTAGCATTCGTTCAGACATTTCAGAGAGGGCTTTATCCATCTGGATTATTGTTTTACGCGATTCTTCAAGATTAGACACAAGGGTGTTATGAGCTTCTAACGTTGCACGAGTAGTATTGATGAGGTGGTTGTAGGCTTCAATGCTTAATCCATATCCTAAATCCAGATTTTCATCAACGGATTTAAGCAAGGCGAGACGAAGTTGGGCTTTGTCAACAGCAGCAGAACTACGAGTTCTTAAAGACATGAGATATCCTTTTATTTAATAATTCCTTTTTCAACATAGTGGAGTATCCTTTCGCCTGAGATGGGTAGTTTTGTGGATTTATTTTATTAAAACTTCAACGAAATAATTACGAGTTTATCTGTATTTTTACTCATTTTTCATATCTGTTTGTTGTTTGAGAATAAGTGCAATTAGCAAATGCGAACGCTAAATCAACAAATGCGAACGCTAAATCAGCAAATGCGAACGCTAAATCAGCAAATGCGAACGCTAAATCAACAAATGCGAACGCTAAATCAACAAATGCGAACGCTAAATCAACAAATGCGAACTCCAAATCAACAAATGCGAACTCCAAATCAACAAATGCGAACCCCAAATCAACAAATGCGAACTCCAAATCAACAAATGCGAACCCCAAATCAACAAATGCGATCGCTAAAATAACAAATGCGAACCCCAAATCAACAAATGCGATCGCTAAAATAACATTAAAAAGGGGAAACTAGAACATCGAATTCCCTCCCCTTTATAAGCTACGGTGTACACACAAGTCGAATTACCCCCCTTAATCCCCCCTTGGAAAGGGGGGAAAAATAGATCCAGTTCCCTCCCCTTGTAAAGGGGAGGGTTAGGGTGGGGTAATCCGAGGACTGGTAGTGATTCGATAACTTGTGTGTTACACCGTAACCTTTACAAGGGGAGGGTTAGGGTGGGGTAATTCAATAACTTGCGTGTACACCGTAGCCTTTTTAAGGAGGATCTAAAACTTTTCATCCCCTCATTTTTCAGAAATTGAGGATAATACTGTTGAAGCTTCATCAAGATGCATCTAACTCACACTTGCTCATGAACGAACTGCGTTTACACGCTTATAATCAGCTAATTCAAACCCTGCTAGATTGCCCTAGCGGGGAAGAACCAGAGATATTAGCAGCGAATACAGAATTGCTAGATGCTGACTTTGTGCAGGTTATTGTAGCAGCAGCAGAGCATTTTGCCCAGCAGGGAGAGGAAAATACTGCCGAGCGGTTGAGAAATTTAGCAACATATCTCACTACCCCAGAAACTACCCCCATCACTCAAGAAGATATAGACACTTACGGGCAATTTTTACTAGAAATACTGCAAGCAACAGCAGACAGCAACGGCGATGCTCAAGTAATTTACCCATTGCTGGCAGCAAATACCGATAAACTCAATCATATTTTTGCTGAGTTGTTACGTCATTGGGCAACAAATAACCTAGCAGAAGCGGAACCAGATACAGCAGCAGACATCGCCTACGTGATGGTTATATTCAGTAATCTGATTCAGCAGTTTCCCTTGGGTAGCAAAGCCAGCAACATGGAAATTGCGATCGCTGGCTACGAAATTGCCCTAACTGTTTACACCCGCAGCGCCTTTCCTGAAAATTGGGCAATGACGCAAACTAATCTGGGGCTTGCTTACGGTGACAGAATATTCGGAGAACGAGCCGAGAATATTGAAATAGCGATCAAGGCTTGTAATGACGCACTCGAAGTTACAACCCGCAGCGCCTTTCCTGAATATTGGGCAATGACGCAAACTAATCTGGGGCTTGCTTACGGTAAAAGAATATTCGGAGAACGAGCCGAGAATATTGAAATAGCGATCAAGGCTTACTCTGCTGCACTTGAAGTTTATACCAAGAGCGCCTTTCCTTTTGATTGGGCAAGGACGCAAAATAATCTGGGAGAGGCTTACCGTAACAGAATATTAGGAGAACGAGCCGAGAATATTGAATTTGCGATCGCTGCTTCTAGAACTGCACTTGAAGTTTATACCAAGAGCGCCTTTCCTGAAGGTTGGGCAATGGCGCAAAATAATCTGGGGAATGCTTACAGTCAGAGAATATTAGGAGAACGAGCCGAGAATATTGAAATAGCGATCAAGGCTTACTCTGCTGCACTTGAAGTTTATACCAAGAGCGCCTTTCCTTTTGATTGGGCAAAGACGCAAAATAATCTGGGAGAGGCTTACCGTAACAGAATATTAGGAGAACGAGCCGAGAATATTGAATTTGCGATCGCTGCTTCTAGAACTGCACTTGAAGTTTATACCAAGAGCGCCTTTCCTGAAGGTTGGGCAATGGCGCAAAATAATCTGGGGAATGCTTACAGTCAGAGAATATTAGGAGAACGAGCCGAGAATATTGAAAGTGCGATCAAGGCTTACTCTGCTGCACTTGAAGTTTATACCAAGAGCGCCTTTCCTGAAGGTTGGGCAATGGCGCAAAATAATCTGGGGAATGCTTACAGTCAGAGAATATTAGGAGAACGAGCCGAGAATATTGAAAGTGCGATCGCTGCTTCTAGAGCTGCACTTGAAGTTTATACCAAGAGCGCCTTTCCTGAAGGTTGGGCAATGGCGCAAAATAATCTGGGGAATGCTTACAGTCAGAGAATATTAGGAGAACGAGCCGAGAATATTGAAATAGCAATCAAGGCTAACTCTGCTGCACTTGAAGTATCAACCAAAAGTGCCTTTCCTTTTGATTGGGCAAGGACGCAAAATAATCTGGGGATTGCTTACCGTAACAGAATATTAGGAGAACGAGCCGAGAATATTGAATTTGCGATTGCTGCTTCTAGAGCTGCACTCGAAGTTTATACCAAGAGCGCCTTTCCTGAATATTGGGCAATGGCGCAAATTAGTCTGGGGCTTGCTTACGGTGACAGAATATTAGGAGAACGAGCCGAGAATATTGAATTTGCGATCGCTGCTTCTAGATCTGCACTCGAAGTTACAACCCGCAGCGCCTTTCCTGTAGATTGGGCAATGGCGCAAAATAATCTGGGCATTGCTTACGGTAACAGAATATTAGGAGAACGAGCCGATAATATTGAAATGGCGATCGCTGCTTATACTGATGCACTGGAAGTTTATACCAAGAGCGCCTTTCCTGAAGGTTGGGCAATGACGCAAAATAATCTGGGCATTGCTTACGGTAACAGAATATTAGGAGAACGAGCCGATAATATTGAAATGGCGATCGCTGCTTCTAGAGCTGCACTCGAAGTTTATACCAAGAGCGCCTTTCCTGTAGATTGGGCAATGGCGCAAAATAATCTGGGAGAGGCTTACCGTAACAGAATATTAGGAGAACGAGCCGATAATATTGAAATAGCGATCAAGGCCTACTCTGCTGCACTTGAAGTTTATACCAAGAGCGCCTTTCCTTTTGATTGGGCAATGACGCAAAATAATCTGGGAGAGGCTTACCGTAACAGAATATTAGGAGAACGAGCCGATAATATTGAAATGGCGATCGCTGCTTATAATCAAGCACTCGAAGTTAAAACCCGCAGCGCCTTTCCTTTTGATTGGGCAATGACGCAAAATAATCTGGGGCTTGCTTACGCTGGCAGAATATTAGGAGAACGAGCCGATAATATTGAAATAGCGATCAAGGCCTACTCTGCTGCACTTGAAGTATCAACCAAGAGCGCCTTTCCTTTTGATTGGGCAAGGACGCAAAATAATCTGGGAGAGGCTTACCGTAACAGAATATTAGGAGAACGAGCCGATAATATTGAAATGGCGATCAAGGCTTACTCTGCTGCACTCGAAGTTTATACCAAGAGCGCCTTTCCTGAATATTGGGCAATGACGCAAAATAATCTGGGGAATGCTTACAGTCAGAGAATATTAGGAGAACGAGCCGATAATATTGAAATAGCGATCAAGGCTTACTCTGCTGCTCTGGAAGTTAGAACCCGCAGCGCCTTTCCCCAAAACCATGCAGAAACTTTGTTAAATCTCGGTATCTTATACCAAGACGAAAAACAGTTTAACTTAGCTTATAAAAAATTTGTTGCGGCAATAGAAACAGTGGAAGCTTTGCGGGGTGAAATTGTTTCTGGCGAAGAAGCCAAGCGTAAACAAGCAGAAGAATGGAATCAACTTTATAGACGCATGGTGGAAATTTGCCTGGAATTAAAAAGAGATACCGAGGCAATAGAATATATTGAACGTAGCAAAACCCGCAATTTAGTAGAACTGTTAACCAAAGCAACATTAACAAATCCAGAAAATTTACCTTCAGTTGGTAGCAGCATCCACTTTGGAGAAATTCAAAAGCTCTTAGATAACAAAACTGCAATTATCCAGTGGTACATTTTTGAAGATTGTTTTCGCGCTTTTATCATCACCTGCAACAGCAAGCCAATAATCTGGTATTCCGATCAACAAGACTTGGATGACTTAATCCATTGGACAAATGAATATCTTGATGATTACTACAACCCGGAAGACCAAAATAAAATTCAATGGCAAAATCAACTAGAAGAACGCCTGAAAAAGCTAGCAGAAATTCTGCATATTGAGGAAATCTTAGACCAATTATCTAACCAATGCGACAGATTAATCCTCATTCCTCATCTCTTCCTACACCTGTTACCTCTCCATGCTTTACCTGTCAAAGAATCATACCTAATTGACTTATTCCCCAACGGCGTAGGCTATGCACCTAGTTGCCAACTTCTGCAACAAGTCCAACTGCGTCAACACCCTAATTTTGAATCTTTATTTGCCATCCAAAACCCTACAGAAGATTTATATCAAGGCTACGAAAAAGATTTAGGAGCAGTTGCAGCCATCACGAAACAGTTCACTGATGCTAATATTTTGAAGCAAGACCAAGCCAAAAAGTCAGCAATTCTCTGCATTAATGAAAATCCTCACAATGTCACACTACATGAAAAATTGCTGAAAGCTAACTCTGTCTTTTTCTTCTGTCATGGATACTTTAACTCTAATTCTCCCCTAGATTCTGGTTTACAGTTAGCTGATTGTTTTGTTTCTTCAGAGTTAGTTAAGCTAGACCCTAAACGTTATATACCTATACCTGGAGATGAAGATCGAGCAGTAGACTTGGAAAAATGCCTAACTTTGGCAGATATCATTACTCATGTCAAACTAGAGAACTGTCGCCTAGTCACACTCTCTGCTTGCGAAACTGGTTTGACCGACTTCACAAGCACGAGTGATGAATATATTGGTTTACCCAGTGGATTTTTGTTAGCTGGTAGCACCAATGTAGTCAGTAGCCTTTGGACTGTCAGTGCTACAGCTACAGCTTTATTGATGATTAAATTTTACGAAGAACTACAGCAGCAAAGTAATATTGTATTAGCTTTAAATACAGCACAACGTTGGTTAAGGAATACGACAGTCAAAGGCTTTCAAGATTGGCTGATTAACTCCTCACTAAGTTGGGGTTGCAAGATATATTTAAATAAATACTTTGCTGCTAATCATGAAAATGCCTTAACCAAACCGTTTGAATCACCTTTTTATTGGGCTGCTTTTTGTAATATAGGTAAAGGAGTTTAGAAAATGTCAATTTATAGAAATAGCATCGAAGCTTTTATTCAAGTGCTTGACTCTCAATCAAAATTGATTCCTACTCAAGACTGGAATGAATTGCAGCAACTATCAAGTCAGTTACCAGAAGACAATGAGGAAATTGTAGAAATCCTAGAAAATTGGTTACAATCAGAATCCCGTAATCAAGTTCTAGAAGCTTACAAGCAAAACCTGGAATCAATCACTGATAAATTACCTATTAATGTAAGTACAAACATAGGAATAGCTAATAGTAAATCACAGACTCCAGTCAATCAACCTAGTGAATCATCAAAGGAACTTGTAGATAACGCCATAAAAAACAACTCTCCTTTGTCTGACGATAAAAAACCACAACCAAAACCATGAAAAATTTTAGTAGCTTTGCTTAGAGGTTGTTTGAAAAGTAGTATATTGTGATTTTAATCGAATTATTACCCCCCTTAATCCCCCCTTATAAAGGGGGGAAACAATAAAATCCAGTTCCCTCCATAGTGCCGTTTGGATATCGATTCGCTATGCTCACTTATAAAGAGGGAAACAATAAAATCCAGTTCCCTCCCCTTTATAAGGGGAGGATTAGGGTGGGGTAAAAAATTTTTATACATCAATCATGACTTTTCAAACATCTTCTTAACCCAAGCTACAATTTACAATAAAAATATTAGCCAAAATAGTGAAGAATTTCAGCCTCAGCCTCTATGCTTTTCATCTCCGCCACACCCTAACTGAACTTCCCGGTGAAGTTGTGACAGATGCTAATCTCTTGTGGGAAAATCTGGTGAAAGTGGGTGAAGGTTCTCTAACTTTTGTTGGGTTGAAAGATTTACGCTCAAAATTAATTTGTTATCAAAATGGTAAATACGACCCCAAGCAGGAAGTAGGAAGAAAAACAGAATGGTTAAGTGTTTCTGGAAAAGACGTAGATTTGGGTAGTCTCCCCACAACAGAAGGCTTTAAAATTAATGCTAATCTTCAGCCTTTCTTGCTTAACGATACTTACGCAGTTGATTTAACTCTCGTTGCAGAATCACCAAACATTTCCATAGACATACCACAACTGCAACATTTTAAACCAAGTTCCCTACTACCATCGAATATTCAAGCATCTTTAGGACAAACATTATCGATTTATGGAGAAGTAGATCCAAGTGAAGATTGTGATACACTAGCTGAAAAATTAGTTATAGCCTTAGTAGCTGGCACAAATTTAAATCCTGTACGATCGCAACAGGGAGAACTGTTTGGTAGTCTTTTATTTGAATACCAAGCACTTGATCCAGATGAACCAGATAATTCTGCAAAACAATGCCATATTTTAATAGTCATTAATAATAGTCAAGCTGCAACAGCAACACTTGCAGCAAAAGCATATAAATGGTTGCTAAATTTACTATGTAGCTACCACAAAATACTTTACATTTATCAACTAGCGCGTCAACGCTACCGAGAAGCGAGAACGATTTATAGTAATTTAGAAAATAAAATCCAAGAATTTAACAGCCTGATATCTGAAAATCAAACACAATTATCTGGCTTAAAAAGCTTAATGGGAGAAATCCCCAAAAAAAGCTTTGATTACACCAGATGTTTGCAAGATTTACAAACACACCACACAGCAATTACTACTAATATTACTAATTACACAATTTGTTTAGAGAAGATTCAAACTATTGATAGCGGGAATAGCCCCCAATCTTGGCAAGATTTCATTAATAAAGACTGTAAGAAATGGCAAGAACAAATACAAACAGATATTAACTATCTGACTCCAGGTCAAGAATTGTTTGGACAATTAGTTGATACTATCCGAGGTATAGTAGAAACAGAACAAACTGAGCGTGATCGCTCGCTAGAAAGTACAATCCAAGTATTAGGTATAGGATTTGGTGGTGGTGCGATCGCCTCTGGCGTATTCACAACACATATTGATAAAATTAATCTTCCGATAGTACAAAAGCATCCCCTTTACGCATCTTTATTGTTGAGTGTTTTATTTACATTCTTTTTTATCGGCATAGGTTGGCTGATAACTCAGCGCCAATATCATCCTAGAGATAAGAAGTAAATAGAGAAATGATAAAACTCTTGTAAACACGGTATTATAGCTATCCCTTTAGGCTACGGTGGCTTACACAAGTACTCAAAATCTCATCGCTCAAAGCAACTTAACCGTTTTTATACGCAGATGAATATATTCTCTGCGTATTTTTGATGAAAAAAAGATTCATCCCAATGTATATTTCTGCATTATTTTGGGAATCATAAATCGAGGAAGCATGATAAACCGCAAAATATTACTTCCTGAAATATCACGTAACTTTTAGAGGATAATTATGTCTAAACGCAAGTTGCCCAAAGGCCGTAGTGTTAGTTCAGTTGCTATAGAACCAGAAGTTGCGATCGCAATTCTGGGGTTATTTTCCGCTGCGGCTGATGGTGAAGGTATTTCTTCCACAGAAGAATATGCTTTGAGTGAATTTCTCGGTCGGGTTGACTTATTTGAAGATTACTCTGAAGAAGACTTTGAAGAATTGACTGAAAAAGTCGTCAGCTTGATTGAAGAAGAAGAACCAGAAGATTTAATCGCCCAGTCTATCGAATCCTTACCCAATAAAGCTTATCGCGAAGCTGCATACATCACAGCTATCTTAGTAGTAGGGATTGACGAAGAAGTACCCGAAGCTGAACAAGATTATATCTCTGAACTTCAAGAAGCGTTAAATATTTCAGACGAACGCGCACAAGAACTTATAGACGCAGTGTTCGGAGAAGAAGAAGAGGAAGAAGAGGAAGAAGAGGAGTAAATTTTTTGACTTGCAACCTCAGTCATCTACCATCTTTAATTTGGGGTTGCTAATTTAGAATATGAAATAATTTTGTTTGGGTTAAGTTGTTCAGATTCCCAGCTTCATGAAGAAGTTGGGAATTTTACATTGTATCAAAATTAACATTTTTCAGAGAAAGGTAAAATATCCTTGAGCGATCGCCATTCAACTTTCACATCACGTTATCATCGGATATTGTGGAATTTCCGTGCGTAACTCGATAGCATCTATGACCGCCTCTCACTCCGAAACTCCATCTAACAAGCCCGATGCAAGTACTTTTATTTCTGACCATCTACAGGTGGATCGCAGTAAGCTAAGTCAAATGTACTTGCATTATGTCGAGACGAAGGATAAATATCCTCACGCGGTATTGCTGTATCGGGTAGGAGATTTCTTTGAATGCTATTTCCAAGATGCTGTCAAACTAGCGCAAGAATTGGAATTAGTTCTCACTAGTAAGCAAGCTGGAGAACAGGGACGGGTGGCGATGTCTGGTGTTCCGCATCACGCTTGGGAACGTTACGCGACGATGCTGGTAGAAAAAGGCTACGCGGTAGTAATTTGCGATCAAGTTGAAGATGCTTCTGAAGCTGCTGGGAGATTGGTACGGCGAGAAGTAACGCGCATTCTTACACCCGGCACTTTGCTAGAAGAAGGAATGCTCAAATCCAGTCGCAATAATTACTTAGCAGCAGTAGTAATTGCCGTAAATCATTGGGGTTTAGCCTATGCAGACATCTCTACAGGTGAATTTCTCACCACTCAAGGTAGCGATTTAGAACATTTGACCCAAGAATTAATGCGCCTGCAACCTTCAGAGGTGTTAGTTCCGACAAATGCGCCCGATTTGGGTAGTTTGCTGCGTCCGGGAGAAACTTCGCCACATCTGCCGGAGTGTTTGCCACCATCATTTTGTTATAGTTTGCGATCGCAGCTTCCCTTTTCCCAAGGCGAAGCTAGACCTAGATTATTGCAGAAATTTAAGGTGCGATCGCTCGAAGGACTTGGTTGCGATCATCTTCCCCTCGCCGTCCGTGCAGCAGGTGGTCTTCTAGAATACCTGGAAGATACTCAAAAAGAAAACCCTGTCACTCTTCAGAGACTCCGCAGCTATACTGTCACCGACTATCTAATTGTTGACAATCAAACCCGCCGTAACTTGGAAATTACCCAAACCGTTCGGGATGGCACTTTTCACGGTTCCCTACTTTGGGCGTTAGATAAAACTAGTACCGCGATGGGTGGGCGGGCTTTGCGGCGGTGGTTGTTGCAACCGCTACTTGATATTAAAGGCATTCGGGCGCGGCAAGATACCATCCAAGAATTGATGGAAAATACACCCCTGCGTCAAGATTTGCGGCATTTATTACGCCAAATTTATGATTTGGAACGTCTTACAGGAAGGGCGGGTTCTGGTACAGCGAATGCTAGAGATTTAGTAGCTTTGGCAGATTCCCTCTCACGCTTACCGGAATTATCCAACTTAGTAATTGAGACGCGTTCTCCTTTCCTGAAAGCTTTGCAGAAAGTCCCAAGTGTGTTGGAAGAATTGGCACAAAAGTTACACGCACATCTTGTAGAGTCGCCACCCATACTAATTAAAGAAGGCGGATTAATTCGCCCTAGTGTAAATCCCCTGTTGGATGAAAGGAAGGCGACTGTAGAAGCAGACCAGCAATGGATTGCCAACTTGGAAGTTGATGAGAGAGCTAAAACAGGAATTTCCACACTGAAGGTAGGATTTAACAAAACCTTTGGTTATTACATCAGTATTTCTCGCACCAAAGCCGACCAAGTACCCGCTAACTATATCCGCAAGCAAACCCTGACTAATGAGGAACGTTACATCACCCCTGATTTGAAGGAACGGGAAGCCCGGATTCTGACGGCGCGAGATGATTTAAATCAGTTGGAATATGAGATTTTTACGGCGTTGCGGGAAGAGGTAGCACAAGAGGCGGAAGTAATTCGCAATTTATCTCGCGCAGTGGCGGCGGCGGATGTGTTGTGTGGTTTGGCTGAGTTGGCGGTGCATCAAGGTTACTGTCGTCCCGAAATGTTGTCAGGAAGGGAGATAAACATTGTTGATGGGCGTCATCCAGTGGTGGAACAGTCTTTACCTGCGGGGTTCTTTGTGCCGAATTCGACGCAATTGGGAAGTGAGGAAACGAACCACAGAGGCGCAGAGGACGCAGAGGAGAAGGAGGAGAAGGAGGAGAGTTTTCCCGCACCTGACTTAATTATTCTGACCGGGCCAAACGCCAGTGGCAAAAGTTGTTATTTGCGTCAGGTGGGATTGATTCAATTAATGGCGCAAATTGGTAGTTTTGTACCAGCTAGGTTTGCCAGATTGGGAATATGCGATCGCATTTTCACCCGTGTCGGTGCAGTAGATGATTTAGCGACTGGTCAATCTACCTTCATGGTGGAAATGAATGAAACCGCAAATATTCTCAACCATGCCACATCTAGGTCGTTGGTACTATTAGATGAAATTGGTCGCGGGACAGCAACATTTGATGGTCTTTCCATCGCTTGGGCGGTGGCAGAATATATAGCAGTGGATATTCGATCGCGCACAATTTTCGCCACCCATTACCATGAATTGAATGAATTGGCTAGCATTATACCGAATGTGGCTAACTATCAGGTGACAGTGAAAGAATTACCCGACCAAATTATCTTTTTACACCAAGTTCAACAAGGAGGTGCTGATAAGTCTTATGGAATTGAAGCGGGAAGATTGGCAGGTTTACCAGCCGTAGTTATTCAACGTGCAAAACAAGTGATGGGGCAAATTGAAAAACACAGTAAGATTGCGATGGGACTGCAAAATCTTGATGGGTAAGCAAGTTCGTAGTAAGGACTTTAGTCCTTATTTTCTAAGCACTAAAGTGCTTACTACAAACCGAAATGTTAATTACTGCCGAAAAATTTCTACTTTTTGTAGCACCACTTCTTGATTCGGACGATCTCTAGTCGTAGGCACATTAGCGATCTTGTTGACTATATCTAGACCTTGGACAACTTCACCAAAAACACTGTGTTTGTTGTCAAGGTGAGGCGTTGGTGCTTCTGTAATGAACCATTGCGAACCATTAGTACCGCGTCCGGCATTAGCCATCGACAGGATACCTGCACCAGTGTGTCTCAATTCAGGATGAAACTCATCCTCAAATTGATATCCTGGGCCACCAGTACCCCATCGGTTGGCTGTATCTAGATAACGACTCAGAGGATCGCCACACTGAATCATAAAATCAGGGATAACCCGGTGAAAGCGAACCCCATCGTAAGCTGGAGTTCCCTTACCAGATTGACCCGTTTTAGGGTCTTTCCAGTCGATTGTTCCAGTTGCTAGACCGACAAAATTTTTGACGGTGTTGGGGGTTCGCTCTTCTTCCAAACGAACTACAATTTCACCCAAGGAAGTAATTAAACGAGCGTGCAGCTTACCATCACCGGGAATATTAATTTCTGGAAAATTCATGAGGTATCCTATTTTTACAAGTGCTAGTATTTGAACTATATAAGTTTATCAGCATTCAAGTTCCCGCCTTTAGACATGACAAAAAACCTGAAGGCAGGAAACTTAAGCCAACAAATATTTTACTCTGGCAAATTTATCGCTGGATTCCGGCTAAAGAATCCTCTAGGGACTAGCTTAAAGCCAACTTGATGAACAGGCATCACAGGCCAATCCTCCGATCGCGGAATATGAGTTACGCCCATTGTGTACCACAGTACGATATCTTCACCCAGCAAAGACTCATTGTCTGAGATGTATTTTGGCAAACCCTGTCCAGGTTGAGTTTGGTTGGGATAATCTCCCCCAGCATAAAGTTCACTAGGTTTATATTTTGTTACCCACACGTGATGAGTCGCAAATTCTGCCCTTTCCCGGATTTTTGAACCTTCCACAGGGAAAAATATCGAGTTTCCTTCAGGCATCAGCATATATCCAGGCGCAGCACCGAGAGGATTTTTTTTGTCTGCGCTAACAATCATCCACTCCCGACTGCTTTTCATATCCAAATCGCGCACAGCAGAGGTTTCTTTAGCTAGCGGAGTTTCTGAAAGTGCGATCGCATTTCCTAAAGGATTTTTCTCATTCATCGGCAAAGCTTTCACGTTCATTTCCATTACAGAATTAGCCTGACCATCGACATCGAAATCTAGGCGATAGTTGAAAAAGTGCTGATGATTTACTCCGAAGATATTCTTAGCAATTAGCCGACCATAGGAATCATCCTCAGATTGCTTTTGAGCAGCCGTTCCTTGCGCCAGTACGATACCCGTTAACTCATTTTGGACTTCCAAAGTCCCATCCTGGTGAAAGATCCAATTGATGCTGTAATCATAGTTGTCAATGGCTACCGTCATCTTCATCACTAATTCTCGACTGCGACGGACATCATTACGCCGAGTATTATACTCATAGTGTTTCCACAGCATTCCGCGATCGCGTTCGTAGATACCAATAACCCCTGGTATTTGATAAGGTTCTCCCTGCTCATTAGCAAATACAGCATTTAGCAACAAGCCATTTTCGGGAATTTCTTTACCTAATTCCATCGTATTTGCTAGTAAACCTAAGTTGTATTCCCCAACATCAAAGGCATTTCTGAACGACCAAGTAGGCTCAGGATTACCATAAGGTACTACCATCTCTGAGAGGCTAGCGCGGTATAAAACTGGTCGAATATTTTCCCCGTCATTGTGCGTCACTTGATAGAGCATTAATCCATTACGAGGATGCATTGAATAGCGAAACTTCCAACCTTGCCAGCTAATTTCATTGTCTTCGATCTGGAAACTTCTACCATTCGGTTGGAGAATCTTTAATGCTTTAAGTGGTGACAGCAATTTGCCCAAGGACTTTACATCGTAGTTCCAGTTTTCTTTAGAGAAAGGGACGTTTCCTCTATCAATAAAACTGGCAACTTTATCTGTGTTCAAATTCACTGTTGCTAAGACTCCCTCAATGGGACTACCGTAATAGTTCCAGCCTTTGCCTTTGTAGTAAGATAAGCCGCGACAAAGACGATTACCTGTTGCTTCTTCCTGCTGACTGAGGATTCCTGGAGACCACCAACTAATTTTGACCTGATCAAAATCGGTAATTCCCCGCCTTTGCATCGCTTTTTGCCATCGGGGATCGGCTTTGACAACTTGAGTTGCTAGTTCATATTCTGAATTAATGATCGCAGGTTGAACTGACGGTATTTCTTTCCAAGAACTTAAGGTTTTGCTTCTCAGGTCAACGATACCTTCAAAGGTTTTGTTATCTGAACGTTCATAGATTACCAAAAAAACTTTTCGCTGGAAGACTTTCCCAGGTGTAAAATTTATAACTTCCTCTTTATCTGGTTCTTGTAAAGCAATAAGAGGAAAAGCTGCCATTTCGCTCAATTTTTTTTCTCTTTCGATGACCGAAACAGCTGTGCTAATTTCTACCTCAGTTAGTGAAGTGAGAGGATGGGAAATCGAAGGCTGTTGAGCCGTCAATTTTTCCATTAATCCGATTGAGATAGAAATGACGGAAATGATCGCAATAGATAGCCATAAAAAACGCTTTAGCCGCTTAATCATCTTTTAGATTTTTACAAAAGACTTATAGTTATCTATTTCCAAACCTAAGATTGAAAACCGATAAATTAAAAGGCTAAAGCAAAATTAATTATAATAAAATAACCCCTTTCCGCTTGCGGGGCTACAGTGTACACACAAATCGAATTACCCCCCTTAATCCTCCCTTTACAAGGGGGGAAACAAGAAAGAAATCTAGAACCCTCCCCTTTATAAGGGGAGGGTTAGGGTGGGGTCGGGTTCCGGGTATTATGCTTAATTACCTGGACATTATCTTACGCAGAAACTAAACGGCGTAAAGATTCAGCACGACGTTTAGCAATAGGGTTATTTGGAGCCAATTTGAGTGCTTCTTCGTAACTTTGTAACGCCTGAGTCGTTAATTTTTTCTTTTCGTAGGCGTGACCGAGATTATTCAATCCTGTTACGTAGTCTGGTTTAGACTTGAGAGCTTCTTTGTACTGACGAATTGCTAAGTCATATTGCTCTTGGGTGAAATAAATATAGCCGAGTCCGTTGTAAATGGGGGCGATATCTTCTTCTCCCTCTTCTTGGGCAGCTTTGAGAGCTTTTTGAAGTAGCGCGATCGCTTGAGAGTACATTTTTTTCTCTGAATAAATACTGCCTAACTCATAATATTCTTGAGTCGTACCCTTTTCTTTCTCTAATTTCTTTCGCAATTTTGCAAAAGAGCCTTCAACCTTGCGAGTTTTGAAAATCTGGCGAAACACACTCACGGCTGCAATTGTGAGTATAACCACCAAAATTGAAAGATAAACAACGGCTAGACTGTTATCCATTACTGCAAATACAAATATTATAAAGTTTGTTATTTGTCATTAGTCATTTGTTATTCACTAATGACTAATGACCAATGACCAATTTACGGTAAACCCCAATATTGAGAGCGTTCCTGGAGCCAACCTTTTTCTAAATAACGAGCGATCGCGTGATTCACATTTCGTCTAAACTCATCGTACTGCAATCCCTTGGGCATTACTACACATAAGGGTTCAGTTGATAACTTAGTCGGCAGTAACCGATATTGAGGATATTGTTGCGCCCAACCGCTTAGAACACTAGCATCTGCGGCAAAGGCTACGGCGGCATTATTTTCTATTTTCTCTCGCGCTTCATTATAGGAATCTACTCCTACTAACTCGGCGTTTGGCAGATAGTACCGCACTTGAGCAATGGTACTGGAGTTGTTGAGTACGGCAATCTTTTGTTTTGACAAATCGCTCAACTGCTGCACAGAGGGATCTTTTGTAACTAATCTAGTGCCATCCAAATAGTAGGGAACACTGAAACTAACTATGCGGGCGCGTGACTCGGTTGCTGTGACTCTAGCGATCGCAAAATCAACTTTCTTGTCTAAAACTACAGACAGGCGATCGCGATTCGCTACAGGTTGAAATTTTACTGCTTCGGCTTTACCAACCAAGTCAGTTGCCAAACGCTTGGCCAAGTCAATTTCTAAGCCTTGCAAATTTCCGTTGGCATCTTTAAATCCCAAGGGACGCAAGTTATCTTTCACGGCAACATTTAAATAGCCCCGCTGCTGAATTTCTGACATTTCGGCAGCAGATGCAGTTAATCCTGTCCCTACTAGAGAAAAGCAAAAAAGCCAAAAGATAGTGGCGGATAATACCAGATGTAACCGAGTAATTGCTTGCCGTCTGTTACATCTGTTATACATCCCTCACCACCTTTATCCTTTAGCTTGAAGTGCCAATTCAGCAACTTTGCCGAAACTAGCTGGATCGAGGACTGCCAATTGCGCCAACATCTTACGATTTAGTTGGATATCAGCTTTTTTCAAGTTACCGATCAACTGGCTGTAACTCAAGCCGTGTTGCCTGGAAGCAGCGTTGATGCGAGCGATCCAAAGGCGACGAAAATCGCGCTTCTTCTTTTTGCGATCGCGGTAGGCACTCCGTAGCGCCTTCATCACTTGTTGGTTGGCAGTTCTAAACAGAGTTGAATGGGAACCGCGAAAACCTTTAGCTAGTTTGAGAATTTTATTGCGGCGTTTGCGAGCTACATTACCGCGTTTTACCCGAGTCATAACTTATTTCCTAAAATACTTACAAATATGGGAGCATCAAGCGCACGTTAAGTTCGTCGCGTTCGTGTACAAGCGCACTCTTACGCATACCACGTTTTTTGTCAGAGGATTTGTGTTCTAAAAGGTGGCTTTTGAACGCTTTACGACGGACGATTTTACCGCTACCGGTGGCACGGAATCGTTTTGCCGCGGCTTTACGAGTCTTTAGTTTAGGCATGGTCTAGCTTTGATTCGACACGATCCATTATTATATACTATTAAAATTGCTATAACTGCAATTAAATAAAGGATTTAGCCAACGGCGATCGCTGTAGATAAACTTAGCTTCACTTATGGATGAGGTCAAAATAGTTGAATATGACCCACGTTGGGCGATTTTGTTTGCAGAAGAAGCCGAGCGTATTTGGCAGGCACTAGGTAATGATCTAGTTCTGGAAATTGAACATATTGGTAGTACCGCAGTACTAGGAATGGCAGCCAAACCAGTTATTGACATCATGGTGAGAGTGCGTTCCTTAGTAGATGCAAAATCTGCTATTCCAGCTTTAGAATCTTTAGGATACGTTTATTAAAAAATAATCGCGCGATCGCTTGCTATACAAAAGCTCTAGAATTCATAAATTGCAAATGTTTTTGGAGAGTGACAGAAGAGAGTATAGTTTTGCGATCGCAGCTTGTAAACTTTGGTCTATCATTGTCCGCTATTAAACAGATACGTTCCTCCGTATTATCTCGTAACCTTTTTTAGAAATTAAATATGATTCCTATATATTTAATTTTGATTAAATTATTCTAAATAGACTCTAATTTAGTTTTTATTGTAATAAAAACTAAATTAATAGTTGTTAATTCACCTTACAGTTTATCTCTTAAAATATCAGTAAGTATAATTCTTGTGCTTTTGTATAATGAAATTTGACTTAAAATAGCTTCAACTTCTGTTTTAGCTTCTACGACAGCAGAATGCCTATATTCTTCATATTGTTCTCTTTCCCAAATTGGTTTTGCAGGGTCAGGATATCTATCTAAGTCATACGCATTTTCCATTTTAATGTCTGCTTGTTCACAAAGTCTATTAAGTTCATTCCCTACTTTATCTAATTCTTCAATTTCAAATTTCAGTCTCTCTAAAGACCAATTAAGATAATTAGAGGGAATTGGTTTAACTGTAGGTATAGACATGATTTTTACGTAGTTAATATGTAATTGAGGTTAGCTTTTATTAATTTCCAAGTCATCAGTGTTTTTACGATATGAAAAGTAAAAGCTAAGGATTCAGATAACGCTAACGAAATAGCGAAAACGCTAGAAAAACCTAAAACGCGATTTGGCGGCAAGTTTTCAGAGCAATCGCGAAGCTTATACCAATGGGAAAAATGACTATATCCGTGCTTTGATGGTCAAAGCACGGAATCAGGATATGGGAAAAAACCAAAGCCATTGATTATTTAACTTTTTTCAGTGGCGTTGGCTTTGGGATCTAAAATTATTTGCGAAGTGGATTTATTTACATGGTAAGTCCAAGATTGCTCTTTAACCTTGACAATCACTTCCCACCCTTCCACGGGGTCGTACTGCTGGGTGCAGACTTCGCCAAAGTTGAATTGGCAGAGATTTCCAAAGGTTTTTGGTGTAGTTTGAGTAATTTTTAAATCAGCAATTTCTACCCCAGAACGGCTTGAGGCATCGCTCAAAATTGCATCTGCGATCGCCTTCGGCAATGTTTGTAAAGTAATCACTTTCGGATCTAAAATTATTTGCTTTCCAGATTTATCTACATGGTAAGTCCACGAATCTTGGCGGACTTTGACAACTACTTCCCAGCCTTCAATGGGGTTGTATTCCCTAGTACAAACTTCTCCAAATTTGAACACACAGGGATTACCAAAGGTTTGCGATGTGACTTGGGTAATCTTTAATTCCCGTTTACGCAAGCCGGAATGCCTAGAAGCATCTCGTAAAATTTTATTAGCGATCGCTTTCGGCAACTCGTTTGCTTGGGATTGGGATACTTGAGTACCGTCTGGGTAAGGAATAGCACCAGCAGAATTGTTTTCAATGAGTCCGAATCCACAAGATAGCAAGCTTGTCAACACCAGCGTCAAGAAAATTCCTCTGGGTGACTGGAAGGTGCTTTTAATTACAGCAGATGCTTGGATGATTGATTTCATAATATATATTGATTGTTAAAAATTGAACGGATAATATCCCATACTTCTCGGTTAAGGGGAAAGGGAAAAGAAAAAAGCTTTAACCCAAACTCAGTAACCTTTCCCGAAAACCCAATTCCGAATTAAAGATGCCTAACCAAGAAGTATTGGGATAATATCGCAATTGAATCATAATTTGTTTGACCTTGCACTTTTAATTCAGTTTCCTTATAAAGAGTGGGCTACGGTGTACACACAAGTCTGAAATAGCTGATTAACTAAGGTTTTACCCCACCCCTTATACTTGTTTGCTCATTGCCGCTAAATTCACCACACATTCAGGAAATTGACGTTTTAATGCTGGAAACACCGGACAAGGCGCTTGTTCTTGTAAATTGTCCGGTTTACTCCAAGTAAAGGGGGCTTTCTGCGCCGCAGACATCCACAGCAGAAGCTTTGCTCGTGTCATGGCCACATAGAGTAAACGATACTCTTCAGATGTTTTCAAATTTTTTGCCACCTCCCATGCCTGACTAACATCCGGTATGACAGATTCTTCGTGGAGAGTAGCGCGAATTTGGGCGCGGGCTACTTCTGATAAGGTAAAATCGCCTAAAAATTGGCTTTGGGGAGGAACCCAAAATCTGCCAGGAATTAAGTTTTCGTGGAGAAAGGGAAGAAACACATAGTCCCAATCTAGCCCTTTAGCTTTGTGCATGGTGATAATCGTCAGTTGACCGCGACGGGTATAACGTTCTTCCGAATCCTCGGTTTCCACGGGTTCAAACCGTTCGGAACTAACGATTTCACTTAAAGCTGACAGCATTCCTCCCATCGAACTATTGCCAGCTATCTGCTGGTTTACCCGTTCTGCGAGTTTATCAGCAGTTGCCAATTCTGCCTGGTCATAATTTAAGGTCAAGGCGAGAAAGGAAATTAGCTGGTAAAGAGGCAATTCCAAACGAGCGCGAAGTAAATTGCGACACAATCGCGCAGCTTTTTGTACTGTTTCTGGCTGGGGTGCTGCTAGGGGGCCAGGATACAAAAACTCTTCTGGCAGACTAGCAAGGGCGTTGAGGTCTTGGGTAGGAATTAATTGGCGCTGGACTAATGCTTCTAGGGCGGCTTTGAGGTAATCAGGGGAGTGGGGGCGATCGCAAAATTGCAATAATGCCAAAATTTCTTGAGGGACATGAGAACGGCGATCGCGTTCTCCCACATCGTAAAGTGTAATTTTATGCTCTTTGCACAGAGGTGTTAGAGCTTCTGCTAACCATCGTCCTTGACGATTTTCTCGGACTAAAATCGCTGCACTATTTTTTGTTGGATCTTCACCAAATAACTCAATTACTCTTTGAGATAACAATTCAACAGTGTGATGAATATCGCGCGGTGTATAAAGTTCTAATCCTTGTCCTACGGGTGCGGGATTGGCATTAGCTTGCGGATCGCCAACTTCCACAGGGCGAATTGTCTGCAAGCGAAATGGTACTTGTCGGTTGTCAGGAATCTGTTGTTTGTTGTTAGTTTTGGTTGTTGCTAACCACTGATTATTGATCCATTTGAGGGCAAAGTTAGCGGCTTCAATGATAATTCTAGTACTGCGACCAGCTCGATCCATCGTTGCCAATCGTTCGATGCGATCGCACTCTTCGCAAAATTGCCGGAAATAAATCGGATCGGCTGGAGTAAAGGTAGAGTTAATCGCCTGGTTAGGGTCGCCAACTCGGACTAAATTGAGTGCTGAGTGCTGAGTGGGGAGTGAAGAATTATCTCGCTGATATTCCCGATTACTTGCCAAAATTTCTAATAGCTGCGTCTGAAGAGGGCTAGAATCTTGGGCTTCGTCTTCAAAGACGGCGAATATCTGGTTTTGCTCGATGTGACGGGCACTGTCGTTTTCTAAAACGCGCAGTGCGGCTAAAATCATATCGTCGTAATCTATAAAATCACGCGATCGCATCAAGTTTTGATATTGCTCGTACAATCCCGCCGCTACGCTCAAAATTGCATATTCATCTGTGGTTTGCTTACTCCACTCCCGCAACAATTCTGGCGATATCCCAGAACTTTTTGCTTCATGAATTACTGTATTAGCCAATTCTGGTAATACTTCTGTTCGCAGCACCGATTGACGACGCAGCCTTTCTGTCTCTTCTCCATCAAATTGATGACCTTCCAATAACCGCAAATATACATCTGGATTATTTACAATCCATTGTTCTACAGCAGTTCTGATAAAACGGTGACTTTGGGTTGGCGTAATTAATATGACATTTTCTAACTGCAAACCCGACAAATCAGAATGGCGGTTGGCAATGTTCAACGCTAGACCATGTAGGGTATAGACAAAAAATCCTGTCTGAGGTAAAGATAAATCATCTCTTAAAAATTTACGAATCTTCGCTTTAATATTGGCAGCAGCGGAGCGAGTAAAAGTAACGACTACCAACTGACGGCGAGAAGATGAACGCTCATATTGACGGGCGATCGCGATCGCTGCCGCCGCCGCCATCCCAGTAGATTTGCCTGCACCAGGAACGGCTGAAATAGCCAAAGGCCCAGATTGCCAATCAGCCATTTGCTGCTGTCCAGGGCGGAGACTGTTGCGGATTGCGAGAATCTTTTCCTGCAAAGAAGGAATAGGCGATCGCTCAGACAATTCTGAGTCAAGTAATTCTTGAACAACAGGAGCAGTAAATTTAGAGTCGGACATTATCAAATTATATATTTTAAATAGATATTGAATTTAATTCCCAAACCACAGATATGAATAATCTTCGGTGATTCTAATACCAAATTATTAAATAAATTACTCCACTGTTTTTGCCCTAATTATTCTAGAACACGAGCTATATCAGAAATATTATGTCAATCCCCTGACTGAAGATATAGCGTTTCCTAAGCAACTGAGGTACACCCAAATCTTTGTGAGCAAGGTTAGTAGCTTTGAAAACGTACCTCACCAGATCGGGAACCGCTATATAACGCTTGGTCTTAGCTTCAAAAACCATAAACTGCGTAGCTTGCTTATCTAGTAATGGTATCAAGACAAACCCAACAAATGACCAAAAATGTTGGATTTAGTTCTTGAACCCAACCTCCGATTTTCATTAACTCAACCGTGTTGATATTTTTGCTCCAGTTAGTTTAATCTTCAACACTCCCACACCTTTTGGCGTGGGAGTGTTACGCAGTTAGCTCGTCTAAAATTGAATTTATTCGTCAATCTGCCATGAATCTTTAGTTAATTCTTCATCCAGAATTTTCTTAGGACGCACAATGATAATAATTTGTCCTAGTAGAGGAATTTCTGGCTCAGTTTCAAACCATTGAAAATCTAATTCACCACCATTTTCAACGACAAAATAGCTGGAGGCATCCCATTCTCGTTGGGCACGATCTATCACTACTACAACTGGCCCTATTTGGCTTTGGGTTTGGATGGGGAAGCGATCGCTATTCGCTAAAATCACCACTGGATCTTCTGCCGCCAATAGCACTTGCCAACCTGGTAAGGGTATCCAAGCTTGTTCTCCAGAAAACTTGACCATCCGAAATGGTTCGATTTCTGTCAGTATGGGCACAGCTTGCAAGTCTTGGCGTGATAATGGCAACTCGCCTACCACGGGCAAAATTCGGGGTAACTGTTCTTCAAATTCCAGGCGGTAAAACGGTAAAATTGGCGCTGGACGCTGGGGAACGGTAGTAAAATCAGTCAGTAACTGTTCGATTTTTTGCCTTGCACCCGGCGTATGAGCAAAACGCAAACCTTTGGCGATTAGGCGCGATCGCTGTTGTAAATCTGCATTTTGGCGTGCCAGTTTCCAAACTTGGTGAGCAACAGCATCCCCAGGATGGGCAGAAAACCCTTCTGGTAAAGTGCGGAAATAGGAGAACTCTTTCAGGGCTTTTGCTATATCCCGTGCCTCATCAGCATCAACCTTGTGGACAAAGATTAGTTCGGCGGCGGCGGCGCGTTCTTCTTGAGTAAGTAAACGTAGCTCGTACAAAACATCGCTGCCGCGTGTAGTATAGTGCGATTGCGTTTCTGCCGATACTCCAAACTTTTCCAAAGAATTGTAAACTTGAGAACCAACAACCACCTGGTTTTGTTGAATCGGCTCAAATCCAGTCGCCTCAAAAATTTCTTGGGGGTTGTAACCGATTTTTAGCAACGAGGCGATCGCGGTTCCCCATTCCACCCAGTTGCCTTGTTTTTGCCTCAGCTTTCGGAGTAACTCTTGTGCTACATCATTGTTAGCATTGTCTTCGGGATTCTGAGTGTTGGGTGGTAAATCAGTCATAATCGGAGTGCAAGCTTCAACTTGAGAGGTCAATTAACACCTCATGAGCAAGTATTATTCTAATCTATACCCAGACCTACACCTCATCCACGATTAAAACTGCCATAGTTTTGCTGATTTAGTTAGTTTTTATAGCGCAACATTTTTTAATTCAGATATTTGGGCAGACAAATTTCCTCTGTAGCGCTCACTATTAGCGTTCTCAAATATGCAAAATAACTCCGTATAAACCCTTGGCGCTCTTCGGCTATTCTCAACTAAACTTGGTATGGAATATAACAAGAGAGTGAATATTTAAAGGAAAATCTTATGGATAAACCCAATCTCGAAATTGATAAAGTCCAATCTCAAGTTATGACTCTCGAACGACCAAAAAAGCTGAAAATCCTAGTAGTTGACGATGAGCCAGATAATCTCGATTTACTTTATCGCACATTTCGACGTGACTTTAATGTTCTGAAAGCTGATAGTGGGGTGAACGCTCTACAAGTTTTGGCAACAGAAGGGGAGGTAGCCGTGATTATCTCCGATCAACGGATGCCAGAAATGAAAGGGACTGAGTTTCTCAGTAAGACTGTACCTCAGTTTCCCGATACAGTAAGAATAATTCTCACTGGATTTACTGATATAGAAGACTTGGTAGAAGCAATTAATGCTGGGCAAGTCTACAAATATATCACCAAGCCTTGGGACCCAGGAGAACTGAAGGCAGTGGTGCAAAGAGCAGCCGAAACCTACGACTTGCTCAAGCAACGTACAGAAGAATTACGCCGTGCTCATGCTCAAATGGCGCTGCTGAGTGTTTTAGTACAGGTAACTCAAGCCGCTTCTAGCTTAGAAGAAACTCTCGCTCCCATTGCTAGGGCTGTGAGTGAAACTTTTGGGGCAGACGGCTGTATTTTACAACTTACAGATGGAAATACTCTGGTTGCAACTCAAGGAACTTACAGCGATATAGGTACAATAGAAAATTGGCTATCTCTTGACCCACTAACCAGGGAAGCGATCGCTACGGGAAAAATGCAAGTTTCCTTAAATGTGCTTAAAGACACTAAATTAGTTGATGCGATTCACTACCAAAATACGGGTGTGCAAGCACATTTAGTCATCCCAATTAGCTACCGCAATCAACTTTTGGGTGTATTGTCGCTCCAGTGGAAACAACCTTGCACCTTGCGAGAAGATGAATTGGTGCTAATTAATTTATCAGCGCAACTGGTAGCGATCGCTTTGACTAGTAGTCGCTCTCATTAAGGTATTGTGTAGTTGTCATTAGTCATTTGTCCTTTATCCTTGGCAAATGACGAATGACTAATGACCAATGACTTATTGACCAATGACTAACGAAATTCAGTCCATTTTTAACCGTATTGCTCCAGTTTATGACCAGTTGAACGATTGGTTGAGTCTGGGACAGCATCGAATCTGGAAGGAAATGGCCGTAAAATGGAGTGCAGCTAAACCAGGAGATACTGCATTAGATTTATGTTGCGGTAGTGGTGATTTAGCTTTACGTTTGGCACGGCGTATCGGAGCAACAGGACAGGTGTATGGAGTGGATTTTTCCCAAAACCTGCTAGAAAACGCTAAAGAACGCTCACGTTGGCAGTACCCGCAACCTGCTATCACCTGGGTAGAAGCTGATGTCCTCAATTTACCCTTTGACAATAACCAATTTGATGCCGCAACAATGGGCTATGGTTTAAGAAATGTTAAAGATATTCCCCGCAGTCTCCAAGAGCTACACCGGGTTTTGAAGCCGGGAGCTAAAGCCGCAATTTTAGACTTTCATCGACCGAGTAATCCTCAGCTACGCGCCTTTCAGCAGTTGTATCTGGACAGTTTTGTAGTGCCAGTTGCCAGTTATTTAGGCTTAAAAGAAGAATATGCTTACATCAGTCCCAGCTTAGATCGCTTTCCCATTGGCAAAGAGCAAATAGAGTTAGCTCATCAAGTTGGTTTTGCAGTTGCCACACACTACCCCATTGCGAACGGTATGATGGGAGTGCTAGTGCTTAGTAAGTTAGGAGTTATTAGTTAAAAGTTATGAATTATGAGTAGTGATAAATTCTCATTTAAAATTTATCATTCCTAACTCCTAACTCTTGTACAGACGCGATTAATCGCATTTGTAGAGACGCGATTAATCGCGTCTCTACTCCTAACTCTAAGCTCTAACCTCCTAACTTTTTAAATTCTTCCCTTGGACTGGTCTCATCTTTGGCTTTATGTGTCTCCCCCGGTACTGGGTGGAATTATTGGCTATTTCACAAATGATATAGCCATCAAAATGTTGTTCCGTCCTTACCGAGCAATTTATATCGCTGGACGAAGAGTACCCTTCACCCCTGGATTGATTCCCCGCAACCAGGAACGTTTGGCTTTAAACATTTCTAAGACAATCATGGGGTCACTTTTGACACCGCAAGAATTGCAAAATCTGGCGCGGCGTTTGTTGCAAACAGAACGCGTGCAATCAGCAATTCTTTGGTTGTTGCGGTTAGCAATTGAACAAATCAAAACAGATAAAAACGAGAAAAGTACCAAAATTGTAGCTGGAATTTTGCGGGATTTACTAGGGGAATCTTTGCCACGATTGCTTAAAGTTTTAGCGCGGCGTGAAGATTTTTTGGAAGCGCAGATCAATCAAATTTTTGACCAGATATTGCTGGAATTTCAACTGAGTGAAGAACAAGCTACGCGGCTTGCTGATTGGTTGTTGCAAATAGTTTTACCGCCGGATCTGCTCCGCCAAACGATAGTTGATTTTTTGACCGATCGCACCATTCAAATTATCGATGAAGGCTTCCGCGAAAAAACCAGTGGGACTTATTGGGTAGTAGCAAATTTATTTGGCTTACGTAATACTCTTACACGCCTACGAACTTTTTGTTTGGATGAAAAGGAGGCTGCTAATAGTCGCTTGCAGGAATTGACTCAAGATTTGCAGATCCGCGATCGCATTCGGAAATTGCTGCAAAATTTATCATTACAAAACTTGCCAATGGGTACGGTTCGTCAACTCCGAAAAACCACCCGCGAAAGTGTCCGCCATTACCTGCAAAATAGTGGCAGCGATTTTTTACAAGGATTAACTGATTCTGTTGATTGGGAAAATATTGCTGTCGTGCTGCTGAATCGTGTTAGTGCTTCACCAGTTGTCAGTACTTCTTTAGAAGTCATGAGTCAAGAGTTGGCTCTAATTTTAGAGAAGTATTTGGAAAAAGATTTAGAAGCAATTGTGGCACAGGCGATTCCAATTTTATCGATAGATGAAGTGATAGTTGACCGTGTAAAATCAACTTCACCGGCTGATTTGGAAGCTGCCATTGAAGGAATTGTGAAAAATGAATTGCAGGCAATTGTGACTTTAGGTGGTGTTTTAGGTTTTGTTATCGGGTTATTGCAGACGGTATTTTTAATATTAAGTCAATATTAATTGTTTCTTTGTAACTGTAAATTTTTGTCAAATTATAGTTGCAATTTCGTCAAATTATGAAGTGAGGGGAATTGAGCGATGTCTACGACGGGCTACGCCTACGCCTTTTGAGAAGGGATGTGAGTAAAAAGCGTAGCCGTAGCCCGTCATAGACATCGCTCTTGTTTTTATTCAGAGTCACTCAGATTCATCCATAGGGTAATAATTACAAATTATGTTGATCTATCTTCTATCTCTGTTTGCAACAACTGTACATCTTCAATTGATAACCCAGTCAATTTTATCACTTCCTGCAAAGGCATTTGGCTTTTGAGGAGATTCACTGCAACTTGCCGAATTCCTTCTTGTAAACCTTCGGCTCTACCTTTTGCCTGAGCTTCAGCCTCAATCTCTTGATAAATTACAGATTCGCGCATATTGTCTCTCCGTAATACTCTTTGAATTAACCCTTTCTCTAATACTAGACCAGCTAGAATTGCTGTGGCAGCTGCGACATTATTCTGCAACCGTTGGTCAGGAATCTTGATAATTTCCTGTGCTACTTGCTGTAATGTAGTTTCACGGTCATCTGTCCCACCCAACACCGCGAATGGAAATAAACCTGGATAGCGCAAAAATACTTCTGTTGGCTGTTCCCACAGTCGAACCACCTCAAACTCGTGGCGAGTGCCAGCAATGGTAAAAGTATTTTGTTGCACGAGTTCTGAGCTTGTTTCTTTAAGATAGATCACCACTTGATGCATCTGCTTTTGGGGAAAGCGGCGATACACTCGCAAGCGATAATCAATCATCCGAAATGGGATATTAGCATCGGGTTGAGTCTGAAACTCTAGGTGAAGCACTAGTTCTGCCGATTCCAATAAAATTAGTGCATCGGCTCGAATGGGTTCTAGCGAAAGTTCAGAAAGACTTAACTCGGTGAGAGAAATGGGTTCTCCTAACAGCCAAGTGGCAAAGTCGGTAGAAAAGTTTTCGGCAAGGAATTTGCAGATGTTATCAAACATCCAAAAATCCTACCACTCCAAAGCTTTAAACTGGGTCGTAGTCACTAAAAAACCATTTTTAATCACGCAAAAATTGGAATTTTGAAAGAGCGATCGCTTAACTCAAAATCTGTGTTAAATCCAGTATAAACCCAGGCAATACATCCTCACCTGATAAGCTGGTAGGCGCTCGCAAAACCTCAACTTCCTGTCCTGGGCGGTAAATTTCTACCTGTTGGTTCTGCGGATCAATCAGCCAACCTAAACGCAGACCATTCTCAATGTACTCCTGCATTTTTTGTTGCACAGTCTTTAAGCTGTCTGAAGCAGAGCGTAATTCTACCGCAAAATCTGGAGCGAGTGGTAGGAATCTGTGGGGGTCTGGATTCACAGCTTCTAATCGCTGTC
This sequence comes from Nostoc sp. 'Peltigera membranacea cyanobiont' 210A, assembly GCF_002246015.1. Classification (GTDB taxonomy): domain Bacteria; phylum Cyanobacteriota; class Cyanobacteriia; order Cyanobacteriales; family Nostocaceae; genus Nostoc. Next base: position 393,595 of record NZ_NOLJ01000005.1, read on the forward strand.
GGCTCACCCAAGACGCATCTGGAGAGCGATTTGCACCATTAGGGAGTTTGAAACCCGTTGAAGAATCAAAAGCCAAACCTGTGCCATCAGCGTCAGCCCAATTACCTAAGCGCTGTGTCAGTCTACTATTACGATTTCCGCTTTCCCATCCAGTTGGTGGCATGATAATTAATTCTCCGTCTGCGGTGCGCTCAAGTCGCAAATCTCGATTATTCTGACACAGTTGGAAGAACTGCTCATCTGTTAGTTCAATGGTGGGGCTGAGGTTCAGAATTAGGGCAGTCATAGTTGCCTTTTAATCTTGCTAACTGTAGCGTAGCACTTGCTTGACATAGTAGGTTGACCATCTAAATAATTTCCATGCTTACTAGAAAGCTATTTTCAGTCATGCAAAAATTTATTTCACCGTTATTTATCTGATAACAGCAGATGATAGTTGATGTTTTTCTCTCAGCTTCTACTATCAGGGGGCTGTATTCAATTACACCCTTTTATTGTTCTGTTGAATTAGCCCATTTAGTCTAAATCTCAGAGCCTGCCCTAGCCTAAAAGCAAGACAGAGTAAATGTTATAGCTCTGGCTCAATGCTTATGGCATCATTTTGCTATGCTATTACTATTTTAGTATTAAATTTTACATATAGTTTAAAATTATCTTAGTTAAAGGCTTATATTGTAAATCTGATTAATATTAGAGAGTATATTAAATGAAAGAAAGACAAAAAATCACTAGGTTTGACGGAATATCAAAGTGGTTATCTAACTCAGTTAGTGAATCTGAGGATAAGCGGTACACACATCGTCTGCTCACAGAAGATAAAAGCCAACGAGATATAATTATCAATGAATTAATATTAATCGTTCAAAAAGCCCATGAAGATGCTCGATATCGTCTTCGTAAATTAGCAGGAAATTCTCTCGCTCCATTTGGAGATTTTTCAGAAAGCGATCCAAGCGAAGGCTATCCTGATCGTCTTCATATTCAGACACTCAAAGGTTATTTTGGAGAGATATTTGCAGGAATTATTGCTGAAAATTTTGCTCCTTTTGGGCAAGATAACTGGGAAGTTCCCGCTTTTCTCTTTCGATTCCACCCAGTTGCATTTCAGCATTTAGAATTTCTAAAGCAAACTGGAGAAATTGCAAAGCCACAACCTGGACGTACAGGTGATGATTGTCTTGCCTTTCGGCGTAATAGTGAAGGAGTAATTATTGCTTCTTTAATTTGCGAAGCAAAATGCACAGCCAATCATGACACAAACATGATATCTGAAGCACATATAAAAGCAAATAAATCAAGTGGATATCCAGTTGATATTCCACAACTTATTGATATTTTGCAAGATTATAATGATGATTTATCTTCTAACTGGAAAAATGCTCTACAAGTTTTACAGCTAAAGATAAAGCTAAATAAAGTTGATAAAAATTATGAGAGCTGTTATTTAATTAGTTACATATGTGGTCAGCATCCTGTCAAAAAGCTAACTTGGATATCTCCTAATAAAGTACACGAAAAATATACAATAGAAAGAAGACTCGAAGCAGTTGAAATTCATCTTCATGAAGTTGAAAATATTGTTAAAACTGTCTATATCCAGCAGAAAATTTTTACAATTTCAATAGATATCCCTACCCAGACAGTTCAACAACCAGATGATGCAGAGGTTGCAAAAGCAAACTCTGATTGGAGTGATAAACAAGCCAATAGGAGATATATATCTCTAATAGGAGAGTTAGAGAATAAAAATCAAGCAAATAACCAACAAGTAAATTCTCTCAGCCCTTTAGCCCAATTACTGCTTCATTTAGAAGAACAATGGCGGCGTATTTTTCTTCCTAATTCAGAAGGTATTTTGCTAAACTCGCTAGAGTTAACAAGAAACTATTCTACTGAAAATAACCTTTCTGACGATAATTTTGTAAGCTGGCTGGAACAAACTGCGCCGCTTTCTTATAGCAATAATCTTTCTGATGCACAATTATCAGCTATTGAAACTTTAGATTCGCTGGATAGTATTTTACTATCTGCCATTGTTGAAATTGAACAGTTAGCAGCTAAAGATTTAAGCCCTAATGAATTGGAGGAGCAACTGCAAAAAATTTGGCAAAGAAGCTTTGCTCATTACGCCAGCCGTGAACAAGAAAGATTAGAAAATTTATTTATCAGGCGAGGTAGGGCACTGAAAACAGAAATTTATAAAGATATGTCACAGCGTCGGCGCTTGTATCGCACTAGTTTACCACCACGTGATGGAAATCAGCTTTTAACTCTCTATCCTAGACTTAAAGAACAATTAACAGTGGGTAGAGATTATGCTATTTGGACAGTGGAAGAGCGCTTTAATTATATTCAAAATATAGTTAGTATTTTAACTAGTTTATCGAAGTTCCAACTGAGCGACACCTCAGTAAATGTTACTTGGAATGAAATATTACGTTGGTGGCTTGATCATCATACAGCACCTAAAAAACCGAGCGTAAGCCAAATTTCAAAATGGCATTCATACATTAGCCAAAATTTTGGTTATCGATTTAACTGGGGGTTAGGAAGTGTTATTGCACTAGCAATAGATGAAGCTTTTGGTGGCGAGTTAGTTGAATCATCATTGGAAAACTGGTCACAAACTGGGCTACCTTGGATTGTTTTCTGGATGAAAGAACTTATTGTATGGGGAACTTTAGACCCAGTAGCCGCATACTTGCTTGCTAAAGTGGAAGATGTAACAACTCGTAAACAAGCTGAAGAACTAGCGCAAACTTACTATCACTACATTAGCGAAAGAGAATCGGAACCAAATGAATATCTTAATGCAGTGAATATCAAAAATTGGGTAGAACAATCATATTCCAGTGTTGAACGACATTTACCAACTCCCAAACCTCCGAACCGAATTAATGTCAATTTGCTGAAAGATTTCAGTAAGGCTCCAAGTAAAAATTGGAGAGTAGTACCAGTAGAAATTGGGGATGATATTCAATGGTTTGATTTAGCCGGATTTCCACTCGCAATTTGCCAAAAGCCTGAAAAGTGGCAGTCTGATTTTCTAAATACCTACGACTTCATGCTAGATGCGGAAAATCGATTTGTTTCATCAAAGATTTATGTTTGACTCTTCAAGGGATGCTTTATCACCAAAGGCTCAATATATGCTTGTAGAGTATCTTTAACTTTAGAAGGTTGACGAACTGGAGCGATCGCAGAATAATCCGGTTTTACTGTCCAGTCGTAATGGCGAAGCAGTGTAGAAAGCACAATTTTCATTTCCATCTGGGCAAATTCCATGCCTAAACAACTGTGTGAACCATAACCAAAACCCATTAGCGCCAAAGGATGTTTCTTATCTTCTTCGCGAGGTGGTGCAAAGCGATCGGGGTCGAAGCGATCGGGATCGGTGTACAGTTCTGGTAAACGGTGAGTCAGCATCGGCGAGATTGTCACAAACCAACCAGCAGGGATACGATAACCTCCATACTCAATATCCTTGAGGACGCCACGATTATAGGCGTACACTGGCGGATAGAGCCGTTCTGCTTCTTTTAGGACGTTGGTTAACAGTGGAAGTTGTTTGAGATGGGATAGGTTAAGGGGATTATTTCCCACAACTGCTAATTGTTCTTGGCGCAGTCGCTCTTGCCACTCTGGATGATTACCTAATTCAAAGATTACCCAAGTCAGCAAGGAGGCTGTCGTCTCGTGTCCAGCAAATAGCAATAATAGTGCCTCATTGATTATCTGTGCTTCGCTCAATTTATTGCCGTCTTCATCAACAGCGGCTAGCAGTAATCCCAAAACATCTTTTGATTCTTCTAAGTTACCCTGCTCGATACGTTGGGCGATTGCTTCACGTAAGAAAGCCACTAACTTACCCCTAGCATTTTGACCGCGACCATATAAGGTAAAAGGGACATTCCATTTCAATATCGCCATACTGCTATCTAGCAGTTGTGTAAACCACTGACTGGTTTGCTCAACTTCGCTCTTGTTCTGACTTCCCAAGAACAGGCGAGTCGCAACCATTAGGGTAAGCTGACGGAAACTAGAATTTAAGGGAATCGTTCCTCGCTCTCCCCAATCTTTGAGGAAGTCTTGCACAATATTTTGAATGGTATCGAAGTATGTAGCGATCGCTTTTCCGTGAAATGCTGGATACATCAAGCGACGAGTTAAGCGATGTTCTTCCCCATCTTGTAATAAAATATTGTTGCCAAATGTTGATTCTAAGAAATACCAACCGATCCGCGACGACATATTTTCAGCTTGTTCTATCAGCACCAGCCGATTAGCATCAGGGCCAATTAGATAAGCACGTTTGTATCCCATGACGCTCGTCTTAAAAACTGAACCATGCTGCTGGAATCGTCGCCATAGATACAGTTCTAAATCCCGAAATATTTCTAAAGTCTCCCCCAAGATGGGCAAGCCATAACTACCAGGCATTTCCTCGGCTGATTTTAGCTGCCGCATATTTGAGTACCTCCAGCAGTAATTAGCTACAGTTTAATTGTAAAGGGCAGTTAGGCTTTGCAAATCAAAATTACCAATTGTGGTAAAGTTTTTCTGCGTAGAACATAATCTCTTCATTTGGCAATCTAATTTTTGGTTTTTGTCGAGGATATAAACTTTCTACAGCACTTGTATCTTGCTCAATAACAGTGGCTGCTGCTTGTAAAACTGAATTCTTAAACAGAAATTTCATTAAAGGATTGACGACTTTGGCATACATCAAAATAAACGTCTTGGTGATTTTTTCTGTTTCCGGGTAGAGAATATGAATTTGAGCAATATCACCAATAGGGGTTTTAGCCAACAAAGCTGTAGTTGAAGGAAAAGCGTATTCGAGTCTGTTAGCAAGCGTTTTAGGAAAGATTCCCAAAATAGGATTTTTGATAATTTCTCCTAATGTGTTGTTGGCTCTTGTCAGTTCTTGTTTGACTGTAGCAGAGTATCCTTTTTCTTCAAAATGGCTTACATTACAAGATGTAATTTTAAATAGTTCTTTATGAGTACCATTTTGGTGATTATAGTCATAGTTAACCATTAGGTTACTCAAAAATTCACCTTGAATACTTTTTTCCCCAGTTACTCCAATGAACTCGTATTCATCGACAATTTTCTGATGCAAATCTGGGATGGGCAATCTTGGCTCAAATCCGGCATAAGTCCAGATGCAGTCATTGCTAATAATTAACTCTAATGCTTTGGTAATTGGCTGAGTGTCTTTTTTATCTCCTTGCTGTAGTCTGCCTTGCCCATCAAATTCTAGTGCATGAAAAGGGCAAGTAATAGTATCTCTTTCCTGACAAACCCAGCCGCCTGATAATGGTGCTTGCATGTGCGGACAGATGTTATCAAGGGCAAACACTTCGCCTTTTTGGTTTTGCCAAATAACATAATCCTGTCCATTTAATGTGATTTTATTTGGTTTATTGACTCCCAATATAAATTTGTGCGCGATTAACCAAGGCGCACCAGGTAAAATTGGTTCCATTTTTCCTCCAAAATCTTGATAATTTTTTGAAAAGTTGCTAGATGCGTTAGCAAAAGGTAACGCAATCGCCTGTTCTACATCACTCTTTTGAATGTAAATTGGGATAACTAAAGTCTTGTCTGCAATGGACGAACTAATACTACCGGGCATTTGCTCGGCTAACTTCGGCTACTGTCTGGACAAGTTATATAATTAACTAATTTTTTAGTTAGTGGATATTAATTTAATAAATTTCATCTTCTATGTCAACTACTAACCAAGTTTTTAGTTAATATATTTTCGTTATGCTGATGGAGCAATGTGAGTCGTTCAACGCAGTCAAAATTCTCATCTAAAAAGCCGCGTCAGGTGCGCGATGCAGAAGCGACGAAAAAGCAGATTCTCGATGCGGCGGAAGCGGAGTTTGCCAGAAATGGACTTCAAGGGGCGCGGACAGGGGCGATCGCTAGAGGTGCTGGTGTCACTACAGCGATGATTTACTACTACTTCCAGAGCAAGGAAGGGCTATATCAAGCGGTTTTGCAACGTCCTGCGGTGGAAATGCACGAAGGGTTTGGGCAGCTAAATCTGGATCGGTTCCCACCAGAGGAAGCCTTGAAACTGCTTGTCAAAGAAGCGATCGCTTATGAAGCTGCTCACCCGCATAGAGGAATGCTTTGGTTCCAAGAAGCAAACCAAAATCAGGGAAAGTATTTTAAAGAGGGGAATTGGCAAGAAAATTTTAGCTATCTCATCAAGATTTTAGAGCGGGGGATGGCGGAAGGTTGTTTCCGTCAACTCGATCCATTTTTCACCACCCTGCATATTATTGGAGTTTGTAATTTATACTTCAACGCTTACGAAAACATTAAGCATACTAGACCCGATTTGCAACTGCTAAGTCCAGAAATGATTGAGCAGCATACTCAAGCAGCAGTTAATTTTATTTTGGCTGGGGTGCGACGTAGTGAGAATTAGGGGAGGCAAAAATCAATATAGGAGATGAAAACCTACCTCCAGAGTGGGTTTGGGTATCCTCAGAAATGAGTGATAAAGATGCAGTGAAAGCTTTACAGTTAGTTGCTGATCACCAATTAGAACTACTAAAAAAGTGGCGAGAATATCATGGTTAAAAAGATTGCGGCTACAGAAGAATTAAAAGAAAAGCTAGCCAATGCGAGAGCAAAGTCAGATGCGATCGCCACATCTGAACCACGGGCTACTCGTGCTTTTTATGACGCTTATTTAGGAATGATTATAGTTTTCTTGTCTAACAAATGTATGTTTGGGTTCCCTTCAGAGGTAGGAGAAGGACTGGCGGGTGCTTCAATCAAGGACTTAGCAGAAGTAGAGGTAACACCTTCTGGTGAAGGATTACACTGGAAAACCCTAGATGTAGATTTGAGTATTCCTGCTTTGATGAACGGAGTATTCGGAACTAAAATAGGACTTACGCAAAAACCCTCCCAAACTCTCATTCCTCCGTGACCTCTGCGTCCTCTGTGGTTCGTTTTCCGTTCCCTTTGCGTAAGTCCTATAAAAAATGGATGGCTGAACTTGCTAGAAAAGGTGGAAGTTCTACTTCTGCTGCAAAATCTGAGGCATCTCGACTAAATGGTACAGATCGCCCCCGAAAAGAAATTCTACTGGCTACTGATGAAGCTTGACCTATCAACTCACCATAAAGCGATCGCATCTAAAGTTGGGGTGTCAAGTGAGATGGGATTAGAGATTTAAACAATTCTCAATATCAGTAAATATTCAGATGACAACACTAGCTATTTTAAGTATAAAAAAATTATATTATAGCTATAGCTAAGTTTTTCTAATTAATATAAAAGATGGCGATATTGGCTAGAAAAGTTTAATCTTTGCTTTTATATTGATGCTTTTTGTTATATGTTTTTTGAATAGCAAAGGCAATTTGATACAGATTTTCAATAATTTTAGGTTTTAATCCAAATGATTTTAAATTGTTTGAATTGTAAAGCTCTTGTAGATGCCCAAGAAATATCTAATTATAAAAACGACATAACTGATATTGATGATTACCAAAGTACTTCTTATGATTGTAATCAATTGCTTAGTACATATGAAGAATATACATTTTTAAAATGTCCTTTATGTTTGAAACCTTTTCTTACTTATTTAATTTACAATAATGATTATGGGCATGGGCATGACTTTAGACAATTAAAATTTATAACTTTGTATCCCGTATCTGATAAAACTATTAATTCAAAGGTATCTATCTCTATAAAAAAAGCATTCGATGAAGCTCTATGCTGTTTTGAAAACAAAATATTTACAGCATGTGTGATTATGTGTAGAAAAGCTATCGAAGGTGTATGTAAAGAACATAAAATTGAAAAGGGAAATCTTAAAGAAAAACTAATTTTAATGAAAAAAGAGGGAATAATAGACCAAAATATTTTTGATTGGGCGGATGCTTTAAGGCTTTCTGGTAACGATGCTGCTCATGATTTAGATGTTACTTTTTCTTTGGAAGATGCTGAAGATATTATTGAATTTACGTATGCCATAATTGAATATGTTTTTACCTATAGAGAAAAATTTATTTTATTTATAGAAAGGAAAAAATCTAAAAATTCCTTACCCACTCACGATACTGAACCGACGACAGAGAAATAATCTTGATTTTTTGGGGTAAGTCGAGGTAACAGTGGATGAGAAGATGAAAGCGATCTCTAAATTAATAGAGCTACCCTAGAAAAACTGGTATTTCTATTCAGTCAGAGCATCAAGTTTAGCCAGTATTCTTAAGCCTTCTTCTGGGTTGCTAGTTGCAGCCATTGCTTTAAATCTGGTATTGGCATCAAATTCTGCTAAAGCTATGGTGGAAAGTTCTTCAATCAGCTTATTTACACTTATGCCTTTAGCTTGAGCAAGTTCTTTTAATCTGTTGTGTTTTTCGTCTGGTAAACGAATAGTTAAAGTCGCCATTTTTGTTTAACTCCTAATAATTTCTTCGGGTTTTAAGATTGATAAGTTAGGAAATAACAATTCAGCATTTTGGAAATCTTTAATATTATGAGTGGCAATAATTTGAGCATTACCAGCAACCGCTAATTCAATTAAGTGGTTGTCAGCTTCATCTTTTAAATTAGGCCGCCATAAGTAGTAAATATAAATCCATTGACTTACGCTCATAAATGATGCGAGTAAAGCAAAAATTTCTACACTTGTTAAAGGGCATTTGGCGATAATTTCTTCTCGCCCAATAACTGACTCATACTCAGTAAATAAAGCGTTTCCCATCAAAGGCTGATATTCGCCTTTCAAGCAGCGTCGAATGAGTTCTCTACTCGAACCCTTAGAGCTAATAAGCGCACTAATAAAAACGCTGGTATCAACTACAATTTTAATCGCCATGTTTACATGGTAGCATATATGCTATCATTACTGCCCCAGTCAAAAAAACCTCTTAACAAGATTATCAACAGATATGCGTAGCCCTTCTTAGACATCGCATTACAAATTCCGTACAGTGCTACTAGCCTTCAACTTCGGATAAGCAATCCGTTTGTGATGAAATTGCTGCCAAACATCCACAAATATCTGAGCAATTTGTGACATCTCTTCCCGTTTTAGTCCTGAATCAACGAGTTGATTGTCTTGCCATTTGGCACGTAGAATATTATTCAGCATTGCTAAAGCTTGTTCAGTGGAGACATCTTTAACCGATCGCTTCTCTCCCACAGATTTAGCCGATGCTTGCAGCGATCGCAGCGCCGCTTCGCAAGAATCTGCTAACATGACAATTCCGGTTTCCCGTGATTGGGGAATTGGGCCATCGTAACGAAAGTCTGCGTCATCTACAGTTAAACTTGGATCTGACTGAGCCATTTGCTGGGCTTGATGATGGAAATAAGCAATCAGCATCGTTCCCTGATGCTCTGGAATAAAAGCTTGAATTGCCGTAGGTAAAAGGTGTTTACGTGCCATCACCAACCCTTCAGTTACGTGCTTTTTAATAATTTCTGCACTCTTCCAAGGATCTTTAATCTCTGTATCGTGTTTATTCGGCCCCCCCATTTGATTTTCAATAAAGCCAAGGGGGTCGTGCATTTTGCCAATATCGTGATATAATGTTCCAGCCCTGACTAGTTCAACATTGCATCCTAATTCTTTGGCAGCAGCTTCAGCAAGGGTAGCCACAAGCAACGTATGTTGAAAAGTTCCAGGAGTTTCAGTCGCAAGTCTTTTTAATAAAGGGCGGTTAGGGTTCGCCAATTCTGCTAGGCGGATTGGAGTAACTAAATCAAAAACTTTTTCTAGATAAGGACTCAAACCCAAGGCGACAACACTCCAGCCTAAGCCGGATAAAGCAAATAATCCCGCTTCTTGGAAGACAATATACCAGGTTGAACCAAATATTTGACCAATTAAGATTTTAACAAGAAGGTAAATACCGCCTTGAGTTAAGGCGATCGCAACGCCTAATAATGCCAATTCTTCACGCGATCGCAATCGTTGGGCAATGTAACTACCTAATATTCCTCCCCCAACACCAGCTAAAAGCGCAGCCTTGCTCATATCCAAACTAATGCCTAATATCGGCCACAGCAGCCCGACAACTGTCAACCCCAAAGTGGGGCCGTAAAAGCTTCCCAACAATAAACCAAGGGCGCTCCAGGTGCTATAGGGCAATCCGATGACGATTACTCCTGGCACACTCAGAGTTAGCAATAACACCAACAGGCGATCGCGTTGTCGCAATTCGTAATCAATATGGCGTTCTACCCAGACAAAAATGCCAATAGCGATCGCAATCACGCCTCCTAACTTCACCAACTCGTGCCACTTTACCTCCCGACGAATCAGGTGATAATGCTCCAGCACCTCAAAGTTCCATGCAGTAATCTGCGCTCCTTTTTTGACAATTACCTCACCATGCCGTACCTTCACCATCACGGGTGGCACGCCAGCCGCCGCCTTTTGAGCATTTTGTCTGGTTTGTTCTTCATCTTTTTGCAGATTCGGCTTGAGTACAGCTAACAACAGATTTTTTGCCAAAGTTTCAGCGGATTCTGGTACAAAGGTCTGTAATTGTAAACTCACCGCATCTTGCAAGATATTTTTTGGCAGTCCTTGTGGGATGCCTTGGGTGAGAATCCGCTCTATACTTTGATGGATTCCCATTTGGGTTTTTTCCCATTCCACATCTGATAAATCCAAAAGTAGAGATTCTTCATATACTGCTTGGGAGCTAAAAGTCTCTAACTTTAAAAGTTTGGCAGTGGCTTGGATATATCTTTGACGTGTTTGGGAAATTTCGGCAATTACTAAAGACAAGCTTTTCTCAGAAGTTGTGAGGCGGTAAGATTCTAGTTCTGCTACAGCTTGAGTAAAATCAGTGTTTTGAGAAAAATCTACCGGCTCTGTCTTTTCTAGACTCTGGGAATCAGATTTGGATATGATGCGCGGCTGGCGTTTCTGATTGGGTGCAGCTGGGGTGGTTTGTCCGATTCTCTTCTGCTGCTGATTTTTATTATTTTCTACAGCCGATAGCAATGCTTGCCATTCTGACTCAGAACAAGAGCGGAGATAACGTTGGGTAGAGATAGATAAAACTACAGGATCAAAAAAAGGAAAAGCTCCAGCAACAGCGCGAATTTCGTTGCCATCATCTAGAAGTTGTTGCAAATTTTCGTTGATTTTTTCGTTGATTCGCGCATCAAGCATCAACACCTGTAAGGAGCTTGTGCTGACGGCTTTGCGCTCGGCTTCGGTTTTTTTCTGATCTTCGATGCTAGCTGTGTAAGGCGCTGTAATCGTTTGGGGTGCGGGATGTCCTAGTTGGAGTTGAGTCTGATTGTATAATTTATACCCAATAATACCTGTGAGGGACACTACAGCGATCGCTAAAATCACCGAGTAACGCTGTTTATATGCCCAATCTAAACCAACTACACAAATACTACTCTTAGTTTTAACCGATTTTACCTTTGCCCTTAGCGCTCTTTCTTGTTTTCGACGTTTGCTTTTCTCATTGGTTTTTGATAAAAACAGGAATACATTCTTGAGCATAGTCCTTAGAAGTTCCCTTCTATGGGTTTTACCTTTGGGACTTCTCATTAACTTTCCCTTACGGCGTAGTGTTTTGTACTGTCGCCGCCAGTGAGTCAATTGCTGGTTCAAGAACTGCAAAAATTGATGCATTTTCATTATCTATACCTGCAATTGCCGACTTTGATAGCTCAAAAAAAGACAATTATCAGGAAAGTTCGATCTGCGGCTGCTGCAACTTGGTAGCGGGGGCTTTTTTATTGCTGATTTGCCACAATAGCTAGCTACAGAATCAGTCCGAGGGCTTACTGAAAAATTCTAGTATATGAGACTAATACACTGTGGCGGAAGTTTGCCTACTTTTAACCCCTTATCTGGTTAATTAAGATTAACGCGATCGAATAACGCGAGGAGCTGCGTAAATTGAAAGCGGAGCTACTTCACATCCGTCCTCTGTTAACTCCCTTGGGTTTAAAGTAAGATTATACACTCCTGACCACACCGCCACAAATGCATCGGTCAATTCTAACATTTGGGAAAAGCTAGTTAGTCCCCATACTGGAGAATTCCTCTGCAAGAGCAAGACTTGCCAATTTACAGGAATTCCGCCTGTACCGTTATATGCCCCTGATAAAGCACCAGTAATTGCACCTGTAGCTTGTGAGCTTAGAAGCGTAGCATCTTGCACTTGAGAATTGTCATTATGAGTAGCCTGTAAAACTGTCAGCCGAAAGTCTTCTAAGGTACTCAAAAAGCAGTAAAATGCTATAGCAATAGTGTTGCTAAGTTTTTCTTCTTTAGCAAACTCAGCTTGCGTCGTTGATAATCCAGCCCCTTGCTCTAATAAATTCTGGACTCTTAATAATTTTTTTGGTATTGATGTCGGTGTTTCTCCGATAAAAGAAATTGTTTGTGGGATAAGAGTTAGAGGGTCAAGTTTTTCAGTTAGGGCAAGAGCGATCGCATATCCTACTGCTAGTGTTCCATCCCTGACTACTGGATCATCCTCCCAGATTTTCAGCACACGCAGCAAGTTTTGTCGGAGCTTAATTGGATTTTCGTGAAAAAAAAGTGCTACTGGTAATGTGGCAATAATTATTTTTATCGAGATGTCATCAGTTGCTGCTGAATGAAGAGATTTTTTTTGCTGACGCTCTATCCAATCATCTAAATCTAATCTACCTAGCGCAATCAAACTCTGGATGCCCAGAACCGCCATTCTGCCTAAATCTGGGTAACTCTCAAACTGTACTTTACCACCAGGAGCTAAACTTCCCCCCAGTAATGCTCCGAGTAAAGTTCCTTTAAACCGACTTATAGGAGAGTAACGCATAAATTATGTAGTTAAAAGTGAGGAGTTAATGAAATATTACTAATTCCTAACTTTACTACCAACTACCAATTCCTAACTCCTAACTCCTAACTCTTAAATGATCTATCAAAGCTTGCAAGCCCAATAAGTAACTTTGAACGCCAAAACCACTTATTTGCCCGATCGCAACTGGGGCGATGTACGAATGATGGCGAAAATCTTCCCGGCGATAAATGTTACTCAGATGTACTTCCACGGTGGGCAAATTAACAGCAGCGATCGCATCTCGCAATGCCACACTTGTGTGGGTATACGCTCCGGCATTAATCAGAATTCCCTGATGTTGCCCTAACGCGCCATGAATAGTATCTACCAAAATTCCTTCATGATTTGACTGCAAAGGAAAAACTTTCGCCTGTAATTTGAATGCTTCTTCTTCTAACAGGCGGTTAATTTCAGCTAGGGTCAACGAACCATAAATTCCTGGTTCTCGCTGTCCTAGTAAATTTAAGTTTGGCCCATGCAGTGCCAGAATACTTAAGGGTTGCAACGTCGAATTTACCACTTTGGGGTTAGTGGCGACGGCGCGAGCGATCGTTCACAGGAATCGGAATCAGTTCCGGTTCCGGTTCAGCCTCTGGCCCTAATAGGCTTTCAATTAGCCTACGAGCTAATTCCTTAAGCTTTTCCAGCACCTTTTCTATATAGTCCATGAACTGACCGCTCCTGAGATACTACCTCAATTTTTGATTAACAGGTACGCAGAAAAAAACATACTTTCGCACCTCTGGCTTCCAATCGGGCCGATACACAATCCCGCATTTGGGACATAAGCCACTTCTAAAATTTAGTGTTGTGTTTTCCCTTACTTTTTAGAGTATCACACTTGAACCTACTGAACTGTATCCTATCAAGGATGGATATCAAGGGTCAAGAGTTAAAAATTGGACTTTAGATAGACTATTGAGTAGGAATTTTAGATTTTAGATTTTGGATTAAGAGAATTTTGAGATTCATGCCTCGCCCGTTATGAGCGAAATAAATCTAAAAAACACTCCTCCGTCGCTAATGCTACGCTAGCGTAAATCTAAAATCCAAAATTGTTTGACTTGTCACTAGCACAACACGGCGTAAATAAACCACACATTCAAAATCAATGAAACGCTTACGCTGTATTAATTTTGAATTTTGTTAGCGCAGCGTTAGCGAGTCCGCGTTCGCTTTTAGCGTCTCGTAGAGAGCGTCATTTTGAATTTTGAATTCCGCTTTGCGGTACTAGCCTTCTGTACCCTTTTTCTTTGCAGCGGTCGTTGAGGATTTAGCTGTTGACTTAGATTTGGAAGTCGTTGATTTACTCGTTTTGCGAGTCGATTTCCCAGTCGATGTCTTAGCTGCCAATAAGTTCAGCGCCGCGGCCAGGGTTATATCTTCTACCGTTTGACCTTCTGGGATACTGACATTAGTTTTGCCATGCTTGATGTAAGGGCCATAGGGGCCATCGTAGATGTTAATTGTTTCCCCGTCCTCTGGATGCGTACCCAATTCGCGTAACGCTGCCTTGGATTTGCTGTTGGTAGAACTGCGTCCCTTTTTGGGTTCGGATAACAATTCCAATGCACGTTCTAGGCTAATTGCCAATACATTATCAGTAGCTTTCAAGGAGCGGTAGTCTTTTCCTTCCTTACCCTGGTCGTGAACCACATAAGGGCCAAAGCGTCCCAAACTTGCTTGGATTTTGCCGCCAGTAACTGGATGAACCCCTAATGTCCGGGGTAGCGCCAACAGACCAACAGCCATTTCCAAGGTAACGGTTTCTGGGGTGACACCTTTGAGTAGGGAGGCTTGTTTCGGTTTGGGGTTTTCGTCGGTTTTGTCACCCAATTGCACATAAGGCCCATAAGCACCAATTTTCACATAAATTGGTTCCCCAGTTTCGGGATGGCGGCCTACCTGGTCAGGACCTGTGATTTTTTGCCGCAGCAATACTGCTACCTGTTTGGGGTCGAGGTCAGATGGTGTCAGGTCTTTGGGAATTGAAGCGGTGATAACTCCTTCACCATTTTCGACTTCAATATAAGGGCCATATTTACCAATGCGGACTTTGGCATCTAGATTCTCAAGTTCTACAGTCCTCGCTTTGGTGGCATCAATCTGACTTTCTCGTTCTTTTACCAAGGTTTCTAACCCTTTTTCTCCCAGATAAAATTGCTGCAAGTAGGGCAGCCATTTCACTTCACCTGTGGCAATGTCATCAAGGGTTTGCTCCATCTTCGAGGTGAAACTGGGGTCAACAATGTCCGGGAAATGTTTTTCCAGCAAGTCGGTGACGGCGAAAGCGGTAAAGGTGGGAATGAGAGCGTTAGTCACCAAATGGGCATAACCCTTGTCGATGATTGTGCCAATGATGCTGGCGTAGGTACTGGGACGACCGATACCTTCGCTTTCTAAGGTTTTCACTAAAGTTGCTTCGGTGTACCTAGCTGGCGGTTGGGTTTCGTGCCCAACTGCTTCTAGTTCTGTACAATTTGGATGATCGCCCACTTTCAGATTTGGCAAAATTACTTCCTGGTCTTCCAGTGCTGCCTCTGGGTCGTCTGAACCTTCGACGTAGGCACGTAAGTACCCAGGAAATTCAATCCGTTTGCCAGAAGAACGAAATCCAGCATCCTCAACTTGCAATTGCACGGTAATTTGAGTTTGCCGGGAATCAGCCATTTGACAAGCTACAGTACGCTTCCAAATTAAATCGTAGATAGCAAGTTCTCGACCGCCCAAAGGAGTTTCTTGAGGGGTGCGGAAGGTGCTACCTGCTGGACGAATTGCTTCGTGCGCCTCTTGTGCGCCTTTGGATTTGGTGGTGTATTGCCGGGGTTGGGGACTGAGGTATTGTTGACCGTAGAGCTTTTCTACACTACTCCGAGCAGCTGCGATCGCTTGATCTGACAAATGCACTGAATCTGTCCGCATATAGGTAATATACCCTTGCTCGTACAAATTCTGGGCAACCCGCATTGTGTCACGGGCTGAGAGACGCAGTTTCCGGTTAGATTCTTGCTGCAACGTCGAAGTGGTGAACGGTGGCGACGGTTTGCGCGTCACTGGGCGTTCTTCGATGTCGTTAACACTCCAGGTTTTCCCAGTTAGGCGTTCCTTGAGGGCTACAGCTTGGTCTTCGTTGAGCAATAAGACATTGCGACCTGCGGTAATTTCTCCGGTCGTTGCGTCAAAATCACTGCCGTTAGCGATTTTGGTTCCTGCTAATGTTACCAGTTGGGCAGCAAAGGGGGTTTTTTCCTTTGACAAACTAGCTTTCAAATCCCAGTATGTACCCTCATGGAAAGCGCGGCGTTGACGTTCCCTGGTGACTAAAAGTCGCACAGCGACAGATTGCACCCGCCCAGCAGATAATCCCCAGGCGATTTTTTTCCACAGCAGGGGAGACAGAGTATAACCCACCAGTCGATCTAAAATCCGCCGCGTTTCTTGGGCACGAACCAACTGCTCATCAATATTGCGGCAGTTTTTCAGAGCTTTTTTGATTGCCTCTTGGGTAATTTCGTGAAACACCATCCGCTTAGTGGGAACTTTCGGCTTGAGCAATTGGTATAAATGCCAACTAATGCTTTCACCTTCCCGGTCTTCGTCCGTTGCCAGAATCAGTTCATCTACATCCTTGAGGGCTTCTTTAAGCTGGGTGACAATTTTCTTTTTGTCTTTCGGGACAACATATACCGGTTCAAAGTCGGCGTCCACATTTACCCCTAGCTGCGCCCATGATTCCCCTTTGACGGCAGCAGGAATTTCACTAGCCGACTGGGGTAGGTCACGCACATGACCCATAGACGCCTCCACCCGATAGCCTGCTGGCAGGTAGTTGCGAATGGTACGAGCTTTGGTTGGAGATTCGACGATGACGAGAGTTGACATGGAAATTTCAATAAAAAGAAGAGCTAGTAAGCTAAACAGTCAAATTGAGGTAATTTTTGCAAATTGTCAAGATAAATGATCACGCTTAGGGCGGTGATTTAATCCTCACATAAACTGCCTGCTTGGGAGAAAATCCGCTGAACTTAATGCCCAGTCTGTCCCAGAGGATAAATGAGGGTACGCTGGGTCTGAATTTCCAGCTATTTCAATCTTTAACTTATCTAACGCATAATTGGCGACTACAGTTTTCAAAATATCCTTTAATTGGGGAATTGGGCATGGGGGATGGGGCATTGGGTATGGAAGATGAGAAAGCAAGGAACAGGGAGACAAGGGGACAAGGTGACTTGAGTGAGTACTTGTAACAAGTCTTTCTCCTTGTCCTCTTCACAATGCCCAATCCCCTATGCCCTATGTCCAATTCCCAATGCCCCACTTTAATAGAGCTTGTGCCAAAATTAAATCAAAATTGAGAGCAAAAGCGAAGTGGGATTTGTACCCATGTCAGGAAAGCAAAACCATGAAACCAATTCGTCAGGGTGATGTTATCTTACTACCTGTGCAGCAGGTTGAAGGACAAAAAATACCTCATTTAACTTTGGCAGAAGGCGAAGTTACGGGGCATAAGCATCGCATTACTGAGGGAAACGCCGAATTATACGAGAAAGATAGCACACTTTATTTACGTGTGTTTTCAGAGTCGGCATTGCTAGCTCATGAGGAGCATAAAGCTATTTCTATTCCCCAAGGTGACTGGATGGTGAAAATTCAACGGGAATACGAGCCTGAAGGTTGGCGTTATGTCGCTGATTGAAAAGTTAACGCCTGAGCAAGAGGCTTTGATTCCAGTTTATCGCGAAAAGTGGAGAGCGATCGCACTTTCAACTGAGCGAATTGATCGTGAAAAAGCGGCTGAAGCGGTGAAATTAGTCTATGCAGCTATGGGCAAAGAAGATCCTGAAATTATTTTTGTAGATAGTCTTTATGGGGCAATAAAATGTGTGAATCAATTAGATATACCGTCAGGCTATACACTAATTGACGAAATATGTGATTTGCGGCAAGACTTTGAAAATCAACATGATTTTCATACACAATTCAGCCGCGAACTGAGTAGCAAACTCGGAATGGAATTCGACGAGTTTCAAAAAGAAACTTTCAGTCTTTACATGATCCCAGATTATATGGGCGGTGATCCTGATGAGTGGGACTCAGTGCCTGACTTCATTCAACCTATAGAATGGATTCGTTGCTTCTTTATTTGTTATGACTTTGATTTTTCCGTCCTCAGCTTTTCTCACAATCAAGAAATATGGCAAGCACTTGAATCTTTATTCAAATATTGTGGTAGGGTTTTACCTTATAAAAATATTTGCATAGTATGCGATCGCCCCCTTCACTTGCGCTTAGACAATCAAAATCGCCTCCACGCTGAAGGTGAACCCGCAATAGAGTATGCCGATGGATTTAGCCTTTACTTCTATCACGATGTAACCTTACCTGAAAAGTATGGTAAAATCCACCCTGAACAATGGCAAGCGGAATGGCTTTTGTCAGAGAAAAATGCCGAACTACGGCGAGTACTAATTCAGGGTATTGGTTACGCTAGAATTTACCAAGAACTACAAGCTATTGAATTAGATAATTGGCAAGAATATACATTATTAAAAATTGATAACAATGTGGATATCGAGCCGATTTATTTATTAAAAATGACTTGCCCCAGTACAGGGTTTATTCACGCCTTGCGAGTTCCACCAAATATCAACTCAGCACGTGAAGCAATTAGCTGGGTAAATTGGGGCGTAGATCCAGAAGAGTTTGGTGTGCAAACATAATTACTTAAAGGACTTACCCATTTAGAAATTGTTCAAGTAGGGAAAAATTCTTGATTAGTAAAAATGATTTACACGCTAACACCTCAGCAAGAGGCTTTGATTCCAGTTTATCGGGAAAAGTGGAGAGCGATCGCACTTTCAACTGAGCGAATTGATCGTGAAAAAGCGGCGGAAGCCTTAAAAGTTGCTTATGCTGCCTTTGGCTTTGAAGTACCTGAAATTGTTTTTTGTGATAGTCCTTATGCTGCTTTCAGTAAGATATTTCTGGATAAAATTGACCATCAGAATGACCAATTGAAACAGAAACTTGAATTCTCAATTATTAGTAGATTAAATAAATTATTTATAAGCCGCAAAAAATCATTTATAAGCAGCCGAGTAAAACAGCAAAAAGTATTTCAGCCTCTCCCAGAACCGCTCGTTAAACAAATATTTTTTCTCATGAATTAATAGAATCATCAATATTTCAGGGATTACCAAATATACCAGATAATAATATGTACAACAGTCTTTTTTTGGAATTAGATAGTAACCATTGGGATGGCGGACATAGACTCTTCTATAGACATCTAAAGCCTGAACTCCTAATCAAAATCAACGAAAAGTTACAAAATCAATATTGGAGAAAATTACTGAACCGGATTGGAAAGCGATTAAGGGCTTCTCTAAAAACACGTTTAGAATCTGATATAACGGACGTTTATTATAAATGTTGGCAACCAAATATAAGGGCTACCTTAACTAGTGTATTAGATTTTTGTTTTAGAGTATTAAATTTTGATTATGATGTGAAAAAATTCCAGCACTATCAATCATTAATTACAGAATGTGGCTGGATTTTTGCTTTTGAAAAAGTAGCAATTATCTGCGATCGCCCGCTTCACCTGCGCTTCGACAATCAAAATCTCCTTCACGCAGAAGGCGAACCAGCCATTGAATTTATTGATGGATATAGCCTCTACTCCTACCACGGTGTAACCTTGCCTGAAAAATATGGTAAAATCCACCCGCAGCAATGGCAATCTCAATGGCTTTTAACAGAGGAAAACGCCGAACTAAGCCGAGTATTAATTGAGGGTATCGGTTACGCTAGAATCTGCCAAGAACTACAAGCGATTGAATTAGACAACTGGCAAGAATATACACTATTAAGAATTGATAAAAATGTGGATATCGAGCCGATTTATTTATTAAAAATGATTTGCCCTAGCACAAGCTTTATTCACGCCTTGCGAGTTCCACCACATATAAACTCAGCGCGTGAAGCAATTAGCTGGGTAAATTGGGGAATTGATCCAGAAGAATTTGGTGTGCAAACATAATTAGGGACTTCCAAGAAATAAATTATCCAATCTTGTGGGGTGGGCATCTTGCCCGCCTTTGACTATGGGCGGGCGAGACGCCCACCCCACAATAAATAGTTGTATATTTTTTTATTTGTCAGTCCCTTGCTTAAAGGACTTCCCCATTTAGAAATTGTTCAAAAAGGTAATGACAATCCATTCATGCTAGATGTCACATTAGCAGAAAGGGCATACTATATTTTTTAAATGCAGTAAATTGAGAGTTAATTATTCATTTTTGAGTAGTACAGTGAAGATACTACCATTTGGATAATTATCTTCGACGCTAATTGTACCAGAATGTGCGTCGATCGCCATTTTACAGAAAGCCAATCCTAAACCAATTTGCGAAATTTCTGGTATCGGAGTTCCAATTTCATACTTCTCAAAAATGATTTGTCGTAACTCCAGGCTTACTCCAGAACCAGAATCAGCGACTTGCACTTTTACACCACCTGCTGCTAAATACTCTCCCCGTAGGGTAACTTGAGACTTGGACGGGGAGAACTTAATGGCATTGGAGAGCAAATTATCCAGCACTCGACGAAAGATAACTGCATCTACTGCAACAATGCCACCAAGTTCGGGTAGTTCGCGTATCAGGGTCAGGTTCTTTTGATTAGCGATCGCCTCAATACCTGCCAATGCTGACATACACAGGGTACAAAGGTCTACTTCTGTATATTTGAGAACCATTTTCCCAGATTCTAGCTTTGCCACCATCAGCAAGCTATCGATTAAAGATTGCAGTTGTTGCCCAGCAACTAAAATTTGATCGACTTTGCCTTGCTGTTGTTTTGGTGACAAATCTGGCAACCGCAGAATCTCTGCGCCTAAAACAATACTGGTAAGTGGATTTCGCAAATCGTGCACAATCATGTTTACCATGTCTTCTCGCAGTTTGAGCAATACTTGCATATTGTCGTACTGCTGCTTAATCTTTAACATGGAATGAACTCTGGCTCGTAATTCCACACCATTAACGGGTTTACTAATGAAGTCATCTGCATCCGTCGCCAGACATTGAGCCAAATCTTCTTTATCGGTTAATGCTGTCACCATAATAATCGGCACTGCTTGCCATTGTGGATCGGCTTTGATGCGTCGGCAGACTTCCATCCCATCAAGATCGGGCATCATCACATCTAATAAAATCAGATCGGGCTGAAAACTATCGAGGCGGTTTAGAGCTTGTTGACCACTAGGAGCGTAGTATAGCTGGTAGTTTTCACCATCCAGCAAGGTTTCAATAACATCAAAGTTATCGGGTTCATCATCGATCGCTAAAATAGAGAGTTGACTATCCATCGAGTTTTCTGACTGCAAAAGTAGACCGTGGTGACTTACGCCAAGGCATGGAGTTAGGAGCCGATGATTACCTGACAAAACCTTTTTCTATGGAAGAACTTTTGAAGGCAATTAAGGTCAGATTAGATTGGGTGGAAAAACCAACTTTAATCAAACAACAATACGAACATGAACATCAAGAAAATACCAAGTTGAAGCAGGAGATAGAGATAAATTCAGAAAAACTACAAGAGAGCCAACACTTAGCAGAAATATGCAACGAGGTTTTACAAAAGCTTTTACAAGATTTAGGGAATCCGCTTTCAAATATCAATATGGCAATCTATATGCTTAAAAAAGCTCAATCAGATGTTGAGCGCAATTAAAGCAGAGCGTTCAGATTTCCGTCAGGGAATGGATTTTGGGGCTGATGATTATTTGACTAAACCGTTTACTCCTGAAGAACTACTAAATGCGATCGCTTCTCGTCTTGATAAACACGCTTTGGTTGAGCGCCAAACTCAAGCCAAGCTAGACGAACTCAGAATGAATATTGCTCACTCATTACCTCACGAACTAAATACGCCTTTAAATGGTATTCTCGGTATGTCACAGCTGTTAATAGAAAGTTGTGGCATCATGCCTGAGTCTGAAGAAGTCGAAATTGCCGAATTAATTTACAGATCCGCTAATCGCTTGAATGCACTAGTTCAAAGGTTTTTATTGTATAGTAATCTGGAATTAATAACTAAAAGTCCCGAAAAAACTCGTCAAATAAAAGAAAAAAACGATAGATGTCTTGCTGAAAAAATTATTAGTGAAATTGCTCTCAAAAAAGCTATAGAAAACTCTAGACAAAAAGATTTAAAGCTAGATATCCAAGAATCTATAGTGCAATTACCACAAGAAGATTTGAGTATTCTGATTGAAGAATTACTGGAGAATTCTTTTAAGTTTTCTTTACCAAGCAGCGAAATTAAAGTTATGAGTAAGAGAGAAGGTAATAAATTTAATTTATATGTAATTGATAATGGCAAAGGTATGGCAATTGAAGAGATTAATACAATTGGAGCTTTTGTACAATTTAATCGAAAGTTATGGGAACAACAAGGCTCTGGCTTAGGGCTGGCTATTGTTCAACATATAGTTAAATTATATGGTGGTGAATTGACAATTGCTAGCATTCCTGAACAAGGAACTACTGTAAGTGTTAGTTTGCCTTGCTAGGGGATACTTACAAATCTAACTACAGTAAAATAGAAATTTACAAAAGAGGAATTCAGGGAGCAAGGGGAATCTATCTTAATCTTTTAAGGGATTAGTTATATTCCGTAGTTTTAAGTACGCTTTTTTAACACCAGGTTTGCAGAACATGACCCTTCAACTGTTGTCCTAACCAAGGTGTATTCTGTGAAAGTGTATAAAGACTTTTCCGTTCGACTTTCCAAGTTTGCTGGGGATCAAATAAAGTAAGTTCCGCTGGTTGATGAGGTAGAATCGCACTTACTTTTTGCCCCAAACACTCTGCTGGATTGGTACTCAATGCCCGCCATAATTCTAAAGCTGTAAATTCCTCAGTTTCAACGAGATATTGCCACAGTAAAGGTAATGCTAGCTCTAAACCAATTGCCCCAGCTGGTGCTTCGGCAAAGGCTTGGACTTTTTCTTCGTAGCTGTAGGGTGTGTGATCGATCGCGATCGCATCAATCGCACCGGCACGTACCCCTGCACGCAACGCCGCCACATCACGAGGATTTCCTAAAGGCGGGTCTAAATGCAAGCTTGTGTGATAACTCTTAACTGCTTTGGTATCAAGTAAAAGGTGCATCCAGGTGGTGCTGGCGGTGATGGGTAAACCAGCCGCTTTAGCTGAAGCGATTAATTCCACGCTGCGAGCTGTAGAGACACGCATGATATGAACTGGTGTGCCGATGGTTGCAACCAATTCCAGCATGGCTGCGATCGCAGTTGTTTCAGCGCTGGCGGGGATTGGGGGTAAACCAAAACGGAGAGCATTTGTCCCTTCTCTCATTACACCATTTGCTGTTAACTGGCGATCGCTAGGCCAAAATGCGACTGGTTTGCCCAATGGCTGGAGATACTCTAACACTCGCCGCACCAGCGCCAAATTTTCTAAAGGTTTACCATCAGTAAAACCCACAACTCCAGCAGACGCTAAATCTGCCAATTCCGTCATCTGCTTCCCAGCAACATCTACGGTGATCGCACCCCAGATATGAAGCAAGGGGGCAGGGGAGTGGGGAATCTGGGGAGACAAACTCTTCTCTGCTCCTCTGCTCCTCTGCCCCTCTGACCCTCGGTCACTGAGCGTAGCCGTACCACTTCGTGGAAGCAAGCTACGCGCAGCCTCTCGTAGAGAAGTGCTGCCCCTCTGCCCCTCTGCCCTCTTCTGCTGCAACTGTGCCACAAGCGCAGGGTTATCAATAACTGGGGATGTATCGGGTAAAATGCTAACTCTGGTAAAGCCGCCAGCAGCAGCAGCTTGTAAGAAAGACGAAAGGGTTTCCCGTTCCTCAAAGCCAGGTTCACCAGAGTGGCTGTACAAATCCACTAATCCAGGGCCGAGAACTAATCCCTGACAATCTCTGATTTGAGTATCAGAACTGATGTCAGAAATGTGCGAAGCCACTTCTCGGATATAACCATCAGCAATCAGCACATCAAAGAGTTCGTCGATTTCAGAAACAGGGTCAATCACTCGTACTTTTTGCAGCAGTTCAGTCATAAAAGTTTTTAGTTATGAGTTAGGAGTTAAGTAGGTAGGCATAATTAAACATAAAGTAAAATCCTAGTTCATAGTGAGCGATTCATCGCTCAAAGCAAGGATTATTAGGACTAAAGTCCTGACTACAAACTTTAATTTATTTACGTCTAGCTACTTATGAGTTATTTGTTCTTCAGTCATTAGCTTCTAACTTTATTCCTCACTCCTCACTCCTAACTCCTCACTCCTCACTCAGCACTCACAACGCTCCCGCTGCTGTTTTATCTAGTACGCCTCCACCAAAGTGATAGGTGATATTCATCGCTTGCAGTACTGGTAAACCATCGATTCCAGCAGGGTAGTCGATAACACTAACTGCACCGTTACCCTGACGAAAACTCCAGAAGTTTTCCAGCGATAAACCCAGAATGTGACAAAGCAAGGTTTTGTTAGTAGCGTCATGAGCTACTACTAATACAGTTTTGAATTGATTATTTGATGCTGCTTGCAGAATTGATTGCCAAGCTGCAACACTGCGCTCCCACACTTGTTGCAAATTCTCCCCTTCAGGCATTTGCACTTGCGTTGGTATCAGCCGCCATCGCTGCAACTCTCCCGGAAACTCTTGCTCTATCTCTGTTTCTAATTTTCCTTCCCAGAGACCATGACTGATTTCTCTTAAACCATCTTGCAATTCTAACTTTACATTAGGATGTTGTTTTAAGATAATCTCTGCTGTTTCTTTAGGGCGCAGCATTGTGCTACTTACAGCAAAATTAATCTCTACGTCTTGGAGAAATTCGCCTGCTTTTTGCGACTGTTGTCTACCGTTGTCGTTGAGGGGGACATCAATTTGACCTTGAAACCGGGTTTGGCGATTCCAGTCAGTTTCCCCATGACGCACTAGCAACAATCGTACTCCTTGATGATCCGGTCGCAATGAGGGTAAAGATTCTCCGGTGTGTTGCGTCTGATTTAAGGATTCTAGCTGGACTGGTTCGCCCAATCCTCCAGCAAAATTTAGTACGGTGATGCCACAGTTAGATTGCTGTATTGAATGATAGCGACTGGGAGGAATTCCTAGCGCTGTGCTAATCAGGGCGCGATTAATTCCGTTATGTCCCACGATGAGAATAGTTTCGCCTTGATGTTGAGACAAAATTTCTTGCCAAAACTGCCGTGCTTGTTCGTATAAAGCAAGAACGGGAAAGTGTTCTCTTGTCCCTTGTGCATCATTAAGCAGCATCCGCAGTTCGTCGGGGCGTTGATGCCAAGTGCGGTAGTCTTCGGCAAATTTTTGCTTGACTTCAGAAGTTAGCAGTGCTTCCCATAAAGGTAGGTCGATTTCTAGCAGCAAATCAGAAGCTTGAACTACAGCAGATTGTTCAGCATGAGCCGCTAACTCACTATGGATAATATCTGCTGTGTGTTTCGCTCGTTGTAAGGGACTGCTGTAAATCGCATTAAATAAGATATTGCTGAGGGCTTTGCCTACTTTACTGGCATGGTTACGACCTTTTTCGGTTAATGTTGACGCATCAGTGCGTCCTTGGATACGCCGCTCGGTGTTATAACCGCTTTGACCGTGGCGCACAATGATGACACGAGTCATCTCAAAGCCCTCCTCTTATCTTGACGATTAATTTTACTGCAAAACGATTGCATAATTATCGACTCAGGAAGGCGGATTGAGTCAGGTGCAAAATTTTATTCTGGTAGAGGAGACAGGACGATTGGCTAAAACTGCCGTTGTCTTAACGATATTTTCTAATAAAGCTGTTTTGATTTAAGTATAAATACAAGAGTGAAAATATTGTGCTTAGTGCAATATTTAAGCTAGTAAAGAAAAGTTTATAGTAAGAACTTTAGTGTTTAGAAAATTAAAGACTAAAGTCCTTACTACGAACTTGTTTACCTTACTAATTGAAACTTGACAGATTATCAGCAAACATTTTGGGCAAGGCATAATTAATTAAAACTACAACGTCAGCCTTTATACTTGCTTATTCTCTTCCTATATCTAAATGTACTTGCAATCCATCATTGTCACTGTCTGACTGAGCCGGTGTTAAGAAAACTGAAGTGTCTGGCTGTGATAATGATTCGTTAAAGCGGATTGTGGCTGGAGTTTTATTTTCTCTTCTATTATTACGGTTAGAAAGAGTTGCTGGATTAGTTTGCTCAAAAAAACTCCTAAAGTCATCTTGGGCTGTTTTCTTCTCGATTCCAAGTAGAGAATCACCAGTTAATCTATATTGTCCGGTATTTGAGTTTGATGCTGGCGATTGAGCGTAGACTTGGCTTCCTAAGCTTGCAAAGGCTGCCGTAATCCCTAAGAAAGCAATAATTTTGGCGTTCATTTGTTTTATCCAAATTATTTTAATATTGCTTGTCTATTATTCTCTGGAAAAAGTATTTTAATCAACTCTATGGTTAGGTTCAACTATAATAATGGTATTGCATAGATACTTAGCGTGTCAATGATTTTGGCTGTTTTAGGCATTAACAAGTTATAGCTTTGGCATCTCTTTGGAAGTTAGATTATCTGGTTCAGTTTTTTTGCGATCGCAGTTAAGTTTGTTGAAATATGCCAGGATAAAATCAGCGATATTTAACAGTCGCAATAGAGCGATGCCTACGGCGGGCTACGCCAACGCACTCAGCACAGAAAGCGGTAAGATTGCTTAAGCGTAGCCCCTTGTAGACATTTGCCCCGCAAGCTTTTGATCTCCCCAACCCCCTTAAAAAGCTACGGTGTATACACAAGTTATCGAATCACCACCAGTCTGTCGAATTACCCCACCCTAACCCTCCCCTTATAAAAGGGAGGGAACTAGATTTCTTGTTCCCCCCAATAAACGGGGGGATTAAGGGGGGTAGTTCTGGGATAACAGACTTGTGTATACACGGTAGCCTTAAAAACGGGGGAAAAAGCCCTTCAAAGTCCCCCTTTTTAAGGGGGATTTAGGGGGATCTTCAACGATTTTGATTTTGTGTGTACACCGTAGCCGTTGCTAGAGAGATTCCCTATCAAATCTTTGTAGAAGATGCGACAGCCAAACTCCAATAAATTCAACAAAATCATGATTTTCATTAACAAACTCACGAGTTTCATTGACAAAATCATGATTTTCATTAACAAACTCACGAGTTTCATTGACAAAATCATGATTTTCATTAACAAAGTCATGATTTTTGCGCTAAATACTGAATTAATAGTTATATTAAACACTAATTTTTGAGGACTTTACTGAACTAAGATCCAGCTTTAGTGAGGCAAACTAGCTCTAAAGCAGATAAAAAGGATACATTTATGTCTCGTCAAAAACGTACATACCGCGTTCTCGAAAAAGCTGAATTCAGAACGGCGGGACTTAAAGCCATCGATCCGACTATGGATTTTGGCGATGGGCGCAACTTGGAAAGTATGACACAACTAATTGAGCAATATCGTACCAAGATAGATGCTTATAATACTGCTCTAGCCACGATCGACTCTTCTAAAACTGAGATGGACGAATTGGACAAAAATTTAAGCGATCTAACTGAGAAAATGCTCATTGGAGTTGCCTTTAAGTACGGCAAAGACAGCTATGAATATCAGATGGCGGGTGGTGTTCGCAAAAGCGATCGCATCCGTAAAAGCACAGCAACACGCTTGAAAGCGACTTCAGAGGAAGCAAATACTAAGAGTGCTACAACTGTATAAAAGCGCCTCAGACTTAAGTCTGCACTATTGAAACAAAGCCTGTTTTTAGCAGCTTTTTAGGCACGAACAGGAGTTATGCAAAGTAGAACAAGAACTGCTAATCGCTGTCATGCTTTAATTTTAGATTGTTCTCTTGCCTAAAACAGCAAAGAAGGCAAAACTTAAGTAATTTTTTCGGCTGTGCATTTTACTTTAGTCATCAGAAACTTTACGTAACTCTATTGATGTAACTATAAGTAAAGTCGGTAAAATTCGTGAGGTTTAACAGATAGAAATTAACTAAGATTAGCTTTAAATAGCAGTCAATATCTGTTAAACCAAACAAATTTGTAATAACCGATGGATTGTTTATCAGCAAATATTGCTCAACATAACTTTATCCACTGATGAGCGACTTAAATAACCAAAAACTAAACCTCAAATTCCATCAGTTGCGTTTAGTTCCATATCTAGCGATTGGTTCTCTGATTTTTTATTTCAATTCCAACCTAGATTTAAACTACATAGTTAAAGGATATTTAGTCTTAATGGAATGTCAGTTATGTATAATCGTTATTTATTTTTTGACGGCAAAAATTACTAACAAAACACATAAATAATTAAAAAAAGGTCAAAAAGTTTGGTTGTATTATATGCCAATAGATATTTATTAGAGTTAATTAAGGAAGTAAATGTTATGAAGACTAAATCTACAGCAATTATACTTTGCTTTTTTGGCGGGTGGCTGGGAATCCACAAATTTTATTTAGGACAAAATGTAGCAGGTATTTTGTACTTATTGTTTTTTTGGACTTGTATTCCATCTTTAATAGCCTTTGTTGAGTTCTTCATCCTAGTTTTGATGTCAGATAC
This sequence comes from Nostoc sp. 'Peltigera membranacea cyanobiont' 210A, assembly GCF_002246015.1. Classification (GTDB taxonomy): domain Bacteria; phylum Cyanobacteriota; class Cyanobacteriia; order Cyanobacteriales; family Nostocaceae; genus Nostoc. The sequence continues at coordinate 422,088 of NZ_NOLJ01000005.1, forward strand.
CGAATTCAATACAAAATATAATCAAGTTATCGCAAGCACAGGTAGAGCAGTCTCTGCAAAAGATGCAACCAGTGCATTAGCTGATTTAAAAACTCTTTTCGATTCTGGGATAATTACCGCAGAAGAGTATGAAGAAAAGCGCCAAAACCTTCTGAAATATTTATAAATTAAAATCATTAGTCGATTTATGATGTCACAATCTAAATCTTGGTTTCAACAAACTCCTGCTTGGGTGTGGTTATCATTAATTCCGACATTGGGGGGATTTGCGATTGTCTATGCAGGTTACAAATCTAAGACGAAAACTTGGGTTCTTCTAGGAATTAGCATCTCTATTTTAGCTTTAACTTTATCTGCAAATGGTTTAGCTGTTGCTGTCTGGATAGCTCAAATTGGCATTGCGTTCTATCTCAAGAAATCTTATTTAATCAAAACTTATCCGAAAAATTTACCAATTCCAGAAGAACAAGAGTTAGCAAATTTAGTTGCGAATACTCGTGATAAAGTAGATATTAATGAATGCTCAAAACATGAACTAGTTAACTATTTAGGGCTACCGATAGTTTATGCAAATAACATCGAATCATTGATGAATGAGGGATACGTTTTTACTCATGTAGAAGAATTAATCGAAATAGCCGGAATTCCCGAAAAGCAGGTAAATCGAATTACACCACTGATTACTTTTAGCTACAACTACAAAAAAGAAGCTGATTTTTCTTGGAAACGATTAAACACATATTCAACTGATGAATTAATTACCTGTGGATTGGATGGCGCGATCGCACAACAAATTGTTGCCGAAAGGCAGCAACGAGGTGAGTATAAATCATTGATTGATGTGAAGCAGCGCACTGGATTACCGTTTAATACTTATCGTCACATAGCTTAGAGGATGTTTGAAAAGTTATCAAATATTTTTTACCCCACCCTAATCCTCCCCTTATAAAAGGGAGGGAACCGGATTTTCTTGTTTCCCCAATTGAAATGCACATACCAAACGAATATTAAAATCTTATAAAGGTGAGGGAACCCGATTTTCTTGTTTCCCCCCTTTGCAAGGGGGGATTAAGGGGGGTAATAATTCGATTAAAATCACAACATATCACTTTTCAAACATCCTCTGAGACTGTCGATTATCCCGCCTTTTTGCAAGGAAGCTTCACAGTAAATCGACTACCTTTGCCTAACTGACTTTCGGCGTGGACAGTCCCACCATGCAACTCGACAATTTTTTGCACCATTACTAATCCTAAACCAGTTCCCGAAGAACGATGGTTAGAGGCAGTTTCAACTTGCACAAAAGGTTGAAATAATTTAAAAAGGTCATCAGAAAGCATCCCAATACCAGTATCTACCACACTGATAAAGATATATTCATTGGTGGAACTTGGCTGGGCTTCAATCCAGACTTCGCCTCCTTCTTTAGTAAACTTGATCGCGTTAGTCAATAAGTTGATAAATACTTGGCGAATGCGGCGTTCATCGACTTGGATGGGTTCGAGTTCTTCAGGTATTTGTGCCCTCAGCCGAATATTTTTCTGGAAGGCTAAATCTTTGACAAAACTCAAGCAGAAGTCACATATTCCCGGAATCGAAGTAGCAGCTAGTTGCAGTTCTATTTTGCTGGATTCGGTGTCAGTAATGTCAAGGATTTGGTTAATTAATTCTAGTAGGTTCTTACCGCTAGATTCGAGCATATTTAAAGACTGGCGCTGTTCTTCACTTACAGGGCCGTATACTTGCTCTTTGAGTGCCTCTGTGATTCCCAAAATTGAGTTTAAAGGAGTCCTCAGATCGTGGTTGATGTTTCCTAAAAAGGTTTTTTTAGCACGATTTGCGACTTCGGCGATTTCTTGAGCCTCACGTAGCGCGGATTCTGCGCGTTTGCGATCGCATACTTCTAAAGTCAAAGCGACAATTTCCGCAATTGAGCTAACGAAGTTTTGCTCGCTCAGTTCCCATTTTCGGGGAATATCAACCTGTTCAGATAATACTGTTCCCACCATTTTCCCCCCAACCCAAAGACTGGTATCAATTAGGGATACAATATTATTTGGTTCGAGCAATTTATCCGATAATTCTTGTACCCGTGGATCGGTACGAGTGTCAGAGACGGCAATGGTACGAGAAGCTACTAAAGCTCTAAAGTAGATTAAATAATCTGCAAGGTTGCGTTCTAAACCTGCCGAATGTTTCTGATTGCTACGTTCATAGAGACTTATGCATTGTAGCTTGGTACGCTCGCTATTGAATAACCACACACTCACTCGTTCTACTTCTAAGGCATTGGCTGCTTTTTCTGTGATAACTTTGAATGCTGTTTCCAGATTTCCTTCAAAAATCGCTTTGTGATTTGCCAATTCTGTGAGTACTTGATAATGCTGCCCCAGTTTTTGCTCATTGTTAATGCGTTCTTGAATCTCTTGCTGTAATTCTTGAGTTTGCTGCTTAACTTGCAGTTCTAAATCTTCATTTTTGCTAATTAATGCAGTAAAAGTTTTGCGTAAATATTGCCCCATCTCATTCAAAGATTTACCCAGCACCTCTAGTTCTTGAATGCCCTGCACTTTCACCACTGAGTCTTCGCTGTTGTTAAAATCAGTTAAATCTTTTGTCGCCGTGCTGAAGTACAAAATTGGTTGAGTAATCCACCGAGCGGTGACAATCCCTAATATAATCGCTAGTCCCAACGCTCCCAAGCAGAGAAAAATGGTAGTTTGAATGTTGCGATTAATTTGTCCCATAAAATCTGCTTCTGGGACAGCCACGATCATCAACCAGTTGACATTTAGTTCGCCCTGTAATGGTCTAACTTCTAAAAATTGTCGTTTGCCGTCAAAATAAAAATCTAGTTGTTGTAAACTTTGAATTTGGTCAAAGTTATTAAATTTAGTTTTTAAGTATTTAGCGGTTGCTTGAGTCAAAGAATTTCCACTTTGGGAAGCTTTCAACCTAATGGGCTTACCATTTTGGAAGCGGAATGGTTCTTCGGTTGTAGAACTTGCAACTAATAGCCCCGATCGCTCCATAATAAAAACTTGCCCAGACTTGCCAACTTTGATGTTTTGCAGCAAATCCCCAATTTGGGATAAGTGAGTGAGAGTGCTGTTGACTCCGAGTAATTCCCCTTGGGAGTTATAGATGGGAAGAGAAGCACTAATCAGGAGTGTTGGTTCAGCGCGGGGTGTAAAAATCTGACTAAAGCTGAATTTTTTAGCGGTAACTGCTGTGAGATAATCAGGAAGCGATCGCGGATCATAGTTTTTAATCACCTCTGGTAATTGAGTACGTTCACCTTGAGAGTCAATTCTGTAAGTGTAGAGATCGTACCCAGTTGACTTTCCGGCTTTTCTGAGTAAAGATTGGCGATCGTTGAGCTTCTCTACCGCTAGATATTCTTGCTGTTCATTGCTTGCAGTTATTGCCAACGCATCTGGAAAAATCTTTAACTGCTCTATTAAGTATGACTCCCAGGTTGTCAGATTCTCTATCTTCAGCAACCCCATGTTAATTACATTTTGATTACTGCGTAGTACCTGACGCGGCGTTGCCAAATAAGTCTGTAAATTCTGCTCAACTCGATTGCCAACTTCATGACGTAATTCGCTAGCTACCTCATTGACTGCCTTTTGCCCGTTGCCGATTGATAAGTATGCGCTCAATCCCACAGCTAGCAAGATTTGCAGCAAAAACAACGCTACCAAAATGCGACTTAGAGGTACACCTTTAAACAGGGAAAAAACATTACTTTGCCCAGTATTTTTATTCATTTGCCCACTTTCCCTTCCTGTCCTGTAGTACTGAGTACAACACCTCTAGTTTGCTGTCCTGTGGGCTTATGCATAGTTTGTACTCGGTCGGGTCAAGTGCCAATATACCACTTCTGGTAAAAGAACAAAACGTTACTTAACTGCACTGTAGATTTTACCAGCCAAAATATGACTAACGTCCATCACAAAGACAAAGACGCGATAAATCGCCGTCTCTACAAAGAACTGATTATTTATGATTCCGTACAGAAAGTTTTTGTTCAGAAGATTTACGAGATGGGAACTCTAGCTAATAAGCTTAATTAAAGTATCCCATCTAACACTGCCAATCATGTCCCATCCTGCTCATTCCACATTGGGCCAATCTTCTTACCCTCGCTTAACTAGAAGCTTGAGTGCTGTTGAAAGTTGGGGCTTTGGTTTGACAGCTCATATTTCTTGGACAGCATTGGTTCCAGCGATTCATGCTGCTCTGGGTTCCCAAGCTATTTTTGTCTGGATACCTGCGGTGATTTTCGGAATGCTGCTCAACTACCAGGTAAAACGCTTAGGTATGCGTTTCATCAATGTAGCTGGAGGAACACCTAACTATGCTACCAAGCTACTGCAAAACTACCCAGGACTAGCTCGTTATGCAGCAATTGGATACCTCCTCAATTGGGTTTCTTACCTGTCAGTGAATACAATCGTACTCAGAGATTTAATTAAAGTAAATTTGGAGCCGCTGGGTATTGCCTGTCCAGACATATTTCTGGATATTAGCTTTACACTGTTACCCTTTATCGTGGCGTTTAGTGGGACTCGCGCCTTGAGTATTTTACATTTGTTTTTTGTCATTCCAGCCTTTGGATTGCTCATGACCTTCTGTGTGCAAGGTCTTGGCTGGTTGGCGTTTTCTCCTGTTAGTCCTGGGTTTTTTCCTAGCAATTGGTCATCTTTGAGCTTCGTGGATTGGGCAAAGTGGTTTTTTTTCGTCACCTATGCAACCTACAGCTGTGAAACAGCTTCTTCCTTTGTTGCCGATAGCCGCAACCCCGCTCAAACGCTGCGGTTTCTAGACGTTGCCGCCTGGATGATGCCACCCATATTTTTGGGAGGGTCTTGGGTAGTGATGCGGTTGGCAACAAATCCCAACCTGAAAGACAATGCTTTCCTAAATCTTGTGGCAGCTTCCCAGCCATTTTGGGGAAGATTCGCTGGTGTAAGTATTTCTTTTTTGCTAGTAGCTGCTTGTCTACTCGGTTCGGCAACGGTGGTTTCTAATTGCCCGCGAATTTTGTATCAACTGGCGTTAGATAACCATATTTCACCAGTATTTTCTGTTGTCTCCCGTCGGGGTGTGTTTGTCCCAGCATTGACATTGACACTGCTATTGTGCTTAATCTATCTGATTTGGGGAGATGTGGCGCGAATCGTCGCTGTTGGCAACATCGGTTGGTTTGTCTCCTTTATGTTACTGCATCTGGGGCTTTGGCTTCGGCGCGATCGCCCGGAAGTTTTGTTTCCTCGCATATCTCTGGGCATTCTGCTGTTAGAAGTTGTAGTGCTGTTCGTGGGCGGATTTGCCTGGGGTTGGCTCAACTTGCTGATTGGGCTATTATTTCCCATTGGTGTCCTGGGAATAGATACAGTGATTCGCCGTGTGAATTTCCCTCCATTCCATCCTGATTGGTGGATGCGGCGATATCGCACGCGCCCTGTAGTAATTATCAAAGATTCAGTAATTCTTCAGGTGAGTATCCTGATTTTTTTACTGTGCAGCGCCGTGGCAGTTGGCTGGTTATTTGGTGTCAAACTCAATAAAGTGGCGACTGCGGGCGGTGAGAATATATTTGTGGTGCTACTGATGAGTGTGGCATTTGTGGGAGTCGCGATCGCTTGTTGGACAAGTTTACCGCAAGTGGTGGCGATCGCAGAAGCAAGAGAAGCTGCCGAACACCTGTTTACTGTCGCCCAGGATGGTATTTTAGTAGTAGATAATCAAGGCATTATCCAGCAAGCTAACCCAGCCACCGAATCGTTTTTTGGTGTCAACCCATCTGAGTTACCAGGAAATCACCTCAACAAATGGCTACCTGCATTAGTCTACTATCCAGAGCAGTGGACAAAGCGTAGCGAACAAATTCTAATCGGTAACGGGAAAAATAGAACTCTGGAAGTTTCCATCTCAGATAGACCCCATCAGGATTTTCAAGAATATGTCGTCATTCTCCACGATATTACCCAGCGCAAACAAGCAGAGCAGATATTGCGATATTCAGAAGCACAATTGCGCCAAGAGGCCAAGCAGCTAGTATCTCAACTAGTGCATAGTGAAAAAATGTCCAGTTTAGGGCAGTTAGTAGCAGGTGTAGCGCACGAAATCAACAACCCAATCAATTTTATTTATGGCAATGTCGGCTATGCCAATCAATATATCCAAGATTTATTGAGACTGCTGCAACTATACCAGCAAAACTATCCTAATCCAGTAACGGAAATTCAAAAACAAACAGAAGCAATCGACTTAGATTTTCTAATTGCAGACTTGCCGAACTTACTAACTTCTATGACAGTTGGTGCGGAACGAATCACAGAAATTGTTTTATCCCTGCGAAACTTTTCCCGGTTAGATGATGCAGAGATGAAAGCTGTGAATATCCATGAGGGTATAGATAATACGTTGATGATTCTAGAACATCGCCTCAAACCTAAATCTAACAATCAAACAATTGAGGTGATTAAAGAATACGGCGACCTGCCATTAGTAGAATGTTATGCTGGACAACTGAATCAAGTATTTATGAATCTTTTAGCAAATGCGATCGATGCTTTAGAAGAGGCAGTGGAAAATGGTGAGTGGGGAGTAGGGGAAAAAGCGTTCTCTAATCCCCAGATACGTATTCAGACTCAACTCACTAGCGAAAATAAGGTAGTTATTCGTATTGGCGACAATGGTATAGGCATTCCCGAAAAGGTACAAAAACAATTATTTGAACCATTTTTTACGACTAAACCAGTTAATAAAGGTACTGGGTTAGGTTTATCTATCAGTCATCAAATTATCACCCAAAAACATCAGGGAAAATTAGAATGTATTTCTGCTCCTGGAAAGGGAACAGAATTTGTAATTGTAATTCCGCTAAACCAGCAAACTATCTAATTGTCAATATTATTTGACGTGGTTAAATTTTCACCCTTAGCGTTGCTTGCTATTTATTAGAATGTTAGGCTGAGATTTTCTGGCTAAACCACCTGTATAGGCTGTTAGCTAGAAAAAATCTGGCTATTGCTCCGATTTTGATACTTAGAGAGAAGAAGGAATTGGTGATGGCACGAAATAGAGCTTATCAAAAAGCAGAGCGGCGCATTGAAAAGGCACGGCGAGAGGGAGTAATAGAACTCGATCTCAGCAATATGAAACTTACTGAGGTGCCAGAGGCGATCGCATCCCTGACTCAATTGCAAACGCTTAACCTCTCCAGTAATCAATTGACGGCATTGCCAGAGGCGATCGCATCCCTGACCCAGTTGCAACAACTTGACCTCTCCTACAACGAACTGACGGCACTGCCAGAGGCGATCACATCCCTGACCCAGTTGCAAACACTTAATCTTTCCAGAAACCAATTGACAGCATTGCCAGAGGCGATCACATCCCTGACTCAGTTGCAACAGCTTGACCTCTCTCACAACGAACTGACGGAACTACCAGAAGCGATCGCATCCCTAACTCAATTGCAACAGCTTGACCTCTCCAACAACGAACTGGCGGCATTGCCAGAAGCGATCACATCCCTGACCCAGTTACAACAGCTTGACCTCTCCAACAACGAACTAACGGCACTGCCAAAGGCGATCGCATCCCTGACCCAGTTGCAAACACTTAACCTTTCCAGAAACCAATTGACGGCATTGCTAGAGGCGATCGCATCCCTGACTCAGTTGCAAACGCTTAACCTCTCCAGCAATGAACTGACAGAACTGCCAGAGGCGATCGCATCCCTGACTCAGTTGCAACGGCTTTACCTCCGCAACAACCAACTGACCGAACTGCCAGAAGCGCTCGCATCCCTAACTCAGTTGCAAACACTTGACCTCTCCAGCAACCAATTGACCCAACTGCCAGAGGCGATCGCATCCCTGACTCAGTTACAAAATCTTGACCTCAACAGCAACCAATTAACAATACTCCCACAAGAGATCGCTAACCTCACGCATTTGCAATCACTTTACCTCGGTGAGAACCAATTAACGACATTACCGGAAGTAATTAGCAACCTAGTATTGTTAAAAACACTTGTTATTAGCGTAAATCCCCTCACCAATTTACCGCAGTTTTTAGGCAAACTATCAAAGCTAAAAGAACTGTTTATAGGCAAGATACCGTTGAAAAATCTTCCTTGTTGCATCCAACGGCTCCAACAACTTGAGACACTTTGGGCTGGGGAATGCGAGTTGAAATGCTTACCTAACTGGTTAGGCGAATTAAAAAAACTAGATTCACTGTACTTACAAAAAAACGACCTGACTGACTTATCGACTTCGTTAAGTCAACTTTCTCACTTAAAGATACTCGAACTCGAAGAAAACCCCCTCAACCCTAACCTAGCTGCTGCATACAAACAAGGCACTAAAGCAGTCTTGCAATACCTGCGGGCACAGGCACAAGAAAAGATAACTCTGAATGAAGCCAAACTGATTCTAGTTGGCGAGGGTGAGGTGGGCAAAAGTTGTCTGTTGGGAGCTTTGCGGGGAGATGAATGGGTGGATGGTCGCCCCACAACTCACGGGATTGAAATTAAATCTGTAATCGTCACCGATCCCAATAGTGGCACAAAGATATCACTCAATGGTTGGGATTTTGGCGGTCAACGGGTTTATCGACCGACGCACCAGTTGTTTTTCAGTGCGCCAGCCGTGTATCTCGTTATCTGGAAACCACGGGAAGGCCCCCAGCAGGGCTTTGTCAAAGAGTGGATTACGCTGATCAAAAATCGAGAACCAGATGCAAAGGTGTTAGTCGTCGCAACCCACGGCGGCCCAGGACAGCGACAACCGGATATTGACAGACAAGAAATTCTCGATCAATTCGGCCAAGATACGGTAATCGATTTCTTCCATGTAGACAGCAAACCCAACCAGGATACGACGGATTGCGCTGGTCTTGCAGAATTAAAAGATACTATTGCTCGTGTCGCTGCATCTCTTCCCGAAATGGGGCGTTCCGTTCCCGCAAAGTGGCAACGGGTTCGGGAAACCTTACAGACAAGTGACAAAGCCTATCTTCCCTACAATGATGTCATTGCCATCTGCGCTAAAGAGGGAATCGATGAGGAGCAAGCAGAACTGTTCCTTCGGATCTCCCATATATTAGGACATTTCATCCATTACCATTACGACCCAACACTACGCGATATCGTCATCCTCAAACCCGACTGGCTGGCAAAGGCGATCAGTTTCGTGCTAGATGATGAAACGACACGCAAACGCAACGGTTTGGTGGAATTTGAGCATCTCAGCCAGTTGTGGAGCCATCCGCCATTTGCAGGCGAAGAAGGCTACCCCTCAAAATTGCATCCAATCTTTCTGCGGCTGATGGAACGCTTTGATCTATCCTACAAAGTAGTTTTCGATCCATCAGAAACTAGCAATACCAGCCTCATTGCTCAACTCGTTCCCGACACACGCTCGGAGACATTACCCAATTGGGGAGAGCAACCGGAAGCCGGAGATAGACAACAGGTACAAATCTGCCGCATTGTGGACAGTCGTGGACAGTTTGCAGTCGCAGAAGGATTATTTTACCAGTTGATTGTCCGGTTGCACAAATACTCACTGGGGCGGGCAAATTACGAAAACAGCATCCACTGGCAACGGGGCTTGATGCTTGATAATGACTACAACGGTCGGGCATTGCTGGAGTATGTTAATACCGATGTAAAAATCACAGTGCGGGCAGCTTATCCTGAACGGTTCCTGTCCTATCTCACGGAAGAGATTAAATGGCTAGTTGAAAACCCCAAGAATCCTTATTCTTTCAAAGGTTTGCGTTGTAACGTTATGGTTCCTTGCATTGAGCCTTGCGGTATGAATGCCCCTGGAAACGGACTGTTTGAGGTACAAAAACTAATTGAAAGTAAAAAGAAAAATCGTCATGAGTTCCCGTGTCCCATTTCGGGGTGTGGCGAATGGCAAAACATAGATCGACTGCTGAATAACGCACCGACTGCTCAACCCCCATCCCAAGAAATTATCATTGGGCAGCTTCGAGGCATTGTAAAAGACGAGTTAAACGTCATCCGCAAAGATTTGGTTATGTACGATCGCCTAGATCAAGCACGCTTTCAGGTATTATCTCAGGAGCAACGCACCATTTTAAGCCAAGTCGATCAGCAGTTTGCAGAACTAATGCAAATGCTTACCGATGAAGCAAAAGACGGCCCACGCCTGTTCAGCTTTAAGCCTGTCGATCCGAAATTTTTCGATCGCCCCAAATGGATCAGTGCCAAGTTTCAACTCACCCTCTGGTGCGAACACGCACGTCAGCCACTTCCAGCTTTAAATCCCAACGACAAGAAAAAGGGAGTCTATGAATTAGACTTACCGCGTGAGTGGTTCACCAAGGCAGTCCCCTATCTCAGAATTTTGACCGGAACCCTGAGCCTAGTCTTACCTGTGGCAGGTTCGGCAACTAAATTTATACTGGATGATACCACCTACAAAGCCATTGAAGAACAACTCGATTTGGGACAGAAAAGTATCGAGTCTACTTTAAAGGGAAGTGATATGGCTTTGGCTGGAAAGTCCAAGAGCGATGCCTCATTCTTGGAAGGCGATGCAATCCGCGCTCAAGGCTCGATTTTGCGAGAATTACACGCCTTATTGAAAGAAAAAGATCCTACTTTTGGTGGTCTAGTGCGGGTGCAGAACAAACGCCGTGAATTTCTGTGGGTTCATCCTCAATTTGTAGATGAATATTAATTGACAACGGGTATTAGAGGATGTTTGAAAAGTGTTTGGCTGTGATTTTAATTGCGTTGTTACCCCCCTTAGTCCTCCCTTGTAAAGGGGGGAAACAAGAAAAATCCGGTTCCCTCCCCAATACATACGGGGAGGGTTAGGGAGGGGTAAAAAATATTTGATACATCAATCACGACTTTTAAAACATCCTCTTAGAGCTATTTCGTAATTTTTCATGATTATACAGGAAACAGAGTAATGTTGAAGGTTTTTGCTGACCGTGGTGGTACATTCACAGATATTGTTGCTGTTACTAATAATCAAGCAATTATCGATGGAGTTTCAAAACATCCTGAACGTTTTTTAATTGTGACTCTGCCTAATCAGCAATGGATTATAGTCTACAAACTACTTTCAGAAAATCCCGAACAATATCAAGATGCAGCCATCCAAGGTATTCGAGATATCATGGGTATTGCTAGCAACGAACCCATTCTTACTGAAGCGATAGAAGTTGTAAAAATGGGGACAACAGTAGCAACAAATGCGCTGTTAGAAAGGAAAGGCGATCGCGTCGTTCTTCTGATCACCAAAGGCTTTAAAGATGCGCTGCGAATTGGTTACCAAAACCGTCCTAATATCTTTGCCCGCCAGATAATTTTACCAACGATGCTTTATGAGCAGGTTGTTGAGATAAACGAACGCTACGATGCTCATGGAAATGAATTAATACCTGTAAATATTCAACAAGTTAAAACTGACTTACAAGCAGTTTACCACACAGGAATTCGGAGTTGCGCTATTGTTTTTATGCACAGCGATCGCTATCCTGCTCATGAACAACAAATAGCCCAACTTGCCCAAGAAATCGGCTTTACGCAAATATCCGTATCACATCAAGTTAGTCCTTTAATGAAGTTGGTTAGCCGAGGAGATACAACAGTAGTCGATGCTTATTTAACTCCTATTCTGCGCCGCTACGTTAACCAAGTAGCGAATCAGTTACCCAGCGTCAAATTAATGTTCATGAAATCTGATGGCGGTTTAGTCGCAGCCGAACAATTTCAAGGAAAAGATAGTATTTTAAGTGGCCCGGCTGGCGGTATTGTTGGCGCAGTTCAAACTAGTAAAAGGGCAGGCTTCGAGTTAGTTATTACCTTTGATATGGGAGGGACAAGTACAGATGTTGCCCACTTTAAAGGAGAGTATGAACGACAACTAGATTCGGAAATTGCTGGGGCGCGGATGCGAGTTCCTGTATTAGCAATTAATACTATTGCTGCTGGTGGTGGTTCAGTTCTCTTTTTTGATGGTTCCAGTTATCGTGTTGGCCCTAAATCTGCTGCTTCAAATCCTGGGCCTGCTTGTTATCGACGTGGCGGGCCATTAGCGGTTACTGATGCCAATGTGATGTTAGGCAAAATCCACCCACAATATTTTCCCTCGGTTTTTGGAATTGATGGGAATTTACCTTTAGATAAAGATATTGTTATTCAAAAATTTACCCAATTAACTCAAGACATTCAAGCCGCTACATTAAATGATTGTACTCCCGAACAAGTAGCTGCTGGATTTATTGCGATCGCAGTGGAAAATATGGCGAATGCAATTAAAAAAATCAGTCTGCAACGTGGTTATGATGTCAGTCAATATGTGCTTTGTTGTTTTGGCGGTGCAGGTGGGCAAGTTGCTTGTTTAATTGCCGATACCTTGGGAATGAAAACAATATTCTTACATCCTTATGCTGGAGTTCTATCTGCTTATGGAATGGGATTAGCTGATGTACGAGCGATTAGAGAAGGAGGAGTTGAACAACCTTTAACTCAAGGATTAATCCCTCAACTCCAGCATTTAATGGGATATTTACAAACCCAAGCTAGAAGCCAAATAGATGAGGCACTGAGTCAAGTAGAAGTAATCCGAAAAGCTAACTTAAAATACGAGGGTACTAACTCTATCTTGACCGTTAATTTTGCCGATGATGTGGTAGTGATGCGACAAGAATTTGAGAGTGAACATAAATCACGCTATGGTTTCATTCAATTAGATAAAAACTTAATTGTCGAATCTGCTTCAGTGGAAGTAATTCAGAAAATGGATACTCCTGAAGAACCTTTAATTATTTGTACTCGACCTTTAGATAAAGACCCCATATCTGTTGAGACAGTAAGGATATTTACTGCTGATGGATGGTATAATACTCCTGTTTATCGAAGGGAAGATTTACAACCAGAAGATAGTATTAATGGACCTGCGATTATTATCGAAAAAATTAGCACAATTGTAGTTGAGCCTAACTGGCAAGCGAGATTAACTACAAAAAATCATCTAATTTTAGACCGTAAATATTAATTAATTTATCAGAATTAGTCTGTAATTTACAGGATAATCAATATCAAGTACCTTGTAGTAAACCTAAATAAAAGTTAAATGTCACCTTACGTTTATCCGGTTATTAAAACCCTTCCTTAAATGAATAAATTTGTTGTTGATAGGGCAAATCTAGCTATGAAATCATCTATATAAATAAAATCTCAATATGTACACAACATCTAAACCCGATCCCATCCGCTTAGAAATATTCAAAAACCTCTATCAATTTATCGCCGAACAAATGGGAATTGTGTTGCAAAACACAGCCACATCCGTGAATATCAAAGAAAGGCTGGATTTCTCCTGCGCTATTTTTGATTCATCGGGATTATTAGTAGCAAATGCCCCCCATATTCCCGTACATTTAGGCTCAATGAGTGAAAGTGTCCGCAGTTTAATTAACGATAAAGGCGACACCCTAAAACCGGGAAATGTTTATCTATCTAATAACCCCTATAACGGCGGAACCCACCTTCCTGATGTAACTGCAATTACCCCTGTTTTTTTAGAGAGTTATGAAAATACTCCATTTCCCGCTCCCCTCTTTTTCGTTGCTTCTCGCGGACACCAAGCAGATATTGGTGGAATTACTCCCGGTTCAATGCCTCCCCACAGTACCACAGTAGAAGAAGAAGGAATTCTCTTTGATAATTTTCTCTTAGTTGAAGAGGGCAATTTTCAAGAATCCGCAGTCAGACAGCACCTCTCAAATCATACTTATCCTGCTCGTAACCCCGCTCAAAATATAGCCGATTTCAAAGCCCAAATTGCCGCAAATGAATGGGGAGTTCAAGAACTTTGTAAAATGGTTTTACAATACGGGATTGATACTGTTCAAGCTTATATGAAATTTGTGCAAGCTAATGCTGAGGAGTCTGTTAGACGTGCGATCGCAGTTCTCAAGGATGGCTCATTTACTTATAAAATGGATGATGGTTCACAAATTCAAGTTAAAGTAACTATTAATCCAGAAAACCGCAGTGCTACCATCGATTTTACAGGTACTTCTCTACAACTAAATAGTAATTTTAATGCTCCCAAAGGTGTAACTCAAGCCGCAGTCTTATATGTCTTCCGTACTTTAGTTGATGATAATATTCCTCTCAATGCCGGGTGTCTTAATCCTCTAGAAATTATTATCCCGGTTGGTTGTATGCTCAACCCAACCTATCCAGCCGCAGTAGTCGCAGGTAATGTAGAGACTTCTCAAACTATTGTTGATGCTTTATATGGTGCTTTGGGTGTTATGGCTGCTTCTCAAGGAACGATGAATAATTTTACTTTTGGTAATGAGCAATATCAATATTATGAAACTATCTGCGGCGGCTCTGGCGCAGGAATTGATTTTGATGGTACTGATGGTGTTCATTCTCATATGACTAACTCCCGTTTGACCGATCCAGAAGTTTTAGAAACCCGTTATCCTGTACTTTTAGAAAGCTTTAGTCTTCGTCCCGATAGCGGTGGCGAAGGAAAATATTCGGGTGGTAATGGAGTTGTCCGCCGCATTCGATTTCTAGAACCGATGACAGCTAATATTCTCTCTGGTCATCGGCTGGTTCCTCCCTTTGGATTAAATGGTGGGGAAGCAGGAAAAGTAGGACGCAACTGGATACAACGTCAGAATGGAATTGAAGAAAATTTAGATAGTACAGCAACAGCAGAGATGAAAACTGGAGATGTTTTTGTGATAGAAACTCCTGGTGGCGGTGGTTTTGGGAAATGCCCTTAAATAATCAAAAATTGCTATAAGCTAGCTTCAACTTCCCCAGGAAATTGAGCATCGCCGAAACCACAGCATCCGGCGACTCAATCAAGAAGCCGTGACCTCCACGTTCGATGACTACAAGTTCAGCGTTGGGAATACCTTGAGCAAGTTGTTGGGAAAACTTTAGCGGGGTGAGAATATCTTGTTTACCAACCATAACTAAGGTAGGACAATGAATTTGTTGGAGGCGGTCTATTGTGTCACTATTAAGGATGGCTTGGCTGTGATGATAGAGTGAATGAGTTGCAGGTGGGAAAGGATATCTGATCGCAAATTCAATCAGCCCTTCGATCATGTCAGGAATTGAGTAGAAGGCATCTGTAAATATCCAGGGCAATATGACTTTTTCGTAAAGTTTTAGGTCTACATTACTAGGAAGTTCGCCCCACGTTTCAATGATGCTGTTGAATAATGCATCACCCTTTGCCAAAGATGAGAGTAGCATCAGACTTTTTATCTTTTCAGGGTGCGCTAACACTAACTCTTGAGCTATCTGACTACCCATTGAATGGCCTGCTAGATGTACCTGATCAATTCCGATGCAATCAAGCAATGCTGCAACATCACTAGCCATCTGTTTCAAACTATAGGGGTTTTCGGGAGCAGAACTTCTCCCCATACCTCGGTTATCCAAGCGAATGACTTGATACTGCGAAACCAGCGATGGCATAATTAGCGACCAATAAGCATGATCGCAAAGAAAGCCAGCTATTAATAGCAAAGGCTCACCCGTTCCCTTAATGTCGTAGAACAAATCAATCCCGTTAATCTGAACCTTGGGCATAGTAAATAATTCGGCTAAACCTTATTTTTAAGTAGGGATAGACAAGGCTCAACTCCTACGTCTTGAATTTCTCGTCCACCGGAATCTGATAGCCATTGGCGAGGCGATTGGTCATATTGGCAGTGGCTGCGATCGCCATTAGTTCCCCAAACATAGTATCATTCATACCCTTGGCACGTGCTGCCGCTGTATGGGAAGCGATGCAGTACTCACAGCCATTGGTTGCACTCACAGCAATATAAATCAGTTCGCGCATCAGTGGATCAATCTCACCAGGGCTAACCATCACTTCCTTTAGCGCTTGCCACGTTCGTTGTAAAGTGGGGGGATGGTTGGCTATGGCTTTCCAGAAGTTATTGATGTAGTCATTCTGACGTGTAACGCGGATGTCGTCATACACTGCACGTACTTCGTCGCTGGCTTCTTCGTATTCGATCAGCTTAGTCATGTTTTAATTCCATATAGTTTCCCCAGCGAGTGGGAACCCCTAGATTGTAATACTGAGTTGCAATTAAAGATAGTAATATCATGTCCTCTTGGCGTCCATAGGTGAAAATTCTACATCGTCTACAAACGACTTGGCATAGACTAGCATTTCTTGGGCGTTCTACTAGAACAGACTAAACAGGAAATTTACACTATCTTGTCAGAGAAATAGGTGGAGTAGTCCATGAAAAAATTCCTACAGCGTATTAAAGCATTACTCAAACGTATCCTCAAGAAGTCTGCATCCAATTCTCATCAACCATCGCCTCTAATAAATACTCGATTAGAAACTTCTATTCCAACCGTTTCTCCCCGATGGGAATCTGGTTTAGTGCTTGTGTGTTCGCAATGTGCAAACGAGCGGTTAGGCTCAACGGCTTCCGAAGATTTAGAGAATTGGTTGAAATCTCGTTTAAAGTTTGAGGGATTATGGGGTGATTTTCGGGTGGTTAGCACCAGTTGTTTAGGAGTTTGTCCCCGCATGGGCATTACCGTATTTATTGTAGGTAATGGAAGTCACGGGAATAGTCCATGCTTAATTGTAAATCCTCGAAGCGATCGCGAACTTCTCTATTCATATATCAAGCAGAATAAAGACTGACTCCAAAGGTTGTTTATCCTGCACTATATTTTACTCAAGTGGCAAATAAAAAAGGGGGTGAATATTTTAATTCACCCCTTTTTTCAGGGCATCAGGGAGGTAAAGAATACTTATCCAACCTAAAGAATTATTCTTTTAAACGAGGTATATTTGGTCTGACAAAGGTGGCTGAGGAATTAGCACTTCGAGCATTAGTGCTTGAAGAAGCAGTAGTTGGCGAACTGAGATTCAAGAAATCAATGAGTTTAAGGGTACGATTACGAATTTTCCAGCGCCCATTCCTGTTAACGACTTGATCTTCATAAGTGCCATTAGCAACATCAATGCTGGTTTCTGAGCGTTTGTGAGTCGCATGGAGGTAAGAAGTCATCGTTGCTTGATTATTTTGAACTGAAATGTTTATTGTACCCATCAAGTGTTGAGTAGCTGTATAACCATTTCCTTGGAATACTGAATAGACAAAATCTGCCCAAGAATCTGTCCCATAATTTGTTTGAGTTGCCCCATCAGGAAAAATGGCAGTGAGAACTGAATCTTGAGTAAAACAATCCCGATAAATATTCTTTCCTTCTTGGAGATTTCCTCTACCAATAGCGTCAGTTCCCAGAGCGTAACAGGATGTTAATTTTTGAATTTCTAGTTCTGCATTAGGTTGAGTTGCACTTGCTATTTCAAACCTACCTCCAATAAACAGCACAAGAGCAACTGCAAGCACAATCAAAGTTATACGATTTAACAGAAACGAAATAGCCTTTGAAACTATTCCCCCATTTTCTCTTCTTTTTTCCACAAGATGACTTCCTTAATTATTTACAATTTTCGCATCTTGTACTTTCCCACAAACTAAAGTTTAGGCTAATCATTTTTAGCTTATGAAAACTGGCAATATGCTTGCAGATGTTGCTAGCAATTATGTTTTATATCCGCTAGAAAAGCTCTTTTCTAGTAAATAACAAAGCTAGTATGTACAAGATTTGATGTATACAATTAGTTATAACAGTTAATTAATAAGATACAAGTGTTAATTGTAACTAAGTTTGTGTTGATTTGATTAAGTAATAAAGTTACTACTTACATAGTTTGATTAACAGCAAAATGAATTTCAGTTTGCCAATTTTCAGAAATTAAATAAAATTACTCTAGCAATCCTGGAAGATTCATGATAAGCTACTCAACTTCTTAGAGAAGATGAGATGAGTATCTGCGGCCACAACTATCAAAAGTTCCTTATTCTCCCAAAATGGGAATAGAAATTATAAATTGTGTTCCTTGTCCCAAAACTGATTCACAAGTCAAATTTCCAGCATGATTTTCAACTATAATTTGCCGACTAATAGATAATCCTAATCCCGTACCTTTTCCTACACATTTGGTAGTAAACAAATTTTCAAAAATGCATTCTTTAACTGCTTCAGGCATTCCTTTGGCATTATCTTGAATCTTAATTACCACCTTGTCATTATCTACTTGTAGACAAGTCTCAATAATAATAATATTCGGATGCTTTTCTTGAATTTCTAAAAAATCACGACCGATATTTGCTTCTTCTAAAGCATCAATTGCATTTGCAATAATATTCATAAAAACCTGATTTAATTGTCCCAAATAGCATTTTACTGATGGGATATCTGCATAATTCTTAATAATTTGAATGGCAGGACGATTATGATCGGCTTTCAGACGATGTTGTAAAATCATCAAAGTACTATCAATACCTTCATGGATATTAGCTAATACTTTAGAGGTAGTATCAGCACGAGAAAAAGTACGAAGAGACGTACTAATATTACGAATGCGCTGTGTGCCTACCGTCATGCCATCAATCATTTTTGGTAAATCTTTTAGCAGAAAATCTATATCTATCTCTTCAGCTTTTTCTTCAATTTCAGTGCCAGGATTGGGGAATTTTTCTCGGTACAGTTGCAGATAGTCTATTAAATCTTTAACATTATCTTTTGCTTGGACAATACTACCTGTAATAAAACCAATGGGGTTGTTTATTTCGTGTGCTACGCCTGCAACTAAATTTCCTAGAGAAGACATTTTTTCACTTTGGATAAGTTGTAGTTGTGCCTCTTGTAAATCTGTTATCGATTGTTCTAATTCCTTAGATTTGTCTTGCGCCTTTGTGTACAAGCTGGCATTTTCTATGGCAATAGCCATTTGAGAAACTAAGACTTTTAATACCTCTACCCTTTCTAAAACAAAAGCTCCTGATGATAACTGGTTTTCTAAATAAATAATACCAGTTAGCTGTGATTGGTACATAATGGGCAAACAAAAGATTGATTTTGTTTGAGATTTTTGGATATAGATATCAAAATTAAAAGGCTCTGTAGCTATTGCATCATTTAACACAATATATTGCTGAGTTCTGAGAACATAATTAATTACAGACAGCGGTAAATCTTGATATGTTTCAACAGGAATAGAACGTAAAACCGTCACCACATCGTCAGTAGCATTTCCAGAAGCTTCAATATATAGATGATTATCTTTAAGTAGGAGTAGTGCTGCTTTTTGTGCGGCAGCATTTTCTAGTAAAATTTGGATCAGCTTACCCAATAGATTTTCTAAAACAATTTCATTAGTAATCGCTTGTGAAAACTTGATGAATGCATTAAAATCTAGAAAATCGCTCAAGCTACTATTGGTAGTAGTGTTAGTAGTAATATGAGTGGTATCAATTTTTGAACTAGTGTTCTCTATGGTAGTAGTTTGTCCTACTAGAAATACATACTTTGATTCTAAGTGTTTAACTTTGGCGATCGCACCCCAACGAATATAGGCATAATAAGCTTTAGTTATATAAGTTTGATGAATTAATTCTTTACCTAAAGATTGATAGAATTTTCCAGCTAACTCGTATGCTAAAGCTTCTTCTTGAAGAAAACCGTTTAATTGAGATTTGGCAATCGAGTTTTCATAATAGTCCATTGCTTCTAGCTTTTGACCCAAAACCTGATACCGTTCTGCCTCCACGAGATAAAATCTGTGTAAGTGATTTGTGGGAGCATGAATAGCCCAGAGTTCCATCTTTTGCTGATTAGCTTGGACTTTTTCTAGAATAGCTTGCTTCTGAGACTCTTTAGCAGTATGATAAATTCCTAAGTGGGCTAAAGAATCGTAAAAATAAAACACTGGAACAACAAACAAGCCTGTAACACCACCTAAAGATTTTTCTGCGATCGCAGCATTTTCTACAGCTTTAAAATACTCCCCAAATAGATAAGAGAGCATTAACTTATTAACAAATAAATGGTTAATTGTGTAAAGGTCATTTACTTGCTGATGAATTGGCAACATACTTTGTTCGTCGTAAGCTTCTCCAATTAAACAATCCACATTTTCAAAACTTCCTTTCAAGTTCAAAACTGTTTGCAAATACACTGAGTTCCAAGTGAAGGCTACTTGTTGCTTGATTTTTTTCAGTGAATCACAATAAGCTATCAGTTCTTTTTCTAAAACCCAAAGTTCCTTACCCATCCAAAATGAATGATAGGGATAAATGTAACCACAATAACCAGCATATTCTAAATCTCCAGTTTCCAGACCACTAGAATATCCTGACATTGATGATGTTAATGTCTCTCTAATATGCTCTTTCCAATGCATAACATGGGCACTAACAACCGTCAGAATTTTCGCCTTGAGTTCTTCAGCATTAAATTGTGACACCAGACGTGAAGCTAATTTCCCAAATTTATAGCCAGAATCAATTTCTCCTTGAACTCCACAAAGAAGTAATCCATAAAGACTATAACCATAAGCAGATACAGCTGTATTTCCATAGCTTAAGGACAAATTGACCATTTTACAGACAATAATTGGCATCATTGCAGGAGCAGTTTGAAAAGCCGCAGGGAGAACTCCCATTAAGATTCTCATCGCTGCAATCTTGTTAGGATCGGTCATTAATGGTAAATTAATTAAATCTGCGATGGCTTTCCCTTTCAAAGAAACAGCAATTTCATCCATTCCCTGTTGAATATCAGTTGATGTTGGTTCATCGGGAAAACTTATTCCTAACAATTGCAGAATTGATACTGCTTTTTGAATGGCTTCCAGTTGTTTGCTTTGAATGATAGAAGCGATAATTTGTACTTCATAGACTTTCACTTTATCTAAAAGAATTTTGGCTTCTTGCTGCACCACATCAGCCCATTTTTGCATCTGCTCAAAATCACCACCCAGATAAGCTGCCTCTGCGGCTCCTTCATATAAACCGATGGTTAAGGTATATTCAGTTTGCCAAGCATCTATATTTAAAAGTTCTATCCCATTTGTGAAGTATTTAAGAGCAGCTTCGTAAGCTGTAGAAGCTTTAGCTTTTCGTCCTGCAATTAAATTTAATCGTGCCAATTCAGTTTTTTCAGATTGCTCTATCAGGTTAACAATACCTACATTCAACTGATTGACAATATCAAAAATATTAGCTTCTATTTCCTCTTTAGGTATATTTTGGAGAAGCAATTGCCCAATTTTCAGGTGAGTAGATTTCTTTAGTTCTTCTGGAATCAACGAATATGCTGCTTGTTGTACTCTGTCATGCAAGAACTTGTAACCCACCCGTGAAGTGTCAAAATTTAAATTAACCGCTTCTTCTTGATTAAAAACTAAAGGAATGCGGTAAGCTTCACTTAAAGGCAGAATTAATCCCGCTTGCAAAGCTGAGTGTAAATCATTTGCTGTCAAAGAAGGTGATTTTTCATTGACTATCGATAAAACATCCAAACTAAATCTGTCACCCACACAAGCTGCTAATTTTAAAACATCTTGAGTGAACTGTGGTAGTTTTTCAACTCGGCTGGCAACTAATTCAACTACATTCTTGTCGGTAATTCCAATCGCTTGAATATCCTCTAGACTCCATTGCCATTTAGCATTAGCAAAGTCAAAGGTTAACAGTTTTTCTTGATGAAGTGCCTGAATTAGTTGTGTGATGAAAAATGGATTTCCACCTGTTTTGTTACAAATCAACTCAGCTAGTTTAATAATTTCTTGATTAAAGACTCCTGTTTGTTCATCCTGCTTCACCTCTATTTTTTGAAGAGTTTCGGCAACTAGCTGAGTTACATTGCCTAAATTCAAGGGTTGCAATACAAGATTATTAACAACCGTGCCACTATTCTTAATCTCTTCTATCTTTTGGATTAAAGGATGTGTTGAACTAACTTCATTATCTCTATATGCACCAATAAATAAAAAGTATTTGCTATCGGTATCAGTTATGAGCAGTTGAATTAGATTTAAAGTAGCTGAATCTGCCCATTGTAAATCATCTAAAAATATGACTAATGGGTGTTCTTTTTGAGTAAAAACTTGAATAAATTCTTTAAAAACATGATTGAAACGATTTTGTGATTCTGTTGCCCCAATTTGGGCAACTTCCGGCTGTGTCCCGATGATTAATTCTACTTCTGGAATTACGTCAGTAATGACTTTTCCATTTGTTCCTAAAGCTGATAATATTTTATTACGCCATGTTTCTATTTTCTCATTATTCTCGGTCAGCAAATACCGCATTAAATACGCAAATGCTTGAATTAAAGAAGCATAAGGTATATTGCGTTTTAACTGGTCAAATTTACCAGAGATAAAGTACCCTTGTCTGCGAGTAATGGGTTTATTAACTTCATTGACTAGAACTGATTTGCCAATCCCAGAATAACCAGAAACTAGCATCATTTCACTAGTTCCAGATGTAACTCGCTCAAATGCAGCTAAAAGTTCATTAACTTGTTCTTCACGACCATATAATTTTTGAGGTATTAATAGCTGGCTCAATATATCCAAACGACCTGGCACAAAATCAGTAATGATTCCCTTAATTTCTAACTGCTTGAGACATGATTCTAAATCTGCTAATAATCCTGTAGCACTCTGATATCTGTCTTCCGCATTTTTTGCCATCAGCTTCATCACAATCTCAGAGATAGCGGTAGGAATTTGTGAATTTAATGATTGCGGGTTTCTCGCTTGAACTGCAATGTGACTATAAACTACTTCTAGGGGGTCTTGGCTAACAAATGGTGTTTTATCAGTGAGCATTTCATATAAAGTCACACCAAGTGAATAAAAGTCAGTACGATAATCAAGAATGCGATTCATTCTCCCAGTTTGTTCAGGAGACATATAGGCAAGTGTGCCTTCAACGCAGTTAGGGTTATTAAATTGGGGATTTTCTTTATTGAGACGGGAGGCTATACCAAAGTCAGCGAGTTTAACAATACCTGTCTGGGAGTTAATTATGATGTTATTTGGTTTGATATCTTTATGAATAATCTGATTATTATGCAAATAATCTAAAGCTTTAGTTAGTTGAATAGCAATCTTTAGATGGTTAATTAAGTCAAGTTTTTTTGTTTCTAGAATTTGAGATAAAGACTGACCACCAAAGTCTTCTAACAATAATCCCACACGGTTTTGAAAGGTTTCTAGACTGATAGCTTTAACTATATTGGGATGGTCTAAACCTTGCTGAATTTGATACTCATTTTTAAGGCGAGTAAAGGCTTCAAGGGTCGGATATTCATTTTTAAGCAGCTTGAGGATAACTCGCTGTTGCGTCTTTGGCGTTTGTGCTTGATAAATAATTGTTTGGATTCCTTCGTGGAGAGTCGAGTTGATTTGGTATCCAGTACGATTTGGCATTGATTTTTGATTATAAAGTTATAAAATTAGCATCATCCCTGTTCTATCGTGAAAGGGATTCTAGTTTAATTATTCCCAGTACGTAGAAAATTATTAACATTGCGCTTCAGTATTCAAGGGTTGTAAATTAAAAAGCGATTATTTCCTGGTAACGGAAACTAGCGGCTAAAATCTGACTGTAACTTTTACGCCAACCGCAGATAAGGACACTTCTGTAAAAATCCAGATGCCTTGTTATGGGCATCCAAATTATGAGTATGCGTTGGCGTAGGTCGAATAATGCCACCAAATAGGTCATCCAACCCGTAGGGTGTAAAAAATTGCCATTGTCCTTGAGCATTTAGTCGAACTCCCACAGCAGTAGCGGTGTGCAGCCAATGTGTGATGCCATCCTCTGTACTAGTATAAGGTCTGCTACCAAGACGCCAACGAGCAAAACTGGCTTGATTTTTAACATCAAACTCGTCATCAGGAAATTGTTCTGTGAGAGTAGCTTTTGCTGCTAGTTCTTGGGAACGGTTCCCCTCTATGTCAAAGAATGCAATATCAAAATCTTTAATACCTAAGCCACAGTCATTGCCAAAAATTGAAGACCAAACGGTGTTTCGGACTGCACCCCCTGCTAACCACCAGTTAGGTAGATTTAGTTGAGCGATCGCAGGTAATACTGTATTAATACGTGTATCAGCTAAAATCATCTGTAGGCGAGTGTTACTATTCATATCAAATTTCTGGGATTGTCAAGTAGAAGGTGAAAATATTATCATTCACATTTCATTAAACTTACGGTGTTGATATAGGACTCCTATTTGATTTTTGAACGGATTTTAGAGATAAATCCTTGCTGGATATGCATTTAAGTCTCAGTATGTTTTCAAAATTCAAACCGGATTCCTATAGTCCTGTTGTGACACTTGGCAGGTCAATGTTTATCAGGAGAACTTCTGTAGTCATAGTATAAAGAAAACAGGTTAAACAGAAGGTTAAATTGTGAATTTAGAATTTAGAATTTTTATTTATGGAAGATTTATTTGCGCGACTAGAACGCACACTCAATCCTGAATTGCCAACTCTTGCAGAGTCACAACAACAACTCCTCCAAGAACTCACTATTGAGGAAAATCAACCCGGTACGATTTTGCATGACTTTCAAACCCTGATAGATTTCTTACAACCAAACGGAGTGGAAGTTAGTAGTATTAATAACCTTCTACCGCTAAAAGTCCTATCAGAAGTTAATTCTCGGTTAAGTCACCCAATTGAAACCAAACTCAAACGCCCTGTACAGAAATCATACCCCTACATTAATGGACTATATCTGTTATTACGCAGTTCTGGAATAGCCCAAATTAAATCCCAAGGGAAGAAGCAGGTTTTAGTTTTAGATGCAGCAACTTTGCAATCATGGTTAAGCCTCAATCTAACAGAACGCTATTTCAACTTATTAGAAGCTTGGTTGATTTGGGGAAATAACGAAGTTTTGGGCGAACATCAAGATTCATTAGGGAACTTATTTAGATGTATTCAACTTTGGCCCCGCGTCCCAGATAAAGGTTTAAAATTTCCTAAATATGAAGATCAAAACAATATTAGTTATTACCCCGGACTGCATAATGTTGCACTGTTAGAGTTATTTGGATTGTTATCTATCAAACATGGTAAACCACAAGAAGGTAAGGGGTGGCGCATTACTGGTTTACAACGCTTGCCCTTTGGTGATGCTCTGTTGCAATTACTTTTTCCACTGGGTATACGAGGAGAATTACAGGATGATGTGAATGTGACTTTTGGAAAATTGCAGTCACATTTCCAACCATTTTTTCCAGAATGGGAGCATAATTTACTTGTTCCCAAGCAAGGCTTCACTGATGGTATTTATATTTTTAAAGTATCCCTTTTTAAGGCTTGGCGACGCATTGCCATACCAGCAAAAAAACCATTAAGCTGGCTAGCAGAGATAATTCTCGATGCTTTTGACTTTGATTACGATCACCTGTACGAGTTTAGTTATAAAGACCATTTTGGTCGCATCATAAAAATCGGTCATGCCTACATGGAAACTCCCCCATTTGCCGACCAAGTGCAGATTGGTGATTTATCTCTAGAACCGGGTGGTAAAATGACCTATCTTTATGATTTTGGTGACAACTGGAAATTTGATTTGCAGTTAGAAGCAATTAATCCACCTGATAACAAAATCAAAAAACCGAAGATTTTAGAAGTTCACGGAAATGCACCTCAACAGTATTGGAGTGAGGATGATGAATCGGATGAAGATGAGGGATGAGGGAGATTTAGGGAAGTGTAGATAATCAAAAGTTTCTCGTATTCTCATGTCTTCTGTTTGTGTATATTAAAACCAGCTTTAAGATTGAGATAGTTTTAGTTACAATAAAACAATACAAATTGTTAGGAGATAAAATCTGTGAATATTCCATATACTGGAGGTTGTCAATGTGGACAGATTCGTTATGAAATTAATGCCCAACCGTTAACACTTTATCTATGCCACTGCAAGGAGTGTCAGAAACAATCGTCTAGTGCCTTTGGTATGTCTCTTACAGTATTAAGAGACGCTGTTGTGATTGTTCAGGGAAAACCGAAAGCTTGGACTCGAAAAAATGATAGCGGGCGTGAAGTAAATAACCTGTTCTGTGGCGACTGCGGAACGCGATTGTTCCATGAAAGGACTTACAATTCAAATACTATCAATGTCAAAGCTGGAACCTTAGATGATACAAGTTGGTTACGCCCAGTGGGTAACATTTGGACACGCAGTGCCCAATCATGGGTGATAATTTCAGACCAATTGCTCAACTATGA
Source organism: Nostoc sp. 'Peltigera membranacea cyanobiont' 210A (assembly GCF_002246015.1). Taxonomy (GTDB): domain Bacteria; phylum Cyanobacteriota; class Cyanobacteriia; order Cyanobacteriales; family Nostocaceae; genus Nostoc. Next base: position 448,292 of record NZ_NOLJ01000005.1, read on the forward strand.
TGGGCAACCAGAGGATACGCAGGCTTTATGGGAAAAATGGAAACAACAACATCCATAAATGCATAACTCCTGATATTTAGACATCATACACCTAACACTTAAATTATCGAACTCATGACTGTATTAAAGGAGATAATAATAAATTTTTAGTGGTAAAGTGCTTTAATAAACATATTAAATTATTTAAAACAGTAATAGTAAACTCAAATTATAAGTTCAGCTTGTGTATCATATATAGTTCCACTTGTCTGAGAATCATTAATAAAGCTAACACACTATTAATATTTCACATGAAAACTTACTGGATATTTTCAATCAAGTAATGTAAGTGAAATTGGATAAGTAAGGCGATTTTGGTTCATTTTCAACACTTTTAACAGTTATTTCTAGACAAGCTTGATGAAAAACGATACACCGCAAGAATTGAAACCAGACCAAGAAATTGGACGCTTGATTGATGAGGTAATGTCTTCATCTCTGACTGATGAACAGTACCGCAAAAAGATGCAGCGACGCAAAGAAGTGCAAGACAAGCGCATAGCAGAAGCTGTACCAGAAAAAGGGTTAATTATTGTAAATACTGGTAACGGTAAGGGTAAAACCACTGCGGCTTTGGGGATGGTGTTGCGATCGCTCGGTCATGGGTATAAAGTAGCGATCGTTCAATTCATCAAAGGTAGCTGGGAACCTTCCGAAAAAAGAGTTTTTAGTTATTGGGAAGACCAGATAGAATTTCACGCAATGGGCGAAGGCTTTACCTGGGAGACTCAAGATCGCGATCGCGATCTTGACAAAGCTAGCGCCGCATGGGAGAAATCATTAGAATACATCCGCAACCCAGACTTTCATCTAGTGTTGTTAGACGAAATCAATATCGCCCTCAAAATGGCTTACTTACCAGTAGAAGACGTTTTAGCCGGTTTGGCACAAAAACCCGCTAACAAACACGTTATTCTCACAGGTAGAGGCGCACCACCTGCTTTAATTGAGCGTGCTGACTTAGTAACTGAAATGACTCTAGTTAAGCACCCTTTCCGCGATCAAGGTGTGAAAGCACAACCGGGAATTGAATATTAAATCAGAATTCACAACTCAGAACTCAGAACTCAGAATTGTTAAAAAACCAGGTTTCCGACTCAGCAGAGATCAGAAACGTGGTTTTTAATTCTCGTATGTCATATCATGTCCGCTTGATTGCTTATTAAACCCAAAGAACCCCACCCCGCCAAAGCTACGCTTTGTCTCCCCTCCCCGCAAGCGGGGAGGGGTTGGGGGTGGGGTGTAATGACTGTGGTTAGCATAACTAATTATGAGAGACAAAGTTTTAGTTCTGAATTCTGAATTCTGAATTCTGCTGTAAGTTCCATTTGTTACTTCTTATTCCAAAGGCTTAAAAATGCTTGAGAGATGGCTGGGGTAATCTGACTTTGTAAGTGATTTAGTGCATCACGATGGTTTGCATTATTGTCATCATAATAAGTAAAAAGATTCGTCAGCTTCACAATCTCAGGATTTTGATCGTTTGTCCCCCTCCATTTGTTAGTAACTTTGTGTAAAACGTCCTTGGGTAGATTTTGTTGTAAGTTATTTAACGCTGCAATGTAAGAAGGATTTTGAGGATTTTTTTTGAATTGAAAGCACAAATCTATCAGCTTTAGTTGTGACTGAGGAGGAGTCTGCGGTTTATCTGTGAGACTTGGTTGCTGTAGAATTTGCCGCTGTTCAATAGTAGCAATCCCATTTTCAGTTAAACCCTGAGATTTCTGAAATTTCTTGACTGCTGTATAAGTAGCTGGCCCATAAAAAGGCAAGTCTTTTGGAATTTCGGCATTGGTTGCAAAACCGTGAAACTTCAATCTATTCTGAAGCCCTTTCACTGTATCTTCCATGACAGTTCGAGTCTCTGCATCAGCATTACCATTAACCACAAGTTTTTGTGAGTACTGTTTCTGAAACTTTTTAATAGCTTCTTCAGTAGGATCATCTGTCAAAGAGTTGTTATTCCGCTTCCAGGGAGCAAATTTAGTGAGATCCGGCTTAGGATCAATCTCAGGAGCTAAATATCCCAATCCGATCAATATATGACGGATCGCTTCAGGGCTACTAACGGCCATACTTTTTGGTTCCTTTGCGATTAGACTACCATTTAATGTATCTTGTTTTACAAAAATTAGGTAAGTAGAAATAAATAAATCTAACATTTCTTATTTGCAAGGCGTTCCGAAGCTTAAGCGATGTGTGACGACAAGCTGCAACTCTTTGAGACGTTCGATGTATGCGACTACAGAGAGTCAAAAAGAAAGAGATGCGATCGCTTATTCTCAACTATTAATGATACTACGTGTTAGGGACACACAGATGTGCGCAGACAATTTTACAAAAGGGTTCAGGTAAATATAATATTGGATATTATCGTCAAGGTAGCTCCAATATCAAACAGCGCCAGCGACCATCGCAAAAACATCGCTCAATTACTACCAGAGAAAAAAGCAAACTCCCGTTTAATATTCCAGCGCTTCCCGTCGTGAAGCAGCAAGGTTAATTTGTCAGCAGTAAACTCAAAATGCAACTGACGATTTTCAAATTCTGGCCAAGCAGCTTTAAAATTCTGCTTTGTTAAATCCCGAAATGCAACCGTTAAATGGGGTGCAAAAGGGCGGGTTTTAGAAACCTTGTCAACAATTCTCAAGTTGCTTTCTGTATAAGCCATTAAATCAGCTTGCAAAGTTAAAAGCTCTTGACTTCTGACGACATTAATGTATATGACACGAGGTGCAAAGGCATTAAACCCTTTTAGTGTAATTGCTACTTGCTGTTGTTCACTGGCAAACTCCTTCAAGGATGCTTCTAACACTGGCAAGTTATCATCTGCCCATTCAAAGGGCGGTTGCACGGTAATATGAGGCGGAGACTTTAGCGCTCCGCTACTAGTATACCGATCGGCAAAATACTGCTTAATCTCGTTGGCGTAGTCTTGAATATCTTGCGGTGGTATGAGGGCGACAAAAAAACGACTCATATATCTATATTAATTAGTAAATCACTATAGTTCGTGTATATTGCTACTCAAATGGTACTCAAAAATAGTCATAACTAAAGCAGGATGTTGTTGTAACTGGAGTTAAGAAGCCAATGCCGTGGTTTGTAAAAATTGAAGAGGGGAAAGTTGATAAACCTACCTTTGACCAATATGTACCTGCTCACAAAGCCTACATTCGGGAATTAATTACTAAAGGACACAAAGCGCGAACAGGCTATTGGGTAGAACAAAGAGGCGGAATGTTACTATTTGAGGCTGCCTCAAAGGAGGAAGCAGAAACGATTGTAGCTGATGATCCCTTGGTAAAACACGGCTGCGTCAACTATCAGCTTTATGAATGGCGAATTGTTATGGAATGACACACACTTACTGACTTTTCATGTTATGGTTATTGAAGACCTGGATCTATGCGATCGCAACACCCAAATCTTGTCAGAACCGGAAGGTAGCAGCAACACGGGAGGCTTGTGGTAGGCGTAGTCTCCGGGTCGCCCTATTTTTAGGAGCCGTTAGCAACCATGCCTGGTTTTGGAGATATTGTTCAAAAAGCTTTTTACCTCGGTGTTGGGTTAGCTTCTTACGCGGGTGAGAAAGCAGGGGGAAAATTAGCCGAAGTGCGATCGCAAGTCCAAAAACTGGCAGATGAAATGGTGGCAAAGGGCGAAATGAACACAGAAGAAGCCCGCCGCTTCGTTGAAGATATGATGAAGCAAGCCCAACAAGCCCAACCATCTGTTGAAACCTCACCAGAAACGCCCCCTTCTCAACCTCGCCGCATTGAAATTTTAGAGGATGATGAAGAGCCAACGGTCAAAGAGGCGTCAAATGATGAGAATGTAGATAAATTGCGCGATGAAGTGCTAAAGCTGCAAGACGAGTTAAAACGATTGCAACGCGATAGATAAAAAGCATTGTTTGATCGACATATCAGGAAAAAGTGGCATTTTGACATGACACTTTGGATAAAAACTTGATAAGATACATTGCCTAGTGTGTATTTTAGTGCTTCAAGCCAGATAACACAAAGCGTCCTGTTTATAGCCTGCAAAGGTGTCAAGTTTATGGAACAGTGGCAAAAAGATTTAGTAGAAATCGTCGAAACAGTGGCTGATGAAGTAGAGCGCTTCTTCCTGGGAATGAGTGAAGTAGTAGACGCATTTTTTGAGCTAACGGAAGAAGTCAGCGAGCAAGTACACAATAATATTGTTACGGAAGTCGATCAGTATCTACAGGATTTGGCTGAACCGATGTTAGAAGCTTACTGGGAACTGGAAGACATTGTAGCAGATGTCGATCCGGGTTTTCCTTATTCAGTTGAACCTACATCTGAAAAAAATCCTGCCTGTATTGGTTGTAGTCATTACCACGGTCAAGTTTATGGTGGTAATTTATTAGTTTGTGCTATGCATCCCCACGGTTGTGAAGATGAAAATTGTCCAGACTGGGAGAAGGAAGAGTATTGAGTGGGAGTTAGGAGTTAGGAGTTAACAAGCTACAAAATTACTAAAAGGACGTAAAGATAAGTAGAATAACTAATGACAAATACTTCTCTACGAGAGGCTACGCCAACGACTTCGCGGTAGTTGAGCGCAGTCGAAACTCAGTACAAGTGACAAATACTTCGGCTACGCTCAGTACAAGTGACAAGTGACAAGTGACAAATAAGAAATGACAACTGATAAATTACCTGAAAGTGCATCCCAGTCAAACCAAGAAATGAAGTATGGCGAACGCGACATTGCAGAAGGTAAATTAATTACCTTTCCGAATCCGCGTGTGGGGAGGCGATATGACATTAACATTACTTTGCCGGAATTTACTTGTAAATGTCCGTTTTCCGGCTATCCTGACTTTGCAACAATTTATGTTAGCTATGTGCCTGATGAACGGGTAGTGGAATTGAAGGCGCTCAAACTTTATATTAATAGTTACCGCGATCGCTACATTTCCCACGAAGAATCTGCCAATCAAATTTTAGATGATTTTGTGGCTGCTTGCGATCCGTTGGAAGTCACGGTGAAAGCAGATTTCACGCCTCGCGGTAATGTACATACTGTAGTTGAAGTGCGTCACCAAAAGTAACATCATTGCTGATAAGTGCAGATGGGATTAATCGGCTTCATTCAGCAATTTTCTGCACGGCAGATTGCACTTGAAGCACAACTCTTTTTGATAAAGGAATATATCCAAGTTCCAAACTGGATTTTTGCCCGTCAATCACAGCCCAATTCACAAAGTTTTTCAGTGCTTGAGCTTTGACTCGGTTTGGATATTGGCGATAAGTTAAAAGCCAGCTGTAAGTGACGATGGGATAAGACTGGGCACCTGTAGGATCGGTGATAAAAGCAATCAAGTTATCACCTGGTAATTTCACTGCTTCTAAAGTTTGTGCTACAGATTCTGGTGTCGGCGTAATATAATTACCAGATTTATTTTCTAAAGCAGCCACAGGAAGCTTATTTTGTTTGGCGTAAATGTATTCTACATAGCCAATAGCTCCTGGTATCTGTTGAATCAGGGCGGTAACACCTTCGTTACCCTTTCCACCAACTCCCACTTGCCATGCTATCGATTTACCAGCCCCAATTTTGTTTTTCCATTCTGGACTTATGGAGCTTAGGTGTTGCGTGAACACGCTTGTAGTTCCACTACCATCAGTTCGGTGTACAACTTGAATTGGTAAATCGGGCAAATTTACACCTGGATTAGCTGCGGCTATTTTAGGATGATTCCAATTCGTAATTTTTCCGAGAAAGATATCTACGTAAACTTGGCGTGGTAGCCTGAGAGCAGGTGGCACATTCACTTGAGGCGATTGCTGTGAAACTGGTGTGAGGTTATAAGCCAGCACAATAGAACCGGCAGTTATTGGCAAAGCAATGACTCCCCGTTTTATTTTGGCTGCTTGTTCTCTTGTAATTCCCACATCACTAGCTGCAAAATCTACAGTACCGTCGATGAGTTGTTGCACTCCAGCACTGCTTCCTATAGCTTGATAGTTAATTTCTATATTGGGATTTTGCTGGTTGTAATCTGAAAGCCAACGTTCATACAAAGGTGCGGGAAAACTTGCCCCAGTACCAACAAGGGAAACACGCTTTATGTTTGTCTGCTCGGCAGTGCAAGAAGCAATACTCAACAAGATAGCGATTAAAGGTAGAAGGCAAACCCGTCCCTGAGATTGAAGTTTAGCAGACATAGAAATTTTTTGTTCCAATGTTTAATAAATACCTCTAGTAATTTCCTAATTTGTAGGCGTGTGGGCGTAATTAATTGTAAATAACTTTGAAACGCAGAGGGACGCGGAGGTTAACGCAAAGGTACGCAAAGTAATCCTCTGCGTACCTCTGCGATTTCCTTCTCTGCGAGACGCTGACGCTCCTAACGTCGCTACCGCTTCGCTAATGCGAATGCGCCCCTCTGCGTTTAAACTTCAATCGCCGTCTCTTTCTCTTCACCTTGTGGCTGTGAACTCAGCCGATCTAAAATCTCTAAAACCTCTTGTTCAAAAGCAACTTGGGCACGATTAGTTTTGCCACCCACATAGAGGCGATCGCCTTTTTGCAATGCCCAGATTTGCGAGTGGGAAAAGTAACTCATCACCACACCCAGCATGAGCAAACCAAACCCTGTGTAAACAATTGGTATACCTGGATCGGCTTTAATTTGTAAGCCAGTGCTACCAATAACATCCAAAATTTTCAGCTTCACGCCATTAACTTCGGTGAACATCCCCGCGCGGACTGTATCAACAAGTTTGCCAGTGGCATCATAAATTAATACCATCCCTTGCAAGTCTTTGGCTAACAGGGAGACACCCTCACTCAAATCCGGTTTAGTCGGAACCCAGGTTCCCCAAATGCGCCCGTTACCGTTGGTGTTCAATTGCGCCATCGGCAGCTGAAAAATTGGGCTGTTGTTAAATTGGACGCGAACACCTGCAATTCCCCAATCAGTTTGATAGAAAGTTATGCCATGATAGCGCAGAGGCTCGTTGACAAAAATCTTCTTGTGGTCAATTTCCTTTCCCTGATTATTCAAGACAGACATATCTGAATAAAATTGATCGATGCCGCCAGATGGAGTGTAATCAATCCAAAAACGATTGACTCGCACAGACCAATCTTTCGAGATTTTTGCGGCTAAAGGCCCAGCATCGACAATATTTGTCACTTGAAATGTATCGCCACTGGCAACCATTTCCTGAGCGAGAAACCCAGTCATCGCTCCCCAAATTCCCCCTAGTAGAATACCGACAATGCCAATATGAACGATAATTGGGCCGATGCGTCCGACTATTCCTTTGCGGGCGTAAAGGAGATTTTCTTTTTCTTGATCTTGAAAAATTTTATAGCGGTGTTTCTGTAATATCTGGTTTAAAGAATCTAGGGAACCAGTATCTAGTTCTGCACTTAAAGCTAATTTTTGAAATTGCCGTGGCTCTTCGTAATATTTCCAGCGTTGGGCGGCTTTTAAGGCTGGTAACTGACGGGTAAATGAACAAGCAGTTAAACTAGTGCCAAATAAGATCAGTAATGCCAGAAACCACCAGGTACGATATACGTGGTCTAATCCAACTACTTGAATTACTTTCCAAGTTAAGAAACCAAATAAAGCTGGATGTTCTGGGTAGTTGGCTTGGTAAAATGCGGGTGACTGACCTTGCTCAATGACAGTACCAGTAGAGCTAAAAATTGCAATCAATAGCAGTAGTGCGATCGCTAGTCGTAAGTTAGTCAGTATAGGCAAAAGCTCTTGGCGTAAGAACTGCCCAGGTATCGCCCACCATTTTAATTCTTTTGCAGCTGAATCTTCTAAAGTCATTATGTGTAAAAGCTAACAAAGTTATTGATATTAAAGACTGCCGAGGGGAATTCGAGAAATTAAGGAAAATACACCGAATCCTACCAATAGCGCCCCGCTAACTGGGTTAATCCAACCAGACCAGCGACGCAATTCTAGTAATTTTTTAATTGAAGCTGTAAAAGTACCCGCCAAAATCAATGGTGCTACATAACCGGCTGTATAAGAAAGTAGCAAAACAGCACCTAAAATTAAGTCTTGTGTACTAGCAATCCAACTTAACAAACTCGCTAAAACAGGTGTGCTACAAGGGGATGCGACTAAGCCGAAAGTCAGCCCCAGCAAATAGGAACGCAATCCTGTTGGCAAATCTGGCGAAATCCAATTCGTTTCATTCAAGGATGGAAATTGTATAGGCAGTGCTTCTAATAAGTTCAGCCCCATGAGAATAGCGATAATGCTGACGATAATCGGCAAACCAATTCCCACTTGACCGTAGACTTTTCCAACTAAACCTGCTATAATACCCATCCCCGCCAATGTAGTTGCTAAACCTAAAGCAAACCAAGTTGATTGGGCAGCAGCTTGCAAGCGACTTTTAGCTTCATAACCACCGATGTAACCAATGGTAATTGGCAGCATCGAAAGCATACAGGGGGTGAGACTGGTGAGCAAGCCAGCGGCAAAGATAATACCAACGCTTACTACGCTAAGATGTGTCAGTTGGTTAGAAACGAGGCTATTGGCAAATTGTTCTAGTTGGTAAATTTGGGTTTGCAGGTTATCAAACATGGGGAGTCTCTGAGCGGGAAATGCTTACTCTGCTTGAATTGTAGCTTAGTTTTGGTTTTTGAGTCAGGATAACCAAATTATCCAAACTTAATATCATCTAAATTTCATCTGCCCAAAGAAATGTATTTAAAATACAATTAAGCTCGGATTATCCCTGAAGATGCACGGCTGGAGTGTTTGGCATGATGATTGCATTACCCGGATTTCAGATTGTCACTTTGTTAAAAGCAGGGATAAAAGCAGTCATATACCGTGGAATTAAGGTTAAAGACCAGTATCCGGTAATTATCAAAGGGCTACGTCCAGAACAGTGTACACCCAATAATATCGAACAACTCAAACATGAGTATGCGATCGCACAAAGGTTAAATACCGCAGCAGCAGTCAAAGCCTACGCCTTAGAGATACACCAGGGAATCCCTTATTTAATTATGGAGGATTTTCAGGCGCGATCGCTAGACCAATTGCTAGACCAATTTCAACAGCCTGTGCCGTTTCTGAAGATTGCGATTGAAATTACTAGCAAACTTGCACAAATCCACACTCATCACATTGTCCACAAGGATATTAAGCCGCAAAATATTTTAATTAACCTCGAAACTAATCAGGTCAAAATTGCCGATTTTGGAATTGCTGCCTTCATTCCATACCAGCAGCAAATAGTTAGCAGTTCCAGTCGCATTGAAGGAAGTCTACCTTATTTGTCACCTGAGCAAACCGGGCGGATGAATCGAGGAATTGACCATCGCAGCGATTTGTATTCGCTGGGAATCACCTTTTATGAGATGCTCACAGGTCAGCTACCATTTCAAGGCAAAGACCCCTTAGAGTGGGTGCATTGTCATATTGCCAAATCTCCACTATTCCCAAGCAAGCTAAACTCTGATATTCCCCAAACGCTCTGTGAGATTATCATGAAATTGCTGTCGAAGGTTGCAGAACAGAGGTATCAGAGCGCTTTAGGTTTGCAATTTGATTTGGAAAAATGCTTAAAACAATTGGAGACAACTGGACAAATCCCATCCTTTATTTTGGGTGAGCAAGATATCTCAGAACGCTTTCAAATTCCTCAAAAATTGTATGGGCGAGAACCAGAGATTGCCAAGCTTTTACAAGCATTTGAGCGAGTTGTTAATCAAGGTAAAGCAGAAATTGTGTTAGTTTCTGGCTATGCTGGCGTTGGTAAATCAACTCTTGTGAAGGAGATTCACAAGCCCATTGTTAGAGAACGTGGGGTTTTTATCTCTGGTAAATTCGATCAGTATAAACGAGATATTCCTTATTCCACAATTGTTCAAGCTTTTCAAACACTCGCACGACAAATTTTAACTGAGCCGGAAGATCAACTTGCTAGCTGGAAAAAGCGAATAGAAGCAGCATTAGGGAACAATGGTAAGCTAATCACAGATGTAATTCCAGAAGTTGAACTAATTGTTGGAGAACAGTCTCCTATACCAGAGTTGGGGCCTGCCGAATCTCAAAATCGCTTCAACTTGGTGTTTCAAAACTTTATCAGCATCTTTGCTCAAAAAGAGCATCCACTCACTGTTTTTTTAGATGATATGCAGTGGGCAGACACCGCTACTTTGAATTTAATTCAAACTATTATTGCTGGCTCTAATATCCAATATCTCTGCTTCATCTTAGCCTATCGAGATAACGAAGTAGATGTTGTACATCCCTTTAGTTTAATGATAGAGAAGGTTCGCCAGTATGGAGCAAGAACGACTGAAATTCTGCTTACACCGTTGAATCTTGTTTATGTCAATCAGTTGATTGCTGATACCTTACATAGTTCAGCAGAGCAAGTAGAATCCCTTGCTCAATTGATTATCCAAAAAACTGATGGTAATCCTTTCTTTGTCAATGAATTTCTCAAAACACTCCATCAAGAGAATTTGCTGAATTTTGACCCTCTTCTATCCACTCTTGGTAAGGGGGGACAGAGGGGGGTAAAAGGAGGGTGGCAATGGAATCTACCTGAGATTCAAGCCCAAGGGATTACAGATAATATTGTCAGTCTAATAATTGAGCGGATGCAAAAACTGCCACTTGCAACTCAACAGGTGCTTAAATTAGCCTCCTGCATCGGTAATCGCTTTGATTTAGAAGTTTTGGCACTTGTTGGCGAACAATCTATTGAAGAAACGGCAAATGCACTTTTTGAAGCAATTTTAAGAGGATTAATTATTTCTATCGAGTCAGATGAAAGTGTTGATAAAAACTATCGTTTTTACCATGACCGAGTTCAACAAGCGGCTTATGCCTTAATTGTCGATGAATCAAAATCGGCTGTTCATCTGAAGATTGGGCAGCTTTTGCTGAAGAATGCGAATGCTGAACAAGTGAACGAGCAAATTTTTGATCTAGTGAATCAACTAAATCTCGCCGTGGATCTAATTATTGAACAAACAGAAAAGGATGAATTAGTACAATTAAATTTAATCGCTGGCAAAAAGGCAAAAGCTTCCACAGCTTACACTCCTGCGAAAATATTTTTTAGTGTTGCCATAAATCTTTTGGCTGAAAATGCCTGGATGGAACAATATCACCAAACATTTACTTTATTTAGGGAACAGGCTGAGTGTGAATTTTTAACAGGGAATTTAGAACAAGCCGAAGAATTATTTGAGTTATTATTGCTGAAAGCAAAATCTCATCTAGAAAAATCAAATATTTATATGCTGCAAATCAGACTCTACCAAGTTGCAGGTAGATATGAAGAGGCACTGATATTAGGATTAAAAGCTTTAAAACTTTTTGGGGTGATATTACCTGATACAAATGAGGAAGTAGAAGGTGCGATCGCAATTGAAAAAAAACAAGTATTGACCAATCTAGGTAATAGACAAGTCTCGGATTTAATTAATTCTATAGTAATCCAAGATCCAAATATTAAAACAGTTATTAGTCTGTTGACAACTTTGGGGCCACCTACTTATCTCGGTAGACCCGATCTCTTTCCCTTAGTCGTACTTAAAGCAGTTAACTACTCACTCAAATTTGGGAATACGGAAGACTCCTGTTTTGCCTATAGTATGTATGCCATGTTATTGGTTTCCATCTTTCATGATATTCCTACAGGTTACGCATTTTCTGAGATGACAATTCAATTGAATGAAAAGTTGCATGACTTGAAACTTAGAGGAGTTGTTCTACACATTCATGGAAGTCATATTAACGTTTGGTGTAACCATATTGCTACCGATATTCCATTTTTAGAGCGGGGATTTATCGGCTGCGTGGAAGCGGGTGATGTGACGATGGCAAACTATAACGGCTATCAAGGCTCGTGGCAAATTATCCAGTTAGGCTATCCACTTGCAGAAACATACAAATCTCTAGAAAAATACACTGCATTCGCCCGTCAGTCTAAACATGATGCCGTCTATCAGACAATCAGACTAGAGCAAATGCTACTGATGAATCTGCGGGGATTGACTCACCATAATATGACTCTAAGTAGTGATAAGTTTGATGAATCACAGGCGTTATCTATTATTACAGATGCAGGTTTTGTCAGTGGAATTATTTTTTATCATATTATCAAGTTAATCATATCTTTTACATATCGACAGTATACAGAGGCGCTGAATTGTGCCTTAGAATTAACAAATTTTCCGGTGACAACACTGGCATTACCAATTGAAACAGATTATGTTTTGTATTACTCATTAACTCTAACGGCTCTTTATCCAACAGTATCTTTTCAAGAGCAAGAACAGTTTTTGCAAACCCTAGAATGTCATCAGCAGCGATTGCAATATTGGTCTAATCATTGCCCTGAAAACTTTTTACATAAGTCTCAGTTAGTAGCTGCCGAAATAGCTTGCATCGAAGGTAGAGAATTGGAAGCAATGCGTCTGTATGAGCAATCAATTGCTTCAGCCCATGAGCAGGGATTTGTACAATACGAAGCTTTAGCTAATGAACTAGCTGCTAAGTTTTACTTAGAGCGAGATTTTGAACTAATTGCCAAAACCTACTTGGAAGCAGCTAAAAATGCCTATATGCGTTGGGAGGCATTTGCTAAAGTCAAGCACTTAGAAGAATCCTATCCTCAGCTATTGCCACAACAACAGCTTGTCTCTAACGGAACGTTTATTACCACAGGTGAGCATTTAGACTTTTTGTCAGTAGTTAAAGCCTCTCAAACTATATCTAGTGAAATTGTTTTTTCGCGTTTGTTGAAGACATTAATGCAAATTGTCATCGAGCAAGCAGGAGCAGAAATTGGTTATTTGTTGCTGGAACACGATGAAAATCTGGTGATTGAAGTAGAAGCTAAAGTTAATCCCCAAGCAGAAAAGCTCAATGTTTCTCGACTTGTATTAGAGGGTGAAATTTCACAGGTAATTCCTCAATCAATACTGAATTATGTTCAGCGAACTCACGAGACAGTGATTTTAGAGAATGCCACTGAGCAAAATTTGTTTTCTAAAGACGAATATGTAATTCAAAAGCAACCTAAATCTGTACTTTGTTTGCCGATCGCTCGTCAGTCAAAATTACTTGGTATTTTATATTTAGAAAACAATCTGATCTCCAGTGCCTTTACACAGGAAAAACTTTCTGTACTGGAAATATTGACAGTTCAAATTGCCATCTCTCTAGAAAATGCTCGTCTTTATCAAGGTTTAGAAGACAGCCAAGCAAAACTCAGCTTGGCGTTAAAATCTTCTCAAATCGGTGTTTGGAGTTGGGATATTGCCAGCGATCGCTTTGATTGGGATGAGCAGATTTATCAACTATTTGGGTTAACACCGGAAACCTTTGCTGGCACTTCTGAAGCAATCCTCGCTCGTCTGCATCCAAACGATCGGGGATTGCTGGCTCAATCGTTGAGTCGAGCGATTAACCAAGGCGTGGAGCATAATTTAGAATATCGAATTATTCAAGATGACGGCAGTATTCGCTACGCAGCCTGTCGGGGAAAAGCCTTTTTCAATGAAGCTGGTAAAGCTACACACATGAGTGGTGTTGTGCTTGATATCACCGATCGCAAACAATCTGAAGCTGAACGTATTCAACTGATTCAAGAGCAAACCGCCCGCCTGGAAGCAGAAGCCAATCAACAACGAGCCGGGTTTTTAGCTCAAGTCAGTGCAACACTCGCTTCTTCCCTTGATTACGAAAGCACCCTAGCAAGCGTGGCCAACCTGGTTGTGCCTTACTTCGCCGATTGGTGCGGCGTTGATCTGCTGCAAGACAACCAATCAATTAATCGGGTAGCAGTTGCTCACCGCGATCCAGAGAAAGTGAAACTAGGCTGGGAACTTTATCAACGTTATCCGAGAAAGTTAAATGCAGATGAAGGCGTGCCTAAAGTTTTGCGTACCGGACAAACTGAAATCATCGCTGAAATTTCAGACGCACTTCTAGCAGAAGCCATCCCAGATCCAGAACATCTGCGTATTGTACGTGAACTTGGTTTGAATTCCTGTATAATTTTGCCCTTAATGGCACGTGGAAGAATTTTTGGTGCTATTTCCTTTGTAAACGCTGAATCAGAACGTCGTTACAGCACGGCTGACTTGTCACTAGCGGAGGATATTGCGCATCGAGCGGCCATCGCCATTGATAATGCCCGCCTTTACCAAGAGGCGCAACAAGCACAAAAAACGGCAGAACGAGCATTGGAGCGCATTGCCCGTCTTCAATCGATCACGGCTGCTCTTTCAGAATCCCTAACACCAGCCCAAGTCTCTGATGTGATTGTAGAGCAGAGCATGGCTGCCTTGGGAGCCAGTTCTGCCCTTGTCGCCTTGGTGAATGAAAGTAAAACTGAACTGGAAATTGTGCGGGCGGTTGGCTATAAGCAGGATTTGATAGACGCTTGGCGTACTTTTGCCATCGATTCACCCTCTCCCCTAGCAGAAGCGGTGCGGACTGGGAAACCTATTTGGGCACAAGTAACAGAAAATCGAGTAGCTCGTTACCCACATTTAGCAGAAATTTACGCCCAATATGATTTTAATGCCTGGATTTCTATTCCATTGATGGTAGAAGGTTGGGCAGTTGGCGGTATAAGTTTGGGATTTACCCAGCCTCAACAACTTAGTGGAGAAGATCAAGCATTTATTTTGGCTATTGCTCAACAATGCGCCCAAGCGATCGCTCGCGCCCATCTCTACGAAGCCGAACGAACAGCACGAAGTGCTGCTGAAAGGGCAAATCGCATTAAAGATGAATTTTTAGCTGTGCTGTCTCATGAATTGAGAACACCACTCAACCCGATTCTGGGTTGGGCAAAACTAATGCGAAGCCGCAAGCTCGATCAAGCAACAACCGCCCGCGCCCTAGAAACCATTGAGCGTAATGCCAAGTTACAAACCCAATTAATTGAAGATTTGCTCGATGTTTCCCGCATCCTTCAGGGTAAACTTAACCTCAACTTTTACCGGATTAATTTGGTATCAGTCATTGAAGCTGCCATTGAGACAGTGCGTTTATCGGCGGAGGCTAAGTCTATCCAGATTCAGACAATTCTTAAATCTGGTGTTGGGGAAGTTTTAGGCGATGCCAATCGACTACAACAAATCATTTGGAATATCCTTTCTAATGCGATTAAATTTACTCCCATCGGTGGACAGGTAAAAATTAAATTAGAGCAAGTTGGCTCACAGGTACAAGTCTGCGTCACTGACACAGGGAAGGGAATTGCACCTGAGTTCTTACCTTATGTCTTTGATTATTTTCGTCAAGCAGATGGTGCGACAACTCGAAAATTTGGCGGTTTAGGTCTAGGATTAGCGATCGTCCGCCATCTCGTCGAACTTCACGGGGGAACTGTGCAAGCAGAAAGTCTGGGCGAAGGACAAGGAGCAACTTTCATCGTCAGACTTCCATGCTTACAGGATGAAAGCAAAAAAATCAAGAATGCAAAAGATAATTCTTCACTGGTGGCGGCTCAGTCCTCGCCCCTGTCTGGCTTAGAGATTCTGGTGGTGGATGATGATGCAGATATGCGAGAATTTTTGCCCTTCATGCTGGAGCAATATGGTGCAACTGTTACTGTTGTCGCCTCAGCCATTGAAGCTTTAACTGCCTTGAGTCAATCCCAGCCAAATCTAATTATCAGCGATATTGGGATGCCAGAAATGGATGGCTATATGCTGATGCGACAGGTGAGAAGTTTGGAACCAGAGCAAGGAGGGACAATTCCCGCGATCGCTTTAACTGCTTATGCTGGTGAGATGGATCATCAGCAAGCGATCGCTGTCGGATTTCAACAGCATATTTCTAAGCCTGTAGATCCAGAGGAATTGGTGAAAGCGATCGCGTCATTGGTTCCCGATTTGGCATGATGGTGAAATATAGGTTAAGACAAGAGACGCGATGAATCGCCGTCTCTACAAAAGATATTGTAGAGACGGCGATTTATCGCGTCTTTATTCTTTATTCTGACCGTTGGCTGTTAATTCAAAAATGCAGTAAAGGTTTTACAGTAGTATCAACGATATAGCCAAACACGCAACAGTGACAGCAATTGCTCAGTATCTACGGGTTTAGTAATGTAGTCTGATGCACCGGCTTCAATACACTTCTCGCGATCGCCTTGCATAGCTTTAGCGGTGAGTGCAATAATCGGCAAAGACTTAAATTGCTCGTTTTGGCGGATCGTGCGTGTTGTTTCGTAACCATCCATTTCTGGCATCATTACGTCCATCAACACCACATCAATATCTGGTGTATTTTCTAACAGGGTAATTCCTTCTCTGCCATTTTCAGCATATAAAACCTGGATTTGATAACGCTCCAGCATACTGGTCAGGGCGAAGATATTCCGCATATCATCGTCTACAATTAGGGCTTTTTTGCCAGTGAGTAAGTAGTCTTGTGAATGCAGTTGTTCGAGTATTTGGCGCTTGGGTTCAGGTAAATTTGCTTGGACTCGGTGTAAAAATAATGCTGTTTCATCGAGGAGACGTTCGGGCGATCGCACATCTTTAATAATGATTGTCTCGGCAATCCGTCTGAGTTCTGTTTCTTGAGCTTTGCTAATTTCTCTACCTGTGTAGACAATAATTGGTAAAGTTTTGCCGTTAGGTAAAAGTTTTATCTGCTCGATCAGTTCAAACCCGGTCATGTCAGGTAGCCCTAAATCGAGGACGAGGCAATCAAAATGCTGGGTGCGAATAGCTTCTAGAGCAGTTGCACCGTCAGCCACAGCAGTGGTCGAAACATCGCTGTTACCAATCAACTCAACAATACTCAGCCGTTGAGTATCATCGTCTTCGACTACCAATAAATTTTTCACTTGGCGCTCAACAAAACCTTTAATTTTGGTCAATGCCTCAGATATTGTCTCGCTGGTTAAAGGTTTTTGCAGATATGCGATCGCACCTAGTTGCAAACCGCGTTGTCTGCCTTCCTCAACAGTCATGATATGTACGGGAATGTGACGGGTATTTGGATCATGTTTGAGACGATCTAATACCGTCCAACCATCCATTTCTGGCAGCCGGATATCTAGCAAAATGGCTGAAGGCTGGAATTGCTGCGCTAGCATCAAACCTGTACTGCCAGTTTGGGCAGCTATCACCTTAAATCCTTGTTGTTGCGCCATCTCTAGAAGGATACGGGCAAAATTAACATCATCTTCGACAATTAATAACACGCGATCGCCTCTTTCTATAGTCGTGCGATCGTCAGTTATGAGTGCTGTTAGCGGATAGCTAGGGTTTAGCCCGTGCTGAGTGCTGTTAGCGGTAGCGGGGCGTTCAGCCCGTGGGGAGTGGGGAGTGAGGAATAAAGAGTGGGAAGTGGGGAGTGGTTTTGATGTTGACTCAGCACTCAGCACTCGGAACTCAGGACTCAATTGTGGTAAGTAGAATGTAAAGGTGCTACCTTCACCGGGTTGACTGATTAGTTTAATTTCGCCGCCGAAGAGACGGGCGATTTCGCGACTAATTGATAAGCCCAATCCGGTACCGCCGTATCTGCGACTGGTAGAGCCATCGGCTTGTTGAAATGCTTCAAAAATCACTTTCTGTTTTTCGGGGGCAATACCAATGCCTGTATCGCTGACTGAGAAGGCAATTACAAGCTGGGCACGATTTAAGGTTTCGTTGTCGTTGCTCCATCCTAGCTTCGCCACCGCAATCCGTAAGCGTACTTCCCCATGTTCTGTAAATTTAAAAGCGTTGGAGAGGAGATTTTTCAATACCTGTTGTAAGCGTTTGACATCTGAGTAGATGGTGTTTGGCAATTCGGGAGTGAATTCAATTGTAAAGGCAAGTCCTTTGCTCTGAGCAATTTGCCGGAAGGTGCGCTCAATCACATCACCCAACTCTGCCAATGGCATTGGAATCATGTCAATGGACATTGTTCCAGATTCAATTTTAGCGAGATCCAGAATGTCATTGATTAACGTCAACAAATCAGTACCGGCTGAATAAATTGTTTGGCTGTATTCGACTTGCTTGCTGGTGAGATTTTGATCGATATTATCTGTCAACAATTTCGCCAAAATTAACAAGCTATTCAGCGGTGTCCGCAGTTCATGGGACATATTGGCGAGAAATTCTGACTTGTATTTTGAGGAAAGGGCGAGTTGTTCAGCCTTGTCTTCTAAAGACAGTCTTGCTTGCTCAATTTCGCGATTTTTGCGCTCGACTTCTTTCTTCTGCATCGCCAACAACTCTGCTTTTTCTTCTAATTCGGCGTTGGTTTGTTGCAGTTCCTCTTGCTGTCCTTTAAGTAAATCCTCGGAAGTTTTGAGTGATTGGGCTTGTTGTTCTAAACGCTTGTTGGTTTCGCGGAGTTCACTTTGCTGGGTTTGGAGTTCTTCAGCTAAAGATTGCGACTGCTTGAGTAATTCTTCAGTTCGCATCGATGCTGCGATCGTGTTGAGGACGATCGCTATACTTTCGGTAAGCTGGTCGAAGAATGTCAGATGAATTTCGCTAAAGCGGCGGAAGGATGCTAATTCAATCACTGCTGTCACCTGTCCTTCAAAGAGTACAGGTAAGACTACGGCATTGAGTGGCGTGGCTTCTCCTAAACCAGAGGAAATTTTGACATAATCGTTCGGTACTTCCGTCAGCAGTATTCGCTCTTTTTCTAAAGCGCATTGTCCCACCAAACCTTCACCCAATTGGAAGCGGTTAGCTAGATGTCTGCGTTCGCGGTAAGCGTAGCTACTGATTAGTTTCAAATACGGTGTATTTTCAACAGACTCCATGAGGAAGAATACGCCGTGTTGCGCTCCTACCAAGGGTGCTAGTTCTGAGAGAATGAGTTTAGATACGGTTTCCAAGTCTCGCTGCCCTTGGAGCATTCTGGTAAACTTGGCTAAGTTAGTTTTCAACCAGTCTTGTTCGGTGTTTTTCTGCGTTGTCTCCCGCAGATTGGCAATCATCTGGTTGATGTTGTCTTTGAGTATCGCTACTTCCCCTAGTGCTTCGACGGCAATTGAACGAGTTAAATCACCCTTAGTTACAGCTGTAGCAACTTCTGCGATCGCTCGCAACTGAGTTGTCAGTGTAGCAGCAAGTTCATTCACGTTATCTGTCAAATCTTTCCAAGTTCCAGCCGCGCCAGGGACTCTTGCTTGTCCGCCTAACTTCCCTTCAATTCCCACTTCCCGCGCTACTGTGGTTACTTGATTGGCAAAGGTTGCCAGGGTATCAATCATCTCGTTGATTGTCTCTGCCAAGGTTTCAATTTCTCCCTTGGCATCTAACATTAGTTTCCGTTTCAAGTCACCGTTAGCAACTGCCGTTACAACTCTGGCAATACCCCGTACTTGTGCCGTTAAGTTACCCGCCATCGAGTTCACGTTATCTGTTAAATCTTTCCAAGTACCCGCGACACCTTGGACTTGCGCTTGTCCGCCTAACTTCCCTTCAGTTCCCACTTCCCGCGCCACCCGCGTTACTTCACTTGCAAAGGAACTAAGTTGATCCACCATTGTGTTGGTGGTGTTCTTCAAGTCTAAAATTTCGCCTTTGGCATCGACGGTAATTTTCTTAGATAAGTCGCCATTAGCTACCGCTTTCGTAACTTCCGCGATGTTGCGAACTTGTCCGGTGAGGTTCCCCGCCATCGAGTTTACATTGTCTGTTAAATCTTTCCAAGTGCCTGCAACTCCTCTGACGTAAGCTTGCACGCCCAATTTCCCTTCGGTTCCCACCTCACGCGCAACCCTTGTAACTTCCGATGCAAAGGAATTTAGCTGATCCACCATTGTATTAATGGTGTTTTTAAGTTCCTGAATTTCGCCTTTCACATCGACAGTGATTTTCTTAGATAAGTCGCCATTTGCTACGGCTGTGGTAACTTCGGCAATGTTTCGCACCTGTGCCGTTAAACTTCCCGCCATGAAGTTTACGCTGTCGGTTAAATCTTTCCAAGTTCCGGCTACACCTTTAACTTCGGCTTGTACGCCCAGCTTACCTTCAGTTCCCACCTCACGGGCAACCCGCGTTACTTCACTTGCAAAGGAATTGAGTTGATCTACCATTGTGTTGACGGTGTTTTTCAACTCTAAAATTTCACCTTTAACATCAACAGAGATTTTCTTAGATAAGTCGCCATTAGCTACGGCGGTTGTCACGGCGGCAATGTTTCGTACCTGTGCCGTTAAACTTCCCGCCATGAAGTTTACGCTGTCAGTTAAATCTTTCCAAGTTCCAGCCACGCCACGCACATCTGCTTGTACGCCTAATTTACCTTCGCTTCCCACTTCCCGCGCCACCCGCGTTACTTCACTTGCAAAGGAGTTGAGTTGATCCACCATTATATTGATGGTATTCTTGAGTTCGAGAATTTCGCCTTTGACAGCAACAGTAATTTTCTTAGATAAATCACCATTTGCGATCGCAGTCGTAACTTCGGCAATGTTCCGCACCTGTGCCGTCAAGCTTCCCGCCATGAAGTTCACACTGTCGGTTAAATCTTTCCAAGTGCCGGCAACGTCTTTCACCTCCGCTTGTACGCCCAATTTCCCTTCAGTTCCCACCTCACGGGCAACTCGCGTCACTTCACTTGCAAAGGAACTAAGTTGATCTACCATCGTGTTGATGGTGTTTTTCAACTCCAGAATTTCACCTTTCACATCAACCGTGATTTTCTTGGATAAGTCGCCTGTTGCAACCGCCGTAGTCACTTCGGCAATATTCCGTACCTGTGCCGTCAAACTTCCCGCCATGAAATTCACGCTGTCGGTTAAATCTTTCCAAGTGCCAGCCACACCGCGTACTTCTGCTTGCACGCCCAGTTTACCCTCGCTTCCCACTTCACGGGCAACCCTTGTTACTTCTGATGCAAAGGAATTAAGTTGATCCACCATTGTGTTGATGGTATTTTTGAGTTCCAGAATTTCACCTTTGACATCGACGGTGATTTTCTTGGATAAGTCGCCTGTTGCAACTGCCGTAGTCACTTCGGCAATATTCCGCACTTGTGCCGTCAAACTTCCTGCCATGAAGTTCACGCTGTCAGTTAAATCTTTCCAAGTTCCAGCCACACCGCGCACATCGGCTTGCACACCCAGTTTACCTTCACTTCCCACCTCACGCGCAACCCGTGTTACTTCACTTGCAAAGGAACTGAGTTGATCCACCATTATATTGATGGTATTCTTGAGTTCCAGAATTTCACCTCTGACATCGACGGTAATTTTTTTGGATAGATCGCCATTTGCGATCGCAGTAGCAACTTCGGCAATATTTCGCACTTGTCCGGTAAGATTACCCGCCATTAAGTTAACGTTGTCCGTTAAATCTTTCCAAGTACCCGCAACTCCCCGCACTTCTGCTTGTACGCCTAACTTCCCTTCAGTTCCCACCTCACGCGCAACTCTTGTCACTTCACTTGCAAAAGAATTAAGCTGATCCACCATTGTGTTAATGGTATTCTTGAGTTCCAGAATTTCGCCTTTGACATCGACAGTGATTTTCTTAGATAAGTCGCCATTTGCCACAGCCGTTGTCACTTCGGCAATATTCCGCACCTGTGCCGTCAAGCTTCCCGCCATGAAATTCACACTATCGGTAAGGTCTTTCCACGTACCCGCTACCCCGCGAACTTCTGCTTGACCGCCCAATTTACCTTCAGCACCCACCTCACGCGCAACTCTTGTTACTTCCGATGCAAAAGAATTAAGTTGATCCACCATGATGTTGACGGTGTTTTTCAACTCTAAAATTTCGCCTTTGACATCAACAGTGATTTTCTTGGAAAGGTCGCCATTCGCTACCGCCGTTGTTACTTCAGCAATATTACGGACTTGGGCAGTTAAATTCCCTGCCATCAAATTAACGTTATCAGTTAAATCCTTCCAAGTTCCTGCCACTCCTTTAACTTCTGCTTGTACGCCCAACTTCCCTTCAGTTCCGACTTCACGGGCAACTCGCGTCACTTCACTAGCAAAAGAATTCAATTGATCCACCATCGTGTTGACGGTGTTTTTTAGTTCGAGAATTTCGCCTTTAACATTAACGGTGATTTTTTTGGATAAGTCACCATTTGCGATCGCAGTGGCAACTTCGGCAATGTTGCGAACTTGTCCGGTGAGATTACCCGCCATCAAGTTAACGTTATCAGTCAAATCTTTCCAAGTACCAGCCACACCTTGCACTTCAGCTTGGACACCCAACTTCCCTTCGGTTCCCACCTCACGGGCAACCCTGGTTACTTCACTGGCAAAGGAACCAAGCCGTTCTACCATCGTGTTGACGATATTAGCAGTTTGGAGAAACTCACCTTGGAGGGGTCTGCCATCAATTTCTGTGGCGATCGTTTGGGATAAGTCACCATTGGCGACCGACCGAATTACACGGGTTGTTTCAGCTGTTGGTTGAACTAAATCTGTAATTAGAGTATTGACAGAAATAACACAATCTGACCAAGAACCTCGAACATCTCCGAGAGAGGCGCGATCGGCAATTTTGCCTTCTTTGCCGACAACGTTACCAATCCGTTGTAGTTCGGCCGCCATCCGCTCATTCTGGTCAATAATATCATTGAGCGTGTCAGCTATTTTACCTGCTACACCAGTATGATCTATGGGCATCCGAGCCGAGAAGTCACCCTGTTTAACAGCATTCAGCGTTCTTAGTAGCTGATTTAAATCTAGATTGTCGCTGTCTCTAGTTAACTGTTCGGTTGTCATAGCCTTATCCTTAATCTTAATCCTTGAATAATTTTTTGTATTTTTTGCACCCCGTACTTATTTAGAGTACTTTTAGCCAATGCGTATCACAATAAAGAGCAGGGAATAGAAAGTGGATCAAACTACTTTTTATGGGTGCGAGTGTAAGCAGTTAACAAATAGTGCTAACTAAATGGTATTGCCGTCGATATATCTGGCATACCACTTAGCTAATGATAGCTAGTTGGAATCTGTTATGCAGCATTAATTGTCGGCGATGCCTAACTTGGGCGAGTAAGCGATCGCACAGTAGAACACACGATGACAATTAACATCACGTTTTATGATTTTTGGAATTTGAGGCAAGCAGCAAATCAATAAATCCTAACTGATAATTGAGGTTTGCTAAAGTCAGAAATATCCGGCAACTCCAAGGATTGGCAAATGGTTAGAGAGTACTCACCCCAGAGACATCTGCCTCCGCTTGAAAGTGGCGTAGGCGTAGCCCGTCGTAGACATCGCTTTATTTCTAAACCGTCACACCCTCCAACTCTTCATCCGTTAACTCATACAACTGGCGCAACTTATCTAACTTATCACCATCAGCTTCCCAGAAACCCCGCCCATGCGCCTCCAACATTCTGCCTAAAATATTGCGGAAAGCTTCAGGATTTGCCTTCCGTAACTTATCCGCCATCTCTGCATCTAACGCATAAGTATCTGCCGCTTGGTCATAAACCCAATCATCGGTAAAATCGGCAGTACCACCCCAACCAATCAACGCCGTCATCCGTTGGGAAATTTCAAAAGCACCACCAGAACCTTGATTTGCCATTGCTTGCGCCCATTTGGGATTTACCAACTTAGTGCGATACTCCATTCGTAGCAAATCATCTAAATTGCGCGGTGTAGTATCCTTCGAGAAACTTTCTACAAAGCTAGTTGAAACCTTCTTACCGCCTTGTTTTTCTGCCGCCTTTTTCAAACCGCCCGTATTGGCGTAATATTCTTGAATATCAGTTAAACCATATTCTACCGAATCGATTTCTTGGACAATGCGATCGCTAGTTTTTAACAACGTATTCAACACTTCCGGTCTAGCTTGACCCTTATCTTCTCTCCCGTAGCTAAACACATTGCGACTTTGCCAAGTATTCCCCAACTCCTCACCAGATTCCCAATTACCATCAACCACCCTATCATTCACCAAAGAACCAAAATCACCCGCCGGATTAGAAAACAATCTCGCCGATGCATTTTCCACCCCTTGGGCTTTTAAAGCTAAAGCATGTCTTCTAATAAAATTCCGATCATCGGGTTCATCAGCATCAGCCGCCCGTTGAAATAAATCATCCAACAATTCGATGATATTTACAAAACTATCCCGAAAAATCCCAGATAAATTACCCAACACATCAATGCGGGGATGTCCAACCTCCGCCAACGGCTTCAATTCATAACGAACAACCCTACCAGTTCCTTCCTTAACAGGTTCAGCCCCCACCAACTCCAAAAGAATCCCCAAAGATTCACCCTTAGTTTTAATCGCATCTAATCCCCATAACATCACCGCCACCGTTTCAGGATATTTCCCATATTCCTCCAAATGCTGGGCGATAATTTTTTGAGCAATTTCTCGTCCCCGTTGGTATGCAGCAGGTGAAGGCATCCGATAAGGATCTAAAGCATGAATATTCCTCCCAGTCGGCAAAACCCCAGCCCCATCCCTTAACAAATCCCCCCCAGGCGCAGGCGGAATATACTCCCCATTCAACCCCCTCAACAAATTCGTTAACTCATCCGTAGATTGCATCAACAAATCCCTTATTAACCTTTCCTCCTCCTCTCTTTCTTCTTTGCGCCTTTGCGGTAGCCTGCGGCAAGCCGAAGCGTCTACGTTTTCTTCCTCCTCCCCCCCAAAATATGCCTCCAAATAAGAAGCCAATTCCTCCTCACTCGGCTTTTCCCCCAAAGTATGCAGCCCAGAAGAAAACAACCGATTTTCTAAAACTTGCAAATATCCATACAACTCCACCAAATAATCATCAAAAGTATGACTACTAAACATCCGCACATTTTCGGGAGTAAACGCAATTCCCAACCGTTTCGCATCCGCAAACGGACAATCGGCATCTAAACCAGAATCCACAATTTTTTTACAAATCCCTTCCTTCAAAACATAATTCTTTTGTGGATCTTCACGATACTCCGAAATCAAATCTCGTAATGCCACCAATTCCTTATACAGACCTGCACGCCCATAAGGCGGTACATTATGAGAAATTAATACACCATAACCGCGACGTTTTGCCAACATCGATTCAGACGGATTATTCGCCGCATATATATATAGATTAGGCAAATTTCCTAACAAAATATCCGACCAAGAATAACCCGTATTACCCAACGGAGAACCAGGCAACCATTCCACCGTCCCATGCATTCCAAAATGAACTAAAGCATCAGCTTCAAACTCATTTTGCAACCATTTATAATAAGCAGCATATTGGGGATGAGGCGTTAAATCTCGTTCAAACATTAAGCGCATCGGGTCGCCTTGTATACCCAAAGGTGGTTGTACACCTATCCAGACATTCCCTAACTGCACACCGCCAATCTGGAATTCGTCGCCATAGGTTTTAATTCCAGTTCCCGTGAGAGATTTCCATTGTTTTTCAATCCGGGAAGTTTGTAGATATCCCAGCCATTTTTCTAGAGTGCGAACATTGACACTACTTGTGGGGTGGGCAACATGAGCGCCATTATCTAGGGGCAGGCGAGACGACTGCCCCACAAGAGAATTAGCTTCATCTGCTTCTTTCACCCAGCGAATCAATTCTTCCCCATCTTCCGGTAAATCCCCCACGGTATAACCTTGTTCTTTGAGTGCGTGGAGAAACTTCAGCAAACTACGCGGCACATTTAATAATGCAGCTGTGCCCACAGCACCATAACCCGGTGGGAACCCATATAAAATAATTGCTATCTTGCGTTCCGATGCAGGTTTTTGCCGCAAAGCCACCCAAGTTTTTACCCTACCAATTAATCGCTGCACCCGTTCGGGAACCAGATAAATATTTTCGCCCACCAAACCACCAAGGGGAACGGTATCAATAGCCCCATCCAATTCTGGTAAGGCATACAATACTACACTTTGCAATCCGCCGATACCTTGGCGTGTCCACGAGGAAATATCTTGAATTAATAGTGGTGCAGCAACAATATAAGGTACATTTTTGGCAGTAAGGATGCGTTTTGCGACTTCTATTTGACGGCCAGCTTCCATTGAACCAGCGGGGCCACCTACCAGAGGAAAGCCAATTGTAGAGACGATCGCATCTACTTTTACTGCTTCACTAGATAGTGAGGGAGTTTCTATATTACCTAGTTGTCGTTGCTGAATTTCATAGTCGGTTGTCATTAAATCTCGTACCGCCACGTGTCCTTCTACACCGTTGATGAAAATAGGCAAGGGAGTTAACCCAGCTTTTTCAAAACTGCGAATCAGTTGCGGAATATAAGCTTGTTTGGTGATGACGTGTTTTCGGTACAGGAGAATTCCTACAACTGGGGAGACGCGATTAGGGAAGACGCGATGAATCGCGTCTCTACAATGGGTTTTATGCCATTCTAAATACTCGCGGGGCGATTCAAAAAAACCTTGATAGTCGGGATGGAGTAATCCGATGTTGGGGGTTTCGACTAGCGGGGGAATGTCGCCGACTTTTAAATCTAAGTATTTTTCTGCCAGTGTCCAGAATAATGAAGCGACGTTTTCTGGGCCGCCAGCATTCCAGTAACCATAGATAATTAACCAGTTGCGTAAGTCTTGGACTTTTTGCACTGGCACGTATTTCAGTAGTTTGGGGCCAATTTTTAAGAAGCTGATGTAACCAGCGAGTTTGTCTTCTTCTCGCCCGTTGCTAAATTTGTCGAGGATGAATTTAACGGGTTTGGGCATTCCTTTGGGTTTGTCGCCAATAGCAAAATCACCCAATTTGGTTAAACTCAGCAATTCTAAGGCTGACTCAAAGACTAGACGGATGGGAATTTGGGCAATGCGATCGCGCAACCACACAACCTGGTCATAATCAAATAGTAGGCTACCGAAAAACACATCAACGTCATGCAGTGCTGCTTCTACTTCGGCACGTTGACTGGTAAGATCGCGATCGCTAAATACCCGAATATCCAACTCAGGACAGCGAGAGTTAGCCAAAAAGGCTGCTTTTCTGTACAAGTCAGCGTTGAATGATTCAAACCCAGCAATCAAGACGATGCGTTTCATGCCTGTAAGCTACGAAATATTTCTTTACTTAAATTTTAAACGTGCTTTCAGGCTGATTGTTAAATATCTACCCACAGATTCCGGTCAGTAGTTCCTTGAAGGAGGTAGGGCTTCACCTGGATTTCTCACTTGTGAGAAATCCAAGAAGTGTGGGAGGTGTGGGAGGTGTGGGAGGTGTGGGAGGTGTGGGAGGTGTGGGAGGTGTGGGNGGATGGGGAAGAAGTCTTACCCCCCACACTCCCCACACTCCCCACACTCCTCTTCCCCTGAAGCCTACACTATGCGTGAGAAATCCGGGTTCACTATCACCAACGCTTTTGGGATATTTTGATTTCAAAAAAGTTGTGATGTGTTGAGTCAAATTAAATGCATCATTGAACTCTTTTGATTTCTATAGCGCTTCATATAGTAAACGGATTTATTGCGGTGACAAGTTTGTAAAAGTACGCAACTCGGTAATATCTAATCTCCGGTTAAACTCATTAACATAAACTTAAAATATCTTGGTCTTTTTCACTTGTGGCGACACCTAAACTTACATAATGATATTTCTGATCTTTGATATTATTAGAATGAATTTGATGCCATCGATATCAAAAAGACTCTATACTCTCTTTCATCACGAGATAGAAGCGATCGTTACAGGCACGATCCCAGGCGATGGTTGGGCCGATTCCCCAATAGGAAAAACCAGATACAATCTCTTTTCCATCGCCTGTTGTAGAAAATTTTCCTCTCAATTCTTGCGTGAGTTCTGCAAGTTTGCTAGATTTATCTTCCCCTATAAAACAAAGAGTCCACTCTAAGCCGGGTTCATTGATGGAATTCTCCAGTAGCTTCACAAAATTTAAAGATCCCATGTTGAGCCTCGTTTATTGAGCAGTTTATCTGATAAATCTCGCACAGGTGTTTAGAAGCGAACGCGTATTCATTAATACTGTAAAGTATTATGTGTTAAGCTGCTCAGGGTTAACATCAAGCCAAGGGTAGAGTCTGTCAAGAGTTACGACCTTATAAACCCAGGTTCACATCAGGGGGTGTGTTCGGTTTAGGGATTTGGGCATCTAACTAAGTACATTTGTCATGGCTTTCCACTTTTATAAAGCGTTATTATCTAAATAATGGAGGCAATTGCTAGATTTCAATTTATTGGGAAAATTTACTGGTTATTCTCGATATTGATAACTTATAATAGTTGTGTTTTTGGTTGCAATATGGCTTTGAATTAGTGGATTTTACCAAATCAAAGTTGCTGCTCAGGTTCGCACAAAAACTTATTTGGTTTCATAGCGTAGTAATGCTGAAAATAATGCAGCCATTGCTAACAAGTATTTTCACAAAGTTATTAACCAAACTTTGTTTATATAATTATAAAAGTTTTGAACTAGTGTAAAAACAAGTAAATTGAGGATGAACTAATGAAATTTGGAATTGATAGCGGGCACAATTGTCCACCAGATACAGGAGCTAGAGGTATTAAATTCGAGGATAATTTAACTCTAGATGTAGGTAATAGAGTTATAGCCAAGTTAAGAGCTTTAGGAAATGAAGTCGTAGTATGTAGACCAAGTAATGCTAATACAGTCCGTGACTCACTCTCAAAAAGATGTTCTACGGCTAATGCAAGCAGAGTAGATACTTACGTCTCGATTCATTTTAATGCTTTTAACAACCAAGCTAACGGCACAGAAGTATATGCGACTAGCGATACAGGTAGAAAAATTGCTAAACCTGTATTAGATGAAATCATCAAGTTAGGATTTTTTAATCGTGGCGTTAAGAGTGGTTCCCACTTGTATGTTCTGAAAAATACAGATATGCCTGCTATCTTGATAGAATGTTGCTTCCTCGATTCGCAAAAAGATATGAATCTTTTTAATCCTGAAGCAATGGCTAATGCAATTGTCAAAGGCTTAACTGGTAAATTGCCAAGTGCCCCTGTTAACCCTGTACCAGATGAAGAGGAGAACATAGATGAAACTATTCTCAGACTGCAAAAATCCTTAAATAGACTAAAAATAACCGATAAAAATGGTAAGGCGTTAGTGGAAGATGGCTTCACGGGGGCCAACACAAAATCTGCCGTAGAAAAATTTCAGACTATTGTCGCAGTTCAGCCGACTGGAATTGCTGACGCAACTACATGGAATGCCATAAATCTAATTTTGGCAAAACGAATTATCAGACCAAACCATGCTGGTGGTGCAGTTGTCAGATACTTACAATACCGTTTAGGTGTTGAGAATGATGGCGTCTATGGGTCGCAAACAGAGGTTGTAGTTAAAAACTTTCAAAAGCAAAATGGTTTAGATGCCGATGGCATTATCGGCCCTGCTAGTTGGCAGAAATTAATTGGTTAGGCTGATGGGGACTAGAGACTAGAGACTGGGGTAGTAGTGCTGAGTAAAGAAGTTGGGAATCTGACATCTTTACTCAGAACTGGGAACGGGCTAAACGCCGCGTTACTGCTAACAGAACTGTTTTGCCTAATAAATCAGTGAAGGGATTGATTTTATCAACTTACAACCATATTTTGTTCATAATATCTTTGGCAAGCGCACAAACTGCCAAAGTATTTGAGATAGCATTGATATCGCTTACAGCCATTGAGATAAAATAATTAAAAGAAATAACCAGGGCGTAGGAAATCACCTATTCTGTTGACAAGAATCTGTTAACTTAACCAAGTTTGCGTTTGATTAAGTATCAATCGCATTTGGTAACAGGTAATTTCCTATCGCTCTGGTGCTTTTTTGGCGGTGAAGTTTCGCCAAAAGTATAAAAGTAAAGGGCTTTTCAAGGCTATAACAATCACTACTGATTTTTTGTATAAATAAGCACGTTTTTACTAATTTTAAAATTTATTTATTATGTTATATCAAGCTTGATACAACACTTATTCTAAAATATGATTCAAAACCGTTGTTTTTTTATAACTGAGTTTGAATATGAGATTTTAGTAAGGCAGCGATCGCGTAATCCACGAGCGATCGCTATTCTCTGGTTTCACTGACTGAATCATCCTAGTGTGTAGATATAGGCTTGTCTTAACCGCCTTACCATCTCCCGACGTACCTCATTTTGGACACGGTTTCCACGTCGCCAGTGTTCTAACTGAATATTATCAACATAGAAACGGACAGAAAATTGCATAGCAGAGCCTTGGATATCAGTTAGCTGAACTTGTGGTTCCTTCCAGGCAGTATTAGACTCTTTAAAACTATCATGTAGCCATTCGAGAAATTTTAAGGAATAGTCATCTAATCTTGTTTCATCTACTCCGGGACTTGCAATTTTTTGAAATAATTTATTTAGCTTAATTTTTAAAAGTTCAATTTTTTGCTCCCATTCGTCTGGTAAAAGATGTTGGTCTTCAATTACTAAATCAGGATCTTTTAACCAAGTTTGATACCATTGGCGAATCAAGCCAATTAGAGTTTGTTTTTCAGTCGGCTCTTGTTCTTCTAGGCGCGATCGCAGACGTTTACCCTTGCGTTCTGTGATGACTACCAGCCCCACAATGTTCAGTATTTCTAAATAGTTTTTCTGGAGAATTTTTAATTCTTCTGAATTCAATCCACCCTTTTCTACCTTCTTAACTTCTCTAACAAAATCTTCAAATGCTTGCTCAATTTTTTGCAGTTGCGTGTTCACATCTTTTTCAATTAATAAACGCAGCCGTCCTGCTTCTTTTTTTGACAGCTTATCATCCTTGGCTTCTGTCAATGCAGCAAAATTGTCTAAATATTGAAGTTTTTCATCAATATCGCCTAATGTGTCTGGATGACCAAGGATAATTTGTTGCAAAATGTTTGTTGCTACCACTGCATCAGCATCAACTCTAACTGACACTTTAATCGTATAAGCGTAGTGAGTTGTAGGACGACTGAGATTGACTATGTTTTGACCTCCCAAAGTCGTGTTTGGTGTATAAACCTCGCAATGCTCGTTAATCAGATATAGTTTTGTTACCCGGATACCAATGTGTTTGATAATTGCAATTGAACCATCTGGCATGGAGATGACATCTCCAAATCTAAAGGGTGTATCAACTAGTAAAACTAACCCACTGAAAAAATCGCTTAAAATATCTTTTACTGCTAATCCCAACACTACAGTGATGCTACCTATTGCTAACCCAATTCCTGTTAAATCAACCCCAATGGTGCTGAAAAACAGAGATATGCCAATGAGGTAAGTGATGAGTGGGATAAAATTTTGTAGGAGTGGAATTAATACGTCATCCCAGACAGCCTCAGTTTTTCGGGCGTAGTCTTTTAAGTAGTAGACTGCTGCTTCTGTAAACAATAAAGTTATGCCGTAAGTGAAACCAAGAATTAGGAAAGCCGTGAGTCCCCGATCGATTAAATTAATAATTCCCCCCGATCCGAGTTGAGTCAGAGAGAGTTTTAGACTAGCAAGGATAAAAATAGCGATCGCAGGGATTTGTAAGATTCCAAGGATAAATAGGGCTGTATCTTTTTCTGTGCGGCGCAGAAACGATCGCAGTAGATAGAAAAGTAATATATAGAGTACAAATACAACAACTATAGATGCGCCGAATGTATAAAAGAAAGAGCTAATTTGTGCCCCCGTTGGAAAAGTCGGAGGTGCTGGTACTACAACAGAAGGTTTTGATGCAGATTCTGCGGCTTGGGCGATGAGGGTATAGTTCATTAGTACCTGTTATTCTTGCAATTTCAAATAAGTTACTCTACCAATTTTGGATTTTTAATTTTGGATTTTTGATTGAAGGAAAAATCCACAATTAAATGACTCCTGAGTGATTTTTTGTTAAAAGAAAGCACCAAATTAACCTTCGGCACTTTCAGCGCGCACGGGAATTACAATTCCTTCCCCCAGCAGTGCATTCGTAAAAATCTTCCGAAGAACGCGCTGAATTTGAAGATGTTTTCCTGGCTTTACTTTCGTTAATGTTCGTAGCAATAAGTTAGACTCTCCTAGACTTTCGACTCCATCCACCTGTGTGCCTTCGAGTACATCTGGATCGTCTGCTTTTAACTGCTGTCCCACCTCCTCAATGACTTTGTACACGTGCGCTAAGTTGGAATCATAAGGCACACCAACTTCTACTACTGCAAAGATATACTGTTTGGAGTAATTAGTAATTGAGCCAATATTTCCATTCTGAATAATCTGCAATTGACCATTAGGATGTCTGACACGAGTGGTTCTGAGTTCAATCGCCTCGACAATACCTTCGACAACTTTATCTTCGGCTTTTCCGGCTTCAATATAGTCACCTACTAAATAGTAGTTTTCAAACAGAATAAAGAAGCCGCAGACAATATCGTTAATTAGTGTTTGTGCCCCTAATCCCACAGCGATGCCGACAATACCAGCACCCGCAAGTATGGGAGTGGGATCGATACTCAGGGCATAGAGAATAAAAACTGTAGCCCCAAAGTAAATTAAGTATTGCAAGAAACTACGAAACAGAGGAACGAGCGTCAGGCGTCTACTTCTTTGAATCTCAGTTAGATTCTGGTCTTTGAACAGCACCTCTTCAACAAGTAAGTAAACGACCTCAAACAACACGCGACTAATAAAGATGATACCGATAATCTTAATAATTCGCGGGCCAAAAGTTGCGACATTGGCAATTAACTGCACCTGCTGAATCACCAATGTTGCCATGCAGACATAAATCACAAATTCCAAGCAGCGCTTTAAAAAGGGTATCAGGTGTCGGAGGCGATCGTAAAATCTTAGCAGGTTATCGGGATTGGAGTATCTGATGCTGAGAGCATCTAAGCTATCAACGATCGCAGCAACTGCTTTAAGTATAAGCAATCCG
This sequence comes from Nostoc sp. 'Peltigera membranacea cyanobiont' 210A, assembly GCF_002246015.1. Lineage (GTDB taxonomy): Bacteria > Cyanobacteriota > Cyanobacteriia > Cyanobacteriales > Nostocaceae > Nostoc. The sequence goes on from NZ_NOLJ01000005.1 coordinate 481,131, forward strand.
ATGGCAATGATTAGATAGATTCGCAGCGCGATGTACAAATATTCCGAAACCGTTGCTGGCAATTTGAGAAAATGGGCACACAAGATGGTAGCCCATAGCCAGATTCCACCACTGATTCTGTCATAGAAGGCGTTAAAGAAAGCATCAATACTTTCATCGTCAGCAGTATTTTTTTCTAAGTTCTTAGTGCGAGTGCTGGCTATTTTCAGCCAATATTTGAGAAATTTCAGGGCGATCGCCGCTAAAATCAAAGTGCCAAAACTCTGAGCTATGCCAATTCCTAGTGTCACCCAAAATCCTGATGGGATACGCTCAATCAACAAGAGTGTGTATTGCTGAAGGTTTTCGCCCCGATAAACTAGATAACCATTAGCACCCACAATCAGAATGCACGATACCACACAAGCAAGTAACAATAACCCTGTGATATTTCGGCGGAGGGTTTTGATACTTCTATTGTCGCTTTTAGGTATAAAGGTTTTAGTAAATAGCTTGAATAATTTGCTGAAAACCCAGTTCAGTAATACAAAAACAAAGATTATCAAGCTGACTTCAGCCAAAATAATTAATACATTCATATATGAATATAAAACTGAATTAATTTAACAGTTGTATGTCAAAATCTATTGAGAACATCAAGCTTTTTCTATACATAGATGATTATTTCATATAATCACAACTTGTCAAGCCATTAACATTTTATTCACACGTTCACTTTTCGTTTGATCTTTACCGACTTTAAGTAAGTGAGAATAAATCGAAGTAAATTAAGTAATGTAAAAAATCTTGAGATTATTTTGTAGTGAAAACTTTAGCCCTCACTTGATGGCTAAAGTTTTCACTACAAACCTTTAATTATTTATGCTGCTCTACTTAACGCTCTTCCATCACTCTGGTCAAAGAAAAATCTCAGCCAACTTTTAAACAATAGACAGAAATTAGGTTTGGAGCTTTGTTTGCTAACATTATGGCTAAAATCATCATTTTTGCCTGAATGACATTACAGCATTTCTCTGGTGTTCACTGCAATAATTGCGCGTAGATAGTGGGTTAATGTGTCTTTTACTCCCCGTATATCCGCGTCTTTACATCTTTCTAGCGATTTGAACTATGCAACTTACAAGCGCATCAGCTTATTTAGCATCAGCATTCTCGCAATCCATCTGCACGACACAATTTCTCCCTTGTGCTTTTGCCTGGTAGAGTCCTTGGTCAGCAGCAGCAATTAAGATTGCAGGAGATAATTGGCTATGAGGAGTGATGGTTGCCACACCAAGACTTAGGGTAATGAATTCACTGACCTGAGAATGGGAATGAGGTATTTGTAATGCACTAACATTGATCTGAATATCTTTTGCAACTGCAATAGCCCCTTCGATATCAGTATTCGGCAAAATGACTGCAAACTCTTCTCCGCCATAACGAGCCACTAAATCAGCGGGATGTTTAACTGTCTGAGAGATTGCCTTAGCAACTTGTCTAAGTGCATCATCTCCTGCTAGATGTCCATGCGTATCATTGTAAAGCTTAAAGTAATCGACATCACACAAAATCAAAGATAGCGAACTTTTCTCTCGTGCCAACCATTGCCACTGCGTGTTTAACGTGTCATCAAAGCAGCGTCGATTTGCCACTTGGGTTAGACCATCGGAACAGGCAAGGCGCTGTAATTCCTGGTTTGCTTGTTGTAATTGGTGGTAAAGTTCTGATTGCTGAATAGCGATCGCAGCTTGACCTGCTAACTGGTTAAACAAGTTAATCTCCGATTGCTGCCATTGTCTGGGCTGACGGCATTGGTGAGCAATCAATAGTCCCCACAAACACCCTTGCTGCAATATTGGTACGACAAGGTTTGCCCGGATTTGCAGACTTCTAAGGAGGTCAACATGACAAGGTGATAGACCCGCAGTTTCAATGTCTGCGATCGCTCTGGTGTTACCTTGTTGATAGTAAGCTGCACGCGTGGATTTAAAGCCGGTATCCATGACGTGAAATCCCAAAATCGACATACACCCTTCTGCTAAGGATTCTACAGCGACTAATCCACTCCAGTCTGGCTCAAACTGGTAAATCAGCACTCGGTCTACCTCAAACAGTTGTCGCACTTCCGCTGCTGTGGTTTGCAAAATCTCGTCTAACTCCAACGATTGGCGAATGCGCTGCGTTACAGCCGCAACAATTCGCTCAGACTCGGTTTGGTGTTGGACACGCTCCTCATCTTGCTGAGAGTGTGCCGATGCTACAGTTAATACGATTTGCTCAAAGTAAGGGGTTGTAGTGACAGGCGCTGCACTGGGTTTACCAATCAAATAGCCTTGAGCAAAATTTGCACCTCGTTCTCGCAGCCAGTTCAGTTCCTCAATACACTCAATTCCTTCAGCAACGGTTTGAATGTTTAACTTTTGAGTAATCTCTAGCAGTTTCTCGGTAATCGAAGCTTTGTAAAGGTCTTGATGTACATCTCGAATTAACTCCATATCCAGCTTGATAAAGTCTGGACGTAACTGATGCAGCAAGTTTAGGCTGGAATAGCCAGAACCAAGGTCATCAAGAGCGACTAAAAATCCAGCATTCCGGTAGTATTGAAGCACTGCCTTGAGGTGGGCTAAATCTTGAGGATTGTCTGACTCCACGACTTCAAAAACAACGCGATCGTGAGAAATTCCGGCACTATCAATTGCCTCTACCGTACTACGTAGGCAAAAAGCTGGGTCATAAAGTGACGTTGGTGCAAAATTGATGAAGATGTGCCCACTTACTTGATAGCGGCTGAATTGAGTGATTGCGCTGAGTCGAGCAACTTGGTCTAGTTGTGGTAGAAGTCCGGCTTCGGTTGCTAACTCTATAATTGGTGTTGGTAGCACTAAATTGCCTTCTTCATCCAGTCCCCGCAAGAGCGATTCATATCCAAAAATTTGCGATGTATCGTAAATTGAGACAATTGGTTGAAAGTAACTGGTGAATCGTTCCGTTGCCAGCATATCAACCAGCCAGTCGGATTGGTTCAACTTAATGAAGCGTTGTAATGAGGCTATGTCACTAAAATCATGGAGTTGAGGTTGGAAAGTGCCTTGCATGAAAAGGACTTGCGTCTCTTTTAATTCTCTTGGTGCAAGTAGTTTGGCCAGATTACGAGCAATTTCTAGAGACTGTCCGGGTTTACAGTCCAAACTCAAACCTGGTCGCTCGTGCATCAGTTCATACTTAAGGGAAAACTGCTGTAGGTAAGAGGTGACTTTTATCAGGGTATGTGGAACGGGGAACCAGAGAAAGAGCCTACCTGCCTCCTGATTCCGGCAGCGTGCAACATTGCGACAAGCACAGGTTTTGGAGATAGGACATATTTGGCTCATAGCTAAATAATTTGAATTTGCTCAATCCGATTTATTCTATTATTCCCACTATTTTTAGTGTAAAAGATAAACTATACTTCAAATACGTGAAGATTTGATGAGTTAAGTAAACTGAATAATTTAGCTGAGTAAGCAACTTAGTAGCACATACTAAAATTTATACTGAAGCCTCAAGTAATTGCCGATGTATTTTGTGCAATTAAGCAACAAAATGAGGAGTTAGATTAACAATTGAAGTTACAAAATAAAGGTAAAATTAGCCAGATTAGTAACAGCGTTTAGCTAGATTAATTCAGAGTAAATATATTTTTTTGAAGAATCAATCGACCTCAATAAACAACAAAATCTTTGAAACAAGTTAATAAATTAAGACATGAATCAAAAGCCCTCACCCTAAATCCCTCTCCCAATTTTGGGAGAGGGACTTTGAAATTGGCTCCCCTATACTTAGATATGCCCACTTCTACCAATTAGAGTTACAATTGCCTTGACTAACTCCTCTGGTTCGACGGGTTTGGACAGATGCTTTTGAAACCCTGATTCAAGTGCTTGTTGCTGATTGATTTCTCCAGCATAAGCGGTTAAAGCGATCGCCAGAATTTGTTTGGCTTGGTTTGCCTGCAATGCTTTAACTTGGCGCATCAGCATATAGCCATCCATCTCTGGCATCCCAATATCACTGAGCAGCATATCTGGTTCTGACTTTGCCAAAATTTGTAATGCTTCTTTTGCTGATGTCACTGCTGTCACCATTGCTCCAGCCTGTTCTAGTACAAATGTGTGGAAGTCACGGGTATCATTGTCATCATCTACAACTAAGATTTGGATGCCTGCAAGGATTTCAGGAAAAGGAGAAGGATTTAATGCAGCAACATTTATATCTTGTTTTGGGGTTAAATCTTTTTTAATTAGTGGTAGCCTAACTCGGAAAATAGCTCCTTGCCCCTCACCTAAACTTTCTGCCTGAATCGTGCCGCCATGTAATTCGGTCAAATGACGCACAATTGCTAACCCTAACCCCAATCCACCAAATTTTCGGGTTGTCGTGCCATCAGCCTGACGAAAATATTCAAACACATAAGGCAGAAACTCAGGGTTGATTCCCTTACCTGTGTCGCTGACGGTAATCTCAGCTTGAGCGTCAACGCACTCTAGTTGAATATCAATTTTTCCTCCTTCAGGAGTGAATTTAACGGCATTCGATAAGAGATTCCAAATAACTTGTTGTAAACGACTAGAATCACCCAAAACTTGCCCGAAAGAAGCATCCAGCATCATCTGAATTTGAATATTTTTAGCTTCTGCTGCCAAACGGACTGTTTCCAATCCCGCCTCAATCACAAGTACTAGGTTGACAGGTAACATCTTCAGGTTGAGCTTGCCTTGTAAGATCCGAGAGACATCAAGCAAATCTTCAATTAGTTGAGCTTGTAATTGAGCATTCCGCTCGATAGTTGCGATCGCTTTCTTTAGGGCTGCTGGTTCAAACTCACGAGTCTGCAAGAGTCTCGCCCAACCAAGAATCGGATTCAGAGGCGATCGCAATTCATGGGAAAGTACCGCCAGAAACTCATCTTTAACCCGGTTGGCTCTTTCGGCTTCAGTTCTGGCAGCTTGCTCAAGTTCTAGGAGGCGATCGCGTTCGGCTTCTGCGACTTTGCGTTCGGTAATGTCAATGACTGAGCCGATGTAACCTTTAAACTCACCGTCCACCCCAAACCACGGATTCGCGGCATCGATACAAGAGCGATATTCGCCATCTTTGCGCCGCAAGCGGTACTCCAAACGGAAGGCCGAGTAACTCCTATTAGCTTCCAGAAAAACATTCCTGGTGTCATTATAGTCTTCTGGATGCACAGCATTTAACCAGCCAAATCCCAGACCCATTTCCTCGTTCTGACCTGTAAAATCGTACCAGCTTTGACTGAGATAGGTGCAGTAGTTATTGGTATCTGTCACCCAAACCATGAAGGGGGCATTATCAGCCATGTTGCGGAACTTTTCTTCGCTTTCCCGAAGTGCTTTTTCTGCTTGTTTGCGATCGCTAATTTCTGTAACAAAAACGCTGACTCCTTCTGCAAAAGGGTAGACGCGGTTCTCAAACCAGCGCTGCCAAGGCGCATAAAAGTATTCAAACTGAACAACGGTGTTTTGGGCGATCGCTCGATGAACTTGGGTATCAAACTCGCTTTGAACCACATCGGGAAACACTTCCCAAATGATCTTGCCTAGCAACTCTTCTTTTGGGATGCCAACAACATCTGCTACGCGATCGTTGACAAAAGTATAACGCCACTCTCGATCCAACACAAAGAACTGGTCTTGGATGCCAGCGATGACAGTCTCTAGGTGTGCTTTAGCAACCTCAGCTTCAATTCGCAACCCTTGCTCGCGTTCCATAGCTTCTTGGCGGAGACGAGCCATTTTTAGGGCTGCTTCTACCCGCGCCAACAATTCACGGGCAGAGAAAGGTTTAATCAGATAATCATCGGCTCCCGCTTCTAACCCTTCCACCCGTGCCTCTTCTCCCGCCCGTGCCGACAATAGAATGATGGGAACTTTTTGCGTCAGCGGATCGGCTCGTAATGCTTGCAGCAGTCCAAAGCCATCTAATCCAGGCATCATCACATCTGTCAGTACTAAATCGGGGACACGTCCACGAGCAGACTCCAAAGCAGTTAAACCGTCTGGCACTGCTTCCACTTCATATTGCTGACTTAATAGCCGATTGACATAATCACGCATATCTGCGTTGTCATCAGCCAAGAGAATCCGAGCAGAGGGAGCAGAGGAGCGGAGGGGCAGGGGGAGAAGAAATAGTTCAAGAAGACTACACATCATATATAGATTCTCCCCCTGCTTCCCCTGCTCTCTTCTTCCGGTAGCCACCGCAGGGCTTCTTCTAAATAAGGTGTTGCACCTAATGCAGTTGAAGCTAAAGTTCGCGGGGCACTAATCCGGTCTGGAGGCAAATGAGCATATCCTGTTGGAATTGACACGGTAAAGCAACTGCCTACTCCGAGAAGACTGGTAACATCAACTGTTCCACCATGCATTTGCACCAATTCTTGCACCAGTGATAATCCAATTCCTGACCCTTCAAAAGTTCGTCCTTGCGCCCCTTTGACGCGGTGGAATCGTTCAAAAAGGTGGGGGATTTCTTCTGCTGGGATACCGATTCCTGTGTCTTTGACTGCAAACTCAATACGGTTATTTGACCACTGCAAACTGACTGCAATTTCTCCAGCCATCGTGAACTTGAAGGCATTCGAGAGCAGGTTAAGAACAATTTTTTCCCACATCTCCCGATCTACATACACTGGTGCTGGCAAGGAAGGACAATTAACTGATAATTGCATCCCTGCCCGTTCTACAGCGGAACGAAATACACTAGCTAGTTCTGCGGTGAAGGTGGCAAGGTTAGTGGCTTCATAAGAAGCTTGAACCCTTCCGGCTTCAATGCGTGAAAAGTCTAGCAAGCTGTTGACCAGTTTCAGCAGCCGAAGTCCGTTGCGTTGCACCATTTCTAGCTGCTCTCGCTCTTTGGCTGGAAGCAGAGTACCACAAGTGGTTAAGGTGTCTTCTAATGGCCCCAACATTAGAGTAAGTGGGGTACGGAACTCGTGGCTGACGTTGCTGAAAAAGACGGTTTTGGCGCGATCGATTTCTGCCAAGGCTTCAGCACGTTTGCGTTCTTCCTCGTAAGCTTGGGCGTTAGCGATGCTGGCTGCAATTTGAGCCGCAACTAAATCAATGAATCCTTTATAATTGTCATCGAATAGCCTGAAGGGGTTCAAACCAGTGATTAAGATACCAGCTTTTCCGGTTTGACCGGATGCGGCAATAGGTACTGCGATCGCTTGGTGGGGCGATCGCTGCCAAACGCCACAAGGTAGACTACTAAAAGACATTTCCAAACCGGAAATCAGTTTGGCTTGATGTGTTCCGATCACTTCTGCAAAGGGCCAAACCCCATCAGCATCGAGAGCCACTGTTTCGGGAACTGCTACGTGGTTTTGCCCAATGCGGCAAGTTCCAGCCAGAAAAACTTGCTGCTTATCGGGATCGACCAAATAAATCATTGCAAAAGGGAGATCGTAAGGGTTGCTCTCCAGACAACTCACACTCAACGTACAGGCTTCATCGAATGTTCGCGCGTCTGCCGTCCTCGCCGCTAGTTCGCGCAAAAGTGCCAACTGACGCTCACTAATAATCCGCTGCGTGTCCTCTGTATTAGCGCAGATGATCCCGCCTGTGTCGCCTTGGTCATTAGGAACCGGGCTATATGAAAAAGTATAATAGGTTTCTTCTGGATAGCCGTTGCGCTCCATAATTAGCAGCAGCGCTTCGTCGTAAGTACCCTCATTCTTCAGCATCGCTGATTCGGCGCGAGGCCCAACCTGATCCCAAATTTCCCGCCACACGTATGAAGCTGGCTGCCCAAGTGCTTCTGGATGTTTGCCGCCAATAATCGCCTTGTAAGCGTCATTGTAAAGGTTAATCAGTTCCTCGCCCCACCAAACAAACATGGGTTGACGGGAAGTTAGCATAATTCGCACGGCAGTCTTCAAACTCTGTGGCCAGTGCTGTGTTGGGCCAAGGGACGTTTTTGACCAATCCTGTTCTCGCATCCTAGCACCCATTTCACCTCCACCGATAAGGAAATTTACGTCGGCGTTGCTTGCTAACGTTGACTCGTTCTTCATTAATTCCTCTCGATTGGTCATGTGTCGGTTACAGGCTACATCGGTGGTTGTCTTTTAGAAAAAATCCTCTATAAGTTAGACATTTACGCTTATAAACACTTATTTTAGAGGATATTCAAAGGCATATACAGCGTGAGATGCCAATGCTGTGACTTTTCAAAGCTTTGAAATTGCCTTTTCGGGGCAAGCTTTTACTTTGGCTATTTTTATTGTCTCCTTTATATCATCGATATTTCAAGCTAGCTACCAAGGGCGATTCTCATTAGACAATCAATCCATAATGTTGCAACGGCGATCGCTAGCCACAAGCATTTGGCACGCTGTAGGTCAAATAAACGGGTTTTAATGGGTAGCGCTAAATATTCCCCTGCCAACGAAACTTTCAAGGAGAGGAATTAAGGCTCTTCCGTAGGTGTTATGCTAAATTTTAAACTAAAATTAGGAATTCGCCTTTAAAAGAAAGGGTTTCAGGCAGTTACAACCTAGATTTTTTCCCAAAAGCTAAAACGTCAAAATTAAAAGCTGTCTTTATTACCCAGCAAGGGATGTGAGCTAATTTATAGACGTTTTTAGCATAACAAGTAATGAAGAAGCGGAATTAAAGCATTCTAGGTTAGGACTACCCCTTTCAAGATGACTGGTAAAATCTCTCTTTTTCTCTCTGTGCGCTCTGCGTCTGTGCGGTTAAAAAGTAATTTATTTAACTACTCCAGACGCAGAAAACACAGAGTAAAAAGATTAAAGAGGAATTTTTTGACCAAAATTTTTACCCACCTTGAAGGGCTAGTCCTATAAGTATTTAAATCGTTTCTGTAAACATACCAGTTCGGGCAAACTCTTCTTCTTCAGGGGTGAAGAGTGGAGGTTTATCCACAAGGCTAGGCTCAAAGTAGTATGTTTCTTGGAGAAACAGCCCGATAATGACAGCTTCCTCTAAATCTTTGATGTGGTTCTGTGCAACTACACACGCTTCCTTGAGATTATTTGCATCGCCCTTCTCCAGCAGCTTTGGCAATTCCGTTTTTACCCCTGTCAGCCGTGCCAATGGCTTGAGAATTCCGTAGATGTTGTAGATGCGAGCAGTTTCTATGCTGGTGTATTTGAGTGCATTGGCTCTTGCTAACTCAGAGTCAAGGCTGGGCCAAAAACGGGTGGTGTAGAACGCTTTCTCATCCTTGTGATACCATTCTTCCGATCGCGCAATGGAAGAAGAAACGGTGTTATGCAGTTTCCAGAAGAATAACCGCAGGGAGGAACCATCTACGACAGTGAATAATTTCGCCTCTAGTGACACCTCAAAGTCAGTCAGGTTAGGATCGCGCCCAAGCACCAGGTATTCTACAGGATACATATCCACTTCCTTATTTTGGACAACATACATATTCAGGTGGTGTCGGCAGTAAGGACAGGGGTACATTGTGGCAAACAGTTGGAAGAAATCTTTGAAGATTGCGACTGCGGCTTTTTGCTGTTCTGGTGCCTTGGTAGACACAATCTCAGCTGTGGTATGGAAGAAGCGCCACACAGCCGGGCCAATGTAGTAGGGGAAGCTGACTCGCATTTGGGAATCCTTCACCTCAGTCCGATCTAGATAGACATCAATGAATGCTACATACTGCGATAGCGCCCCTGATTCTCGCCCAAACTCTAGGCGTTCGCGGCGTTTCTGCACTCCATTCAGGTAGTGATGCGTTAACCGCCATGCTTGTTTGAGTATGAGTTTTTGTTTGGGAGTGCAACGGGGAAAATTTTCGGCGACATCCGCCCCGTAGCGGTTAAATTCTCCTGAGTTTTTTGTACACTGATACCATTCATCCAAAGCCGCCTGGTTGGGTACGGTGTTACTTTGGATATCTGCTGTGCTAGAAACACTAAACGCTGCCAACAACTTCGGCATAAAGTCTTCATACCAGTATGCTACTGGCATGATTGCACCATCTATTTCTTCAGTTGCTTGGGAGAGAATGACGCGGTTCCACTTGTGCAAATAGTCTTTTGGATTTGCCTGAGATTTAGTTGGTGGTGGAGCCATTTCTTCGTTCAGTTCTATTCCCCGCAGACGATTGAGTTCGTTAATAGCCAGCACACCTTCTACGATGTCACCCAGGCTAAGACTTTTCTTTTTAATCGTAATTGCAAACTCGACTCCGGCAGCAAACTTTTCTTTGACATTGGCAAATTTACTCCGCGCTTCTAAAATCGCTTGCTGTTCTGCCAACATTTCTGGTGTTTTTGCCACTGTTTGCCAGTTTTTGATCCGCTCCTGTAATCGGGCATATTCATCGGCAATTGATTCAACTACTGCATCCAGGACGGGGTAGCAATCTTCGGATACTATACCTAATGCTTTGTACAGTGCGATCGCCTGTTTAACAAACTCCACAAAATCAGTAATTTTGTATGGCAAGTTTTTCACGCGCAAGTGAGTTTCGTGATTTGCAGAGAAACTCTCACGGAAACTGCGATAGGCTGCTCCTTGAATCAAACGAAACAAACCAATCTGCATTTGTAAGGGAGACGTACCGCTTTTTTTCTGATTCGGTGAGTTTGGTTGTTGCGCTAACTGTTCTCTTAACTGTGCCAACTCTGGAGTCGTTGCTTCTGGCGTCGGCTGGGTGCTGGCTGCTGCGGCCTCATTGGAAGTAGCAACTGTCTTGAGCGAACTGTTCAGGGAAATCGGTGAGTCTTGATAACCAGTTTTGCTTTCTGACTCCTCCGGTACTAGCTGACAGAATTCCTCAAAGTCAATTGAGCCATCGCCATCATGATCTACTTCCTGCAACATCTCTTTCAATTCAGCGTCTGTCAGCCCAAACTGAGTCATCACTGTCCGCAGTTCAACGGCAGTAATTTCACCGCTACCGTCTTCATCAAAGGCACTGAAGGCTAACTTGAGGCGGCTTTCGCGATCGCCTACTTTCGCGATCATCAGCGTTTTAAATTCTTCAAAGTCAATAGTGCCTGACAAGTCAACATCAATCTCCTTAATCAAGTCACGCAAACCCGCTTCCGTGGGATTTTGCCCTAGCGATCGCATTACCTCCCCCAGTTCCTCGGTTGAGATCGCTCCGTTGCCGTCTACGTCTAATACTTTGAAAGCTTGCCACAATTTTTCTATTTCTTGTTCATCAATCATGGTTTTGTTCCAATTCTATATCTGTCACTAATAAATTTATTACCATGTTTTCTAACAGCTACTTCAATGCTGTCTAGTTATGTTAGGTAAGTAGTAAATATTAGGAACGTCTGAACTTAGTCCCAACCTTACTTGCAGTCGCCTTGTAAATTTGTCAGTTGCTTATTGTTGCAATCAATGCAGCTTTATGGTTTTAATTGCAAATGCTCCTAGATAAACCAAGTAAGTCAGCGAGAATAAATCAAACTATATTAAGTAATATAAAAAATCTGAATATTATTCTATAGTAAGTGTTTCAGCCCTGATTTGTTCGCGTAGCGTCTCGCAGAGAGGACTAAAATCATCACTACAAACCTTTAATTATTTACGCTGCTGTACTTCTCAAAAGTTTTCTATCTCCCCTTATAAAAACTCCTTTGTCTTATTTCTAGTGTTGGGAATAGGGCAAATTTCTATTTTGCTGAACACTCCATGCACGATCCCATTGACAAAAATTAGGTCTATCGATAAATCTCAAGGGTTCATCCAGAAAGCTTAAACGTTCATCCAGAAAGTTCAAACGTTCATCTACAAAGCTCAAACGTTCGTCCAGAAAGCTCAAACGTTCGTCCAGAAAGCTCAAACGTTCGTCCAGAAAGCTCAAACGTTCGTCCAGAAAGTTCAAACGTTCATCCAGAAAGTTCAAACATTCATCTACAAAGCTCAAACATTCATCCACAAAGCTCAAACGTTCATCGACAAAGCTCAGAGGTTTATCCAAGAGTATAATTTACTAGATGCAAGAGTCCTGCTTTTAAGAAAAAGCTTTAATCTAGTAATCAATCCAATTAGATAAAAATACTGAGGTCGATTAAGTAGCAAATTTGATTCAATGAATCAAACAAACGGTTTTGTCATTGTTCCCGTTTGCTTATTAAGCAATGCTACTTACAGACTGGAACCACATTTTAGACAACATTTTACCTGATGAGAGTAATGAGGCGCTTATCAGCAAGAGATTTGTAGAAGACTTTATAGAGGCACTGGGATTTAATCAACAAGAGCAGGTTCCAGAATTTTCCACAGGAAATGGAACAGTAGATTTTGCTGTTCGCAAAAATACTGATGGTGATAATTTTGTGTTCTCTAAGACTAATCCCTATTTACTTGTTGAAGTTAAGGCACGAGCAACAGGTTCAGGAGCCAAGATTAATTTATCAGAAGGCACTCCTCAATATATAAATACTAGAGAGCAAATAAAAAGATATTTACTTGCTTCTAAGTGCAATACATCTCAATGGGGAATTATTACTAATTCAGTTCATATTCAGTTATTCCGGCGACATGGAAAAGTTGTATTTCCTGCAAGTCCAAGTATTTTAATTAAAAAAGATAATATTAATGCTATTATTTCCCATATCAAACATTTAATTTACAATCCTCCCAAAGCTTTAACTGTTTGTCTTTACAACAATAAAGGAGGTGTGGGCAAAACTACAACAACTGCTAATTTAGCAGCCACTCTTGCACAACAAGGTAAACAAGTTTTAGTAATCGACTTTGATCCACAACAAGGAGATTTAACTAAATCTCTTGGTTTACAGGTAGGAAAAATCAGCTTATATGATTGTCTATCGGATAGAGATTTAGACATTCACGATACAGTTCAACCATTTACAGTCAAATTTAAATCTGGTAAATCATTACAATTTGACGTTATTCCCGCAGATCCAAAACTGGGAAATTTTACAGAACAAGACTTAGCTACAAGAATTGAAAAGGGATCTGCTAGGTTAAAAGATGTTCTAAAAGCTTTTGTGTATGAATATGATTATATATTCATTGACTGTCCGACAAACTGGATGTTTTTTAGTCAAAGTAGTCTCTACGCCTGTGATGCTGTTTTGATACCTACAAAACACAATAATTTAGCATCCCTAGATAATGCCGCTAAAGTAATTAAAGAGTTAGTACCAAAAATTAAGGCAGTTAGACAAGATGGTGGGCCAATCGCCTTACCTATATTTTTTAATGGTGAAAATATCACTCCTCCTCAGCTTAAAATAGCAAATCAGGAAATTGTAGCTATTATTAACAGAGAGATCAAAGCATCAAAGTTTAATTTACTTCCTTATTTTTATCCTAAGTATATAAAAGCTGACACCAACACCAATACAAAAATATTTAGTTTGCCAAGTTATGCAATTGTAGCAGGTGCAGCCTTTGCTCGAATTCCAGCAGCTTTTAAGGATTCTACTGCTGCAAAATATTATCTCGATCTAGCTAAGGAGTACTTTATTATATGAGTGATTTTGATAATATCGGCAAACTAATGCATTTGAAGCTAACTTATATTGAGCCTGGAGAGAAGTTTTCCGAATCTGAATTTATCATCCAAGCAGCAGCAGAGTCTATCCTACAAGCTGATGGGCGAAACTGGATTCCTGTTATTGTTAAAGAAATCGGTGACTATCAATATCAAGTTGTTAGTAATCATTTTGTATATGCAGTTGCTCAACAAGCTAAGTTAGAGCGAGTCTGGTGCATAGTCATCTCACCAGAATCTCAAAGTATTGAGCAAGCAAAAATTTTAGCTAGAGAAGTTTTACCTAAAGTAAATTTGAATACAGCATCACAGGATACTATTCTAGCTGCACTCAAATACTTAATATCAGAACCAAGTAGCGCTTTAAAGAGTGTAAATCCTATTGTTACCACAAAACGAATTGCAGAGTCTAATCGCAAAACTTGGTCTAATTTTAACCCAATTCTTACCTTGAGGTGTGGAATTACTAAAGGCAAAAAGTTGGATGCTCTTGCAAAAGTATTTTTTCTCTCACCATTACAAGCTTTACCACAGTTACCCCCACCAGAAGTTGTGAGTATTAAATCTGCATCAAGAGATGAAGTATTTATTCGTTTGAGTTATTTATCAAAATCTCAAATAGATGGCTTTGAAGCTATTGATATAGAAAAATCATCTGATATTATATTCAGCGCTAGTAAAGGCAAGTGGAAAAGCTTAAATCCTATCTCTAAACTTGAATGTGGCATTGATACTACAAAAATCAAGGCTCTTAAGAAAGTGTTTAGTCTTTAATTTTATCCACCAATTACAGGTATTACCGACACGATTTTCTCGGCTTCATTTACCCTAATCTGCGCCAACCCAAATTGTTCAATTACGGCTGCATTCGTCGTTAAATGTCTACTTACCTCAGCCACCCGGTAATGACTTTCCTGTGAAGCTAAAGCAGCTGGCAATAATAGCTGATCTGCTAAATGTTCATCCACTGGTGCGCCGGTGTAATGAAACTCAAGCAGTTGCTGACAAGCAATCTCTGCAACTGTTTCCGCCGACAACCGCAAACGCCCAAATCCACCAAATCCAGTTAAACTATTCTGATACTCAGCAGTTAAAAAAATACCCGCCCCAGGTGCTACACCTCTTTCTCTTAAGGTCTGTACAGTAACCTTTAAATGGGCCTCCCGTAACAAATTCTCCGCACGATTCGCCATCCGTTGCGGAATATGGGAAGGCAATTCCGTCACCACTGCTAATCCCCGCACCTGTTGTAAATCGCCTCGTTCCAACAAGTCGATCCCACCGAGTTTACCACCGCCATCTACCTGTAACTCTACCTCTCCCCCACCTTGGGGATACCACCCCCAAGCGCCTAACTTGACTTGGGCTTCTACACCCATGCGTTGCAGTATGGGCAGATAAACTTGCTCAATGTACGTCGCTGTCGGGCTAAAGTTTACATGAGTTCCACCCTTTAGTGTCACCAGAGAATTTCCAGATGCTAATGCCAAAGGTAAAAGAATTGTCTGTAAAACTAGAGCGATCGCACCCGCAGAACCACCTTGTTGTGCTTTACTAACATCAAAGGTATAAATTCCCGCTTGCACCGCACTACCTGGGATGAATTCCAGCAGCATTGAACCCAAAGCATCACCCCGTAGTTGGGCATTACAAATTCTCGCCGCCGCCCTAACTGCTGTTAAGTGTTGTGCTGCTAATCCTGGCTTTTTGCGTCCAGCGCGAATGCCTGTAATTCGTATGGGTTCACCGGTGATGGCGGCTAGGCTTAAGGAAGTGCGAAGAACTTGTCCGCCTCCCTCTCCGTAGGAACCGTCAATTTCAATCATGGGCGATTATTGGAATGTTGGATTTTGGGTTATCCCCACGGCTGTTAAAATCAAACCACAAATTATAAACGCCCAGCAACTAGCTTTTTGGATGTAGGTTACACAAATATACAGAGAAATTTCTGATATATGTTTCTGTAGTTTGCTAATTTTGAATTTGGAATTGAAGAACCTTGCTTTTACCGGGGTTCATCAACCCATAAGGATCGACTATTTCTTTAAATTTTAACTGTTCAGGATCGATAACTTTTCTGCCGCCGTCTTCAATAATATACGTATGAGGATTAGCAATACTCACACCCTGTTCTTCGTGATAGCGGATAATTTCATTGAGGCGTTCTTCTGTGGTGTAGCGCACAAGTTGCAATGCACCAGGAACTACGACACCATTCACCCGAAAAAATTCTAAATGCATCATTACCTCATCGCCGAAATAATTATACATCTGCTCTACTAGTTGCAAACTGCCATCATTAGGAAAGAGACTTTGTAAGTATGTAATACCAGCATCTACACTCCGGGCAAGCAAGGTAGTGTGGTTCCAGCTAAATTCCGCTAAATGTGTACCTTTGGCTGCTTCCTCGGCTGATTTTTTATATGTAATCAGACCGCCGTATTGCTGCACCAAAGCCGATAAGAATTCCAAACTCGGTTCAGAAATGATCAAGAATACTGAGTGAGTCCCTTCAGGAATATACTCTTGTACTGCGTGAAAATATTGGGAAATTGGGGATGCAAAGACAGAAATCAACTTCTTAATCATGCCATCAGCATTGCCAATTGCCTGACCAAACTTTGCTGCTGTCATAAAGTCATCAAAGGTGACAATGACTTCTGCCCAAGGATAAGCCGGCCCTAAAGGAATTTCGACTTCAGTGATAATCCCATTAATTCCCCAAGCATGATTTACCTTTTGGACATCATCGCCGCGTAATGCGATCGCACGGGGTTCATCTTCTACAGTTATCACTCGCAATGCTAAGATATTACCGCGATCGCCTAGTAACCCATATTGGATCGAGCCAATACCGCCACTTCCCCCAGCAATAAATCCGCCAATTGTCGCAGTGCGGTACGTGGAGGGTGCCATACGGATTTCCCAGCCGATTTCTCGTGTTTTTTTATCCAAAGCTGCCAACTTCACCCCAGCTTCTACCCTCGCCACCCCTGGTTTTACCCAAAGAATCTCTTGCAAGCGCGTCATATCTAAAATTACGCCACCGTGCAACGGTACACATTGCCCATAATTCCCAGTTCCCGCACCTCGCACAGTTACAGGTATACGATGTTTTGCACAGGCAGCTGCAACTTTTAAAACCTCTGCTTCATTCGCGGGACGCACTACGATATCCCCAACTTTTCCCTCTAGTTTCGACACTAACACGGGGCTAAAAGTGTGATAATCCTGGGATAATTTTGCTACTTGGGTAGAGTCGGTAATAGTTTCTATGCCTTCTAGAGAATTAATCAGAGCATCTAATTTTGTAGTCATAATATATCCTTTTTTTTTAACGCAAAAGAACGCAAAGGAACGCAGAGGAGTTAATTCTCTGCGAACCTTTGCGCTTCCCTCTGCGCCCCTCTGCGTTTTAAAATTTTAACTCTCATGTTTCACAGAACGTTCATGCCACTTATACCAATTCTGTATGAAGATGCGCCAAAATAGAAGATGGTGCATTGGATAGAAGAGTTATGGTTATGAGATGGGAGCAACGCAAAAAAGTTAAATCGGGTTGAATTCTCAGTTATACAGCTAGAGCAATCTCCACATCTCCCAAAGTTCTGAGCGCTATCTTACAAGGCATCCTGTGGGAAGCCGCAGAATCTTCTGATTATGTGAAACTAAAACTAAAAACTAAAAGTACTCCGCAGAATGCCGATAGTAACTGAGTCACTATCTGGTGTGTTACCAGGCTGGATAAGATGAATTATCCCTGGTGTAATACTGATATTATCTGTTAGCTGAAAACGATAAAATGCCTCAATTTGAGTGGTCGTACCTGGTTGTCCACCTGCACGTCCTAAACCTGTATTGATAAAATCAGGGACATTATTCCCTATAGATAAGTCACTACTAGTGATTTTAGGAGGTTGACCGACATAAATTCCTCCTAAATTTCCTTTAGCAAATAAATCAGGGAAATTTAGAAACACCATATAATTTGTCGTTTCTACACTTCCTGATTGCCCAGGAATATAAGATTTAGTATAACCACCCCACGCACCTGCACTAATACGGGGAGAAATTTGCCAAGTGAGAGTTGCACCCACACCGTTAGTTTGTAGCGGTGCTGATTTTCCGGTAGTCGTATTAACTGTAGTTAAGCATTCATCACCAACAAAGGTTAGCAAACAACCATCTGAAGCGTAATTATTAACGTAATACAAACTTAAATCTAGAGTATCGGTTGGTGTCAGCAGTAATTGCACACCTGTAGTGGTGGTTCCATCAAATAAACCGCTACCTTTACCGGGATTTCCTGGTAGATAACTAGTATAAATTGCTTGTAAACTAGCACGTTTAGCAAATTGCCAATCAATAGCTATACCGCCGTGACCATATCCCATATTTAAAATTGGGTTTCTTTGGGCAAAATAAGATAATGGCCCGGTTGCAGCACTTTCTACCCGATTGGGGCCTCGGAAAGCAGCTGGCATACTTACGCCTTCTGTTCCTACCATTACTGCTAATTTATCTGTCACCAGCCAATGAAAATTTAGGTCACTTACAATCAAGCTATCTGTAGGAAATTCGTAGCCAAGTAAAACATCATTCCGGGAAACACTATTGGTAAATCTAGGTGTAGTTTTTCCTTTACCATCTAAAAGACCTGTAAACAAGTAACTACTGGGAGTGATTTGACTAGTTAAATACAACTGTGCCAGGGAAATAACATTAATATTTGTCCCTGCATCATCTGTATCTTTTTGTCCATCTCTAGGATTAACATCACCACGATTGTTAGTTCGTCCTTGAATGCCAACTATCAGTAGTCCACTGAGTTTAGTTGTTGTTGAGAATTGGTTGGCTTCAATTTCAGCAGTTTTGGCTTCTAAATTATCGACACGACCCCGCAAAGTTGCTAATTCAGGAGCAAATTCTGACTGTAATTTTTGTAATATTGCTAAATCTTCGCGAGTGACTAAATCGCTGGTGGCTGTAGCGATTAATTCGTTGACTCTATCTAAACAAGCATTTACACCCGCAGCAAATTCATACCGAGTTAAGGCGCGATTACCGCGATAGTTGCTGTCTGGATAGCCGGCTATACAACCATAACGTTCTACCAAAGACTGCAAGGCTTGGAATGCCCAATCGTTGGGTTGTACATCCTTGAGTTGAGATACCGATGTAACTTGGTTCATCGGTTCTTCTGGAGAGAAGGAGGAAGATAAGGGCATAATATTATCGCCCTTAACTCCTATCTCCTGAGTAGTTTCTGTATTGATGTACTCTTGTGCTAATGCTTTTTGTGCAACTCCATTTATTCCCGCAATTAGTAACCATGCGAGCATCCAGGTTTTGCGATGACTGCGGCTAATAAGTCTACCTTTCAATTTTTTACACTCTGCTCACATACTTAAGTGAAGAGTGTATTCCCGATTGCCTAGCGTTCACATGGGGACATTTACGGATTTTGTCCCAAATTAGACTTAATGCTTCTGGGCAACTTTTGCAAGGGCGAGTATAACAGGGTATTGGGGAATGGGGACTGGGCACTAGGAAAGAGTTTCTCAATCCCTAATCCTCAATTCTCTAATCCCGAATCTATGGCAAATCGTTCACGCAAGCTGAAGCCAAAAGCCTCTAAACTAAATCAACCTCGTGCTGGTGCGATGAAACGCGTCGTTAAAAAACCCCAGAAAAAGCTAAAACGAGGAAGTTGGTTGTCGTCAATACTAGCGATGTCTACGACGGGCTGCGCCTACGCAATTATCTTAAGTAGTGCTAGTCTAGTTATGGCTTTTGCCTGGATTAGTGTTCTCTTCATCTACAATCCAGACGAGGTAAGCTGGCTAAATAAAATTTTACCTGCATGGGCACAAATCCCCCTTGGTAAGCACGAACGTCCCCAAACTCTCAAACAAATTCAACTCGATTTGAGTAAAAAAAACCAAATATTTGGGGAAACTCTACCTTTACATCAGGATGTGAAAACCTCATTTTTACTACCAGTTTTTCAACAACGTGCTAATTGTCAATTTGATTGTGAAGAACTGGTGGAACTCAGGGTTTACGAGCTATCAGTTGAGTTAGAGTTTAAATCTCAGTCAGAAAATTATTACTATCTAGCAACTCAATTACCTATAACTGGCCCAGATGAATCCTTTTTGATTTCTTCTCTGCTTGATGAAACTTCAGAACCCCAGGATATCAGTATTCCCCTACCTTTAACTGAAGTGCAACGCTTTGAAGGTAAGACACCATCATCAGGGGTTTGGTTTGATTTGCGGGGTAAACGCCAACAAGCAGCTGGTTCCATCCACTACGGTTACGTCGTATACTACAATCCAGAACGCACGAATTTACTACAAATGTTGTCTTGGATTAGTCCTAATGGACAATTGCCCAAATGGCAGCAGGTAACTGGTGATGGTACAAAAGAGTTAGTTGTCGATCAAACAGTAGGTTTAGAACCGCACTTACAGGTTTACCAAGTCAAACCTCTAAAGTTATTCCTCAAACCAATTCAATTGGAGGCGATTAACCTCAAATCATCGACCTTCAAGGATTCTGGATACCAAAGTGCCCTGTCAATTGCTCGTAGTGGATTGTGGACACCAGCCTTTGAATGGTTGAAATTCATCAAGAAACAGCGCAAAGGAGTTTTACCAGAAGTAGCACAAGCGCAAATGGATTTGATTCGCTTGCATTCTCAACTTACTAAAACTCAAGCCCAGAAAATTTGGGCAAGTCCTAGTCAAGAAGTGCTAGCAGATTTGATTGATGGCCGCTGGGAGAAAGCTTTACAGGTATTTGAAGCGTCGCCACATAATGCCCAAGAAATTGCTACTCTACTCAAAGCTGATGAAAAACGGTTGTGGAATCGCACAGTGGCGGCGTTGCAGGTGAACCCAAATAGACGAGAGGTGCAAGCTTGGTTTGCGTTGATTTTAGCAGCGCAGCGGGGAGAAGGACATGCTAATTCTTGGTTAAAGGCGCAACCAAAAATTACCAAAGAGAACCTTGACTATATTCAAAGTTTGTTGGCAAGACTCAATGGTGAGGGTACATCGCAAATATCCTCTACTCACCTTAGTCAGATTGTTGGTACGGTGCAACCAATTACTCAAGTTACCAATACCGAATGGCTGCAACCAAATTCCCCAGCAAATTTGAAACTTACGGATAACCAAGTTTGGTATCAGGTGGAGGTGAGTGCATTTAATGACGGGAAACGCTGGCTAAATTTCCCCTTTGAGAATTTCAACCCACCGAAAACTGATGCCGCCAAATTTTTCTGGAAAACTTTGGGAATCACTTCTGACCCGGAAATCCAGATTATAGTGTGGTTGCCAAATGGAGAACAAAAAATTACTATCGCCGCTATCAAAGCGGTGCAACTACGGGGTAAAGTTTTGCGCCTATTAGCTGCTGGCCCAAAAATTCCAGATAATCAAAACGATGTTCTCCAACCCAAGCCTTTAGCTTTGACCAATGCAGCACTGGAATGGGTGCAACCATCTCCTATTACTCTACGAGAACTGCATCAACAAAATCCCCAAGGGGTGAAGGTAATGCTATCGAGTCTGTGGCAATCTTTACAAAAATCTGGTGAACTTCCGACTGGTAATATTCCTAGCTTTGAACAGATGCAGGAAAAATTGGGTGATTGGCCCGTTCAAGTGATTGATTTAACAAATAACGCTCAATCAGAAATAATCCTGACTATCTCACCAGAAGCCATAGCATCCTTGAATCAGCCGACACCTGAAATTCAGGGAGAAAAACCAGAGCAACACCGTGACCGGACTATAATTTTGTCTGATGTAAATAAAGTCATTTACACTGATTTTACAGGAAATTACTTACAAAGACTCTCTGCGATCGCCAAGCTTTCAGGGGTGCAATCCTTAGCTTTACTGGTAGAAAATGCTCATAACTACAGTTTGAGGCGCTGGTCAGAGAAAAATCAGCGCTTTGAATAACGCACCCCTGACTCAAATTTCCCCTTTACTCAATATTTAAATTAAAAAGGGGAAAAGCGTAGGCGTAGCCCGTCGTAGACATCGCTATCTACAAGACTGACTTATTCTTCTTTTTGGTTGGTTTCGGCTAAACGTTGGTGCTTCAGATTTTCCAATTGCTGCAACAGAGAGTCTACCTCTGCTTGTAAATGCATCAATTTAGCTTGCTGGTCATCTTGATAATAAGACTTGGTTAACTTACTGACCCAGGCAGTCTGGGACTCGCAATCGGAAACACTAGATAAATAAGTAGGCATCGCTAATTAAATCCACTATTTAACTCACACCATTAGAAATATTATAATAATGCTCTTTTAAGCTTTATTAAAGTATTGTATCTTTTCAATCAATTACTCTAATGGATTTTGGGTTCAATCATAAGAGACGGCGATCATAATGGCTGTGTTCCAAAGAAAACATCGCCCCAAGTGTGCAAAGCTTCCGTCCACTCGACGGTACTTAGCAATACTTAAATTGATAGCCTGTCAATTATGGTTGTATGAATTATTATCGCCCTTTTAGAACAATAGACGGTAGTCAAAAATTCCCAATATTGGGAAAGTTTACTCACTCTTCTAATTGCAACTCTGTGGCCATTTTCACCCATGACTCGGCAATTCTCATCATGAGAATAGTTGTTGTTGTCATTTATACCTATACAAAACTCCCGTATTATAACCATTCTCATAATCAGAATTGCTGGCTTTTCTTAGTGCCATTCGGCTTTCTGACCTAGTTAAAGAAGGTGCAAGATATCTATCTGGGGGTTGAAGTGGATTTTTGGGTAGAAAAATTATCTGTAACTCGAAAAATTCACAAATTGGGGTGGGGAAACGTCCTAAAAGCAGGGAATGAAAAAACCATATCCCTTAGTCAAATCAATTACAAAACAGGTTGATGCTCCCCACAGCATAGGCGGATGGGGATTCTTAAGCAATCCAGAAACGGATTCTCAAAGGCGCTATCAACGCACCTCTAAGGTTCGCAGTGCGATGCAAAAGGTAACAGAAAAATCGGCGGTGCCGATCCATTAGCAGTTGTGAAAGAAGAAGCTAAATCAGCCACTGGGTCACTATTGTCATTAATCAAGCTATTCGTTCCTGTGTAGCTACTTCGCCTTGGCTAAAATCCTTGCTTCTCAAAATTGACACTTAACCATGTCAAAGAGCGATTTCTAATCAATTTCGCTACCATTAAACGGAAGTTACCCCGCAAAGCGGGGTACTTCTGAAAACAAAAGTGTTAAATATTAAGAAAAAGCTAATAAAAATCGCCCAAAATATGTTAAATTCTGGGCAAAGTATTAAAATATTTTAGTTAAAACAAACAAAGCAATTATTAACTATTTTGATATGCCTCAATTATTTCATTATCTCCGTACCTGGATAACGTTAGGCTTACTTTGTCTAGTATTAGGCTGGTCACTTCCTGCACAAGCAGTCAGCGAAATTAATCCCCCTCTAGAACAGCAAGTATTACAAATTATCCGCGAACACCCAGAGGTAATTATTGAATCCGTGCAGGACTATCAGGAGCAACAGCAACAGCAATTCAAGCAAGCACAACAGGTTTTTTTACAGGATTTAAAAATTAATCCGCAACTAGTTATTGGCGATTCTCCTACTATCGGCTCGGCTCAATCAAAAATTGTATTAGTAGAATTCTCTGACTTTCAATGTCCCTACTGTGCTGAGGCACATAAAAAACTTAAGCTATTGCTAGCAAAGCATAAAAATGATTTCATATTGGCTTATAAACATTTCCCCTTGACTGAAATTCATGCTGAGGCACTACCAGCTGCACAAGCTGCTTGGGCAGGAAATCAGCAGGGCAAGTTCTGGGAATATCACGATGCATTGTTTACTAATCAAAAGGGACTTGGCAAAGATTTGTATTTAGATATTGCCAAAAAACTTAAATTGGATTTGCAAAAGTTTGAGCGCGATCGCTTGCTTGCGAATACTGCTATTGAGGAAAATATCCAACTCGCTCAAAAATTGGGTATTGCTGGCACACCCACCTTTGTGATGAGTAGTAAAAATTTCTCTGGTGTGGTGCAATTATCAGACATTGAGAGTCAACTTGCTAATATTGAAAATCAGTAGACCGAAAACTTTTGCGATGCCTTCTCTACGAGAGGCTTCTCTTTCAGAGACGCTAACGCGAACGCCAACGGCGGGCGTAGCCATCGCTCAATGATGGATAATTGCAAACCTGATTGTTCTCTGAAAAACTGTACTTTTTGATCCAGTTTTTGAAAATTTCGTTGATAGATGTTACATAAGTAAAACTAATAATTTGAAGACAAAGGTAAGGGTAGCTCCCCACCAAAACTATATTCTGGTGGGGAGCTACCCTTACCTTTTTGGCTGATTTATTAGCTTTACTTATGTTGTGAGTCCAAATGAGCTATTCAGTACAAGTATTCAACAGCACTGATTTTAGACTAAAAGATAGTGTCACAGCTATTCATCTCGGAACGCTACGCGAACGGTGAGCTTCTCTACGAGACGCTTCTCTTCGAGAGGCTTCGCCAACGCGAACGCTAACGCAAAACTTTTCGGTTTACTGAATTTACGCAAGATTTATATGTAGACCATATCAAGAATTCCGCTAAATTATGAAAAAATGTTGGGCAATTTGTTAAATATAAGGTCACTATGGCGGTTAAAATAGACAGATATTCTAAATAAAAATGGCAAGTGAAACACCTCCACCAGAAAAAATAAGATTCTTTAAGTAGTAATATTCTTTTGGAATTAAGGATCTGGGACAGGGCAAAGAAAAACTCAGTTTCTTCAGCTTCCCCATCCTGCGCTTCCCTATGCCAGCCTTTCTAAATATCCAATCCTTACATTAAGAAATTTTAAATCCCGTGACTTTGAGCCTGTCTGTTGCTACATCTCATCGCCAACCCTGGCCCGGACTGATAGAAGCCTATCGCGAATACTTGCCTGTCAGCGAAGAAACACCGATTGTGACTCTGTTGGAGGGCAACACACCTCTAATACCAGCGCCAGCGATCGCAGAACGCATTGGCAGACAAGTACGGGTTTTTGTAAAATACGACGGTCTAAATCCTACCGGCAGCTTCAAAGACCGGGGGATGACTATGGCAATTTCCAAGGCCAAGGAAGCAGGGGCAAAAGCAGTCATTTGTGCCAGCACGGGCAACACCTCAGCCGCCGCTGCCGCTTATGCCAGACGGGGAGGCATGAATGCCTTTGTATTGATTCCCGATGGCTATGTGGCGCTGGGCAAGTTAGCTCAAGCATTACTATACGGCGCAGAAGTATTGGCAATTAAAGGTAATTTTGACCAAGCTCTAGAAATTGTCCGCGAGATGGCCGAAAGCTATCCGATCACTTTGGTGAATTCAGTCAATCCATACCGCCTAGAAGGACAGAAAACAGCAGCCTTTGAAATTGTCGATGCATTGGGTGATGCACCAGACTGGTTGTGTATTCCCGTGGGCAATGCCGGAAATATCACAGCATATTGGATGGGATTTTGTCAATATCATCAAGCCAGAAAGTGCGATCGCCTACCCAAGATGATGGGATTCCAAGCCGCAGGAGCAGCCCC
Source organism: Nostoc sp. 'Peltigera membranacea cyanobiont' 210A (assembly GCF_002246015.1). Classification (GTDB taxonomy): domain Bacteria; phylum Cyanobacteriota; class Cyanobacteriia; order Cyanobacteriales; family Nostocaceae; genus Nostoc. The sequence continues at coordinate 506,231 of NZ_NOLJ01000005.1, forward strand.
CTTAGTACACGGTCAGCCAGTGGCGCATCCCGAAACCCTAGCAACAGCAATTCGCATTGGCAACCCTGCAAGTTGGGATTTAGCGATCGCAGCCCAAACCGCCAGTCAGGGAAATTTCCACGCCGTTACCGATGCCGAAATTCTCGACGCTTATCGACTTTTGGCAGCATCAGAAGGTATCTTCTGCGAACCTGCTAGCGCCGCTTCTGTAGCCGGGTTGTTGCAGGTGAAAGACCAAGTTCCCACAGGGGCGACAGTCGTTTGTGTTCTCACAGGCAATGGTCTAAAAGACCCAGATACAGCCATTAAACACAATCACAGTCAATTTCAACAAGGTATCGCGGCAGAACTAGGCGCAGTAGCCAAGGCAATGGGATTTTAGGGCATTGGGCATGGGAAGAGGCAGAGGGGCAGAGGGGCAGAGGAGAAAAACTTACTGCAACTTCTCCCCTGCTCCCCTGCTCCCCTGCTCCCCTGCTCCTCTGCTCCCTGCCACTGCTCGTTCGTGTGTCAAGCTATCAATAGCATCACCCAAGGCAGTAGTCAGGCTATTGCGGCTTTGGGCATGATTATCCTGCTCAGTTTTCAAAGCTTGCAGAAGGCGATCGCGTTCTTTAATCGCGGCGATAAGTTTAGCTTGCAAGTCTTCCACAGATTTTAGCTGTTCTATTTCTTGTTGAATCGCTACTGGTGTCCCAGCAGCCAGTGTGTCTACTTCAAGACCTTGGAGTTTATGCAGTTCTGCCTTGAGAGAGGCGATCGTCTGTTGGGAAAGTTGGGTATCTGTGCGGCGTTGTTCTGCTTCTGTGTTGTAAAGCTGACGCCATTTTTGGGCACTTTCCCAAGCCGTATCGCGCTCGTGTTGCAGCTGTGCCATCTGCTCTTTAATTACCTGGATTTCTGTCAACCACTGTTGTGTTAAAGCAGCCGTATTATTAGTATTTTCAGCCATTTTTATCCTTGTACGTACTATAAAAGTACTATAATACTGTTTTTCGCCAATCAAAAAAGCACGAAGCTCAAAAGCTTGCTATTAAATGTTTTTTATATTACTCCAAGAACTCGCGAGCAATTTTAATACGTATACGTAACAAGCAAACTGGGCTTTTGCAATGACTATGCATTTTTAAAATTCGTCTTATTTTAGTCCTGGCTCTAGTTTTAGATAGATAACGTTTTTCTAACGCCTTAAGGTATTAGAAAAATGTTTTTATAAAAGGTATAAATAGACAAAATTAATTTACGGTAAGGATGAACCTTTTGAATATTTTTCGCGGAAAATAAATAACCCCCTTTTGGCAGGAGGTTACAGTTACATTATTAAATTTTGTTTCGATAATACTACAACTGTAGCTTTTCAGAATCAATTAGCGTTCTAGCATTTGAAAGGCACTTCTCTGCTTATGCGGGTATACCTGGGGTTAAGGTTGTGTTGTGTCCATCTATGGGAAGTAGTGAAGAAGATAAACAACTGTGGAAGCAGGTTTCAAGTGGAAGGCTTGAGATGATGGTTAATGATTGTGACGGTGTAAATTTTTTTGAGGTAGGGAAAGAATACTATTTAAATTTCACTGAAGCTACGATTGATTAGAGGTATTGTGAAATGAGAATAAATAAAGGGATAGAGAGAGTCTATCCCTTTTTATTGTTTAGAGTTCTTCAAGAAAGACTAGAGAAATTGCAAATCGAGGTTGTAGGCTTGATATACGGGTGTGAGGTATTATGTACATAAACGCCTCACATCATAAGTGACGCTCAAGCGTCATCGGGGAGGCGCGCACCAGCATATATAAAAATACCCAGCCTATTTATTCTTTCCAAATCTTCATCTGTTGCTACATCCGCAAAATTCCCCTCTCCTAGTTCCAAATTTAGAGAAGCTCCCCCCACAACAACAGTGGCATACACAAAAAACCTCTAGAAGGCTTATTCCTAGAGGTTTTATATTTACTTGGAGTCTGTACTTGGAGAAGTTTGGAAAATATTTCTCTATTTACTTCTAGTGAGTTCTTCAATCATTTTTTTCATCTCTTCCATCTGTTCTTGTTGCAACTTGTTTTGCTGCTTAAGTAAATCGATTTCTGATTGTTGCTGTGCTTGTTGATTAGCTGGTACTTCACCATAACCCGGCTTAATCCGTCTGTTAGCTTCCCAATAATGCTTATCATTTACTTCTGGATGATGCCCACACCAGCTAGCTACTACTCTTTGGTCGATGCCGTAAACGTTTTGTTGAATACAACTAAACGTATGCCTAGTACAGCGCGGCGGAAATAAGCAGACCATTAAATAGCCAAAACTTTGCCCTTATATGTCCACTTAAAAGGTTTAGCCATTGTTTGGTTAAAGTAGTCGATAAACTTGAGGATTCGATTTTTCAAATCATCCTGACTGACGAAACTGGCTCTTCTGAGTAACTTGCGAACCAAAATACTGAACCAAATCTCAATTTGATTGAGCCATGAAGAATGTTTAGGAGTGTAATGCAACACAATTCGGTGTGCTGGGTCACGCAAAAAAGTCATGCGGGATTTCATTGATTTGAGGATGCCACTTTCTCCCTTAATACCCAGATCAATATCCAAACCTTCCATTTGTGCAACTAAACGAACCAGGGATTCAGACTGATGAGTGTTCAGACAATCCATAATCAGATGCCATTTTTTGGCATCTGGGTCAGTTTCAATTGTTCGGCGAACATGAAGGGTAAAATCAACTTCTGTTCTTGTATCTGAACAAGTCGGCTGGACAATTTGACCAGTAGCAACATCGAAACTGGCAATTAAGCTTTGTGTACCGTGACGGATGTACTCAAATTCTCTTCTTTCGACTTTGCCTGGTCGCATTGGCAAATCCTTTTCTAACCGTTCAGTGGCTTGAATACCTGTCATTTCATCAATGGATATTGTGCGCTCCCCCTTTATATGACGCTCAATGGCGCTGATATATAAACCAGTTATATCTTCCACTTTGGCATCAAATTCTTCGTCCACAGGGGGGGGTTAACCAGTAGCGACTCTGGTGGGGTTTAAGTTCTGCTTCTTCAAGCAATCTTCCAATATGGCGAACAGATATGCTTTCAATAATACCTTGTTTCATAATTTCGTTCGCTAGTTCTCTCGCTGTCCAATGACTTATTGACCGTCCGTAATCTTCAGGTGGAGAACAGGCCAATGCAAATAATTCGATTACTTGTTCCATACTAAATTTTACTGGTGTGCCAACACGCTCTTGATCTTGTAATTTTTGAAAAACCGATAATTCTTGACCCTCGGTTTCTAACCATCGGTTTCGCCATAAACGAGCCATCTGCCTATTAATATCTAAATTTCGGGCTATTTGTCGATGGTTTTGACCCTCAGATGCCATGAGAATTATTTTGGCTCGTATTGCTATCTGTTGCGGCGTGTTGTGCCTGTTTATCAACTTTTGCAGTTGCTCACGCTCTTCATCACTTAAATTTAATATTTTAGGAGCTAATCTAGCCACACCTTGATTCCTCCATCTGTCCCTACCAAACGGCTTTTATCCTGATTATTTATTCTCCCACCAATATGGTCTGTTTATTTCCGCCGCGCTGTACTAGTATGGTGAATTGATAAATATTTAGAAACCTTACCCTGCTTGATTAACTCTGAAATTACAGCACACTTGATTCTACTAGTTCCCGTCCCTCCTCTCCAGTGCTGGTGAATTGTTTCTCTAAATAAAGGCATTCCCCTTTCTGACGGGAAAACAACATCATATTTATTTTCTTTTTTTGTAATTGCTTTCATTAATTTCCATAACCTATCTTCTTTAGGCATCGGAAAAATTCGATATTGCTTATGTTCCGGCAAATGGCTGGCTCCTTTGAGAGGAACAAAGCATTTGCCCACAGAAGACCATTGTCTTGATATAACAATACATTCTCTCTCCCATTTAATATCACTCCATTTAATCGCTATCGCTTCGCTAATTCGACATCCACTGAGAAAAAGAAACTCAATTAATTGAGCATATTTTGGTTTCTTGTCGTAAACATAATTAATTATCGCCTCCATTTCTTCAATAGAATAAGATAATTCTTGGAAAAATATCTCTTCGTCATCTGCTTCGTGGTCATCGTCTAGCCTATTTTTTGCAGATGACTTGCTTAATTCTTCTGCCATATCTTCAAAGGGATTCAACGAAGAAAAACCATGTTTTATCCCTAACTTATAAGCTTTGCCAAGATTCCTTATAGTCTCCTTGGCAGTCCAGTTGCTTTTGTTACTGACTAGCCAGTTTCTAATCGCTAATGCGTCTTCCCCCACAGTATTAATTGCTTGTTCAATTGCATTGCGAAAAGTTATCCGTAAAAACCGTAGCGTATTCAACGCAGTATCTTTTTCTCGATACTCTACATATTTGTCATATAGCTCCAACAGCCCCATCTCTTTTTTGGCTGGAGGCACTATCGCTAATTGTGGTCTTTCTTTCCCGATGCCGTACTTAACTAATGTCGGATCGAAGCATCCATTAAGAAAATCTAGATGTATTTGAAGGCACTTACTTTCTAACAAGGTATAATTCTCTGGGGTATCAGACAATCCAGGACGTATTTTTTTCTGAGGAGTGGTAGGTTTGTACCATCCAGAGGTTTTACTGATGTCCACGGAGAACTGGAGTCTTAGCTTGCCATCATTAAGGCGCTCAATGATTACCGTATCTTCATAAGCCTTGCACTGAGGGTGTTTTGGAGTGTTAATCATCGTACTAATATCGTACTAAAAATGATTGATAAGTAAAAAAAGTAAAATTTTGAGATAATCTTTATTTATCAGTAGCGCTCAAGTATGCACTAAAAAATCTTAGCACAACTACTTTTGTGTTAAATCTTGATTCATAGATTAATAGTCATTAGTCATTAGTCAATGGTCATTAGTTAGGAACTTTCCACTCGGTATTCTTGCGGTAGAAAGATAGATGCGATCGCTACGCAAAATTTAGCACAGTAGTTAATAAACCCAACCAGTTTTAACTCTAAATTATGCCAAAGCCTCGTTTTTTTCGCTTCTTTCGCCACCTCAATTGGCGCACGATTAAAAAAACTTTTTCCAGAACAATTGAAAGGCGACTTTTGGGACTCGCCTCGGAAATCGCCTATAATGCAATGCTATCGCTGTTTCCAGCAATTCTCGCTATCATCACAGCCATTGGCTTATTGGCAGAATCTTTACAAAATACCTTTAAACAACTGGCGATACAACTAAGTCAAGTGCTACCCGAACAAGCCCTGGATCTGATTCGTGATTTTGCTACCACAGAAATTACCAACTCCAAAAACAGGGGTTTGTTTTCTCTAAGCTTTGTATTAGCAATTTGGACTGCTTCGGGGGCGGTGAGTACGGCAATGACAGCCCTCGATCAAATCCATCAAATTCCTTCAGAAAACATCCGCCCTTTTTGGAAAGCCAAACTTGTCTCTCTGGGATTAACAGTCGGTACTATGTTGCTTTTAGTATTGGCTTCTTTCTCAGTGTTTACTAGCGACTGGCTTTTGGGAATAGTAGTGCGCGAAAATAGTTCTTTGATCTTTTTGTTGCATCTTTGGCTACTGTTACGCTGGCCTTTATCTTTAAGCATTGTTGCTGTCGCCTTTGGCTTTGTCTATCGCTATGGCCCAAGCAAGTGGAACTCAGGCACGCCAATGATGCCTGGAGCAATTTTAGCAGCTGTTTTTTGGGCAATGTTGTCTGCCCTATTTCGGCTGTATGTGGCGAATTTTGGCAATTATAATAAAGTATATGGTGCTGTAGGAGCTGTGATAGTTTTAATGCTCTGGCTGTCAATGAGTGCTGCTGTTCTGTTAATCGGCGATCAGTTGAACGTGACTGTCGGCGAAGATATGCGCTTAAAAGCCCAGACGCAATCGCAAGTCAAATATTAATTCGTAAATCCCTGAGAAAATGATTGCAAAAGCTCAGTAGGGGAGTAAAATATCTAACGATTCAACACAAAGTTAGCGATCGCCTCTATGCCTGATTCTCCTCCTCGATTTTCGATGATTGAACCTGATGCCAAAGCACCCACCTTGAAGCGCCTGCGTCAGTTAAGTCGGCTGCTGGATAATGTTATTACTATTCCTGGCACAAAGATTGGTTTTGGTTTAGATCCAATTTTAGGACTCATACCGATTGGTGGTGATTTTTTGGGAATAATGTTTTCTAGCTACATCATTCTAGAAGCAGCACGGCTAGGCGTATCTAGAGCCACTCTAGGTAAAATGGTTTTGAACGTAATCATTGATGGCTTGGTAGGCGCTGTCCCAGTTTTGGGAGACTTTTTTGATTTTGCCTGGAGAGCTAATACTAATAATATCAAGCTCTTGGAAGAATACTTAAAGTTTCCCAGCGAGCAAAAGAGTGCAGACAGGTGGTTTATCTTTGCCGTTTTGGTTGGACTGTTGTTAATCTCCATTGTCTTAGTAGCATTGCCCGTGATCCTAATTAGAATTTTGTGGAGCGTCTTTACAGGCGGTTAAATTGTTTATTAATAAAAGAATGAAAGATTGGTGGCAAGCTACTTTTCCCAAAGGTCGGCAAAGTCTAGTTATTACTGATGCTAAAGGGTATCCTGTACAAATTGCTTATGGCGAAAGAGGTAGAGGTAAACCGCTAATTTTATTACATGGTATGGGGAGTTGGAGCTACAATTGGCGCCACAGCGTAGCAGCATTATCTAAATATTACCGAGTAATTTGTTTTGATGCTAAAGGTTTTGGTTTTTCCGAAAAACCATTGTCTCGTAAAGAACACAACGGTCATCAAGTTATTGAGTTTCAAAGAATTATTCAGGCATTATGTGATGAACCCGCAGTGATTGTGGCAGAATCTCTGGGGGGATTAGTTGCCCTTGCTCTTGCTCAAGAAAACCCACAGTTAATCGGACGGCTTATAGTAGTAAACGTACCTGTTTTTGCCGAACAGCTACCCCATTGGTCTATGTGGTTGCTTGCCAAAACGCCCTTAGAAATAATGCAAACAATTGACTCCTTACGTCTGGCATATTTGTTTGCACCTTTATTTAGAGAAGTTATGGCAATAGAAAGACGTGGGGTATTATTCGATCCCTCCATTTTGACGCAGGAAGATATCTATTGGATAACTTACCCGTTTACTGAATTGCCTGGTACGATCGCAAAAGTTGCCGAAGAGTTACAAATCGCCGCGCGAGAAATTGAGAATTGGCAAGCAAATAAGCCAAATATGCTCACCAAAATTCAAAATAACCTGAGTGCAATTAAATGTCCTACACTAGTTTTGTGGGGTGAGCAAGATAGTTGGTTTCCTGCTAGTCATGGTAGAAAATTACATCAACATATCCCCAATTCCAAATTACAGATTTTATCTAACTGTTGTCATGATGCCTCAACTGGTGCTTCTGAGGTGTTGAATAAAACGATTCTTGAGTTTTTACAAGATACTAACTTTTAAAGAAGAATTCGTATTTTAATGGAAATATCCCAAATATACCAAAACACTTCACAATGACGTGCGAGTGTTTCAACAATAATTACGAATTACGTTAGCGTAGCGGTAGCGAGTCCGCGTACTCTTTCAGAGAAGCAAGCTACGCTTTTAGCGTCTGTCTGCGACACGCTGCGCGAACGTAGAGAGCGTCATTACGAATTACGAATTAGATAAAAAGAGAGTGGGAGGAAGCATATCAGTCAGCTTTCAAACTCCCACTCTACCATTTGCTGCTGAAGCGAACAGGAATGTATACAGACGTTACCCGTTACTTGGGGGCTAATGCGTAGTTTAACAACAACGCCTGCACGTATTTAATATTCCTGTTGCAGCAAATGCCAAACCTGATTATTGAATTTATTTACTGAGATAAATACTCGGCAAATAATTGTTAGAGATAGCTTTTTGTTTTTGGAACCCACTTAGTAAATAGTGTTTTACAAAAGGAATTTGCTTAGGTAGTAGCCCCTGATAATCAAACCCTTGAAGTCGTTTATCTTCATACAATTTAACTTGAATAATCAAAAGCTGGTTGCCATTTTGGCAAGTTTTTAAATTTCCTAATTGCTCATATCTAACTTTTTAAAAGCGGTTTAACCGCTATATATAGCAATCCGATTTGATTTCTGAATCACTCGTAGAGGTAAGGGACTGGGGACTGGGGACTGGGAAGAAGGAATAAAGGTGTACTGAGTTTTGTTCAAAAATCAAATATGAGTCCTATAGCAAATAAATTATTCGTACATATAGCGGTTCTCGTTTAAGTAGGGGCACGTTGTCGGAGACTGGAAACGAGATTTTTGGCATACTGTGCCCCTACACCTTGCGATATAACGTCGTACCACATCTGAATGGAAAACCCCATAACAAGATTCCCGACTTCTTAGAGAAAGTCGGGAATCTAAGCCAAGTTAATTGGCAAAAAGTGTTAATTTAACGGGGTTTTACTTTACAGTAGTATTAATACTGGCGTAAAATAGCAGACAATGAACTATTTTTACGAAGATCCATCAAGTCTGCTAAGGGTTCTGTGCGCGTATCCAGGTGGTGCTTGTGTTCTGCTGGGAGAACAGTTACCAGATGCTTTGTTTTAGGTTGCATCTGCATAAGGGGCATTAGTTGTGGCTGTGGCACAAAAATTGGCTGACTCTTGGGAAGATTTGGTTCCAATTTTTGGTGATGCTTCTGTGCCAAGCGTACCTGATGGCGATTAACCTGTTTTTGAACTTTTTGCGGTTGCTTGGTGCGGTTAAGCACTCGGAAAATCAGCAAGGAACCACCACCACAGCTGAGAACGATCGCAGCAATCATCCATAAAGGTGTAGGATTGCTATTCTCAGAGGGCGGACTGATTGGTTCTTCAACTATAACTGGGATTTTTTCTGGTTCTTCTTGTGGCACGGAGCCAGCATTACCTAAGCTATATAAGGCAAAGGTGCCACCTCCCAGAAACATGGCTAAACACCCGGTTAACAATAGCCAAGGATGATGTGCAACCAGATATATCAGAACATTCGAGCTGTTTCTTAGTCTCGATTTCCTGTTTGTCAGCTCTGGAGTAGCCCTTTTTAATTGGGTTCGCTCGCGCTGTACACTCTGACTTTTTTCCATGATTACTTTCAGATTTGTACCCCTCTAGTCAATAAATTGTACTTGAGGAGTCAAGCATCAGGTATCCGTAACAAAGTTCAGATTTTAGTAGCTTTTTTGTAAAACATAAGCTACAAAATCTGGCTAAATTTTGCCAAAGTTCTGTATTTATTGTGACTTTTTGCCGTAATAATCGGAAATCAGTTTGCTTATTTATTCTGTCAGCTAGGAGAATGCCTTTCAAGAGCAAGTTGAATTAACCGATCGACTAATTCTGGAAAGGAGACTCCACTATGGGCCCACAGTTGGGGATACATACTTGTCGCAGTAAAGCCTGGTAACGTATTGATTTCGTTAATAAATACTTCTTGTGTTGCTTCCACATAGAAAAAATCTACCCTTGCTAACCCAGCAGCGTCAACAGCGGCAAAAGCTTGTAAAGCCATGTCCTGAATTTGACGAGCGATCGCATCTGGAAGCTGGGCGGGGATCAGTAAATCTGTCCGACCCTCAGTATATTTAGTTTCATAATCATAAAAATCGCTGTCATAAGTAATCTCTCCAATGACAGAGGCTTGGGGTTGATCATTACCTAAAACGGCACACTCAACTTCTCTGGCGACTACTCCAGCTTCTACAACTAATCGGCGATCGTAACTGGCAGCACTATCTAAGGCGGCTTCTAATTCTGGGCGCGATCGCACTTTGGCAATACCCACTGATGAACCCAAATTAGCTGGCTTGACAAAAGCTGGATAACCTAATGTTGCCTCAATTTCATCACACAGTTTCGGAAATACGCACGGATTAGACCAAACTTGCGCTCTAGTTACCGCTTTATATTTTACCTGTGGTAATCCCGCTTGCTCAAAGGCAATTTTCATGGCAATTTTATCCATCCCCATTGCCGAACCTAACACCCCAGAACCGACAAAGGGGACTTGCATCAAAGTCAGTAACCCTTGAATTGTCCCGTCTTCACCGTTGGGGCCGTGGAGGATGGGAAACCAAACATCTACTTGGGCAACTTGAGAGGGAGATTGCCACTTGCTCAGAGTTTGGGCTTGAGGGTTGGATGTCAGATTCCCAACAGATGTTGATTCTGCCGATTCCAGTAGCGGACTGCCAGTCGCTAAAACCTTTTGGGGTGCTTCTCCTGCCAGCCAGCGGCCATCTTTTTGGATGTAAAAAGGCAATATTTCGTACTTACTAGCATTTTCTCCTGCACTCAAGGCGTTAGCGATCGCCCCTGCTGATTTGATCGAAACTTCATGTTCTCCCGAACGACCGCCAAACAGTAAACCCACCCGCAGCTTAGTCATTTTCGGTTCCTCCACACTTCTCAAGCAGATAGCGTATCACAACCTACAAAAATTGCCATATTTTTCTATCTTCTTTTATCAAGGAAGGCAGGAGGCAGTGTTTCGACTACGCTCAACAACCGGGCAGTTCTTGCTAGAGGGAAACTGCCCTCTCTCAAGTACCGCGATCCTCTGGGGTTTAAGACCCCTCCCCTACTGTTGCGTTAGCTTCCCGCAGGGTACGAGAGTTCAGGGCTGCTAAATCTAAATCAGTCGGGGTCGAATCCTCTACTGATTTACTCCTTCTGCCTTCTGCCTCCTGCCTCCTTCAGGAAGTCAGTTCTTGCTGTTCGCGCAGCGTGTCGTAGACAGGGCAGTTCGAGCTTACGGAAAATTCCCTCAGTACTAATAAAAATTACTTATGTATTATCAGCACAAACTGGTATCACATAATGCTTTTTAACACAATAAATAAGTGCGTTTTTGAATACAACACAATGCATTTGTATTAATAAATCAATAAAATTTCATTAAATATTACATCTGTAATCAGCAAACAAAATTTTCTTTATCAAAGAAAAAACTTTAGTTTATATTAATTTTGCTTCTTATTATATTTTTCTATAAATTACATCTTTAAAATTTGTAAAGTAAGTTTATCTGGATTGGGAATAGTGGTAAACATGAATACTAGTGTTTGACTAAGCCACATCGAAAGGGTTAGTAACGCGAAGTGGAACTCAAAATAAATACAGTCAGCAAAAAATAAGAAAGTTTATGAAACCATATAAGCCAAGCATAATCAATAAAACAGCGAAAGTTTTAGCACGTCCACTAAGTATGCTAGTTGCTAATTCTAGAACTGAAAGTGTTGCTAGATTAGCGGAGGCTTACTGGTGTGTTCTACTAGGCAAAGGGAGTGGATCTGGTTGGGCTTTTGACACTGAGATAAATGCAGCGAAGAATGCAATCAAAACTTCTTCACCAATCTTATTCGATGTAGGTGCAAACATTGGTGAATGGTCGTTCCAGCTTAACAAGCTTTTCCCCCAAGCACAGATTTTCATGTTTGAGCCTCTGCCTAATTGTCAGCAGATAATTAAAACCAAAAATATCACTAATTCCTTACTTATTCCTTGCGCTGTAAGTTCTAGCAAAGGATTAGTAAGACTACATACACCTAGTGAAACGTCTCCAATTGCGTCACTACATCAAAGGTATGACTCTTATTCACAAGATAGGGAGTTTACCACTATTGAAGTTAATACTATTACTATCGATGACATTATTGAAGAGTACAAAGTAGAACGTGTTGATTTCATGAAAATGGATATTGAAGGACACGAATTGGAGGCACTCCAAGGCGCCAAAAAGAGTTTAAAGAACAAAGTAATCAGGGCGCTCACATTTGAGTTTGGTATAGGAAATATTAATTCTCGAACATACTTTCGGGATTTCTATGAATTATTAAGTTCTTTGGATTATCAGATATATCGCATCCTACCTTCATCACAATTAATGCATATCAAAGAGTATTACGAAGATTGTGAATATTTTAGAGGAGCGACCAACTACGTAGCAATTGTTACTTAGTCTTTTTCTCTGGAGGTTTCTTGAAATCGTTGCGATTCAATCATCATATTTCCTGCCTTTTGCCTGTAATTAAAACAATCGTGTTGTCAGCTACAGTAATATTCCAGGAGAATGGGCAACAATATTGATAACTAACTAGAAATGCAGCCCAACCTGTAAAAGATGCTGCCGTTTCATGAAACCCAGAATTATTGTTTGTGGCTTAGGACGTACCGGATATAAAACCTTTCGTCTGCTGAGACATCAGGGAGCCTTCGTTGTTGGCATTCATCACCAATCTATCCCTGGCGAAACAGCAGGAGATGTGATTGTTGGAGATTTACAAGCAGCTTCTACCCTGACAGCAGCAGGCATTCAACAGGCGCACACTTTAGTCATCGCTGGATCTAAAGATGCTCTGAATTTATCTATTATGATGCAAGCGCGAGTGCTGAATCCCCAAATTCGGATTATCAACCGTTTTTATAATACAAATTTAGGAGAGCGCCTAGATCAAAGTTTGCCAGATCATTTGAGTATGAGTGTTGTCGGATTAGCAGCACCCGTATTCACCTTTGCAGCAATGGGAAATCGAGCGATCGGACAAATCAAATTATTTCAGCAAACTTGGCCAATTCATGAAGAATACATTCATGAAAACCACTTCTGGAATGGTCTAAAGCTGAGTGAATTGTGGGAAGATCGATCGCGGATGCTGATTTATTACTTGCCAGTAGAAGGTGAGATGGATTTGGTGTCAGGTGTAATATCTGGACAAGAGATCAAGGTGGGCGATCGCTTAATTATTGGTACACAACCCCGCATCCGTTCCCCCCGCAGATCATTAATTAGAAAACTGCTGAAAGTTTTGACTAATTTTAGGCAGTTTCAGGAACACGGGCGATCTGTAGTACTGGGTGCTATTGCACTATTGACAGTTATTGCGATCGCTACATTCACCTATATGTCGGCTGAGTTGAGTTTGTCTCCTGTCGATGCTCTATATTTTTCTGTAGGCATGATTACAGGAGCGGGTGGTAATGACAAAGTAGTAGAAAATGCTCCTAACAGTATTAAGTTATTTACTGTTGTGATGATGCTGATTGGAGCAGTGGTGATTGGTATTTGGTATGCCATGCTCACCGATTTTGTCTTAGGAAGCCGCTTTAAGCAATTTTGGGATGCAGCCCGAATTCCCCAGCGATCGCACTACATTGTCTGTGGCTTGAGTGGTATTGGGGTAAGAATTGTCCAGCAACTCCACGCCAGCGGACATGAAGTTGTAGTAGTTGAACCCGACTCTAACAATAAATATATCAACACCGCCCGCGAACTTGGTATCCCCGTCATTCAGGGCGATGCCAGCTTCCGTACAATACTCAAAGCCAGCAATATAGACTCTGCTGCCGCAGTGATTACTGTTACTAGCAATGATGCTACGAATCTCGAAATTGCCCTCAAAGCCAAAGGTTTAACACCCAGCATTCCGGTGATTGTTCATTATGCCGATCCTGATTTTGCTGGGATAGCGCAACAGCTATTTGGCTTCGAGGCCGTACTGAGTCCGGCGGAACTAGCAGCCCCAGCTTTTGCCGCCGCTGCACTAGGGGGACGTATTCTGGGCAATGGCATCACAGCCGATAGTCTTTGGGTAGCTTTTGCGACTGTGATTACAACTTCACACGTCTTTTGCGGTCAATGGGTGAAAGATGTAGCGATGTCTGCTGATTGTGTACCTTTATACGTAGAAACAAATCACCAAACTCTTCATGGTTGGGATTTACTAGAAACTAATCTCAGTGATGGTGATGTTTTATATATGACAATGCCAGCGACGCGGCTATATCAATTGTGGCGGGGCGAGCAAGTTTGCGAATCACACGCTTAAATAATTCGTAATTAATATACTACTTCCCACTCCCCATTCCCAATACTGTTCGGTTCATGCAAGAGACGCGATGAATCGCCGTCTCTACAATAACCAGTCTTTTGTAGAGACGGCGATTTATCGCGTCTTTGTGATGATTTATCGTATCTTTAGCGATCTAAAATTTTCATCAAAAAACCTTAACTGAACCGTATTGTTCCCACTCCCATTTATTTGTTAACTACTCGTTGTTGGTATTCCTGCTCAGTAATCATATCGAGAGTGTTCTCTAGGCGATCGACAAATACGATCCCGTCGAGATGATCGTATTCGTGTTGAAAAATCCGAGCGATAAAATCGGTTAATTTTTGTTTTTGTAAGTTGCCTTGAGAGTCAGTGTATTCCACCTCAATAGATTTATACCGAGGAACTAATCCCCTAATTCCTGGAACACTTAAACAACCTTCCCAATCTTTGACAACTTCAGTTGAATGAGCAATGATTTGGGGATTAATCATGGCGGTAGGTTCCATTTCCAGGGCGTTGGGATACCTGGCATTAGGACGGGAAGCCACAATAAATAAACGATAGGATTGTGCTACTTGAGGCGCAGCAATTCCCACGCCGTTAGCCTTGGCAACAGTGGCGATTAAGTCCTCAATTAATTTTTGGATCTGCTCATCTTGAATATTCTCAACCCAAGCAGCTTTTTGGCGCAATGTTGGATTGCCTAATTGAATTATTGGCGCTAATTCAGTCATGATAAAGCTCCTTTAAGTAATGGGGAGTAGGGAGTAGGGAGTAGGGGAAGAAGAACTATTTACAAATGAAAAATGAAAAATGACAAATGACAAACATTATCCTTCACGTCTAACAGGCAAAGGAGCAGGTTGAACTCCTACTTGGACAATTTGCCCATTGCGTTCCACTTCTATGGGTAATTTAGTACCGATTTTGCTCTTTTCTACTAGCTTTTGTACTTCTTCAATTTTAGTAACAGGCTGGCTGTTAATGCTTTTAATCACATCACCGACTCGTAGTCCAGCTTCAGATGCAGGCGATCGCGGCACAATCTCAACCAGCAAAACGCCCTCATCTGCTGTAAGATTTAAGCGATCGCCTGCTCTATTTTTTATTCTTTCTTTAATATCTGGTGTCAATGTCACCATCTGCACACCCAAATAAGGATGATCCACCTTGCCTTTAGCGATTAATTCTTGGGCAATCCTTTGCACGGTGTTAATGGGTATAGCAAATCCCAAGCCTTGAGCGCCTCGAATAATCGCTGTATTCATTGCAATTACTTGACCACGAGCATTAAGCAATGGGCCACCGGAATTACCAGGGTTAATTGCAGCATCCGTTTGGATGTAATCAACCCGCTTGTCACTAGCACCAATATCGCTACTAGAACGCCCTGTAGCACTAATAATCCCAGATGTGACAGTGTTATTCAAGCCTAAGGGATTACCAATGGCAATTACAGCCTCTCCTGGTTGCAAGGCATCAGAGTTACCCACAGCTAGAGTTGGCAGATTATTCGCATTAATTTTAATCGTTGCCACATCTGTTACCGGGTCTTCACCCAAAACTTTCCCATCAAAAGTCCGGCCATCTTTGAGTATAACAGTGACTCTATCAGCACCATCTACCACATGAGCGTTGGTAACAATTTGACCAGAAGAATTAATAATAAATCCAGAGCCACTACCGCGCTCTACCCGTTGTCTCGGCTGTGGCGCTCCCTCTCCAAAAAACCGCCGGAAAAATGGATCGTTGTTAAATTCGTCTGGTACGCGAGAAGTGATTGTTCGGGAAGAATCAATACGAACTACCGCAGGCCCCACCTGTTGCACTACTTTCACGACAAAATTAGGATCTCCAGACGAAGAGAAAATCGGCGGGGGAACAATTACCGGATTAGGTACTGTTGTGTTTTGGGCTTGAGTATCGCTTTGCTGATTATCAATGGTCTTAGCAGGTAAAAGAGAGCAGCTTCCCAGGAACACCACTGCTACCCCGTATGAGAGCATCCACAACCTCTGGGGTAAACCCCTGGTTTCAATCTTTTTGGGTGCTGAGTGATGGTTTGTTGTCTTCATGTGTCGTTGCTTCTCCCTTGTCAGTCAGTGGGTGTTAGGATCTTGCCTACTGGGTATGTCCCAAAATGGTTACAACTTAAAAGCTTATTTTAGGTCTAGCGTGTCTCAATGCTAAATTAGTGCTTTCTCTTCTATTGTGACGATTAGCAGCAAAGGTG
Organism: Nostoc sp. 'Peltigera membranacea cyanobiont' 210A; assembly: GCF_002246015.1. Classification (GTDB taxonomy): domain Bacteria; phylum Cyanobacteriota; class Cyanobacteriia; order Cyanobacteriales; family Nostocaceae; genus Nostoc. The sequence goes on from NZ_NOLJ01000005.1 coordinate 522,314, forward strand.
GTGGATAATGGAAATTCCCATAGAAAGTCTGTGGAGTCAGGTACTAGAGCGCCTAAAGCTTGAACTATCCCGACCTACCTTTGAAACTTGGATCAAAACTGCTAGTGCAGAGCGATTAGAAAATAATTGCTTGGTTATCCGTACTCCTAACCCATTTGCTCGTAATTGGTTACAGAAGTATTACATCAATACCATTGCTCATGTAGTCCAAGATATTCTCGGTCATCCCGTGGGAATTTACATTACTGTTGCTCAAGGTGATGAAGTTTCTCATTTTAGTGAACGAGAGGTTGCTTGGGAATCACCAAATTCCAGCAGTATTTCTGAAGCTGTTCCTAATCACAATCATAAAACTACTGACTTAAACTCTAAATATGTCTTTTCGCGATTTGTAGTTGGTGCTAACAATCGCATGGCTCATGCTGCTTCTTTGGCAGTTGCAGAATCTCCGGGTAAAGAGTTTAATCCTTTGTTTTTATGCGGTGGTGTCGGCTTGGGTAAAACTCATCTCATGCAAGCTATTGGTCATTATCGCTATGCAATTTCTCCTAATTGTAAAATATTTTATGTTTCTACTGAGCAGTTTACTAATGATTTAATTACAGCCATCCGTAAGGATAGTATGCAAAGTTTCCGAGAACATTACCGAGCTGCCGATCTTTTATTAGTTGATGATATTCAGTTTCTTGAAGGGAAGGAATATACCCAAGAGGAATTCTTTTATACTTTTAATACTCTACATGAAGCTGGTAAACAAGTTGTGATTGCTTCCGACCGTCCGCCTAACCAAATTCCTAGCTTGCAAGAACGTCTTTGTTCTCGGTTTTCTATGGGCTTAATTGCCGATATCCAAAAGCCGGATTTAGAAACGAGAATGGCAATTTTACAGAAAAAGGCTGAGGATGAAAATATTAGTCTTCCCCGCGACGTGATTGAGTATATTGCTTCTAACTACACTTCTAATATTCGAGAATTAGAAGGAGCTTTAATTCGGGCGGTGGCTTATATTTCTATTTGGGGTTTACCGATGACGGTGGAAAATATTACACCAGTTTTAGAACCGCCTAATGAAAAAATGGCAGCTACCCCAGAAGCAATTTTAAAGGTTGTGTCGGATAATTTTGATGTTTCAATAGATGACCTTAAAAGTAACTCAAGACGAAGAGAGATAAGCTGGGCGCGTCAACTAGGGATGTATCTGATGCGCCAACACACAGCTTTGAGTTTGCCGAGAATTGGCGAAGAGTTTGGTGGTAAAGACCATACAACGGTAATCTATAGTTGCGATAAAATTAATCAACTCCAGGAGAGCGATCGCACTTTAGCACAAACAATCCGCCAACTGAGCGATCGCATCAATATGACTAGCCGTTCTCAAAAACCATCGTGAAGATTTATTTTAAGTTTTCCACAAGCAGCTGTCTGAATTATGAGTTTTGACGGTTGAAGAATTAGTCAAGAATATTAAGTAACGTATAAAAATTGATTAAATTTAACTTAGATTGTGCAAAAAACTGGGGAAAACTTGATATTCTACAGTGAAAATTTAATTAAGTATAATTACCTTGTGGAAAATTAGCATAGTTTTTCCACAAGTTTTCCACAGATGTAAAGTAGTTTCTGTTAATAATTTTTTCCTCCTGTTTCACTTCGGTATGGCTCGGCGATCGCCTGCTTTCTGCTTTCTGCCTTTCTTGGCAATTTGATAGTAAAGGTGCTACCTTTGCCGAATTCACTTTGCACATCGATACTGCCGTGGTGTGTCAAAACAATTGCTTGGGCGATCGCTAATCCTAATCCAGAACCGCCAGTGCTACGAGAGCGATCGCTATTCACTCGATAGAAACGGTCAAAAATCTGAGTCAGATCCTGCTGTGGAATACCAATGCCCGTATCTTGAACCTGAATCACAGCATAGTTGTCACTACGGTCTAAGTAAACAGTTACCTTTCCTGTTTGCGGTGTGTATTGAATTGCATTAATAATTAAGTTAGAAAACAAGCGATAAAGCTGATCTGCATTACCAATCACATCCAAAGGCGTTGATAGCCGTACAGAAGATGTTAGAGTTACACCTGCTGCGATCGCTAATGCTGCAAATTCCTCTATTAAGTCATTAACAATATCATCCAAGCAACAAATGTCTTGTTGCATCGGCACAGATTGACGATCCAAGCGAGTCAGCAGCAGTAAATCTGTAACCAGAGTTGTGAGTCGTTGATTCTGACGGTGTAGGGTTTGTAGAATGTCCCGCGCTTCTGTTTCATCTAATTGAGACATCATCAGCGCGGATTCTACTGTCGCTTGTGTTGCGGCTAAAGGTGTTCGCAATTCGTGTGCAGCATCTGCTGTAAATTGTTGCACTTGTTTATATGAGCGATAAATTGGCTGCATTGCTAATCCTGCTAACCACCAACTAGCAACGCCAACCAGAAGCATGATGATGGGTAATCCCAATCCTAAAGTGAGTTTTACGGCAGTGAGATAACTATTGAATTCTGCTAGACTTCGCCCTACTTGGATGTAACCCCAATCACGATTTTTTTGGGTGTGGAGTACAAAAGAAATTTGATGATAAAAGTTGCCCTTGCTATCTTTAAGGGTTTGCCAAAGTTTTTTGTTCAAGACTAGGGGGAATCCATGTGGATAATTGCCTGCGATCGCAATCAAGCGTCCTGAATTATCGAAAAAACGGACATAATAATTACCTTGATTAATTGCGCTTAAAATATGGCGCTTAGAACTTAATTGCTCTTGAATGCAGCTAGTGCCAACCACACAAATATTAGGTAAAAGCTGCTGTATTACTGGTTCAAATTTACCGGGTTGTTGTAATTTAAGTTCAATAGTATCGTGTAATGTTCCTGCAACAGATTCCAGTTCACGGTCTAATGTCATCCAATGAGCATGAGAAATTGCTCTGTAGATGCCGAATCCGCACAGGCTTAAAATGAGAGCCATGACGAGTGCATACCACAGCGCTAAACGTAGGCGGGTTTGCTGAAACAGTTTATTTTGATTCATCTAGCCTTTGTATGGGAACACTACAAAAGAGGCAGATAGAAGGAGAGTTGTTCATGAAACCTGTTTTCCAAAAAGGTCAATTAACAACATGGAAGGATGATAGGGGTTTTGGCTTCATAAAACCTGCTCAGGGTAGTAAAGAAATTTTTCTTCATATCAGTGAATTGAAGGGAGCATCTCGCCGTCCGAAAGTGGGAGATACGATTCTTTACCAGCTAAAAACTCAAGTAAATGGAAAACTTAGCGCTTATAATGCCTCAATTGAAGGGGTTTTAGCTCAAACTTTGCCGAAGAAACAAAATGTCAATAAACGCAGGTTACTGCCAAAATTTATCGGCATTGGGGTTATGGTTATGATTGCAATTCTTTCACAAGAATTTAGTCGTAGTCGCTCTCCTTCTCTAATTAAATTAGTAACTAAACCAGGATGTCAAATTAAAGGTAACATCTCTATTGATAGGGGAGCTAAGGTTTACCATGTTCCAGGAGCCGAGGATTATGAATCAACAGTAATTGATCCAGCGCGTGGAGAAAGATGGTTTTGCACCGAATCAGAAGCGATGGCAAATGGTTGGCGTAAAGCACCAAGGTAGCACCCGCAGCCAAAACTAAGCAGCCTAATATTTCTGAAACCGGGGAGTATCAACAGTAAGATTCAGACGATATCCCGTACCGTGCAAAGTTTCAATCATGTTTTCGCAACCATTATTAGCTAGTTTGCGACGTATTTTCAGATAGCGCCGCCGTGTAGTGTTTACCACTAACGTCATAGGTTAAAGGAATTGACTTTTGTTTTCCATCTGGTAGCTGGACTTGAGCGATTACTTTTGCATTAGTTCCTGTTTCGTGATTATCACCTGTTAGCAAATATAAATCCATGTGAGTTGCCTTAGTTTCTTTCTCTGCTAAGAACTCCAAGTGATAAGTTCCTGTCTCCACAACTTGACCACCTTTAGATTCACCATGCGGACTATCTATTTTTTTGGCCACAGGTGAAGCTATAACTGATGGAGTTTTGGTATTTGAGGCAGAAGAAACTGGGCTATTTTCTGTATTAGCTGTTTGATTACTATTACTACAAGCACCCAAGAAAATTAGTCCTAAACTTCCGATAATAATCAAGCCAGATTTGAGAATTTTCATTAATTTGCTCCTGATTTAAATTGATTGATAATTTGAACAAAGTTTTAGCACATGAAATTATTCCTATCATGATATTTTGGGAGTTCGAGAATTTTCACTGAACAATAGAATACCCATAGCAGGCTTAGGGAGCAAAAACCTGCCAAACTTGATATATAGTGCAGGTAGAACCACTAAGGTTAGGGCCGTAGAAGTAAATAACCCACCTAACACCACTATTGAAAGTGGTTGTAATATTTCTTTTCCTGCTCCACTTTCAATTACTAATGGAGCTAATCCTAAAGCTGAGGTAAAAGCTGTCATCAAAATAGCATTTAAACGTTCCATTGAGCCTTTAATCAGAACATCATTAAGTAGTAGACCTTCCCCAAATTTGGTGTTGTAATTATCCACAAGTAACAAACCATTGCGGGTAGCAATTCCAAATAGAGTGATAAAGCCAACTAAGGAAGCAATAGAAATAACACCACCACTCAAAGCTACTGAAAATACTCCTCCCGCGGCTGCAATCCACCACGGTATTTTAGTCTCTGTTGTTTGTACAGCAGTTTCCGTGTGTTCGTCTGCTTTTTTCTTGGTGTCACCCCGCAGAGATTGGGCGTAAAGTTGCGGTGCGCGTTGGGTGACAATCATATCTCCATTGAATAAACCAGTTTTTACCTCAACCATGTCTCCAGAGGTTTGACCTAATGTAATTTCAACTGGTTGATAAGTATTGCCATTTTGGATGTAGACAACTTTTTTATTATTAGCTTCAACTACAGCCGCACTGGGAATAATCAGTACATCTGACGATGTTTGATTTGTCAAAACTTCCAACTCTGCAAACATTCCTGGTTTTAGGACACCACCAGGGTTATTTATTTCGGCTTTCACAGGCACAACCCGCGTATCACCTGCTACTACAGAATTAATTACTGCAATTCGTCCTGCGAAAATACGATTGGGGAGAGAAGCAACTTTGACATTAACCCGTTGCCCTGTTTTAACTTTGTCTAAATCTTTTTCATATATATTTGCTGTGGCAAAAACCTGATTGTCATTGACAATCGTCATCAGCTTACCACCTGCATCCTCAAAGCTTTGACCAAGAGTCACTTCCCGATCTGCCACCTTCCCAGAAATAGGAGATGTTACCGTCACCAGTCCTTTGGCATTGCCCCGGATTCCTAGTTGTTGCAGCCGAGTTTCATAAGTGCTGTTACTGAGATTTATTCGAGATTTGGCGACATCAACAGATGCCTGAGCGCGTTTAAGTTGATTTTCAGCCTCAATCACCTCTCGGCGGCTATTGGCTTTGGCAAGGTCGGCTTTGGCTTGTGCCAGTTGGGTTTGCGATTCCAGACCATTACGCCTTGGTAAAGCACCTTGAGCAACTAATTCTTGATCTTTGTCATACTTTTCTTGAGAAAATGCCACTTGACTTTGGGCTTGGGCAATTTCTGCTGTGGTTATTTGTTGATAGCGATCGCGATTTTGTTGCGCTAATTTTAAATCAGCTAAGGCTTGTTGTAAATCAGCCTGACCTTGAGCTAGTTTTTCTTGGGAGTTAACCCGCAGTTCTACCAAATCAGGACTAGATAGTATAGCTACGGGTTGACCTTGTTTAACTAATGCACCAGGTTCCACCAATAACTCAATCACCTTTGCGCCTGTAATTGGTGTGGTTACTTCTACTTGTTTGCTAAGTAAAGTTTCAATCTGGCCTGTGGTTTTTATACCCACAGCTAAACGCTGGCTTTTAACTGGCTCAACTTTAATTCCTCACCGTTGGGCAGTTTGAGTATCAACTTCAATGGAACTAGTTGCTGGGGTGGCTTCACTTTCTTGATGAAATTCATTTCCGTGTCCGGCGTGGGCTAAAACTAGTACCGGATTTGCCAATAACAGTAAACCGGCAAGTGTACCAGAAACATAACGCATGGTTACAATTGGTTGGAAACGCAGAGAGTTGGGCATTGTGATGAGAAAATTTGAAATATGGGTGCAAAAAAACTGCGATCGCAATATTTGATAAACAAAGCTAGCTTTGTTTAGGGGGATTTTTCTGCACCTTACTCTCAGTCTTTCATCTCAAAATGAAATTGGCATGAAATTGAGAACTCACATGGAAAGATTGGGTTTCGTTCCTCAACCCAACTTGCTAGTCTGTCCAGTTTAAATTGATGGGTAAGCAAGTTCGCGTTCCAACATAGTCAGGGGTTCGTCGTTGTGAGAGTAGGAACAGAATTGAGTGACACCAACGATACCTCTTGCGTCTTTAGGAGTTAGGATAAATTAGGCTTTTCACAAATTATAGTATGTTTGCGTATTACACCGGGCGACTGGAAGTCGCGGCTACACAGACAAAACCCGCCTACGCGCGTTAAAAAGCTTTAATTTTTTCGCCTCGTTCCCAGCCTAGAGGCTGGGAACCAGTTATTTTTGTTGGTTGCTTTTTACTACTCAGCAGCGATCGCCTATAAACATAAGGATGTTAGGATATCTTTCACTAGCTGCATCTGACTTATGAAATTAGTTTGCTCCCAAAGCGATCTCAGTACAAACCTCTCACTCGTTAGTCGTGCAGTACCTTCACGGCCAACTCATCCAGTACTTGCTAATGTGCTGTTACAAGCAGATGCTGAAACTAACCAAGTAAGCTTAACAGCCTTCGATCTCAGCTTAGGAATCCGCACCAGTTTTAACGCAGAGGTATGGCAAAGTGGTGCGATCGCACTTCCTGCTAAATTACTTGTAGACATCACCTCTCGTCTTCCAGAGGGCGAAATCACTTTAGACGATGAATCAGCCCTAACAGGTGCAACATCCGGTGGAGAAGGTTTAATAGTTACACTCACACCCAAGAGTGGACATTACCAAGTCCGAGCAATGGGGCCGGAAGAATTTCCCGAACTACCTGTAATTGAAAATACAGAAGTAATCCATCTCACCACCACCGCATTAATTGAGGGATTACGCGGTTCATTGTTTGCTACCAGTGCTGATGAAACCAAGCAAGTACTCACTGGTGTGCATTTAACAGTTAAACAAGACACCTTAGAATTTGCAGCTACCGATGGACATCGCCTCGCAGTCGTAGAAACTAGCAACGAGCGTCCTCTAGGCGGGACTAGTCAACTAGAAGTGACAGTACCAGCTAGAGCGTTACGCGAACTCCAACGAATGTTAGCTCATAGCGCCTCATCAGATGAACCTGTAGCTCTATATTTCGATCAAGGTCAAGTTGTGTTTGCATGGCAAAATCAACGCTTGACTAGTCGCACATTAGAAGGGCAATATCCCGCTTATCGACAATTAATTCCGCGCCAATTTGAGCGACAAGTGACAATTGAACGGCGACAATTTGTCAGCACATTGGAACGGATTGCTGTGTTAGCCGATCAAAAAAATAATATTGTCAAGGTTAGTATTGATAGCGAAGCTCAAGAAATTACTTTATCTTGTGAAGCTCAAGATGTGGGCAGTGGTAGAGAGTCAATGCCAGCGCAAATTTCTGGGGAAAATATAGAGATTGCTTTTAACATTAAATATTTGATGGAAGGCTTAAAAGAGTTACCATCTTCAGAAATTCAAATGCATCTGAATCAAAGCCTGACTCCAGTAATTTTTACGCCACTAGGCGGTTTGAAAATGACCTATTTAGCTATGCCGGTGCAACTTAGAAGTTAAAAAGAATTGTAAGGTAGCACATCTTTGCTACCCTACAGCGTATTTTTGTTTTCACAGCAGATATGCATATATATTAAGTAATCCATATCAGATTAACTTTGTCCCCCTTCATCCCCACACGTACTATAAATTCATGTCCATCATCAGCAAAACTTAGCTTCCACAAATAGCTCTGAGTTTCTCCTTGTTTGAGATGACCGAAGTAAGTAGTTGTATAGCCCTCAGACATACGTGGAATTAGTGGGGAACTAACTTGGTCAAAAATTTCTTTGGTAATATCTGCTCTGTAGTCTGAATCACCTACTGTAAGAAAAAGGTCATAATTTCCCGTAGCAGTGGCATCCAAGATAGTCTGCAAACAACTGATGACGTTTTCAGAGGGATTTATCGAATTCATAATCACGTATGCTCCTAAGCGTTAAACCCTAGTCAAGTATAAATCAGGTTACTAGCTATCTATCACTTATCAATAACCTACTATGCTTTCACCCCAAAACTCAAATTTTTTGCAGAAAATCAAAATTATTACATAACTTTGCATTCTTCATTTTCAAACCAGGGATAAGCTGCACTATGCAAGTTGATTTTTTGTTTCTATGATTAGTCGATTTGTTTAATCGGAATTTCAATCCAAAATTCTGTACCTAACCCCGGCTGAGAATCACATCTAAACACACCACCATGTTTATCTACAATAATCTGGTAACTAATTGATAACCCCAAGCCAGTGCCTTTTCCCACTGGCTTAGTTGTGAAAAATGGATCGCAAATTTTTGCCTTCATAGCTTCGGGTATTCCTGGCCCATTGTCCGCAATGCGAATTACTACGCTTTTGATATTGCCTTCAAGTTCTCCAAGAGCAGTACGAATGGTAATTTGACTGTTATGGGAATTTGATTGAGATTCTGTATAATCTTCTAAAGCATCGATCGCATTGCTTAATACATTCATAAATACCTGATTTAGCGGCCCGGCATAGCACTCTACTAAAGGAAGGTTAGTATATTCTTTGACTAATTGAATCGCTGGACTTTCTGGTTTTGCTTTCAAGCGATGCTGCAAAATTAGTAAGGTGCTATCAATACCCTCATGAATATCAACTGGTTTTTTTTCTGCTTCGTCAAGGCGAGAGAAATTCCGTAAACCCAAGACAATCTGCCGGATGCGATCGACCCCAATTTTCATGGAAGATAGAGTTTTGGGCAAATCCTCAATGATAAATTCTAAGTCGATATCGAGTGCGCGATCGCGAATCTCAGAGCTAGGGTTGGGAGCATTTTGCAAATAGAGGTCTAGTATACCGAGTAAATCTTGGGTGTAATCATTGACATGATTGATGTTGCCATAAATGAAGTTCACGGGGTTATTAATTTCGTGAGCAACACCAGCTACCAGTTGACCTAGTGAGGACATTTTCTCAGTTTGGATCAGTTGGGTTTGAGTTTGCTGTAAATCATGCAAAGCTTGAGCTAGCTTTTGAGCCTGCTCTTTGGTTTGATTATGTAATTGGGCTTGTTGGAGTGCAACCCCAAGCTGATTGGCAATTTGAGTAATAAACTTAATTTCCGAGGCTTCCCAATGGCGGGGTGCAGAATTCTGGTAAGCTGCTAGCAAGCCCCATAGCTGTTGCCTGATAAATATAGGTGCGATCGCATAAGCTCTTGCCTGTAATTGCTCTAGAGCTGCAACGTGGCATTGAGAGTGACCAACTTCATAGATGTCATCAACTGCAAAGCTTTCATTGTGACGATATCGCCCACCTTGGGTTTCCTGTAAATAGCTATCTCGCCAAACTGTCTTCGTATCTGAACCTACTAACTTTAACCAGTTATCAACCACAAACTCGGCGATATATTCACCACTCCAATCAGCCTCGAAGCGGTAGACTGCAACTCGATCCGCTTGTAGTGATTTACAGATTTCTTGGGTGGTTGCTTGAAAAATCGCATCTAGATTAAGAGATTCTCTAACTTTCGCCACAACTTCAAACAATACCCGTTGTTGTTCTGCTGCTTGTTGCAAATCTAATGTCTGTTGTTGTGTCTGAGAGAGTAAATCAGCTTGCTGGAGTGCTACGCCCATTTGGGCGGCAATCTGACTGAGAAAGTTAACTTCAGAAGCTTTCCATTGCCGGGGGCCAGTGTGTTGATAAGTTGCTAGTAAACCCCAAAGTTTTTGCCCAACAAAAATCGGCGCAAGCACAAAAGCGTAAATTTGAAACTGCTCTAGATTGTCGATATGACACTGAGTAAACCCCATCTTGTAGATGTCATCGACTGCAAATGTTTCATTGTAGCGGTAACGTCCTCCTTCTGTATCTTGTAAGTAGGTGTCATTCCAAATTGTATTAATACCTAGTTCCGACTCATTCGACCAGTATGGACTAGCAGCCTCGAAATCCCCGACAAATTCACCACCCCAATTAGCATCGAAACGATAAACAGAAACGCGATCGGCTTTAATTAATTGACAAACTTCTTTAGTTGTGGTTTGAAAAATCGTATTTGTGTCTAAAGATTCTCGAATCTCGGCAATAACTTTAAACACAGCCTGTTCTTGTTCAGCTGTGCGTTGTAACTCAGCGGTGCGTCTTCTAACTTGTTTTTCTAAATTTTCATTGAAGGTTTGCACTTGTTGGTATAATTCATACTGCTGGATTGCTGAAGCAAAGTGTTTACTGAGGTTTCTAGCCAGTTCAATTTCTTCAACCGTCCATTTTTGAGCTTGTGCTTTTTTAGATTCGCGCCAAACCTCAAAGGATCGTCGGGGGTACTGTTGCCTTTGATCGCCCTCATGCTCCCCCGCCCATAAAGTTTCTGTATCTACTTCATTGCGGAAAATACTTAAGTAGCCCAACAACTGCTGACGATACTGGAGTGGGATCATCAACACGCTGCGAATTTTAGTTGGTTGAAAAGCAACTTGCAAAGTTCGCAAGCCAGGAGTGTTATATATATCTGAAATTGCCCAAACATCGTATTTACTAGACTTGTAGTGTTCGTGCCAGACACTATACTGCTCGATTAGTGGATATATAGTTTGTTCTGGCATTACAGGTTGCTGTCCACAGATATAAAGCTTGATACAAGTATTTCCTGGTATTAAGCATTCTGTTAAGCTGGTGACGTTGCCATTGTGGACATCAAGAGCTTCATTTCTAATGCAAAGCCTGCCACCTACGCCATCAAAGGCAGCAACAGCCGCTTCTAGGGCTGGCTGTAAGACAATCGTCGGCAGTGAATGTAATAGGGTAGCAATGCGGTTAACGATCGCTTCTCGTTCGGCTGTTTTGCGAACTTGAGTGTGAAGGGTACTTTGAGCGATCGCCATTGACAGTTGCTCGACTACCATTTGTATTGCTTCTAGCTCATATTCTGAAATCAAACGCGCTTCAGAATTATGAGAAACCAGCAACCCCCAAAGTTGATCTTGATAGAGAATAGGCGCTACTACAGAGGATTTTACGCCCATTGTCGTCAAATATTCAATATGGCAGGGGTCTACAGGGCGGTAACGGATCTCCTCTGAGATAGTTTCTCCATTATCCAAGTCACGCAGGTGAATTTGACCAATCTCTTTAGTCTCAACATTCACAACCGAACGCACCCGTGATTTGATAAATAGTTCACGGGCATAGGATGGGATGTCATCGTAGGGAAAATTTAGTCCTAGTAGCGACGGCAAACAATTTTTATTAATCGATTCAGCAATCACTTGACCACTACCATCGGGATGAAATTTGTAAATCATCACTCGATCGGTTTTTAATAGCGATCGCACCTCTGCTGTTGTCACTGTGATAATTTCTTCTAACTCTAAGCTGCGTCGGATACGGTTTGTAATGCGGCGTAATAAACTTTCTTCATCGCGACATAAGGAAAAATCTTGTTCAGGATTGGAGGTCATTGTTTATAGCAAAATAAATTAATAATTTGAAAACTGAAATAATTAAATCTAAAGACATTCTGAAATTTATTTGATCATTTTGTCTTCAGTAAAACTACGGTCAAATCATTAATAAAAATATTTTTTTGCCTTTTATCAAAATTCACCAAAACATCATAAAAAAAGACGCTAAAAAGATTGCGTCTGTACTAGCTACAAGAGAAATTTCTTGCTTTTTAGTTTTAACTTTTTGTTGACAGACTAATGTTCAACAAAATTAAACTTTTGTGTTGTCAGCAAAGCGGATTTTTAGATAGTCATTTTCCATCTTTGCTCCGGCTGGTTGTAGTGCTGCTAAGGCTTGTGGCAAAACTAAGTTACGACGATGGTTGCCAATAGTGATGTTTAATTCGTCTCCAGTTTTACTGAGTTGAACTTGGTCTTTAGGAATACCCGGTAAGTAAAGTTCTAAGCTGTATTGGTTTTCCTCTTGCACTACTCTCAGAGTTGTTTCTTTGTAATAAACCTGAGTTGGATCTTCATCTTTATAAAGAGTTTCTTTCAGGCGTTCTAATGAAGCCAATCCACACATTTCCTCAGAAAATAGAGGAACTTCTTTCACAGGCAGAGGGTGAAAATCATCATGAATTTCTCGGCGATATTGCTCCTGACTTTCCTTCCAACGTTGAAAAAATGGGTCTTGGACTTCATTGGGAATAATCCGATTAGCCACGACTAAATCTGTTGCAACATTATACAAACTCAGATAAGCATGGGCACGGAGAGACTCTTTAATCACCATTTTTTCGGGATTCGTTACCAGACGCACTGAGGTTTGAGTATTATCTGTTAATACTTTTTCCAGAGCTTCAATTTGTTCATAAAACTCAAAAGGTGCGTCCATTACCTCTTTATCAGGTAGCGAAAAACCAGCAATTGGTCTAAAGAAAGGTTCAACCAGGGGTCGAAGTGCCACCGAGATGTTTTGAAATGGTTTGTAAAAACGGCGCATATACCAGCCACCGACTTCAGGTAAACTCAGCAAACGCAGTGCTGTGCCGGTGGGGGCTGAGTCGATAATTAAGACATCAAACTCACCTTCATCGTAATGGCGTTTCATCCTTACCAAGCCAAAAATCTCATCCATCCCTGGTAAAATTGCCAATTCCTCTGCCTGTATGCCATCTAAACCCCTTGCCTGTAAAACTTGGGTAATATAACGCTTCACAGCACCCCAGTTTCCCTCCAGTTCTTGCAGCGCATCCAGTTCAGCACCCCAGAGATTTGGGCGAATTTTGTGGGGTGCGTGTCCCAGTTCCATATCAAAACTGTCTGCAAGGGAGTGGGCGGGATCTGTACTTAAAACCAACGTCTGATAGCCTAGTTCCGCACAACGCAGTCCAGTTGCAGCAGCAACGGAAGTTTTGCCCACGCCGCCTTTACCAGTCATTAAAATTACACGCATAAATGCTTCTATCCTGCCTGAGAATTTTTTACATTTATTTACATTATCGACTGTTTAAGGAAAATAAATGTTGTTTCAACACGTCTAGGCATTATTATGAGCGTTTACCCTAACTCATCCGTTGGGTTTTGCTGCAATAACTGGTCAAGCTTAGTTTCCAGTGCTGAGAGTTTTTTAAGAATTGTGGGGCGATCGCCATCAATAGAAATTAGTAAATTGGTTATTCTCTCTTGTATATTCGTTAATTGTGCGACTGCATTCTGAATTTGGAGCATTCCTTCTCGGAGTTCTTGGCGTTCCTGACGTGCTTCCGCCATTTCATCTAACATAGCTTGGACTGTTTTAGCATTACTCTCAATTAGATGTTTGAGTTCTTTATCAGTCATTGCGATCGCGCTTTGGAGTTGAGTTTATTATTAACTCTAAAGTATTGAGGGATTTTGTTTCAATCCCCAGTAGGGCAGCACAGTTGTGCTACCCTGTACTATGGTTTAACTACCTAAAAATTGCGATCGGGGCTGTTTACTGGCAATTAGATTTTTTACTCTCCTGACAAATACCTATACCTGTAGACACTAGTCATTACAAGGCTTAAGGGTTACTTTTTGTGTGCTAACTTTGGGTAATTTTTAGCACTACAAAAAGTGAAGTGTTCTTGTTGCACTTGAGATAACCGACTGCTGCGGTTATCAAGCCCTCATCCCACTCCACAAGATTGGATAATTTATTTATTGGAAATTCCTAATTCACAGTCCCAACTACATTTTGCTGTAGAGGAACGCCACTAAAGGCAATTACCTCAACATTCAAGACATTCAAGGTAAATTGATCTCGCTTAATGGTGTAATTGTTGGGACTGCCTGTACCCGTAATAATGTAATCACTTTTGAAATTAGACAGAATTAGCTTATCCGATCCCGATCCACCATCGATCGTGGCATTACCGTAACCAACATCAAATATGTCGTTTCCACCTCCACCCTTAATCAAGACATCGGCAATAGCGCCCCCTTGGTCGGAAACAGTATTACCGTTAGCATCAATTCGACGAGCTTTGAATTTATCGTTACCGTTTCCGCCATCAATCGTGCCGCCTTGAATGCCAATGCTGGTGCCATAACCAGTAAGGATATCAGCTCCTGCCCCTTGATAAATAATGCCATCAGTATTAAGAATACCTGTGCCTTGACTAATGCCAGTGCCAATGAGGGTATCGTTGCCATCGCCTAAATTGATTGTGCCACTGTTAACAATGCCTATACCTACACCAGGTGCAAGCTCCACTGGCCCTTGCCCAAAAGGGTCATCAGCGTAGAACCCTGCACCGCCTGTGCCTGTGCCAGAGAGATAGTCGTTTCCCTGCCCTCCAGCGATCGTGCTACCCTTGCTGTTGGAGATGCCTATACCCCTACCCGCATAGTACGATCTAAAAGGTTCTTCGCTTGCATCACTGCCCTTGCCGATACCAACAATAGAATCGTTTCCTTTCTCTCCACTAATTACACTACCACCACTGTTGAAGATACCTGTACCTTCTCCTCCAGTACTACTAGTTCCACCAGTTCCAGTTCCCTTGATGGAATCGTTCCCTTCTCCTCCATTAATGTTGCTGCCCTGAGTGTTAGAGATTCCTATAGCATTCCCCTCAAATACTCCAATTCCAGTTCCCTCGATAGAGTCATCCCCAAATCCTCCATCAATGCGGCTCTTCTGAGTGTTTTGGATGGCTATAGTGATGGCTCTATTTCCACCACCTCCGGTTCCGGTTCCCTTGATCAAATCTTTTCCGTCTCCTCCATTAATGTAACCACCCTGAGTGTTAGAGATTCCTGTACCAGGTTGAAAGCTTCTATACCCGGAACCACCACTGCCTGTGCCAGAGATCGTATCGTCTCCACTCCCTGCATTGATGATGCCACTGTTAGCAATGCCTGTGCCTGTGCCACCAGCGTCATTGTCGTCGCCGCCGGTGCCACTACCCTCGATAGTATCGTTACCTGCTTGAGTATCGATGACTCCGTTTTTTAGAACCTCAATTCCAATTGCTGGGATTGCGTTATCCTCTTGTCCCACCACTAGATCGGAACCAGAAGTGCCTAAGAATGGGGGTAAAGAAACAATTAGTCTGGACATAATATAATTTTCCGCAATTGTGTGTGATGAAGTTTTAAAAGCTGAAAGTCTTGCTCTTTGAAGAAGAATTTTCTAAGTCAGAATTTCAGCAGTTTGAAAAGTTTTCGTATCTAATCAAAAATTCGGGGTAAGCAATTATTCATTATTCTGCTGTCCACGATTTTCCCATTGGGATGTAAGAGAAGATTTCTGGCGAATAATAATCAGCAGTAGTTTCTAAACAACGGTTAGGCAATGCCAGATCAAGTAAACGACAATTCATCTTCATCAAGCTAGTACCTGTTTACTTTACGCTGGAGGCACAAGTTTTATGCAGAGTCAGCCAATTTTTTATAAAAGTTCATAAAAAAAATCCTGCCTGATAATTTCACAACATCGTGCATATTGATTTATCAGTTCCGGCTCACACCATAAATAAATTATGATCAGTTACAAGATTTAGATAAAGCACAGAGTGAGTAGAGATTAGCCGCGCAGGGAAATTTATCAATTGCATATAGTGTCACCCAGCAAGGTTGTACCTCCTTCACAACAAACCAGCCGAAGCAGGTAAAATTTGCAATATCTTGGGAAAAACTTTCATATACTCATCAATAACCAGAACTATTCCCAAAAAAATCTTGTCCAAGAATTAAGTTATACTGCAAGGATTTCAGGGAAGATGAGCAATACCAACATCGTATATGTATGTTTATTCCTCTTTCTGATAATTGTCTTGTTTAATATGCTAGCAAGGCAGATTCAGACAAATTCTTTCCCCGTAGCTGAACAACAGGTAATCAGAGTTTTATTTATTGGTAACAGCTATACATATTTCAACGATCTTCCTTGGTTGACACAACAGTTGGCTGCTTCGGCAAAAGAACCTAAAAAGTTAGAAACTGAAATGGTTGTGATTGGTGGAGCTACACTTCAAAACCACTGGAAACGTGGTAAAGCACTCAGACTTTTGAAAGCAAAACGCTGGGATTATGTAGTACTGCAAGAGCAAAGTACTTTACCAATTACCAATCCCCAGGAAATGTACAAGTACGCTACTCTGTTTGATGCCGAGATTAAGCGAGTTAATTCTCAAACAGTATTTTACTTGACTTGGGCAAAGCAAAATCAACCAGAAACGCAACAGATATTGACTGATGCTTACATGAGCATTGCTAAAGAACTAAAAGCTAAAGTTGCACCCGTGGGAACTGCTTGGCAAAAAATTCAGGAAGCGAATCTGAAATTAAACCTTTACACCTCCGATCGAAGCCACCCTAGTCCGATTGGCTCGTATGTAGCAGCGTGTGTATTATATACAACATTGTATGAGAATAGTCCTGTAGGCTTAAATCGCCGTATATATAGTAGTAATACTAGTACGCCACAACAAAACAACAGAATTGAGTTGGAAAGTTTAAGTGAAACAGATGCCCAAATGATTCAACAATTAGTTGAATACATCGTCAGAAAGATATCGGAATAGTCTGTTGTATGGTTAAAAGGATAAGAAAAAGTTTTTAGCCTGCATTCAGACTTTTCACTTTGAAATCAACTTGGCTTGAGATAACTTAGTGAAGCTAGTGTAATCTAGCGTAATTACCACGTTAGTTTTTTGGGATAGCTGGGTAGTATAAATTACCTAAAAAACTAATTTGGTATATAGCGATGTTCAAGACTAAATTATCAGAATCCCGTACTTCGAGGGAACTTAATCCCTCAAAGTTCATGGATCGCCATATTGGAGCGATCGCAGCTTTAATTTTAATTAGCTTACTGAGTTCATTGAGTGGTACACCATTTGACCATAACATCTCTAACGGCTGGGAAGCCTTTGTTTGGGGATTGGCAGATCCAGTAATTAGCTTGAATTGTTTAGTTGGTATTGTTGCAATTGGCTTACTCTCATCTGTGTTTGTTCGTGGCGCTGCGATCGCTGGATGTTTTGTCTTGGCAACAGTTTTGGGCATTGTAATTCATATATTTCAGTTAGATTTACCAGGCACAGAAATAGCCATTGCCATTTCTACCATCGTTTTTGGTACTATGCTGATGATGCCAAATCAACTAAACTTTCTGGTGCTTGCTCTAGTAGGCATCAGTGCTGGTTTATTTCAGGGTTACGCTAATGCTGAATCTATTGTTAGTGCAGGAACAATATCAGTAGTTGCCTATATACTAGGTATTGCCTTAACTCTGTTTGCCGTTGCCATGAGTGCTAGAGCAATTGGTGTTGGGATGGGTATGGGAGAGATAAACCGAACTTTACCCTGGAAAATCAGCCTTGGTGGTTTCGCTTTGTGTGCGATCGGTATCGTGTTTTTGAGCAATTCGCTTATTTAAATCAGATATTTCAATTCAGTGGAATACATTCATTCGTGGGGGCGTACACCTAGCTGTGCGCCCCCACTGCGTTTTCAGACTGGACAAGCAAGCATTCTAGTGAATAAGTTGATGCACCTCTGCGCTAATCTAGAGGCTATATATAAATAAATAAAAAGTTATGACACCTGAAGAAATTGCGGGTACGCTCACAGAATTATTTGACACATCGGCTGTTGCTACGACTGCTCCTGGATCGTGGCAAGTTGACACTCCTAATTTTCGGCTGTTGGTGCTGCTTTCCGAAGATAATACTTGGCTGCGAGTTTTACTGCCTATTCTGCCCATCCAAGAAGCCCAACCATTTTTAGAACAGTTCCTCGAAGCCAACTTCGATGACACTCAAGAAGTACGTTATGCTTTATATGAAAGAGTAATTTGGGGAGTATTTCAACATAACATTGATACTTTAGTGAGTGCAGATTTATCCAATGCAATTAACCGACTTGTATCTCTCCATCAAGCTCGATTAGATAATGTCTTTAATCGACTAATTGAAAGCCGCATCCGGCAAATTATTCAGGCAGCAAAACAGCAAGGACAATCTCTGCAAGCTACCATGCAAAGCTTAGAACGTTTTTACGCCGAAGGAATGATGGGCGAAATAAATCAAACTTCACAAGGGCGAGAAGAAGTCCTAACTGCTTGGCGGCGTCAGTTAGAACGTTTATGGAATGAGGGTTAATTTCCATTTTTAAGTTTTCATATTCAACCAATTTACAGATATATTTATCTATCATGGATGTCATTGAAATCCTCAAAGAAGACTATCAAAGATTCCCAGTCAATCAAACTTACAGTATTTATGCTCCAGAGGTTTATTTTCAAGACCCGCTGAATAAATTTCGTGGTGTTAAACGTTACCAATTAATGATTAATTTTATCCAAACTTGGTTTTTAAATCCCAAGATGGACTTACATAATATTCAACGTTTAGGAGACACAATAAAAACTGAGTGGACACTCAGTTGGAATACTCCTCTCCCTTGGAAGCCACGGATCTCTATTCCTGGTTGGAGTGAATTAGGTCTGAACTCTGATGGTTTGATTATTTCCCATATCGATTATTGGAACTGTTCACGCTTAGATGTGGTGAAACAGCATTTTTCCTCTTGAAAAAGTGGATGATTCAAATAATATAATTACCGTCAAAATCTTCATGGTTTCTAGTGAGGACTTTAGTCCTCTCTGACGAGATGCTACGCAAACAAAATCAGAACTGAAGTCTTATATAGCGTTTACTAATCACATGAGGTACATCATAGTCCCCTCCTCGCTTGCGGGGAGGGGGTTGNGGGTGGGGTTGTTGTACCTCACTCAACTGAGAACCGCTATATCATGTCCGCTTGATTACTTATTAAACCCGAAGAACCCCACCCCGCCAAAGCTACGCTTTGTCTCCCCTCCCCGCAAGCGGGGAGGGGATTAAGGGGTGGGGTGACTGTGGTTAGCATAACTAATTACGCGGACATGATATTACTACTACACTAGATATAGCAACGAAAGCCACTAATTATTATAATGGTTGCTAAAAATCCTGAAATATCTGCTGAATTAACTATACATACTACAGAATTTGTATAAGATATTTTCCCTCTTTATAAGGGGTTAATAACTACCCAATTTCTGGATAAAATCCTCATGTTCAGCAGACTGCAAACCTGCTTGTAAAACCTTCAACACACCCTGCATATTACCTGCTAATAACTCCGTCGCCGCTAACCACAACCCTGGAAATACCCGACTTCGCAAAATGCCTTCATTGTCAGGTACTAATTCCAGATATTCACCCTGTTCCAGAGAAAACCAAGTCAATTTTTGGTCTAAAACTTGCCAAACAATATATTCTTTGACACCGTTGCGACGATAAGCCTGTTTTTTACCATGAAGATCGATAGCCGCACTACTAGCAGCAATTTCCACAACTAACTCTGGCGCACCTTCAATATAATCATCTTCACTCAGCCGCGTTTGACCACCTGCTTCCGGTACAATCAACAGAACAGCATCGGGTTGAGGTTCGTTATCTAAGTCTAAGCGGACAGTAGGTTCAACTCCCAATGCTACACCAGAAGTCGCAGCTTCGTAAGTACCAAGCCATGTCAAAATCCAACCATGCGGTTGACCGTGACTTCGGAAACGCAGAGCAGCAGGCATAATATAGACAATTCCTTCGGTTAATTCAGCTTTTTTCAGGTTAGGGGTGGCATTATAGCGACGCTCAAATTCGTAGCGGGTGAGTTTGTCGCCATTTTCCAAAGGAGGAATTGTCCAAGGCTGGGAGGGTGTTTTCACCATAATTGTTGTGAAAATGAGCTTGTGTACATCTTAGCGAATTAGGTAAAAACGCAACCGACTAGGGAATGAGAAATTATTGAAGAAGAATTCAGAAGTCAGAATGGGCTTACGCCCCGCTGCGCTAACAGGAATCAGAATCACTCTTTGTGGGGATTCAGACTCGCCACTGATAGCGGGGAGAGTATAGAATTCATTCTGAATTCTGACTCCTAACCCGGATTTCTCACGCATAGTGTAGGCTTCAGGGGAAGAGGAGTGTGGGAAGTGTGGGGAGTGTGGGGGGTAAGACTTCTTCCCCATCCTCCCAGACCTCCCACCCGATTTTTTAATCGGTGATTGCCAGGGCGTTCAGTTGGGTAAGACTTCTTCCCCATCCTCCCACACCTCCCACACCCCTTGGATTTCTCACTTGTGAGAAATCCAGGCTGACTCCTGACTCCTGAATTCTGTTTGAACATTAAGATTTTTTTACAAAATCACCAGCAATGTTGTTGAAATTGATAGCTGTATCCCAAGCAGTAAATAGATTTCAGCCATATCGCCTCCCAGAAAACCCGCAACAAACCTTATTTTTTTTCAGCCAGCAGGTTTGAGAAAATCAGAAACGATTTAATAATCAAGCACTTATAAGTAAATGGGATGAATTAAAGATAATACCTCTCTCCAAACCTCTCCCCTTCTCTACCAACGACACGCTGGGCGATGCCTACGGCGGTAAACTACGCACCGAAGGGGTTGGTGGTAAGCTCTATCTTATATTTTTTACGCCCACTTACTTAGTTATTTTGAGTTTAAAAGGGAGACACAAACATGAAATTGGCTTACTGGATGTATGCTGGCCCAGCCCACATCGGCACTCTGCGAATCGCTAGTTCTTTTAAAAATGTTCATGCGATTATGCACGCTCCCATTGGCGATGACTACTTTAACGTCATGCGCTCTATGCTATCGCGGGAGAGGGATTTTACTCCGGTGACAACCAGTGTCGTCGATCGCAACGTTTTGGCACGTGGCTCTCAAGAGAAGGTGGTAGATAACATCGTCCGCAAGGATGCCGAGGAACACCCAGATTTGATTGTGTTAACTCCCACCTGCACCTCCAGTATCTTGCAAGAGGATCTGCACAACTTTGTTGAACGGGCGCAGTTGGAAGCGAAAGGAGATGTAATGCTGGCGGATGTAAACCACTACCGCTACAACGAACTGCAAGCCGCCGATCGCACCTTGGATCAAATCGTCCAATACTACATTGAAAAAGCGCGGAAGCGGGGCGAATTGGCTGAGGGCAAAACAGCGAAACCCTCGGTGAACATCATCGGTACTACCACCCTTGGTTTCCACAACAATCATGACTGCACCGAACTCAAACGGCTGATGGCTGATTTGGGAATTGAGGTAAATACCTTAATTCCTGAAGGTGCTTCGGTAAATGACTTGAAAAAGATGTCCCAAGCCTGGTTTAACTTGGTGCCTTACCGTGAACTCGGTTTGACTACAGCTCGTTACCTAGAAGAACAATTTGGCACACCTTATATAGACATTACTCCAATGGGTGTAGTGGAAACTGCCCGTTGTATTCGTAAGATTCAGCAGGTAATTAACGCTCAAGGTGCAGAAGTTGACTACGAAAACTTCATCAATGAGCAAACCTTGTATGTATCTCAAGCTGCTTGGTTCTCCCGTTCGATTGACTGTCAAAACTTGACTGGCAAAAAAGCTGTGGTTTTTGGTGACAATACGCACGCTGCCGCCATTACCAAGATTCTGGCGCGAGAAATGGGGATTCATGTTGTTTGGGCTGGAACCTACTGTAAATATGATGCAGACTGGTTCCGCGAACAGGTGAGCGAGTATTGCGATGAAGTGCTAATTTCCGAAGATCATGGTGCAATTGGGGATGCGATCGCTCGTGTCGAACCCTCTGCCATTTTCGGCACCCAAATGGAACGTCACGTTGGTAAACGCTTGGATATTCCCTGCGGCGTAATTGCAGCACCAATCCACGTCCAAAACTTCCCCATTGGTTACAAACCATTTATGGGTTACGAAGGCACAAATCAGATTACAGATTTGATCTACAATTCCTTCACTTTGGGAATGGAAGATCACCTATTAGAAATCTTTGGCGGTCATGATACCAAAGAAGTTATTACTAGGGGAATCTCTGCTGATTCTGATTTGAATTGGACAAAAGATGGTCAAGCAGAATTGAATAAGATTCCGGGATTTGTTCGCGGTAAAGTGAAGCGTAATACTGAAAAATTTGCCCGCGATCGCGGTTTTAAAGAAATCAACGCTGAGGTATTGTACGCCGCCAAGGAAGCTGTGGGGGCTTAGTTTTTTAGCCGACAAATAAAAATTAGTGGGGAGTTAAGAACAATCTTGACTCCCCGTTTTTATGGTGTATTGATTATAAATAACATAATGAAAATGCCATCGGGTTTAATCATTCAAGATGAAAAAATAACTAAATACCTACTTGTTTATCAACCTAAAAGTGATAAATCAAGATATTTAGCTTTAGCAGGATATAATCTTGATAACTGGGAACTTCTTAAGAACGATATAATAAATGCTGTAGAAAGTTCTGAAATTGCAAAAGTTACCCCTAGTGATTGGGGGACTCAGTTTGAGGTTCAAAGCGAGTGGTCTGGGCCTAATGGTCGATTAATTAAGGTAATTACTATCTGGCAACAAGAGGAAGAAACAGAAGTTGTTAGATTTATAACACTATATCCTGATAAATCACGGGAGAGTTAAACGATGACAACAGCTAGTTTATTTCAGTGGGTAGAACTGAAGCAAGATGTTCCTAATAGCCCTGCAAAAGCTGGCAATAGGGGGGTTGTATTGGATCATCTACGTCCTACTAAAACTCAGCAAGAGCCAGGATATATTTTAGAAGTCTTTAAGGACGGTGAAACTCTAGATGTAGTTACCGTGCCTATTTCCTGGGTCAACCTTCTACCTGAAACCTGGGGAAGTATTGAACATGATACAAGACAGATAGTTTAAGACAATCAAGAAATTGAATTGCAATGCTGCAAAGTTTACCGGAGATATTGATCGGGGTTTTCTCCTACATCAGAATTATCAAATTTTAATGTACCTATTAAAGGTAAAATTGGATCGAATTCGGAGATATTTTCCTGTTTAACTGATTGAGATAAGGATTGTAGAATTAAATCTTCTAAAGATAGATTCAGCTTTTTTGCCTGGGCAGTTAATTTACTTTCTAGTTCATCTGACAACTGTATTGTTAAGATTTTAGCCATTTTATTCACCAGTTACGAATCAGAAAAAGAACATTATAAGTGAGTATTTAACTAAGATGTTTATAATCTCATTATATGGCTAAATATAAAGTGGAAGAAAGTCTTTGTCTAGCTTGGAAAGAATTGCAACTATTTGTAGGATGTGAATTATCAGTTTTACGTACTATTCAATAATAATTTCAGTTAACAGAATATAAAACTATTACAGCACCAATAAATTTGTCTGCGATCGCGGTTTCAAACAAATCAATGCTGAGGTATTGTACGCCGCGAAGAAGCTGTCATGGGTTAGTTTAGCGGGTTAGCTATTTTTAATTTTGAGATTAACTTCAATCGTTTCGCTGAAACATCAGTGAAACGATTTTTTAGTAGTATTACTCAGGACAACTTTAGTCAGATCAGTATAGTTTTTAATAAACCACCCATATAAGGTATAAGGCAATGAATCAAGTTATTAATTTCTACGCAACAGTAGTCAACTGTAAAAACTCAGAAAGAGACTGTCCAAATACTCTTAACATGAATCGACTAAATAATGAACAAAATAATCCTGCCTTAGATTCTCCACCAAGAGGATTTTACACAGAAGGAAATCCCGAAAATATCCAAGTGATGCTTGTTGCCAAAAATCCCGGACATATTATTAACGCTGAAATTGGCTACTATAGAGGTTCACCTAAAGATATTGCTCAAAAACATATTGATTGGAATCGGGGGTTATTTACTGGTAATGTCATAACAAAGCCAGGAGAAAAGGGTAATCTAGTTTTCCACAAAAATATATTGAACTATATGTCAACTATACTGGAAGTTGATCAAGGTGAAGTCTTTAAGTATTGTGTCCTGACTAACCTTGTCAAATGTTCAACAATTGGAGAACAAGATAAACTAAAAAACAATACTATCAAAAACTGTTTTCGATGCCACTTGATGCGTGAAATGACTTTTTTTAATCCAAAAGTAATCATTGCTTTTGGAAGAGAAGTTGAAAAATTTCTTCATAGCTATAAAAGTTTACATGGGAAGCCAGTAATTTATGTGAAGCATCCAAGCTACCACTATAAAAAAGATGAGAAAGATTCTAAAATCTTAATAATTAAGTCAGAAATAAGAAAATATTTAAATCTACAAATATAGGAAATATCCCACCATGTCCAATCAGACAAACTTGACTGATGCTCGTAACAACCTAGCCGAACTCTGCGATCAAGTAATTGCAGATAGAGAAGTGGTAATTATTACCCGACAAGAAGGCGAAAGCGTCGCCCTAATTGCTGTTGATGAACTAGATAGTTTACTAGAAACATCTCATTTACTTCGTTCACCTAAAAATGCAGTCCGTCTATTAACTGCTTTGGAAAGAGCAAAAGCTAGAACTTTAAAATCTCAAAGTATTAACGAACTACGTCAGGAGTTGGGTATTGACGAAGAAGAAGAAAGATGAAAGCCAACCCCAAGAAAATAAAGTTCGAGATGCTGTATTTCGTCCATACTTTCGGGAATACCCCGCTTATTGGGTAGAAACAAGTAATCATAACCGTCCACATTAATAAATTTAATAATGTTAGTTCGGTTTTGTAACAAGACTGAAAAGCAAGAAACTTTTCAGTCCGTGAGAATTTATTGCATACTTGGGTTAACTGAAGCTTAATTTAGTTTTTGTTTTTGGATTTGTTCCCATTCCCCTTGAATACTTTGTAATGCCTTCAAGGTGCAATTTAAACGAGCTTTCTTTAACTCAGGAGTCTCTTTTTGGAATAAACTCGGAGAATTTATTACTTTATGTAGTTCAGATTGGGTGGAATGCAAGCGATCGCTCAAACAGCGTTCAAAGACTTCATCATTACCACTGCTCACATTTTCTACTAATTGGCGATATATATACTCTTTAGAACTGATTTGACTATTGAGGGCGATATTAACAATTTCCTCGATTAACTTGTGGTAGGAGTCAGATAAGGAATCAGATAGTACGGCTGGCGTAGGTTCTGCTGCTAGATTATTTGTTTCAGAAGTAGAGGGATCGGATATTTCTTCTTTAGTTGGCGTTACGACAGTTTCCTCAGAAGTAGGAGATTCTTCTTTGGTGGGTGCTGGTAAAGTTTTCCGAGAATTTGTAGGTGAAGAATTTGCTTTAGAATTAGATAAATAATAATCTGCTAAAGAACCGCAGAGAAACTCTTCACGAAAACGGTTGATTTTGGCACGTGACTGGATTTTGTGGTAACGACGTTTCTGATACCATAAACCAGAAATCAGTAAGCCTGCAATGGCTCCTATGCCAACTCCTGCCATAGCAACCTTGCCATCTTCTAAAGCTTGGTTTTTTTGCTCAGATTCAACAGTCGGATTGGAAGATGCACTTTGAGCAATAGCATAGTCACTTGCTGAATTTAGCTGCACACTAGTGGCGATCGCCGCAGCCGACAGTATAAGTCTAAATATAAACTTTGATTTCCACATAATTTTACAGGTTAAAAATATGTTGTCTATTTCTGGAGACTAACCGCCTCCCCAAGGAGTGAATAGTTAAGAATCAAACTAACTAGATATCTCTTTTACCAAGGAAGTTCCACTCCCTTTATATAAAAAATAAACTTTGTCAACAGTAGTTTCCAGAATATGTTCTTATTTTTTAACATTATTTGTCCGTCTAGGAATCTTGACAAAGCCATATATTAATACCATTTCTTAAAGTAGATATATTGGATATTTCTTAAAATGGTTATGATTTATAGCGATCGCTGCTAGGCTCTCCACTGGTATCGCATATTGCTGGGCATCAAGTCTATAATTACATTAAATTGCAGGTGCTACAGCAGAATTTGGCATAAATAGCACTAGTACCTCATAGCCCATTGTAGACATCGCCTCTTGGATTTGGAAGGTATGAGCCAATAAAATGTAAACTTTCAGACACTTGCACCAAGTTTCTAACTACCTTGCTCTTTAATATCTCTGTGTGTAGTTCTATTTATAGAATAGGTGCTTCCCCGAAAGCTCAACTTATGAGTTGCCTGTGGTGTAATGATTCCAGTCGATTGGGTATTAGGATCGGCGCCAACAAAATAAGTGCATCCCCGAAAGCTCAACTTATGAGTTACTGATGGTGTGGTTTCCCCATCTAATTTGGCGTTGAGGTCATGACGATAGCAAGCCCCACGGTAGATTAAGTGATAATCTGGTTCCGATTTGGGAACTGACTGTTGTGTATATTGTGTTTCCCTGTTAACTACTTTGCTTGTATAATATTCGGAGATTGTACTGATAAGAATAAGAATTAATAGTAGAAGTAAAATTTGCCAAGGAGCTAACATTAAACCCAAAATCAGGCTGATAGCTGCAAATACAGTCACTAAATGTGAGATTTCATTATTTCTATTTTTGAATAAAAAATAGCCAGTGATGAAACAAACACACGGAAAAATGAAAAAGTACAAAGCCATATTTCCTACATTCGCAACTAAAAGCAAAGGGTTTATAAAGCAGATTGAACTTATTTTAAAAGTTGTTGTTTATTTTACCTCCAATCAGCTTGAGAAGTTACCGTGCTACTAGGGTAAAAGTTTTACGTCAAGTTATCTGTATTAGCTGCGATCACAAAGAAAAATTAACACTCAAGGCTATCTCAAACCTTGGAGCAGTGAGCGTTTTTGTCTTTATTCATTCAGAGAGGTTACAGGCGTGGTACAGAGTGGATGCTCAGTGTAAAGCCTTTGCTGGAGTATATGAAGATATTACCTTATAGCGATGTTATACTGCGATCGCATTCCTTAACGCAGAAATTTACTGATAAATAAAAATTAAAAGCGAACAAATATCACAATACAAAATTATTACTTTGGGGATCTAATAGGCAGAATAACCCACTACAGTTCTAACCGATGTATCTCCGGCAACGAAGTAAAAAAAGCATCATCAAAGCCTCGCAATCTCGCGTATAAAAAAAAAGCAGATGCATGTTACTGTTTTAATCTCATTGTCTTCCCTTCGCGCCTTTCCCTATGCATCTGCACTATTTACACCCCCAACACCTTGAAGAATTAGTCAAGAGTAGTGGTATAGACTTACACTTAGTGCATCTCAATTTTAGGTCGCTCCAAGGTGTAACAGCTTATGAGTACCTGTTGATTTCTGAGCTACTCCCCCGCACCAATACCGGAATGGTGAAAAGTAGTTGGTTGCAGCGTTACGCTCACATCACAGAAGGTGGTTGGTGGTGTTCGGGAATAGACCCTCTGAATAATTGGCAAATGATGGAATGGGGATGCTTTAAGCCAAACCAACCCCGACAAAACCACAATGGCAAATCCATCAAGTACGAGCATCCCCCCAGCACACCAACGCGGGTGTTTTGTTTGCGGGTAACGTTGCAAGTGTGGCAGCAAGTCGCTGGGCGTTACAATCTGGTCATGCCTGAAAATATCACCATTACTCCTGATGGCGAAGCTGGAGGCTTTTGGCAATGGGTGATGCAACAGAACATTCCCCTTATCATCTGCGAGGGTGTAAAGAAAGCAGCCACGTTGTTGACGCAAGGATATGTAGCCATTGCCATTCCCGGAATTACCAGTGGTTATCGGGTTGTGAAAGATGAATTTGGTAAAGTTACCCGTCGTCAGCTAATTCCTGATTTAGCCGCGTTTGCGATTACAAAGCGCAGCTTTTACATTTGCTTTGATTTTGAAACTCAACCCAAGACAATTGCTGCTGTAAATAATGCTATTTCTCAACTTGGCTGTTTATTTCAGCAAAAAAATTGTCCTGTGAAAGTCATTGAACTTCCAGGAATAGAAAAAGGGGTTGATGAATTTATTGTTGCTAAGGGTGCAAGTAGTTTTGATAAAGTTTATCGCCAAAGTGTTGATTTAGAAATTTATCTTGCTCAAACCAAACCCCACACCGAGTTAAGTATTCCTGCGGCACTTACCTTCAACCGTCCTTATATAGGTGAAATACCTTTTCCCACCTCTGGATTAGTAGGAGTCAAATCAGCGAAAGGAACGGGGAAAACTACGGCATTACAAGGCGTTGTTCAACAAGCAAAAAGTCGAAATCAACCCGTTTTGTTAATTACTCACAGAATCCTACTTGGACGATTCTTGTGTGAAAAAATTGGTATTCAATGGGGAACACATAAAGACGATGGGGAAAAAAGGATTAATAAAACACTTACCCCCGCTCCTCCCATACTGCGCTCTCTCTTTCCTCAGCAATCCCTCGGCTTGTGTGTTGATTCAATTTGGAAACTTAACCCAGAAAATTGGCGGGGAGCAATAGTAATTTTAGATGAAGTAGAGCAATCTTTATGGCATCTTTTAAATAGTAATACTTGTAAGCACAAGCGGGTAAAAATATTAAAGTTATTCCAACAACTCATTGCTACAGTTTTAACAAGTGGGGGATTGGTAATTGCCCAAGATGCTGATTTATCAGATGTTTCACTTGAATATTTACAGGGATTAGCAGGAATTAAATTAACACCTTGGGTAGTTCTCAATCAGTGGAAACCTCAGCATGGTTGGGACGTAACTTTTTATGATTCACCAAACCCAACACCGCTAATTCACCAACTAGAATTGGATTTACTTGCTGGACGTAAATGTTATGTTACTACCGATAGTCGCGCTGGGCGTTATAGTTGTGAAACAATTGAACGTTATTTGAAAGAAAGGCTACAAAAATTACGGCGACAATTTCCTAAAACTCTGGTGGTTAGTAGTCACACAACAAATACACCTGGTCACGCAGCAGTTGATTTTATTGCAGCGATTAATCAAAAAATATCTGAATATGACGGCGTTTTCGTTACCCCTAGTCTTGGTACAGGAATTAGTATTGATGTCCAACATTTTGATCGGGTTTATGGCATTTTTCAAGGGGTAATTCCTGACTCGGAAGCAAGACAAGCGTTAGCAAGAGTCAGGGATGATGTACCGCGTGTTGTCTGGTGTGCTAAACGAGGTATTGGTCTAATTGGTAGTGGGAGTACAAATTATCGCTTGTTATCTGATTGGTATCAAGAAAATCAAAAAGAAAACTTAGCTTTGCTGAGTCCCCTACATAAAATAGATGTGGATTTACCCTTAGTTTATGACCCGATTCATTTGCGCACTTGGGCGAAGTTATCTGCAAGGGTAAATGCTTCTATTCGCCTTTACCGACAATCGATGCAAGATGGTTTGATTGCTGATGGACATCAAATTCAGGTGCGGAGTAATGCGGTTCACAATAATATTATTCGAGATTTACGCCTGGCCTTTTTGGCAACCGATGCAGATGATTTAGATACACGCAAAAGGTTAGTTTTAGAAATTGTTAAGGTTCAAAAAGATTGGGCACAAAGTCGTCAAAAGGCTAAAGAAATTAAACGTAAAATTAAAGATATTAAGCAGCAAAATCAACTATCAGTAGCATCTGCTGTTGCCAATGCTAAAGATATTGATTATGTGGAATATGAGCAGATGTTAGTTAAGCATTCCCTAACGGATGGAGAACGCAACCAAATTAATAAATATGTTCTTAGACAAAGATATGGTGTAGAAATTAGTCCTTGGCTGAAATTACAGGATGAACAAGGATATTATCGTCAACTGTTAATTCACTATTATTTAACTCATGAAAGCGAGTATTTTCACGTTAGAGATGAGCAAGAATGGCATCAGCAATTATCTTGGGGGGAAGGAAAAGTTTTTCTCCCAGATTTAAAAACTTATACGCTCAAAGTTGAAGCTATGAGAGCTTTAGGAATGCTTCAGTTTCTCGAAGAAAAACGCGAATTTCATGAGAACGATTCAGATTTGATATTGCTTAAAAATATTGCTTTTCAGCATAGTAAACATATTAAAAGAGCGCTTGGTATTAATTTAGTCGGGGAGAAAGAGCAGGTTTCGGCAATAAAAATACTCAGCCGACTGTTAAATTTGTTGGGTTTGAAGCTGAAGCGAGTAAATGAAGTTTATCAAATTGATTTAGAAACGCTATATGATGGCAGGGATAAAATATTTGCTGTTTGGCATCAACGAGATGAATTGATGTTGGTTCATGTTAAGAGTGTTGGTTATGAATTGCCTGATTATTCTTCAGACTGGAAGTTTGAAGTTATGCAAACGAAGTCTGAAAAGGTAGACCATAGATTATCTATGTCTACTGTCCCATTATCCAAGATATAGCAATCCTGAATTACCTTCTTCACATTACTCTGCTATCAATGGGTAGTGATAAGTCACGAGACCATTCATTCCAAGAGCCAAAATAATTTCTGGCAGAAATCCCTGCCTCTTCGAGGGCTATCAATGTATTGGCAGCCCTTGAACCTTTAAAGCAGTAAATGTACACAATGGACTCTAAAGTAATACCTACAGATTGACAAATTTCTCGGATTTCATCTGGCGATCGGAACATGGGGATTTGCGATTCGGAATTCATCAAACGATGCCATTCTAACCATATAGTGTTAGGGATTCTACCTTTGCGAGGACAAAAATCAACAGCATAGGGAGAAGAACTCAACCCAAGCCATTCCTCGCTGTCGCGCACATCTAATTTAATAATTGCTCGATTGTCAATTGCTTGCAACATCTCGGCGGTAGTCACCATCATGTCAGCGTTGGGATGCAATCTAAAAATGCTGCTTTCACGTAATGGTACTTCATTAGTAGTAGGTAATCCTGCCTTGAGCCATGCTCTATATCCTCCGTCTAAGATAGATACCTGAGCGCAACCCAAATATTTCAGTAAGAAAGCTGCTCGACAAGATTGACCATAACCTTTATTTAAAGTATCTTCATAAACAATTAACCATTCTGCACCCGATATTCCTACCCCACTCAAAATTTGTGCAAAATACTCTTGTAATTTCTTTAATCCTGCTGGGTAGGAACTGTCTAAAAGATAGGTGAAAAAAGCTCTAATATTTATGGATTGAGGAATATGAGAAATAGCATATTCTTCGGGAGTTCGCGTATCAATGATGACAGTCTTTGATGACTTTTGGGCTAACAAAAACGTGAGTGATTGAGGAGAAATGAGAAGTTTTGTATTCACGCTTTAATGCTGATGTTGTCTTACTATTAGGCATTATCGCCCTCGCTAGAGAGAGCCTTTTGTCATGCAAATCACAGAAGAATGAATGTTGAATGTTATGAGAGAACTTTTGTGGCTATGTTGTTTTAAAACTGACTAAATCAATACATTCTGTTTGCGCTTTTGCTCATCGCTCCACCAATTATGTTCACAATCGCGTCTGCACGTAAATTTCGAGGCACTACAACGATGTGTGCAAAGGGATTTGGGCAATCTCATAACCCAAAAATCAACAAGCGAGTCTTAAAGGGAGTAAGCTATTGCGGCAACGCAGTCTAGAAGCTCCAATTAAAAGCATTTGTTTAGTTATGTCGCAAGAATCGGGAAAATGTTAAAGTTAAAAGCGATCGCTACGCGAAAAATGTAAATAATATATGGCTGACCAAAAAGATAAAGCTCAAGAAAAAAACCGGCTTGAACAGCTCCAAGAAGAACAAGGCAACACGGATTCTAAACACTCAGGGGGTGCTGGTGCTTCTGGTGGTAACTCCGGTGCAGGTAAATCTGGCACATCAAAAATTTCTGCCACTGGTACACCTGATGACATCGAAAAAGTTGATCAGGAGTAAAGCTGACTCCGAGGACGAGTCAAGGTTTAACTGCATCGGTCATTAGTAACTCAACTCAACAATGGTGGATTGAATACCTAATATAGCGGTTCTCGGCCCAAGTGATGTACAAGAACCCCACCCCCAACCCCCTCCCCGCAAGCGAGGAGGGGGCTAAGATGTACCTTGTATGATTAGGAAACGCTATCCCTCTTCCATCACTCTTGGAGAAAGCAATCGCTGCAAGGCTTACGAGACTTAACTTTCCAGGTTTTGGCTACATTTTTGAATTTATATTAGAAAATAAAGCCTCAAACCTTGATTTAGTCATAGTTTCAGTTTTCTGCTTCGATTATTGTTTTCTGAGAGTGATGGAAAGGCGCTATATCATGTCCGCTTGATTAATTATTAAACCCGAAGAAGCCCAAAGAGCCAGGTGCTAACAGTGGGTTTCCCCACTTATACCCCTCCGGGGAAGCAAGCTACGCGCAGCGTCTCCCTCTGGGAGAAGCACCTCGCGGGTGGAGTGCAATCACTCTGGGAATTATAACTAATTATACGTACATAATTATGATTATTTAGTCCACCATCGCGATCGCAACGCTTACGTCAGAAGGCGCACCCTAAACTTAAGTAATGTTTAGCAGGATTGAAACAAAAATCAATATGCACTTTCCTATAACAACAGCAAACTTTCAAAGAAATGAAATCCATTCGCAAAATTGAAATAAAAAATCCTAGCAACAGACACAACAGTAGTTGGAATGATTTTCAAAACATATTGTTAAGAATCCTGATGCTTTAGGCTTGAGAATGTCAAAAGCCAAAAAATTATATGAATGCTGAAGATTTTTTTAACCAAGGATTAAACCAAAATTTGCAAGGAGATTATCAAGCAGCGATCGCAGCTTATACCCAAGCAATCAAGCTAAATCCTGATTATGCCGAAGCTTACCATAATCGGGGGCTGATTTTAAGTGGCCAAATCAAAGATTATCGTACTGCGATCGCAGATTACAACCGCGCCATCGAAATCAATCCCAATTTTGCCTTAGCCTATTACAACCGGGCTAATGCTCGTTACTTTTTAGCCGATTATGAAGGAGCGATCGCAGATCATAATGTAGCATTACAAATCGATCCCAATCTGGCGCAATCTTACCACAGCCGGGGAAATGCCTACTTTGCTTTGGAAAACTACGACAAAGCGATCGCAGATTATATCCAAACTATAGAAATGAGTACGCAATTAGCTGATAATATCAATATTGATATTGCCAACGCTTATCATAATCGGGGCGTGACTCGTTTTGAAACTGGCGATCGTCAAGGAGCAATCGCAGATTTTCAGCAAGCTTTACAATGGCATCCCCATTTTGCCGCAGCTTACAGCAATCGCGGTAATATTCACCAGATTTTAGGAAATTATCAGGAAGCGATCGCTGACCATAACCAAGCATTACAATTAGATCCTAACTTGGCGGAAGCTTATCATAACCGAGGTAATGCCCACTACGCTTTAGCAGATTATCAAAGTGCGATCGCAGATTACAACCACGCCCTAAAAATCAATCCCAACTTTGCCGGAGCGTACTATAATCGGGGTCTGGTGCTTGCTCACCTCAAAAACTATCATCAAGCAATTGAAGACTTTAACCAAGCATTAAAGCTGAATTCTGATGATGTGCAAGCTTATTGTGAGCGTGGTCTGGTTCGTAGTACTCTTGAAGACTATCAGGGTGCGATCGCAGATTATGACCAAGCATTGCAAGAAAATCCGACTCTCGCTTTAGTATACGGCTTTCGGGCTAATGCTCGTCGGCGATTGGGAGATTATCAAGGTGCAATTGAAGATAGCAATCGCCTATTACAACTTAATCCTAATTTAGCAGAAGGATATTGCGATCGCGCGGCGGCTCGTCGTTCTTTAGGAGATCATAAAGGAGCAATTAAAGATTACGATCGAGCATTGCAGATTAATGATAACTTAGCCGCAGCTTATTATGGTCGGAGTATTGCCCGTGAAGCTCTGCAAGATTTACAGGGAGCAATTGATGATAACACTCAAGCGATAAAGCTTGTTCCTGAATTTTCCCAAGCGTATTGCAATCGGGGCAATGCTCGTCGTCTTTTAGGGGATGAACAAGGAGCGCTTACAGATTATAATCAAGCATTAAAAATTAATCCTGATTTAATTGAAGCATATTACAACCGAGGTTCTACCCACTATGCTTTAGAAGAATATGAAAGTGCGATCGCAGATTACACCCAAGCTTTGCAAATAAATCCCCAATCTGCTGCATTTTACAGCGATCGCGCTAATGCTCGCTATGCCCTAGAAGATTATCAAGGGGCAATAGAAGATTACAGTCGAGCGATCGCGCTTGACCCCAGCTTTGCCGAAGACTGGTACAATCGGGGTCGTAGCCGTTCTCTGTTGGGAGACTTACAAGGAGCGCTTACAGACTTAAACCAAGCCTTACAGCGTCAGCCGAATTGGGCTTCAGCTTACATCCTTCGGGCAGATGTCTACCGGAATTTGGGAGACTCTCAGGGAGCAATTAGAGATTTTCAAAAATCCGCAGACTTATATTACCAAGAAGGAAATATCCAGTATTATCAACAAATTATTGAGTTAATTGAACAGCTTTGAAGAACCCCACCCCGCCAAAGCTGTGCTTTGTCTCCCCTCCCCGCTTGCGGGGAGGGGATTAAGGGGTGGGGTGCAATGACTGTGGGAATCGCAACTAAATTATCCACACATGATATTATTCAAAGCGAAAGCGTTCCATAAAGCGGCGGTCAATCCAATCTTTGTAACACCACAAGAGTTTGTGGGGTGGTAAAGTCAAAGTGCCTCTGGTTGCAATCGCTCGTCCATCTCCCGTACCAATTAAACTCAAATATTCTTCCTGTGGTTTATAAGGTTTGAGCGGCTTGCCTAATAAAATTCGCTGCAAATTCTCAAACAAAGGTTTACCTTGTCTAACAGCAAATACCCCAGCTTTCGGACGCGGATGATTTAGCATTGTGGCAATGTCACCAGATGCAAATACCTGCGGATGCGTTTGAGATTGCAACGTGTCTTCTACCAAAATAAAACCTTGCTCATCGGTTCCTAGTCCAGCGTTTTTTAACCATTCGGGTGCTGATGCTTGTGTTACCCAAAAAATTTTATTGCACTCTACTGTCAAACCAGATTCACATTTAATTTCAAATACTTCTTTAGCTTCATTATGGGTTTTAGGTGCAATTTTACACACAGTTTCTCCCAGATGTAACTTAATACCTCGGTCAGTTAAAATTTGCTGAAGTTGATGCCGCACTGATTGATGATAATTGGGCATCAGTTCTTGTCCGCGTTGGAATAAATGAATTTCTAGGTTTTGAATAGGTTGTTGAGTTTCATCCAAAATTCGATGTAAACGAGATTGCATCGATAGCGCTAATTCTACACCGCCCGCGCCACCGCCTACGATCGCAATCCTAATTGGTTCTTGAGGATTTTTACCTACGGCTGCAATTAGTTCATACCAATGCTCTAATAGCTGCGATACTGGTTTAGCTGCGATCGCATATTCTGCCGCACCTGATACAGACAGTATGGCTGGAGTGCTGCCAATATCAATAGACAGCACATCAAAATCTACCGCAAGTCCGTTAGCACAAAGAACTTTGTTGTTTTTTAAGTCAAGGGCAACTACCGTGTCAATATACAATTGTACTTGAGCAAAGTTCGCCAAGGGTCGCAAGTCAATATGGCATTCATTGTGGCTGTAAAATCCGGCAATATGTCCTGGTAACATCCCAGAGTAGGCTGTCTCTGATGCTGTGGTAATCAGTATCAAACGTACTCCTGTTAACGGTTTGATACCGAACATTTTTATAACAATAGCATGGCTGTGACCGCCACCAATTAACACTAGATTTTTAACTATTGGTTGTATATTTTGCTGA
The DNA here is from genome assembly GCF_002246015.1 of Nostoc sp. 'Peltigera membranacea cyanobiont' 210A. Classification (GTDB taxonomy): domain Bacteria; phylum Cyanobacteriota; class Cyanobacteriia; order Cyanobacteriales; family Nostocaceae; genus Nostoc. Next base: position 558,160 of record NZ_NOLJ01000005.1, read on the forward strand.
GTTGTAATAGTCATTTTTAGTTAATCAATGATTATAAAGAAATCAAAAATATCATGATGAGAGTTAATTGTCAGTGAAGACTAAAGACTAGCGAACACAAACAATGATTGGGGATGGGAAGAGTATGTATGCTTATGTCTACTTACTCAAAAGTTATATTTACATTTTGTTGGTTACATTAGAATATTCCAGTATTGGCTATGTATGAAACAATAGCAGATGCTAATAAAATGTTCAATAAAAACTGGGGATTTAAATTTATTTAAATTAATTATTAATACTATGAAAAATATTTTATCAAAAACTCCCATCCAGCTATCAAAAATATTCCTGCGGATACCAGTTTTCCAAGAACAAGTTAAACAAAATCAGCATCAGTCGCTAAAAAGACGCTTAAGAATAGCAAGAGAACAGCTAGGAAATAACACTATAGAAATCAGTTTAGCTATAATTAATGATTTAGAACAAATTGCCTCTAGTTATCCACAGTACCACTGGACGATCGTAGATATTCTTACTACTTTTGTACGAAAGAATGCTTCTTATATGCCCCAAGAGGAAGTAACAAGTAACCTGTCAACAAAAATTCGTGTAGATATTCAAGCCGCGCTGACTGTTATTGCCAGAAGAGATGCAAACAAAGACCCAGTAAATGAGCAACTTGATTTGAGCTTCACGGATATCAGAGCAGCAAACTTGAAAGGGGCGAATCTACAACAGATAAATCTCTATCAAGCTAATCTCGCTGGGGCTAATCTTAGAGAAGCTAATCTAGCGGGGGCAATACTTAGTGCAGCTAATTTAGAAGGAGCTAATTTGTATCTAGCGAACTTAGAAGGAGCAATCCTTAGTGCAGCCAACCTAGAAAAAGCTAACCTTTCTGGAGCTAACCTGCATCGTGCTAGTTTATATCTAGCTAGCTTGGATGGAGCAATTCTCCATAACACCATACTTGATGGAGCAAACCTCAGAGAAACCAAATTTTCTGAGTAATATCATATCCGTTTAAATGAAAAATTTTTTCCCTACTCCTATTACCTACTCCCTATTCTCAGCATAATTCGTAATTCTTGTAGCGCCAGCGTTTCTTGGTATCGTGATGTAAAAGTATATTCGATATCATTGCTTAGTTCAATGAGTGTTTTGGCACCTATTATAATTTTCTGCTAAATGCTATACTATTTTTCCTCAACATCTAAGTAATAATTCTAGGTTGTAAGGAAAATTTTTACCATGTCTTCTAAAAAGACAGACGCTCTTTTGAATTGGTTGATAACTTTAACAGCTATATTTGGCTGCTCGTTGACTGTAATTTTCTTTGTTTTGTCCAATATTAAAGAATTGTCAATTCAAGAAAAAATCCAGTATAGAAACCAAGCTTTAACAACTACTGCAATAGTTTTTCTGGCATCGGCAGCAATGTTTAATACTTATTATGCAGCAAGACGTGCCCAAGCGATGCAGAAGAGTGCGATCGCATCTGAGAAAAACTTAGAAATTGGCTTGCAAAACGCCAAACTCAATCAAGACAGATTGATTGCAGAGCGCTTTATGGGCGCAATTGCCCAGTTAGGCCATGAAAAGGTGGAAACGCGGACAGGTGCAATTTATGCTTTAGAAAGGGTTGCTCAGGATTTTCCTCAAGAACACTGGACAATTATGGAAATCCTCACTGCCTTTGTGCGAGAGAATGCACCCATCCAGCACGTAAAAGGCGAGCAACAACAGCCGGAATATCAAGGAGCAATTTACTCAAGTCGGCGTCGAGGTGGGTCGCGTCCGACACCGCAGTTGGAGCAAAATCTCCATGAAGAATTCCCCAAAATACGCACCGATATTCAAGCAGCCCTGACTGTTATTGGTAGGCGTAATTTACTCGAAGACCCAAAAGATCAAAAACTTGATTTACGTAACACCGACATTAGACAAGCAGACCTACTAAAAACTAACCTGCAACAAGCAGACCTGCGTGGGGCTGACTTGAGTGGGGCTGACCTGCGTGGGGCTGACTTAAGTGGATGTGACCTTAGTGGCGCTAAACTCATTAAGTCGATTCTTTATGAAACTAAATTACTAAAAGCTAGTTTATGTGGAGCCAACCTTTGTTGGGCTAACCTGAATCGTATTAACCTCTCTGGAGCAAACCTGCGTTCAGCCAACCTCTCTGGTGCAAGTCTGCGGGCAGCTAATTTACAAGGGGCGAACCTTTATAAAGCTAACTTGCAACAAGCGACCTTAAAAATGGCTAACCTCTCTGGAGCAAAATTGTTTTTAGCTAACTTGCAAGGAGCAAAATTGGGTAAAGCCAACCTACACCAAACGGGTTTGATTGGTGCTAATCTTTGTGGGGCTAACTTAAATGGAGCTAACCTTTCTGGGGCTAATTTGAATGCAGCCAAACTCCACCAAACAGAAGTATATTTTGCCAATCTCTCAGAAGCTAGCTTAACGGAAGCTGACCTATATCAGGCTAATCTGATTGGAGCAAATCTTTATAGGGCAACCTTTTATCAAGCTAACCTGACTCAGGCAAACTTGATGGGAGCTAACTTTTCACAAGCTAATCTCAATGATGTCAAACTGGAAGGGACTATTTTGACAGGAGCGAAAAACTTAGAGTTACAGCAGATTAGAGAGGCACTTGGCGATCGCACCACTCGCCTACCTGATTATATCGAAGCACCGGCACATTGGCCGCAATTGGGTTAAGCGATCGCAGCATCATTCGTTATTTAGGCGCATTCTACCGTTTTCACTTAGTGCTATAGTTTTTACCAAAAGTCTCCGTAACAATTCTGGAGATGAACAAGATGAAAGCTATGTCTGATAACAAGACAGACCCTCTGAGAAATTGGTTAATAATTCTACCATTTATATTTATTCTTTGCTTATTTATTGTTTTTTTAGCCTTTGTAAATGTTGAAGGTTTATCAACAGAGCAAAGGTTAGATTATGGAATTAAATCTTTAACAACGACTGGAACAATTTTTGTTGGAATTGCTGTATTCATCAATGCGTTCTATGCAGCTAAACGTGCAGAAGCTATGGATAAAAGTGCTGAAGCTGCAAATGAGAGTGCTAAAGCTGCACTCCAAAATGCTAAAGCTGCACAAGACAAGCAAATCACAGAACGCTTTGCAAAAGCTATTGAACAGCTTGGAAATGAAAAGATTGAAACGCGATTAGGGGCAATTTATACTTTAGAACGAATTGCCAAAGATTCCAAAGATGATCACTGGACAATTATGGAAGTCCTCACGGCTTTTGTGCGAGAGAATGCGCCTTTGAAAAAAGACGAGGAGCAGGAATCACCAAAAATTTGCACCGATATTCAAGCAGCCCTTACCGTTATCGGACGACGCAATTGTAAAAATGACCTGGAAAATCAGAGATTGAATTTAGATAATATCAATATTAAGAGAGCACAACTTAAGGGAGCTAATCTGCAAGGGGCAGACCTCAGGGAAGCCAATCTGCAAAAGGCAGACCTCAGGGAAGCCAATCTGCAAGGGACAGACCTCAGAAAAGCCAATCTGCAAGGGACAGACCTCAGAAAAGCCAATCTTCAAGGGGCAGTCCTTTGGCAAGCCAATCTTCAAGAGGCAGACCTCAGGAAAGCTAATCTTCAAGGGGCATTCCTTTGGCAAGCCAATCTGCAAAAGGCAGTCCTTTTGGAAGCCAATCTGCAAGGGACAGACCTCACGGAAGCCAATCTGCAAGGGGCAAAGCTCTGGGGAGCTAATCTGCAAGGGGCAAAGCTCTGGGGAGCCAATTTGCAAGGGACAGACCTCTGGGGAGCCGAAAATCTAGAACAACAGCAGATTGAAGAGGCAAAAGGCGATCGCACAACCATCCTACCGGAAAATCTTCAACCACCCGAACATTGGAAAGGTTAATCAGCTATTTCAGACTTGTGTATACACCGTAGCCTCGCTTGTGAGGAGGGGTTAGGGGTGGGGTTCATCTGAATTCTGTTTAATTAAACAGACAAAAGTAATCACTCAATCTGAAGAAGTTTTTTCCGAAATAGCCGCTTTATCGTCTGTATAATCACTGAAATGGGCAAGAGCGTTAGGCTGATTTCGGATAATTTGTGATGAAACTAGATTTAGTCAGGTTTTTTCAAGCTTGCAACCCCAGTAAAACTCTGGTCGTGAGCAAACCGGAGGATAGACAATATTATATTGATTTCTCTAAAGTGCGTGGTGCCAAAATTATTGAGGAACTTGGGCGAACTATCACCCGCCTTTCACCTGAGCAGCCTACTTGTCAATTGTTTACCGGACATATCGGTTGTGGTAAATCCACTGAATTACTGCGGCTAAAGGCAGAATTAGAGCAGCAGGGATTTCATGTGGTTTATTTCGAGTCTAGCCAAAGCCTGGATATGGCTGATATTGATGTTACAGATATTTTATTAGCAGTAGCTCGTGAGGTGAGTCAAAGTCTGGAAGCAATCAAAATTAACCTCAAACCAGGATACTTTAAAAATCTGTTTACCGAAATTTCTGAGTTTTTGCAAACGCCGCTAGATATAGGGGTGGAGGCAGAATTATCTGTAGGTATTGCCAAGATTACCGCCAAAACTAAAGATAGTCCCAAACTTCGCGGTCAGTTACGGCAATATTTAGAACCGCGCACCAATGGCATTTTAGAATCAATTAACAAAGAATTGCTCAAGCCTGCTAGAGAAAAACTCAAGCAGCAGGGTAAAAAAGGACTGGTGGTAATTATAGATAATCTCGACAGAGTGGATAACTCTCAGAAACCTTCCGGTCATTACCAGCCAGAATATCTCTTTGTGGAACGGGGTGAACAGTTAAACCAGCTAAATTGTCATGTTGTTTATACCATTCCGTTAGTGTTGATTTTTTCCAACGCTTTAGGAAGGTTAACAAATCGCTTTGGCGTAGACCCCAAGGTTTTGCCGATGGTTCCTGTGCAATTACAAGATGGTTCGCAATTCTCACAGGGAATTGTACTGCTGCAACAGATGGTTATGGCGAGGGCTTTTCCTGGTGTCAGTTGGGAACAAAGTCGGAATTTAATTACTGAGGTTTTTGATAGTCCTAATACTTTAGAGCGACTTTGCCAAGTTAGCGGTGGTCATTTGCGTAATTTGTTAATGTTATTGTTTCGTTGTCTTCAGCAAGAAGACCCACCTTTGTCGCAAGAGTGCGTAAATAGAGTGATTAAACAGCGCCGCAATGAGCTAACTTTGGCAATTACGCCCGATGAATGGGAATTACTGCGTGAGGTAGCGCAAGAGAAAAACTTGAGAGGTCATGAAAGATACGAACTTTTGCTCCGCAGTATGTTTGTATTTGAATACCGGAATGAGGATGGTTCGTGGTTTGATATCAATCCGATTTTGGCAGAAGCTAAGGAATTTAGGTTATAAATCGGCGTATATGAAGAAATACCCCCCTTAATCCCCCCTTATAAAGGGGGGAAACCGGAAAATCTTGTTCCCTCCCCTTTGCAAGGGGAGGGTTAGGGTGGGGTAAAACACTGGCTAATCAGCTATTTCAGACTTGTGTGTACACCGTAGCCTTTTAGGAGAGAGATTTAGAGAGAGGTTTTCCAGATACCCTGAAAAGTCAGGTGCGGGAGCTACATCAACAAGTGCGGGAGCTATATCAGCAAGTGCGGGAGCTACATCAACAAGTGCGGGAGCCATATCAACAAGTGCGGGAGCTATATCAGCAAGTGCGGGAGCTACATCAGCAAGTGCGGGAGCTATATCAGCAAGTGCGGGAGCCGTTTCAACAAGTGCGGGAGCCGTTTCAACAAGTGCGGGAACCGTGTCAGTTGTCATTTTCACAACTACAGCTTTTTACAACTAGCAGAAATCACCCGTCGTCTTTCCTGCCCCCTGCCTCCTGCCTCCTGCCCCACTTCGGCTACGCTCAGTGACCACCTGCCCCCTGCCTCAAAACCCATAGCTTTGTACTTTATGCAAAAGAAAACTGCTGTATGTTATGAGTAATCAGCAAGAGCCAGAAAATTTAGCCTTTGACAATGAGCATTCATTGCAAACTCTGGTGCGAACAATTACCCTTTCTCAGGAAACATTTTCGCTGATTTTACTGCGCTGTAACTATGCTGATTTACGTCAGCGCATGGTAGAACGCCTGCACCAATTATCTCCTGTAGACATTCGGGAAATTACTTTACCTGCATCAGTCAAAACGCTTTACACAAATATACGCGAACAACTCTTAGATGAACAGCCACCAGCATTAATGGTTTTTGGTTTGGAGTCGGTTAAAGATATTGATACAGTTCTGACTTCAGCTAACCAAGTGCGGGAGGAGTTTAGAAAAAACTTTCCCTTTCCGATATTGTTGTGGGTTAATGACCAAGTTCTGCAAAAATTTATTCGATTAGCAACTGATTTAGAGAATTGGGCAACTATCATTGAGTTTGAAAATCCTACCGATGAGTTAGTCAACTTCCTTCAGCAAAAAACTGATGAAATCTTTGCTGGTGATGTAACGCCTAATCCCCAAATGTGCCGGGAACTTGAAACCGCTCGTCAAGATTTGCACAACCGTCAAGAAGTATTAGAACCAGCACTTCAAGCAAGTTTAGAATTTGTGTTTGGCTTCAATGATTATCTACATGACCATATAGATACTGCTTTAGCACATTATCAACAGAGTTTGAGTTTTTGGCAACAAATTAACTATGGTTCTTCAGTACTTACTATGCTAAATTATTAGCTGCGAAGGTTAAAAAGTATAAAGAATTGCATAAAATATTTAGTAAAACTTTTGACATAATTGACTTAGGACGCAGATTCATTATTAACTGTAAGTACTAGAAAAGTATTTTTTGTCTATTTACAGTTATGAACAGGAAACAAAATATTAAAATACTAACAGAGCTTCTAGATTTAAAAGATGTGAAAGTTATATCACATCGCCTTCATGTCGGGATAGGAATGATTTTACAAATAGAATCAATAAAATCATACAGTACTTGTCCTCGCTGTGGTACAAAAAGCCATAGATTACATCAAAATCATCGATACATTGTTAAAGATTTACCTTTCGGTGAGAAACCAGTATTTTTAGAAATAAATAGAAGACAATTCAAATGCGAAGAATGTAAAAAACCCTTTAGTGAGAATTTAGATTTCGTGAGCCAGAAAAGAACTTATACAAAACGGCTGGCACACAAGATAATACAAGAGGTAGTAGAAAACGATATCCACAGTGTAGCTGATCAAGGGATAGTGACAACAGAAGAAATAGAAAGAATGTTAAAAGACGCTTCGCTTGAATTATCTGATGACAAACCTTCTCTGATAAAAAGACTTGGAATCGATGAGATAGCTCTGGTTAAGGGCAAGGGTAATTACTGCGCCGTACTAATAGATTTAGATACATCTAAGCTAGTAACTATTTTAAATGGGCGCACGCAAGAAGTAGTGAAGGAAACCCTTTTAGAATGGGGATATGAGGTCTTAGAACAAATTGAGGAAGTGAGTATAGATTTGTGGGTTGGTTATAAAAACGTTGTCACAGAATTAATGCCCAATGCTCAAGTAGTAGCAGATAGATTTCATGTAATGACACAGATTAATAAAGAATTAGATACACAGAGAAAACGAGAGAAACGGAGTCTAGAAGAATTAATTAAAAAAGCGCAATTATCAGCACAAAAAGCTGAATATGAAAAACTTTTATCGGGATTAAAAAATAGTAAGTACGTTTTACTTAAAAATGAGTCAGACTTAAATGAAGAGCAAATAAATAAACTTTCTGAAGTCAAGAATGTATCTCCTGTCTTAAAAGAAATGCATGAATTAAAAGAAAAATTTAGAAAGATTTTTAATAAGACAGATAATTGGTATCCGGGAGTTTTTAAACTCGGTATGTGGTTATCGAAAGCTAAAAAATATTTTCCCAAGAGTAACAATACTATTATCCGTTGGTTTGATGAGATAATTGCTTACTTTGATAATGGGACAAGTAGTGGTGCTGTGGAAGGTATTAATAACAAGATCAAGTTGATTAAACGTTCCGGTTATGGATTTAGAAACTTTGACAATTTCCGAGTTAGATGCTTATTGAATTGGCATTTTAACTATTAGTTAAGCATACTATGTACTGAAGAACCAAAATTCTGAAACAATTGCTCAAGAGATTGCTGCTTCTGGTCGGGGACAAGATGTTAAGCGTTTGCGAGAAAGAATTGGCGGGACTGAGCATAAATTGACTGTAATTCATGGTCAGTCAGGAGTCGGCAAAAGTTCAATTTTGCAGGGTGGGTTAATCCCGGCGTTGCAACAGGAAGCAATTGGTGAGCGAGATGCTTTACCGATTTTGTTGCGAGTTTATACAGATTGGGTGGGGATGTTGGGGCGGTGTTTAGCTAAGGCTTTTGAGGAAGTTAGAGGTAGTCCATTATCTGTTAATCTGGATTCCTCATCAGCTATTTTAGAACAATTGCGGAGAAATGCTGACCGGAATTTGTTGACGGTTTTAATGTTTGACCAGTTTGAGGAGTTTTTCTTCGTTTATCCAGACCAAAGTCAACGACGAGCATTTTATGAGTTTTTGCGCGTTTGTCTAGATATTCCTTTTGTCAAGATAATTCTGTCTTTGCGGGAAGATTATTTACATTATTTATTAGAGTTAGACCGTCTGTTTAATTTGACTGCAATTAATAATAATATTCTTGATAAAAATATTCGCCATTATTTGGGTAACTTTTTGCCAGCCGATGCTATGTCTGTGGTGCAGAGTTTAACAGAACGCTCTCACTTTTATCTTGAACCTGCACTGATTGATGAATTAGTGCGGGATTTAGCAGGAGAATTGGGGGAGGTGCGCCCAATTGAGTTACAAATTGTGGGGACGCAATTGCAAACTGAGAAAATTACAACTTTAGATAAGTATCGTAAGTCTTGGACTAAAGAGAAACTGGTTGAGCGATTTTTAGAAGAAGTAATTACAGACTGTGGCGCGGAGAATGAACAAGTTGCACGACTGGTTTTATATTTACTCACAGATGAAAATGGGACTCGTCCCCTCAAGACTCATGCTGAGTTAGCCGCAGATTTGGCAGCAGAAGCCGATAAACTAGATTTGGTGTTAGAGATTCTTGTGGCATCAAGGTTAGTATTGCAATTACCAGAATCGCCGGCTGACCGTTATCAACTGGTGCATGATTACCTTGTGTCCTTTATTCGCCAACAGCAGGGCAATGAAATATTAGCAGAATTAACTAGAGAGCGAGAACAACGCTTGCAAGCAGAAGAGAAGCTGAAGCTTGAACAAGATGCAAAGCAGATATTAGTTAATGCTCAACAAGAAGCCAAGCGACAAATTCGCCAAGGGCGGATGCAGTTGATGGTGAGTTCTGGTTTGGCGGTATGTCTATTATTATTCGCAGGTATATCATCTTTATATGCATTGAGTCAAATTCAAGTGGCTAAAGATGCTGATGGTAAAAAGCAACGGGCAGAAAATACAGTTAAAACGGCTCAAGCTGAATTGCAAGCTACGCAAAAAACACAGATAGAATCACAGAAGAAAGCCCAAGAATTAGAAGCAAAAAAGAAAGATGCAGAGCAAAAGTTTGAAGCAGCGCAGAAAAATCAGCAAGTCGTAGATGCAAAATTTAAGGCAGCACAGGTAGATTTAGGGAATGTAAAGCAGCAAGCAGCAGATTTACAAGATAAAAATTCTCAAGCAGAGGAAAAAATTCAAACAGCTAACAAACAAGTTAAAACTGCTCAAGAGAAAGCACAACAGGCAAATAGACAACAACAGGAAGCACAATCTAAAACTAAACAGGCTCAAACTATTTTGAGTCAAGCGCAAGCAGCGCTACAAGGAGCAGAAGCAGCACAAAAAGAAGCACAAAAGGGAACGGAATTAGAACGGGCAGGTGTTAATGCCTTAAGACAGTTTGAGTATGCCGGCGAGTTAGAATCGCTGGTGGCAGCAATGCACAGTGGTAAAGAGTTAAAAACTTTGGTAAAAGATGGTCGCCCTTTAGAAAAATATCCAGCTATCAGCCCTATTTTTGCTTTGGATAGTATTCTCGATAAAATTAAAGAACTTAACCAGTTTCAAGGGCATCAAGATTGGGTCAGAAGTGTGAGTTTCAGCCCGGACGGCAAAACCATCGCCACGGCATCAGATGACAAGACAGCGCGGTTGTGGACGCTCAACGGGCAACTGCTACAAGAATTCAAAGGGCATCAAGGCTATGTTTATAGTGTGAATTTCAGCCAGGACGGCAAAACCATCGCCACATCAGATGACAACACAGCGCGGTTGTGGACGCTCAACGGGCAACTGCTAAAAGAATTCAAAGGGCATCAAGGCATAGTCAGAAGTGTGAGTTTCAGCCCGGACGGCAAAACCATCGCCACGGCATCATTTGACAAGACAGCGCGGTTGTGGACGCTCAACGGGCAACTGCTACAAGAATTCAAAGGGCATCAAGATTGGGTCATAAGTGTGAGTTTCAGCCCGGACGGCAAAACCATCGCCACATCACAAGACAAGACAGCGCGGTTGTGGACGCTCAACGGGCAACTGCTACAAGAATTCAAAGGGCATCAAGGCGAAGTCTTAAGTGTGAGTTTCAGCCCGGACGGCAAAACCATCGCCACGGCATCATTTGACAAGACAGCGCGGTTGTGGACGCTCAACGGGCAACTGCTACAAGAATTCAAAGGGCATCAAAGCTATGTTAATAGTGTGAGTTTCAGCCCGGACGGCAAAACTATCGCCACGGCATCAGATGACAAGACAGCGCGGTTGTGGACGCTCAATGGGCAACTGCTGCAAGAATTTAAAGGGCATCAAGGCATAGTCAGAAGTGTGAGTTTCAGCCCGGACGGCAAAACTATCGCCACGGCATCAGATGACAAGACAGCGCGGTTGTGGATGCTTAACAGGCAACTGCTACAAGAATTCAAAGGGCATCAAGGCTATGTCTCAAGTGTGAGTTTCAGCCCGGACGGCAAAACCATCGCCACATCACAAGACAACACAGCGCGGTTGTGGACGCTCAATGGGCAACTGCTGCAAGAATTTAAAGGGCATCAAGGCGAAGTCTTAAGTGTGAGTTTCAGCCCGGACGGCAAAACCATTGCCACGGCATCAGCTGACGAGACAGCGCGGTTGTGGAGGCTCAACGGGCAACTGCTGCAAGAATTCAAAGGGCATCAAGGCATAGTCAGAAGTGTGAGTTTCAGCCCAGACGGCAAAACCATCGCCACGGCATCAGATGACAACACAGCCCGGTTGTGGACGCTCAACGGGCAACTGCTACAAGAATTCAAAGGGCATCAAGGCATAGTCAGAAGTGTGAGTTTCAGCTCAGACGGCAAAACCATCGCCACGGCATCAGATGACAAGACAGCGCGGTTGTGGACGCTCAACGGGCAACTGCTACAAGAATTCAAAGGGCATCAAGGCTATGTCTCAAGTGTGAGTTTCAGCCCGGACGGCAAAACCATCGCCACGGCATCATGGGACAAGACAGCGCGGTTGTGGACGCTCAACGGGCAACTGCTTCAAGAATTCAAAGGGCATCAAGGCTATGTCTGGCGTGTGAGTTTCAGCCCGGACGGCACAACCATCGCCACGGCATCAGATGATAAGACAGCGCGGTTGTGGACGCTCAACGGGCAACTGCTACAAGAATTCAAAGGGCATCAAGGCTATGTTTATAGTGTGAGTTTCAGCCCGGACGGCAAAACCATCGCCACGGCATCAGATGACAACACAGCCCGGTTGTGGCCTGTGGATAATTTAGAGCGGTTGCTGGTGCGGGGTTGCAATTGGCTGCATGATTATTTGCAGAATAACTCGAATTTGGGTGAGAGGGACAAGCATCTCTGCGATGATATTAAGTAATTCGCAATTCGTAATACTCGCCTCCAGCGAGAAGCAAGCTACGCATTAATTAACGCGTAGCGAGCAAGATGCTTTCAATCCCACACCCGTCGCAAATTCAAGACAAAACCCGGCAACACCGCTTCACCCGACAACTCAGCAGGATTCTCCAACACTTCCACATCCTTAGCTAGTCGATAAATTTCCACCCGTCGCTCCTGCGGATCGATTAACCAACCAAGTTTAGCGCCATTGTCGATATACTCCCTCAATTTATCTTGCAGAGACAGAGACTTGAGGGTATCTGAACTAGAGCGTAACTCAACTACAAAATCGGGGCAGATATTAGCAAACGTTCCTTTTTGTGCCGAAGTAAGCGCCTGCCATCGTTCTCCACTCACCCAAGAGGCATCGGGGGAGCGAGTCGCACCATTGGGTAAAATGAAGCCTGTAGAAGAGTCAAAGACCTTACCAGGTTCACCCGCATTACGCCACCACAAATACAATTCGCCAGAAATACTGCAATTTCGCTCTCCAGTTTCCCAGCCTGTTGGTGGGTTCACTATTAATTCTCCTTGTGCGGTTCTTTCCACTCTCAAGTCTCTATTGGCTGCGGCTAAAGCAGCAAACTGTTCTTGGGTAACATACAGCCCAATGGACTTAGGCAACTCAATCAATAGGGTTTCGGTTTCTGAACTAGCGGGTGTTTGTACCATTTTGACCTCTTACCAATAGGGATTCGGTAATATGATGCCTACCCTATTAACTAACAAATTCTACAAGCTTTCTTAGCGTCCGCCTCCGGCACTGTACGATCGCCTAAGCGTCTCGAACGCGATCGCAATTGCAGATAATTATAAGCCAATACGCTTGGGTTAAGGCTAAAACTCTTTTTTTTAACGAACCGCCTTCTCTACGAGAGGCTTTCGCCAACGTGTAGCGTCTCGTTAGAGGAAAACGCCTTCTCTGCGAGAGGCTTCCGCCAACGCGCAGCGTCTCGTAAGAAGTTTGACGCAAAGATAAGAAAGGAAGAAATGCTTAACCCAAGCGTATTGAATTATAAGCGATCGCCATCTCTTCTATAACCTGACTTTTCACGGCATCTGGAAAACCTCTCTCTAAATCTCTCTCCTAAAAGGAGAGAGACTTTGAATTTTCCCCCTTCCCGCGTCGGGAAGGGGGTTAGGGGGTTAGGTTTTTGGTGGACTTTTCCACATAACGTGAAATGTCAGCTTCTCTAACTCCCTTCTCCTCTCATGGGACGATGAACTAAACTATTTGCCATGCAATCATCAGCTATGAAACAAAACGTCAGCCGAGGTTTTTCATGGCATTAGAAGGAGTGATTTTAGATATTGATGGAACACTGGTTTTAAGTAATGATGCTCATGCAAATACCTGGGTAGAGGCATTTGCAGCTTATAACTTGGAAGTGCCATTTGAAACAGTTAGACCACTTATGGGCATGGGTGGAGATCAACTTATTCCCAAAGTAGTGCCAGAATTAAATGGTGAAGAAGGAACTGGCAAAGCGATCGCTCAACTCCGCAAAAAACTATTATTTGACAAATATATACCGCAAATCACTGCTGCTAATGGTAGCAGAAACTTAATATTAAAGATGCAAAAATCGGGATTACATCTGGTTGTTGCTAGTTCCGCGAGTTCTGAAGAACTCGATATTATGCTCAAAATTGCCCAAGTAGATGATTTGCTGTCGGAAGTCACTACATCCGATGATGCCGAAGCATCTAAACCTGCTCCTGACATTGTAGAAGCCGCCTTGAAGAAAGGGCAAATGACACCTGAAAAAGTCGTGATGCTAGGAGATTCGCCCTACGATATTGAGTCTGCCGGCAAAGCAGGGGTAGCTGTGATTGGTTTACGCTGCGGTGGCTTTAGCGATGAACAACTGTCGGGAGCGATCGCAATTTACAACGATCCAGAAGATTTACTACAGCACTATGACTCTTCTATTCTGGGTGCAAATGCTTAAATACTAAAACGGTACTAAAAGGGTAAGCGATCGCAGTCAATTCATCAACGAAGTTGTGCAATATTGTAAGCTGTTACGCATTAAAATTGCACATTAACTAATGAGGGTTGTCATTTGTTCTTTGTCCTTAGAAACACAAATGACTAATGACTAATGACTAATGACTAATGACTAATGACCGTCTGGAGTTTGTGCAATATATAGGCGCATTAGCTTATTACTCAAAAAGCCTTAGTCAATCTCAGAGAACATTAGACCTATCCTTAATATAAGCTTTGTGGGATAATCAACCAAGAATTAAGAAATATGTATATTGAATAATGACAAGTCCTCTGGCAAGAATTGAATCACATCCGCAAGAAGCAAAGCGATTAATCGGTATTGATTATGAGCAATTTTTAGCATTAGTAAGTTTAGCGGAAAAATGCCATTTAGAAAAACGTGCAGAAATCGAAAGGAATAAAACTCGTATTATTGCCCCTGGGGGTGGACGAAAACCGGAGATATCTTCAAAAGAAGGGATCTGCTTATGCCTAATTTATCTTAGACAAAAACCAATTTTTGAAATATTAGGTTTACTCTTTGACATCTCCAAAACAAAAGCTAATGATACATTTAATTATTGGGTAGAAATTTTAAGAGAAGTTTTACCAGCCTCTCAAATAGAAGAAGTAGAAAAAGATAGCAAAAAATATCAAAATTTACGTAAAATACTTGGTGAATACGAATTAATTGTAGATAGCGCAGAGCAAGCCATAGAAAGACCTATGGACTACCAAAACCAGAAACAATATTATTCTGGTAAGAAAAAAATGCACACTCTAAAAAATCAGTTTATTGTGCTGCCAAAGGGAGAAGATATTGTTGATGTATATGTTGGTAAATTAGGTAAAACAAGCGATATAGGTTTATTTCGAGAAACACGGCATAAATTCAATGTTGAACAAAAGTTTATTGGTGACAAAGCTTATATCGGAGATAATGCAATTACTACACCACATAAAAAACCCAAAAAATCAGAGATTTCACAACTGCAAAAAGAACAGAATAAACAATTATCTTCACGGAGAATTGGTGTTGAACACATGATATGTCGAGTGAAAATATTTCGAGTAGCGAGTGAGAAATTTCGTTTATCTCGTCATCGCTATAATCGGGTAATAATGGCAGTATGTGGACTTGTCAGATTGCGACTTAATTGCTCATGGTTTTTATCTGTTAATAATTGAGTTTATCGGGAAAAAATAAATTTTCACTCTTTCTATCTTTTCCTTGCTAACTGATAAATTAGCTCGATTAATTCCCCTAAAGCCTTATTCTTGCGTCCACCAAGCGCAAGCGATCGCAAGCCATTAAAATCGCTAAAAGCATTGTATAGTAAACATTTCAGATTTTTGGATAAGTCTATTTAAAAGAAGGAGCGATCCAACAGGCGGAACTTACAGCATTTTGCATCTAAATGAAGTACATCCTTTACCCCCCTCAATCCCCCCGATGTATTGGCTCGTAGCTTTTTTAAGGGGGGTTAGGGGGGATCAACAAGTGCCTAAAATTACAGCCATTCACTTTTAAAATATTCCCTGAGTAAGAGACAATGAATAAGACATCTGTCCTACGCTAATTATCCTATGGGGATAAAACACAGAGATGTCTCTAACAAAGCGGCTGGAAATTTTAGATTTAATTCGGGAACTTCGTCAGCAGCTCAATCTTTCTCAGAAACAGTTTGTTGCTAAAGTAGGAATTTCCTTCAAAACAGTCAACCGTTGGGAGAATGGACATACAGTCCCTTCACGGATAGCGCTAAAACTAATAGAAGAAATGTTACGGAAGATGGGTGAACCCGGCAAAAGACTGCTAAATCAGTATTTTCCAGAAGCAGAGTAGGGTTATGAGTCGTAAGGCGAAGCCATCTGAATCCCAAAACATCTTTTCTGGCAATAGAGACAAGGGCGCATTCATCCGGGAGAAACTCCGGCACTATGGTGTTGCCTTCCTATCCGTTGCCTTAGCACTGCGGGCAACCCTACTACTCAATCCATATCTCACTGCCACGCCTGCGGCACTGTTTTTTGGTGCGGTGATGGTGAGTGCCTGGTACGGGGGCTTAGGACCAGGGTTACTTGCAACCCTTTTGTCTACTTTTGCAGTTAATTACTTCTTTTTTAAGCCACTCCATCCGCAGAACATTACAGATCCAAATATTGTAGTTCCCTTGGTAGTGTTCATGCTGACAGCAGGGTTAATCAGCTGGCTTAATGAATCACACCGCACAGCCCAACGGCAAGCTGAGGCAAACCTAAAGTCACTACGCGAAAGCGAGGCCCGGTTTAGTCGCTTAACCGAGTCTAATATTATTGGGATGATTGTGGCCGATCTAAACGGCTTAATCATTGAAGCCAATGATGCCTTTCTAAAAATGCTCAATTATACCCGCGAGGATTTGCGCTCTGGTCGAATCCGCTGGGGCGAAATTGTTCCACTCGAATATATTGAGGTGAGCGAGCGAGGGATTCAAGAACTGACAATTACTGGGAGTTGTAAGCCCTTTGAGCAGGAATACATTCGCAAAGACGGCTCTCTAGTTTCCGTTCTAATTGGCTTTGCTAAACACGGAGATCGGACAATCATTGGTTTTGTTCTTGACTTAAGCGAACGCAAACAAGCCCAAGCAGAAGCCCAGCATCGCGCCCGCCAAGCAGAAGTTGCTCAGAGCATCCTGCAAATGCTCCTAGAACACGTCCCAGAGGGAATTACGATCGCTGGCGGCCCCCCTGATTTCCCAATCATCGCTAACAGCAAACTCGCGCAAAAACTTTTGGGCAAACCAAGTGAATCTCTCGTTGGCATATCTTCTGAGTCTTATGTTCAGCTCTACGGTCTGTTCCTAGCTGATGGTGTAACGCCCCTTACCTTAGAGCAACTACCTTTATACCGTGCTACGCGCTATGGAGAAACGATCTGCGATGAAGAATGCATCATTGAACGTCCAGATGGTACTACAATTACAGCGATCGCCAATGTCGTCCCAATTCGGGATTCTCAAGGTGAGATTATTGGTGCCATAGATTGCTGGCGCGATATCACCAACCGTAAACTCGTAGAAGAAGCACTGCGGCAACGAGAAACAGAACTTCGTTTAATTACAGATACGCTGCCAGTTCTGATTACTTTTGTAGATTCAGAACAACGCTACCGCTTCAACAATCGAGCCTATCAAGAGTGGTTTGGGCATCCAGCGGCAGAAGTTTATGGAAAGCATCTTTGGGAAGTTTTGGGTGAATCCGCTTATGAAGTGCTGCGTCCTTATGTGGAACAAGTACTAGCAGGAGTGCAGGTTACTTTTGAAAGTGAAGTTCCTTATCAAGATGGTGGGACACGTTACATTAATGCCATTTACGTTCCCCAGTTTAATAAAGAGGGAATTGTTGAAGGGTATGTGGCGTTAGTCACCGATATTAGCGAACAGCAAGCTGCGCTACGCGATCGCGCTCAGGCAGAAGCAGCACTGCGCGAAAGTGAATCCCGCTTTCGCCAGATGGCAGATACCGCCCCCGTACTGATTTGGATGTCCGGCACTGACAAACTTTGTGACTACTTTAATAAACCCTGGCTAGATTTTACCGGGCGGACTCTGGAGGAAGAGATCGGCAATGGGTGGACTGAAGGTGTTCATCCTGATGATTTTCAGTGTTGCTTGGATACATACAACAATGCTTTTGATGCCCGACAAAATTTTCAAATGGAATATCGCCTTAGACGCAATGATGGCGAATACCGTTGGCTTTTTGATACTGGTGTGCCTCGGCTTGCACCAACAGGGCAATTTCTTGGCTATATCGGCTCTTGTGTTGATATCCACGATCGCAAGTTGGCAGAAGAAGCGCTACGTGACAGTGAGGAACGGTACCGAATTTTAACGGAAGTCTCACCACAGGCTATTTGGATGGGCGATCGCGATGGTGGTATTACCTATTGCAATCAACACTGGTTAGACTATACCGGACTGACAATGAAGCAGACCACTGGCTATGGCTGGATTTATGCCATTCACCCCGATGACCGCGATCGCGTCTTGAAAACTTCCATGCAGGCTATTGCTAATGCTACAGACTACGAAGTCGAAATTCGCTTTCGTCAAGTTTCTGATGGTAGCTATCGTTGGCATATTGTCCGAGGTTTACCATTTCGAGATGCAGCCGGACAGATTATCAAATGGGTGGGCATTGCCAGCGACATTCACGCTCGCAAAGTTGCCGAAGCCGCTCTGCTACAACTCAACGAAATGCTAGAGCAACGGATTCAAGAGCGCACTGTCCAACTCGAAGCCGCCAATAAAGAACTTGAATCTTTCTCCTACTCAGTTTCTCACGACTTGCGGGCACCGCTGCGCCACATCGCCGGATTTGTAGAATTGCTTCAGAAACGCCATAACTCAACAACCTTAGATGAAAAGAGTCAGCGCTATTTAAAAATAATTGCCGAAACTGCCAAACAAGCAGGAATACTAATTGATGAGTTGCTGACATTTTCTCGTATGGGGCGCACCGAAATGCGCTACATCAACCTCAATATGGAGGAATTGGTACATGAGGTAAAACGCGATTTGATTGCAGAAACTCCAGGACGCACAATCCATTGGCACATCGAATCACTGCTAGAAGTGCAGGGCGATCCCTCCATGCTGCGGCTCGTGCTTCGCAACCTGATGGGCAATGCCGTAAAATATAGCCAGACTCGAAACCCAGCAGAAATTACTGTTGGCAGTATTGAGCATGAAAACGAAGTTATCTTTTTTGTACAAGATAACGGCGTAGGCTTTAATATGCAATATGTACACAAGCTATTCGGAGTATTTCAACGCCTGCATAGCGACCCACAATTTGAAGGCACTGGTGTTGGATTGGCAAACGTGCAACGCATTATTCATCGGCATAATGGTCGAGTTTGGGCAGAGGCTGTAGTTGACAGTGGCGCCACCTTTTATTTCTCGCTGCCTAAATTGTCCAACAAGGAGAGTGAATGAAAGAACTGAAGCGAATTCTGCTAATTGAAGACAGTGCCAACGATGCCGAGTTAATCCTAGCTGCCTTGTCAGAAAACCATCTCGCCAATGAAGTAGTGGTGGTACGTGATGGCGAAGAAGCACTAGATTATCTTTATCGCCGCGGGTTGTTCCGGTTGCGAATGGAAGGGTATCCTGTTGTAGTGTTGCTCGATTTGAAACTGCCTAAAGTTGATGGGTTAGAAGTCTTGGTACAACTAAAATCTGACCCAGTAATGCGAGTGATTCCAGTGGTGGTACTGACTTCTTCCCGCGAGGAGCCGGATTTAGTTCGCTGCTACGAGCTAGGGGTCAATGCTTATGTTGTGAAGCCAGTAGATTACCATGATTTTGTCGATTCTATTAAAGGTGTTGGCTTGTTTTGGGCAGTGATCAATCAGCCTCCCGTTGGTGCTTTACCGCCAGCGCCTCATCCTCAAAAGGAGAGCAACTGATGAATGTCCTGCGTTTCCTCCTTTTGGAAGATAGCCTGTTAGATGCAGAGCTTGCCCAAATGATATTAACCGAAGGGGGAATTAATTGCGAACTGATCCGAGTCGAAACCAGTGCTGATTTCCTAGCGGCTTTAGAAACAGAGACTTTCGATTTAATTCTTGCCGATTATGCCTTGCCATCTTTTAATGGAATTTTGGCTTTGGAAATTGCCCGAAATCGCACTCCAGAGGTTCCTTTTATCTTTGTTTCGGCTGTACTGGGTGAAGAATTAGCGATCGAAGCTTTGAAGAATGGTGCAACCGATTATGTATTAAAGCAACGACTAGGGCGGTTAGTTCCCTCAGTACAACGGGCATTGCGGGAAGCTAAAGAGCGCCGTGAGCGCAAGCAAGCAGAGGAATCTTTACAGAAAAGTGAAGCCAAGTATCGCCGAATTGTTGATACCTCTTATGAGGGAATCTGGATGATTGACTCTCAAACTCGAACAGAGTTCGTGAATCAGCGGATATCTCAGATGTTGGGTTATCCAGCAGCAGAAATGCTTGGTCGTTCTATATTTGATTTTATGGATCGGGCTGATGATATTGCAGGCGAAGCAAAACTGGAGTGGTTCAAGGGAGAAGAGAGCGATCTCAAAGAAGGGCGATTGCGCTGCCAGGATGGTTCGTACATCTGGACACTGATTTCTGCGAGAGCGATTTTGAATGAACAGGGTGAGTGCTTGGGTGCGATCGCCATGCTAACTGATATCACCGATCGCAAACGCACCGAATCAGAACGCGATCGCCTTTTGCAACTTGAGCAAAGAGCCAGGGCGGAAGCCGAGGCTGCTAACCGAATCAAAGATGAGTTTCTGGCGGTACTTTCTCACGAATTGCGATCGCCCTTGAATCCGATTCTCGGTTGGGCAAAACTGTTGCAGAGCCGGAAATTTGATGAGGCAGCGCTCAACAAAGCACTGAAAACTATTGAGCGCAATGCCAAATTACAAGCTCAACTAATTGAAGATTTACTAGATGTTTCTCGCATCCTCCAAGGCAAACTCAGCCTCAACATGATCCCAGTCGATCTGGTATCCACCATTGAAGCCGCAATGGAAACAGTGCATTTGGCAGCAGAGGCTAAAACTATTCAGATTGAGACAATGTTCGATCCAACTGTAGGGAAAGTTTTGGGCGATCCAGCCCGCTTACAGCAAGTTTTCTGGAACCTTCTATCGAATGCCGTCAAGTTTACTGAGACTGAGGGAAAAGTAAATGTGCGATTGGAGCGCATCGATACTCAGGCACAGATTACCATCAGCGATACAGGTAAAGGCATTCACCCTAATTTTCTACCTTATGTATTTGATTATTTCCGTCAGGGTGACAGTACAACAACTAGAAGGTTTGGTGGATTGGGGTTAGGTTTAGCGATCGCTCGTCACTTGATTGAGATGCACGGGGGAACAGTTTGGGCGGAAAGCCCTGGTGAGCAGCAGGGAGCGATCTTCACAGTTAGGTTGCCGCTAATCAAGGACACTGCAACAATCGAGGATGATACAAATACTGATTCCTCAACTGCCGCTTTTCCCTACTCTCCCCTCATGGGTTTACAAGTGCTGGTTGTGGATGACAATGATGATAGCCGCGACTTTTTCAGCTTTGTGCTAGAACAGTTTGGTGCGATCGTCACCGCAGTAGCATCAGGAAATGAAGCATTACAAGCACTAACCCAGTCAAAGCCAGATATCTTACTCAGCGATATTGGGATGCCAGAAATGAACGGCTATATGCTGATAGAACAGGTGCGGACTCTAGAAGCAAAAATCGGGGGAAAAAAGATGCCTGCGATCGCTCTGACTGCTTATGCAGGTGAAATAAATCAGCAATACGCACTAAGAGCAGGATTTCAACAGCACATTGTTAAACCTGTAGCACCAGAGGAATTGCTTATGGCGATTTCTAACTTAGTCCAATCTACTTAGGGTTTATGATCAACCTGAGTAATTAGATGAACTTGCTAAATGTTACAGATTTTAAACTATTCTTCACAAGTAATATAGCTTTTTTAATTGCCTGGAATACTCCGGGCGATCCAGAAAAATATTGTGTCAATACGGTTCGGTTAAGGTTTATTGATGAAAATTCTAGATTACAAAAACGCAATTTCTCACCGTCAAGACGAAAGACTGATTATTGTAGAGACGGCGATTCATCGCGTCTCTTGCCTTAACCGAACAGTGTTGCGCCCCTACAAATCTACAAATAATTTGGGATAATTTATTTTTTGCAAGTCCTGAACGCATATTTAACTTCACCAGACGTCTAATCATTCGTGAATAATCAGATCCCAAACTTCTCTCGAAAGTCGATAATCTTGTCGAGCGTGAATGATTCAGGATTGTTATATAGATAATTTTTATATAGTAGATTTAAAGGTTCGCCAATTTTATCCGTGTTTGTACTCTATCATAACTTTACGGATACTCTTAGAATCAACCTAAATTTACTTCCGTAAGGAGTCGGATATGAAGACTTATGACATGTCTTTCATAAAGACCAATGGACTCACGACTTTGTTGGCATTTGTCTCAGTTATATTTATTTTATCATTCACTCTAATTATATTATTTTTTGAAAATATTCAAGGATTTTCAAATCAAGAAAAAATTGAATACATCACTCAAGCATTAACAACAATTGCCATAATTATTGGGGGATTGGCATTAATTCTTAATGCTTACTATACCTCTAGACTCTCTCTGGATGAGAATCACAGCTTGTTAACGCAACTCCTGTCTGGAACAATAGCTTGGGATAACAATATCGTAAATTGTATCAATCAGACACCACTAGCTCCACAAGAAATTGTTTCTGAACGCTTTTCTAAAGCAATTGAACAACTGGGAAATGAAAAGATTGAAACGCGATTTGCCGCAATTTATGCTTTAGAACGAATTGCCAAGGATTCTCCGAAAGATCATTGGACAATCATGGAAATCCTCGCTGCTTTTATCCGCGAGAATGCCCCAGTGAATAGAGAATATGAGGATGAGTCGCTGCAATCATCAAAACTTCCTACAGATATTCAAACAGCCTTAACTGTCATTGGCAGACGCAATTCATCTAAAGATCCAGTCAATCAGAAACTCGATTTACGCAATACAGACCTCTGTAATGCAGACTTAACGGAAGCTAACCTCTCTAGAGCAATTTTCGTCGGGGCTAACTTGCAATGGGTCAATTTTACCAGAGTAAACCTCTCTGAAGCAGACTTATCTGTTACCTGTCTTTGTGGCTCAATCCTCTATGAAGCCAACCTGCAAAAAGCAATCCTCCCAGAAGCCAATCTTCAAGGCGCAGTTCTCAGAAAAGCGAACCTTTCTCAAGCCATCCTTTACGATGCCAACTTGGAAGGCACAGTTCTGTGTGATGCCAACTTAACAGGAGCAGTTCTTTGTGATGCCAACTTGGAAGGAGCAATCCTTTGTGATGCCAACTTGGAAGAAGTCAATTTCGAGGGTAGCAATCTCCAAGATACAAACCTAATTGGCAGTAACTTGCAAAGAGCAAAACTGGCTGGCGCTAATCTAGACAGTGCATTACTGAGTACAGCTAACCTCCAAGAAGCTAATTTCCAAGAAGCTAACCTCTGTGGAGCCAACTTGAGTGGCTCGGAAAATGTAGAATCACAGCAGATTGAACAGGCAATTGGCGATCGCACAACAATTTTACCGGAAAATTTGAAAATACCTCAACATTGGCGGTAATAACAAGCTAAAGTTTCAGCATCTAAAACTTGATTACACGATAGGGACGCACAGTTATGCGTCCCTATCGTGTTTAATTTAGTACCTAAAACTAAAAAATTGCCAAAAACCTGATAGATATTCTCTATCAGCCTAAATTTTCTGCAATTTAAATCACGAACAATTATGAAACGCCGAGAGGTTTTTAACACAGCTGCGATTGTCACTTCTAATAACATCAGGTAGTTTATAAGGCAATACGCTTGGCTTTGTGAAAAATTGTAGGTTGGGTGAAGCAAAGCGCAACCCAACAAATGGCAGAGAAATCAAACCCATCGCCACCACAGTCGCCGCCACTACCCCAGTAGTTGCTGCTAAGAGCGCCCCCACCAAAATCACAGCTAAAGCCAGTCCGCCGCGCAAGCGTCCCAACAAGAAAACTAAATCAAAAATATACCCATTGAGATTCTATGTAGGCGTTGGAGGTGAAGTTGTTACCGCTAATTCTTCCGAGATATCGCCCGATAACATTCCACACGCCAAGTACAATTATTACTAGCACTAGTCAACTGGTAAATCGACCAATGCGTTCAGTGCAATTATCAATAATATTTGATATTCTTAATAATTTTTCCAATAGTTATTTTACCTCTTGAATTGCTGTAAAAGACTTCTCTGTAGTTTTAAGGGTTTGTAGTAAGCACTTTAGTGCTTAGAAAATAAGGACTAAAGTCCTTACTACTAACTTGCTTACCCATGAATTTCAAATTGACAGACCACTAGCCTTAATTCCAAAAAATCGTCTATGTGGTTTCACTAATGCCAATCTACCAACTCATCTGCTAGAGATTCTAAAGGTTTACTGTTATATAAGCAATGCTTGCTAGAGTCTGGAGTGCATCAATTGTGGGCATCGATGCCGTCAAAGTCGGCGTGGAAGTCGATGTGTCAGGGGGATTACCGGGAATTGTTGTCTTGGGACTGCCAGATTCAGCGATTCAAGAATCAAGAGAAAGAGTCAAAGCAACTTTGAAAAATACTGGCTTTGCCTTTCCGATGCGAAAGATAGTAATTAATTTAACTCCGGCAGATTTACGCAAAGAAGGCCCCTGTTTCGATTTACCTATTAGTGTGGGAATTTTGGCGGCTTCTGAGCAAGTTAGCGCTGATTTGTTGGGGGATTATCTATTTTTGGGCGAAGTCTCTTTGGATGGCAGTTTGCGTCCGGTGGCTGGTGTATTACCCATCGCCGCAGCAGCCCAAAAGATGGGAATTGCAGGTTTAGTTCTCCCTGCTGATAATGCTCAAGAAGCAGCAGTGGTTGAAGATTTGGCTGTTTACGGCTGCAAGCATTTGTCTGAGGTGGTGGATTTTTTAAATAATCCGGGGCGTTACAAACCTGTACAGATAGATAGTACAACACAGACAACAACAGTATCCTACCCTGGCGCAGATTTGCATGATGTGAAAGGACAAGCTCATGGGCGTCGTGCTTTAGAAATTGCTGCGGCTGGTGGACATAATCTCATTTTTGTCGGGCCGCCTGGTAGTGGGAAGACGATGCTAGCACGGCGCTTACCCGGAATTTTACCGCCCTTAAGCTTTGCCGAATCTCTAGAAGTGACTCGCATTCATTCGGTAGCTGGTTTATTGAAAAATCGTGGTACATTGGTACGCGATCGCCCTTTTCGCAGTCCCCACCACTCGGCATCCGGGCCTTCTCTGGTGGGTGGTGGTAGCTTCCCTCGTCCTGGAGAAATCTCACTATCTCATAGGGGTGTGCTGTTCCTGGATGAGCTGACAGAATTTAAACGAGATGTGCTGGAATTTCTGCGTCAACCTCTAGAAGATGGCTATGTGACAATTTCTCGCACCAAATTATCGGTGACGTTTCCCGCGCAGTTTACTTTGGTGGCGAGTACTAATCCCTGCCCTTGCGGCTACTATGGCGATACCATCCAACAATGTACTTGTTCTCCTCGGCAACGTGAGCAATATTGGGCAAAACTTTCTGGGCCGTTGATGGATCGAATTGATTTACAAGTTGCAGTGAATCGCTTGAAACCAGAAGAAATTACCCAACAACCCACGGGAGAAGCATCAATATCAGTACGCGAACGAGTGCAACAAGCAAGCGATCGCGCAATTACCCGTTTCCAAGGAGAAACAAATCTGCGTTGCAATGCCCACATGCAAAGTCGTCATCTCCAGAAATGGTGTAAGTTAGATGATGCTAGCCGCAATTTATTAGAAGCAGCAATTAGAAAATTAGGTTTATCGGCAAGAGCAAGCGATCGCATTCTCAAAGTAGCACGGACTATTGCAGATTTAGCAGGAGAAGATGAGCTAAAAACCAATCATGTAGCGGAAGCAATTCAATATCGCACAATCGATAGAATGCAGTAAAAGTTTTTGGCGTTGCTGAATGAGAGTAGGAATTAGCGTCACGCTTTAGACGCAGCGAAAAATCCAAAGCTCAGGCTTCAATAGTTAAGTAAGCAGACGTAATTAAATGTAAAATAAAACTTCTGTTCGTAGTGAGCGATAAATCGCTCAATATAAGGTTATCAAGGACTAAAGCCGCTCACTACGAGCTTTGATTTAAGCCCTTGTACTTACCAAAAAGCTGGAAAATATTTATGGTTCAAACTTGGCTGTGGATTGGTGTCATCAGTATGGCGCTGGGTTCTGCTTTTTTCGGCGTAGGCGGACACAATGGTAAAAACGAACGCTGGAAGATACTGTATACACTTAATTTTTTCATTTGCTTGATTGCTAGTGGGCTGTACTTAGCAATGGCATTCGGTCAAGGAGTTAACATCATCAACGATCGTCCAACTTATTGGGTGCGATTTGTCACTTGGTTTTGCTCAACGCCACTGTTGTTGTTGGATCTGACTTTCTTGGGAAAAACCAGTCTGCTGATTACAAGTAG
The DNA here is from genome assembly GCF_002246015.1 of Nostoc sp. 'Peltigera membranacea cyanobiont' 210A. GTDB lineage: Bacteria > Cyanobacteriota > Cyanobacteriia > Cyanobacteriales > Nostocaceae > Nostoc. Next base: position 584,188 of record NZ_NOLJ01000005.1, read on the forward strand.
CTTGTTAGGATCAAACGCCTATATGCTTGCCACTGGCTTCCTTGCCACAGTTACACCCAAGCCGATCAGCTACATCTGGTATATTGTGAGTTGTGGTGCTTACGTGGCGGTTTTCTACTTATTAGTCAAGCCCTACCGGATCGAGGCAGAACGCAAACATCCTAGATCCAAGCAAGCATTTCGCAAGCTGGTAACTGTGCATCTGGTGCTGTGGACACTCTATCCAATTGTCTGGATTCTTAGTCCAGAATGGTTTAACGTTTTTGGTCAAGGCGGGGAAACAATGGGTTATACGCTACTAGATATTGCCTCTAAAGTCGGGTTTGGTTTTCTATCGTTAAACACCTTACGTAATTTAGAACAGGCAGGAGAATCGGTTACTGAATCGGAACCGTTATATCAGTAAGTATAAATTTTCAGTCCGATGCTTTAGATAGTTAACCGATAAAGAAACCCCGAATTTTAACGAAAGGATATTAGATGAATCAATCAAGGTATTATGCGATCGCTGCCACTGCATTTTATATGCTAAAGCGATCGCACTACCTATTCTCTACCAAAAAGCAAATTCTTTATAGATATTCCCGTCATATAAATTACCGACTCTGCTAAATTCCTCCCCAAGAACGCTTCACAAATATCCTTGGGGGGATGTCGCAACTTAGGAAATCAGTATCCAATATATCAGGGACTAAGCGATATCCCCTACAAGGAGACTGATTGAATGAATTTGCAAGAAATTTGGAAGTTATTACAAGAGACGTTCAAAGAATGGAGTGACGATAAAGCCTCACGGTTAGCGGCAGCGTTAGCTTATTACACGATTTTTTCTATTGCACCATTGCTAATTATTGTAATTGCGATCGCAGGTGCAGTATTTGGAGAGGAGGCGGCAAGAGGTCAAATTGTCGGACAAATTCAAGGTTTAGTCGGGGTAGATGGCGCAAAGTTTCTCGAAACAGCTATCAAAAATGCTAACCAACCAAAGACAGGAGCGATCGCTTCCATCATTAGTGTCCTAGTTCTCCTAGTGGGTGCTACAGGCTTATTTACTGAGTTGCAAGATGCCATGAACACGATTTGGGAAGTGAAACCCAAACCTGGACGTGGCATAAATAACATGATTCGCCTCCGCGTTTTGTCCTTTGCAATGGTGATCGGAATTGGCTTTTTACTTTTAGTTTCTCTAGTAATTAGTACGATATTAGCAACATTAGTAACATACTTTAGTAATTTGTTACCAGGTTTCGATTTCATCTGGCAGATTGCCAATTTAATCATATCTTTTGCAATCACAACAGTGCTGTTCGGACTAATTTTCAAAGTTCTACCAGATGTCAAAATTGCATGGAGTGATGTTTTAGTTGGGGCTGCTCTCACCTCAGTTTTGTTCTCTATTGGGAGATTTTTATTAGGACAATATTTGGGTAATGGCAGCTTTGGATCGACATACGGTGCTGCTGGTTCACTGGTGGTAATTTTAGCTTGGGTTAACTATGCCGCACAGATTCTTTTCTTCGGTGCAGAATTTACTCAAGTTTATTCCCGAAGGCATGGAAGCGGTATAGTTCCAACTAAAAATGCTGTACATATATCTGATGACACAAACTATAATGGCAAGGCTCCAAGAGAACAAGCATCAACTAATAAAAAGCCATCTTCTCGCTTTATTAATCGCTTCTTTCAGTATTTTAGAAAGCCCAAACGCTTAAAGCAGAGAAGAAAAAATCAGCGATTTTAATCCTTGATTACTGGAGATTTATATTTGTAAATCTGATAGATATTAAAGTATCTAATATCCAGCCCAGCTAATTAGTTATTCTTGCCACACTTGATGAGTAGAGTATTCAGGAATTCTGAATTCTGACTCCTTTTTATACTGGATTTTTTCCAGAATTCTATTGAACAAGGAAGAAAATCAGTGCTAATGGAAAAATGGTTTTTTATCAATTGGCAAGCAATTTTTATTCCTAGCATCAGCATCTTTGAGTTGATTATCCGCGGATCGCTAGTCTACTTAGCGCTGTTTTCAGTGCTAAGACTACTTCCTAGCCGACAATTAGGAACATTAGGAATTACTGATTTACTCGTAGTTGTACTATTTGCGGAAGCTGCTCAAAATGCTATGGCAAGTAATTACACATCAATTACTGAAGGCGCTATCCTGGTAGGAACAGTGATTTTTTGGAGTTACTTGCTGAACTGGTTGGGTTACAAACTTCCCCAGTTCCAACGTTTCTTGAATCCGCCACCGTTGCTACTGGTAAAAAATGGGCGGATGATTGAGCGCCATCTGCAACGAGAGTTAATTACAGATGATGAGTTGATGAGCAAGTTACGTCAGCAAGGTGTAGAATTTTTAGCTGATGTGAAGTTCGCGTATATAGAGGCTGACGGCAGGATTAGTATTATCATGTCCGATTCAAAAACTAGTTCCGTCCCTGAGCAAAAAGTAGCGTTAAAAAGCGATCTACATTAATTAGACTGTAAAATATGACGGTTGTATTCTGTGCCGAACTGTGATTGAGCGTTATACTTTACCCGAAATGGCTAATCTGTGGAGTGAAGCCTATAAACTAAAAACTTGGTTGCAAGTGGAAATTGCTGTTTGTGAGGCTCAAGCTGAACTTGGTTACATTCCATCTGAGGCTGTTGAAGAAATTAAGGCCAAGGCAGATTTTGATCCAAAGCGGGTGCTGGAAATTGAGGCTGTAGTCCGCCACGATGTCATTGCTTTCTTGACAAATGTCAATGAATATGTTGGTGATGCCGGACGCTACATTCACCTGGGTTTAACTAGTTCGGATGTTTTGGATACGGCTTTAGCACTGCAATTAGTTGCCAGCCTGGATATATTATTGCAACGTTTGGAAGATTTGATTCAGGTAATTCGCCAAAAAGCACGAGAACATCGTCATACAGTGATGGCTGGACGATCGCACGGTATTCACGCTGAACCAATTACTTTTGGTTTTAAACTAGCTGGTTGGTTAGCAGAAGTCTTGCGACACCAAGAACGCCTGAGAATACTCCGTCAAACGATCGCTGTCGGTAAAATTTCTGGTGCAGTGGGAACCTATGCCAATATTGAACCGCGTGTAGAAGCGATCGCTTGCCAGAAACTCGGACTCGAACCTGATACAGCCTCAACCCAAGTTATTTCCCGCGATCGCCACGCCGACTACGTGCAACAATTAGCTTTGGTAGCCGCAACCATCGATCGCTTTGCTGTAGAAATTCGCAACCTGCAAAAAACAGACGTTTTGGAAGTTGAAGAATTCTTCGCCAAAGGTCAAAAAGGTTCCTCAGCCATGCCACACAAGCGCAACCCCATCCGTTCGGAACGACTGACAGGAATGGCACGACTCGTCAGAAGTCATGCCGGTGCAGCTTTAGAAAACGTTGCTTTATGGCATGAGCGAGACATTTCCCACAGTTCTGTAGAACGGGTAATTTTGCCAGATGCTTGTACTTTGACCCACTTTATGTTGTCAGAAATAACTGATTTGGTAAAAAACCTGTTGGTGTATCCTGAGAACATGAAACGGAATCTCAACTGTTACGGCGGCGTTGTGTTCAGCCAAAAAGTGCTACTGGCTTTAATAGACAAGGGAAGTAGCCGAGAAGAGGCTTATGCGATCGTTCAAGAAAGCGCTCACGCTGCTTGGAATCAGCCAGAAGGAAATTTCCAAGACTTGATTAGCAAAGATCCGCGTGTTACCCAAAAATTGTCTTCGGCAGAACTAGAGGTTTGTTTCGACCCCCAGCAACATCTGCGGCATTTAGAAGAAGTTTACCAACGATTAGGTATTTAGAATTAATTTGCTTGTAGTAAGCGTTTAACCGCTTACTACAAACCTGTTACCCCAAAAAATACGCAGATATTATCAAAAAAGAAATTTCAAGTTATCGCTCTTCCATCAGTCTTGGGAAAAGCAATCGCTGCAAGGCTTACGAGACTTCGGTTTTCAGGCTTTAGCTAGATTTTTGAATTTTTATTAGAAATTGAAGAAGAATTCAGAAGTCAGAATGGGCTAAACGCCCCGCTACCGCTAACAGGAGTCAGAATCAAGACGCTCTCTACGAGACGCTAAAAGCGTAGCTTGCTTCTCTGTAAGAGTACGAGTACTCGCTTGCCGCCGGCGCTATCCACTTTTTCGTTCAGAATTCAATTCTGTTAGCGGATAGCTAAGGTTTAGCCCATTCTGACTCCTGACTCCTGAATTCTGTTTTGATAAAGATACCAACAAAATTTAATATTGCAATCTGTTTGATGCTCGAATTATTGCCAGCACTGGGTAGTATACATAACAAATACTTAGTTATTTATTAATATTACGAGTGCTTTGATGATTGAAATCCTAGCCACACTTTCTGCCTCTGCGGCAGCAGGAATGAGAATAGGCATACCTTTGCTAATTATTGGATTATTGCAGGGTAGCAACTTGTGGTCACAAGTTCCAATTTTATCTCACATTTCTCCACCAATATTATTATGTTGCCTCACCAGTTGGTCATTAATTGAATTATTAGTCTCAAAAAAGCTCTGGGGGCAAAGATTGCTCCAAGTGGTTCAGTTATTCATGTCTCCCCTTGTAGGCGCAATTATGGGGTTAGGAGTAGCTACAGCAACAGCAACCCCAAACTGGCTGATTGCCATAATTGGAGGTTTATTAGCTTTGGTACTCCAGCTCGTCCAAATTGGTTGGTTCTATCGATTACGTGGCTTACCGTTGTGGGCAGTCTTCCTTCAAGATACCTTGTGCATTGCTCTAGTACTATTTGCCTTTGATGCTCCTTGGCAAGGAGGAGTAATTGCTTTAATACTGCTCTGGTTTGCAGTTCGTAGTGCGAAGCAGTGGTATGACTGGTATCGGCGTAACTAGGGATTGGGGATTGGGGATTGGTGATTGGGGATTTGTGATTATTCTTCCCTTGCCTCTCCTACTCCTTTTCGCCTTTCCCTCAGCTTCTTTCCCAGTCCCCAGTCCCTAGCCCCCAGTCCCCAATACTCTTTACTGCAAAAGCCCAATCATGTGCAAAAAGCCGTGACCGGTAATCAGCTCTACGATTAAGGCAATAAAACCCAGCATCGCAATCCGACCATTCCATACCTCAGCACTAGTCGTCAGACCCCACTCCCAACGCTCTTGAGGGTACATCTTTACCATTTTTTTCATTTGGGCAGCTTGCGAAAGCTTGAAACTGGGGTTTCTCAGTGCATCAATCACTAATTCAGCTAGTGCATTAATAAATACTGGATGGGTATTGGGAGCCGGTACGCGGCGGAAGTTGTGAATTCCTGCTTCTTCGGCTACTTCTCGATACTCAATATCAATTTCTTGTAGTGTCTCGATATGCTCTGAGACAAAACTGATTGGCACGACAACCAAATCTTTCACGCCTCCTGCGCCTAGTTCTTTGAGGGCATCTTCAGTATAGGGTTGCAGCCATTCTACTGGGCCGACACGACTTTGGTAAGCTAAGGTATGGGCATTGGGTCGATTGAGAGTCTGCATAATCAACGCAGTACATTCTTCAATTTCCACCTGGTAAGGGTCGCCTGCTTCTTCAACGTAGCTTTTCGGAACGCCGTGAGCGCTGAAGAATATATGAACATCATCCGGGTTAGGGTACTGCTCAAGTTCCTGAGCTATGAGTTGCGCCATTGCTTGAAGATAGCCTGGTTGTTTATACCAAGAAGGAATGACGGTGTAATCAATCGGTTGAAGTTTTGGATCTTCTTGCCAAAGCTTATCTAAAAGCCGGAAGCTGGAACCACTGGTACTGATAGAAAACTGGGGATATAGTGGTAATATTACCAGATGTTCTACCTTATCTTGGGTAATCTGTGCGATCGCTTCTTCTGTATAGGGATGCCAATAACGCATTCCCACGTAAATATTAACTTCTTGCCCCAAAAAACCTAACTGTTCTCTTAAAGCTTCCCCTTGGGCTTCTGTAATCCGCCGCAATGGGGAACCGCCACCGATTTGCTTATAATTTTCTTGAGATGTTCTGGTTCGCCGCGTGGCAATAAACCAGGCTAGGGGCTTTTGCAACCAGCGAAATGGTAGGCGAATAATTTCCGGATCGGAAAATAGATTGTACAAAAACGGCCCAACATCTTCTAGCTTATCAGGGCCACCGAGATTGAGTAATAAGACGCCTACACGACCCATAGCAGTTACTTTCCCCCAATCTTTTCAGGTTTTTTACTAATGTTAACAATATATCTTTATTAAATATAAAGCTTAATAGCAAGGAAATATGCAATGGCAACAATTTTAAGAGATTGGAGTTACCGTTATCAGTGGTTATATGATGGTATCTCTCGTTTAGCAGCCTTAAGTGTAGGTGGTGAAGCGCGTTTTCGGCAACTTGCTTTGCAAGGCTTAACAATTCACTCAGATTCTCAGGTTTTAGATTTATGTTGTGGGAGTGGTCAAACAACGGAGTTTTTAGTAAAAACTTCACAAAACGTAACAGGATTGGATGCTTCACCTAAGTCTTTGCAACGGGCGCGGCTAAATGTACCGGAAGCTTCTTATGTAGAAGCTTTTGCCGAGGAGATGCCTTTTGCAGATAATTTGTTTGATGTGGTGCATACCAGCGTTGCATTACACGAGATGCAGCCTCAGCAATTACGAAAAATTATTAATGAAGTTTATCGGGTGCTGAAGCCAGGAGGAGTGTTTACGTTGGTGGATTTTCACGCTCCCACAAATCCGATATTTTGGCCTGGTATATCGGTGTTTTTGTTGTTGTTTGAGACGGAAACAGCTTGGGAATTGTTGAAAACTGATTTAGCTGAGTTGTTAGCTAAGACTGGCTTTGAAGTGAGTAAGTCTACTTTATATGCAGGTGGCAGTTTGCAAGTGATACAGGCGAATAAATGAACAATACTACTTTATTAATGGCAGCTAAGAGACTCTGCTATTAATAAAGTAGAGGTGATTGTTATATTGAAATTAGCATAATAGAATTTTGAGGTTAATAGAAATGACACAGGAATTAATAGACCTCAGAACTTGTATCCAGGAAGGACGTTACGCAGATGCCTTGGCAATTGTAGATGAATTAGAGGGCATGAGTAAACAAGCTATTCTACGGAATATCCAAGCTTATTTAAGGATTCTACTAATTCATTTGATTAAGAATCAACTAGAGAAGCGCTTAACAAATTCTTGGGTTGCTTCTATTCGTAATTCACTTATAGAAATTAAAAAACTCAATCTTAAAGACAATAAAAAATCCTATTATATCAATTTAAACGAATGGGATACCTATATTGAAGATGAACTAGAAGTAGCAGTGCGTGATGCCAGTGTAGAAGTTTTAAATGGAATGTATAATGAATTCCAACTGGCTGAAATGGTAGATAGAAACCAGATAATTCAGACTGCTTTGAACTTTTTGGCACTAATTTATTCCTATTCAGCTAAGGAGTTACCCGCAGTCGTGGCTGAAGCTTTAACTCAGCTATCTGGTGGAGAAGATTGGAAAGCAGGTAGGCGGTAAAAAAGATGACGCAGGAATTAATAGACCTCAAAAAAAGTATTTTGGAAGGACGTTATGCAGATGCCTTGGCAATTGTTGATGAATTAGAAGGCATGAGCAAACAAGCTATTTTACGAAATATCCAAGCTTATTTAAACATTCTGCTGATTCATTTGATTAAGAACCAAGTAGAGCAACGATTAACTGGTTCATGGGCAAATTCTATTCGTAATTCCATCCGAGAAATTAAAAAGCTGAATATCAAAGATAATAAAACATCTTATTACATTAATTTAGGCGAATGGGAGAATTTGATAGAAGAGGAAGTAATTGAAGATGCGATCGCAGATGCTAGCGAGGAAGTAATGAATGGAGCATATAATCAATTCCAACTGGCTGAAATGGTAGATAGAAACCAGATAATTCAGACTGCTTTGAACTTTTTGGCACTAACTTATTCCTATTCAGCTAAGGAGTTACCCGCAGTCGTGGCTGAAGCTTTAACTCAGCTATCTGGTGGAGAAGATTGGAAAGCAGGTAGGCGGTAAAAAAGATGACGCAGGAATTAATAGACCTCAAAAAAAGTATTTTGGAAGGACGTTATGCAGATGCCTTGGCAATTGTTGATGAATTAGAAGGCATGAGTAAACAAGCTATTTTACGAAATATCCAAACTTATTTAAACATTCTGCTGATTCATTTGATTAAGAACCAAGTAGAGCAACGATTAACTGGTTCATGGGCAAATTCTATTCGTAATTCCATCCGAGAAATTAAAAAGCTGAATATCAAAGATAATAAAACATCTTATTACATTAATTTAGGCGAATGGGAGAATTTGATAGAAGAGGAAGTAATTGAAGATGCGATCGCAGATGCTAGCGAGGAAGTAATGAATGGNTAAATTTACTCGTTCTCAGTTGTCAGCAATGCTAGATAAAAGCCAGATTTTAATTACAACTACTAGTTTACTAGCTTTAACATATACTTATTCATCAAAGGAATTACCAGCGGTTATGGATGATTATCTCAGTCAGTTAGCTGGTGGAGAAGATTGGATAAATCGGGAAAAATAAGGCTATCGCTATTTGTCTAGTATTGATACTAACTTTACTTGATTCTTTCAATCCCTAATAGGGATTTTGATGAATTGCAATAAATACTTTTCCGCTCTTTGGGTAAAAAGCAGCATGTTTCAATCCCTAATAGGGATTTTGATGAATTGCAATTATCGTCCCTCAATAATTATCATACCGTCATTATGGTTTCAATCCCTAATAGGGATTTTGATGAATTGCAATAGTTGGTTAAATTGCCCAGTAGTTAAGTCCCCTGTTTCAATCCCTAATAGGGATTTTGATGAATTGCAATTCTTTCCTGGTCGTTTTTAGCATTGTTAATTTGATTGTTTCAATCCCTAATAGGGATTTTGATGAATTGCAATTTTTTGAATCATCAGCAAAATCCGACAAATTTCTAAGGCTACGTTTCAATCCCTAATAGGGATTTTGATGAATTGCAATGGGTTTCGTTTCATGCGAGTTCATCATTGGGTACATTGTTTCAATCCCTAATAGGGATTTTGATGAATTGCAATGTTAGAAAGATTTAAGATGTTCCTGATTGTTTCTGAGTTTCAATCCCTAATAGGGATTTTGATGAATTGCAATCCATTAAGATGCACATTAAAAAACTCTCAGATGAGTTTCAATCCCTAATAGGGATTTTGATGAATTGCAATCTAGTTTTTGATGGTCAGATTGTAGGTAGTTCTGATGTTTCAATCCCTAATAGGGATTTTGATGAATTGCAATCGCATGATCCCTGAGTGGATAGAGGAATACAGTAAGTTTCAATCCCTAATAGGGATTTTGATGAATTGCAATTAGCCCTTGCTTCTACTCGTAAAGAGTTGTATGTTTCAATCCCTAATAGGGATTTTGATGAATTGCAATTGGTAAATCTCGTGTTACTTCTAGGCAGGAATTGTTGTTTCAATCCCTAATAGGGATTTTGATGAATTGCAATTGCGGTGGTACTGGCTGTAGTGGCAAGTGTATCAGTGTTTCAATCCCTAATAGGGATTTTGATGAATTGCAATCTGCGAGAGTAAGATTGTGAACCGTCGGGCTTTTCGTTTCAATCCCTAATAGGGATTTTGATGAATTGCAATTTTCATCAGCGATCGCATCCGGTGTCCAGAAGCATTCGTTTCAATCCCTAATAGGGATTTTGATGAATTGCAATTCAAGAAAGTATGATCACAGAATCAATAAGAGAAGAATTGTTTCAATCCCTAATAGGGATTTTGATGAATTGCAATCTTGCTCGTTCAACTTCTTGATTTTTGCTTTTAATGTTTCAATCCCTAATAGGGATTTTGATGAATTGCAATTTGACGGCTCCCCCAGAATCGCAGGGCAATGGATTGCAACGTTTCAATCCCTAATAGGGATTTTGATGAATTGCAATCCTCTCACTTCGCCGTTGGGCAATGGGTTGCAATCGTTTCAATCCCTAATAGGGATTTTGATGAATTGCAATCAAGCCGCCTTCCGGCGTGGATACTAGATTTATGTTTCAATCCCTAATAGGGATTTTGATGAATTGCAATACGAGTAGGTGGTAAGTCTATCTGGGATTTACCTGTTTCAATCCCTAATAGGGATTTTGATGAATTGCAATCAAAACATCTTTTCGCTGACTGGCTGGGCTTGGATGTTTCAATCCCTAATAGGGATTTTGATGAATTGCAATACCCTGGTTATTCGCTCTGCTGTATGTATGCTTTGTTTCAATCCCTAATAGGGATTTTGATGAATTGCAATGAATATCCCGATGATGTAAATCAGCGGACAAGTTTCAATCCCTAATAGGGATTTTGATGAATTGCAATTGCATCCGCTAGAGCTTCTCCTAAAGTCTTGGCGATTATGTTTCAATCCCTAATAGGGATTTTGATGAATTGCAATTCGGAGTCAATTCGCAAAGTCCAGTTGTGGGATGTTTCAATCCCTAATAGGGATTTTGATGAATTGCAATGTCTACTAGCGCTGCTTTGCATTGGATGTCCTTAAGTTTCAATCCCTAATAGGGATTTTGATGAATTGCAATTGATCTATCTAAGTAACTCAACCATCCACTTTAAGTTTCAATCCCTAATAGGGATTTTGATGAATTGCAATAGCAGGAGCCTGAAAGCCAAGCTATATTTAGTTTTCAAGGTGCGGTTGCGCGAATCTAAAGTGATCATAGCATTAGAGAATTCGTTTGGAAAGAGTGTTGGGAAAAGTTGAAGGCTGAAACCTAATTACTGTAAGCATTTCAGAGATTGCGCGGATGAATTTGGATAATTAGTGGGGTGAAACGCTTGCTGGTGTTGAGATAGAAGCACTTTTTTTCGGGTATGAAATTTGTACACCTACCCCTCCGCGCATTTGACCATACAGTAACCTAAATATAAGGGAACTTAGTAATTCAACGTAGAGATGATGAAAGAAATAACGCGCCGCAAATTTATTGCAACAGCTACAGTGGCGACAGGTTTTGCCCTCGCAGTACAACCCATTTCTGCTGGAGTCATCACTACTGATGCCAAGGGCTTAGTAGCTGGTGCAGTGAAAATTCCCGTCAAAGATGGCGAAATTCCTGCCTATAGAGCAGCACCAGCTACTGGTGAAAATTTCCCAATTGTTCTGGTAATCCAGGAAATCTTTGGTGTACACGAGCATATCCAGGATATCACTCGTCGCTTTGCTCGGTTGGGATATTTAGCGATCGCACCAGAATTATTTGTGCGTGAAGGCGATGTCTCGAAGTTAAGCAATATAGACGAAATTCGTCCAATTGTCGCCAAAGTACCAGATGCCCAGGTGTTATCCGATCTTGATTCCACAGTAGAGTGGGCAAAGAAGTCAGCTAAGGGCAATGGCGAGAAATTGGGAATTACAGGCTTCTGCTGGGGCGGGCGCATTACTTGGTTATATGCGGCACATAATCCCCAGGTAAAGGCAGGTGTGGCGTGGTACGGGAAGCTTGTAGGCGATGCTACCGAACTTCAGCCCAAGTATCCCGTTGAGATTGCATCAAAACTGACAGTCCCTATTCTCGGACTCTATGGTGGGAAGGATACAGGTATTACTCTTGATACAGTAGAGCAGATGCGCGATCGCTTAAAGTCCAGCAGTAGCAAATCTGAAATTATCGTCTATCCCAATGCACCCCACGCATTTTTTGCCGATTATCGCCCCTCCTACCGTGAAAAAGAAGCTCAGGATGGTTGGAAACGCCTCTTGGGATGGTTTAAGGAAAATGGTGTTTAAAAAAACGTGAGTTCGATGCACAGGATTTTGACCTCACCCCCAGCCCCTCTCCTAACAGGAGAGGGGAGCAAAAAGCCTAATTTTTCGTTGCTCCTCCCTCTCCTCTCTTCGAGACGCTTCGCGAACGCAGGAGAGGGAGGCTGGGTGGGTGAGGTCTGTCGAATTCACGTTAAAAAATTAGCGACTCATGAACTGTGATGCTGAAAAAAGTCCCAAATTGTTTCACTGGCGTTCAGCCCCAGCTTGGCATTGAATTTGTTTAGGCTCTCGTCAGTTGAAGAACCACCAGGCCAGAAATGTCCACCGTTTACTACCGCTAGCTGCCAGACTTCTGAGTCGCCACTACAACCTGTGTAGATAGCGGTTTTCACTTTATCTTCAGAAAAATTCGGAGATTGATTAGATAAGGTACATCGATCGTGCGTAGACGCGAAGCGGCTTGTCGTCAGACATCGCCAAAACTCTACCATGTCTGAGATCGAAACCAGCGCTCCTCGTTGAGTGCGATCGTCACCTTCATAAAGTACGTCGCGATCGTTTGTACCGTTGATCGTTAACATCGATATGGGAGTTTGATGCTGACAATTAGGTTTGAGTCTAACTGGGAGCGAACCAGCTACTGATGCAAAACCAGCAATTTTATCAGGTAACTTACAAGCCAGTGCTTGGGTAAGTATGCCACCTCTAGAAAAACCGGTGGCATAAACTTTATGACTATCAATATTAAGTTGCTGCTGAAGATGATTAATCAAAGCACTGACAAACAAAACATCATCTACCCTTCCTTGAGCGTTACCTCTAAGGCTCCATTTTTGGTCAATTCCATCTGGATAAACAACAATAAATCCTTTTTGCTCTGCTAATTCATTGAAGCGAGTTACATTACTGATAGACCGACCATTACCATCATCTCCATGAAATACTAAAACTAACGGCATCGGGCTGTCTAAATTATAAGATTTTGGAGTGTAAAAGTAGTAATTACGTAACTTTCCTTGATTGTATAGTTCTCCATAATTATCACCAATCAAGATTTTGTCTTTAGTTATACTTTTTTCATCAGCCTGAATTGAATCACAGGCTGTTACTAAACTAATTCCTATTATAAATATTAAAAGTTTTTTAAAAACCTGAGAATTTTGATATATATTCATGTTGATTAAATTGACTTATGTCAGCTACTTGTATTTACTTCTAAGTCTTATTCAGCAACAAAATTTTAACTAATAGAGGCTAACAGCTTTAGTTGTTAGCCTCTATTTAGATATTAAACTCTGACATTTACATAACGAGCAGGAACTCTAACTTTAACCCACCTGTTACCGCGTCTTACTGTTTCCCAATGTGCAGGAATTAACTTTCGTTGATATCGGACGACAACAGGTTTACGCACAATAGCAGCTCTATGAACATTGGGTCTAACAATGATTTCTGCCGCTGATGCTTGTGACGGCAAGGAGGAAATTGCAAATGGGAGAGCAAGTAATGTACCTAATAAAATACGTTTCATGTTCAAATCTCCATCAATTAATTTTCTTGAGTTTTATACAGCATTTATCAATAATTTGTGAACAGATATTCTTATCTGTTAACTTTACAGGAAGTTTTGTTTGTTGCACGAGTTAATTGATTTGCTGTATTGCTCTGAGTTTAAAATACTAAATCAGAAAACACAGTGGAATAAAGTCATAACTTAAGTATGACTTTATTCACATTTGGAACTTTGGACAAAAAAAAAGGGAGTTGAGAACTCCTCTTTTGTTAGTATTATTTATTACTTAATTATTTAGCTTTACTGAATTTTATATACGATCATAGCAATCAATACGGCAAGACCTAGCGCTCTACGAAAATAATTAACGCCTTGAAATAGCTCCATCCACGCCCAAGTAAACAAGGCGCCATTTGCCAAAAAGTCTAACACTGTATTGATTTTACCACTGGTAAAAACTAGGGTTAGCAAACTAGCTACTATCCAAAGAATCAGTGGTGGGTTTGGCATTTCAGCCAAAACAATTTTGCCATTGCTGTCACGGAAGGTTTTATCAACTAATGTATTTTCCATTGTTTGAGATTGCTACTTAGGTAATAGTTATTAACTTGCAAAAATTACGGAGTGATGTATTGATAAGAGACTGAGTTTTGATTGCAAGCTATTTAATAATATTAAAACATTAAACAAAATCTATTTCCACCCATCTAATTGCTGAGATTAGAGCAGTAAAGGATATTCATATATGACTATATTGAAAGGCATACTTGTAGCAATTCAATTAATGATTGCAACACATCTTTGAGTAAAGACGCGATGAATCGCGTCTCTACAGATGGTCTATTTGTCGCATTCTTTTTTCAAATTGGTATTACACGAAATCTGTCAATACGTATTTTTTCCTTTTCTTTCTTCTTTACCAGATGCTACGCGTAGCTTGCTTCTGCGTAGGAGTATTCATCCTTAACATAGAAAAGCCTCCCATTCTGGGAGGCTGAAAAGTTAGCGGAGACAACTTGTTAAACTACAGCGATCGCTCCTCCTAATGCAGAGAAAATGGCGGAGACGAATGCTGTGGCAAACAGCCACCACGCTGCTGTAGCTGCGGCTTTGCGGGTTTCTTCTGCTTGCCGCTGTGCTTGATGCTTTACCTGTTCTAGACGGCGTTGGGCTTCGTGCTGTATGCGTTCTGCACGTTGCAATACTGTGTTGCGTGCCCGTTCAATCTGGTCGATGATCCGGTTGGCATCTTCTTCGGAGATGTCCTCACGAGAACTCATAATTGCCACTAGGGTATCACGGTCAAAGGAGGACAGGCGATCGCGCAGGGCATCGAAACCAGCCTGGGGATCGTCAAAAACTGTGCGAATATCGCGCTTAATACTGTCATAGTTAAGTTCTGGGCGATCCAGGGAGTTGAGATAGTTACGAATGCGGGCGAAAACCCCGTCAATTGCATCTTGAATGCCCCGTTGAATGCTTCGTACTTGTTCGACAAATTGATCCCTTACGGACACCATATTATCGGCAATCCGTGCTGCTTCTTCATCAGAAATATCTTCCCGAATTTTCAGCAGGGCGATGATGGTATCACGGTCAAACTGGGAAAGGCGATCGCCAAAACTTTCTACGCCGACTCGCGGATCGTGCAACAATAATTGCAAGTCGCGTTTAATACCTTCAGGATTGAGTTCTTCCTTACCAGTTTGGCGCAGATACTCTTCGAGATAACCTTTGAATGTTTCGACTCTCTGCTGTGTACGGCTAGCTAGGCGACGAGGCGCACGTACAAAGTTGCGAATCGAAGTTTGGGTGGAATCAATGATTTCATTGACTTGTTCTTCACTCAAGTCTTGGCGTTGACTGAGTAATTTCACTAGTGTATCCCGGTCTACCTGCGACAATCTACGGCGCAGTGCGACGGCTCCCTCTTTGGGATTTTCAAACAATCTGGTCAAGTCTCGCCCAATACCTTCAGGATTGAGTTCTTGTTTACCAGTATTCCGTAGATAATCTGCGATCGTCGTTGTCACAGAGTCGTATTGCTCTTTCGCTTTATCCACTACAGCTTGGGGTGTGTGGCGAATACTATGCCATGACTCCTCAGTTGTATTGATGATTTGATTAACTTGATCTTCACTTAAATCTTCCCGCTGACTCAACAATTGCACTAAGGTATCGCGATCAAAGCGAGACAACCGCGCCCGAATTGAGCTAATTCCAGCTTGAGGATCTTCCAGTAACCTTTTGAAGTCAGCACGGATAGCATCAGGATTCAGTTCTGATTTGCCTGTGTTACGCAGATATGATTCTACATTCAGCCACAGGGTTTCTGCTTGATATTGTGCCTGTTCTGCTAGTCCTTTGGATTCTACCAAGACGCGATCGCGTTGTTTTTCCAACTCATCAAGAATGCTGTCTACTTCATATAACTGGACATCATTACGTTGTAACAATATCTCCCGAATTTCTTGGCGCTCAATGTGCGCTAGTCGCAATGTCAGGGTTTCATAATCTGCCTCTGAGTCTTCCAACAGTGGTTTAAAATTCTGCTCAATGCCTTCAGGTGTCAAATCTGCCTTGGGAGTAACGAGTAAATAACTTTCTACTGCGCGTTGCAAGTCTTGGACTATCTCTCTTTCTTCAACAGCTCTCACTGTTACTACCACTTCTTGGCGGACAATTTCTAGCTGATTTGCAATGCGCTGAATTTGGGCTTGGGTAAGCAATCCCCGTTGTTGCAGAATATTGGCAAAATCATTGCGGGATAGTAACTCTAGTTCCCGGCGGACGATTCCAGGGTCGGCTGCTGGGTCGTAGATGACATCACGAAATTCCTGGGCAATTTTTTCTGGACTCAGTTGCCAAGCATAAGTGTTGTGCAGGTAGTTTTCGACATCAGCCCGAATTGGGCTATAAGGTTGTGATGGTGTTGGCAACCCTAGCTTATCTGCTTGTTGAGTGACTTTATCTTTGGCGGTGGTGAGACTACGCAAGATTTTTTCCACATCCAAATCAGGCAAATCTGCCCGTCCCAACACAGTGGCGGTTAAAGCAGATAGTCCTTGCTGGATTGTACTTTGAATTGGCCCAGAGGCTGCCTTTTGGTTTTGGTCAGATTCTTTGGAACCACTCTTTTCTGCTAATAACCGATCCAGTTTGGCGTTGAGTTCATCTGTTTTGGTTTGTCCTGGTTGGAGTGATTTCAAATAATCCATCAACTCACCCAAACGATCTTCGGTGGGTGCTTGCTGACCCACCACTTGCTGCCAAACTTTATACAATGTATCAGCAATCCGGCTAACATCTTTTTTGGAAAGATCGGTGCGGCTGCTGACTAACTCGATAAACTTTTGGCGGTCGATGTTGCGGATATCTGGAGTCCCAGCGATCGCTTTTAATTGGGGATCGTTGAGTAAATTTTCAAAATCACTCCGAATCTTTGACACATCGAGTTCTGGAGGACGGATCTTTTCTAAGTAATCTTCAATGTTTTCCCGGATACTTATGGGGTCGATGGCGCTTCCGAGTTCTCGACGGACAGCAGCGGCGGCGGCTTCAGCTGTGGCTACCACTTGGCTATTGACAGCTTTAGCGCCTAGTGCGGCGGTAGCAGTCCCCATAATCGCCTGAAACCCAGATGTTGCCGTATTGACAACTGAGCCAATTAAGGAGCCTACGGTGGTGGAACTGACCCAAACTAGGAGCAAAAAGTAAGCACCCCAAATCACTAAACCGAGAATCGCTCCCAATCCTCGGTCTGAGATCACAAGGCTCAATTTTACTGCTAGGTAAGAAGCGATTAATAAGGCGACAGTCACAGTGAATAATGTCCAAATACCCACTGCTGTGCCGATTTTGCGAATGCTGCCGCCCAAACTTCCGACTTCCCCATTATCTGAATCCGAATCAGATGAGTGCCCCAGGTAGGAAATACCGGCTGCAAGGGAGAGATTAGTTAGAACTAATTGGAAAGCAAAGGCAAGAATCACGCCGGAGATTAAAGCTACAAAAAAGCGCGGCCCAGAAATGAGAACTGATGCCTGTTCTGGCGTGACGTTTGAGGATTCTACTGGAACCTGTGCTAACCACAATAGTGGTTTGTAGAGTCCCACCATGATTTCCGTACTTTGGAACATTGGATTTCCTTCTACCTACTAAGTTTAAATTTGGGGGAATTAAGAATTTCTTGAGAAGCAACTCTTAGTATTTATTATGTTTGTACCTATGGCAATACCTAACTCTTTAGATCACAATCGTAGAATTTACCTCTTTAAAGCATCTCTCCAAAGGCTGAAACCCTCATACAGCGGAAGATATAAATTTTGCTATCTCTTGGTAAAAGACATAATTAAATTGGCAAGCAATATTACTTATGTAGTGCTAATTTTAATTATTTAATTTCTAGTGATTAATTTTATTTTAATAATAGTTTGCTTTCAAATAGTTTAGATTTCTTTAAATATCTATTTTTATCACTCTCTCTAGGTGGATTTATTTATAACAATACGTTTGAGCATCGGCCAGAAGAAGTGCTTGTCTTTTGTGCCTATAGACAGAAAGCATTCTAGATATTAATAGCTACATTAAAGTTAACAAACGAATTGTTGAGGGCAGGAAATGGTAACTCCTTTTTCTAGAGATTTGCCAATAATGTCAACAGAATATAATAGTTGCGATCGCAATGATTTTCTGTTTGATTAGACTCCTCAAGCCGAAATTTTAAACGTTCGTTTTGCAATGATTGGCTTTGTTGCCTATCTGCTTTGGGATTTAGCTGGTTATAGCGTCCTACGTGACGTATTGCATCTAATTGGCTACTAGAAACTAAACACTTAAAAAGCTACTAAATTTCGGAGAAAAAAATGGCAACTCAAGAAACTCGCCCTTCTACTGATTTACCAGTTGTTGCACCCGAATACAACGGCATAGATCGCAATGCATTTTTGTTTGGCTGGACTCCTCAAGCGGAAATTTGGAACGGTCGCTTGGCAGCAATTGGCTTTCTAGCTTATTTACTTTGGGATTTAGCTGGTTATAGCGTCTTGCGTGACGTTTTACATCTGATTGGCTACTAGAAACTAAACACCTAAAAAACTATTAGATTTTGGAGAAAAAAATGGCAACTCAAGAAACTCGTCCTTCTACCGATTTACCAGTTGTTGCACCCGCATACAATGGTATAGACCGCAATGCATTTTTGTTTGGTTGGACTCCTCAAGCGGAAATTTGGAATGGTCGCTTGGCAGCTATTGGCTTTCTTGCCTATTTGCTTTGGGACTTAGCTGGTTATAGTGTCCTGCGCGACGTTTTACATCTGATTGGCTATTAGTCGTCTGCCACAAACATTATCACAGGTTAAGATATGTTTGTAGTAAGCACTTAAGTGCTTATAGCGCTTCCCATTCAGAGACGGTACAACATTGCACCAATTTGGCAAATTTACCAAGATTGTTAATTCGTAGGTTGGGTTTTGTTCCTCAACCCAACCTACACATTTTTATTTTTTAGCCTTAGCAGTATTGCATTGGCTTCTATAAATGCTTGCCAGTTTTCCATATACTCTCGAAGTTTATTTATTGAGTAGCAAAAAAGTCACCTAGTTTTAGGTGACTTTTCTCCGATCAAAATTTGACAAAAATTACTGAAATTTTAAACAGCGATTATTCATCAATACAACTGGGAATACCCAAAACGGCACAGGGGAAATTAGAACCTAGAGCCTCAATCATTGGATGATTGACAGAGTTGCAACCTAAAAATAAAATATCGGCACTTTCTGATTCAACAACTTTGTTAAGTTCTGTGGAAATGGAACCAAACCGTAAATGAGATTTGAAAGAACCCTGCCATTCTTCAGCCAGACTTCGGGCTTGCCAGAGAATTATATCTGCTTGTTGTAGAGGAGTGATCGCTGTCTGTAATTTAGGTTGAGTTAATACCTGTGTGACAGACTTTGATACTTCACTAACTTGACATTCCAATGAACGCTGTTGTTGTGGAAAGCTTAAGATATTTGGATACTGATTGCTTTGATTATCTTCTAGTACATAAACGGCTTGAACTGTAACTTCTGTATTGGTGGCCAAACGCGTTTGATGGGCAATCCAAAAGGCAATATCTAATGCCGTATGACTGTTGGGAGATGCGTCATAAGCAACAATTAGATTAACTGCTTTCGCCTTTTGAGGTTTTTTAGAAAAAGGTTTGTTTGGTTCTGGCAGCAGTACCATTTGTTCAATTAAGTCATCTCGACCCGTGGCACTTTGCAGACGTGCTAACATTGGCTTAATTTGCACAGCTTTACTTCTCCTAATGAAATGAATTAGCAATGAGAAGCAGGGGGACAAATTTTGGATTTTGGACTTCGGCTTACCTCCGCTCCGGTTCCATCGAGCGAAGTCGAGATGCTCGGCAAAAGTCGCTCAGTTGAACGATTTTACACTGAGTGACGATAACCAAAATCTTAAATTAGTCAAGGAAACCCCAATAATAACTGTATTACAGCCAAAGTCTTGGGGGTTCCTTCCATTGCCTACGGAGTTAGCTGACGGGCTAAGACTGGAAGGTGTCTCTCTCTTAGGAGTGCTGTTAGCGTAAGCGGGGCGTATAGCCCGTGCTGAGTTAAAACTTTTTACTCTTAAATTGCCGCTCTCTGCAAGATTAGCCCCAAACATTGGTTCCTCCGTTCCAAATCCAGCTTTCATGAATTTGAATTAGGCTACCCACTAAAAAAATGATAATCTAATTTACTCGTCTTGGGCAAAATATCGATCCAGGAAATTTAAGGCGTGGTTGCGGAGTTCAAAATACTCTTTTGAGTTTCGCATGGCGGCGCGATCGCGTGGATGCTCAAAAGGAACTTCTAAAATCTCCCCAATACTAGCAGCTGGGCCATTGGTCATCAAAACGATGCGATCGGACATATAAATTGCTTCGTCTACATCGTGGGTAATCATCATCACTGCTTGACGATTATTTTCCCAAATATCCAATACCTGCCGCTGCAATTTGCCACGAGTTAGTGCATCTAGTGCCCCAAAAGGTTCATCCATCAGCAACATTTTGGGACGAATTGCTAAAGCTCTGGCAATACCTACTCGTTGTTTCATACCTCCAGAAATTTCATCAGGATATTTGTCAGCCGCCGCCGTCAAGTTTACCATTGCCAAGTGTTGATTTACAATGCTAATTTTCTCGGCACGATTAGCATTTTTTAGCACTTCATCTACGGCTAAACGGATATTTTCTCGCACTGTTAACCAAGGTAACAGCGAATAGTTCTGAAATACCATCATCCTCTCGGCTCCAGGCTGACGAATTTCTTGTCCATCTAGTCTTACTGAGCCGGAAGTTGCTTTTTCTAAACCAGCTACTATCTTTAGTAGAGTTGATTTTCCACAACCAGAGTGACCAATTACAGAAATATATTCATCTTCACCAATCGTCAGATTAACTCCATCTAAAACGACAAAGTTATCTTTATCAGGTGTCGGATAAGACTTGACTAAATTTTCAATTTCTAAAAATCCAGTGCGGGGCAGAACTTGGTTCTGAGTATTAATAGGTAATGAGGTATATTCCATCATCCAATGCTCCGCAAATAATTTACTCAATCAATCAAAATTTAAACTTGGTATTTTAAGACATGAAAAAACTAGAGGGAGCGTTAGCCCTGATGGCAAAACTATTCAGATAACCCACAGGATCGCTGGGGTCGAAGCCTTTCTTATCTATAAATACTTCTGGTGGTTCGACCTTGTAATCATCCTTGGGGCATTCGATGCCCATTTCTGATGCTATCTCCCGATATAAATCTGTTCTCCAGCCTTGTTCGGCAAATTTCTCAGCATTTTTGGGAAATTCCTTAATTTGTCCCCACCGCGCTGCTTGTGTCATTAACCAGATACTTCTGGATCTCCATAAAAATGTTGAGTGTTCTCCTGGCTGTTTGGGAAGGTTGTCAGGAATATCGAAGAAAATCGTGGTATCAGCAGCTTTGATGGTGCGGTCTTTGCCGTCAAAGCCGCCATAGTTATAGTTGCCGAGAATTCCCGGACTTGTAAATTTCGCGATTAGGGCATCTTTCTTTTTGGGTCTAGCACCTGTAAAGGAGCGTTCTGTAAGTAGTTCGGCAACTTCTTGGCGGTTTTCTACTTTGCTGCAATATTGGCAAGCTTCAATCATCGCCTTGACGAGGGAACGATAGGTTTTGGGGTATTTGTCAATGAAAGATTCCATCACCCCCAATAAACGATCTGGGTGTCCCAACCAGACTTCTTTACCTTGTGCGAAGGTAAAGCCGATGTTTTCGTTACCTGTTATTGCTCGTGTATTCCAGGGTTCTGCAACCATATAAGCTTGCATAGCACCAATCCGCACGTTTGTTACCATTTGGGGAGGCGGAACGATGATGATCCGAAACTCTTTAAGCGGATCGACACCAGCAGCAGCGGATACGTAACGGACAAAGTATTCGTAAATGGCGGAACTTAATACTACTGCCCAAACTCTGTTTTCTGGCGGCTGCTTGTCAAAGTAGCCTCGAAAATCGCGCCCAAAGGCTTCTAGCGCGCCATCGCCATATTGTTCTTGATACTCGTACCAGGGACGCAGCCCAAAATCCCACATGGCTTTGTTCATCGTCATAGCGTTACCGTGGCGATGGATAGTCATGGCTGCACATAAGGGGGCGTGGCGTGCGCCTTCGGCACCAATTCTGGCGTTGGTGACAGCACCAGATACGACGGGCGAAGCATCCAGACGACCAAATATTAAACCGTCGCGGGAAGTGGCCCAACTGGCCTCGCGGTTAAGTGTGACGTTCAAGCCATATTTGCGGAAGAAGCCTTTTTTCCAAGCGATCGCAAATGGCGCACAATCATTAACGGGAACGTAACCAATGGTGAGATCGGATTTTTCTAGGTCTTGGGATCTAACTAGTGGTTGTACAGCTAAGGCTTCTTCTGTTAATCCTTTGGCGGATCGATCTCCTGAAATTGCACAGGAAGATAACGCTATTCCAGTTGTGGTTGCTCCGATTCCTTTGATAAAATCTCGTCGAGTCCAGTTATTATCACCCATTTTTGTAGCTCCATTGGTGATTAATTACTCACGCTCCAGGTGCAGAGTATTGTTAGATTTTGCTGTTTTGAACTCAGCCAAATTTTGTTAGTTAGAAGTTGTAGGGCGATGGGTGACTAATTCCTGAATTTTACCCACGGCGTAATCTAAAATTAACCCAGTTAAGCCAATTATAAACACAGCTAAAAATACTGAACTTAGGTTTAAGCGACTCCATTCATCCCAGACAAAAAAGCCGATACCAACACCGCCTGTGAGCATTTCCACCGCGACGATTACTAGCCAAGCTATCCCTAAACTAATTCGTAAACCGGTAAAAATATACGGTAAGCTTGCAGGCCAAATTATTTTTGTAATCCGTCGCCAACGAGGCATTTCCAAGACTCGTGCTACATCTAAATAATCTTTGGGAACGCTAGAAACTCCTAAGGCGGTATTAATAATTGTCGGCCATAAGGAAGTAATAAATATGACAAAAATGGCGGAAGGATCTGCTAAGTTGAAAATTGCTAAGGCGATGGGTAGCCAAGCTAGAGGCGATACAGGTTTAAAAATTTGAATGATCGGATTAAGCGCTAGCATTGCCGGTCTAGACATCCCAATTAGAAACCCCAGAGGAATCGCTACTACCGCACCTAACAAAAAGCCCAGCAATACCCGACGCAGACTTGCTATCAACAACCAACCAATTCCTAAGTTGCCTGGGCCCCTCTGGTAGAAGGGATTTAAGATGTAGTCTAGATTCGCAATTAGCGCTTCTGCTGGGGTGGGCATCAATTCATGATTGGCAAGTGCAATAATCCACCACAACACTATTATTCCCAAGAAGCCTAATACAGGTAAAATGAAGACATCTCTAAGGATGATCGGTTTTGCCTTTTTCCAAGTTGCTTGTCCAGCGATCGCCGCGATCGCTGCTAAGTTTAGTTGAAATATCATTTACGACCTCAACAGATTTAAGTGCGGGTACAAAAAATCGAGCAGTACCAGCCTTGGAAACCGATGAGATCGGAACATTAGAAAAATGCCGTCTCTTCAGTCTCCTCTCAATGCCTACGAAGTTAGCTGACGGGCTAGGGCTGAGAGATGCCCTTCTGTAGAAAGTTATGAGTTATGAGTTATGAGTTACTAAATTTTATTTAATTCCTAACTCCTCACTCTCAACTCCTCACTTTCTATGAGATACGCCCCACAATTTGGTTCCTCCGCTCCAACATCACGCACTGCGATCTGTTGGATTAGGCTGACTTACTCTAAGTAAATACTAGGTTATTATGCGCATTATAACATTGGTATACATAATCTAACATAGATACTTCAGTAAAAATATCTGTCTTCTGATAGTTGTTGTTTATTTTGTTACTTAAATCAACTGCCTCTCCTAACTTTTCGCTAATTCAGAAAATTGATAATTTTGGTTATCTTGTGAATTAAATCCTTGCATAGTAAGCTAAAAAATTTTGGCAATCAAGTCACAAGGCTGTTAACTGCTAGATTTTGATTTATGATATCAAGATATATATTATACTTTTTAAGCTTTCTGTACGGATACTCATTTCACCAACAACAGAATCTGTAAAATCTATTTCTTTTGGTAGGTGAAATATCTTACTAATTTTGGTAAAAAACGACTCTAGTCGTTAAACTATTTGCATATGGAACTTTACTCATCTATCTCCTAGCTGAATTTAACATAATGGATTTTAGTCAACTCTTGGCTGAAAAAAAGGACACCATCCTTGATAAATGGATTTTAGCAGTTCGCAAGGATAGACGGATTGAAAGTGCTGATGACCTATCTTATACAGGAGTAAAGGATCACATTCCTGATGTTTTGAAAGCTATGGTGACAGTGCTTTCAAAATCTCAAGAGAATGATATTCAGTCAATGGTTACTGCCAGTTTTCAGCATGGAGCGATTCGAGCCGAACAAGGTTTTGATCCAGCAGAAATTGCTAGAGAATATCATCTGCTGCGAACAGTAATATTTGATGCTCTACAAGCAGATTTATTAAAGGGAATCCCCGCAGAGATAATTCGTTCCATGCGTTTGATTGACGCTATTATAGACGAAGCGATCGCTCGATGTTTCAAGAGTTATGTTGAGGAACGCTTGCGGGAATTACATAAGTTGCAAGCATCACTAACGCTCCATAATGAAGAACTCACGCGGCTAATTAGCGCTAATCAAGAGTATCTTTCCCAACTAGCCCACGAATTGAAACATCCTCTAACTTCCATTATTGGTTATTCGGATCTATTTTTACGCCAACAACGACGAAAGACTGAGATCAAAGACAGCTTTACCAATCTAGAACATATTGAACGCGTACTACGCAATGGTAGACAGTTACTTCATCTAATTAATGATGTACTAGAACTTTCGCGCTATGAGGCAGGACAGATAAAACTCCAATTAGCACCTACCGATGTGCGTGAATTAATCGGTAATGTGTGTGAGATGTTGGAACCTTTAGCTGCGGGAAAAAATTTACAAATCGTAGTCGATTGCGATCGCATCCCTGAAAAATTAATTACAGATTCTTTTCAGTTGCAACAAATTGTTACAAATCTTATTAGTAATGCGATTCGTTATACAGAGTCGGGGACTGTTATTATCATGTGTCAGGTGTTGGAGAAGCAGAGATGGGCGATCGCAGTTTCTGACACTGGAGTTGGCATTGCACCCGAAAACCAAGCCCAGATATTTGAACCCTACTTTCGCGTGAGTTCTAGCGATCGCCCCTATCTTCCTGATAGTACAGGATTGGGATTAGCGATCGTCTCGCGTTTAGTAAAACTATTGCAAGGCCAAATTAATCTAGCTTCACAGGTAGGTGTTGGTTCTACTTTCACCACAATTTTTCCTTTAGTGGAATTTTAGAAGTATTGGGCGACTGGAAATCAGGGCTACACAAGCAAAGTCCACCTCCGTGGACTAATACAAAATAAAGGGTTTTAAACCCACGGAGGTGGGTTTTGTATTTCGACTCCGCTCAACACAAGTCTGTATAGCCAAGCCAGTGCGGTCTTGGGGGTTTCCCCCATGAGCAACTGGCGCGCCATTTCAATCGCCGGGCTTTTTTTAGGGATGATGTCTACCATCGCCATTTTTTATCTTTCGATTTCATCTATTTCTTTGGGAACCCCCGCAGTTAACACCTCATGTCCCCCAGGTGTAACTAAGACATCATCCTCAATCCGAATGCCAATGCCAACCCATCGAGGATCGGTCTGTGGCTGGTCTTCTGCTAGTTTAGTATCTGGCACAATATATAGTCCCGGTTCCACTGTCAAAATTTGACCTGGTTGTAAAATCTGTGGTTTATCTTCACCATGCTGATAAACACCGACATCATGGACATCTAAACCTAACCAATGACTGGTGCGGTGCATATAATATGGTTTATATTTCTCTTCTTCAATTAACTGATCGATTTCACCTTTGAGAATGCCAAGTTCGACTAAACCTTCTGTGAGAACGCGCACTGCTGTATCATGAACTAATTTGAAGGGATTACCTGGTTGGACTTGAGCGATCGCTTGTTTTTGCGCCTCCAAAACAATCTCATACAGTGTCTTTTGTTCTGGCGTAAATTTACCCCCGACAGGAAATGTCCGCGTAATATCGGAATTGTAATAACCATAAGCACAACCAGCATCAATTAGCAGTAATTCTCCATCCTGCATTTGACGATTATTCTCAATATAGTGCAGTACGCAAGCATTTACGCCAGAAGCCACAATGGAAGGATAAGCTGGCCCCATTCCACCCCGCACTCGAAAAATGCGTTCCATCTCCGCCTGGATTTCGTACTCATAACGTCCTGGTGCGGCAATTTCTTGGGCATAATTGTGTGCTTCAGTTGCGATCGCAGCTGCTTGACGCATCAATTCCAACTCAGCTTCGCTTTTGATCAATCTCATACTGTTGAGTACAGGGCCAGTATCTTCAATAGCGATCGGACCTGTACCGCGCTTCGGATAAGTCCGCAATAAACTTTGGTAATGTTTGAGGATTTGATCATTAAAATTGCGATCGCGTCCTAAGTGATAGTAAATCCGGCTGGCTTTTTCTAAATACTGCGGTAACTTTTCATCTAACTCGCTAATCGGGTAAGCTTCATCAGCGCCATAAATTTCTTTGGCTGCATCTACCCCACAAAGATAACCAGTCCATACTTCCTTTTCGCGATCCTTCGGTTGGACAAACAGCACAAACCGGTGTTCTGAATGATGCGGCGCTAACACTGCTACTGCTTGTGGCTCATTAAAACCAGTCAAGTAAAAAAAATCACTTTCTTGGCGATAAACATACTCGACATCGTTGTGCATCACTGCCATTGGCGCACTGCGAAAAATGGCTGTCCCATCACCAATTTTTGCCATTAATTGCTCGCGACGTTGCCGATATTCTGCTTGCATAGTTGATCTACTTCTAAAAGTATTGTGTTATTTTACACTTTTGGCAACTAGCAGATGCACAGATGATGCCTCTTAATAGTTGCTAATCTAAGTTATTCTAACCAATATTTGTTTCCACTTAAGTTATAAATCAGTGGAGAATAATCAATTATCTCGAAAGACTCAGATCCCCGACTTCTTAAAGAAGTCGGGGATCTTGTTGTTATCGAATAATTGAGGATATCCATGAAGTTAAATAAGTTTTAAACGTTTATTTTATACAAACTTTGTGATTTCAGACATTTAACAATACATAGTAAAAAATATGTCTAATCAGCCCCTAATAAAAAAAGCGATCGCGTCTATTTTAATTAAGTCTGTCTAATTAAACATAAAATAAATGTCTGGTTCGTAGGTACATTTTTGATACAACCTTCAAATGTCAAAGAACATAGATAAAAAATGATTATTTTATCTATCAATAATCATATATAAATTACAAAACATATTTTACAATTGTTTATATAGGACTTGAAAATTTTAGAATAATAGTTTAAAACAAACAAAGATTTATCTTCAAAGAGTGACATTAATAAATAAAAAATAGTTATAAAGAAATGTTGAAAACCAGGTAAATGTTATTTCGTTACAGAAAGAGATTGCCAAAAAAA
This sequence comes from Nostoc sp. 'Peltigera membranacea cyanobiont' 210A, assembly GCF_002246015.1. Classification (GTDB taxonomy): domain Bacteria; phylum Cyanobacteriota; class Cyanobacteriia; order Cyanobacteriales; family Nostocaceae; genus Nostoc. The sequence continues at coordinate 611,661 of NZ_NOLJ01000005.1, forward strand.
GTTAAAAAAATATGGCAGCCAATAATAAAAATTCACCATGCCTGAAAATCAAAATTCCTCACCCTTAGGTTTGAATACATCTCGATTAGCATTAGATTCTTTTGAAAAATCACAAATCTTGACAGATTCTTTTAAGAGTTTAAATTATGATTTGGGGTTTGGAAATAAGAGTTCTTTTCTAGCACTAGAAAGTCAACCGGCAACTGTGCCTGTTAAAACGTCAGCAAATCCCAATCCTAATCCATACTTAACTAGTGCGGCGATTACTCCTGACTTTAACGGTGATGGTAAAACAGACAAAGTTTGGGTCAATTCTTCAACAGGTGAGATTATCATTCGGTTGATGGATGGAACAACAGTTGTCGAACAGGGTTCTTTGGGTCAATTTGATCTATCCGCCTATGATTACAAAATTGCTGACTTCAATGCTGATAGCAAAACCGACTTCTTATTACGCAATAAGACAACCGGTGAGAATAGCATTGTTCTGATGGATGGCACCAAAGTTGGTAGTGCGGCTGCTCTAAGTAGCGTCGATCCAGCCTGGAGTCCTCAGATTGGAGATTTCAACGGCGATCGCAAAACCGATATCTTCTGGCATAATACAACCACTGGTGAGAACGCTATTTGGGAGATGGATGGCACTACAGTTCTGAATGCAACTGTTTTAGACACTACAGACGCAGCGTATACTCCTACCATTGTTGATTTCGACGGCAATGGCAAGAGCGATATCTTCTGGCGCAATCAGACAACTGGCGATAACGTCGCTTGGTTTATGGATGGTACGCAAAAGACTGACTTTGCTCTACAATCACAAGATGCCGCCTGGACTTCTAGCCTTGGTGATTTCAACGGCGACTTTAAGACAGACATTCTGTGGAGAAACGCTCAAACAGGTGAGAACAAAGTTTGGACGATGAATGGTATCTTAGTCACAGAAGGTGCTTTGGGTACACTTGACTCATCCTGGACTTCTAAAATTGGCGATTTCAATGGCGATGGCAAGACTGATATCTTCTGGCACAATGGCACAACTGGTGAGAACACCGCTTGGTTGATGGATGGTACAACAGTTGCTACTGAAGCTTTCTTACCAGCTAATAACGCGGCCTTGACACCATCGCTTGGTGATTTCAACGGCGATGGCAAGACTGATATCTACTGGCGCGATCAGACAGCAGGTACAGACAACATTTGGACTATAAATGAAACGACAGCAGTTGAGACTCCCATCAGCGACGCAGATAAGCTGACCGGAGAGTGGTATACTTTCTAAAATCAGAATTCAGAATTCATCAGGTGGAGGCAGGAGTCATTATTCTCCCCCTGCTTCCCCTGCTTTTTTCCCAGTCCCCAATCCCCTTTATTCAAAATTTGTAACTCAAAACCTGAATTTCCCCCTTTTCCGGCAATTTACCAGGGCTAATGGAAATACTATCTTCATTGCTACGCCGCACTGGCATACCTTGCATCAGGGTCAGAAAATTATCCAATGGCGAAAGATCGCACTTAGCAGCATCAGCGGCTTGTGTGCGGTAATGAGTCGGAATCACTAACTTGGGATTTAAAACTTGAACAGCCTGCTTTGCTTCCTCAGCATTGTAGGCTTTTGCACTGCCTCCCACTGGAATAAATGCCACATCGGGACGCCCCATCAAGATTTTTTGCTCAATAGAAATGGGTGCAGCGGCTCCGCCTAAGTGTAGGATATTAATTCCGCCTTGCTTCCAACTCCAAGCGGTATTTGAGCCAAACTGTTTACCACCTTTGCGATCGTGGTCTATAGCAACTCCTTGGAATTTAATGCCTTTAAACTCATAAACCCCTGGTTCGTAGATCAGTTTTGCATTTCCCGGTAGTACATCCACAGCACCTTCATCAAGCAGTTGGCTGCTAATCAGTACCAAATCTGCTGCAACTTTTGGGGGACGATACTTAGCAGTACAGCCAACCGTCCGAAATGGATTGACGAGAACTTTCGCACCACCACCAGTAAAAAGAAAACAAGTATGACCCAACCACTTAACTGATAAACCGCTAGATTGTGCGTCAGCTTGAGATTCAGAACCCAAGGTAGTAACCAAAGCTGTTACCAACCCCGCCCCAGCATAGCCCATCAACTGTCGTCGTTTCATTAATTATGCTCTTGACTGTAACTGTTCCAGAAAATTTCGCAATAACTGTTTTCCTGAAGCTGTCAGGACACTCTCTGGGTGAAACTGGACGCCCTGAATGTGAGGATAGTTCCGATGTCGCACTCCCATAATGGTGTTATCTTCAACCCAAGCGGTGATTTCTAACACATCTGGGCAAGTCTCACGTTCGATTACCAAACTATGATACCTAGTGGCGATTAGAGGATTTTCTAATCCCCGGAAAACTCCCACTCCAGTGTGAGACACCTGAGAGGTTTTGCCATGCATCAACTCTGGAGCAGGAATTATTTTACCACCGAATACTTGACCAATGCTTTGATGTCCCAAACAAACACCCAAAATTGGTAATTCTTGTCCTAGCTGTTCAATCAATTCTAAAGAAATACCAGCATCTTCCGGGCGACCAGGCCCAGGAGAAATAACCACAGCTTCCGGTTTTAATGCCCGAATCTCATCTAAGGATATCTTGTCGTTACGAAAAACTTTAATATCATCTGCCACTGGGAACTCTGATGCCAATTCTCCCAGGTACTGCACTAAGTTATATGTAAAACTATCGTAATTGTCTATAACTATAATCAAAGCTCATCACTCCTGGTTTTTACCACTCATCAGTTGTAAAAAGCATAGATAAGTATCTCATGCTATTTGTTCGTTAGGTGTAAAAATAACGCTGACGTAGACACGTAAATATAAAGCGGCTACTCTGCGGCCACTTTCTAAAGATTACCAAGTAATCCTTTAGCCAGGATGCAAGTCCCTAAGCGTAGACCGTCGTAGACATCGCACGACTTAAATTTTGAATATATTCTGCAAAGGGGATTCGGACAGAGTGTGATTCTCTTAGTGAGTCACTCACGGATGCCTGCGGTTTTTGCTAGCCGACGCAAATTACCTTTACAAAGCCGATATAATCAACGTTACCAGAGGAGGGAGCAATAGCGTACCTGCTACTAACATCGCTACGAAAGCAGAGACAAGCACTGCACCAGCCGCGCAATCTTTAGCAATTTTTGCCAAATCATGGTATGTCTGCTTAACGGTTAAGTCCACAACGGACTCGATCGCTGTATTGAGTAACTCTAATGCCAAAACTAAACCACTAGTTATACCAATTACCGCTATTTCTACCGCTTGCAGATGCAAGAAAACGCTTAAAGCGATCGCCATTGCACAAACACTTACATGGATGCGAAAATTACGTTGAGTTTGAAAACTATAGCTGATTCCAGCCCAGGCATATTTAAAACTAACAAATAAATTAGAGGCTACTTTCCAGGAGAATTCCCGTTCGTTAGACACTAGTGTTTGTAACGAGGTAGGCGTTGGTGATGGAGAAATTTTTTGGGACATAGACTTAAAAACACAAGAACAGAGTTGCTACAGTGGGAATATTCGCCGATCTTAATGGCAGAATTAACTTTGAGGCAATCTTTAGGCAATTTTCCACAGAAGTATTATAAAAGTATTACCCAAAATTGACATTAAGAGATACATCAGCTACTACTATTCCATGTCAATAGCAATACCTATTGCATTCAGCAATCCCACTTGCTGTTTTAACATTCGCTCCAAACTTTTTTCATCAGGATGATCCCAGCCCAACAGATGCAATAAACCGTGAGCAGCTAACCAGGCTAGCTCGGTTGGTAAGCTGTGTTCCTGTTGTTGAGCTTGGCGTTGTGCTGTATCTAGAGACACAATAATATCACCTAAGTATAATGGTACAGAGGCAAGCATTTCTTTGCTTTGAGGAAAATCCACCTCCAAAGCAGCAAAGGCTAAAACGTCTGTCGGCTTATTTTGCTGACGATATTGAGCATTCAGTTCTTGAATTTGCAAGTCATCTGTCAAACGCAGCCCGATTTCATAACTTGGCGCTGGTGGAATCTGAGGCTGAAGAATTTCCAACCAGTGATTAAACCAGTTTTCCCAAGTTTCAGGGGTAATTCGGGCATCAGTCTCGTCAATTTTTACAGATGTTGTCGGGGACAACTCATAAAAATACTCCTCCACATATAGTTCAACTCTCAGGGGCACACAGTCTCCTTGTCTGAGGTTTACGATTTGTCGTTAATGAGTGAGGTAAGCAAGACCAACAAGCAGAGCTAAAAGCCCTACAGCAGTCAATCCAAAATGCTTTAGGGAAGTTCCACCCTTCCGCACCATGTTTCGCATGGCGAGTTTGACGTAGCTAGGTTGAGGTTCTGTTGAAGGTGAGTTGCTCATAGTTATTTGTCTACAGACTCTTTTATAACTGTAACAGTTGGTCTGGGATAGAATTGCGATCGCCAATATATTGCTAAGGCGTTCCTTAGTGAAACGCCTTAGCAATCGGGGTGTTATGCAACGAGTGCCTCTATGCTGGAGTATTTTCTACCAGTTTATTTTCTTGGCGCAGATAAGCTTGGATGAATGTATCAAGTTCGCCATTCATCACATCGCCAATCCCTGTTGTTTCCGTGCTTGTACGCAAATCTTTCACCATTTGGTAAGGGTGAAACACATAGTTACGGATTTGGTTTCCCCAAGAGGCTTCCACCATATCGCCACGAATTTCGGCAATTTCTTGGGCACGTTGCTCTTTAGCTATGACCAACAGTTTTGCTTTGAGGCGATTTAGGGCTTTTTCTTTATTTTGCAGCTGCGATCGCTCTTCTGTACAGCGCACGGCAAGACCTGTGGGAAGGTGAACAATCCGCACCGCAGTTTCTACCTTGTTGACATTTTGACCACCTTTACCACCAGAACGAGTTGTGGTGATTTCCAAATCTTTGTCTGGAATATCTAATTGCACAGAGTTATCAATCTGCGGCATCACTTCCACCCCTGCAAAACTGGTTTGTCGCTTACCGTTAGCATTAAAAGGTGAAATCCGCACTAAGCGATGTGTACCCATCTCCGATCGCAAGTAACCATAGGCATAACGACCAGTAATTTCTAGGGTTGCCGATTTTATTCCGGCTTCATCACCCTCCGACTCTTCAGCTAAAGTTACCTTATAGCCGTGAGCTTCACCCCAACGGGTGTACATCCGCATCAGCATAAATGCCCAGTCTTGAGCATCTGTGCCACCAGCACCAGCACTAATCGTTAGTACAGCACCTTCCGCATCATAGGGGCCAGAAAGTAACTGTTGTAACTCCCACTGATCTAGGTCACGATTCAGTTTAGTGATGGTAGATTCCGCTTCTTGGAGTAGTGCCTCATCGGTTTCTAACTCCAATAACTCAACAACTGCTTTAGTATCTTCCAGATTGGTCTGCCAGCGATCGTATTGCTGAAGATGGGCTTTCAGGTCGTTGAGTTCTTGCAGCGTTTGTTGCGCTTGGGCTTGCTCATTCCAAAATTCTGGTTGAGCAGATATTTTTTCGAGGTCTTGAATTTTGGCTGTCAGTGCAGGTACGTCAAAGATAGTCCTGGGTTTTACCCAGGCGGCCAGACAACGTTTCGATTTCGCGTTTAAGTTCTAGGACATCCATAATGCTTGTTTAATGATAGATAGAGCGCTTTGGATTAAAAAATTGCTCTTTATTCTACTTATGTTTCTTGATTTTAGCTGTAATTGGGCAAATTTTTTCTGCACTAGTGACAAAAGTTACTTGAAATTATCAAGTGCTTCTTTACCCACTGAAGTAGTGTGATTTAGCTGTTGCAGATAGGCTTTGATAAACAAATCAATCTTACCGTCTAATACCTCTGTCGCAGCAGGTGTTTCGACATTGGTACGTAAATCTTTCACCTTGGTGTAAGGATGCAAGATATATTCACGGATGAGCTTGCTGGATAAAGATTTTATTAGCCGAGGTTGAATTTTGTCAATCTGGACACCTTGGGCTAGTGCGTAGGCGTAGCCAGCCGTAGGCATCGCAAACAGTTTACTCTTGAGAATAGCTAAGGCTTTCTCTTTGTTTTGCATTTGACTGCGTTCTTGGTCGCAGAATACACTAATTCCCGTAGGAATGTGAACCACCTTTACCCATGTTTCGGAGTGATTGATATTCCTGCTATTGCTGTGCCACCTAGTTATTTCCAAATCCTTCTCTGGAATCTGCCACTCAACGGACTCACCCAATATTGGGAGAACTTCTACACTAGCTAAACTCGTCCGCAAGCTGTTAGTAGCATCAAAGGGCGATATTTGCTGTAGTTGATGTGTGCCTGTTTCTGATTTGAGGTAGCCGTATGCACAACTTGCTGTAATTTCTAAGGTTGCATACTTAATTCCGCCCTCATTTCCATCAGAAATCTCTACTACATCCAATTGATAATTGTGGCTTTTTCCCCAACGCCAGTACATTTGCAGCAACATATATGCCCAATATTGAGCATCTGAAGCATCAACCTCAGCAGTAATAGTGAGTAATGCACCTTTTTGGTCGTGGGGGCCAGACAATAATTGTCGTATTTCTGCTGTTTCGAGTTCTTGTTGGAGTTGGGTAAGGTTGCTTTGCACCTCTTGCCACAATTGCTCATCGGCTGATAATTCCAACAATTCCAATGCAGCCTTGATATCTTCTAGAATCGAACACCAGCGCTGATATTCCTGATGCTTGTAGAATATGGAGTATTCAATTTCTTGAAGTACTTCATAAGCACGGGTTGGATTATTCCAAAAATCCGGTTGAGCAATTACTTGATGTAAGTATTGAATTCTTGCAGTCAAATATTGGATGTCAAAGACAGTCCTCAGCCTTACCCAAGATATTAGACAACCTTTCTACTTCAATTTTGATATTTAAGAGTTCAAGCATAGTTTTGCTCACTTGAGGCTGAACTTATCTACATATTCTACTATTAAAACGATGAAAAAACCGTGGGTGCTAAAAATTTAACCACGGTTTTTACTTTATAAAACTTGACTTTTGTTAGCGCCTATAGACAATTAATCGCGGCCATTGATGGCAATTAGCAACCGCAAGATAAAGACGAACAAGTTGATGTAAGTTAAGTACATCGACAAAGCAGCAGGCAGATATTGGTCATCGCTGTAAGTGCGGGGCAAGATGTAGAAATCAACTACAGAAACCCCAACAAACAGGAATACTCCTAAACCGGAGATGGCGATTTCTAACCAATTTGGCGTGTAAACACCAAACATAGCAAAGCCGAATTGGGCAAGACACACAACCACCAAGGCAATGACACCAAGATTAATGGTTTTCGTCAAAGCCATCCCGTCTTGTTCAGAAAGATTTGAACCAATTTGACGGGCAGCAATAAAGGTGACACCACAACCAAGGGCAGCTAACCCAATGCCTTGAATGCCAACACCTTGGGATCTCAAAGCGACAAATATCAAGCCACTGAGAGTATATCCAGACAACAGGCTGTAAGTTGCCAACAGGGGTAGTGCAAGTCCCTTGTTACCTTTCTGGGCAACATTTTGGGCAACAAAGAACAAAATTAACTCCAAAATCACCGCACCAATGAAGGTGGGAAAGAATATTTCGGGGGTAGTACGGATAACTCCTAAACCGCCGTAGGTTCCTAATGCCGTTAGCACCAATCCACCACCGACGTAGGGGAGGGCGTTGGCAATCACGTTTGGGCCAACGAGGGCGTGAGATTTAGCCTCACGGATAGCTTCACGAAAATTACTGGTATTGCTCATATTGAAAAACTGTTTTTTAGGAAAACATTCTGCTTATTCCTATTCTTACCAATCTTTGCCGTTAACGGACAAGGATTTAATCTCGTTGCCAAATCTGAAGGGCGGCTTTGTTGTTGAAAATTAGAGTCGTCAGTTTTTGAGGATTTCACAGCATCTTTAGTACTGATAGCATACTCTTTACCCTTGATTGCAACCTATTTTGCGATTAATTCAGTACCGATCCACTTGCACTCAGTATGACGGATGACTATTAGGTAAGTTATGCATTTTTCAGCATAAATAGCTAGTTTTTGTTGCAAAAGCTAAAGATTATTTACCATTCAACAGTTATATAAAAAGCAAAAATCACCTGTAACAGAGGGGTTCGCAAAATCATGCGTACAAATACTGAATTGTGGAGTTAGACCCCTAACAAGTTCAGTGAAACGACGATGGCTTATTCTTCCCTGACTCAGCAAAATAATAACAGCTTAGAAGAAAATATACGCAACTCTATTTTCTCAGGAATAGGAGTTACAACAAGGGAATGTATATGGCAACAAGTGAGTCCTCTTTACGAACTGATGGTATAGAATTATTGCACTTGTACCACCAGAATCCTTCTATTAAACTTCGTAATAAACTTGTACAGTTACATACTGGCTTAGTACGGAAGATGGCTCATAAATTCAGCCATCAATGTAATGAACCTTATGAAGATTTAGAACAAATTGGGTATTTTGGTTTGATTAGGGCTATTGAGCGTTTCGACCCTAGCCAAGGATATGCTTTTAGTTCCTTTGCAGTGCCATATATTCGCGGTGAGATGCTGCACTTTTTGCGCGATCGCAGTACTCTATTAAAAATTCCTCGTCGTTGGCAAGAATTATATAATGAAGGACAAAAGATTCGCAAGGACTTATCTATCTCTTTAGGTCGCCCGCCCAAGGATGCTGAAATTGCCAGTCAACTTCGGGTATCTGTACAAGAGTGGCAAGAAACCAAGTTAGCTGCTCAAAATCGGATGCCTTTGAGTTTAGATGCAACCGCAGTTAACTATGTTGATTGCCAAATAACTTTGGGTGAGGCACTTCCTTGTCCTCGTTCTCATGTGCTTCTGCAACAAGAAGAAGAACGCCAACAACTCCAAGGCGCAATCAATATGTTAGAAGAAAAGCCCCGTATGGCAGTTGAAATGGTATTCTTGAGAGAACTTTCTCGCAAGGATGCGGCTAAGAACATTGGTACTAGTCCAATGACAGTAACGCGCTATCTGCAAAAGGGAATTCAAGATTTGATTTGTTATTTGCAACCACAGGTAATGCCCACTGGCTCGTAGTCATTAGTCAATGGTCAGTGGTTAGTAGAAAAGCAACTGACAAATGACAAATGACAAATGACTAATAACTAATTATCTAGATTTTAAATCAGCGATCGCACCTTTGGTCATAGCAGCAATAGCTTGGTCTGTCGCTTTTGGCAAATGATAATATTTACCGCCTGCTGTTTGCGATAGTTCTTTGGCAAAGCCCGTAGACACAAATTTACTTTCCGTATCAATTACTAATAGTTGCATCCCCAGAGCACGGATTCTGGCAGCAATTTCTAATAATTCTCCTTTGATATCTGGCTTTTCTCCTGGTTCTAGCTGTTCACCCAAAGAACGCGCTAAGGGAATATTACCCCGCCCATCGGTAATTGCGACAAGAACAACTTGCCCAATATCTCCACTCATCTGAGCATTTAAGCCGACGCGCACAGCTTGAGTTAAACCATGCGCTAAGGGCGAACCCCCACCACAGGGCAACCTTTCCAAACGGTTACGTGCCAAAGCAATAGAACGTGTTGGAGGCAATAATACCTCTGCTTGTTCTCCCCGGAAGGGAATTAATGCTATTTGGTCGCGGTTTTGATAAGCTTCAGTCAACAGTTGCATCACCGCACCTTTAGCCGATTGCATTCGATTCAAGGCCATTGAGCCAGAAGCATCTACCACAAATACTACCAACGCCCCGGCTTTGCGTACCAGGCGTTTCGAGCGAATATCAGGCTGTTCGACAATAACTTTTCTATCTGGTTGTCTTTCTCTTCGTGCTTTTTGATAAGGAGCCGCAGCTCTCAAGGTGGCATCTACTGCAATGCGTCGTGCTTTCCCTTTGGGCAACATTGGCTTAATATAGCGTCCCCTGTCATCAGAAAAGATGACACTACGACTACCAGATTTACCTTGCCGCTTCGCCATTTGAGTAAAGTAAAGCACGTTGTCATCAAGAATTACCCCTTCTGGATCAAAGATAAACTCTTCCGGGATGCTAGGGGGTTCTTGCTCTTGATTTTCTTCCTGTTCTTCTTGTTCCTCTTCTTCCTCTTCTGATTCGTCCTGGGGTTCTTCTTGATTCTGTTGCGGCGGCGGTGGAGGCGGTGGTGGTGCTTGATCTGGTGGTGGTGTCTGCACAACTGTGGCGCGTGGTACAATTACCAGTTCCACTGCACGGCGCAAATCTTCAGCATTAACTGTTGTCCGTCCCTCCAAAGCCGCAGCAGCTTTAGCAACCCGCGTGGCGAATAACTCGGCGCGATGTCCCTGAACTCCGCCGCGAATCGCTTCATCCACTAAATAGGCAATTTGTTCATGGGTGATGATTACTTCTTTTAACCATTCTCGCGCCAAGATTATTTGGGTTTTGAGTGAGTCTAAATCTTCGTTGTACTGTTTGAGGAAGTCTTGGGGAGATTTAGAATAAGCGATCGCTTGCTCTACTGCTTCTACTCTTTGATCTAAGCCGAGTACACCGTCAGCAGAGAGTGCGATCGCAATTCTATCTAGCAAATGTTCCCGTAATCCGCCTTCTTCTGGATTGTAGGTGGCAATAAACAGGGATTTACACGGATGCTGAAAACTAATCCCTTCCCGTTCAATCTGGTTGCGTCCCTCAGATAATACTGTTAAAAGCTGATTTGATATTTGGTCATCTAATAAATTAATTTCATCTACGTACAGTACACCGCGGTTGGCTGTAGCGAGTAAACCGGGCTGAAAAATCGTATCACCTTGTTTTACGGACTTTTCAACATCCACTGAACCTAATAGTCGGTCTTCTGTAATACCTAGAGGAATTTGCAAAAAAGGCGCGGGGATAATTTCGACGGGAACATCTTGAATATCTTTGTCTGCGTACTCCGCTAATAATTGATCGTCCCATTCTTCTGGGTGATTGGGGTCGCAATTGCTGATTGAACCTTTGACAACTTCAATGGGCGGTAGTAGAGCGTGGATAGCACGAGCCATTACAGATTTTGCCGTACCACGACGACCTGCGATCGCCACTCCTCCCAAACCAGGATCGACTGCGGCTAACAGCAAGGCTAATTTAATTGCTTCTTGACCGACTACGGCTGTCAAGGGAAAAGCAGTGATGGTGGGATTAATAGTAGGCGCAGGCATTGTTTGCTTTCATAGCGAGTCTCGGCCTTTAGCATACCAATTTCTGACACATTTAGAATAAGTATTATGGCAATGAGAGAAAGGTAAGGTTATGAGTATTGCTCAGGCTAAACGCTTCACACTGGATGAATACCACAGGCTTGGAGAATTGGGCTTTTTCCATGAAGATGACCACATTGAATTAATTAACGGGGAAATTATTGAAATGGCATCCAAAGGTACAGCCCATGAAACTTGTTTAAGAAAACTGTGGAAGGAACTCCCCAAAATACTGGGAGACAAGGCTACTTTGCAATCACAAGCGCCGATTGCTTTGCCACCTAATAGCGAACCTGAGCCTGATTTTGCGATTGTTCAAAACCGTGCTGATGATTATCTGTCGGGTCATCCTAAAGCGGCTGATGTGTTTTTAGTAATGGAGGTTTCAGATTCTTCTTTGGCCTATGACCAAGACGTTAAAATGCCTCTCTATGCTAAAGGAGGTATTACTGATTATTGGATATTCAATTTATTCGATAATTATTTGGAAGCTTACAGTGAACCATATCAGGATAATCAAGGCATATATGGTTATTCAAATAAGCGAATTTTCCTGTCAGATGAGATAATAACTTTTCCCTGCTTCCCTGATTTATCTCTTGATTTAGCTAAGGTGTTTCCGCCAAAGCTGAATTTTTAAACTTTGTTATAGGATTAAGTTTTATGGCTTATATTGATTTTAAACTTATTGAAGTTATTGATTCTTTTGGGTTAGCTATCCATGAATCATCTGGACTATTCGCAAATGTGCAGGAGCAAGAATGTAGCGATTTGTTATCTACTATTCTTAGGGAAAATGTTGACTTAGCAGTAGCGATAAGTTCAGAAAAAGCTCGTAGTGAAATGATAATAAGCCCAATTTTATTAGAAATTAGACGCAAATTTAATTATGAAATAAGCTTTTTTTCTGGAGTTGATTTTACTGTTGACAGCCAGCGAGGATTAAACGGCTTTTGTGATTTTATTTTGAGTCTTTCTTCGGAGCAGTTGCTTGTGCGTAGTCCGGTAATTGTCTTAGTAGAAAGTAAAAATGAGAATTTGAGGTCTGGTTTAGCACAATGTATTGCCGAAATGGTAGCTGCCCAGTTATTTAACGAAAGAGGTGGAAATCAAATAAAAGCTATATATGGTGCTGTTACTATCGGTACTATCTGGCAATTCCTCAAGCTTGAAGGCAATGTAGTTTCGATTGATTTGAGTGAATATTATATTAAGGATATTAAGATAATTTTGGGTATTTTGTATGGTGCGATCGCGCAAAGTAAGCCGTAAATGAATAATTATTCTAATCAGTTAATATCCTTGCTTTCTTTCCCAATCTTGCTTTTTATTTCAGTAGGTGTTTCTGCCAGATATATTATATAGTCTAGCAAGTTGATAAATAAAATATTTAACGAGTACCCATTCACAGTATTCCGATTATATGTGTTATATTTATCCTCAACGCAGCAAAGGAGTCATCATCTAAAAGTGTCTAACTGAGGTTAGTGGTTTCATACAGATCAGCTTTGAACCATTGGAAAAGCGTAAAAATATTTAATTTACGCTCTGCCGATGGCTAGTTGTTTTTACGAATGCAACCCCTGTATACACTCGCATTTGCACTTACAAAGAGTGAATTAAATTGAATTGGTTATATAGCTATTCGGGCAATAATTTTGCTGAGTCTAAATATAATACTAAAGAAATTTATTAATGCTAAATGCGTGATTTTCTGACCCTGCGGAGTAAATACAACGCCAAAATTTAAGAACAAATGAGCAGAATGAATTCTGAACGAAAACGCCGCAAGAAACAACAAATTAAAGACAGAGATGGAAATTGCTGTCATTGGTGTAATAAATATCTCTAGGATTTGCAAATGACTTTAGATCACTTAATGCCTATCAGTTACGGCGGAGGTCACTCGAATGACAACTTAGTTATTTCTTGTTTCCGTTGCAACAATTTACGTGGTAATACTTTCGATTATCCTGACTGCTGTCGAATAGTTTAGATAACTTTTTGAAACTATATTCCTAAAATTGTAGGAATATTTATTGTGAGGTAGGCATCTTTGCCTGCCTTTTCACTCAATTAAATTTACAAACAAGTAAAACTTAAAAATGCACGAACTTTTGATTTTCAAAAATGAAAAACTTTTACGACAAGCACTTACTCACCGTTCTTATGTCAACGAACATCCTGGAGAAGGGGAACATAACGAACGCCTAGAGTTTCTTGGTGACGCTATCCTAAATTTCTTAAGCGGTGAATATCTCTATAAAAAGCATGGAGAAAAGGGAGAAGATGAATTAACTCGGCGGCGTTCTGCGCTGGTAGATGAGAAGCAATTAGCAAAATTTGCTATTGAAGTAGGTTTAGATTTTCGGATGCGTCTAGGACAAGGTGCAATACGAGATGGAGGCTACCAAAATCCTAATTTACTTAGCAGTACATTTGAAGCTGTTCTTGGTGCTTACTATTTAGATAATGGTTCGGATATTGGAAAAGTTCGCGCAATTGTAGAACCACTGTTTGATTCTGTACCTGAGAATATTGTTGTGTCTCGCTCTAATGTAGATTCAAAGTGCGATTCGTTGATTAGTGAATCACGGTAATCAGTCCGTAAATAACTAATCCAGCCCACAGCAGATTACTGTCACTAAAGGCTGAACTCTCGGTCAGATGTAGGTGAAAGCCCTACCATTCAGACTCAGAATTGACTCCTTATCTGCCCACACCGAACAAGCTCGGTTCTTGTAGAGTGAAGCTGGGAACAGGGCGCAATCAGACGACCGTTGCGGGTTGACACTGGCGCTAATAGGGAGTTCCCACGATGAAACAGAGCCTATAAAAGCGACTTACTGCAAGGCAGGGCGCAACACAAAATCCCTGACCTCACTGGAGATTCATTCCCGCCAAAATATTCTGAAGTAACAGGCAAGAGTCCAGGGAATCCAGTAGTTGAATTGGCTACATCTAAAAGGAACTATCAATCTCTCCGAGGGAACGAATAAAAACGAGTTGCGGGTCTTGGGGCAGTCGAACCCCAGGTAGGCTAGACGAGAAGCGGAATCCTCGCAAGTCGGGTAGGACAGACCGTAATTGGTCTGAGGTGTTCAGAATACACAAACTCTAGAAGAGAAAATGATTAGACACAGTTGTAAAACCAGTGAATCTTGGAAAGCTTTACCGTGGAAGAAGTTCCGCCGTAACCTTTTCCGCCTTCAAAAGCGCGTGTACAAAGCCGTTCAAGTTGGAGACAAACGGAAAGCTAGGTCACTCCAAAAGCTTATTCTAAAATCCACCTCGGCTCGATTTCTTGCAATTAGACTTGTATCTCAGCTAAATGCTGGTAAAAAGACGGCTGGTATTGATGGTAAGAAATCCCTCTCATTTGAAGAACGCTTCAATCTTGAAGAACTACTGAAAATGAATAGTGGAAACTGGAAGCATCAAGGACTACGGGAAATCCCCATCCCTAAAAAGGACGGGACTACCAGAATGCTTAAAATACCAACCATCGCGGATAGAGCTTGGCAATGCCTCGCAAAATATGCACTAGAAGCAGCACACGAAGCAACGTTCCACGCCAGGAGCTACGGGTTTAGAACTGGGCGCTCTGCCCATGATGCTCAAAAATACATCTACAATAACCTACGTTCCTCCTGCAAAGGAATAGAAAAACGAGTTATTGAACTCGATATCGAAAAATGCTTCGACAGGATTAACCACTCAGCAATAATGGACGAACTCATTGCCCCCAAAGGCTTAAAACTCGGTATCTTCCGATGCCTTAAGGCAGGAGTAAACCCAGAATTCCCCGAACAAGGAACACCTCAAGGGGGAGTGGTCAGTCCGTTACTAGCTAACATCGCGCTCAACGGGATTGAGAGTATTCACAGATACCACGCCGAATACAAAAACAGTAGAAGTATCACACCGAAAACCTCGTCCGAGAAAATTGTCGAACCATCAGTCCGATACGCGGATGACATGGTTATTATACTTCGACCCGAAGACGATGCGATAGAGATACTTGAAAGAATCAGCGAGTTCCTCCGCAAACGCGGAATGAATGTAAGCCAAAAGAAA
The DNA here is from genome assembly GCF_002246015.1 of Nostoc sp. 'Peltigera membranacea cyanobiont' 210A. Lineage (GTDB taxonomy): Bacteria > Cyanobacteriota > Cyanobacteriia > Cyanobacteriales > Nostocaceae > Nostoc. The sequence goes on from NZ_NOLJ01000005.1 coordinate 626,974, forward strand.
ACCAAAGTTACCGCCGCGACAGATGGGTTTGATTTCCTCGGCTGGCACTTTAAAGTCCAGAAAAACGGAAAGTTCAGAAGTATTCCCTCAGTGGACAACTTTAAAGCTTTTCGTAAGAAAGTAAAACACATCATCAACAACTCGAATTATGGTGCTACCACAAAGGCTGAGAAATTAGCCCCAGTAGTAAGAGGTTGGAGAAATTACCATAAGTTCTGCAAGATGGACGGGTCTAGAAACTCGTTATACCACATCCAAAAAAGAGCTTACACGGTATTCAACAAGGAAACCAAGCAAAACCGCTACTCTAGTAAGAAACTACTAGACAAAGCACTCCCAGCAGTTCCCTACTCCGAAAATAAACACGTCATGGTTCAAGGAATAAAATCCCCCTATGACGGAAATATAGCCTACTGGAGCGAACGCAGAAGCAAGCTCTACGATGGCGAAACCTCTAAAGCTCTTAAGAAGCAAAACCATAAATGTGCCTCCTGCGGTTTGAAATTCATTGATGAAGAAAAGGTACACCTGCACCACATCGACGGAAATCATGCCAACTGGAAGAAAAGTAATCTTGAAGCAATTCACGAGAGTTGCCACGATTACAAACACATGAGCAAAAGCGCAAGCTAAGAACATCGGGAGCCGTGTACACGGAAACGGGTACGCACGGATCTAACTGAGAGGTGCGGGGAATAATATCCCCCATCGACTCAACCAAATCGCTTTCAAGAATGGGTGCAAAGCAAGGGTATCACTACTCCACCGATATATAATACAAGACAAATAGGTGGTCAATCTCACACACCAGAGTTTGAATCTGACGTATCTGTGGATGGAGAAAAAAAACCACGGGGAACGGGTAACGGACGCAATAAAAAAGATGCAGAAAAAGCTGCTGCTGAAGACGCGCTAGCTAACTTGAAAAAACAAGGTTTGTTGTAGAGTTTATGGGTTCATAAATTTTGAGAAAAATTTCTCAAAAAAATGGGGATGGTATACGCCATCCCCATTTTGTTTTTTGTTACTTTACTCATTCCCAGATAGTAGCCAGAAAAGAGTCAACTATTACAGTTGCGGTGCGTACTGCTGCTTCTCAGGTACTTCAGCGTACTCAGCCACAATCTGGCGGAATTCTTCGCCGTCAATGGTTTCTTTTTCGATGAGTAGATCGACTAAGCGATCGGTGACAGTGCGATGGTCACGGATGATCTTTTTAGCATTGTCGTAGCACTGCTCAACAATTTCCCTGACTTGAGCATCAATGCGGGAAGCGATGGCTTCGGAATACTCAGATCGGGTTGTCCAGTCACGTCCCAAAAATACTTCTCCCTGTTGGCTTTCTAAGGAAAGTGGGCCTAAGTTTGACATTCCGAAACGAGTCACCATCTGCCGCGCCATTCCCGATAACTGCTGCAAGTCTCCACCAGCACCAGTTGTAACTTCCGCAGCCCCAAAAATCACCTCTTCGGCGGCGCGACCACCCAAAGCACCAGTAATTCTGGCTTTCAACTGGGAACGAGAAATTAATCCCTGTTCTTCGTTGGGCGTAAACCAAGTTAAACCCTGTGCTTGTCCCCTTGGAATCAAGGTGACTTTCTGCACTGGGTCATGGTCTTTTAACAAAGTCCCAACTAAGGCATGGCCAATTTCATGGTAAGCAATTAAGCGCTTGCTCTTGCTGTCTACCAAAGGAGTACCTTCCATCCCAGCGACTACCCGATCCACTGCATCATCTATTTCGCGGAGGGTGATCGCTTCTTTGCGTCTTCTGGCGGTGAGAATTGCCCCTTCGTTTAGTAAGTTGGCTAAATCAGCACCAGTGAATCCAGGAGTGCGGCGAGCGATCGCATCTAAAGATACGCTAGGGTCTAGTTTCTTATTCCGTGCATGGACTTGCAAGATTTCCAAACGCCCTTTGATATCGGGTGCATCGACTGTTACTTGGCGGTCAAAGCGACCAGGACGCAACAATGCTGAGTCTAGTACATCGGGACGGTTGGTAGCAGCAATAATAATGATGCCTGTGTTACCTTCAAACCCATCCATTTCGGTGAGCAATTGGTTGAGGGTTTGCTCTCTCTCGTCGTTACCGCCACCGATACCAGCACCCCGTTGTCTGCCCACAGCGTCAATTTCATCGATGAAGATGATACAGGGAGCATTATCTTTAGCTTTCTTGAACAAATCGCGGACGCGGGATGCACCCACACCAACGAACATTTCCACAAATTCCGAACCGGAAATACTGAAGAAAGGTACGCCTGCTTCCCCTGCGATCGCTTTTGCTAATAAAGTTTTACCAGTTCCAGGAGGCCCAACTAACAGCACTCCCTTGGGAATCCGTGCGCCCACAGCCGTAAATCTTTCTGGCTGCTTCAAGAAGGTGACGACTTCTTGCAATTCTTCTTTAGCTTCTTCGATTCCAGCTACGTCGTCAAATTTGACGCCGGTTTTTGCCTCCATTTGGAAACGCGCTTTGGATTTACCGAAGTTCATTGCTTGACCTGGGCCGCCGGGGAGGTTGCTAGAACGCCGGAACAAAAAGAACAACCCAGTAATCAATAAAACTGGAAAGATGAGATTGCCCAACAATCCCCAAATTGCGCCATCATTCCGCATGGGGTGAGCATCAAAACTAATGGCTTTTTCTTTGAGCTTGCTAATTAACTCAGGAGCGTTAACAGGCAAATCCACACGCCACCTTTGGACACGATTTTCCAGGTCTGGATCGCGGGCTTCTATAATTGCTGTCCTACCGCCTTCATACAGATCCACACTGTTGACGCGATCGCTGTTCAAGTATTCTAGAAAGCGACCATAAGTCATGCGAGTATTGGCTGCATTCTTACTCATGTCGGCAGGAGCGCCTGCAAACGCCCCTTGCCAGAAGAAAAAGCCAATTACCAAAGCCGGCAATGTCCAGAGTGCTACGACTTTCCAAGAGAATTTCATTTTAATTTGCCTCTAGATGCCTATACAACTCGTTAGCTCTAGTAACCGAATGTTCATCACTCTGTCACTTTAAGCTGTTAAACGGATGTTTATAAATCCATTTTGTTTAATTTGATCTCTTACATGCACTGCCATAAGGCGATTAGAGCATTATGGCAATGCCAACAAGAATCTTAATCAAAGTTAACTTAATTTTAATACAATATCGCACGAGAAAAGGGAGCGCAACGGTATGCAAAGACAGAGAGAATTTCTCCAGAATGCTCCTCGTATCGTCCAAGCCGCTCTCAATAATGATTCTGGGGGACTGGGGACTGGGGATTGGGGACTAGGAATTGGGGACTAGGGATTGGGATTGGGGGAGATAAGGGAGATCAGGGAGAATAATTGAACAAGTTTTTTCCCAATCCCCAGTCCCCAGTACCCAATTCCCAATCCCTATTCCCATGCCCAATTTCCTACTTTACTTCTGTAATTTTTAGAGTGTAAGGAAGATACCTGCCTTTTTCGTAGGAACCAACCCAAATTTGGTAACTTCCAGGTAGCCATTCACCAACAATGCCAGCATTTTTGCCATCAAAGTCGTCATTGCACCAAGTACCACCGGGCCCTTTAATAATCATGGTAGTGTCTTCAGGACTTTGCACTTGCAGCTTTAGGTAGTCAAATTTACTTGTTAACGCTAATGTGTGGTCTGGTGTTTCATCCACAAATCCGGTACAAGGGCCAGTGGCTGTTTCGCTTCTCCCACCTACTTGACTCCCAGATATTGAACCACCACTCATCCCGCGAACTGTCAGGGGGTCTGGCGAAAACTGAGGGCTAAGGGTGACATCTCCAAATATCGTTGGCGCTTCCTGAGCATCAACCGCAGCATTAACTGTTGATGTGATGAAGAGCGTAACTATCATGAACGATAATCTCATCCCTCTATTGAGCGCTTTTGTCGGCATTGTAATTACGTTCGCTTCTAAGTGTTTTTGAAGACATGAATTTTACACACCAAGTTCCCAATATGAGGAGAATTGACTAACTATTTTAGATGTGAAATTGGGGATAATTCATTATTGACACTCGCCGCAATAAATTGACGGCGATTCTAGCGGTTGTCTAAGTGAGGGATAAATCCACTCACTTAGACAGTTCACACTAATTGGGGACTGTCATTGACCCCACCCTCTGGATCGACTGCACCCATTGTAGATACAGTTTCCTTAAGACCCAGAGGGCATGAAAAGCCTATCCACTGACCGACATTTCTGGCCGCATTAAAATCAGCATTGCATCTATACCCGTCATAGCCTCTAAACCAATTACCATTCCTCACACCCAGGACTCCGTTGCGGTGGTCGGTTTTACTGGTGTATGGGGCAGGTACCGATTCAACGGGTACACCGGCACGAATTGCTTTGTATCGAGTGAACAATTCAAGCTGATAGAAGGCCCATGTATTGCGGTTGTTTGCAGCATCAGATTTAGTTTTCTTTTTCTGCTTCATAGTCTGACGACACCCAGACAAATCTTCAAACCGCAATCCCATTCCAAAGTCCCTGGCGAACTGCACCAACTGCTTTGAAATGACATGGTTAATATGGGTCATGATACGTCTTTCACGTTGCTCTAATCGCTTTACTTCCTTAATTTGTTTGGCTTGTTGCAACTTGCGACGAGTACGTTGAAACTGTCTTCTCAATCCTTTAACTCGTCCACCTTTCCAAAATTTACCAAAACCATTAGGCAATGCCGCGACGGCAATATTCGTTTGTCCTCTATCTACTCCAATCCAGCCTTTAATTAATTGTGAGTCAGCAACTTGCATTGACACGCTAATCAGTGCATACCAAATACCTTTTTTAGATTTAAACAATTTCAGAGAGCCTAGTTTAGCTTCTCCCAAAATCACTTTATCTAAAACCTCAATATGCGAAGCTTGATGAACAGTCATAGGGATTCGCCCTTTGCGTCCTCTCAATAAATTGAAAGCAACGGTGTAGAAATTGCCCTGTTTAGATATCTCGAAATTTTGATTATTAGTTTCTAACCAAACTCTCTTAAATCGCTTCACTTTTGTTTTTGCGTTTGTATTGCGAATAGTTTGGTTAATCCAAGCCGAACCTATTTCTACATGGCGAAAGGCAGAACTAGTCAACTTAGCACGTTCTTTTTTATCGATTAAAAGCAAGTCGTTAGCCACTTGAGTATTGACAATAGTTAACCGTTCCAACTCAAGGGCTTTTACTTGATTTAGCCGATAGAAAGGAAGTTTTAGTGTTAGTGTTAATTCTCCCATGCTTCTATCTTACAATATCTGTAAGATACGGATAAATAAATTTGTCCTCTTCACTTATATCCCTCGGCTAAAGCGCGAGGGCTTTACGCATTACGACTCGTAATTAGTAAATTATTTCTTGTTCCCATAGTTGCTTTACCTTATGGATAGGGGCACACGTTTGTGCGCCCCTAAAATCTAAAATATTTCTAAAATCTGGAAGTAATCGCTACTTAGCTTCCGTTATAGCCCGACTCAAGCGCGGTTTATCTAAACCAATCTGATTTAGTAGTAACCAAGATTGGATTAAGTCGGGGCCATGAACATCTCCAGTTAAAGCTGCTCGGAGCGATCGCATTACCAAGCCTTTTTTGACTTTTTGCTCTTTCACCACTTGTTTTATAATGTCTTGGGCAGCGGCTTCTGACAGTTGCGGCTGATTTTCTAAAACTGTGACAATCGCTTCAAGAACAGCCGCCGAACCTTCTTGCTTCAGTTGCGTACTGCCTTCCTCGCTAAATTCAACTGTATCGCTAAAAAACAGTTGGCTTTGAGCTACTCCATCTACCAGGCGAGTCAAACTCTGGCTAATTAAAGTTACTAGCTGTTCTAACCAGGGGCGATCTCTTCCACCATCAAATTTATAGCCAGCAGTTTCCCAAAAGGGGATGAGTAAATCTGTGAGTTTATCTACTGGCGTCTTGTGAATATATTGACTGTTCAACCAATCCAGCTTGTCCCAGTCAAACTTTGCACCTGCTTTATTTACACGCTCAAAGCCAAATTCTTTAGCAGCTGATTCTAAAGTAAATATTTCTTGTGTCGAATCTGGTGGCGACCAACCCAGCAATGTCATGTAATTTACCAAACCTTCAGCAGTAAAGCCCATTTTCTGAAAGTCAGAAATGGAAGTGACGCCATCTCGCTTAGAAAGCTTGCGCCCTTCCATATTCAAAATTAATGGCGTATGGGAAAACTCTGGAATTTTTGCACCCATTGCTTCATACAGTAAAATTTGCTTGGCAGTGTTGGCGATGTGGTCTTCTCCGCGGATGACATGGGTGATTTCCATATCGATGTCATCCACTACAACGACAAAGTTGTATAAAGGTTGACCGCTACCCTCTTCTGAGGCGCGGGCGATGACCATATCACCACCTAAATCGCTACCTCGCCAAGACATCTTTCCCCTTACTAGATCGTTCCAGACAATTTCCCGCCCATCTTCGATTTTGAAGCGAATTACAAAAGAACGACCTTCTGCTTCAAAGGCGGCGCGTTGTTCTGGGGTGAGGTTGCGGTGACGGTTATCATAGCGAGGTGCTTCGCCTCTGGCTTTTTGAGCTTCTCGGAGCGCCTCTAGTTCTTCGGAAGTAGTGTAGCAGCGATAGGCTAATCCTTGAGCTAGCAGTTTTTCTACTGCTTCTTTATAAAGATCCAGGCGTTGGGATTGGAAAAATGGCCCTTCATCCCAGTTAAGTCCTAGCCAGCGCAGTCCTTCAAGAATATTGTCTGTGTATTCGGGACGCGATCGCTCTAAATCTGTATCTTCTATTCGCAGTATAAATTTCCCGCCGTGATGACGGGCAAATAACCAGTTGAATACAGCAGTTCTAGCTGTACCAATGTGTAAATTTCCGGTTGGACTTGGCGCAATACGGACTCTAACAGTCACAGTTAATTCTCTCTTTCGCAAAGCATGATAAATGTAGCTTATATTTAAATCTTGAATCCTGAGTCAACCTCTTTGGGTAATTCAGAATCCAATATCACCTTAGTTAAGTGATTCGCTACTCATAAGTTTAGAACGGGACTGACGGGGCTCGAACCCGCAACTTCCGCCGTGACAGGGCGGTGCTCTAACCAATTGAACTACAGTCCCTTGTTTGGCAACTTTGCTATTATCACTATTTTTTCTTTACTTGTCAAGTGTTTCGGAGTCAGGAATTAGGAATTATTTTTGTTACGTATTTCCCAGGTGCGAATTATACGTTAAAAAGACCGTGATAATACAACCTGTGGCTCTGATTCAAGATGTTGCAACATTCTGGATTGCATTTGTTTATACTGCTGCTTCAATAGCTGTTTGCTCAATTGGGGTTGAGAAGCGGCTGGTAGACTATGACTCTGTTGCACCCAAGTTTTCAACATTTGCCGCTGAGTTGACTCAATGCGACTGCTGAGAACCTTGATACAAGAATGTGGTGCTTCCAAAGTAAAGAAAATCAAAGGATATTGTTCATTTTCAGCCAGGAAACTTACCATTTTAAGATTTTGGGGATTTTGCATATCTAAGTAGCATGGTAGCCACTTAGGAGCGAATTGCCGATTGTAGAGTACAGTTACCCACAACAACATTGGGTGAGGGGATGTCACAAAGACAAACTGGTTATAACGGGTAGAAACCGCATAGTTTTTGATTTCTTGTTTAGACAACATCAACCATAGCGCTGTCATCGAGCCTTGTGGGGTGTCTAGAAGCTGGGGAAAAACAATTTCTTGAATTGGTTTATTTGGAGGCCACAAAAGTTGCCGATAGCTTTGTTCGACTGTGATTGGTAATGCAGAATTTAAGGGACGACTAAGAACAGAGTTAGAGGCAAAATTTGTAGGTAAGCTGGGACAATTAGACTGTTCTAAACTATTTAATACTTGCAAAATTTCAGCGATATTTTGAGGGCGATCGCTTACTTTTTTAGCCAGACAAGCCATAATTAAATTATTTAGTTTCTGAGGTATTTTAAGAGTGGGTTTAACATCTGCGATCGTTTTTGGTGCTTCAAAGTGATGTGCTTTATACCAAGCACCAAAGTAATCAGTTTCCGTTTGCCAAGGTTTTTTGCCTGTGAGCATCTCAAACATCATCACACCCAGGCTATAAATATCAGAACGACTATCTAGTTTTTCCCCATCTAGTTGTTCTGGAGAACAGTAGGGTAAAGTGCCATTAAATCCGCTACTTGTACTAGCTGTTGATGTATAATTCAAAAATCTAGCAATACCAAAATCGAGAATTTTAACTAACTGACCCAATATCGGATCGGGAACAACTAATATATTGGCAGGCTTGATATCTCGATGAACCAACGGACAAATTTTGCCATCAATATTAATCCCTTGATGGGCACACTGTAAGCCCAAACAAATTTGGCGAGAGAGAGTCAAAAACATGGACAGAGATAGCGGAATTAAATCCTTTAAACTCTTGCCACATAGGTATTCCATGACGTAGTATGGTTTTCCTTTCTCATTCACACCATAATCATACGCCCGCACTATATGTACGCTCTTTTGACTCAAGGCTGCACTCATTAATGCTTCACGAGCAAAGTCTTGTTGCATCTTGGTATTAGCAACAGTTTGAGTCAAAAACTTGATAGCAACTGGTATACCTCCTAACAAAACATCATTCGCTAAAAAAACTTCACCCATCCCACCGCTGCCAATTAATTGCTTGAGTTGATAACGATTGGCAAGTAAGCCCGTACTACTTGGAGATGTAAATGGGCTTTGATTCACTTTGTTTACCTCTGATGCTGAGTCCATTTAAAGTTAGCAATAAACACATAAAACTATTATTAGATAATGGTGGCAAGCATTTTGACTTTGATAGCAGACTTTCAACGATGCAATAGCAGTTTCAAAAACATTTCCCAGAATTTAGTCATCCAAATTTTTAAACCATCTGTCTCAGATTTTTGATGTGTGGCTAAGTTTCGTAATATGTCTAACTTTAGCTTTTCGTACTCTGTTTTTAGAATATTTTTGGCTTGACTAGGCAAAATTAATTCATTTGACTGTTGACTCATATCTAACCAATCTATAAGTTGTTGACGCTGTTTAGCTGTGAGATTTAAAGTCGTTACATGAGAGCAATGAGTTGGATCTTCTAAGGGGAAAAATAGTAAATGATAGTAGCCTACTTCTGCTAAACTACGCGCTATATTTTGACTCTTATTATCTTTTAGATCCAAAAAATAAGGGAGCCACTTAGTTGTAGAAGGTTGGGCGTCATATAGTACTGTTACCCACAGTAGCATCGGGTACACATTCATTTTACTAATAAATTCAGTACTATGTATTTTATCCAAAAATTTTGCAATCTCTTGTTTGGGCAACATTGCCCAAAAAGTTGGTATAGGTTTTTGAGGAGTCTGTAGTAAATGGGGAAATCCAATTAGCGCAATTGGTTTATTTTTAGGCCAATTTTTCTGCAAACACTCTTTTTCTGATAGTAAAGTTGCGGGTACTAATTGAACTGGAAGTGAGACTTTAATAATATCGGGACTATTACTATAAATAACATTATTAACTTGAGCATTAACTTTTTCTAAATCTTCTAATATTTGGTTGATATTCTGAGGGCGCTCGCTTACTTCTTTAGCTAAACAACTCATTAATATTTTTTCTAATATTTCTGGTATTTTAACTTGCGGATTTACTTCTTCAACTGTAGGTGGCATTTGAAAGCGATGGGCTTGATACCAAGTACCAAAGGAGTTACTTTTTGTTTGAAATGGGTGTTTCCCTGTCAGCATCTCAAACATTAATACTCCCAAACTATAAATATCAGAGCGGACATCTAGCAGTTTACGCCCTTCCATGTGTTCTGGAGAACAATAAGGCAAACTGCCAATAAAAGAATCTGTTAGGGTCATCCCACTTCGCTCTGTTAAAAACTTGGCAATACCAAAATCTAGTATTTTAACAATTTCACCTTTTTTACTATCTTCAGCAATAAATATATTTTCTGGTTTAATATCTCTGTGAACAATAGGATAAATTTCTCCTTTAAGGCTGATACCTTGGTGGGCACATTGTAAGCCTAAACAAATTTGATTACAAATTTCTAAAAACTTCGTTATTGTTAAGGGCTGAATTTTTAGAATTTGTTTGAGATTTTTTCCTTGGAGATATTCCATTACATAAAATGGAGTTTTATCCTCAGTAACTCCATAACTTAAAATGCGAACAATATGTTTACTTTTGCGACCCAATTGAGCGCCAATAAAAATCTCTCTGGCAAAACGTTGGGACATTTGTTGGTTTGACAAACTGAGTGATAGGATTTTGATTGCGATCGGCATACCGCCTTTAGCAGTATCTTCTGCTAGATAAACTCTACCCATTCCCCCTTTGCCAATCAAATCTCTGATTAAATAGCGATTGTTTAAAAATTGTCCGATGTAATCGTCTAATTCTACTTTTTGCCCTACCATACTCTCAATTTTCTTTTCTGGCATAAAAATCATTTATAAAAAATGTTATTGGCAAAATACTTTAATTCAGTCTAGCTAATTATTAAATTGAAATCTAAGAAATATCTGAACTTTGAGAAAATTAATTATATGCTGTAAATATGCTTAAGCTCTGCGCAAAAGCTGCTAAACATTATGTAACATATTTATTAAGGAGTACGGTTGAGAAATTACACGTAAACTATAAATAAGCTAGATAAAGTTACTTAGTAGATTCCGTGAATACACAGGAATAATCAAAAATAACTAAATAGAAGTCAAGCTGCGATGTCTACGATGGTCACTGAGCGAACGTGGAAGCAAGCTACGCGCATCGTCTGTCTACGACACGCTGCGCGAACGTAGAGAAGTGCGGGTACGCCTACACACTTTTATTTCTATACGGTTAAAGATTAAAATTTGGGATGAAACGGCGTAATAATTTAATAAGTGGATTTTCAATTTTCATTTTAAAGGCCAGTATTTGGGTGCGTTGTAAGGAGTTAAAATTGTTATCACTGATAAGAATTAATGATTGTTGACCATCCGGTAGTTTTGGACCAAGAGTTAAGCCTTCGATGTTGTCTAGCAGTACATCTAGTTTTCTCAAATCTAACAGCAGTTTTTTCTTAACAGGTTTAATATTTTTGGAGTCAACTGCTAAAAGGCTATCAATATTATGAATATTATCAGCTTCTTCTAAAGAAACCTGAAATAAGGAAATAGCAAATCCTAAACCAGTAAAAGACCTTTCTAAACTTAAGAAGTGTCCTTGATTATCGAGAGCAAGTAAATCAGGTAATCCACTAGCAAATTTGCCAATCAGATTCAAAAATGGTGCAACTGGTTCAGTTTGGTAAAGAAATTCCTTTTCTGACTGGTTGTTGAGCAAGTTGTATTGCAAAATTCGGCAAGGACTACCGATATTAGGTTTAGCTACAACACCATCTTGAATTAGAGCATTTTCGGTAGCTGTGAATAAATGCTTGTTATTAGGTGTGATTGTGAGGCTCTCAAAAGCCAAATTGTTGCGGATACCTTTTTGACTAGTTTTATCTGGTAAAAATTTATTTGGTATGGGGAGTGTAACAATTTCTCTGCCAGAAGATAGTGAGAACTCTTTAATAAAAGGATTGATGAATTTTTCAGCGTTACCTTCAGAAGAAATAAATACAGTTGCTTTATTAGTTAATGCAATACCTTCTGTATCAGTTTCACCAGGACGAAATGTTTGACCATTTTCATTTAGTAATGTGGTAACGCTGACTGGAATAATCCCATCTTTTTGTAGTAAACCTTTGCTCAAATCGATTTTCAAAGTGTATAAATGGGTGGCAGCTTTTTGCCCACGGTCATCGGAAATAGCGTAATAAAGGTTATTTTTTGAATTATATGTAATTCCAGATAAGCCTCCTACTTCAGTATTTTGAAAGATTAAACCTTTCGGTAAGGTAGCTTCACCGATAAATTCTATGCTACTGATTTCAACACCATTGGATGGTAGCTTTGTGAATACTATGCTAATAATTAGAATCGGAATTAAAAACAAAAATATTCGTGGAAAGACGAAGATTTTTTTAATTAGCTGCATAGATTTTTTCGTTGAATCAATATTTATAGGGACTTATAACTGTACGTCCCTAGAAATAATATCAATTAAATAAGCAATTGGACAGATATAAGCCTGGAAATCCTTACTAAATCAGGATTTTTTCATTTTGAATTTTGCGGAAAGTCTGAGATGATGTTTTTTTACTTAGACTTTCCAAGACTTATTTTGAGTTTGAAAACTTTTAGAAAAGACGAAATTACTTAAGCTCGTCGCAAACCATATTCATCTTGGAAAAAGTTGACGAGCCAATCTTTGACTTTATGGGTGGCGCGGCAGTCATCTTCATTGTAACGTTGGATAATTTCCAGTAAGGTGCGATCGCCTGTTTCTAACCATCGATCGTACCAGTAAATACACTTGGCACCACTGGCTTCTTTATCGCGCCACTCAAATCCTATCCAACGAGCGATCGCTTTCAAGGCATAGCTTTCTACTGGTAATGCTACACTTTGGGTTAATTGTTCATACACATCCACAAATCGATTCAGTACAGGACGCACTAAGGAGTGTGGAGTACCGTAAAGTTTTGCCAACCGTTTGACTGTATCAAACTCGTAGACACAAAAATGATAAATTGGCGCTTCGGGATATTGCCAAACCAAATCTAAAAATTGCTGCCAAACTAATTCTTCGTCTTCTGGTTTGTCTGCTAAAAAGGAATAAAATTGTTCTGTATTAGTTTGTCTATTAACAACCAAAACTCCTAAGAGATAATCTAAATCTAAGTCTGGCTGGGCTTCAATATCAAAATAAAGCTCTATGGGCGCTGTGAATGTAATATCTTCTGTTGGTAGCGGATATGGTAAAATTAACGGTCGTTTTTCTAGTGCAGATTGAGCTTGCACTACCAATTTGGGCGCTACTTCGCTGTCAAAACCAAGTAGATTTTCTAAGCTGCTGGGACTGGTATTAGCGAGAGATTCCAGTGTGGTAATGTCTAAGGCTTGGAGTTGAGTGTAGCGTAGGGGTGTTACACCTGGTAGCAGTGAGAGATGTTTTTCAGATTGAGCGATCGCATAACATTCACTATACCAATGGCAAAAATTGCACTTTTGGCGAGAAATAAACACCTCTGGCGGATTCGGTGACTCTAAAACTTGAATAAACTCCTCCAGAATCTGCTGCATCCGTGGTGTCCATTTGCACAGATCCACTGCATAATTCTTATTTTTGGTTCGTAATATGAGTGAAGCTGTTTCAGGCGCAACTCCCTGCACTGTTGCCAACACTTGGGCATGAAATGCAGCAACAACCTGATATTCTTGCTTAGGGCGCTTACCCAGTTCAATATTCGCCGGGACATAGATCCAATCTCCAAAATGGGATTGTCCTGGTTGTTTCACGAGTAAATCTGGACGACTTAGCAGAGTGTCTGCTTCGGAATAAGTTGCTAACAATACTCCTTTATAGATGTACTCAACTCCCTGCTGCATCAATTCTAAAGTTGCCTTCTCTGCCTTTTCCCAGTTTCCATAAGAATAATCTGGTTGGTGATAAGTCACGTTTGCCAAAGCACTCAATTGATGAGCGATTTTGTCCTGTTGCAGTTTCCGTAGCAACTCATTGGGGGCATCGCGCTGACTTTTGTCACCGTGGATATCTAGAAAAGGTCGGCGTTTACAGCGTTGGTATTGCAGTAGGAGTTCAGCATTAATTAGCATCCTTTTAAGTTAACAAGAATTAGCAGAATCTGGGAGTAACTGTGACAATTAAAATTTGGAAGTGGCGATACCTTCTCTGCGTTCGCGCAGCGTGTCGTAGACAGACGCTACGCGTAGCTTGCTTCCCCGTAGGGGTACGGTGGGCTACGCCAACGCGTCCACGCTTAATTTGCTGTTTATTTTATACTGTCAACAGCTAGCTATTGGCGTAAACAGCATAAACGTTTGCTTTTCTCCTAAATTACAACTGAGGGAGAATAACAAAACCACGGTTTGTCCATTATTACAAGGGTACATGACAGAACAACATGAACCGTGTCTCATCTGTGAGCGTGTCACACTCTGGAAAAACGGTCAAAATCCCTACTTTATACACGAGTTCGAGCATTCAATCTTTGTGATTGGCGATCATCAGTTTCATCGCGGATATTCCCTCATTCTTCTAAAACAACATATTCGAGAGTTGCATGAACTTCCCCCAGTTATCCAGTCTGCCCTATTTCAGGAGGTGATGCTGGCAGGAAAAGCTATTGTTAACGCTTTTAATCCGTGGAAAATGAATTATGCCTGTTATGGAAATGGTGAGCCACATATTCATTGGCATCTCTTCCCCCGTTACGAGTCCGATCCAGACCGCAAGGCTAATCCGTGGCATCATGTATCAGAGTTCAAACACCATTTGATTACTTCTCAAACAGCCCACAATTTAGCACATAAAGTCACAGAACATTTATCGTTACTGATTACGAGATGAAATTTAGCAGTGAGGGCTTAAATTAATTTCATCGCTTTTACCACAAAGTGCAAATACTTTTGAATATCAATAACCTGCAAACAGCAGATATCCCTTGTGAATTATGACTAGTATTTCTACATCACCAATCAAGCTGCATCGAGAGCAATTTCCTGCTTTAGGTAACAAGGCTTATTTCAACTATGGAGGACAAGGGCCGATGCCCCAAAGGGCAATGGATGCGATCGCCCAAACTCAAGCTTATGTTCAGGAAATAGGCCCCTTTGGTAATGAGGCGTATAGCTGGATAGCGCCCCAGACTCAAGCTGCTAGAGCTGCGATCGCTTCTGAGTTTCATGCACCATCTGAAACAATTACTCTCACCCAAAATGTCACAATTGGCTGTAATATCGCCATGTGGGGCATAGAGTGGCGTGCTGGCGACCATTTGCTACTTTCAGACTGCGAACATCCAGGCGTGATTGCCACAGCTCAGGAAATCTCGCGGAGATTCGCTGTGGAAGTTACCACTTGTCCCCTAAAAGCGACTTTAAATGAGGGCGATCCGGTAGAAGTTATTGTCCAGCATTTGCGCCCCAATACCCGTCTTGTGATATTGAGTCATGTTTTCTGGAATACTGGTCAAGTTTTACCTCTTGATAAAATTGTCGAAGTATGCAGGAATAATCATTCTTTTTTACTGATAGATGCTGCCCAATCTGCTGGTTTATTGCCTTTAAACTTGACTGAATTGGGAGTAGATTTTTATGCTTTCACTGGTCACAAATGGTTATGTGGCCCTGCGGGTGCTGGTGGCTTGTATGTCCGCCCAGAAGCACGAGAAAGTCTGAAACCTACGTTTATTGGCTTGAATGGCATTGTTGTAGATAGTCAATCTCAGCCTGTAGATTGGCTTCCAGATGGGCGACGATACGAAGTATCCACATTATCTTATCCGTTGTATCTTGGGTTAAAGGAAGCGATCGCAATTCATCAACAATGGGGAACGTCACAGGAACGTTACGAGCAAATTTGTCATAACAGTGAGTACCTTTGGCGACAATTGACGGCGTTACCCAATATTAAATGTTTGCGAACTTCCCCACCTGAAAGCGGTATAGTCTCCTTTGAACTTAAAAATAATCAACCTCAAGCTAATTTGAAATTGGTGCAATTTTTGGACTCACAAAGGATATTAACTCGGACAATTGCCGATCCTAGCTGTATACGCGCTACCGTTCATTACTTTACTTTAGAATCGGAAATCGACTTATTGATTGAAACGATTCAAACTTTTTGTAACATTAGTTAAAAGTTAGGAATTGTAAGTTATAAATGTGAGTGAAAATTATAATTTTCACTCCTAACTATGCAGATTTTAGATTTTTTCGTCAATCTAAAATCTAAAATCCAAAATTGAATAACTCCTAACTTAAAAATGGAACGCCCAATCTTATATTTAGCAATAACTAACCACGGCTTTGGTCATGCTACCCGCACGGCTTCTGTAGCTGCAACAATTCAAAAGTTATGTCCAGAAGTTCTGCTAATTGTGGTAAGTACTGCCCCACGCTGGTTGCTAGAGTGCTATATAGAAGGCGATTTTATCTATCGTCCTCGTGCATTTGATTTGGGTGTGGTACAAACAGATAGTTTGACAATGGATAAAGTAGCGACTTTAGAAAAGTTGCTGGATATTAAGAAGCATCAAAATTCGCTGATTGCCTCAGAAGTGAATTTTATCCGTCAAAATCGCGTTAATCTTATCTTGGCAGATATTCCCTTCCTCGCTCCTGGGTTTGCCAAAGCGGCAAATATTCCCTGCTGGATGATGAGTAACTTTGGCTGGGACTTGATCTACCGAGATTGGGGAGGTGAATTTACCGCAGTTGCAGATTGGATTAGTGATTGGTATGCAAAGTGCGATCGCCTGTTTCGTCTGCCTTTCCACGAACCAATGCCAGCTTTTAATAATATCACAGATGTCGGCTTAACAGGCGGTTCCCCCCGTCACTCTGCTGATGATTTACGTTCTATGTGGGGAATAACTGCACCAGTTGAAAAAACTATTTTGTTGACCTTTGGTGGGTTGGGTTTACAGCAAATCCCTTATGATAACCTAGCGCGATTTCCAGATTGGCAATTTATCGTATTCGATCAATCTGCCCCTGATTTACCTAATTTAGTGAAAATTAGCGATCGCAAATACCGCCCTGTAGACTTTATGCCTCTTTGTGCGCGAGTCGTCTCTAAACCTGGTTATAGTACTTTTTCGGAAGCCACAATACTAGGATTACCAATTGTTACCATACCGCGCGAAGACTTTGCCGAAGCAACTTTTATAGTAAAAGGCATAACTAATTATAATCAGCATCAAATCATCACCCCATCTGAGTTTTTTCAAGGGACTTGGAATTTTCTCCATGAGTTACCACAACCTCCAAGGCAACCTCAACCAATTGCTAAGGATGGTAATGAAGCGATCGCTAAAGCTGTTATCAATTATTTACAGACGAAATAAAGTTATTCAAAGTAACATCAATTAATAATGGAATCTTCAAGCATAGATAAAGAAACTCTAGAATTAGCCACCCAAGGAACATGGATTAAACATGGATTAAATAAGATGCAAAAATTACTGTTTGAAATGATCGAAACCGACTCATGATACAAGCCCCTAAATTTATTTATGGGGATCATTAATTTTGAATTTTGAATTCGGAGCGAAGCGACGTGACTCACTACCAAAAGTTACTAAAAATTTCTACTACTGGTAAATCTTTTTACAACATCACTGCAAAAATTGCAGCCGTAGTTGCAGAATCGGGTGTTGAAACTGGTCTTTGTACTTTATTTTTGCGCCATACTTCAGCCAGTTTGATCATCCAAGAAAATGCCGATCCTGATGTTCTTGTGGATCTAGCTAATTTTATGTCAAAACTCGTACCAGAATCAGGCAAATATATCCATGATGCAGAAGGCCCCGATGATATGCCAGCACATATCCGTACTGCACTCACCCACACTTCTGAACATATCCCCATTAATCGCGGCCACTTAGTACTAGGAACTTGGCAGGGAATTTATATTTGGGAACACCGCCAACGCAGTCATTCCAGAGAATTGGTTGTTCACATTTCTGGATAGCCGATTCTCATTTTTTATTGAAGGTGTGTTTTTGTAGAGTTTAAATACTCTGGTTATACTGTCTACCTTTTGGATATAATCTCCTAAAATCACGGTGATATGCATTAAAAAAATATCGCCTTGATAAATTTATCATTATAATTATTGATGCAAAACTAGCCAGATATGCATTAAATATTTCGTGTATATTTGTAAATCAAAAAGTTAAGTTTATTTGTGATTATTAAAGAATCCACTTATGCCGATATACACTAATATTTAGTGTAAGCTTTCTGGGCTATTACTATTACTATGAAGCAAGAATTAACACCAACTAATACTTTTCAACTTATTGATGAAATCCTTGCCCAGCAGTCTGTTAACTTATTGTCACTTAGTCCTCAAAAAACATTAATTACCAGCTTTAAAGAATTGGGAAATTTGATTGCGGAACAAAATACCGACATTCAAATTATCACAACTATTCAAAAAACTCTCGAAAGCATAGTCCGTACTCAATTGCAAAACTTCCCAGAAAACATCTTCTGGGATTTTGATTTTCTTGTAAGTAGTATGCTTAGACAGGCTTTAACCGCAGAGGAGGGAGCTATTAATTTCTTAAAAACTTTTAGTAAAAAGATGATTTCCCTGACAGAAATGTTTGGCAATAAAACGGAAATGCGCTTCCGTTATGTTCATGATTTTATGTATGGATTTGATTGGGCAAGATGGGTGCAAAAAGAGCCACAAAATCGCGCACATATAGAACCTTTTAGTCTAGTTTTTTTTGATTATTTGCTCGCTAAAGGTAAAGAACTTTTACAACGGATTAATCATGGTCAGGTCGTATCTTATAAACTGTGTGAGACTGGCTACCGCAACCCATTCACTTTTTCTCGTGAACCAGAAGATGAATACCGTCTGCTAACTTATCTTGCTGAAGAAGAACTTATTCCAGTAGCAGTATGGAACTGGAATGCTAGCCCTGTATGGAACAAACCTTTCCAGGAAATGCGCCAGCAATTAGCATTAAAATTAAATATTCAACCACAGAGACGCTGATTAGCAATTAAAAATTGCTGAAGAAAATAATTATGAAAATTACTGATTTAATTACTTGGTTTGAAGCATGGGCAAATCCCGCTTGGTGTGAAAGCTGGGATAATTGTGGCTGGCAAATTGAACCAGGAGTTTTGCAGGAAGAAACACGGGTTTTGGTGTGCTTGACACCAACTTTGGCGGTAATGGAGGAAGCGATCGCAGAAAATGCTAATCTAATATTCGCCCATCACCCCTTGATTTTTAATCCCCTCAAATCTTTACGCACTGGTGAAGCGATCGCTGAAATGGTACGGTTAGCCTTTACCCACAATATTGGTATTTACACTGCTCACACGAACTTTGACCAAGTGCAAGATGGGACTGCTGACGTTTTGGCTCAGATTTTAGAACTCAAAGAAGTTACCCCCATAGAACTTACACAAGGAGGATTAGGATATGGCCGTGTTGGTTTGCTAGAGCCATTTCTAACATTACAGGAATTACTCGCCACCATTCAAACCCGACTTGCTTCCCCTAATTTGATTTTTTCCCCAACTACTGATTTACAGCAAACAATTTCACGAGTTGCCGTTTTGGGTGGTTCAGGAGCTAGTTACATTTCAGCCGTCGCTAAAACTGGCGCTCAAGCTTATCTGACTTCTGACTGTAAATTCCATCAGTTTCAAGAAAGCCGCGATTGCAATCTCATTTTAATCGATGCTGGACATTACGCTACCGAACGTCCGGCTTGCGATCGCTTGGTACAAAAATTCCAGTCTTTAAACTTAGACTGGGTGCAATTAAGTCAAAAAGATGAAGATTTCCGCCAGTTTTTTGCTTGATTGTTGATGTTTAATTATATTTTTTGGATACTTGTCGAAAAAATTGATTGTTGTATTTTAATTTTGTTAAAACATTCAGCTTCTCAACATTGATACTGAAAATTCCTCTGCCCTTTTATCTCTGTATATTAATAGACGGAGTATCTAAAAATCATGTTGTGATGTAAATCACTGATTGAGCGTAATACTAATCACACAGTATTAATGTTTCATATCAATTAGTAACAGAGAAAAATGTTTCACACTAGACCTAATAATTTGCTCACTCTGCCTTAATCAAGATGATTCGCACAATTATCGCATCTGCTTTCCAAACGGGATATCTTAGTGTTGAATCTGAGGGTTTACTCCAGCAGGTGCTAGCCACTAAATGCTATCAGCCAGAGGATTTGCCGGAACTCGCAGCCCTATACGATGCAGTTCGCGCAGGAAAAATTAAACGAGAAGCATCCTCGTCGAACGTGCTTATAGAATTTCCTTTACCACATAAATCCTCCTGAGACTTCTGGAGTAGAATTTTCTCATGGTCTTTTCCCTCTACCTCTTCCCTTACGCTGTTGCCTTTTTTCAGACAAAAACCTGAAAAACTCAAAACTATTTCGGTGTTGTTGTTGAAAAGCATCAAGGTCAGCAAGAGAATGAGTTAAGATCAGATACAAGTGGGTAAAAGTAAAGCCAAGTCCCCGGACTTCCCAGTAATGCCAATGATTAAAAGTAGGCAAGTTAAACAACCGCAATCAACGATTGTTTTGGAGTATTCTTTATTACATAATGGTAGGAATGACTCACCAACAAATATAAACCTGGTTAGGACAGGTACCGAATTGTCTGACTTCTATAGAAGCAGACATTCCCTAGAATAAGCCGGAAAGAAATTGAGTTCATTGCTAGAGCATCTGATTTATGACCCAACATTATCCTGATATTTTGACAACTAGAAGCAAATCTTGGGATTGGGTTATGAAGCGTACTTGTTCTAAACAGTGAAATTAACCTCTTAAAGGTGTAATGTAATGGGGTAGAACCCAGATTTTGACAGGTTTAACTACGTTGTTTAAAAAGGCAGAAACAGTACATGCTACACCGCAAGATTTATCAACTGTGTTGCGATGGGCGCGAGGTATGTGTTTTCTTGCGGGACCAGCAACGCTGGATTGAACGCGCCCGCATCATAGACATAGAGGGAGATTTAGTCACCCTACGCTATGAAACAGAAGAAGAGGACGAAGTTTGTTCTTGGGAAGAAATGGTTCGCCTCGAGAGCATTGGTGCTGTAACGCAAAAATTGGCTTCAGTACCACGCGGTAATGTAGAACCTCTGATGACTGAAGATTGTCCCGAAGCAGAGCGCATCCACAACCGTTACACTGACTCGAATCCAGAATAATTTAGTGCTGAGTGCCCAGTGCTGAGTAACAAATCCTAACTCAGCATTAAGCATTCAGGACTCAGGATTAGATAAGCCCTCAAAGGCAGGACAGTAACCTTCGAGAGTTACCTTAAAGTTATACAACGGGGAAGCTGGGTTCCAACACCGCTGCCCTCTTTGATGTCGGCAAGTACCACAACAGTCTACATCTGTCCATGTATAGCGATCGCTGTTTTGGTTGAGCAGTTCTCGTTGAGACAATCCCCTTAATACTAATTCTTCCCCTTGCCAACGAGCTTCGATTAAACCAGTATCGGCAAATTGCCGCCAACGCGGATCGGCAGTAATCACATTGGGTAGGGTAATTGTGATTACTGTTCCTAACTCTGTCAGTTCGCCTTCGTAGTTAGTCTCAGGTGCTGCCGGTTGTAAAAATGTGTCGCCGATGGGCAGTTCTACTAAGGTATCAGCCGCCGGGGAATGTACGTGGTAGCGGTTTTGCAACTCCTCTAAGCTAGTCAGGTCTGCCAAGTAGGCAGGAGAACCGTGGACAAAAATGACGTGCTGGGGTCGCAAATTATGAATTAGCTGCGTAGTACCAGGGCCATCACTATGTTGAGCTAAGAGATAGCTTTCGACAGTTGTGGGTGCTAAATATTCTTTGTTAACTTTTATATCAATTTTTTCTGGTAGGAGAATCAGCCAAGGGCCGGTGTCTAATTGGCAGTGTTTGCCTAAATCAGATGTCGAGTCAGTGAGGACAATACAAGGTGACTTGCCCACTGTGGAACGATGTTCTGGTTGTAAACGACGCACGCGGGGACGTACCCGTTCATCCCAAAACAAGGGTTGATGGCGGGCGAAATTTTGCACCGATGGGGGGAGATGGGGTAGCAGTTCGAGGTATGCATCACACCCAGTGGCGACAGCACCATCTACCCAGATATCTAAATCTCGTCCGGTGAAGTGGTGATGCGATCGCAACAGCATTAATAATTCTTGACCTAATCCTAAAGCCGGGGTGGGAAGAATTACAGAACAATGATCAGCGATCGCTCGATTGATTCGCTCGGCTAGTTGATTTTCTTGGTTGCGGCGGTGAGGATGACGGGATGTGCCATAACTACCTTCAATGATTAGCACATCCAAGTCTAAGCCCCGCAGTTCCTCTAAACGCAAACCTTCTACTAAGCGGGAATTGGACAGGAAAAAGTCACCTGTATACAGTAATTTGTAAGTACGCTGCTTGGTGGTGTAGGTAAGGAGAATTGCTACTGCCCCTGGTAGATGCCCTGCGGGAAATAATTCTGCTACCAAACCATCTTGCAATTCTATAGGCGATCGCAATGGCAATGCATGACAAAATTGGGAAATTTTCTCAGGGTCTTCGTCTAGCCAATTCAGCGGCAGTAACTTGCTAGTTACCTCACTACCATAAATAGGTAACTTGGGAAAAGCTTTATGCAGCGCCAGTAAGCCTTTGGAGTGATCTGGGTGGGCATGACTAATCAAAACTAAATCTGCTGGTAGGGGCGAATTAGTTCCAAGTCCCGATTTAGTAAGCCCCTTAGCCAGCGATGAAATATCCTCAAAACCACAGTCCAACAGAATGCGGTGTGGGCCCATTTTCACCAATAAACACACGCCCTCATTGTCATGCTGGACACTATAGGGCAAACATTCTAATTCACTACCCGCTTCCGCAGCATCTACGCGAGAGGATGCCGACAGATTATCCCTCATGCTCTCCTCCCCTCAAACCTCATCATCATGGACATATCCCAAAAGCCAAAAGTTACACAAATTTTGCTTTTGTGACTTAGGGGTAAGTTTATATCGTGCGCCCCTACACCCTGAGAATACAGATTTTTGATTGGGGAGGACGCCTCCACGAACCCGCACTGGTTCGGAAAGGTGGGCTAACGAAAAGCCATCAAGCTAGTAACTTAAGGAGTCTGGCTCTTGTTTCTTTTCCCTTTGCAAGTCTCAGCTATTTTTAGTCAACTCACCCTACAGCAAGTCGCCAAAGGGTCTACAGACTTATCTCAATGTGCGGAGCCGTTACCGTGATAGTTATCTGAATCATAGAATCCGTTTTTCGTGCCAAAGAATAAGCACGAAAGCGTAAATATAACTGTTAACCCGGCTAGAATCAGCTTTACATCCATTTGTTTGCTGCCCTTTACTCAAAGACTTTCCTATATTAATTTAGTGCTTCTGCAATCAAACGGAATCACTAGAAAATCTTTACTATGCTTATATGGATTGGGCAATAGGTAAATTTACCGCAATCAGTCAGATTGTAGAACCTTTCGGTCAAGCTGTCTATCCATCTAGATGTAAAGCAATATGACAGCAGGAGCAATTTTCTACAGCCCGTAAAAATCTTCATTAAGAGATCGAATGAAACAGCCCTGCCTTGGAAAGTTAAGGAGACGCGATAAATCGCCGTCTCTACAAAAGATTGATTGTAGAGACGGCGATTTATCGCGTCTTTATTATTTTTATGATTAACGCGATGGTTTCTTACCAAAGCCATCGCGCAGTGTATGCATAATCCAAGTTTGAAAGTTGTCAATGTAGCTAAATATCACTGGCACTACCACCAGTGTCAACAGAGTAGAAGTTGTAAAACCGCCCATAATGGCAATTCCCATCGGTTGGCGAACTTCAGAACCGGCGCCAATTCCTAATGCTAAGGGCAGAATACCGGCGATCGTTAGACCTATCCTTAATATAAGCTTTGTGGGATAATCAACCAAGAATTAAGAAATATGTATATTGAATAATGACAAGTCCTCTGGCAAGAATTGAATCACATCCGCAAGAAGCAAAGCGATTAATCGGTATTGATTATGAGCAATTTTTAGCATTAGTAAGTTTAGCGGAAAAAT
This sequence comes from Nostoc sp. 'Peltigera membranacea cyanobiont' 210A, assembly GCF_002246015.1. Taxonomy (GTDB): domain Bacteria; phylum Cyanobacteriota; class Cyanobacteriia; order Cyanobacteriales; family Nostocaceae; genus Nostoc. The sequence continues at coordinate 650,713 of NZ_NOLJ01000005.1, forward strand.
GCCATTTAGAAAAACGTGCAGAAATCGAAAGGAATAAAACTCGTATTATTGCCCCTGGGGGTGGACGAAAACCGGAGATATCTTCAAAAGAAGGGATCTGCTTATGCCTAATTTATCTTAGACAAAAACCAATTTTTGAAATATTAGGTTTACTCTTTGACATCTCCAAAACAAAAGCTAATGATACATTTAATTATTGGGTAGAAATTTTAAGAGAAGTTTTACCAGCCTCTCAAATAGAAGAAGTAGAAAAAGATAGCAAAAAATATCAAAATTTACGTAAAATACTTGGTGAATACGAATTAATTGTAGATAGCGCAGAGCAAGCCATAGAAAGACCTATGGACTACCAAAATCAGAAACAATATTATTCTAGTAAGAAAAAATGCACACTCTAAAAAATCAGTTTATTGTGCTGCCAAAGGGAGAAGATATTGTTGATGTATATGTTGGTAAATTAGGTAAAACAAGCGATATAGGTTTATTTCGAGAAACACGGCATAAATTCAATGTTGAACAAAAGTTTATTGGTGACAAAGCTTATATCGGAGATAATGCAATTACTACACCACATAAAAAACCCAAAAAATCAGAGATTTCACAACTGCAAAAAGAACAGAATAAACAATTATCTTCACGGAGAATTGGTGTTGAACACATGATATGTCGAGTGAAAATATTTCGAGTAGCGAGTGAGAAATTTCGTTTATCTCGTCATCGCTATAATCGGGTAATAATGGCAGTATGTGGACTTGTCAGATTGCGACTTAATTGCTCATGGTTTTTATCTGTTAATAATTGAGTTTATCGGGAAAAAATAAATTTTCACTCTTTCTATCTTTTCCTTGCTAACTGATAAATTAGCTCGATTAATTCCCCTAAAGCCTTATTCTTGCGTCCACCAAGCGCAAGCGATCGCAAGCCATTAAAATCGCTAAAAGCATTGTATAGTAAACATTTCAGATTTTTGGATAAGTCTGTTGCAAAAGAAGTCATTAAAATTGGGCGCAGACGTGACACACCTGATTCAATGAGTGCCTGACGTTGGGTTTTGCCTTCTTGCATATTGATGATGGTATAGTCAACCAACAAAATTGAGTTTTTGGTGACAATCCCCAACAGCAACACAATACCAATCAGGGCATATATTCCCAAGGGTTTTTGAGCAACCATCAACGCTACTAATGCGCCGCCTAAACAAAAGGGTAAGGCTGCCATAATCGATAATGGATGGAGGAAGTTGTTATACAGCAGCACCAGAATTGCATAGATACACATTAATGCCAGCCCTAATGCACCGCCAAAGCGACCGAAAATATCTTGCATAATTTTGGCGCTGCCTGATGGTTGCTGTACTACTCCTGGCGGTAAGTTTTGCATTGCAGGTAGTTGGTTGATTGTCTGCACAGCCTCTCCTAAAGAAAGCCCTTGCAAATTGGCTTCTACAGCAACTTGACGGGCGCGATCGTAACGGTTGATGGTAGCAGGGCCGCTACCAAAGCGGATATCTGCCACTGCGATGAGGGGAACCAATCTACCATTTTGACTGGGGACTTGCAGATTTGTGATTGTGTTAATGTCAGCCCGCGCTTTTGGATCGATTTGCACGCGAATGGGGATTTGACGATCGCTTAAATTAAATTTCGCCAAGTTGGCCTCATTATCGCCGATGGTGGCAAGGGAAGCAGTCCGAGCGATCGCTTGCACTGTTACGCCCAAATCTGCTGCCCGTTGTGGATTGGGAATTACCAAAATCTCTGGTTTGACTAAACTGGCAGTCGAAGCCACTTCTACCAATCCAGGTAGCGATCGCATCTGTTTTTCTAGGGCCTCAGCAGCTTGATTCAACGCTTCGGGATTTTCACTTCTGAGAACAATTGATAAACCTTTACGACTGTCACCCGGTGACTGACTTTGAAAACTAATTCTCGCTCCTGGTATTTGCTCAAAGTCAGGACGCACTTGTTCCTCAAACTGTTTTTGGGAAATATTTCGTTTCTCTCTGGGTTTGAGATTAATCGCAAGGCTGGCAGAATTGATCTCTTCAGTTGCTAGTACACGTTCAACTACTGGATTTTGGCGGATAATATCAGTAGCTTGTGTGACTACCTTGTTAACGTCTTCTAACGTGGAACCAGGAGGAAGTTCTATAGATACATTAGAAATTCCAAAATCACCATCATCAACAAAACCCTTGGGAATTAAAGGAACCAGCATCGCACTGGCAATAAAAAAAGCTAAAGCGATCGCCATTGTTGTCAATCTATGGCGTAACGCCCACTGTAAAAGCAATCTATAAGGTTGAAAGCCTTGACGCTTTTCATCTCCAAGTTTTCTACTTCTGTTACCACCACCTGGAAGTGTAAATTTAAAATTAAAAATTTTTATTACTCCCCTCTGCCCCTCTGCCCCTCGGTCACTGAGCGTAGTCGTTGGCGCAGCCTCTCGTAGAGAAGCGTGCCCCTCCGCCTCCTTTAAAAGATACGCCCCCATCATCGGCGTAACCATCCGCGCGACAAGAGTTGAGAAAATTGTGGAAACGGCAACGGTAACGCCAAATGGTTGAAAAAATTGCCCTGGAATTCCACCCATAAAAGCAACGGGCAGAAACACTGCAATAATTGTCGCTGAACTGGCGATTACCGCTAACCCTACTTCGTCGGAAGACTCAAAAGCCGCTTCCCAAGCTGACTTCCCCATAGCGATATGCCGTTCCATGTTTTCAATTTCCACAACGGCATCATCAACCAAGTTGCCCACCGCCAGGGCTAATGCCAACAAAGTCATATTGTTGAGGGTGTAACCAAGGGCTTGCTGCACTGCGAAGGTGGGAATTATTGACAAGGGTAAGGCAACAGCCGTAATTAATGTTGCTCGCCAGTCCCGCAAAAACACTAAAATAACGATGACCGCCAGCACCGAAGCTTGAATCAATTCATCAATCGTGCTTTGGTAAGATTGGCGGACAATATCGGCTCTAGTAAAAATTAAATCCAGTTTGACATCTGGGGGAAGGGTTTTTTCCAGTTGTTTGACTGCTGCTTTCACTCCTTCTTCCACAGTCACCAGAACGCTGCCAGTACTACGTAAAACTTGAAAAGCTACCACGGGTTGATTATTCAAACGGGCGGCTTGGCGCACGTCACCAAATTTATCTTCTACAGTTCCCAGGCTAGATAACGGTACAGAACCACCTTGTGGTAAAACGATTTCGTAGGTTTTCAAAATATCCACACTGACGGCACTTCCTAAAGTACGGATACTTTGTTCGCTACCACCGACTTCGGCGCGTCCCCCAGGTAAGTTAATGTTCAAAGCGCGGATTTGGTCGTTTACCTGAGTGGCGGTAATTGCTAAAGATTGTAAGCGGTCTGGATTAAGATTAATGCGAATTTCTCGGTCAACACCACCCACGCGCTGAATTTGTGCTACACCACGAACTCCCAACAAAGCACGGCTAATAGTTTGGTCTACGAGATTGCTTAACTCTTCTACAGAACGCCGATCTGATTTAACTGCATAGGTAATCACCGGGCCACCGGAAAATTCTAGGCGTTCCACAATTGGATCGTTAATATCTTGGGGTAAATCTTGGCGAATTTGAGCGATCGCATTTCTAACATCATTGGTGGCGCGATCGCTATCTGTACCCAAAACAAAATTGATTGTCGTCTTAGAATTCCCATCGCTGACGGTGGAAATCATGTAATCGATATTGCCCAACCCCGCCACAGCATCTTCAATTTTTTTCGTCACTTGGGATTCTAGTTCTGCTGGGCCTGCGCCCGGTTGAGTGACTTTGATCAAAACCGTTGGCACATCAATATTTGGGTTAGTAAGCTGTTCCACATTTAAATTGCATAAATGGTAAAATAGATATATCCGTGTCTATAGCGTTATCATGCCTGCTAAAGGGTTTCTAGCTCAATCTCAAAAAGACAATTTACAAAAAGCTTTAAAAGATAGCGATCGCTCTCAATTTATACAGAGAATATTGATGTTACTTCTGATGAATGATGGAAAAACTTATCAGGAGATAAGTGAATTTTTAGGCTGTTCATGTAGAAGTGTAGCATATTGGTGTGTTCATGGTGATCCAGACAATTTAGAAAGTCTAAAAGATGGCAGGAGAAAAGGAAATTACCAGAAAGCAACAAATGAATATATTGAATTATTAATGGAAGTTATTGACAAAGAACCAAGTGAATTAGGCTATGAATTTGGACGATGGACAACAGCAAGATTAGCTACATATTTAGACAAAAGAACTGATATTAAGTTAAGCGGAGAACAAGTCAGGAGAATATTAAAGCAAAAAAAGTATGCTTACCTTTGGGCAAAATACAGTCTAGAGGATAAGCAAGATCCGATAAAAAGAGAGGTCTTTAAAGAAAAACTGCTTGGATATCTAGAAGCTTCAAAGTCTTGCCCTGAAAGGTTACAAGTCTGGTTTTGGGATGAGAGTGGTTTTAGTCTCAGGGTAATTAGACGTAAAAATTGGAGCAAAAAAGGTTCGAGTAAAAAAGTAACAGGTCAGAGGAGTCGCGGGCGTGTAAATATAATGGGAGGAGTAAGATATCACGACAGCAAGAGAATGTGTTATTTCATTGAGAAAGGGAATGGTGAAATTTTTTATGCGCAGTTAAAAAAATTAAATGAATTTGTGAAAAAAGAATGGGTTTTAGCAGGAAATCTAGAATCTAATTTTTCCGAGAATGGCCCAGTAATTTTAATTATTCTGGATAACGCTAGTTACCATAAAAAGAAAGTAATTATAGAGGCAATTGAGAAAGAGTTGCCAAACATTCAACTATATTTTCTGCCGGCATATAGCCCAGATATGAATTTAGTAGAATTGGTATGGCATTCAGCTAAAGAATATGTAGCCCACAGGTTATTTAAATCAGTCGATGAACTAAAAAATTTACTTGATAAGCTGTTAAATCAAGGAGAATTAATTATTAAATGGGGAAGAAAAATTAAGAATAAGGGTAATATTACTATTGCAACTTAAATGTGGAATAGCTTATTAGCCTGGGCACTGCGTATATTTTCTTGGGACAGGTTCACAACTTCTACGGCAGTTTTCACATTATAGGAACGAGTATCAAGTTCTTGTTTGCTAATCGTCCCAGAGTCAGCGAGTTGTTGATAGCGCTGATAATTTTTGGCTGCTTCCTCTAACCTTGCCTTAGCTTGAGCTAAATCGGCTTGTCTTTGCTGGACTATTGCTTTATTTGATGCCAAATCTGCCTGCTTGGATGCCACATCTGCTTGTTTGGATGCCACATCTGCTTGTTTCGATTCCACATCTGCTTTTGCTTGGCTAATTTGGCTTTGCAGTATGGAACCATCTAACACCGCCAACACTTGACCTTGTTTAACAAAAGCTCCTTCTTTGACATTTGCGGGAATGCTTTTAATTTGTAAACCGTTTGTTTGCGGTAGCACCGGAATTAAATCACTCGCGGCTACAGTCCCAGTCGTTTTAAGGGTACGGACAACACGGGCGGTTTCTACTGTGGCGATGGTGACTGTCATCGCTGGGTTAACTTTTTTATCCGCTACCGCACTTTGTTGACGGGATGGAAAACGATTTAATACACTCATCCCAACCAAGGCGATCGCAATTCCTAAACCAGTACCCAAGAATAATGGCTTCAACCATGCCCTGGTTTGTTTTTGATCTGATTTGCTTAAAAAATTCCTATCTTCAGAGGTTATAGCTTCTTCCACCTCGACTTCTGAAAGACTTTCATCGCTCACAGTTTCACCTCTACTTGCTGTCTATGCATACCAAATCTTGGTATTTTCTTAAGAAAACTTGAAGTTTATTTACTTCGATATCAACTATGACGCATTTCATAGTAAATGTCTTTTATCTGCAATAGTATATAATACAACTTCAAAACTAAGAGAAATTACTATCAAAAAACGATCATAAATTTTATGTAGATTATGATACAAAAAATTCTCTCATCTCATAGAGCTACTCTATGTCACACACCATCCGTATTTAGATCACTGTCAACCAATGCTTAGATATGAAAAACTAATATAGCTCATCTAGATTTATCTAATTAGAATTGAAAGTATTTATGTACCTTGATACACCAGTAAATTATTTTTTACACGTAATCAATCATTCCTCTAAAGCCTTTGTGTTGCCAGCAAGCCGTGCATCCAGGCATAGAAAAAGCTAGCGTCTACAGCTACACGTGAGTTACAAAGGAGCAAACTCCATTGCCTTAAATTCCAGCAAGGGTAGCCTTGATTCTGGAATTTTGAAATCAATCAAATCAATAAAAAATTGGTATTTACCAGAGAAAGCAGATATGTTCAATGCCACTGAAATTTTAATTGATGCCTTTGTAAATGAAATTCGAGACGGCTACCGTCGCACTTATGGCTGCTTTAAAAATGATTATCAGGACATTATCGCCTGGGCGGGTAACATGGCTTTGGAAAACATTGCCAATAGCGATGCCCTTTACCACAATGTTGAACACACTGTCTTAGTCACCCTGGTGGGACAAGAAATTTTACGTGGCAAACACATCAGAGAAGGCGGTGTTTCTAGTGAAGACTGGTTGCATTGTATTATTTCTTTAGTCAGTCATGATATTGGCTATGTTAAGGGAGTTTGCCGACAAGACCGAGAAACAGCAAACTTATATTCCACAGGTAAAAATGGCAGAATGATTTCTGTGGCTGCTGGCGCTTCTGATGCCAGTCTGACGCCGTATCATGTTGATAGAGCGAAACTTTTTATTGATGAGCGTTTTGGAGGTCACAAGTTAATCGATGCTGAGGCAATTAAGAGCAATATTGAATTGACTCGATTTCCCGTGCCTGCGGCAGAAGATCATCAAGATACAAAGTGCTTTGCAGGATTAGTCCGTGCTGCTGATTTGATTGGTCAACTAAGCGACCCACGTTACCTGAAGAAAATTACTTCTTTATTTTACGAATTTGAAGAAACTGGTGTAAACAAAGTTTTGGGCTATAAAACCCCTGCCGATTTACGTAATAACTACGCTAAGTTTTACTGGAATGGCGTCTATCCCTATATCCAAGACGGACTGCATTACCTATCGCTGACACAGCAGGGAAAACAAATTCTCGCGAATCTCTACTCAAACGTGTTTGTTGTGGAACATGAAAAACAACAGGAAGAACAGCAGCGGTATTTGGAGAAGTTAGCAGTTGGGAGTTAGGAGAGACGCGATTAATCGCGTCTATACAGGAGTTGGGAGTTGAAAATTATTAATCATGAGTTATGAATTAAGATAAAAACTTAATAACTCATAACTCCTAACTTATAACTCCTAACTACTATGGATTGGTGGCGACGACTTAAGAAAAATCCTTTGGCACGATTTGGGGCAATTTTGCTGTTAATTTTCTATATAGGAGTAATTGCAGCTGATTTCGTAGCTCCTTATGACCCCTATGCTTCACAGCCTAATGGTTCACTGCTGCCACCAACTAAGATACGCTGGGTTTCTCAATCTGGGCAGTTTGTCGGGCCTTATGTTTATCCGACGACTCAGGGAGATACGAATTTAGATACAGGCGATCGCAAACTCATTGTAGACTCGACAAAGCCTTCACCCTTGCGTCTATTTGTCTCCGGGCCAGAATACCGATTGTTGCAGATGAGTTTGCCACTACCCCCGAAGTGGGATGAAGTTACAATCTTTGGTGGTATCCCCTTAAATTGGCATTTATTTGGCACAACAACTGGCGCAAAAGTCAATATTTTGGGCACTGATGACCAAGGCCGCGACCAATTTAGTCGCCTGCTGCATGGCGGTCGCATCAGTATGTTTATCGGAATTTTTGGCATTATCATTACCTATCCCCTCGGTTTGCTCATTGGGGGAATTTCTGGCTATTTCGGCGGTGTGACTGATAGCCTCATTATGCGCTTGGCAGAAGTGCTAATGACTTTCCCTAGTATTTATCTTTTGGTAACATTGGGCGCAGTCTTACCAGCTGGTTTAAGTAGTACCCAGCGCTTTTTGCTGATTGTGGTGATTACTTCAGTTATTAGCTGGGCTGGTTTAGCACGGGTCATTCGGGGACAGGTACTATCACTTAAAGAGCGAGAATTTGTCCAAGCCGCGCGGGCAATGGGTGCGAACCCACTCTATATCATTGTCCGCCACGTTTTGCCACAAACGGCTAGTTATGTAGTTATCTCTGCGACTCTTGCAATTCCCAGCTTTATTGGTGCAGAGGCGATACTGAGTCTCATCGGCTTGGGAATTCAACAACCAGACCCTTCTTGGGGAAATATGCTTTCTCTGGCAAGTAATGCTTCAATCTTGGTGTTGCAACCTTGGCTAATTTGGCCGCCGGCTGTGCTGATTATTCTCACAGTGCTGGCATTCAACTTACTCGGTGATGGGTTGAGAGATGCACTAGACCCGCGCAGTTTAAGAAGATAAGCCTCCAATAAATAGTAAATGGTGTCGCCGAAATAGTAAATGGTGTCGCCGAAATAGCAAATGCGTACTCCGAAATAGCAAATGCGTACTCCGAAATAGCAAATGCGTACTCCGAAATAGCAAATGCGAACCCCGAAATAGCAAATGCGATCGCCGAAATAGCAAATGCGTACTCCGAAATAGCAAATGCGAACCCCGAAATAACAAATGCGTACTCCGAAATAGCAAATGCGAACCCCGAAATAACAAATGCGTACTCCGAAATAGCAAATGCGTATGCATCGCTCTACTCTACTGCTGCAAAACCCAACGACGAAAAAGTTCTACCATAATCCGCCAGCTTCCCTGAATTTCTTCAACGACATCATGACGCTTCAGAGTATTCAGCGCTTCCTGTAAATCGGCATCGTTCATACCTGTAAATTGAGCTAAAGCATCCAGACTTAGCCCTTCTGGGTAAGGTGCAAGCACTTGTACAATTGCTTGTTGACCCTCAGCACCCCGCGCCGCCTGACCCCAAACCCCATCAAAGTAGTAGCGTCCCCGCTTGAAAAACTCAGGGTTATTGATAACTGCTTCCACGTCTTCTACTATGAAAACTGGGTCACGCGATCGCCCTTGCTCAAAAACAAAGTCATTGTAGCGGCGCACTAGCTGAAAACCCAGCATTTGCACTAAATATGGTTGACCGTGTGTCAAAGCATAAATTTCATCTAAAGCTTCCGGGATGTAGTCGAGGGGGAAGTCTTCATTACCTGGGTTAGCGAGAATTTGGCGGGTAGCTGCACGTTCTTGAAAGCTGACATGGATATTAATTAGGCTTCCAAAGAATGGATGAAAGTAATTTGCTGTCATCTCGTCTAAAGTGTGCAAACCAGCAAATGCAAAAGCGATTTTAGAACTCATTTGCACTAAACCGCGCAGAAAACCCATAAAGTCGATAGGGATTTTTTTCGCTTCAATTAAATCTTCAATTTTCTCGAATTCGTCTAAGGCGATGATTAACCCACCCTCTAGCTGTGCTTCCACCTGTTTTAAATAGCGTTCAAAAGTCCGGTAGGGAAGATTTAGTAAATCAGCGTCAGCTGGTGCTGGAAGTTTTACAGTTTGAGAAATTTCATCACAAATTGCCATTAGTACTTCACCCACACCTTGGGGGCTATCTCCCAAACGTAGCAAGTTGACATAAACTAGCTGTATTTGTGAGCCTAGACAGTTAGCAGCGTTAAGCAGAATAGAAGTTTTGCCCATGCGCCTGTGACCGTAGAGAACTACGGACTGGAGTTGATTACTCATTATCCAGAGTTCTTCTAATTGTCTGATAATATCTTCTCGCCCAACGAAAAGATGACCTTGAACCGGGTCGCCTACAACATAAGGATTAACCACAGGCTTGGTGATGGAAATCTCTCCCACTTCACCAGTGATTTCTAAAAGGCTTTCTTTCCAAGTTTCAGCGATATCTATGATTAACCTTTGCTCTGCTTGCGGTAAGGTGTCGGCTTGATTTAGGATTTTTGTCAGTTCACCTAATGCTCGATTGAGAGCTAAAGACCTGGCTGAACGTGAGACACTGCGATTAACAAACTGGACATTTTCAACAACTCGATGCAGACTAGCAAGGACTTTCCAGGTAACTGGACGTAAAATAGGTTCCTGTGGAAAAGGAGGAACTTGTATAGCAGCAATAGAGGCTGGTTTTTGGGCTTTATTGAATGCCGCTAGAGTTTGGGCAAGGGTAAACATTTCCTCGCCATAAAGTAGAGAACGCACTACAGCAAAAGCCTCTATTGCTCTTGCTGGTTCTTTTTTATGTAGATGCCAAAAACCAGCCGCAGCAGCACGAGCAGGAGTATTTAAACGAGTGTCTGTGTTAAGACGAGCCTGTAAACCTTCTCGCCAAGAATGAGGGAAGAAAAAGAACCAGGGGTAGGATAAGAAATCTCTGATAAACCTTGACTTTAGGGTTTCATCTAGAGAAGCCGAAGTAAAACGTACTATATTCCAATCAAAGGGATTTGCTGCCAGTCGAGAGACAGTCCAAATAAGTCGGTCTGAAGGGATTTTGGCAAGTACTCTATTGACTGCTTGGACAACGGGAATGAATTGTAGGGTATATGCCAGCAGTTCATTAGTATTATGTAAACCTGTTTCCCAATCATTTTGCAACCAATTTTGCAAGTGCCAGACAAGATTAGGAAGAGCAAGCGGAGTAATGCGGGGAAGTAGCCAATTACTGTTTTGAATTGTTCGCAAGTTTAAAGGTGAGCCAATAAGCCAGGTTTCTGGACGCAGTTCCCCTACACCTACCGCCACGCCGAACGCCACGCCGAACGCCACGCCTCCCGCCACGCCTCCCGCCACGCCTCTCGCCACGCCGAACGTCAAGCCTAGCGCCACGCCTCCCGCCACGCCTCCCGCCACGCCTCTCGCCACGCCTACCGTCAAGCCTAGCGCCACGCCTCCCGCCACGCCTTCCGGCACGCCTCCCGCCACGCCGAACGCCACACCTAGCGCCACGCCCATCGCCATGCCGAACGTCACGTCTCCCGCCATGCCGAACGCCACGTCTCCCGCCATGCCGAACGCCACGCCCACCGCCATGCCGAACGCCACGCCCACCGCCATGCCGAATGCCACGCCTACCGCCACGCCGAACGCCACGCCGAACGCCACGCCTACCGCTACGCCTACCGCCACGCCTACCGCCACGCCTACCGCCACGCCTCCCGCCACGCCTCCCGCCACGCCAAACCAATTAATGTGAACATTTGCAGTCTGAAAAATTAAACCTATAGCTACAGGTGTAATTACTGTTAAAACTAATCCTTGAAAAAGCAACTGACGTTGGATAGCATTTTGACGCAATAATTCCCATCCCTTCCGCCAATTCATTTCCCCTTCAGGAATATACCCACCCCCGAATCTATCCACATACCATCGCAAAGCCTGAGGAAAGAAAAACACCCAATACAGCAGGCGTAGATAATCCAAAGGATTCCACAGCGAGAGAGGACGCCTCAACTTGGGCGCTAAGTCTAAGCGGGGTACTGGGGTCATTATTCAACCTCCATCTTCGCCCATGAAGAACCTAATCCTCCAGCCCCTTCCAGGGAAGGTGGAGTAGGAGTAATCTTGCTCTCCTCCACTTGTAGGCTACCGTGTACACACAAATCGGAGTTACTTTGAGATCCGGGTTTTACCCCCCTTAATCCCCCCTTGTAAAGGGGGAAAACAAGAAAATCTAGTTCCCTCCCCTTTCCAAGGGGAGGGTTAGGGTGGGGTAATTCGATAAATTGTGTGTACACCGTAGCCCCTTGTAGGGGAGGGGTTCGGAAAGAGGTCAAAGCGGTGTCATTCATTGCAAACTCTCCACATACTGCAAAAAAGTTCGATAACACAGTTGCATCAGTTTGCGAGGATGTCCACCACTTTCTTGGATGAGTTGGATAATTTCTCCTTCAGTAAAACTCACAGAAGTTCTGGCTAAACGGTTGGTAATAAAAGTACGCATAGTAGCTTCACTCCAAGGATGAATGTGTTCCTCTTGGCAAATACCTGCCAACGGAGAAGTCTTACCTTGCTCCTGACTATCGTTAAATAAGTTGTTCAAAGGTTCGGTGGCAGCTAAAATCAGCTTCAACGGAGCATTACTTCCTTCGGCTAAACCGCGCAAATAATCCCTTATGTTGCGAGTAAAACCTTCGCCTGTAAGTTTTCCTACATTGTCTATAGCCAGTAGTATTTTACAACTTCGCAAATTGCGAGTTAACTGATAGTCTTTACTTTCGGGTATACCAATCTCGTAGCACAAATCACTATAAAATTGACTTTCATTATGAAGTAAATTCAGGTCTAAGAAAACTGGCTGACGTTTAACGTTTAAACGAGTTTCTGCTTCTTGGCAAGTCATCCATAGCAGCGAGGATTTTCCGATTCCCTCTTCCCCAATTAAAACAACACTACTACCGTTATTCAACACCTCAAATACTCGCCGGATTTCGCGCTCTCGGTCAAAGAATAAATACTTTTCTTCGACTCTGCCATTAAAGGGAATGAAGGGATTATGATTTCGCTGTAATAGATTATCTGACTGTGATTCATCTCCTTGTGCTGGATTAGTTGGTTCTATAATTGTTTGTTGGGAAGGTAAAGTTGTTTCTGAATGCTGTTGATAATGATATTTAATTTGATTTTTAAAATTTCTCTTATTAACTTTTATCCCTAAATCTTTTGTAATCTTTTTGCATAAATTTGCACCTGCATCTCTCAAATATTGCTCAGAGAGAAAAGTCTGAGTAGCAATATCTGAATAAATCTGACCTTCCCAGATTCCTAAAAAAAGCTTTTCTTCCAATTCATTTAAGACTTGATTAGTCTTTTTAGCAAACAGCGCATTAATGAATGCTAACGCTTGTTTTGAGTCCATTAGGCGTAATTGAATTGGCAGAGCAAAGTAAAAATCAGCTGTTAGTGCAATACTTTACCCTACAAACCTACATTTGCCTACTTTCTCTTACAACAATTTAATCACTCAAACTTCCTACTAGCGCCTACCTATAGTGCCTGTGTCTCAAGTGATGATGGTGTTACAGCACAAAAGTTGAGGAGTTTGAGAAATGACAACTTTTAGACAACAGCTTGCACTTGCTCTTATCGCTGCTACAGCCGCCATAGTAGCTGCTGGAGTGCCTACCATAATGGGGCTTGGCAACAAATCTTCTCTAGAGTTACCCTCTGCCACCGCCATTTCTACAACGTGTGATAAAGTTACTGTGGCTAAAGTATGCGTTAATAATCTTACAGTGCAGTTTAATAGCAACGAACCTCAGCAAGTAAAAAATAGCGATCGCATACCTTTAAAAGCTGGAGATACTCTAAGATTATCAAATCTAACCTATTGCATACCATCTAAAACTCCAGTCAATCGAGTAGAAGTAAAAGTTTATCTGTTTCCAAATGGAGTTGAGAGTTATAGAAATGGACTTTTCACTCCTAGTAACTTCCCGATTAATGCTGCTTGTCATAATATTGGTAATTTTCAACAAGCTTGGAAGCTTGAACCAGGACAGCACCGAGTTAGCATACCCATTATCAAATATCTTGGCAGCAACAGAATTGTAGATAGTAGTTTCTACTTTAACTTAGACGTTGGACGGTAATTTAAGTCTTCTATTTAAAAGCGAAAGAGAGTAATAGTTTTATGGCTTACAGTGAGTTTAGTCTAGCTAAAGCAAAACAAGACTTTAGTTTAAGCACATTAGAAAAACGCAATATTTTCGCTGGTGTTTCTGAATTAACAGCGAGTAATTTACTTGTAGAAACACTCAATTATAACCTGGATATCGCTTTAGGAAGTAATAGTGAAAAAGCTCGTTCTGAGTTAATTATTGCTCCCATCTTAGTTGATTTACGCCGACAATTACACGAACAGGTTAGTTTATTTTCTGGAGTAGATTTTACTGTCGATAATAGCAAAGGATTAAACGGCACTTGCGATTTTATTATTACTAAATCTCCAGAAATTCTCATTTTGACAGCACCAGTAATTACAGTTGTAGAAGCTAAAAAAGAAAATATTAATGGAGGTTTGGGTCAGTGTGCAGCAGAAATGGTAGCAGCCCAAATATTTAATGAACAAGCTGCAACTGAGATTAAAACAATTTATGGTGCAGTTACAACGGGCAGTATTTGGCAATTCCTGAAACTAGAAGAACAAACATTGACTATTGATTTAAGCGAATATTATCTCAAAGATGTAAACAAAATTCTTGGAATTTTAGCCAATGGTATTTCTCAAGAAATTTAACAAAATGTCCAACAGCTTAATAACGAATTCGCGGATCAACATAAGCATTTAAAATATCAATTAAAATGCTGGCACTCACAACGATCGCACCAAAAAATACCAACACTCCCTGGACTGTGGGATAATCGCGATCGGCGATCGCTTGATAAAGTCGATTAGCTAACCCAGGCCAAGAAAATGTTACCTCTGTCAAAATCGCCCCACCCAAGAGAGATGCAAAGGTTAATCCCAAGACTGTAATCACTGGAATTAGCGCATTTTTTAAAGCGTGGGAGGCTAAAATCTTATTTTCACCAATACCTCTGGCTCTAGCAGCTTCTACATAATCTGCTTGCAAGGTTTGCTTTAAATTCACTCGCACAATTCGCTCAAAAATCCCACTGAGCAAAATTCCTAGTGTGAGACTTGGTAGGGCAAGATGGTGCAAAGATGCCAAAAACTGGGTAAAATTTCCACCGAGTAGGCTATCAATTGTATATAATCCAGTGACAGGAGTGGGAGCCGGGAGATTGGGCGGAAAGCGGTTGGAATTGGGAAACCAACCCAATTGGACTGAGAAAATCAACTGCAAAAGCATTCCCGCCCAAAACATGGGGAGTGCGTAGGTGATGATCCCAAATAAGCGCCCACCGACATCGAAATATGTTCCAGGACGAGAAGCCGAAAGAGTCCCAACTGCAATTCCGACGATGAGTGCAACCGCCATACTACATACTGCTAACTCCACCGTCGCCGGGAAATATTGCCCAATGATGTCCCAAACATTTTGTCCGCGACTCATTAAAGAGGTTCCCAAGTCAAAGCGCAGTATGCTTCCCAAATAATTTAGGTACTGTAGCCACAGGGGAAGGTTTAAACCTAGTTGTTTGCGTAATTCCTCTTTTGCAGCTTCTGGCGCACGTCCACCAAGAATTGCATCTGCTGGATCTCCTGGTGTTGCTCTTAGTAAAAGAAATACAATGGTGATGATCGTTAATAGCTGAAGTGGCGCAAGAAGCAACCGAGAAATAATGTAATATTGTAAAGCTTTAGAACGAGACATAAGTAATTTAAATTTTAAAATTTACAAAGCACTTTTGGAACCTATTTTAGCTATAAATTAGATAGATATTGAACAAGAAATTTTTTATCGAATAGTCAAAAGTCAATAGTCAACAGTTATTACTAATGACTAATGACCAATGACTAATGACTACTTTTTAAGTGTCTGGTAAAGCAAAATTTGGGTAGGGTTAAGTTTCACGCCATTAACACCATTTCGGGCAAATACATAGTCTTTGTTTTGCCATAAGGGAACGTAAGGTACATCAGTAGTAACTTGCGTTTGAATTTCGTTAAAAATTTTCTGACGCGCTTCGGGGTTTTGTTCTTTGCGTTGCCCATCAATCAATTTATTTATGGCTTCGTTATAGTAGAACGAACCCTGAATTTGACTGCCTCCATCTTCGCATCCTTTAGCAACTGAACCTTTGTCACAAGATAAAAATGGCTGGACGTAATTATCTGGATCTAAAAAGTCTGGATACCAATCAAGTAAAGCTGCCGGATACAAACCCTTGGCAATGTTTTTAAAGAAGGCAGGCCCTTCCGCTTGGGTAACTTCAAATTGGAGTATTCCATCCATTTTGACATCCACAAGGGATTTGAGTGTCTGTGCTGCCAAACTCCGAGTAGGTGAACTAGAAGGATACCAAACTTGCACTTTTGCAGGATTTTCTTTGGAGAAGCCAGCAGTAGTTAACAATTTTTTAGCTTGATCGAAGTTAGCATCGCCATATTTATCTTTGAATAATGGCACAGAAACTTTAAATGTCGTGGGAATCATGCTATAAAGCGGATCTGCTTGACCAAGTAACACTCGCTCGTTTAAAAGTGGACGGTCAATTATGGATGCGATCGCTTGTCTTACCTCTAATTTATCTAAAGGCTTTTGATTCCGGTTTAATACCAGATAACTTACTACACTACCTTCAGCTGCGATCGCTTGCCAATCCCCTTTTTTACCACCTTCTTCTAAACTGCGATTTTGATCTGGTTGCAGCGACAGATAAGCTACATCAACTGCGCCTGTACGGAAAGCATTAAACAAATTAACTGGACTAGTTTGAATTTGGAGATTAACACCCTTGTTAGCTGGTTTTTCTCCCCAATATTTATCAAACACATCAAATCGGATCGAATCAGTACCATACTGTCCTAATTTGTAAGGGCCAGTTCCCACAAAAATATTCGGTTTGAATTTACCAGCGCCGACTTCATAAGCTTTTGGCGAAACTGCACAAATTCCAGGAAATGCCAACAGTGAGGGAAAAGCTGCAAAGGGCTTTTTCAACTTGATGGTTAACTCATACTCGCTTGTAGGTTTTATCGAATCTACTATATCAGCTAGTAAGAATGAGGGTTTTCCTTTATTTTCAATAAAACGCTGGATGGTAAAGGCCATTGCTTGAGCGTTGAAGGGAGTTCCATCGTGAAAAACTACTCCCTGACGTAAGGGGATGGTATAAGTTAGGCCGTCTTGACTGACTTTGGGTAATGCTGTGGCTAATTGGGGTTTAATTTCGGTGCTTCCTGGTTCGTAGTTGTAGAGGCGATCGCTCATATTAAACACCAAACCTAAAGATGCTAACTCATAAGCATCAGCCGGATCGAGGGTTCTTGGCTTGGCTGTTGTACCGATAGTAATACGACCATCACCTGTAGGGGTATTTACAGAACCAGATGGCGGCGTAGTTGGCTGCGGACGAGGAGCGCAACTAACAACTAAAAATAAACATAAACAGAATAAAGATAGGAATTGTGTAATCCGACCCCACCGTTTCACGGACAAGGAAAACCAGGTCATGGCAGTAATATATTTGATATCAGCGGTCAGCAATTTTACTACATTTGTGACTCTTTTGCTGAATCTTCACAATTTATAGCAGTTTTTGTTTCGATGGAACACTCGTAGCCATCTAAATCAAAAATTTGTGGCGGATACTCAACTTAATAATTAAGTTTATTGCTACTGTGTGATACCTACACCTATGCACTATTTGATTACAAAAAATTATTGATTAAGATACAGAATTTTAAATTTAAGATTTGTTAAGTATTGAAAAGTTTTTATTTAATTAAAATTTTCAACATTGGTTAAATTTGTCTTAAATTCATAGTTACTAGGAAAATAGGTCTTGTTAAGGTTTGACTTTAGCCCAAGTAGTGTACGTTGAGATTTTACCTGTTGCTGCTTGGGAACAGACACCGATAGAGCGGTTTATCGTCAAGATTGGCTGTATTGTCAAAAAGAAGAGTGTTTGAACATCAGCGACTAAAGCGATCGCGATATTGTTAACAGCAGATTGAAAGTCGAAATAGTGAGACTAAGACCGTGAAGTATTTCTTTCTATCTGAGGGATGGGCAGTTGCAAGAGTCTGGGCATCTGATGGACTCTGGCAAATAACTGCATGGCGACGCCAACCAGATATTCAGCGAATGAATATTTGTATAGTCGAAGAAAATGAATTGCTCTGGCTTTATCGAGTTGAAGAAGCCGTTTTAACCGTGGAAGTGAAGCCAACAACACCAGCAATTGCCAGTCAACCCATCGGCCAAGTAGTACTCAAGCGTCTGATGAGCGCCGAACAGGTAATCGAACGCCTGGGTACAGCTGAGGCGAAGTGTCAACTGCAAAATATCCAGTTGGTGGTTCACTAGATAGTAGCTATGGGGCACAAGGGGCAGAGAGGCAGAGGGGATAAAACTTACTACAACTTCTCTTCTCCCCCGCTTAAATCAATAGTCAATGTTTGTTCTTCTAGTTTCAGGAATTGCCAAATACTGCCCGTTGTAACTGNCCCCACTCCCCACCCTCCTCGTAAAGAAAAGATAAGAAAATTTAATCCCCGACGAGTATTGGTAGCGAAAAAACTTGGAGATGCTACGCGATCGCATCAATTTACACGCTTGCAAACAATTCCATCAATAGTTACACTTTTTAAAACATTCTCATTTTTGCTTGGCGATGGCTACCCTACATAGGTAAACCTCCCGAAGCGAGTAAGCATTGCCTCATCTCCCACGCTGTCTGACTTATTAAGACTAAGCCGTGGTGATACTCTGGCTCTGGCAATAACAAAAAACAAGAGAGAGTTTTATGAGTGGCGATTTTCGTCTCTCATAACCTCAGTAAGAAAATTGCTTTGTAAACTAACTCATCGAGGAGGAGCGTAGTCGATGGGACTACCCTGGTACCGAGTACATACAGTCGTTCTGAATGATCCAGGGCGACTGATTTCTGTACATTTAATGCACACAGCCTTAGTAGCAGGCTGGGCTGGTTCGATGGCACTCTACGAACTAGCTGTTTTTGACCCTAGCGATCCAGTTCTCAACCCGATGTGGCGTCAAGGAATGTTCGTCTTGCCGTTCATGTCACGTTTAGGTGTTACTCAATCTTGGGGTGGTTGGAACGTTACTGGTGGGCCATCAACCGATCCTGGCTTCTGGTCATTTGAAGGCGTTGCTGCCGCTCATATTGTTCTTTCCGGTCTGCTATTTCTAGCCGCCGTATGGCACTGGGTTTACTGGGATTTGGAACTTTTTAGAGATCCCCGCACTGGTGAACCGGCTCTCGACTTGCCAAAAATGTTTGGCATTCACCTGTTCTTATCTGGTCTACTTTGTTTTGGATTTGGTGCTTTTCACGTCACCGGACTCTTTGGGCCGGGAATATGGGTTTCTGATGCCTATGGTATAACTGGCGCAGCACAGGCAGTAGCACCAGAATGGGGGCCAGATGGCTTTAACCCCTATAACCCTGGTGGCATTGCGGCTCACCACATTGCTGCTGGTGTTGTTGGTATTATTGCAGGCTTATTCCACCTGACAGTTAGACCCCCCGAACGGCTCTACAAAGCCTTGCGGATGGGGAACATTGAAACAGTACTTTCTAGCAGTATTGCAGCAGTCTTCTTCGCTGCTTTCGTTGTTGCTGGTACTATGTGGTACGGTAATGCCGCCACACCCATCGAATTGTTTGGCCCCACCCGCTATCAATGGGATCAAGGCTACTTCGGTCAAGAAATTCAGCGCCGCGTCCAAACTAGCGTTGCTCAAGGTGAAAGCCTCGATCAAGCTTGGTCGCAGATTCCTGAAAAATTGGCTTTCTACGATTACGTCGGTAATAGCCCCGCTAAAGGCGGTCTATTCCGTACAGGGCCAATGGTGAAGGGTGATGGCATTGCCCAATCTTGGCAAGGTCACGCCGTATTCAAAGATTCTGAAGGACGAGAATTGACTGTACGTCGTCTCCCCAACTTCTTTGAAACCTTCCCAGTGATTTTGACTGATGCAGATGGAATTGTCCGCGCTGACATTCCCTTCCGTCGGGCAGAATCTAAATATAGCTTCGAGCAATCTGGTGTCACCGTTAGTTTCTATGGTGGCGATCTGAATGGTAAGACCTTTACAGAACCAGCTGATGTGAAGAAGTATGCCCGTAAGGCTCAAGGTGGTGAAATATTTGAATTTGACCGAGAAACCTTGAACTCTGATGGTGTATTCCGCACCAGTCCTAGAGGTTGGTTTACCTTTGGACACGCCGTATTTGCTCTGCTGTTCTTCTTTGGTCATCTCTGGCATGGCGCTCGGACAATCTACCGAGACGTATTTGCTGGTGTTGACGCCGATCTTGAAGAGCAAGTTGAGTGGGGTCTGTTCCAGAAAGTGGGTGACAAGTCAACCCGCCGTAAGGAAGCCCTTTAAGGGACTGGGGACTGGGGACTTGGGACTGGGGAAGAAGCAAGGGAGAAGAGTTTTCCCCTCTAGTCCTCGCACCCTTCCCCGCTGACTCTTTTCAATACCCAATCCCCAATACCCAGTACCCAATCCCTAATCCCTCATTAACTAGCTGGATAAAGAGGAAATCGTAATATGGAAAGCGTTGCGTACATCTTGATTTTTACTCTGTGTATAGGTACTCTCTTCTTTGCGATCGCATTTCGCGAACCCCCTCGCTTTGAGAAACCAAAAGATAAGTAGATCCTATCCACAGACTTTTAAGCGGATTTAATCTTAATATCCGTTGCTACTAAGTATGGTGGCAACGGATATTATTGTGTTTGTCCTTTGTTGGTTTTCACTACTAAGTAAATGACAAATCATTTTTATATTGTGATATAATTTCCAATCTTGGGAGTAGATATGTGTTAATGCTAGCTTTTCTGCGCTAGGATGAAAAAGGATGTTTTGTGTAAGCTGCCATAGTACTGCTTACATAACGCATCGCGCCTGTCGCACCACCTTTACGGAGACTAGAACCAGGAACAAATCAGCATGGTCAATCAGAATTTAACCGCTACAGAAATTGGATTCACTCACGAAGATTTCGCTGCTCTACTTGACAAATACGATTATCATTTTAGCCCTGGCGATGTTGTCCCAGGAACAGTTTTCAGTATAGAGCCGCGCGGCGCTCTGATTGACATTGGTGCTAAAACCGCAGCATATATTCCTATACAAGAAATGTCTATTAACCGGGTGGATAGCCCGGAAGAAGTATTACAGTCAAACGAAACGCGCGAATTTTTTATCCTTACCGATGAAAACGAAGATGGTCAATTAACCCTTTCCATTCGCCGTATTGAATATATGCGGGCTTGGGAACGCGTGCGACAGTTGCAAGCAGAAGATGCTACTGTCCGTTCTGGTGTATTTGCAACCAATCGCGGTGGAGCATTGGTACGAATTGAAGGATTACGTGGCTTTATCCCAGGTTCCCACATCAGTACCCGCAAACCTAAAGAAGAATTAGTCGGCGAGGATCTGCCGTTGAAATTCCTAGAGGTAGACGAAGAACGTAATCGCCTCGTTCTATCTCATCGTCGGGCGCTGGTTGAGCGTAAGATGAACCGCCTAGAAGTCGGCGAAGTAGTAATTGGTACTGTTCGTGGTATCAAACCCTACGGTGCTTTCATCGACATTGGCGGCGTCAGTGGTCTACTGCATATTTCTGAAATTTCTCACGAACATATTGATACACCCCATAGCGTGTTCAATGTCAATGATGAAGTGAAAGTTATGATCATTGACTTGGATGCAGAAAGGGGTCGCATTTCCCTATCTACCAAGCAGCTAGAACCCGAACCCGGCGACATGATTAAAAACCGGGATTTGGTCTACGATAAGGCAGAAGAAATGGCTGCTAAGTATCGCGAACAGCTATTAGCCAAGCAGCAAGGTGCTACTGCTGCGGCTGCACCTGCGGAAGTGATTGCAGACGAAGATGATATTCCACCAGCAGCAGAACTTGACGAAGATATTCCACCAGCAGCAGAACTTGAAGAAGATATTCCACCAGCAGCAGAACTTGAAGAAGATATTCCAGTAGTTGCGGCAATTGAAACAGAGATTCCAGCAGCGACGGAAACTGAAGAGGAAATTCCAGTAGCGACGGAAACTGAAGAGGAAATTGCACCAGTTCCAGCAGCTATTGAAGAGTAATAAATTTTTTATAGTTTTACTTGTCTTTAAGTAAGAGTATTAAATCATTTTATAAAGAGGGTTTTTCCCTCTTTTTTTATGTGGAGAATCGTTAAAAGTGAAGAGTTGGGAGTAGTTAGAAGTTAAATATTATGGCAACCATTAAATGTAGAAATATCACTTTTGATAATATCCAGGCAATTTTGTTTGACAAAAACGGTACTCTAGAAGATTCAGAAACGTATTTGCGATCGCTAGCACAAAAAGCAGCAAGATTAATAGATGCTCAAATCCCTGGAACTGGGGAACCCCTATTAATGGCATTTGGCATCAATGGCAATTTTCTAGATCCCGCAGGTTTAATATCAGTAGCAAGCCGCCGTGAAACAGAAGTTGCGGCTGCGGCATATATTGCCGAAACAGGAAGAGGATGGTTTGAGTGCTTAAAAATAGCCCGTCAAGCTTTGGATGAAGCGGAAAAATACATTGGACAAACTCCTTCACCCCTATTTGTAGGTAGCCTAGAAATTTTGAAATACCTGCGAGATGGTGGGCTAAAACTTGGCATCCTCTCAGCTGCAACAACTGAAGAAGTACGTAATTTTGTAGCCAATCACGAATTAAGTGATTATATCCAGTTGGAAATGGGCGTAGATGAAGGGCCGAGTAAACCAGATCCGGTGCTATTTTTGCAAGCTTGCCAAGCTTTGGGAGTTGAACCAAACGCTACCTTGATGGTGGGTGATGCAGTTGGTGATATGCAAATGGCGCGTAATGCTAAAGCCGCAGGTTGTATTGGTATCACTTGGATAGGTAAGTCAGATAACGTCCGAGGTGCGGATGTGGTGATTAATAAACTTGATGAAATCCAGATTTTAGAGGATTAGTTTATACGATTTTATTCTTCTTTCTTCTCTTCTAAATTGGTTATCTTTGTATTTTGCAGAAGGATATGGTCTTCCTGATTGTGTCTTTCTTCTTTCTTTTCTTGTACAACTTGAGTGGCATATATTTCCACATCACGCTGAATAATATCTTCTACATGACTTGCAAATAGATTAAATGCCTGTTCGTGACTTGGATAAATACGATAAGGGCCTGTCATCTGCGAGAATTGCCACCCTTGGGTTTTCAAAGATTCAACTGTTCGGCGATAGTGTCGCCAGCGTTCTCCATAGTGAAAAAACTCTTCAATGGCAGCACTAATAGCAACTATTTGGCTCAAACCAAAAGTTGACCATATAATGATATCCCTATTGTTAGGTTTGAAATTAGTGTTAATATTTAGACTTACTAATGCCGGAAGAATTACACTACCAATAATAGTTGTTATCCGTGAAAATAATGGCGATCGCGTGAGAAATTCGCCTTACTTTCCATCAAAAGTACTTGGTCTAACCAGCGCGATCGCAAAAAATGTTTTTGCACATAACCTAAGTTAATACCTGCAAATAACTTGTTAAAATCTTCTTTTAAAAATTCGTGATAACTATCTTTTTTAGCCCTTTTTACTCCTAATTAGAAAGTAACCCCTTAATTAATTTGCCTAAATTCTCAACTCCTTTCTCTATATCGATTAAGTCGATGTATTGTAATGTACCAGATTTAGCTAGGTTTTTGGCTCGTTCATCAGTAGCTTTTCCACGCAAGGCATCTGCAAGTATATCTGCGGTTCTACCACTACCAGCAATCACAATAACTAACCTTCCACTATCAACGCTAGAAAACGCATCCTTAAAGGTAATTTCACCACCGTTCAAGAGTACTGTCACCGAAGGTGCATCATTGGCCAGCATAGTTGCAACGCGAGATATCCAAGGAGACTCGTCGCCCAAATCGTTACCAGAAACTAGCACGAAATGAGTATGGTTTGGCTCTAAGGGTATTAAATCAGCAGCAGTTTCCGAATGATTAGGTAAAGCTACTTTGCCTTCAGGTGTTACACCAACTAAAGCAAATTTAGCACCTATTTGGTTACGAGCCGCACCCATCATTCGCATAATTCCTGCATCCGTACCCCCATCCACGACATAAGCCCCCAAAGTTTCGGCGATGGGGGCTAAAACTTCCACAAACAACCGTTGAATACGGAAAAAGTCAGCTTCACTGATGTTACTTGCACCCCCCACTACTACTAAAACAGGACGCGAACCGCACAGCCCTATTGTCTCAAGAGCATAAGGCAATTCTGCTGGCTGTTCAACTTGAGTAGCTAATGCTGTTTTCCCATTATTAAAGGTAAGTTTTAAACAACTTTTCATTTTTTTAAAATACTGACTGCTTAGGGTTTCTGGCGTAGAGCTTCGCAGTCACGTCGCTTCTCTACGAGACGCTGCGCGAACGCTCCGAATTCAAAATTCAAAATTAATGATCCCCATAAATAAATTTAGGGGCTTGCATCCTTTTCGTTTTCGGTCATGTTCTGCAAACGTTGTATTTCGTTATTACCTTGACGAAGCTTTCTAAAAAACTATTGATCGCAAAATAATAGCTTCTTGTTTGTTGACATCTTAAATTAGGATTTTGCAGTTTATTTATCGACTATCGCACCAGCTTTTCAGTTAATCTGAATGATGAAACTTTAGCTATAAGTTCCTGCTCTCTCACTTTTTACCGCCACGGGTTCTGACTCCATATCCACTATCTTATTAAACTCTCCAGCCTGCCAGCTATCTGTTATATCCTTGATAAAACTAGCAATCGGGATCGCAATTAACAAACCCAGTACTCCTCCCAACTTTGCGCCCAGCAACAAAGAAATCACCACCCATACAGGATTTAAGCCAGTCAAATTGCTGAGAATTCGAGGTGCAATAATATTAGAATTAACTTGGTCAATCGCAACAGCTACACCTAAGACTTCCACCCCTAACCAAAAATTTTGCAGCGCTACCAACAAACTTACTATCGCGATACCGACTCCTGTACCAAAGGGGAAGAGTGAAAATAAGCCAATACCAATGCCAAAAAGTAAAGCTAGGGGAACTTGCAGCGCCAAAAACACTAGTGTAATTGTCACACCTAACACAGCTCCCAATGTTGCTTGACCGATGAAGTAATTGTGGAAATCGTCTCGCAGTAGTTCCCGTACTCTTGACCCAATATTAAGGGGAAACCACTGAAAAATTCCGTCCCAAAGACGTTCACCGTTCAATATTAGGTAGATAGTCAACACTACAGCCAGCAGCACATTGAGAACAATACCAATGGTATCGACAGCAAAACCAAGAATTCTACCAGTGAAAGACTGAAGTTGGTTAGATAATCGTTCCAGAACTTGGGTAAATAAACCACTTAAATTAATCGGAAGTTGCTGTTGACTTAACGCCCAATCCTGAAAAGCTTGCAGCTGCTGAGTGCCAGAATCAATCCAACTGGGCAAAATATTAGCCAGTTCAACCAGCTGTTGAATAATCAGGGGAACCAAGGTGATGCCTAAAGCTACTAAAACCACCAGAGTCAAAAGCAACACTCCCCCGATCGCTAAGTTGGGTTTCACTCCTTGCTCCTGAAGAAACTGGATTGGATAGTTCAAGACAAAAGCCAGTAGGATGGCGGCGGCGATGATGCTAACTAAGGGTTGAAAATATTGTATAACCTGGAGCAATAGCCAGCCGTTGAGAATGGCAATGGGAAATGCCAATCCTATAGTTAACCATCGCGGCAGTTTGTTTGCTGATTGCATTAGTGATGACCTCATAAGAGTTCGTTCTAACTTTATTTTGGCTTCTTGGGATGTGGGAGATGGGGAAGAAGAATTAATAATCAATGCCCAATGACAAATGACAAATGACTAATCCCCAAATTATGTTGGATTTTTCTCAATAAAATCCAACATAATTTTCTGATGCATTGCCCCTAAAGGTCGCACTTCGCCAGCATTTTGTGAATAACAGTTACCTTGGCGAATATCTTCTGGTGTAAATAACGCCATATCCCAGCCCTCATTCAGAACCAGTTGATTTAATTCCACCAAGAGTGGTGCATGAAAGACATGACGGACAACTCTTTCGTTGGGATAACAGCCAAATTCAACAAAAGGTGGTAAATTATAACCGATTTCTTCTAAAATTTCTCGTTTTACTGCTACATCCGGCGTCTCACCAGGTTCGATGTGACCGCCAAACAGTGCCCAGTAACCAGGGTAGAGAATACCGGGGATGTTGTCACGCAGTTGCATGAGAAACTTGTTTTTCTGGTAGAGAATTGCGATCGCTACGTGCACCTGTTGATTGTTCATATCTTTATTTTTAATTGCGGATTATTCTTCTTCTAAATAAACTTCCCCCAATTCTTTGCCAGCTAAAGGAATACTTCGGTAGCGAACTTTACCCTTAATTACAACTTCTGAACCTTCACCCAGATTCTTTTGATTGGTGACTACCCAAATTTTGCCCGTTGAGTCCTTAATTTTATAAGCCCACTGTTTGATCAGGGGAGCTTGCTTTTCTACCTGACCTTGGATGTAAACTATAGCCTGATTGTCTTGTTTTGCTTTAATCTCTCCAATTGGAGTGACATTTGTACCAATTTTTAAGCCAGCCCCACGCAAACCAGTCGATGTCAAGTTACCACAACTACAAAGTCCTGTTATCAGGAAAAAAGTCAACCCCAAACGGTAAGGAACAATACTGTGCCCGTACAAGAACGAAAGAGATAAATTTCTTATTTGTCGCATAAAAGCCACCGATTTATTTATTTTGGGCATTTGGCACAAGAGGCAGAGGTGCAGAAACGAAAAACTTACTGCAACTGACTTCCCCCCTGCTCCCCTGCCCCTCTCCTCCCCCACTCCCACTCTCCCAATTCTTTATTCTTCAGATGATGCCGTTGATCTGAGAAAATAAACATTATGGATTTACTGTGAGAGAAACGCTACGACATCAAACAGCAACACAATAATAGTCGAAAGTCAAGAGTTAAGAATCAATATTTTCATTTTGGACTTTGGATAAAAAGCGAACATAGCTGGGAATTTTCATGGAAACAAAAACTGCCAAACTCCTTGATGGGAAAGCATTAGCTGCAAAAATTCAGCAAGAACTTGCTGTTGCTATTACACAATTACAACCAAAAATTGGACGACCTCCTGGTTTAGCAGTGTTGATGGTTGGTGATAACCCAGCGTCAGCCGCTTATGTACGCAATAAAGAAAAAGCCTGCGCTAAAGTTGGGATCGCTTCTTTTGGTAAGCATTTTCCTGCTGAAACTACCCTTGAGGAGTTAGAAGAGGTAATTGCTGCACTCAACCACGATAAAAGGGTTGATGGCATTCTTGTGCAATTGCCCTTACCTAACCACCTGGATGCTGTAACTCTGCTACATCAAATTGATCCCGATAAAGATGCTGATGGACTGCACCCAGTTAACTTGGGGCGACTAGTACGGGGAGAAAGGGGTTTACGTAGCTGCACCCCGGCTGGTGTGATGCGGCTTTTAGAAGAATATGAGATTCCTTTGCAGGGAAAACAGGCAGTAGTCGTGGGGCGCAGTATTTTAGTGGGTAAACCGATGGCGCTGATGCTATTAGAAGCTGATGCCACAGTCACGATCGCTCACTCGCGATCGCATGACCTCAAAACCATCACCCAAAATGCTGATATTCTAATTGCAGCAGTAGGTCGTCCCGGATTGATCTCTGCTGATATGGTGAAACCGGGCGCTGTTGTGGTAGATGTGGGGATGAATCGCGTCACCGATGCGAATGGCAAAAGTCGTCTCATTGGCGATGTCCATTTTGAATCAACCGCTGATATAGCAGGATTTATCACCCCAGTTCCTGGTGGTGTTGGCCCGATGACTGTTGCCATATTGTTGGAAAATACATTTGCTAGCTATTCCAGAGCGGCAAAAGAAGAAAGAGAGTGAAGAGTTAAAAGTTATTCTTAATAACTCTTAACTTCTAAATCCTGTACAGACGCGATTAATCGCGTCTCTGCTCCTAACTCTTCATTTTTTTCAGCCCCACAGCACCTTAAAATTGTGACGTATAAGGCAAAAATCGCAAAATGTCAGGAATTAAAGAATGGTAGCAACTGATAAAGTCCAAAAGACACCACCAGAGGAAGCCACATTTAACTTAGCAGGCTATCTAAAAGAGCGGCAAAAGCTTTGTGATAATGCTTTGGATCGGTCTATCCCGGTCATTTATCCAGAAAAGATTTATGAGGCGATGCGCTACTCGTTATTAGCTGGAGGTAAGCGTGTACGTCCCATTCTTTGCCTTGCCACCTGTGAAATGATGGGTGGAACCATTGAGATGGCCATGCCAACAGCTTGTGCCGTGGAGATGATCCACACAATGTCGTTGATTCACGATGACCTCCCGGCGATGGATAATGACGATTACCGCCGGGGAAAGCTGACGAATCATAAAGTCTATGGTGAAGATGTTGCGATTTTGGCTGGGGATGGCTTGTTGGCTCTTGCTTTTGAGTCTGTTGCCATTCAAACCCCCCAAAGTGTTAAGAGAGAGGTAGTCTTGCAGGTTATTGCCCGTCTTGGTCGGGCGTTGGGGGCAGGTGGTTTGGTCGGCGGTCAAGTTGTCGATTTAGAGTCGGAAGGTAAATCTGATATTTCCTTAGAAACCTTAAATTTCATTCATAAACACAAAACAGCCGCACTTTTGGAAGCTTGCGTAGTTTGTGGCGGACTGATTGCTAATGCATCACCTGAAGATGTGCAGCGATTAACCCGTTATGCTCAAAATATTGGGCTAGCATTCCAAATCATTGATGATATTTTGGATATCACTTCTACCCAAGAGCAATTAGGTAAAACAGCTGGCAAAGACCAAAAAGCTCAGAAAGTTACCTATCCCAGCCTTTGGGGACTTGAGGAATCGCGCTCAAAAGCCCAAGAGCTAGTTAAAGAAGCTTGTGTGGAATTAGAACCATTTGGAGACAGAGCTAAACCACTCCAAGCGATCGCTCATTATATTACCAGCCGTAATAACTAGTAACGCTTTGGGTAATTCGTAATTCGTAATGACGCTCCTGCGTCGCTAACGCTGCGCTAACGTAATTCGTAATTCCTGTACCGCAAGCGTTTTATTGATTGGGAATGGGTAGTTTATTTACACGATACTGTACTACTACTGCCCAGCGGAATTCAAAATTCACTGATTCAAAATTACAAAAGCTTATTTGATAAGCTTTTAGGTGATTTTGAATAGTAGGTCTGTTTCCACCGTGATGTACTAGATTAATTTGGGATTTTGGGTTGAATCTAAATGTTTCCTCAACCAACAACTGCTGCTAATATTTACTAACCTAACCAAAATAACATGCAGGACATAGGCAACATTTTAGACAACCGGGTGCTGCTGGTTGCTCTGGTAGCTTGTTTAATTGCTCAAGCATTAAAGCTCGTAGTTGAGATCGTCAAACATCGCAAATTGAATGTGCGTGTTTTGGTGACAACCGGAGGTATGCCCAGTGCCCATTCGGCTCTGGTTACAGCTCTAGCCGCTGGTGTAGGGCAAACACTGGGTTGGGCATCTCCTGATTTTGCCGTTGCGATCGTTTTTGCCATCATTGTCATGTATGATGCAGCCGGAGTTCGACAAGCGGCTGGTAAGCAAGCTCGTATTCTCAATCAAATGATTGATGAATTATTCCATGAAAAACCAGACTTTAGCCAAGACCGTCTGAAAGAATTACTCGGACATACACCAGTTCAGGTAATTGCTGGATCGGCTTTGGGTATAACCATTTATTGGTTAGCTAGGTCTGCTTATTAAACTAGGGCAATAAATTTTTGTTTGAGGGGATATTGATAATTAGTAACTGGTAATTTGTCAATCAATTTTGGATTTTAGATTTATCCCGTGAATAAATTCAGAGGATTAAGGATGAAAGGATTTGTTCCAAATAACTTGCTTCACGCAAAGCGAGTATAAACATATTTGCTGAAAATCCTTTGAAATTTTGAATTTAAAATCACAAATTAGGTCAATTGACAAATTACCACTCTGGTATCGCATCAGTATGCCAGTGAACTTAAGATTGCTAAAACCGCACAGTCGAGCGTAGCAGAATCACTTTACGACTATCTACTAGGCTGGCAACGAAACCACCATTGTTTAGCTTTTGCAATGTATTATATGCTTCACTTTGGTTAGTGGTATAAACTGCCAGCAAGTAAGGGCGTTGTCCATAAGAAACAAAACCGACGTTACCTCCCACCACTTGCTGCACACTATTTACTAGTTCTGGACGGTTGTAATAATCTACCAGCACTGCATAACCTTCTCCTAATGCTTGAGGATTATAGCTGACTGTCTGCTGAGGTGGTTTTGGCTGTGACTGTTGTGGCTGTGATTGCACATCTGCCGTTGTCGTTGGTCGAGTGGTAATTATGGCAGACAAGCCAACAATATTGCTGACATATCTTGCCCAACGATTGGCATCGTCAATTTTATTAAAACCCCCGACTCGCGTCACGGTTTCGTTGAGATATTTGCAGGTGATAGTTTTAAGTTCGGGTGGTAAGGCGCTACGTAACTGCTTTTGATTATTTGCTGTGGGACTGACTACTAATAAAAGATACTCACCTGCATTTGGTGGTTGACAAGAGGGAATGGTTTTTTGAGCAAGTACAGAACTCATGCCACCAATCAACCCTACAATCGCTAATCCTAAAACACTTGGTAAATTCTGAAATCTATGCACAAAAGTTAGATTATGTAAATTAAGGTGTCCTAGAAGATTTTATAAGAAAAAAGCTGAAAACCTAGCTACTTCAGTATGGTAATGAAATATGTGTCAAAAAATATATTTTGTTACTCAAAAATAAAATTAGGGTGTGGGGAAGAGGCAGAGGGGCAGGGGGAGTGNGTGTGGGGAGTGTGGGGAGTGTGGGGGGTAAGACTTCTTCCCCATCCTCCCACACCTCCCACACCTCCCACACCCCTTGTCTTTTCTCCATGCCCAATGTCAATGCGCTATGCCTAAGATACGGTAGTAAGCGATGCCAAAGCATCTGGTATTGCCTCAGAAGGAGCCTGGAATTCTCCAGTGATGACGTACTCTAAACGCAGTTTTAACCAAGTAATAAATTGAGGATTTGTAGAAATAATTGCGACTGCTGGTTGGGGACACTTCGCCTTCAACTCTTTAAACTGCGGTGCTTCCAAGAAAGCTGGTTGTTCAACCAACCAAAAATCTATTTGTTTTTCTTGTTCGTGGTAGTTACGGTTGCGTTCTTTGAGAACTTCGTGTATCGGTTCTTCTTCGAGAAGAAAGCGGTGACTTGCCAAAACGTAATAGTATGTTTGCATTTTCATCCTTTGGTTGCTATGTGAATAATTTCAGGGCACAGTGACTCTGTACCCTGACAAACTACTAACTTTTCTGGGATTTCTTGAACCAAGAACTGAACGGACAAGCACTTTTCTGGTTTTCAGATTTTGTCTGTTTGCCACCAGATGTTAGCTTTTCCAAGAACAGATTATTGTCGAAGTAGTGTTCTAACGAAATAACCTTCAAGTCATCGGTAACTTTTGCAATGCTCATGCCGATAATTTCTATTGTCTCTCCAGTAGGTGCATGGCCTTTATATTCTCCGTTAAAATGTCCCCAATGCCGCCATTTAAATGTGACATTTGGGGGACCGGAAAAAACTTCCAGAACTTCCCAAGGAAATCCTTGAGGGAATGTTGTGTGGAAGACTTTTGCGGATGATTCAAAGGTTTCTTCTGAAGCTTTGTAATGCTCTGAATCAGGCATAAATAGATTGTAAGTACCTTGGGCTGATACATCTGCTGCGGTATACTCTACTCCACCATTGGTACTGACGCGAAACTGTTCATTCACAATAGATAACCACTCTTGCGGGTTAGCTTTGAAGGATACCTCCATCTCAAAGGTTCTGACTAAGTTTTGGACGATCGCTTCCAGTGTTCCTTCAAGATGATTGTAGATACTTTCTTTAGCAAGATTCTCATTTGAACGGGAATAATCAGGTGGTGTCTGATAGCGCCACTCGACATCAGTGCTTTCTGCTATCACCTTATCCCGGTTCTGTACCCAAAGTGGCAAGTTGTTAGATTGTGTTGCGCTCATAGAAGTTTTTGCTGAAGATTTGATCCCAATTTCTAGATTTCGCAGTGACAACCCTCTGTGGGGGACTGGGGACTGGGGATTAGGGACTGGGGGGTGGGGGGAAGATGAGGGAAAAACCAATGCCCCATGCCCCATGCCTATGCCCTATGCCCAATGCCCTATTCCCCATTCCCTCTTATAGCTTGTTTCATCTCGCGGACTGCCCTTTCCATACCTACTAATGCTGCCCGACTGATGATGGTATGACCAATGTTCAGTTCTTCCATGCCTGGAAGCGCAGCCACCGGATAGACGTTCCAGTAGGTGAGTCCATGACCAGCGTTAACTCGCAATCCGGCTTGAATCGCTTGTTCACACCCTTTTGCTAATATGGCTAATTCTCGGTGGCGATTTGTTTCATCTTTAGCCTCAGCATATTGTCCGGTGTGCAATTCAATAAACTGCGCCTGTATCTTGACAGATGCTTCAATTTGTGCTGGTTCGGCATCGATAAATAAACTAACTGGAATGCTAGCGCTTTGCAATTTATCGACTATTTCACCTATTCTAGCAATTTGGCCGATAATATCTAGTCCGCCTTCTGTTGTCACTTCTTCGCGCTTTTCGGGGACTAAAGTTACGTAATCTGGTTTGATATCGAGAGCGATCGCTAGCATTTCATCTGTAGCGGCCATTTCTAAATTAAGATGCGATCGCACTGTTTGCCGCAATATGCGCACATCCCGATCTTGGATATGCCGCCGATCTTCGCGCAGATGCACCGTAATTCCATCCGCACCCGCTAATTCTGCCAGTACCGCCGCCGCTACTGGATCTGGTTCCACCGTCCGACGCGCTTGCCGGATAGTGGCGATGTGGTCAATGTTAACGCCAAGTGTAGGCACCCCAAGTTTCTCCCAAATCCACAGTCCTTAGAACTTGATTTTACCGGAAATAGCGGTAGTTTTGCTGAAGGAGCTACAGATAGATTACACGCGTAAAATGCGATTGTTTAAAAGAAAACTGAGTTAGCAAAAGCTTATTCTTGGGCAAACTACTTTAAATAAGTAGCTGATTTCACAAGAGTTGATGAAGTATGAATACAGCAGTTGAGCCGATGGACAAGCTTTTGAACTATCAAATTAGCGAGCAACTTTATGCAGGCTCTAGAACCTTAGTTTACCGTGCTATTCGAGAGGCGGATGGACTTCCGGTTGTGATTAAACTTCTCCAGCAAGAGTATCCTACCTTCAATGAACTGCTGCTGTTCCGTAATCAGTACACGATTGCTAAAAATCTTGACCTACCCGGTATTGTTCGTCCCTACAGTCTGGAACCTTACCGCAACAGCTATGCTTTGGTGATGGAGGATTTTGGCGGCATTTCCCTCAAAGATTGGCTCAACCAAAAAATAGGGAGCAACCAATATACTCTGACAGAGTTCTTGGATATTGCGATCGCTCTGAGTAATACTCTTGACGGACTCTATCGCCATCGAGTTATCCACAAAGATATCAAGCCAGCCAACATTCTCATCAACCCGGAAACTAACCAAGTCAAGTTGATTGACTTTAGTATTGCCTCTCTTTTACCTAGAGAAACCCAGGAAATTCACAGTTTTAATGTCTTAGAAGGTACTCTCGCCTACCTTTCCCCAGAACAAACCGGGCGGATGAATCGCGGAATCGACTATCGCAGTGATTACTATTCCCTCGGCGTTACCTTCTATGAATTGCTGGCTGGACATCTACCCTTTCAGTCTAACGATCCGATGGAGTTGGTTCACTGTCATATTGCCAAGCAACCAAATCAATTCAAAATTCAAAATTCAAAATTCAAAAATGAAGAACCTATTCCCGAAGTTCTTTGTGAGATTGTGATGAAATTGATGGCGAAAAATGCTGAAGACCGCTATCAGAGTGCATTAGGGCTGAAATTTGATTTAGAAAAATGTTTGTCTCAATTGCAGGAAATTGGCAGGGTTAAATCTTTTGAATTAGGTGAGCGGGATATTTGCGATCGCTTCATCATCCCAGAAAAACTTTACGGTCGCCAAGCTGAAGTTGAAAACTTACTGGATGCCTTTGAGAGAGTCAGTCAGGGAAGCACTGAAATTATGTTGGTAGCAGGCTTCTCTGGTATTGGCAAAACTGCTGTGGTGAACGAAGTCCACAAGCCAATTGTGCGACAACGGGGTTATTTCATTAAAGGTAAATTTGACCAGTTCCAGCGCAACATTCCTTTCTCTGCTTTTGTGCAAGCTTTTCGAGATTTAATCGGGCAACTGCTGAGTGAAACTGATGCCCAATTTGAGCAATGGAAGTCCAAAATTCTTTCTGCTTTGGGTGACAACGGACAAGTGATGATTGAGGTGATTCCAGAACTGGAAAGTATGATTGGTAAACAGCTACCTGCGCCGGAACTCTCTGGAAGTGCGGCACTAAATCGCTTCAATTCGCTGTTTTTGAAATTCACTCAAGTCTTCACTGCATTAGAACATCCATTGGCGATCTTTATTGACGATCTGCAATGGGCAGATTCTGCTTCTTTAAAGTTAGTGCACTTGTTAATGAGCGAAGCTGACATCCGCTATCTACTGTTAATTGGTGCTTATCGAGATAATGAAGTCAACCCAGTACATCCGCTGATGCTAACTTTGGAGGAAATTCAGAAATTAGATGCCACAGTCAATACAATTACTTTATTACCCCTCGATCGGGTTTCTATCAATCATTTGGTTGCAGATACATTGAGTTGCTCTTTAGCTTTAGCCACACCTTTAACAGAATTAGTATTGAGCAAAACTAAAGGAAATCCTTTTTTCAGTACCCAGTTTCTCAAAGCGCTACATCAAGATCAACTAATTACATTTAACCCCCCTCAGTCCCCCCTTACTAAGGGGGGAAGTCAAGGGGGGTGGGAATGTGATATTGCTCAGGTGCGATCGCTCGCCCTTACCGATGATGTAGTAGAGTTCATGGCAATTCAACTTCAGAAGTTGTCAAAAGAAACTCAAGAAGTTTTGAAGTTAGCAGCTTGTGTAGGAAACCAATTTGATTTAGAGACATTAGCGATCGTCCATGAAAAATCCCAATTGGAAACAGCCACAGATTTTTGGAAGGCTGTGCAAGATGGGTTGATTATTCCTACCAATGAAGTTTATAAGTTTTACCATGATGAGTCTGAATTTATAATTCAGAATTCAGAATTTCAGCAATACAATTCTCCTGCCTCTTGCTCTTACAGATTTCTTCATGACCGTGTTCAGCAAGCGGCTTATTCTCTTATCCCTGAATCTCAACGAAAAGCTACTCATTTCAAAATTGGTCAATTACTGTTAAACAATACATTACCTGAAGCGCTTGAAGCTAGTATTTTTGACATTGTTAATCAGCTAAATGAGGGAATTGACATAATTGATGAACAATCCCAAAGATATGAAATGGCTCAACTGAATCTAATTGCTGGTAAGAAAGCAAAAGCTTCTACTGCTTATAGAGCAGCCCTTAAGTATTTCACCTTGGGCAGAGAATTACTAATAGACGAAAGTTGGTTAGTTAATTATAATATTACGTTTGAATTACATCGAGAATCCGCAGAATGTGAATATCTAACTGGTAGCTTTGACCAAGCCGAAAGATTGTTTGAGATAGCGTTAGCTCAAAGCCAAGATAGGTTTGAACAAGTAGATATTTATAGAATTCAGATGTATCTGAAAATGACTCAGGGTGAAAATATAGCAGCTAGCATTGAAGCTGGAGTAAAAGGTTTGAGCATCATGGGGATGAATCTGCCAGTCACTCCTGAAGAACAGCAAGCTGCTATCGAAACTGAACTTCAAGAATTAAAAGCTAAACTGCAAACGGTTCGTATATCAGATTTATTCGATCTGCCTGAGATGACAGATCGAGATCAGAAGGTTTGTATGGGTATTTTAGCTGACCTTTGGGCAGCAGCTTATATGGGAGGAGATCAATACCTCAGTTGCTTGGCTCCTCTATTAATGATCGGTTTATCATTGAGATATGGCAATGCAGAAAGCTCTGGTTTTGCTTACTGTTTATATGGAATGAATCTGGCAAATCAAGGAAATTATCAAACTGCTTATGAGTTTGGTACATTAGCACTAAAACTCGATCGTCACTTCAATAGTACCCAGTTTATTTTTAAGACCAATAATATCTTTGCCCACACCACTAATCCCTATAATCAGCATTTAAAAACAAATTTGCCGCTTTCTCAACAATCATTTCAAGTCTGTCAAGAAACTGGAAATTTGGTGTTTGGTGTATGGGCGGTTTCGTTTTTGATTTGGGCGATGTTAATTAAGGGCGATCGCCTCTCAGATGTTTACGCGGAAACTGAAAAATATCTGAGCTATGTCCAACAGGTTAATGATGCCAATATGCTGTATGCCTTTACTTTACAGCGGCAGTTCTTATTAAACCTGCAAGATATATCTAAAACCACCGATTTATTAGAAGATCGCAATGACGAAGATATTCCCTATATCGAAGTGTGGAGACAGAAGAAGAACTTTGAACATGGAATTAATTGGTACTGCTTTCTCAAAATCCAATTGTCGTACCTTTATGGTCACTACACAGATGCTGTGGAAGCAGCAGAAGAAGCTGAGAAAACTCTTGGTTGTAACTCTGGTTTCTTCCCAATTATTCAGTATCATTTCTATTATCCACTCAGTTTGATAGCTCTCTATCCCAATGTGGCATTAGAAAAGAAAAAGCAGTATTGGGACATTATTCGAGAGCATCAACAAATTCAGAAAACCTGGGCTAATAGTTGCCCAGACAACTTTCTACATCGATATCTCTTGTTATCTGCGGAAATAGCAAGAATTTCTGGCAAGTATATGGATGCAATCGAATCATACGATCGCGCCATTGCTAAAGCTAAAGAAAACGAATACATTAACGAAGAAGCTCTCGCCAACGAACTTGCAGCCAAGTTCTATTTAGAATGGGGTAAAGAGCGCATTGCTCAAGAGTATTTGATTAATGCTTACTATTGCTACACACACTGGGATGCTAAAGCCAAAGTCAATGACTTAGAACAGCGTTATCCACAACTGCTAGCCCCAATTTTACAACAGAAGCGTTCACTATTCACACCTAATGAGACGTTTGCAAATATTGACAGCATTACTACCTTCCATCCCAGCATTAATAAATCAGTAACTTCTAGCAGTAACACATCAATAATGCTAGATTTGGCAACAGTTTTAAAAGCCTCTCAGACTCTTTCGAGTGAAATTGAACTAGATAAATTACTTACAAAGCTGCTGCAAGTGGTAATGGAAAATGCTGGAGCAGATAAGTGTGCGTTACTACTGCTTAAAGAAAATAGATTGGTAGTTGAGGCGACTGCTGAAGCTGGGCAAAAATCAACGGTGTTACAGTCCATTTTTGTGGAAGATAGTGCAGAGGTTCCCCATAGTCTAATTTACGCCATAAAACGTAACCTGCAATCTACCGTTATCTTTGATACAGCATTGCATCCGGCGCTAATAGCCGATCCCTATATTATTCGTCAGCAACCCAAAAGCTTGCTATGTACACCGATTCTCTATCAAGGGAAACTCTTAGGGATTTTATATTTAGAAAACAATTTGATGACTGGAGCGTTTACTAGCGATCGCGTCGAAATTCTCAATTTATTATGTACTCAAGCTGCAATCTCCCTGGAAAATGCCCGACTTTATCAGCAAGCACAAAATACTCTAGAAAACTTGGGACAGACGGAACAATTCTTGCGGTTAATTATGGACAATATCCCCCAATCTGTTTTCTGGAAAGACCGCAATAGTGTTTATTTAGGCTGTAATCATAAGTTTGCTCAAGCTTCGGGTGTAGGAATACCAGAAAATGTTGTTGATAAAACAGACTACGATTTATCTTGGACTCGCGAGGAATCAGATTGGTATGTAGAGTGCGATCGCCGCATTATGGAATCTGGACAAGCTGAACTAAATATTATTGAAACGTTACAGCAAGCAGACGGAAAACAAATCTGGTCTAATACAAATAAAATTCCCCTAAAAGATAGAGAAGGAAACGTTTTTGGCATCCTTGGAACGTCTGAAGACATCACTAAATACCAGCAAGCACAACAATTGCTACAACAGCAAAAGCAACAATTAGAACAAGCACTGCAAGAACTCCAAACGATGCAATTGCAATTAGTCCAAGGTGAAAAAATGTCTGCCCTTGGTAATTTGGTAGCAGGTGTTGCCCATGAAATCAACAATCCTGTCGGCTTCATTGCTGGCAACTTAGAACCAGCCAGAGATTATGTCAAAGATTTGCTTGGTCTAATTAATCTTTATCAAGAAAAGTTTCCCAATCCCGGTTTAGATATTCAAGATGAAATTGATGCCATCGACCTGAATTATTTACAAGAAGATTTACCGAAATTGCTGGACTCGATGAAATTGGGTGTTAGCCGTATCCGCAGTATTAGTACCAGTTTGCGAACCTTCTCCAGAGCAGATAAGGATTATAAAGTTCCTTTTGATATTCACGAAGGCATTGACAGTACTATTCTGATTCTCAGACACCGTTTAAAAGCTAACGAAAACCGTCCAGCAATTGACGTGGTGAAGAATTATGGCAAACTTCCCCTAGTGGAATGCTTTGCAGGACAACTAAATCAGGTATTTATGAACTTGTTAGCAAATGCCATTGATGCGCTTGAACAATACAATACAGAACGGAGTTTGGAAGCGATTCTTGCTAACCCCAATTGCATCACCATTCAAACTCGTGTAGCAGACTCAGGTCAGAATATTTTGATTAAGATTGCTGATAATGGCGTGGGGATGTCACCAGAGGTTAAACAAAAAGTATTTGACCATTTGTTCACCACCAAACCTGTAGGAAAAGGCACTGGATTAGGATTAGCGATCGCTCGTCAAATTATTGTAGAAGCACATGGCGGTTCACTCTCTTGCACTTCCGAACTTAGAAAGGGGACAGAGTTTGTCATTCAAATCTCTACTCAACAACAATAGACCTCTTGCATAAATCAAAAATAAGAAAGAACCCCACCCCGCCAAAGCTACGCTTTGTCTCCCCTCCCGAACAGCGGGGAGGGGTTGGGGGTGGGGTGTTAGGGACTTTTGCAAGAGGTCTAATAATTAGTGCTGAGTAATTTCTACTTTACTCAGCACTTTTCATTTTTGCTTTTGAAATTTTAACTTGGAGTAAAGCTACGATGATGCTTAAATTGCGGAAAGTATGGTTGAAAATAAATCCCCGATGGAGTGCCATAATCAACAAAAAATACTACTCATTTAAATGGCGATCGCGAAACTTACTATTGTTATCAATTGTGGTGATTCTGTCCATTAGCATTAGCGCCACAGCTATCACTAGTTACAAGATTGTTAAGGGGTTGCTGCTCGATAGTCTCAAAGAACAAACACTGTTAAAAACACGGCAAGGTCAGGATGATATCGATAACTGGTTAGCCATTCGGAAGACAGAAATTAAGACTTTGGCAAATTCTGGTGTGGTGCGATCGCTGGATTGGTCTGTGATGGAACCTTACTTGCAATCTGAGTTGAAGCGGCTGCAAACGTTTTTGCTCATGGGGTTGGTAACACCGGATAGTGCATTAACTAATACTCATGGAGATCATCTCAATGTTAAAGACCGAGAATTTTTTCAACGGAGTATGACGGGTGAAACCATAGCAGCCGATCCAATTATTGGACGCACAACTAAACAGTTACAGATTCAGATTAGTTCGCCGATTCCTGCCGAAAGAGGTACAAAGCCAGCAGGTGTTTTAATGGGAGGAATTCCAATTAACCGGGTCGTTGAGGTCATCAGCAATTTACATCAAGGTAAAGGCAGCTATGCCTTTGCGCTAAATTCTCAGGGAGTTCCCATCGCCCATCCCAACACGGAACTAATTGGTACACCCGAAAAAGCTGCCAAGAGTTTTCTGAACTCGCGCAATCCCAGATTAGTCGAAATTACTCAACAAATGGTAGCTAAACGCACAAATATTGAATTGCTTCAACTGGATGGTAAGTGGAGTTATGTTGCTTACACTCCTCTGAAAGAGGCAAATTGGTCAGTAGCGTTAATTGTGCCAAAAGAAAATATTGAATCGCCATTACAGGCGTTGAACCTTTTGGCTACAGTTTTGGGAGGATTGCTATTGATTGGGTTGATTAGTGCATGGCGACAGGTGCAACTATACGAACAGATTCGCGATCGCGCCTTGATTTCTAGCCAGCAGGCGCAACAACTCAGCAAAACCCTGAAAGAATTGCAAAATACCCAAGCTCAACTTATCCACACCGAAAAAATGTCTAGCCTGGGACAATTGGTTGCTGGAGTGGCACATGAAATCAATAATCCTGCTAATTTTATTCATGCCAACCTCAATCATGCCAGCGTTTACAGCCAAGACATCCTTGATTTGCTCAAGCTTTATCAACAAACCTACCCAAATCCTACCCCAGAAATTAGCGATCGCGTCCAAGAACTTGATATTGAGTTTCTGGCAGAAGATTTACCCAAATTAATGGCATCAATGCAAGTGGGAACCAAGCGCATTCGTCAGATTGTGCTGTCGCTGCGTAATTTCTCGCGCCTTGATGAAGCAGACATGAAATTTGTAGACGTTAATGAAGGATTAGACAACACTCTGATGATTCTGAATCATCGCCTGACAGCCACGCCTAATCAACCAGAAATTCAGATCGTTAAGAAATATGGTGATTTACCTCTAGTAGAATGCTATGCAGGGCAACTCAATCAGGTGTTTATGAATGTTCTAGTGAATGCAATTGATGCTGTAGAAGAGTCATTAGTAAAGAATGAAGGACAAATTCGCATTCAGACTGAACTCACTGATGAAAAACAAGTGATTATTCAGATTTCCGATAATGGTATTGGGATGTCAGAAGAAATAAAGCAACGAGTATTTGACTATATGTTCACTACTAAACCTGTGGGTAAAGGAATTGGATTAGGAATGGCGATCGCTTATCAAATAGTTGTAGATAAACATCGAGGAACTATTGAAGTTGATTCTACTCCAGGATATGGAACAGAGTTTACCATCGTTATTCCTTTAACAAGTAACAATTACTGATAATATCCAAGAGCGCCATTTATTTGTTCCCGACTGTAATAGGCAGTTTAGAGATTTTTCACTGAGTTTTAAATCAAAGCTTCTAAAGCCGGAATATCCTCGCCAGAAGCTTTACGAATAGTGAGTTGCATATCTTCCATTACATTGATATTTTTACATAATATCTGCACTCATGCTCAGAGGCGATATACTTTAAGAAAGTTGATTTGTAAATTATATCGGCTACATAAATTACTACATCAACTCTCTGAGGTGATATGCTTTTAAAACTGCAACAAATTATTGTTAAACCTGGCCAACAAATGTTAGTCAAAGATATTAGTTGGCAGCAGTTAGAAAATATTTTAGAAGAAATGGGAGAAAGACGTGCTGCACGTATTTCTTATAGTCATGGTTGGTTAGAAATTATGGTTCCCCTACCAGAACACGAAAAAGATAAAGAATATATTGGTGAGTTAGTAAGAGTTTTATTAGACAAACTTCAAATTGATTTTGAACCTTTTGGTTCTACAACTCTTAAAAATGAGCGAATGCTGCAAGCAGTAGAAGCAGATACCAGTTTTTATATTCAAAATCAAGCTGCTATTATTGGTAAAAATCGCATCGATTTAAATATAGACCCACCACCAGATTTAGCAATCAAAATTGATATTACTTCTCGCACTAGATTTGATAATTATGAAATTTTGGGAGTTCCTGAACTTTGGCGACATACACAACAAGGTTTAGAAATTTCGATTCTACAAGAGGGAAAGTATATTAAATCTCAATCTAGCCCTAATTTTCCTAATATCCCAATTGTTGAATTAGTTAATGAATATGTTCAGCAGTGTTTAACAATTGGTAGAAGTCAAGCTATGCGTAATTTTCGGGGTTGGGTGAAGAATAATTTATGATAGAAA
Organism: Nostoc sp. 'Peltigera membranacea cyanobiont' 210A; assembly: GCF_002246015.1. Taxonomy (GTDB): domain Bacteria; phylum Cyanobacteriota; class Cyanobacteriia; order Cyanobacteriales; family Nostocaceae; genus Nostoc. The sequence goes on from NZ_NOLJ01000005.1 coordinate 692,511, forward strand.
TCTAAGGCTTTCTGAGAAAGGCGATCGCTCATGACTACCGAAAACAACCCAAGAGCCATTCTAGACTGGGAACACCCCACACCGCCTACAGATTTAATTTTTGATGACGGAGAACCCTTGGAATCAAATCGCCACCGCATTGCCATGAATGTGTTGATTCGGTCATTGCAGCAAGCTTGGGCTGACCGGAATGATTTTTTTACTGGTGGCAATATGTTTATTTATTACAGCAGCGCCCAAGTACGTAACCAGGATTTCCGTGGCCCCGATTTCTTTGCTGTCCTGAATGTGGATGGGACTAATTCTCGTCAAGGTTGGGTAGTGTGGGAAGAAAACGGTCGTTATCCTGACGTGATTGTAGAATTAATGTCACCATCTACAGCCAAAATAGATCAGACTGTTAAGAAAGACCTTTACGAACAAACTTTTCATACTTCAGATTATTTTGTCTATGACCCCTTTGACCCGACTTCTTTGCAAGGGTGGCATTTAGATCATAATCAGCAATATCAATCTTTGACACCAAATGAGCGTGGTTGGTTGTGGTGTCAAAAGTTAGGTTTATGGTTGGGAACGTATGAAGGAACAATAGACAGAGAAACGGCAGTATGGTTGCGGTTTTACGATGTAGCTGGCAATTTGATTTTGTTACCAGACGAAGCTGCAACTGCACAAGCACAAGTTGCAGTCACGCAAGCGGAAATTGCTGTTGCACAAGCACAAGCCGCAGTTGCACAAGCAGAAGTTGCTGCTATACGAGAAGAAGCGGCTGCTGCACAGGTGGCTCGTTTAGCGGCTAGATTGAGAGAATTGGGGGAAAATCCAGATATGTTGTGAGAAATTTTGGCTTTTTTGATGAATTTATCGAGTTGTTATAAATAAAAAACTGAGTGTGATCGCTATTAGGTAAAGCTTTAAAACTAAGGTATTGGCACAAACTCATATTGATCGGTGCCAGATTTTTTTTGAACTTTGACTAAGGAGATGGAATTATCTTTGCGATCGCCTGATTGTTTAAACTCAATCTTCCCTGTTGCACCATCGACTGAAAAACCAGCACTGTGTAGCGTATTTTGCAGTTCTTTATGGGTGGTACTTTGCTCCAAACCTTTGGCGATCGCTAGAGTTGCATCATAAGCCGTAGCCGTTCGCCAACTTACTGGAGCGTTCCATAATTTTTTAGAATTTTCAACAAACTTTAAGTTGGAAGGATTATTAATATGCCAGGGAATTGCAACTACCATCCCCTCAGCTTGTTGCCCCAAATAATTTAAAGTTTCTTGGCTGTAAAGATTATCTCCTGCAAGTATATTTAATCTGCTATTATTCGCCGCCTTAATTACTTCGTAAGCGTTGTTTTGCGTTTCTTTAGTCGAGGCTAGCATCAATACTTCTGCACCTTGACTAATCGCCTTTTTTACAGCCTTTTTTGGATTAAAATCACTCTTTGATAAATCAAACTCATTGTCTCTTAGTACCTTACTATTACTAGGGTTTTCAACATATTTCACAAACTGCTCCGTGAGCGATTTACTATAATCGCTACTAAAAACCGAGAATACTGCTGCTTTTTTTTTATGCAATTTTTCCCCCATATAATTAGCTAATTTTTTACCTGCTACTTCATCACTAAAAACTGTGCGAAAAATATAGGGGCTAAAATTAGAAATATTAACAGAAGTGCTAGTAGGAGATATAGCTACAAGTTCTTCAGTATTGAAGATGTTACCTGCTTCTAGGGTAGCATTGCTAGAAGCTGCACCTACTACACCTAAGACTTTCCGATCTTCGACTAAGGCTTTCGCAATTTTTTTAGAACTGCCTATTTGCTCATCATCATTGGCGATCGCTACCAGCAATAATTGGTTATTAATCCCCTTATTATCATTGTTTACCTCATCTTGAGCTTGAGCTACACCGCGTAGGATCTCTTCTGCTAAATCTGGGTCGTTATCAATAGGTACGGTCACAGCAATTTTGAGCCATTTTTTTGTCTGGCGAGCCTTAGCATTGTTCAAGTAAATCAGTGCTTCTGGATTTCTAAGATTAGCTTTCCTGTATGAAGTGAATTTATCAACAGCAGTTTGACAATCTCCACTAGCAAATGCTTGAACCGCAGTTTGTTTATCTGAATCTGAATTTGTATCTTGTTTCAAGAAAATTTCTTCACCTAAGCTGATTCTGTCGCCTAAACTATACTGCTCTTTATCATCACAGGACTTGTTCTTAGCTATCACGTGAGTTCGATTTGGGCGCCCTATAAAAAAATATGCTAAAGTACCGCCAACAAACACTCCGATTACTCCGATAATGCACGCTCCTATGTAGTATCGAAAATTAATATTTCGACGACGTAGAAATTTTTCATCTACCCGATTTTTAGTATGTTTTTCTTTGATAGGAGCTATGTCTTCATCTCTAAGTCCTAAAATTTGCTGAAAACGTTGTAACTCATCTTGAGCATTACTACTGAGAATCGAGTTTCGTTGAAGTTCTTCTAGTAATGCTTGCTCATAGTTTTGTAATCTTTTCTGGTAGTCTCTATAAGGTTGTAGAGCCTCATTCTCAATTGCAGTAGCTATTTCAGAAGATAGTTTTAACTTAACTTGAAGCTCTTCTAATGCTTTACGACCTATAGGAGAAATTTCAGCAGCACGGGAAAAACGTTCAACTTCTTTGCGATATCTAAGCTTTGGGTCACCAAGTGGTGCTTTTGCAAGTACGATTGTGTAGCCTTCTCTGATTGGATAGATTTCAGGACTCATTGTTGGAGCAGTTTCTCGAACTTTTTTTCTGGCGTACTCATGCAATTCATCTACCGTAATTACACCATTGTCATTTGTATCTGCTGCTCCAGTCTCAATACCCTCCACTAAGTAACGGGTGTAAATTGACAGATTAGATTCCTTTTGCTCAAAAGAATACTGAGTTGAAGTCGAAGAGGTAAGCACAGCTCTTCCTTCGCCGCCTAGTTGATTCATGACATCTACAGAACCATCATCTCTTACTAGCATATCCTCAGCAAAAGCCCCACTAAAGCAACAGTCTAGAATCACTACCTGTCTCTTAGAGCGACCTTTAGTACGCATGATTTCTTGCACGAAATTGGCTGAAACTGCTGTTGCCTGAACTAGCCCTCCTTTTTCATTTTTGCGAGTGTTGCGAGTAGCGAAATAAAGCCTGCCGCCCTCATCCTTAATTCCATGACCAGAGAAAAATAGCAGCACTAGGTCATCTTTTTGGCGACCAGCAAATAAGGTTTCAATGGCTTCCTCCATTGCTTGCCGTCGAGGATTTATCAGGGGCGTTACATCATCAAAACCACCCATCTCTGGATGCAGTAAAACTCGGTGCATAGCCTCGACATCTTTTGCTGCTGCTGGTAGTGGAGTAAGACCAGACTCATATTCACCGACTCCTATTAGCAGTGCTACTTTTACCATGCCACTATTCTTCCTTACTGCTGGGATTTTTTAGTTACCTGCGATAAACTTTTGCGCTTGTTCAATGGCGGCGTTTAACTCTTCCTGACTGCTAGCTTTCACCTTCAGTTTCTTACCGTTAGCCTCAACTTCCAATTCAATGGTTTTGTTGCCCAAGCGATCGCCCAAAAATCCCAACAATTTCTTAAAATTGGCAAGGCTCACCTCTGCCTGCAACACCCCTACCAGAAAACCGCCAACAGATTTGGCTCCTTCGGGTATTTCTGTAACTGCTACGAGATCAGCACTTTCTACATCTAAGTCTTTGATTTCTCGCAGCAGATTCCGTGCTTCTCGTTCTTGCTCCTCTGCATCTAAGTCTGGATTAGAAAGAGCGATGGTCAGTTTGACGTTAGATTCAGAACTCATTTTGTGCCCTTTTAGATTTTTCAGCAGTTGATGGTCAATAGTATTTCTGTAGTATATCGATTGACATCACATCTTCTATGTAAATTTCCTGAAAATTTTTCAAGATTTTTCCAAAAACTCATAAAATTCAGGCAAAAATCTGGTATAAATACAGAACATCCCTCTTCAATAGCTTCAAAAGTTAGAGGCAATCAACAGTATTTCATCTGACAAGTTGTTTCGATACAGCAATATGTTTTACCACGCTTGCGATCGCAAAGTAAGTTACGAGTTTGTCCTTGCAACTTCTTTAGAAGCGATCGCTAGATCAAACTATTACAGTACGGCATAAATCCAGCGATCATCTCAAATAACTAGACAAGGGGCTTCAGCCCCTTGTTAAAGGTAGGCAAACTTGCGCCACAGTTGTCAGGTTAACTAAAACAAGTCCAAATCTGTCACAGCACCAATACTGCTAGAAGATACCAATTTGGCATATTTCGCCAACACGCCTTTAGTGTAACGCGGAGCCGGAGGTTGCCAGTTAGCACGACGACGGGCCAATTCTTCTTCAGATATATTCAACTGCAATAAACGAGCGGGTGCATCAATAGTAATACTATCGCCTTCTTCTACAAGCGCGATCGCTCCACCAACTGCGGCTTCTGGCGCAACGTGACCAACCACCATGCCGTAAGTACCGCCAGAAAAACGCCCGTCGGTAATTAATCCCACCGCATCACCCAATCCAGCACCGATAATTGCTGAAGTGGGAGCCAACATTTCCCGCATTCCAGGGCCGCCTTTAGGCCCTTCGTAGCGGATTATGAGAATATCACCAGCTTGAATCTTACCAGCCAAAATTGCATCTAAAGAGGCTTCTTCTGATTCAAACACCCGTGCGGGCCCGGTAATTACTGGTTTTTTCACGCCGGTAATTTTGGCGACAGCCCCTTCCGTTGCCAAATTACCTCTGAGGATAGCTAAATGTCCTTGAGGATACATCGGGTTTTTCCAAGGACGAATCACATCTTGATTGGCAGATGGTTCTTCTGGTATGTCTGCTAATATCTCTGCAATGGTTTGACCGCTGATGGTGAGGCTATCACCGTGTAATAAATCATGCACAAGTAACATCTTCATTACTTGCGGAATGCCGCCAGCTTTGTGCAAATCTGTAGCGACATATTTACCACTTGGTTTCAAATCACACAAAACGGGAACGCGGGCGCGGATAGTTTCAAAGTCGTCTATAGTTAAATCTACCTCAGCGGCACGGGCGATCGCTAAAAAGTGCAGTACTGCATTGGTCGAACCACCAACTGCCATAATCACAGAGATGGCATTCTCTATAGATTTGCGGGTGATAATTTGACGAGGCAAAATTTGTTTACGAATGGCTTCGACTAACACAAATGCTGATTTCTCCGTGCTATCCGCTTTTTCAGCATCTTCGGCTGCCATTGTCGAAGAATAGGGTAAACTCATCCCCATCGCTTCAAACGCTGAAGACATGGTGTTAGCTGTGAACATTCCCCCGCAGGAACCCGCACCAGGACAAGCTCGACCTTCAACTTCTAATAATTCCTTTTCGTCAATTTTTCCAGCACTGTATTGACCAACAGCTTCAAAAGAACTGACAACAGTTAAATCGCGTCCGTTGTAGTGACCGGGTTTGATTGTGCCACCGTAAACAAAGATAGCAGGGATATTCATCCGGGCCATTGCAATCATTGCCCCTGGCATATTTTTATCACAACCGCCAATAGCCAGCACACCATCCATACTTTGTCCAGTACAGGCGGTTTCAATGGAATCGGCAATCACTTCCCGCGACACTAGGGAATATTTCATCCCTTCAGTTCCCATCGAAATCCCATCGCTAATAGTAATCGTACCGAACACTTGCGGCATCGCCCCGGCGGTTTTAATCCCCACCTCTGCTCTTTGCGCCAGTTGATTTATTCCCATATTACAGGGAGTGATCGTACTGTAGCCATTGGCAATGCCCACAATGGCTTTATTGAAATCTTCATCTTTAAAACCAACTGCACGCAGCATAGCTCGATTAGGCGATCGCTGCACTCCTTGCGTCACAATTTGGCTTCTCAAATTCTCCGACATCTTTTTTCCTTCCGTGCCATTATCGCAACAGTTGCGATTGTATTACCTGATGATTTTCTCATGCCTGGGCGGTGCGATCGAATATGAGTAATTCTCTATATTTCACCGTGTCTTTTGGTCAGCCCTAATTAGAATAAATCTTCATCTAAGCGTTTGTATAAAATAGGGATGATTCTTGTGTGTTAGGCATCTAGAGTGCCGGAAATACTAGAGATAGCAATACGAATTTAAATATGAAAAAAAGTCATTGCCCCAAGCTGAGGCTCTGACTTTCCACATTTATAGCTTAGTATATTGATATTGATTCCGGCGCAAAGGTGGAGACACTCTAACTTTGCACTAGAGTTCTTCAAAATTATATCTGCCTTGAAAATAGTGACTAGGGACTGGGAAAGAGATGTTTTCATTCTCTAGTGCTTTCTGCCTTCTCCCTTGGCGCTAGCCTCTCCCTGTGGGAGAAGGGGAGACGCTAAAAGCGATCTGCCTCCTACCTTATTTTCAAGGCAGGAATATTAAATTAAAGAATGAAGTCACTTGACACTACTTGTGGTGCTCCTATAAGCCGAATTTGAAACTCAGCCGACCGATCCCCATCAGTGCTACCTTCGAGAATACCTCCTGAATAACGGATTTGGCCGGGTGTGGAAAATTGGCCACTCCCAATGAAAGTGAAAGCTTGGTTGCCCCCAATAGTGGAGTTGGCATCGATAGTAAATAGATCAATTCGATCGCCTGGCAAATTACCGTTTCCACGAAAGTCAGTGATTAAGTCGCGTGACGAAAGTGGACTATCAGAAATTGAGTTGTACTCGAAAATATCATTACCCGATCCTCCAGTGAGAATATCATTCCCACTACCGCCAATCAGGACATCATCACCATCACCGCCAATGAGATTATCAGTCCCAGTACCGCCAAAAAGAATATCTTTGCCAGTACCGCCATTGAGCCTATCGTTGCCACCACCACCGTTAAGAGTATCGTTGCCAGCGCCACCAAAGAGGCTATCATTGCCACCACCACCGTTAAGGAGACTGTTGCCACTACCACCTATAAGGGTACTGTTGCCACCACTAGTGTTAATGACATCGCTCTGACCGTTATTGCTACTACTGCTACTGCTATGACTACTAGAGCTGGCACTAACACTGCCGCTACCGTAGGAAATTGATATTGAACTTGCCATTGATGGATTTCTCCTAAAACTTAGAGGAAAAAAAATTACGTCTTTACTTCCCCATTATAAAACGCCATTGCTGATTAAGAGTATAAATTTGCTTTCCTTCAAATGCATAAAGTAAACAATTTCAAACATAGAATTTGGGAATTTCATACTTTCATTCCGCAATGCCGAAAAAGCAAGGTAAAAATATCAAGAGTGGGAATATATTCTTGAATAAACCTGGCAAGAACAGGTCTTTACTATTAAGTTTGAATATTTGAGAATATTTAAGAAGTACTAGATGTATTTGATGATGTTTACATCAAAATTGTACCAAAAATCATCTAATCTCCTTGTACCTTATGTTTTCAGTTGTTTTAGTTGGAAAATACTAAGGGAACAGGAGATTTTTTCTACGTAATTATATAGACTTGAGTCTATTGGTACTGTATTCATAGTAACAATACTATAGTATTACCCTCCAGCAGATTTTTTTATAAATAGAAAAAAGAATAATTAACTTTCTTTTATTCTCTGGCCAGAATAAAATCAAAAACCTTTGTACAGATAGAGTTGGTTTTGCATATTGGTATTTGTTTAGTGGTTTCTGTAGTTATATATAACAAATAATTGCCAATAAGTTAAAAGCTTTGTTAGACGCATGAGACGAAGAAAAGCCTAAAGATTTGTGTAACTTGAATTCGCTTTCAGTCTTAGACTGGAAATGTATTTCGAGAGGACTGCTTTGCTTTATATGGTAAAGGCACTGGAGGCAGAGTCTTACAGGATCGAGGCTGTATTTGAATTGAGTGCCATTCCCTTGTTAGACCAGTACGTAGGCGTAGCCCGTCGTAGACATCGCGCATCCTTAGCGTTACAATTTGGCTATTGTGGCATTATCACAACTTTTGCGATTGATTGTATTAACAGATTTTCTGATGCATACACAGCACGATCGAACCTTGGCAAGCATTGGTAATTTTCTATTTTTTAGATGTGCTTCTGTTCGGTGCATTTGATATGAGCAACTTTGTTAGTATTTAACTGTGTTTGACTGTAGTAATATCATTCTTAAGAGGTTAAAGCCTACTGAATTTTCTCACAATTAGAGTATGTTTTGCTTTGCACCTAAATTATTCTTCAATATTAGACTTCTTGCATAAATCATAAATAAGAACCCCACATCTAAGCGCTTGCTCTTAGAAGTAGGGTGTTCAGCGCTTTTGCAAGAGGTGTATTAGATTAGAGGATGATGTCGCTTGCTATTAGTGGTGGTGCTCCTGTCAGTCCAATCTCAAACTCAGCCGACAGATCCCCATCAATGTTAGCTTGAAGAATACCTCCTGAATAACGAACCTGACGGGCTGCTGAGAATGCGCCAGCACCGATGAAAATGAAGGCTTGGTTGCCTGCTACACTGGAGTTAGCATCAATGGTAGATAGATCGATTTGATCGCCTGCAAAGATACCGTTTCCAACGAAGTCAGCAATAATATCTCGTGATAAACCAGTCGGACTATCTGAAACTAAGTTGAAATCGAAAATATCGTTGCCAGCACCGCCAATAAGAGAATCAGTGCCAGCACCGCCAGTGAGGATGTCGCCGCCAGCATTACCGTTAAGGGTATCGTTGCCAGCACCGCCATTGAGGATATCACTGCCAGCACCGCCATTGAGGATATCACTGCCAGCATTACCGTTAAGGGTATCGCTGCCGGCATTGCCGTTGAGGATATCGCTGCCAGCACCCCCATTTAGACTATCGTCGCCGGCATTGCCGTTAAGGATATCGCTAGCAGCACCCCCATTTAAGATATCGTCGCCGGCATTGCCGTTAAGGATATCGCTGCCAGCACCCCCATTTAGGGCAGGGCGAAAGATTAGTGGGGAACCGTTGATGGTATTGTTGTCATTAAAAATGGTACCGTTGATAATTGCCATTAGTAAGTTTCTCCTGAACTTAGTGGGTAAAAAATAACCTCGTCACTTTCCCATCAGAAAACGGTGTTGCTGATTAAGAGTATGAATTTGGTTTCCCCCAAAGGTGTAAAGGAAACAGTTTCAAAGATTGAATTTTTAAATTTCACACTGTCATTCAGCAACGCCGAGAAAACAAGGCAAAGAAATAACGAGTGAGAAGAGAGAACTGAACCACAACTGATTTGAACAGGTCTTTGCTGTTAAGTTTGAAGATTTGACAAGCACTAGATGTATTGATGATGTTGGCATCAAAATTATGCCAAGAGTAATGTGATGTCCTTAATCTTTACTGGTTGCAGTAGTAGGATGGTATGAAACAAGCTGATTTCCTCCTACAGAAGCGCATAGTTTTTAGAACGTTTCGATTTTAGCCACAATCACAAGACTATACTATTACTTTCAAGCCTAGTTTTTCCTATCTATAAGAAAGAATAATTAGCCCTTTTTTATTCCTCTCGCTAAAGCAAAATCTGAAACCTTTGTTCAGATAGGGTTAGTTTTGGTTTTTTAGATTTATTTGGTGATTTATCTAGTTATGTATAAGGAAGTAATTGTCTATAACTTAAAAGCCTTGTTAACCAGTGCGTAGGCGTAGCCCGTCGTAGACATCGCGACATCCCTTGCGTTAGAATATCCCTTCTCAAATTCTCTGATATCTTTGGAATTAAGTGGCATTATCGCAATATTGCGATTGTATTACCTGATTTTCTGATGTAGACGCGGCGCAATTTAATAACTATAAACTATCAGAAAGGCAAGCTAAACTTATCTTTATTTGCAACTATTCAATTATCAAAATTCTGCATTCTGCCTTATTTTCAAGGCAGATAATATTAAATTAAAGGATAATGTCGCTTTCCACTAGTTGTGGCGCTCTTGTAAGCCGAATTTCAAACTCAGCCGACAGATCGGCATCAGTACTACCTTGGAGAAGACCTCCTGAATAACGGATTTGACCGATTGCAGAGAATGCACGACTCCCGATAAAAGTGAAGGCTTGGTTGCTCTCTTTGGTGGAGTTGGCATCGATGGTAGATAGATCGATTTGATCCCCTGCAAGGATGCCGTTTCCCACAAAATCAGCGATCGCATCCTGTAATATCATGTCCGCATAATTAGTTATGCTAACCACAGTCATTGCACCCCACCCCTTAATCCCCTCCCCGCTTGCGGGGAGGGGAGACAAAGCGTAGCTTTGGCGGGGGTGGGGTTCTTCGGGTTTAATAAGCAATCAAGCGGACATGATATNAACACACCAGGTGGACTCTCTGAAACGAAATTGAAATCGAAAACATCGTTACCCAATCCTCCAGTGAGAACATCAGTTCCACCAACACCCGTGAGGATAAGTAGATAAACAAAATTAATTACACAATGTCATTGCGAATGCAGCGTTCGCGGAGCGTCCCGAAGGGAAGCGAAATGAAGCAATCGCAAGGGCTTGCGCCCCTACCGCGTGGTCTATTTACCTGAAAATAGCTGTAATATCACGGTACTTTTTTTATAAATCAAAAAAGTGGCATTCATTTATAAAGACTGAATGCCACTTTGTATTTATCAAAATTTCTGATGACGGAGATATTTTACCCAGGTAGAGTTATCCCAGTCACAGCGATCGCACCAGCGATCGCACTGGCAGCAAGAGAAGTAATCGCTGTGCCAAATATCCACCACGCGGCATTTGCAACGGTTTTCTTGGTTTCTTCGGCTTGCTTTTTAGCTTGCTCTTGAATCGCTCTCAGGCGTTTTTGAGTTTCTTTCTGGATGCGTTCGGCTCTTTGCAATACGCCATCCCGCGCCGATTCTATTTGATTAATTATGCGGTTAGCATCGGCCTCGGAAATATCTTCACGAGAACTCAATACAGCAACTAAGGTGTCACGATCGAATTCACTGAGGCGATCGCGCAAGGCTTCAAATCCGGCTTGGGGATCGTCAAACACTTTCGCAAAGTCTTGCTTAATCCCTTCATAGTTGAGTTCGGAACGATCCAGGGAGTTGAGGTAGTTGCGAACCTTGGCAAAAACTCCATCTAGCACTGATTGCACTCTCTGCTGAATCTGCTGGAATTGTTCGACAATCGAGCTACGAACAGAATCAATTTGATCCACAATTCGGTTAGCTTCCTCTTCTGAGATATCCTCACGTTGGGATAATAGCGCCACAATTGTCGAACGGTCAAATTTTGAGGCGCGATCGCTTAAACTCCCAATTCCAGCACGGGGAGAAGACAGCAGCAATTGTAAATCGCGTTTGATTCCTTCGGGGTTGAGTTCTTCTTTGTTGGTATTACGCAGATATTCTTCGAGATTGGCTTCAAAATCTAAAGCTTGTTGAGTGGTGCGCTTCGCTAAACGTCGTGGCGCTCTCAGAATATCACCAATGGCATCTTGAGCGCGATCGATGATCTGATTAACCTGCTCTTGGCTCAAGTCGCCGCGTTGACTCACGAGTTTAACTAAGGTTTCTCGATCGACATTAGATAAGCGATCGCGCAGTGCTAAGGCTCCAGCTTGAGGATCGTCGAGTAATTTTTCCAAATCGGCTCTAATACCTTCTGGATTAAGTTCTTCCAAGTTGGTATTGCGGAGATATTCGGCAATCGCTTTTGTCGTTTTTTCGTACTGTTCTTTCGCTTGTTGCGGTACTTGCAAAATATTATCTCGGACTGCTTCAAGTTGATCGAGAGTTTCGTTTACCTGTTCTTCGCTCAAATCTTGACGCTGACTGAGCAATTGTACCAAGGTATCGCGGTCAAATTGCGATAGGCGCGATTGCAAAAGGCTAATTCCGGCTTGGGGATCATCTAGTAAAACTCTAAACTCACGTTTGATAACTTCGGGATTGAGTTCGTCTTTATTAGTATTCCGCAGATATTCTTCAACTCTTTGGCGCAGTTCATCGGCTTTAGCTTTTGCTTGCTCTTGCAATTCTCTCGCACGATTCAAGAGATTGTCGCGGTTGCGTTCCAGTTGACTAACAATATTATTAGCTTCCTCTTCGCTGATATCTTGACGCTGTTGCAGCAATTGTACAAAAGTATCGCGGTCAAATTGGCCGAAGCGGCTACTTAAATCTTCAAACCCAGCTTGTGGATCGTCCAGCAACTTGCCAAAGTCTCGTTCAATACCTTCGGGATTGAGTTCGTCTTTACCCGTTGAACGCAGATAATCTTCGACGCGGCTGCGGAAATCTTGTCCTTGTTCGCGACTTTGAGCCTGTTTGACAGTTTCTAAAACTTCCAAGCGATCGCTTTCCATTTGTTCGGAAATTTCTTTCACCCTAGCTTCGCTAATATCACCGCGCTGCTTCAACAAGTTGCTGAAATATTCTTGATTAATTTCTTCCAACTCTCGTCTCACAGTTGTCGGATCTGCATTTACGTCATAGATGACTTCTTTAAATTCATCTACTAAGGTAATTCGGTTAAAGTGCCAAGGGAACGAATGCAATATGTAGTCTTCTACATCTGCCTTAATTGCATTTTCCAGTGATATGGGTAATTTTGCAGATACTTGCTCAGTTGCCTGTTCTCTAAACTTTTGAAATTGTTCTGTGACTTTCTCAACATCGACATCTTGAACTTTTTCTTTCAGTTTTTGCAACTGAGTTGTAATTTTGTTCACATCGATATTAGAAAGGTTTACCCGTTCCAGAACTGCTGGCGCAGCTGCACTTAAGCCATACCTAATAGCTTGTTTGATTACACCATTGCCATTACCGCCTCCGATTGTAACCAGTTCTTGAAGCCGTTCACCCAATTGTTCAGAATTAAGTTCTTCAGGAGTAGCAGACTTGAGTAAATTAATTACTTGTTCTGTGGGATTTTTGCGATTTAAAGCTTGTTGCCATGCACCTTCAAATTGGTCAGTAATGTTATTGATATCTTCTTTAGATAAATCGCCACGGCTGCTGATTAAATCAACAAAGGTTTGGCGATTAACGTTTTGCAATAGGTCGCTATTAGCAACGGATTGCAAATCTGTATCTTTAAGAAACTGGTCAAATTGACTCCGAATTTCTTTGATATCCAGCTTTGGCAATTGCAGAGAACCTAAAGAACTTTGGAGCGTATTTCTAATCCCTTCCGAATCAAAACCTGAAGTTAATTCCCGCCGGACTGCGGCTGTAATATCTTCAGCCGTAGAAATTAACTGTTTTTTTGCAGTATTCGCACCGATGCCAGCAGTTGCCGTGCCCATCAGAGTTTGAAAACCAGAAGTAACAGTATTAGATATAGAACCAATTAAAGAACCTACTGCTGATGAACCCAACCAAATTACTAGTGAAAAATAGGTAGACCAAATGACTACACCAATAATTGCTCCTAAAAATGCGCTTTCGATTAAGCTAAGTTTTACTGCTAAAAAACAAGCAATAAATAACGCGATGCTAACGGTTATTAATGCCCAAGCACCAACTTTCGCTTGACCTTTACGAATTGTCTTACCCAAACCTTCAGACTCATCATCAGAATCTGAGCCAATTTCCCAAGATGAAATTCCGACTGCAACTGAAAAGTTTGTCAATAACAATTGAAAGGCAAATGCCATCAAAACCCCAGCTAGCAGTGCCACCAACAATTTAGGCCCAGAGAAAACAACTGACGCTTCTTCTGGAGTTAGTACTTCCTGAGCTAAAGTTATGGGCGCTAATCCAAAAGATAGCCAATTCCACTCAAAAAGAGTTAAAACACCTTGAAACATAGGACTTTCCCACTTGTACTCAATTAAATACCCATTCATAAAATGGCTTATTTATCAGCTTAATTATCATTTATGTAAGCTGGTACTTTCTTAAGTAATAGGTTGGTTGTCCAAAAGTCGTATTTAAAAAAAATAAATATTTATCTTCTCTCTCAAGGAAAACTTATGAGTTAGTTAATATTTTATCAAAGAAAATTTATTAGGCAAAAGTAAATATCATAAAACTGTATCTACTGATATGGCAGGTTCTGAACGGGTGAGTTACAGTAGCAAACGTTAGAAAATAATGTTGTTTGTATCAATTTTATTGAGAAATTGAAAACTGAGAATTAATTATTATAAAAACTTTAGAAAATAAAATATATTTTCTAGTTGAGATTTGGTTATTACACTAAATTTAGATAAAGCCACCTATATCTAATGATAGATATAAAAATTCTTCCAAGCGATTGATGAAAAAAAAATAGAAACATGTATTAATAAGGGTTATTACGAGCTATGAGTTAGTAAATAATTAATTTTTGCTGAGGAGAAAGAATAATGGTAGTAGGTGTACATAAACGTGCTGTAGGTGTATTTTCTCATCGTCGAGATGTTGAACATGCCTTACATGAATTAAAAAAAGTTGGCTTTGACATGAACAGAGTTTCTGTCATTACCGAAGATGGAGACAAACAGGATATTGCTGGTGCGGATGTGAGCGATCGCGTTGGCGACCAATCTGACGAAGGTGCTAAAGTTGGAGCAGCTACAGGCGGTGCTTTGGGCGGATTGGCTGGCTTATTAGTCGGTCTTGGCACTTTAGCAATTCCTGGAATCGGGCCAATTATGTTGGCTGGAGCCGCAGCAACTACCCTAGCTACAACTCTCGCTGGCGCTGGTATTGGTGCAGTCGCTGGTAGTTTGCTTGGTGCATTAATTGGTTTAGGAATTCCTGAAGAACGGGCTAAAGTTTACGACGAACGTGTTAAACGAGGACACTATTTAGTCATTCTCGATGGTACAGAGGCAGAAATACTTAGAGCTGAAGCAATTTTAAATCATCAGGGTGTGGAAGAGTTTGGCATTTACGACCACCCAGATGCGACAAATACAACCACTGGTTATGTGACTCCAACTTCTACTGCTGGTCACAGTGGTGTTGCGAAACGGGCGATCGGGGTATTTTCTCATCGTCGAGATGCAGAAGCAGCAATTACAGAATTACGAGATGCAGGTTTTTCCTTGAATCAAGTCTCCATCATTGCCAAAGATACAAACGGTCAGGGGATCGCTGGTGTAGATGTAGACAAAAATATTGGTAGTGGTAACAAAGCAGACGATGGCGCAAAAACTGGAGCAGCTACAGGCGGTGTTCTGGGCGGCTTGACTGGCTTACTAGTTGGACTTGGGAGTTTAGCAATTCCAGGAATTGGCCCCGTGATTGCCGGTGGCGCAGTTGCAACAGCTTTGGCGACAACATTAGCTGGTGGTGCGATCGGTGCAGCAGCAGGGAGTATTGTAGGCGCACTTGTTGGCTTGGGAATTCCCGAAGACAGAGCGCGAGTATATAGCGATCGCTTCCAAAAAGGTGACTACTTAGTAATTCTCGATGGTACAGACGCTGAAATCCACCAAGCTGAAGCGATTCTCAAACGTCGAGGTATTGAAGAATTTGCAATCTATGATGCCACTGAAATTAGTGAATATCGTCCAGGTTCCGACCGAGTAACGCATAATGACGCAGCTGTAGTCGATCCCATTCGCCCCAATTACTCAACAGAGACTAATAGAAACGATCCTGCTGTAGTTATTGTCGATCGTCGTGATGAAGTACTTTAATTTAAAGTAGTTTTCCCTCGCACAAAATTGCAGGAGCAATAATTTGAAAACTTTGCTCCTGACTACCAAAACTTGCTCCTCACTTTTGCCGTAAATATCAATAGATTTCACTTTCTGATTCAGAATTAAACCAATGAAAAAGCTAACCCCCTTCGTAATTAGTTGCCTTTTAGTGTTTGGTGTTGCTGCTTGTGATAACGCTTCTAAAACAAGTGAATCTGCACCCAACAATCCTAATGAAGCTCCCCAAACACCAAGTGCAAAAACAACAGAAGCTTCTCAGCAAGACGCACAAAGTGAAGTTCGCAGAAGACAAGCTAATTCTGATATTCGCGCCCGCGAACAGCGCAATAATACCACTGGTGGCGATACAAAAAGAGCTAAAGCTGACTTAGAAAGTGAAGTTCGCTCCAAATTGGAGGTTAATATACCCAAGAGTCAACTAACAGTTAATGCCGCAGACGGCGGTATTGTGACTGTCGCCGGAACTGTCACCAATCAGCAGGAGTTGGCTAAAATTGAAAAATTAGCTAAGGAAATTAAAGGTGTCAATAGTGTAGTTGTGAAAGCCACTGTTGCCAAAGTAACTAACTAAGGCAACTAACTAATAAATCCAAGTGAGCAAGTAGGCGTAAACAGATTTAACTGCTCCTGCTAACTCTCAGTGGTCAGTAATAAATTTAACTGACCACTAATAATTGAAACCTGACGACCTTAATAACTATATTTATTGATGCTCAGTTCAGTTATACAAAGTCTTGTAGTTACCAAACATAAAAACTATGGAAACCGAACAACAGCAACGTGAATCCATCAATGCTTCCTTATCACAAGGTACGCTAGCACTGGAAGGTACTGATACTGCAAACTTGCCAAAGTTACCGCCAGCACCTGAACCTGAATCTCAATGGCAGCAAATTAGTAGACAAATTTCTCAATTTTTAGAGCAACTGCCCCAATACTTAAGTGACTTTTTTCAGGACTACAAGCAGCCTCTAATAACTGTTGCTTTAATTTTGGCAGCGATTGTTACAGCTAGAGTAGTACTGACGGTACTAGCTGCAATCAATGATATTCCCCTACTCTCACCACTTTTTGAGTTAGTTGGAATTAGTTACACCAGTTGGTTTGTTTTCCGTTATCTGCTAAAGGCTTCAACTCGCCAAGAATTAGCCGATGAAATTCAATTACTGAAAAACCAATTTGTGGGCGAGTAAATTTACTCGCAATTAAATTAGGATTTCCACGGGCAAATAGAATTTGCAGCTATATAAACTCTCGTCCGCCTCTGCGGGCTTGGGTAAACCCTTGTATAGTTGCGGTTTCTAATTGCCCTTTTAATGTTAAGTTGACTCAACTAAAACCCTTGTTTTACCAAGAAATGTAAATCAACAGTATTTAACCGGATTCCATTTTAGTCTTTTAGATACATCAAAAGATAGAGAATATAACATTATTTTTAATTTTAAGTCACTTCTCAAGATAGTAGCTTGGAGATAAGAAACAGCCTAATCTAGTTTCTGAAGTTATTTAATAGATTCTTTAACGAGGACATAAATTATGGCTAATGAAGCAGTTAAGAGAGATACAGATTCATCCGATCGCGCGGAAGTCGATACATACGATCGCGGCATTATCCCTGCTGAAACCGCCGCTAGAATGAAAAGAGAAGGAGATAAGTACAAAACCCTCCCCACAGAAGAACGGGAAGCAGATGCACCTACCGACGATCAAACCGATTCAGAAAGTATACGCACCACTGACGGCTATACCGTGGACAGAGAAGGTTTGTCTAATAACTATGCAATTGAACCGGAAATGTATTACGAAGAACCGGGTGATGCACGCCAGCAAGCGGCAGAAGATAGGGAAGAACGTATCCAAGAACTTGGAGAAGTGAATCAGGACGAGGAAGGCAAGTTGACAGATAAGGGTGACAGCCGCGGTAGAGGCCCAGGAATAATTTAATTAACAACTCTTTTGCTGAGTGCAATTACACGTAAGAAGGCTAAATAGGTGGTTTCTAGAGACGCAATAACTGCGTCTCTAATTTTTTATATTTTGTCTTTAAGACCGCAGAGCGGCAGGGTTTTTACGCTTTCTGCATAGATTTGAGAATTATAACTAATTAGTCGGACATCATATTACATATTACGTCTCTACATTTATTGTGATACCAATTCAATTAATGATTGCAACACATCCTTGGGTAAAGACGCGATGAATCGCGTCTCTACAAATGGTCTATTTGTTGCATTCTTTTTTCCTATTGGTACGAGTCGAAACAATCCCATTGGGGACTTATATCATGTCCGCTAGATTACTTATTAAACCTGAAGAACCCCACCCCCGCCAAAGCTACGCTTTGTCTCCCCTCCCCGCAAGCGGGGAGGGGATTAAGGGGTGGGGTGCAATGACTGTAGTTAGCATAACTAATTAATTATGCGGACATGATATTGACAAAGCGCTTTGGGTTTCTACGGCTTTAATACAGCAGTATTACTAGATAATAAGTGGCTCAAGTTCGCGATTATGCCATTGCCGCTGATGCCATTCGGTAACTAAAGGACGGACAATAAACTTAGGCTGTCCATCGCCTTTAACGTCAATACGTAAACCTGAATAAGGTCGTCGCTTTTGAAAACCTTGACCGTTGCGACCGATGAAGAGATGCGATCGCGCCACTAATCTATTTTCATTCCCAAAAGTCTCCATCAAATCTGCTCCCTCAATTCGCTGGCGTCGCAAACTAAACCCGCTACCGCCACAAACAATCCAGTGGATATGAGAATCAGCGTGTCCCGTATCCATCGTTTCCAGGTGTTCCAAGCAGTGGGCGTGACCGTTTAATACCAAATCGACCAAAGGACGACCCTGATTTAAGGAACCGATTTCTTTAGCTACCGCATCCAACACGCCACGCAAGCGATCGCGAACGATTAGAGTTTGTGCTTGTTCCCACTTCGTCGCCTCAGTTACATAAGGAGGATGATGGAAATAAATAATCCTTCCCCGAACTTCAGGATTATTCCAAGATTCAATTAATCTTTGCTTGAGCCAATCCAGTTGTTCAGTGTCAGTCAGGGTTGTTTTATTAGTGGCTAGTTGCTTATCGATATCAACAATAATTTCTTCAATTTGTGACAGCTTGGCATGGAAATCGTCTAATTGATCGGCTTCATTCGGATTTTCGGGGCGAAGTTTGGCTGAAGTTTCAATAATTTCCTGCTTTTCTTGCTCGAAATCTTCACGGCGTTTTTCTAAGAGTTTGCGATCGGCATCACCTTTTTTTGTTTTCGGTAGCGGTGGTGGATCGTTAAATGTATTAGAATCCAAAGCAAAGAAATCAATACCGCCATAACGAAAAGTGTAATAGCGATTGGGAAGGCGGGTAAATTGCCCAGGTTGATAAGAAAGACAACGACCTGTATCTGTCTTGGCTGTGTAGTGCCGATCTAAGTGACTGGCTAACTCTTCTGGAAGCTGAAACGCCTGAAGATAGTCGAGAAATGCCTTTGCGTAAGCGTCACCGCATCCTGAGCCATGTAAACCCACATCTAGGTCTAACCGCGATCGCAACAGGTGACGAATGGGTAATGTTGTTAGAGATGCCAAGCTCAATAAAATTGGCAAGTTATAGTAATCATGATTTCCCGGCACAGGTAAAATGGGCAGCTTAAAAACCATCTGGTCATAAGCAATCCGTTTGCGATGCTCTGCGCCCAAGAGAAACTCTCGGTAAGGCTGGATGAAGTTTTGCTGGTAATATTCACTCGATCCCACTAAATAGATTACATCCCCCGTATGCAGCATAAAACGGGATTCGTTGTGATGGGGCAGCATAAGTTCAGCTACTTGTCGCTGAGGATTGTGTCCTCTGTGTCTACCGGAACCACTATCACCTATGACTAAAAATGAGAACTCAGAATTGTCTGTTTGTCCATCTTCCAAAACCAGCCGAGTTTGGTCGATATCCCGTTCCACAATTAACGGATCTTGCCACCGCACCCGCTGATTCATTTTCCGAATTTTCTTAGCGATCGCTGGATCAGATACAAGTTTCAATGCAACCTACTCCTGAGTTTTCAATTAGGAATCGTGCAAGAGTCAAAGAAGAGGACAGGGGGCAAGAGGGAGAATAAAAAATTAACTCTTTCCCCCCTGCTCCCTGCTCCCTGCCCCCTGCCTTTTCCCATGCCCTCATTCTTCTGCTGTGTCTTTCATCTCAATAATCAGATTAGGAAGTCCCTCTAGTTTTTCGGTAGGCTCAACTTCTTCTACTAATGGCACAAAAATTCTTAAGCCTGCTGGTACACACTTAATTTCTACAGGTGTTGTGCCTACTATTTCACCATCTAGAACAACTTTTTGTGGTGGCTCAGTCGTAATTTTAAATTGTTTCGCTCGCAGAAAACCAATATCATCCCGTTCAACGGCGTTACCTGTGGAAGCCGTTTGAAATAGATGAAACGTGGCAGCGATCGCTCCTGCCTTGTTAGTTGGAGCTACAATCGTTAAATCTAGTAACCCATCATCATAAATCAGACCTGCTGGGCCTTGAGCCAAAACTGAAGTGGGAGGCGCGGCATTTGCTACCGTTACTGCACAGGCACTAGTTTTAATTATCCTGTCTTCAGTTTCAATTTCAACATCAAAGTTTTTTAAATTTCTTAATTGCTGGATTCCTGCCAAAACGTAGGCCATCATCCCAAAGCGATTCTTGGCGTCTCGGTCTGCCAATTCTACAGTGTCAGCTTCAAAGCCAATACCTGCTAAAAGTACCATTGGGCGATCGTTGCAATAAGCTACGTCTACATGAGTGGTTGCTCCCTGCAAAATTGTCTGACACGCACCTGCGATCGTGTCAGGAATTCCTAAAGCTGTGGCAAAAGCGTTCGCTGTTCCTCTGGAAATGATCCCAAATGGGATATCAGTTCCCACTAAAGCCGCCGCCGCTATTGAGAGAGTACCATCCCCCCCAGAAGCAATGATTGCATCTACTCCTCGCTCTACAGCTTGATATGCCAGTTGGTCAGCATCAATTTCTTCAGTTGTAAAATGAATATCTAGATCGATATCTGGCTCTAATATTGCCCGAATTTCTGCTAGCTCTGTATCTGGGTCGCCCTGACCCGCAACAGGATTGAAGATGAGACAGGCGGAACGATTCATAAGGTATAATAACTAAGCTTGGATAACTAATGAAGATAACAAATTATTCTTAGCATTCCTGTAAATTTTCAACTTCCCTTTTAAGGCTGAGTTTTTTAGAGATATTGAGCAAGTTCAGCGGAATGTGCGATCGCATCATACACCAAGAAAAGGCAAGAATCTTTAATCGTTCTTAAAACCTTCCCAAAGAACTCTATTTTTAGCCGCCTGTTTCTAAAGACTCACTCAACTGGAAGGGTGTTTGGTTAGTCGGTAGAAAAATTTAAGCCATCATCAGAATTGTATATAGACAGGTTTTAGGAAATTCCTATATTATGGGAAGTGAGCAAATTACTGTTCTTGAGTCGTAGTTTCAGCAAAGTGAAATCAGCGATCGCAAGTTTATCCGTTTAGTAGCGAAATTTGAGTTGTATCGTTGCCTATTTTTTAGCAGTTGCCATTGTTATCGGGCAATTGGATTGAATTTTAGGCATCTTTTCAGTTGCGCTCCCATCAATGCGTAAATCCAGCTAACATCTCAACTGCTTGAGCAACTTATTAAAGTTAGGCAAAGTTCCACTACAGCCTACTAGTACAATGTCAAGCCAACTATGCTGGGTGAGACACTTCTGAAACATCTCTTTTCTTCTCTCTCTGTGCCCTCTGCGCCTCTGTGGTTCGTTTATTTACCCTTCAAACTTCGCTTGATAGACCACCAGTACAATGTCTAAGTTAATCTTGAGGGTTTGTAGTAAGCACTTTAGTGCTTAGAAAATAAGGACTGAAGTCCTTACTACGAACTTAAACTTGACATACTACTAGTCAGTTTTGCGGCAATTACAACTCAAAGGGCTAATAACTGGGGATAAGGGAGACAAGAGCAACAAATGCTCTTAAGGAGTGCTGAGTTGGGAATCTTCAGAACTCGGAACTGACTCAACGCTTCGCTAACAGAACTGTTTTGCCTCATACATAATGCCCAATCCCTTCAATTTTCTAGCTCTAATATGTCTATTCCTTTGTTAAGCTATTCCCCTTCATCTCGAAATCATCGTGTATCTGGATATGAGATTCTTGGCGACGAGCAACCTAGAATTTATACAGCCGAATATCTGCAATCATCACTAGAAATGGATGCCTTGATTAAGGCAGCCTATCGCCAGATTTTCCACGAACAACAGATGCTAGATAGCAACCGCCAAACCTGTCTAGAATCCCAACTGAGAACTGGTCAAATTACAGTCAGAGATTTCATTCGAGGGTTAGCAATATCTGATGCATTCCGGCGACTCAATTACGAAAGCAACAACAATTATCGCTTTGTGCAGATATGCGTACAGCGCCTATTGGGTCGTGAGGTTTACAATGAACGCGAAAAACTAGCTTGGTCGATTGTGCTAGCTAGTAAAGGACTGCACAGGTTTATCGACGATTTGGTGGATACTGAAGAGTACATGAGTAACTTTGGTTACAATACAGTCCCCTATCAACGGCGACGGATTTTACAAGGACACTCTCTAGGGGAATTACCTTTTGCCAGAATGGCTCGTTATGGCGAAGATTATCGCGATAAATTGCCGCTTCCCTTGATGAGAAAGCAGGTTGAGCCTTTTAATTTACAGACCTTCTTACGCAGTTCTGACAGAGATGTGGTGTTATTGCTATTAGCTTCGACGCTGGCACTGATTGTCTTGTTTAGTTTGCTGACTACATTTGGTTATTTCCCAAAATTTGGTGGGTACTAGCTGAAACTTGAAGGTGTAGCGATCGCCATTGTGAGCGATCGCAACATCCTCAATGCATAAAAATTCTATTATTTGAGATTTCACAAACAAGCTTTTGGTAAAGAATTGTAATCCAAAATCCCAAATCTAAAACCCAAAATTCGCATGAGTCCCTGACTACGGTAGTCTAGATGAAAGTGAATTTATCGCCTGCGATATTATATTGTTTTATGACTTCAGTTGTTTCTAGTCCCCCACGCACTATTCGGATCGGCTCACGCAAAAGCCAACTTGCTCTGGTTCAAACCTACTGGGTACAAGAGCAGCTCCAGAAAAGCTTTCCTGATATCACTTTTGAAGTCCACACCATGTCTACCCAAGGCGATAAAATCTTGGATGTAGCATTAGCTAAGATTGGCGATAAAGGACTTTTTACTAAAGAACTTGAAGTTGGAATGCTCAATCAAGAGATTGACTTTGCAGTTCATTCTCTTAAGGATCTGCCGACTCACTTACCAGAAGGGTTAACGTTAGCAGCAATTACTGAACGAGAAAACCCAGCAGATGCATTAGTGGTGCATGAAAAGCACAAAGATAAACAAATCGATACGTTGCCAGAAGGTGCGGTAATTGGTACATCTTCTCTACGGCGGTTAGCACAGTTACGCCATCATTTTCCTCACTTTACCTTTAAGGATGTGCGGGGAAACTTGATTACACGATTGGCAAAACTGGATGCAGGTGAATACGATGCTTTGATTTTGGCAGCAGCAGGATTAGAGAGATTGGGAATGGGCGATCGCGTTCATCAAGTTCTACCCAAAGAAATCTCCCTCCACGCCGTTGGACAAGGAGCTTTGGGGATAGAATGCCGTGCTGATGATAGTGAAGTGCTATCTCTACTCAAAGCAATTGAACATACCGAAACACGCGATCGCTGTCTCGCCGAACGATCTTTTCTCCGTTCTCTAGAGGGCGGATGTCAAGTACCTATCGGTGTAAATACAGAGATATCTGGTGAGAATTTGACCTTAACCGGGATAGTCGCCAGTGTAGATGGTCAAAAGTTCGTCAAAGATACCGTCACCGGACTTGCCAATAACGCCGAAGCACTAGGCATAGAACTAGCAGAACTGTTGCGACAACAGGGAGCGCAAGAAATTTTATCAGAAATTTTTGCGGTGATTCAGCGCGGTTCCTAAGCAATTGGGCAAGCCAATGTGATTAGATAAGAATTGATCGCCGTTGCACTAAAGATGTGCCAGACGCGACAAGTCGCGTTGAGCGGGATTTCAAAAAGTGAATTTGACAATATAGACTCAGGGAAGCAAAAATTACCATGCGGATTCTATTTGTTGCAGCAGAAGCAGCACCCGTTGCGAAAGTAGGAGGAATGGGTGATGTTGTCGGGGCATTACCCAAAGTCCTGAGAGAAATGGGGCATGATGTGCGGATATTCTTGCCTTACTACGGCTTCCTGCCAGACAAAATGGAAATTCCCCAAGAACCGATTTGGTGGGGAGATGCCATGTTCCAGCACTTTGCAGTATACGAAAGTGTTCTGCCTGGTACTGATGTTCCCTTGTACTTATTTGGACATCCGTCCTTCA
Organism: Nostoc sp. 'Peltigera membranacea cyanobiont' 210A; assembly: GCF_002246015.1. Lineage (GTDB taxonomy): Bacteria > Cyanobacteriota > Cyanobacteriia > Cyanobacteriales > Nostocaceae > Nostoc. The sequence continues at coordinate 716,619 of NZ_NOLJ01000005.1, forward strand.
TGCCGCGCCGCATCTATTCTGGAGATGATGAAGATTGGCGGTTCACATTGTTTGCTAATGGTGCAGCCGAGTTTGCCTGGAATTACTGGAAGCCAGATGTTATCCATTGTCACGATTGGCATACAGGGATGATTCCCGTGTGGATGCACCAAGATCCTGATATCACCACAGTGTTTACCATCCATAACCTGGCTTATCAAGGGCCGTGGCGTTGGTATTTAGAGAAAATTACTTGGTGTCCCTGGTATATGCAAGGACACAACGTCATGGCGGCGGCGGTACAATTTGCCAACAAGGTAAATACAGTTTCGCCCACATACGCCGAGCAAATCAAGACAGCTACTTACGGTGAAACATTAGAAGGTTTGCTGTCCTTTATTAGCGGTAAATTATCTGGGATTATCAACGGTATTGATACTGAGGTATATAACCCAGAAAATGACAAATATATTGAGCAAACCTTTACTGCTGATACTTTAGATAAACGCAAAGCCAATAAAATTGCTTTGCAACAAGAATTAGGATTAGAAGTTAATTCCAAAGCCTTTTTTATTGGGATTGTCACCCGATTAGTGGAACAAAAAGGCATTGATTTGATATTGCAAATCCTCGATCGCTTCCTATCTTATACAGATGCCCAGTTTGTGCTGTTAGGGACAGGCGATCGCTACTATGAAACTCAGATGTGGCAATTAGCATCCCGCTTCCCCGGACGCATGGCAACTTACTTACTGTATAACGATGCCCTGTCTCGCCGGATCTACGCTGGTACTGATGCCTTCTTGATGCCTAGCCGTTTTGAACCATGCGGTATTAGCCAAATGATGGCTTTGCGCTACGGTTCTGTACCCATTGTCCGCCGCACAGGTGGATTAGTTGACACCGTAACCCATCACGATCCTGAAAATGCTGCCGGTACTGGTTATTGTTTCGATCGCTATGAACCGCTTGACCTTTTCACTTGTATGATCCGAGCTTGGGAAGGCTTCCGTTTCAAACCGCAATGGCAAGAACTACAAAAACGGGGTATGAGTGAAGATTTTAGTTGGTATCAATCTGCTAAGGAGTACGTAAAGTTGTACAGGTCAATTTTCGGTTTGCCAGAAGAAGAGACACCAGAACCAAAGTTAGTTTTAAACGAAGCAGTCACTAGCACTAGTAGCAAGTAATATCATGTCCGCTTGATTGCTTATTAAACCCAAAGAACCCCACCCCGCCAAAGCTACGCTTTGTCTCCCCTCCCCGCAAGCGGGGAGGGGTTGGGGGTGGGGTGTAATGACTGTAGTTAGCATAATTATGCGGACATGATATAAAAGGGCGGTTAAAAACCAATACGGTTCAGTTAAGCATTTTTTTCTTCTCTCTGTTTCCTCTGCGCCTCTGCGGTTCGTTAAAAAAATTGAGTTTGACAAAGAGTTTTAACCTTAACTGAACCGTATTGGGTTAAAAACCACGTCTACACAGACAATAACCCACCTCCGTGGGTTTCAAACCTCAATCTTTCCTTAGTCCGCGGAGGCGGACTTTGTTTGTGTAGCCGCGACTTCCAGTCGCCAGCGCTATTAATTACTCGTCGCTTTCGCCCTAATTAACCAATCACGATCGCTAGTGCAAATTTCCCGACCAGACGAGTCTCCGAAGCGGTCTAGCGCTAATAAACAAGCGTATTTTAAATCCCAAATCGGCGTATTCAGGCAAATTTTGATTTCAGGAATTGCTCGTGAATCACGCAATTCACCAAGAGCGATCGCACACGCCGCACGAGATTTCTGAAACTGGGGTTCGCGGTTGTGCAGGTTTTCTATTAATAAATCGTAAGCAGGAGCATATTTTAGCCAACCGAAAAGTTTCATCACATGATAATGAGCGCCATAGTCGTTATATGCTTTGTCGCTATAAGTTGCTAAAAGTGCTGCTGGTGCTTCTTGTGGATAGATATCTAGTAAGGTTTTTGTCGCTAAATAGCAACGTCCAAAATTGGTTTCGTAGAGTTCGTTAATCACAAAATCTAGAACAGGGGTAGCATCATACTCATGTACTAGATCGAGCTCGTTGGGATGATCGTAGAGTACTTGCTCTAAGTAAGGTTGAATTTCTGTAAAGGTAATTTCACCACTGGGAACACCTGCATCCAAAAGCATCCGCAATCCTCGCAAGCGAAACACCAGAGATACAGGACAACGGGCAATTTCTGGGATGGCTTTGTAGTAGCAGGAATCAATCAGGTCTTGAATAGAACCGCGCCTTGCATTGACGCTAGAACTTTGCAGCAGCGCCATCACCTCGGTAATTGGGAGTAGTCACCCGTGAAGCGACAAACTGTAGCGATCGCCGCACTACGGGTAGGTTCATCCTCAACTTGGGTAAACTTCCGTACACGTTCTAGGGACGGCTGATAGTCAGCGTTAGCTAAAGTGTGAATAATGACTCGATAGATTTGACCTGGTTTATCAAGCAGTTGCGCCACCTCTTCGAGAATTTCTGGCTCTTTAGTGCCAATTTACCCGATTGCCCACACGGTATTTTCAACAGTATAAATATCATCATCTTTAAGGCACTGCCGAATTACAGGTAAAGCTGATTGTGCCTGCAATCGCCCCAGACTTTCCACAGCTTTGCGTCGAACAATGCGGTGGTCTAACTCATCAGGGTTACTGGTTTCAATCGCCCGTAGCAAAGCCGCGATCGATTGCTCAGTGGGGAAGTTAATTAAATGGGAAACAGCAATATACTTATCAGAAGCGTCTTCGAGTTGTTCTAATGGTGTGTCGATAATTGCGATCGCTTCTTCTTCTGTTAGCCCAAACATTTTAAAAAAACGTTTATCCATTGATCTATAAAATGGCTCTTGGATAATTGCTTGCAGGTCACTTTTACTATCGTACTAGGGACTGGCTACTAGTGATTAGGGACTGGAAAGATGAAGCCTAAAGGGGGCGAGTCCAAAATAACAACGTTTGACCGAGGTAGAGCCAAACAAACCAAAAAACCGCATCATCGCCCTCAAAAAAACTGTACAAAAAAGCTATTCATCCTCATCTCCTGATGGTCGTTCGCTGTCACTTTGTTGGGTGTTCCACTCTAAAACAATACGCTCTAACATTTCCGCCTGCGTACAGTTATTTACAGCAGCGTACTGCTTAATTAGCTCTCTTACTGTGGGACTAATATGGCGTATATCTAGTGGGTTGTTTCTTGTCGTTTCCACGATCTTTTTCCAGAATGTAGTTGGGTTAAACTTTTGAAGATTTACATCAAAAAGCTTTACCAGTGGTAACGCGATCTGAGAAGATCATAATATATGCATTTGTCAGCTATTAGTTCAGTTGCCTCTTGCTAATTGTTCAGTTTTATGTAACAGCTAAATATTGGTCTTTAGCGAGTAACCAAATACAAACATTTTTGGGAACACCGATCGCACATCATTCATATAAACACATATTTAGGAAACAAAACTTATGGATGAAACCTCAGAATTGACAACAGCCAATAACATAACCGCTCAAGATGTAGCAGAAGTGATTGCAGAACTTGAGCAATATCGGGAACGTATAGTTCAAGAAACTACGGAAACAGCAAAACGGGCTAAGTTGATGAGAGTAAGCGTTATGGCAAAACTAGAGCCTGAGCTTGCCAAGATTGATTCTGCCCTCCAGGAACTCCGTAATCAACAGGCTGCCCTGAGTGGCAGCAACTAGTACCGCAAGGCGGAATTCAAAATGACGCTCTCTACGTTCGCGCAGCGTGTCGCAGACAGACGCTAAAAGCGTAGCTTGCTTCTCTGAAAGAGTACGCAGACTCGCTAACGCTGCGCTAACAAAATTCAAAATTCAAAATGAATACAGCGTGAGCGTTTCGTTGATTTGGAATGGGTGGTTTATTTACGCCGTGTTGTACTAGTCATTTGTCTTGATAATTTAGCTAGAGATTATATGCTCAACTCCGAAACTCAATCCGGGGCAGATTCGTTAAATCTGTCCCATGCAGAAAGTGATGCTTTATTTTCAGTAGTGAGCGAGCAATTAAGCTTAAACACCTTCAACTCCGATGACCAAGAGCTAATAAAGCGCATGGTTGAGAGTATGGGAGACTCACGAGGCATGGTTAGGTTGAGTTTTGCAGAGGCTTTGGGTAAAATCGGCAAACCAGCAACCCCTTTATTGATGGAAGCTGTGGCAAATCATCCCAACCCAGTTGTGCGGAGAGGCAGCGCTAAAACCTTGACACTGATTGCTGACCCGATCGCAGTTCCGATTTTGGTCAATGCCCTGTTAAATGATGAAGATATGGTGGTCAAAACCTCGTCGGTGGGGGGCTGGCCAAAATAGGTGAGGCAGCTGTACCAGCATTGCTGAAAATCTTAGCGTCAACCGACTATCCAGAAAGTGCCAAAGGTCATGCTGTATGGACGTTGGGATTTATTGGGGCAGAAGCGAAGGAGCATTTATATCGAGAGATTAACTCCGACTCGGCTGAAGTTCGGGCTGCGGTTGTGGGTGCGATCGCTAAAATTGCTCAAGAAGGTACTCAAGAAGGAGCATTTAATATTTTAATTAATGCCCTCAACGATCCATCCGAAATTGTCAGGTGTGAAGCAGCAGCAGCTTTGGGTAGCCTCACCTATCGCTCGGCAATTCCTAGCCTTGTTGAATTACTACATCACCCCGATTGGGAAACCCGAAAAGCAGCGGCTCTGGCATTGATGAAGATTGGCGACGGTGCTGCATTAGAACCCCTGCAAGCTGCATTAACTGAGGAAGAAGAAGCGGGGGTTCAGGCAGTGATGAAGTTGGCGATTTCTCAAATTGAGAGGCAGTTAGAGGAAGAAGCTTGGGAATAAGGCGATGGACATTTCCAATTTGAGCGCATAATTAGTGATCGCTACTCTCTCTTATATTTAATCACTTGATCTAATCGGGGCAAAGCACTCACCGCTGACTCCCGAACATACGGATCGATAGATTCATCATTTGTCAATGCCGTCAGTACTTCCACCCCTCGGATATCACCCATCGAACCGAGTGCATTGACGATCGCCACAGCCACCGCAACATTATTTATTGTTTTCAGAGCTTCAGTCAAAATCTCAAAGGCGGGAGAACCAATCTCACCCAATGCCATTACTGATGCGATATAAACAACTGGATTTTGGTCATTGAGCGCTGTTTGCAATCCCTGTAAGCCCTCATTTGGCAAGGGAACATCAGGATGATTAGCAGCAACCTGTGCTAGAGCTTTAGCACAACTACCCCGAATGGTCGCATTATCACTATTTACTAATGACTCTACCAGTAGCGGTACAGCATCTGTACCAATAGCACCCAGTGCTTTTACCGCAGCTCGCCGATAGGTGACATCTTCTTCATCTAAAATACCCATCAGCCGAGGAATGGTATTTTCATCACGGACATCAGCCAGTTCCCACATGGCTCGTTCCCGCAAATTGGGGTTGGGGTGTTTTAACTGTGCAAATAAAGAATCTATTGTCATAAAAGAAAATTTCCCTGTTTGGTTGAGTCGATGGCGGGTATTATCCCGCGCACCTCTCAGTTAAATCTGGGCGTGCGACTTTCACCGCACCCAGCTTCCGATGTTCTTAGCTTGCGCTTTTGCTCATGTGTTTGTAATCGTGGCAACTCTCATGAATTGCTTCAAGATTATTTTTCTTCCAGTTGGCATGATTTCCGTCGATGTGGTGTAGGTGAAGCCGTTCCTCATCGATGAATTTCAGACCACAGGAAGCACATCTATGGCTTTGCTTCTTAAGAGCAATAGAAGTTTCGCCGCCATAGAGTTTACTGTTACGTTCGCTCCAGTAGGCTGTATCTCCGTCGTAAGGTGATTTAGTTTCCTTGACAGAAATGTGTTTGTTTTCGGAGTAAGGAACCTTTGGGAATGCTTTGTCTAGTAATTTCTTGCTAGAGTTGCGATTTTGATTAGTTTCCTTGTTGAATACCGTGTAAGCTCTTTTTTCGATGTGGTATAACGAGTTTCTTGACCCGTCCATCTTGCAGAACTTATGGTAATTTCTCCAACCTCTAACTACCGGGGCTAATTTCTCAGCCTTTGTGGTAGCACCATAATTCGAGTTGTTGACGATGTGTTTTACCTTCTTACGAAATGCTTTGAAGTTGTCCACTGCGGGACTGCATCTGAACCTTCCGTTTTTCTGGACTTTAAAGTGCCAGCCGAGGAAGTCAAACCCATCTGTCGCGGCGGTAACTTTGGTTTTCTTTTGGCTTACATTCATTCCGCGTTTGCGGAGAAACTCGCTGATTCTTTCAAGTATCTCTATTGCATCATCTTCGGGTCGGAGTATAATAACCATGTCGTCCGCGTATCGGATTGATGGTTCAGTAATATCACTGGTCAGGGTTTTATCAGTGATTCTGTATCCTAAATTCTTATGGTATCTGTGTATACCCTCAATCCCGTTGAGCGCAATGTTAGCTAGTAAGGGACTGACCACTCCCCCCTGGGGTGTTCCTTGTTCAGGGAATTCTGGGTTGACTCCTGCCTTGAGGCATCGGTATATTCCGAGTTTTAAGCCTTTTGGAGCAATGAGTTCATCCATAATTGCTGAGTGGTTAATCCTATCGAAGCATTTTTCGATGTCGAGTTCTATAACTCGTTTCTCTATTCCATTGCAACCAGAGCGGAGGTTATTAAAGATGTACTTTTGTGCATCGTGGGCAGAGCGCCCAGTTCTGAACCCGTAACTCCTAGCGTGGAAAGTGGCTTCGTGTGCTGGTTCGAGTGCATATTTTGCGAGGCATTGCCAAGCCCTATCCGCTATGGTAGGTATCTTAAGTATTCTGGTAGTCCCGTCCTTCTTGGGGATGGGGATTTCCCGTAGTCCTTGATGCTTCCAATTTCCACTGTTCATTCTCAGTAATTCTTCAAGGTTGAAGCGTTCTTCAAATGAGAGTGATTTCTTCCCATCGATACCCGCCGTCTTTTTACCAGCATTTAGCTGAGATACTTGTCTAATTGCAAGAAATCGAGCCGAGGTTGATTTGAGAATAAGCTTTTGGAGTGACCGAGCTTTCCGCTTGTCTCCAACAAGAACAGCTTTAAATACGCGCTTTTGAAGGCGGAAAAGATTTCGGCGGAATTTCTTCCACGGTACGGCTTTCCAAGATTCACTAGTATGTCTACTGTGTCTAATCATTTTCTCTTCTCTAGTTTGTATTTTCTGAACACCTCAGTCCAATTACGGACTGTCCTACCCTAACTGTGGGAATTCCTCCGCTCGTCTGGTCTACCTGAGATTCGACTGTCTCAAGACCCACAGTTAGTTTTTATTCGTTCCCTCGGAGAGATTGATGAGCCACTGCGTTGCGGGGGTTCCCCCCGTTGTAGCATGTGGCGTTGTTCCGTTAGATGTAGCCAATTCGACTGCTGGATTCCCTAGACTCTTTGCCGTTATTAGATTCAAGATACGGCGGGAATAAACTCCAGTGAGGTCAGGGGATCTTGAGTTGCGCCCTGTCTTTTGGTAAGTCGCTTTTATAGGCTCGGTTTCATCATAGGAACTCCCTGTTAGCACCAGTGTCAACCCGCAACGGTCGTCTGATTGCGCCCTGTTCCCAGCTTCACTCTACAAGAACCGAGCTTGTTCGGTGTGGGCAGATAAGGAGTCAATTCTGAGTCTGAATGGCAAGGCTTACACTTGCATCTGACCGAGAGTTCAGCCTTTTGATGACAGTAATCTGCTGTCAGGCTGGCTTAGTTATGTACGGACTGATTACCGTGATTCACTAGGCAACGAATCGCAC
>NZ_NOLJ01000006.1:0-126444 GCF_002246015.1 Nostoc sp. 'Peltigera membranacea cyanobiont' 210A
GCAGGGCTGATTCATTCCATTTCAAACAGGATTTGTCAAGATGGTTAGCAAGAAAATTGTAAGTAAGCGTGACGAAGAGATGAACATTTAAGCACTGAAATATCAGTAAAATAGTTGGTTTCATCGGCACGCTAGTAACAAAATAACTAATTTTTAATCGCTAGAACCCTTGATTTTTCAAGCTCTTTGGGGAATGAATCAGCCCTGGGGGGCAGGGGGGAGATAGTGCAGCGTAAAGCCTTCTTTTCTCTTAAGGGGAGACGCTACGGGAACTAGAGGCTTGTCTGCGACCCATAGGGGTACGCCAACGGCATAGCGTCTCGTAGAGACGCTACCGAAGAGCGTCGGGCAATTTTCCTTCTGCCTCCTGCCTCCTGCCCTCTGCCTCCTGCCTCCTGCCCTCTGCCTCCTGCCTCCTACCTCCTACCTCCTGCCTCCTTCAATAATTTAGCGATCGCATTTTACCTTGTGAAAATTTTATGCTTAAAGGTTTAAGAGTTAGTATGCTGCTATTGGCAGCGATGGGAAATTTGGCATGGTCATTTAGTGCCAAAGCAAATTTTAACGGCAAACTCACCGTGGAAATTGATGGCTTGAAGAATCAAAAAGGACAAGTCTGTGCGAGTATATTTGCTAGCAGTGAAGGATTTCCTAGCGATGGCGATCGCGTCTTACAAAAGCAGTGTACTAAGATTACTGAAAATCCCTTACCAATTACCTTTGATAATTTGAAAGCAGGTAGTTACGCCGTTGCTGTCTTCCACGACCAAAATAATGACCGCACTCTCAATAGCAATATTTTTGGTATCCCAAGCGAAGGTTTTGGATTTTCCAGCAACCCAGAAATTCGTACAAGAGCGCCCAAATTTAGCGAAGCAGTATTTTTAGTGGCAGGGCCAGATACTAATATCCAAATCCAGTTGAAATATTTTTAAGGAACATGGATTAAATAAGATGCAAAACTTTATCCTGTCTCTAGCTTCCCTCTCCTTTATAAGGCTACGGTGTACACACATCTTGGTAATGAAGCCCCGATCCTGGATTTACCCCCCTTAATCCTCCCTTGTAAAGGCAGGGCTGATTCATTCCATTTCAAACAGGATTTGTCAAGATGGTTAGCAAGAAAATTGTAAGTAAGCGTGACGAAGAGATGAACATTTAAGCACTGAAATATCAGTAAAATAGTTGGTTTCATCGGCACGCTAGTAACAAAATAACTAATTTTTAATCGCTAGAACCCTTGATTTTTCAAGCTCTTTGGGGAATGAATCAGCCCTGGGGGGCAGGGGGGAGATAGTGCAGCGTAAAGCCTTCTTTTCTCTTAAGGGGAGACGCTACGGGAACTAGAGGCTTGTCTGCGACCCATAGGGGTACGCCAACGGCATAGCGTCTCGTAGAGACGCTACCGAAGAGCGTCGGGCAATTTTCCTTCTGCCTCCTGCCTCCTGCCCTCTGCCTCCTGCCTCCTGCCCTCTGCCTCCTGCCTCCTGCCCTCTGCCTCCTGCCTCCTGCCTTCTGCCTCCTGCCTTTCTTGATAAAGCACTAATCAGACAAAAAGTAGGAGGTTCTATACCCCCTACTTTTCCCCGCTTGGGTAGAGAATTTTACGGAATCAGTTCAATCGACTAATGGTGTCTTGATAGCTCATATTAAGAATATGCCAAAGAATGAACCAAAGAAATATTTACCCTAAAGTCTCCCAATTGAGCTTTGTTCATCAGAAAATACCGTTGCATCACCTTCTTTAAGAAATCCACTGTAGGCTTCCATACCGTGTTCGCCGATATCCAAACCTTCTAATTCCTCTTCTTTGGATACTCTAATACCTAAAGTCGCTTTTAGTGCCAACCAAAAAATACTACTGAGTAAAACAGTGATGCCACCTACTGAGACAACGCCCAGCAACTGAACACCAAACTGTCCAAAGCCACCACCTGAAAATAAACCTTTTTCTGGGCCAAGTGTATACCAGGTAAAAACACCAGGGCCAACAGACCATAGACCAACTGCTAGGGTTCCCCAGATACCACAAACTAAGTGAACTGAGGTAGCTCCCACTGGGTCATCAATGCCAAGTTTGTCAAAGAATGTTACAGAGAAAACTACTAGTACTCCAGCAATGAAGCCAATTACTAAAGAACTAGCGACACCTACGTAAGCACAAGATGCTGTAATCCCAACCAAGCCAGCCAAAATACCATTGATAATCATTGACAGGTCTGGTTTACCTAAGTACAACCAAGCTGTGATGGTGGCGGCAATTCCACCACCAGCAGCAGCCATGTTAGTGGTTAGAGCAATATGACTGATCGCACCGGGATCGGCAGCCATTACAGAACCGGGGTTGAAACCAAACCAGCCCAACCACAGGATCAAACAGCCTAACGTAGCAATACTCATGTTGTGACCGGGCATTGCTACAACTTGCTTGTCTTGATATTTACCAAGACGGGGGCCAAGAAATGCTGCTCCCATCAAAGCTGCCCACCCGCCTACAGAGTGAACCACTGTACAACCGGCAAAATCCCAAAAGCCTCTGTCTGCTAGCCAACCACCACCCCAAATCCAATGTCCGGTAATGGGATAGGCAATGCCTACAAGTAAGAGGCTGAAAATTAGGAAGTCAATAAACTTAATCCGTTCGGCTACTGCACCAGAAACGATTGTTGCTGCTGTTCCAGCAAACACTAGTTGGAATAAAAACTTAGCTGCTAAAGGTACACCAGCCCAATTAAGAGCACTGAAGATACCTTTATAAGCGTCTGCTGTGGCGGGACTATTATCTACTCCTTTTAAGAAAAACCCATTCAATCCAATGAAGTCATTGCCATCACCGAACATTAAGGCAAAACCGATTGACCAAAAGGCAACGGTAGACAGAGCAAATACAATCAAGTTTTTGGAAAGAACATTGACAGCGTTTTTCTGGCGACAGAAGCCAGTTTCTAACATACAAAAACCAGCGTTCATGAAGAACACTAAAAAAGCAGCGATCGCTACCCACAGGGTGTCAATAGCAATTTTGAGTTCTGCTGTCGTTGGCGCTGCGGCTGGAGTTTGGGCAACTGCGGCATAACCCCAACCCAAGACAATCAGACAAGCGATAGGTAAACAAGCTTGCCAACTGGGAGAAAGTCGCTTAATCAGATTAAATAGCTTGACTTTAGAGTTAGATTGTGAATTGATATCGTAATTTCTTGCAGACAAATGCCTCTTTTTTGGTTTTGATTTTTGTTTGTACATGAATTTGAGCATCATCCTCTAAACCATCCTTAAAAAAAGGAAAAAACAGGTTAATCAGAAAAAACTGTTGTCCGAAGTTAAATCCAGTGGTTTTTGATATTTTTCTTTTAGACCACTTGTTTAAAAACCAGAAACTCAAATAACCTTAGTAGGAGTTTAAGAAACTATTGGCACATCTGTAAATATTTTTTATAGTTATTAGTAAGAAATTTATGATGTATTTTCTGAAATAGTCAAGTCTTCTTCACTTCATCTTTAATCTTAGAAAAAAATTGGCTGATAAATTGCTCAAAATTGTCTTGAATAATGACACATAAGTGTCCCAGCGCTTTGAGACCACCAAACATCAAAAAGCTAAAGCCGACGTTGAAAACTGCGATCGCTACTACGCCTAAAATCTGTATACCTAATAAATCAAAGCCACCACCCAAAAATAACCCTGCCTTATTCCACTTACCTGTGCGGGTATATTGAAAAATTATCGCCGATCTCGCTAAGTATTTTCCGATATTATAAAATTGGATAATTCTGAATATTGTTAATTTTTTATACAAAGAGTTAATTCTTTGTGACTTTAAAGGTATATCATTTCATCACTACACTCAAAATTTTGTATTAAAAGCAACGCAGATTTCCCACACTTATCCTGAGATAGCAGCTTGGTCGAGCTATTTATACAAGATACAGCGTTTTGCAACTACATGACTCACATCGAATTGTTACAACAAGGCTAACAAACCTAATTTCCTTAAAAAAACCGGGTTTAGAGTACCTTTAATATGGGAAACTTGGCAATATTCCCTATAAATCAGATTTAAGATGAGTAACACAATTTCGGATATTGCAGTCAAGACCATCAACGGTGAAGATAAGCAATTAAACGACTACACCGATCAGGTACTCTTAATTGTAAATGTGGCTTCCTTCTGTGGTTATACTTCTCAATACGAGGGGTTAGAAAAGTTGAACCAAAAGTATGGAGAAGCAGGTTTACGTATTTTGGGGTTCCCTTGTAACGATTTTGGAGCGCAGGAACCAGGAAGCAATGAAGAAATTGTGCAATTCTGCACGAGTAAATATGGTGTTAGCTTTGAACTATTCGATAAAGTTCATGCCAAAGGCTCACAGCAGCATCCACTTTATGAGCGACTTACTAAAGCCGTTGAGCCAACGGGAACTGTTGCTTGGAACTTTGAAAAATTTTTAGTTAATAAGCAAGGTGAAGTGGTAGCTCGATTTAATAGTAGTGTCCAGCCAAATTCACCAGAGATAATTGCCACAATTGAGAAGGAATTAGCAAAATAGTCATTAGGTAAGAAGTTCTGTACTATTAATGATTGACTGTTAGCTCTGGACTGTTAAAATTATTTACTTCCAGACAATTAATTGAGAAAATCGTCTCAATGAGTAGTTTAATTTATTTGTGTCTAATTTGTCATGAACGTTGCAATCATTGGTTGTGGTTATGTTGGTTATAAAGTTGCTCAATATTGGCAGCAAGATATGAATTTTGTTGTCAGTGTAACCACAACTTCGCCTGAGCGTGTCCCTGCTCTACAATCAGTATCTCAAAGAGTTGTAGTTACCTGTGGTAATGACATAGATAGTCTAAAATCAGTTTTACATAATCAAGATGTTGTACTTTTGAGTGTTGGGGCAAAAAATAGCGAAGTTTATGAAGAAGCTTACCTACAAACTGCCCAAACTTTAGTTTCGTGCTTACAACAGATTAAGAGTGTAAAACAATTAATATACACAGGTAGTTATGCAGTATATGGTGACAGAAATGGTGTCTGGGTAGATGAAGAAACACCCCTTGCACCTCCTAATTTAAATGCCCAAATTCTCCGAAAGACAGAAGAGGTGTTGCTATCAGCATCTAGCGAAAATCTCCGTGTTTGTATCTTCCGCTTAGGAGGGATTTATGGAACTGGTAGAGAACTGTTGAAAATATTTGGTAGATATTCTGCTACAACCCGTCCGGGCAATGGTGAGGATACCACAAATTGGGTTCATCTAGATGATATTGTTGGTGCGATAGAATTTGCCCGTCACCGTCGTTTGCAAGGGATTTACAATCTGGTAGATGATGCACATCTCACCAGCCGAGAATTGCTAGATAGCTTATTTGAAAAACATAATTTACCCAAAGTAGAATGGGATACATCTATCCAGAGTACTCGCCCATATAATGCTTGGGTATCGAATGAAAAGCTCAAAGAAGCTGGATACGAGTTGATTCATCCACAGATAATTTTTTAGCAAGTATTAAAAACTAGGAATTATGCAACCATCTGCTGTAGCTAACACAACCAATTTAACAGCATCTCCTAGCCAGTTTTACAGTTGGCAGAATTATCGTTGTGCCTACGAAGTTCATCAACCAATTAATACAACATCTGAGGGCATTCCCTTACTGTTAATTCATCCAATCGGCGTGGGATTGTCGCGGCGATTTTGGCAGCGATTTTGTCGCGAGTGGTATAGTACAGGTCAGCGTAATTTAATTTACAACCCTGATTTACTAGGATGTGGTGAAAGTGAAATGCCCCGTATAGCTTACACTCCTAGTGATTGGGCAGAACAGTTGCAATCCTTTTTACAAACAGTAGTCCAAAAACCTGTTATTCTAGTAGTACAAGGTGCTTTATTACCAGTTGCTATCCAACTAGTCCAAAAGGAATCAAACTTAATTGCCGGACTGGTGCTTTCTGGGCCGCCAGCGTGGGCTTTGATGACAAATAAACCACCAGAATGGCAGGAAAAATTCCTTTGGAATGTCTTAGATTCGCCTTTTGGCAGTGCTTTTTATCGCTATGCACGCACTCCAAAATTTTTGCGTTCTTTTTCGATTCGTCAACTCTTTGCTTCTGAAAATGCTGTGGATGCAGAGTGGTTAAATACATTGCTTACAGGTGCAGAAAATCCTGCTAGCCGCCATGCAGTGTTTTCTTTTTTAGCAGGGTTTTGGCGAGATGATTATACTAGTTTTATTGCCTCTATTGGGCAACCAACATTAGCGGTTATGGGGGAAACTACATCGAGTATTAGCCAAGACAATAAAAAAGAAACGCCAGATGAACGCTTGGCTCACTATCTTGCTTGTTTGCCTGAAAGTCGAGGTATAAAAATAAACGGGCGTAATGTTTTACCCTATGAATCAACCACTAAATTTGTAGCAGCGATCGCTCCATTCATTAATAAAGTCTTTTAGCTGATTGATAGTTACATTTTACCAGTTCTCCCATGATAGGTTATGACTGGAATTGATTACTAAAGGCAAGCAAAACTATGTTATCCAATCGCCGAGGACAACGAGTACCCAATGTCACTTTTCATACTCGCAATACTAATGAGTGGGTGGATGTGACAACCGATCAGCTATTTGCTAATAAGACAGTAGTTGTCTTCTCTTTACCGGGTGCTTATACTCCGACTTGTTCATCCACTCATCTCCCTGGCTACAACGAATTAGCTGCGGTTTTCAAACAAAATGGTGTCGATGACATTATCTGTATTTCTGTCAATGATGCCTTTGTGATGAACGAATGGGCAAAGGATCAAGAGGCAGAAAATATCACATTAATTCCTGATGGTAATGGTGAATTTACTGAAGGCATGGGTCTATTGGTAGATAAATCAGACCTGGGATTTGGGAAGCGATCGTGGCGCTATTCTATGCTGGTGAGAGATGGTGTAATTAACCAGATGTTTATTGAACCAGAAGAGCCTGGAGATCCCTTTAAGGTATCGGATGCTGAGACAATGCTCAGATATATCAACCCCCAAGCAGTTAAGCCCGAAGTAGTTTCCCTGTTTGCGAAAGTGGGTTGTCCCTTCTGTGCCCGTGCTAAGGCAATGCTCAAGGAACATGGCATCAACTACGAAGAAATTACCCTGGGTAAGGATATCACCACACGATCGCTAAAAGCAGTTGCAGGTGCAACAACAGTTCCCCAAGTGTTTATCGATGGTAAATTAATTGGTGGTTCTGAGGCATTAGAAGCCTACTTCGCTGCTAAATAGGGTTGAGTAGGATTGCAATACTGCGTAGGTTTTGCCTAAAAAATAGAAAATTGTAGGTTAAGTTGAGGAACAAAACCCAATATTTGGTGTGGTTTGTTGGGTTCCGCTATTGCTCAACCCAACCTACGAATATTCTTAAACCGAGCGGTATTAAGTAAAGTTGCACAGCCATCAACTGTGTCAATTTCAGGTGAAAGCCATGATATTTTTGACCGTAGCCTGATTTGTCAGAATTGAAAAACAAAATCCCCGACTTCGTAAAAGTTGTCGGGGATTTTGTTTTTCATTAGTAGTTAACAAATCTTCAGATGGGTAGATGTATTTTTGTCCAGCTATTCACTATCGATCGGATAAAATTGATTCGGATTGAATTTACATTTATTTAAAATACAATATGTTTAGCAGAATTCGTGGTCTTTTGAGCCAATTTTTCAGCAGAACAAGAACAATCAATAACGAACCTCTGAATAAAGTCAGTTTGATTGTCATTATTATAGTTGATATTTTTATCTTAATTAATGTTTTTACCGGACTTGATGATATTAGCAGATGGCATATCAGTCCGACTGAAGCTTATCCATGTTATTCAGAGTGGCAAAATTACCGGATAAAAACTACTAAAGATAAAGACTATGAAATTGTTAGACTTTCATTGTCATCTTACACGAACAATCAATTTAGTTTTCGGGGAAACTATCAACAAGCCGAAGCCGGACATCTGGGTAAGGTTTCTCAAACGTGTTTACAATATGCCGATTACAAAGATAAGATTAAGAATTCGGAAAAGCAGCAAATTATCAAAACTATCGAGCAAAAACAAGCAAAAATTAGTAGACTGGAACAAGCCAATAGCACTATTAAATCTCAGTATGACTCAACGCTCTTAGAAAAAATTGCAGGTCAGAGTAGCGAACAATCAATTAACCAAGTCAGTGCTGAAAAAGCTAAACAGGCATTAGAAGAAAATAATCGCCAAATTTCTACTCTTAAACAAGAAACTTCTACTCTTAAAAATGAACTACTTACCAAACCAGAAAGCATTAGTTTTATAGCCTTTATTAAAGATAACAATCGATTCCAAGAAGTCGATAAAGGCTATCAGCAGGCATCATTTTGGTATCCAAGTATTCAACTTGGTTTTCAGTCTCTCTTTCTTTTACCACTGATTCTCATTGCTTTATTAGTTCATAAATTTTCCCAAAGAAGAGGATATGGACTCGTTTCGCTAATTAGCTGGCATTTGCTAGTTATCTTTTTTATCCCATTAATCGTTAAAATATTTGAATTTCTCCAAGTAGGTGCAATATTTAAATTTTTATTTGATATAATTAGCGCCATTTTTGGCGGTTTACTTTTCCTGATAAATTATCTTTATATCTTGCTGATTCCAGTTATTGGTTTTGGAATCATCCAGTTTTTTCAAAAATTTGTCTTTAACGCTAAAGTCCAAGCAGCTAGCAGAGTTCAAAAATCAAGATGTGTCAATTGTGCCAAGAAAATTCGACATCTTGATACTTACTGTCCCCACTGCGGTTATTATCAGTATATTGAATGCCATAACTGTCATAATCTTACTTATAAGCATTTGTCATACTGTAAACATTGTGGAACTTCTCAAGTTTCCAGTAATTTGTAATCAGTGAAGTCATCGATTGCCTTTTAAATTTAGACATGGAAAAAGAGAAACAAATTAATAAAGAGAGTCAATCGCCGCTTGATTTTCTCAAAAACCTGTTGATTGCTCGTTGGCGATCGCTCTTACTCCTTTTGATCGGAGTCTATTTACCTTTGCAGGTTTTTGAAATCCTGACAGTGAGGATATGGGAGAATCAAGCGGGTTTTCCGTGGGATGTACCGATTCTGTTGGCAGTTCATTCTACAACAAACCCACAGTTAGATGTTTTAGCTGTCACCCTAGCTACAATTGGGTTGCCTTGGACGGCGATACTGATTTTGGGTGCGATCGCACTAATATTATTACTTAAAAAACGCTGGCGATCGCTAGCTTATTTACTCACCGCCTCAGCAGGAAGCGTCATCATCAACCGCACCGCAAAGCAATTAATGCATCGAGTGCGTCCACAATTGTGGCAGTCCATTGCACCTGAGTCTAGTTTTGCATTTCCTAGCGCTCATGCGATGACGAGTGTAACACTGGTAGCAATTTTGCTGTTCTTAACTTGGGCTACCTCTTGGCGCTGGTTGGTTCTTATATTTGGCAGCTTATACATCATCGCAATTGCGTGGTGTCGTCTCTATCTAGGAGTTCATTTTCCTAGTGATATTCTTGCAGGTTGGATGGTTGCATTAGGTTGGACAATTGGTGTAAGTCTGATTATCAAACCGTATATAACTATAGCCAAATCCTTAGATGGCGAACGTCCTAAAGATGAAACTACTTTACTCCCTGAAGAAATAAAGTCGATAAATGAGGAGTAATTTCAGCCCTCACCCTAAATCCCTCTCCCAAGGGAGAGGGACTTTGAAATTGGCTCTTCTTCTCGCAATTTTGGGAGAAGGAGTTGAGGGCAAATTTTGTATTTGTGCAAGATGATTATTAAAACCAGAGCAAAGCAAAAAAGTTATCCAGGAGATGACGAAACAAGTGATTGCTACTTTTGGTTTAACTCAAATTTCGTGAAATGGTATCAGTCACAGATAAGAAGTTTTTGCGTCATGTGTCATATTTGATAACGCTGCATATACCTCGCGAACCTTTTTATGTTCTGTGCTACCCCAGTTTATTGAGCCGATACATAACATCCACTCATTAGGGCACAATCCCCTGGACGATGCTTATTCACGAAACAATCAGCGTTTGAGACATTGTGCCTTAACCAAAGAATACGGGTTTCAGCTTTCTCGGCTACCTTTTAAGACATGGATTATTTGTCCAGATAGTAACTACTTCTGACAATCCTGTGGACCCCCCGTGTAAACAATCGATTGGTAGCGTCCTTGGTCTGTTTGGATTGTTACACAGTAGTTGGTTTTGCCTTCTAGCCAGTAGCTATAGTTGCGATCGCTACGGTCTTTCGGGATGAAAGTTAGATAATGTCCGTTTTAGACGTATTTATGAGGTGTGACTTGAATTTGTCCTGGGTAAAGAGACTTGATTTGCGCTTCGGTGTCGCCAATTTTTGCACCTTTGAAAGTCAAGAATTTAGTTTTGCTATTCATAATTGGATATTTTCCTCAGTTAAGTCGATAATTTCATCGAAGCAAAAGTTACGGACTAAATTTGCCAATTTTTCTGTCAAAGCAGAATGAGTTTGGGGAATTTGCTCAATTAGTTGCAAAATCCTTTCAGCATCGACTTCAACGGCTGCCTGATTAAGTTCTATTAGCCATTGGGCAGGCATAATGGTAATTGCGGAGCGAAGATCCAAGATGGAAGATTGAGTATTCTCTAGGTTTTTGTCTGTTCCATCTTCATTGCTTTCTTCTGCACAGATATAACGTACTTGCAAATATTCAGCGATTTTTTCAAAAATCACTTGCTCCCGGAATGGCTTACGAACCAAGTCGTCACAACCTGCGGCTAAGATACTTGCCTGTTGTTCTTCAAAAGCGCTGGCAGTTAGGGCAATAATTACGGTGCGGAAATTTGTAGTTGTATTTTTTTCCCTGGCTCTAATCTCTTTAGTTGCATCGTAGCCGTTTATGACAGGCATCCGCATATCCATCCAAATTAGATGAGGTTGCCAGGTTTGCCAAATTGCGATCGCTTCTTGTCCATTATTCGCAGCCTCAATTTCAAAACCAATGCTACCAAGAAGTTGCACTATGAGATCGCGGTTTTCTTTACGGTCATCTACTACCAGAATACGGTAAGTAGGTTGGTTTGCTGCCAGTTTGAGTACGCGTCCCTTATTTAATTTTGGTGTAGTTTTCAAAGCTGCGGCTAAATTCACTTGAATGTCAAAACTAAAAGTAGCTCCTTGCCCAAGGCGACTCGTCAAGTGAATATCGCCTCCCAGCAACCGCACAAATTGACGACTGATAGTCAATCCTAATCCAGTACCCTCCTTAGTTTGAATACCGCTGGTTGTCTGGACAAAAGGCTGAAACAGATTAGTCATTTCTTCTGCTGCTATTCCCCGTCCAGTGTCTTGAATTTCAAAAAATAAGGATGGGGAAGAGGCAGAGGGGCAGGGTGCGGGGGGCAGAGGAGAGGAATTTTCCCCCTGCTCCCGTTCGGCTACGCTCACGGCAAGCCTGCTCCCTGCTCCCTGCTCCCCACTCCCCAACCTCACCCGCAACGTTACTCCCCCACTCTGAGTAAACTTGACGGCGTTACCCAAAAGATTAATGAGAACTTGACGGAGTTTACCTTCATCTGTTTGGATGTAACGGGGGAGATTGGGAGCCATTTCAAATCTGAGAAACAATTGCTTCGCTTGCGTCCGCACTTGGAACATCTCTTGTAATGTTTGCAACAGCAGATAAAGGTCGAAGTCTTCAGGGTTGAAAATGATCTGTCCAGCCTCAATTTTGGACATTTCCAAAACATCGTTAATCAGATTAAGCAAGTGTTCTCCACTGCGGTTAATGGTAGCTAATGATTCACGCTGGTTTGAGTTGAGGCTAGTGTCTCGCTCCATTAATTGGGAAAAACCCAAAATCGCATTTAGAGGAGTGCGGAGTTCGTGACTCATGTTAGCAAGGAAAGCACTTTTGGCTCGGTTGGCAGTTTCGGCGGCTTCTTTGGCAATTCTCAACGCTTCTTCTGCCTGGTATCTAGCTCGACCGATCGCAATTATTTCACCTACCAGTTTCAATAGATTAATATCTTCTTGGTTCCAGGTTTTTGAGTAGTGAATCATCGCTGCGCCAACAAACCCAACTACTTTGCCAGCATGAACCATTGGCACAGCGAGTATAGACTGAAACGACATACTTTCAAAAAGTTTTCGCTCAGGTAAATGCAGGGGTAAATCTTCCACACAAGAGATTTGTCGATGCTTACCACGGAGAATCGGCTCGTAGAAATAGGGGAAAACTTCCACAGGCGAACCTCTGGCAATATCAATCAATGGTGCAACATCTTCGCCACACCATTCATGAATCAGGTTGAATTCACGTTGATATTGGGAGCATTCAAAAATGCAGCTGTGTTCAGCATCAATAAATTGAGCGATCGCTCGCAGTGTAAAATTAATTGCTGTTGCTAAATCTTGGTCAATAAATTGCCGAGAAATGCTGCTGATTAAACTTTCGGCTTGAGTACGACGTTGCAAGGCTGCTTCAGCTTGTTTGCGTTCTGTAATATCGCGTCCCACACCGGCGATCGCAATTTCACCATTGGGAGTGTTAATTGTGGAAGTATTAAAGTTGAACCATCGCCAGCCACCATCTTGATGGCGCAATCGCACTTCAATATTAGTCAACTTTTCGCCAGTTATCGCCCTTTGTAAGGCACTGGCGCTAATTGCGAAATCTTCAGGCTTGGTAAACTCCACCACAGAATGACCTTCGATTTCCTCTAGGCTGTAACCCATGATTGCAGTCACATTCGGTGAGTGATAAGTAAAAATTCCTTCTGGTGAGAGGACAAATATCAGATCGTTGGCATTTTCAACAATGCTACGGAATTTTAACTCACTTTCTTGGAGGGCTGCTTCGGCGCGTTTGCGTTCTGTGGCATCGGTGCCGACTGAAAGAATTTCGATTAAGTTTCCTTGGGCATCTAAAATGGGTTTATTCGCCCAGACTATCCAGACGCGATCGCCATTTTTACATAAGTTCTCGTTTTCGTTAAATAGATAGTTTTCTGGCTGCTGACAAATATCAACCATTAATGTCTGCAAATCGCGTCCAGAAGTTTCGGTTTCTGGAACAATTGTACCGATAACATTGCTTCCTGTAATTTCATCTATATCGAAACCAAAAAGCCTTTGACCGTAGTCATTTAAAAATATAATATCACCATTGCCATCCCAACGCAGAATTATACAGTTAGCCGTTTGCACCAAATCGCGGTACTGTGCTTCGCTTTGGCGTAAAGCCTCCTCGGTGCGTTTGCGAGCCGTAATATCCCGCACTATTGCTAAAATATGTCGCTTGCCATTGTAAATGCAGGTTGTTCCTTTGACTTCCACATCTATTAAACTGCCATCTTTGCAGATATCAACTGCTTGTCCATAAAATTGCTCACCAGCTCGTGTTTTCTCGACAAACTCTAGAAAAACAGAATGTGAGTCTGGATGAATATAAACAGATGGATATAAAGCGAGAAATTCTTCATAAGAGTAACCGTGCATTTGACAAGCCGCCGGATTAACTTCGACGACTTTTTCAGTCTCTATTTCAGTAATAAATAGTCCATCATTGATTGCTTCAAAAATACTGCGGTATTGTAATTCACTTTGTCGCAGTGCTGCTTCTGCTCTTTGGCGTTGGGTGATGTCGCGGAAGCTCCACACTCTACCAATAATTTGTTCGCCGATGCGCTGAGGACAAGAGTAGCGCTCAAATACTCTGCCATCTTCTAGTTCTAACCAGTCGTAACTAACTAATTCCGGCTGTGAATATAATTCTCGGACTCGTTGCAAAAATCCATCGGGATCTTTTAGCTGATTTGCCAGATATGCTAGTCGCTGAGGATGATCTGGTTCCGTCAAAAGTCCTGGTGGAATTGACCACATTTCTAAGAACTTTTGATTGTAACTAGCAATCTTACTTGAGCTATCGACTACTAATATACCGTCTTGAATCGATTCAAAGATAGCACTCAACAGAGACAGAGAGTTTTCTAAAGCTACTTGAGTTTGTTTGCGTTCGCTCAGATCCCGTCCTAAAACCACCAAAGCTTTGCGTTTACCATCTTCGTGAAATAGGGGAGCTTTAATCATATCTAAACTGCTCATTGTCCCATCAGGGCGAGGAATAGCTTCTTCTACCCGATGCACACATCCCAATTGCCAAGCTTGTTCATCTGTTTTATCGCAGTTGAGCAAAGCATCGTAATAAAAATTACTAAATTCTGCCAGTTCTGAGTCTCTTTTGCCTTGATAATCAACGCCTTGTAGCTCTAAAAATTCTAGGTTAGCCTGGTTTGACAGCAACCATTTTCCTTCGCCGTCTTTTAAACAGATAATATCGGGTGTAGCGTTAATTAATGTCTGCAATCGCTCCTCAATCTCTTGCAAGGATTCTTGAGTGCGTTGAGTCAGCGTGATATCCCGAATTACCAGTATTGCACAGCGATCGCTAATCAATCCAGTACAGCTACCGGAAATTTGTAGCGTTATTTGCTCATCTTGCTGCAACTGATAATTTGTTGTTTCATAATCTCCATTGAGTATCTGCACATCAGGATAGCAGGATAAAGCAACTGGTTGTCCTAATTGTGTCAGGGGTAGCAAGTTAGTTAACTTCCCACCGCAGACAGTAGCGTGAGATTGGTTTACCAGAGACTCAAAGCGAGAATTGCACCATTGAATGAGTCGGTCTTCTCCTACCCAGACTACAGCATCAGCGATCGCACCAAGTGTTACTTCCATCTTGTTCACAATGGCTTGCAATTGCTTTACTTGCTCTAGCTGTTGTGTACTCATCAACGACTCCTGTTAAATAATTCGTAATGACGCTCCTGCGGACGCTCGAGTACTCGCTACCGCTTCGCTAACGCTACCGCTGCGCTAACGTAATTAGTAATTATTATGAATTAAATACTGTACAAATTAATAATCCTGTGCTAAAGATGATACTAATAAATCTGTATAGTGATTGTATCGTTAGTCCCTGACTGAAATATTCGACTACAGCAAAACTACATATTCTCTTCATTTTACAAAAATGCGATCGCCAAATTAACAAATGCGAACCCCGAAATAACAAATGCGAACCCCGAATCAACAAATGCGAACCCCGAAGTAACAAATGCGAACGCCGAATCAACAAATGCGAACCCCGAAGTAACAAATGTGAACGCCGAATCAACAAATGCGAACCCCGAAGTAACAAATGCGATCGCCGAAGTAACAAATGCGAACGCCAAATTAACAAATGCGTAAGCGTATCCAGCACTTCTCTACGAGACGCAGCGCGTAGCTTGCTCCCCCGGAGGGGTACGACAAAGCTCAGTGACCACCGTAGGCATCTTAAAATACATCGGTTCTCAGTTGAGTGCAATACAGACCTAACCCCCAGCCCCTTCCCTACAAGGGAAGGGGAGTAAAGTCAAAGCCTCTCTCCTCTTAGGAGAGAGGTTTGGAGAGAGGTCAGACTGTATTGCTTCCATTCGAGAACCGATATAAATCAAACCCTTGCAGTACAGTAATTACAAATTATGCCCAGCGGCTACTTGGTATAAAGATTGTATCGTTAGCCCATCATTGGGATATTCAACTACAGCAAAATTACATATTACCTGAAAGCGATCGCCATCGAAGGCTGTGAATATTTGCTGGCGGAGGGTAGTTAAAATCTCACTAAGGCGATGGTTTACTTCTGTTTTGGTTAACCCAGAAACTCCCACGACAAATTCTCCATTACCCCAATAACCTAGCACTTCACCACTGCAAAATACCGATTGGAATAAACGACTCCATCTTTGCAATACCTCGTTTCCAGCCTGATGACCATACTTGATATTAATTTGACGAAAATCAGTCACACTTAGGATCGCCAAGCAAACAGATTGCTGATTTTTCTCAGCTTGAGCAATTAGGTGCTGCAAGTCGCGGTTAGACTGAAACTGATTTGCTAGCCCGGTTAAGGGATCTTTAGTAGAAAGCGACTGGAGTAAACGACTGCGTTCTAAGCGATGGGTAATACGTGCCAATAGTTCTGCACCGACAACAGGTTTAATCACATAATCATCTCCCCCAACAGCAAACACTTGCTGCACAGTTTCCATCTCTCGGTGAGCAGTCAGAAACACAATCGGTAATTCTTGCCATTGGGGATCGGTACGAACTGCTCGGCAAAGTTCGATACCATTTATATGAGGCATTTCCACATCCAAAATCAACAAATCCGGTTTAGTAGATTGCAATACTTCCCAGAAACGTAGCGGATTTTCTAATCCTGTCATCCGCATACCCCACGGCTCTAACATTGGGCGCAGTGCTGCTAGAATCAGTGGGTCGTCATCTACTGCCAGTATATTTACCCGCAAAGAACGAGTACGTTGTAATATTTGGGACGAAACATCCCAAACTTGAGCAGCTGTTACAGGCTTAACCAAAAAACCCCGTGCCCCATACTGAGCAAAAGTTACGCGTTCTACTAACTCATCAGTCGCAGCCAGCACCAGAACGGGTACGGGTGGAGTACGCGTTGCTAAGTCCGAAAGTAGTGCCAAACTTTCTTTACGCCAGCTGATATCATCGACATTTAGCACTACTAAATCTGGTAATGTGGTTTGGAGAAAGTTTTTTGCATCCTCTAAGTTGCTGATTTGCTGCCAGCATATTCCCATACACTCAACGAGTTGTTGCAACTGAGAACCTAGTTGCAGATTCGGGTCAATTAATATCAATCGGGTACTAATTTCGGGTGCGATCGCAGTAGAAGTTTGGTAATCTACATTTTGCCCCATCAGATTAATTATGTTACCCAAATCTTCAATCAGCGTCAGCAATTGCCGCTTTTCACTTGCTGATAAATCGCCATCTTTCCCTAAAATCTGTTCAATTTCCCGCGCTAGCTGAGTGCCATTATCTTGCTCAAACATTCCCAACACACCAGCTAGTTTGTGCGCCTCTCGTTCTGCCGATTGACGTAACTCCTTAGCCAGCGTTTTACTAGATAGTGCTGCTGCTAATTCTTGCAGTACCATCAACCGCTGCACCATCAACCCCTGATATTGCTTCCACAAGCCACCCATCGCTTGCTGAAACTGCTCCTTAACTTGAGGAATTACAACTTGCGATTTTTCTTTCCCCCCCTGCTTCCCCTGCCTCCCCTGCTCCCCCTGCCTCCCCAGCTCTCTTCCAGTATTCAGCCGATATCCCAAACCATAAACATTTTCAATCCAGTCTACTGCCCCGACTGCTTTCAACTTTTGTCGTAAGTATTTAATGTGCGATTTTACAGTTTCCTCCTGGGGTGGATCGTCAAAAGTCCACAAATGCTCAATGATATCCCCCCGACTAAAAACACGCGATGGATTCCGTAAAAATAGCTCCAGCAAACTATATTCTTTGGCTGTTAATTCCAGGAGTTTGTTGTTATATGTGACTTCGCAACTACTGGGATCTAGCCGTAGTGAGCCTACTTCCAGTATAGGACTACAGGGGCGATCGCCTCGACGAATCAACGCCCGTATCCGTGCTTGCAATTCTTCCAAATCTAAAGGTTTGATCAGATAATCATCTGCACCTGCATCAAGTCCCTGAATCCGCTCTCTACTACCATCTTTCGCCGTCATCAGCAGAATCGGAGTGAAGCAACCACCAGAACGCAATCGCTGACACAATGTAATACCGTCCAGTTTTGGTAATCCGACATCTATTAACAACAGGTCATAGTTCGTACTTTGCGTGTATTCCCAACCCATTTGTCCGTCTTGTACGACATCAACAACATAGTGTTGCTTAGTCAGAGACTTCAACAAGACACTTGCTAAAATTTCTTCATCTTCGATTAGCAAGATTCTCATATAGCACTCCGATTTGATTTCTGAATCATTCGTAGAGTTAAGGGACTGGGGACTGGGGACTGGGGACTGGGGACTGGGAAGAAGGAATAAAGCTGTATTGAGTTTTGTTTAAAAATCAAATATGAGTCCTATACACCCGTCCAAAATATAACCCAATACGGTTCAGTTAAGCATTTTTTTCTTCTCTCTGTTTCCTCTGCGCCTCTGCGGTTCGTTAAAAAAATTGAGTTTGACAAAGAGTTTTAACCTTAACTGAACCGTATTGAAATATAACCTGCTACTACTTCACCCAAAAAAAATAGTACATTAGGTAGCTATTTTTCTACAAGCATAAAATAAAAGAATTTAGCAAGTCTTCTTATTTCGGTTACATTGAAATTCACCTTATACTTAACTCCTAACTTCTGGCTCTAAAAAATGGTTCCTTCCAAACGAGTTTATTTATTATTGGTTTTAGGTATAGCAATCGCCCCGATCCTATCCTTATTTATCAGCATTAAAGCAACCATCGCCATCACTGTACTATTTGATGCCATCATTCTCGGACTGATGGTTGCAGATGGTTTGCGGATACGGCGTTCTCGCGTGCAAATTACCCGCGAATTACCATCACGATTATCCATTGGGCGGGATAATCCAGTGGTGCTGAAGGTGACATCACAAAATACCGACGCTCAAATTGAAATCCGCGACTATTACCCAACAGGATTTGGCGTGTCTGCACCTGCACTCAGCGCCATTGTTCCCAGTAACAGCACTGAGGAATTGACGTATACCGTCCACCCGACACAGCGGGGAGAGTTTCCTTGGGGGAATATTCAAGTTAGACAGTTGGGGCTTTGGGGACTAGCTTGGGATGATTGGCAAATTCCTCAAAGTCTGCCAGTGAAAGTTTATCCTGATTTAGTAGGATTGCGATCGCTCACAATTCGTCTGACACTGCAATCATCGGGATCGATGCGCCAATCTCGCAAAACTGGTATTGGTACAGAGTTTGCCGAACTGCGAAACTATCGCACTGGTGATGATTTGCGGTTTATTGATTGGAAAGCTACAGCCCGTCGGGTTGGGGCTTATGGTAATGCCATGCCACTGGTGAGGGTTCTAGAACCAGAACAGGAACAAACGTTACTAATTTTACTCGATCGCGGCCGGCTAATGACGGCAAAAGTGCAGAATTTGCAGCGATTTGACTGGGGATTGAATGCAACTTTATCCTTAGCTTTGGCAGGTTTACATCGAGGCGATCGCGTGGGTGTTGGTGTATTTGACCGCCAAATGCATACGTGGATTCCCCCAGAACGCGGTCAACATCATTTGAATCAGCTAATCGATCGCTTAACTCCAATTCAACCAGTGTTATTTGAATCTGATTATTTGGGGGCAGTCACAAATGTTTTGCAGCGACAAACTCGGAGGGCGCTGGTGGTGGTGATTACCGATTTAGTTGATGTCACTGCCTCTACAGAACTCCTAGCAGCGCTCTCCAAACTAGCACCCCGTTACCTTCCATTTTGCGTTACTTTGCGAGATCCACAAGTCGATCGTCTAGCACACACCTTTACAGATGATGTCGCAAGTGCCTATACCCGTGCAGTAGCACTAGATTTATTAATGCAACGACAAGTAGCTTATGCCCAACTGAAACAAAAAGGTGTATTGGTACTAGATGCGCCAGCCAATCAAATTGCCGATCAGTTAGTTGAGCGATATCTGCAACTCAAAGCGCGAAATCAACTTTAGTAACTATCCAGATATAAAGGACTTGCAACAAAGAAATTATCCAATAATGTGGGGTATGCATCTTGCTATTGGTGTCAACTTAAGCCAAAGCATTCTGACTGTATGAGTTTGTCCTCACTCCCTCTAACTCCCCCGATGCCTTGGAGGAGAACCGGATATTTCCCCTCTTGGCAAGGGGGATTAAGGGGGGTAAATCCAGCGTTTGGGCTTCATTACCAAGTATTCTAAATTCTGCTGTATATATTACTCCTGACTTTTCACAGAATATGGATAAGGCGAATGGTTCGCGAATAATGTTCGCGAACCCACTACTCATCTTTGTTGTATTTAGAAGTTTCTTGGATTAAATCTTTCAAACCTTGGTTTAGAGTTTCAATTGAACGATCTAATGCTTCAATTTTGGCTCTGAGAAAAATTTGTTCTACAGCTTTTAAGTAGGCTTTACTACCAGCTTTGCCTAAGTGCTTGTAACGAGAACTCTTACCATCAATCTTTGTTGGAAATATTGCCGCGCTAGCCTGTAGTTTATAATACCAATATACTGATTTCCTCCCTTTAGCGAGATAGCGAACAATCCAACAGGAAGATGCAGCTACCTCCCCCGAAGCACTTATTGCTTGGATTTCTTTCTCCAGATGCTGTTTAGCTTGAACTACGCAATGTATGCGTGCATATAAATCTTCTTGGGGTGACGGTTTTGAATTATTGTGCATAAAACAAAAAATATACGGTTCGCGAATAACTTATACGAACCATTCTTGGCTCTACAAAGCTTTTAAACAATTAAAATTAAACCATTAATTTCAAAATGTAATAAGCAGTACAACAAAATGTAATAAACAGTAAAACAAAATGTAATAAAGAATACAACAAGCAAGTTTGGCACAAGGTTTCCAACTCTAACTAACTTCTTCACCAAACTTGTATCCCAATCACACTATTTTTTATATATTCTAAGTATCCTCCTAGCCACACTATTGCGCGTATTGTCCAATCAATAGTTAATTCCACATTATTTTTCGCTTTGGAGATGTACTAGCAAGCAGCAGATACATATGTAATTTAGTTAACATCTATGATGTAATGATTTATAGTTTAGTTCAGTACAAATAAGTCATTCTTAATAGTTTTATCGATATAAATAAGTCATTCTTAATAGTTGCGTGGCAATCAGAGTCAAAAAACCTATTATCAAAGACATCTCTCACCCACCAAGCGATAGCTTTCTGCTTTACAGCCCGATTTTAGAACTTTGCAATACTCTTTTATCTGCTAACGATACGTATACTAACTAAGAATAGAGGTAGTGTTTTGGTGTGTTATAACAGACTCGCTTGTTAATACCTGAAATCGAAAAATCATTTTATCTGTTTACGGTTCGCGAATATCATTCGCGAACCACTTCTATTCTCAACATCGCGTGAAAAGCCGCTAAATATTCTCCGCAAAAATGGTAATAGTTCCATAGCAACTTCTCAGCTATGAATCATATTGATATCCTTATCATTATAGGCTGAAATGTATGTGTGGCTAGGGTTATACGGATATGAAAGTACTTAAAATCAGTTACAGTAAAACGCTTTTCAAACAACCTGTAAATACAAAATGAGCTAAATAGCTTGACACTGCGAGGTTTTGTCTGATGGTAAGCAAAAAAAATTATGTAAAACTACTATTTATTCATTTCTAATAGTGCTATTCTTTTTTGTGGCGCTAAAAGGCAATCAGTAGATTGTACTCAGACAATAATCCTAAATAGGAAGTTAATCAAAGGTAAACAGGAAGTTAAGAAGGGAGAAGTATGCTTAAAATTCGTGATTTAGACTGCCAGCACAGTTACTTAGAATCTCTAAATGACGAGAAAGTCGAAAACTTAGTTAGAGGCGGTGGTACTACGATTTTACTATTGACAAGTGGAACAGTAGGTGTTTACGACGACACAGGAGCTAAGATAGACGCTAGTACTATTAGTTCTGCTTCAATATTTGCAGACGCTGCCGGGAATAAAATAGTAACGGGTGGAACTTTGATTAAAGCGACAGTAACACCAGTCAAGCGAAGATAACACGAAGATCACGTTAGTCTCAAATACCTTTTTTCAAGTTTCGTAATAGAATTTAACGGAAGTAGTCTGAGCGTTAGAGTATGTTTGCAAATTCAAGCATACTCTAAACTAGACTTTATCCAAAATTAAAAACTCGGTTTGCTTTATCCGGCAAAACCCTTGCTTTTTGGCAAATACTTTTTCAACTTCACAGATTATTGATGAAGTTAAAAAAGTAAAACTACTGTTGCACAAAGGTTTAAGAGGTTGTTTGAAAAGTGATTGGGTGTGATTTTAATTGCGTTGTTACCCCCCTTAGTCCCCCCTTTACAAGGGGGGAAAGAAAAAAATCCGGTTCCCTCCCCAATACATACGGGGAGGGTTAGGGATGGGTAAAAAATACTTGATACATCAATCATGACTTTTCAAATAACCTCTCAGAGGTAGCGTTCGCTTTCCTAAAAAAGTGGATTAAGTCGGCCTAACTTTTTAGTCGAATAAAACAACAATTCGCTTGTTTGCCACTTTGGCTTCAAGTGCTTTTGATTTAAGCACTTTTAGATAAAGAATGGTATGAAAAGTGCTGGTGTTCCAGATAATTCATCTAAAAGTGGATTATCAAACCAGTTCTAATTTGCATATTAATTATTCTGATAATTAAGAACTAAAACAACAATTTAGGTGGGGTTATACGCCACCTAAATTGTTGTTTTTTAGCAAATATATTAAAATTAAATTTACAAAAGTTAAGGAAAAAAGTGTTGCAAAAATATCTAAATTGTTTATAGTTATTGTGTTGAACTAAAGCAGTTCAAATTTCAATTAATCTCTTTTAAATAGATAGAATCTATGGCTACGATAAAAATATCTGAATTGCAGCCAGAAAGCCAATTCGAGAAACTTTCTGATGCCGATTTACAGGCAATCAATGGAGGCGGTAATGATTTCCAATTTGTTATAACTGGATCTAGTGCTGTCACAGGTGTTAATGCGAGCCCGACAGGAAGGATTCAAAACGGTACTAACTCATTTTTTACCTTAAATGCAGGGGCCGGATCACCATTTGTCAATGCTTCTCTGACGACTAATGGTTTCTCACAGTCTTTCCCTTCTTAAAAATCATCAGGGGAAATTTTAGAGAGATAGGAAATAAGATACGTCAACGTACTACCAAGAAAACTCAAAGAGGAAATTATGGCTAATATCAAAATTGCTGAATTACAATCTAGCTTGCTTGAAGAAGTATCAGCTACAGATTTAGAGGCTGTTCATGGAGGTGCTGGTATTCAAGCTACTGGATCAACTTCATCAACCGCCTTAGGTTTTTCTAATGGTGGATCAACGGCTGTCGCTACAGAGAGTACTAGTCAACTTAATGGTACATTAGGTAATTTCTCCGTATTCTTTGGATCAAGAACCCAGGGATTTACTTTTCCCTCTTAGGCAACTTAATGCTTTAGGCATTACCTAAAGCTACATATTTAGGGCTGGAGTTAAACTTTGACTCTAGCCCTTCATTTTTTAACGTCGTGTTTGTAATGTCGTTAATAGCGCAATGCACATATATGTCCATTTCAGTCAAGGCTTTGAAATTTTATTTAGATGTGTTTGCCTTAGCCTGACTCATATCTTGTACAATTTCACCCTGACCTAAAAAAGTAAGTTTTTAGAGGTTGTTTGAAAAGTGTTTGGGTGTGATTTTAAGTACTTCTAGATCCCCCCTAGCCCCCCTTAAAAAGGGGGGAACCAGAATCAAAGTCCCCCTTTTTAAGGGGGATTTAGGGGGATCAATCTATAACGTTTTGCTACAGGCAAGAGGACTTTTCAAACACCCTTTTAGACCGAAAAACTCAGAATTTAAGGTTAAATCAATGGTATTTAATCTATTTTTTGATGCTAATTTAAACATTTAAATAAATTTCCTACAGAGTTATTTAAAAATTTAAAATTTAAAATTAAAACTAATTATTTCTTTACAATGTTTTAAATAGAGTGATGATAAAGTATAAAACATTGCTTTCTTTAAAAAGCAATCATTAGCTCATACCTAATTTCTTAAAAGCTTCAGTTGATTAACTGAACCTAATAAGAATATATAGAAGTTAACTGTGTAATCTAAGAGGATGTTTGAAAAGTCATGATTGATGTATCAAATATTTTTTACCCCTCCCTAACCCTCCCCGTATGTATTGGGGAGGGAACCAGATTTTTCTTGTTTCCCCCCTTTATAAGGGGGGATTAAGGGGGGTAATAATGTAATTAAACATTACAGCCAACTATTTTTCAAACATCCTCTAAGTTTTCGTTCTCTAAAAATACTAGGAATTAAATTATGGGGGCTATCTTATATCCACTCTATACGGTAGCTAATTTGGTCTTAGCTACATGGAGCATAAGTTTATGGCAACACTCACACCATGCCAACATATTGTTGCTGCTGTTAGTGGTAGCTGGAATGACCTATGACAATCTCATTGTTTCGCTGGGTCGTTTGATTAATGAAGGTAGTTTCTTAAAATTACTTAATCGTCTGCGCTTCTTATTACATGATTTATTGATTCCATTGTTAGTGGTAGTGGCTGTGAAACTAGCCAGTGCTGCTGGTGTATTCTGGGCAAGTAAACCGATTTTGTTCTCTGGTTGCTGGACGATTACATTTGGTTTGATTGGATTGGGATTGGTGACTAATCTTAAACACTTGGAACTAGCACCAATAAATGTTGCTGGCAGTCTGCGATATAAACCGAAAAACAGTAAACCGCCAATTCCGACAATTTTCATCGCTTTATTAGTTGGTGTGGCAGGATTCTACATTTGGCGTGAAATCCAATGGCCTTGGATGTTTGTGGGAACAGTGGTAATGTTATTTGGTAATGCTTTACCTACAAAGATTTTTGGCTCTTTAGTGGGTTCGGCAGTTGATTTTGTGTTTATCTTAGCTCTATTGACAACACATATTGTATTGTCTTAGTTAGAGATAATTTCGCGCCTATCTATATATAGAGTAGAAACTTTCGTTTAAGGCTTGCTGCAAGATGGGAATCCAATCCATAAATTAGTAATCAAGGGTAATAGCATGGCTCAGACTGTCTCTAAATACACAGAAAGTCTTCCTGCTCCAGTAGAACCAACAAAGCAGCACCGCACCAAAACGGTTCCTTTGATGTTGGCAATGGTGACGATCGCAGGTATTGGTTATTTATTTTGGAGCTTACAGCCGCAACCGAGAGCAGACATAGTCAAGGTAAGTGGACGCATTGAAGGTTATGAAACTGAAATTGGCGTCAAGCATTCGGGACGAATTGAGTCGATTGCAGTACGCGAAGGGGCTGCTGTTAAAAAGGGTCAGAAGTTAATTAAATTAGATAACAGTAACGACCAACTGCTGCAAGGACAACTGCAATCTGCAAACGCACAGGTTGCGTCTGCTCTATCCGACGAACAACAGGCTCGTTCAGATGTAGAGCGGGTACAGGGTGAGATAGAAGAAGTCAACAGCCAAATCCTTGAAGGACAACTTAATTTACAGCAGTCGCGAGGTGATACGGTAGGTCAAGTTAATCAAGCACGAGCTAACACTGCGGCAGCTAAGGCGCAAGTGGTGCAAGCCCAGGCAGTACTCAAACAGGCAGCAGCAGAAGTTAAGCTAGCTAAAATAAATCGCGATCGCTATGTTAAATTGCTGAATGATGGAGCAGTTACCCAACAGCAATCTGACCAAACACAAACTACCTTCGACACTGCGATCGCAACTTTACAGGCACGACAGGCAGCAGTCAATGCAGCTTCTGAGCAATTAAGTGCTACCCAAGCGGCGCTTACCCAAGCCCAATCAACCGGTTTCAACCCCGGTATTAGGAACGCCCAGTTAGAAGCCTTAAAAAGAAAGCGCGCTCAAACATCTGCTCAAATGAAATCTGCTTGGGCGCAAGTGAAATCCGCTCAGGCAAAAGTCAAAGTTGCGTTGGCATCAAAACAACAACTCATTACCCAAATTCAAGATTCCAATAAAGACCTAAATGTTGTCAGTCCTCTAAACGGTGTTGTAACTGCCCGCAGTGTCGAACCAGGTGCAGTGGTGGATAGTCAAACAAACATTCTGACGGTGATCGACCCCTATACGATTTATTTGAGAGGTTTTATCCCGGAAGGGGATATTGGCAAAGTGCGCCAAGGACAGGTAGCGAAAATCTTCTTAGATTCTGCGCCTAATAAACCCCTAAAAGGTAAAGTAATTGCCATTGATGCCCAAGCCTCGTTTACACCTGAGAATATCTATTTTCAG
Source organism: Nostoc sp. 'Peltigera membranacea cyanobiont' 210A (assembly GCF_002246015.1). Lineage (GTDB taxonomy): Bacteria > Cyanobacteriota > Cyanobacteriia > Cyanobacteriales > Nostocaceae > Nostoc. The sequence continues at coordinate 25,951 of NZ_NOLJ01000006.1, forward strand.
AAGGATCGGGTCAGGCAAGTTGTCGGTATTCGCATAAGTGTTGCAAATTCTGCCAGCTGCTTTAACCCCAAACAACCCTACACTGGTGCAGATTTACCCTGTGCCAAGATTGGGATGCCAGCTGATGCAGAAATTCTATTGAAGGGTGCAGAGTAATAGGCAATGGATCGCAAAGTCACAAGTGGTACTCAAATTTTACCCCAAGCCCCAATTCTTTCAACTCAAAGCATCTACATTCGAGGCTTGCACAAGCACTATGGTCGTTTAGCCGCAGTGCGGGGGATCGATTTGACAGTGCAGCAGGGTGAGATGTTTGGGCTGATTGGCCCTGATGGTGCAGGGAAAACCACAACCTTTCATATTTTAGGTGGCGTGATGGAACCCACCGCCGGAGAAGTGCAGATATTTGGTCAGCTTGCACGGGATGCTCGCTCAATAACGGGGTATTTAACGCAGCAGTTTTCTCTGTACTTGGATCTCAACATTAATGAAAATTTACGTTATGCCGCAGGCTTGCGACAAGTACCAGATAATTTGTTTTGGACGCGTCGCGATCGCTTGCTACGCTTGATGAACTTAGAGCAGTTTGCCGACAGGCAGGCTGGACAACTCTCAGGCGGTATGAAACAAAAATTAGCACTTTGCTGTGTTTTAATTTCACAGCCCCAAGTCTTGTTACTGGATGAACCGACCACAGGTGTTGACCCGGTTTCACGACGAGAGTTTTGGGATGTGCTAGCGCAACTATCAGCAGGAGGTATGACCATTGTCGTTGCTACACCTTACTTAGATGAAGCAGAACGCTGCGATCGTGTAGCTTTGATGTATGAAGGTCAAATTCAAAAAATTGGTACTCCTGCTGCTTTACGCTCCAGTTTAGCCTTACATCGCCTAGAAGTTCATACCTCAAATCTGCAATTAAGCGAGCAAGTATTATTACAGACAGCACAAGCAAATATTGTAGATGTGCAAACATTTGGCGATCGCCTTGATGTTCTTGTCAAGGATATAACTTTAGGTCGTACACAGGTACACGATCTGCTGCAACAGCAAGAATTATCATCCTTTAGTATTGAGTCTAGTAGCCCTACATTAGAAAACGTCTTTGTTACCCATTTACGGCAACAGGGGTTAGCAACGCAATTTTTTCCATTTCCGAGAGCTAAGGCAACAAACCAGCAATGGAAATTGGAAAACTACAGGTTAACCGTCGCAGGCGATAGAGAAATTAACCCTAGTTCCTCATCCATTGCCATATACGCTCACAACCTCAACCGCTTTTTTGGCAATTTTCAAGCAGTCAAAAGTGTCAACCTTGAGGTACGCTACGGCGAAATCTTCGGACTCTTAGGTGCCAATGGATCTGGGAAAACCACCACAATTAAAATGTTGTGTGGATTGCTTAAAGCCAGTGGTGGTGTCATTTCTCTTGGGGGGGAAACAAGCAACCTCCGTAGTACTCAATTGCGGCGGCGTATTGGCTACATGAGCCAGAAATTCACCCTTTACGATGACCTAACGATTTTGGAAAATCTGGAGTTTTATTGTGGTGTTTATGGTGTACCTCGCAAGCTACGCCAGGAGAAAATTGATTGGGTGATTGCCATCTGTGGGTTAAAAGGGCAGGAAAATATGCTTACCGGACAGCTACCGGGTGGCTGGAAGCAGCGAGTTGCTTTTGGTGCTTCGGTAATGCACGAACCAGATATTCTATTCCTTGATGAGCCAACATCAGGGGTCGATCCGCTTGCACGCCGTCAGTTTTGGAAGTTGATTAATGACTTTGCCCGCAACGGCACAGCTATTTTAGTAACCACACACTACCTTGAAGAGGCAGAACAGTGTAACCGCATGAGTTTTATGGTTGCGGGAGAAACCGTCATCTCTGGTTCTTCCAGTTCGATTAAAGCCAGCCAACCAGGAAAACTTATGGAGGTTATCGTCAACCAAAACCAAGCTGCTGCCGATTTACTCAAACAACACCTCGATCCTTGGCGTGTCTCCATCTTTGCTGATAGTTTACACATTGTCCTTGACGACCCCGATCGAGAACTTCCTCGACTACTAAAACTTATAGAATCTGCTAAAATCACCATTTCCCGCGTCCGCCCCATTTCTTTTTCTCTAGAAGACGCTTTCATCGGTATAGTACAGCGATCGCAAAACTAGAATTTTTTGATATTTTTTATATTTATGAAACGGATTTTTGCTCAGTTTACCAAAGAACTAGTACAGTTTCAGCGCGATCGCCTGACATTAGGGTTGGCATTTATACTGCCATTTATGACGTTACTCATTTTTGGGTTTGCAATCCGGTTAGAAAGTAAAAATATTCCCTTAATCGTGCAAGATTTTAACCGCACAAACATTAGCAATAGCTATATTGAGCGACTATACGCCACCAATCAGTTTATGCCCACCCAATGGTCGGGAAACGACCCAGTGCGGGATGCGATCGACCGTGGCATTGCCAAGGCAGCAGTCATTATCCCTCCTCAATTCAGCCGAGATGTGCAAGCTGGTAGAAATACTACGGTGCAAGTGCTGATTGATGCTACAGATGTCAATAATGCTCGTGTCATAAAAAACAGCATTCAGAGAGTGACGAATTTTTTTATGCAGGAGCAAGGACTGATAACATTTAATAACAGCGTCACACCTCGAATTCGTTTATGGTTTAACCCCGGTCGGTTAGAGTCTCTGTATATTGTACCGGGAGTCTACGCCGTCGTTTTATGGATTTTTCCGTCTTTACTGACAGCGATCTCAATGGTGAGAGAAAAAGAGAAAGGCACCATCTTACAACTTTACGCTTCTAGTATCAGTGCAACTGAACTGTTACTTGGTAAAGGACTGGCTTACCTGCTGATAGCTATCCTTCAAGCATTCATAGTCATGGGTCTAGGTTCGCTAATTTTCCAGGTTAGCTTAGTAGGCAATTCTATCACCTTGTTAATAGGAACTCTCCTTTTTCTCACAGACAGTGTTTTGTTTGGTTTGCTATTTGGGGTACGAAGCAGTAACCAAAATGCCGCTGTACAAAGTGTCTCTGTGATTGGTTTTGTTACCTCTCTATTACTGTCTGGTTTTATTTATCCTATTAGCAACATTCCCTTTCCCCTGTCACTTATGCCTAATATAGTTCCCGCCCGCTATTTTATAGATATCACTCGTGATGCATTTGTCAGGGGTACTGGATGGACAGGTGTTTGGTTTGATCTAGTCGTACTAATGGTTTTTGGATTGGTGTTTTTTGATATAACGCGTCGTGCTTTAGGTAGGATGCAATTACCTTATTAAATTGGTAAGAATTCAGGAGTCAGGAGCCAGAATAATTGTAAAATCAAGCGTGTAATAACTTCTTGATTTTATTAAAATTATTAAGTTTTGGTATCAAGGTCTTCTTAATTCTGACTTCTGGATTCTGAATTCTTACAAAAAGGCAGGAGGAAGGAGGTTATGAGTATCAATTAAAACTAAAGTTGCAGGGTTTAAAGCCCAGTTTAAAGAAAGAATTATACCCAGACGCGCTGACGCATTGTATAAAGCGTCCAAGATCAATCCCACTATGAGTAAGGGTGGGTTCCTCCTGCCTCCTGCCTCCTGCCTCCTGCCTCCTGCCTCCTGCCTCCTGCCTTCGACCTCCTGCCTCCTGAATTCAATTGTATTATTCTTAACTGTTGCAGCTACTAACCAATATGTTTTTATCACGACTATTTAATAGTTCGTTTTGGGCATTACTTCGCAAAGAAATCAATCAAATTTTGCGAGATAAGCAGTTAATTATTCTGCTGATTATACCACCAACGATGCAATTATTACTTTATGGATTTGCACTTAATCCCGATGTACATAATTTGAAATTGGGTGTTATTGATTATGCAAATGTAGGTGCTAGTCGGGAACTTGTTCAGGCAATGACCTCTAATAGCATTTTTACCATCGAATCTGTACCAACAACTGAGAAAGATTTGAGCCGTCAAGTAGAAGAAGGCAAACTCAATCTAGGGGTGATTATTCCACCAGAATTCCCTAGAAAGCTGGCAACAAAAGAAGCTGAGATTCAAGTATTCATTGATGGAGTAGATGCAAACGCCGCAGGTATTGCCAGTGGCTACATGACTCAGATTATTCAAAATTATAATCGTAACTTTGGGCAAAACCAGTTGAATTTTCCGGTATCGCTCCAAGTGGTATTTTTGTATAATCCAGGACTAATAAGTAGCTGGTATTTCGTGCCGGGAGTCATGGGTTTAGTGTTAACGCTTGTTGGAACACTAGTTTCATCAGTCGCTGTTGTGCGAGAGAAAGATAGCGGAACTTTGGAGCAATTACTTATGACACCAGCCGCAAACTGGGAAATTTTGGCAAGCAAAATTTTGCCTTTAGCGTTTTTGCTCATGGGAGATATTCTGCTAGCTTTGACTTTAGGACAATTGGTCTTTGGTTTACCGTTGCGGGGAAATTTTCTCCTATTTTTTGGGTTGTCAATTATCTATCTGCTGGTTGGGATCAGTATAGGTATTATGTTGGCGATGTTTTCCAGCTCGCAACAACAGGTGGTATTGATGTCATTTTTCGTCAATATGCCGATATTGCAGACTTCTGGGGTACTTGCCCCGATCGAAGCCATGCCCCCCTTGTTTCAAGTCCTATCTCTACTGAATCCCTTACGTCATTACATTGCCATTATTCGAGGGATTTTACTTAAAGGGGTTGGTTTTGATGTGTTATGGATGCATATTCTGGCATTGCTTAGTATTGCTGTTGTGTTATTAACTATTAGTCTGAGCAAGTTTCGCAATCAATTAAGTTAGAAGATGTCTGATACTAAGTCTTTATGGGGTCTAAGCAGGATAAGTGCTGCGTGAAAACAAAACAATTATTTTCAATGATGGCTAAAATTTAAACTGAACTCCACGGTGCAAATGTACTAAACAACCCTTAAATTATTGCTACGTAATCAATATGAATATTCGTTGTGAAACTCTGCCAGACTACACAGCAATAGCTGAGGTGAATACATTAGCCTTTGGGCAAGAAAACGAGGCTAAACTTGTGGAGAAAATTCGCCATTCTGACCATTATATTTCAGATTTGTCTCTAGTTGCAGAGGTTGAAAATGTTGTAGTTGGTCATATTTTATTCAGCTACATTGACCTAGTGGGTGAAGGAACACTCCAAGTACTTGGTTTAGCGCCTTTGGCAGTTAGTCCACAGTTTCAAAGACAAGGAATTGGTAGCGCATTAATAAAAGCAGGGTTAGAAATAGCAGAGGCAAAGGAAGAAACCATAGTAATTGTACTAGGTCATCCCCACTTCTATACTCGCTTTGGTTTTCAGCCTTCTGTTGTTTATGAAATCGAGTCTCCTTTTCCAGTACCAGAGGAATTTTTCATGGTGAAACCACTGCAAAACTATCAAAAGCAGTATAAAGGCAAGGTTGTTTATCCAGCTGCTTTTGATGAAGTATAATATTATCCCCACGTGAAGTTTGGTTAAAGCAAGAGACGCGATAAATCGCCGTCAAGACGAAAGACCATTGTAGAGACGGCGATTTATCGCGTCTTTGTGATGGATTTATCGCGTCTTTCTGATGGATCTATCGCGCCTTTGTGTAATAAATTAGATTTTTCAAACAGCCTCTGAGTTAAGAGCGTTTAAAATTACTGGTGCTGAAATTACACCCTTTGCCTCTAACGCAGCTGCAACCCGTAAAATTAAGGCTTCCTTATATGGTGCTGCAATCAATTGCACACCTAAAGGTAATGCATTTTGGCACTGAATTGGTACTGATAAAACGGGTAAACCAATAAAAGATAATGGTTGAGTAAATAGCCCTAAATGAGGACGGACAAGAATTTCCTCGTCATCCAAAATCATAGTTTGTTGACCAATTAATGGTGCAGAAATTGGTGTAGTTGGGGCAAGAATGACATCGACATTTTGAAAGACTTCCCGAACGCGATCGCGATACCATCTTCTAAACCGTTGTGCTTGGAGATACCAACTACTAGGAATTAGTGCCCCAGCTAAAAAGCGATCGCGTGTAGCAAAATCAAAATCTTCAGGATGCAATCGCAACTTATCCAAATGCAGATTTGCACCCTCGCTAGCTGTAATCACAAAGGCTGCTGCACGGGCGCGGTCTGCTTCTGGTATGATTACGTATTCATTAACTTCTATTGCATCAGCTACTTTTTGCACTGCTGCTAAAGCTGCCGGTTCTGCACCTTTGGTAAAATAATCAGCTGCGATCGCAATTCTAATATCAGAAATATCTTGTTTGAGTTGTGGTAAACATAATTCAGGTGGACGCTTTGTACAAATGGGATCGCGATCGTCTTCTCCCTGAAGCACATCAAACACCATCGCGATATCCTGCACCGAACGCCCAAAAGGGCCAATGTGGTCAAAACTGCTAGAAAATAAAGCTACCCCAGCACGAGATAACCTTCCATAAGTCGGCTTGAAACCAAAAACGCCACACAACGCCGCCGGAACGCGAATTGAACCATTAGTATCAGAACCCAGCGTCAGCGGTACTAACCCAGCCGCAACCGCCGCCGCCGAACCACCCGATGAACCACCAGCAACTCGCTGTAAATCATGGGGGTTGTAAGTAGCACCGTAATGGGAATTTTCTGTTACAAACCCATAAGCATACTCATCCATATTCAAAGCACCAAGCAAAACAGCACCCGCTTGTTTTAGCTTCGCTACTGCGGTTGCATCTTGAGTAGCTTCTGGGTTTACTGCATTGATTTTCGATCCCGCCAGAGTCGTAAAACCAGCGATATCAAAGAGATTTTTCACCGCAAAAGGCACACCAGCAAGCACTCCAGGATGATTACCTTGAGCAATTTCCCTGTCAATGAGTGCTGCATCTGTTAAAGCTGTCTCAGCAGTTATAGTCGTAAAACAGTTGAATAGATGATTTCGCGTTGCTATTCGTGCTAACGCAGCTTTCGTAACTTCCACTGCGCTAACTTTACCTTCGCGTACAGCAGTTGATATTGTTATGGCATCGGCTGAATCAAAATTCATGCTGAAATATTATAAAGATAGCGCGTTCAGCTTTTTGAGTAATAGCAGTCAGCAATAGTTTTTGCTTCACTAAAACATCAAGATAGCTATTCTTGAAGCAATTATGGTTCAAAAACTGGTGCAACTTCAATTTCCTCTGGTAAAGGGAAAGAATTTACCAGATTAGCGATCGCCATAATTCTCTCAAAATTTGCCACCACACCATCACGATACTCATCTCCGATCTCTAAATCCAACAACAACCCCATCAGATCGACATACTCACCCACATCAAACTCTTCTCTTCTCATCTCTCTTCCTTTGCGGTAGCCTGCGGAAGCCAAAGCCTCTACGTTATCTTAAACTTATAACTTCTTACGACAACAGCGATACCCAGGTAGTGACAGTATTTTTTGAAAGATGAAAATCACTCTAAAGTCAGAGATATATTCTGTGCTGTGGTAGAGGATTTTTTGATTCTACTTCAGTAACTTAGTAGGTAAACAAATTTTCATGCTGTTTACCCCAGCTTAGTCCCTTTAAATTACCGATAAACGATAAAAACATGGACAATAAAAATAAAGCTGAGAGTAATAAAAATAATTTAAGTCGAGATATAAAAGTGGATGAAACTAATATAAACTCATTATCTAATGAACCTCAAAAGTCAACTAAAACAATTAATATAGATGGTCAGCGTCCAGTTGATCCAAGCAACATTGAGATTAAGGAAACAATTGATATAGATGGTCATCGCCCAATTACAAAAGATAAAAATCATAGCGATCAAACAATTGATATAGACGGTCAACGCCCGATCGATAAGAGTAATTTTGAAGAACATGAGATGCTAACTGTAGACGGTAAGCGTCCAATTGACCCTAGTGATTTAGAGGTTGAGGAAATTCTAGACATAGATGGTCAACGTCCGATCGCCAAGAGTAACTTTAAAGTTCAGGATACCCTAGAGATAGATGGTAGTCGCCCAATAGCTTCAAATAACACTGCTGATTCGCAAATACCAACAGATTATGTAGACTAAGGTGATTTCCGACAAAGAAAATACCTGTGTTGGCGAGTTTCGACTCCCTTCCCTACGGGACGCTACGCGTACCTTGCTTCCACGAAGTGGTACGGCTTTGCTACATCGACTCGGCTCGGCACAAGTCAGGGCAAGTCGCTCAACTTTCGTATCAGTTGGTTGAGCGTACCCCTGCGGGGAAGCAAGCTACGCGTAGCGTCTCGCAGAGAAGTCGAAACCAACGGCATCGGTATATTTATTCTTGTAAATCACCTAAAATCACAACCTTTCTTGACACTGTAAAGTGGTGAAGATAAAACAACAAGACTCAGTATAGCGGTTCTCGGCCCTTGTGAGGTACAAGAACCCCACCCCCAACCCCCTCCCCGCAAGCGAAGAGGGGGCTAAGATGTACCTCATGTTGATTAGGAAACGCTATAACAGTAATCTACGTTGTTAGCATAGAGCAACGCTAAAGTTTAAATGTGAGTCTTGAATCGCAGATGTTATAGCATCGCCATAATTAATTATTTATTATTTCTGCTTGCCGTAATGGTTTTGGGTCTGACTATAACAATAAATCCAATCAAAGTAAAAACTAACATCTGCCAAGTCACCAAATTCCAGCCACCAAGATGCCAGCATAATAGACCAATGCTAGTACCTACAGCACCACCAATAAAATAGGTAGTCATGTAAACTGTGTTGATGCGACTATTCGATTGAGCATCAAGAGTGTATATCCTGGCGACATTGGTGACTTGAATTGCCTGTACGCCTACATCTAGTAACAATACAGCAACAGCGATCGCCAGGGCTGAATTAGAAGCAATTTTAGCAATTACTAAACTTGCAATCACCAGAGATACAGAAATAGTTAAGGAACGCTGGGAATTACCTCGATCGGCTAATTTACCAAAAATTGGTGCCATTAATGCACCTGCGATCGCCACAAAGCCATACATCCCAATTGTGTCAGATTGAAAATTAAAAGGCGCTCCGCTTAAATGGAAAGTCAACGTTGTCCAAAATGAGCAAAAGACACCAAACATTAATCCTCCAATTAAAGATGCTTCTCTCAATAAGGAAAAACGTTTTAATTGTTGAAGCGTTGATTTTAATAAATCAAAATAATCACCGCTATATTCATTATTTACATTAGGCAAGTAAATCTTGAGCAAGACAGTAACAATTAAAATCATTACTCCTGAAAATCCATATACATAACGCCAACCAAAGGATTCAGCAATATATCCACTAAAAACTCTTGCTCCTAAAATGCCAATCAGTATACCAGTAAAAATACTGCCTACAGTTTGCCCTGTAGTTACTCTATCTATACTTGCTGCTAAGGGAAGAATAACCTGAGCGGAGACTGTTGAAATTCCAATTGCTACGCTCAAGATCCAAACCTGGACGATATTTTGTGAAAAGGTCATGGCTATCAACAAACAAAACAAACATAGAAGTAAGGAAAGAATTAATGTTTTTTTGTTGATTTTATCGCCCAAGGGGATTAAAAAGAAAAGCCCAAAACCGTAACCAACTTGCGAAAGCACAGATATGCTACCCGCTTCACCTTCACTAACTTGAAAAGAAGATGCAATATCTTTGAGAATTGGCTGATTATAATAAACGTTAGCAACACACACCCCAGATGCGATCGCCATAATCAGTACCTGAAATTTAGTTAATCCGTTACCTGAGATTTGTTTTTCCATTCAACCTAAGTCACTATAATTTAGTTGCTTGAGGACTTCTCTCTTTAGCTTCATCTGTATTTATCAAAACAGAATTCAGGAGTCAGGTGGTCGCCGAGCCTGTCCTGAGCGTAGCCGTTGGCGCAGCGTCTCCCGCAGGAGAGGTGAGCCAGAATTCAGAATGAATTTTGAACGAAAGAGTGGATAGCGTAGCGTTCGCGTTCGCGCAGCGTCTTGTAGAGAGGACCGAGCGTCGCGTCTTGATTCTGACCGGAGGCGGAGCGTCTCCGGCTCCGCTCCTGAATTCTGATATCATGTCCGCTTGATTACTTAACTAAACACCCAAGAACCCCACCCCGCCAAAGCTATGCTTTGTCTCCCTGCCCCTAATCCCCAGAGGGGGCCCCGAGTTCCCCGCCGGCGGGGAGGGGGTGGGGGTNAAAGACACTCAAATCCCGATGTTGATTGGAATTTTTGCTTATTGGTGTGTTGGTTTATTCACTGGTTATACATTTGGGATCTCGTTGGGGTCTGGAGCTATTGGTCTTTGGTGGGGTGCAATGACTATGGGAATCACAACTAATTACCCGGACTTGATATGACTCCTGAATTCTGACTCCTGACTTCTTCTTCAATAGTTATTAGTTTTCCTGGTGCTAAACCGCCAAGTTAGAATTATTGCAGCGATCGCTAAACCAATAGCCAATCCCCACCAAAGACCAATAGCTCCAGACCCCAACGAGATCCCAAATGTATAACCAGTGAATAAACCAACACACCAATAAGCAAAAATTCCAATCAACATCGGGATTTGAGTGTCTTTGAGTCCGCGTAATGCTCCTGCGGCAGTAACTTGCACACCGTCAACTATTTGAAAAATTGCCGCGACTGCTAGCAATTTTACCGCGAGGGCAACCACATCTGCATTGTTCTGATTGTTGATGTCAATATAAAGAGAAATAATTGACTTTGGTACTAGCCAAAATGCAATGCCTACTACACCCATAGCTAAAGCTGCAATGGCAATGCCTACATATCCAGCTAGACGAGTGCCAACTAGGTCATTCTGTCCGGCTAACTGTCCAACACGAATTGTTGTCGCTAAAGAAATGCCTAGTGCCATCTGGAATGATATCGAAATTGTTTGTAAAGCAATTTGATGGGCAGCGAGGGCATTTGTTCCCAATTGTCCAATCAACAAAGTGACAACAGTGAACAGTCCGGCTTCGACCGTAATCAGACCCCCGATGGGCAATCCAACCTGAAAAATCTCGCCAACGATCCGGCGATGCTCTAGAGGAAAAGCTTCGTGAGAGGTAGATCGAAAAATACCGTAAACTGCAAAGCGAGGCTGATTATATATATAAACTGCCAAAGCCACAAACATACTCCAAAGTGAAAGCGTGCTTGCCCAACCGATACCAGCTAAACCCATCGCGGGGAATCCCAGTTTGCCAAACATCAGCACATAGTTAGCTGTGATGTTCAACAAAGTACCCAAAACCACAGTCACTATCACTAATTGCGGTTGCAACAGAGCAGAAAGAAAGCTTTTAAGTACTGCAAAGCCCAAACCAGGAATAAAGCCCAGTGCGATCGCTCTTAAATAAATCTCTGCTAGTGCTACTGTCTTAGCATCCTGTCCTAGTAAAAGTAGTAAAGCACCTCCATTGTAAAGCAGCAATGTAATTGGTATTCCTAGCAGCAGAGATATCCCTAATCCAAGCCGGACAATTGTGCCAACTTTTTCTCTATTTCCGGCTCCGTATGCTTGGGCAGCTAAGGGACTGACAGCAGAAACGATACCAGCAAAAATCAACAGACAAAAAGTAAAGATAGCAGTTCCCAAACCTCCAGATGCAATGGTTTGACTTCCCAACCAGCCCATCATTACCGTATCGACAAAACCAGTTGCAGATTGAGCCAGTTGTGCCGCTGCCAAAGGTACGGCTAACATAAGACATTTTTTAACTTCAGAAAACATATACAGCTGATAACCCGATGTGAAGAACAAAGGGTTTTTCCAAAATCTAAACCCATGTTCAGGAGATATTGCTCCTGAGAACTTGAATCTATTTTAATGGAGTCAGAGGACTCTCGTCATAGTGGTTAGTGCAGCGTTCCGCAGGAAAGACTTAACAGCAGATGAATTGCAACCAGGTAAAACTAACACGACACCTATCTTTTGTGGGATAAAGTTTTAGAATATTCGGTGTGGGCGATCGTTTATCCCCCGAAGCAACCTTCAAGCAGATTATCCACATTGCGATCGCCAATAAAGCTGAAAATCCCCATGCCAGCTTTGAGTGTCACAAATAATTTCAATGTTTTGGCAATCATCTTGAAGCTACGTTAAAGTAAACAGTTGCAGTTAAGAATGGATTTATATGCGCCTACCAATTGCAATTAGTGCTGTTTTAGTGGCATCTTTAGGTTTTAGTGCACCTGTAATATCTCAACCTCCTCCTATACAGGTAGCCAAAACGCCTGCGCCTAGTAGTTTAGCCTTAGAACAATTTAAGATTAATTACCGATTATGGAAACGGCAAAGAATCTCTAACTATCGCTATGAATTCATGAGAAGTTGCTATTGTTTACCTAAAGCCACAGAACCAGTGATTATTAAAGTACGTAATCGAGTCACAAGTTCTATTACTTATAAAGCAACTCAAAAACCAGCTGATGCAGAATTGTTTAAACAATATAATACAATTCCTAAACTCTTTGATATCATTAGGGATGCGCTGATTCGTAAAGCAGCAAACTTGACTGTACAATACGATCCAATACTTGGTTATCCAACTCAAATTAACATTAATTATAATAGCCAGATCGCTGATGATGAAATATTTTTTACAATTAGCAATCTGCAAAAAACTAATTAACTATGGCTTCTTGAACACATTATAAAAGAAGCCGAACGGCGTGCTTACGATCGCTTGTATTTGGAAACAGGGGCAATTCCAGAGTTCGCCCCAGAACGAGCTTTGTATACAGGGTATGAGTTCGAGTACCGAGGCTCTTTTGCTGACTACATTGATGATCCGAACAGCGTATTTATGACGTTAGCTCTATAAAGGTTTAGGATGGCGAATACATTGTTGGGTTGAAGTATTTAAAGTCTTTCAATAACACCATCGCCACTCATCATTTTTGCGACTTCATCCATAATTTCTTTACTGCTATAGTCTGGCTTAGATGGATCTATTGGTTTTAACGGACGAAAAATAGCTAGCTGAGATTTTGGAGTCAGTATTTGTTGTAACTCGCTTTCACGTATACCAATTTTTTCTTCAAACATCAGTTCAGCACCATGTTCTAATTCATCATGAATCACATCGAGATGCCGTAAGCCTCTATAAGTAAAAGTTACGGTTTGATTTTTGGGATTGAGATATGTGCTGTTCTCTTGATAACCAAGTTCTTCGGCTTTCTCAAAAGCCTCTTCTGGTGAAGAAGCACGGACAAGAACAATATTTACATGAACAACATTATGTGGATTTCCCTCAACTTTACACTCGATTACCAATTCAGCGATATACCACTTTGCATTCTTTGGAATGTATGCCATTGCTTATAAAACTCAAAATTTTTACTAATAATGCTAAAGCAACTATAACAAGCGATTTGAAGAAGTCAGAAGGCAGAAGGCAGGAGGCAGAGGGCAGAAGGTTCACCTCAGTTAGGGATTCAAACCCCTCCTGAAAAGAAGCCACCAAATTTTTAATTTGGTGGGGGTCTTAAACCCCTGTTCCCTTTGGTCACGGCAGGAAACAGCGTTTCGACTACGCTCAACAACCGGGCAGTTTTCCTCCTGCCTCCTGCCTTCCTTGATAAAATCAGAGTCTTATAAATGTACTTTCAATTACATTTGCGTTCCTCAAGTTTGTGAATTTTGAACTATATAATTACTAAACTTAAGTATTAAATAAAATGATTACCAATAGTTTAGAAAAAGCAAAGACGTGAACCGTTTCAAAAAGCTATCCTCAATTGCGTTCCTGTTATTAGCCTTCATGTATCCACCTACTTTGGTTGAAGCCAAAGAGAACACTCTCAACAATGTTCTCAATGAACAGAGTATTGACGCACAAACAAAATTAGGTGGAGAGCAAAGTGAAGAGTTTTTGTTAGCTCACAGACGGAATCGACGACGTTATCATAGACGGCAACGAACTGGAAGATATTATTATCAACGCCAGAGGAATCGACACCATTATTATAGACGACGCTATCGCTCTATACGTTATCACGGACAACGATATCGTCATGGAGAATGGGAACTTGTGCGCGATCGTCATGGACGATTAATGTATGATTGGCAGCGTTAATAGTAAATTCACACTCAATTTTTCTAGACAATCTTTATGCGTAAATCCTAACGCAAACCCAAAGACTTTACCCAGTTTTGAATCATCTCACGGGTTGGCGGAATATCTGTGATATTAATAAACTCATGGTCAATTTTGTTCTATTAGATGCGATAAATCATCACAAAGATGCGATAAATCGCCGTCTCTACAAAAGACTAATTATTGTCGAGACGGCGATTCATCATGTCTCTTACTTTAACCGAACAGTATTGAGAGTTGGCTGATAGCCTATATACCTAGAACTTCACCCTTAAATCACAGAGGACAACTTGAACACAACAGTTTTGAAGCGAGAATAGTTCTCCAATAATTCTAAGTATAAAACATTATAAATAACTGTACCTCTACTGCACATATAGGAATCCGCTTTTATTCCCGAAATTATTTGCGTAGGGAGGGAACAGGGAACGGGGAACAGGGAAGAAGGAATAAAAGTGTACTGAGTTTTTTTTCAAAAATCAAATACGAGTCCTATATCTATCTTTAGGCATAGAAAAATTTCATTCTGATTTCATTTTTTTACGAAAAGCTATGAATAGGGTGAACGGTAAGACATTTCAGACATTTATATACCTTCATTGATGACAAGTGATTGCTAAAAATATGTTAGCCAGGGGTAAAATTCTCTGGTTGAGGCTTTCTCGTCAGTTGGTTCAACCCAGGCGCTTGGCTTTCGTGGAAGCTTGCCTGATTGGTCTAGTTTCTGGATTAGCGGCAGTTCTGTTAGGACAGGCAGTGGATTGGGCAGGTGCATTGCGAGTGCGTGTTTCTTACCTTTTACCTGCCTACTTGGTGCTACCAGGTATTGGACTAGTAGGGGGACTTTTAGCTGGTTGGCTAGTAGAGCGCTTTGCACCGGAAGCATCAGGTAGTGGGATGTCTGAAGTCAAAGCAGTATTGGCTCGCGTGCCGATGCCGTTAAATCTGCGGATTGCTTTGGTGAAGTTGATCGGCGCGACATTAGTGTTGGGTTCGGGAATGCCTTTGGGACGGGAAGGACCAACTGTCCAAATTGGGGCAGCCTTGGCAAATCAACTGAGTAATTGGGCACCGACTTCACCAGAGCATCGTCGCCAACTGATCGCCGCTGGAGCCGGGGCTGGTTTAGCTGCGGCTTTTAATGCACCGATCGCAGGTGTGCTTTTTGTAGTCGAAGAATTACTCCAAGATGTGTCAGGTATCACTCTTGGTACTGCGATTTTGGCTTCTTTCATCGCTTCAGTCATTTCCCGGCTCTATGGTAGTCACAGCCTGGATCTGAATCATCTAAATTTAGGTCTTCCCGATACAACTTTCTTCGCTCAGGAAATCCCTTTCTACTTGATTTTGGGAGTGCTGGCGGGACTTCTAGGCATTCTATTTAATAAAGGTATTCTTGGAAGTCTAGCAATTAACCGCCGTTTGGTAAGGTTGAGTTTATCCTGGCGAATTGGAATTGCTGGGTTAGTCAGTGGTGTGGCGATCGCCTTTTTACCTGCTGCCTTTCGCGATCATGCTGGGCTGAGAGAAATTTTGCTTGTGGGTAGTGCTAATTGGTCATTTGCCGCGATCGCTCTTTTAGTTCAGTTTACCCTAATTATTTTTACCTACGGCTCTGGAGCGCCAGGGGGTTTACTAGTTCCCACCTTAGCCTTGGGAGCTGCCCTTGGTTACTTAGTGGGTGCTGTCGAACACAGTTTACTGGGAATGAGTGCTGCAACAGTCTATGCTCATGTCGGCATGGCTGCCTTTTTTAGCGCTGTCTCCAAAGTACCAATTACAGCAGTCGTCATTGTATTTGAGATGACAACTGATTTCAATCTGGTGCTACCGCTAATGATTGCGTCTGTGGTTGCCTATTTAGTCGCAGAAAAAATTGACCATCGATCGCTCTACGACCTTCTACTAGAGTGGAAAGGGATTCACATCACCAAGGAGCCGACCACAGAGGGGCTTCTGGCGCAACTGAGTGCTGTAGATGTGATGCAACGACGTGTGGAAACTCTCTCTAGTCAAATGAGTACTGATGAAGCAGTACAGGCATTTTCCCACTCTCACCATCGCAACTTTCCTGTTTTAGAAAATGGTAAAGTTGTTGGTATTGTCACTCAAAAAGATTTAGTTAATATTGCTTCAGAACAATTAGGCAAAGATACAACTATTAGCGAGATTATGACACCAGAGCCAGTGACAGTAACTCCCACAGCTACACTGGCTCATGTACTGCATATACTCAATCGTTATCATCTTAGCTGCTTGCCTGTTACAGAAGGCCGCAAGCTCATAGGAATTATTACTCGTAGTGATATTATCCGTGTAGAAGCAGAGCAACTAAGTGGTAATAGCGAACAAATAGAACGTAAATCAGCACCTTCTTATGTGGTCTACCAAACTCGCGCTCCGGCTACAGGCAAAGGACGGTTGCTAGTACCACTTTCACATCCACAGACAGCCGAGACTTTACTAGAAATGGCAGTTGCGATCGCCAAAGATCGCAATTACGAAATAGAATGCTTACAAGTCATTATCGTTTCGTCTAGCCGCATTCCATCGGAAACACCAGTACAAATCAGCAAAAGTCTTCAACTTTTGCAACGGGCAATACTTTTAGGAGAGAATTCGCGGATTCCTGTTCACACCCAGATCCGAGTTGCCCATAATGTTGCTGGGGCAATTTTGGAGACTGTCAAAGAACGACACATTGACTTGGTGCTGATGGGATGGAAAGGCACTACATCAACTCCTGGTAGAGTTTTTAGCCGAGTGGTGGATACCATAATTCGACAGGCAGGTTGTGATGTTATCTTGGCTAAATTAGATGATAAAAGATCCTTTGACCGTTGGTTGTTGCCAATGGCAGGCGGCCCTAACTCCAGCCAAGCAATTAAGTTATTACCTGCTCTTGCTTCTCTAAGTACATCGCCCCAAATCAAGCTATGTCAGGTTTTCCAGCCGACTAACTCCATTCCTGACACAACATTACTAGATAAATCTGTTCGCTTTCTGCAACGCCGAGTTAGTGGTAAAGTGATGGCTACTCCCGTTCGCGCCAATTCTGTTTCTGATGCTGTTCTTAATTGTGCAAAACTTGACAACAGTGATGTGATTGTCCTGGGAGCTAGCCGTGAAAGTCTACTGCAACAAGCGATTCAAGGAAATATTGCCGAGAATATTTCTCGCAAGAGTAATTGTACAGTGATTATGGTTAAAACTTGATGTCGAATTACCCCCCTTAATCCCCCCGTTTATTGGGCTACGGTGTACACAGAAGTCGAATTACCCCCCTTAATCCCCCCTTGGAAAGGAGGGAAAAAGAAATCTAGTTCCCTCCCCTTTCCAAGGGGAGGGTTAGGGTGGGGTAAAAGCTTGGTTAATCAGCTATTTCAGACTTGTGTATACACCGTAGCCTTGGTAAAGGGAGCGTTTGCTTTACTCAAAAATAACAAATGAGTTCGCCAAATCAACAAATGCGTACTCCGAAATAACAAATGAGTTCGCCAAATCAACAAATGCGTACTCCGAAATAACAAATGAGTTCGCCAAATCAACAAATGCGTACTCCGAAATAACAAATGAGTTCGCCAAATCAACAAATGCGTACTCCGAAATAACAAATGAGTTCGCCAAATCAACAAATGAGTACTCCGAAATAACAAATGCGATCGCTAAATCAACAAATGCGTAAGCGTAGCCAGCACTTCTCTACGAGACGCTGCGCGAACGACAAAGCTCAGTGACCACCGCAGGTATCGCCATGATTGCAACAATTTAGCTTTGTCACGCCAGCGTAACGCACCGCAAATCTTTAGTGTTCGTTATAATATTGACGATAAACTTTGCTAAAGAGGGCAAATGTATGACTAGCCGCGAGCAGCTTATCCAAGAAATTGCAGAGCTTCCAGATGAGTTAGTCAAAGTAATGTTAGATTTTTTGCATCGGGTTCAGACAACGCGTAGTCATCATCCTCTAGCAAAATTTGCGGGTATTTTGAGTGATGATGAGGCGGCTGATTTACAGAAAGCAATTCAAACTGATTGTCGTCAGGTTGATTTAAATGAGTGGTGAAATTGCGTTAGATACTTCTGTTGCAGTACGTTTTCTGAATGGCGATCCTGATGTTGTTTCAAGGGTGTTGGCGTTACCAGAAATATTTTTGTCGGTCGTAGTAGTAGGATAGTTACTGTTTGGGGCTGAGAACTCGACTCGACCGTTGAAAAATCTTCCTCGATATTTGGAGTTTATAGAAGTTTGTGCGGTTGTGCCTGTGGAAAAGCGAACGGCAGTTATCTATGCTCAGACTCGTTTGGGTTTGAAGCGCAAAGGGCGACCAATTCCTATTGAATGATGTTTGGATTGCAGCGCACTGTCTGGAACATGGTTGGGTGCTTGTTACCGATGATTCAGATTTTGATTATGTGGATGGATTGGTTATAGAGCATTGGTAATGATAGCTATTATGTTTTGAGATCGCTTTTCCCATCATCTCAAGACCCGATGTCTACGACGGCCACTGAGCGCAGCCGAAGTGCGGGCTACGCCTACGCCTAAATCCACAATATCCCAAACAGCGAACTGACAGATCGCCAAAAAATCATGGTCTAGCATTTTTCCCTAATCAGTTAAGATAATCTTCATCAACCTTCTTTCCTTTTACCCTTCTCCTTGGAATTATGACGCAGGAAGAGTTATTGCAACTGATAGATCGCGCCGTGGCTGAGGGTTGGCAAGAGTTAGACTTGTCGGGGCAGGAGTTGACTGAGTTACCTGTGGAAATTGGTAAGTTGAAGCAGCTTGAGTCTTTGATTTTGGGAAAGGAGGTTGAAGGTTATGAAAAAGTGGGAGACCACGATCTCCAAAAGGTTTCGGGCAACAATTTAAAAACGCTTCCACTCGAACTATTGAGTTTGCCTAATTTGCGTAAGTTAGATATTAGTGGCAATCCTTTAGAGAGCATTCCCGATGTGGTAACGCAAATACTACATTTAGAGGAACTTATCTTAATTCGAGTAGAGCTAACTGAAATACCTGATGCGATCGCTAATTTAACCAATCTAACTGCGCTTGTCCTCTATGACAACCAAATAACCCAGATTCCAGAGGCGCTCGCAAAATTAACCAATCTAACTGCGCTTGTCCTCTATGACAACCAAATAACCCAGATTCCAGAGGCGCTCGCAAAATTAACCAATCTGACGCAGCTTTACCTGAGTAGCAACCAAATAACCCAGATTCCAGAGGCGCTCGCAAAATTAACCAATCTGACGCAGCTTCACCTCAGTCGCAACCAAATAACCCAGATTCCAGAGGCGCTCGCAAAATTAATCAATCTGACGCAGCTTCACCTCAGTCGCAACCAAATAACCCAGATTCCAGAGGCGATCGCAAAATTAACCAGTCTGACGCAGCTTCACCTCCATAACAACCAAATAACCCAGATTATAGAGGCGCTCGCAAATTTAACCAATCTGACGCAGCTTGTCCTCAGTGACAACCAAATAACCCAGATTCCAGAGGCGATCGCGAATTTAACCAATCTGACGCAGCTTGACCTCGGTTCTAACCAAATAACTCAGATTCCAAAGGCGATCGCGAAATTAACCAGTCTGACGCAGCTTTACCTCTATAACAACCAAATAACTCAGATTCCAAAGGCGATCGCGAATTTAACCAATCTGACGCAGCTTGTCCTCAGTTTAAACCAAATAACCCAGATTCCAGAGGCGATCGCGAATTTAACCAATCTAACGGAGCTTTACCTGAGTTCAAACCAAATAACTCAGATTCCAGAGGCGATCGCGAATTTAACCAATCTGACGGAGCTTTACCTCCATAACAACCAAATAACTCAGATTCCAGAGGCGATTGCTAAATTAACCAATCTGACGCAGCTTGACCTCCGTAACAACCAAATAACCCAGATTCCAGAGGCAATCGCGAATTTAACCAATCTGACGCAGCTTGACCTCCGTAACAACCAAATAACCCAGATTCCAGAGGCGATCGCTAAATTAACCAATCTGACGCAGCTTGACCTCCGTAACAACCAAATAACCCAGATTCCAGAGGCGATCGAAAGTTTGCCGAAATTGGAAATACTAGATTTACGGGGAAATCCGCTTCCTATTTCACCAGAGATTTTAGGATCTTCTGATGATGTTGGTTCAGTTGAAGATATTTTCAATTACTTGCGATTACTCCGTAGCGGTGAAGTGCGTCCACTCAACGAAGCCAAACTGTTGCTCATCGGACAAGGCAGCGTCGGCAAAACATCCCTTATCGAGCGATTAATCCGCAATAAATATAACAAAAATCAATCCCAAACCGACGGACTCAATGTGGAAACTTGGAACGTGTCGGTCAATAGCAAAGACATCCGCCTCAATGTTTGGGACTTTGGCGGACAGGAAATTTATCATGCCACCCATCAGTTTTTTCTGACTAAGCGCAGCCTCTATCTCCTAGTTTGTAATTGTCGCACCAGCGAAGAAGAAAACCGCATCGAATATTGGCTGAAACTAATCGAAAGTTTCGGCGGACAGTCCCCCGTGATTATCGTTGGCAACAAAAAAGACGAACAACCGCTCGACATCAACCGCAAGGCATTACGCGAAAAATATCCTAACATCCAAGCGATTATCGAAACCTCCTGCCAAGACAATATTGGCATTGATGAACTTCGCACCGCCATTTTGAAGCAAGTCGGCAAACTCAAAGAAGTCTACGATCTTCTACCCCTGACATGGTTTGAGGTTAAACAACAACTCGAATCCATGACTGAAGACTTCATCAGCTACAACCGCTACCTCCGCATCTGCTACGAAAACAAAATTCCCGAAGAACAAAACCAAGAGCAACTCATCGATCTCCTCCATCGGCTTGGCTTAGTTCTCAACTTCCGCGATCATCCCATCCTCAAAGATACCAACGTCCTCAAACCCAACTGGGTTACAGAAGGCATTTACGCGCTCCTGAGCGATGAAAACCTTAAAACTAAAACCAAAGGCATTTTCACCCCTGCCGATTTTACCCGCATCCTCAATCCAGAGCGATACCCCACCAAGCGTCACGGCTATCTAATCGGGCTGATGAAAGAATTTGAGCTTTGCTTTGCACTAGAATGTTACCCACCACAATTTCTGATTGCGGGACTTCTGCCTAAAGACCAACCAGACGAAACAGAACTCCAAGATGAAACCCTGGAATTTCAATACCATTATAAAGTTCTCCCCGAAAGCATCATCTCCCGCTTCATCGTCATCACCCACGAAAAAATTCATAACCAAATCTATTGGCGCAGTGGCGTAATGCTGCAATATCAAGAAAACAACGAAATCTACAACATCGCTCGGATCAAAGCCGATCCCGAAGACAAAAAAATCTTCATCACCATTAGCGGACGCAAAGAAACCCGGCGCTTATTTCTCGGCATCCTCCGCGATGTCTTCAAAAAAATCCACAAAAGTCTCCCCAATCTCGAAATCACCGAATGGGTTCCCGTCCCCAATCACCCCAAACATCCGCCCCTCGATTACCAAGAACTTCTGGGGCTCGAAGCGATGGGCGTTCTTGAATATCCAATCGGTAAACTCAAAATAAACATCAATATCCGTCAACTACTAGATGGCTATGAATCACGAGAATCGCGTCAGAAAATACAAAAAGTAGATCCAGAAAGCGATCGCTTCACAATTGTCAACAAGATTTACAATAACAACCACCAAGGAGAATATAAACCCATGACAGAAAACACAAACAACCTTCAAGGCGCAAACATCGCCAACTTTGCCAACGAAGTCAAAGACAACGCCAGTCAGCAAGCCTCTAACTTCAACCAAACAAGCGGCGCAAACATCAGCGAAATTCTGCAACTGATCGGCAACCTGCGCCAAACTGCCGCCCAATTCCCACCAGAAACCCGCGACGACATGATAATTGATATTGATGATGTAGAAGTAGAAATTCAAAAGCCAGAAAAAGAACGCAATTTACCCAAACTTAGAAAGCGTTTAGTAGCTTTATTAACTGCTGCTACTGTAGTTGCTGCCCCGATCGCAAGTATGACAGATTTTACAAACAATGTTATGGAAATAGGGAACAAATTAAATATCGAACTAAAGCTTCCCTCTGGTAAATAGACTTTTCTAACTCCAGAAGCGATGCAACCTATTCTAGATGAACCTATCCCACTAATAAAATTTATGCTAAAAAGCTTAACCTTATTGAGAATAAAAAACGAAAAATCAAGCTTTTGAAGCACATTTTCCTAAAAGAAGTAGGCATTTTTAGAATAGTGGGATAAGTTCATTAATAATGATGGTATACAGCATTTTGCATCTAAATGAAGTACATTCTTTACCCCACCCTAACCCTCCCCTTTACAAGGGGAGGGAACCAGATTTTTCTTGTTTCCCCCCAATACATCGGGGGGATTAAGGGGGGTAATAATGTAATTAAAATTACAGCCAACTATTTTTCAAACAACCTCTTAGCAATGCGTTGACAATGAGGCTTATATTAGTTGAGGATGAAGTAGATTTAGGTGCAGCAATCAAACAAGTCCTGAGCCATGAGGCATATATAGTTGACTGGTTTCTAGATGGTAATCAGGCATGGCAATATCTAGAAACTGGCTGGACTGAGTATACACTAGCGATTTTTGATTGGATGCTGCCTGGAGTATCGGGGATAGAGTTGTGTAAATGGTTGCGCGATCGCCAATTAACTCTACCTGTATTAATGCTAACGGCTAAAGACCGGATGGAAGAAAAGATTATTGGTCTAGATAGCGGTGCGGATGATTATTTAGTTAAACCGTTTGATATGGCAGAACTGTTGGCAAGATTGCGAGCATTACAACGGCGAGCCTCTTACGTAGGAGCAACGCTGACACCTCAAGTCCAACCCCGACGCTTACAAGTAGGTTGTCTGACGCTCAATTACAGCACTCATCAAGTTATTCGTGAGTATGTTCACGGAGAAAAACAAGTGTTTTCGCTAACTACCAAGGAATTTCAATTATTGGAATATTTCATCAGGCATCCTAACCAAATTATCAGCCGCGACCAAATTATCAATCAACTTTGGGAAATTGGTGCAGAACCAGTTAGCAATGTAGTAGCAGCACAAATTCGCTTATTGAGACGCAAATTAGGAGAAGAAGACAGCGAATCTTTAATTGAAACTATTTATGGTGTGGGCTATCGCCTAAATATTCATGCTGCTGATATTTTGCTAACTTGACAGCAATACTTTCAGCAAGGGTTTAAAAATATGGAACGCAATCCCATTTTCCACCAAACTCGGTTGCGGCTTGCGGCTTGGTATACCCTTGTCATGGGCGGTATTTTAGGGCTATCTAGTTTGGGAGTTTATAGTGTGGTTGCCCATACCTACTATGAAACCATAGACCAGGGATTGCAATCAGTCGCCAACGCACTCCATAAAAGTATTGAACCGGCTTGGCAACAACCCGGACAATTACAACGCCTTGCTGAAGAATTTTCTTTAGAATTATGTGTGGCTCAGACTAATTGTTTGCCTAAAACAACATCCATTAAAAAATCGATCGCAGAAGCGGCGAATCCAGTTAATTACTATATCCGTTTATTGGATCGCTCAGGAAAACTTTTTGCCAGTGGAGGCATGGAGTTTGACAAGTTACCGATTGCCTCAACATTACATAATTGGCAGATATTAACAGATTACTCTGGCACTCGATACCGCGAAATCACTTTACCTTTGTATACTCAAAACCACGTTTCGGGTTATCTACAAGTAGCGCGTAGTATCACTGATTTAGACCAACATCTTACTTATTTAAGATTAGCTTTGGTGTTGGGATTGCCAATTTCCATGATTTTCGTTGGTTTGTCTAGTTGGTGGTTGGCAGGAAGGGCAATGCAACCTGTATATCTTTCCTACCAACAAATGCAACAATTTACTGCTGATGCTGCCCATGAGTTTCGCACACCTTTAGCAGCAATGTACTCTACTATTGAAGCTGCTATCAAGTTACAACAAGAACCAAAAGCCAATGGGGGAATTTTAGATATACTCAAACGCCAAAATCGGCGACTATCANTGATAGTCGCCGATTTTGGCGTTTGAGTATATCTAAAATTCCCCCATTGGCTTTTGGTTCTTGTTGTAACTTGATAGCAGCTTCAATAGTAGAGTACATTGCTGCTAAAGGTGTGCGAAACTCATGGTGCAAGACCAGATTTTGCTGAATGATTGGCATGTAATAGCGCGATCGCAAGACCTCCAACCTGGAACAGTTCTGCACAAGCGCTTATTAGGCTCAAATATAGTGCTTTGGCATAATGGCGACAAAGTTTTAGCTTGGCAAGACGTTTGCCCTCATCGTGGTGCCCGTCTTTCTCTAGGATATGTCAACAAAGAGACTCTTGTTTGTCCCTACCACGGTTTAGCCTTTAATAGCGAGGGAAAATGTGTACAAGTTCCGGCTAATCCCGAACAATCGCCCCCCACCGAAGCTTGTGTTAAAACTTACCAAGTTCAAGAGCGTTACGATCTGCTCTGGGTTTGTTTAGGGACACCAAAACAAGACATAGCTCCGTTTTCTGAGTGGTACGATCCGGTCTATCAAAAGATTTTCTGTGGCCCTTACTACTATCACTCTAGCCCTCTGCGGGTGCTGGAAAATTTCATCGATCCGGCACACTTCCCAATTATGCATTCGGGATTATTTGCCCACGCCAGTCGTCCTGAGTTGACGCACTATGAATTAGAGTCTCTTCCAGATAGGATTAGTTTCAAATGTGGTTTGTGGGAACTAGATTTTAATTCCGGTAATCCTCTTTCTGCACCAATGATTTTCAACACTTACGATTACCGCATTTTCCGTCCGCTAGTGGCATACTTTAAACTTGGGCCTGGAGATCGTCGTTTAAATATCTTCTATACAATTACACCAGTCGATGAAGATGAGTGCGTGGTGCAATATTGGTTAATGGTAAACAGTGTCCGCGAACTAAAAGTGGAAGTGTATCTAGATATTCAAAATAAAGTTGCTAGTCAAGATATTGCCATTGTCGAGTCCCAGCAACCCCGACGCTTACCTTTAGATTTGCAATCAGAAGTACATTTACCGAGCGATCGCTATTCTATAGCATACCGAAAGTGGCTCAAACTACAGGGTGTTACTTTCGGCACTATTTAGAACTTAGCGATGCTTGTCATTATGATTAAGAAAAAAGATTTAGATAAAATTAGTTTAGAAGCTAACTCCCTTAAAGATTTTAAAAAACGGTAGATTAGACCTCTTGCATAAGTCGAATCGACCTCCCTTAATCACCCCGGGAGCAACGCGAAAAAGTGAGATCCTCGTGAAAAGAGCTTTCTTAGGCAGGGGGAGCAGGGGGAGCAGGGGGAGTGAAGAGAAAACTTTAGTATTTTTTATGACCGTTATAGCTCTAAATACACTTATTTCTTTCTCTTCCCCTGCCTCCCCTGCATCCCCTGCTCCCCCTGCTCACAAAATCGCATTGCTCCCAATCACCCCTTATAAAGGGGGGAAACTTGAAATATTGCTCCCTCCCCAATACATACGGGGAGGGTTGGGGAGGGGTGATTCAACGATTTTTGCAAGAGGTCTATTGTTAACTGCTCTACCGTTTTTTATGTATCTTGAATTGGCTTTCATCTCAAGGTGAATTTTGGGTATTTATTGATCCACAGGTGTTAGTTTTAAAGGATACAATGGCTCAGATCCATTTAATTGCCAAATTCTAAATACCAAAACAGCAGCTACAGTTAACCACACACAAGAAAATGATAAAGTCATTCCTGCTATAGGATTAGTTTGCCAATAAATTGCCGTCACCACAACAGCAGATAACCAAGGGCCTAAAATCACTACAGGTACAGCAGCACCTAATCTCCGTTCGACAGTAAAAATCGTATTCCAAGTATCCCCTAAAGCCAAATGTACCACAAACAAAATTAAAGGCAATACTAAAAACTGGTGATTCATTTGCTGCCAAACCAATACAGAAGAAATTACCCGCAAAACAGCAATTATCATCCAAACTATGGGAAATACTAAAGGTGGAGGCGACCATCTTGGTCTGATTACCTGGTCATAGGTCTGACGAGAACGGGTATTATCTAAAAGAGAAAAAATTCGAGAACGGATACTTAATACAGCAAAAAATAATCCAGTCAATAAGGTGCTAAACCAACTGGAAAAAGAATAATTGTTATCAATCAACATTACTAATTTTTCCATTCCCAATAACACGAGGCTCATGACTAATATTTGTAAGATAGTCCCTAGTGTATAAACTAAAACTGCTTTGATATCTAGTTCTTGTGTAGTCGCTATTGATGTGTTTAGAGACTGTTGTTGATTCCCAGATTTTACCCCCATCACTGTATTAACAAACTGTTCAACTATTCCACTATTGTTGGATTTATTCATAATTAAGAGATGGCGCGTAGTTGGTAATTAGTAGTAATAAGTCATTATATGATATTCTAATAGTTAAAAATAATTTGGTTAGGCTCTTTTAACATCAGAGTTTATAAGTTCCGAATCTAATGTACAGTCTCTCATAACTGATATTGAGGAAAAAACGTGAAATTTCAGAAGTTATTGTATATTTTTACTCTCGTAAATATTGCTACGTTTGCTCTGAGTGTACCTGTATTTGCTCAAATCGCGCAGACTCCCTTTAATTCTGCACAGTCAAATTGTCGTGCAACTAAAGTAAATACTCCAATTTTCAAAGAACCTTCAACATCATCCCATACTATCAGAATATTGTCGGCAAAAACAAGGATTACTTTAGCATACATCCCAGTTAGTGGAGATAGATTTGTCAGAATTAAAGCTCCGACTTCAGGGTTTATTCAAACTGCTGTACTGAGATTTTGTCAGCCGAATAACAACGCTCAAAATGTATCGAGTAAACCTACTATTGGCAGTGTATGTCGGCAAATTGTACGACAGGAAACTATACGTCGCCAACCAAGTACAAAAGAACCTTTTATTACAACACTTTATCCAAACACAGTTGTGTTCGTGAACTTGGTTACAGGTAATATAGTTAAGTCATATAAATCTGAAAATTACATTTGGGTAGAAATCAACCTTTCCAGAAGTTTCCCTGGAGAATTATCTGGTAATGGTTGGATAGTCAATACTGACTTAGTAAATACTCCTGGATTAAGCAGTCTGGCTTATTGTAGTTAGTAGCTTATTTCGCTTAATATATCCACCCAGCATGAGTTTGTCCATCCACTAGGGTCGTGCCTCTATCACTTAGTTTGGTTCAATGTTTTTTCCACCTGACAAAGAGCGAAGCGATCGCTCTGGTATGGATGCGTTTGCAAATAATCTTGTACCCAGATACAACCATAGTGCAATATCTGGTTAATATCCAAAACCCAATCTAGTTGCCAGAGAATCACAACATCATCTAATCCGGCAGATGCTAGCAGTGTGCGTCTAGTTTTAGTAGCAGGATAAAAGGCAACATCCAACGCTCGTTCTTCATGTCCTTCCAGAGTAGTGAGTAGAGTACCATCCAGTTTCCAGAGTTTCTCCTGACTGTCTAATCGGTATATTTAAGCTTATCGACTAAGAATTTTGTTAGGATTCAAGCTTTCAAATTTGTTTTATATACCAATCAGACAGTCAGATATTCTAAATCCTTAATCTTAAGGTCTGTTGTCCGCTTCTACCCTAATCCTCTCACGAGGACAGCGCCAATTTGCACCACTCGAACCACCAAGACCAACGTTTGTGCAACCTTGGGCTTGCATTGCATCGTCTGAGACATTCTCAGGCTTGTAGAATCGCCAACGACCTTTATCATCTGGCCCTGACTCAGCACTGAGTATTGTAATATTTGTGTGCAGAAAAGCTTTAAGCTAATCAAATATCATAGTCAAGCTGTTAGCTGTTATTTTTCTCTAAATCTCAACATTGAACAAACCATTTTCAATTCAAAAGTTTTGCACGGAGAACTAATCTAAACTCCAGTAACAAAACCCTCCAAGATAACAAGTCTATGAAATTGAAAACCCTGAAATTTTTGATGCTCACAGCAATCTCTGCGAGTTCTCTATGATTATACTCTCGTTTAATCGCTTGCAGCGTCTAACAATTCGGTTTGTGCTAATCATTGTGGTGACGATCGCAATGGTGTTTGGCTGGGGTGCGATCGCCTACAGTCAACTGCCCTCGTCACCCACCGCCGCTTCTAACGATCCGCACAAACCGCCTAAAGGCGTCACCCGTCTCGGTGAATATGAAATTGCCGACGTGAATTCACCACTAGACAAAAACCTTTTATTTAAGGTTGTCTCTCCCACTGTTTTTAATCGCGACGAACCGCCAGAGGGAAGTCTTCCTGTGGAAGTACGTGCTGAAGAAATTACGCAACGGCTGATGCGAGCGCTCGATAGAGCCGACAAAGCCAAACAAACTCCTATAATTTCTGTTGCCACCCTGAATAACCGCCTAATCCTCCAGCTCAATGACAATCAAATGACCCGTTCTTTAAGGCTGGTGACAGTGACAGAGCCAGATGCTGACTATCATGGGAAAACACTGGAGGAATTGGCCCAGGAGTGGCAAAAAATATTACAAGCAGAAGTGGAACGCATCGAGCGACTCTTCTCACCTAAGGTATTGTCTCAACGGGTTGGGCAGGCACTACAAATCAGCATCGGCTTGGTGTTGGGCAGTGTTGTCTTATGGTTCCTGCGGCGAACTCTAATTCGCAAACAGACGGTATTGCAAGCTCGTTATCAAGAGCATATAGCTGAGGCAAAACAGGCTGCGGTCAAACGCTCTCAGGCAGAAATATCGGCCAATATTCAGGCAATCGACACCAGCGAACCAGAGGCACACACCATCGCCCACCAGCGATCGCAATTTCTAGAAATCATCCAGCGACAGTTTACTCTCAAGCGCCAACTGGGGATCTATTCTTTTCTCACCTTGCTACTGTTTTGGGCGTTTATTCTCGTATGGTACATCGGGATTGTGGTAATCATGTCTCGCGTCCCCTACCTGATGAGATGGTGGAGTGACGCTTTAGCCCGTCCCCTCGCGCTGCTGATTATTTGGTTTTTCATCAGTGTTGTGATTCGTATTGGCAAAAGCTTAATTGACTACATCACCGATGTCTGGACAACCCATCCCTCTCTCCCTTTGAGTGAAACTCAACGGATTGCCCTGCGATCTGCAACAGTTTCCGGGGCACTAAAAGGATTAATCACCTTTGTTTTCATTACCTTCGGTATCTTGCGGACTCTAGACATTTTTAATGTACCCACTAGTTCAATTTTGGCAGGGGGTGCTGTTATCGGTATTGCAATTTCCCTTGGTTCCCAAAGTTTGATGAAAGATTTGGTCAATGGGTGCTTAATTTTGATGGAGGATCAATTTGCTGTGGGAGATGTGATTGAGATTGGGAATAAAAGCGGACTGGTGGAAAATCTCAACCTACGCGTGACTCAACTACGCAATGGCGAAGGTAAGTTAATTACCATTCCTAATAGCAATATCACTGATGTCAACAACTTAACCCGCCTTTGGTCGCGGGTAGACTTTTCTATTGTGGTGGCCTATGAAAACGACCCGAAGTATGTTTTAGAGATTCTCAGGCAAGTATCCCAGCAATTGTATAGCGAACCAGAATGGCGCGATCGCCTGCTAGAATTGCCCGAAGTGCTGGGGATTGATGACCTCTCACACACAGGTATGTTAGTGCGCGTCTGGATTAAAACGGCACCAATGGAACAATGGTATGTGGGGCGAGAGTTCCGTCTACGGGTGCGGCTAGCCTTTGAAGCAAACAATATCCAGATCGGCAGACCGCAATGGATCAGTTACAACACTGATTTGGATGTATCTATAGCAAAGGATGCATTCATTAGACTTATCCAAAAATCTGAAATGTTTACTATACAATGCTTTTAGCGATTTTAATGGCTTGCGATCGCTTGCGCTTGGTGGACGCAAGAATAAGGCTTTAGGGGAATTAATCGAGCTAATTTATCAGTTAGCAAGGAAAAGATAGAAAGAGTGAAAATTTATTTTTTCCCGATAAACTCAATTATTAACAGATAAAAACCATGAGCAATTAAGTCGCAATCTGACAAGTCCACATACTGCCATTATTACCCGATTATAGCGATGACGAGATAAACGAAATTTCTCACTCGCTACTCGAAATATTTTCACTCGACATATCATGTGTTCAACACCAATTCTCCGTGAAGATAATTGTTTATTCTGTTCTTTTTGCAGTTGTGAAATCTCTGATTTTTTGGGTTTTTTATGTGGTGTAGTAATTGCATTATCTCCGATATAAGCTTTGTCACCAATAAACTTTTGTTCAACATTGAATTTATGCCGTGTTTCTCGAAATAAACCTATATCGCTTGTTTTACCTAATTTACCAACATATACATCAACAATATCTTCTCCCTTTGGCAGCACAATAAACTGATTTTTTAGAGTGTGCATTTTTTTCTTACCAGAATAATATTGTTTCTGGTTTTGGTAGTCCATAGGTCTTTCTATGGCTTGCTCTGCGCTATCTACAATTAATTCGTATTCACCAAGTATTTTACGTAAATTTTGATATTTTTTGCTATCTTTTTCTACTTCTTCTATTTGAGAGGCTGGTAAAACTTCTCTTAAAATTTCTACCCAATAATTAAATGTATCATTAGCTTTTGTTTTGGAGATGTCAAAGAGTAAACCTAATATTTCAAAAATTGGTTTTTGTCTAAGATAAATTAGGCATAAGCAGATCCCTTCTTTTGAAGATATCTCCGGTTTTCGTCCACCCCCAGGGGCAATAATACGAGTTTTATTCCTTTCGATTTCTGCACGTTTTTCTAAATGGCATTTTTCCGCTAAACTTACTAATGCTAAAAATTGCTCATAATCAATACCGATTAATCGCTTTGCTTCTTGCGGATGTGATTCAATTCTTGCCAGAGGACTTGTCATTATTCAATATACATATTTCTTAATTCTTGGTTGATTATCCCACAAAGCTTATATTAAGGATAGGTCTATTGACTCCAAACAGGAGGATCTACAGTAAAACTCTGGAAAATCAATTGTGAGGCAGAAATACATCGCGCATTTCGATGGATATCGATGTCATTCCCGAATTATATCATGTCCGCTTGATTACTTACTAAACCCCAAGAACCCCACCCCGCCAAAGCTGCGCTTTGTCTCCCCTCCCGAAGAGCGGTCAGGGGTGCAATGACTGTGGGAATCATAACTAATTATGCGGACATGATATTAATCTGTGCTGAAAAATTTTTCCGCAATCGTAACTATTTCCCCTAAGTAAGTCGGTGCAATAAAACCAAACTATGTAAACAAAAGTAAATAAAGCTCAAACTCTTTCTCCCCCTGCCCCCTGCTCCCTGCCCCCTGCCTTATTGCAACAATAATTATTTACGCCGACCTACTTAATTCTCCCGTATTTCTTTCTAAATTCAAATCAGAAAAGCAGAGAACACCGCCCCAAACAAGCGCGCAATCTCTGCTGTACAAATAAGTCAATAAAAATGGAGAACAAACCTATGCTACACCAAATTAAATAATTGCTGCAAAACGCACAATTACAACAGCAAATAAAAGCAGCAGCTAACCAAGCAGAAGCTATCAAATTGATAGCGATCGCGAGTGCAGAGAAAGGTTATAACTTCACAGGTGAAGCTTTTTAGATCCAACTTTTCCAATATTTGAATTTGGATAATTTCCATACTTGGTACTGCGGTTTAACACAGAAATAGATGCTGCACAACACAATACTGCTCGGTTAAAGGGAAAAGCTAAATAGAGCAAATCTGTTTAATACTTTACTCCCGTTCAAAGACAAAAATAATGGAAATTAGTTTATTTGTCTTAGGATCGGATGGCTCATATAAATTTAGCAATCGGTAATTCAAAGCATGGAATTCGTCGATCCATGATTCCAGGGTTCTGAAATACCAAGGAGTAGGGTAGAATGGTCGATCTGCATTTGGTTGCCATGAAGTTTCGCGCCACCCATTGGAGTATGTAGAGTCACCACAAGCAATTATCGGGTGAAGTGTTTGAATGATTATTTTGCCTTTGTCTTCTAACAGACTATGACCTGCCTTAGCGATCTCATCAAGAGCGCATTCGCCTAAAATTGAAAAGTTGCAAATCAAGCAAGAGAAATAGTTAATTGTGCTAAATCTTTGTGATGCAAGATCCGAGTACGAACAAACAACAAAACGAGAATCACCACTATCCTTTGCTGTCTCGATGAGATCGGCGCAAAAATCAACACCCCAGCCATCAATTCCTAAAGAAAAAAGCTGTCGAGACAACCATCCCTCACCGCATCCAATATCTAAGAATGTTTTTGGATTAAGTTGGGTTATTGCTTTAACTATAGCGGCATCTGTGGCGATCGCACGGCTTTCAATTTGTTGATTACGAATTGCTTGTGTCCATAATTTAGCATTCATCTGCCATGAGTCAAGGATTCGTTTTTCATTCTCGTCCATATAACGCCGCTCAAATAGCACGAACAATCTTCTCCTTTAAAACATAAGCGATAATGCAGCCAGATGCAGGATTTCCACTATTTCCAAGAATCGCACTTGTAACTCATGCCTATACAGGATTACAGCAATTATTTAGGTTCTATCGATTAGCGATAGTACACATGAACTCCATAGTCATTTACATTATTTAAGTATGTTCTGCCACACCAAAAAGTCAGTGCAAAAGTTTTTTGAGTCGCTGGGGAAACTGAAGGCTTTTTAGGATTTTTCGAGTTTAATAGGTAATCATATCATTAATAATTGCAACGCCATGTTAATTAATGAATTAAGAAATATTAATTTGATTATTTTTCCTGACTGGTCTAATTTACAAACTGCGATGCCTTCTCTACGAGAGGCTGCGCCAACGGCGAGCTTCGCTAACGCAGAAGATTTGACAAATGTTCTCAGAACTCTTTTCACACATCCAGCTATACAAGATATAACGCTGCTAATTTATAGTCAAAGTTTATCGGATGAACTACAGGATAATGCTAACTCATTACTTTTTGAAACAGTTCTGAAACTTAGTTTAGAAGAAGCTGTCTCGGAAGACCTGAATGCGATCGCTTTGAGAGACTAAAGCAAGTAGATTTTGACTTTGCCTAAGAAATAAGTAAGTATTAACACTAGTGATTATAGCGATCCAATATCTGCGGTTAAATAGCCATAATATCCCCGTTAAACCTGTGTGCAAAGAGGGTTAGGTAGGTTTTTTATTCTCGTTATCGTTTCCATGCTGAACATGGAAACGATAACCGATTTAACCTTTCTGTCACCGAGAATGATAATTTCCTTTGCCCTCAGCAATGTGTCAGCGATCGCGAGGGTTTGACTTAGTTAGCTTTCATTAAGCAATCACAGTAATATTTGCACTAGTAAGCAGCGCCTGATTTGAGAACTGGGCAATCTGAACTTGTGCAGCACTACCAACCCCATCTTTATCAAAGAATAGGTTCCCAGTAGCTTGATTGTAGATAAAGCGATCGCTTGCTGTTGCCGCACTAGTCCCAAGTCGGAATAAGCCAGAATCAAGTGTAGTATTCTGAGATTGGCTCAGTCCAAATTCTACCTTAGAAACGAAGATAGTATCATCTCCAACAGTAAAATCAGCGATGCTATCATAGCCTCCAGTACGGGTATCAGCCAGATTGAAGCTATCTCGCCCAGTTCCACCAGTCAGCACATCTCGACCAATTCCACCAGCTAGTAAATCGTCACCGAAACCACCGAACAAGGTGTCATTGCCGGAACTACCAAAAAGGCTATCGTTGCCATCAACTCCATTCAAGATGTTAGCGCCAGTATTTCCCGTGAGGATGTTATTAAGGCTGTTACCAGTACCATTGATTGCCCCAGTTCCAGCCAGAGTCAAGTTTTCTAGGTTATTTCCCAACACCCAACTCACCGAAGACTTAACTAAATCTGTACCTGCATCTAAACCTTCAGTAATCATATCGCTGAGGTTGTCTACGGTGTAAGTGTCATTGCCGACTCCACCGTCGAAACTATCAATTCCCGCACCTCCATCCAAAGTGTCATCGCCTGCACCACCAAACAAGGTATCATTGCCGGAACCGCCAATCAGATTATCAGTACCATCAGCTCCATTCAAGACGTTAGCGCCAGTATTTCCCGTGATGATGTTATTGAGACTGTTGCCAGTACCATTGATTGCCAAACTTCCAGTCAGAGTCAAGTTTTCCAGATTAGCTGCCAACATCCAACTTACCGAAGACTTAACTAAATCTGTACCTGCATTTAAGCCTTCAGTAACAGAATCGCTGAGGTTATCTACGATGTAAATGTCATTGCCGACTCCACCATCGAAACTATCAATTCCTACACCTCCATCCAAGGTGTCATCGCCTGCACCACCGAACAAGGTATCATTACCTGCACCACCAATTAGGCTATCATTGCCATCTTCCCCGCTCAAGATGTTAGCACCAGTATTTCCTATGAGGATGTTATTAAGGCTGTTACCAGTACCATTGATTGCCGAGCTTTCAGTCAGGGTCAAGTTTTCCAGATTAGCTGCCAACATCCAACTTACCGAAGACTTAACTAAATCTGTGCCTGCATTTAAGCCTTCAGTAATCGTATCGCTGAGGTTGTCTACGATGTAAGTGTCATTGCCGATTCCACCATTGAGACTATCACCTCCCAAACCTCCATCTAAGGTGTCATTGCCGGAACCTCCCAACAAGGTATCATTGCCGGAATCACCAATTAGGCTATCATTGCCATTTTCTCCACTCAAAGTGTTAGCAGCAGTATTCCCAATTAAGATGTTATTAAGACTGTTACCAGTACCATTGATTGCCTCGGTTCCAATCAGGGTCAAGTTTTCTAGATTAGCTGCTAACACCCAATTAACCGAAGACTTGACTAAATCTGTGCCTGCACTGGCAGATTCAATAATCGTGTCGCCAATGCTGTCCACAGTATAAGTGTCATTGCCTTTGCCCCCAATGAGACTGTCATCTCCTCCACCACCATCTAAGAAATCATTTCCATCGCCGCCATCAAGGGTGTCGTTATCACCTAATCCTTGCAGGGTGTCATTGCCCAGAAATCCTGAGATAATATCCTTTTTTACAGTACCAGTCAGGTTGTCTGCTACTGTTGTGCCATTAATCACATTAGGGATTTGATTAATGGTATTAGCCACTGTCAATGCAAAAATATCGCTGACAGTTGCAGTTCCATCACTAGCAGTAACTTTGATGTTGAGGCTACCAACGTTGTTATTTGTAGGAGTACCACTAAAGGTAGTGCCGTTGAAGGTTAACCAAACAGGAAGTGGATTACCATTTTCCAAAGTGGCGGTGTAAACGAGGTTATCTCCCGCATCGACATCGCTGAAGGTGTTTGCTGGTAGAGCGAAACTGAAGGCGGTGTTTTCTGTAGCAGTTTGGTCAGCAATGGTATTCGCCACTGTTGGGGCATCGTTGGTATTAGCCACTGTCAATGCAAAAACATCGCTTACAGTTGCCGTTCCATCACTGGCGGTAACTTTAATGTTGAGGCTACCAACGTTGTTATTTGTGGGAGTTCCACTGAAGGTGTTGCCGTTGAAGGTCAACCAAGCAGGAAGCGCAGAACCATCGGCTAGAGTGGCGGTGTAAGTGAGCGGATCGCCATCTGGATCGCTGAAGGTGTCAGAGGGAACAGTGAATGTGAAGGGGGAATCTTCAACTGCATTTTGACTGGCAATTCCGCCCTCTGTTACTGAATCAATCGATTCAATCACTGCTCTCAAGAGAAACTGATCAAAGTATTCCCCACCCTCAATATCAAAACCAAATGGAGATGACCATTTTGAGAGATCAGGTGGCATCTGAGGCAGAGAGTCAGAATTCAGTGCAGTTCCTGTCGAATCATCCAACTGCCAAGAAATGTGTGTAATGGGAATAGTGCCAATGGGTGAGTTTGTGTAGCTCCGCAGCAAATAATTATCCATATCACGATTCACAACCTCTAACACGAAGTTGACCTGTGATGGGGCAGTCTGAAACGTATAATTTCCTGCCTGGGCAACAATTCCATACCCTGTTGCATAATGCCAGTAATCTCCAACATCAGAGGCATTATCTGAATCGAGGGTCGAGGGGTTGAATGTGTAGCTGCCTGTCAGTGCTGTTCCAACTGCGATCGAGCCATCAAGTAAGTTCGTATTTCCATAAACGTTGGTGAAGTGACCGCTAAAGCCTACAGTTGTACGAAGGGCAACTGTAGGGGCATCATTGGTATTGTTGACTGCGATCGCAATTTCTTTTTCGTAGAATAAGCCACCCTGATCTGTGGTGCGTAGACGGATGTTGTAGCTATTCTTGGTTTCGTAGTCGGGGGAGCTATTAATCCGTAACTCGTTACCCACAATTGTGAAGACGCTGTTATCGGTGCTGCCAGTACCCGAAACTAGGGTGTAGGTGTGGGTGTTGTCTGAATCAAGGTCAACAGTGCTAAAGTTGCCAATTGCTGTGTTGGCAGGAACATTTTCGTTAACACTACTGGCACTGAGACTCATGTCAGTGGGGGTACTGTTGAGGTCAAGCTGAAAAAGTTCGCGCCCAGTATTACCATTGTCAGCAACAAAGTAGAGTTTGCCATTGGTGTAAATTAGGTTATTGGGATTAGAGCTACCCGCGCCAGAGAAGATATCCTTGACGCGGACGGTACCAGCCTCGGTGCCATCACTCTTCCACAGTTCCAAACCACCACTGCTGTCGTTGGCACTGAAATACAGGGTGCCGTTGACATTAGTCAGATTTTGCGGGTTAGAGCTACCCGTGCCAGAGAAGATATCCTTGACGCGGACGGTACCAGCCTCGGTGCCATCACTCTTCCACAGTTCCAAACCACCACTGCTGTCGTTGGCATTGAAGTACAGCGTGCCGTTGACATTGGTCAGATTTTGCGGGTTAGAGCTACTTATGCCAGAGAAGATATCCTTGACGCGGACGGTACCAGCCTCAGTGCCATCACTCTTCCACAGTTCAAAACCGCCACTGCCGTCGTTGGCACTGAAGTACAGGGTGCCGTTGAAATTGGTCAGATATTGCGGGTCAGAGCTACCCGTGCCAGAGAAGATATCCTTGACGCGGACGGTACCAGCCTCGGTGCCATCACTCTTCCACAGTTCATTGCCACTACTGCCGTCGTTGGCATTGAAGTACAGGGTGCCGTTGAAATTGGTCAGAAATAGCGGGCTAGAGCTACCCGTGCCAGAGAAGATATCCTTGACGCGGACGGTACCAGCCTCGGTGCCATCACTCTTCCACAGTTCAAAACCGCCACTGCCGTCGTTGGCACTGAAGTACAGGGTGCCGTTGACATTCGTCAGATAGTGCGGGTTAGAGCCACTTGTGCCAGAGAAGATATCCTTGACGCGGACGGTACCAGCTTCGGTGCCATCACTCTTCCACAATTCAGTGCCATTACTACTGTCGTAGGCAATGAAGTACAGTGTGCCGTTGACATTCGTTAGATATTGCGGGAAAGAGCTACCCGTGCCAGAGAAGATATCCTTGACGCGGACGGTACCAGCCTCGGTGCCATCACTCTTCCACAGTTCAGTGCCATTACTGCCGTCGTTGGCATTGAAGTACAGGGTGCCGTTGAAATTGGTCAGATATTGCGGGGTAGAGCTAACCGTGCCAGAGAAGATATCCTTGACGCGGACGGTACCAGCCTCGGTGCCATCACTCTTCCACAGTTCAAAACCGCCACTGCCGTCGTTGGCTCTGAAGTACAGCGTGCCGTTGACATTCGTCAGATTTTGCGGTGAAGAGGAAGCTCCACCAGGATTGATATCTTTTATGAGGTTAATCGATGTTTCTTCTGCTGGCATAACCGTTTTTCCTAATAGATAAGAATCACAAGCGAAATCAGGCGTTGGTAGACGCCCCAAGTGCGATCGCTATTTTTCTTGCTATGTAAAAATGCGATCGCTAAGTTCCCCAGCTTCACTTTTTTTAAATTAAACAGCCTCGGCAAATATGTCTAATTTGATACTTTGTTTAGATAAAGCCCATTTGGTTTAGTCAATATAAGCACTTCATATCAACCAATATCGACACGGATATGAACAATCGCCGTGCAAAGAGGGGTTAGGTAGGTTTCTTATTTTCCTTATCGTTTCCATATTCAGCATGGAAACGATAACCGATTTAATTTTTCTGTCACCGAGAATGATAATTTCCTTTGCTCTTGGCAATGTGTCTGCATTGATACTTGATTTAGAAACCCCATTTGATTTAATCGGTACAAGCACTGCACATCGACCAATATCAACACGGAACGGATATGGAGGGGATGAAAGAAAAATCTTGGTAGTTGTCCCGCCTGAACTTAGCCGATCCTCGTAAATTGGTAAAGGTATTGATAAATTTAATTAAATTTTTGACTTTGCCTGGGAAATAAGTAAGTATTAACACTTGTGATCCTGAAACGAAGTAATGATTGTGAAAGTCGAAAATGAAACGTTCAAATCGCCTTGCTTGGATGGGAGCGATCGCACTCGCTGCGATCGTTTTACTTAGTTTGTTCGCGGCTCCCAATAATACTAAAATTAACACTGGCTCTACCTACAACCGGAACTCTGATGGCTATGGTGCTTGGTATGCTTTTATGCAACAACAGGGAATTTCTATTAAACGCTGGCAAAAGCCTTTTAGTGATATTCAGCCAGAGAACAGCCCAGTTACCTTCCTACAGGTAGGCGGCTATCCCAGGGACACACTGGATAGTCAAGAGCAGGAATGGGTAGAAAAAGGGAATACTTTGGTAATTTTGGGTGCGAAGGCGCGGGTTACAGAAGCGGAGTTTAGCACTATGCAAAAATCTCCTGAAGGTGATATTAAAATTGATACACGTAGACGATATAAAAAAGCTAACTCCAAACAAGTTAATTTAGGCGATCGCTTTGGTGCTGTTGTCTGGAAAGAAAATTACAAAAAAGGAAAGGTGATTTTTTCTACCACTCCTTATTTAGCTGCCAACGCCTACCAAGATTATTTAAGTAATTTCAAGTATTTAGCTAGTTTGGTTACTGAAAAAAGTAACACAGTCTTTGTCGATGAATACATCCACGGCTATAAAGATGCCGATGTCAGGAAGAAAGAAAACGAAGGAGATTTATCTAGCTTTTTTGCCAAAACTCCTTTACTTCCAATCTTGATACAGGTAGGTATCCTGCTATTAGTGCTAGTTTGGGCGCAGAATCGCCGCTTTGGTAAGCCAGTAGCTTTAGATACACCAGTTGTAGATAATAGCGAAGCATACATCCAAGCTTTAGCCGGGGTGTTGCAGAAAGCTGATACCACCGACTTTGTTGTTGAAATGGTAGGTAAACAAGAACAACTACAACTCCAAAAAGCCTTGGGATTAGGGCAAGTACTTTTAGAACGTCAAGCCTTGATTGATTTTTGGATGGAAAAAACAGGTGCAAGTGCAGCAGAATTAGATGCAGTTTTAAAGCTACAATCTCGCAAACAACCCATCAGTGAACGTGACCTGTTAAGCTGGTTGGGGAAATGGCGAAGCATTAGGGAAATTCGTAATTCGTAATGGGCTACGCCCCGCTACGCTAACGTAATTTGTAATTATTTTTTTGAAATTTTGCATAAAATCTCTGTGCCTAAGTACTTCTGAGTAAATGATTTATAAACAAAAATATGAGCGAAACCCATCCTATCTTAATTCGTCTTGGTCAAGGTCTTAATCAAGTAATTGTCGGACAATCTAGCTTAATACAGCAAATTTTAGTAGCACTGCTAGCGGGTGGGCACGTAATTTTAGAAGGAGTACCGGGAACTGGGAAAACCCTTTTAGTAAAGGTGCTAGCGCAGTTAATTCAAGGGGAGTTTCGCCGGATTCAATTAACACCAGATGTTTTACCTTCAGATATTACTGGTACTAATATTTTTGACTTGAATAGCCGCAATTTCACTTTGAAAAAAGGGCCAATATTTACTGAGGTATTGCTAGCAGACGAAATCAACCGTACTCCGCCCAAGACACAAGCAGCGCTGCTAGAAGCGATGGAGGAGATGCAGGTAACACTGGATGGTGAAAGTTTGCCTTTACCAGATTTATTTTGGGTAATTGCGACACAAAATCCCCTGGAATTTGAGGGTACTTATCCTTTACCAGAGGCACAGTTAGATAGATTTTTATTTAAGCTGGTGGTAGATTACCCCGATAAAGCTGCTGAAAAGCAAATGTTACTCAATCGTCAGGCGGGTTTTGCAGCACGACGTTTAGATATTAGCCGTTTGAAACCAATCGCAACAGTAGCCGAAATTTTACAAGCACGACAAGCAGTCAAAGAAGTTAAAGTATCAGAAGCGATCGTTGATTATTTGTTGGCGTTGGTGACAATATCGCGTCAATATCCCGATTTGACTTTGGGTGCATCACCCCGCGCTACCGGTGCTTGGTTGCAGACATCTCAAGCATTAGCATGGTTAGCGGGAAGAGATTTTGTCACACCAGATGATGTAAAAGCAGTTGCATCTCCGTTGCTACGTCATCGTCTCATCTTGAAACCAGAAGCGATGCTGGATGGTTTACAAATGGATGCAGTAATTGCGTCGGTAATTAATCAAGTACCAGTTCCGAGGTGAAAAAATTAAACCTCTGACGTAAATCCTAAAATTAGCCCTCATCCCCCAACCCCTTCTCCCAAAATTTCCTCGTTCCCAGTCTCTGACTGGGAATGCATTCACTGAGTCTCTGACTCAATGTCTGAATGGAGGCAGAGCCTCTAAATCAGGCATTCCCATGCAGAGCATGGGAACGAGATATTTCAAAGTCCCTCTCCCAAGTTTGGGAGAGGGATTTAGGGTGAGGGCTAATTATTAATTAGGACTTACGCAAAAACCCTCTCAAACTCTCATTCCTCCGTGAACTCTGCGCCCTCTGTGGTTCGTTTTCCGTTACCCGTGCGTAAGTCCTATTAATGATTCCGAATTCAAAATCAGATCGCACCTCTAGATTTGCACTTTTCTGCATAGCTTGAAAATTCATCTCCAATTAAAATAAGCGCATACTTCAATGAGTTAGGGCTAAAAGATGCAAGATATGACTCCCAAGTTAAACGCCAAAGACAAAGAAAATTTTCATAAAGCTTAAATAAACTTTGAATTTGGATGAAAATATGGTAGTAGTAAATTTAAAAGAACATCAAGTTTTTGGATATTTACCAGTGGAAAAAAAGCTGGGTATTCTTGTTGTAGATGACCACCAATTAATTTTAACTGGTACGCTCGATGTCTTAAGTAGACAGTATCCCGAAGCTGCTATCATTAAGGCTCAGACGGCAAAAGAGACTCTTTTTCAACTTGAATATCATCACTTTGACCTGATTGTGATGGATTTATCAATTCCCGATCGCCAAGGGGAAACAGCAGAAATTGATACCGGAATTAAGCTGTTGCAAACTTTGCTCCAAGAATATCCCCATCAGAATTTCATGGTACAAACTAGTTATGTGAAGGCGTTAATTCGGATCAAACACGAGATTGATAATCATCAAGCTGGATTTGCGATCGCAGATAAAGGATTACCCGAAGATGAAATGCTAATGCGGGTTAATTTGTCCCTTCATGGTGCAACTCACACCAAAGACATCAAAACGGGAATCGAACTCAAACCAGAATGGTTGGAAGTGTTGCGGTTGGCTTTTGAAGAGAGTTTGACAGATAAAGCGATCGCCGATCGAATGTATAAATCAGAAAGAGCAGTACGTACTTACTGGACGAAGATTCAGGATGTGTTGGGAGTATATCCTGAAGACTGCAAGCAAAGTGGTAAGAATATGCGAATTCAAACTGAAATTCGTTCCCGTGATGAAGGTTTAATCGATTAATCCGGGAAAAAGCGAGATGAGATTATGTTCGTTGATTACTTATTAAACTCGAAAAACCCCAAAGAATCAAAACTACGCTTTGTCTTATCAAGTGAACCATCTGACACCAATTTGAAAAAAGAATGCGACAGATACATACTCCCAAACCTTTGTTCTGTCTGGCTTTATTAATTTTTAATTTTT
The DNA here is from genome assembly GCF_002246015.1 of Nostoc sp. 'Peltigera membranacea cyanobiont' 210A. Classification (GTDB taxonomy): domain Bacteria; phylum Cyanobacteriota; class Cyanobacteriia; order Cyanobacteriales; family Nostocaceae; genus Nostoc. The sequence goes on from NZ_NOLJ01000006.1 coordinate 68,192, forward strand.
AATTTTTAATTGGTATGAGTGTGGGGGTGCAATGACTGTGGGAATTATAACTAATTATCTAGACATGATATGAGCAGGAGAATCTGGAATCGCATTCGCCAAGAATTTGGGTTGTGGTTACAGGCTGCACCTCCTGGAATCATGGTACTGTTTATGGTGATATTGATACGTATAACTGGAGGAATGCAATCTTGGGAATGGATGCTTTTCGATAAGATGTTATATCTGCGCCCAGTAGAAAAACTTGATGAACGTGTAGTAATTGTAGGTATTGATGAAAAGGATATTGAATGGGTTAAGCAATATCCCATTCCAGATGAGAAGATTGCAGAGTTACTCACCAAGCTGGAAACTTATAAACCGTTAGCTATTGGGCTGGATATCTTCAAAAATGTTCCTGTTGAACCTGGTGGTAAAGAACTTGCGCAGGTGTTGCAGCAGAATCCTAATATTATCGGGATTCAAAAAATATTACCACCCGAACAAACTTCTCCGCCCCAGAATTTGCCACCCGAACGAGTTGGATTTGTCGATTTACCTAACGATCGGGATAGCAAAAATCGGCGCTATTTGTTATTTACAACAAACCCTAATAATCCTAACAATATCAACGAAGATAAATATTCTTTAGCGCTGCGGTTAGTTGTTAAATACTTTCAAGCGAAAGAAATTGAATTGGAAACAGGAAAAAATGACTTGAATACAATGAGATTTCGGGGGATTGAATTACCCCGAATCACTCATAATTTTGGCGGATACGTTAATGTTGATGATGGCGGATTGTCAATTTTAATGAATTTCCGCAATACTTCCAAGCCTTTTCATGTTGTCTCGCTACGCGACATTTTAAATGGAAAAGTAGATGCAGAATTATTGCGCGATCGCATTGTATTAGTTGGCAACCGCAACACGAGTACTGGCGATATTTTTTATACATCTGCATTGGCAAACTTAGAATTAAACGGTCAAATTTATGGCATTGAATATCACGCTCATGCAATCGGTCAAATTCTTAGTAGTGTAATCGACAGTCGCCCAATGTTGCATAGTTGGCGAGATATAGAAGAGTATGCATGGATCTTTGTTTGGGGTTTTCTGCCGATAATTATCGGACGGCTTACTCAATCTGTTTGGAAAAATATACTTAGTGTTGGCGTCGCCGGATTTGCTCTGTTTAGCTGCGGGTATATGATGTTGTGGGTGTGGGGTATATGGATTCCGGTAGCACCTGGTTTGCTGATCTTAGCTGTAAATGGGCTTGGCTTAAGTGCTTTTGCGTTTTACCAGCATGATAAATTCTTGCGATCGCAAATTAACGAACGTCAAAACACAATTCAACACACATTTACCGTAATTCATAATGGCCCTTTGCAAACTCTCGCTTATGGATTAAAGCATCTGCGTGCTAAAGATATCCCCTACGAACAACTGGTTGGGCAATTTGAAAAACTCGATCACGAGATTCGAGAACTTGGTGAATTTCTCAAACTCGAAGCATTAACCGCAGAAGAGAGTTTGCGTTTAGGTAGCGGATTAATACTTGAATTGAAACGACCTTTGCACGATTTATTATATGAAGTTTATTCAAGTACATTAGAACGTAAAGATTTTGAACATTTTCAAACATTAAAAGTAAAAATTCGCAATTTTGAACCGATTGATGATAAATATTTAACTATAGAACACAAACGCGGAATATGTCTGTTTTTGGAAGAAGCTCTATGTAATGTTGGTAAACACGCTCAAGGAGTCAAGCGAGTTCAAGCATCGGGTGTTTATAGTGCAAATAAATACAATTTAGCTGTGAGAGATAACGGTTTGGGCATTAAATCAAAACTAGAAAATAAAGGCACAAAACATTTTAAAATGCTTGCTAAAGAATTAGGAGGAGAGTTTCGCCGTGAATCCCTTTCTCCACGTGGAACTATATGCGAACTTAGTTGGACACCTACGAAGGAATTTTAAGAAAGAATGAGGCGTTATATCATGTCCGCTAGATTACTTATTAAACCTGAAGAACCCCACCCCGCCAAAGCTATGCTTTGTCTCCCCTCCCCGCAAGCGGGGAGGGGCTGGGGGTGGGATGCAATGACTGTGGAAATCATAACTAATTATACGGACATGATATTTAGTCGCCAAAATTCTAAATTCTTAAAAAGTTTTAGATAAACATACAATCAACAGCATTTACCATGAGTCATCAACATTTTGGATTTTGGCAAAATCAGCGCAGACTTACAAGCTTGGTTGTAGGAGTAGTTTTTCTTATGACCGCAGTCCCAGCATTTGCTCAGTTTAAACCACGCGATCGCAAACCAGCCAGCGACAATACCCGTGGGGGTGGTTCGCGTGGATGTTCAGCTAGCGGCATACCACTGACACAGCTTGCACCTCAGACATTTATCGGTAAAACCACTTCCACGCGTCCAATGTTAGCTTGGTATATGTCAAGTTCCCAAAATGCGCGATTCCAACTGTATGAATTTGATTCAGCTAACACCGTTAAAAAAATTGGGCAAGTTAAAGAAATACCCACAACAGTCGGGATTAACAAACTAAAACTTCCCATTGATTACCCCGAACTCACAGTTGGTAAAACATATTTATGGCAAATTGCAATTGACTGCAAAAACGACACGATTATTAGACGTGCAGAATTTACCGTTATCAATCCTCAATCACTTGCTAAAAATCGATTTACGAGCATTCCAGAAAGCATAAATTATTATGCTGAAAATGAGCTGTGGTATGAAGCACTGGAAGAAGCATTAAAAGCAACTGCTAATGGGAAACTGGGGGAAACTGGAGCAACTTTAGTTAAAGAACTAGCACAGTCCGAAATGCTTATCGGCGATCGCGTAGATCAAAAAAAGATTCAGCAACGAATTGAATATCTCCAGAAAATTGCCAGCGAAAGAATATAGCAGTTTTCATTTTGATGCAACACACTCTGGCCTCACTCCAAACACTGAATTTACCCCCCTTAATCCCCCCGATATATTGGGGGGAAACAAGAAATCTAGTTCCCTCCCCTTAGAAAGGGGAGGGTTAGGGTGGGGTAAAACCTTGGTTAATCAGCTATTTCAGACTTGTGTGTACACCGTAGCTCCTCTTAGGAGAGGGTTAGGGTGAGGTCTGTATTAAACAACTAAAACCGTTATAGAAATAGTAGCAGAATAGAAATGGTAAAAATTTTGTTATTTGCTGTCACAGGATGGCTGGGATGCGTGGCAGGTATTGCAGTTTCTATTCATCCTGCTTTTGCTCAGTTAACTCCCGATAATAGCCTGGGAAAGGAGCGATCGCAAGTCATTCCTATTAATCAAAATAATGACCGAATTCAGGGCGGTGCATCTCGTGGCACTAACCTATTTCACAGTTTTCAAGATTTTAACGTTGGCGAAGGTAGAGGTGTTTATTTCGCCAATCCGCAAGGAATAACAAATATCTTTTCTCGCGTTACTGGCGGAAACTCATCGAATATTTTCGGGAATTTGGGGGTATCAGGTAATGCAAATTTGTTTTTGCTAAATCCCAATGGGATTGTATTTGGGAAAAATGCCCAGTTAAATATCCAGGGTTCTTTTTTGGGGACGACAGCAAATAGTTTAGTCTTTGCCAATGGCGTAGAGTTTAGCGCCACAAATCCCCAAGCGCCGCCCTTGTTGGCTATCAATGTACCAATTGGCTTGCAGTTTGGTTCGCAACCAGGAGGCATTACTAGCCAAGCAGTGATTCGGAATTCTCAGGGAAATGCTGTTGATGGTTTGAGTGTTGGCAATGGTAGCACCTTAGCATTGATCGGCGGTGAAATCACCTTGGATGGTAGTGTTTTGTTTACTCAAAATGGACAAGTGAAACTGGGAGCAGTAGGGGGAAATACAACCATTGGACTGAATCTCAATGGCTCGTCATTGGGTTTTAAGTTCCCAGAAAATTTTGGACGCGCACCCATCAGGTTAACGAATGATAGCTTCCTCGTTGCAAGTGGCAATAGTTCACTTGAACTATTTGGTGGAAAAATTGGGCTAAACAGTTCCAATCTTTTCGGTAACAATGGCGGCTCCATTGTTGTTGATGCTAATCAATTTAGTTTGGATAACAACTCTGGAATTCTGAGCGCTACTTCTAGTGCAGCCAAGGGTGGTGATATTCAAATTCAAGCCAGCGATGCAGTAACTCTCACTAACAACTCTGGAATTCAGAGTAGTACTTCTGGTGCAGCCAAGGGTGGTGATATTCAAATTCAAGCCAGCGATGCAGTAACTCTCACTAACAGCAGTCGGATTTTTTCTAACAGCAGAGCCTCTGCTACGGGTGCGGGTGGTGATGTTACTATCAATGCCGGGAAAATCACAATTACCGGAGATGGAATAGCAGAAAATAGCGGTATTCTCTCTGCATTGAGTTTTGGTCAAGGCAGTGGAGGGAACCTGACTTTAAATGCTACGGACTCGGTTAATATCAATGGTGGCTTTGTCTCTGTTGGGTCTGGAGGTGCAGGTAATGCAGGAAACTTGACTGTGCGATCAACAGATGCCGTCAATATCACTGATAAAGGCTCTTTAAGACTCGGAAGCTTAAGTTCAGGTTCAACAGGTAATCTGCGGATTGAAACAGGCACTTTGCGACTTCAAAATAATTTATTAGGGGAGGGAGTAACAGCAACTGGATCTGGTGGTGGAAATGTCGGTTCTATTTTCATTCAGGCTCGGAATGCCGTTGAGGTGACTAAAAGTAATATATCTACAGGTATTGCTCCATTTGGAAGTACAACTCAAGCAACAGCAGGGGATATTACCATTGAAACCCAGCGACTCAATCTCAAAGATGCGGGTTATATCAGTACAGATACTTCTAGCAGTGCAAATGCAGCTAACATTTTTATTAAAGCTAGTGAATACGTAGAGATTAGCGGTTTCTCTAGCAATGTATCAAGTAGTACATCTTCTGGCTCAGGAAATGCAGGTAATGTAGCGATTGAAACACCGCGAGTCACTGTCAGTCAAGGAGGAAATATAAGGAGCACATCCACTAGAAGCAGTGGTAATGCCGGGAATATTACTATCCGCGCCAAAGATGTAGAATTGGATGGGTTTATTTTCGTACCTAAAGAACAGTTGTTGGCTAGACTAAGTCAAGCTGATGCGGAAGAATTTTTGTCTGAGCCTCTAACACAAGAAATTCTGTCTCGGTTCGGGGGTTTTTATGAGATGAGTAACTTATCCTCGAATGTTACTGGAAGTAATACCGATGTCCGAGGTGGCACAATAACTATTGACACGGAAAGGTTGCGATTGAGTAATGGTGGAAATATATCAACCTCAGTATTACTGGGGCAAGGACAAGGGGGTAATTTGGTGGTTCATGCCACTGATTCTATTGATATTAGTGGGGTTGGTGGAGAAGGATTAAATGGTTCAGCACCATCAGGTTTATTTGCCGAATTACAAACGCGAGGAATTGGTTCTGGGGGAAGCATTGACGTTATAACAGGACGCTTAAACCTCAGCAATAACGGACAAATTTCTGCCTCTACATTCGGTCAAGGTAATGCGGGAAATATTGGGATTAATGCTAATCTTATTGATTTACGTGGAAGTAGCAGTGTCAGAACTCAGGTTGACAGTGAAGCTAAGGGTAACGCAGGCAATATCAGCATCAAAACTCAACTATTAAATGTACAAGAAGAATCCCAAATATCATCGGGAACTCAGGGAAATGGAAACGCGGGTAATTTAACGGTAAAAGCTGATAACATTATCCTGACTGGTTCTGCAACTGGCTTACTATCATCAGTTGACGAAGGGGCTAATGGTAAAGGTGGTGATATAGATATTGCTACCAATCGCCTTAGTGTACGTGATGATGCTGAAATTGTCTCCGGCAGCCTCGGTACGGGTGACGCTGGAAATATCAGAATTAAGGCTAATTTTCTGGAAGTTCTTGGTAAAGGTAGTGCGATCGCTTCTTTGACAAATGCAGGTAATGGTGGTAATATCACTCTCGATATAGCTGATTTATTATTTTTGCGTAGTGGCGGTTTAATTTCAACCACCGCAGGTAGAAGCCAAGCTGGTGGCAATGGCGGTAACATCAACATCAACTCTAAATTCATCGTCGCCATCCCCGAAGAAAACAGCGATATCAGCGCCAATGCATACACTGGTTCCGGTGGAAGAGTGCAAATCAACTCACAAGGTATTTTCGGTATTGAGTCGCGTCCAAAACTAACCGAGAAAAGCGATATCACAGCAAGTTCTCAATTAGGTATATCAGGTATAACCAATATTAACGCGCCCGATACCACTTCTATTCAAAACAGCTTCAGTGGAGCATTTCCAAATGTCATCGACACTAATGCACTCATCGCTAATAGTTGCGTTGCACACAGTTCTAAACAAAAAGGTACATTCTTCATCACTGGTTCCGGTGGTTTACGTAATAGTCCAGGAGATGGATTAATTTCCAGCTATTCGACTGGTGAAGTGCGTAATGTTGAACCAACATCGCAGACTTGGAAAAAAGGCGATGCAATAGTTGAACCACAAGGGCTTTATCGACTTGCTGATGGCCGCTTGGTACTCAGTCGAGAATGTCAGTGAAGCAATTTTTAGATGAAAGGGCGGTTAAAAGCCACATTTTATAGAAGCGGAGTTGTTTCACCAAGACATAACGCATGACAACTTGTAGAGACGGCGATTTATCGCGTCTTTCTAACCGTCAAAATGAATTTGACAGACTATTACTGATAAAATATGCAAAATGCGACAACTTTACCCAGCGATCGAGCCTTACTTAGAAGGTAGTTTACAAGTTTCCGACCTTCATACTATCCATTTTGAAGAGTCAGGAAACCCCCAAGGTCAACCCATCGTTTTGCTGCATGGGGGCCCTGGTGGTGGATGTCCAGCTTTTTATCGGCAATATTTCCACCCAGAAAAATGGCGGTTAGTCATGTTTGACCAGCGCGGTTGTGGTCAAAGTACGCCCCATGCAGAATTACGAGACAACACCACTTGGGATTTAGTCAGTGATATCGAAAAACTGCGCCAACATTTAGGTATAGAAAAGTGGGCGGTCTTCGGTGGTAGTTGGGGTAGCACTTTATCATTAGCCTACAGTCAAACCCATCCCTCTCGATGCACAGCATTAATTCTGCGCGGTATTTTCATGCTGAGACAAAAAGAGTTGCGCTGGTTCTACCAAGAGGGTGCTAGCTATATTTTTCCTGATGCTTGGGAAGAATATCTTAAACCAATTCCCATAGATGAACGTGATGATTTAATCGCAGCATATTACAAACGCTTGACCAATCCAGATTTAGAAATTCAATTAACAGCAGCGCGTGCTTGGTCAATTTGGGAAGGTAGTACCAGTAGACTGTTCTTAGATCCAGAACTTATGCAAAAGTTTGGCGAGAGTGAATTTGCTTCAGCTTTCGCACGTATTGAATGCCATTACTTTATGAATAAGGGATTTTTGGAAACAGAAGATCAATTACTCTTAAATGTAGATCGCATCCGCCATATTCCGGCTGTAATTGTTCAGGGACGCTATGATGTAGTTTGCCCAATGATATCAGCTTGGGAATTACATCGGGCTTGGCCAGAAGCGGAATTTATAGTGGTTCCTGATGCTGGACATTCGATGAGTGAACCAGGAATTTGCAATGCTTTGATTGAGGCAACAGATAATATTTAATTCGGTTGAATATTTAGATTTCTATAGTATTTCCCAATCATATAAAGTACATGATAGCCCCCTCCTCGCTTGCGGGGAGGGGGTTGGGGGTGGGGTTCTTGTACCTCACTCAATCCAATCAGGCCCTTTGAAGAAACTTCCATCTTCTCTAAAGGTTTGATACACCAAAACACCTTCTCCGAGAGGAGGGAAATTTTTGGCTCCTCTGAAATCAGTTTTTATGAATTTGGCAGTACCACCAATCGCCGCCCTGTAGAGGTTAGCCCCATCAAATATAGCAGCAGTAAAGATAGCATCATTCAGATTGGCATTGGAGAAGTCAGTCCCTATGCAATCAGCACCACTTAAGTCAACTCCTCGCAGATTGGCATAACTAAGATTGGCATTAGTAAGGTTAACACAAAGCATTTTGGCTCCACTCAAGTTGGCATGGCTCAGGTTGGAGCCACTCAAATCAACACCTATCAAATCGGCTTCGCTCAAGTCAATTTCCTGTAAATCTTCTCCATCCAGCCCGGACGAACTGATTCTAATCCCAGCAAAGTCTCTCTCGCCAGCTGCGTATTTCTTAAGCAACTTTCGACGATTAATAAACTTTCTTTCATCTTCCATAATTTACTTCTTGCATCTTCCAATACATATAATGACAGGGATACTGATAACGTTATCAACAGATGGTACATGAACAGCAACACTAACTCTTGTAAATTTGGAAACTTACAATGTATATGAAGCATCAGTGTAAGTAGTTCACTACAAAAAAAGAAGATATGCGAATTCTAATTGTGGAAAGCAGTATGTTGTTGCTCCTAACTGCGATGACAACTGGCTGTCTCGGTTCTTCTTCTGTTACAAAACAGCCGCAAGCCTTACCAATAATCACTGAGCAGCCGACGAAAGAAGCTGTGTTGACCTCAACACCTACACCGACTGCAAAACCTATAGAGCATTCTACCCCTGAAGCCACTACTGCCAGAAATCCGACGCGCTGTGAAACTAGTCAATTGTCAGTGCGCCGAGTCTCCGAAGATGCTGGCGTTGGGAATGTTGCACTTACCTACGCCTTTACCAATAACGTCTCATCCCCTTGCACCCTCTACGGTTATCCGGGATTGGCACTACTGGATGCAAAAGATCAACCTTTGCAGGGGATTAAAGTTATTCGCTCCCAGGATACTTACTTTTCGAGTAAGCAACCTCATCAACAAGTAACTCTAGCTCCTGGAAAACAAGCCTCATTTCAGATAGCTTACAACCACATTAGTTCTCCAGATCAAAACTGCCCAATGTCTAGTAAAATTCAAATCACACCTCCTAATGCTTACCAGCACTTTACCCTCACAGAACAAATCAAGCCTTGTACAGGCAAAGTTAGAGTGACTCCAGTCCGAGCCGTTAACACTCAACCCTAGTAAATTTCTGTAATTTACTCAAATACCCAGAAAAAGCATAAATTTAATCAAAGCCTCTGATAAGTTCAAGATTGTACTAATCAAAAAGGTTAAAAAATTCTATGGAAGGAATTGATGTTGCCGATCAAGACGGCAGAGTAGATTGGACAGCAGTAAAAAACTCTGGTAAAACTTTTGCGTTTGTTAAAGCCACAGAAGGAGTAAGCATTAAAGATTCTGCTTTTGCTCATCACTGGCAGACCATGAAAGCTGTTGGTCTGATTCGGGGTGCTTATCATTTCTTTCACCCCCATACATCCGACCCGGTTCAGCAAGCAAAGGAATTCTTAAAAACTTTGGGCAAATTAGAACCGGGAGACTTACCACCTGTCATAGATGTAGAGGTAACTGATAAAGTAAATAGCCAAGCTGTAATTAATGCAGCGAAGTTGTGGTTAGCAGAGGTGGAAAAAGCCCTTTTACAACAAACAAAAAAACCAATCAAACCAATTATTTATACTTACCCCAATTTCTGGAAAGAAGAACTTGGTAATCCATCTGATTTTGCTAGTTATCCGTTATGGATTGCCCACTACGGAACTAGGAACCCAACTATTCCTGGTGCTTGGCAGGGACAATACTTAATCCATCAATATGAAGGTGATATATCTGGTGTAACTGGTGTTAGTGGTCGAGCCGATTTGAATAGATTTAATGGATTGCAGCTAGGAGATTCTGGGCTAAGAGTAAAACAATTACAACAGCAATTAAAAGATATTGGATTATATACTGATGCCATCGATGGGCGTTTTTCTGAGTCAGTTAAGAATGCAATTGTTAGTTTCCAAACATCTAAGAAATTGCAGGCTGATGGAATTGTCGGTATAAAAACTTGGGTAGCTTTATTATGGATTTAAGTGAGTGGGCGTGAATAAACAAAGGTTTATAGTAAGGTTTGGAGCTTTGACTACAAACCTTTTATTAGTTTTGTATTGTATAATATAGGTTAATTTTTTTTGTCCACTACTTAACATCGTAATGAACAAAATTGAGATTTTACCTGGAAAAAACCTTTAAGGATTCGTTTGAGTGAATTAAACTTAACCCGCCTGATAGCTTTATTTACTTCTACCCACTGCCGTTTTCTTTTACTTGCTTCGGGATAATCTTCACTCAGCATATCGACTGATAGTAAATACATCTTGACGCAGTAAATTTTGCCTTGTTTGCGGTACTTGTAAGTTCCCAGTTCATTTGCATCTACTTGCCCAATTATCCCTGCTTCTTCCCACGCCTCTTTTGCTGCTGAAGCAGGTGGACTCATGCCATTAGGAATATCTCCTTTGGGAATCACCCAGTGTTGAAAGTCACGGGTTGAAATTAGCAATATTTCAACTTTACCATTGTTCACTCTGTAAGGAATTACCCCAGACTGTTTCAACACTTTGCTGGCTTTTCGACTCATGTAATTTACATCCTGTACTGACTAGCTTTTTTGTACAATGCTTACTTCAGAAAGTCTAGAGCTGATACCGGATAAATTTTGGTTAATCTTAAGTTATGAAAAGGTTAAAAACAGATTTTTACTTATAAGAGTTAATTATTCAAAAAATTTCCAGCATCAATGTTTGAGCGGGTGATGATGATTTTAATTCCGCAGTTACGCTATTATTATCAGACTGGTTTTATCTTGAAGAGTCAGACTCCTATTCGTCAGCTGTATCCATAAAAGTTGTGGGTAGTCTGGGCAGCAATGTTGTTCAACTAACTGTAATAACTGTTCCCGCACTCTCGTTAGCTAATCTATCCACTGCACACACGGCATAGCTTCCCGCTTGTTGGACGGTAGCGAAGGTTGTGCCAGCAGACAAAATTCGCTGAATTGTCCAAGTATCGCCACTCAGCCGATAAAGTGTCCAGGAACGAACTGGCTGATTATCTCCAGGCTGCCAACTCAGTTTGCGGTTATTGACTTGTAATCCAATGGGTGGAGGTGGTGGTGTTGTATCCTGCCAAGGCAAAGTTGGCGGTAGCGCAGGTTTGTTATACAGCAGACTTTGGAATTTATCAGCAATGCCCTGACTATTTTCTGTTAAAACACTGAGATTAAAGAAGATATTCCCCAGTGATAACTGTGCAGCTTGGCTACGACTAACTATCACCTGCTTTTCAATCTCATCACTCTCCCGACTCTTGTTGCTTGGTTCTGTCAGATTATTACCAGCGTAAACGTGTCTTTGTTTTGTGTTTACCTGCGTCCACCACTTTAGCAACGCTGAATAACTTTGTTGTGCTTGGTCTGTGCGCCAGTAAAGTTGAGGAGCGATATAATCAATCCAGCCTTCTTCTAACCATTTCTTTGAGTCGGCATAGAGTACGTTGTAAGCATCCAATCCAGTAATACCAGCGGGTTGTCCGGGGCGATAAATGCCAAAAGGACTAATACCAAATTTAACGTCGGGTTTGGTTGTTTTAATCCCTTGCCAAAGCCGCTGTACCATTTTGTTAACATTGTCTCGTCGCCAATCGTTAAGGCTGAGTGTACCACCAGCTGCTTTATATGCAGCGTAGGTTTTATCATCGGGGAAAGGTTGTCCCTCGATGGGATATGGATAGAAATAATCATCTAAGTGAATGCCATCAACATCGTAGCGCTTCACTACATCAAGAATTACGTTATACGCCCTATCCTGAACTATTTTTAGTCCTGGGTCCATCCAGCGTTGAGTTTTCCACAAATAAACGCTTTCTGGATTGGTAGCTGCGATGTGGGGACGGACTGTTTTAGCTGGGTCGGTGGAAGTGCTAGCACGGTAAGGGTTGAACCAAGCATGGAGTTCAATATTGCGCTTGTGACATTCTGCGATCGCAAACGCTAAAGGATCGTAAAATGGTTCTGGTGCTTTCCCCTGAGTTCCTGTAATCCAAGCACTCCAAGGCTCTAATTGAGATTCATACAAAGCGTCTCCCTCTGGTCGCACCTGGAAAATCAGAGCATTGAAGTTTAGCGCTTGTAATTTAGTAATAATCTCGGTAAGTTCTGCTTTTTGTTGAGCAACAGAAAGTCCCGGTTTGGAAGGCCAATCACCATTCCACACAGATACTACCCATGCCCCCCGGAATTCCCGGCTATGATTTACCCTAACACTACCTATAGGTGTTGGCGTTGGAGTTGGTATTGGAATTGGTGTCGGAGTTGGAGTTGGAATTGGAGTTGGTGCTGGAATTGGTGTCGGCGTTAATATTGGCGGCTGTACTAGGTAACTAGAGGCAATTTTTTCTGCCTGACCTAAATACACCAGGGCTTGATAAATAATCACTGCCACATCTGCACGAGTGGCTGCGAGATTAGGATTGAGTAATTTAATATTTGGAAAACTAACCACCAATCCAGCACTGGTGGCAATAGCTACGTGATTTCTACCATATTCAGGAATCTGAACAGAATCCTGATAAATTTGTGAGAGTTTTGAGAGGAGGTCAGGTTTTATCTTGGTAGCAATTTCTAAGCCTGCTACCAAGGAAACTAAGACTTCTACTCTAGTAATTCGGTTAGCAAAACGGAAAGTTTTATCAGGAAACCCGCTAATAAATGCTTTTTCGTAAGCTGTTTTGATGGCTGCTGCTGCCCAATAATTCGTGGGTACATCAACAAAGGAAACATACTGCCGCTTCTTGGAAACTGTCCCAAATGCGTTAGCGATAATAGCGGCAAATTCAGCACGGGTAAGTGAATTATCGGGGCGATAAGTGCCATTAGGCAACCCACTGACAATACCGCGTTGGGCTAAGGCTGTAATAAATGAGCGTGCCCAATGGTTTTGAATATCCGAGAAGGGAGTAGCAATAGATACCATTGTTAATTGCAGCTAGCTGGCCTTGATTTTGATTTCTGCAAGCCGCACACTCATCACTAAAAGTCACGAGTTAGGCGCTCCATATTTCCATGTTTAGAATAGTATATGGTTGCAGATTATGGTAAAATAATTATAGCAAAATATAAAAATAAAAATGCAAAAAGCGTTTAAAGTTACACTCATTCCTAACCACAACCAAGAAGTCTTAATTAATAAGAGTATTGGTTGTGCAAGGTTTGTATATAACCACTTTCTTGCATTAAAACAAGAGTTCTATCAGGCTGAACAAAAAACATTAACCTACAACGCTTGTAGCCAAAAATTAACTCTCCTAAAAAAAGAGATTGGATGGCTCAAAGATGTAGATAAGTTTGCCTTACAAAACTCACTCAAGAATTTAGAGGCAGCGTACAAAAACTTTTTTGCTGACTTGAAGAAAGTCAAAGGCAAGAAAAGCGTAGGCTTTCCGAAATTCAAAAAAAAGCATATCTCCAAACAGTCTTACAAAACTAACCTGACTAACAAAAACATTCAGGTAACAGAGAATCGTTTAAAGCTTCCCAAGCTAGGATGGGTAAAGTTTTATAAGTCTCAGGACATTACTGGTCATGTTGTAAACGTTACCGTAACTCGCACTTCTTCTGGTAAATATATTGCTAGTATTCTGTGCAAAGCAGAGATAGAAAAATATCCCCAAGTAACGCAAAGTATTGGGCTAGACCTCGGAATCAAATCTTATCTCGTTACTAGCAATAATGAAACGGTAGATAATCCTAAATATTATAGAACTCAAAAAAGGAAGCTAGGCAAGGCACATAAAGAACTATCCCGTAGTGTAAAAGGTAGTAATAATCGGGTCAAAGCGAAAATCAAGCTGGCTCGTACCTATCAAAGAATTACTAATCTTAGAGATGACTTTTTGCACAAACTTTCAACCCGTCTCATCAAAGAAAACAGCATTATCTGTATCGAGGATTTACGAGTTGCTAATATGGTAAAGAACCACAAATTAGCTTTGAGTATTTCAGACGCTAGTTGGTCGAAATTCGTTACAATGCTCGAATATAAAGCTAACTGGCATGACAGAATTTTGCAGAAAGTTGACACTTTTTACCCCTCGTCTCAGACTTGTAAATGTTGTGGTTTTATTAACCCATTAGTTAAAGATTTAAAGCTGCGTGAATGGTCTTGTCCTATCTGTGGTAATTACAACTTGAGAGACCTGAATGCAAGTTTAAATATTCTGAGTGAGGGGTTGAGAATTTTAACAGCGAAAAGCGGGGGTATTAATACTGCTGGGGTATCCCCAGCAGCAAAGAGACTTTTCAAGACAGCAGCCGTCGGTGCGCCGGATGCTCTAAACGCCTGTGGAGAACTTGTAAGACCTGGAGTAATTCAGGCTCGGATCGTTGAAGCAGGAATCGCGTGACTTTTAGTCATGGGAGGTTCAATTCCTTTGTTAATTTAGCAATTTTGTTGGCGTAGGCATAGCCAGGAGTAGGCATTGCTGCTGCAATGTCTTGTAAACTTTTTTGGTATTGCGGATTGGGGATTAGGCATTTAGAAAACCTTTCCCTATTCTCTATTTAAGGTAGTTCTCCACTTAAGGTAGAACGCCCATTCAACGCCAGCATTACGCGTGAAATGCCGCTAAAAATAATGCTGACACCAACTAATGTCCCAATTAGCCAAGGCGCATTGAAGGGCCACTGGAACCAAATCATTGCACCTAACACGAGGGTAATAATGCCATTAGTTAATATCCACGTCCAGTTTTGTTGTGGACGCAACTTGAATGCCAGAATTAACTCGAATGTGCCTTCAGTCAACAAAAATGTGCCAAGTAACAGAGTCAGTGTCAAAACGCCCGTATAAGGGTAAACAAACAGCATGATGCCGGTAGCAATATAAAGCCCGCTCAAAAGGAGTTTCCAAAGAAAACCTCCTGCTTCGCGGGTTTGCGTTGCATAAACTAGTTTTGTAAATCCGGCGAAAATCAAAATCCCTGCAATCCAAGTTTCGGCGAATATGGTGGTGAAGTTAGGCGCTGCGATCGCAATAACCCCTAAAATACTCAAGAGAACACCTGTTATCAGTGACCCATTCACATTCTTGTTAGTATCTCTAGAAATATCGGTTGTCATAAAAATCCTTTTCCTATTCTTAGACTAAACTCTACATTTAGGTTAGGGAATTTCTAAGTAACAGGGTATGAACCCTAAGATAGACTCTTCAGTATTAACTTAATCCTAATAGTGACTAAAATTTATCACTCTTGAGACACTAAACAAATCATCTCGTGACAAATCTCTTGTCTGTAAGTAATCCTTATAAAAGTTCTGCAAGACTGCTAAGGCGTTCATAAACAGAGATGAGACGATCTCCTTCAAGTTCAACAGAAGTATTTGGATAATTTTGAATGGCTCCAAGTAGTGTAACTTCACCATTTTGTTGAATAGATGTACTTAAAGCGCTTCGCAATGCCTCCTGATTTAGTTCTCCTGCTGGAGGGTGAACTACCTCACCAATTTGGTTAACTAAAATTGGCCCTGCCCAACTAGACAGTAAGCTATTTAAAAAGGCAGCATCAGCTTTTATTGGTGCTTTCAGTGCCTTACGAGCTACTGCGGGATCTTGTTGCGCCGCCTGTAAATAAGCTCTTAATGTTGGAGTAGTCTTGCCAGTTTCAGTAAACTGACTTAATTCTTCAACCGATATTTGCCCCTGAAAAGTACCATACTTTAAAACAACTTGCTCGGCAGCATTAGCATTAGTAGTTGAAAATAGAACGATAGCACCTAAGCCTAAAGCTACTGTCTGAGTGAGTAACTTACTAAATTTTTTATTGTTTAATCGACTGAAAAGTTGAGAAATCTGCATTTTCTTAAACTTGATAATGGTATGGAGCAGATATAGACAAACAATGCCTATATCGTTAGTATTAAACCTTTTCATTAGGCGAAGCCGCATGAGGTAGTATTGATTTATCTTCGTCTAAAGTTGGTGCAGGTACGCCCAAATGCTTGCTTGCAGTTTCTTCAGCAAGCTTTCGGTCTTGTTCGTTCTCAAACTGATTCTCATCTAACAAATGAGGATTTTTTGCTGCTTCGTCTCGGCTTGGTCGATAACCATTTTTCCACCTGTACTTCCAGTCCATAATTTAAAAGGCAGATATCCTGCAATTTTATTTCCTAGTTGTTTATAGTAGACGCTAAATGGAAAGTGATACTCCTGCTATGGGTTGAAGAGGCTCATTCATAGGGTATAATTTTAACATTTTAGGGTAAAACTACTTTGCACAGTAAATTTTAATACTTTAATACGCAAATAACAAGTTATGAGTGGCGATCGCAAATGTAATAACTATTGTCATGACGATCTACGATCGCTACTGGTGTTATATAAAATTTTACAGTTGCAGGATTTGTTTGATTTTATATTTTCATTCAAAAATAGATATGATAAATATTATTTTAGATATTTCCCAAACACATAATCAGACAATTATGCTTAAAGAACAGATTACACAAGAACTAGAAAAATTACCTGAACCTCTGTTACAGGAAATTTTAGATTTTGTTCAGTTCTTACAAGCAAAGTACCAAAAAGATAAAATTTTAGAAATCACCATTATGAGTGAATCATCACTGCGAAAAGATTGGTTAAGACCAGAGGAAGATACAGCATGGCAGGATTTGTAAAAGGAGATATTGTTATTGTTCAGTTTCCCTTTTCAGACTTAACTTAGACCTGCTTTAGTTATTGCTACACTTCAGGGGAATGACCTGATTCTTTGCCAAATTACTAGCCAATCAGTTAGTGATATCTATGCTATTGAACTGAATAATAGTAATTTTAGTTACGGTCGATTAAATCAGCCAAGTAATATCAGACCAAATCAAATTTTTACTGCCGATTAACAAATTATCTTATATCAAGCAGGTCAAATAAAATCTGAGAAATTAACAGAGGTGATTAATAAATTTATTGAAATTATACAGTACTCAAGGCTGTAGTTCTATCGATTATTTGATTAAGTTGGACTAGTGTCAGATGGTTCGGTAACTGGCGGTTGCGTGACAGTTCTACATGGATTTGGTGCATCTGATTGTAAAACAATGCCAAAACGGTTGATTTGGGAGGAGTTTAGCAATACAGTAGCTGGCAAAAGTTTTGAATTTGGTGGAACTGAGGTAGTTACATCTGGGTTATTAGTATTAGCTGGAGTTTGTGTACTTTTATTAGCACAGACTCGCATAGACACCAAAAAACTCCTAGAAGCAGGATTGGGATTTGATTTTTTCTCAATAACTTCTAAAAAAGTCCTACGGGGGAGTGATTGGTTGTTTCCCAAGGAGATGTCATTATTGGTTTTAATTACCCAACCAGGAGAAAGATTAGCTAGCGATCGCGGTGAAGGTGTCGCTTCGATGGTAGGATTTTGAGTTTGTAATGGATTGGAAAAAATTGGAGAAGCCCCTGATGGCGATCGCAGTTGCTTGACGAACAATCCTAAAAAACCTGCTGCTAGCACAAATATTAATGGAACTATCCAATATAAGGGTAATTTAGGAGTTTTGACTGGCTTAGTTTCTGGAATTACCTGAGTTACTCGCCTTGATAAAAACTGAGTCGGGAATTCATCTGCTTTTACCTCTTCCAAAAACGTATCGGCATCTATATTAATTGAATATGATTGGGCTACTGATGGTTCATAAGTATTTGACTGCTGAATTTGAGGCTGATTTGTGTTTCTTTGTTGAACAACTTTTTCTTCAATTCGCGCTACTTCTTCATCCCTAATTTCCAAAACGTGCTGATATCGCCTTAACTCTTCACGAATCTCTTCCGTGAATGGGTACTGATGCTCAATTGCTTGAGTTATTACTTGTTCATACTGCTGCAATTTTTGTTGATAAGCCTCTCTCTCTGTTGTAATTCGGGCTGTAATTGGGTGAATATCTTCAGCTTTTAGACCTAAGAGTTGCTGCTGTTGCCACAGTTGGTTATGGTTTGTTTCGCTCAAAGGATATTCCTGCTGCACTGCTCTGATAAATGCCTGCTCAAACTGCTGTAACTTTTGTCGATATGCCTCCATATCTGCTGTCAGGCTATTTTCAATTGCAGCTAAATCCTCATTCTTAAGTCGCCATTCCTGCTGCATCTGTTGCAATTGATGGCGAGTAGGTTGACTTAGGGGATACTCTTGTCGCATTGCTTTAGCTAACGACTGCCTGTACTGTTGAAGGTGTCGCTTATATGCTTCAATTCTTGCTTTAACCTGCGCCTCAATTGGCATTGTATCCTCATTCCTCAGCCCCAAAATTTGCTGAAGATTCTGTCTTAGTGCATTAAGATCATCTTCACTTAGGGCTACTGTCTGCTGAAGTGCTTCAGTAAAGTCTTGCTCATATTGCTGTAACTTTTGTCTAAATTCCTGACGAGCAACTGCTAACATCTCATCTTCAATTGTAGTTGCTTCCATTTCGGATAGTCCCAAGCGGCTTCTGAGCGCATCCAAAATCTTGCGACCTACAAAAGAAACATCGCCACGGTTACTGTATCGTGCCACTTCTTTACGATACTTCTGTTTAGGATCACCTTGCGGAACTTTTGTAAGTCGAATCTTAAAGCCCTCTCTACTTGTGTAGATTTCTGGCCTCATCGTCGGCTGTATTTCTCTAACCTTCCTACTGGCATAATCATGCAACTCGTCGATTGAGACAACGCCATCTTCATCTAGGTCTGCCGCCCCAGTTGTGATTCCTTCAATCAAATAACGGGTATAAATTGAGAGGTCTGATCCCTGTTGTTCAAAAGAATATTGAGTTGAACTGGATGAAGTGAGAACAGCTCGCCCCTCTCCTCCTAATTGCTCACGGATATTTACAGTACCGTCGTCTTTGGCTGATAAACCTTCAGCAAAAGCACCACTAAAGCAACTATCCAAAATGACAACTTGCCGCTTAGAACGGCTACGGCTCATGCTTTCATGGACAACACTGGCTGCTACTGCCGATGAGCGAATTAAATCACCTCTGGGAGTTTTGCGTGTGGTGCGGGTTGCTAAAAACAGTCTGCCAGTGTCATCCTTAATGCCATGACCAGAGAAAAAGAGAACTAACAGATCATCTTTTTGACGATGGGCAAATAAATTTTCGATAGCTTCTTCCATATCTTGACGCTGGGGATTTTTTAGCACCATAATATCTGTCTCAGTAAAGCCGCCCATTTCTGGATGTAACAGCACTTGCTGCATCGCTTCAACATCTTTTACAGCACCTGGTAGCGGGTTCAACCCCGGCTCATACTCACTAACTCCAATCAGCAACGCCACCTTAACCATTTGAAATACTCTATCCTGCTACAAATTTCTGTGCTGCCTCAATTGCTGCTTCTAACTCTTGCCGACTGCTGGCTTTGACTTTCAGTTTCTTGCCATTGGCCTCAATTTCTAGTTCAATGGTTTTGTTGCCAAGGCGATCGCCTAAAAATCCCATCAGTGCTTTAATATTCTTGGCATTCACCTGGGCTGTTAGCCAACCCACAGCCAGTCCTGTAAGTGACTTACTTCCTGCTGGCGCTTCTGCTTCACGGAAAAGACTAGCATCTTCCACTTCATCCAGTTGCAGCATCTGTTGCAATAGTCTCTGCGTTTCGTCTTGCAGTTCATCGTCATCTAAATCAGGCTCTTGCAAGGCGATGGTAATCTGGACGTTGGATGTACTCGCCATTCTTACACCTCTAATTGTGGTTAATGCTTAAATTATCACAAGTATCTTATACAATCCAATTAGTGATAATTCCAGTCTAGATTGTCATAAATATAAATTTTGACAAGATGTATAGCGTGCTATGAATATGAAGAGTACTGTAAAGTAAAAATAGATACTCTTGCTTACCACATTTACCTTGTTAATTTAGCAATACCAGAGCGATCGCTACTGCTGTGTCATATTATAAAATTTTACAGTTGCAGAATATCTAAGCGTCAGCTTTGTAGCGTTCTTTATGGAACGCTAAGGGCGAACGGGAAGCAAGCTATGTACAGCCGTAATTTTTAATCGTCAGGCATATTTACAGAGTCACTTTGAATTTAGTACAAAATTTATCAAATTTATGTCTAAAGAAATAAGCACAAAATTAACCTAACTCTACCTAAAAATTGTCTATGCATAGAATAGTCACTTTCAACCAATATCTCTATAGATATAACTAAAAAAGCTATTTTTATTATAATTACACCTTTAGGCTCACGCAATTGAAACTAAAAAGGTTAATACTGAAAAATAACTTTATCAGCATTAAATCTGGTTGTAATCAAATATTACAGCCCAGAAAAAATTAGATAAATAGAGAAAAAAGTACAAACAATGACAACTTCTACAGACCGCGATCAACAGATTAAAAAACTGCATGAGCTAATCAAAGATATTGATTATGGTATGTTTACCACAGTCGATGATGATGGCAGCTTGCATAGTTACCCAATGTCAAAGAGTGGTGAGATTAACTCTGATAGTATACTCTGGTTTTTTACTTATGCTGGTTCCCATAAGGTGACTGAAATTGAACACCATGAGCAGGTCAATATTAGTTTTTCATCACCCGAACAGCAACGATACGTTTCTATCTCAGGTACAGCACAACTTGTAAAAGACCGCAACAAGATGCGAGAGCTATGGAAGCCGGAACTTCAAACTTGGTTTCCTAAAGGACTAGACGAACCTGATATTGCTTTACTGAAGGTGAATATTAACCAAGTTAATTATTGGGATAGTGTATCGAGTTTCAAGCCACAAACAATTAGTTTTTTGACACCATCACGTCTTTAAGTAATAAATAATTCGTAATTCGTAATTCGTAATTAACAATTGAATTACGAATTATTTCAGACTTGTAGACTGATTATTGTAGAGACGGCGATTCATCGCGTCTCTTAACCGAACATTATTTGAAGTGACTAGCCACTAAAATATCAATCATGAGACGATCGCCTCAAGAAAAGCGTAGGCGTAGCCCGTCGTAGACATCGCTCCATTTGTTTTCATGAAAATATGATGACTAATAAGGAATCGCTTTTGCTTTATAGGATATAGTACAGTTTTAGAGATATGAGCAAAAATGAATGTAGAGACATAGCACTGCTATGTTTCTACAAGGGTTATGGATAACACATATTTAATTTTACTCATATCTCTTTTATGTAAAATCGTAGTCTTTCTAAACGCATAGGAGCGCAGAGTGTTTTGGAAGCAATGTTGTATTTAGGAAGTATCAGATGTCGCACAAACAATTGATTTATTGCTGGCAAAAATGGTTACTTCCCATCTTGATGCCTGCCACTGTGCAAATAGTGGTTCTAACATTAGGGGTGTTGAGCATCTTGGGAAGCACTGCTCCTATGAGTCATGCTCAAGCTGTTTTTAGCACTAGGCACATCCAGCAACAGACACCATCAAAATCAACAGGGCTAAATGCCACTGTATATCACAGTCCCGATTGTAACTGTTGTGGCGGGTGGATTGAGCATTTAAAGACACAGGGTTTTAAAATCACAGATTTCTCTACGCCTGACATCGAAACAGTCAAACAAAAATACAACGTGCCGGATAACTTGTCATCTTGCCACACAGCAATTGTTAATGGATATGTTATCGAAGGACACGTTCCAGCAGACGACATCAAACGTCTGCTTCAAGAAAAGCCAAATGTTGTTGGTTTATCTGTTCCGCAAATGCCTGTAGGCACTCCTGGAATGGAAATGGGGAATCGAAAAGACCCGTTTTCTGTGCTTTCCTTCGATCGCAATAACTCAGTTGCAGTTTTCAATAAGTATCCTGGTGAGTCCTGAGTAAATTAAAAGGGTCTTTTAACTCGGAACTTAGCACTCTTTATTTAGAACCAGTTTTGATCGACTGCGACAAATGACTTAACCATCTCCTCAACCAGAAAGTAGATGCTGCGCTTGCAACTTTTTGAGAAAGAAGCTCAATGGCATGGTTACAATCTTGCAGGCTGGCATCGAGTCCCATTGTGTGATAAATTTCACGAGCATTGCAAAAGGCATCCATCGCTTCTGATTCTCGATTGATTTTTTCTAATACCAAACCCAAATTAAACCAGGCATTGGCTTCCCCATTTGGGTCATTAAGATCCCTTCTGATCTCTAATGAATGCTGATAAAACTCCAACGCCCTTTGGTACTTTCCTAAAGCCTTATAAGCACTGCCCAATCCACTCAAGGCCATGCTTTGACTATTGCGATCGCTGATGAATTTTGCCAGCCCTAACCATTGTTGGTAAAACTCAATTGCTAGTTGGTAAGATCCCAATGATTCATAAGTATTGCCCAAACTTCCCAGGCTTATGCATTCCCCAGTCCAATCGCCTGTTTTCTTGGTTATACTCAACCACTGGTGATAGAATTCAATCGCTTGCTCGTACTTACCCAGGTATTCATAAGTATTACCCAAGCTTCCCAAGCAAATACCTTCGCCAGTGCGATCGCCTATTTTCCTGGTAATACTCAACCACTGGTGATAAAATTCAATCGCTCGCTGGTATTTGCCCAGTGATTGGTAAGCGTTACCCAACCCAGATAAAGATTTGGCTTCTTCTAAGCGATCGCCTATTTCTTTAGCTATATCTAACCACTGCTGATAAAACTCAATTGCTAGGTGGTACTCACCTAGTGACTGGTAAGCATTGCCCAAACTTGCCAAAGAAATGACTTCTGCATTGCGATCGCCTGTTTCTCTGGCTTTTTCTAAGCACTGCTCTTCAAACTCAATGGACTCAATATTATTTAGGACCCCGGATCTTATTACTTCTGTCATTCTCTATAGAAATTTTTGCTCGATAAGCTGTCGATTATACAATTTTCTGTGGCTTTAGCACAGGATAAGTGCAACTTATGTCAAAATCTAAAAATTATTCTTCAATATCAAGCTTTCTTATATCTTTTCATACACAGCGATCGCTGTGTACCAAAGGCTTTTATTTATCCTTAGTAACAAGCCTACAAATATACCATACTGAAAAACTTAGCTTCCTCAAAAGATACAAGAAAAACCAAATTAATCAGCAGCAGCATAATCTAGCAATACGTAAAGTAACTAGATTCAAAGGCTGGAGGTAATTCGCAGAAGTCGAGTTAGTGGATAAATTATTAGAGTTAACAGCTATTGTTTCACTGTTGTTAGTAGTAGCTGTTTGAGCGCCAGCGATTCCAGGTACAAGAGTGATAGAAGCAAAAATCAGTGCAGAATTTATTAAGTTAGTAAGTTTCATAAGTTATATTTAGGTAAAATGCAATCCGTATTCCTTAGTAATAGAGTCGTCTTTATTATTAATCTCAACTTCCTTCAGTCAGGTCATCTGATCGGTTGATCTATGATCTCACCCAAAAGGGTGAGCCAATTGAGTGATACAAACAGCAATAGAGACTCAGTTAAGTCTAGACACAGAAAAGATTGGTTGAAATTTTCAAGTACTTGTAGCAGAATTCAGGAGTAATATCGTGTCCGGCTAAAGACTTATCATTTAGAGGTTGTTTTAAAAGTGTTTGGCTGTGATTTTAATCACATTTTTACCCCCCTTAATCCCCCCGTTTATTGGGGGGAAACAAGAAGTCTAGTTCCCTCCCCTTTGCAAGGGGAGGGTTAGGGTGGGGTAAAACTGACACGAAAAAGCAGGTGAGTAAACTATTTCAGACTTGTGTATACACCGTAGCCTTTATAAGGGGAGGGTTAGGGTGGGGTAAACAAATATTTGATACACTACTACAGACTTTTCAAACATCCTCTAAGACCACATAGCGAGGGGAAAGAGGCTTTTCGGAATTTTGCACATATGCGGTAATCATAAGTGATTAACCTGACTTGATATCATGGGTATTTCCCCGAATGTCAGAGAAAAACACTGCCTGCTGCTTTGCTAAAGCGTCTCTACACACCTAAAATTCTCTCTTAGAAGGAAAAACTTGACACTTAAGCGCTTTTTTAGTATAAATGTACTATAAAAGCGCTTGATATTGCATAAAACTTTACCACTCCCGACTACGCCAATAGGAGAGTACAAAATAAATGAAGCTATCTAAGGTAGACTTGAGCAGTTTAGTAGCGATCGCTCATTCTGATGGATATTTGCAGTTGTTGCTCGACCGAGGCAACGAACTAGAGTTTTTGGAAATTCCGGCACCGATACAAGCTTATGAAGGATTGCAAGAACTAAACGAAGCGATTGCTGAAACGACTGCATTACCCTTTGAAGAAGAACCAATTGTCATGCTACCAGTTGTCTCATCAATGGCTATGGCTGTAGGCTACGATCGCAACGAACAGATTTTGCAAGTTGAGTTTCAAAGTGGAGCGGTTTATCAGTACTTAGGCGTAGACGAGGATACTTGGGAAGATTTACATTCCTCGGACTCAATTGGCAGCTTTTTCAATCAAGAGATTAAAGGTAGATATGACTGCGATCGTCTAGATCATGCAGATTAATGACTAATAACTGCATGTAGGGTTTTCAATAATTCTTGCGTTGTATACAGCAGTTTGCAGCTAAATGAGGTACAGAACCAAGGAAGGATTCACAAATCAAATTATTCTTCTCCCTCCTGCCTCCTGCCTTCTGCCTCCTGCCTCAAAACCAGTGACTTTGTACCTCATGCAAAAGAAAACTGCTGTAAGGTTTAGGTAAAAAGGCTGTATACTCAGCCGTTTTATCGAGCGGTACTTGCTCACTTGTTACTAGTCCACTCACAGCAATAATCGGCAAGAGCGGATTTATATTTTGCAATGTGCGAATGGTAGTTGCTCCATCCATCTTAGCCACTCAACATAGACTAGTAATGCTTTCTTCAGAGACAATAGAAAAAACCTATATAATATCAACGCAGTTATGACAACCACACTTACCTCTGCTGTTAAACCAAGAGCCGAAGATAGTTTTGCCATTACCTTTGCGCCATTATCTCTGGAAGAAATCTACGCCAAATCTGACGATCCAGCCAATGGTGCTGTGGTTGTGATGAGTGGTATGGTTCGCAATCAAACCGATGGTAAACCTGTGATTGCTTTAGAGTATCAAGCTTATGAACCGATGGCATTGCGGATATTTTATCAAATTGCTGCTGATATTCGCTTATCTATGTCTGATGTGAATCGAGTAGCGATTTATCATCGTGTTGGACGTTTGCAAGTTGGGGAAATCAGCGTTTTAGTAGCTGTGGGTTCTCCTCATCGGAGTGAGGCGTTTGAAGCTTGCCAATATGCTATTGATACGCTCAAACACAATGCCCCTATATGGAAGAAAGAACATTGGCAAGACGGTTCTAGCACCTGGGTAAGTATTGGTGCGTGTGAAACATCAGGAGAAAATTGTTGATTTGAAAAAGAATTCTGATTTCTGAAATCAGGAGTCAGATTGACAAAATCTTGACAAGCATAGGTAAAATGCTATGCTCTTTTTCCAAATCTATTGAACTCATCGACACCACTCACCAGAACCTTGAAAACCGTCATAACTTCTCTACGAGACGCTGCGCGAACGTTGATTGGTGTCGATTGTTTCCACAGTAAGAGTTTCAGGCTACAAAATCGATTGTTTGTCGCTGTGCAAAAGTACTCTTAACTAACTCTGCAATCTCTATACGATTCCCACCGGGATCTCGGAGGAAAACCGCACGCATCCTGGAAGTGGTCGTTGATCGGGAATAATTTCTATCCCATACTCTTTTAGGTGTTCTTCAAAGGCGTTCAAGTTATCGACTTGGAAACAAAAATGCCGTCTAGATGCTTGATTATTGGCGTTTTTCTCTCTACTAACGTGCAGTTCAATATCTCCCAACTTGTACCACGCTCCTGAATCATTTTTGATGACATCAGGTCTGGCAATTTCAGTCAGTCCCAAAACTTCGCTGTAGAAAGATAGCATTGCTTCCTCCACTTCAAAAGGATAGGTTACTTGAATATGATGAACTGCATTAAGCTTCATAAATTTTTCTCCTAATTTGGGTTAAATTTGGTACTGCTACAATCAACTTTTGCCGTAAGACTGGCGTATTTCTAAAGTTTTTCTGTTCAAACTCACCAAACATCTATGCGACAAGCTTTCCCATACTGATGCGTTCTTCAATGAGATAGCCAAGTTTTCTATAAAACTCAACTACTTCTGCGTTGGAGACACGAACTTGGAGATTAATTTTGAGGCATCCCATCGCTATCAATACCTTCTCTGCGTGCTGCACTAGCTTGCTACCAATACCCTGTCGTTGATACTGAGGACTGACCGCAACTGTGTATAGCCAACCGCGATGCCCGTCATATCCTGCCATGATAGTGCCTACAATTACAGAGTTAATCTCAGTAACGAAAAACAACTCAGGCTGTACAGCAAGCTTCTGACTGATTACCAATTTTGGGCTACTGTGCGACGGATTATTAGGAAAGACCTCATCCCACAAAGCACTGACTAATTCAGCATCAGATTCTTGGTATGGTCTTATATTCATCTACATCTCTAAATCAAAGGACTTGCCTTTGCACATTGTTTGTGAAATACTACTCTTAAACTACGGTAAATTGATGTATTTTAAGTAGTATTGCACAAAAATTACGATAAAACATCGTGTCCTGAAAGCAATTACAGGCTAATCCCAAGATGACAAACACAGAAATTCGCACTGCTCAAGTTAAAGTCCCTAACGGAGATTTGCAAATTGATGCTTACTTAGCTGAACCAGCACAAAAAGGAACCTTCCCAGCCGTGATTGTGATTCAGGAAATTTTTGGGGTTAATATTCACATTCGGGAAGTTGCTGAGAAATTTGCCAAAGAGGGGTATGTGGCGATGTCTTCGACGGGCTACGCCTACGCACCGACTTTATTTCAACGCACTGCTCCCGGTTTTGAGGGTGGATACACTCCTGAAGATGTGCAGCAAGGGAGAGGGTATAAGGAGCAGACAACAGCAGAGGAAATATTGAGTGATATTAAAGCTGCGATCGCTTATTTAAGAACTCTACCAAATGTACAAGGAGATGCGATCGGCTCTATTGGTTTCTGCTTTGGTGGTCACGTCGTTTACTTAGCTGCCACCTTACCAGATATTAAAGTTACAGCTTCCTTCTATGGCGGCGGTATTCCCAACTCAACTCCCGGCGGTGGAGAACCAACCATCACCCGCACTCCAGAGATTAAAGGCCCCATTTATGCCTTCTTTGGTCTTGATGACCAGGGAATCCCCTTAGAACATACAGAACAGATTGAGGCTGAATTGAAGAAAAATCAGATTACTCATGCTATCTTCCGTTATCCCGGTGCGGGACATGGCTTTTTCTGCAATCATCGCGCCAGCTACAATGCCGAAGCTGCCGCCGATGCTTGGAAAAATGTTCAAGAACTGTTCCAAAAGAACCTTCAGCTTCAAAAAGTCTAAATCTTGAGGTTACGAGCAATACAACATTAGAGGCGCACATCTGTGCGCCTCTACGACTGAACATAGGCAAATATTAGCCAAATAAGTCCAAAAGCAAATTAAAAAACAAAGTATCACGTCCATGATTCCTGCCTTCAAACAGCCACGAGTTAAGATTTTCCAACGTTTTTCACTATTCCTTTTACCTGGATTATTAACAATCTCAACAACTTTAATCAGTTGCTCAGTCCAAACCGCAAACTCAGAAAATCAAACTACTGAGTTGAAAACCAAAGTTGTCCGAATGGGATATCAAAGTTCTGGGGATATTTTCAGACTTAAAGGATTGATCGAAAAACGTCTACAGCCTTTAGGTATTTCCGTGGAATGGGCACAATTTGCCGCTGGGCCACAACTGATGGAAGCGATGAATGTCGGTAGGGTTGATATTGGCTCTGTAGGCGAGACTCCCCCGATATTTGCCCAAGCGGCTGGCACATCTTTAGTTTATGTTGCTAGTAATAAACCCAGTACTGGTAAAGGAAGCGGGATTATCGTTCAAAATAATTCACCGATTCGGACTTTAGCCGA
The DNA here is from genome assembly GCF_002246015.1 of Nostoc sp. 'Peltigera membranacea cyanobiont' 210A. Taxonomy (GTDB): domain Bacteria; phylum Cyanobacteriota; class Cyanobacteriia; order Cyanobacteriales; family Nostocaceae; genus Nostoc. Next base: position 96,156 of record NZ_NOLJ01000006.1, read on the forward strand.
TCTCAAAGGTAAAAAAGTAGTTTTTCAAAAGGGTTCTGCTTCCCATTACTTATTAATAAAAGCTTTGGAAGAGGCTGGTTTGAAATATAATGATATTCAAGCTATTAGCCTCCCTCCTTCAGAAGCTCGTGATGCTTTTATTCAAGGCAAAATAGATGCTTGGGTAACTTGGGACCCTTATTTAGCTGTGGCCCAAAAAAAAGCAAATGCTCGTGTTTTGCGAGATGCTAGTGGCATTTCTACTCAGGGCGGATATTACATGGCGGCGCGAAAATTTGCCACAGAAAATCCGAAATTAGTACGATTAGTTCTTGAGGAGATAGATAACACAGGTCAATGGGCTGAGAAAAACCGAGCAGAAGTTGTAAAACTGACTATTCCTCACCTCAAAATTGATGAAGATATTTTAACAACAATGGTTGGAAGGCGAACTTACGGGTTAAGACCAATTACACCCGAAATCATGGAAAAACAACAGAAGATTGCAGATTTGTTTGCCAAAGAAAAAGTGATTCCTAAATCCATCAATATTAAGGAAGCGATGCTGACTAGCGAACAATATGCAGCCATCACACCGGAAACCATTAGCCAGAAATAGCGCCAGGAGATAAGAAAATGGAAGTTTTTTGGTATTTGCCGACACAGGGAGATGAGCGTTATTTAGGTACTACAATCGGCAGGCGACCAGCCACTTATCCCTATATGCAGCAAATCGCCCAAGCTGTTGATAAATTGGGCTATGGCGGGATGTTGATTGGTACTGGACAAAAACAAGATACTTGGATTGTAGCTACTTCATTAATTTCAGTTACGGAACGCTTGCGGTTTCTTGTAGCCTTTCGTCCGGCAATTATGTCGCCTTCTTTGGCGGTTAGAATGGCTGCGACTTTTGACCAGATTTCTAATGGTCGAATTATTCTGAATGTTGTCACTGGTGGCGACACAAAAGAACTTGCAAAAGATGGGATTTTCTTAGATCATGACCAGCGTTATGAACTCACAGATGAGTTTTTGACAATTTGGCGATCGCTTATGCAAGGTGAAGAAGTAACCTATAGTGGTCGCCATTTGCAAGTTCAAGGCGCAAAACTCCAATTTCCTCCCGTACAAAAGCCTTATCCCACCTTATATTTTGGCGGTTCTTCAGATGCGGCGCTCCAAGTTGCTGCCAAACACATTGATGTGTATTTAACTTGGGGTGAACCACCAGCTCAAGTTGCCCAAAAGATTGCAAAGGTACGTCGATTAGCAGCAGAACAAGGTAGAACAGTCCGCTTTGGGATTCGGATGCACGTCATAGTCCGCGAAACTACGCAAAAAGCTTGGGATGCAGCTAACGAACTGATTCAGTATGTCGATGATGAAACCATAGCAGCTGCACATCAGCGGTTTGCTCAATCGGAATCAGAAGGACAACGCCGCATGGCTCAACTGCATAATGGTAATCGCAAAAATTTAGAAATTAGCCCCAACTTATGGGCAGGAGTTGGCTTAGTGCGTGGAGGTGCTGGGACTGCCTTAGTTGGAGATCCAGACACAGTTGCAGCGCGAATGCTGGAATATGCCGATTTAGGAATTGATACCTTCGTTTTCTCAGGTTATCCCCATCTCGAAGAAGCTTATCGAGTCGCAGAATTACTGTTTCCCAGGTTGCCGTTACAAACTCCAGGCATCGCATTACCGCAGCAGGTTGCAAGTACATTCAGTGAATTTGTTACCAAAACAGATTTACTCAAACCCCAACCTGTATAAGCAATTCCAAATTCAAAAAACTAGCGTGATTTAACTCATAACACCTTAGTACAACATTGCATAAATTCGGCAAAACTCTGCGTTCCTCTGCGCTTACTTTGCGTGCCTTTGCGTTTAAAAACACTTTCTTACCAAACAGAAAAAAGCATGAGTACGAAAAAACCTCAACTTAGACTAGGTGCATTCTTGCCCAGCACTGGCCATCACGTAGCGTCATGGCGACACCCCGAAGCGCAAGCTAATGCTGGTTTAAGCTTTCAACATTATAAAAGGCTGGCACAGACGGCAGAACGCGGCAAATTTGACATGATCTTCTTTGCAGACGGCGTGGCTGTGCGCGACCGTAATCAAAGCGCCGACCTTTTGAGCAGAAATGGCAAACTCGTCCACTTTGAACCTCTCACCCTGTTGTCGGCTTTATCTGTGGTGACGGAAAACATTGGTTTGACGGCGACAGTATCGACCACGTACAACGAGCCATATCACCTCGCCCGCAAGTTTGCATCATTAGATTATCTTAGCGGTGGCCGTGCCGGTTGGAATCTTGTAACTTCTGCTACTGAAGCTGAAGCGCTGAACTTCAATCGGGAAAAGCACATGGAGCATACCCTACGTTATCAGCGTGCCAAAGAGTTTGTGGATGTCGTCACCAAGCTCTGGGATAGTTGGGAGGACGATGCCTTCTTACATGATAAGGAGTCGGGTATTTACTTCGATCCAAATAAACTGCACGTTCCCAACCACAAAGGCGAACATTTTTCAGTGCGTGGGCCGCTAAATGTGGCGCGTCCCATCCAGGGTTATCCGGTAATTATTCAAGCTGGGTCTTCCGAAGATGGTAAGGATCTGGCTGCACAAACGGCGGAGGTAATTTTTACTGCCCAGCAGACTCTTGCAGAAGCTCAGGCATTTTATACAGATGTGAAGGCGAGACTGGCTCAATACGGGCGCTCACCTGACCATCTTAAGATTATGCCAGGTGTATTCCCAGTTATCGGCAAAACCGAGCAAGAAGCTAAGGACAAATTTGATCAAATTCAGGAGTTGATCGATCCGGTGGTCGGCTTAAATTTGCTTGGCTCAATGATCGGTGGATTTGACCTATCCGGCTATCCATTGGACGGGCCGTTGCCGGAGCTAGCAGAGACTAACGGGGGTAAAAGCCGTCAGCAACTTCTGATTGACCTAGCTAAGAGAGAGAATTTAACGATTCGACAACTGTATTTGTCGATAGCTGGAGCGCGTGGGCATCGTCAGATTTTAGGCACACCAGAACAAATTGCCGATCAGCTAGAAGATTGGTTTGTCAATGGCGGGGCAGATGGCTTTAATATTATGCCGCCCTGGTTGCCGGGAGGATTGGATGAGTTTGTAGACTTGGTAATTCCTGAATTGCAACGTCGCGGTCTGTTCCTTACAGAGTATGAAGCACGAACCCTGCGGGAAAATCTTGGTTTACCTCGTCCAGTAAATCAGTTTAGCAAAGTTGCTACTCGTGAAGCGGCGATCGCCTAACTCTTTCTAAAGCAAGTTTTGCAGCAAAAAGGCTCAAGCATTCCTGCCTGAGCCATGACTAAATTCAATTTATAGATTAGCTTCAAGAACTATATCTTTACGATCGGTAGTGGATAAGCTCAGTTAAAATTTATCGCAATAGTAATGTAAGATAATTATCTGGATGATGTCTGGTTGAAATCTATAACCTAAACAAAATCTAAATTACTAAAGCTGGGAGTTGGGAAACTCCGGTGAAATTCCGGGACTGTGCCGCAGCTGTGATGGGATAACCCAAGTCAGAATGCCAACTCTCAGGATGTCCTCAAGACACACGCACCGTCTACTCCCTGCGTTGCACAGGGAAGGAGTTATAAGTTTGGTTTCTGGATTTGCCACTTGTCCTGGCTTGTTTTATGCTACTCCCGCCGCAGATGGTATATTATCTCGCGTTAGAATACCAGGTGGAATTATTAGTAGTCAGCAGTGCCGTGCGATCGCAGATATAGCAGAACAGCACGGTGGCGATTATATAGATGTGACTAACCGAGCTAACCTCCAAGTTCGTGAAATCCGCACGGGGATAAATGCTGAGGTTCTGAAGTACCTACAAAATATGGGATTGGGTTCTGACAATACTGTTGTAGACCAAATCCGCAATATTATGACCAGTCCAACTGCTGGTATCGACCCGCTAGAGTTAATCGACACTCGCCCCTTTGTCCAAGGTTGGGATGATTATATTGCTGCACATCCGGCGCTTTCGGGACTGTCGGCCAAATTTAGCGTTTGCTTTGATGGTGGTGGAATAATTCAGGTGTGCGATCGCTTGAATGATATCGCTTTTGCAGCTGTCTTACTTAACGATAATGTTTACTTTCGCCTCTATCTGAGTGTTGGCGACAAAGGTCAACCCCCCAGCGATACGGGAGTTTTGTTATCACCAGAGGACTGTTTGCCCGTCTTAGCAGCTTTGGCGGATGTCTATCTAGCTTATAGTCATCCTACGAGTAAGCGGCGGCTACGTTTGAGAGAGTTATTGAATACTTTAGGTTGTGAAAATTATCTCCAAGAAGTTGAGCAGCGTCTACCTTTCCGTCTTTTATGCAGTGAAATCAGAAAAGACCTACTCCCCCAGAAAGGCAAGGGGGAGAAATATCAGCATATTGGCATCCATCCCCAACGTCAGCAAGGCTTATTTTACATTGGTGTCGTCTTGCCTCTTGGCCGATTGGAAAGTAGACAGATACGCGGTTTAGCAGATTTAGCAGCAAAATACGGTAGTGGAACTCTCAGGCTAACCCCTTGGCAAAATTTACTCCTTACAGATATTCCTCAGCAATGGGTTGCTGATGTCCAAAGTGAAATTGCTTTATTAGAATTAGATTCTTCTGCAACCAATATCAAGGGTGGATTAGTTGCCTGTTCTGGAAAAAAAGGTTGCGCCGCTTCTGCCACTGACACTAAAAGTCATGCGTTGGCATTGGCAGAGTATCTTAAAACTCGCGTTACTCTCGATTACCCAGTTAATATCCACTTCACTGGCTGCGAAAAATCTTGTGCCCAGCATAGCAAAAGTGATATTACTCTCCTCGGCATCAGCATTGAGGCTGAAAATAGAACCGTGGAAGGCTATCACATTTATGTTGGTGACAGTAATCAGAAATTCGGACGTGAACTATATCAATATGTAACTTTTGCTGAACTACCTGCATTAATAGAGCGGATGCTATATGTATATAAAATTCAACGCTTAAATTCTAATGAGTCCTTTGGGGAATTTGCTAATCGATATGCACTAGAACAATTACAGCAATTATTTAATATTTTTCCTCAATCATTCGTGAATAACAAGATTCCTAAGTTTTTAGAGAAGTTGGCAATCTAAGCCTTTCGATTTTTATACGTCAATCCCAAATTTAAAATCCCAAATTTAATGCCCGACTATATCCGAGATGCCAACGAAATTTACCGTAATTCTTTTGCAATCATCCGGTCAGAAGCAAACCTAGATGTGCTGCCACCAGATGTAGCAAAAGTTGCTGTACGTCTCATTCATGCCTGTGGGATGACGGATATTGTCACTGACTTAGGATATTCACCAACAGCAGTGCAATCCGCAAGGGCAGCACTGGCAGTAGGAGCGCCAATTCTGTGCGATTGCCGAATGGTTGCCGATGGCGTTACCAGACGGCGGTTGTCTGCAAACAATCAAGTTATCTGTACCCTTAACGAACCAGAAGTGCCAGAACTTGCCCAGCGTATGGGTACTACAAGGTCGGCGGCAGCTCTAGAATTATGGCGATCGCACCTGGAAGGATCGGTGATCGCAATTGGGAATGCACCCACAGCACTGTTTCGACTGTTAGAAATGCTCGATGAAGGAGCGCCCAAACCTGCGATTATCTTGGGCTTTCCAGTGGGGTTTGTTGGTGCAGCCGAATCAAAAGCCGCACTGGCAGCAGATAGCAGAAATGTACCATTTTTAACCTTACACGGTCGGCGCGGTGGAAGTGCGATCGCAGCCGCAGCAGTTAACGCCCTGGCAACGGAGGAAGAATGAATATGCAACCCAAAGGTCGTCTTTATGGAATTGGTGTCGGCCCAGGCGATCCCGAACTATTGACCCTCAAAGCGCTGCGGTTATTACGTGCGGCTCCTGTGGTAGCCTATCAATCAGCCACAGATAAAGAAAGTATCGCTAGAGCGATCGTGGCGCAGTATCTTCCTGGCAATCAAATCGAGGTGTTATTTCACCTCCCCCGCGCTTTGGAACCAGAAAAGGCCAAGTCTATTTATGACAACGAAATTCAACCAATCGCCGACCATTTAGCAGCCGGTCGAGATGTCGTGGTGCTATGCGAGGGCGATCCATTTTTCTATGGTTCATTTATGTACCTGTTCACGCGGTTATGCGACCAATACGAAACAGAAGTTGTCCCCGGAGTTTCTTCACTGATGGCTTGTCCGGTAGCATTGGGTGTACCTTTCACCTACTACACCGATATCCTCACCGTCCTACCTGCGCCATTGCCAGCAGAAGAACTGACTACACATCTGCTGATGACCGACGCAGCCGCAATTATGAAACTAGGTCGTCACTTTACCAAAGTACGAGATATCCTGCATAAATTAGGGCTAGCCTCACGAGCAAGATATATTGAGCGGGCATCAACATCACAGCAACGCATCATCCCCCTAGATGAAGTCGATCCAGCCGAAGTACCCTATTTCTCAATGATTGTAATTCCAACTAAGAATCGACTATAGACTGAGCTTTTCTTTTCAGTAAAGGTATTGTTTAACCGATGATTTAGACTTTACCATAAAGAAATACTTCAAGAAAAGTTGATGGCTTCTAATAGCACCTTCACTCCTGATACGATCGCTGCTGGCTTTCATGCCCTGTCTGACCCCCTACGGATTCAGGTATTAGAACTGCTGCGCTCTCAAGAACTATGCGTCTGTGACCTGTGTGACCACCTGGGAACCACTCAGTCTAAACTGTCTTTTCATCTCAAAACACTGAAAGAAGCGGGTTTAGTTCGCGCTCGTCAAGAAGGGCGCTGGATTTACTACAGCCTCAATCTGCCGCAGTTTGTTGCTTTAGAGCAGTATTTAGCAGAATTCCGCCGCTTTAGCCCCATATTACCTATTCGTCCCCCCTGCGAGAGTTAAAAATCCATCAATTTTTTTTGTAATGTTTTATTTATTTATAGTTCTTTACGGATTGACAAATCAATTTTTTTTGAAATGATGGAGATATACTCTTGATATAACTCACGAATTTTAGATTTTGGATTGAATAATCTGAAATTCCTACTCGAAGCTCCTGCATTCATGTATGGGGTTAATTGTGATGAACAAAAAGACTTCCAAACGCCTCTCTTTTATTGACCGCTTCCTAACCTTGTGGATTTTTTTAGCAATGGCTATCGGTGTTGGTCTAGGCTATTTCTTTCCTGGAGTAGAAGCCTTTATCAACCAGTTCCAGGTGGGAGCAACCAATATACCGATCGCCATCGGGTTAATTCTGATGATGTATCCGCCCTTAGCCAAGGTGCGGTATGAAGAATTAGGGGATGTATTTCGCAACGGAAAAATTCTTGGTGTTTCACTAATTCAGAATTGGATCATTGGGCCAATTTTGATGTTTGCTCTAGCAGCTATCTTCTTACATAATTATCCAGAATATATGACGGGATTAATTCTGATTGGATTAGCCCGGTGTATTGCAATGGTAGTTGTGTGGAGTGACTTGGCACGAGGCAATACAGAGTACACGGCTGGATTGGTTGCCTTCAATAGTATCTTTCAAGTCATCTTTTATAGTCCTTATGCTTGGTTTTTCATTACTGTACTGCCGCCACTGTTTGGCTTACAAGGCAGTGTTGTTAATGTCAGCATTGCTGAGATTGCTGAAAGTGTGTTTATCTATCTTGGTATTCCTTTTTTAGCTGGATTTTTCACTCGTTACTTCTTAGTAAAAGTGAAAAGTAAGCAGTGGTATCACGAGGAATTTGTACCTAAAATCAGCCCGATCACACTGATTGCTCTTTTATTTACAATCGTCGTTATGTTCAGCTTGAAAGGGAATTTGATTGTTCAGATCCCCTTAGATGTGGTGAAGATTGCAATTCCGTTGATCGTCTACTTCTTCATCATGTTTCTGGTTAGCTTTTACATGGCTTGGCGCGTTAAAACAGATTATTCTAGAGCCGCAAGTGTCGCGTTTACATCGGCAGGAAATAATTTTGAATTAGCGATCGCAGTGGCGATCGCAGTATTTGGCATTAATTCGGGTGTTGCTTTTGCCGCCGTCGTCGGGCCTCTGGTGGAAGTGCCTGTATTGATCGGTCTGGTTAATGTGGCTTTCTGGTTTGAAAAACGTTATTTTTTGCCATCTGAATCGAGAACCTTTTAAATTTAGTCAAATTATTCGGAGGATTTGAACCATGAAACGTGTGATGTTTGTCTGCAAAAAGAATTCTGCCCGTTCTCAAATGGCGGAAGGCTTTGCTAAAACCCTTGGTAAAGGAAAAATTGAAGTGATTAGCTCTGGATTAGAAGCAAGTCAGGTTAGACCAGAGGCGATTGCAACCATGAAAGAAATTGGTATCGACATTACCGATCAACACTCCAAACCCCTCAGTGATTTCCAAGCGAAAGACTTTGATGTAGTGATTTCTTTGTGTGGCTGTGGGGTGAATTTACCGCCAGAGTGGGTTGTGCGAGAAGTATTTGAAGACTGGCAGTTAGACGATCCAGCAGAACAACCAGAAATTTTTCCGAGAGTCCGCGATGAAATCAAAGAACGGGTCACTCAATTAATTGAGTCTGTGAATCAAGAATTACACTAAGGCTCGAACCAATGGAGCAAGAAACAATTCAACCAATTTCAGAGAACCTCTGGTGGGTGATTCGGGGGAAACTGGCAGGTGTTCGTAAGCCAATGGCAAAGGAACTGACAGAGTTACAGGGTACTGGTGTTGGTGCGATCGTCTCCGTTATGGATGACCCCTCTAACCTAGATTTGTATGAAAAGGCAAACATTCCTCATCTCTGGTTGCCAATCAAAGGTGGCACTGCACCCAGCCTAGAGCAGCTTCAGGCATTACAAAACTTCATTGACAGTCAAAAAGGCATTGGCAACGCTGTTGCAGTTCATTGCACCAGTGGGAGGCGACGAACGGGAACGATACTGGCTTCTTACCTGATTTACACTGGCTCCTCTTATAACGACGCAATACAGAAAATCCAACACGCAAATCCTGATGTCGAATTGCGAGAAGCCCAAAGCACCTTTTTGCGACAGTTGGAGGAAAATAAGGGACTTCCAAATTAAAAAATATCTAAAAATCTCATACAACAATCCTCTCTCTTCTTCATCTCTCCGTGTCCTCTGCGCCTCTGTGGTTCGTTTTCTTGGATACTTTATTTCTTGGAAATCCCTAAGCAATTACCATGACGACATTTGACCATCCTCCCAGAATTTTATTTTTGTATGGCTCCCTGCGTGAGCGTTCCTATAGCCGCCTCTTGGCAGAAGAAGCCGCACGCATCATTGAAGAATTTGGGGCAGAGGTAAAGTTTTTCGATCCCCGTGAACTGCCGATTTACGGCAGCGTACCTGACAGCCACCCAAAGGTGCAGGAGTTGCGCCAATTAAGCTTGTGGTCAGAAGGCCAAGTCTGGTCTAGTCCAGAGTTGCACGGTCAAATTTCTGGCATTATGAAAAACCAAATTGATTGGATTCCGCTTAGTATTGGAGCCGTTCGCCCGACTCAAGGGAGAACTTTGGCTGTGATGCAAGTGAGTGGAGGATCTCAGTCTTTTAACGCTGTCAACACATTAAGAATTCTTGGGCGCTGGATGCGGATGTTTACTATCCCGAATCAATCTTCAGTCGCTAAAGCATACGAGGAGTTTAACAAAGACGGGACTATGAAGGATTCGCTCTACCGCGATCGCGTTGTCGATGTGATGGAAGAACTTTACAAATTTACCTTGCTATTGCGTGACAAAGTTGATTATCTCACAGACCGCTATAGCGAACGTAAGGAAAAAGCTGCCAAAGAGACAATCAAGATAGCTTCTCAATCTCTTGAAGTTAACTCTAATAAAACAAATTGACTATTGAGTATCCAAAAAAAGATAACCTCCTGGCAGATTGAACCAGGAGATTTTAAAAAATTGATTCATCTTTACAAGCGTTGTAGCAGACTCAAACCGTGGGTATCAGTACCACAGGTATTGAAAAGAAAGTATTCATCAGCCAACTTTTGCACTTGTTCTGATTCCAATACGCTGGGTTGCCAGGGGTTAGGGTTATTGTAGGCGTAGAAAGTTTCCACACCATCAATGCCCTTTTCGGATGCAGCTGGAATTAAGTCGAAATGCGATCGCTTATAACGAGCTGGATGAGCCAGAACTGCCAATCCCCCAGCCTCATGAATAGCGGCAATCACGTTACTTGCCTGATATTCTTGCCCTGTAGTCGGCCTTCTTTGCAGATAGGGTTTCATACTAGGGTGTTCTGTGGCAAAAGCATAAGCCAAAATGTGAACTTCTATATTCAAAAGGTTGGCATTGATTTCCACGCCACTCCACAGGTGAGGAGTGGTTGCATGAGGATTATTCCACTTCCAATCTTCTAACCAAGCAAGGCCTGCTTGATAGCCGATAATACCATGATGATCGGTGATGGCTAACCCTTTTAGCCCAATAGCGATCGCCTGCTCCATCAATGCACTCGGCTGCAACTTGCCATCTGAGAAGACAGTGTGCATGTGAAAGTTGAATAACTTTGGACAACTATGTGCATCAATGTTACGGAATACTTGCTTTAAAAGTTCTGCCGAAGTTGTAGTACGGGCCAAATTTACAACCATAACCCCCTCTGAAGAAAAATATATATTCTTAACACACCAAAACGCTACATCTCTGGATGAGAAAGAACCAACACTAAAAATTAGTATCGGCTGCTACTTTCTCAGCTTTCTCAGCAAATTTTTCAATATGTTAAGACTACGTTAGCAAATCTTAATCTCAGTGGTCATGGGTGATTAGCACTACTTTATTTTTGAGTAGTAGTAAATATTACATCCAAAGTTTTATAAATGTGCCTATAGCATCTGTGCTAAATGACTTAGAGAATAAAGGTTTAGTAGAGTAATTATTTCTAATAAGCCTGAAATGTAAATTTTTTTTGTGTGTAAAAAATATTATTTATCTCAGTAATTACAGCTTTTTTCTAACCAATAATGACTTTAGCGTAGGCGTAGCCCGCCGCAGGCATCGCATAAGTGAGTCTACAATAGCTTTGAGAAAACTAGCGATGTCTACGACGGGCTATGCCTACGCTTGGATTGGATTTATACCCCTCGCGCAATTCCAAAAGAATCTCCCTTTAAGGTAACTCCAAGGGGTTCTATCACTACCTCGCGGGAAATAGACGCTTCAACTCTTCCAGCAATCACAGCCGAAAGTTGATGTTCTCTTGCAAGCAGGACAATTTTTTCTGCATCCTGCTCAGACTCTGTATAGAATGCGAATCCTGCACCGTAATTGAACACCGAAAGCATCGTCTCGGCCCCGCCCTCAAGATGACTCTCAACAAATGTAAATATCTCTGGTACTGGGAGCATCGTTTCGATGATATATCGCAACGGCTTCACCGACCGCATCAGCTTTTGCCAGCCATGACCAGTGATATTCTCCATCGCTGTGGGACGAATTCCTTTGCCAAGCACTGCCTGTACCAGTGGGGTGTAGAGATACGACGCAGCATTCATCGCTTCCCAGAATTCCTGCCCACTCGGAAGTTTTGTTCTATAGCCATCAGGGAGCGACTCGGCAAGTTTTCGTAGTGGCGTAAAGCCGTTCTCATGGGGGCCTGAACTTTCCACCAGAACAATAGTATTTCCGGTATCCAGACGCGAGCTATCAATGGGAGCGACACCAGCGGGCATAACCCCAAAAACTGAGCCTGCGATGTCGAGCCGCCCTGGAATCATCTTGGTTTTTAGTTGAGGAGTTTCCCCTGAGAGATAGACACACCCGACTCGTTTGCAGCCCTCAACTACGCCATCAAGAAACCCATCAAGGAAAGCAGGGGTAAAGATTGTTTCAGGAGTACTCGACGGCAGATAAAGACCGAGAAGTATAGTCTGCATACCTGAAGTTGCGGCATCGTTCGTCAGACACGAGATGATCTTAATCCCAATATTCCACCAGAATCGTCGAAGTTCTTCTTCGGAAAGATCGTCAGGGCGGGTATCGTCTGCGGTGCCTAGCCCTTCCGGCACAAGTGTCATCGAAAGTTCTCTAGCCCCCGCCTCCAGAAACGGAGCGAGGTTGAAGCTGAAAGCGTTGGCGCTTGCTCCCAAACCTGACGCGGGCACGATGCCATAGGCGCTTGCAAAGCCAAGTGTGCGTTTTGCGGCATCGATGAAGCGTCGTTTTGCAGCATCGAGAGTATCGTAATCGACTTGATCGAGAGCTTGAGCCATCAGGTTGTGTTTTAAGTTAGGAGTTAGGAGTTAAAAGTTAGGAAAACTCATAACTCCTCACTTTAAAATACCTCAAAATACCTCATCTTCAATACCGCGCCACCATTCCCCTAAATTCATCAAGTCTTGGTAAATGTCTTCTAATTCTTTGGTATAAACATCGTTTGTCAGGGTGGCTCGACGCTCTTGCAATTTTTTGAGGCGCAGTTGTACCAATACCCAAGGTTTGGAGATGCTATTCGTTGCTTCGATGTATTGCGCTAGTTCTTTGCTATCCATATATTTTGATTTATCCACCATCCCCCTCAACGCCTAACCAAAAACAGTCACGATACTAGTACAATGTCTAAGCTAGTTTTCCGGGTTTGTAGTAAGGACTTTAGTGCTTAGAAAATAAGGACTAAAGTCCTTACTACGAACTCGCTTACCCATCAATTTAAACTTGACTGACTACTGTCGTGACTGTTAGGGGCTTGAAACCCTCTTGGCAGAGGAAAAATAAGTTCTTTCCTCCTGCCTCCTGCCCTCTGCCTTTCTTTGGCCAAGTAATTAAGCTTTAGCCAAGTTTTCAGCAGCAAAGTCCCAGTTGACCAAGTTTTCTAGGAAATTCTTGATGAACGCTGGACGAGCGTTTTTATAGTCAATGTAGTAGGCGTGTTCCCAAACATCCAAGGTTAGGAGTGCCTTTTTACCATGAGCTAGGGGATTTTCTGCATTTGGTGTTTTAATCACCTTTAGCGTACCACCATCATCAATGAGCCAAGACCATCCACTGCCGAATTGAGTTGCAGCCGCGTTAGAGAACTCTTCCTTGAATTTGTCAAAGCTACCAAAATCTTTATCGATTTTGGCTGCGAGTTCACCTGTGGGTGTGCCACCACCTTGTGGTTTCAAAGAATTCCAGAAGAAAGTGTGGTTCCAAACTTGGGCAGCATTGTTGAAGATTCCCACCTTAGAGGAGTCTTGGAAGGAAATTTTGATCACTTCTTCCAGGGACTTATCAGCAAGTTCTGTACCTTCAGTGAGCTTGTTGAGGTTGTCTACATAAGCTTTGTGATGCTTGCCGTAGTGATACTCAAAAGTTTCAGCTTTCATGCCAAAAGGCTCTAGAGCATCTTTTTCAAAGGGTAGTGGGGGCTGTACAAATGCCATTGTGTCAAATCCTCTCTTTACCGGTTTCCAGTTTTAAGCTATTGCAAAAGTTGGGGAAATTAATAGCTTTTATTTGTAGGGGTTTTATGTCTTTGATTAGTGAAACATAAAACTTAACATCGTCATTTTACTACCAAAGTGTAGATAAAGTGAAGACGGAAACAAAGTACTTTGGTGATAAGTCAAATCAATAGTAATTCCTGACTATAAATAAAAATGACTAATATCTTCTAGCGAAAGGCCAATAACTAACTAGCATTTAGCAATTAAAGCTTTAATACTTCTATCTTTAGTAAGATTAATTACGATTTGCAAAATCAGTCGAAAGCGAGATGATTTTATAATATTTAAATAAATGTAAAATCTATTTACACTTAATAAGTGCTAATTTTCAAATAATATAGCCAATAGTCAAATTATCTATTTTATTTTTAAATACAGTTTTAAGGATGGTAAGTAAATAATCACTCACCCACCACCCTTTGAAACTAGAAAACTAACAGCAAATAGCACTAATTAACACTGAGATAAACGCTGTTGGTAATAGTTAACAATCTGTGCCGTGACTTCAGACACGTCCAAACCATCAGTTTGAAGTTCGATCGCATCTGCTGCTTTCTGCAAAGGAGAAACCTTGCGTGTACTATCTTTCCAGTCACGTTCGGCGATGTCGTGTTCCAACTGCTCTAAACTCACTTCAGGTTGACCTTGGGTGTTAAAGTCTTGCTGGCGGCGACGGGCGCGTTCACCGACAGAAGCGGTTAAGAAAATTTTAACTTCGGCATCGGGAAATACGTGAGTACCAATATCCCGACCTTCAGCAACTAAACCACCTCTTTTACCCCAGCTTTGCTGTTGTTTAACCAGTGCTTGACGGACAGCGCCTTGTGCCGCGATCGCAGATACAAGAGATGTTACCTCAATGGTGCGAATTACCTGGGTAACATCAGTACCGTCAATCCAAACCCGCACGGACGATTGTAAATCTTCGGTGGGAGTCAGTTCAATTTTACACTGATTAGCTAATTCGGCGATCGCACACTCATCGTCAATAGCAATCCCCTTTTGCAGTACTAACCAAGTGACAGCACGGTACATCGCTCCTGTATCTAAATACACTAAACTCAGGTTTGCTGCCACTTGCCGCGCCACTGTGGATTTTCCAGCACCAGCTGGGCCATCAATAGCGATAATGGGTTGACGATCGCACAATATGATATTGTCAATCAAACGTGTAGCACCAAGACGAGCTGCGATCGCCAACATTCCTTCCTCCTCAACTTTTTCTAAAGACATTAACGTAGTCGGTTCAACCAATTCAATATATTCCACTGAGACCGTGCTGACCATTGCCACTTCTTGCTGTACCACTGCTATCAACTTGTTGCTATTGCGATCGCCTGCAATGAATGCAGCTTCAGCTCGTCGCAAACCCCGATATAACACCGCTGCTTGCTCTTTTGCCGTTGCAGTCAAATATTGATTACGAGAACTGAAGGCAAGACCCGACGCTTCCCGAACTGTTGGACAAGCAACAATTTCTACTGGCAAATTTAAGTCAGCCACTAAGCGTTTAATAATTGCTAGTTGCTGACCATCCTTTTGACCAAAGTAGGCACGGTCAGGCTGTACCAAGTTGAAAAGCTTGGTAACAATCGTAGCGACACCTTGAAAGTGACCCAGCCGAGAACGACCACACAAGCCTGTCATCATAGCAGATGGGGGGATAACTTGTGTAACCTTTGATTCTTGTATACTCTTCTGGGGAACTGCCATCTCTTCAGGACTCGGTGCAAAAATTGCATCTACCCCAGCTTGTTCGCAAAGTTGTTGGTCTTGCTCTAAAGTGCGGGGATAGCGTTGATAATCCTCATTAGGAGCAAATTGCAGGGGATTGACGAAAATACTCACAATCACCGTCGAATTTTCGTGCCGCGCCCGTTGGATTAAGCTTAAATGACCTTGATGCAAATTTCCCATCGTTGGCACCAGACCGACTGCCGTCTGATACCAGCCAGTCATCTCATCTAGTCTCAGATCCTCAGTAACCGCAATTAGCTTGTTTTCTGAGCAGCGTTTAGTTAAATAGCAGCGTAAAGCTGCGACTGTTGTCAGCAGGCGCACAAAAATACCCCTAGTTCTTATCGATCCCTCCCCCGTTAGTTTATATCTGAAATAGAGGGAAGAGTTGATTGAACTAGGGGAATTAAGTGATACGGAACTGGGATTGGGTATTGGGGATTGGGTATTAGGGATTGGGGATTGGGGATTGGGGATTGGGTATGGTTCTTCTCCTTGTCTTCCCAGTCCCCAGTCCCCAGTCCCCAGTCCCTAGATTATTTCCCCAAAACTTCAATATGCACTGGTGCAACACCACTGCCCATCATTCCCAAAATCCGAGCCGCGCCGGCAGACACGTCAATGACTCGACCCCGAATGAATGGGCCTCGGTCATTAATCCGCAGCACTACGGAACGACCGTTGCGGGTGTTGGTTACACGAACTTGCGTACCAAAGGGTAAGCTGCGATGAGCGGCAGTCATTGCTTCGGGATTAAATCTCTGACCGCTAGCAGTACGATTACCAGAACCGTCATAGCCGTAATAAGAAGCCATGCCTCTCAGGGTGGCTCGCACTACTCCGACTGCAATCTGTTGGGGTAGCTTTGGTATTGATATTTGTTGACGCACTGGTAAATTTGCAATCTCTTTTAGGGGAGATGCATTACCTAGTAGCCTCCGCAAGCGATTGGTTGCTTGCAATGCATCTTGCGCTAGATCGTTGGTACTACCTGCTAATCGCGTACCTTCGCTGATTTCGACCAACTCTTCGCCATTAATTTTAATTACATAGCGATCGCCATTTTCTTGGACAGGAACGCTTTTGTTTTGCGCTTGATTGGCAGTAGATTTTTCCCCTGCTTTCCAACTGACGGTAATCTTACTCCCGTCCACGTTTTCCCGATTCAACTGGTTGATCTTAGCTGCTATTACACCAGCTATCTGAACCGGGTCATTGTCAGCGGAGCTAATCTGGTTACTCGCATCTGTTATGTTGCCAGTATTTAATGCATTTGATGAATTGCTAGCAATAAGGGCGTACCCTTGTACGCCCCCAGTATTGCCAATTGCACCAACTTTTTTAGTCTCAAGATTCGTATTTGATACAGAACTCAAAAATGTGAGAACAGGTATATTTTTGATAAAAAGGGTTGCCGCCTTACGTCCTCTAATGTTGTGAGGATGAATTTCTGTAATCACAACATCCAAGGTTTGTTTCCCTGCTGTTGATTGGTACTCTCCCACCTTAACCACATCAGGGGCGGGTGATTTTTGGGATGCTAGCCCATTTCCTTTGGTGGTTTGAGTGCAACCGACTGAGGGTACTCCCAAAACAGCCATAAACAGGGCAACAATAGTCCACAAATGTCTTTGATTCATGCGTCCGTTTTTGAAAGCGACTGTAGAACTTAAAGTTTTATAACTTGTGGGATTTATCACTAATGAAAGTGATTTCCCTTTTGAAAAACTCGAACTCGTTCCGTTTTCACTTTGTTCTTTATAACTGCAACAGACTAACACGAACCTTTTGGCTTGGGGATCAGGGTTTTAGCGTAACTATTGGCCACTTTCTCAAATTCCCATTCCAATTTGAAGGTCGAAACCTTTCTCAAAAGCGGACTTTGGCTATGTAACGCTTTTTTCCGTAAGTCAAAAATTTATTAAAAAAACTTTACGCTTATTTCACACTAAAGTAGCGATACCCTATTCACATCGCTTCTAAAGGCTCGCAACTATTCGTGTATTCTAGATCACATTGCTTTTTGCTATTTCCTATAAGAAGGTAATATAACTTTAATTAAATAGCATCGGCATAAATACTGAAAATCATTTATTTAATGAAATATTTAGATTTAACTATGAGTAAGTCGTGATATGAGTTACATCTTAAAAAATTATGCAGATTAGCTTGAGTCTAATATATTTTTTCAAAGTTTTTTCTACTTACATCAATCATTACTTTTATTCTCCACAACTAGACTAGTATTGGTGATAAATATAACTTCCTTTGACCGTATTGCTGAGTATAAAAAAAAGGACAATACTCAAATGAATATTTTTCATGATTAATGACTTAAAAATTAAGAAAACTTTGCGATCGCCCGGATAACAGATGTCGCGTGTACCAAAAAGTACAGCTTATCTTGTTTTTTCTCAGTAATTGCTCAAGTATGATTTTTTAGAGCAAGCTATTTTTGACAAAATCTTTGTAACAGTAGGGATGTACAGCTGCACCTCTTCTATATATAGTAGGTATTTTGGGAAATGCCATCAGCCTAATGACAAACCAAGTGCATCAAGGAGATATAGAAATAGAACCATCGCCATTATTAGCTTTTCTCAACGAGTTGCATTCCCACTACAAGTCACTGCGGGAGGGTGCAGTAGCGAAATACATTCCCGAACTGGCAAAGGCAAACCCAGATTTGTTCAGCATTTGCATTGTGACAGTAGATGGTCAGGTTTACAAAGTTGGGGACTACGAGCAACTTTTTACTATTCAGTCAATTTCTAAGGTGTTTGCTTATGGACTTGCCTTAGAAGATCATGGACTGGATTATGTTTTAACTAGAGTGGGCGTGGAACCGACGGGAGATGCATTCAACGCGATTGTTTTGGATGAGCAGTCGAAGCGACCTTATAATCCAATGGTAAACGCTGGTGCGATCGCAACCACCAGCTTAATCAAAGGTTCCGGCCCCACCGAACGCCTCAACCGAATGCTGGATATGTTTCGCCGATATATTGGGCGCGACGTATTCGTTGACATTTCAGTTTTTACGTCAGAACGCAGTACAGGGCATCGTAACCGCGCAATGGCGCATTTGATGCTCAACTTTGGCATGATTGACCGAAACATCGAAGAGGCGCTGGATCTTTATTTCCAGCAGTGTGCTGTGATGGTGAATTGTCAAGACTTGGCGGTGATGGCGGCTACTCTGGCGAACAGAGGTATTAATCCAATTACTAAAGAACGGGCGGTAGATAAGCGTTACATCAAAGATATTTTGAGTGTTATGTATACCTGTGGGATGTACAACTTTGCAGGTGAGTGGGCTTATAAAATTGGGATTCCGGCAAAAAGCGGCATTTGTGGTGGGATTATTGCCGTTGTACCCAATAAGATGGGCATCGGAGTTTTTTCACCGCTTCTGGATGTGCGTGGTAATAGTGTGCGGGGGGTAAAGGTGTGCGAAGAACTTTCCCAACGGTTAGGTTTACATCTATTTGATTGTTCAGGTCAAGAGTGAAGTGGGCATTGGGTAGAGGGGAGAATAAATACTGTCTCCCAACTCCCAACTCAGCACGGGCTAAAGCCTAGCTATCCGCTAACAGCACTCATCACTCAGAACTCTTCTGCTTGCGGAAGTGGGAAGATTTCACCAGCTAAATAAGCTTGAAAGTGCTTTTGGAAGTACAACCAAGAAGTCATATCTTCCCCATCTATCAATGCTTTTGGGGCTTGTTTATATAGAGGAATACGGTTATTAATTTCGTCTTGTAGCACGGGGGGCAGTTCTGTTAAACCATTGACTTTGCTGCCAACAGCACTGTAGATTAGTTGACCGGGGCGATCGCCCATTTTCATCCAGGGAAGCCATTGACCAATCCGATCCCAACTAAGTTTGAGTTCAGAAACTGATTTAAGTGCTGGGTTGAATAAATCTGCGGTTGGCACAGTTAATTTAAACAATTCCGCTGCCTGATAAATTGGATTTGGGCTGTATTCGGCAAATTTGCGATCGTCTGCTAAGGGATTGGGGTAATAAGGAAAAATATCAAAAACGAAGGTTGTGCTGTCGCCGTCTACTTGTGCGGGGAAATTTCCCTCAAACTTTCCCTGTACAGGATTATTGGCAACATGAATCACCGGAACTGTCTCGCCTGTCCAAGGATTCTCCCATTTGGGTAAAACCTCATCTGTTTTTGGGTTGAGGTAGTAAGTCAGTTCCCTAGAAGTAAAATCCCAACTACCTTCTCCTGTGGGAATACATCGGCTAACGCTTAATCCCAGCATCTTAAACAAGAGTTGTCTCTTCTCACCGGGGATAAAGGCGTAAATTTTACCTTTCCAAATCAGGAAAGTGGATTCGGTAGGGTCAAGGGAAGAACGAGTTTTAACCCAGTGCTGCGCTTCAAGTTCTTGAATTTGGGCAACCATCTAAAGCATCCTTAGTATTTGGATAACAAAAGAATAAGCTATCAGCATTCAAGTTGCATCTTTGTTATTAGTCATTTGTCATTTGTCAAAAACTAATGCCCCATGCCCCATGTCCAATGCCCCATTCCCAATGCCTTCATCAATTAAACTGGTTCAGAAACTTGCTCATCTAGACGGCGAAACAAAAACACCCAAAGAGGTAGGGAACTGTTAATCGCAATTAGCCGCACTAAATGACCAGTTGTGACAATTTCAACATTATGATTCAATGTTAGGGAAACCAGGATCATTTCTGCCGATCCTCCTGGTGCTGTGACTAGCAGACAAGTTAACCAGTCCCAAGAGGTTAATTGCATCGCAAGTATAGCAGCGATCGCTCCGGCTACGAGAGTCATCCCTACAGACATTAAGGCATAGGCGACAGTCCGCTTTTTAAAGTTGGGCTTGTCTCCCCAATATTCACCAATAGTAATTCCCAGGAGCATTTGGCCCAATAAGTTTATTATTGGCGGCGGACTAAAGCTAATATCACCCATAAAAGGCAGCCAATGTAGCAAAGGATTAAACCCGATACCAATCAACAATGCACCAAAGAAATCGCCGGCGGGAATTTTAAATAATATAGCTGGATAAACTACTAATGCAGTGATTAGGAGTACTAACAAGAGTAATTCTAGTTGGGACGGATCGAAATTAAGCCAAGCAGCGTTGATTGGGACTGTTTGCGGATAGTAATTACCAGCTGATGTCCTAGCAATGAAGGGAATTAGAATAACTACACAGGTAACGCGAATCGCCTGAACGAGGGCAACCAAGCTAACATTTTTATTGTAATCGGCTGCGATCGCTGCCATAATTCCTACACCACCAGGAACTGTAGCCAGCATTGCTGTAAATAGGTTGGTTTTGCTGACGCGAGAGTAAATGTAACCGATACAGCCCCCACTCAGCAGCAGAAATAAGGTAAGAAAAATAAATATGGGAATACCAGAAGCAATACTAGCTAGATTAGCGTGGGCATTGGAAGCGCCGACAGTTAAGCCGACAAGTGCCATTCCCACTTTTCTAGCAGTGCGGTTAGGTTGGGGAGAATATTGATAAAAAATTCGACACCCTTGGAGAACTACTGTACCAGCGGCAATCCCACCAAATATCCAGGCAATCCTGCCAATTTGGAACTTTGCAAGGAGTAAACCCAGAGGTAATGCCAGAAGCATTTCCAAGACAAGGACAATTA
This sequence comes from Nostoc sp. 'Peltigera membranacea cyanobiont' 210A, assembly GCF_002246015.1. Lineage (GTDB taxonomy): Bacteria > Cyanobacteriota > Cyanobacteriia > Cyanobacteriales > Nostocaceae > Nostoc. The sequence continues at coordinate 117,024 of NZ_NOLJ01000006.1, forward strand.
GTTGCTTCCCAAATAGCTGTTGTTTGGTAACAACAGGATTTTGATGAGTGTGTTCTTCCAGGCTGGGAGTAGCACTTAGACTTTGATTCATCGATACTAAGCTTTTTTTTAAGTCTAAGCTATAGGCGTAAAAGTGGATCTCCTGGGATGCGATCGCACATTACCAGAAACAAGCAAAATGATACAGGTGTAGGGTTTAGTTCTAGTGGTGAGTTTCTTTTAGATTTAAGTCAGGTTTGGTAGCTCACCTATTGCAGCAGACAATTAAAATAGTGCCAGAGATATTCCACATCCACGGACAACATTAAATATATGAACACAACTCCCTCTAAAAGAGAAACAGATGAAATGTTCAAGTGGTTAAATCGTAACCGCCAGATGTTACTAGATTTATATAAAAATCAATATATTGCTTACAATGCAAATGGAATAATTGCTCACAGCGAAAATTTGCGCGAAGTTTTAGCATTAGCTAATGCTGCAAAAGAGCCTTTTTTAATTTACCTAGTTCCCCGCCGCACTGCTTCTGTAGAAATAAATTTTACCAATTCGCTTCTGCACCGTGGCTCGCCATGATTGACAACCAACTTATAGGGTTATTTTAAAACACCGAGATATAGAATTTAATACAACAATGTTAGTAGATTCTGGTGCTGAATTAAGTTTAATTTCATTAAAAGTTGGTCAAGATTTAGGCTATGCTTTGGCTGATTCCGAATCAACTTTGTTGGCAGAAACGATAGGTGGCAGAGTTGAGTACGTTTTACGTAATGTCGAAATGACAATTGATGAACACAATTTTATTACTCCTGTAGCATGGTTACAAACCAATACAGGCGGAGAACAATTGCTTTTAGGGCGAGAAGTTGTATTTGATAAATTTAATATTGAATTTAGGCAAGCTGAGGAGCAAATTATTTTTACATGGCGTGAAGATTTGAAGTCATAAAAAAGTGAGCTAACTGCTAATATTTGGGTTTCAGTGGCGGGTTTCTTTTCCCTTCAATCAACCCACGTTTGACAGGTTCACTTAACGCAGTGGCTTTTCTTAAAAGTCCTTCTTGATAGACCTGGATCAGGGTTTGTAACTCTGAGCGATCGCCTTCATTAAGAGTACCTGATTGCTGGCGATCGAGCAGTTCGCTCAATCGGGCATCCTGTTCCGATTCCATTTGCAGTTCAGTCAGCACCAGGACTTGTTCATCAGAAAGGACAGAGACAGGTTCAAGGTCGGTTATCTCGCCACTGACAAGCGGAATTGAAAGTTGAATGGTATCTACTAAAATGCTGGCAACATCACGATTTGCCAACCGGGCAAAGCGTTCTGCACGTTGGTAAATATCGTCTGGCAGGTTAATGATGATTTGGGTACTCATAGCTCTAGCAAATACTCCTTTCTATTCTCACTTACAATTAGTAATTATGTGTTTCAGGGTATTAATAATGATACAAATACGTTGGTAGGGGCACAGCAATGCTTGCAGCCTTTTTATCTTTCACAAATGATTTAGCATTCGTATTATATTTCAGCTTACGAAGTGAAAACATGAACCTCCAATGTAACAAAGCTCTTCAATATAGCCACGATTGTGTATAAAGAAATCTCTTAAGCTTAATCCTACTTCATCTGTTATGGGTAATAAACTTACAGTGTCATCTTCTTCTAGCTCAAGACGTTTAATAACAGGCTGAATGTTTTGCTCTATAGTTATTTCAAACAGTGAGTACTCTATGCCATGTTTGTACATCATCCGAAGTTCATATAATGCTTCTTCTTTAAAGTAAAGTTTTTGCTTATAAAAAAGATCCAAAGGATTATTTTTATTAAAAATTGAATCGGCGTTAGGAAAAGTATGTCCATCCCATTCAAGAGAACCCACCAGAATAATTGTTTTGTTTGGTTCTCCTGGAATTTGAGCCACTATTTCAAGAGTTGGCAAGTAATAAACACCTCTACAGAAATAGTTATATAGGCTAAATAATATATCAGAGCCATAATAAATTCTAAAATTTACGGTAGCTTCTCTGCTGACAGATTCTACTTTTTTAAAAAACCAGTCAGACCCAATTTGCCATAAATCATTCCCATATAAAAAATGCTTTAATCCTTTAGAAGTTGCTTTCCATGAAGGTTGATTTTTAGGAGTAGTAACTGATGTATAAATGATGGAGTTTCCACCTTCAAAACTAGTAATTTCTTTTATAATTCCCTCATCATTTGTTAACAAATTTAGATATAATCGATTACCTGTATAAATTTTATTAATATGCCATCCATTAGACATCATACCTTGAAGCTTTTCAGATGTACCTTCTTGCATAGTGTCTATTAAACCCATTAGCCTATTTCTAATTTCAGACAAAGCTTCTTCTTCGAGTACAGGCTTAATATCTATCTCCTCATCAAACTCATCATCACTATCAAAGATATTTAAATTTTTTTCAATACTCTGCTTCTCAGAATTTTTTAATTTATCAAGAACTAAATACAGGGCAAAAGGATATATTACATTTTTAGAATCACCCTTGTAATTTATAATCAAAGCATAGTAATTTTTTATCTCTAACTCTCTTAAAATATCTTTGAGTTTTTCAGTTGCTACTTCTCTCTTTTCATTTATTTCATATAAGAAAATATTGTGTATTGGGAAGATGAATCTTTCTTCACCCTCTGGAGCTAATGGTACAGACTTCTTACTTAAAGGTATTCCTTCTTCATTAAGAATTAGTTGATAACCATCTATTTGATAGTCAACAATTCGATGGAATTCAGAAAATGGAACAAGTAATTCATGCCATTCTGTAGAAAGTAGAATACATCTACACTTCTTCGCAGCCAAACCATAATTCGTTTTAAACAAACCCATATACTTCTGAAGTTCATGTAGAGCCTGTCTAGCAGTCTTATCACTTTTCTTGATTTCAATAATGACAAAACTTCCAAATTTATCTTTTGCCAAAATGTCTATACGACCACCAGAACCAAGACTATTTTCAAGACTAAACTCCTTCTGAATAAATTTCAGATCAGGCTCTATAATATCTAAATTTTCTGTTAAAAAATCGCGAATATCTGCTTCATTTACCATGATTACCTACTCTATATTTACCTAGCTGGATTACCAAAAAAATCGGGACTGAGAAATACATCTCAGTCCCGATAAAAAAGCGGGCTAACCGCTATTTATATGGTTAACCCGTGCAGCTTTGGGAACGCGCAGAGAAATTGTTATTGCAATACCAACTTCACGTTAGCGTTTTGCAAACCGCGCTGTTTCACTTCAGCCAAAGTTTTGTTAACAGCATACTTTTGGTTGATTGAGTTGATCAACTCGGTTTGGTTGTGCTTCTTAGCAACGCCCCACAAGTCAGCGATTAGGTCAAAAGAACCATCGCCATTGCGAGACCAGCCGAGGTCATATTCGCCTTCCAACACGGCAACGATGTCAGAACGGACACGCTGACCGTTATAACCACGGACATCAGCTTCAGTCTTTACGCTGATACCGAGGTCGCGCAAGGAAGCCTTGAGGATTTCGGCATCGGTGATTTTGGTACGCAGGGTGCTAAAGTGAGACATTTGGGTTTCCTCCAATGAGAAGATTGAGAAAAACGACAACGGTTTGTTTTGGGCGAAGCCGCGCTTAACAGGATGCGGCTTTTTTTATAACTGCTAGCATTTTCAGCTAGCCTTTCCCCCTGGGATGGCAGAGGAAAGCTTTTAAAACTCCATTCGCTGATATTCAGCTACGGAGGATGCTGCGGGGCGGGCGCGCTGTCTGGCCCAATCTCTCAGAGCCGTTACTTGTTCTTGCATCGTTCGAGACAGCGGCAATGTTGCCTTCAGTGCAGCAATAATATCTAGTTGGGTGAACTCCCGATCTTGGGCAAAAGCTTCATACATTGCCGCAACGATCGCTTGTTCAACTTCTGCCCCAGAAAAGCCATCAGACATCTTAGCTAGTTGCTCAAGATCGAATCGAGAGATGTCTTCACGGCGTTTCGTAAGGTGAATATTGAAAATGTGTTGCCGTTCTTCCGGTGTTGGCAGATCGACAAAGAATATTTCATCAAAGCGTCCTTTCCTTAAGAACTCGCCAGGTAAGCGTTCGACTCGGTTGGCGGTTGCCATCACGAACACTGGTGATTTCTTATCCTGCATCCATGTGAGGAAGGAGCCGAAGATTCTACTTGAAGTCCCCCCATCAGAATCAGAGGAACCTCCACTACCAGCAAAGGATTTATCTAATTCATCGATAAACAAAATCGCTGGGGAAATAGATTCTGCTGTTTTCAGGGCGTTCCGCAGATTTGCTTCACTTCGTCCCACCATTGAGCCGTCGTAAACTCGCCCCATATCCAACCGCAACAGTGGTAAACCCCACAGCCGGGAAGTAGTTTTGGCAATTAATGACTTACCGCAACCGGGAACTCCTAAAATTAACATCCCCTTTGGTTGAGGCAAACCATACTCTCTCGCTCTTTCTGTAAAAGCGTTAGAGCGTTGCTTGAGCCATCTTTTTAACTCTTCTAAGCCACCTACTGCATCAATGGTTTCATCTTCTTCGATGTATTCTAAGATTCCATTGCGGCGAATTAGTTGCTTTTTCTCAGATAAAACGATATTTACTTCATCTTCCGTCAAACGCCCTGTAGTTACCTGTGCCTTACGGTAGACTTTTTCAGCTTCGTCTTTAGTTAGACCTAAAGCGGCTCTGAGAAGTTTTTCTCTGGCTTCTGTTGTCAGTCGGCGACCACGATTTTGCTCTATATGGTGAGTTAAGACTTTGTTCAACTCAGCCATATCTGGCAATGTAAAGTCGAGAACGACAACTTCTTTTTCCAGTTCTATAGGTACTTGTTGCATCGGAGACATCAAAATGATGTTCTTCTGCATACCTTTGAAACTAGCGATCGCATCACGTAACGATCTGTTAGTCGCAGGCGCATCTATAAAGGGGTGTAAATCTTTAAGAATAAATATACTTGGTTCTTTCTGCCGAATTATCCACTCAATCGCCGCCTCTGGAGACACGGTATTATGTTGGGTGACATTCCGGGGTTGACCATACTCGACAATCCCGTGTGTTACTGTCCAAATAAATACTCGGCGCTGGGGCTTTAACAACTGGGCGATTGTGGAAACTGCTAGCTCGGCCCGCTCTTCCTCGGAGGTCACAAGGTAGATTAAAGGGTATTGAGCTTGAATTAGGATATTGAGCTCTTCTTTCATACTTCGACCTACTTGAGACCTTATAGAGACAGTAGAGACATTGCTTCTGGTAAAGACAACCAAATCATGAATATCTATCTAGCAAGGAACTAACTCTTCCTCGCCCTTGGGATTGGTTTCATCTTCATCCATCTCATCAATAGAAAGATGCTCTTGACCAACTACTCCTGGTTGATTGCCTAAAGTAACCAGTTCCCCATCACGTAATACTAGTGAGCTATCACAAGTCGGGCATGAATAAACTCTATGAGTCCGCCCATAACTAGAATCTTCTAACTCGTCAACTAATTCTTGATTAGACAGGTAAAAACCAAGGGCACGCTCGGCAAGTTCTGACATTGGCTCGGAATCGATTGCTGAACGAATCTTCAGTTTTCTGTGCAACTCTGACGATAAATACAAAGTGACCTTTTGCTTAGTTTGCGTTTGCATATAACTCTTTAACGGTCTTACCCGGGTATGTATATCAAGTTATCGGTTCTTTTCTTGCTTGTCAAGACAGTAAAACGTTTTAACGTCATTTTCGTTACATTTATTTATATTTGCGTTATTTGCACCATAATATTTGATGGTTTATGGTTCATCACTAGTGACTCTAGCCCTTGAAAGTGAGCGATAAATCGCCCACTACGAATCTCTTAAAATTGAGAATGGTGCAATATCGGAGTTTCTGGTATTTCTATAAAATCAGTAACTTTGGCAAAATGTGTAATGTAAATGGCTACTGCTAATAAAATCTGTAGTTTGGGGCGAAGAATTTATCGGTTTGCCGCCAGCGTTAGCGGAGTCATTGCCCTGCTAATAATCCTGTGGGGTTGTACTGCAAATGATTTTAACGCTGGAGCGATCGCCTGGAAAACTTATAGCAACTCTCGGTATGGCTTTGAATTTCCATATCCGAGTAATTGGACTTCTTTAGTAGCCTCAGAAAATGGTGATGGAATTGCGTTTATTTCACCACAGGATAACTCAGTGGAAATTCGCGGGTGGGCAAGTCATCAGCTGCAAAACGATCCAGAGTCCATGAAAAAGATAAAATCCAACTTTCAGACCGCTCAAGGAGTCGCTGGGGTACTGCTTGTAGAAGTCGAACGAGGAGTAAGTTCGATGACACTGACGCTAACTCAGAGTCAAGTGAAATACCATTTACAGGGACGGAGTAAGAGCCAAGAATTTCAAAATTACTATCGTTTGTTTTATTACATTGCCCAGCAGTATCGGATTTCAAAGTCTTGAGTTATGGGGCATGGGGCATGGAACCGAGGAAGAAGAAGAACTATTAACTCCTCACTCCCAATCCCCAGTCCCCGTCCGTTATTTTGCCAACTGTTCAGAAAATATCACCTTTTGATAGTAATCTTGTAGCTGCCTGGTGGCAGCTGCCCAACCCCAACTTTCTGCTTCCTGGCGGGCATTTTGACGGATGATATCTCGTTGTTGTTTTTGTTCTAAGAGTCGAACAGTAGCAGCTAACGCTCCTTGAACATCTGCTGTTGGCTCAAAAAGATATCCATTTACCCCATCTGTCACAATATCAGGAATTCCCCCGGAACGGGCTGCTACCACGGGACAGCCAGCAGCCATCGCTTCTAGTAGCACTAAGCCTAGTGTTTCTGTACGGGAAGGAAAGATGAAAGCATCAGCACTCGCAAAGGCAGAACCTAACTCTTGCCCCATAAGATAGCCAACAAAATAAGTGTTTGTGCCAGCAAAGTGTTTTTGCAATGCTTGACGGTGCGGCCCATCTCCAACCAATGCCAACCGCGCTTGGGGAATTGCTTCTAAGATTGGTTTAATGCGCTCAATTTCTTTTTCAGCGGAAAGCCGGCCCACGTAAAGTAGCAATGGGCTTTCTGGATGATTTTGTGATAGACGCGATCGCATCTCTACACTAGCTAAATCGGGGTGAAATAATTCTGTATCCACCCCACGCTGCCATAAATCTACACGTTCAATACCATGTGCTGTCAATTCCTCTACCATTGCTGTGGAGGTACACAGATTCAACGCTGCTTGATTATGAGCGCCTTTGAGCAGTTCCCAAAGAAAACCCTCCAGCATCCCCAAGCCGTAATGCTGGAGATATTGGGGTAAATGGGTATGATAAGAGGCCACCAAGGGGATTTTGAGGATTTTACTATAAAATATCCCAGACAAACCCAAAACGGCTGGATTCACGACATGAATAATATCAGGCTTAAACTCTTCTAAGATGTAACCAATGGCTGGGCGAGGTAATGCCATTTTCAATTCTGGATACAATGGCAGAGGAAAGCCAGTAACGCCGTAAACTTTAGCGCCTTTGTGTTCTGTAATGCCTCCATCGGGGGCAATCACCAACACTTGATTACCACTGCGCTGGAGATGATCGACAGTATGGCGCAGGCGCGTTACAATGCCGTCAACCTTGGGTAAAAAGGTTTCGGTAAATAGGGCAATTCTCATAAAAAACTATTCAGTCCAGGCAGATAATCTCAGCTTTGCTTGCATTTCGGTATCAAACACAGAGTAAACTCTCTCGCGTGGTGTAATCAACTCTCCACAGTCAAAATAACTGTAGTAAACGGCAAATTTAGTAGTAGCTGGACAATACGCCTGATAAATAATAACTGGTTAGTCGTCATATTGTGCTAAAATATGACGACTAATTTTAGACCCACGATTTACTGGGGTTTACGCTAATTTCTGTGCCAAGAGACTTTAGGCAGAATTTGTTTGTGATCAACTCGTTCCTGATACTTGATGGCAAAGTTTAACAGAGAATCGAGGAGAGAATCAGAGAGCAGGTGAGGCTGCAAACCTAAATCAAGCAATTTTGTATTTTTAGCGTTGAAGTAATGTTCTTCTTTTTCAACTCTGGGATTATCTAAATGATTGATTTCTACGTTCAATCCGATAGCGTTACCAGCTTTTTTCACCATCAATGCCAAATCGCCGACGCTAAATTGTTCGGTAAATTGATTAAATACGCGGAATTCACCAGCCTCGGCAGGGTTAGCGATCGCTAATTCCACACATCTGACTGTATCCCGAATATCCAAAAATCCGCGAGTTTGTCCACCTTTACCGTAGACAGTTAACGGATGTCCAATTGCTGCTTGAATACAAAAGCGGTTTAGTGCAGTACCAAACACACCATCGTAATCCAGCCGATTAATCAATAGTTCGTCTATCCCCGTTTCTTCGGTTAAAACGCCATAAACTACACCTTGATTTAAATCCGTTGCCCGCAAGCCCCAAATCCGGCAAGCAAAGTGGATGTTATGACTATCGTGGACTTTGCTTAAATGGTACATCGAACCGGGTTGCTTGGGATAAGGTAGGGTATCCTTGCGTCCATTGTGTTCAATGGTGATATACCCTTCTTCGATATCAATGTTGGGCGTACCGTATTCGCCCATCGTTCCCAGCTTCACCAAATGACAGTCGGGGAAGTCTTCCCGCATGGCGTACAGTAAGTTCAACGTCCCAACTACATTATTGACCTGGGTGAGAACTGCGTGTTCTCGGTCAATCATGGAAAATGGGGCCGAACGCTGTTCGCCAAAATGCACCAGAGCATTTGGCTGAAATTGCTGTAATGTTTTATGGAGAAACTCGTAATTCGTAATATCGCCGATGAACAAGTCGATCGATTTACCTGTCAAATCTTGCCAGCGCTGGAGACGTTGTTGAATTAGTGCGATCGGAGTGAGAGTTTCGACACCAAGTTCATTATCCCAGTGCCGCCGCACCAAACTATCTAGAATTCCAACTTCATAACCTCGATTGGAAAGGTAAAGAGCAGTTGCCCAACCGCAATATCCATCACCACCAATAACCAGGACTTTCATCTTCACCAGTTTTTACTCGCTGATAGCTAAATCTATCAGGTTTCTGTACCCTCTTAATCATTATTCTGGGGGAGATGTGGATTTTGGGGATTGGGGATTGGGGACTGGGGATTGGGAGTGAGGAGTTAATAGTTCTTCTTCTTCCTCGGTTCCATGCCCCATGCCCCATAACTCAAGACTTTGAAATCCGATACTGCTGGGCAATGTAATAAAACAAACGATAGTAATTTTGAAATTCTTGGCTCTTACTCCGTCCCTGTAAATGGTATTTCACTTGACTCTGAGTTAGCGTCAGTGTCATCGAACTTACTCCTCGTTCGACTTCTACAAGCAGTACCCCAGCGACTCCTTGAGC
>NZ_NOLJ01000006.1:128231-351353 GCF_002246015.1 Nostoc sp. 'Peltigera membranacea cyanobiont' 210A
GCTCAAGGAGTCGCTGGGGTACTGCTTGTAGAAGTCGAACGAGGAGTAAGTTCGATGACACTGACGCTAACTCAGAGTCAAGTGAAATACCATTTACAGGGACGGAGTAAGAGCCAAGAATTTCAAAATTACTATCGTTTGTTTTATTACATTGCCCAGCAGTATCGGATTTCAAAGTCTTGAGTTATGGGGCATGGGGCATGGAACCGAGGAAGAAGAAGAACTATTAACTCCTCACTCCCAATCCCCAGTCCCCAATCCCCAATCCCCAAAATCCACATCTCCCCCAGAATAATGATTAAGAGGGTACAGAAACCTGATAGATTTAGCTATCAGCGAGTAAAAACTGGTGAAGATGAAAGTCCTGGTTATTGGTGGTGATGGATATTGCGGTTGGGCAACTGCTCTTTACCTTTCCAATCGAGGTTATGAAGTTGGAATTCTAGATAGTTTGGTGCGGCGGCACTGGGATAATGAACTTGGTGTCGAAACTCTCACTCCGATCGCACTAATTCAACAACGTCTCCAGCGCTGGCAAGATTTGACAGGTAAATCGATCGACTTGTTCATCGGCGATATTACGAATTACGAGTTTCTCCATAAAACATTACAGCAATTTCAGCCAAATGCTCTGGTGCATTTTGGCGAACAGCGTTCGGCCCCATTTTCCATGATTGACCGAGAACACGCAGTTCTCACCCAGGTCAATAATGTAGTTGGGACGTTGAACTTACTGTACGCCATGCGGGAAGACTTCCCCGACTGTCATTTGGTGAAGCTGGGAACGATGGGCGAATACGGTACGCCCAACATTGATATCGAAGAAGGGTATATCACCATTGAACACAATGGACGCAAGGATACCCTACCTTATCCCAAGCAACCCGGTTCGATGTACCATTTAAGCAAAGTCCACGATAGTCATAACATCCACTTTGCTTGCCGGATTTGGGGCTTGCGGGCAACGGATTTAAATCAAGGTGTAGTTTATGGCGTTTTAACCGAAGAAACGGGGATAGACGAACTATTGATTAATCGGCTGGATTACGATGGTGTGTTTGGTACTGCACTAAACCGCTTTTGTATTCAAGCAGCAATTGGACATCCGTTAACTGTCTACGGTAAAGGTGGACAAACTCGCGGATTTTTGGATATTCGGGATACAGTCAGATGTGTGGAATTAGCGATCGCTAACCCTGCCGAGGCTGGTGAATTCCGCGTATTTAATCAATTTACCGAACAATTTAGCGTCGGCGATTTGGCATTGATGGTGAAAAAAGCTGGTAACGCTATCGGATTGAACGTAGAAATCAATCATTTAGATAATCCCAGAGTTGAAAAAGAAGAACATTACTTCAACGCTAAAAATACAAAATTGCTTGATTTAGGTTTGCAGCCTCACCTGCTCTCTGATTCTCTCCTCGATTCTCTGTTAAACTTTGCCATCAAGTATCAGGAACGAGTTGATCACAAACAAATTCTGCCTAAAGTCTCTTGGCACAGAAATTAGCGTAAACCCCAGTAAATCGTGGGTCTAAAATTAGTCGTCATATTTTAGCACAATATGACGACTAACCAGTTATTATTTATCAGGCGTATTGTCCAGCTACTACTAAATTTGCCGTTTACTACAGTTATTTTGACTGTGGAGAGTTGATTACACCACGCGAGAGAGTTTACTCTGTGTTTGATACCGAAATGCAAGCAAAGCTGAGATTATCTGCCTGGACTGAATAGTTTTTTATGAGAATTGCCCTATTTACCGAAACCTTTTTACCCAAGGTTGACGGCATTGTAACGCGCCTGCGCCATACTGTCGATCATCTCCAGCGCAGTGGTAATCAAGTGTTGGTGATTGCCCCCGATGGAGGCATTACAGAACACAAAGGCGCTAAAGTTTACGGCGTTACTGGCTTTCCTCTGCCATTGTATCCAGAATTGAAAATGGCATTACCTCGCCCAGCCATTGGTTACATCTTAGAAGAGTTTAAGCCTGATATTATTCATGTCGTGAATCCAGCCGTTTTGGGTTTGTCTGGGATATTTTATAGTAAAATCCTCAAAATCCCCTTGGTGGCCTCTTATCATACCCATTTACCCCAATATCTCCAGCATTACGGCTTGGGGATGCTGGAGGGTTTTCTTTGGGAACTGCTCAAAGGCGCTCATAATCAAGCAGCGTTGAATCTGTGTACCTCCACAGCAATGGTAGAGGAATTGACAGCACATGGTATTGAACGTGTAGATTTATGGCAGCGTGGGGTGGATACAGAATTATTTCACCCCGATTTAGCTAGTGTAGAGATGCGATCGCGTCTATCACAAAATCATCCAGAAAGCCCATTGCTACTTTACGTGGGCCGGCTTTCCGCTGAAAAAGAAATTGAGCGCATTAAACCAATCTTAGAAGCAATTCCCCAAGCGCGGTTGGCATTGGTTGGAGATGGGCCGCACCGTCAAGCATTGCAAAAACACTTTGCTGGCACAAACACTTATTTTGTTGGCTATCTTATGGGGCAAGAGTTAGGTTCTGCCTTTGCGAGTGCTGATGCTTTCATCTTTCCTTCCCGTACAGAAACACTAGGCTTACGCGTCAAAGACTTATCTGTTAATGAATTTGTTTGCTTACTCGACTTTATAACTGCTGAGTTCCAGCAATTTCTGAGAGCTATTGAACTGATCAATAATGAAGCTCTAGAAACTATGTTGGAGAAAGTATTAGAAGCTATCACCCTCAAAATTGGTCAAATTCTCCAAGCAGAACATACAGCCATTTTTTTAGTTGATTATGACAAAGGTCAACTGTGGTCAAAAGTTCCTCAAGATAATACCCAAAAATTCTTAGAAATTCGTACTCCCATTACAGTGGGTATCCCTGGCCATGTTGCTAGTACAGGTCAATACCTGAATATATCTGAAACTTATACTCATCCCCTATTTAGCCCAGAACTTGAAAAACAAATGGGCTATAAAATCCGTAATATTTTATGTATGCCCGTTATCAGTAGCAAAAACCAGACTGTAGCGGTAGTGCAACTAGCTAATAAAACCGGGAATGTTCCGTTTAATCATGATGATGAAGAACGTTTTCGAGACTTTGCGGCTTCAATTGGGATTATCCTGGAAAGCTGCCAATCTTTTTATGTAGCGGCTCGTAATCAAAGAGGCGCAACGGCTTTGTTGCGGGCAACTCAGACACTGGGGCAAAGTTTAGATTTAGAAGCAACTTTGCAGATAGTCATGGAACAAGCTCGAATTTTAATGCAAGCAGACCGCAGCACACTGTTTTTATATCGTAAAGAGCTAAACGAACTCTCGACGAAAGTTGCAGTGGCAGCAGATGGCACAAACTTGATAGAAATTCGCATTCCCGCTAACCGTGGCATTGCTGGCTATGTAGCTTCCACTGGTGAAGCCTTAAATATTTCTGATGCTTATAAAGACCCCCGCTTTGACCCAACTATAGATAAAAAAACTGGTTATATAACTCGCAATATCCTATGTTTACCAGTATTTAATTCTGCAAATGAATTGATTGGTGTTACACAATTAATTAATAAGCAACAAAACAGTTTTACTGCTTCTGATGAAGAGTTTATGCGGGCTTTTAATAATCAGGCAGGAATTGCCTTAGAAAATGCTCGGCTGTTTGAAAATGTGCTGTTAGAAAAACAGTATCAAAAAGATATTTTACAAAGTCTGTCAGATGCTGTGATATCTACAGATATGGCAGGACAGATTGTCACGATTAATGATGCAGCCCTAGAGTTGCTGGGTTGTCCGATAGGAGACGCTAATAGTAAAAACAACAAGATTTTGTGGGAACAAAATTTGATTGGTCGCCTAGTTTGGGAAGTTGTGCCAATTGAAAATCTCCAAATGCGACTAGAAGATAGTCTCAAAACTGGAGCTAAACATTATGTACCAGAGCAAAGTTTGATGCTGGGACTTTATCAAGCGCTAAGTGAAAATCAGGACGAGCTAAACCCTAGCTATCCGCTAACAGGACTTAGGAATCAGCACCCAATTTTAGCACTGCGCGATCGCACGAACCCCGATGTTTTTATTCCCTGGAATCAACCTCTGACTCCCCAATCTGAGTTTCTCACTTCTGATGAAGTACAAACATTAGAGCGCAGTATCAATCTTACTGTTAATCCCCTGACCAACCCAGAAGGCGGTGTACGCGGTGGTTTGGTGGTCTTAGAAGACATTACTCAGGAAAAACGGATGAAAACTACCATGTCCCGCTACCTGACGCCCCATGTCGCTGAACAAGTTATGGCACTAGGGGAAGATGCTTTAATGGTAGGCGAACGGAAGGAAGTAACTATCTTGTTTTCTGATATCCGGGGCTATACAACACTTACGGAAAATCTTGGTGCAGCTGAGGTGGTATTGCTGCTCAATCAGTATTTTGAAACGATGGTAGAGGCGGTTTTTAACCACGAAGGCACTCTCGATAAATTTATTGGTGATGCCTTAATGGCGGTATTTGGTGCGCCGCTACCATTGACAGAAAATCATGCTTGGAGGGCTGTACAGTCAGCGTTAGATATGAGACGCCGCTTAGAGGAATTTAACCAACGGCGAATTATCCAGGCGCAGCCGCAAATTCGTATTGGCATTGGGATTAGTTCTGGGGATGTGGTTTCGGGTAATATTGGTTCCCGCAAACGGATGGATTACACCGTCATTGGAGATGGTGTAAATTTAAGTTCGCGCTTGGAAGCGGTAACTAAAGATTACGGTTGTGATATTCTTTTGAGTGAATTTACTTACCAATTGTGCAGCGATCGCATTTGGGTGCGCCAGTTAGATAAAATCCGAGTCAAAGGGAAACACCAGGCAGTTAATATCTACGAGTTAATTGGCGATGACACTACTGAGTTAGATGCCAACACTCAAGAGTTTTTATTTCATTATCATACTGGACGCGCTGCTTATTTATCGCGCAACTTCTCACAAGCGATCGCTTGTTTCGAGTCCGCCAAATCTATCCAACCCCAAGACCAAGCTGTTGATATCCACCTAGAGCGTGCGCGTAATTACCAACAAACGCCGCCTCCAGAGTCCTGGGATGGTGTCTGGACAATGCTTACTAAGTAGTCATTTGTCATTGGTCATTTGTCACTTGTACTGAGCGTAGTCGTTGGCGGAGCCTCTCGTAGAGAAGTATTGGTCATTGGTCATTGCTTATTCTCCTTGTCTCCCCCATCTCCCCCATCTCCCGTTCAATCTTTAGTCTCTCCCTGGTCATCCTGAAACGGCTCTTCGCCAATTCCTAGCTCTTTTTTTGAGCGTTTCAACTGTTTCCACAGATCCTTTATTTGTTCGTAAGCTGCACCTGGAGGCACTTTTCCGCCTGTTTCTAAGTTGCAAATGTAACTTACCCGTTGAGCAAATTCCTGGAGATTTGCATTAAAAACCAAGTTTTCTGGCTTAACTTGACCGTAATAGCGACCGCGAGGGAAGAGAAAATCATCCTTGTTCACTATTTTTTTGTCCATTTATTCAATTCACCTTGTGTTTGGGTTTCTGAAGCTGAATTACTAGCTAACCTAATTTTTACTTATGTCAGATTGGGGTAAATCAGATCATCCGACTCCTTTTCCAATTGTTGATCGGGAATTGGTTAATTCAGATTTTGAGACTAGAGGTTGAAGCTGGAAATATTTTCTGTGTTAAATGTTACAAAAAAAAATTGCTAAAGTTACTAGAGAGAATATTTGATTTTCCTCACGGTTGTCAATTTATCTCATCTTAATTTATGAAATTCAAATTGTAATTAGCTTCAATCGAAACCTTTATGTACAAATATATTATGACATATCAGTATGCCTTGGTAACTTATTCTCTTAAAACTAATTAAAATCCTGATAGTAAAACTACTTAGGTGAGGATACTAGATACGAAAGCTAACTGTCCTCTGTTAAAAGTTAGAGATTTAGTTCTAAATATTTGGCAATTAGCTATTAAGCAGCGATCGCGCAGAGAAAATTGGGCTAGGTATTTGGTTATTAATTATTTTAACCTGCCCCTGCTTCCTCTTAAATAATCACCAATGGCTAATAATTAATAACTAAAGATAAAATGGTGAAGCCTCAAAGGACAATTTTTGTCCATCGCCTAAAACACTACCTGCCACCATGTCTGTTAATTCCAAGTTATACGAAGGCAAAGCAAAAATTCTTTATACAACGGACGATCCAGAAGTCTTGTTGGCTGATTTTAAGGACGATGCCACGGCGTTTAACGCCCAAAAGCGTGGCAACATCGAAGGGAAAGGAAAAATTAATTGTAGCATTTCCAGCCAGCTTTTTAAACAGTTGGAGGCTTATGGTATAAAGACTCACTTTATCGATAGTCCTGCCCCGAATCAAATGCGGGTGAGGGCAGTAAAGATTTTACCCTTAGAAGTGGTGATCAGAAATATTGCTGCTGGCAGTTTGTGTCAGCAAACAGGTTTACCAGTGGGTACAATTCTGAAACAGCCTTTGGTTGAGTTCTATTATAAAAACGATCAATTAGGAGATCCTTTGTTGACACGCGATCGCCTGTACCTACTAGAACTAGCGACTGCGGAACAAGTAGACGCAATTACACATCTAGCATTGCAAATCAATGAATTTCTCAATAACTTTTGGCAGCGGTGTGGCATTACCCTAGTAGACTTCAAACTAGAGTTTGGTTTGGACTCACAACAGCAGTTGCTCTTGGCAGATGAAATTAGCCCCGACACCTGCCGTTTGTGGGATACCGCAGAAAAGGACTCAAACCGCCGGGTAATGGACAAAGATCGCTTTCGCCGAGACTTAGGAAATGTAGAGGATGCCTACCAGGAGGTCTTACAAAGAGTGCTAAAAGCAGTAGAAACTACAAGTTAACCAAGTAAAAACCAAAAGGTGAGAAGGAATTATATTTAACTTTTGCCTTTTGCCTTTTGCCTTGTAAAGTAAAAAAGCAAAAGAAAAAAATTATGTTTTGAGTTTTACCTTTGGGATAAGGGCATTATTGCCTTGTGATGGTGTGTGTGGTCGTGAAGAGGAATATAAGTAAAATGCGTTTATCTCCCGTATTGCTGGCAGCAGTAGCAATTGCAGCCCCTTTGGGTGGCTCATTGAGTGCAAATGCAGAAACTGCCAACAGTTCAAAACAGACAACAGAAGTTTTGACACTAGAAACAAATCAGCAGCCAGAAAAGGACACTGGTCAGGTTAACTCTAGTAAAAGTCTAGAATCTCGACCTAAATCTACAGCAACTATAGAGGCGGAGCGTCCCCAATCCCGCGTCGTCGCAATTTACCCTGCCAACCCAGCAGCGAGCGCGAATCCAGAGGTCATTGTGCCAACCTCCACAACGCCAACAACTGCACAAACCCCTGAAATCAATCCCGGCCCTACTCAACAGCCGTCTCCGGCTCCAGACATTCCAGCGCCAGAAATTCAACAACCAACGCCTTCCCCAACTCCTGAGACCACTCCAGTCCCAGAAAATGTCAATCCACCGACAACGGAACCTTTATTACCCACAACACCAGAACCATCAACCGCTCCAGAAATTCCCCCCCCAGCTAGTCAAGAAAGAACACCTGCGCCATTCCCAGGCACTACTCCCAGTCCCCAGAATGTTAATCCACCGACAACTCCGGGCAATACTCCATTCCCAGGCGCTACTCCCACTCCACAGAATGTTACCCCACCGACAACTCCGGGCAATACTCAACCCAACACAGCCCCAGAAGCCAATGATCCCCGCGTACTGGTATCGGAAGTAGTAGTTAGATCCCAGGCTGGCCAACTATCACCAGAACTGGAAAGCCAAGTTTACAGAGTAATTCGTACCCAACCAGGACAAACAACCACCCGCAGCCAACTGCAAGAAGATATTAACGCCATCTTTGGTACTGGCTTCTTCTCCAACGTCCAAGCAGCGCCAGAAGATACCCCCTTGGGAGTGCGGGTGAGCTTTGTTGTACAGCCTAACCCCGTTCTCAGTAAAGTAGAAGTACAAGCCAATCCGGGCACTGGTGTCGCTTCTGTACTACCAGCTAACACTGTGGATGAAGTATTTCGTGAGCAGTATGGCAAAATTCTCAATCTGCGTGACTTGCAAGAAGGCATCAAGCAGTTAAACAAGCGGTATCAAGACCAAGGTTACGTACTAGCCAACGTGATTGGAGCGCCACAAGTCTCTGAAAACGGAGTTGTTACCTTACAAGTAGCAGAAGGGGTAGTAGAGAATATTAGAGTCCGGTTCCGCAATAAAGATGGTCAAGAGACAGACGAAAAGGGACAACCAATTCGCGGACGGACACAGGAGTACATCATTACGCGAGAAGTCGAGTTGAAGCCAGGACAAGTATTCAATCGCAACACAGTGCAAAAAGACCTACAGCGCGTGTATGGACTGGGACTGTTTGAAGATGTGAATGTGTCCCTTGACCCTGGTACCGACCCCAGCAAGGTGGATGTAGTAGTGAATGTGGCTGAACGCAGCAGCGGTTCTATTGCCGCTGGGGCAGGGATTAGCTCTGCTAGCGGACTTTTTGGAACAGTTAGCTATCAACAGCAAAACCTGAACGGTAGGAACCAAAAACTGGGGACAGAAATACAGGTAGGAGAACGGGAACTGCTGTTTGACGTGCGGTATACTGACCCCTGGATCGCAGGAGATCCTTACCGGACTTCCTACACAACCAATATTTTCCGTCGCAATTCTATTTCGTTGATTTTCGATGGTAAAGATGAAGATATTAGGACGTTTGATCCGGGTAATCCCAACGATGTAGATTCTCAGGATCGCCCCCGGATTCTCCGTGTAGGTGGTGGTGTCACCTTTACCCGTCCCTTATCTGCCAACCCTTATAAAACTTCTGTCTGGACTGCCTCAGCGGGCTTACAGTATCAACGAGTTTCCGCCCGTGATGCTGATGGTAATCTGAGAAAAACAGGAGCGGTATTTGATGATGATACTGGAAACCGCCTGAGTGATGAAATTCCACTGACCCTCTCTAGCAGCGGTCAAGACGATTTACTACTGTTGCAAGTGGGGGCACAGCGCGATCTCCGTAATAACCCCCTGCAACCCACTAGTGGTTCTTATCTCCGCTTTGGAGTCGATCAGTCAGTCCCAGTGGGGCTAGGCAACATCTTCCTGACCAGATTGCGGGGTAGCTACAGCCAATATTTACCCATTAAGCTGATTAGCCTCAGCAAAGGGGCACAAACCTTAGCATTTAACCTGCAAGCAGGAACCATCTTCGGTGACTTGCCTCCCTACGAAGCTTTTACCCTTGGGGGTAGCAACTCCGTTCGGGGTTATGAAGAAGGAGCATTAGGTAGTGGACGCTCTTATGTGCAAGCATCAGTTGAGTATCGGTTTCCAGTTTTTTCAGTAGTCAGCGGCGCACTATTTTTTGATCTCGGTAGTGACCTGGGAACTAGTACTAGGGCTGCTGAAGTGTTGAACAAAAATGGCAGTGGCTTTGGCTATGGTCTTGGCGTTCGCGTCCAATCTCCACTGGGGCCGATTCGGATTGACTACGGTATCAACGATGATGGTGACAGTCGGATTAATTTCGGTATTGGGGAAAGATTTTAATTTGTCATTAGTCATTGGTCATTGGTCATTAGTGAATCAGAAAGGACAAATGACAATTAACTTTTCTGGATTAGCTTGCTAATTGTTACATTTACCTCAATACTGTTCCGATAAAGGGATTAATGACATTTTTCAGGGAATATCAGGGATTTTACCAAAACAGACGATGAACAATACTAAAGGAAATATATTAACTTTTCGGCTATGCGACAGCACACTCTAGCTGCCCAAATCACCCAAATAGGGGTGGGACTGCATAGCGGTGTGAATACCCAGGTGCGGATACTACCAGCCGAGGCGGGAAGTGGACGCTACTTTGTGCGGGTGGATTTACCGGATTTGCCGATCGTTCCAGCCCAAGTTGCAGCAGTTAATCACACTGTTCTCTCAACTCAGTTGGGTAAGGGTAAGGTATATGTTCGCACGGTAGAGCATTTGTTGGCAGCACTTTCGAGTATGGGCGTGGATAATGCCCGAATTGAAATTGATGGCCCAGAAGTTCCACTTTTAGATGGTTCAGCAAGTGTGTGGACAGACAATATTGCCCAAGTTGGCTTAGTCTCACAAACCGTTAACAACCAAGTTCCCTTGGCTATTACAGAACCAATATGGGTCTATCAAGGGGATGCCTTTGTATGTGCCCTCCCAGCACCAGAAACCCGCTTTAGTTACGGTATTGATTTTGACCTGCCTGCTATTGGTAATCAATGGCATAGTTGGTTGCTAACCGCTGAACTAGAAAACGCTTCTGCTAGCTTTGCTAAGGAAATTGCTCCTGCGCGTACTTTTGGGTTACTGCATCAAATTGAACACTTACAAAAAACAGGGTTAATTAAAGGTGGCAGTTTGGATAATGCACTCGTTTGTGGGCCAGAAGGCTGGCTAAATCCACCATTGAGATTTGCAAATGAGCCAGTCCGTCATAAAATCTTGGATTTAGTAGGAGATTTGAGTTTACTAGGAACTTTTCCTCGTGCTCATTTTTTAGCGTATAAAGCCAGTCATAATTTACACATTCAACTGGCTCAGAAAATTTTAGATTTTGGACTTAGGCTTACCTCAGTCGAATGATTTTAGATTTTAGATTTGATCTAAAGTTTACATCTAGGATTATTAAGGCTTTGGATATACGCCTGCCTACTCAACTTTTAGATAAAAAATCAACTACACGGCCAATGTCAATCCTCATTGAAGTGAATACCATCAATACGACTACACTTACATCTACTGAACCACAGGGTATAAATGAGATTACAATCAGTTCTGAGATTAAAACAACTTTCACATCTGAAGAAATTCAGAAATTGCTACCCCATCGCTACCCATTTTTACTTGTAGACAAAATAATTGACTACGTGCCAGGTAAAAAAGCTGTTGGGGTTAAAAATGTCACTATCAACGAACCCCATTTTCAAGGACATTTTCCTGAACGTCCACTGATGCCAGGGGTGCTAATTGTTGAATCAATGGCACAAGTTGGAGGCATTGTCCTAACTCAAATGTCTTCGGTAGAAGGCGGGCTGTTCGTCTTCGCTGGTATCGATAAAGTTCGCTTTCGTCGCCAGGTCGTGCCGG
Source organism: Nostoc sp. 'Peltigera membranacea cyanobiont' 210A (assembly GCF_002246015.1). Taxonomy (GTDB): domain Bacteria; phylum Cyanobacteriota; class Cyanobacteriia; order Cyanobacteriales; family Nostocaceae; genus Nostoc. The sequence continues at coordinate 139,411 of NZ_NOLJ01000006.1, forward strand.
GGGATCAACTAGTAATGACGGTGGAACTGTTATGGGTAAAACAACGTCGTTTCGGTAAGATGCAAGGTCGTGCCGAAGTTGATGGTCAACTTGCTTGTGAAGGGGAATTAATGTTCTCTTTGGTTAGCTAAAAGTTTGCTTTCGTGGTATGGGTATAGCCGTGAAATGCCCCTACTGAATCCTGAAAAAGGATAACAGTTAAAAAATCCACAACAGCATCTGAATAATTTCTTGATTTTCGCCGCCCTCTCTACGAGACGCACTCACAAACACACTTAACTTGCTTTGCCCGACACTTTCGTTCACTGAAATATTTCACACTCAACAACGCCAGTCGCCTCAATGGGGCGGTAGTCGGTACAACTCTCTTAACCAGAGTAACGCGCTGCCTCAAAAACCCCGCCTGGCGCTGGATTATTAAGACAGTTCTGGAGATTCACCCTTGAAAACGCTAATTCATCCAACTGCTGTAATTCATCCGAAATCGGAACTCCACCATACAGTGCAAGTCGGTGCCTATGCTGTGATTGGAGCGCATGTCAAAGTGGGCCCTGAAACAATAATCGGTGCTCATGCAGTGCTAGAGGGGCCTTGTGAAATTGGGGCGCAAAATCAGATTTTTACAGGTGCAGCCATCGGCATGGAACCCCAGGATCTGAAGTTTGTAGGAGAACCAACCTGGGTCAAAATTGGTGATAACAACTTAATTCGTGAGTACGTTACCATTAACCGCGCTACCGGTGCAGGTGAAGCGACGGTAATTGGTGACGGTAATCTTTTGATGGCTTATGTCCATGTGGCTCATAACTGCGTGATTGAAGACCAGGTAGTGATTGCTAACTCTGTGGCGTTGGCTGGTCATGTCCATATAGAGTCACGTGCTAGGCTCAGTGGAGTTTTAGGTGTCCATCAATTTGTGCATATTGGTAGACAAGCAATGGTGGGAGGTATGGCACGTATTGACCGGGATGTGGCCCCATATATGCTAGTGGAGGGAAATCCAGCGCGGGTGCGAACCCTCAATCTTGTCGGACTCAAACGGTCTGGTATGGACTCAGCAGATTTGCTTATGCTGAAAAAAGCCTTCCGCATTCTCTACCGTTCTAATTTGTCTTTTAAGGATGCTTTGGAACAGTTGGAATTGTTAGGGGATAGCGAAGAATTGCAGCATCTGCGACGCTTCCTGCTACTTTCTCAGATGCCTGGAAGACGTGGCTTGATTCCCAGTAAAGGGAAAAAAGGCGCAAGTGATGAATCGTGAAATGTAAGATATATCATGTCCGTCGAATTACCCATAATCAAAGCACCCCACCCCCAACCCCTCCCCGCAAGCGAGGAGGGGAGTAAGAGCGTAGCGGGGAGTGGTTCTAAAGAATTGTGGTTAATTGCCCAGACATCATAATTTATGAGTTATGAGTTGATGAATTAAAATTTTAACTCCTCACTCCTAACTCCTAACTCCTAGTTTTTACTAATTACCAATTATCAAATGCGGATATTTATCAGCACTGGCGAAGTATCTGGCGATTTACAAGGGTCGCTACTAATTTCAGCGCTGAAGCGTCAAGCTGTGGCGATTGGGTTGGAATTAGAGATTGTGGCGCTGGGTGGCGAAAAAATGGTAGAGGCTGGGGCAACTCTGTTGGGAAATACCAGTAGTATTGGCTCAATGGGTATTCTAGAAGGGCTGCCTTATGTTTTACCGACTCTTCAGGTGCAACGTCAGGCGATCGCTTCCTTAAAGCAAAATCCACCTGACTTGGTAGTGCTGATCGATTATATGACTCCCAATCTGGAAATTGGGACTTATATGAAACAGCATCTGCCAGATGTACCTGTGGTGTATTACATTGCTCCCCAAGAGTGGGCTTGGTCAATAAGTTTGCGGAGAACTAACCGGATTATTGGTTTTACAGATAAGCTGTTGGCAATCTTTCCACAAGAAGCCCGTTACTTTCGCGAGAAAGGCGCAAATGTTAGTTGGGTGGGACATCCTTTGGTTGACCGAATGCAAGATGCTCCTAGTAGGGAAGCAGCTCGTGCAACACTGGGGATTGCACCAGAAGAAATTGCGATCGCACTCCTCCCCGCCTCTCGCCGCCAAGAACTAAAATATCTTTTACCAATTATTTTTCAAGCTGCCCAAACTATTCAAGCTAAATTACCTGAAGTTCGTTTCTGGATTCCCTTATCGCTGGAAGTCTATAGACAGCCAATTGAAGAGGCTATTGAGCGTTACGGTTTGCGGGCGACAGTTATATCAGGTCAACAAATGGAAGTTTTTGCCGCAGCTGATTTTGCTATTAGCAAATCTGGTACTGTCAATCTAGAACTTGCTCTGTTAAATGTGCCGCAAGTTGTAGTTTATCGCCTTAGTCGTCTGACTGCGTGGATAGCTCGGAAAATTCTCAAAGGTTCAATAACCTTCGCATCGCCACCTAATTTAGTTGTGATGAAGCCGATTGTGCCAGAATTTTTACAAGAGCAAGCCACAGCAGAAAATATTACCCAAGCAGCGATGGAACTACTACTCAATCCCAGTCGCAGAGAGCAAACTTTGCTAGATTATGAAGAAATGCGGCAAAGTTTGGGAGAAGTTGGGGTTTGCGATCGCGCTGCTCAAGAAATTTTGCAAATGGTGGCGGGGACTGGGGACTAGGAAAATTTTGTATATTTAATACGCCATACTCAATACCCAATCCCCAATACCCAATCCCCAATCCCTTTAGAGGTGTCATGGCTTATGAGATGAAAAAACAAAGAGCGATCGCAGTTGATTTATTCGCTGGTGCGGGCGGTATGACTCTTGGCTTTGAGCAAGCTGGTTTTGATGTGCTGGCGTCTGTGGAAATCGACCCGATCCATTGTGCAACACATGAGTTTAACTTCCCTTATTGCTCAGTATTATGCAAAAGTGTTGTGGATACAACCGGGCAAGAAATTAGGAATCGGTCTAAGATTGGCGATCGCGAAATTGATGTGGTAATTTGTGGCTCACCATGTCAAGGATTTTCCCTAATTGGGAAACGGGCTGTTGATGACCCCCGAAACTCTTTGGTGTTTCACTTCCATCGGCTGGTTTTTGAGCTAAAACCAAAATTCTTTGTGATGGAAAATGTCCGGGGAATTACAGTTGGTGAACATAAACAAATCCTCCAAACATTAATTAGCGATTTTAGAATTCACGGCTATAAAGTAGAAGAAAATTATAAAATTCTCAATGCTGCAAATTACGGAGTACCACAGTCCCGCGAGAGATTATTTCTTATAGGTGCAAGGGAGGATGTAGAATTACCGAAATATCCTCAGCCGATTACTAAACAAGCTTTACTAAATAATTTAAATTCTAAAAAAATATCTGACATTTCATCGAGTCCTACAGTATGGGATGCAATTGGAGATTTACCTGAAATAGAAAAATATCCAGAGTTACTAACAAGAGATTGGGTTGTTGCAGACTACGAAAAGCCTAGTAATTATGCTCTTGTACTTCGCGGGATCAAATGCCTAAATGATGATTATTCTTACAAACGAGAATATGATTTGCGAATACTTTCTTCAAGTTTAAGAACAAAACATTCTGCGGAAACTGTTAAACGTTTTCAGGAGACTCAACAAGGCGAGAGAGAAAAAATTAGTCGTTTTCATAAGCTACATCCTGCTGGTGTCTGTAATACTTTAAGAGCCGGAACAGATAAGTATAGGGGTTCTTTCACATCTCCGAGACCGATTCATCCATCTACGCCGCGCTGTATCACCGTCAGGGAAGCGGCGAGATTGCATTCTTACCCCGATTGGTTTAGATTTCATGTAACCAAATGGCACGGATTTCGACAAGTTGGTAACTCTGTACCACCGTTACTAGCAAAGGCTGTGGCGTCAGAAATTATTCGCAGTTTGAATATTTCGCCTTTTAAGCCGAGTTTGGGATACCAGTTGGGAGAGGAGAAGCTACTACAATTTAATATGTCCCAAGCGGCACAATATTATCAGCGGGACTGCTAAGAATACACTTTGTAATATGTGCAAGGTTGGGCTAAGTCCAAGCGCGGAAGAATGTACTATCTTCCCAGACATTAGCAGCCCGCCCTGCGATCGCTGTTAATTCTGGCTCCTTCAGGGGTACAAAAGCCCGTGCTATCTTGACATTATTCTCTAATTGTGGGACTGTCTGTGCTGCAATCACGCAACAATGAACCCCAGGCTGAGACAGTGTGTAACCTAAAGCTTCCTCCATACCTGTCAACGCACCTGATTTAAACAGCCGACCATAAGCCAAAACTTTCATCGCAATCACACCAACATTTTTTTCTTGAGCAACTGGTAGAACCACTGGAATAAATGGACGTGGGTGGTGTTTGTCGGCGGCATTTACAGGAATCAGTGTAGTGTGGAAAGGATAGCGACGTAACCCTTCAGCAATTACTTGAGGGTCGTGATGTCCGGTGATCCCAGCAAAACGCACCAATTTTTGTTCTATGGCTTCTTCTAAAGCTTTAATTGCACCAGATGAACTAAAGATGGTGTCGAGTTCTTCTGAAAAAGAGACGCGATGCAACTGCCACAAATCGAGATAATCTGTATTGAGACGTTTAAGCGATCGCTCCAATTCTCGCCATGCACCATCCCGATCTCTTTGATCGGTCTTGCTTGCTAGAAACAGCTTTGAGCGATGGGGTGGTAGCACTTTGCCTAAATAATCTTCACTCGGCCCATAACTAGCTGCTGTATCAAAGTAGCGAATGCCAAGTTCTAGCGCTCTTTGAATAATTGCCTTAGCATCACCCTCTTTTCCTTCGCCGCCGGATAGTGGCATTTGTCCTGCTCCAAACCCGAAGATAGGCAGATTTACTTCCGTGCGTCCCAGTACTCGTTCTGGGATAGTTGCTGGCGGTGTGGCGGTGTTGGTAGTATTTTGCTCAAAAGCATTAGTTGCCACAATACCTCCAGTTATAGCAATGCTGGTAATTAGGAAATTACGCCGCGTTTTTCCTTCTGTCATGATTGGCTTCGGGGGCGAAATAACTTTTATTAAAAAATTTTAGCTAGAGAGAATTAACCGAATATCCTTCTAAAGGATAAATCCATCACATTTCATCAGGATAGGTAAAAATAAGAGCGATCGCACTGCTTTTTCTAGTTTAGCTTTGAGGTGCGATCGCGTTACTTGCCAGCGACGGCATTTTTTTCAGCGTAGTTGATATTTTTCTGATATTCTATGATTTTTTGCTGGGCTACTACATAATTTGGGCTAGAAGATGGCACAGTTTTCATAAGTGCGATCGCAGCTTGCCACTGGCTCACAACTGTCTTCCACTCATCTGGAGATTTTGCTGATTGAGTAAGGTTAGCTGCATTAATTGCTTTACTTACTGCCTCTCGGAATGTATCAGTTTGGAGTAACACAGTCGGCGATTCTGAAGCTACTGGTGAGGGTGTAACTAATACAGGATTTGATGGTATTTGTGTTGAACTTTGAGAAGTTAAGGGGAGTATTTCTGAAAACCTTGAAGAAAAGTATATTCCTAGAGAAATTGAAAATATTATAAAAACGAACAATAACTTTTTATTTAAACTACGATTCTTCCGTCGAGTCTCGATAATCGGATTTTGTTCATTATTCGATAAAATATTTGATTTTATTTTGTGCAAACCCATTTCCCCGCGCAATTCATTAAGTTCTTTATCTGGATTTAAATTAGTGTTTAATTCGCTTGCATCTTTTTTTTGATTACCAGAATAAGCAGATATTATTCGTCGCCTTACCAAATATTCAATTTGATAAACCAGTGCCCCAGCAGAAACATAGAACACCCCAAATACTAATATTATATTATTATTAACATTTTCCATTGGTGTATAGTATTCAATTTGTCTGGCGTAGCTAATATTAAAGAACGGTAGGAGGATTGTAGAGAAAAAAGCTGCTATCAGTGTAGAAATTGCAATTACAAGCCAAGCGTATAATCCTTCCCACCAACTCATTATTCCTGGTAATAATCCTTGTGTTTTACCTATTTCGGGTGCTTGAATTTCTGACATAAACCGACTAATAAGCAAGTGTAAGCAGTGATGAGTCAAAGAAATTATAGGAATTGGAGATAAGATTAACAGTATTGTAAATATAGCCAATAATTCTGGACTGCTTACAAAATATGCGATACGGTAGCCTAACTTACCAGGATTCTTGAGTATAAATATAATAGCGCTCAAAAATAGATTCAAAACCAATGCTTTTAACCAAGAAGTAGGATAAGGAAACCATAAAGGCCAGTAAAACGTTTGTAGCTTTTGCTTAGGAACTTCTTTAGTATTCGGCTGTTTCATAACCAATAAATCCAAAAAACTAAGATAATATCTTCTATCTCAGGATTCCCCCTTTACAGGTAAAAGCAACATTTTCAAAATCTTTACAGCCCTATATTTCAAATTTACATAGATTTATTAAACTTATTACAAAAGCCCCGATTTTAGGCTCTCTCTGCACCTCTGCGTGAGGCAAATTAAACATTAACGTTCCTTTGTAATTACAGAGCTACCATTACTAATACTTACTTTTTGAATAAAAACGTTAGTACAAGATGATAAAATATCAGTACTTATTTGATTAGCAATAAATTCAAAATCTTTATTTGTTAATCCCCGTGCAGTATCGCCGCTTAGGTTAATAGAAAGAGTTAGGGTTTGAGGATTACTAGAAGACTGTTCATTATCTACTGCTTCTATTTCTGCTATCCTCAAATCGAACTCTTTACTCCAAGCTGGAAACTCCTTACCCGTTTGTTGCCCGTAAACTTTCACTTTTTGAACAGATACAGCCCCTAAAGCGGTTAACCCTTTGCGGATAAATGCAAGTAAAATTGGCTGATTTAGCACTTGGGCAGATTCTAGTATTACCTCCAAGCAAGCATCTTGGAAGGCAACTTTTGCAGTGATTCCTTTGGGGTGTAAGTGGCGGTTCATGAGAGATGCGATCGCTTCTACATTTCCCTGTTTTGCAAGTTTTAGAATATTTGGCTGTGTCATAACCAGTAAAAGAGTAAATCTAGGAAAATAAACTTATATTCTTAGGATTCCCTCTTGACAGCCTTCAGTAACATTGTGATGCAAAATATCAGCTAACCTGGGCTAAAATATTTAGTATAAAGATAGTCTTTCACAGACTTTTACAAAAATATATTTTCCCTGTATCAACATCAAAAACTAGTGTTTTTGTGCTTGCCAAATTAACAGGATTAATATTAATCAATTTCATTCCAATTCTAAATATGAAATTTTACCGAGATCATGCTTGGCCCTCGACGCTAGAAGAAGCCATAGTTATCCAAGAAACGCTGCAAAACCAAGTAATTACTGAGGATCAACTGCAAGAACCTATCCAGTATGTTGCTGGGGTGGATATGGGTTTTGAAGCTGATGGGACAATTAGCCGTGCAGCGGTTGCAGTCCTGAGTTTTCCTGATTTGCAAGTAATCGAGACAAGCCTAGCACATCGTCCTACAACCTTTCCTTATGTTCCTGGGTTCCTCTCATTTCGGGAAATTCCAGCTGTCCTCGATGCCCTGGAAAAGATTAACACAACACCAGATATCATTCTGTGTGATGGTCAAGGAATTGCCCATCCTCGCAGATTAGGTATAGCTAGCCATTTAGGGTTACTTATAGATATGCCGACAATTGGTGTAGCTAAGTCGAGGTTGATAGGTAAGCATGAAGAATTGGCAGAAACCAAAGGCAGCACACAACCACTAATATATAACGGGGAAACCATTGGGGCAGTTTTGCGATCGCGCACTGGAGTAAAACCTCTGTATATTTCCAGTGGTCATCGAATTAGTTTACCGACAGCGATTGACTATGTATTGCGCTGCACGCCCAAATATCGGCTACCAGAAACAACACGCATTGCTGATAAATTAGCGTCGGATAGATAAAGCTTGTTGAAGTTTTTTCTAAATACTTGCTTCCACCTACTCAATCATGTTAGGAATCGCACAGGAAGATGTTGAAGTAGCTAAATACGATTTACAAAGTTAGAACCATGAACGCACTAACTTTACAGTGGCACGATGCAGGTCAAGATAAAACTCAGAATATTTACGAACAACAGCCAAGTCAAAATCATGGCACTGTCCGCATCGGTCGTGACCCCCTCCGGTGCGATATTGTTCTGAGTCACCCTACTGTGTCTGGACTCCACGTTGAAATCTTTTTTCATCACCAGCAACAACGCTTTTATATCAGGAATTTGCGATCGCAAAATCCCCCCGTTATCGATGGACGGCAATTAGTCCAAGGTGAAATGCCTTTAACTGAAGGCACTAGTATGACTTTGGGACAAATAAAACTCAACGTTACAAGCGTTTCCGCAGGTAGCATTCCAGCAACAATTTTGCTACAACCCAGTCCAGCAGTAAATCTCGGACATCACCTCCATCAACCAACACCCCCCGCACCGCCGCCAGGAGTTTATGGCTTAGAATGCCCCAAATGTCATAAAGTTTCCCCAGGAGAGAATCTACAAATTGGCTGTCATTGGTGTGGAACATCTTTAGCTGCGGCTGTGAGTGTGTTGGTAGCACGGGGTAGTTGAGAAGGAGGGCAGGGGAAGCAAGGGAAGCAGGGGAGGCAGGGGAGGCAGGGGGAGTATGGCAAGAATTTCTAACTCTTGACCAATGACTAATAGACCTCTTGCATAAATTAAAAATAAGAACCCCACCCCGCCAAAGCTACGCTTTGTCTCCCCTCCCCGCAAGCGGGGAGGGGTTGGGGGTGGGGTGTTAGGGACTTTTGGAAGAGGTCTAATGACAAATGCCCAATGACAAATGACCAATGACAAATGACAAATGACAAATGACTTACAAATCCAATTGAGTTGGGACGAACCAGCGACGGGTGAACGGCGAGAACCACTGTTAAATATGCCGATCGCTTTTGGTCGAGAATTTGCTCGCTTACCTGCTGAACTCAGGGGAATGCGGGTTTCTCGGATGCTGCTTAACAGTAATGAAGTTTCTCGCTACCATGCCCTAATTGACTGGGAACAAGACCATTTAGTAGTGATTGACCAAGGTAGCGTTAACGGTGTTTATGTCAATGGCCAACCACAAACGCGCAGTGTCCTGGTTAATGGCGATACGTTGCAAATTGGCCCATATCTGATCGCAGTGACATTTGGTGCTAACGCCTCTGCACCAGATACCAGCCCCCCTTCAACGATTCACTTCAACGCAAATACCAATCGCCCAGACCCCAGCTTGCCTGTAGTCCAGCCGCTAACGCCCGTGGCAAGTAATTTCCCGCCATTGGCGTTTCAGGCACAAAAAGTCTCTGTGCAAGCACTTCATGCTACGGGATTACCAGTAGATGAATCTGATTATCTAGCGATCGGGGCGGGATTGGGTAGCTTTTTATGGGCTGATTTGTTGCGGATTAGTGGTGTACGTGCTGACAAAATTGTAGCTTTGGGGTTAGAGGCGGAACCTTATGCCCGTTACAAGCGCCTCTGTCTGAATTCGCAAATTCCTTTATATGAAAGACTGCGTTCTAATTCTGATTCTTGTCCCGATAATATTTGGGGTTGGCCTAGTTATGCCTTGCGTGAAGCTTGGGGAGACTTAGCCAAGGGAGAGATAAAGTCAGCATTCAAGTATTTATGGCAAGTGTTTGCTGAACCAACATTTGCAGAAACTTATACTCCTCGTGCGGGTAATGTCTTTGATTCCATAGATAGGGAGACGAAGCGCATTGGCTGGAATCAAATTTATCGCTATGGGCGAGTTAGGGTAATTCGCAAAACTGATGACGGCAGATATTGCGTAGCCTATTCTCGCGGCCCAGGAAATTATGCTTTTTTAGTTAGTCGTTATTTACATTTAGCTACTGGGTATCCAGCAATTCAGTTTCTCCCAGATTTGCAAGCTTATAGGGAAAAATATCAAGACTTTAAATCTGTAGTTAATGCTTATGAAGCCCACGATCATGTTTATGAGCAACTAGAGCAACATGGTGGTACGGTATTGATTCGGGGACGGGGAATTGTGGCTTCGCGGATTGTGCAGCGGATTTATGAAGCTAGAAAACGAAATCGGAATATTGCAGTTTTGCATTTAATGCGATCGCCTAAACCCCAAGGCAACAAATTTCAAAATACCCAGCGCCTAGTCAAAAATCATTACGAATTTCAACCCTTTAACTGGCCGAAAGCCTGTTGGGGCGGCGAACTCCGGGCAATGTTAGAAAAAGCTAGTCCCGATGAACGCAAGCGTTTACTAGCAGACTGGGGTGGAACTACCACCGCCGACCGCCGAGATTGGCAGCAAATTACTGCCCAAGGGTTAAGCGAAGGCTGGTATCAAATTACCTTCGGTGAGGTGCTGGATGTGGAACGAGATGCCCAAAACCGGACTATTACCCGTATCCGAGAGCAAAGCTTTGGGGAAATGAAATTGCTAGCTGACTTTATTGTTGATGCTACTGGACTGGATGCCAAGGTAGATGCCAATCCTCTCTTAGCAGATTTGGTAAAACATTACAATTTACCAGTAAATCATCTGGGGCGATTGACTGTAGCGAACAATTTTGAATTAGTAGAAATGCGTAGTGATAGAGGTCAAATGTATGCGGCTGGGGCGATTACTTTAGGTGGCCCTTATGCAGCAGTTGATAGTTTTTTGGGCTTGCAATACGCCGCATTAGTCGCCGTTGATGGACTGTCCGCTGCCCGTGCGCCTGGAATTCAAAGGTTGAATACTATAAGTTCTTTTAGCCAGTGGTTGAAGTGGGTGTTAAATCAGTCACCTTAGTATTAGGAGGCAGGGGGCAGAAGGCAGGAGGCAGGAGGCAGGAGGCAGAAGGCAGGAGGCAGAAGGCAGGGGGCAGAAGGCAGGGGGCAGAAGGCAGGAGGCAGAAGGGATAGAGTATTTATCTAGCTGTTTTGAGTAGCAAATCCTAATTTCGAGGATAAAAGGTGCAACTTCGAGGATAAAAGGCGCAACGTCGAGGATAAAAGGCGCAACTTCGAGGATAAAAAGCGCAACGTCGAGGATAAAAGGTGCAACATCGAGGATAAAAAGCGCAACTTCGAGGATAAAAAGCGCAACTTCGAGGATAAAAGGTGCAACGTCGAGGATAAAAGGTGCAACGTCGAAGATAAAAGGTGCAACGTCGAGGTTCAGAGGTTCAAGTGGCGATGTCTACGACGAGCTACGCCTACGCAGAATTCTTACTCTCTGATATTGTGAATAAAATCGGCGGTTAAAAACCGCGTCTACACAGGAAAAACCCGCCTCCGTTGGTTTCAAACCTTCAATTTTTCCTCAGTCCGCGTAGGCGGACTTTGTTTGTGTAGCCGCGAATTCCATTCGCCCTGGTTCTAAATTGACTACTTATTATTTATCCCTTGTGGATTGCACCATCACAGGCACTAAAGTTTTAACTAAACCCGTAATCGCCACAATCACAGAGGCAATTCCCGCGATGGAGACTGAAGTTAAAAATGCCGCCGCCAGAATAATTTCAGTAGGACTATATCCATCTCGCATCCAAGTAGATGGATTCTCTACCGATGTTGGCGAGGCGGGGATTAATTGCGAAGTTTGGGTGGTTTGATTGGAGTTGACAGGAGTTGTTAGAGCAGTTTTCATGGCTAAACCTCTTATTAGGCTGTAGGCTGAGTTTGTATGCCTTGGCTGATATTCCTTTTTCTGTTGAGGCGATAGAAGATGACGATGAACAAGAACTCAATGAGAAAGCTATAGCTGAGTTGCGGAAACTGCATTTAATACAATGGCAAAGTAAAGGAATTTATCGTCTACATACACTGATTCGGCAATTTTTCCAAATGAAGTTGGATGAGTCAAGTGAAGCGGATAAGGTGAAAACAAAGTTTACAGCGCAGATGGTAAAGGTGGCAAAGCAAATTCCTCAACAACCTAACCGTGAAGATATTTTAAACCTCACTCCCTTTATCTCCCACATTGCAGAAGTTGCAACCCACTTATCCGACTATCTGACCGATGAGGATTTAATCCAGCCTTTTACTAAATTAGGCTACTTTTATCAAGGTCAAGGGCTTTATCAGCAAGCAGAACCTTGGTTGCAGCAGTGTGAAAAAGTCACTAAAAATCGTCTTGGTTTAGAACATCCCGATGTTGCGGCTAGCCTGAACAATCTCGCAGAACTCTACCGTTTTGCAGGACGCTATAGCGAAGCCGAACCCCTGTATCAGCAAGCTTTGGCACTGTGGAAACGCTTACTGGGAGACAACCATCTCAATATCGCCGCTAGCCTGAACAATCTCGCAGTACTCTACGAATCTACAGGACGCTACAGCGAAGCCGAACTCATGTATCAGGAAGCTTTGGCACTGAATAAACGCTTACTGGGAGACAACCATCCCGATGTCGCCACTGGACTGAACAATCTCGGAGTACTCTACGGTTCTACAGGACGCTATAGCGAAGCTGAACCGTTGCTTCAGCAAGCTTCAGAATTGAGCAAACGCTTACTGGGAGACAACCATCCCGATGTCGCCACTAGCCTGAACAATCTCGCAGGACTTTATAAGTCTACAAAACGCTATAGCGAAGCCGAACCCCTGTATCAACAAGCTTTGGCACTGTGGAAACGGTTACTGGGAGACAACCATCCAAATGTCGCCATTAGCCTGAACAATCTCGCAGGACTTTATAAGTCTACAAAACGCTATAGCGAAGCCGAACCCCTGTTTGAGCAAGCTTTGGCAATTTGTGAATGTACTTTAGGTGTAGGTCATCCCGATACAATGGCAGTTCGGGGAAATTATGCAAGATTTTTAAGACAAGCATATCGTTAACGATCGCACCCTTTCAAAAAATCACACCAAATTGATGCTACACAACAGTTGTATGTTCAAATTTTAGCAGCGATCGCCCATCAATTCTAACTTCAAACAGCGATCGCTCCTTTTTATCTCTTCCTTCTCTGCGAGACGCTGCGCGAACGTGCCCTTTGCGTCCTTCGCGGTTCGATTCTCATGTTCCCTTATATCTAAAGTACAGTGAAAAGTAGAGCGATCGCTAGCTGTTTCGAGATTTACTCTTCACCTTTGATTGTTCTTTTAAAAACTCAACAAGCAAAATTAATTCCCTAATTATTCACAGAAGTTTTAGTTCCATTCGGTGTTTTTGAAGAAGTCACCAAAAAATGATGATGTCGCATCAACACAATTACCCAGTATTTCTTGGATACAAACAGTAGAAGTTAATGCTATTGGCTCCTGTTGTAGCAGCTTGGGATTTAGGAAAGGGAGAATTACAAGTATTGAGTTTGGCACTAAAAAATTCCGATTGTGCCGCTATTGTTGACAATAGAGCAGCACGGCATTGTGGTCAAGTTTTAGGTATTATTGCTATCAGAACCGGAGGCTTGCTGATATTAGCAAAAAGACGTGGACTAATCCCAAGCATATCTCCTGGAATTCAAGCTTTGCGTGATGCTGGTTTGTAGTTATCCGATAGTTTGGTCAATTTACTGAAAACTTCAAGCAGGAGAATAGCGATCGCCACCAATTTTAACTTAAAATAGCTTTTGTTCCCTCTTCTCTCTTCCTCTGTGACCTCTGCACCTCTGCGGTTAGATTCTCATGCTAAGTGACAAAGAGCGTAGACGTAGCCCATCGTAGACATCGCATAGCCATTTTGAGTACAAAACTCGAAACTTGAACTTCAGAGGCTCAAGTGACGATACCTAAAGGCAAGCCACTGCTTTGAAATATTTTTATCCAAATGGTATTTTTACTCCAAAGGGAGAATATTTACTAATAAAGACAAAGCTAGAATAAAAATAAACTTCACAAAGCTGTTTATGCAATGGGCTAATTTTCTAGCCAAAGAAGCTGCTACGAATGGCTTATCTCTAGAGCAAACGGTAGCTTTTGCAAAATCTTTTCAGACAGAAAACTTAGGTAAAACTAAAGTTAAACTTGCCAGCGAATTAAACGTTGATATTACTGCTTTCACAAAGTGGGTGGGTGAGGTACATGACAAGTTTGCCCAGAATTCTCCTGAGTTAGCGACTTTCAACAATCGAGACAAACTAGAAAAGTTACAAGCTTATCTGAGCCTAAAATATAATAGCGAATTAGATGCCCTCAAACCATTGGCAGCGATGAAATTATTCAAATCGCTAGTGGTTCGAGAACGACTGCAACAAGAAGCTTGGGTTGCCAGAAGAATTTGTAAGTTTTTGGGATATTTACCTTTAGCGTTAGAGTTAGTGGGACGATATCTGGATAAAATGCCAGATTTGTCTCTGGAAACACTGCTGAAGCGGCTAGAGAAGAAACGAGTGGAACATGAACCAGTAGTCAATGCTAACTCATTGATGCCTGATGAATACGGTATATTTGAAGCTTTTGAATTGAGTTGGGAACAGTTGGATGAAAATGCCCAAAGCTTTGGCTGTTTGCTAAGTTTGTGTGCTTTAGCTGACATTCCCCTATCTGTTGAGACAATAGAAGATAACAAAAAACAAAAACTCAACGAGAAAGCCATAGCCGATTTACTGGAATTGCATCTGCTACAACAAAAAAGTAAAGGAATTTATCGTCTAAATCCACAGATTCGACAACTTTTGCGAATGAAGTTGGATAAATCAAGTGAGGCGGATGAAGCAAAAAGTAAGTTTGCAGCCATGATGTTAGAGGTAGCAAAGCTAATTCCGCAACAGATTAACCCTGAAGATATTCTCAACCTCACTCCACATATCCCGCACATCACAGAAGTTGCAACTCACCTATGCGAATATCTAGGCGATGAAAATCTAATCACTCTGTTTACCAAATTAGCCTGGTTTTATCAAAGTCAAGGACTTTATCAGCAAGCAGAACCTTGGTTGCAACGGTGTGTAGAACTAACTCAAAATCGTCTTGGTTTAGAACATATCGATGTCGCCACTAGTCTGAACAATTTAGCAGCACTCTACGAAACTACAGGACGCTACAGGGAAGCTGAACCCTTGCTTGAGCAAGCTTTAGCACTGAGAAAACGCCTGCTAGGAGAAGAAAATACCGATGTCGCCACTAGCCTGAGCTATTTAGGATTAATCTACGAATATACAGGACGCTATAGCGAAGCCGAACCTTTGTATCAGCAGGCTTTAGAACTGTGGAAACGCCTAGTGGGAGAAGAACATCCCCATGTTGCCACGAGTCTGAACAATTTAGGAGCATTGTATTGTTATACAAAACGCTACAGCGAAGCCGAACCCTTGTTCAAGCAAGCATTAAAACTGAGAAAACACCTGCTGGGAGATAACCATCCCGATGTTGCCACCAGCCTGAACAATTTGGCACAACTTTACGAATCTACAGGAAGTTACAAGCAGGCCGAACCGTTGTATGAGCAAGCTTTAGAACTGAGTAAACGCCTGCTGGGAAATAACCATCCCGATGTCGCCATCAGCCTAAACAATTTAGCAGCACTCTACCGTTATACAAGACGCTACCGGAAAGCCAAACCCTTGTTTGAGAAAGCTTTGAAAATTTGTGAACGGACTTTAGGTATAAGTCATCCGACAACTATGACGGTTCGGGCAAATTATGCCAGCTTTTTAAGAGAAGCATATCAGTAGCGATCGCTGCGCGTAATTCGTAATTCGTAATTCGTAATTCGTTAAAAAAATATCCCCCTCTCCACTAACGAGGGGGTTAAGATTTACTTACATCCTAAAGATTTGCGAGTATCCACCCCAGTTTTAGAATTTACACCACTTGCCTTAACACAAAGCTTTTTCACTTGTATCCCATCTAAAATTGCATTCGTAAAATCAGTACCTGTGATATCCACGCCATCAAAAGTAGAACGTAGCATCATCGCATCGGTCAACACAGCATCACTTAAATCAGCATCCTTAAACCTTGTTAGATAGGCTATGCCTTCACTAAAATCAGCACCATGCAGATTTACTCCCTCCAATACGCTACCGTTAAATACGCCACCACGTAAGTCAGCATTGCTAAAATTAGCATTCTCTAATTTGAGATTGGTAAACTCAGTACCAATTAAACTTTGACCAGAGTAATCCTTGCCCTTGAGTTCATCATTACCCACAGAACGGGTAATACTAGAAGAACTTGCAGCTTGCGCCGATAGGGGAAACAAAAAAAGAACCATAGCTAAGACAAAGCTAGCTAACAGTTGCCAATATTTCATAATCTCTTCTTAATAAATCTCAACACTTCTACTATTAACTATTAAACCTTACAGAAGGGGACAAAGGGGATGAGGGAATAGGGTACAGGTTACAGGGTAGAGATTATTCCCTATCACCCGTCCCCTGTCACCTCTTCCCTAATCTCTCGTAGGATGATAGATGTTGAGGTGCGATGCCTAACGGCAAGTTGCTCCGCATCTACGCAATAATTACCTGTGGCTAATCAAGAAGACAACGCCCAATCTCTGGCGCGAACCCCTTTATATCAACTGGGTGTAGAACTCAAAGCACGCCTTACCAGCTTTGGCGGCTGGGAAATGCCCGTGCAATTTAGTGGAATTAGCCGCGAACACGAGGCTGTAAGAAATACAGCCGGAATGTTCGATATTTCCCACATGGGCAAATTTACCCTCCAAGGTAAAAACCTGATTTCCCAACTCCAGCCACTAGTACCTTCCGACTTGAGTCGTTTGCAAGCTGGTCAAGCACAATACACCGTATTGTTAAATCCCCAAGCGGGAATTATTGACGACATCATTGTTTATTATCAAGGTGAAGACACCAGTGGTACACAAAAGGCATTCATCATAGTCAATGCGGCAACCTCCAATAAAGATAAAGGATGGCTGTTAAAACACCTTGACCTAGATAAATTGCAATTCCAAGACCTTTCACCAGATAAAGTCTTAATTGCCGTCCAAGGGCCAAAAGCGATTAAATATCTCCAGCCATTAGTGCAAGAAGACTTACAACCAATCAAAGCCTTTGGACATTTAGAAGCAACTCTACTAGGTAAACCTGCCTTTTTGGCCCGCACAGGTTACACCGGAGAAGATGGCTTTGAGGTGATGGTAGACCCGGATGTGGGAGTAAAATTGTGGCGAAGTCTCCATAAAAGTGGTGTTATCCCCTGTGGACTCGGTGCGAGAGACACTCTGCGCCTAGAAGCAGCGATGGCACTTTACGGACAAGATATCGATGACACCACCACACCCTTAGAAGCAGGTTTAGGGTGGCTAGTTCACTTAGATACCAAAGGCGATTTTATTGGTCGGGAAGTTTTAGCAGAGCAAAAATCCAAGGGAGTGAAGCGTCGATTGGTAGGTTTGCAAACCCAAGGACGCAATATTGCCCGTCATGGCTATCAAGTGTTATCCACAGGTAAAGTTGTGGGAGAAGTTACTAGTGGCACCCTGTCACCTACACTTGGTTATCCTGTTGCATTAGGCTACGTTCCCACCCAGCTAGCAACTGTTGGTCAGCAGCTAGAAGTGGAAATTCGCGGCAAAGCTTATCCAGCAGTTGTAGTTAAACGTCCCTTTTATCGGTCAAAAAATCGTGTTGCCAACTAATAAGCGCTGAGGTTTTTGAGGAATAATGTGTTGTGAGTTATTCAATCTACAGTCAGGTTGATTACCAAATATGGCTTGGATGACTATTGGGGCAATAATTTTTTTAATAAGGGAGAGGAAGTGATATGTCTTTTGAATATCCTCAAGATTTCAGATACCTGGATTCTCATGAATACGTGCGAATCGATGGTGAAATTGCCACCATTGGCATTACTGAGTTTGCCGTACAGGAATTGGGTGATATCGTCTTTTTGGAACTGCCAGAAATTGGCGACGCTCTTACCAGGGGAGAAAACTTTGGCACAATTGAATCAGTGAAAGCCGTTGAGGAACTGAATTCACCAGTGACAGGCACCGTTATAGAACGGAATGAAGCCTTAATTAATTCTCCCGAAGAAGTGTCAGAAGACCCCTACGGGGAAGGGTGGTTTTTGAAAGTGCGCGTCAATGACCCTGGCGAAGTTGAAGATGCCTTGACAGCTGATGAGTATCGCGCCCAAGTAGAAGGGGAGTAGGAGTGCTGAGTGCTGTTAGCGGATAGCTAGGGTTTAGCCCGTGCTGAGTGGAAGAGTAAGGGAGTAGGTGAGTGGAGCAGGTAACTAACAATTACTCTTATTCACCTATCCAATATCTTCCCAATCCCCAGCCCCCAGTTTAAGAGTATTTATTGCAAAATATGAAATAGTACCATCTGGAGAGTAATTTGTGGTATTGAACGCCCCTATTCTCAAGTCTAATGAGCAGCAAGTGCTGGACGACAAAAGTCAAAAGTTAAGTAGTTTTGTGCCAAGACACATTGGCCCTAACTCCGATGATATCCAGCTTATGCTTAAGGTTTTGGGGTTTCCCAGCCTGGATGCCCTAATTGACCAAACAGTTCCACAGACAATTAGGTTGAAGCAACCGCTAAAGTTACCAGCAGCAGAAAGTGAGTATGCAGCACTGGCATCGTTAAAAAAAATTGCTGCCAAAAATCAGGTTTTCCGTTCATACATTGGTATGGGCTATTACGACAGTATTACCCCACCTGTGATTGGGCGTAATATCTTAGAAAACCCTGGTTGGTATACTGCCTACACTCCTTATCAGCCAGAAATTGCCCAAGGGCGACTAGAAGCGCTGCTGAATTTTCAAACCTTGATTATCGACCTCACAGGTTTAGAAATTGCCAATGCTTCATTACTTGATGAAGCTACAGCAGCAGCAGAAGCGATGAGCCTAAGCTATGGTGTCTCCAAAAATCAGGCAAATGCCTATTTTGTATCTCGTGATTGCCATCCCCAAACTATCGACGTGTTGCAAACACGTGCTCAACCATTAGGGATTAAGATCATTGTTGGCGATCATCAAACATTTGATTTTGATCAAGCAATTTTTGGGGCTGTTCTGCAATACCCTGCAAGTGATGGCACTATTTACGACTACCGCGCTTTTATCGAAAAAGCCCATGCTAAGGGTGCATTGGTGACGGTAGCAGCAGACCCTCTAAGTTTAACTTTGCTGACCCCTCCTGGGGAATTTGGTGCTGATATTGCTGTAGGAAGCACTCAGCGGTTCGGTATTCCTTTGGGGTTTGGGGGGCCTCATGCGGCATACTTTGCTACGAAGGAAGAGTATAAACGGCTGGTTCCAGGGCGAATTGTGGGTGTATCAAAAGATGCCCAAGGTAAGCTGGCATTACGTCTCGCCTTGCAAACCCGCGAGCAGCACATCCGCCGCGAAAAAGCTACTAGTAATATCTGTACTGCACAGGTGCTACTGGCAGTGATGGCGAGTATGTACGCTGTCTATCATGGGCCTACTGGACTGAAGCAAATTGCCGAAAATATCCATTCTTTGACGGTGTTATTGGCGGAAGGACTGAAGCGTTTGGGTTACAGCATCAGTTCCAAAGATTTCTTTGATACGCTGCGAGTAGAACTGGGAAAACAGAATTTAAAAGATATTCTGGCAGTTAGCGAACAACTTGAAATTAACCTGCGGGTTTTTGATGGCACAACTGTTGGTATTTCGCTGGATGAAACAACTACGCCAGAAGATTTAATCGACCTTTGGCAGATTTTCGCTGGTACAGATGATTTACCCTTCACTTTAGAAGAATTAACTTCTGACTCATCCTTCCATCTCCCTCTCTCCCGTACAAGCACATATCTCACTCACCCAGTTTTTAACCGCTATCACTCAGAAACTGAGTTGTTGCGCTATCTGCACAAGCTAGAAAGGAAGGACTTATCGCTAACGACATCGATGATTCCTTTGGGTTCTTGCACAATGAAGTTGAATGCAACTGCTGAGATGATTCCGGTAAGTTGGGAAGAATTTGGCAAGATTCATCCATTTGCGCCCGCGTCGCAAACGCAAGGTTATCAAATCCTGTTTGAGCAACTTGAGGCATGGTTAGCTGAAATTACTGGTTTTGCAGGAATTTCTCTACAACCAAATGCTGGTTCTCAGGGCGAATATGCTGGACTTTTAGTAATTCGTCAATATCACGAAAATCGGGGTGAAGCACACCGCAACGTTTGTTTGATTCCCACCTCGGCACACGGGACAAACCCAGCAAGTGCGGTGATGTGCGGGATGAAGGTGGTAGCTGTTGCCTGTGACTCACAAGGTAATATTGACGTTGATGACCTGAAGGCTAAGGCAGAAAAACACAGCAATGAATTAGCCGCCTTAATGGTGACATACCCCTCAACTCACGGTGTCTTTGAGGAACCAATTCAGGAAATCTGCGCTGTTGTCCATAGTCATGGTGGACAAGTTTACATGGATGGGGCAAATATGAACGCCCAAGTGGGAATTTGCCGTCCTGGGGATATTGGCGCGGATGTCTGTCACTTGAATCTGCACAAAACCTTCTGTATTCCTCATGGTGGGGGTGGCCCTGGTATGGGGCCCATTGGTGTTGCATCTCATCTTGTACCCTTTCTCCCTGGACATCCTGTTGTCACTATCAACGACTCAACTCAGGACTCTAATATTGGTGCTATTGCTGCTGCGCCTTGGGGTAGTGCAAGTATCTTGGTGATTTCTTGGATGTACATCGCCATGATGGGTGCAGATGGTTTAACCCAAGCAACTAAAGTGGCGATTCTCAACGCTAACTACATCGCTAAGAGACTGGAATCATACTATCCGGTTTTGTATCAGGGGAAAAATGGTCTAGTTGCCCATGAGTGTATTTTAGATTTGCGATCGCTCAAAAAATCAGCTGCGATCGAAGTCGATGATGTCGCCAAGCGTCTCATGGATTATGGTTTCCATGCGCCGACTGTCTCCTGGCCTGTGGGGGGTACAATCATGGTGGAACCTACAGAAAGTGAATCTAAACAAGAGTTGGATCGTTTCTGTGATGCGTTGATTTCTATTCGCCAAGAAATTGCCGAAATAGAAGTTGGCAAGGTGGATATCCAAGATAATGTTTTGAAGAACGCACCCCACACTGCCGAAAGTCTCATCACCGGAGAATGGAATCATCCTTATTCTCGCGAACAAGCTGCCTATCCTGCACCTTGGACTCGTGAGTATAAATTCTGGCCTGCTGTTGGTCGCATTGATGCAGCCTTTGGCGATCGCAATTTTGTTTGTTCTTGTCTGCCAATGGATGCTTATTAAACTGAAGTGAAGAGTTAGGAGTTATGAGTTAGGAATTAAAACTCCTAACTCCTCTAATTGCTCTACAGCAGGGGCACACAGCTGTCCATCCCTACGATGGGGTATTTTTATTCGCGTGGAAGTCCCTAAGCATTTTTTCCTTATCTTTGCAGGACAAACGTATCTAAATTCTGAAAATGAAAACACAGATAGAAACAGGTAAATCATCAGTGTTTATCTGTTTCTATCTGTGATTGTCTGGTTTCAATACCTGGGAATTAGACGATTAGGCTTGTTGTATTTCTGGACGACCATCTTCAACCACAAATGAAGCCCGCTTACTAATCGTGCCATTTGGGGTTGTGACGTTTGATAAAACTAGATAATCTGACTTCCAGGTTGTGGGAGTCAAAGCACAGCGAACATATCCCCGTTGATTATTAAAGAACTTAATGTGTGGGTTATCGGGTAAGTAAGCTTCAACTGCGGGGCTGGTATCCGAACCATCGCCACCCGAAGTAATTGAGGAACAGACGAATTCACTGCCAACTGTGGCGGATTCTGGGTTATTAAAGTTAGCCTTCAGATTCATCGCCCAGTGGGAATGCACATCGCCTGCCAAGGATACTGGGTTAGAGGGCTGGCGCTGTCCGAGGAAAGCCATGAGGCGATCGCGCGAAGCCACATAACCATCCCATTTGTCCATGCTGTAAGTTCCGCCTTCTCCTGGTGTCATATCTCTTTGAGCAATCGGAACCTGCTGCGCCAAAACATTCCACTTGGACTGTGAACTATTTAAACCATCATATAGCCAATCTTCCTGACGCTTGCCGGTAATTGTTGCATTCGGATCTAAATTTTCTGGGCAACGTTCTTTAGTGCCATCACCACAGGGCTGATCGGTGCGATACTGGCGGGTATCAAGGACATGGAAGGTGGCTAAGTTACCAAAGGAGAGCCGACGGAAAAGTTGCATATCGGGGCCAACGGGACGCGATAAGGGGCGCAGTGGCATGTGTTCGTAGTAAGCTTGATAGGCAACAGCCCGTCTTTGGAGAAAAATTGATCGATCTTGATCGGGTTCAGTATCAACTTCTGAGATGTTGTTGGCGTAGTTGTTTTCTACCTCATGGTCATCCCAGGTAACAATCCAGGGAAACGCTGCATGAGCTGCTTGCAGATTGGTATCGGTTTTATAGAGGGCGTGACGGTTGCGGTAATCTTCCAAAGTCACAATTTCTGCACTGTTGTGCTGTCTGGGACGATTATTTGAGATTCCTCCCTCGTAAATGTAGTCACCAACATGAACTACAAGATTAAGGTCGTCCTTGGCCAGATATTTGTAGGCAGTAAAGTACCCCTGCTCATAGTGCTGACAGGAGACAAGGGCAAAGTTAAATTTATTCAAGTAGCTATTTGCTAAAGGCGCTGTACGAGTGCGACCAATAGGGCTAGCGTCTTGCCCGACAAGAAACCGATACCAGTACCAAGTATCAGATTGCAGGCCTTCTACCACAACTCGAACTGAATGAGCTAGTTCTGGAGTTGCCAGTACCGTACCTCTAGAGACAATACGCCTCATATCTGGATCGGTTGCTACTTCCCAGCGAATTGGCACATTCACAGGTGGCATTCCACCTCCGTTTAAGGGTTCAGGAGCGAGACGAGTCCAAATCACTACGCTGGTAGGATAGGGTTCACCAGACGCTACACCCAAAGTAAAAGGATAATTGGAAAATCTGCTTGTGGCGATCGCTCTTTGAGGAGACAATTGGTTAGCGATCGCTAAACCAGATAATGCTCCTGCCCCAATAATTAAGTTGCGTCGTTTGATTCGACTGTGCAGGAACTGCTCAAAATTCCGGTAATCTACCATTCTCTACTCCTGGCTAACAGGTAAGTTAAAGTACAGCAACAGCTAACACAAAGATGGTGGAGTAATCGTAGGAAAATTTCGTAATTATTCCCTCATAGCAATTCTTTATTAAGACCCATAGAAATAACCCCACCACCCTTGTTAAGGAGAGGTTGGGAGGGGTCATAATGTGCAGCTTCATAGAGAATTGGTATTCTCAAAATCAGATTTTAATTTCCAATTTTTCCCTCTACTATCAATGTGTCAGATATTGTTTCCTCACATAAAAGCCTACTAATAAGAGATTAATCCTTGGCAAAGAAATTGTTAATATCAACTTAACCAAGGTTAGATTTTAATCTTTTTCATTGATGCTACCTTTCTCTTCATCATTGAGCCAAGGCTAAAAGCAAAAAGAACACCAACTAAAGGTGTAGGTTCAGGTACTTGTCTATAAGAAACTGTACCTGATATAAGTTCAGCATTGGGAGAAGTTTTAGAGTAAATTGTAAAATCCTCACCAATAATTTCATAACTGATAGAACTGGAAGGATTAGCTTTATCATTAAACTGATAATCTAATCCAAAATACGTTTGTCCTGTTAAGGATGTGGTTTTAAAAACAAGAGGAAAATCTGGGTAATTTGCATCATCTTGTTCAGTGTAAATGGTAGAGTTGCTATCAAAGTTGAAAGAAAGTGACTTAATGGGAGCTTCGGGATTATAGTCATTGCTGAAGGTTGAGTCATCAAAGCTAAAAAAGCCATTCCCCTTTGTTAATGGACTATCAACGGTGAAAGCGTAATTAAGAATTGCAGCAGATGCAGATTTTACATCTAAGGTAGCAAAACCTAAACTAATAGTAGCAGCAGTGACCAATAAATTTGTAACCAATTTCATCTCAGTTTTCCTCACCATTAACTTCTGTAAGCAATGCAAACTACAAGCTACAAAATAGCTTTTATCTAACTTACTTTCCAAATGGAAATTCATAACTGTTAGATTCAGTTATAAAATCAATATTTTTCTCTTTTTCAATCAGAAGCAAACAACTGCCCAAATTGTTTTGAGACACCCCATTTTAAAATTATGAGTTTAAGCAGACTTTAATCAAAGGTAAAAATAAAATTTAATTTAAGCTTGCTAACGAAAAAGTTAGCCGAGAACTACAAGGCAAGCACATCTAAATAAATATAGGACTAGTATTTGATTTTTGAAATGCACGTAGTGGACTGTCTACGCAAAATAGTTCATTAGACGTAGACTTTTGTTGGGTGAAGCGGGGCGCAACCCAACATATATCAGGATGTTGGGTTACGCAAAGCCTCCACCCAACCTACAATTTTTTGTCCATTACAAGACTACCGAGATTTTTTCAGAAATCAAATATGATTCCTATAGTAATGAGCCTGAATAGGTTCTCGACAAGCGTGAAGTACAATTTTGACCTCACTTCCATTCCTCTCTCCTTTTAGGAGAGAGGCTTGGAATTGTTCCGCCTTCCCGCGACGAGTTGGGGGTTAGGTCTATTTGCATACCTGTACCTCACCGGATTGAAAATGGCTATACCAGAGGTAATCGCATTTCAAAATAGCCTATTCCTGTTTTTAGTTTTAACACTTAGTCTTAACTGAATTGTATTGCCTCTAATTCTTCCCTTACAGATAAAGGCTGATACCCCAATGCAAATGCTTTGGAACTATCCAAAGAAACATCTGTTGGTCTGGGTGCTGCCATTTTCACATCTTGTTGTCGGCAGGATTTCAGACCAGTGCTAGGAAGTTGGAATACTTCCACTAATATCTGTCCAAAATCATAACGTGAAATCCGCTCTTTGCCACCTAAGTGAATGATGCCGTTAACTTTTTCTAATGCTAATAAAAGTCCTTTGGCAGCAGTTGTTCCACTTACTGGTGTACGAAATTCATCTATAAATAAGCTTAGTTCTTTTTCGGCTTGTAAAGTTTGAATAAATGGCTGAATAAAGCTTTTAGCTGTGGGTGTTGCTGCACCAAACATCAAGGGCATCCGACACACTGCGGTCATGGGATACCTTTCTAGCATATCTGCTTCTGCGATCGCCTTTTGCTCACCGTAAAGATTGACAGGACACACGGCATCTGTTTCTTGATATGGGGCATTTAAGCCATCAAAAACTAAATCGGTTGAGGTAAAAGCACAAGGAATAGAATTATCCGCGCAAAGTCCGGCAATATTACAGGATGCGATAACATTAATTGCGTGGGATTCTTTGGGGTTGGTTTGACAAAAATTTGGTTGCGAATGTGCAGCAGTATGAATAACTGCTTCTGGTTTGACATCATTAAAGATGCGCTTTAATTCCTGAAAATTTGTTAAGTTCGCTTTTAAAATTTTCATGCCAGGAATCTCTAAAGGATGGGATAAATAAGTGCCATAAATCTCCCATTCTTCTTTTGCAAGCTGGCAAAGATGCCATCCTAAAAAACCACTTGCTCCGGTGATTAACAATTTTTTCATGTCTAATAGACCTCTTGCATAAATCAAAAATAAGAAAGAACCCCACCCCGCCAAAGCTACGCTTTGTCTCCCCTCCCCGCTTGCGGGGAGGGGTTGGGTGTTAGGGACTTTTGCAAAAGGTCTAATCTTAAACCGCTAGCATCACGAAAAAATCTTGTTAGGCTTATATTCTACACTGAGTAGTGGTAATAAAATACTATTGCAGTAATTCCTGAAACTGCTTTTCACTACGCACTTTGCTAAAGTCTGGGTCAGTTTTTGCTAATTTCTTGTATTTATCAGGAACAAGCTCGATTGCTTTGTCTAAATTCTCAATTGCTAATTCCAGATTGCTTTGTAAAGCATAAGAGCAAGCTTTATTGTAATATGCTTGGTGCAAATCCGGCTTGATGCCGATCGCTCTATTATAAGATGCGATCGCATCCTTGTAGCGGTGTAGTTTTGTCAGAGCTATGCCTCGGTTAATTAAGGCTTCATATTTGTCGGGTTTGATCGCGATCGCTCTATCATAGGATGCAAAAGCATCTTGGTAGCGTTGCAACGATGTTAAGGCGATGCCACGATTATACCAAGCTTCATATTTGTCGGGTTTGATGGCGATCGCTCTATCATAAGATGCAAGAGCGTCTTGGTAGCGTTGCAACGATGTTAAGGCGATGCCACGGTTAATCCAAGCTTCAGGACTCTCAACTTTGATGGCGATCGCTTTATCATAAGCTTTTATGGCATCTTCATAATTTTGTCTATCTAATAAATTGTTACCTTGATGAAAGTAATCTTCTGCTTTTTGCGTAGCCTTCGCTTCTATAAAAAGTTGGGTTACATTGCTTTCTTGGACAACCTGTGTAGTATTTTCTGCCGATGAGTTTGCCCCACCACTACAGCCAAATGCCAAGAAAGCTATCAAGCCAGATGCAACGAAGCAGTGCCGAAAAACCATGCTGTACCTACAAAAATTATTAGATGATGTTAAAATTTGTTAGTTTTTTGAGTATTATCAAAATACACTAGTTTTTACCCATTAATTTACTTATATTTATTTTCCCAAAGAGCCTTGTTGACGATGCACAAAACTTTATTAAAATCAAGCGCGTATAATACTATCATATTAAATACACATAAAGCAATCGTTTAGAACCTACTTTACTCAAAAAACAATTATCGTAAATCAAAGGGTTTAAGACCCCTACCTCTACAGGTAGCGCCAGTTTCAGTCGGGGTTTAAATCCCCGTTTGAAAATGTCTTTAATTTTGAATTTTGAATTTTGAATTTTGAATTGTGTTGCTATATATATTGCGTAGCTGTGACTCGTCGTAAACATCGCACTCGTGTAGTAATTCACTCTGATAAAACCTTCTTCAATCCGCCAATGCCGACGATATAAATCAGTAAAGATCATAGGAAGGTGGTCACAGGGTTGATAACAGAAGTAATATCAAAATAGCTAGATTTTCCAACTTTTCTCTCTATTAATTAGTTTTATTTTCCTGAAAAATAAAATTTAAATTACACTCTACATTATTGATAAATCGTAGAAATAATTTATATTAAATATATGGTAATTCATAGATTTGATATTACTTAAAAGCTTAGAGGTTGTTTGAAAAGTGTTTTGCTGTGATTTTAATTGCGTTCTTACCCCCCTTAGTCCCCCCTTGTAAAGGGGGGAAACAAGAAAAATCCGGTTCCCTCCCCAATACATACGGGGAGGGTTAGGGAGGGGTAAAAAATATTTGATACATTAATCACGACTTTTCAAACAACCTCTAAGAATAGTAAAACATGATTCAGATGAATTGCTGCTGAGATGCTTATACCATGAGCTAATTTTTGGCATTAAAGTTGGATATTTTGTATTCATTATTTTCTATTAAGGATCTAAAGATATGTCTATTTTCTCTCCTGATGGTCGGACAAAAGTTAGCGACACGAAGAGTTTTCCGTTTGGAGCTGTAGGAAAAATGAGAATACATTGGAAAGGCCCAGATGGGGTTATTGATACTGCCGATGATATTATCCTCAACGGCTCTGGTGCTATGATTTCTCCCTACCACTTTTTAACAGCAGGGCACTCTGTGTATGACACGAGATATGGGGGTTGGGCAGATAAAATTGAGGTGATGCTTGGTTCTAAAGGGAATATCATTGCTGGTACAAACCGGGCTGACTACGAGTACTATGGTGAAGCCAAATCTGTTAATACACGTTCTTTTGAAGGATGGATTCAAGGAGATCAGACGAAAAGCGAAACTTTTCAATACGATATAGGATTGGTGACTCTTGACCGCAATATTGGAAACTTCACTGGCTGGTTTAACTATGGATATGACGATAATCTCAGCAGTGGAACTTTAATGAATGTTACTGGATACCCTTCTGATAAGTTTGATTCCAATAACGACGGGAAATTTGATAACTATGATATGTGGACTCAGAGTGGAAAAATCACAAGTACAACTGACTCGATCTTGCGTAGTAATGAACTAGATATCTTACCTGGAAATAGTGGAGGCCCTCTCTGGGTTAATAATTCCAACACAAATAAACCGACTATTTATGGAGTAGCTTCAAATGAGACAACCACCAACCAAACTCCGCTTTACAACGAGTTCGCCCGAATTACAAGCACTCGATATAATGAGATTCAAAACTGGATCGACGAAGACACTACTACACGCAAACCCACTGACAAAGCTGATTTAGTAGATTCTGATATGTGGTTTAACACCACTCTTGGAAGTTTTAGTAATAATACTATTAAAAATGGGGAAAATTTTAGCATCACAGTTTATCCTCGCAACAATGGTACAGCCGCGACAGGCAATTTCTCGGCTTCTTTTTACGCTTCTACTGATGCCAATATCACTAATAATATTGGTTCTCATTACTTAATTGGTAATACAACTATTTCTTCGATTAATCCATTCAATTCGGGAACAGCGACTTGGAACGGTGCGTTTCCTAATATCCCAATTGGAAATTACTACGTTATTTCATTTCTAGATCCAACTAATTCAATCCAAGAGTTTGATGAAAGTCTAACCAGCAACCAAAAGGTATTTAGAACTTTACTCACTGTTACCAATAGTGCGCCCATTTCGACACCTCTGACTGTTTCATCAACCGTTAGCTCTCCTTTAACAGCCCGTGAAGAAAATCTCACCACAGGTACAGCCAATATTAATGGGACTGGTAATAATCAGCTAAATGGTGGAAATAGCAATGACATCCTTATAGGGGGAAGTGGTAACGATACTTTCGTTGGAGGTTTAGGTAATGATACCCTAACAGGAGGAACTGGATCTGATGTTTTTATTATTAATACCCTTTCTGAGGGAATTGATAACATTACAGACTTTTCGTCCTTAGATGACACAATTTATGTTTCTAAAATAGGGTTTGGAGGTGGACTTAGTGAGGGTATACTTCAAGCCACGCAATTTTTTATTGGTTCAGTAGCACAAGATAGTAGCGATCGCTTTATCTACAACAATAATACAGGGGGTTTATTTTTTGATGCTGATGGTACAGGCTCATCTGGTCAAATCCAAGTTGCTCAACTAGGAATGGATCTAGCCATGACTAATAGAAATATTTTCGTGATTGCCTGATAAATAAAGAAAGACGCGATAAATCGCGTCTCTACATGAGGGTTTTGGAGGCTTAATTAATGCCAAACACTGACTCGACAGTTGACTTAATCGAATCCCGCGCATCCTTCAAAGTTTGGCTAATGGGATGTTTTGCCTGCAAAAATGCCCGCGCACAATTGCGTCCCGGCATTCCCGAAATTGAACCACCTGGATGAGTCCCTGCACCAGTCAAAAATAAATTATCAATTGGCGTTTTGTAGTTGGCTATTTCTGGCAAGGGACGGAAAAATATCATCTGATCTAAAGTCATGTCAACATGATAATAATTCCCTTTGTACGCACCTAATCTTTCTCCTAGTTCTGCTGGACTTTCTACCCGACGGGCGATAGTTGCACCTTTGACATTGGGTGCATAGTCTGCCAACTTATCAATCACCCGATCTGCAACTTTGTTTTTCAATTCATCTGTCCAACCAGTACCTTTTAAACCAGTACCTTCTGCACCAGCAATTTGATAAGGGGCAAAATACTCAATCCATACAGTGTGCTTGCCTGGTGGTGCTAATGTTGGATCTAAATAACTAGGCATCACCACATACATTGATGGGTCAGCATCAGGAATCTCTCCCAAGGTGCATTTACTATGAGCCTGTTCTACATGAGCCACGGAATCTGCAATTAAGATAGAACCGACGAGATATTCATCTTTGTGAGCGTGGTGGGGAAAGTGCAGTGGTTCATCTAAAGCCAAATCTATCTTGAGGATGGTTTCGTTATTGTTAACGATGCGGCGTTCTAATCTTTCCCATAAATCGGGGTCGGCTCCATCAACATCGCTTTTATCTGTCATTTGTAAGAACAGCCGCTTGGCATCAATATTAGAAATAACCCCGTATTTAGCGCGATATTCTTTACCACCAGCAACCCGCACACCTACAGCTTTGCCATCATCAATTAAAACTTTTTCAACGTGCTGGTCTGTGAGAATAACGCCACCTTTACTTGTGACTAAATTCACCAAAGCTTGCACAAGTGCGCCTGTTCCGCCGCGAGGTCTGGCCATCCCCGGATTATGACGCATTGCCATCATAATTGCACCAATGGCAAGAGTTTTTTGTGATGGCGGCGCACCAAGTTCTGATGATAGTCTGGCTAATGGTGCTTTTAGAAATTCCTCATCAAACCACTCGTTAAGCAAATCTTCAGCGCTGGTTAACATCGTGCGAATGAAGTCCAGCGTTTTGTTAGGGGAACCAATAACTGAGATTAAATCTTTTATTTTGGTGATGTCGTAGTTACCAAGGATGTCTATAACTGATTTTGGCGGTGCATTAAACATGGGAATCATTGCACCTAGCGCTCGCTGCCAAAAGTCTACAAATTCTGCATATTTTTTGGCATCACGTTCATTGTAACGAGCGATTTCTGCACAAGTCTTTTCCACTGACTTATGTCCTAAAAAATACTTACCATCAGGATGAGGACAGAAAACAACTGGATCGCACTCCAAATAATGCAAGCCGTATTTTTCTAGTTCTAATTCTTCAACAACTGGCCCTAAGTGAATAAATTCATGGTCAATAGCACACAAATTGAATTTAAATCCAGGAGCTTCTTGGGGTAAGCATTCTTCAGTTGTGGCTGCGCCACCTGGTACAGAACGCTTTTCTAGTAACAGAACGCTATAACCAGCTTTTAGCAAATAAGCTGCACAAACTAGCCCATTATGTCCAGCACCGATTAGGACAACATCATACTCTTGCATAGTTGGAATTTAGAAATAATCAGTAACTTTCCAAATTTTAGAAAAATTTTATTACATTGACATCATCCTTCGGTAACAAAAATTATCTTTAATTAGTGTCAATCCTACTAAGGAGAGATTAAAGTTGATAATGAGGGTATTTGTTTTACCTGAGCTTCTAACATAAGTATTAAAGTACCTTTTTGTACTTCTATATCTTTGATAGAAAACGATATATCCTCCCATTTAAAAAATGGTATATTCATCAGTTCTTTAAGTTTCTGCATGAATGCTGTAATTAATTCTATTGAAATCCCCTCTCCCTCAGTGCAGTTAAAACCCTCCAGCATAGCGGGTTGTGAATTAGTGCGTGGACGAGCGATCGCAGTGTAAGCTAAAGGGCGAGTATTTCCCATTTCCTTTAACAACACCTTTCCCCTAGATTCTATTTTGCCATTACCAGGTAAAAATACCTGAATGTCTTCTGGCTCAAAACTGACAATTTCCCCATCTACATTCAACTCAAAGTTTTGCATCTGGCTACGAATAAACTCTGAGGTCAAGGCGCGGTTAATATCTACTTCTGTGAGTAGAACCCGAATAATCGTATTTACTGGCTCATTAAGTTCTATTTGACCAAAAAGAGCGCTAAAGGGATTGATGGCTATACTATCTGTTTGCAGTTTTATTTCCTGTATGCGGATGTCTTCTTTAATGACCAATCCTTGACCTGCAACTGAAACTCCATCCGACTGTCCCTGAAGTATTTTTAACAGATCGGTTTTTACATCTATTTCTATTTGTTCTACTTCATCTAGCTGATTGGATATTTGTTTTTCAGCTTCTTGAGATAGAAATTTTTCTTCTAACCGATGCTCATCAGGCATGAATTATTAATTCTCCTAAATGTCCTCTTACTCGTAACTGTAAAGGCTAATTCTGGAGAGTAAATCTATATTGGGGTATAGGTAATTTGTGATTTATAAATAGGGCTGCGATATTGAAGCAGCGATCGCAATTGTTCTTTCCTCTATCTCGTTCCCATGCAGAGCATGGGAATGCCCTTCGTTGAGGCTCTGTCTCCAGTCTGGCATTGAGTCAGAGACTCAATGAATGCATTCCCAGTCGGAGACTGGGAACGAGGAAAAACGAGGAAAAACGAGGAAAAAATTTGCTGAACGCAACCATCAAACCCCCCAGCATCAAACAGTGGTTGTCTGTAAAATGGGGGATTTCACCTGACGTTGACTCCTGACAACCATTTCAATGGGGCGATCTGGGCCTGTCACCAAACCACGGCGTTTAGGTCGCACTTCACCTTTATTAACTAGTTCTAATTCTTTACTAGAAAGGATTTGAGCAAGTGCTAGCTTCATTTCCAACTGGGCAAATGCTAGCCCAATACAGCGCCTAGCACCACCGCCAAAGGGTAAGTATTCATAAGCGGAAAATTGCCGTTCTAAAAAGCGTTCTGGCTTAAACTGCTTAGGTTCTGGATAAATATCTTCCCGTTGGTGGGTCAGATAAATGGAACCAAGTAGGACTGTACCCGGTTCTAGTTCGTAACCGCCCAGCGATATCGGGGTTCTTACTTCTCTGGGAAAAGTTAGTATAGCTACTGGGTAAATCCGCAATGTCTCGGAACAAACAGCATTGAGATAGGGTAACTTGAAAACGGTGCCGGGATCTGGGTTGTCGCCCAAGCTATCTAATTCTTGCAGTAGCTTTTGCCGCACTGATGGTAGTTTGTGAATCCAGTATAATGCCCATGCTAAAGCTGTCGCTGTGGTTTCGTGACCAGCGACTAACAGAGTCATCAATTCATCGCGCAATTCTTGATCGGTCATGGGTTGACCGGCTTCATCTCTAGCAGCCATGAGTAAGCTAAGAATATCCGTGCGTGATGAATCTGGTTGTTCTCGACGTTCCCGAATTTCCTCGTAGAGCAGTTTATCAGCTTCTTGCTGAAGGCGCATCTGGTTTCCCCAGAAGTTAATTGGCCCAAAATCCCTTTGTAAAGCTGGAAAATAAAGCAAAGCCACACTTAACCGAGAACTAGCCTTTTCTAAAAGATCGCTCAAAAAGTTCTGTAGTTTTTCGGCACGAGGCCCTTCATATAGACCAAATACAGCTTGCATAATCACCCGCAGGGTAATAGCTTGAGTTGCAGACCGAATATTAAAGGGTTTACCTATTTGGTATTGGCTGATAACTTGCTTGGTGACATCGGTAATCACCTGGCTATAGTTCCGCATTCTTTCGCCATGAAATGGAGGCATTAACAACTGACGTTGGCGCTGATGTTCTGCGCCGCTGATGGTAATCACAGAATGCTTGCCCAATAAAGGTTCAAACAGCTGATTCAGATCGCCAGGTGCTTCCAATTCCTTGGTATCATTTGTCAAAATTTGCTGTTGCGCTTGGGGGTTGCTGACAATCACTATAGGAGGCAGATTTTTGTCTAATCGGAGAGTAAAAATCTCGCCATAGTTTTTGGCACAAGCTTCCATAAATGACATCGGATTAACAACCCAGCGGAGCATCTGTACAACTGCTGGAGTTTGCGGCCCATTTGGGAATTTCATAAATTTTTTCCTACTTAATATTTTTTTGCTACTTCAACTAATTGAAATCTTGGTTGCGTGACCATTTAAAGTACTTATTCTAACGTTGCAAAAAAGCAATAAACTGTTACAACCTCGAAGATGTAAAATTTTGGTTAAATTCAACGAGCATCTACAGTTTCACCTCATCGTCAAAAGGTACTCAGCATGACTGCAATCTCCCCAAAGGCATCTTCAGCGCTTCCCAATTTTTCTGAAGGGATTCAATATTTTGGTGAAGCTTTACCAGATTTTGAAACTTATGGTGCAACTCCTGCTATTGAGTCGGGCAAAATCGCGATCGCATCGACCACAGACAAAGCAGCTGTATATCAAACTTTACTTGCTGCTGATGCCTTACGCTACCTAACCTTGCAAGTTACCGCTAGTAAGGCTTCTGGGCATCCCGGCGGATTCGCTAGCCAAGCAGAAGCTTACGCATCTCTTGTCATGCTGGGATACAAGAACATTATTACCGAAGTCGGACACCACGCCCCCGGATTTTATAGTGCCATGTTCTTGGATCGTTCGCTAGAGGACATGGGAATTTTTACAGTCCAAGAATTGCGCGATCGCTTTCGAGAAAAACACGGATTATTAGGACACCTTTCTGGTTTCATTCCCGGTATTCTCGCACCTGCGGGGCCTTTGGGACAAGGGCAACACTTTGCAATGGCGGCTGCGCTGTTACACAAAGATAAGTTATTCCCCTTTACAGTTGGCGATGGTGGATTGGGTGAGCCTTATATTGTAAGTGCGATCGCACATTTCCATACAGCTTATCCTGCTGCCACCAATTTTTTACCAGTGTTGGTGTGGAACGGTTACAGCCAAGAACATCACAGCATGGTTTCCCTAAAAACCAACGAACAGATGCAAGCATATTGGCAAGGTAACGGTTTTGATGAAGTGGTGTTAGTGGATGCCAAAGATTTCGACGATCAAAACCAGCCAGGGGATTACGTTGATAGTACCGCCTTTTCCTTTGAGAAGCGCCTAGAATTTACGCAAGCAGTACTTTCGGGTGTAGATAAAGCAGCGCGATCGGCCCTTGGTGGTAAACTTACCGTTTTCATTATTAAACAACTCAAAGGTGCAGGAGTCCACGCGCGGGGTGCAAAATCTCACAACTTGTATCCTAAAGATACGCTGGATGCGCCGCACATTATTAGTGCATTGCAAACCCGTGCTTTGTCCGCGGAAGCTTGGCAATTAGTCAGAACAAATGCCGAACGCGCCGGTGGTGGCCCAGCAGCAAAAACTGTGGTGACAGAATTTGAATTTCCATTACCAGAATTAGGCGAATTACCTTTAGAAGAATATGCAGTTGGTGGCGAACCAAAAGTTTCCACAACCGCGATGGGACGATTGGTAGGAATAGTTGGAAATAAAGATCGGAATTTCCTCGTCACCAACGCCGATGGTAATGAAGCATCAGGAATTGCCAACATAAACCAAGCATTAAAGATTATCCACCCCACAACCGACGACTTATATTTTCAAGCACCAAACGGACAAGTTTATGAACCATTGAGTGAAGATGCTTGTGCCGGTTTAGCTGCGGGTTTAGCGTTAATGGGTGCGAGAACTTTGTGGTGTTCTTATGAATCTTTTGCCATCAACGGAGTACCAATTTGGCAAACTGTTACCCAAGCAATGGCAGAATTGCGCCGTAAAACTCCCTCGACTATTACTTTATTCACAGCTGGCGCATTAGAGCAAGGGCGTAATGGTTGGACTCACCAACGTCCCGAAATTGAAGCTTATTTTGCTTCGTTGATGAGAAATGGTAATGTTTTCCCATTATTTCCGCCTGATGCTAATAGTATTCAAGCTTGTTATGACTGGGCATTGAAAACTAAGAATAAGGGAATTGTGATTACTGCAAGTAAAACGCCGTTACCAATTCGCACCACTTTAGAACAAACTCGTCAAGGGTTGCGCGATGGTGCAGTGCTATTACATGAAGTCGCTGGTGATAAACAAGTTGTATTTGCTGTAATTGGCGATTTAACATTAATGCCAGTATTTGAAGCTGCTGCTTTCTTGGAAACTGAAGGTATTGGTGTGAAGATAGTTACTGTCATCAATCCTCGGCAATTGTACCGTAGTCACGATACTGCGTGGGATACTTGTTCCCAAGCCGAAGGTGGTTTCTTGGATGATGCGAAATTTGCCGAATTATTTGATGGTGATGCGTTAATTGCTGTTACTGGTGGCGCTGCGGGGATGCTAGAACCGATTCTGTTACGGAGTACAGCCAAGCGCGACACCTTTGCGTGGAAACGTGGGGAAACTACAGCCAGTGCTGGTGAGTTGATGGCGTTTAATGGATTGACTGCTGAAGCGTTAACAAAACGTGCGATCGCGTTAGTGCATTAAATGATGTTGCATAAATGTGGGATGATTTTATTGAATTTTCCTTTGCGTTTCATCCCTAGATTCAGCAACGCACAT
Source organism: Nostoc sp. 'Peltigera membranacea cyanobiont' 210A (assembly GCF_002246015.1). Taxonomy (GTDB): domain Bacteria; phylum Cyanobacteriota; class Cyanobacteriia; order Cyanobacteriales; family Nostocaceae; genus Nostoc. The sequence goes on from NZ_NOLJ01000006.1 coordinate 175,306, forward strand.
TAAATAAAGCTGGAATTGTTTCTACTTTTATCGCATTTATACGTATAAAAACGCTGAAAATTGCGTCGAAATGCGTATATTTGCGTTTTTTTATTGAAGAGAACTTAGTAGGCAGGAAAAATGGGAGTAGATTTGCTGAAATTCTTTGACAAAAGCTAGTTTTGAAGTCACAAAAGCTGCTTTACGAGTCACAAAAGCTGCTTTACGAGTCACAAAAGTTAGTTTTGAAGTCGCAAAAGCTGGTTTTGGAGTCACAAAAGCTGCTTTACGAGTCACAAAAGCTGGTTTTGGAGTCGCAAAAGCTGGTTTACGAGTCGCAAAAGTTAGTTTACGAGTCGCAAAACTTGATTTATTTACAAGCCAGGACAAAGCGCAATACATTTTATGAAAAATATGGCGTTTAATGGATTGACTGTGGAGGGTTGAGGAAAGGTGTGATCGGATTAGTGGATTGAAGCTGGGTTTTGTAGGTAGAAAAATCTGATTTTTAACCGGATATGCACGCAGATGAACGCAGAAAGATTAGCGGTTCAATACGTGTATATCCTGTTTTGATTGTAATTATTTTTTTGTATATTTTTAATATGTAAATAATCCCCAAAGTATTTTATGTATAAGATAGAAGTCAAGATTGATGGGCAATTTATCAATAACTTTTCTAATGGTTCTATCTATGATTTGGTTTTTCTTGACTTAGAATTTTGGCCGGATTATTTACAGGTACAGGGAAAAGCAGTACAAAAAATATATGGATACACCATTACTCGGCTTCTCAAAACAAGTAAGCAACAATATATAAAAATGGTTCTTCAGTACTTACTATGCTAAATTATTAGCTGCGAAGGTTAAAAAGTATAAAGAATTGCATAAAATATTTAGTAAAACTTTTGACATAATTGACTTAGGACGCAGATTCATTATTAACTGTAAGTACTAGAAAAGTATTTTTTGTCTATTTACAGTTATGAACAGGAAACAAAATATTAAAATACTAACAGAGCTTCTAGATTTAAAAGATGTGAAAGTTATATCACATCGCCTTCATGTCGGGATAGGAATGATTTTACAAATAGAATCAATAAAATCATACAGTACTTGTCCTCGCTGTGGTACAAAAAGCCATAGATTACATCAAAATCATCGATACATTGTTAAAGATTTACCTTTCGGTGAGAAACCAGTATTTTTAGAAATAAATAGAAGACAATTCAAATGCGAAGAATGTAAAAAACCCTTTAGTGAGAATTTAGATTTCGTGAGCCAGAAAAGAACTTATACAAAACGGCTGGCACACAAGATAATACAAGAGGTAGTAGAAAACGATATCCACAGTGTAGCTGATCAAGGGATAGTGACAACAGAAGAAATAGAAAGAATGTTAAAAGACGCTTCGCTTGAATTATCTGATGACAAACCTTCTCTGATAAAAAGACTTGGAATCGATGAGATAGCTCTGGTTAAGGGCAAGGGTAATTACTGCGCCGTACTAATAGATTTAGATACATCTAAGCTAGTAACTATTTTAAATGGGCGCACGCAAGAAGTAGTGAAGGAAACCCTTTTAGAATGGGGATATGAGGTCTTAGAACAAATTGAGGAAGTGAGTATAGATTTGTGGGTTGGTTATAAAAACGTTGTCACAGAATTAATGCCCAATGCTCAAGTAGTAGCAGATAGATTTCATGTAATGACACAGATTAATAAAGAATTAGATACACAGAGAAAACGAGAGAAACGGAGTCTAGAAGAATTAATTAAAAAAGCGCAATTATCAGCACAAAAAGCTGAATATGAAAAACTTTTATCGGGATTAAAAAATAGTAAGTACGTTTTACTTAAAAATGAGTCAGACTTAAATGAAGAGCAAATAAATAAACTTTCTGAAGTCAAGAATGTATCTCCTGTCTTAAAAGAAATGCATGAATTAAAAGAAAAATTTAGAAAGATTTTTAATAAGACAGATAATTGGTATCCGGGAGTTTTTAAACTCGGTATGTGGTTATCGAAAGCTAAAAAATATTTTCCCAAGAGTAACAATACTATTATCCGTTGGTTTGATGAGATAATTGCTTACTTTGATAATGGGACAAGTAGTGGTGCTGTGGAAGGTATTAATAACAAGATCAAGTTGATTAAACGTTCCGGTTATGGATTTAGAAACTTTGACAATTTCCGAGTTAGATGCTTATTGAATTGGCATTTTAACTATTAGTTAAGCATACTATGTACTGAAGAACCATAAAAATTAAGTTTTTAGAATTTGAATCTGAGGAAAATCAACTTGTTGAAGAAATCATAAAAGATATTGAAAGATTTAAAAATAAAATATTTATTGGCTTCAATATAAAAGATAGCGATCTGATAACGTTGAGAAATAGATCAAAAGCTCTAGCCATACATTCAAACGTTAATGAAATAAAGTTATTTGATTTTAGAGATTATTCAGAATTATATGGCTATAAAGGTTTAAATGGTTTGTTTGAACACCTTGAAATTAAAGTAAATAAAAAGATTGTTGGTAGTTATTTTCGTAAGAATCCCAGAAAAGTATTTTTACGAAAAAGCGGTTGGATAGATATTTTATTAAATATGTTTGAGTATTGTTTAGAAGATGCCGCAGGTTATTTTGAAATTGTGTCAAATTGGAATCAAAAAAATCCTATAATAACTGAAGATATGATTAAAAGTGAATCATTAAATTACTCTGAGCTAGAGAATAAACCATCAGTCACGCTAATACAGCAAGATACAGAAATATTTTCTATGCAAAACTTCCAAGCTTCATCAGATCAGCTTCTAAGTGGTTTGACAGTCGCAGATTTGGAAGCTTTAATCGTCAAAATCGTTCAGAAAACTTTTAAAGAAGAGATGCAGAAGTTAAAACATGAGCATTTACCAGATCAAATAACAGAGATGAATCATCCACTAAAACTTTTTGTATAAATATTTGCTTTAAAATTTAAAACTTGATTTAGCTGTATGCCTTTATAAATTATAAATTTATCAGCCGCGATCGCTTGAAAAGCAGTCTATAATAAGGTCATGCTGAAGAATTTCCTCAATCTTAGAAGTTAATTATGCTTATAAAATTTGAAGAAATATATAGAGATATTGATACTTTACCAGAAGAAGCTCAAATCTTACTACTTGATTTTATTCAGTTACTCAAAAAGCGGTATCCTCAATCAGAATCAGAAAGTCATAGTCAAGAAAAAAGTCTCTATGAAAAGTTTGATGAAATTGGATTAATTGGTTCTTGTTCTGTTGACGAAAATTTATCAACCACATATAAAGAAGTTTTATCTAATACATTAAATAATAAATATTATCATCGTTGATACAGGATTTTGGTTAGCTCTTATTGATAAAAAAGACACTCACCACGAAAGAGCAAAACAAGCTTTAAAACAATATAATGAACGTTTAATTACAACATGGTCTGTTGTCACAGAAACTTGTTATCTTTTGCTAACTCGCAAGGGAGTTGACGCTGAAATTATTTTTATAAATACTCTGCAAGAAGAATTATTTACGATTTTTAATTTTAAACTTCACCATACTGCTCGAATTATTGAATTAATGAAAAAATATGCTGATCTTCCAATGGATTTGGCTGATGCTTCCTTAGTAATTTTAGCAGAACATTTAGGGCATGGACGCATCTTTTCAGTAGATCAGCGTGACTTTAATACCTATTGTTGGAAGCAAAGTTATCCTTTTGAAAATATCCTATTTTGAAGTAATTATAAATTTATCAGCCGCGATCGCGCACTTTCTCTTCTACCAATGGGATGAAGTAACAAACTTAGGATTTGAGCGTTATATTTATTTTAGACCTCAACTATCCAAGATTAATTTATTATGAAATTTCAAGTAATTTTTACCTTTGATTCAGAATATGAAGGCTATATTGCTGAAGTTCCTGAACTTCCAGGTTGCGTGAGTCAAGGCAAAACACTAGATGAGGCAATTGAAAATATTAAAGATGCTATTACGGGATATCTCCACGTTCAAGCTAAACATGGCAAACCTTATATTGTTAAAGAATCGCAAGTGTTTATCGGGGAAGTTGTAGTATAAATGGGACGTTTATCAAATATCTCTGGTAAAGAAGCTGTAAAGATTTTTGAAAAATTTGGTTATATATTAGATCACCAAACAGGAAGCCACATGATACTTTGGTGTGAATCAAAACCAACTTTATCAATTCCCAATCATCGGGAATTAGCACCTGGGTTACTTAGAAGTTTGATTCGACAGGCAGGAATTACAGTTGATGAATTCCTTGAAAACAAATGAACTCAGAGAAAAGCATCATTATATTAGTCAAAATAACTTTATGAAGTTCTTGAATCATCGCGATCAATCTTGCAGCCTCAGCCAACTATAATGTAATTAAGATTTTACACAAGGATGGAACCATGACTAACACTCAAAAGATGGTTCGCTTAAACTTAGATTTGTCACCTGAACTAAATCAGATATTAGACGAACTAGCAAATAAAATAGGCACAAATAAAAGTGATGTTCTGCGTCAGGCTATAACCTTGATGCAAATTATGGTTATAGCTAAAGAAGAAACCAAAAAATTAGGAGTCCCAGAAGCAAATCAATTGATAGTAAATGAAATCATTCTCTCATCTGAGCAGCAGCCAAAACCCCATACATCAGAAGCTTTTTTAGAAACCTTTGGAACTTGGGAAGACACACGCACCGCAGAAGAAATTGTTGATGAAATATATTCAAGTCGTACTATAAGCGATCGCAATTATAGCTTGTGAACTATTTACTCGACACTGATACGTGTATTTATTGGCTTAATGCTCGTCAGTCAGTCAGAGATAAATTATTAGCAGTCGGATGGGATGAAGTATGCATTTGTGTCATCACTGCTGCTGAATTCTATTATGGTGCATACAATTCTAATCGAGTTTCAGAAAACTTAAGTAATGCAGAAGAATTTATTCAAAACTTACCCGTTCTACCTTTAACCGATCCTGCCCTTAGAAAGTATGGTGAATTAAAGGCAGAACTCCGTAGAATAGGACAAACTATTGCTGAATTTGATTTACTAATTGCTAGTGTTGCAGTTGCAGAAAATTACACTTTAGTAACAAACAACACTCGTCACTACAGCCGCATTTCTAATTTACAGTTGGAAAACTGGATTTCATCTTAAAAAATATTAAGTATTCTTACACTTTTGACTTAACTGCTTGCTGTGATGCTTGTATCTGAGGCAAACTCCAGTCGGGACGCAAGCTAGCGGCGTTGCGTAAATAAATATGATGAATTGAGGCGGAGGCTGGCAGATAAGCGTGGATTAAGAAGCGAATACAGCGCTGTAAGCTGCCTTCGACGTGCATTTGCTGCACATCCAACATGGCCACATTATCCCAACCAGGACGCGCTCTTGCGATCGCAGCTGGAAAAACTGCATCTAAATCGCGTGTCACTGAAAAAGTCACACTAATAATGTCCTTGGGCTGGAATTGATTCCGGTTTTCCAGTTCATTTAGTAGTTCTGTAACTACCTCTTGGATTGTCTCAACAGTATTTTCTGAAGCGGTTGTTGCTCCGCGAATAGCCCGCATTTGCCAGTCCACGCCAAAATCCTCCTTAAAACACAAAAGTGAGGAGTTAGGAGTTGAGAATGAGAAGTTAAGACTGTTAACTCATAACTCCTCACTCATAAACGCCAGTTGCTCCACTTGGGGAAACCCCAAGACCGCACTGGCTCCTCCTAACTCATATCAGGGTCGATATAACCACAGAGGTAAACCACTAGTAGACATTTCAAATTCGAGCCAATCAATACCGGCCCCAATTCCTGATGAAAACTGACGACTTCCTGGTATAAAGCGACTCAATAAGGGTTTACGCTCTTCTAGGGTATAGCAGAGAGTTTTTTCTGGATCGAGACCAACCAGTTCTGCTGTCCAACGACGGGCATCTTCTTCTGTGCCCAGGCGGTCTACAACACCCAAAGCTAGGGCTTGCTGTCCAGTAAAAATCCGACCATCAGCAAAACTTTTCACAGCTTCTACCGTTAAAGAACGGCCATCAGCTACCGTTTGGACAAACTGCTGATAACTTGTGTCAATCAACTCTTGCAGGATGTGTTCTTCTGGTTCGGTCAGTTGCCGATCGAAAGCCAAAATGTCTTTGTAAGGGCCAGACTTAATTACCTGGAAGGAAACACCGATTTTTTCTAGCAAGCGTTCTAAGTTATTCCCACGCAAAATCACACCAATGCTACCCGTAATTGTACCTGGGTTGGCAACGATGTATTCGGCTCCCACGCCGATGTAGACTCCTCCAGAAGCCGAAATATTGCCAAAGCTAGCGACGATTTTGATTTTTTCGCGCAAACGCTTCAGGGCACTGTAGATTTCTTGAGAATCTCCGACTGTACCGCCAGGGCTATCGATACGTAGCAATAATGCCGGAAACTTTTTTTCTTCTACAGTTTTCAGGGCTTCTAGGACGCGTTTGCGAGTAGCACTGGCGATCGCACCAGTAATTTCAATCCGCGCAATTTGTTTTCTAAACTTGGGCTTAAACGGCCAAACCATGAGCTGTCAACATACCTCGTAATAAATTCAATATAAGATCCCCGACGGTCAGACGACCTGCTTTCCTCTGTTAAGAAACATGAGTAGGCATTGCGATCGTCAGAATTTTAAGGAAATTTTTATATTTTTCAGTGAGTTTTATTTGATATTCTCGATTAATACTAATCAAATCCTCAAAGATTACAGCTAGCATAAAATGCCAAACTCTAGTTTAGCGTTAACCTGATGATTTAGAAAGACTATTTTAGCTATTTTGCAAAATTAAAAGCTCTCAATGCCTTGTTATTCTGGCTTTTTGAATGTTTGAGGACTGGTTTTACTAAGGTCGCACACGTTTACTAGTTGTCAGTAATTAATAACTAATAACTCATGAATATATAAATATTTAATTAATTACTTCGACACTCAATTTAATTAATCCAAATTCATTCAGCAACACTAATCTCAATTTAGGTTATAGATTAGTAGTACTTTCACTCTGGGAAATATCACTTTTTCCTGTCTTCTACAGCCCAATAATCTGCTGATGAAGCAATTTCACTACTCAAGGATCTATACGTAAAATTTGATACCGATAATAGACAAACATATCAAATAGTGCCCCAACGAAACTAAAGGTCAAGCTAATTACAAATAATCCGCGTAGGGGAGTTCCACTGCCGAAGGTGGCGAGAAAATCCATAATCTCAGTAGCGATCGCCTCGGTTAAATCTTGTAAGCCAGGGATGTTACCGATGAGGGATAGAAAAAGGAATCCGCCGCCAATCAGGAACATGGGAACGACAAAACTAAAAATGATTGTAAGTAGTAGGGAGCGGAGAAAGTTAGTAAAAATAGTCATTTCAGACAAACTCCGTGAGTAGAGATGACAAAAGCAAGATAGCGGTTTGTCATTTTCTACAATACGAGCGATCGCCCCAGAGCAGCGAATCTGTCAAAAATCTTAAGTTTTCATTAAAATAAAGGGGTAGCCGTTACAGCCTATGCTGGGGATATATAAAGAGACTTAAATCTACAAAAGCCTTGCATAATAGAGATTATAGCCAAGTGTACTACTTATTTATTGCTTTGCAGCACGTTTAAGAACAGCTTCATTTTCTGAGAACATCTTTAATCTAAGTTAATATTTAGCCTTCTTGAGGAAGTGGGGAGCAGAGGGGCAGAGGGGAGAAATTGCAACAAGTCTTTCCCCTTGTCCCCTTGTCCCCTTGCCCTCTTCACCATCCCCCATTCCCCATTCCCATGACTTCCGCTATTCTTAAGGCAGTTACCCAGTTAGCTACAGAACATTGAACCAGACTACATCCAAATCCAGTTTAGGGGAATGGAGTCAGCGTTTGCTGGCAGCGATTTTTCTGGGTGGGCAAGTACTAGTTCACCTATTGAGAGGCAAAATCCATCGGCGTAACACCTTAGAACAAATGGCAGCAGTTGGGCCAGATTCCTTATTTATTGCCCTATTGACGGCTATTTTCGTTGGTGCGGTGTTTACCATTCAGGTGGCGCGGGAATTTATCAACTTTGGCGCAGGAAACATTATCGGCGGAGTGCTTTCTATAGCGTTGACACGAGAACTCTCTCCTGTATTGACAGCAGTCGTTTTGGCGGGACGAGTCGGTTCTGCCTTTGCAGCAGAAATCGGTACCATGCGAGTCTCAGAGCAAATCGATGCCATGTTGATGTTAAAAACAGATCCAATCGATTATCTAGTTATTCCCCGCGTTATTGCTTGCTGTTTAATGTTACCAATTTTAACCCTCCTGTCTTTGATAACGGGGATGTTCGGAGGATTCATCATTGCGACAAATATCTACAACCTGTCTGATACAGTATTTCTAGACTCAGCCCGTAACTTTCTTGGTATCTGGGATATTTTAAGCGCCATGATTAAGGCGTGTTGTTTTGGGATTTTAATCGCTGTAATTGGTTGCAGTTGGGGGTTGACGACAACAGGAGGTGCTAAAGGTGTAGGACAGTCAACTACAACTGCTGTTGTGACTGCCTTGCTGATTATATTTGTGAGCAACTTCTTTCTTTCTTGGTTAATGTTTCAGGGGACTGGCAGTGCATTCATAGGGCTGTAGAAGTTAGAAGTGAGGAGTGAGGAGTTATGAGTTAAAACTCTTCACTCCTAACTCCTAACTCTTAACTTCTAACTCCTGACTCCTAAAATAGGAGAGATGCCTACTAAACAAAGCAGGATTTAAAACTGTGACCAGCTCATTTGCTTCTAACTCCACATCAACTGTGGAACTCAAGCCTAGTTACAATATACCCATAGTGTTGGTGATTGCCGCGATTCCACTACTGTTGGTACAACCGTGGGTAGGCTCCGTTTTTACGCTGTTTGGTTTGTTTCTCATGTTTCAGGCGTTAACGTTGCGTTTGCAATTTACCGTTACCGATTTAGATATTTACAGAGGCGAAAAATTGATTCGGCGCTTTCCCTACCAGGAATGGCAAAACTGGCGGATATTTTGGAATAGAGTCCCCATTTTGTTTTACTTTAAAGAAATTAAAAGTATTCACTTTTTGCCGATTTTATTTGACCCCAACACCTTGAAAACTTGCTTAGAACAACGTTGTCCGCGTATTTAGTGCTGTTAGCGGTAGCGGGGCGTTTAGCCCGTGCTGAGTTCTGAGTCGTTTTGATATAGACTCAGAACTCAGCACTCATGCTCAGGACTTTTATGGCAGGTCAATTGTAATATTTCTGAAAGCTATTTATTCGCGTCATAGGAATTACACTATTGTTTATGAACCCAGAGGCATCTCAAACCCCAGAACCAATTGATGAGCAGTTGACAGAAAAACCAGAAGATAACAATGCAGTTGAACATCCAGTAAATCCATCAGTTGAGTCAGTGGTAGACACAAAAGCCATTAGCTCATCAGAGGACTACACAAATTTTGAGCCACTCATTTCCAATGCAGAAGTGGTAGATTCTACAGTAGAGCTAACAGAAAATTCAAATGGCGAGTTTGTAGCGCAATTAGAAGTGGAAAATGCCGCCTTGGGGTCTGAAATAGAATCAGGAAATCATTCATTATATGTAGAAGCAGAGCAGCGGATAGCAGAGTTGCAGAGTGCTGAAGTAGCTCTCAAGTTAGAAATAGCCAAACTGCAAGCTTCTTACGAAAAGCTTCAGACACAGGTGAGTGAAACTCAAACCTCACTGGGGCGACTCGTGCAAGAGTCGCTAGTACAGTTAGAACAACGCAAACAAACCCTGCAAATTTCTGTAGAACAATTAGAACGCCGTCAAGAACGTATCCGCAATGAGATGCGAACCACTTTTGCTGGTGCATCCCAAGACTTGGCAATTCGGGTGCAGGGTTTTAAAGACTATCTCACGGGTAGTTTACAAGATTTGGCTGTTGCCGCTGAACAGTTGCAACTGACCCCAAGTGTGGTAGAACGAGAAAAACCACCTGTCAAAGAGGCTAAACCAGCCGAACCCCAACCTGGAATACCCCAATTTGCCCAACAGCAGTTTCAAGATACTACAAAACAAATTCGCCGCCTAATCGATCAATACCGCAATAAACCAGATTACTACGGTCCACCGTGGCAACTACGCCGTACCTTTGAACCAATCCACGCTGAACGAATCTCCAACTGGTTTTTTACCCAAGGAGGACGAGGTGGTTTGCGGACAATGGGTAGCCGCTTACAGAATATTCTGATTGCCTCAGCTGCAATTTCGATATTACACAAGCTGTATGGCGATCGCGTCCGTACTTTAGTCTTAGCTAATACGCCGGAGCGATTAGGCGAATGGCGGCGTGGCTTGCAAGATTGTTTAGGAATCGGTCGCCCAGATTTCGGCCCAGACCGGGGTGTGGTATTATTTGAGGCATCTGACGCTCTCGCTCAAAAAGCAGAGCGATTGACGAAAGCCAATCAACTGCCCTTAATTATCATTGACGATTCAGAAGAACAAATCAGTTTGTCACTGCTGCAATTTCCCCTATGGTTAGCCTTTGCTCCTGACCCCAAAATGATGAGAAACTATGATGATGACTTTTAAATGAGTCATTGGTCATTGGTCATTGGTCATTAGTCAAGAGATATTACTCTTGACTTTTTTGAATTTTAAATTTTGAATTTTGAATTGTATTATGGCTATTTGGTTAACTCTGTGTGGAGCAATTGTGGTCATAGCCTACCTGCTGGGTTCTTTTCCCACTGGCTACATTGCTGTGAAACAGTTAAAAGGTATTGATATTCGGGCAGTTGGTTCCGGTTCTACTGGCGCAACTAATGTATTAAGAACCTTGGGCAAAGGGCCAGGAGCATTGGTTTTAGTACTTGATTCCTTAAAGGGAGTATTAGCGATCGCTCTAGTTTATTGGTTGTTTAACATTGAACCAATTAAAAATTATATCCCTACAACGGTAGATGCACAACTGTGGCAACCGTGGTTAGTAACAATATCTGGGTTAGCTGCCATTCTGGGACATAGTAAATCAATTTTTTTAGGCTTTACTGGTGGTAAATCTGTTGCTATCAGCTTGGGGATTTTGTTGGCAATGAGTTGGCAGGTAGGTTTAGCAACAGCGGGTGTATTTGCCGTCGTTGTGGCGATATCGCGGATTGTCTCTTTAAGTTCAATTGCAGGTGCGATCGCAGTTTCCATTTTCATGGTACTTTTGCATCAACCTTTACCCTATATTCTGTTTGGGATTGCTGGTGGGTTATATGTGATTTTGCGTCATCGCGCTAATATTGAACGACTGTTTGCGGGAACGGAGCCGAAAATTGGGCAACCTGTAGCGACAGAACCCGAACAAACTGCATCATAGGTAATCGGGAGCCAAACTCAAAACTCTTCTCTCAGAAGGGGAGAGCTTGTTATAGTATTAATGTATTAGTGTTTTAGGCTTACGAACGAACATTGCCTTTAATTAAACGGTGGAAAAGGCGGCAAGGCCACAAAAAAGCTCCACAAATACTGACTGAGGCGATGGCGGCCACAATTCTCCAAGTTGAACTAGGCCCAGTGTCATGTTCTGAAGGATGAGCTTGTGTGTTTTTAGCTAATTCTGGCATTGAATGAGATAGCTGACTGGCTGCACTCACCCCTTCAATCGCTGCTCCAATTAGATAAGCTACTAGGGCAATTACTAGCCAGTTATTCATAATATTCCACTGTTTGAACTCTGAGCGTATGCTTGGCAGCGAGCAATAATTCGATTTTTCGGACTAATGATTGCCGCCTTGCCCTCAAGATAATCGGCCTTCAGCCGTATCACGAATTAGGGGCAGTTTAGATTTTATATAGGTATTGAGGGTGCTATCTGACTGAGCATCAAGCCCCTGCTTGGCTTTTAACTGCTGGAGAAGCAATTGTACTAAAGCAGCATCGTCAAACTGGAGCAGGGTGTTGACCTGGGTAGACTCGATTACAGCCCAAAGCTGTTGCATCATTTTCGCTGTCACCATGAGCCTGTAACCTCTTAAGCTTTTCTTTATATTTACACGATTTTGGAATTTGTGGTTAGTTTTTGTCTGAAGATTTATAAAGATGTAGGCTAAAAATGCCTGAGTCAGTTAAATCTCTTAAGTTATAGCGTTTTTCAATTGATTGAACTATAAGACTAGTCCACACTTTATCTTAACCGTGCTACGTAAAGAAATAAAACTGCCCAAAGACTTAAATCTTCCCTAACCCTTTTTTATAAGTAGGGAATTATAGCAGGGCTTTTGATCGGCCACAATGCAGACATACATAGGCGTCAACGCTTTTTCTCGAGGGTAAATTTCTGTGGCTATCGGGTAATTTTGCTATAACTTTATTGTAAAACTCTCGAACAAGCTCCTTCCTGACCAGAAGGATCGGGAAAAACTGCTAAGGTGTGGTATTCAGGATTATCTGTTTTATATATCACTCGAAAAGTATACAACTTGTTTTTACCTTGCGCTTCGGTAACAACTGTTAAAAGTGTATTGCTAGTGGGAGGAAGTCCAGGAATATCCAGTTTTTGAATTCGTCTGAGTTGAATTACATTTGCTGAGGAGTTTTTACAATCTCCTGAACTACTATTAGCTTCTTGACCAAACTGCATACATACTGGCCCATCAAAATCCATAGTTACCTGTGATGGGTCATTTAACCAAACTTTTTTAATTATTTCTCCAGCCGGAATAAAACTTAAGTTTGTTCCTTGTTGATACCAGACATCAACCGTCGGTACAAGTCCCCCTAAACCTTGTGCTTGACAGGAAAAGATGGAACGCAGAACGGCGTTATTAGCTACGGCGCGACCTACCAAGCAGAACATAGCAACCGAGAAAATTAAGGAAGCTATAGGTAGGAAATAAGAACGTTTTAGATTATTTCCTGACAATTTAATATTCTTTTTCATGGTTGCAAATATCTAAAATTGGTATAAATATTACCCCTTAAAACTGAGTTACTTGATTAACATATATTTCAATATTTGTACCTGCTGGCAAAAACCAAACACCACCTTGTTGAGACATTTGGGCGATCGCCTGTTGATTACGTTGGGCAATTTGGGGTACTACAGAGTTCATACCACCTTCTAGAACCGCAGCTGCAAGATTGCGTCTGTTGTCAGTCTCACTAACAAGACCACTGGAGGTGTTGGTGTTGGTATTGTTTGGGTCGTTTTCGGTAGGGTTGGAAGATGTTGATGTTATAGAATATGGCACGAGTTTTGTATCAGGGCGATTTACTAACTCTGCTGCTTTAGCAATACCTCCCAAAACAAATAGTCCTGCATCCATTGAGGCTATAGATGAACTTTGACCGGGAAATTTATTTGCGATTAAAGGTTTACCTTGGGTACCGCGAAGAATAATTGCATTGTTGGGTAAGCTTCGTTCTGTGGGGTTGCCATTATTTTGCGAGATAACCTTGACTACGTTCATCTGCAAAAGACCTTGTTCGGAAAGCGAACCAATTTCAGCTAGGAATTCGGTGTTTGCGGGTAGAGCGATCGCACCATCGGTAGATTTTAGTGGTTCTCTCAATCGGATTACAAATACGTTTTTCGCTTCATCTGCATCACCACCACCACCTGACTTATTACTAGTTTCTCCAAATATTGCTGTCGCCAACACAGCTTTGGCACTACTCCCAACTGCTACAGATTTCTGTCCCTGCGGTTGGGCTTGACTGACCGCAGGATTTTCCTGTTGTGGGGTTTGTTCAGCATCGGGATTTCTTGCCTCTTGCTGCGGCTGCGCATTGGTTGCAGGTTCCAAAGTAGCTATGTTACTTGTAGGTTGATTGCTAGGATTGACTTGACCGTAGCTACCTAACTTTGCTAACCTTGACCACTCTTCAAATGGGCTTGGTGGAGATGGTGGAGTTACATTAACTACTGGTTGAGTGGGGTTCACAACTGGTGGCTGAGGCGATAGCGAAGGTTGAGAAGCAGGTATTCTAATGATGCGCTCAACTGTCACTGTCCGAGGTACGTAAGCTGTTGGTGGGGGTGTTGGGATCACTTTTTGTCTAACTGAGGGTTGTTGTAAGGCTACTGGCGGCGTTGATTTGGCAATTCTCAGCTGTTGTTGGGCAGCTCTCACCATCTGTGCTTGTTCAGTCAGAGCTAATTTCGTTTTGAGAGTATCTACTTGGGCTTCCATCTGTTGAGATATGGATTCATCAGTAGGCTGCTCTTGCACTGGTGGAGAAACAATAGTTTTTGGCTTTTGATTGCTGGTACTCATCAACTGAGACAAAAACACACCACCCACTAAAACGATCGCTAAGGTAGCAGCCCCTACCAAGCCTAACTTGGCAAAGGGATTAGATGAGAGTGCTTGCTTAGTCTGAACATCTTGTGGTTGAGAAAGAGGCTCTGGCGGTGTTGCAGAGTCTTCCGATCCTTCGGTGTCACTAGAAGAAGATTCTTCTTCAAAGCCGACCAACCTTGACATCCGCGATTCCCAATCTACAGATTCTACTTCTGGTTGGCGATCGTCGGTAGTTAGAGTAAATCCATTTTGGGGAGGCGTTTGGGCAGGAATTGAGTATCGGGTCATGGTAGAGCCTTGTTTGGATTTCCAGAACAATTATTATCTTTAATTTCACATATATTATAAATTTCTAATCTGGCTTCTCCAAGGCGGTAAGCTGCAAACTGCGACGGTAGTGCTGCATTTGGTAGTGAAGTTACAGGTCGATCTATTGCTCTAACTAAAATTTGTTTATTAAAGGAAACTGATTTCCCTAATTTATCATAACTGTTAAAAATTAATTGATTGGCAAGTATCTCTACTTTCCATGTTCCATTACTTATTTCTTTCGGTTGAGAAATTTTTTGGATTACTAAGACATTCTCCGCTCCTCTATTAACATTTTCAAATTGGCTATCTGGATTTAAATTAGTAATTTCTGACTTAAGTTTTTCTTTAAAATCATCAGCTACCAATTGGGAGGTAATTTCCCAGACTTGTGTTGGTGGCTGTTGTTGTGACCAAGTAAGCATTAAACTCATGGTTTCACCCACAAAGCGCCGAATCGTCTCTGGTTGCCGCTCTAAATTGGGTTGGGGGTCTACGGTTATAGCATGACCATCAACAAGTTGCACTAAACTTTGAGGTGTGAGTTGTCGACCTAACTGTTGTAACATAGACCCGTGAAATATTAGTAACAGCAAGGTAAATAGATGCAAACTAAACGTTCCTACTGCCAACAAAGGTAAGGGACTATTTTTCTTGTTTTCTGGCTTGAGTAATTGCATTAATAAATGATCGTATAAGAACTATCTTCACATAAAAAACCGATTATCTGATAAAACTATCAGATGTTTGTCCAGTTCCGCATTGTTTTGATTTATCTTCGTTCGGGTTGTAGTCATCTAGCAAACATAAGTTACGAATTTCATAAATTTCTAGTCTATCAGCGCGGACACTATAAATTGCTTTTTGCAAGTCGGTGCTATTGTCGGCTTGGGGATTAGTGAAATAATCTGATGCACGTACAAGGAAATCTTTATTAAAAGGAGTTATAAGTTTTGCACCACCAACTCGATTTCTTTGAACTAAGTCGGCTACCATACCCACTTGCCACTTCCCTGGTGCAATTTGTTTTGGCGGATAAACTCTCTTAATTACTAGTTGTGATGTCATCGCTTGGTTGGGATTTTCCGAGAAAACTTCTGGCGGTGTCATTTCTGCAACTGTGCTTAAGAAACCTTTACGAAAGTCTTCTGATAAGGCAAAACTAGCTACCCAACTGCTGGTAGTAATTTTTTGGCTACCGCCTTGAGGTGTGTTAATCAGTATTCCTAAATCTGGTTTGGGGGTTGCGACTTCTTCAATATTTTGTGGTGGTAAGGTTCCAGACCAGCTAAACATTGATATCATCGTTTTGCTGATAAATTGGCGAATTGCTTCTGGTTCTCTTGCTAAATCATCAATATTAGCTACTGGTTTGCCATTGATTAATTGTACAAAGTTGGGAGGTTTTCTCAAACTGAGTTGGCGAATATTTAGCCCTTGTAATAAAAATAAAAATAAAACTAATATATGTAAACTGAAGGTTGCGATCGCAAAAAACGTCAAAACACTTCCCGTTCTTTGTCTTTTTTCTAGTAAACGCACCATTTCCTCACCTCCTCCTGCAAAAACTTCAGCTATTATATATGATGTTTTGCATATACTGACTACTTACAACACTTGCAAAAATTTTATATTTTCTATATCCTCTCTTTTACTAAAGAAGCCGTACTGCTGATAGCGCTGAAGACTGCAAAACCACCAGCAGCAGCCACAAGTAAAGATAAAATTGGTGCTAAAATCCCCAGAAAAATTATGAACCACATTAAATCTGGATCGACATTAGCATTTTGACCTGGGCCATTGACAATCACTGCGGCAGTCAGCACAGCAATAATATTGAATGAAATTTTGGCGATTCCAATAGATAGAAATCCAGTCAGCCACGCAAAAATTGGTTTACCAGCTACAGGTAGTAAAGATCCACCTACAGCTATTGGCCCTAAAGCTGCTATTAACAACATCGTAGCTTCTATCAAATTCTGGAAGGCATATTGTAAGGAAACTAAAAAGTTCTTGATGCTCGTTTGGACTGTAGAACCTAACAGAGAATTAAAAGAGGTTTCTGATACAATGCCAGTGCCATATCTGATATTATCTACCTTAGTTTGTAGTCTATTTATCCAGCTTTTATTTCCATAAGTATTTCTATATCTCTGCCAGAGAACATTAACTTTTTCGGCAGCTTTCACAAAACATTGACTTTGTTGCTCGCCAGTTAACGATTGGCAAGGACGTAGCAAAGAACCAGCTACTTCTTCAGCAACACTCATATTCAGTGCTTGCTGATAGATTTTATCTGCATCTGCTGATACCACTACTTGCTGATTTACAGTGTTTAAAAAATTCCGCACTCCCAGCGTCAGATTAGACAGTATACTTCCATTGCCTGAATTACTTAAGAGTACTACCACAATAAAAGGCCAAATTAAAGCTGATATGGGACGGGTGTATTCGTAGGATATTAAGTCTTTGAGGAATTGTATCATAAAAAATAACAGGGTTCCTACAGCAAAAAAAATACCCAGATTTGTCAGCGCTCCATACAAGTTATTACTGGTGTTATTTTGTAATAAATCCAGCCATTGTTTATCCCAACCTTCGGCAATGCTTTGGGAAGTTGCAGCACCAGTATCGAGAATCTGATCGATGCCTACTTGGGCAAAAGTTAGTTTAATAGCAAGTTGCATTTTGAGTTGATGGGCTATTTTTTAGATTCTGCCAGGTGCGTTAGGAAAATAACCCACCCTCCTAAACTTTTTTTAGAGTTAAAGGATTTTTAAAATTATCTAAAATATTTAGAGTTGTTTTATCTTAAAATCCTACTTATTAACTTTTCTGCCAAACAAATCTAGTTGAGAAGTCGCTCGCAAAAGTCGCGCCGCTTCTGTAGATGTTTCTACTCTCCGAGCGCGATTTGCCTCTTCTGATTGCTGAGAAATGTTTGCTAAGTTTAAGTTGGAATATTGCAAAGCCTGATTATTTTGTAATGTCTGAGCAAATGTTTCAGCGACAATTTTTATTTGTTCCTGTTGAATTTTCATCATTTGGACTTGACTAACACCTAGCAACTCTGCCAATCCAGAAATAGCACTTACTGTTGGATCGGTTTTTCCAGCTACATTAATACCGTTTTTAATTTGTTGGATAAATGCATCATTGCTAGTCTCTGTTGCCTGGGCTAATGTCTCAATATCTTCCAGACTTTTCTCAGTATTTTCTAACTTCGTTTTTGTCCGAATTTGTCCATTTTTACCAAGAACACCTATTGCTACTCCACGGGTAATTATACGATTAAGTTCATTGCTAACTAAATTTCCGCGCACTGCTGAATTATTCTCAAAACGACTTGATTTTGCATCTGAATTATAAGAGTAGTTAATTACATCATCACGAATTTTTTGTCCCGCAGCGACGGGGTTAGGTATCTTCAAATCTCCCTTGGCATTCTCAATAGCAATTCGACCCTGGCTTTGTTCTAAAGGGTTTAAGGTATCCTTCAAATTATATTGAAAGTAATCTTGCATATCTTTAGAATATGATTGGAAGTCAGTCCAAACCTGACCTAATCCGCCGGTTTGAATTTGTGCTACAGCTGGTAGTATTGCCAGGGATAGCAAGGTGAAAGTAAAAATGGTAGTTTTTCGCATATATCTGTGCCTGAAAAAAGGTAGACTACATTATATAGTGAGGTAAAAATTTAGTTTTGGAACCGTGCTAATTTTGGATTTTGGATAATAGAATTAGTTTTTCGGTTCAATCCCCGACGCTATTCTAAAATCTAAAATCCCTAAGTTGCAACCCAAGAATGGATGCAGTAAATCTAAAAAACGTTGGTAACTAGTTAACGTTACCTTACGGTAAATCTAAAATCCAAACTTGTTTGATTCACTATTAACTATTTACATAAGCCAATTAACTACTACGCAGAGTCGCCACTAACTGACGTGCAAAGGCAGAAATTGCTTCATATTTATCACTGTGAAGTTGCATCATTTGGCTACGTGCAGTTTGTTCATAAGGATTATTAGCAACTGCTGCCAATTGTTCGTAACCTGGATAGTAACGGCAGAATGTATAAATACCGTTATCATCTAGTAGCCATTGGCTATAAACGCCTTCTTTGCGGGGAAAAAAGCTTTCTGAGGCATTGCGAGAAATAACTTGGCGGGGATATTTCAAGATGTCTGCAAAACTATCCACTGCAACTGGCTGAATGCGTCCAATCAACCGTGTTGTCAGGTTTTGCAATATTTTCGATGCAGCTTTAGATTTAGCAATGGTGTCAGGATCTTGTCCTGATAAGATGACTCTGATACCGGCTTTAGCGCCGTTGGCACAAATTCTACCAACTAAATCAGAAATTTGCTCGAACTCAAACAAAATTGGTGCTTCGTCGATAAAGAATATGGAAGCTGGACTACCTAATGCGCGTCGGAGTGCGGCTGAATAAGCACTCAAGGATAATACGGCTGCATCTTCACTATCTGATAGGTTTCTGAGAGCAAAGACTAAAAGTTGTGCATCGGTAGGAAAGCTGGATGGTGCAGAAATGGCTTGTCCCACGCGGCTAGAAAGCCAAAAGCGTAAGCGCAACTGAATTTGACTCAGAGCATCTTCTACTCTGCCAGTTAAAGAACTTAGCTGCAAGTGTTCTGGTGAGCAGAAAAAGAGAAAATCTTTTAAAGTAGGGGTTTTCTGCCAAGCAAGAGTGCCAAATCCTCCCTCCATCGCCTGTCGATATCGCTCTTTGATGCCCTCATCTCTAAAGAAGGCTTCTAAAGCCAAGTTGAGCAGCGATCGCACGGTTTGCGATAAAATTTGACTTTCAGTCGACGATCCTAAAACCATTGTCATTAACGCTGATTCCAGGAAGGCGGTATAATCGTTAAAGCGATCGCGCTGTTGTTCTGCTTCTAGCGATCGTAAATCTGGCTGTTCAAATAAGTTATTCGATTGTTTGGAAATATCAAAATAGGCTCCATTCCCCTCCATAAACTCTGTGTAGTCAGTGAAAGTAGATGTCCCATCAGGTTTAGGGAAATCTAACGCCACAACCGGAATCCCATGCGCTAAAGCCTGAGTTAAAATTCCTGATACCAACACCGATTTACCAGCACGAGTTGTAGCAAACAAAGCTAAATTTTTGTGCTGATTAAATAAATCTAAATGTATGGGTGTTCCGCCTTCTTCAGCAATCAACTCAAAGCCTTTTTTGTCACCTTTTTTGGTTAAAACTAGAGGCATTAATCCCGGAACTTCGCTGGTTAAATATAGCTGGCGACGGTTGAAGGGTGTTGCTAATAAACCTTCCCAAACTATTGGTAGAGTTTGCAGCCAAATTTTCCAGGCATATTCAGTTTCCCTAATTACTCTGGCTGGACGTTGAAAACAGTTTTCAATATATCTTGTTGCCTCATCTAATTTTTCTAAAGTTGGACGATGTACTAAAATAGCGACACTCGTATAAATCGGGACTGCACCTTCAAATAACTGCTCTTGCGCTGCTACCGACTTCTTCAACTTTAATTGAGCGTTAACATCAATAGTTTTACTTTTTTCTTGAGCCATGATGGTTGTCATGTTTGACTGCTTCAGCACTCGTTGCAGGGTAGTTTTTACCAATGCTGGATTGGCAGCAGTCAACTCACAAAAAATTTCTGTATCTACTACTGTTTCTCTGGCCAACAGTTCCCATAAATAGCGCAGTTGAGACGATTTATTCGGCCAACCACCGGGTTTTTCCAGAAATGACAGTGCGCCAATATAACGATTATTAACATTCACCCAGCGGCGATCGGCACAAGGTACACTAGATTCCATCAGCAAAGTTGTGCCGTGGATATTGTCTAGAAGTAATTTAGTACTAGCTAAATCGGAATTAACTTGTTCGTGTAATCCTTCTTCATCTAAAGTCATTAACTGGGGAATAGCTATTGGCTGCGTATCATTAAACCTTTTCCAGATTTCTCCCCAGAGTTCATCAGCAGTCAAAGGTTTGACATCCAATCCCATTTTGTTAGATAAGATTTGTTCCCAGCGGAGAAAACCCTGGTTGTAAGCATTTGTAATCAGGGTTTCAATACGTTGGTTTTCTACTTCTAAAAGATCGCCTTTAAATTTCAACCACCAGGATTCAGCTTTGACTAAAAGCTTTTCTATCCAATCATCTGCGTGTTGTGAGTTAGATTCAATGGTATAAGTTACATAAATCCGCAAAAATTTAGGTTTACGAATCCCAGAAATAGTCAGTTCTTTAATTCTGGCTCTCTCCGCCATCAATAAATATTTGATGTCTCGCGATGATGTATTTTTGATTAATGTTGCTAACTCTTTTTGGCGCTCTTTATCTGAACTAAAAGAACCCAAGTGTAGAGTCATTCTTTCACCACTAGGAATGTCTTTTAAGCCAGCTTCAATGTTATTAAAAAGTGTATCAATTTGTTCAGGTCTTAAGGTGGTATGAATTCCCTTACAATCAAAACCAAAAACAAAACAGAATCGGTCTTTTTGAGTACCTTTTGTCAACAGGTAAGCGCCAATATCACGTCCATTCATTGCTACACGCAGCATTGTCGCCAAGTGTAAGGCATCTTCAAATGGCGTTAATCTATTTTCATTTCCGGCGATGCCGACGCTTTGTTTTCCGATTTTTTGCTTCATGGTTAACTTCCAATAAGCTTTGATAACGAGCAAAGCCTCTTGTCCAAGCGGGAACGCCAATAAATTTGCTTAAAAAACTCCAACTCCTACCACCAGTTAAAATCCACCAAGTTCCTATTCCCCAACCAGTCATTAGTACTGTCCACAACCATTTTTGAAACTCTTCTTCAAAAATACCCCCAAAAATTCCATTGATAATAAAGTAGGAGGCTAAGGCTATTACCGTCCAAGGAAGAATTTGATCGGCAGGGATTGGCCCTAATGAAGGTTGACTTCCCAGAACTTGATTGACTGGACGAAATTCTTGTTCCCGCTCTTGAGACATTTGAAATATTTGAATTATCTACTGCTATCGCCGATTACAAACCGTGTGAGTACATCAGCAATGGTAACAGCAACAACCACTAATAGGGGAGTTCTGGCGATGCTTTGCCAATCTTCATCTTTACGCACTGCATTAATCACACCAACTAGGGAGATTGCAATATAAAGTAAGTAAATTGCCCGTAACACATTAAATATCAAACTTACTGGTGTGTCGCTACCACTAGCATTGGTTCCTGAACCACTTTGTAAGGTTTTTTTGAAAAACTTTTCAGCTTCCCCAAAAAACTGTGCTTGTGCGGGGGCTGCAAACCAGTCTAACCAATATAAACTCAGAACGATCGCTGCTGCTAAAATTTGTAATAATATTAGCGATCGCTTTGGTAAATTTACTTGCTGCCCAATTTGCTGGGTGATGACTGCAATTAAACTACCAACAAGTAAACAAAAGAGCAAGATAGGACTTTTGAGGCTGATAACGCTAACCAATACAGCACAAGCAATCAAAAAAGGTACAGATTCAAGCAGAATAGTCAGACAGGATTTAAATGCCCGTCTTAACTTGTGAGATTCTTTCGCCGCACTAACAGTTAAAGCTTTGAAAAAGTTTCTCTCGTGAGAACTTTGTCTAAACATTTGCTAATTTTCCTATGGTGTACTATAATTTATCCTTGCTTGTATCAAATTTTACAACTACTACAATTCAACATACTTTAACATCATTTCATTATTAATCAAATTATAAACCTGTAGTAAAGTTCTATATTCTACATCAGTATTCTGAAGTTAAGTTAACATGATATTAAGATTTATCTAAAACTAAATTTCTCTGATTTGAGAAGCTGGATTGCAAATATCGAGATTAAATTGGTAGATTCCTCTCGACTTTGAGAATTTTCTCAATCTTCTCATACAGATAGCCTCGATCAACCAACTTCAAAGCCTTGACTTTTTCTACCTCACAGGTATCTGAGGGAACTGCTATAAGTATTTCAGACTTATCAGACTTATATGTAGACCTATATATAGACCGTAGGCTTGCTCTTAGTGCGGACTAAGGGTAATTTTGGCTCTTTAGGGTTCTTCGGAGTGAACATGATATGAAACAATATTGAGTCACCAAAATTCAAATATCTGTCTTGAAAAGTTTACATCGATTGTAGAAAAATGGTAGACGTTCAAATGTACGTTTTACCATTTTCTACACGCCGATTAGATTTGGAACTAGATTACAAACTTAAACACAGTTCCTAGATTAGAACTACCGCCAAAAGAGGCAGTACCGTAAAAGGAACCATTTGAGAGCTGAATTAGTGTGGACTCTGGCGTTGCCCCATTAGTACCATTAAAACTAATTAAGCCGGTGATGGTTGCTCCAGTCAGCTGATAGATAACTCCTTTGTTACTTGCCCCACCAGCAGAAGCTGTGCCATAGAAGTTACCATTGCTTGCTTTGATGAGTGCAGCCGTTGGGTTGGCCCCATTGGTGCCATTAAAACTGGCAACTAAAACGGGTGTACCGCCACCTACCGGAACCTTGAATATAGCTCCTTTATTGTTGGCTCCACCCAGTTTAGTAGTGCCATAGAGGAATCCATCAAATTCAATTAATCCAGACTGTGGATTGGCCCCATTGGTGCCACTAAAGCTATATGAAGTCAATATTCCTGCGGGAGTTAACTTGAATACAACTCCTTTAGCACTTGCTCCACCAGCAGAGGCGCTGCCGTAGTAGTTTCCATCGGTAGCCAGTTGCAATCTTGCTAATGGAGTTGCTCCATTAGTACCGCTGAAGCTTCTGATGGTGGTGAGTGCCCCGGTAGTGGGCGAAACCTTGAATATAATTCCTTTATTATTGGCCCCACCTGTAGAGCTTGTCCCCCACAAATTGCCATCAGTACCTGTAATCAGTCGGCCTGCTGGGTTAGCCCCATTAGTGCCTGTGAAATTTGTAAGAGTTGTCAGGGTTGTAAAAGCTGTTTTCGCCAACTTAAACACACTGCCGAGGTCACTTGTACCACCTGTAAAGGTTGCCCCATATAAATTGCCATCGGCTGCTTGGAATAATCTAGCAACTGGATTAGTCCCTTTGTTGATTCCAGAGGTTCCGGTGAAGTTGATTAGTGTGGTCAGAGTCGTGTAAGCAGTAGGAGTTAACTTGAATGCAGTTCCTTTGCCAGAAGTGCCACCAGCAGAAGTAGTTCCATAAAGATTGCCATCAGTACCGTTGCCTTTAAGTACACCAGCTCTTGGTGTAGCTCCGTTGGTGCCGTTGAAATTTACAACAGTAGTCAATGTTGCAGCAAAGGCTTGTTGGAAGGGTAGTACTAATGAAGAAGCCAAAACAGTCAAAGAAGTAAAAATCAATACCCTATTTTTGGTCTGGTGTTGTTTGTACAGATTAATCTTGTTCATTGAATACCTCAAAAAAGTTTGGTGGAGATGGAATAGTAGCTAGTTCTAACAGATTTTGCGATGGATGCTACTCATGACTAATACCAATCTGAAAAGTGATTGCTACATAATCACTAGTGAGAAAATGCCGGGAATATTGTTGGTATAGCCCTATTTCAAAAGGACTCAGAAAGCCTATTTTTACTACCTACACTACAAAAACCGTAGTAGCACTGAGTCAATAACGTGAATGGCACGATTAATGATTTCGTTAGGTAGCATAAACCACTATTTATTTTTTTTGATGTCGTGAAAAACACAAAAAACGCTGAAAAATCCACAACTTTGAGATAAATAGCCGCAAACTATAGATTCAGATTAAGTTTTAATAGTGTGCAGTTTGTCAAGTAATTAGTAAAGTCTATTAAATATTGATGAAAACATCTAAAAAAATCTTAATAACCAAAATTAAATATTAAGTGAAAGCTTCAGATTTTTCTCTGAAAGAAGGAATAAAATTGCCATAAAAATTGTTTTTCAAACATCTCTAAATTCCCAAAATATATTTAAGCTTCTCCATAATTACGTTAATACAGCGGTTCCCACTCAGTTTATAAGTAGATGAGTATAAATAAATATTCAGATAGTTTGCGATCGCGATCGCTTTTAGGCATTCACCGATGCTGTCAGGTGAAGCGATCGCAGGATTTGGCGTCAACTATGTTATGATTTTATTATGTTGAGAAATATTTTCGGTTATGTAACTGACTATATAGACCCCTCTCCGAATCTAAATCTCTACACCCTTTGATTCTGAAGGTGTTTGATGTCATAAGTATTTCAAAAACTGAAATTTTAGTTAGTCGAAATGTATTGTAATACCTCGCGTGACACTGATACATCTAACTATCAAAAAAATGTGTTAAGAAGAACACAAGTCTAGTGTGTCACACACGCAGACAACATACGGATACTACTGTAACTTATGCCCACGGATATAATTACTCGTCCTGAGTCCCTCACAGAAGATTGCTTTTTTACTTACGCCCTTGGGACTGATTTGCATGATACTAATTCAACAGCCAAATATTTACGCCG
This sequence comes from Nostoc sp. 'Peltigera membranacea cyanobiont' 210A, assembly GCF_002246015.1. GTDB lineage: Bacteria > Cyanobacteriota > Cyanobacteriia > Cyanobacteriales > Nostocaceae > Nostoc. The sequence continues at coordinate 200,398 of NZ_NOLJ01000006.1, forward strand.
CATCAGAAAAGAAGATAAACCATATATCGACATAGCTGTTTCTCCCAGACCTGGCTATCGGTTTGAGGTTTGTCTTATCCCTGTTGAAGGGTTCGCTCAAGAAAGAATATTGACAAAAGACGGGTTCGCCAAAGCTTTAGCGATTATTTGTGCTGTATCTAATAAAGCTAGGAAACGATTCCCTTCAGGAAATGGACAAGAAATAGTCCGGTGTCAATTTAGTAACTTAGCTGATGCAGTCGCTGTAGCGAATAGACTGTCTGCATTACCCTCTGATATGTATGAAACTCTCGTCAAGGTACCAAATGCTTTGTAATATTTTGTAATATATATTGCATCCGCTGAAATATTTATTATTAAAACTGACACTGGCACATTTTAATGGTAAGTAGCTAAATGGACTTGAGACAAAACTTCAATGGGTCATATTTTGTCTGTTGAGAAAAGACTTGTCATACAAGACTTTTAACCTTAATGTACAATTTTGACGTTTTTGTACGCTAACCTGTAGTTTAAAGTGAGTTTTTTTTATGCCTATTAGTCCTTTACGTGAAGAACCTCGTAACCAGCGAGCGCCTGTAATTCGTACAAGTAATGAGTTTATTCTCTTGGAATGGCTGAAGTCAACTGGTCGTCTAATCGAACGCGAACATCAAGAATCTGAGTATCTAACTGAAGTAGAAGAAATTTCCGAAATGATAGACCTTGACGATATCCCTTACGATCATGATGATGATGATGCTGAAATGGATTTGGAAGCCTAATAGCGTAATTCGTAATTCGTAATTCGTAATTCGTAATTACTATGTCGCAAGCGTTCCATTGATTTGGAATGGTGAGGCAGTCCGGTCTTCTCCCAAGGGGAGACGCCAAGGGCGATGGGGGTTCCCCCCATGAGGAACTGCCGAACCCGAAGGGGTGCTTCATTTTCACCAAAAGGCTAAGATTCCTGACTTTTTAGAGAAGCCAGGAATTTTAGTATTAAAATGCGAGTGTGTTTAATTCTTTGACTTGAGTAAGAGATAAAATAATTGTCCATTGCTGACTGTAACACCAGCGCGATCGCCTGCTATTTTCCCAGTACCTAAAAAATAATCCACTCTACCTGCACCTTTAATTGCACCTCCGGTATCTTGGTCAAGAACATAGCGGCTAATAATGCGCTCCTGCATTTTTCCGGTAGGATTAACGAAGGGAATGGAAGCGCGAATCAACGCTAAAGCACCAGGAGGCATGAGAGATTTATCTGTAGCAATAGAACGCTCTGCTGTTAGTGGTACGTTGATCGAACCTTGGGCTGGCTCACCGTGATTTTCTTGAAAAAAAACAAAGCTGCGATCGCGTGGAATATAAATATTTAATTCTTGGGGATGTTTTTGGAAATAATCGAGAATAATCGGCATAGTTACACCTTCTTGCGGTAATTTGCCATCGTTCACTAATTCTCGCCCAATACTTTTGTAGTTATAAGCGGTGTTACCCGCATAGCCGATTGTGGTTTGAGTACCATCGGGAAGCTGAAGTTTCGCTGAACCTTGAATTTGAGTTAGATATGGTTCGAGGCGATCGCGAAACCAAAATAACTCTAATCCTCGCAATTTCCCTTTTGCACTTTGTAAAGCATCTGCTCCTTCTAACTCCTCGCGTGTCGGATGAGGCTTAGTCCAGGAGTTGAAATCAGGGGGTAAGCGATAAACAGGATAGCGATATTCTGTTGTCGGGACGCGACTAGCTGCGTAAAGTGGCTCATAATAGGCGGTGAATAAAACGGAACCTTGGTTATCTTTACCGACTGACTGGTAAAGAACAAATTCCTCCTGGATGGCTTGATGTAATTCTGTTGCAGAATTGGTTTTTAATAGGAGTTCGCGGAATCTTTGCAAGCTTTTGATGACGCGATCGCGCGTAATCTCAGCCACCGGATAGTTTTGATAAGCAGCCGCAGCATTAGCTGTTTGCAGATATTGCAGACTGCGAGCGATCGCACCAATCAGTGCCTTTTTCTCTGGTATTTTGCCATAAATTACTTCATCCAAACAAGAGGTATCACTTTGACAACAAGTAATTGCTAGTCTCTGGATTAATGGTAATTTTTGTTTTTGCAAAAATGCATCTTGATTTTCAGCAGTCAAGGACACTGGTATATCCCACTTTTTCACCTGACATTCTGGCGAAATGAGTTCTTGATGCGTGAAAGATTGCATCCGCACCAGTAAAATCGATAAAACTACAGGTAAACTAATGGCAATAATTTTGTTAAACTTTCCTAACCCAGTAAGTGTCTTTTTCATTAAAATTCAAAATTTTTAAGATTTCCCACCTCGCTCAAATTCAAAAATCAAAAATCAAAAAAAATTTCTAATCCCCAATCATCTATTCATTCATATTACGGTAAGTCGCAACAGCAGAAGGCGATATCCGGTTCAAATATCGGAAGATCCAATACTTAAAGATAGTATCTAAAATCACCGGAAATGTAGCGATAAATAAGAAGATAAAATCTCTATTTGCTGGTAATCCCCAATGGCGTGATACTCCTTCTAGCAATACTTCCCAGCCATGAGGAGAGTGGAATCCTACAAAGATATCAGTAAACAAAATAATGATAAATGCCTTCGCACTATCGCTAAGTCCATAGACAATATTATCAAAGAAATCTTTGAGTACAGCAATAGAAGACTTGCTGACTAGCAAAAGCCAGATAAAAGCAACCACCGAGAACATATCAGCAAAAACATTTTTGATAGCACCAGAGCTTTCGTGACGAAATTCTTCAGCAAGCTCTTTTGCCTTATTTTTCATTTCAGTCTCCATCTGCTCAGGTAACAGTGGAGGAGCTTTGATAATGAGATTTTCAAACTTGAGTTTTTCTTCAAATCTTTGTAATTCTACAAGGGCTTCCTCTTCCATTTCGGAATTGATAAATATCTGCATTTCCTGAGTGCTTCTAAATCTGTCAATAATTGGCCCAACTACAAAAGCTTTTGCTATTTGATGTGTTAAAAGTGGTATGATAATTAATAGTAAAATAAACCTGAGAGAGATTATTGTTCTTTTTTGAGTTTGACGAAAACTCTGAATTACTTCTTGTTCCGAATTAGGGTCTAATTCAACTTGCAGACGACTGATAGTACTTAAAATAGAGCGAGGTAAAACACCCATTGTATCGGTTTTACTCTTGGCTTTTGGTTTATTATTTAAGTCTTGATGTGGTATTTTGGGTGGTAATGTTGGAGTTTTGACGAGCAGCGATTTTTCGTCAGATGTGACAGAGGTAACTGGGAGATTTGGAGGTTGTACTACTAAAGCTTTGGAAGTTGTTTGATCGGAACTTGTTGTGTATTTAGATATAACTTGGTCGATATAGTTTAGCTTTTCTAAAACTAAAGAAGGACTTAGATACTCTATACCTGCTTTCTCGGCAGCTTTTTGATTCTCTTCATTTAGAAACCAACGGCTTCCTCTAAACTCCGTCAACCGCATCCTGGCAATTTTTAATAGCTTGTTGAGGTCTGACTCAAAATAATCCATCACACTGTTACTGTACATGGTTGAGTCAATGTCTATTTTATTACCATTGAAATGCTTATTTTCTATTTCCTGAATTTTTAATGCTGCATTGTAAGCTTCATCTAAAGAACGTTCAGGAGTCTGTAAGTACCATCGATAAGCAGCAAGTAAGAAAGAATAGATTTTTTGACTAAAAACAGAGTTTTTCATTGCAGACAATCATTCAGCATTGTTTGATGACTATTAACCTTAAGTTAACGCACGAGGTATACTAACAAATCTACAAGGAGAAAGGTTGTGGTTTCTCATTCGGTTTGGATTGTTGGCACTAGCCGCAGTGGTAAGACAGCTCGCTTGGTAGAGCAATTTTGTAATTGGGTAACATCAGAAAAACAATATACTGAATCATTTTATACGAAAAAAACAGGACGTAAAAAAACTGGTCATGTACCAGAATTTTTATATCTTAAACAAACAGAGCCAGGAGTTTTAGTTTTAGCTGCCAATGATGATAATCGTCGAGAATTAGGAGATATAATTGTTACCTCGACCTTGGGTAAATATCCGGTTCGTGCCAAGACGCCACTAGGTTTTTTTCAGGATGAAGTCATTTTATTTTGGCCGTTGCTGATTAACTCATTGAACCTGAAAGCACAGTTTCCGGTAAGATTGCGACCAGAAACCGAACAAGAGTTAGCAACCAAACTTTGGCGTCCGCAATTAGACGAAGAAATTTTACGTCTGGCGGGAGTGAATGAATCTCGCTTGGTGCGTCGCATCTTGGACTTATTACAATTAGCAGCTTATAGTGGTGTACCTTGCGAAGATATTGCCCCGATTTTAGCCAAGGGTCTAGGGGAAAATACCACAACTTTAGAGCCAGAATTTTTAGCATCTTTGCTGCTAGATTGGCGTAATTGGTGTTTAGAGAGGGGTTTACTGACTTATGGGATTATTACCGAACTTTATACTCAGCACTTATTAAGCGATCGCAACTACCAGCAGCACCTAACTAAACGCTATCAGGCAGTACTGGCGGATGATGTCGATGACTATCCTAGCGTAGCGCGTCTTTTGTTTGAGTTGCTATTAGATCGAGGTGCAGTTGGCGCGTTTAGCTACAATCCTGACGGTGCAGTGCGATTGGGATTGGGAGCAGATCCCAACTATCTAGAAGGGTTAGCAGAGCGTTGTCGGGTAGAAATCTTGAACGGGCCGCCTTCAGAGTCTCTGAGCGAGCAACTGACTAAACAGATGGTGGAATTAGTCACAGAACCGATGGTAATGTTGAGTTTACCAAAAACAGTGTATTCAATTCAAACCACCTCCCGCGCCCAATTATTGCGGCAAACAGCAGAGGAAATTGCTAATGCCATTCAATCGCAGCAAGTGCAACCGGAAGAAGTGGCGATTATTGCACCAGGTTTAGATGCGATCGCTCGTTATACTCTAGTAGAAATCCTCGTCAAGCAAAACATCCCAGTAGAATCGCTGAATGACCAACGTCCCCTAATTAGTTCACCCATCATTCGCGCCTTACTCACCATGCTGGCACTAGTTTATCCCGGCTTGGGACGACTCGTAGATCGGGATGCCGTCGCAGAAATGCTGGTTGTATTGAGCAGGAAGCAACAACTACCAGAAAACTCTACAGACGCGATGAATCGAGTATCTACAACAGACGCGATGAATCGCGTCTCTACAAATATTGATCCGGTACGTGCTGGTTTGATTGCAGATTATTGCTTTGTACCCCATCCCGATCGCCCCAACTTGCTACCAGTGTCAGTCTTCGAGCGCTGGGACAGAATCGGTTATGCAGCGACTACAGCCTATAATGAGATATTAGAGTGGTTAGAACAGCAGCGATCGCAACAAGAACTGCGGTTAATTCCTAGTCCTATTTCTCTGTTAGACAGAGCAATTCAGCGCTTTTTGTGGAATGGTAGTAATCTTCCCTACGAACAACTAGCAGCATTGCGGGAATTATTAGAAACCGCTCAACACTACTGGGAAATTGACACCAGATTACGACAAATTGCCCCAGTGGAGACAACGCCTCACACAACTATTATTGAATTCATTCAACTACTGCGACGTGGTACGATTACCGCCAACGCTTACCCAGTGCGCCCCATTGGTGGAGCGAGAAAGGCTGTCACACTAGCAACTATATTTCAATATCGATCTAGTAGGCGATCGCACCAGTGGCATTTTTGGCTAGATGCTGGTTCACCCCTGTGGGCGAAAGGTGGTGCAGCGACTTTATTCGGTGCGCCGTTTTTCCTGCGAGACAGGTTAGGCGAACCTTGGACAGCAGAAGATGAGAAATTGGCAGAAGAACAACGACTGCAAAGGATTTTGACAGATTTACTCTCTCGTGTATCCGAGAGAGTTTATTTGTGTCACAGCGATTTAGCAGTGAATGGACAAGAGCAATTAGGGCCTTTGTTACCTTTAGTGAATGCTTGTGTAACCGTTATTTCTGAGGCTAATGTGAATTGAGTGTTTTTATAGCGGTTCTCGACAAGCGTGAAGTACAATTTTGACCTCTCTCCAAACCTCTCTCCTAAAAGGAGAGAGGCTTTGAATCTTTTACTAAATCAACCTAGCACTTACTGAAATATCCGAGTAAATTAAAAATGATATTGCTGAAATAGTAAGAGAGGATTGTTAAGTTAATGTCACTCGATTCGCTTAAGGAAGAAGCAAAAAATTATAATATTTCACCACAAAGATTACGAGAATTAGCTGCAATTAATGATGAGCTAAAGAGATTAGTTGCTGCAAATCCTCTCGCCGAGAGTAGTTTATAGCACTTCACCGCAAATCCTATCAAAATTAGTGGAGCATCCAATCCAGGGAGTGAGAGTTTTGGTAGCTAGTCATCACAATATTACTCAAAACTCTTTAGATAAGTTAATTGACGATCGCAGTCCAGAAGTTAGAGCAGCTGCTTTAGCGAATCCCAAACTTGATTCGATGCTTAGAGAACAATTAGCAAGCTTGGAAAATCCAAATTTATCTTTACTAGATTTACGAGAACTAGCAAATAGTGAGTATACTGCTGTCAAAACTAAAGTTGTTCGACATCCTAAGTTGATGGTTCAATTCTGGCAAAACTAGCTGACGATAAGTTAATTGTCAGATTGGCTGTAGCTAAACATCCGAAAACTCCAGCCGAGATTCTAACTAGATTTACTGAGCATCCAGATCGAAGATTACCTTTAGCAGTTGCTCAGAACCCTGGTGCGCCGAAAGATTTACTAATTCAGTTAGCTACTCAACCCGGAGGACGTGGGGGATTTCACTTTAATCCACTCAATTTAGCTGCTGTTAAAAGTTTACTGACTCAAGAACCAGAAGTGGCGATTCCTTTCTTGGATCGGTGTCTAAAATTTCCCGATAGACCATCCTTTTCTCGCTTTTTGGTTCTCATGAATCCTCATATACCCAGTTCATTTCTGGCAAGATACTATAAATCTTGGTTTTGGCCAGAAAGATATGCGATCGCTCAAAATCCAAATACTGACCGCGATATTTGCCAACAACTAACCCAAGACCCCAATCGTATTGTTCGTGCTGCTGCACGGGATAATTTAAAGTAGTATTCACTTTTAGATGTTGGATTATAGCAGAAGTAAGTTAACCTATTACGAATGAGCGTTTACTTAAAATAGGTTTATTAAACGCAGCGATCGCAGAAAGAATGCTAAAGATGATTTCAGAGATTAGCTTCAATAGATAAGGCAAAATTCAGGTTGCTATACCGTTACTATCGTCAAAATAGCCTGTATTAATACTTCTAGCTCAATTGGTTTAGAAATATGCTGTTGAAATCCGGCGGCTAGTGCTTGTTGTCGATCGGTTTCTCCCGCATAAGCAGTTAGAGCGATCGCTGGAATTTCTCCGCCCCGATCGGGTGACTGCTTTCTAATTTGACGAATTAGGGTGTAGCCATCCATATCGGGCATACCAATATCACTAATTAATAAATCAAATTTTGTTTGCATCAAATTGTTCAGAGCATCATGTGCTGAGTCTACTTCAGTCACTTGTGCCCCGTACTGTTCTAGCACGAAGGCAATGAACTCCCGCGAATCTCTATCATCGTCTACAAGCAGCGTTTGCAATCCATTGAGATTGAAATCTGAGCGATCGCGATCGGCTGTATTAACTTGATTCAATTTTGAAGCAGCGATCAGTGGAAGTTTGACTGTAAATACTGCTCCTTGCTCTTCTCCAGGACTGGCCGCCTGAACGGTTCCGCCGTGCAATTCAACTAAATGACGCACGATTGCTAACCCTAACCCCAACCCGCCAAATTTTCGCGTCGTTGTCCCATCGGCTTGGCGAAAGTAGTCAAAGACGTAGGGCAGAAAGTCACCGGAGATGCCCCTGCCAGTGTCGCTGACAGTGATTTGAGTATATTCCGCAGGATGAGTGTCTACTTCATCCTTTATACTTTCTAACCGCACCTCTACTCGACCACCCTGTGACGTAAATTTAATTGCGTTGGCAAGTAGATTCCAAACAACCTGTTGCAAACGACCAGAATCACCCAACACTTGCCCAACATTCGGTTCAAATATTGTTTGAATCTGAATAGATTTAGCTTCAGCAGCAAGCCGCACGGTTTCAAGGGCAGCTTTGATGGTAAAAGTTAGACCGACTGGAAGTGTGTTTAAACTCAACTTACCTTGGAGAATACGCGACACATCGAGCAAATCTTCGATTAGTTGTGCTTGCAGTTTCGCGTTGCGCTCGATCGTTTCGAGGGCGTACTGAGTTTTGGCTGCATCCTGGTGACTCTTTTGCAGAATTCTTGCCCAACCTAGAATTGGATTCAGGGGCGATCGCAATTCATGAGACAGCACTGCCAGAAACTCATCTTTGATGCGGTTGGCTTGCTGCGCTTGTTCAGTCTGTTGCTGCAAAGAAATCATCAGTTGATTGAGGCGATCGTTTTGCTCTTGCAGCAAGGCTTCTGCTCGTTTACGTTCGGTGATATCGGACAGAATGAAAACGGCGCCTGTAAGATTCCCATCCCCATCAAGTACCGGATCGATGGTTTTGGCAAACCACCGTTGTTGAGACTGAAATTCGAGAACTTGCCGTTGGTGGGTTTCTTTCGCACGGCGAAAGCAAGCGCCATCGCCGATTCCCAATTCTGCGCCCATCAATTCATGGTGGGCATAACCTAAGATTTCGTGGGAGGGCTTGCAAAAAAGCTGCATCATCGCTCGATTACACCGCATAATTCTACCTTCTCGGTCAACCAGAGAAACGCCGTCGTTCATGGAGTCAAAGGTGGTTTGCCACTCCCGCGCTGAGGACAAAGCAGCTTCCTCCGCCCGACGAATTCGCAGCAGCGATCGCAAAGTGGCAAGCAGTTCAATCGGTTCAACAGGTTGCACCAGATAAGCATCGGCACCACTATCCAAGCCTTCTGCTTTATCCTGGCTTTGGACAAAACTTGCAGAAAGGTGTAGCACAGGAATAAAAGCCGTTTCCGGGTTTGCCTTAATTTGGCGACAGACTTCAAAACCGCTGATATCTGGTAATTGGACATCTAAAATTATTAAGTCAGGCTGAAAGTTAGCAACGGCTTCTAATCCTGTCGTTCCAGTTGCCGCTTCCACGACAATAAAGCCTGCATTTTGCAAAATACGGGTAACAACGTAACGATTGGCTTCGTTATCGTCAACATGCAGGATCGTAACCCGTGGCTCAGACATGACTTTTCCCTTAAACCTCTAGAACGAGTCCGGCTTTGACGAGCGCATCTTGAAGTTGAGCGATCGCCGTGGTTTGAGAGCCTGTTTCTTTAGAAACAATGGCTATGGTTTGTTCCGCTAACTGGCTATGTGCTTCTGCATCCAGTTGGGCAGATGAGTGAATAATCACAGGAATCGACTGAGTGACGGAATTGTTTTTAAGCTGCTTGAGTACATCAAACCCGCCGATCTCTGGCATCTCCAAGTCCAGCACGATCGCAGTTGGCTGCTCTCGTTGTGCCAAATTTAATCCTTCTTGTCCGTTCGCGGCTTCTAAAATGTTCAATGGTGTATTTATTAACAATTGTTTCACCAGATACCGATAGGCGGGGTCATCGTCAATTAACAAGATTTTTTGAGGCTTGTTCTCAGTAATTAGCCTATTGAGTTTGTTCAACAGGGGCAATCTGTCTACCGGCTTAATTAGAAAACCGTCTGCTCCTAGCGCCAGTGCTTGCTTCTCGTTATCAATGATGGTAATAACGAGTACAGGGATAGTACGAGTCATTTCATCCCCTTTGATTTCTCGCAAGAACGTCCAGCCGTTTTGCCCCTCCAGTAGAATATCTAGCATAATTGCCGCTGGTCGAAGTTTTTGTAAGGCAAGCCTTGCTTGAGCTAAGGTGCGGGTAGCAATCAATTGATAGATTGATTGCTGAAGGTGCTTTTCGTAAATAAATAGGGTTTCTGGATGATCTTCAACCACCAGAATGGGCAGGCGAGTTGGCTCAACTGATGCAATTGGTTGCAGTACGGTGGTCAATTCGGTGGCATCTGGGTAGACGATGGGAATCAAGGCTGTAAAGGTAGTGCCTTCACCCAGCTGACTTTTCACCGAAATGCTGCCACCGATTAGCTCCGCTAGCTTGCGCGATAACGGCAATCCTAACCCGGTTCCCTTCACCTGCTTTTGCAGAGGGGACTCAATTTGCATAAAATCCTCAAAAATCCGTTCTTGATCGGCGGGAGCAATGCCGATGCCCGTATCAGATACAGAGAAGGTGACGGTATGACCCGTTTGCACAGCGCTGACGCGCACCTCTCCCTGCTCGGTAAATTTGAGGGCATTTGAGACAAAGTTTCTCAGAATTTGAGCGACTTTCCCCTCATCGGTATAGAGTGGCAAAATAGCTTCAGCTTCCTCGACAATCAGCGCCACAGAGGAGCCTTGAACCAATAATGGGCGCAGCATCCCCCGCAGGGTAGCAAACAAGTCACTCACTTCAAAGGAACTGGGATGCACTTCAATTTTTCCAGCTTCCACCTTTGCCAAATCCAGTAAGTCGTTAACCAGTTCTGATAATCCGCTTGCCGCCTTTTGGATGAATTTCACCTGTTTTTCTTGCTCGATGGTCAAATCGCCATCCATCCGTGCCAACAGCATCCGAGAGAGGGACAAAATCGAGTTGAGCGGTGTGCGAAATTCGTGACTCATGTTCGAGAGAAAGCGGGTTTTTAGCTCGTTTACCTGTTGCAGGGAGCTTGCCTTTTCATCCAGTTCTGCATAGAGGGCAACCACACCGCGATTGGTATCTTCCAATTCCTGATTGAGTTGGCTCAGTTCTTCCTCGCGTTTCCGTAGCTCTGCCATAGCCCGGAGTAACTCCTGGTTTTGCTGCTGGATTTCTTGATAGGGATTTTCGGGCGATCGCCCAATTACGGTTTCTCGAATCTGCTGCAATTGCGAATCGCTGAAAGTGGGTGTGCGCTTCGACAACCTTTTACCGATTGTTACTGTTGTTCCTTGCTCCGGCAGTGATTCAATCTCGAAGAAATCCATCAATTTACGAGTACCCACGATGCCTAGCCCCGCTCCCGTATCAGAGGTGTAGCGTCCGGCCAAAACATCTGCTAAATCAGGAATACCCCCACCCCGATCCTGAATCCGAATCAGAAACGCTTGCGGCTCTCCCGCCACAGAAAATTCAACTGTTCCACCTTGGGCATATTGAAAGGCATTACGCGCAATTTCGGAAACTGCCGTTGCCAATCGTGCCCGATCTTGAGCATCAAAGCCCAACTGCTCGGCGATCTCACGAGTTCGTTGCCGAGCTTGCACAACATCCTGTTCGTACTGGATGGCGATCGTGAAAACGCTTGTCATCTGCCCATTCCTTTCGCAACTAACACCGTCACATCATCCCGCTCTCGGTTAAAGTCTCGGTATAGAACTCCTGCAATCAGGCTGGGATGTTTTTGCATCAAGCCGGGATAGCGATCGATCTGCCACTTAGCGCTTAATCCGTCAGAATGCATAATTAAAATTCCGTTGGCATACCAGGGATAGCTAAACTCTTGAATTTTGCGGATTTCATGTCCCACCGTGCCATTGTGAGATAACAGATGGCGATGCTCAGTAAAGGAGAAAATGCTGGCAGCAATATTGCCAATGCCAGCAAAGCGGACAGACTGTTGTTCAAAGTCGATTTCGGCAATGGCGAGTGCTGCGCCTCGCGTACTTCGCAAGGCGGCGTGGGCAGCTTCGACGATCGCCCCAGGAGAACGATGAAGATTTTCTTGAAACATTTTCACGGCAGCAGAAGCAGCAGAAGCAGCCGCAGGCCCATGCCCTAAACCATCAGCTACTAACAACAAGCTACGGCAACAATCGACTTCCGATGCCCAGGTATCTCCTGAAACCTCTTCTCCTCGTATGGGCAAACAGATCGCTCCAATTTCTAAAATCTTCTCAGGTTGATGGGGTGCTGAGTCTGGCCAGAGGTGAGCGAGAAGGGCTGTACCTTGGTTGGGAACGGAGTAAATTTCCAATAAACCAGAAAGGCGACGAATTGCACCCATACCATTACCCAAGGTTCCGGCTGTGGAAAAGCCATCTTGCAAACACTCATCCACATCGACCATTCCCCGTCCTTTATCTAGCGATAAGATTTCAATGCCAATTCTGGAATCTTCCTTGAGCGATCGCAGCAGCACGATTCCGCCGTGGGCGTGCTGTACCAGATTGTTCGCAATTTCTGTCACCACAATCCCAACCTTGCCCCGTTCTGTTTCCTGAAAACCGAGCCGAGTTGCTAAACCCATCGCTGCCCGTCTGGCTTCCCCAGTTTGGCTAGATTCAGTAATTGTGACGGCGACAGATTCTCTCATTTTATTTCCATCGTACAATTATTATCCGTGTCCCTTCTCCCACCACAGACTGAATCTCAAACTCGTTGGCAAGTCGTTTGGCACCACCCAGCCCCATACCTAAGCCGTTGCCCGTGGTGAACCCATCCTTTAGCGCCAGATCGATATCGGGAATACCCGGCCCCCGATCTTCAAAGGTCAGCCGGAGTCCTCGTCGTCGTCCTTCCTGAAGCGTTTCTAGCTTGACTGTGCCGCCTCCTCCGTAGTCTAGGGTATTGCGGGCTAACTCACTGGCGGCGGTGATAATTTTAGTTTGGTCTACTAAGCCAAAGCCAATTTCCACGGCTAGCTGGCGCACAGACTGCCGAACTAAAACTACATCTGTAGAAGATTGAATGTCGATAGTTTCAGTCTTCTGCATCGTCATCTGCACGCCATTTAGTGGCAGTGATTTGATTTGTGGTTTCATTGAGTGACGCTCGCAACAATGCCATACCCTTTTCGACGTTTAAGGCAGTGCGAATCCCCGTCAGTGACATCCCCAATTCCACTAGGGTGATTGCCACAGCAGGCTGCATCCCGACGACAACTGTCTCAGCATCCAGCACCCGTGACATTCTGGCAATGTTGCCTAAAATCCTACCAATGAAGGAATCAACAATCTCTAACCCCGAAATATCAATCAGGACACCGTGAGCGTGAGTTTGAGTGATGCGGTTGGTCAGGTCTTCCTGTAGCGTCATGGCGAGGCGATCGTGCATATCTACCTGGATCGTCACAAGTAGAAAATTGCCCATTTTAAGTATAGGAATACTTTCCATTGCTTCCTTCCAGCTATTTGGATTGAGAGCGGGTAATGGTCGTTCCCAACCGTTTTAGTGCCGTGAGAAAGGCATCGGCTAAGGTTGCTTTTGTGACTACATTTGTCAAATCAATGCCGAGATAAACGATCGTTTGGGCAATTTGAGGGCGAATGCCACTGATCATACAATCAGCTCCCATGAGACGCGCGGCGGTAACGGTCTTAAGCAGATGTTGAGCAGTCAGGGTATCGACAGTGGGAACCCCGGTAATGTCAATGATGGCAATTTCTGAACCTGTTTCGAGAATCTTCTGCAATAACGACTCCATCATCATTTGAGTCCGGGCACTATCCAGGGTGCCGATAATCGGCAATGCCAAAATTCCCTCCCAGAGTTTAACCACTGGGGTAGACAGCTCCATCAACTCTTCCTGCTGCCGCAAAATCACCTCTTCCCGCGCCTTTTGATAAACTTCAACTGTCAGCAATCCTAGCTGATCCAGTAAGTTTGTGGCTAACCAGATATTTTCACCCAACTCAATGGGGTCTTGCAATTGCTGACGCATTTGTTTGAAGAGGGGTTGCTTGAATGAAAAGACGAATGTAGCCGTTTCAGAGGGTGTGAAACCATTTTGCGATCGCGATCGAGAAATGCTGTTGAGCAGCTCCCGCATTTCCTGCCACTCCCCTGCCTGAATATTGGTAAAGTTGCCCCGCCCAACGGCAATCCGAAACAAACTAAGGAATTCCCGGCACTCCTCCTTTAACTGTGCTTCTTTAATCAAGCCTCTCCGAATATTCACAGTGGCTAGTTCTTGAGTCCACTCCGACAGCAAGTCTGCCTCGAAGGTTTCTAATATCTCTGATATCTTACTTTCGCTCATCGTTTCTTTGAGGGCAACCGCTTTCATTAGTTCAAAATCAGTGTATGACGATTCAGCTCAAGCTGAAAGCGACGATTACAAAAAGTCTAAAAGCTTGCTAGATATGAAGTGCGATAAATCCAAGGGGTGTGGGAGGTGTGGGAGGTGTGGGAGGTGTGGGAGGTGTGGGAGGTGTGGGAGGTGTGGGAGGTGTGGGAGGATGGGGAAGAAGTCTTACCCCCCACACTCCCCACACTCCCCACACTTTCTATGCGTGAGAAATCCGGGCTGGGTTGGGCTACGCCTACCCTAAGATTGATTGAGGAACGGCAAAAAAGTTACAAAAAATGCGTCTGTATAAAAAGTGTATTCTGACTCCTGAATTCTGACTCCTGCTGTATTTAATGCAAATTTCGGGACTGTGGTTGAATGGGAAGCGGAGAACGAGAAGGTACTTTATCGCGCCTTAAGAGTAAAGGAAGACTGAGAAACCCCAAAATAATTACTACTCCGGTCATGATCCAAACCATTAACCTATTTGGTCTATAGTTCCCTGCTTCAATTTGCCAGAAAACTTGGTTGTATCGCCACGCAGCTAAGGCAATAGTCGAAATACCAAAAATTACCAAAGCAACACCCAAATTTTCCGAGTTAGATAATGGACTTACCGGAGGTTCTTGTTGAGTAATAGCAGTATTCAACTGACGCAGAAATATACCAAATCGCGCGATCGCAAAACCAAAGCCAATCAATGCAATAGAAGTGCGTAGCCAAGCCAGAAATGTCCGTTCGTTCGCTTGATGCTCCCTTTGACGGTCAATTTTCGGTATTTTATCCATGAGTAGCTTTTAACACCAAGTTCTTCTTGAAAAGTATTCGTAATATTGATGAAGTTTCGTAAAAGTCTAATCTAAAAGTGTCCTTAGATTTTGGGAAAACTCATTCTATATCTATAAAAATCTTTACTATGCTTGATGACAACGATTTTGCATTAGCCTCGGCTGTTGACACCTCGGTTGTAGTGCTTGAGAAGCTATCTTTACATCCTCAGCCGGAAGTTCGTCACGCTGTAGCTAGAAATCCGAATACGCCTACTGAAGTGTTGCTGAAATTAGGTAAGGAGTTTCCAGACGCAATTACGGCGAACCCGATTTTCAATCTTTTGTTGCTGGAAAATCCTGAGAGCCATTTTGTCAGGCTCTCTTTAGCGCGTAGCACAACAACTAGTGAAAGTGCGATCGCTCAGTTATCTAAAATCGAGGATAAGGAAATTCTTTGTGCTGTGGCTGGAAATCCAAAAACACCTCTTCACATCCTGGAACGACTTGTAGTAGAAGGCCCGCCTGTTTTCTGCGATCACGAAAATGCTGATGAATCTGATTTTGATGGACTTTTTACCGCGATCGCTCAAAATTTGAATACTTCTGAATCGTTATTGCTTCAACTAGCCGAGGATGGAAGCTGGAATATCAAAATAGCGATCGCTGAGAACCCCAAAACACCCTTATCCCTGCTCAATACGTTTGCAGATTGGAGAAGTATGCATAAAGCAATTGCTCGAAATCCTCAAGCACCAAGCGCAATATTGGAAAAACTAGCGGGAGAAAATGAAAAAGAAATTCGCGATCTGGTCAAGAACCATCCAAATGTTTCAGAAACTGCGATCGCCATCATCAATTTTATCGAGGGAAAACCTGGAACATCCATCGACTTGCTAGAGCGATTAGCCAGCGATCGACGAGTCTCTGTCCGGCGATTGGTTGCTACCCATCCCTCAACCCCTGCAAAGGTTTTAGAAAAGCTCGCGCAGGATGATGAATATGTACCCTTCAATCAATATGTACCCTTCAAAGCCGCAAACCATCCCAATGCAACCTCTACCGTTCTAGAGTTTTTTGCAGAGTTCTTGGTTAAGCAACATCAGGGAGTCTCGTCATCGAATCAAATCTTCTATAAACAAAGTGCGCTTGAATTGGTGAGACGTTCTGACATCACTCCAAAAGTGTTAGAAAATCTGTTGCAGATGAATGAGCCTGATGTAGTAAGGGCGATCGCATTGTCTTTGAAAACACCACCCACTATGCTGCTTGCACTTATAGACTATCAAGCTAAATTTGTAAGCATTGATTTTTTCAGAAATCTCGCTAAAAACCCCAATACACCCTCAGATGGGCTGGAGAAGCTTTATCTAAAAATCAACCAAACGCAACATGCAAATACGATTAGTGGTCTAGGCGCTATCGCTGCTCATCCCAATACCCCCGTCTATTTGCTAGAACAATTAGCAGTTCATGCCGACTACAGTATTCGGGCAAATGTAGCCATAAATATCAATACACCGATTTCAATTTTGGAGCGGTTAAGCAATGATTCGCAAGGCAGGGTTAGTAGGTTTGCTAAACAGGCGCTCAAGGAAAGAGCTTGATTTCAGGATTGTTTCTGTAAAGGTCAACACTTTGCAGAGAGACTCTGAGAAAACCCCAAGCGATGCCAGAATCTTTACAGCGTTAAAATAGTAAGTAAGGTAAAGATATATATTCAGAGTCAAAATCAATGGCACTATTCGGATTTGGCAAAAAGTCAGTTATGCCCACACCTGAAGAAGCTTTGTCAGGAAGGGCACAATCTATGTCAGTACCCGCCGCTCATTATGTCAACAAAAATCCCTTAAAACCTCCTTTTCCCGATGGATTGGAGAAGGTAATCTTTGGCTTGGGCTGTTTTTGGGGTGCAGAACGCAAATTCTGGCAACTTAAAGGAGTTTACACCACCGCAGTCGGTTACGCTGCTGGTTTAACACCCAACCCCACTTATGAAGAGGTATGTAGTGGGCGAACCGGTCACAATGAAGTGGTGTTGGTTGTATTCGATCCCAAAGTGATTAGTTATGCCGAACTGCTCAAAGTCTTTTGGGAAAGCCACAATCCCACCCAAGGGATGCGCCAAGGTAATGATGCTGGCACTCAATACCGTTCGGGAATTTATGTATATTCCGAAAATCAAAAGCAGCTAGCAGAAGCATCGCGGGAAGCTTATCAGCAAGCCCTCAACAGCGCAGGTTATGGCAAGATTACTACAGAAATCTTGGATGCGCCGGAATTCTACTACGCTGAAGCTTACCATCAGCAATACCTAGCTAAAAATCCCAACGGGTATTGTGGTTTAGGGGGGACAAATGTTTCTTGTCCTGTGGGTGTAGTTGAATCGCAAGTTAGTAGTTAGAAATGGAGTTGGTAGGGTAGTTAACTTAACGTGAGTTCGACGAACCTCTCCCTGCCTTGAACTAAAGTTCAAGTCTGTCCCTCTCCGAGTCGGAGAGGGACAGGTTTTGTATCGTTAAGAATATTTGTAGCTTGGTTGAGGCAACGCGTTACCCAACAAACCCCCTAAAAAGTAGGATTTTGTTACTCAACAACACATTTTTTTAGGCTTAACCGAACCGTATTACATTTACGATGGTGCGTTAGCCAAGGGCATAACGCACCGTACAAGATTACGAATTACGAATTAAATGAGCTAGGTGCTTTAACACTTTCAGGACAATATATATGTCATCACGACTATCTAAAGCAAACAAATCAGATAGAGAATATTGTGGAGTTTCAGTTTTTAGCAGTTTGATAAATCTAAATTCATTACCATTGGTGATAAAGCCAAAAACAGGTTTAGCTGAAGTTGCATCTGCCAACATATAAGCCAATGCTTGTGAAATTGCTGGCACTAACGAATAATCTGCTCGTTTTGCCTCAATAACCAAAACCCAAAATGGAGGATGGAACACCAAGATGTCAATACGTCCTCTGATAATCGTGCCTTCGTCTTCAGAAGAAATTTTTACCTCTTGTTCTGAAGCAATGTAGAAAGGCGGTTGATAAAAACCTGCTAGACGCAATAGTGGAGATAGCACCACCATTTTGACTACAGGTTCTAAAATAGGATATTTCGATAGATGCAAATATTCTGTCTTGACTTCGTTGAGAGATTGCTTTTCTAAGTCACTCAACTTAGGTAAATCATGCCGCCATTCTGAAAAAAAATCTTCGTCGTCTGCAAGTTGTAGACCAAATTCATCAATCAGTTGGGCTAGGGTGATATCTTTTCCTTGAAGAATTTGAACCATTTGTTGAACCCTTCCCTTGTACTTATCTGCCTAAAAAACTCTCCCTTAATATTTACCCAAAAGACTGCCTTACAGTGCAGATTTGAGTAAAGCGATCGCTCGAACCCACAACATAATACTAATAGGCGCTCCAAGTAGAATACCAGCGATCGCCCAGCCTCTCTGATGCGCTTTGAATTGTTCAATACTGCGCCACTGCCTACTTTTCCAAGCCCATTCAT
Organism: Nostoc sp. 'Peltigera membranacea cyanobiont' 210A; assembly: GCF_002246015.1. Taxonomy (GTDB): domain Bacteria; phylum Cyanobacteriota; class Cyanobacteriia; order Cyanobacteriales; family Nostocaceae; genus Nostoc. Next base: position 218,778 of record NZ_NOLJ01000006.1, read on the forward strand.
TACCTTTTGCACCGAGTGCGATCGCCATTAACCACCAACCGTGTGGTACAAAACAGAATAGCCCATACCATACCTGATTCGGCCACATCCACAACCAAGGCATCAGAAAAGCGCCCCAATTCCAACCGAGAATTTCCTCTGGGACTGTTTCATTCTGATTACTTATGCCGCATCCAGAATTGTTGATGATTTCTTTTAGCGGCAAAAGCTGATTATTGTTTGCAGATTTGACAGTCAGTCCCGATTTGAGAGCATTCAGCGCAATGCTTGCACTAGTAAATCTTTGTTCGGGAGCGGGTTCTATCAACTTTTGTAGCCAACTGACAAAACTGGGGCTGAGGTTAACTCGATCTGTAAATTGCAATCGCAAATCCTGCTGGGGCAAATCAGAGGGGGAAGTTCCAGTGAGCAAATGAATTAAAGTCGCTCCTAATGCATATAAGTCTGAAGCCGCAACAGCTCTACCACCAAATTGTTCCATTGGGGCATAACCATAAGTACCGACAACGGTAAAAGTAACGCCTTCTCTTGCCGCTTTATCTTGAACTGCGCCAAAATCAACTAAATAAATCTGATTATCGTCGCCCCAGATTAAATTACTCGGTTTAATATCTCTATGCAACACTCCTGGATTCAATTCATGTAGATAGGTGAGAATATTTAAAACCTCAACAGCAATTTTTCTCGCTCGCTTTTCACTAAACCTTTTGCCAACTGCAAGTTTTTCCTTAAGCGACTCACCAGGAATATATTCTTGGATTAAGGCAAACCAGAGTGTGCGATCGTCGATACAAAAATAATCTATATATCGAGGGATGCGGGGATGATTTAACTGTTTAAGAATTTGTGCTTCCCTCTCAAAAAGTTTCAGGTCATCCCACTGTACAGTACCCCCAAAGGCCAAAAGTTTGACCACAACGATAGAATTTTCGCCATCAGAGCCTTGTAAATCCAATGCTTGCCAAGTTTGGCGAATTCCATTGTTGCCGAGTTGACGCTGGATTTGATAACGATCTTGTAATATCTGTTCTGGTTGCAGCATCTTAACACCTGCTGGCAATTTACGTTGATCTGATTCCCTTATATTCAAGGATAGTCATTATCTACAAAAACTGTCGGAGCCAGATAATTTTATTAAAAAAGTAGTATCTCAGCCGTGAGAAAATTTAGAAGACTTGATGAATTTGAAGAAGAGTACTTCCGCAAGCACCCGGAAGAGATCGACGATTATTTGACCGAGATATTTCACGAATATTCACAATACAACGGTTCCGGCGCGTTGTTGGCATCCTTGCGCGTCGTTGCTGCTGTGCGGGAAATTAGTGACACTATTGGGTGCAGAATGTGGGTTACAAATAATTTTTGCGATAGTAAGCTTGATATTCCGCAGACAGCAAAGGCTCCCACCAATCACGATGATTGAGATACCATTCAACTGTTAAACGTAAACCCTCCGCAATTGTTACTGAAGGCGTCCAACCAAGCTGAGTTTTAATTTTGTTCGCGTTAATTGCATATCTCCTGTCATGTCCTTGTCTATCCTTAACAAAAGTAATCAACTGCTTGGCTGGATATACTGGTAAATCAGGTGCTAATTCATCCATCATCTGACACAAAAGTTGCACGAGGTTAATATTTTCCACCTCATTGTTGCCACCAATATTGTACGTTTCTCCTGGTTGACCATGATTAATTACTACATCTAAAGCACGGCAATGATCGCCCACATAAAGCCAATCCCGTACATTTTTACCATCACCATAAACAGGTAATGGTTTCCCGATCAAAGTGTTGATACACATCAGAGGAATTAGTTTTTCGGGAAACTGATAAGGGCCGTAATTATTAGAGCAATTTGTGATAATAGTTGGAAGTTGATAAGTATGATAATAAGCACGGACTAAATGATCGCTACCCGCTTTGGAAGCTGAATAGGGACTATTGGGAGCGTAGGGTGTCGTTTCACAAAAAGCTGCATCATCTGCACCCAAACTGCCATAGACTTCATCAGTAGAAACGTGCAGTAAACGATAATCAGATGGCTGTGCTTTCGCCTCCCAATGTTGTCGAAAAGCTTCCAGCAGAGTGAAAGTTCCGACTACATTAGTTTGCACAAAAGCAGCCGGTCCAAGAATCGAACGATCGACATGAGATTCAGCGGCAAAATGAGCGATGGTATCAATATTTTCCGTTGATAATAGCTCATCTATGATAGTGCGATCGCAAATATCTCCCTGCACAAACCGAAAATTCTCTTTTCCCTCAACCAGCGCCAAATTCAGACGATTCCCTGCATAAGTAAGAGCATCTAACACCACCACGCGATCGCCTGGATAAACCTGACACCAATGATGCACAAAATTCGCCCCAATAAACCCCGCACCCCCAGTAACTAATAACCGCCGATTCATTCAATTTCCTCTCTTCTCTCTGTGTTCTCAGTGCCTCTGCGGTTCGTTTCTATTACTTAAAATATTTCTTCCTCAACTTCCCATATATCTTCTGAGCAAGTAATTTCGCCATCCGTATTTTAGTAAAATCCTTAATATTAGATGGCTGCTGAATCTTGTGATCAAAAAACTCATTTAACTCATCCAGAATAACTTGAAAACGCTTAATAATGTTTTCAGTCCGATGCTCAACCAAAAAATCTTCAGACAAGCTAAAAACTACCGAAGATTCAATCACTTTCACAATACGTTGCACATCATACTCTTGAGAATATCCAGCAATTTTATAACAATTAAATCCAGGGTCTAAGTAATCAGCTAGTCCACCGTTGACACTAGAAAATACTTGACAGCCACAAGCAAGAGCTTCCATTGGTTGTAGACCAAATCCTTCACTAACACGCTGTTGTGCCCAGTACTCAGCCGAATCATAGAGGTAAACCTTCGCTCGGTTGAATAGTCCGGGTAAATCCTCTACATAAGAGTCAACAACCAATACTTTACAACGTTTTTGCAACGCCGGAATCAATTCTTTAATTAAATATTCCGAAGACTTCCGAGCTTGAACTAAAACATCAATATCCCGTTCCAAACCTAAATTTTGAAACTCATCAGAAATTTGATTGGGCAAATAATAAATCAGAGAATTGGGTGATTTTTCTCCCCAATATCCCATTGTATAGCGGCTAACAGTCATGATTGGAATACTTGCAGGTAGCCTAAATGAATAACCTGCGCTATGTGCATGGTAAACGACATTATATTGCTTAAGTTTAGCCACGAGTTGAGCTATATCAAATCCCCAACTGATCACAAAAATTACATCATTTAAATTTTTCTCTTTTAGTAAATCATCAATAAAAAGCTTATCTTTTTCCCGTTGACGGTAAGTTACAACTTCAGCACTACAGAAATTCTGAGCCAGATTAAGTGCTTTTAACTCAGCCCAAAGACCACCACAGGCAAATTTGCTATCTGTACCGGGAAGTAAGAAGTAAAGTTTTCTCATAATTTTTTTATGGGAGTAGGAAGTAGGAAGTGTGGAGAGATGGGGGAGAAAATTTTATTTTGTCCTCCTCATATCTTCTTGCTCTCTTCATTCTTGCCAGCCTACTTTAACAAAATGTGCCTCACGCCCCCAAACATCGCGTGTACGGGTAATATTTTCAATTGCTAGGTTAAAAGGAATGGCAGTTGTTAGGTAACGCTGTGCCATATAACCTAAATCAGGTGCGAGTTCCGCGGCCGTCGTTGCTGCTAACCCCAAACCTATAAGTTGCTCGGTTGGTCGAAATGGTAGCAATAGATGCACACCGACAGCTAGTCCAGCCGTTAAGAGCATTGCTACTGATAAATTTGTGCCACAACGGGGATGTACGGCCAAATCCCATTCCCCACTGGTGATGCGATGTCGAGCAAGTGTGACTGCACGCCGCAAATCACTAATATTTACCTCACCATAAAGGTAGAATCCCTGCTCAGTAGATAAACCGCCTAATAGTTCATTATCTAATTGAACATTAGTAGATTCTGCTGGGGCAGAATAGGCGCTTTTTGATTCGCTAAGAACCCAAACAGTAGCATGTTCTAAAGCGTGAACCTGCCGCAGCATCAAAATTTCTTTCAACCCTGGAATAAACGATAGCTGTCTGAGTAAGTCGGCATCTTGTGTGGTTTGCGGAAAATCTGAAGATTGCTCTTCCAGACTTGGAACCTTCTCAGATACAGGTATCGTAAAATCAAAGTTAAAAAATTCAAAGGGAGACGAGCTACCCTGAAAAGAAGCGGAAGTATTCATTGGTACACTACTCCCAAAGCCGATGGGGCAACATAGATTTCTTTCAAATGTAACGCTTGCACCACTGAAATTGTTGCTAATTTTTGTAGATGATTGTTTAGCTGGGGCATGGGGCATTGTAGATTGTTCTCCCATCCCAGTCCCCATTACCCCTTATCCCCAGCCCCCAATCCCCAGTCAATTTGCAAAAGAATTCTAATCTTTGATAGTTTCCGAGTCCGAGGGTCAGCTGGCTCCACTAACATAAACTCCGGCTGAGTGATGGACTCGGAACTTTTGGTAGAGTGTTCACACTGAAAACTTAGGCGTAAAAAGGGGAACAATCAGTAAAACTCAAAATTGGCTTGTAATTTACTAGACCAAAGCAATTACGCTTCTACTAGTAAATTGTTCATTCGTTCTGGTTCGGTAGAGTACAGCAATTGACATCATTCAAACAGACTTTGCCCCACTGTAAAGCCCAGCGGACAAGAGCTACTCGATTATCTGTCTCAGTCTTGGTGAGAATATTACTGATATGGTTATCAACTGTACGCTTGCTAATCTCCAGTTTTCCTGCAATCTCTTGGTTAGTTAAGCCAGCGGCCACTAGGTCGATAATTTGCAGTTCTCTGTCTGACAGACTAACGGGGGTCTCAGACTTGCCACCAGCCATGACTATTTCTATCCTCTCTTGGTATATGTACTTAATCGCTCTTTCTAATTCTAGAAGATTCTTTTCTTGGTAGGGGTTTCAAGTGTTAGCAGTAATATGATTGTCAATATTTTCTTTGGATTTCAAGTTACCAAAAATATAAACTACGCGAAGCTTTATGTAGTAAATATAGCTTATTTTGACAAATATATTATCTAAGCACTTAGTTAGAAGAAGCGAGTATGAGAAGCATATATATGCTATAGGAGTAGTAAAAATTGCTATTTCATTCTATGAAGGACTGGCGACAGATTAGCAAAAACTATTGTAGATTTTATACTGTAAATTCCTAATCCCAAATCGAAATCTAAAATTGAAAATGAGATGAGCAATCCCCGTGTTTTGTGCCTTGGTGAAATTTTGTTTGATTGTTTAGCCGATCAATTAGGGCTAAAGCTGGAAGAAGTGAAATCTTGGACTCCCTATCCAGGAGGGGCACCAGCTAATGTAGCCTGTGCTTTAGTCAAGCTAGGAATGTCAGCAGGATTTATCGGAGCTGTTGGCGAAGATGAGCCAGGAAATGCACTGGTCAAGCTATTACAAGATGTAGGTGTAGAGACTACGGGAGTACAACGCCATCCCACAGCACCAACGCGGCAAGTTTATGTTACACGGGATCTGGCTGGCGATCGCACCTTTGCCGGATTTGGTCAGTACGATACCGCAGAATTTGCCGATACTCGCCTGCAAGCTAAACAATTGTCAGATTCGCTGTTTCAACAGGCAGATTTTCTAGTTTTGGGTACTTTGGAATTAGCCTATCCTGAAAGTGAAGCGGCAATAAACCGCGCTCTAGAGTTAGCAGAACATTACGACTTAAAAATTGTGCTGGATGTCAATTGGCGTCCTGTATTTTGGAAAGAGCCAAACATTGCCCATCAAAAAATTCCAGAATTAGTTAAGCGAGTCGATTTCCTCAAACTCTCCAAAGAAGAAGCTGAATGGCTATTTGAAACCGCAGATCCCGGAGCCATTACTTATCGTCTAGCTTCGATTGAGGGGGTACTGGTGACAGATGGGGAAAACGGCTGCACTTATTGTCTGGGTGAGAACGAAGGCAAATTACCCTCCTTTTCCATCCCTGTAGTTGATACAACTGGTGCAGGAGATAGCTTTTTAGCAGGATTCATCTACCAACTGAGTCAGTATGGTATCCACAGCTTACGGGATGCAGAAACAGCAAAACGCATTGTCACTTATGCCAGTGCTGTTGGGGCACTGACTACTATTAAAGCAGGTGCGATCGCTTCTCAACCTACTGCTGCTGAAGTCGAAGCTTTTCTCGCCGCACATCAACTCTAGAAACTAGCATAAGCCACTGGGATATCAGCCACCAAAGGCTGATACTCCTGGCTAGAAAATGGACGAAAATCTTCATGCCATTCTGCGGTCATATTCAACAATAAACGCAGTTGGAGAAGTTTTGGTATTAGGTTAATGCACTCAATTTTTACTTTTAGAAGTTTTCAATTATCCTCAGTGTATAAGAGCAATGCACTCAGGTCAGATAGATTTTAAAATTCGTTAGTTAAATACAGCAGAATTCAGTAGTAAAACACGCTTTATACCTGGGTAACAGACAAATATAGCGTTTCCTAATCACATGAGGTACATCTTAGCCCCCTCTTCGCTTGCGGGGAGGGGGTTGGGGGTGGGGTTCTTATACCTCACAAGGGCCGAGAACCGCTATAGTTGTGTACCTCACTTTCCTTAAAATCTGCAACAGTTCACCCGTTTGTAATTGATTAATCCGTTCAGTTGCACAAACAGGAAGGTGTCGCAGTCTATGCGCAAAAAATATTAAATCTTTACACTTTTATTATCTGCATAAACAGTAATACTGATATCTATAAGTGAATAGAAAGTATAAGTGAATAAAAAGTTTAGATTAGCTTAAGGAATTGGTGAAGTATTATGAAAAACATCACAAAATGGCTTTTGGGTTTGGCGATTGTTCCTGCAAGTTTGGTATTGGCATCTAGTCATGTTAAAGCCAGTCAAATTGCTGGTGAGTGGTTCTTTGGTCTCTGGGATTGTAATATTGACGGTAGACCAGCGACAATGCAGTGGAAAGTAGTCGATGATCCACAAACTAGTTGTAACGGTGATGTTTGCTCTACTACTTCTGGTGTCCGTCTTGTCGGGCGGTTTAGTGATAACGGTAGTCCGTGGGTTCCTCTAGGAAAACGTTTTTCCAGCAGACAAAAACAGGATTTAGGTATTCGTTATTTAGGTGCAGAACAAGATAACTGGTATCTCAAATACAACAGCAGTACTAAAATAGCAGATGGTTGGACGACATGGCGGGGGAAGCGCTATCCACTACAATGTCGTAATCGCAGATAAATATTTGCCAAATTATGCAAAATATGTAAATAAGCGATCGCTAACTTTGAGTACTAAACACACCAGTACCAGATTTTTATTTAACTTGACAGGCTAATCCTTTAGTTAGCCTGAGCTTGCTGCCACAGAGTATTAACAGTCACAAACTCATAACCTTGTTGTAGCAGTTGTGGAATGAGAATTTGAATTGTGGCAGCAACATCTTGTCCACCGCAAGCACCATCATGCAAAACAATTATTGAACCATTTTTCACCTGCTGCATAATTCGCTGTACCACGGTGGTGACACCTGGTCGCACCCAGTCTTCGGGTACAACGCTCCACATAACTGGGCGGTAATTCCACTGAGAAAAAAAATTTAAAGTAGCAGGTGTAAAGAAACCATTGGGGGGACGGACATCTCGCACTTGTTGAGGTTGCAGGTTGCAGGCATTATAAATGGCAGCTTGGGTTTTTTCTAAACTGTCCTTCAGGTCATTTGGGGAAAGCATGGGAAAAGAGCGATGATCGTAGCCATGCAATCCAATCCAGTGTCCGCGATCGCTAACGGCTTTAGCAATGGCTGGTGAACGGTTGACGCAAACACCCAACCAAAAAAAACTCGCTGTAATCTTGTAACGATCTAATACAGCCAAGACTTCGGGCGTGTATTGCGGATGTGGCCCATCATCAAATGTGAGTGCGATCGCTTTAGTATCGGGATTCCCACCCCAAAGGCAGTTGGGAAAACTCGGCTGGAGAATGCGGTAGAAAATTGGGAAGAGGGGAGCTAGTTGCATTTTGCGTTTATCTACTTTGTAACAAAATTTGTAACAGCAATACTATTTGAGCTATTACTCGTCTAGATTGATGAGAAATCTAAGGGTAATCCCTGAATTAAGGGTTAATGCTGCTAAAAGATATACGAGATTATCAGATTTTATTTCTGGGCTTATTCCTAGTCTTGGGAATCGGTACACGAGATTGGACGCTGCGACCAGAGTTGATTGGGGTAGCGATCGCCACAAGTCTAGCAACTCAATTGATATTGTCATTAGTCACTTGTACTGAGCGACTCGTGCCGAGCGGAGCCGAGGTAAGCCGAAGTATTGGTCATTGGTCATTAGCAAATGACAAAGGACAAAGCCCAAATTTTCGCAGTGCTTTAATTACCTCACTGGGACTCAGTTTACTGTTGCGGGCTGACCACTGGACGACAATGGCAATAGCCGCAGTTCTTGCGATTGTCAGCAAATTTATCTTCCAAGTCGGCAATAAGCATTTCTTCAATCCCGCCAATTTTGGCATCATATCTGCCTTGATTCTCACCCCCGATGCTTGGGTTTCGCCGGGACAATGGGGTGAAGAGTGGTGGTATGGGCTATTATTTCTCGGTACTGGCGGCATGATTTTGCAGCGCATTGGTCGTTGGGACACCACAGCAGCTTTTTTGGGTTCCTACTCTTTGCTGGAAGCCATTCGCAATTTCTGGCTGGGTTGGACTTGGGATGTTTACTGGCATCGATTGATGAGTGGCTCTTTGCTGCTGTTCGCCCTATTTATGATTACAGATCCGCGATCGATTCCCAATTCCCGAATTGGGCGTATAGTTTGGGCAATCTGCATCGCTGGATTAACCTTTATCCTGCGAAATTATTTCTTTGTTTCCACAGCAGTTTTCTGGGCGCTGTTTGCCCTTGCACCGTTGAGCATCTTGCTAGATGTTTTCTGGTTAGCCCCAAGGTTTACTTGGCAAGAGAAAGATGAAGAAGCAGGGGTAAAACTCCTAACTCAGCACTCCTAACTCTTGTACAGACGCGATTCATCGCGTCTCTAGTGTCTAGCACTAAAAAAGTAGAGGTATAAAATGAAGTTTTTTCGACTTTTAACACCATTATTGTTAGCTATTGTAGCTGTTTTATGCTTTGCCCCCGCAGCTTGGGCATTTTGTGGATTTTATGTAGCCAAAGCTGATACAAAACTGTATAACCAAGCTTCTCAGGTAGCGATCGCGCGGGATGGCGATCGCACTATCATGACAATGGCAAACGATTTTCAAGGCGAAGTCAAAGATTTTGCAATGGTAGTACCAGTGCCAACGGTGCTGCAAAAAGAGCAAGTTCGCGTCACCCAACCCAAGATTATCGAGCGGCTAGATGCTTTTAGTGCGCCGCGATTGGTTGAATATTTCGACCCAGATCCTTGCGCCCCAGTTTACGAAAGAGAGTTATCAGCAGCACCAGCCCCAGCAGCAGCGAGAAGTGAAGCGGGGGGTGCAAGGGACGATGCTAGTTTGGGTGTGACGGTTGAAGCACGTTTTAACGTTGGCGAGTACGACATTTTGATCCTCAGTGCGAAAGAATCTGGTGGATTGGAAACTTGGCTTAAACGCAATGGCTACAAAATCCCCAGAGGTGCGAAACAGTTACTTCAGCCTTACATTCGCTCCTCAATGAAATTCTTTGTTGCTAAAGTCAATTTGGATAAATTCGAGCAATCTGGCTACCAGTTTCTCCGTCCACTACAAATTTCATACCAATCGCCTAAATTCATGCTGCCAATTCGTTTAGGCATGATCAATGCTAAGACAGAGCAGGATTTGATTGTCTACATTCTCTCGCCCCAAGGACAGGCAGAAATCACTAACTATCGGACGGTAAAAATTCCCTCCGACGCGAACATTCCCTTATTTGTCAAAGATGAATTTGGTGAATTCTACAAATCCATGTTTCAAACTATCTACACCAAAGAAGACAGGAAAGTTGGTTTTTTAGAATACGCTTGGGATATGGGTAGTTGCGATCCTTGTTCTGCCGAACCCCTAACTCCAGAAGAACTTAAGCAAGCAGGTGTATTTTGGCTAGATGATAATTCTACAAGTAATGTGCCAGTATCCCCCAGCTTTCGTCGTCCCTCTCCTAGAAGTAACGTCTTCATCTCTCGATTGCATGTTCGCTATACCCGCGACAAATTCCCTGAAGACTTGATATTTCAACAAACTGCCAACAGTGAATCTTTCCAAGGACGCTATGTTTTACAACATCCGTTCCAAGGGGAACTCAAGTGTCAGGCTGGTAGAGAATATAGGCAGTCTTTACCCAAACGTTTTGAACAAGAGGCGCAAACTCTAGCTAAACTAACCAACTGGAAAATCCAAGATATTCGCAACAAAATGAAATTGAGTGTAGGTAATCTGCGATATTCTTGGTGGGAAAATGTCCTATCCTGGCTGGGATTGTATTGAGGAGATTGGGGACTGGGATTGGGAGACAAAGAGAATTAGAGCCTCAGTCATCCACCTCAGATACTCAAATCTCCCAGTCCCCAGTCCCCAGTCCCCAGTATCTTGACGAAAGGTAATTATTTCGGGTGTTGTTATACGCAATACTAAGATATTCTTGCTTTCTTCGCCAAGATTGTCATGGTTCAATTCGATGAACAGCTACGCCGCTTAGTTACAGAAGCCTGTGGACACCAACCTGGAAGCCCCCAGCGTCAGAAGCTGCTCACGCAAATTATTCGCTTGACAGCAAGTAGACTCTGGAGGGAAACTACTCCCTACTATCAAGACGCACTACAACAAACTTGGTTGTATTTCTGTCGCAATGTTTGTGAAGGTTTGACAGGTCAAATCTACGATCCCAATTATGGCAGTGTGATCACTTGGCTGAATGCTTACCTAAAACGGAGACTACAAGACTTTTACCTTAAGCAGAACCGAGAACAAGCCACAACAGTCCCTCTGAAAATTCGTCAGTCTACATCTGGTGGAACAAGTGAAACCATCGATCCTGTAGATAATCTACCGGCTAGCCCCCAAGCACCTCCGATTTTGGAAGACTTAGAAATATGGGCGAAGACAGATTCGGATGAGCAACTGCGCGGTACTTACATTAAAGGGCGTCCAGATGTGAATTGTCAGGTGTTAATTCTCAAACGCTTACCCCCAGAAGTTAGCTGGAAAGATTTATCTGAGGAATTTGGGTTGTCAATTCCGACATTAAGCAGTTTTTATCAACGCCAATGTTTACCGCGTTTGCGTAAGTTTGCAGAATTGGAGGGATTATTATGATTGGTGCTGTTAGCGAATAGTTAGGGTTGAGCCAGTGCTGAGTCAGAAGTAGTACTGATGAATCTCCCCATTTTCAGCCGAGGAATTCATTCCTGGAATTGATTTGATGTCTAAGCCTAGTTAATTTTACTTTTTACTCATCACTATTTCGGTGGGTTTTTGGTTAAGGTTCGCGATCGCTTTTTAACTACAACAAATTGCATGATGAGGTAGAGATAATCGTAGAGGCACAACATGTTCATTGGTATCAACTTAAGCCCAAATCCCTTTAAAACCTCGTTTCCAGCCTCTGGGCTGGAAATGCACTTCAATTGCGGCTCTGCCGCCAGCAAGAGAGGCGGAGTCTCTAAGACGGCATTCCCAGTCGGAGCAGGGGAACGAGACAATCTAAAAGCTGGTTCTAGGATGACTTTTACGTTAAGTTGACACCAATGCAACATGATGTGCCCCTACCCATGTAGTTGATTTACTTTGCCAATCAAGTTTCACTGCGATCGCCATAAATAAGAAAATTGTGGAAGCTCAAAGATTGATGAGGAATGGGAATGGTAACATTACCCTGTTAGCCTATGTGTTTCTGGTTATCACCTACCTCTCGTCATGCTTATGGCTAAAACAACTAGGATTTTTGGCGCGAATTCTCTAAAGTTTAAAAGCAGGAGTTGGAAAACGGCAAGGACGCGCTGGCTGACTCCACTAACTCACTGTTTACGTTTGCCTTTGTACTTCCTGATCGCTTTGCTATGCATTGTCGGTTCACCAGTGCTAGCAAAAGTTCCTAGCTCTATCAATTCTTTATCCCAATTGCCAATAAATAGTCTAACATCGCTGGCTGTGCCCACTGATGCCGCTTCACTCCTACAGCAGGGCAAAGTTTTATACAGTAATGGCAAATTTGCCAAAGCTGTAGAAGTGTTACAACAGGCTGTCCAAATATATAAGCAGCAAGGGGAGAGCCTTGCACTGGCAGCCACATTGAGTAATCTTTCCCTAGCTTACCAGCAACTCGGTGCATGGAGTCAGGCGCAGCAGGCTATTACAGAAAGCTTAAATTTACTCCAAGGACTGGATAAAAACCAAAATCTGCAAATATTTGCCCAATCACTAGATATTCAAGGTCGTCTGCAATTGGCAATGGGACAGTCCGAGGCAGCTTTGGCAACTTGGCAGCGGACAGAAGAAATTTACAAACAAGCAGATAATCAAAGTGGCGTGGTGCGATCGCTAATCAATCAAGCACAGGCGTGGCGCACCCAAGGATTTTACCCGCGAGCGTTCAAAACACTCGACCGAATAAGTAAGACGTTAAAATCTCAACCAGATTCTCTAGAAAAGACAGTGAGTTTGCGATCGCTCGGTGATGCCCTTTTGGTATTGGGCGATTTGAAAAAGTCACGCCAAGCCCTAGAAGAAAGTTTGATAATTGCTCAAAATCTCCAATCAAGCGCTGATATTGGGGCTAGTCTGTTCAGCTTGGGGAATAATGCCCGTAAACAAAACCAAAAGGAACAGGCGATCGCCTATTATCAACAAACAGTCGCAGTATCTCCCTCACCCCTCACAAAAGTTCAAGCACAACTCAATCAACTGGGACTACTGATTAAAGATAGAGAATGGGCAAAGGTTCAAACTCTTTTGCCGTCGATTCAGTCCCACCTCAAGCAACTCCCCCTCAGCCGTGCGAGTATTTACGCTCATGTTAACTTTTCACAAAGTTTAGCAAAAGTCAAGAGTGGTGTATTGCAAGCATCAAGTCACAGTTTTTACTCAGGATTAAGTACAAAAGACTCAGCAAAATTACTCGCTAGTGCCATCCAGCAATCCCGCAGTTTAGAAGACAAACGGGCAGAAGCTTATGCTCTGAAGAGTTTAGGCGGCTTGTATGAAGAAACCAAACAGTGGTCAGAAGCGCAAGACCTAACCCGGCAAGGATTAGCTTTGGCACAGAGTAGCAATGCACCAGAAATTACCTATAGCTTGGAGTGGCAGTTAGGTAGATTGCTTTGGGCACAAAAAGATATTAATGGTGCGATCGCCGCTTATGATGCTGCTGTAGACACTCTTGAGTCTCTCCGCAGAGATTTAGTAGTTAATAAAGATGTAGTGAACCAGGATGTGCAATTTGATTTCCGAGACAGCGTAGAACCCGTCTACCGCCAGTCAGTAGAGTTACTGCTGCAATCTCAAAAAGGAAAACCAAATGAAAAAATATTGGAGAAAGCACGCGAACGGATTGAAGCACTCCAACTAGCCGAATTAGATGACTTCTTTCAGGAAGCTTGTCTGCAAGGTCAGAAAGTAGCCCTCGATCGAGTCGTAGAGAAAGATAATTCCAAGGCTGCCATCCTTTATCCAATTATTCTTCGTGACGAACTCCAGGTAATTGTCAAAATTCCTCAACAACCTCTGCAAAGCTACAGTACCAAGATTTCCCAAGGAGAAGTAGAGAAACTCTTAATAGAACTGCGAAGAAATCTTGTCAATCCAACTGCTACTAAGATCGTCCAAACCCAATCGCAAGAAGTTTACAACTGGCTACTTAAACCCATTGAGTCACAATTGCAACAAAGTCGCGTCGATACTTTAGTGTTCGTCCTAGATGGGCCATTACGCAATTTACCAATGGCAGCTCTCTACGATGGTAAACAATATTTAGTAGAGAAATATGCGATCGCCCTGAGTGTCGGTCTACAACTCCTCGACCCGAAACCGCTGGTAAAACAGCAGCTAAGAGCGCTAACCGCAGGGCTAACTCAGCCACCGCCAGGATTTCCCAAGTTTGCACCATTGCTGGCGATTAAATCTGAATTTGACGGTATTGCTAAAGCAGGAGTTTCGACAACCAGCCTATTGGATGGAGATTTTAAGAAAAAGAATTTGGAAAGTGAAATTGGTGCTACTTCATTCAACATAGTGCATTTGGCAACCCACGGTCAGTTTAGCTCCCGCCTTGAAGACACTTTTATATTAGATTTCGATGGTCAGATCAATGTCAAAGATTTTGATACTCTCTTCCGCAATCAGAGTAAAACCGTAGTAGAATTATTGGTTTTGAGTGCTTGCCAGACAGCAACAGGAGACAGCCGTGCAGCACTTGGTCTAGCAGGAGCAGCTGTCCGAGCTGGGGCACGTAGTACCATCGCTTCCCTATGGCAAATTGATGATGAATCAACAGCGATGTTTGTTAGTGCCTTCTATCGAGAACTCAAGAGTGGCAAAATCACCAAAGCCGAAGCAGTTCATCGTGCCCAACTACAACTGCTGAAACATCCCAACTATAGAGCGCCAAGCTTTTGGTCTGCCTATGTATTGATTGGCAATTGGTTGTGATTTGGGGAGTCAATCTTCGTAATTGAACGTTCAAATTGTCCGCTCAAAATTTGGCAACCTATCTGCTAGTTGATAAGCCGCTTTTAGCAGCTTGAAGCTATCTTTATAGAAGTATAAATACTCAAAATCTCTATCTCCAGATCGTTGCAATATACAATCTTTTAATTTTATGGGATATTTTTACCTAATCCCCAGTCCCCAATTCTCTTTTTCCAGTATTCAGTTTTGTGGCATAAATTTATTGAATGCGGGTGATATATACATAGCAGCATTGATCCCTAGAAATTGACTTATGAATAACTCCACCTATCAGCTAGATGATTTCGCTTTAACATTGCCGATTTCCCAAACAGCCCGCATAACTGCCCAGCAATTTGCTAACCAGCAACCAAATCTTGAAAAAGCAGAGCAAGTCCGGCTGAATACTTTAGCTGTATGGGTGGTGAATGACTACTTGCAGATGATGGATATTCCTACCGATGTTCAAGCTAGTGACAGTTGGAACCCCATCATGCGCCTTTGTGGAGATGTCGCTGATTTAGAAGTGCCCTCAATTGGCCGTCTGGAGTGTCGCCCTGTCCATCTGCATCAGCAAATATGTTTTATTCCTCCAGAAACTTGGGAAGAACGGGTGGGTTATTTAATAGTTCAATTTGATGAATCGCTCGAAGAAGCAAGGCTGCTTGGTTTTATCCCTACTGTAGCAACTGAAACAGTTCCTTTAGCGCAACTGCAACCATTGGAAGCGTTTATTGACCACATCTGGGAACTGCGTCAATCCCCACTTAATTCATTAGTGAATTTGAGTCAATGGTTTGCTGGTATATTTGAGACTGGTTGGGAGACTATTGAATCGCTGTGGAACGTGCCGGAACTCAGACCAACTTATGCCTTTCGCAGTGTTGAAACTTTGGAATTAGATACCCTCAAACAACCAGAATCAATTACTAAACGGGCAAAAGTGATTGATTTAGGTATCCAAATCCACAACCAACCTGTGATGTTGATTGTGGAAATCAGCCCCGAAAAAGATCAACAAACTAGTATTCATCTCCAATTGCACGCCACTGGAAATCAAATCTACTTGCCACCAGGAGTTCATCTCACTGTTATAGATAGTTCAGGAGCAATATTTCTCGACGCTCAATCTAGAAAATTAGACAACTACATTCAGTTGCAGTTTCGTGGTGAACCTACAGAGCAATTTAGTGTTAGGGTAGCCTTGGATAATACCAGTATTACCGAATATTTCCGAATTTGAAATATGTAGCTATCTTCCTTCTTTGTCGGTAATTTATTAAGTGATAATTCATTAATTAAAAATTAAAAATCCAAGCTAGCTTTTGGGGATTTTGAAAAAATCTGTAGACGCTTGTGAAGCTTGCGATCGGACATTAGAACAGGGCACGATCTTGGATGGGGAAATAGCGACGGTTATGGGTAAATTAGTGGCGATCAAATTTGGAGAGGGTAGTTTTGAGCAGGGGTTTGCTGTCACCCTCCAAATTGGTGAAGAACACGAGCGTGCTACAACCGAAATCACCGGGAGGCTCCCTTCATTCCCGGAAATGCCGCTCTATTATAGTCATTGGCAGTCTAGTTATCGGCAGATAGGCAATCGTTATCGCCTCCATGCTGACCAAATGCAGGTGACGAATGTATCGATGGTGCAAGACTGCGAAAACGCTTCTCATATTTTGCGGGCACGCTTTAATACCTGGCTGCGAGCAGAGGAGTTTCGCCCGTTGAGAGAAAAATGGTTAGAAAGATTATCGTCCAGCGACGAAGTACGGGTGATTCTGCAAACAGAAAATAGCCAATTGCAGCTATTACCTTGGCATCTTTGGGAATTGTTAGAACGCTATCCCAAAGCTGAAATTGCCCTTTCTTCACCATCTTACGATCGCATTCACAAGCCACGCACTCTCAATCAATTAGTCAATATTTTGGCAATTGTGGGCAATAGCAAAGGGATTGACACCCAAGCCGATCGAGCTTTACTGCAACAGTGTAGTAACGCAGAGGTGAGCTTTTTGGTAGAACCACAACGTAAGGAACTGACTGAGCATCTCTGGGGAAAAAACTGGGATATTCTTTTCTTTGCCGGACACAGTTCTAGTAACAAAAATGGAGAAAGCGGACGAATTTATCTGAATAGAACTGATAGTCTTACCATTGGTGAGTTAAAATACGCCCTCAAAAAAGCCATTGAAAACGGTTTGCAATTAGCTATATTCAACTCCTGTGATGGATTGGGGTTGGCGCGAGAATTGGCTGATTTGCAAATTCCTCAAATAATTGTCATGCGCGAACCCGTCCCAGACCAAGTTGCGAAGGAGTTTTTAAAATATTTTCTCCAAGGCTTTGCCGGTGGCGAGTCTTTATATCAAGCGGTACGCCAAGCGCGGGAACGCTTGCAAGGACTTGAAGATAGATTTCCTTGTGCAACTTGGCTACCAGTAATTTGCCAAAATCCGGCGCAGATACCACCGACTTGGGATGAATTAAGGTCTACAAAATCTGAAGATGAAGAGCAAGCAAGTTTACCTTTGTCTAACAGACGCAAATTTAAGAGAACTGTATTATCCAGCTTGGCAGTTACAGTCTTGGTTTTTGGCGTGAGATTGGTGGGATTGCTAGAAAATCCAGAGATTCAAGCCTTTGACCTAATGATGCGATCGCGCCCTACGGAAGGTCTCGATCCCCGACTGTTGATTATCACAATTGACGATGAGGATTTAGCGACTCAAAGACAAAATGGCGAGTCTTTGATTGGAGCTTCTATTTCCGAAAAATCTCTCAATAAACTCTTAGCAAAACTGAATCAATACCAACCCCGCGCGATCGGCTTGGATATCTACCGTGATTTTCAGGCCAAAGAGCCAGATTTAATTACTCGCCTCCAGCAAACTCAGAACTTGGTTGGCGTATGCAAGGGGAGCGATCGCTCAGGAAATATCAAAGGCATTAAGCCGCCACCAGAAATCCCTCCAGCAAATCTGGGATTTAGTGACTTTATTCACGATCGCGATGGAGTTATTCGTCGGCATCTTCTATTCATGAATCAGGAGACGACATCATTGTGTTCTGCTCCATATTCCTTCAGTTTACAACTAGCATCTCTTTATCTGCACCCTTTAGGAATTCAAACAAAGTTCACCCCTGAAGGAAATTTGCAGTTGGGTAAGACTATTTTTCCGAATCTGAAGTCTCGTACTGGTGGCTATCAAAATATTGATGCGAATGGCGGTCAAATCTTACTCAACTATCGTTCTTCAAAAGAAATAGCCGAACAGGTAAAGCTAACGCAATTTTTATCTAGTCCAATTAACCCCAACGCCATCAAAAACCGGATTGTTCTCATTGGTGTGACTGCAAAGGGCGATTCTCCAGACACCTGGCCTACACCTTACGGCATTCCTTTAGATGAGCAAATGCCAGGAGTACTGGTACAAGCTCACATGATCAGCCAGATCCTTGGTGCAGTCCAGGATGGGCGGCCTTTGCTGCGGGCTTGGTCATGGTGGGCTGAGGTCGCCTGGATTTGGAGCTGGTCTTTGATTGGGGGAGTCCTGGCTTGGCGCAGACTTTCGTTACCCTGGTTGGCATTGGCAATCGGTATTACTTCTAGCCTTTTGTATGTACTTTGCTTTGGTCTGTTAATTTCAGGAGCTTGGGTGCCTTTCGTACCCTCGGCTTTATCGTTGGTAGCTATGGGGGTTTTAATGTCAATTTATAGTAATTCAAAAACAAAAGTGCGGGTGGGGAATGAGAAATAGGGGCAGGGGAGAAAAGTTTTCCTCTCAGCACCCCGCACCCTCCCCCTCTGCATCTTTTCAATGCCCAATCTAAAATCTAAAATCTAAAATCTAAAATCGTATGAGGGTTTTATGAATTTAAATTCACAATCGATAAAACTGTTTTTAGTAGTAGCTTTTAGCTGTACAAGTTTATTAGCTAGTCTGACTCCAGTACTGGCGAAACCAACCCCTAATCGTTCTGATGCTAAAACGATCCTTGCTCAAGCCAAAACCTTTAATCAACCTCCAATTCCAGCTGGCTCCCCTCCTGGAGGTCGCGTTCGTGGTGGAGCGAAGCGCACCGGGCCGGAGGGATGTCCACTTACTAAAATTGACTTGACTGCTTTAGTACCCTTTACTCAGGAAGCTAACTCTGTAATTAATGTCTGGGGACAAACAACAGTAGAACATCCAAGTTGGTTTTTCTATGTGCCATATACCAAAGATTCGCCATATACAGTTGAATTTGTGTTGCAAGATCCAGACGCTAACGAGGTATACAAAAAAGCGATCGCTTTATCAGATAAGCCAGGAGTCATCCGCGTTTCTTTGCCTAGCAATGCACCCGGTTTAGCAGTAGACAAACAATACCGTTGGTTTTTCACCATTAACTGTGACAAGCAAAAGAATTCGCCCCCAACTTTTGTTGAAGGGGTAATAAAACGAGTTAATCTGAGTCAAGCAACAGTCAAAGAAATAGAAACGGCTGAACCTCTAAAACGCTATGCTATCTATGCCCAAAATGGGATATGGTACGAGGCACTGACGACGTTAGCTGAACTGCGTCAAAAAAATCCTCAAGATGCAGCCCTGAAAGCAGAGTGGCGAAATTTGTTAGGCAGCATCCGCTTAGATGATGTTGCCGGAGAACCCATTCTTTCAGGAACACCTTAAACGAGGAAAAAAGAATGCAAGAAATAGACCACTTGTAGAGACGCGATGAATCGCGTCTTTACGCAAGGATGTGTTGCAATCATTAATTGAATTGGTATAAGCAAAAATTGATGTAGAGACGTTGCAATACAACATCTCTACAGATGTGTTGTTTAGTTTGCAGCAGCACTTACTAAACCATTGTGCCTGAGCAAAGCGATCGTACTTGGTTCACGACCCCGGAAAGTTTTAAACACCTCCATTGGATGCTTGCTACCACCGAGTGCTAGCACCGTATCACGATAACGCCGACCTGTAGTTTTTATAGCTTCTTCATTTTCTAGCCCAGCTTCTTCAAAAGCGGCAAAAGCATCAGCACTAAGGACTTCAGCCCATTTATAACTGTAGTAGCCTGCTGCATAACCACCCTCAAAAATGTGCCCAAAAGAACACAACATTGAATCTTCTGAAAGTGGTGGTAAAACAGTAGTAGTCTTAGCTATGCGATGACGCACATCTGCTGGAGTTTCATTGCTGCCAGAACGATAGCGGTAGTGTAGTTCTAAATCAATACTGCTAAGGTGAATTTGCCGTAACATACCAGTACCACTCATATAATTACGCGCCGCTAGCAGCTTTTGATAATAATGCTCTGGTAGGGCTTCTCCAGTTTCGTAATGTTTAGCCATACCAAACAAAGTGGGTCGCTCATAACACCAGTTTTCCATAAACTGACTGGGTAGTTCCACTGCATCCCATTCCACATTATTGATGCCTGCGGCTCCAGCATAGTCAACCTTGGTGAGCATGTGATGCAATCCATGACCAAACTCGTGGAACAAAGTCTCTACTTCATAGAAAGTCATCAAACTCGGCTTGCCATCTACTGGGGGAGTTTGGTTACATATCAAATAAGCCACAGGCAATCGGATGGCAGTTGCACCATTTTCAGTTTTGGCACGATTGATGCATACATCCATCCAAGCACCGCCGCGTTTTTCTGCTGGACGGCTATAGGGGTCTAAGTAGAAGTAAGCGATGGGAAAACCAGTTTCATCGGCTATTTGGAAATAACGGACATCCTCATGCCATACTGGGGCTTTACCATCGGCAGGGGTTACTGTAACACCAAACAGCCGCTTAACAAGCCCAAACAAGCCATCTAGCACTTGGGGAAGGGGAAAGTAAGGACGTAATTCTTCAGCGGTAAAGGCAAATTTAGCTTCTCGTTGGCGTTCTGCCCAAAAGCTGATGTCCCAATGTTTTAAATCTTGATATTCTTCTCCATAAGATGCAGCAAAAGCTTGAAGTTCTTTTAAGTCTTTGACAGCAGCATCATAACTGGCCTGGCGTAGTTCTTCTAATAGTGCTTCAACTGCCTCAACATTAGGAGCCATTTTACTTGCAAGGCTCAACTCGGCAAAACTCTTAAAGCCAAGTATATCTGCGAGTTCTTGCCGTAACTCCAAAATACGCACAATTAACGGGTTATTATCTAAATCGCCACTAGAAGCGCGAGTGATATGAGCTTTGTAGAGCTTTTCACGCAAATCTCGACGGGTGCTGTGCTGCATGAAAGGGCCGTAGCTGGGAAAGTCTAAAGTAATGCGCCAAGGGCCATTTTCTGGTGTGGCGTTCTCTTCTTTTGCCGCACGTGCAGCTTGGGCAGCTAAACTCACCAAACTTGGTGGTAAACCGTCAATTTCCGCTTTTGTTGTCAGGGTTAAGCTAAAGGCTTTCGTAGCATCAAGTACATGGTTAGAGAATTTAGTAGAAAGTTCTGCCAACTCCATCTGAATGGCATTGAAACGGTCTCTTACCTCTCCTTCTAAGCCAACACCAGAAAGTTCTGCATCTCGAATGGCGGCTTCTACAATGCGCTGTTGGGCTAATTCTAAAGTTGCCCAACTATCACTGCTACGGAGTGCTTTAAAAGCATTGTAGATGGGTTGGCTTTGACCGAGTTTGTTGATAAATTGTACAACTAGTGGCTGTACGATTTCATGAGCTTCGCGCAGTTCCGGGCTATTTTTAACACCCATTAAATGATTTACCGTCCCCCAACTCCAGGTAAGCCGTTCTGTCAGCTTTTCTAAGGGTTCTACTAAATCGCTCCAAGTAGGCTGTACACTAGCCTCTAAGGTGGCAAGTTGCTGGTCAAGTTCTGCTAGCAACTGATTGAAGGCGGGTACTACTCGTTCTGGTTTAATCTCTGTAAATGGAGGTAAACCAGTGCCTTGGAGTAAGGGATTATCAGAAATAATGGTACTTGCACTCATAGTTTTGTGTGAACAGCGAACGAATAAAAATCAACAATGATTTTTAGTTATATATCTTCTAATGTAACGATCGCTGTGCTATTTATTATTGCCATTGTGGCAAAAAGGTAAAAAAAACGATAATTCCTCACAAAAGTATCCTGATATAACTATTTTGTTTAGTTTATGAACTTTGCGATCGCATATCATAGGTACTTTGCATCGGGAACAGAGTGTATTCACCTAGCTCACTCTGACTAAAGGGGATGTCTATGGCGGGCTACGCTTACGCAAAAAGACGCGATCGTGTATTATGTCAAACAGGTAACTCCTCCGTCAGCATGAGCGTTACCTAAAAAGCAGAGTTTCAGCCTGATAATTGCACGTTTTCAAGGCGTAGAAGCATACAAATTAACTGAGCGTCAGCGAGCGTCCTTAGCAAACCGAAAAGGAAGGCTCCAGATTTCCATATTTATGATATTATTTGGCAACTCATCTTTTTACTCGTAAAATCGAAGACAAGATCAAGGTCAGTAGAAAAGAGTCCCTAAATTAATGAATACGTTAATCAGTCAGGGTGGAAGAGCTATCACTAAATTTCAGGTGGTAGACCGGATAAACGATATAGCTTGGCAAGCTCATCAAGGCAGCGTTGCGGCGATTATTCAGCTATTGAACGAAAAGCTAGCCCAGTCGTGTGTCAGAACTAGAGCCATTTTTTCTGATGGTGTCTTACAAATTCTGTGCGAGGCAGCTAGAGTAGAGCAACTAGAGCAATCTCTCCTGGTAGAACAAATCCAGCAAATTCTTGAGTCTATCGCGCCGCGTTACATTCGCCGCGTCAAGATCAACAGTCGGATTGTTCGAGAACAACAATTGCTGTGGTTAAAAGAAATAGATAGCGATCGCGAAAATCAATTGCTTTGGTCACAGGAAATTACATTAATTCAGCCAAATATTGTAAAGCAATTAATTAAAGATTTCACAGAAGCTCAAGCTGAACTAGGAAAACCAAATTATCCTAAAACTCAAGTCTCTCGTCCTTTAGTACTCATTAACAAAGAAAAATACAAAAATAAACCTAAAACAAAGATATTAGCAGCAGCTGGTTTATGCTCGCTGTTGTTGCTTAGTTGGGTTGTTTATGCCCAGCTAGGTAATAAACTCAAAAACCTAATACAACTAGAAACTTCTAAATCTTTAACTACAGAAAACACTAACGATAGGAAAGCCCAAACACCATCCCGCGCTCCTAATAATAACTTTTCTGAGCCATCTGACGATCCATTTCAAATATCTGTGCGAATTGCCAACCAAGCTTCTGCATCTGGTAAAACAGCTACAACCTCAACTCAGTGGTTAGAGATCGCTGCTAAATGGCAACGTGCTTCAGATTTAATGAGTACAGTGCCACAAACCCACAGCCGTTATCAAGAAGCTAAGATTCGTACTCAACTATATAAAAAATATAGTGAGGCGGCACAGAAAGAAGCTGATAAAAGTAAATCTTAGTACAACATTTCATTAATTATTAGCGAATTCTTTGCGTACCTTTGCGTTTACCTCTGCGCCCCTACCCTGCGGGAAGGCGTTCGCGTAGCGTCTCGTAGAGAAGCGCCTATGCGTTTAAATTTCAACCCTCAATTCGCCATGATTTTACGCAAAGCTGTACTTATAGGACTTGAATTTGATTTCTGAAAACATAATGAGACCCAAAAGCCCATTTGATCGGGGTTTTATCTGAAATATTGTTCAAAAATCAGAATCGTGAAAATTTTTCTTGTATAGTAGTCAAACAGTCTTGTACAAAATACTGTTGTGGACAATTGAAAAAAAATCGACTTTATTGGCAATAAGGTCGATTTAATCAAGCAGATTAATTTGTAGGGTCAATCCAAAATCCAAAATGTGTATGTCGCCTAACTCAGGAGTTCTCCTGTTTCTTGCAGGGAGTGCAAGCGGCGGTAAATACCCTCGTGACGCAAGAGTTCATCGTGGCTACCCACTTCTACAATCTTTCCTTGCTCTAGAACGACAATTTTATCAGCTTCCCGTACTGTGCTTAAACGGTGAGCAATAACAATGGTGGTGCAAGTGCCCTGAATCGATCGCATCGCTAGCTGAATTGAACGCTCAGACTCATAATCTAAACTAGAGGTGGCTTCGTCAAAAATTAGCACGTCTGGTTCCACTAACAACGCCCTAGCAATTCCCAAGCGTTGTCTTTGCCCTCCAGATAACCTGACACCTCGTTCTCCCACGACGGTGTAATAACCTTGGGGTAAGTGCTGCACTACTTCATCGACTCTGGCAATTCTAC
Source organism: Nostoc sp. 'Peltigera membranacea cyanobiont' 210A (assembly GCF_002246015.1). Lineage (GTDB taxonomy): Bacteria > Cyanobacteriota > Cyanobacteriia > Cyanobacteriales > Nostocaceae > Nostoc. The sequence continues at coordinate 242,698 of NZ_NOLJ01000006.1, forward strand.
AGGCTTCGTTAACCTGCTCCAAACTGGCATTCGTTCTACCATAAGTCAGGTTATCCAAGATAGTACCGTTGAAAACGTCTACTTCTTGGTGAACGATCGCTAATCTCCGTCTATATTTACCCACATTCAAAGTGCGAATATCTTGACCATCAATCAGAATTTGACCTTCTTGAGGTTCAAAATATCGCAGCAGTAATTTTACTAAAGTAGACTTACCAGAACCGGAACGCCCCACTAATGCCACTGTTTGGTATGGCTCAATCAACAAATTGATATCTTCCAAAACTTGACGGTTGGCATCATATCCAAAACTGACGTGCGATAACTCGACTTTTCCAGTAAATTTATAAGGTGATTCTGTCTGGTTGCTCTCTTCTAAAAGACTAGCTGAATCAGATGCAGTTGGCTCTTGGAGAAATTCGTGAAAGCGCAACATTGAAGAATAACGACGAGCAAAAACTTCTGCCAAATTGCTAATAGGTTCTAATTCGGCATAAGCCATGCTAGAAAGAGTTAAAGTCATGACAAAGTGACCGAGAGAAATTCTACCGTCTACTGTTGCTGCGAGAGTCAAACCCAGAATAGTAAATACGCAGAACTGAATTACAGTTCTTTGCCAAATAGCCAGTTTTATATAACCTTTGTGGACACGATACTCAACCACCATTAGTTCGCGATCCAAACGTTGCTTTTGCCGCTTCAGTTCGTTAGCTTCTGTGGCAAATGCTTTCACCGTTTTGATGTTGGTGATCAGTTCCGAATTGCGACTTTCAGTATCCTCTCCATATTTATCCAGAATAGTTTCGTGCCAAATTAGCTGCTTTAAATCCTTCAAGGTAAAGCTAAGAATAAGCACAAAGGAAATCAGATATAAAATCGCAATTCGCCACTCAATCGCTAAGATAAAAACGAAAATTCCCAACACCCGAACTAGTTTAGGAATCAACTGCCCAGCAATTTCGGGGTATGTAAAAGTGTGGTTAGATATACCTCTAGCTATTCTTCCAGCGATGCGTCCAGAGTTATTTTCATCATAAAATTCTAGTGGGAGAGTGAGAATTTTTTCTATGGCTGTTTGGGCTTTTTGCCGACGCAACCTTAAGGCTATACCCCAATGAAACCAATGAGTTAACCAAGGTTGTGTTGGCGCTCTCACTACGGTGACAAGGAAAACTAAACCCAGTAATACACTCAAAGAGAAAGTTTTTGTGGCTGGATAATTGGTGATCTCCGAAAAAGTTGCGATCGCACTTTGAAGTGGTTTGTCCAAGGGTTGAGCAGACAAAACGTTTAATATCTGCCCGATCGCATAAGGAACAACCAAATCAATAATTTCGTAAACGCTGGATGCTGCGATACTAAAGAGACTCAGCTTCCAATCAGAGCGAAAGTAATTGACAATATCTTGAAATTTGGCCATGATGCACACCGTCCAAGAGCGCGATCGTAAACTTGGAATTTATATACTACAGACGTATTACAAAGTAGTCAATAGCTAGATGACAAATCACTCTTTGGGAGTAGTTGGTAGTTCTTGAGGGAAAAATTCGAGGCGATAGCGGTAGAGAGCAACTGGTTGAGAACTAGCCTTAAAGTAATCTGGATCTTGGGGTGAAAGATAAACAGCAGTGACTTGATCTGCTTCAATCGCCGGATTAGATGTTGAAAGTTTATGATAAGCCGTAGTAGATTCTACAGAGTTTAAATAGGGGACTGAACCGCCTTTAAATAGTTGTTGAAACACTTCTGTGGTGATGAATTTGCCATCAGGGGTAGTTTCTGTGGCCCTTGCAGTCACAATAGAAACTAGTTGCCGACTGCTACGAAAGAATGTAATTTGACGATTAGGTGAATCTGGATCTACTTTGACTAATAACACTGCTTCATCCCCTAAATAAGCCCTTGCCAAATTCAAGCTATTAAATGCTCTATCTGCTACTAAAATTGGGGATTTATAATCTATCTGAGGAAGTATTTTTAATCCAGTAATAGATGGTTGCTCTTTCACAAATCTTACTACAAAACTCACAGGCTGATTTAATTGTCGGCGATTACCTTCAAACCCTGGAGTTATAATATCTGGTGCTAAAGGCGCAGCTAAATCTACTAAAGTACTTGTAACTTTCCAAGTACCAGCCATCCATTCAGGGTAAACCAAATCACCCGAAGCCGATTGCACTGAAGTTAGTTTTTCCCATTGGGGAAAATTTGCTAACCTTTCAGACAACTCTCCTGCAAAAGCTTCACCACCCCACAAAAGGGATAAAAACAGCAAGCAAAAACTCCAAATTACCTTGATTACAAGCATTAGCAGTTTTGTATTTAATGGTTATTGTTTATCGATTAAAAATTAAGTAATTTTCTGTAATAAATTAAAACTTTGTAGTGAGATAATTAGCCCTATCCTGAATTTATAGTGATAGCATGACATTGGCATTAGGCATGATTGAAGTTTATGGCGTTCCCACAGCAGTGGAAGTGGGGGATGCCATGTGTAAAGCTGCCCGTGTAAACCTTGTTGGTTATGAAAACACTGATTTAGGACGAATTACCGTGTTAATTCGAGGAACTATAGGCGAGGTGAATGTAGCAGTAACAGCAGGATTAAAGGCGGTGCTGCGAGTTGACGGTGGCGAGGTACTTTCTAATCACATTATTCCCCGTCCCCACGAAAATTTAGAATATATTTTACCGATTCATCGCAGCGTTAATATCGAGCAGTTCAGTGCAGATATCCGATTTCCTCCACCCTTATCAGTTTAGCCGTATTAAATTTCTGCTGGTAAAGGTTCCCAGACTTCGCCATACTTCTCTTTTAGAGTTTCCCAAGCTTCCACTTGTCCTGGTTCATATTCTCCTGGTTTACCCCATTGTAAAAAGAGGCTTAAAGCAGACTCCTGTTTATCATCTAAAAACCGGATGGCATAGGTTGTAAAGTTACCCCTCTTCGCTTCACCTGTTTCAAATTTCACCTTAGTGATTTTATCCATATTCAAGTGAAACTCAAAGCCTTCAGTATGCATATTCGCATATTTACCTTTAGGCAATTCTGCATAAAATAACTTTTCTACCTTACCTCGTGCTTCTAAAACAGCAGCGCTACTAGTAACAATTAAACGCAACGTTCCAAGAGTCTCGCAAGCTTCTAAAAATTCTTTCAATGTTGTGGTCATTTGTCATTTGTCCTTTGTCATTTGTCATTTGTTATTTGTCGTTTGTCATTTGTCGTTTGTCATTTGTCCTATCCTGCGGGTAGCCGCTGGCGTGTCTACGTCATTTATTAGTTTTTTACTAATGACCAATGACCAATGACCAATGACTAATGACTATTTTTCGTATTGTTCATAAGCAGCAACAATACGCTGAACTAGAGGATGGCGCACAACATCTCTTTGGGAAAATTCGCAAAAGGCAATGCCTTCAACGTGTTTTAAAATTTGTAAAGCCACTCCTAAACCCGATTGTTGGTGAAGCGGTAAATCAGTTTGTGTCATGTCGCCTGTAATCACCATCCGCGAACGGAAACCCAAACGAGTTAAAACCATTTTCATCTGAGCGGGTGTAGTATTTTGAGCTTCATCGACAATTATAAAAGCGTTATTGAGAGTGCGTCCCCGCATATAGGCGAGTGGTGCGACTTCAATCACACCGCGTTCCATTAAACTGGGTACTTTTTCTGGGTCGATGAATTCATAAATAGCATCGTAAAGTGGGCGAAGATAAGGATTAACTTTCTGCTGTAAATCTCCAGGCAAAAAACCGAGTTTTTCACCAGCTTCGACGGCAGGGCGAGTTAAAATTAGCTTTTCCACTTGGTTGGCAAGGAGTGCTTGGACGGCGACAACAACAGCGAGATAAGTCTTGCCAGTACCAGCAGGGCCAATCCCAAAGGTGAGGTCACGTCTACGGAGTGCGTCAATATATTGGCGTTGGCGAAAGGTTTTGGCACGGACTTCTTCACCCCGGCGACTTTTGGCGAGGACATCTCGCTGTAAATCTTGCAGTTCCCCTTGGCGATCGCTATCTATGGCTTGACGGGCTGTTAAAATATCGGCACTGGAAATAGTATGGCCTTTAATCCAGAGGTCTTCAAGCGATCGCACTAATCGAGAAGCCAGATCGATTTGCTTTTCAGTACCAGAAATCACTAATTCCTGTCCGCGTAGCACTAAAGTGGCCCCTGTTTGCCGAGATAAAATTTTGAGATTTTCTTCTCCATCTCCAGCTAGAGCGATCGCACTGGTAACATTCGGCAGCTGAATTGTTAAGGCACCTGCCATAGGATTTCTTAATTGGTGAGGATCTGTATTTGACAAAGGTTAATTTTTCTCGCTAACGGCGAAATTATACTTTTATTAACTACATTTTGAAAAATTTTTGTAATAAATGAATCGTCTGTAGGGGCGTACAGCTTGCCCTCATCCCCTAACCCCTTCTCCCAACATGGGAGAAGGGGAACTGGAGAATTTACTCCCCTCTCCTATGTTGGGAGAGGGGCTGGGGGTGAGGGCATAGCCCCTACTGGTGAAGAGTCCAAAAAAAGATTTTTAAATCTTTTTGCTACTTTCCATCGTTATAAAAATTCTGAGCGGAGGTAACAACAACCGCTCAGATTTGCTCTCTAGTTTCAACCTAGCGGAGGCGTGGTTTAACAATGGGTTTAGGCCCATCATTTGCACGCGGTTCTCTCTTAGTCGGTGGTGGCGATCGCTCTTCTGTCTCTTCATCAAAAGACATACCCTCGCGGCCCGGCGTGGTGCTGCCGTAAATATCCAGGTATGTTGATTGCCCAGCTGCGGCTGCGGCTGCGGCAATTACTGTACGAATCGCCTGAATATTGCGTCCCCCTCGACCAAACACTTTTCCTTTATCTGCGCTTTCAAAGGCGATGCGAACCCAAACCCGGTTGAGGGCCTGAGAAATTTCACAATCGACACTTAATGTCTCTGGAGATTCCAAAAACGGCTGCACTAAAAACCGAACCAGCTCAACATAGTTGGGGCTAGCTGTTGGGAGTTTTGTTCCGAAATTATGATGCGGCTGTTGCACTGACCTGCTCAAAAACATTAGCTTTTACTAGAATGCGACGAACGGTGTCAGTGGGTTGAGCGCCTTGTTGTAGTCGCTTGACGATACCGGGAACGTCTAGTCGCACTTCATCAGTTCTGGGGTTATAAAAACCCAATTCTTCTAAGGGACGGCCATCGCGGCGAGCGAGGTTGTTAATGGCGACAATGCGGTAACTTGCTTCCCGCTTTTTACCGAATCGTTTCAAGCGCAGTTTGATCATGGTTGAAGAATCATTCTCCTGTAGTTAGATATTAATTAGCAACTAATTGGTGAGGAAGTAACCTAAATCTGGCTGCTGCCGATAAATTAAGGGTTAGTTTCCTCTGCTAATAAATTCTGAGGTCGAAATGCTAATTTTAGCACTGCCTAGCATTTGCTGCTATTAGTCATTAGTCATTAGTCCTTTGTCATTAGTCATTTGCAAATTACCAATGCCCAATACAACTCTTGGAGAGGCTGCGCCAACGACTTCTCTACGAGACGCTACGCGAACGCGGTAGTTGAATCTCGACTTCGCTCGATTACCGCGCAGTCGAAACTCAGTACAAGTGCCCAATGACTAAAGATTACCAAAGCCTTTTTTCTTTTTATCTTTGGGTTTTTTCTTTTTCGCGGCTGGGGCACCGTCATAACCTCGCCATCCGGGGGCTGCGGGACGATTACCAGCACCTGCGAAGGCATTACCCATGCCACCGCCACCGCCGAACATTCCCGGCATTCCAGGGAAGCCACCTTGACCCATTTGCTGCATGAGCGATCGCATTTTTTGGAAATCACCCACCAGTTTAGTCACATCTGACTCTCTATAGCCGGAGCCAGAAGCAATCCGCCGCCGCCGACTGGGAGAACTGGCTAATAAATCGGGGTCGTGGCGTTCTTGGCGAGTCATGGAGTTAATCATCGCCTCACAGCGTTTTAGCTGGGTTTCTCCCTGTTTGAGTTGATCGTCTGAAAGCTTGTTCATCCCTGGAATCATCTTGATCAAGCCTCCCAGAGAACCCATGTTCTTCAGCATCCGCAACTGCTTGAGAAAGTCAGTAAAGTCAAACTTTGCTGACAAAATTTTCTCCTGCATTTTCTCAGCATCAGCTAAGTCAAACTCTTCTTGGGCTTTTTCTACCAGGGTTAGCACATCGCCCATTCCCAGAATCCGCGATGCCATGCGATCGGGATAAAACGGTTGCAGTGCCTCGACTTTCTCCCCCACGCCCACAAATTTAATCGGCGCTCCCGAAATCTTCCGCACTGAAAGCGCTGCACCGCCACGGCTATCACCATCCATTTTGGTGAGAATCGCCCCAGTAATGCCGATCTGTTCGTGGAAGGTGCGGGTAAGATTGGCTGCCTCTTGACCAGTCATCGCGTCCACTACCAACAGAGTTTCATGGGGTTGGACGGTTGCTTTGATGCGGGCTAATTCCGCCATCATATCTTCGTCAATTTGCAGGCGTCCAGCAGTATCAATTATTACTGTGTTGACACCTTCTGCTTTGGCGCGTTCTACACCTTGTCGGGCGATTTCTACAGGATCGGCGTCGCTTCCTAGTTCAAATACTGGTACGTCAATTTGCTTACCCAACGTTAGCAACTGATCGATTGCTGCTGGGCGATATACGTCTGTCGCCACCAACAAGCAGCTACGCTCTAATTTTCTCAAATGTAAGGCTAACTTAGCGGTAGCTGTAGTTTTACCAGTACCTTGCAACCCAGCCATGAGAATAATAGTAGGCTGTTCCTGGGCTTCTGCAATGGGAACATTTTCTTCTCCCATCACCTGCACCAGTTCATCATGAACAATTTTGATGAACTGTTGGTCAGGTCGCACGCCGGTAATTACCTCGGCTCCTTGTGCCTTGGCTTCGACTTCGCTAATAAAATCTTTGACTACCTGGAGATTGACATCTGCTTCCAACAGGGCGCGGCGCACTTCGCGCAATGCATCTTGAATGTTGGATTGAGAAATTTTGTCCTGTCCCCGCAGTTTTTTCCAGGCGGATTCTAAACGGTCAGATAATGCATCAAACATAATGTAATTACAGGTAGTTCGCCAATGGAGAATTCTAAAGCGCCGATGAATGCGTTGGCGTAGCCCGCCGCAGGCATCGCGAATTTCCGCTAAAGTTTTAACGTGCTATCTACCAGCTTAGTATTTTTCACCGCGACTGTAGCAATCAGATACGGATTGGGGAAGAAGCAGAGGAGCAGGGGAGCAGGGGAGCAGAGGAGCAGGGGAGCAGAGGAGAAGTTGCAGTAAGTTTTTCCCCTCTGCCTCTTTATCAATAGACTTCTTGCAGAAGTAGGGAAAAGGGGCGGGGGTATGGAATTTTCCCTTCCCCCTCTCATGACGATCGCGCGTTTAGTGTGTAGCGCTTATTCAATGCGATAGATTTAGACTGAGCGAATCGCACCACTTATCTCGACAAGACCGCAACTACACAAAGAAAGATAGAACTTTTTCTGGAGAAATATCAATGAGCATTTCAATGTATCAAGCTTCTGTACCAGTGTTTATTCACACACTAAGTAACTTAGTAGGTATTCTTGAAAAAGGTGCTACATACGCAGAAACCAAAAAAATAGATCAGCATGTGTTGCTCAATAGTCGTCTATTCCCAGATATGTTTCCATTGTCAAGACAAGTACAAATTGCCTCTGACATAGCAAAGAGAGGCGCCGCACAATTAGCAGGGGCAGAAGCACCCAAGTTTGAGGACAATGAAACTACATTGCCCGAACTTATTGACCGCGTTCAGAAAACTATCTCTTATTTAGACACATTTAAACCTGAACAAATAGATGGTTCGGAAGATAAAACAATTACGATTACGCAGGGTGACAAGAGCCTATCTTTTGAAGGAATGCCATTTCTCCTATATTTCGTTTTGCCAAACGTTTATTTCCATGTCACAACAACCTATGACATTCTCAGACACTGTGGTGTAGAGCTTGGCAAAAAAGATTTCCTAGGCAAGCCTTAACGCTCCGTAAAAGAGCGAACTGATTTCCATTCTCTGTATCGGGTGAGCGTGTAGCGGCTAAATCGTTGCGTCGCCCGATAATTCCTATTATTTTTATCTAACACAGTGGGGATTGGAGACTCTGATGATTGAATATTGGCTACTGCTGCGATCGCTAGTTCGTAATATTATCAGTTAGGTAGCTACGGTAGCCAAGATGTCGCAGCGAATCAAAGTATACTCCTACTCGATATACCACTCGTCAAATTCATATATTGGTATTGCTCTTGCCGAAAAAGCTTTGCAGGGTTTACCTGTTGATATTGAACGACGACCAATCTACATACCAAAGGAACGCGGGATAAAGGTAGCCGACTTACAAGGACGAAGTGAAACCGCCCTTTTATCGTCGTATCACAAAGAAGATTGTCTGCGGTGGGCGAAAAAGTACGGCATTGAAATTCGGCTCAAGGAATTTGAAGAATTTGGTAGGTGGGTCAAGCGGTGGGAGAAAATGAAGTTTGGTCGCGAAGAACTTCCCGCGAGAGCGTATTACGCTGCTTGTGGAACTGGGAAGGAGCATCTGCTTGATGCCGCGTTCTTTCGAGCGACGTACATCGATCTTCTTGATGTCAACGATGAGTCTGTGATTAAGAAAGTTGCAAATGATGTTGGGTTGAATGGCGATCGCATTCTTGAGTTAATCTACGGAGAAGCAGCAAAACTTGCAGCAGTGGCAGCTTTGGCAGAATACGAACAATTTGGCTGTCCCGGAGTCCCTACTTGGGTAGTCGAAGGCGAGAGATTTTGGGGAAAGGATCGTGTTGATTGGGTAACAGAAAAGGTAAAACAATTATGTAATACCACTGTTACCAAAACAGTAGTGAGTGCTGAGTAAAAAAGTGATAATTTTTCAGTTTAACTGGTAAAAATCATCACTTTACCTATTTGCTTATACTTGGTCTAACATCTTGACTTTAGCTACTGATTTTCTAGCTGCGACCTGATGAATCGGCAACTCAACCACAAACTCTGTACCTTTGCCAAGTTCAGATTGGCAGTATATTTTGCCGTTATGTTTTTCTGTGACTATCTGGTAGCTGATAGACAGTCCCAGTCCTGTGCCTTTACCGACAACCTTGGTAGTAAAAAATGGATCGAACAGTCGAGAGAGGACTTTTTCATCTATGCCGAATCCGTTGTCGGCGATGCGAATTACAATCCAATCTTTATTGAGCAGGGAGGTAGAAATTAGGATTTTGCTAGGGTTTTTTACCAGCGCTTCAGAAGATTCCTGCATGGTTCGTTCTTCTAGAGCATCAATGGCATTGGACAGCAAATTCATAAATACCTGATTCAACTGACCGGGATAGCATTCTATTAGAGGTAGAGTACCATAATCTTTGCTCACATGAATGGTAAGGCTATCAGCTGAGGGCTTCAAACGGTTTTGCAAAATCATCAATGTACTGTCGATGCCTTCGTGAATATTTGCTGGCTTGAAGTCAGCTTCATCTAGGCGTGAGAAGTTCCGCAAAGAGGTGACAATTTCGCAAATGCGCTCAGTACCAACCTGCATGGATTGGAATAATTTAGGTAAGTCCTCGAACAAATACTCGATTTCAGCTTTATTGAAAAACTCTTTGATCTCTGGTGCAGCATCGGGATAATGATGCCAAAAAAGCTCCACATAGCGAAGCAATTCTTGTGTGTATTGATGAGCGTGTTCCAAGTTGCCGTGGATGAAATTAATCGGGTTATTAATTTCATGGGCAACTCCCGCCACCAACTGCCCCAAGCTGGCCATTTTTTCAGCGTGGATAATTTGCATTTGGGCTTTACGCAGCTCATTTAGTGTCTGTGCGAGTTGATTGGCTTCTTCACGAGTTTGACCCAGCAAATTAGATTGTTGAAACAAGTTGGCTTGACGCAGCGCTACACTGAGTTGAGCCGCCACTTGGGTGACAAATTCCAATTCAGCTTCTTCCCAATGACGTGTATGGGTGCATTGGTGAATGCACAACAACCCCCACAGTTCATCACCTTCCATCAATGGCACAATAATCTGTGCTTTGACTTGGAATCGCTCAATCACATCCAGATGAGGGACTTTGGAGCCAACGCTGTTGACATCAGATATTACTTGCACTTGCCCTTGGCGATATTGCGCTGCGTATTGATCGCCGAAGCAATAGTCTTGCACCTTCACAGCGAGGGCAGAATCGAACTTGGGCAACACATCTTCAGCAATAAATTCACCGCTGCAAAAACCGACATTCGGATCAAAACGGAAAATACCGACTCGATCTGTATTTAGCGATCGCCTTATTTCCTGTACTGTAGTCTTAAAGATCGTCTCCAAATCCAAGGATTCCCGAATTTTGACGACCAAATCAAATAAAATCCGGCGCTGTTCAGCCGATTGTTGCAGTTCATCAGCGCGAGTTTGAATTTGAGTCACCATTTGAGAACTTTGCAGTGCTACTCCCAGTTGGCTAGCAACCTGTCCCAAAAATTCCACTTCCACACTATCCCACTGGCGCGGTGCAGAATGTTGATAGGCAGCCAGCAATCCCCACAGATCCCGTCCTACAAAAATTGGGGTTAACGCATAAGCGCGAATCTTGAACTGCTCCAAAATATCGAGGTGACAGCGCGAGTGTCCGGCTTGGTAGATATCCTCTACAGCAAAATTTTCGTTGTTGCCGTAGCGTCCGCCTTTGGTTTCTTGGAGATGGGTATCTTCCCAAACGAGATTTTTGCCAAAGGGATTGATGCTGTCCCACTGTGCCTCAACCATGCCGAAATTACTGACGAATTCGCCACTCCAGTCTTCATTGAAACGATAAACGCCAACCCGCTCAACTCGCAGCAGTTTACATACTTCTTGGCAAGTAGTTTTTAGGATTAAATCAATATTGAGGGAGGAGCGAATTTTCCCGACTACTTCAGTTAATGCTCGTTGCCGAGCGATCGCATCTTGCAGGGCAGAAGCTTGTTGTTTCGACTGAGCCAAATTCTCGGCTTGCTGAATCGCGACTCCTAATTGTGCCCCTACTTGTCCAAGGAACTCCACTTCGTAATTTGCCCATTGGCGCGGCCCGGAGTGTTGATATGCTGCTATCAATCCCCACAGTTTTGGGCCGATGAAGATGGGCGCTAAGGTATATGCCCGAATCTTGAATTGCTCCAGAATGTCGATGTGACAACGTGAGTGTCCGGCTTGGTAGATGTCGTTGACAACAAAACTTTCGTTATTGCGGTAGCGTCCACCTTTTGTCTCTTGGAGGTGGGTATCTTCCCAAACTAGATTTTTGCCAAAGGGATGAATTCTATCCCACTGCGCCTCTACCATCCCGAATTGGCTGACAAATTCGCCACTCCAATCTTCATTAAAGCGGTAAATTGCTGCCCGCTCTAGCTTCAGGAGTTTGCAGAGTTCCTGACAGGCAGTGTCTAGAATAATTTCGGGATTCACAGAGGAGCGAATATTTCCTACCACTTCCGTCAAAGCACGTTGCCGCGCGATCGCATCTTGCAGTTCTGCTGTGCGTTGTTTGGTTTGTTCTAAAATTTCTGCCTGCTGCATTGCCACACCGAGATGGCTGGCAGCTTGGGCGAAGAATTCAACTTCGTGAGGCCACCATTGCCGAGGAGCGGAGTGTTGATAGGCTGCCAGCATTCCCCACAATTTTGCACCAATAAAAATCGGTGCGATCGCATACGCCCGAATCTGAAACTGTTCTAATACCTCAATATGACAACGAGCGTGCCCTGCATCGTAAATGTCAGCCACAGCAAACGGCTCATTTTTGCGATATCGCCCTCCCTGAGTTTCTTGCAAATGCGAATCTTGCCACACCAAGTCCTGTCCAAAGGCAGTTAATGCATCCCAAGGATGTTCTACAAAGCCCAAACGATTAATAAAACTACCGCTCCAGTCAGTGTTGAAGCGGTAGATTGCAACTCGCTCAATCTTCAATTGGCGGCAAATATCTTGACAAGAAGTTGAACATAGAGATTCGATGTTTACAGATGCGCGAATCTTAGCCAGAATCCTCGCCAATATTTTTTGATATTGAACCGTTAGCTGTAGCTGTTTGTGACACTCTTGCAGGTCTAAGTGGTTCGACGTTTCATAACTGCTCGCTGTCATAAATTATAAATAAAATAGACTACCTACTTTCAGTATTCCCTTGTTTATTTGTAATTGCTCAACTAGTCTTAGTTAGTGGAGACTCTTGATTACTTGTAGTTTCCTGTGCAGTTTTTAGTTTCTGGATTTCCTTTCATAGCTTTACTATCAAGGCTTCTTTTGCCTTGTTCGATAGTTGTTTGAGGTCAGGTAGTTTTTCTATTTATTCAGGTAATCTCTATCTCGGCCTTTTGTTAAGAGTGTTGAGCAATTACAAAATCAATTCATAATTAATTTTGGGTATAGAGCGGTATAACTTAAATTATGAAAAATAGAAAACTGGTAAGTATTTTTATTCAGAAACGCCGGGATTTATCCGTAGTGTAAAAATTATATAAAGAACTCATATTTGATTGCGTCAAAAAGCTCAATATAATTCAAAGAGTCTTCTAGCTCTTACCTCTTACCTGCTAAATCAAGTGAGTTCTCCAAATCAAAATGGATTCCGATATTTCTCTCTTACTGCCAACAGAATTCAAAATATAGAGAGCCTACCTGCTACTAAAGGTGTAATAAACACTAGTGGCGCACAGCTAGCTGTGCGCCACTACAAATCACCTATATTCCAACCTACAAAAGTTTCGGGTTATGAAATCCAGATTACTTAGTAATGATTCAGGTTAATCCCAGCTTCTTTTGCCATTGCTTCTAACCCATTAATTTGTAGGGTTTTAATTGCTTTGGTAGACAACTTTAATCTCACCCAGCGATTTCCAGCTTCCCACCAAACACGCTTGTTTTGCAGATTAGCGTGCTGAAGGCGTTTAGTACGGCGGTGGGAGTGCGAAACAGCAAAAGCGTTATTTGCTTTTTTACCAGTTAGTTCACAGCGACGGGACATAGCAAGTATCTCCAGATTGTTATTTTAATACAGCCTTTCCATTTTAGGTCTTAGGCAGCAGAAGTGGGGAGATGAGGGAGATGAGGGAGCAGGGGGAGCAGAGGAAGCAGGGGAAGCAGGGGGAGCAGGGGGAGCAGAGGAGAAGTAGCAGTAAGTCTTTCCCCTCTGCCCCTCTGCCCTTCTGCCCCTCTGCCTCTTTTCAATGCCCAATGCCCCATGCCCCATGCCCCACTCACCACTATTTACTCGCTTGTTCCGTCAGCTTGGTGAGTACCTCATTCGATCGCTCGACGAAGGATTTCATTCCCTCAGCGTCAAATCCTTTTTGAGACATCAGCGCTAAATCGTAAACGTGTTGACAAATCAAGTTGACTAACTGATTTGTAGACGATTCACCGTCACCTTGAATGATACTACCTTGGTTCAGATTTGCCAGATTTTGAATCAGGGGATGAGCAGTATTCACCAGCAAAATGTGATCTTCGGGAAACTCTGCTGTTCCCTGCTGCATCATGGCGTTCATTTCTCGGAGGCGGCGGAGAATCTCTGGTAAGAGCACGATCGCAGGTGGTGTTCCTTGAGGATTGTCTGATTTCAAGGCTTCGGTACGGATGTTGAGTTTGGGTTTGTTGAGAGATTTCTCAAATAACTCTTTGATCGTCTCACTCCGAGTTTTGTTCGTCTTGGGATCGACAATTTCCTTATCTTTATCTTGTTCCAGCAGGGTATTGTCTAAATCTGAGTCTACCCGCGTAAACTTAACATCCTGATATTCGCGCTCTAGGAAGTTGATAAAGTGGGTGTCGATGAAGGAGTCCATAAACAGGACTTCCAAACCTTGATTTTTGTGCAGTTCTATGTATGTAGATTGGGTTGCTTCATCAGTGCTGTAGAAAACCCGGTTTTCGTTGCGTTCTTTGTTGCGTTCTAGATACTCTTTCAGCGTAGTATAGGGAGCGCTGGGTGCTGAGTCAGAACTGGGTGAAGGAGTCACATCTTGCCAAGCATCGCCGTCTGAAGACTGAACTTCAACCACAGGCGTTTCAGCCGCAACTTTTTCTGTCAACTTTGCGGTGGTGCGGAAGACGATGATATCTTCGATTTGTTTTTTGAATTTCTCATCGTTGAGAACGCCGAATTTTACAAAAGTACCAAGATCCTTCCAGGCGCTAATGTATTGTTCGCGATTATCGCGGAAAAGTTCTTTGAGGCGATCGCCTACTTTTTTGGCAATGTAGTCACCAATTCTCCGCACGGTGCGATCGCCTTGCAAGGCACTCCGCGATACGTTTAAGGGAATATCGGTACTATCAATCACACCCCGCATCGGCATCAGAAATTGCGGGATAATTTCTTCGCAGTTGTCGCTAACAAAAACTTGATTGCAAAATAGCTTGATCTGCCCTTTTGTCACATCTACATCCGGTCGCATTTTCGGGAAATACAAAATCCCGTTGATGATAAAGGGATAGTCAGTATTTAGATGTACCCATAACAAAGGTTCTTCCTGAAAAGGATACAGATAGCGGTAAAACTCTAAATAATCTTCTTGAGTAAGATTACTCGGAGAGTCTCGCCACGGTGCTTTTTGCTTATTTATTACTTCGCCATCTAGTTTAATCGGGACTGGCAAAAAGTCGCAGTATGTCTTGACAAGATTCTTAATTCGTGCAGATTCGAGAAATTCCTCTTCTTCCCCTTGCAGGCTGAGAATAATAGTAGTACCGCGAGTTGTCCGGGAAGATTCTTCGAGAGTGAAAGCAGGAGAACCATCACAAGACCAGTGAACCGCTTGCGCCCCTTCTTGGTAGGATAGGGTATCAATTTCTACCTTTTGCGCCACCATGAAGGAAGAATAGAAACCAAGACCGAAGTGACCGATTATCGGTTGGTCTGATTTGCCTTCATATTTATGAATAAATTCTTCAGCACTAGAGAAGGCAACCTGATTGATATATTTCTTAACTTCATCTGCGGTCATCCCGATACCGTTATCGGAAATGGATAGAGTTTTCTTATCTTTGTCAATGGCAATTTCAATTTCTGGTTCGCCGATATCTCCAGCATAATCGCCGGCGCGGGATACCATTTTTAGCTTTTGGATGGCGTCTACAGCGTTGGATACCAGTTCCCGCAAGAAGATTTGATGATCTGAGTAAAGCGACTTCTTGATGATCGGGAAAATATTCTCAGTATGAATACTGATAGTGCCTTGTTCTAGCATAATTGGTAGTTTTCGATGTTAGTATCTGAAATGATGATAGTAGGTAATACAACCTAGCCATCTGTTTTCCAGGATAAACCCGGAGAACACAGAAGGGCATGATACCAATTAGGATTTTAAAAGCATAGCTGCGCCTACGCACCTTTTTGAGCATTGTTTGCCGCCATTTTCTGATTCGGATTCCCCTACTTCCGACTCCCCACTCCCCACAGATTGCTGTTTAAGTATTACTAGAATTCTTTTCCAGCACCAAAAAATAATGGTATGGATAAGTAGGATCGATAAATTCTTGCTTAACTGTTAACCCAGCTTTGGCAACAGAGTTTAAAATCCGCGTTTTCGGATATCCTTTTAAACCCATTTCCCAGCAATGTTCATCACAGACTGGCGTTGTACTCCAGAATTTGGGGACATTGAATAGTAAATGCCTTGGTCTGCCTGAGAAAGAGGTTTTGACCTGAAACGAGAGGTATTGAGTGCAATAGGGAATCGAAATCACCAAAAATTTCTTGGTTGCAATAGCAAGTTTTCTCAATGCTTCTTCTGACTGTTCGTAGGGAAAGTGTTCCAGAACTTGAAACAGGACAATCGCATCAAATTTATCTTTTGGTAAGGAAAAATCTGTAGTCAAATCCAAAATTATTTCTGGCTTGAGGCTGGGGTCAACATCAGCAGTGGAGACGTTGTATCCATTATTCTTCAAGATGTCTGTTAATAGAGAATTAAAAATCCCAATTTCCAGAACGTTTTTTACCTGATTACCCAGCGAAAAAATTAGACGCAACTGGTGATGATAACTGATGAGGCGATTTTTGGATAAATATTCTGAATTTCTAATATCTAACGAACTGATGAGTTGCATAAATAAGCCTACCTAAGCTGAGAGATTAACAAATTTGGTGGGTATACAACTACAGGATTCCCGGAACAATCATCAAAGTAACATCTGAACCTCACTCCAAACCTCTCTCCTACAAGGAGAGAGGCTTTGAATCTTACTCCCCTTCTTCTCCTACGAGGAGAGGTTAGAGAGAGGTAGAGAACAGGTTAGGGGGATTTTCCAGGGCAAAATATCACTAACACCAAGCGTATTGGGTTAACGAGTAGGATTCTACGCGCTAAAGTATTTGGCTAACGGGTGATAGGTAATAATCGCAGTGGTAGACTGTTCTGGATAAAGTTGTTCGCTTTCATCCATATACAAGTTAATCCTGTCAGTCTGCAATAACTCCAGTTGCTTGTATTGATCCTGAATATTCGGACAAGCTGGATACCCAAAACTATACCGCGAGCCACGATAGCGTTGTGCTAATATATCCCGAATATTGTCGGGTTCTTCAGCAGCAAAACCTAACTCTCGGCGAATTCTGGCGTGTGTCCATTCAGCTACAGCTTCCGCTACTTGTACCGCCATGCCGTGGAAATACAGATAATCGGTGTATTGATTGGCAGCAAACAGCTTTTGGGCGAATTCTGTTGCAATCTCTCCTACAGTCACGGCTTGCATTGGAAAGACATCAATGATTCCCGACTCCTTGGGTGCAAAGAAATCTGCTATGCACAGCCGTCTTAAAGACTTTTGTCTAGGAAACTCGAAAGTTGTAACCTGCTGTGATTGGTTCTCTGAGTCATATATATGTAGAGAATTCCCCTCAGATTGACAAGGAAAATACCCATAAATCACTTGGGGATGCAACAGATTCTCTTCAATAATCCGGTGTTTCCAAGTTTCTAAAACTGGGTAGACTTTCTCAGCTAAGAAAGCCTGATATTCTTCTTTAGATTGTTCCTTTGGTTTGCGGAATTGCCACTGTCCAGCAATTAAAGCTTGTAAATCCAAGTGCCAAAATATTTCCTCGATGGGAATATCACTAGGCTGCAATAATTTCGTTCCCCAGAAAGGCGGCGTTGGACGTTCAATATCTATCGCCACAGCTTCGGAACGTCTTGTATCTACTACTTTTGGTTCAGCAGATGTTTCTTCAGCAGTCGTAGCTTTTGGTTCTTTGTTACCATTCGTCGAAACTTCAGCCGTTTCGACTTCATTCAAAAATCCCTGCAAATCTTGCCAGTTATTAGTTGCCTTTGCTGGCATTAATTTATCCATGAAGTGCAAGTCAGAAAAGGCATCTTTGCCATAAACGACTTTACCTTTGTAGGTATTTTGGCAATCTTCATACACAAATTTGGGAGTCAGCGCCGCACCACCTAAAATTACAGGAACACTAATTCCCTTTTCGTTGAATACCTCCAAATTCTCTTTCATGAAGGCGGTGGATTTCACCAGCAAACCACTCATGGCAATACAATCAGCTTTGTGCTGTTCGTAAGCGTTGATGATGTTTTCTACCGGCTGCTTAATTCCCAGGTTAATCACCTTATAGCCGTTGTTGGACAAGATGATATCTACCAAGTTTTTACCAATGTCGTGGACATCGCCTTTAACTGTGGCAATGATAAAGGTTCCCTTGGCGTTGTTACCTGATTCTGATTTTTCCATGAAGGGTTCGAGAAACGCTACCGCCGCTTTCATGGTTTCCGCAGATTGCAGAACGAAGGGTAACTGCATTTGTCCAGAACCGAATAGTTCCCCGACAACTTTCATGCCATCTAGCAGGAAGGTGTTGATAATTTCTAAGGGGGGATGTTCTTCTAAGGCTTTTTTGAGATGTTCTTCTAAGCCAATGCGTTCGCCGTCGATGATGTGGCGTTTGAGACGTTCTGGAATGGGGAGACTTTCATCTAAGGAGCGATCGCGTTTAGTTGTCACCCCAGCAAACGCTGTGGTAAGCTCTCCCAAGGGATCGTAAACGCAAACGTTACCCTCAAACTTCCGCTCGTCATAAATCAACTGACGACAAATTTCTTGATGGCGGGCGTCAATCTTCGATAACGGTAAAATTTTGTTAGCGCTGACAATGGCTGCATCCATTCCCGCCGTTGTAGCTTCGTGCAAAAACACTGAGTTCAGCACCATCCGCGAGGCTGGATTCAAACCAAAGGAAATATTGGAAACACCCAAAATCACATGACATCCAGGCAATCCTTCACGAATGCGCCGGATAGATTCAATGGTAGCTTTACCATTTTCTCGGTCTTCTTCAATCCCGGTGGAAATGGGTAACGCTAGGGTATCAAAGAATATTTCTGTGGGTGGTATGCCATATTCTACAGCTTGGCGGTATGCGCGTTGTGCGATCGCAAACTTTTTGTCTGCTGTCCGCGCCATCCCATCTTCATCGATAGTACCAATGATTACACCAGCACCGTACTTCTTCGCTAACTCCAACACCTTTAAAAAGCGCGGTTCACCATCTTCGTAGTTGGTGGAATTCAGCAAACACTTACCGCCG
Source organism: Nostoc sp. 'Peltigera membranacea cyanobiont' 210A (assembly GCF_002246015.1). Classification (GTDB taxonomy): domain Bacteria; phylum Cyanobacteriota; class Cyanobacteriia; order Cyanobacteriales; family Nostocaceae; genus Nostoc. Next base: position 261,338 of record NZ_NOLJ01000006.1, read on the forward strand.
GCAACCTTTAAACCCGCCTCCATCTTTTCCCATTCGGTGGAGTCAAGCATTAAAGGCAATGTGACATTATTTACAATGCGCGAAACTAATTCGTGCATATCCCGTACGCCGTCGCGTCCCACATAATCGACGTTGATATCAAGGATATGTGCGCCTTCTTTGACTTGCGCCCTCGCCATTGAAACCAGTCCATCCCAATCTTCCGCATTTAGCAAATCGCGGCACTTCTTGGAACCACTGGCGTTCAGACGTTCACCGACAATCAAGAAGGAATTATCTTGATCGTAAGGCTGAGTGGTGTAAATTGATGCTGCTGCTGGTTCTAAACTTGGTTGTCTAACTTTTGGCTTCAGGTCTTTAGCAAGTTCTGCCAATTGTTGAATGTGTTCTGGACGCGTCCCACAGCAACCCCCGATCACTTGGACACCCAAATCTTCAACAAAATGCATCAATGACATCCGTAATTCCAACGGTGTCAGGCGGTAGTGCGCTTGACCGCCAACGTTCTCAGGTAAACCCGCGTTGGGAATACAAGAAACGATGAAAGGTGAATGTTCTGCCAGATACTTGATATGTGGTTTCATCAAGTCTGGGCCGGTGGCACAGTTTAGACCGAGAATATCTATTGGGTAAGGTGCCAGAATTGTCAGCACCGCACTGATTTCGGAACCAACCAACATTGTGCCCATGCTTTCCATTGTCACAGACACCATCAACGGTCTGCGATCGCCCTTCTTAGCAAACACTTCTTCAATGGCATTCAGCGCTGCTTTAATTTGCAGCACATCTTGGCAAGTTTCCACCAGAAATAAATCGACACCACCATCCCACAGCGCCTCTGCTTGTTCAGCAAAAGTAGCTTTCATGGTGTCAAAGTCAATATGTCCCAAGGTAGGGAGTTTAGTTGTGGGGCCGATGGAACCTGCCACAAACCGGGGCTTTTCTGGTGTGGAAAATTCCGCAGCTACACGTTTCGCCAATTCTGCGGCTGTCTTGCTGAGGTAATACGCTTGGTCTGCCAAGTCATATTCTGCCAGCACCAGGGACGTACTGCCAAAGGTATCCGTTTCAATGACATCAGCACCAGCAGCGAGAAAGTCGCGGTGAACCTTAGCGACTGCTTCGGGTTTCGTGTGGACTAAGTATTCGTTACAACCTTCATACTGTGGGCCGCCGAAGTCTTCAGCAGTCAGGTTTTGGGTTTGTAAGTTGGTTCCCATCGCCCCGTCGAAAACGAGGACTGGGCTATCTGGACTACGCAGGCGTTCAAGGAAAGGATGAGTCATATTTTCCTAGAAGAAATGAGGATATCAAGTGAGTCTTGTGATACTCGACTTACTTTATTATTTTCCAAGATTGTGATATTTTCGGCATCTTTTAATAAAGTCTGTTTTCCTGAAACTCACCATTGGCTCATTTTGACCTGATTTCTCAAGATTGACGACGACAGAATTATGCAAAAGCCGTCAAGGAATAATTGACGAGTCCATTCTTTGTAGAGACGGCGATTTATCGCGTCTCTCTAACGTGCCAGTTTTTTAGACGCGATAAATCGCTACATGAGGGGTTTCTGGCTTATCCCAAGCGTATTGGGATAAAACTGGTGACTTGTGTGTACACCGTAGCCAAAGCATCTGGGGGTGGGGTGTAATGACTGTGGTTAGCATAACTAAATTATGCGGACATGATATCACTCTAGAAGTCGCTGGCTCACAAACAAAGCCCTGAAAATGTTGAGTTGAGCAAGGAAACGCAACCTACATTGGAGTTATTTTTTAGCCAAAACCTACACAGTATTGGCACAGGTGGGATTTCACTGATTCTACACATAGTCAGATGAAATATTTCCGCCAAGTTTCTTATCTTAGGATTACAGCTTAGAGTTGCTACTCCGTTCAGCTCAAAGATGGAAAAAACACCAGGAGTATAACTTGAGTCTTACTATGGATTTAAATTCTTTGTTCAATCTAAATACATTTATTGAATTATTGCTGGGGATTAGTTTGAGCGCGGCGGCTGGCTTTCGAGTATTTGTACCCCTGCTAGCATTGAGTGTGGCTTCAGTTTTTGGACATTTAGATTTGCCGACTAACTTTGATTGGGTGGAAACACCTCAAGCTGTAATTGTATTTGCCGTCGCTTGTTCGCTAGAAATTATCGGTTATTACATTCCTTGGTTGGATCATCTGCTGGATATTGTAGCCACTCCTGCGGCATTTATCGCCGGGACAATCGTCACAGCATCCGTTGCTCCAGAGATGAATCCACTAGTGCAATGGACGTTAGCTTTAGTTGCAGGTGGTGGAACCGCAGGATTAACTAAGGGATTAATGAATACATTGCGGATAAGTTCTACAGGCGTTTCAGGTGGATTAACCAATCCACTTGTGTCAACCCTTGAGTTGGTCATCGCCATCGGACTGTCTGTACTAGCACTGGCTTTACCAGTGGTAGCAGGAGTGATTGTGATTGGTTTTCTAATAATAGCTATTCAAAGAATTTGGAATTTCTTCTTGAATAAACCGTCTTCTCAAATTAACGAAACCGTCTCTCCATCAAGAGGACTGGGATAAGTAGTTATGGATTTGTTTCATAGCTGCGATCGCAATTATAAAGCCGTAGTCTTCGGGTGTGTTAGCGCGAAAGCGTGACGCACCTTTGATACTTGTGAATGAGTCTTTGAACTCCGTTAACGAGTCTTTGATACTCGTGAATGAGTGAATGTTATTGCGAGGTTAGCGATGTCTACAACGGGCTACGCCTACGCACTCTGCTAATTTAAACATTACATCCGTTTTTATGCAGATGAAAACACTGAGCCAGTCTCTAACGCTTAGTTACGATATACTACTTTAGTAAATATCGCTACAGAGTTGGTGAGGTTTGCAAGTGACAAACGAAGAACTGTTGCAAATTATTGAACAAGCTGCCAAAGAAAAAACGACAGAGCTATACCTCTCTGACAATCAACTCAGCAGCCTGCCGCCAGAAATCAGCCAACTCTCCAACTTGACAAAGCTATACCTCTCTGACAATCAACTCAGCAGCCTGCCGCCAGAAATCAGCCAACTCTCCAACTTGAGATGGCTATACCTCGATAACAATCAACTCAGCAGCCTGCCGTCAGAAATCAGCCAACTCTCCAACTTGACAAAGCTATCCCTCCATAACAATCAACTCAGCAGTCTGCCGCCAGAAATCAGCCAACTCTCCAACTTGACAAGGCTATCCCTTGATAACAATCAACTCAGCAGCCTGCCGCCAGAAATCAGCCAACTCTCCAACTTGAGATGGCTATCCCTCCATCACAATCAACTCAGTAGCCTGCCGCCAGAAATCAGCCAACTCTCCAACTTGAGATGGCTATACCTCGATAACAATCAACTCAGCAGTCTGCCGCCAGAAATCAGCCAACTCTCCACCTTGACAGGGCTATCCCTCCATCACAATCAACTCAGCAGCCTGCCGCCAGAAATCAGCCAACTCTCCACCTTGACAGGGCTATCCCTCCATCACAATCAACTCAGCAGCCTGCCGCCAGAGATCAGCCAACTCTCCAACTTGACAGAGCTATTCCTCAATAACAATCAACTCAGCAGTCTGCCGCCAGAAATCAGCCAACTCTTCAACTTGACAAGGCTATTCCTCGAAAACAATCCACAATTAAGCTCGCCCCCGCCTGAAATTATCGAGCAGGGAACACAGGCAATTTTGACCTATCTCCGAGAAAGGTTAGAGGGTAGCTTACGGCAGTGGATTTCTAAACTGCTAGTCGTCGGTGAAGGAGGTGTAGGTAAGACATCCTTATTAAGAGCCTTACGCGGTGAAAAGTTCGACACCCAGGAATCCACCACCCACGGCATTGAAATTAAATGGCTCGATTTAACCCATCCCAGCAAAGCAGGTACTACCATGCATCTGAAAACCTGGGACTTTGGCGGACAGGAAATATATCATGCAACCCATCAATTCTTTCTCACCAACCGCTCTCTATTCTTACTTGCCTGGAATGCCCGACTGGGATTTGAGCAAGGTAAACTCTATTACTGGCTAGATACTATCAAAGCTTTAGCCCCCGAATCTCCGATTTTGCTTGTCGCCACCCACATCGATGAGCGAGATGCTGACCTTCCCTTGGCTGAGTTACGCCGCAAGTACCCCCAGATTATTGAACACTGTAAAATTAGCTCTAAAATCAGCCGAGGCGTTGAAGAACTGCGGCAAGCAATTGCTAAAGCAGCCGCCAAATTACCCTTAATGGGTGAAATCTGGCCTACTACTTGGCTAAATGCTGCCAATGCCATCCGCACCCAGCCGAAAAAACAAATCACACCGCAACAATTGTGGGACATCATGGCTGAGTCCAAAGTTGCTGACATCAGCAAGGAAGTGCTGGCGCGATGGCTGTATGAATTAGGTGAAATTCTTTACTTCCAAGACAATGAAGAACTTAACGATACCGTTATCCTCAAGCCCCAGTGGGTGACTGAATATATCAGCAAAGTGCTGGAAAGCGAAGACGTAATCAACCGCAAGGGCATTTTCACCCGTCAGGAAATGAATCAACTTTGGCGCGACTTAGAGCCATCAATGCGGGATCACTTTTTGCACCTGATGGAGCGTTTTGACCTTTCCTACCGCACTCAAGAAAATCGGGATCTCAGTCTGGTTGTGGAACGTTTACCCCTCGACGCGCCTAATTATGAACAAAAATGGCAGCAAATTAAACAAGCAGGTGAGTGCAATGAAATTTCGATGAAATTCCAACTCAACACCATTCCTGCGGGGATTCCCACTTGGTTTATTGCGCGTCAACACCGCTTCACAACTGGCATTCATTGGCGTAACGGTGTCTTATTTGCTTATGAGCAGGAACATTTAGCATTAGTGGAAGCTGTTAAAAGCGATCGCTATTTGCAATTAACAGTCCGAGGAGTATACCCTCAGAATTTCTTTGCACTACTCAAAGATGGTATCGAACTACTTCTGCGAAGGTTTCCCGGATTAGACATTCAACGCAAAATTCCCTGTCTTGGTCATAATGGTAAACCTTGTTCCCACGAGTTTGACTATGAACAAGTACGAAAGCGATTCCAAAGAAATAAACTAACAATTGAATGCCCAAAAGCTACAGAAGATGAAGATATATCAGTAATAGAACTTTTGCAGGGATTAGATTGGACAATAAAAGATGCAGTTTTAGACAGCCTCAAAGATTTAAAGAAAAGTAATAATGAGATTAAAGATAAACTGGATGATATTCAAAATAAAGCGGATAATCTCCTAGAACTGACGCAACGGGAATTTACCAAAGACTTCCGCCGCCAACAAGCAATCATAGATTCTCATTGTCCCAATGTATTTGTCCTGCGTCCCCATGATGCTAAAGCGTGGAAGAAAAATCTAGTCGGACAAAAGCTATATTTACAACTCTATTGCCAAGAACCAGGCTGTTGGCATCCTACCCAAGAAGGCGGTTTATATGAAATAAATGAACCTGCCAAATGGCTGAGAGAAACAGCACCTTATATTAGTAGATTATTTAGCGTCTTGAGATATGCTGCACCCATAGTAGGGCCATTTGTAAGTTTGCTAAACGACCAAGAATATGAAAAAGTATTTAAGAACGATCTCGAATTCACCAAAGAACTAGCAGCAAAATTACCTCAATTCAAAGAACCTGGCGGTTTCCCAATTGATAGAGATGAAGATTTTGATCCAGAACGCGCTGATGGTGCGGCTTTACGTGCCCTGCGTCAACTGTTAGAAGAAAAAGACCCACAGCAGCACTGGGGTGGATTAAAGAAAGTCTTGACTCCAGAGGGACATTACCTCTGGCTATGCGAACACCACGCAGCAGAGTATAAACGCTAACCCTTTTAGATTTGAGATTGCGCTCTTGAATTGTAGAGACACAAATCATCAACTATTCAAGCATTAGCAATGGTTTTAAGAGCATTTAAATAGCTCCATAGACATTAAAACAATTACTTAGCATTCAACATATACTAGTAACGTATATTTGACTAGAATTAAGGTATTATAGCGATTATTATTTGGATACCATAAGCGGTAGGGGTTTACAGAAGTGCGCCTCTACAACTGACACGCCAGTTTAGCTATAAATTAATATCTACCGTTTTACGGGTATTAGAAAAATGAAGTTTACAGACTGGGTGACTAGGGTACTACTAATCTGGCTGATGTTCGCCACTCTAATTGTAGTGCTGCTAATTGGACGAGCAACAAAATTACACAACAATCCGACAATATCCCGTGCATCCAATCCACAGGTTACAGCTTTCAGTAAATATCCCCAGGCGCAATTTCAATCAGCGAAAGAGCCAGAGAAGAAATTTCAAAATGTTGTCAAGTCCCCAGTCAAGACTAACCAGCCTCTAGCAAGGTACATAACCACTCAAGCTTTTGCAAAGTACAGACCTAATTATCAAGTTGCTTCGGTCGATCCAAGTAACTATGGAGAACGATACACCCAAGATGTTAATGGCATTCCTCTCAGCAACCAACCAATTGTCGTCCTCCATGAAACTGGTTATTCTGCTTCTAGCGCCATTAATTTCTTTCAAGTAGCCCATAGCGATGAAGGTGTGCAAGCAAGTTACCACGCCTTAGTCAAGTTAGACGGCACAGTGGTTTATCTAGTACCGCCAGACAAGCGGGCTTTTGGTGCAGCTAACTCAGTGTTTGATGGTTCTCAGGGAGTGGAAACTGTGCAGACTAATCCGACTTTACCCGCGTCTGTGAATAATTTTGCTTATCACGTCTCTTTGGAAACACCGCCAGATAGTTATGACAGTGGTAGTCAACAAACCCATAGCGGCTACACGGAAGCTCAATATCATTCTCTTGCTTGGTTAATTGCTCAAAGTCAAGTCCCAGACGATCGCATCACTACGCACCATTTAGTAGACCGTTCTGGTAAAAAAGTTGACCCGATAAATTTTGATGGAAATAAATTTCTCAGCTTGCTTAATACTTATCGTCAGGTTAGACCAATTTATCGAGTCAGCAAATAAATTATTCAATCTTGTAGGGTAGGGTAGGCTTGCCCTCACCCCCAGCCCCTCTCCCAAGTATGGGAGAGGGGAGCAAATTCTCTAGTTCCCCTTCTCCCAAGAGTGGGAGAAGGGGTTAGGGGATGAGGGCTGTTTTTAATTTTGAATTGTTAACTTGCTCAAGAAGGCGCGATCGCGTCAAAATAAGAGTTAAGACGCTGTAATCTAACTTAACAATGACCATAACGCAGCTTGAGCAAATTTCCCCTCAACCAACACCGCCAAATGAGCGGGGATATGAATATGATTTGGTAATTGTCGGCGGTGGGATTATTGGGTTAACTCTAGCCTCTGCTTTAAAAGATTCTGGCTTGAGTGTCTTGCTGATTGAGGCGAAAGTGGCATCAGCGGCGGTAGCCAAGGGACAAGCTTATGCAGTTCACAAACTTTCGTCGCTAATTTATGAAGGTATTGGCGTTTGGGACAAAATGTTGCCGCAAATCGCCAAGTATTGCCGAGTCCGTCTTTCGGATGCCGATTATCCCAATGTGGTGGAATTTACCACCGATGATATAAATGCAGCAGAATTGGGTTATGTGGCGGAACACCAAGCCTTGTTGCAGCCGTTGCAAGATTTTGTCCAAGATTGCCAAAATGTGACTTATCTGTGTCCGGCGGAAGTGGTAAATACGCAGTACCAGCAGAATATAGTCGCCATAGATATTAAAGTTGCCGATCAACTAAGAACAGTTCGCAGCAAATTAGTTGTAGCAGCAGATGGATCGCGATCGCCAATTCGGCAAGCTGCTGGAATCAAAACTTCGGGCTGGAAATATTGGCAGTCTTGCATTGTGGCATTTGTCAAACCAGAAAAGCCCCACAATAACACCGCTTACGAAAGATTTTGGTCTAGCGGCCCCTTTGCGATTTTACCTTTACCGGGGAACCGTTGCCGCATTGTCTGGACAGCGCCCCACGAAGAAGCAAAAGCTTTGTGTGCTTTAAATGACGAGCAATTTTTGGCAGAACTAACCCGCCGCTATGGCGATCAAATGGGGAAACTAGAATTACTAGGCGATCGCTTTGTTTTTCAAGTACAACTCATGCAAAGCGATCGCTACGTTCTTCCCAGACTGGCATTAATTGGTGATGCGGCACACAATTGCCATCCCGTTGGCGGACAAGGTTTAAATTTGGGTATTCGAGATGCAGCAGCTTTAGCGCAAGTAATTCAAGCAGCGCACAAAGCGGGTAAAGATATTGGCGATATTCAGATTCTCAAAGGTTATGAACGCTGGCGCAAGCTAGAAAATCTGACAATTTTAGGTTTCACCGATTTATTAGATCGGATGTTCTCTAATAATTTCTTTCCTGTGGTGGTGGTTCGTCGCTTGGGTTTATGGTTCTTGCAGCGAGTACCTGTATTAAAAGTATTTATGCTGAAATTGATGATTGGCTTGAAGGGGCGGACTCCAGAATTAGCAAAACGATAAGGCTTGAGAATGTCATGGAAGGGGACAAGGAGACAAGGGGAAAACCTCATAGACAAATCTATGGACTGCTGAAAAAAACGATCGCGATCGCTGATACAGCCAATTTCAAGGAAAGTAAAGTACACAACGATTTGCCTCAAAGCCAGGTATCAAGCCTGTTTTACTTCAGAATTCTGACTTCTGAATTCTGCTTTTTTAAATTTGCAAAAAGTTAGCGATCGCTTGCGGTAATGGCAGAATAATTACAATCAGCAAAGCCATTGCCAGTAACCCCCAAACATCACGTTTGTTATCCAATTCAGTGACATCATTCAGTGCAGGTTCATCAATCAACGGCATAAATAATAAGATAATCGCCCACACCAAAAATTCTTCTCGTACTAAAGAAAGTAACAGCAACAACACGCGAGCAATTTGACCAATTACGATCGCAGTTCGTTGTCCAAACATCGCATGGACAATGTGACCTCCATCTAATTGTCCCACAGGCATTAAATTTAAGGCTGTGACAATTAGTCCTAAGAAACCTGCTACTGCAACTGGATGTAAATCGAGGGCTGATTTTGCCGTTAACTGACTTCCCAAAGCTAACTTCGAGAGTATAGCCAGTAAAATTGAATACTTGGGATTGAGAGCATCAGGATTTAAAAGTCGGGTTTTTTCACTCAGCGAAACCACGTCAGAATGAGCCAAACCCCATATTAGTAATGGCAAGGTAATAACAAAACCTGCAATTGGCCCAGCGATACTAATATCAAATAAAGCTTTGCGGTTAGGAATGGGACTACGCATCTGAATAAATGCGCCAAAAGTTCCTAAAAAGAAAGGCACGGGAATAAAGTAAGGCAACGTCGAGCGAATCTTGTAAAATTTAGCTGTCAAATAATGCCCAAGTTCGTGAGTGCCCAAAATAGCCATCAGTCCTAAAGCATAAGGCAATCCCTTAAATAGGACATCTGGGTTAGATAATAGCTTGAACAAAGATCCAATATCCCAGATAGGCGGCAGAGCAACACCAGCATTTTCCACTCCCACCAAGGTAGTAGTGATCAAAGTAGCTGCTAGCAGCATCAGCGCTAATCCTGGACGAGTTAATCGTTCCTGCTTGCGTCGTGGTGTATCTGTCTGTTTCGCAGCAGCTTGAGTGTTGGGAACCAAGACAAAGAAAGGTTTGCCATTGAAGCCTTCTTGAAAAATCAGCAAGAAGCGATCGCCAAATTGTGCTTCAATATTAGTCTTAATCTGCTGGTAAGCGTTGCTGGCTTTAGTTCGCAACTGACCCCGGCAAATCACAGATTGTGGACGATACTCAATATTTTGAACGTAGTATACAGACCAAGGAAAACAATTTCGTAGTTGGGTTTCTTCGGTTGGTTCAATGGGACGCACTATTGGTTCTGGGGTAGGCTGGATAGTCGGTTGTGATTCTGAGGGTGAGGTTTGGGCTTCGGTCTGTGTATCTCTTGGTACTTGACGCCCCCATTGAAACAACGCCCAATACAAGACTGTGCAGACAAATACCGACCACAGGATCAGCCCTGGCGGTGGAGGTTGTTTCGCCCCGTAGATTAGCGTCCATCCACTCAACAGGAATGCTGGTGTCATTAAAACCAGCCACAACAACCATACTGGTGTGCGGGTAATGAGAGCAACGCTGCGCTGCACCATTAGATAAGTAGCTAGCCCCAGCAGGAGGATAAACAGAAACCAAAATGCCATGTTCTCTTCAGTAATTTTGACAAAACGCCCCACCAGTAGCTTCAGCACCATAGCATTAACTACAAGGCAGACCTCAAATCCCAATTTGGGTACTGGGGACTAGGGACTGGGTATTAGGGAAGAAATTCTTTTAAGATTTGGTTGGCGTACCAATTTCCATTCAAATCTTCCCTAGTCCCTAGTCCCTAGTCCCTAGTCCCTAGTCAGTTATTTTATTATGTGCCCTTTACCTCAACAGCCAAGTCATACAACTAAGCCACCACGGGCTGTCTTCCCGGACGAAGTACTCAGCGGAGGTTCTCTGCAATCGGACTTCGCACAAGAGAGCATTTTTGCCTTTCCACCCAATCGGGACACATTAGGGGGAACCTCTTATTTTATTGTAAGAAATGAAGGCAATATCCTCATAGATTGCCCTGCACTAGAAAAAACAAATCAAGATTTTTTGCGAGCGCATGGAGGCGTGCGTTGGCTATTTATCACCCATCGCGGCGCTATTGGCAAGACTGCTGAATTTCAGCAAGCCTTTGGCTGCGAGGTGCTGATTCAAGAGCAAGAAGCGTATTTATTACCAGGCTTAACAGTAACTACTTTTAGACAAGAATTTACTCTTGATACTACAACACAAGTAATTTGGACACCAGGGCATTCTCCCGGCTCATCTTGTCTATACTACAGTAAACTTGGAGGTATATTATTTTCTGGTCGCCATTTACTCCCTAACCAGCACGGTCAAGCAGTACCATTACGGACAGCTAAAACCTTTCACTGGCCAAGGCAAATTCAGAGCATTCGATTATTGTTAGAACGTTTTACACCAGAAACTCTCCAGTATATTTGTCCTGGAGCTAATACAGGCTTTCTTAGAGGTAAGCGGGTCATAGATCGAGCTTATCAACACCTCGCTTCTCTGGATTTACCAGGTTTGCTGGGGATACAACCACTTTAACTGTTTACACTAAAAACGTTGGAAAAATCAGCAGAAAGTAGACAATGGAAGATAATAAAAGCTTTCAGCAGCAAGTAACAAAGATAAAACCTCCGATTAATGAAGTAAAGAGCCGAGTTCGGCAAATTGCTGCGATTATAGCCAGTGTCACTGGATTATTAGGTATCAGTGGTGTTGCAGCAGTAGGATATTATGCATTTGTACCGCCGCCCATAAAACGGTTGCCACTTTCACAAAATCTGATTTCTTTAGAATCATCAGTAGGGCAGAAAATATTAAGTTCTACCCAGATAAAACAAGATTACACGCCACTTATTACTTATCTAGAAACTCAAAAACGTCCCGCTTATTGTGGTGTTGCCAGTGGAGTAACGGTGCTTAATGCTTTAGGCAAAGGTGAAAGTACGTATCAACGTCTTGATCAAGAAAGTTTTTTCAATGGCGTTGCTCAAAGTGTTCGCTCACCTTATTTAGTCACTTTTTTTGGTATGAGCCTTGATGAGCTAGCAGCACTTGTGCAAAGCCATAATCGTACTGTGGAGATATATCATGCATCAAGCACTACGTTAGAACAATTCCGTACCCAAGCTAAAGCAAATTTAAAACACGATAAAGATTTCATAATTGTCAATTACGACCGTTCGCAGATAGGGCAAACTGGTGGAGGGCATATCTCTCCGATCGCAGCTTATTCCGAGAAAATGGATAAATTTCTAATTCTGGACGTATCGACTTATAAATATCCTCCTGTTTGGGTTTCAGCCTCAACACTTTGGGCGGCGATGAATACTAGTGATGTTGTTACCAATAAAACGCGGGGATATTTAATAGTTAAGAGGTAGATGTTGGATGTTTTAATTTTCTCTTTCCTAGCCCACTCAAACCAAACAATCACATCAGATTTTACCTGTTGTCATAATGAGAACGAGTGCTGGAATATGCCAGTAGCGCCCCTACTTTTTGGCAAAGTCAATTTTTTACGTAGGCGCATTCGCAAAACGTCTCGTAGAGAAGCGGCTTACGGTAGAGGAGACACAGAGAAGAAAGATGAACTATCTTAAATAGGACTTACGCACGGATAAGGGAAAACGAACCACAGAGGGCGCAGAGTTCACAGAGGAATGAGAGTTTGAGAGGGTTTTTGCGTAAGTCCTATTAAAGTCTAATCAAGATTTAGGTGGAGCGTGAGTGCAAGGCTACAACAACTCGGTGATGGAAAATAACCGTTGTCGGTCTATTTGTTGAAGCTTGATTTTTTCAGCGTAGAAAGCCTGATAATAATATTGATACCGCTCTGGTTCAGCTTCTGGATCGGTTTGTTGCCATAGTTCCAAAAAGTGACGATAGCGTTTTTCAAGCATCACTAAATCCATACAAGCGATCGCAGCTTGAACTACTTGCGGAGTCCGCAGTATTTCTTTTTGGTTTTTTTCATCCACATGAAATAAATGGGAAATTAACCCGATCTCGCTGTCAAATTCTAAGAACCGATCTTGGAGACGGGAAATTAAATTTGGTAGAGATGCAAAGTTTTGCGTCTCTCCATCACCGGATGAAATTTCTAAAATCTGTTGCCATAAAAATCGATGGTGGGAAAGGCTAAATTGCAAATCTCGCTCCTCTAGTTCGTCAACAATCATTTGACGCTGTTCGGGACAATGCAAGTAAATTCGCAATAATAATGCCTCTGCGTGTTCTAAAAGGCTGCGTTCTGTCGGGAGTGGGGAGTTGGAACTTGTACTGAGCGTAGCCGAAGTAATGGAGAGTGGGGATTTGCCACCTCCCCATGCTTTCTTCGCTGATACGGGCTTAGAATATGTAGCCGCAGCCGGAGCAATTTGAGTTAACAGATTTTCGACTCTTAGGGGTATAAGTCTGGTATCTCCCAAGCTGAGTATTTCTGCACAGTAGGAAACGTAATAGTTGCGTGTATCGCTGTTAGCTATATTTTTAAGTAATTTGACTATTTGCTGAGTTACTTGCTGAAAATCAGTAGCCTGTTTTAAGTCTCGGTCTTGAATAATTTGCTGAATCTGCCAGTCTAGCCAAAGTGGCGCATTTTTTAGCAGTTCTCCATAATCTTCTGGAGTGTGACTATGCAAGTATTCATCAGCATCTTTGCCATCGGGTAAATTGAGAATTTTTAGCTGAACTTCGCCCTTGTATGCTAGTTCGGCAATTTCACCAATCGCCCGTTCGGTGGCATTGGTTCCGGCTTTATCAGCATCAAAGTTGAGTACTAATTGTTTCGATTCGGTGTAGCGTAATATTAACCGGACTTGTTCTAAGCTTAAGGCTGTACCGAGTGAGGCGACGGCATTATTAATACCAGCAGCGTGGAGAGCGATCGCATCAAAATATCCTTCTACCACCACGGCTTGATCGAGTTGGGAAATCCCACCTTTGGCTTGATCAAGGGCAAATAATGTTTTACCTTTACTAAAAAGTTCGGTTTCGGGTGAATTCAGATATTTAGGCTGTTCGTCAGTCAGAGTTCTCCCACCAAAGGCAATGACGCGCCCTTGGACATCACGAATGGGAATCATGAGGCGATCGCGAAATACATCATAATACCCACCCCCTTCTCGGCGTGGCTTAATCAATCCCGCTTTTTCCAGTATTTGCACTGGGTAATGTTTATCTTCCACTAAATAACGATAGAGAGTTTCCCAACCTGCGGGGGCATAACCTAAACCAAATTGCTGTATAGTTTCTTCTTTGAATTGGCGGTTAGATTGCAAATATTGAAGTGCTTTTTGCCCTTGCGATTGTCTGAGGGCGTGTTGATAAAACTGTGCGGAGGAAGCCAAAACTTCATACAACTGCTCGCGCAAAGATAGCTGACGCTGTAATTCTTGGCGTTGTTCGGGTTCGAGAGTTTGCACAGGTACTTGGTAACGCCGCGCTAAATCCAGCACCACGTCAGCAAAAGAACGCTTTCCCAACTCCATGACAAACTTAATGGCATTTCCCCCAGCTTGACAGCCGAAGCAATAATACATTTGCTTGGTTTGGCTGACAGTGAAACTGGGAGATTTCTCATCATGGAAAGGGCACAAACCGACGAAATCTTTCCCGCGTTTGCGTAAAACTACGTATTCCGAGACGACATCTACAATATCAGCCCGTAGTTTAACTTCCTCAATTGTGTCTGGGTGCAAGCGGGGGATTTGCATATCTTAGTTACTGGGGATTGGGGATTGGGGACTGGGGACTTGGGATTGGGCACAACAGTTGCGGATAGCTAAGGTTTAGCCCGTTACGAGTTCTGAGTAAATAAGTGAAATTCCCAACTCAACACTCAGCACTCCTGAAGGGCCATTGGGCATTATTGGGTATGGGTTATCCCCCTTTTCTTCTTCATCGCCAGTCCCAAGTCCCCAGTCCCCAATCACTAGTCATTAACTTTGGAGAAATACCAAAGGACAAATGACTTTAGACTTCTGATAGCTATTATATTCTTGTTGCCAGACCAAGAATGATGTATACAATTGCTTAGACTTAATTTTATCAGAGGAAATACTGAAAATGGGGCGTATTTTTATATCAGCGGCTCATGGAGGCAAAGAAGCGGGAGGAATAGATCAAGGTGCGATCGCAGGTGGTACAAGTGAAGCAAAAGAAATGATTCTGCTCCGGGATTTGATTGTCACGGAACTGAGAGCGCGGAGTTTGGAAATTTTAGCGGTTCCTGATGACTTGAGTGCCGCCCAAACTATCACCTGGATCAATTCTCGTGGCCGCCGGGGTGATGTCGCTCTAGAAATTGCAGCTAATGCGGCTAACAGCCCTTCTGTGCGTGGGGCTAGCGTTTTCTACATTACTAATAATAGCGATCGCAAGAGCAATGCTGAACAGTTACTAGTGGGGTTATTGCGCCGCGTACCCCAATTACCGAATCGGGGAGTCAAACCAGATACAGATAGTGGATTGGGTAGTTTAGCATTCTGTCGTCAGACAACGCTGCCAGCTTTGGTGATGCAAGTCGGGTTTCTCAGCAATCCAGAGGATCGGGCTTTGCTGCAAACTCGTCGCCGCGATTTTGCTTTGGGAATTGTCGATGGATTGGTAACTTGGAGTCGTGTAATTGACCCCACTCCTGGAACTCCAGCCGAAGCAAATTATCCGCCAATTAATATCAATATTAATGGGCAAAGTTACACCGAGCAAGGAATTTTAGTTAATGGGAATGCTTACATCCCCATTGATTTAGTAGACCTTCTACGAATTGACCTTTCAAAAGCAGCTAATGTCAATAAAATTACCTATCACAAAATAGTTTATGTCAAAGCCATCGAACTACGAGATTTTAATGTTGCAGTCAGTTGGGATGCAGCAACGCGTACTGTTAGCTTACGCTCGAATTTGGCGGTTTGCCCTGGTCAATTTTCGCGGGTAATGTCAAACGGTAATACTTCCGAAATACAGTTACAATTATTCCTCAGAAATAATAATGAAAATGCCTTAACAAAGTTTCCTGACATCCCCAAACTTTATCGCGAAGAAGCAGGTATAGAAGGAGTGAACTATGATATTGCCTTTTGCCAAATGTGTGTAGAAACGGGATTTTTACGGTTTGGTGGTGATATTAAACCTGAGCAAAATAACTTTGCAGGCTTAGGTGCGATCGGTGGTGGTTCGGAGGCTGCGTCTTTTCCAAGTGCCAGAATTGGAGTCAGGGCGCACATCCAACATTTGAAAGCTTACGCCAGTTTAGAACCTTTAGTACAAGAAGTAGTAGATCCCAGATTTCGCTTTGTCACACGCGGGATTGCGCCATTAATCGATCAGCTATCAGGGCGGTGGTCAGCAGATTTGGATTATAGTACAAAGATTTCAGCAATGCTCAAACGATTATATGAATCAGCAGGACTTCTTTGAGTAAGGAAAGGAAAATTACTCAGGTTCTGCACAGTGCGATCGCCTATGGTGGGCGGAACGCCATCGCAAACACGATCTGCTTCAGCTGTTTTTTGACCAAAAGAATGGGATTCAAGCATTAACCATTAGCGTAGTTCGTCTATCTCTTCAATATTGTCAGAGATATCACCCACCTTAGCCCGTAATTTAACTGGATAACCTTGCTATATATTTTACTAAATATTTCTGCTTTGATTCCAGCAGTCTAAAAATATAGTCACTATATAATACTGTAAATCGATAGATTTACAGTATTATACTGACAGCTACCATCGCTTCCTTACAAACTACAAAGTACAAGGAGAAATTTTTATAACATTTACTGCAACACGGATTGAGATTACACCTAGTGGAGCAGCTTTAGGAGCAGTTGTTACTGGTGTTGACGCCAGTATTGCAGCAGAACCAGAAGTAATCTTGCAACTCAAACAGGCGTGGCGCGATCATCACATCCTCATCTTCAAAAATCAACAATTGACTGACGAGCAATTATTAGCGTTTGCGAATTACTTTGGCGACATTCTCCAACAGCCTGCCTATATCCGCAAAGGAGAAACCGAGCCGTACCTGCCGCCTCTTGTTCTTACCCTTGCAAATGCTGCCTCTGAAGAAAGTTCCGTCAATCTTGCACCCAACTATCGTAAACTTTTACCCCATATCGATCATGACTGGTTGCCTACACCATCTAGCGGTTCATTTTTATATGGGGTAGAACTGCCTGAGAATGGCCCTGATACCTATTGGGTGAATTTGATTCAGGCTTACGAAGAACTAGATGATGCTACTAAAAAGCAGATTGCTGGTTTGCAGTTACGCCATAGCATAAAATTCTTTTTTAGGCATATACTTAAAAGAATTTGCTAAGAGGGTGTTTGAAAAGTCGGTAAGTTTGTAAAAAAGCTCTTTCGGTATACGCTGTGAATAGATATATAGACAGCACCGAGAGAGCAAGGTGAGTAAAGCATATCCCAGCAATCTGACTCGTGGACAATATGAATTTCTCAGTGAGACGATTCCAGAACCCAAAAGAGGTGGTCGCAAGCGTGAAGTCGATATGTGGGAAGTCCTCAATGCGATCTTCTATGTCCATCTGCACAATTTTCTCTTAAGAAGTTGTTTTAAAAGTATTTTTGGTAACATCAAAGCCTCACAAACCTAACCCCCATTGCCTGATAGGAAATAGGGGTTTCAAAGCCTTACATATCTCGCTGATATTCTTCTAACAATTGTGGAATGTGATCGTACCCATCCACACCAATAACCGCAATAATTTTCGGGCGATGTTGCTGTAAGAACTTTTGGAAAGCTTCTGCCCCAATTTGCCCTTGTAAAATTGTCAGTAATCCTGCTGCTTGACGCCACTCACTAGAAGCAATTTGCTCTAAAAGATACATTCCCAAGCAGCCCGTGTAAACAGTTTTTTCGGAATTTTGCAGATGATAATAAGCTTCTGCTAAATAAGCTAAGTTCCGCCCTTGGAGATACAAATCACCGGAAACTTGTGCTGTTTTAAAGCCATCTTCCAGATATTTAATTGCAGTTTGGTGTTGTCCAATTACAAGATAGGCAATTCCTAAGCTGCTGACACATAAGGCTTTACTTTGAAGATCGCCTAATTTTTCTGATAATTTTAAACCTTGTTCCAAATAATTAATTGCAGCTTCATAGGTTTCGGGTTCTAGGTTTTCCAATTCCTGAGCTTGCATGACTTCGCTGTAACCTAAATTTACCAGCGCGTTTGCTTCTCCTGTGCGATCGCCTGCTTGCCGACTCAGTATTAATGCTCGTTGACTGTAGTTAATTGCCTCAGCATAATTTTGCTGTTGCACGTAAGTACGGCTGAGGTGATTGAGATTGGCAATTTCACAGGTGCGATCGCCTGCATTCCTGGCTATCTCTAGCGCCTGCTGATGAAAATCAATTGAGCGTTGGTATTGTCCCAAAGCACGCTGAGAATAGCCCAAAAGGGTCAAAATTCGTGCTTTTTCTTGGGTTCCCTCGCCTCGTCGTAGCGGTTCATCTAGATAATCTAGGGCATCTCGTAAATAGGTGCCAGTAAAAGAAGCAAAAATCCCGCCGTAAAAAGGAAAATACGGACGCTGGGCAAAGGTTCGTAAAATCTGGAGCATGATTTGAGAACAGGCATCGCTGTATACTGTCCCAATGCTCCTAAAACCACTTGCTAACTGACTCCAAATCACTGCAAAGGTCAAAAAAGTGGAAATGGACAACTTTGGCCCCGCTTTAACATCGTAAGCTTGTTGGTCAAACCAGTTAATTAGTCCCCTTTGCAAGAACTGTAAAATCAATGCCATTTCCACCCAATCTCTGAGGGTGATACCGCGCTGTTGCTCGGCAAACTCTATTGCAGATTCTTCCCTAGCTAAGGTGCGAAGTAGTGTTTTGGGTAATTCACTATTGAGTTGTTTCGCCCAACTTGCCCAAGGGCCACGTTCTCCCGGTACACCACCAAATCCCAGAGATTCCTTTTGCTCGTACATCCAACTGAGCAAGTTGTCTTGCAATCGCTGCCAAGAACCTAAACCACGGGTAATCCCTTCGGAAAATTGTTGTAAATCAGCATCTGCCTGAGCAAATTGCTGCAATGCCTTTGATAACTGCTGTAACTGTTGTAAATTTAGCGGATACTTCAGATTCGGATCAGTAACCCGGATAAATGTCGCTAGACGATCGCCAGCAGGGGCTGTGGTGATTTCTGTAGCTGCGGAGGCGATCGCTTCTGTTGCTTTATTTTGCTCTTGCCAGCGTTGCCATTGGCTTTGAATGGTCTTAATGGCTCTCAAACTGCGAGTCGCCTTAGCTTTCTTGAGTTCGTCTTTTTCGCTATCTACTTGGCTTTGGAGAGAATTCAGGCGATCGCTCAAAGCTAACTCAAAGACTTCCCCTGTACCGGAAGTAATTCCTTTTAGCAATATTTGATACACCTGTTCTACAGAGCTAATTTTGCCCTTGAGGGTGGTTTCGACAATTTCATCGATTAAAGCAAGATAGCGATCGCTTAATGGCAGAGAGTCTGGCACTTTGGCTACTGGGAGAATGTCACATCAATTCTAATTCTAGTCTTGGCAGCAGAGGTAGGGGAAACAATTGGCCACTTTTGGACAGTCATGGTCATAACAAATGCGAAATTTAGAAAAAATTTATTTAGCGATTTGTTATAATTCCTTGAGTGATTCGCTGTTTAACTACACGATAAAAAAATAATGGAATGCCTACAAGATAACGGTCTGCTAGACGAGTGGGTTCAGTAACTAAGCGTGTTAACCACTCCAGACCATTATCAGTCAGCCAACGCGGCCCGCGATATATAGAGTCAGTATAAAAATCTAGACAAGCACCCAAAGGTAAAAATACAGTAGTTTCAATTTTATTGAAGTTATCTAAAATCCAGCGTTCTTGTAATGGCATACCAAAACCAATATATAAAATATCTGGTTGGGATTTATTAATTTTTTCTATTACCAAATCATTCTCTTTTCCTGATTTATCAAAATAACCATGATGTCCATTTACGCGTAAATTAGGCGCAATTGCTACTAACTTAGTAATTGCCTTCTCCACTACACCTGGTTTTCCAGCTAACAAAAATAAAGAAAGATTTTCTTGAGCGCACTTTAATGCTAAATCTTCTATGTAATCTGGTGCTGTCATCCGATGTGCAGATTGCATTGAATAACCGTTGAATCTAGCTCCTACCATTACACCAAATCCGTCACAAAATACTAAATCAGCCTTATTCAAAAAATCTCGATACCAAGACTTTTCGTAAGCAAAATTCATTGCTCTGATATTCACATGTCCTACAACTGTCTTTTTTTGGCTTTTTGCTGCTTCTATTAAATAATCAACTAATTCTTGTACTTTAACTTTATGGAATCTTGTATCAAACAATTTCACTTCAGGAAAAGTTTTCATTTCTGCACCTCTCTCACTTATTAGCCAGTATACCAAGTTTAGAATAATCCGAACCACAAAAGAATAATACTTTTATCGTTTCCTTGACTTTTCCTAATATTAAATCCATCTTTTTTCAACGCCTATTATCCTTATACAGAATCAATTACGTCGTTTTTAAGTTCGGTTCGGTATTTAATACATAGTGTAAGTCACTTCAGCTATTTTTCTCAAGATGGTTTTCAATTGATAACTGCTGTATAAATGCATCTTAAAGATATAAGATAATTGTTTATGTCCAAGTGTTTAACTCTGACTCGTGCGTTATTTCCCAAAGATAGCCTCAGATTTTCATCTGCGATTAAGGATTGCATTGCCTCTGACAATTGTTGAATATTCCCCGGATTAACTAATAAACCATTCTGGTTTTGAGTAACTATTTCGGGTATTCCTCCTACTGCGGTAGTGATAACTGCCAAACCCCAACTCATTGCTTCTAGTAGTGCCATAGGCAGACCTTCGTTGTAGGAAGGTAATACAAAGACATCAGCTTTAGTTAAAAGATCGTCGCGTTTTTCTTTATCTACCCAATCAAGAATAGTGATGTAGTCAGTAAGATTTAGATTAGGGAGCAAACTACGAGCTTGTTCTACATCTCCATCCCCCGCCATAACTAACTTGGCTTGGCTTTGTTGAGCAACAGGCATAGAAGCAAATGCTTTAATTAAATCAAAAGCACCTTTGCGCTCACCAATGCGCCCTAAAAATAAGAAAAATATCTGTTTGGAATCTATTCGCTGTGGAATTTGCGCAGGAATTTTTACTGGGTTAGGGAGAACAATAACTTGTTCTGACTTCAAACCAAGATTCTCAATGTAAAAATTTTTCCAGCTATCTGATAAAACAATGAAACGGGTACATTTACAAAACGACCAACTTAGCCACTGCTTAAGCAATTGAGGTAGTGTAGAGTAAAATAAATGAAAATCAGCACTATGAGTATGAATAATTACTGGTTTTTTAAATAGCCAACCAATCAGAGTAGTAATTGAATGGCGAAAAGCACTACCTCTATCTGAAACATGGATGTGAATTAGGTCAGTTCTTTGGTTTAATAAGTTCCAAAACAACTCACCCATTGCCTGCAAAAACACTAACACTTTATGGAAAGTAGAACCATTCGGTAAAGTCGTAATGTGTTCAATTTCAATATCAGAGGTAGTTTCTTCAAGAATGAGCTTCTCCACAGAAACTATTCCACCTTGGCGCTCTAAGCTTTCGCCCAACATAGTAATTTTTATAGGATTCATAATTACTATTAATATGTTTTGGAAATTGAGTACACAGCTATTTATATAAACTATTGAACGAATTTCTTCTAGTTTATATCCAAAGACCTACTCCAAGAGCATTTTGAGAATTAATGCTAATAACTCTATCTGCTTGAGCGCAGCTCCACAAATTTATTCAATGTACATTTTTATGATTTTACAGGATGATCTCCATAATAAAATTCCGCCATAGGGATTATTATCAGGGTGTTTAAAATATTGTTGTTAATAACAGCATTCTAGCACTCTCTCATAGCTAAAAGCTAAGTAACAATTTTTTGTTTAAGCTAAATCATGTATTTACAGGTCGGAAAAACTAATGAATTTATTTGAGCTTTTAGTAGGAAAAGACAATCATCCAGCCCTAGTTACGCCTGAAGGGCGATCGCTAACTTATAAGCAATTACGCGAGAATGTTATTGGACTGGTATCTCAACTCAACAGCTTTGGATTGAAACGGGGAGAACGCATTGCCATTGCCATGAATAACGGTTCACCAATGGCGATTACCTTTTTGGCTGCTGCCCTATCTGGCACTGCTGCGCCCTTAAATCCTAAATACAAACAAGAAGAATTTGCCTTTTACTATCAAGATACCCAAGCAAAAGCACTGATTACGTTGTCTGAGGGGCCAGAAGCAGCCATTGCTAGTGTCTCACCCGATATGATGCTGATTAATGCCAAGGTAAATACTGACGGCACATTAAGCTTTGAATTAGTCAAAACAGGCTCAAAACCAGCAGAATCCGCGAATCCCACAGCCCCCAACGCTGATGATATAGCGATGATTCTTCACACTAGCGGCACTACTAGTCGTCCCAAGCGTGTGCCGATTCGTCATCGCAACTTAATTGCTTCAGCTGGCAACCTGATTAATGCTTACTCACTCACAGCAGCTGATACTACACTTTGCCTAATGCCCCTATTCCATGTTCACGGATTGGTGGGCTGTTTGCTGGCAACTCTGGCTTCGGGTGGTACATTAGTTTGTCCCAATGGTTTTAATGCTTTGGAGTTTTGGAAATTGGTAGATACCTACAAACCCACTTGGTACTCCGCAGCGCCAACCATGCACCAGACAATTTTGGCGCGCGCTAGCCGCAACCCAGAAATTGTCCAAGCAAACCGCTTTCGTTTTATTCGCTCTAGTAGTGCTTCTTTGCCGCCGATTATCATTGAACAGCTAGAGGCAACTCTGAATGCTCCTGTGGTGGAATCTTACAGCATGACTGAAGCATCTCACTTAATGACCACCAATCCCCTACCGCCAAAAGTCAGGAAACCAGGTACTGTAGGTTATGGCTTTGGTGTGGAAGTAGGCATTATGGACTCCGAAGGCAACCTATTATCTCAGGGAAGCTTGGGCGAGGTGGTGATAAAAGCACCCAACGTTATAGATGGCTACGAAAACAATCCAGAAGCTAACGCCACTGCTTTTGTGAACGGTTGGTTCCGTACAGGGGATCAAGGTGCAGTCGATACAGACGGCTACCTCCGCTTGACTGGACGGATTAAAGAATTGATTAACCGGGGTGGGGAAAAAATTTCTCCTTTAGAAGTGGATGATGTCTTGCTGCGCCATCCTGCCGTCGCCGAAGCCTTAGCCTTTGCCGTCCCCCACAAATCTTTAGGAGAAGATATCCACGCGGCTGTGGTTCTGAAAGCAGAAGCTGGTGAAAAAGAACTTTTAGCACACTGTGCAACTATGCTGGCAGACTTCAAAGTTCCCAAGCAAATTCACATTTTAGATCAACTACCTCGTGGTGCTACCGGTAAACTGCAACGGTTGGCGATGGCGACATTGCTGAATATAGGAGAGTAGGGAGTGGGGAGATAACGACACAATCTACAAAAACAGAGATTGAACAGTCAGATCCTTCTGGGTGATACTGAAGTTACGCTGTTCTGCTGTGGCAACGAATGAAACGATCGCTTCACACGCCACAGCCACGGTTAACATCACCAGGTTTCGTGCCAACGGATAATCACAGACATCATCATTAACCTTGGAAGGAACGCGATAAAGGTCATTCCAAATCACTTCTGCATAATCTGCTGATAGTCCAGCATGAAGACAAGGAATGCTTAATTTTTCAGCATAATCTTTCACTGCTTGACGTGCCACGCTATTGTCAAATACATCGATAATTAGCTGGCTGTCTTGAAGTAATTGATTTGTATTTGCTGGTGTCAATTCCTTTGTTTTGGCATCAACTTTAGTACCAATTGCTCGATATAAATTATTCGCCAAAATCTTCGCCTTGAACGCTCCAACATCAGAACGGTAGTAAGGCTGAGTTGAAAGGTTACGCTCCTCAATGCGATCGCGATCTATTACTGTAAGTTTATCAAAACCAGACCGAGCTAAGTTTTCCGCGATGTTAGCTCCTAATGCTCCAGCCCCACAAATTGTTACAGGATAGTTTTTCAACTTTGTCATCACAGCATTAGTGCGGTAAAGCTGTTCGTGAAAAAAGATACTCATAATAATTCGTAATTCGTAATTCGTAATTCGTAATTAACTACTCTTGTTTTTCCATGACACCCACTAAGGATTGCAAGTCAAAATCGCGATCGCGTCCACTCAGGCAAATACCAGAACTGACAACAGTCAAATCAGTTTTAGCGATCGCACTACTATGGCGAACACCATCCGCAGTTGTCCAATCGACTGTCCAGTAATCGTTGCGATCGTGGAATTGATTTAAGGTACCGCCGCCCATTTGCAATGCCTTTCTCAATCGCTTTTCATCCTGTTGGGGTTGAGTAAAGCCTTCAATGCGCCGCGTTGCTAATTCATACACTGTGCGCATTTCTGGAGTAATGCCCTTAAACTGTAATTCTTCAGCAGGAATGAGTTGCTTGACGACAGATTGCAGAGTTTCAGAAATTGCCGGATCGGTACGGCGATCGACTTCCTCGAACCAGCAAGACTGCCCATTCCATCGGGCAATGATTTGCTCAAAGGTAACGCCCTCGGTAACTAAGTGGACTGTGATCGGCTTAACTACCTTCAACCGTTGACGCATATCTACTTCATTTACGGGGTATGCTAACCAAGTTTGTCCCCGCAGTTGGTGTGCTAACCGCAGTCGTATTTGGGAAAAGTGTTGCAGATATTCTGCAATTTGGGGTAAGTCTGCTTCTTCTACAACCGTTGCTGTCTTTTCATCCACAGCCTGAAAGATTCCCCAACCTTCAAATTTACTAGGCTTTGGCGTGAAAGTGTAGATCATCCCGGCTACCTGTGTGCGAACTCGTCCACCTTTGACGCAGGGCGCAAGGAATTGCGTGGTATGTAACTGTGCTTCTGCGATCGCAATTTGGTTGATTAGCTTAAATATGTTAGTCATAACTAATACCAATTTTCAAAAATAAGGCTACCAATGCAACCCTAAAAACCGTGGTAAAATCTAACTTTCTTAATTACGAATTAATATAATTCTGCGTGCAAGTTGGTGGAGCATTGCGTGTTCTCAGTTACTAGAGGGACTCCGCTGGTGAGTTGTTACACACTCTTTCAAGGATGGCTACTTTTGAGCCTACCTCCCAGGTTCTTCGTACTCCCTGTTCACACACGCCCACTGCATTTGGCAGTGTTACTTTTCCTCTCGTACTAGTATGTAGGCTCCACGAGTTGGGGCACGCAGGATATTAATATAATACAATATACTACATAAAATTGGAAGAGATGAAAAGAGAGATTTGGGATAGAGCGATCGCTACCACTTCAGATCGCTCATCACTCTACTGAAATTCTCATTTATGACGCTGGCAATACGGCTGAACTGTTCAAAAATCAATCTAATATAAAATAATGAATAAAATAAATCAAGTGTAATCTTTTAGATGGCAGAATATGATAACCTTTGTAAGATACTTGCAGAAAAGTATCCCCTTGATTTTACCCGTTGGTTATTAAATCAAGAACCACAAAAAATTGAAATTTTAAAAACTGAATTAAGCATCGAACCCATACGCGCTGACTCAGTAACGTTTCTGCAAACAGAAAATCGAATTTTACACTTGGAATTTCAAACCACAATCAAATCCCAAAAACCAATTTCTCTAAGGATGCTAGATTATTACGTTAGATTGACACGTAAATATCAAGTTCCTGTAACACAAGTAGTGATTTTCTTACAAGAGACAAGTGACGCGATCGCTTTTACTGATAAATATGTCAGCGAAGTAACAACCCACCATTATCGAGTTATACGGATGTGGGAGCAAGATTCAGCACTATTTCTTAGCAATCTGGCATTATTACCTTTAGCACCGTTAACACAAACAAATTCGCCTGAAATTTTATTATCGCAGGTAGCCGAGAAAATTGCTAAAATTTCAGATATCGAGACTAGACAAAATACTGCTGCTTACACCGAGATTTTAGCCGGTTTAAAGTTTGGAAAAGATTTTATTCGTCAATTATTGCAGGAGGATCTTATGCAAGACTCAGTAATTTATCAGGATATTTTGCAGAAGGGAGAACAAAGGGGAGAACAGAAAGAAGCATTAAAATATACTTTACGGCTTTTAAATAGACGCTTTGGTAAAATAGATTCATTAATAATTGAACGTCTTCAAGTATTATCTACTGAGCAATTAGAAAGCTTAGGAGAAGATTTTTTAGTATTTTCAAATATATCTGATTTAGTTGCTTGGCTTGAGCAAAATACAAGTATTTAAAATCTACAAATTAGGCAATGCTTACTATTTGTAATAATAAACATTGCCATACTTTAGAACTTACTTATCTTCTCTTACAGGCAACGGCACATCTAAAATCTCCATCAGCAAATCCAGACGAGAGGGGCGCGTCAGGAGTGGGACGATGTTCGGCAAACTGTAGTAGTCACCCTCGAAAGTGAACGTATCTACAGGTGCTTGCTGCTGCTTCAGTTGACTCTCCACCCAGTTGTAATTAGTACCCACACGGACAATCACCACATTGGGCATTATCGCCAACTCCCGGCAGTAGTTCTTGTAAACTTCACCGAAGTAAGGAGCCGCATTTTCGCCCTCATCAGTCACCAAGATGATTTGGTCAACTACCTGCTTCTTCTTCCGCATTGCTTCCAATGCACAGCCGATGCTAGTACCACCACCTGCATTGATGTGCTGGAAGGCACGCTCCCAGTCGCTCAACTCCTTGCCCTTTGCTGTAATAGCGTAAGGAATGGTGTCAAAGGCGTAGACAAACAGTTCTGCCTTAGTGATACCAGAGATTAGGGCAGCGAGTTGCAAACCCGTCGCGATCGCATTTTCCATTGAACCAGACTTGTCCACCAATAAAGCAGTTGGACGTGCGATCGCACCACGCCGTTTCACCTGTTCGTTTGTCACCTTTTCCAGTTGGGCAACGGTGTCTGCGTCAAAATCTCCTGCATCTGTGGCAATCTGTGCTTTGAATGCTGAGACACGCCCACTCTTAGACGCTGCTTCCAGTTTTGAATCAATCAGCTTCTTGACTTGTGGGTGATCCATTCCACCTCTAGTCTGGAGAGACTTGAGGTTGTTGATCGCTTCTTGAGGAGTCATGCTGTTGATTAACGCCACCAATACAACTGGTGTGAGTTGCTTGATAGCACCAATTGCGATCGTGTAGGGAATTTTGAACTCCACAATCAGCCGTGCCTGTTCTGCGGCATTTTCTGCCTTAGCAAGCTGCTTCAGCACATTTGCTAAGGAACCCTCTGGAGGAGTATCGCGGAATAGAATCGCATTTGCCCGCTCATTTGGCTTGATGTGCAGTGAAGCATATAAGTGCTTCATTGCTTTACGACCTCGCAGAGCAGCGCGATCGAACAGAGCCGGATTGCTTTCCCGCACCTTTAGATAACGCCGCACCGCAGTCCGAGCAGAACGAGGCAGTTTATTCTGCTGCTGCTTCATGAAGTCCACCACACGAGCCACTTGATAGGGAGGAAATTCTTGCAGCATCATAAATCCAGCATCTCGGTGTTCAGTTAAATTGCTGGTTAACAAATGAGCAACAAACACCTCTTTGTGATCGCGGACATCACCATGACGCTGATACCAGATTGCTAGGTGTCCGTAGAATATGGGATCGAGCTCAACAATTAACTGATGAATTTCTGCGACTTGCTCAAGCTTGCGGTGAGGAGTTGTCAGCAAACTGTTGAGCATTTCCAAACGCAGGTCACGTTCTGCGGTATTCATTATGAACCTCCTCTAGTTGTGATGGATGAGGAGGCAGATGTTGCACGCGAGGTGATAAAGTCACCGCGCAAGTTGTGGAAGCATTGTGTGTAACTTGTGCAGAGTTATGTAAGCTTCCGCGATCGGGGCGCGGCAACAACTGCCAGTTTTGATGTAATGTATCGAAATCGTTGATACTACTCCCTAAAAGTAGTAGCTCCGTAAGCTGCCATCATATCTGCCGCTATTGCGACAGCACTTTTTGAAAGCAGCGACCAGAACCACAAAGACAAAGGTCATTGTTACCAAGTTTTTCCTGTAGTTCCTTGTCGCCATGAACAAGGCGATAGCCACGTTTGACAGCTTTTTCAGATGGGTAGCCACGACGACGTTTGCTCGATGGTTCAAAAGCAGAAATCGTCGAAATCTTCCGGCTCGATGTTGAAAGAATTAATCTTTTTCATCGTACTCACCTCCATATTGAAATGAAATAAGATCACCTCGTGCAAGTCGAAAAAGCTGTTGATTCACACACAGGATTTGAACCTGTAGTTGCTTGATCTTCAGTCAAGTGCCTTACCATTCGGCTAGTATGTAAGCTTATCCAGTTAGGGCACGAAGTGAAAATTTTAGGTTTTAGAAAGTTGATTTAAAATAAATCGAATTTCTTTCTTGTTACACTGCTGTTTACTAACAGCGTAAATCATTCGACCTCTATACATTGCGGCAGAACGATGAATTATACCTTTGACAACATCCGTCACATAATGAGTTGGTGGCGGTGGAAAATCTCCAAAGGTAATTAAATACCAAATCTCGTTTAGCTTCTGGTATTGATGATAATTATCAATGATGACAATATCAGTTTGTTCCTGCTTTTGCTTCTGCTTTCGAGGTATTTTCTCGGTTGCACAAAGAATTCCGGTTTCAGGATGGATATAGAACTGATCGCGATAGCTTGTATCTAGCTGAGTTCGATACCCTTGATAAGGCTTGCTATAGAAACCACCATCAATTATATCTACATACCGTTCAACATAGTCCCACACATGATCGATAACATGCTGTCCTGCCATTGTGCTGGGATCTAATCGTTGACACAGTTGGCTGTAAACGTCATTCCAAGGCTGTCCGACTTTTGAGCGCAAAAACCGACGCAGAGGGCCGAGATGGTCTGAAAGATACTTAGATTTTTTTATTGGTTTAATCAGGTAGGGATTCAACAATCCATCCTGACTTGCATCCTCGGTGATTTTGTATAATTGCTTCTTAAAGCCAGTCACCTTTTTGAGGCTAATTCTCCTCCCACCGCGAGGACGCTCAATCACAATCTCGCTCAAACGATGTTCGCTCATATCTCACGTTGTTTAAATGCAGTTGTACTAATTGAGTTGTTATAAAACATGAGTTAGCTAACATCATTGAACTCACCTCTGTATTGAGTAAAGGTTATAGATAAATACAATTCAAATAATTGAAATTCCGCACAAGTTAGCAAAGCACTTTTCACAATTGCCTATACCAATTTGGCTACGCTCCCATCAAAGGGAGCGACAGGAATCGAACCTGCATTCCGTTGCCGGAGTGTGTAGGCTTTACAAGTTAGGGCGCGGAATTAAGTCTTAAGTCATTCCGTGCAAGTTCAAGAAGCTTTTTACAGCTACGGTCGCTCTTACCAAATATTGGCAGTGGGCACGCACGCTAAATCTGCGAGAGACTTAGAAATCATGCTTCGCTTATTCGATCGCTCGAACTTTACTACCTTAGGACCGTTATGAATGTGTATGTATGCTTCTTGTGTTAGGGCACGGATGACTCTGAAAGTTAACCATAGACAGCTTCAGGGCGAACGATCAGATCGCCACTAGGACGGCGATCGATTACGTAAGCAGAAAGGCGATCGCTATTCACATCTAAATGCCGAGCAACCCGCTCCTTCACCGCCACATCATTCATCCCTGCTGCAATTCCCAACTGTGTTTTTGGCACATCAACAGAACGTCCTTCAAATCGAATATGAACCATTACAATCACCTCTTCTTTTAATTACGAATTACGAATTACGTTAGCGTTCGCGTAGCGTCTCGTAGAGAAGCGGGGCGTAGCCCATTACGAATTCGTATTAGTGGATCTGATCGGGATTGAACCGATACCCTCCCTGTGAGAGTTACACTCACACCTCATGCAAGTTGAAAAAGCTGTGGTTACACCGCAGGAATTGAACCTGCAACTTATCGTTTTAGAGACGATCGCTCTACCATTGAGCAAGTATGTAAGCTTTTTCTGTCAGGGCACAAGTGACATCTGGGAACTCTACCGTTAGAGCTACAGACCCAAGGAAAGCATTATTGCAATGCTTTTGAGGAGGCTTTTCTTGCATACTACAAATGTAGTACGTTATTTACATAATGTCAAGTGTCGGGATGGATCGGGCAATTGTCCTTGATGTAGTGTAATGAAAGCCATCGCCCGACAGCATCGACCATTTTTCAGCATTTGGCACGAGCGCAGGGGAACCAGTACCTTCTTTCATGACAGTCTTTCAACTCAACACCACAATCTTGGTTTTCAGCCAGCAACAGAGCAGGTTGACTTGGTGCATAATCCAAGAGCGCCAGCGTTGTACATTAGACTTCTTGCATAAATCAAAAAAAGAACCCCACCCCGCCTTTGACTTACGTCAAATTCTCCCCTCCCCGCCGGCGGGGAGGGGTTGGGGGTGGGGTGTTAGGGGACTTTTGCAAGAGGTCTATTCCATTGCTGTAGGCAAGTCACTCAGTGCCCACCTGCCCCCTACCTTCTGCCTCCTGCCTCCTTCACGACTTTGTTTTTAATTAAAAAATATTGAATGCAGTTGACAAATTCTTCTAATTCTAAAAGTAAATTAGTAGTACCTTTAAGGTCTCGATCGCTAGCTAGTTGTTCTAGTTTGTCAGCTGCTAAGTACATAGCTGTGGCTCCAATGTTGGCACTAGCACCTTTAAGGTGATGAGTTTCTCGTGCTATTTGCCCAAAGTCATCAGCTGCGATCGCTACTTTAATTATCTCTAAACGGGGTTTAATATCTTCAACGCATATTTGCAATAGATTTAATTCAAATTCTTCATCATTTCCCGATATCCGATGCAAGTGTTCCCAATCAATTGCTAAGTCAGTGGAAACTGTCTGTTCATACACACCTGCCTCTTGCTGGGAAACGATCACACCTGTCCAATGCTCTAAAGTCTCAGCCAATTTTTCTTTAAATACTGGCTTACTCAAATAGTCATCCATTCCGGCATTGAGACAGGTTTGTTCGTCTTCTTTCATCACATTAGCTGTCATCGCAATCACCACAGGACGATGACCCAATGCAAAAGCATCCTCTTGCCAACGATGAATTTCTTTTGTGGTTTCCAAACCGTCGAGAATTGGCATTTGGCAATCCATTAAAATTAAATCGTAAGGAATTTTCTCTAATAGCTGCAAAACTTCCTTTCCATTGGCAACGACATCGGCTTTATAGCCCAAACTCTGGAGTTGCTTTAGTGCTACTTTTTGATTTACCAAATTATCTTCGGCTAAGAGAATTCTTAACTTGGATTTAGTAGAGAGGTTAGAAGAAGAAGTCAGAATGCTTGAAGTTTCTGTACTCGAAATTTCTTCTGTAGCCTCTAGCTTCTTGCCTCTAAATCCTTGTTCTGATTCCGGCTGAGTTTCTAAAATATTTATGATGGCATCAAGGAGTCGTGATGGCTTAATGGGTTTGAATAAATAAGTAGCAAATCCAATTTTGAGCGCCTGTTGCACTTCATCGCGTTGATTAGTAGAGGCGAGCATAATCAAAGGGATCTCAGTAATTGCAGAATTGGCTGGAATTTGTTCTTTTATTGTCATGCTATTTGTTTGGGGTATTTGCATATCAACCAAAACAACATGATATGATTTCCCCTGTTCGCTAGCTTGCTGAATAACTTTAACAGCCGCAGCAATACTGTCAGCTCGATCTACCTCCATTCCCCAATGAGTAGCTTGATGGGAGATAATTTTATAATTAGTAGTGTTGTTATCCACTACCAATAAGCGGCGATTTTGCAAAAGTCCGCGATCGCATTTTGGCTCAACAGGCTCAACTTGTTTGGTAAAAAGCACCTCAAACCAAAACTTAGATCCTTTGTCCATCTGACTTTCTACCCCAATCACTCCTCCCATCAAAGTTACAAGTTGTTTACAGATGGCTAATCCTAAACCGGTACCACCATACTTGCGAGTGGTCGAAGCATCCACTTGGGTAAATGGTGTAAAGAGTTTGCGTTGGTCTTCAGGGCTAATGCCAAGACCTGTATCTGTAATGGCAAAATGGATAGTGGCTGTAGTCGGAGAAAGCGAACGCAATTCGGCTTGCACTAATACTTCGCCAGTGCTGGTAAACTTGATGGCGTTGCTGATTAAGTTCATCAAAATTTGCCGCAGCCTACCAGTATCTCCTTTGAGTTGAGTGGGGACGTTGCGATCGATCAGTGCGGCAATTTCTAATCCCTTGTTATGGGCTGAGGGAGCCAATAATTCCACCACTTCTTCCACACAAGTGGATAGGTCAAAATCGAGAGTTTCGAGAGCCATCTCTCCAGCCTCAAGTTTGGAAAGATCCAAAATCTCGTTGATCAAACTTAAAAGAGCGTCTCCACTACTCCGAATTATTTCAATAAAATCTCGCTGTTCTTCGTCTAAGGGAGTATCTAAGACCAAACTGGTCATCCCCAATACAGCGTTCATCGGAGTGCGAATCTCATGACTGATGTTTGCCAAAAAGGCACTTTTCGTCTGAGAAGCTAATTCGGCTTGGCGACGGGCAATTTCAAGTTCTTGTCGCTGACGAGTTTCTGCTGCTAATAGTTGGGCTTGGGTTAAAGCAATACCTACTTGGTCGGCTATTTGCCGCAAAAGATCGGTTTCAAAGCTAGACCAGTGGTGGGAATCGTCACACTGATGAACTATGAGCAAACCGCGAAGTTCTTCTTTAACAAGAATGGGTACAACTAAATTGACTTTGACCCCAAACTGTTGCATTAATTCCAGATGGCTTTGTTCAACTTCCAGGAGATCCAAGTTATCCAGTCCGAAAATCTTGCCTTGACGGTACTGCTGTAGATAGTACTGTTGGAGATATTCTGCTTCCAAGTAGGGGGCGGCGTTGTTTTGCTCTTTGATTGCTGGTAAGCCAGAAACTACTGCTTCAACAACGGTATTTGCAGACTGATCTGGCATCAGCTGATAAATTAAAACTCGGTCAGTCTGGAGAATCTTTTGTACCTCTTCGACAGTGATTTGGAGAATTTCTTCGATGTCCAAAGACTGACGAATCTTCAGGGTGATTTCGGTAAATAGTTGCGATCGCAAATTTTGGCGTTGTATTTCTTCTTCAGCCTGTTTACGCTGGATAAATTGCCCTACTTGCTCGCCGATAGAATTCATCGTTTTTACTAAATCTTCGTCAAGGGGCTGGATTTCACGGTTGAAGCAGGTAATCACACCAAGTATTTTGTTACCACTGCGGATCGGAAAACCAAAAGCTGCATGTAGTCCTACTTGAGCAGCTATTTTGAAGTTAGGCAAATTAATATCTTTAGCGATATCAGCGATCCAAACGGATTCAGAACTAGCCCAAACCCTTCCAGGTAGTCCAATTCCGGGTGCAAAGGTGGTTTGCCGCTTCAGTATTTGAAACTCTTGCATTTCAATAGATGCTTTATGCCAGATATCGAGAAAATGCAGCACATTTGCTTGCTCATCTACCATCCAAATTTCACCCAAATCCCATGCCAAACTCTCACAGATTCCTTGCAATATTTGGCGAGTTGCTTCGCTAATTGTGGCGGACTCTGCGAGAACGCGGGTTGCAGCATATTGTGCAGTTAGATGCTGTTGTGTTCGTTTGGCATCGGTAATGTCAATGCCAGTAGCAACGATGTATTCAACACAGCCCTCATAGTCTTTTAAGATGGTATTCGACCAGGCAATCAGCCGCCGACTACCATCTTTCATTACCCAATAATTTTCATAATTATTGGAAATTTGACCAGTTACGATCTGGTCAAAAACTGCTTTAACTGGCTCCACTTCTTCAGGAGGTAGTAACAAGTTCCAGCTATACCTACCCCTCACCTCATCAAAGGAGTAACCAGTTATTTGCTCACAGGCTTGATTGAAACGAACGATTTGCCCTTGAGAATCGAGAACTATTACCAACGCACCGACTGTATCAAGGACTGCTGAGATAAAGTTGTGTTCTTGATTTAAGGTTTCTTCTGTCCTCTTCCGCTCAATAACTTCACGATAGATCGAGTAGTAGACTACAGCAAGAAGGATAAAACTTAGGCAAATAGCGATCGCCATTGTCAGAATTGTGTTCCGAGTCCAAGTCTTTGCTGCTTGTGACTGCTGTCGGATTCGTCCCCTATCCTCGTTTTCCATCTCATCGATTGCCTTGCGGATATCATCCATGAGATTTTCTCGATCGTTTTTCAGCAGTACTTGCAACGCCGCCTCTAATCCCTTTTTCTGGCGCAAGTCGATAGTCTGTTTTAGTTCAGTAAGTTTAGGCGTTATCAGAAATTCAAGCGTTGCAATCTGCTTTTGTTGGTTCGCTTGATCTGCTGTTAAATTCCTCAGCTTGGCAATTTCTCGATCGACGTTACTAAGTGCTGTTTGATACGATTTTAGATAAAGTTTTTCTCCAGTGAAGATGTAACTACGTTGTCCAATCTCAGCATCCTTTACCTGGGACAGTATTTTCTCTAGGCTGTTAAGTTTTTTACAAGTATGTTTTACTATACTGCGATTAAAATTAGTAAATACTCTTGTATTTTGATAAGAAACCACCCCAATCAAAACTAAAATTACCGACGACAAACCAAAACTTGCTGCAATCTTTTTAAAAAATTGCTTGCTTACCCTCTGTGCCTGGTTGCTTTTCTTGGTAACAAGTACCAAACTTGCTAAATTTCGGCGCAATTCCAGTTGCTTGGTGACTTGACGACCTAAAGTTCGTAATGCCTCTATTTGTTCTGGATTAAGTTGTCTTGGTACGTAGTCAATTACACATAGGGTTCCGAGTGCGTATCCTTCAGGGTTAGTCAGAGGTACACCAGCATAAAACCGAATATTTGGGTCAGATGTCACCAGTGGATTTGTCGCGAACCGTTCATCATCTCTTGTATCAGGCACGACAAAAATATCAGGCTGGAGAATGGCATAGGCACAGAATGCGAAATCTCGGTGTGTTTCTGGGGTATCCAAACCGACTTTTGACTTGAACCACTGGCGATTTGTATCAATTAAGCTAATTAAGGCAATAGGAGTCTGACAAATATACGAGGCTAAACGAGTCAGATCGTCAAAGGTGGCTTCCGATGGCGTATCGAGAATCTTATACTGCAAAATTGCCTCGATTCTCAGGGCTTCGTTGTCAGGTAATGGTGCTTTCATCCTTGAGCCTTATCTACATTCTGGGGATTGGGGAAATGAGGGGACAAGTGGGATGAGGGAGACAAGGGGACAAGGGGACAAGGAAAGAAGGGGGGATTATTGAACAAGTCTCTCCCTTGTCTCCCCTCACTTCCTTGTCTTCTTTGTCTCTTCTCCATGCTCAATGCCCAATACTTCGACTTCGCTCAGTACAAGTGCCCCATGCCCAATTTGGTCAACAAACTTACCTTTAATTAATGACAATAGTTTACTTAAAAGCGTTAGCGTAATTTTACTGAGTTATATGTTATTAAATAATCGGTCAAATGATTAAGTCCCTGCTGTATTTTTTGTGGGCTGGTTTATTAGAAATTGGGGGCGGCTACTTAATCTGGTTGTGGTTGCGAGAAGGTAAGCCGTCCTGGTTGGGCATATTGGGGGGAATTGCTTTAGCTTTCTATGGGGTTATTGCAACTCTCCAACCAACAAATTTTGGCAGAGTGTATGCGGCTTATGGCGGCGTGTTTATCGCAATGGCAATGCTTTGGGGTTGGAAAGTAGACGGGGTAACTCCAGACCGCTACGACTTAATCGGAGTATGTTTAGCTTTAGTGAGTGTTTTAATTATCATGTTTGCTCCCAGAACTTAAGTAAAATTTCTATATTATTTGCAACCAATAACCTTTGTGGTGTTCCCGAATGGCGCTAAGTTAAT
The DNA here is from genome assembly GCF_002246015.1 of Nostoc sp. 'Peltigera membranacea cyanobiont' 210A. Classification (GTDB taxonomy): domain Bacteria; phylum Cyanobacteriota; class Cyanobacteriia; order Cyanobacteriales; family Nostocaceae; genus Nostoc. The sequence continues at coordinate 297,004 of NZ_NOLJ01000006.1, forward strand.
CGCAAAGCCTTGATATAACAAGATTTTTGAGTGTGGGGAGTGGGGGAAGTGTGGGGAGAAAGAGGAGAAATTGAATAACTGCATATCAACAAATGCTGCATTGCCTCCCCATCCTCCCCATCCTCCCACACCTCCCACACCCTGCCAGCAAGGAGGTTTCAACTTTTCTTAGTGCCATTCGTGGTGTTCCCTTTGAAACAGATAATAATCTCACGCAAAATTGCAAAAGTTTTTTAGCAACTAACCTGTCAAAAGTACGCATCTGCATATCTACGCGTTTATACGGGAGATTATAGAGAGAACTCATGATGCAGCATTTTGCAACTACATGAGACTACATGAGGTATAGTCCTCCCCAACGCTCACGCAATTTGCTTCTCCCTTCTCTAGAAGACGCTCCGCGATCGCACGAGTAGGGTATTTCTGTACCTCATATTGGCGTAGCCTCTGTCTTTGACACCCTGTTCGCGTTCGTAGAGATGTTTAAATCTGCTGTATATTTGTGTAAATTCTCTGAAAATACTGGTGATAATTTTACGATACCTGTAAATTATCACCAGTATTTTGGTTTGTAACAGTAAGTAACTAAAAATTCGTAATTTTGTCAGGCTTGAATAAAATACTATTCTTCTATTCTTCAAAAAAAAAGATGCAATGTAATGATTGCGTGTTTATACGCTAATTTAAATCTTGGCAACTACAATCTGGATTATATTTTTGTTAACATTTCAAGAAAATTCAGGTTAAGTAACTTTTAAGACAAAAATGTGTCCATAAAAGTAATCAAATGTAGTTAAGGATACAAATCGTTGGTGCTTAGGAAGAAAAAAAAGTGTTGAAGAAAGTTGTGATGATTGGAGCTATCACCCTACTGTTTTTAGGAGGGCCGTTGATGGGCAATGCTTTTGCCCAAACCCCAACTGCTGCTCCACCTACTGCTGATACTGGAGACACAGCATTTATGCTGATTTCATCAGCACTTGTGCTGCTAATGACACCAGGATTGGCGTTTTTCTATGGTGGATTTGTGCGATCGCGCAACATTCTAAACACATTGATGATGAGCTTTGTGTTAATGGCGATCGTCGGAGTTACCTGGATTCTGTGGGGGTATAGTCTTTCCTTTGCGCCAGGTTTACCGTTTATCGGTGGATTGCAATGGCTGGGGTTGAATGGTGTCGGGTTAGAGATAACCGATTATCTTAAAGGGTCAAACCCGCCGGAAGTCGTCTCTTATGCCGGAACAATACCCCATCAGGCATTCATGATCTACCAAGCCATGTTTGCCATTATCACCCCAGCCTTAATTTCTGGAGCGATCGCAGAACGGATGAGTTTTCGCGCCTATTCGCTGTTTGTCCTCCTGTGGTCAACCTTTGTTTACGCTCCCTTGGCTCACATGGTCTGGGCGAAAGGTGGATTTTTAGGTTTGTATGGTGGATTAGGTGCCCTGGACTTTGCAGGTGGCACAGTAGTTCATATTAGTTCTGGGGTTTCAGCCCTGGTAGCTGCGATCGTCCTTGGGCCTCGCAAAACCCATCCCGATCGTCTTAGTCCGCCGCACAATGTTCCGTTTATTTTATTGGGTGCTGGCTTGTTGTGGTTTGGTTGGTTCGGTTTCAACGCTGGGAGCGCCCTATCTGTTGCTAGCGGAACCTCTGGCAACTTAGTTACAAATGTGGCAACAACAGCCTTTGTCGCCACCAATGCGGCAGCGGCGGCGGCGGCTTTAATGTGGCTAATTTTGGAGAGTGTTTTACGGGGTAAACCAACCGCCGTGGGAGCAGCTACAGGAGCCGTTGCTGGTTTAGTGGGTGTCACTCCCGCAGCCGGATTTGTCACACCGCTATCAGCGATTTTAATTGGTTTCATCACCGCCTTTGTTTGCTTCTACGCAATCACTTTCAAGCACAAGCTACAAATTGACGATGCTTTAGATACTTATCCCGTGCATGGGGTTGGTGGTACGATAGGGGCAATTTTAACGGCTATCTTTGCTACTACTCAAGTCAACGGAGCAGGTAAAGATGGAGTGTTACGCGGTAATTTTGGTGAATTGGGAGTTGAACTAGTAGCAATTGCCGTTGCCTATATAATCGCAGGTGCTGGTACATGGATTATTCTCAAAGTTATCGATGCTACAGTCGGGCTGCGAGTCAAAGAGGAAGCAGAATTGCAAGGTTTGGATATCAACGAACATGGTGAAGAAGGTTACAACTCCGAGTTTGGCGATCGCCCCACTTAGTGCTGAGTTAGGAGTTAGGAGTTAGGAGTTAGGAGTTAGTCTATTTGCTTCCCCTTCTCCCCACTTTCCAATTGAAGATTGGGTAATTTGCGATCGCTAGCGTTAAAATTTGATTCAAATAATTGGTAAATTTCGCTAGTCGTGTCTACATCTGCAAAAACCTTTCCTATCTGGGCATTTTTATCGCTGTTAACCAACGGCATCCTAATGTTGGCGGTCATCCTGCTAATTTGGCAACAGCAGAGATTGGCCGCTTTTTTTGGGATAATCGCATCCCCACAGCCAATCAACCTGAACAACTCACCGCAAACTGCTACACCTGATTTAGGTCGCCGTCACCAACTCAGTTATCAAGAGTGGGTAGATATCCTCAACCAAGAAGCCAAGGTCGCCGCTGACCAACGTCCTCCGCATTTAACCATCCTGGTGGGAGATTCTCTGAGTTTGTGGTTTCCTCCTGAGTTATTACCTGAAGGTAAAAATTGGCTTAATCAAGGAATTTCTGGCGAAACCAGCAATGGACTTTTAAAAAGATTAAAAATATTTGACCGCACCCAGCCAGAGGTGATTTTTGTGATGATTGGCATTAATGACCTAATTCGGGGGATGAGCAATGGGGAAATTTTAGATAATCAGCGGCAAATTATCAATTACCTCCGAAAGACCCATCCCACAGCGCAAATTGTTGTTCAATCGATTTTGCCACATGGGGCAGAAGAAGCAACTTGGAAAGGACGAGATAAACTTCTGGCTGTTGCTAATAGTCGCATTCGCGAGTTGAATCAGCAACTGCAAAGCATATCTACTAAAAAAGGTGTCAAATATCTCGATTTACATCCCCTGTTTACCAACAAGCAAGGAAATCTCCGCCGCGAATTTACTACTGATGGCTTGCACTTAAGCCCTGAAGGCTATATGGTTTGGCGTTCTGCATTGCAGATTTATAGCGAGATTGAATTAAAACCCCAGCAAGAAAAAGAGGGGAAAAGGTTAAAGGGTAAAGGGTAAAAGCATTAAATCCTTTTCCCTTTGCCCCTCTCTGATAATATCTTTGAATACAACTCTGTATGAATCGCGTCTAGGCGCGAGAAAATAAGAAATAGTGAGTTTAAGTAGACAAATCTAATGGATACAAAAGCTTTTAAGCGCAGCCTCCAACATTCAGAAAATTACAATCGCAAGGGCTTTGGTCATCAAGCAGAAGTGGCTACCCAGTTGCAATCTGAGTATCAGAGTAACTTGATTCAGGAAATTCGCGATCGCAATTACACCCTACAACGGGGTGATGTGACAATCCGACTAGCACAAGCCTTTGGCTTTTGCTGGGGTGTAGAACGGGCTGTAGCGATGGCCTATGAAACTCGTCAGCACTTCCCCACAGAACACATCTGGATTACTAACGAGATTATCCACAACCCTTCTGTAAATCAGCGGATGCAGGAGATGGAAGTAGAATTCATCCCCATTGAAGGAAAGAATAAAGACTTTTCTGTTGTTGGAATTGGTGATGTCGTCATATTACCCGCTTTTGGGGCTAGCGTTCAAGAAATGCAGATACTTCACGATAAAGGCTGCAAAATTGTTGATACAACTTGTCCTTGGGTATCTAAAGTTTGGAATACAGTAGAAAAGCACAAAAAAATCGATTATACATCAATAATTCACGGTAAATATAAGCACGAAGAAACAGTTGCGACTAGTTCCTTCGCTGGCAAGTATTTAATTGTGTTGAATTTGCAAGAAGCAGAATATGTTGCTGACTATATTATCAATGGTGGCAACCGTGAAGAATTTCTGACAAAATTTGCTAAAGCTTGTTCAGCAGGATTTGACCCCGATCGAGATTTAGCAAGAGTTGGCATTGCTAACCAAACTACAATGCTAAAAGGCGAAACTGAGCAAATAGGCAAGCTTTTTGAGCGGACTATGTTACAGAAGTATGGCCCCACTGAGTTAAATCAGCATTTCCAAAGCTTCAACACCATTTGTGATGCCACTCAAGAGCGGCAAGATGCCATGCTGGAATTAGTGGAACATAATTTAGATTTGATGGTAGTAATTGGTGGGTTTAATTCCTCGAATACTACTCAGCTGCAACAAATTGCCTTTGAGCGAGGAATTCCTTCTTACCATATTGATACTGTTGAACGCCTGAAATCAGCATATTCTATTGAACATCGGCAATTAAATGGGCAGTTAATAACTACAGAAAATTGGTTGCCTGATGGAGAAATTGTTGTAGGCATTACTTCTGGTGCTTCTACGCCAGATAAGGTGGTAGAAGATGTAATTGAGAAGATTTTTACATTAAAAGCAACAGGTGCGTTGGTTTAACTGTTCTCAGAGGGACTTCCAAATAAAAAATATCCAATTACTTCTTGTGGGGTGGGCATCTTGCCATTGGTGTAAACTTAAGCCGAAAACTATATCGGACAGGCGTTTTGCAAATCCCTCACGCCCTCATCCCCTAACCCCTTCTCCCAAGGGAGAAGGGGAATTGAATGTCTAGCTCCCCTCTCTCTTGGGAGAGGGGCTGGGGGTGAGGGCAAAACGTTGTCACCAAGCGGGTTTAGCGTTAAGTTGACACGTATGGCATCTTGCCCGCCTGACAAAAATGGATAATTTATTTGTTATAAATTCCTCAGTTATCGATTTCATTATTGGTGAAATACCACACCAATATCAGTTATCAGTCACTAATCTTCAGTGTTCGAGTAATTTGAGAAACTTGCTAGCTTCTGCTGATGAAATCGCCGTAGGGTGTCAAAGGCTAGCAGCAGATATAAATACAGGACGCATTAGTGAGATTGTCAAAAAGTATGAAAACAATCACTGAGATTATTTGTTTATAATTGCCGATAAAGTCGAGTTAAAGGGTGAAAGATAATGAGTGAGGTACAAAAATCCCCCCTTAACATCCTCCCCAGAAGCAAGGAAGGGACTATGATGTACCTTACTATGATTAGGAAACGCTATATTTATTTACACATCACGCGCTTTGAAAAAATTATAGATAGCAAGGCCAATAGCTATAAGCAACACTGCGTGAATGAGATTTCCGGCAATATGAAGTGTCAGTCCTAATGCCCAAAAGGCAACCAGTATAACAACAATACCCCAAAGTATACTGAACATATATTTGTTCTGAATTAAATCAGTTTTAATTTGTTCAAATATTTTACTCCCTAGCTTCACTTTTATCTATTTGCCTTAAGAAAGATTACTTTGAGTGATGGCACACAGTCATTTGCTATGCTTAATCTTTCGTTACTATTTAATTAGATCGAGGTAGCGGTTCTGAACTGTCAGTTAACTGCCCCTATCACTACCTAAAGCGACAGGATTGCTCTATATTCAGTCGGAGTCTGTGCGAGTTGTACCATTATCAGAACAGCTGGTACATCGCCTACTGTTCCAGATAAGTGATACCAATTCTGTATGAAGGTGCGCTAAATCATATTGAAGTACAAGAAATAAGAAAGAGAAACGAACCGCATTCGCGCAGCGTCTCGTCGGAGAAGGACACAAAGAAAGAAGTTAAAAGGGTTTGGCGCAGCCTCACAAAGAAATGGTATGACCTTTATGACCTTACGGGACTGGTGACTTATATAGCCGTAGTCACACAGATTAGGACAGTATTGATTGCTCAAAGTTTTGAAACAACTGGGTTTTGACTCAGCACTCAGCACGGGCTAAACGCCCCGCTATCCATGTACAGCACTCAGCACTTAGCTATAATTGCCACTAATCAACTGCAAGAGTATAATTGCGTTGTTCCCATTTACTGCTTTCATTCCAGAAAAAGGTAAAGCTAATTGGCTGGTACTGGTTATCAGAAACAGAAATATCTACAAAATTCACTCCTAACTTTGTAGAAGTAGAAAGCGTATCTTGTGTGGTTTGCCAATCATCATCTGACCAGTGCAATTGAAAAGATGCTAAGGCGTGAATGCGCAATATTTGACCTTTTTTGACTTGGCTGATTTGTCGGTTAAACTTCCAAATTTCCAATGACTTACACTGCTTTCTTTCGCCTAGATAGCGATTTGCCACCTCTGGAATAAAATCAAACACCTGTCCGTCATGAGTTGACCGTAGCAGCTTGATATACTCTGCGTGCGCCCACATCAAAGGCATGGCTGAACCTGTTGGTTTTCCTAAATACATATAGATATCAGGGATATCTGCCTCATCCCAAACCTGTTCTGGTAGCAAACAAGTGTCTGAAGCAAATCCTTCCATCGCCTTGATATATGTTTTGACATCGCCGCCAGCGGCTAGTTCATAATGCCCTCGTTCTCCTGTCAAAAGAGGCCAAGCGCGTCCCTTACCATAACCAGTATAAGGACTGCCGTCTTCTTGCTGCCCGTAACCGTCGTGGTTGTAACGATGCCAACAAGGCCCAGCAGGTGTATCTACTTTTAAAACTGCATCAATTACTTTGACAGAATCAACAATAATCGGGTCATCAGGTTTGCGAATTCCATAACGTACTAATTGGAGAAATCCACCATCGACAATTTCCTTTGCTGGAAATTCAGCTGGTTCACCAGCTGGCTGACTGCTGATTAAAAGAGTTCCTTGGTTAGGATTTTCGTTGGGGTGAGGATTATTAATATCTGAAGGAGTAATTCGGATATAGTGCCGTTCGATCCCAGAAACTAAAGTTCCTTCAGTAGTTACTGTCCAAGCTTCAATGTGAGATTCTAAAAAATCAGTGTATTCTTCTATAAACTTTGCTGTTGCTTCATCCCCACGTTCGCGAACAAATTGAGCAGCACAGATTAAGGCGGCAATATTGGATGCTAGTGTTGATGGTGAATAACCACTGTTTTCTTCCCAGCGTTCTTGTTGGGTAGCCGGGCCGTGACGAATTAAATAACCCGCCGCCCGCAAAACCATCGGATAAATATCGAATTTTAAACAAGTTTTCTCTTGGTGCAATAGCCATGCTAGAAGAATCGGAAACGCCACCTCATCTAGTTGAATACCTTCCCAGTAAGGTTTACCATCAACCCAGAAATTTTGGGCAAAACCGCCATCTTCCTGCTGGCTGGTTGCAAGATAAATTAGCGATCGCACTGCTGTTTCTGTTTCACCAGCAGCCACTAAACCTGATACACTGCTAACCATATCCCGCGTCCAGACAAGGTGATATCCTCCTTGTTCTTGGTCGTCTTTGGCTTCACCCCAAGGAATCGCCAGGGATGCAATCAACGCACCGGGATAAGTTTTGTCTTCATGTGCTAACAACAAACTAATGCTGTTGTGATACAACTTCCCATCATTGTATGAAACACATTCTAGCGGTCGGATATTGCGGCGCGATCGCTTCCACTGTTCGTTGTATTGCTGCTTCTGCTGTTCAAAAGGAATATTAAGCGACTGAAATAACGTGGAAATTGCATTATGTAAGTTTGTACCAAACGCCAGTCCTAAAGTAAACTCTTTAGTACTATCTAAATTTAGTTTTCCAGTCAAAGCAAGATTGCCATCTACAGCACTATCAAACTCCCAATCCATTTGGAAATTGTCAACTAAATCTGTCCAGCCATCACTTTTACCGACGTAACCACAGGAAAGGCGGTTAAAGGGAACTGTTGCACCCAGTGCTAGCCATGTTCCTTGTTTCTCGGCTATCAGAATACGATGCCCAGCAACCTCTACAGCGTAACCATTATTACCCATACCTTCAACTTCCAGATGCGGCGCACACAAAGCATATAACTGAAGTTGGGAAATAAAATCGCTCTTTCCTGTTAATGTGGTGTGCTGTAAGATACAGGGGAAATGTGGGTCAGCAATCACTTCTTTGATTACGGCATAACGTCCTTGTGGATCGGAATTAGTGATGCGGTATCCTAAACCATGAGTCCACATCCGTTCCACTTTTGATTCGAGATCGCGTTTCTCGTCGTGAAAAAAGCTTTTTCCATCAGAAATTAGATACTGCAAATCCCGAATTTGGGGTTTGTCTACTGTGGGATGGTAGATTTCAGTGACAATACCGTTCCAAAGAGTAAACCAAATGTTACTAGAGGTAGAGTAAGCTGTTCCGACTCCATCTTTATTGGCATGAGTCCATCGAGGCTCAATACCTGGTGAGCCAAAAGCTTCTGCTTGACCAATAATCTTTACCATACTGCATTGTTGTGCCGATAAGCTTTGAGTGCATTTTGAAAATGCTGTGTTTGATATAGCAGGAGGCAGGAGGCAGGAGGCAGGAGGCAGGAGGTAAAAACCTTGCTATTCCTGAGATTTACGCTTGTAATTATGTCTTAATCTACCTGGCAACTACTATATTTATGCGATTAAAAATTTATTGAGAAGTTTGCGAAAATTTACGAGCGGCAGTTAAGGATTTTGCTTCAATAAAAATTTGTTTGATTTCAGGATGCTTTTGGCTAATTTTTACTTCTAAACTTTCTACAGTTAAGGCTATTTCCTCACCTGTAAGATTTTTAGAAAATTGGATTTCTAAGTTGAGTAATACTTCCTGTGGAGCAAGCTGCATTGTTAGTACACGTACAACTTCTTGCACTCCTGGTTCTGTTTTGGACAGAGAGCGGATATTGGCTATGGTTTGAGGATTAGCACTTTCGCCAAGTAACAATCCTTTACTTTCTCTTGCTAATACCACTGCTACTATAGCCAAGATAATGCCAATAATAATTGAGGCAATGCCATCAAAATAAACATTATTAAATAAATGTCCTAAGAAGATTCCGATTAAGGCAACGAATAAACCTAAAATTGCAGCAGTATCCTCAAATAATATTGTAAATACCGTGGGATCTTTACTGTTTTTGATTGCTTGCCAGAAATTTTGTTTACCCTTGGTCGGCAAAAACTCTTTTAAAGCTACAGTCCAAGAATAACCCTCCAATAATATTGCCATACCTAACACAATATAATTCCACATTGGGTTTTCTAAAGGACTAGGTTTAATTAAATGAGTTATTCCTTCATAAATTGACATCCCGCCGCCAAGGGCAAAGATGAGGATAGCAACGATGAAAGTCCAGAAATAAAGTTCTTGACCGTAACCAAAGGGATGGCTATCATCTGCTGGCTTTTGGCTTCTCCGAATTCCCAGCAAAAGTACTAGTTGATCGCCAGTATCTACCACCGAATGAATCCCTTCAGATATCATGGCGGAACTGCCAGTAATGGAGGCGGCGATAAATTTAGTAATAGCGATCGCTAAGTTAGCGCCCATCGCTGCAAATATAGTTTTATGAGATGAATCAGACGCCATGAGAGTAAATCACAATTATGCAGAAACTTCTAATTCACTATCCAGATGGGTAACTTCCCATTGGGTTGGTTCGACATTGTACCAAAACGTTATTTTAAAAATTTCTAGTATTTTTCTAATCTATCCAGAGAAAGATAAATAGCATATTTTTGAATTAAAGATATTTAAATCATTTGTCATTTATGTGACAATAGTATGTTTTTCTTTTTAAGATTTGTAAAAATGTAATTTTAAAGTTTATATCAATCTCAAGAAAGATTTATGGTATATTCAAAGCAAGTTGGGTTATTAGTTAAAGTAAATTTTTTAGTTAATCAATCTCAAATCTAAGATGACCTCAAAAAGAGAACCATGTTAAGACGTTAAAGAGTTTTTAGCCGACTCTAAACCGTCTTATTAGCTTGGCTATTATCAATCCTATCTAATCAAAAATAAGCATTTTTTAGTTATTGTAAATGCCAATTAAAATTTGATATTAAGCAAAAATATAGTTATTTTAGTGAGTTTTGACATTGAGAAAAAATAATTACTAAAAAATAGTAAATATGTATTTTTTGTTTCAAAATTTACTTGATAAATTTCAGTACATCATATTTTTGATTGGTAGTTCTGTGGCATTAAAACAGTATTCTTGAAAATATGAATGGTACGTTAAACGGATGGCAATTCCATACAACGCATCTACATATTTAGATCCATAAAGGAGAAAGCGATGCCTGCTCTGTCTCTAAATAACCAAAATTTACCATACCCTGACCCTCTACACCCCATCATTGTCCACTTCGTAATCGCGATGGTGCTTTTTTCTTTCGTGTGCGATGTGCTGGGCTATTTCACCCGCAATGTGCGGTTATTTGAGGTGAGTTTCTGGAATATGTTTGTGGCCTCAGCAGCTATCTTTTTAGCGGTAATTCTTGGTCAGTTTGAAGCAGGTCTAGCAAACATCTATCCAGCAGTCCAACCAACCTTAAATTTTCATACAGTGATGGGTTGGTCGTTGGCGGCTATTGTCGTTGGCATTACAGCTTGGCGTTTCGTGATTCGCAAACGCACTCCACGGAAAGTTCCGCCTGCTTACCTTGGTGCTGCAACGTTTTTAGTCTGCTTAGTGTGCTTGCAAGTCTATCTAGGAAGCAAGCTAGTTTGGGTGTATGGGTTACACATCGAGCCAGTTGTGCAAGCGATGAAGCAGGGAGTTTCGCCATGAACTGGCAACTCATTGACCAGTTGAGATTGAGGCTGAATGCTAACGGATTACCTTATGAGATTCCCATACATCCGCAACTGGTGCATCTAACATTGGGGTTGTTCATTCTTGCGATTATTTTTGATATTGCCGGAGCGCTTTTTGCTTTAGAAAAACCAATCTTCAAATTTTTGGGTTTGCCTACCCTCCGTTCTGGTTTTTTTGATGTTGGCTGGTATAACCTCATAGGAGCAGCTTCTATCACCTTTTTCACCGTTGCAGCAGGTTTTTTTGAGCTACTGCTAGCAAATCCACCAATCGATCAAAAGAGCGTTTGGGGGTTAACTGCTGGTTGGACGATGCTTTTGCATGGTTTGGGTGGTATTTTGCTGTTGGGAGCGATCGCAGCCATGACAATATGGAGAGGTTTGCAACGTTATCGCTGGCGTAAGGATGCTTCCAGGCAAGTGCAGTGGAGTTACTTGTTAGCAGGTATGGGAATATTGGCAATATTATTCGTTCATGGAACTTTGGGGGCGCAATTGGGAGAAGAGTTCGGCATTCACGTTACTGCTGCGAAGTTACTCCAAGAAGGTAAAAACCCAAATTTACTACTCAAATAATCAAGCGGGAAGCACTCTCTTCAATTTTGAATTTTGAATTGTTAATATGTTTAGTTTTTGGGAATATATACTAATAGCGTTTTATGTAGCAGGGCTGCTAATTGTCAGTCGGTGGATTGGACAACAGGCATTTTCTTGGATGCCTCCCCAGGCGACAGCAGAAGCACAACGAGTAGATGATTTATTTAGCTTTTTAGTCTCAATTGGAGCATTTATCTTGCTGGGGCTGGTTGGTGTTATTGTGTATGCGATCGCCTTCCATCGTGCCCGCCCGGAAGACTACAGCGAGGGACACCCTTCTAGAGGTAATGGAAAGTTAGAAATATTGTGGACAGCGACGCCAACTTTGTTAGTAGTATGGATTGCCTTTCAAAGCTTCAATATTTATCAACAATTAAATATTCTCGGTCTAAACCAAATTGTGCATTTGCACGCGCCCCTAGAATCTGCACCCGCCTACGCCGCAACCGTTAGCGATGTCCCCAAGCCTGCGTCTGAAACAATTGATGTTTTCGTTAGGCAATGGGATTGGTCTTTCCATTATCCAAATAATCTTACCAGTAAGGAATTACACTTGCCGATCAATCGCAGCACTCGCTTAAAGATGCAAGCAGAGAAAGTAATCCACGGTTTCTATGTTCCTGAGTTTCGCTTAAAGCAGGATATTATTCCAGGGCGGAACATTGACATTGTGCTAACACCCATTCGCCCAGGTAAATATCGGCTGAAAGATTCTCAATTCAGTGGTGCTTATTTTGCCTTGATGGAGGCAGATGTATACGTTGAGTCTCTTGAGAAGTATAACCAGTGGCTCGCGCAAACAATCTCTAGCGAAAGTGGGAATGCTCCAAATCAGGCAGTTGCCGAAAATATTCAACCACCAAAGACATTATTCAAAAGCGGCTGGTACACAGTCGCACCGGCTCAACCTGCTGTAGCGAATCAAAGGAAGATAAATAATGACACATGATTTGAGTGGAGCTATAGCCAAAGATAGAGAACCTCAGAACAACTGGCGGGAATATTTCAGCTTCAGCACCGACCATAAGGTAATCGGTGTTCAGTACATGGTGATGACCTTCATTTTCTTTCTTCTCGGTGGGCTGTTGGCGATGATTATCCGGGCTGAATTGCTCACCCCGGAAGCAAATTTAGTTGACCGCCCCCTCTACAATGGTTTATTCACCATGCACGGGACAATCATGATTTTCCTGTGGATTATACCCTTCAATGCAGGTCTTTCTAACTTCTTAGTACCGCTGATGATTGGAGCGCGGGATATGGCTTTTCCCGTACTCAATGCCATTTCTTTTTGGATTCTACCACCAGCCGGTCTTCTACTACTGTCTAGTTTCTTGCTACCTAACGGGACTGCACAAGCTGGTTGGTGGTCTTATCCACCAGTTAGTCTGCAAGTTCCAGCCGGTCAGTTGATTAACGGTCAATTTATTTGGATAGTTAGCCTAGTACTAATCGGCATCTCTTCAATTATGGGGGCTGTTAACTTTGTTACCACTATCTTTTGGATGCGATCGCCAGGGATGACATTTTTTCGGATGCCCGTCTTTGTGTGGTCAGTTTTTAGCGCCCAGCTGTTGCAGCTGATTAATTTGCCTTCCTTGACGGCTGCATTAATACTCCTATTACTTGACCTTTCCTTTGGTACACAATTTTTTAAACCTGAAGGAAGTGGCGATCCCATTATTTACCAACACTTATTCTGGTTCTACTCACACCCCGCAGTGTATATCATGGCGCTACCAGCCTTCGGTATTATTGCGGAAGTTCTGCCAGCCTTTTCTCGCAATCCTCTATTTGGTTATCGGTCAGTAGCTCTTGCATCTTTAGGTATCGCTGTAGTCAGCATCTTCGTTTGGGTGCATCACATGTTCACCAGTGCAACCCCCGGCTGGATGCGGATGACCTTCATGGCCACCTCAATGTTAGTTGCTATACCCACAGGTGTGAAGGCATTCGCTTGGACTGCCACAATCTGGAGGAGCAAATTGCACCTAGAGACACCAATGTTATTTGCAATGGGAGGTGCAGCGATGTTTATTTTTGGCGGTGTCACTGGTGTGATGCTTGCTGCCACGCCATTTGATATCCATGTCAATAATACTTACTTTGTCGTGGGTCACTTCCACTACATCGTTTTTAATACCATTACGATGGCAATCTTCGCCGGAATTTACTTCTGGTTTCCCAAAATAACTGGCAGGATGTACGCTGAGGGTTGGGGTAAACTGCATTTTTGGTTGACCTTTATTCCTGCCAATATCACCTTTTTCTCCATGCACCCATTAGGTTTGCAAGGAATGCTACGCCGAATTTCTTCCTACGATCCTCAGTATCAGGGATGGAATGTTATTGCTAGCCTGGGATCGTTCTTGCTTGGAGCATCTACACTGCCCTTTATTGCTAACATTGTCGGTTCTTGGCTATATGGAGCGAAGGCAGTTGATAATCCTTGGCACGCTACAGGATTGGAATGGACAACTTCTTCACCACCTCCGCGAGATAACTTTGAAGAGATTCCTATTGTTAAAAGACCTCCTTACGATTATGGCGATCCAAAATATTCATTCGTGGAAAATTCTGATGATGGTGAGTAATTTCGTTTCTTTATAAAGCTGCGCTAAATCCTAGCTTTTTTTTTAACGCAAAGGTAAGCGGAGGTTTTTTAAAGATAATTCGCTATGTCTGAAAAATCAGATGGAACCTGAATTTATTAATTACGAATTACGAATTACGAATTACGAATCATGCAACATCGCAGCATCCATTTAGATGAAAGTCCGATCCGTTTCGATCGGTGGCGGCGACGCTTACCGAATTGGTTACAGCGCTTTCTGCCAAGTGGTGGCGGAAGTCATGAAGATCATCATGGCAAAGGAATGTTTGGGTTTACTGTATTCCTGTTGTCGGAAAGTATCATCTTTTTGAGTTTTATCTTTACTTATGTTGCTCTGCGACTGAATACTAGTAACTGGCTACTACCCGGTATTTCTGGGCCAGAATTGTCTAAGCTCGTGATTATTAATACGGTAGTTTTACTTTCTAGTAGCTTTGTGATTCAACCAGCAGAAAATGCCCTCAAACGTAATCAATTGGGTAAATTTCGCGGGCTATGGTTGATAACGATCGCAATGGGAATCTACTTTTTAATTGGTCTATTAATTGAGTGGAAAAATCTCGATTTCAAGCTCACTACGGGATTAGTTGGTTCCACATTCTATTTGCTGACAGGTTTCCACGGGTTACACGTTCTGGCGGGTGTTGTGCTTCAGATAATTATGCTGATTCGCTCATTCATTCCAGGCAATTATAATAAAACTCACTTCGGTACAAGTGCAACAACTTTATTTTGGCACTTTGTTGATGTAGTTTGGGTCTTCCTCTTCTCGCTTCTCTACCTTTGGCGGGCATAAAGATTTTCAGTTAACCAAGTATTTTCAGGAGTAACTTTATGAATTTCTTCATCCAAGAATTACCAGCATCAGAACTCGCCCCAAAAGCAGTTCAAGAAACTCCCGCACCAGGTAAAGATCCGCTAATTGCACAAGGTTTACAAAAAGAGCAATATATTGGCATTATTGGGCTAGCGATCGCTCTAATCGCTGCTGTGGGATTTTTTAGTCGCAGAGTCGAATACGCTATTGCTTTTGCTTTATTCCTCAGCGTCTTTTTAATTGCGTTATTTTTATTCATATAACTAATTAGTCATTTGTCATTTGTCATTGGTCATTAGTATTTTCGTAAAAGTCTTAATTTTAGACTTTTACTTTCCACTTCTGCGCCTTTGCGTGAAACCAAAAAATCTGAATTTAAATGCGTAACATCCTAGAAAATTTCTGAGACTTTGGAGGTATTTTATGAATAGCCCAGTTTACCAAACTGTGATTCTTGGTGGTGGCTTCACCGGCTTATTTACAGCCTTACACCTAGCTCACGAACATTATCCTCGCTCTGTGATTTTGATCGATCAAAATGAAAGCTTTTGCTTTAAGCCATTACTCTACGAATATTTCAGTGGCGAGATGGATGCTTTTCAAGTAGTACCGCGTTTTGTAGAATTGCTTAAAGGTAGTGGTGTAATTTTTGTTCAAGATGCAGTGGAATCGATAGACTTGCATCAACAACAGGTCAAATTAGCTTCAGGAAACTCCTACAACTACAGTAACTTAGTCTTAGCTTTGGGTAGTGTTACTGCTTATCATCATCTTGAAGGTGCTAAAGAATACGCTTTCCCTTTTTGGACAGAAGCAGATGCGATCGCTCTCGATCGGCATTTAGGCGACTGTTTGCAAAAAGCAATCAAAACTGAAGATCCAGAACAACGTCGCCAACTGCTAACAGTAGTTGTAGTTGGTGGTGGTGCAAGTGGTGTAGAAATGGCAGCTACCTTAGCTGATTTACTCCCACATTGGTATAGCGCTATGGGAGGAAATTCTAGTGAAATCCGGGTGGTATTGCTCAATCACGGACAAGAAATTCTCAATGGTGATATTAACAATCCTCTGCGTCCAATCGCTGAGAAAGAATTACAAAAACGCACGATTCCAGTTGAAATACTTACGGGAGCAGAAGCCACTACTATTCATGCCAATGCCATTGAGTATAAGCGCAATGAGCAAATTGAGACATTGCCAACATATACCGCAATCTGGACAGCTGGCACTTCTATTCACCCACTAATTAAAGATTTACCAATTTCTCAAGAACATCGCGATCGCCATAACCGCCTTCTAGTGACTCCTACAATGCAACTACTCGACTTTCCAGAAGTATTTGCAGGCGGGGATTGTGTAGCAGTTCAAGATAATTCACTACCGCCAACAGCCCAAGTTGCTTATCAGCAAGGAGCCAATATTGCCCAAAATTTGAAAGCATTAGCTTTAGGCGAAGACCTCAAACCAGCAAAGGTAAATCTACGCGGAACTCTCTTAAAATTAGGTTTAAATGATGCTGCTGCTAACTTATTCAATATTTTTGAAGTTGCAGGCGAATCCGGGCATTTAATTCGTCAAGGAACTTATTTAACACTATTACCAACACCAATTCATGACTTTAAAGCAACAACTGAATGGGTGGATGAAGAGATTTTTCATCACCACCTCGATCCTCATGATGTGGGCAAAAAAGTTGTTCAAGCAGTGGAAGTGGTTGGTGCAGGAGTTATGGGTGTTTTAGCTGCCAGAAAATTATTGAAAATGTTGGGTTCGGAGGATAAAAGAGACTAGTACCGCAAGGCGGAAGTCAAAAGTTAACACTGAGCGGAGTCGAAGTGTCAAAAGTCAAAAGAATTGTATTCCAAGCTCTTGCACTATTTGAAATAGTATGTTTATTTCCGCCGTGTTGTACTAGGGATTAGTAATCTATCAAGTTTAAATTGATGAGTAAACAAGTTCGTAGTGAGTTAGGGCGGTCTTCTCTACGAGACGCTTCGCGTTCGCATAAAACTAACGAACCCGTTCGATAAGGACTTTAGTGCTTAGAAAATAAGGACTAAAGTCCTTACTACAAACTCTTTATTACTAGCGCAATTTCGTGCGACATAAATTTTAATACATTTAGTCATGGTTTTGTCACAATTTCGCAATAGCTTTGTCAATACAACGTGTGATGCTATAGCTCTGGCTTCGGAAATAGTCTCAGACTAAACCCACACACCAGAATCTACAGAAGAGAATCACTTAAGGCACAGTACCTTATGAAGATGACTCTTCAAATAGAAATTGCAAAATCTCATACAGTTGTAAGGAACAAGAAAATGAATTGGAAAGTACTTGCTTTGCTCCCTGCTTTGACTCTAGCTACTGCCGTGCCTGCTTACTCTTTAACTAATAATAAAAGCCAAAATTCGGCTACTGCTACCCACATTGCCCAAAGTACTCAGCAAGGCAACACTATGAAAAAAGCTAATGCTGTACCAAAGCTTAGTGCCAAGCACAAGTCTAATCATCTGGCAAAGCGTAGTACTGGTACTGTACTGACGGTAGGCAGCAGAGGAGAGACAGTGAAAACTGTTCAGAATTCTTTAAAGCAACAAGGATTCTATACAGGAAGTGTGAATGGTGTGTTTGATAACAAGACTCGTGCCGCTGCGATCAAATTTCAGAAATCTAAAGGATTAAGAGCAGACGGAATAATTGGACATCGGACTTTAGCCGCTCTTAAATAAAATAGTTTACTAATATCCTCATTGCTAAAATGCTTTAAAGACAAAAGGCTAGGAAATAAATTCTAGCCTTAAAATACTAACCCAATTTTTTCTATTTTTCTATCTGTGTAGGTCGGGGAGACACCGTATTCTGGAGCCAGCGCCCTCTTCTCTACTTATTCACTTTTAGCGATATTGTTCAAGATACTCCAGAAACTCCTCTATTAATTGATACCAATTGTTCGTAATCCTTTGGTGTATCAATATCTATATCCCCTAGTGGAAACGGAATAGAAAACACTTCATTAAGGTTATGATTAATAACTTTTTTCGCTCCTGAAGTTTCTTTTAAAGCGGCAAGTTCTGAAAAAAATGTCTGACTAAATAGAGCAGGTACACCTAATGTGTCTCCATATTCACAAGCAATAATCGGTTTTTTTGTCAAATAATATGTATCAACAAGTTGATTGATAATTTGGGGAGAAACAAATGGCTGGTCGCAAAGTGTAATAACTACTGCTTCTATTTTTTGCGGAAGATTATTTAACAATTCAATACCACTCTTGATTGAAGTACTCATTCCACAAGCCCAATCCGAGTTCTTAACTACTCTAACGGGAAGTTGTTTAATTTGGGGATGAATCTGTTCTGCGTTGGCTCCAAGTACTACTACCACAGGTTGACAAACTGAAGCGATCGCAATTTCTGTAATATATTGTAAAAAACTACGCCCTTGGTAAAACAATAGTTGTTTCGGTGTACCCATCCTAGTAGATGCACCAGCAGCAAGAATCATAATGGCTATGCTTGATTTCTCGTTGTCTATAGCAGTCATACATAAAAACTATGTGGTAAGTAGCAAGTTTGAGTTGCTTTCATAACATTGGTGAATTGGTTGATTGCGATTTCTTAAAAAATCACCATTACGGTTTGTTAGCACTGCTTGAATTTCTGCAATAATAGCGATCGCTATTTCTTCTGGTGTATCTGCTCCGATATCAATCCCAATCGGGCCATGCAGTCTGGTTAATTGTTCAGTAGTATAATCTATTCCTTGCGAACCTAAATCTTCAAGCAATCTTTCAGTACGCGCCTTTGGGCCTAAAACCCCTATGTAGCGCGCAGGAGATGGCAGCAACGTTTTCAAAATTTCTAGGTCATCAAGATAATTATGCGTCATCACTACAGCAACTGTGTTGACATCTATAAATACCTGTTTTTGTAAAATTTCTCGCCGAGTCAGAATCACATCACAAGCTATTGGAAATCGCGCTTTAGTTGCCTCATTAGCTCGACAATCGACTACAGTAACGTCCCAACCTAATGCTTGAGCAAACTGTGCTACGGGTATAGCGTCATAACCTGCACCAAATATTACTAAAGGCGTGGGTGGTTGGATGACTTCAATAAAAACTTCTGCACTGCCTAAAGGTAACTGATAGTTTTTTACACTAGACTTTTGATTAGTAAAAGCTGCTTGAGTATCTACTTGCAGAGATTGAATTAAATTTGGATCTTTGATGTCAGCGATCGTTTTACCATCAGGATACAGCAGTAAGCGCGACCCAAGTTTCACATCTACCTCGCCTTCAAAGGCAAAGACTGTAGCAATAATACCCAAATGTTTTTGATTGAAGCACTCTTGCGTAAAAGCGATCGCATTCGGTAAATTTTCTTTTTCAAGACGTTCGATGAGAACTTGCACTGTCCCATTGCACCCCAAACCAAAGCCCCAAAGAATATCTTCTGAGGCGGTGTTATCGTAAGTCACAACAATTGGTTCGCCGTCCGACATTCGTTGTTGAGTATGCTCAAATACGTCATTTTCCAAGCAACCAGCGCTGATTGTTCCAATCATCCGACCTGTATCTGTCATCAACATTTTGGCACCCGGTCGGCGATAGGTTGAACCTTGAGTTTTGACTACAGTAGCAAGAAAAGTAATTTCACCATTTTTTTGACTTGACTGGAAGCCTTCTAAAATTGCTTGTAATTCGTTCATTTGCTTGCTGATTTTTCTGTTTCTAGCAGTTTATAAACTTGAGTAGGCAGTCTCAATGGAAACAATGTGATGACTGTGCCATTGTGCATTGCTGCT
This sequence comes from Nostoc sp. 'Peltigera membranacea cyanobiont' 210A, assembly GCF_002246015.1. Taxonomy (GTDB): domain Bacteria; phylum Cyanobacteriota; class Cyanobacteriia; order Cyanobacteriales; family Nostocaceae; genus Nostoc. The sequence goes on from NZ_NOLJ01000006.1 coordinate 316,577, forward strand.
AGTCTCAAACACTCCTTCGATTTGCTGCCCTTTAACGATTACAGTATATACGTTAGATTGAGGTGCGCTCGCGGTGTTCTGCTATCCAAGATAAGCGAAAACACCACTGAAATCATGCCCCACAGGATAGTTGTCAACTTTAGTCATTTATCTATCACAAGAGTTAGCACGGAATACTGATTTTCCCTAAAATACAGTTTTGGCAGAGTACTTTAAACTTATTGCAAAAGTCTTAATTTGAGACTCTTTATTTTTATAAGAAGTCTATTGTGTTAATTTAAAATATCTATCTACAGGCTGAATTTAGTTTGAACATTTAGCTGGCATTCAATCCGAAAGATGCACATTTTGTTTAGAAAAAATGGCGTTGCTGACACCCCCGCAGATAACCTTTCAACGATTAAGTGCATAGGTGTTGTTGTGCTGCATGACTACGGAAACAACCCCAATCGAATCCATAATTGCCGTGCTGCTACCTGAGCAGGACTGTTCATCGCCAAATACTCTACTGTAACTTCTCCGACTGGAGTCATTCCCCTAATTTTGCCAGATTCAACATCAACCTGAAAATGTTCACTCCACTGATTTTCTCTTGGATGAAATAACCGAACTTCAGTATTGGAATCAGGCAAAGTGCCACTGATGCGAGTTCCTTTACGGAGATTACAGGAGCGACACGCAAGGGCTAGATTTGCTTTATGATTTGCACCTTGTCGAGAAATTGGAATAATATGCTCCACCTCAAACGGAAAATTGAAAACGACTTCAGGAGCTTGGCAGTACTCACAACGATGGTTGGCACGCCCAGCGATCGCAGTATAGTACGGATTCATGAATTCTCTGGCTGCATCAACGCAGCAGTGCGGGCCGTCGCCGCTCTCAATTCAGCCTCAACCAAGTCATCCAGCTGTGCCTGTTGTTCTGGTAGCAATTCTTGTCCCCGATCCCGTGCCGATCGCCATAATCTCATCAACTCTGATAACCGTTCTTGTTGCTGGGCACTAAAGAATGCGTCAGGACGAAAGCTTTGAATGACCAGTAGCGCACTAAACTCAGTCTCACCCAACTGGGCAGTTAACGCATCTAAAGCTTGCCCCGCAGTTTTGCCAACCGAATGTTTATCTCCTGCAATCGCACGATAGGATTTCTCACCGCTAGCGTCTCTTGTTGGTAAAATTGCTACAGTAGTCATACTTCTAGCCTAAAGTTGCTGCCTCAATTTATAGCTTTATGCCACACTCTACCTGATAGCAAATAAATTGCGAGCAGGTTGTTAACTCTGATGCACGTCTAGGTAGTTGCTCAAAACGTGTAAACATGAAGAAGTTTGTCTAACGACTTGTATTGCACTTGTAGTATAGTGTGATGATTTGTGTGTGTTCATACTTTTGCAGCAATTATTTACTTAAAACATCAGCAATTAGCTGCAAACCAAGACAAATTCCAATAACTCTCGCAAGGGCGAACGCAAGAATTGAACCAATACAAAGCGTAGACGCAAAGCGGTGAGAGAGTCGCAGTCTTCTCCCTTGGCGCTAGCCTCTCCCTTTGGGAGAAGGGGAGACGCTAAGAGCGATGGCGGTTGCTATAAGTGTTTAGGAAAAACGATAATTTTCCAGCAACTGAGCGATTGCTTTTCTCTCTTGCGTGCCTCTAGGCAGAATGTCATGAAGAAAAGGTGAAACCCTTACGATTGATTCTAGTTTATACCAATGAAAACTCATTAAATCTCAGTAAATAGGATAAACATTAAGCTTTGGTTAAAAAATTTAATTTTAATTGTAGAGCGTGACACTTTCTACTTTAAAATATGAATCAAATTTCATATGAATTGCTATTTATTTGCGATCGCAGCAGTTGTTAATTTTCGCTGAACACGAGAGCATTCGCTGCCAAGTAACTTCGGAAACAAGAAAAACCTATTCCTTTAGAGGCAATGAAAAACAGCAGCGAGAAGCAGGTTAACTGCGTAGAAAAGCTGAAGGTACTGGCAGATGAAACTCGTCTAGCAGTATTAGAACTTTTGATCGACAGTCCCAAACACGTGGGAGAGATGAATGCAATCTTGGGCTTGGAACAAAGCCTGCTCTCCCATCATTTACAAGTTTTGCGTCGCTCCCAGTTGGTTGTGACCTCGCGTCATGGGAAAGCAGTTCTCTACCGCCTGGCTCCAGAAGTGGAAGTAACTACTGGCAAAGCTTTGAATCTTGGCTGTTGTGTCCTCTGTTTTAACTAAAAACCCAATTTCGGGTTGAAAAGTAATAATGAAAAATTCTCAAATTTTACCTCTGGCGATTGGGTTGGCTACCTGCGTTTGGTTACAAGGCTGTTCTTGGGCAAATCGAGATGCAAATAATACAAATCAGCTTCAGGGAAAACTAGTACTTACTGGCTCCAGTACAATTGCCCCGTTAGCGGCTGAAATTGGCAAGCGTTTTGAATCTCAGCATCCAGGTGCGCGAGTTGATGTGCAATCAGGAGGGTCTTCGCGTGGGGTTTCTGATGCTCGTCAAGGTGTCGCTAATGTTGGCATGGTTTCCCGTGCCTTGTTGAAGCCAGAAGAAAACGATTTAAAAGCATTTTCTATCGCTCGTGATGGAGTGACAGTAATTCTCCACAAAGACAATCCAGTAAAATCGCTCAACAACAAGCAAGTTGTAGATATTTACACAGGGAAGGTGACTAACTGGAAACAAGTGGGAGGTACAGATGGAGCGATTACAGTTGTTAACAAAGCCGAAGGACGTTCCACTTTAGAATTATTTACCCATTATTTCAAACTGAAAAATACAGACATCAAAGCCCAAGTAGTAATTGGTGACAATCAGCAGGGAATTAAGACAGTTGCAGGAAACCCGAATGCAATTGGTTATGTATCGATCGGATCGGCAGAAAATAGTGCAGCCAATGGAGTAGCTATTAAGCTGCTACCTGTAAATGGTATAGCTGCAACAACAGCCAACGTCCAGAATGGGACTTTTCCGATTTCTCGTCCACTTAACTTAGTAACCAAAACCCAACCTCAAGGATTGACAAAAGCATTTCTTGATTTCGCGCAATCACAACAGGTAAATGACATTGTTCAAAAGCAAAACTTTGTCGTCGTCTCTAAATGACTTTTGGTTAATTTGGATACTGCGTTTTTTAGCGGCGATCGCCGGAGCGATCGCACTTTTAATTATCGGCTTTCTGATTCTGGAGTCTCTACCAGTCCTCAATCATGTCGGAATAACACGTTTTTTTACAGACTCTTCCTGGAACCCAACCGCCGGATTATATAATCTTTTCCCGATGTTATTGGGTACATTTTTGGCAATGGTTGGCTCAGTAGCGATCGCGACACCGATAGGAATTCTATCTGCGGTTTTTTGTCAATTCTACGCCCCACCAGAAATGGCTCGGTTATACCGTCGCTTAATTGAACTCTTAGCAGGAATTCCTTCTGTAGTCTACGGTTTTTGGGGATTGGTGGTGCTGGTTCCGATGATTGGTAGGATACATCCACCGGGGCCAAGTCTATTAGCGGCTATTGCCATTCTCACAGTGATGATTTTGCCCACAATAGCGCTTGTAGCCGATGCCAGTTTAGCGAAAATCCCAACTTCCTATCTTCGGGGAGCAGCAGCTTTAGGATTATCCCGTTGGGCAACTATCTCTAGAGTCGTGCTTCCTGCTGCCAAATCTGGATTGTTCACAGGCTTAATTTTAGAAACAGGTCGAGCAGTTGGCGAAACAATGGCTATTTTGATGGTGTGCGGCAATGTGGTACAAATGCCAAAAAGTATATTTGACCCCATCCGCACGTTGACAGCTAATATTGCTCTGGAAATGGCTTATGCCACAGGAGATCACCGTTCGGCGTTGTTTGTTAGCGGTTTAGTCTTGATGGGAATGATTGTGCTATTAGTTGCGGTTGCGGAAGTCATCAGTCAAGGAAAAATATATGGGTGAACCTGTTGTAAGTCCTAAAGATTGGTTGCCAACAATCATTGTTTGGACAATTGCTGCCCTAGTTACTGGTATCTTCCTTTGGATACTCAGTGATATCCTTTGGCACGGTATAGGACACTTGACGTGGAAATTTCTGACAACTGAGCCAGAAAATGCTGGCAGAGAAGGGGGAATTGCCAGCATTCTTGTTTCCACTTTTCTGATTATGGCAGTGTGTATGGCGGTTTCTATCCCCATTGGTGTTGGTACAGCCGTTTTACTGGCAGAATTCACCCCCGTGGATAGTTGGTTTGGTGGGTTGGTGCGGCGTAGTTTAGATGTACTGGCAGGAGTTCCCTCTATAGTCTTTGGGTTGTTTGGCAACGTCTTCTTTTGCCAAGTTTTGGGGCTGGGATTTTCTATTTTGTCGGGAGGATTGACCTTGGGATGTATGGTGTTACCAATCTTGATTCGCTCTACAGAAGAAGGATTTCGCGCTGTTCCCAATGAGTATAGATTAGGAGCCGCAGCTCTTGGTTTTTCCCGCACGACAACCCTATTTCAACTGTTGTTACCTGCTGCTGTCCCTGGTTTGGTTGTGGGATTGGTGCTGGGTATTGGTCGAGCGATCGCAGAAACTGCGGCTTTAATTTTTACTAGTGGTTACGTAGATAGAATGCCAGAATCACTGCTGGATTCCGGGCGTGCCCTCTCGATTCATATTTTTGATTTATCAATGAACGTCTCTGGCGGAGATGCCAATGCTTACGCTTCAGCATTAGTCTTGCTGGTATCACTGCTGGTAATTAATGGTACAGCAACATGGATTGCAGATAATTGGTTGCACAGGAGAATTTTTTCTGGATGAAATCGGCAAATATCGCTACTGGAATTGTTGAACCGTTGATTGAAACGGAGAACTTAACTCTGCAATACGGTCAAAAAACCGCATTTGCTAATGTCAATTTGAGTGTGAATCTGGGGGAAATTTTGGCATTGGTGGGGCCTTCTGGTTGTGGAAAAACTAGCTTTTTGAGTTGCTTAAATCGGTTGACAGATATGATTCCCCAGTGTCGAGTCCAAGGGCGGATTCGCATCGGTAGTTTAGAAGTGCTAAATGCCAAAACTAATGCGAACGCGCTGCGGCGGCAAGTTGGGATGATTTTCCAAAAGCCTAATCCTTTTCCTTTATCAATTTGGAAGAATCTGGAATTACCTTTGCGAGAACATGGTATCCATAAAGAACAAATCGATGCGATCGTCGAGACAAGCCTGAAAGATGTTGGACTTTGGGATGAAGTCAAAGACCGACTGCAAACCTCTGCCTTAGCACTTTCTGGCGGACAGCAGCAAAGGTTGTGCATAGCTAGAGCCTTGGCTTTGCAACCAGAAATCCTGTTATTGGATGAACCTTGTAGCGCCCTCGACCCAATTGCCAGTGGAATAGTTGAAGACTTAATTACTAGTTTGCGTCAGCGTTATACCTTGCTGATTGTGACGCATAACCTAGCGCAAGCCAAGCGCATCGCGGATCGAATTGCTTTATTCTGGGTGCAGTCAGGTGTTGGGCAATTGATTGAGTCAGGTTCAGTAGAGCAAATTTTTGAGTACCCTCAACATCCCTTAACAGCAGCTTATGTCACGGGTGCAAGGGGTTGATTTGAAAAATATAGAATCACTCCGCTATCGCTGCGTTCGTAATGACAAGTATTTAGCCGGACATGATATCAGTTCTAGAAATATTGGGTAAGAAAAGAACTGGATTGTAGAGTTGAGGAAACAGGGGAGATATGGTGATAGAACTTATTAACCAAGCTCCCTCTGTATCCTCCAGCCAACACCCAATGTTGGAGACAATTGAAGCAATTGAGCGATCGCAAAACAAAGATTTATGCAGCGGACTGCAAGCAGAGGTTGTCATGACTGCGGTATGCACATATCACTTCAGCATTCGAGGAGCAGGGCCACGAGTGGTATCTAATCCTGACACACGAGGTAGAGCGATCGTTTTGCCTGTTTGTGCCGCTTCGTAAATCAACGCGATTAGTTTTTGGTCTTGCAAACCTTCTTCACCAGGAGTATGGGGTTGTTTATTTTGAATCACACAATCTGCCATGTGATCCATTTCTAAGGCGAACTGATTCTTCTCACCTATCCGCACTTCGCTAATATTTTCTGCCATGCTGTTGGTGGGCGATTTGCGCGAAATCATCATTCGCAAACCGTTGTAGGAGAACCCAGGATCGAGTTGCGCCCAAGCATCAGAGCCAAAGACACGAAACCGACGCGCTTCGTGGAAGCCGTAGCTAGTGGAGCAAATCCCTAGTATTCCACTGGGAAACCGCAGCTGGAAGGTGACACTTTCTTCAACTTCTTTGAAGCGGGGATCGCCAGGAGTGCTGAAGATTTGGGCGCTAATTGCGATCGGTTCTTCTCCCGTTAGATAGCGAGTTGCATTCAAGCAATAAATTCCCACATCCGGTAAAGAGCCACCTCCAGCTAAGGCGCGTTTCAATCGCCACTGATTTAAGTCACCTCCCTGGTTTTGTCCGTTATCTGCCTGAATCACCTTCACAGTTCCCAATTCTTTGCTACGGATCATCTGAATCATGGCGCGATGGTGCGGCTCATATTGGCAGCGATAAGCAATCATCAGCTTGCGATCGGCTTGTTTGCACGCGTCGATCATCTGTTGAGCATCTTCGACTGTGGTTGCCATTGGCTTTTCACACAGAATATGCTTTCCAGCTTTCGCACCACGCACCGTATATTCCCGGTGCATACTGTTAGGCAATACGATATAAATCACATCAACGTCTGGATTGTTGCGGAGATTGTCGTAATTCTGATAGTTGTAAACGTTCTGCGGTTTAATGCCATACTGCTGGGCAACAAGATTTGCTTTGGCAGCATCGCTACTAACTAATGCAGTTGGCTTTGCTAGTTTACATTCTGCAAAGGCAGGCATGATTTCTTCCAATGTCAGTCTGCCAAGTCCAACGATCGCAAATCCTAAGCGTCGCTCTGGAGGTAATGCAGTTGGTGGCCCACCCGTATCAACCTCAGTTTTTTCTGAGATGGGCGGAAACTCAATCTGAGGCGGCAACGAGCCTCCGCGTGGAGTGGCTTGTGCAGTTGGCTGTTGGGCAGTAACCTCTTCGCCCACACTACCAATTGCGGCGGCTGAAACGGCTCCTAACCCAGCTGTAGTCAGAACCTGACGACGAGAAATTTTTCTTTTAAACAATTTAGACATCGCGGTTCCTTAAAATTCTCCTTAATGATGAAATTTTGGACTTAATACAGCGAAACGCTACGCGTAGCTTGCTTCTTTGCAGAAGTACGCGTAGCGGATAGAAAGGGAAAGAAGAAAAAATACTTAACTCAACTGTATTGCCTTACGGAGTAGTAGTTGGGGTACTCGTTGGAGTTGGGGTGCTAGTTGTACTTCCAGGATTAACAAGGGAACGAACCTGTTGATGGTGTTCTTGGAGGATTGGTAGAGTTTGAGCCGCAAATGCTTTCACATCTGGATCTTGTCCCTGTTCAGCTTCAGTTTGAAATAGAGAGACATCTTTTTCATGATCTTGAAGCATGTGATTCAAATATTGGCGATCAAACTTAGCACCAGAAAGTTTGGATAAGCTTTGCTGGACTTGCTTATTTTTGCTGTTGAGACTAGTTGGCAGCGTTACACCTTTTTGAGTCGCCAACTGTTTAAGTTGATCGTTCACTAGGGTATGATCTTGAACCATACGCTGTCCATACTGTTTTACCGCATCGCTAGCTCCACGTTGTGATGCTAGTTTTCCTAGTTCGACTTCTGCTAAACCACCTTGAGCAGCTTCAGTCATAAACTGTCTGTCTAAAGAACTGAGGTTATTTTGCGCTGATGGAGTTGATGAGGCAGTTGGTGATACAGTTGGGGATGGGCTTTCGGTTCCTTGTACAGGTACAGCAACTGGAGCTTCAGATATATTATCGTCATGAGGCGTAGTCGGTGTGCAACCAGTCGCCAGAGATAAGGCGATCGCTACTAAACCAGTAGAGAGTATTTTGAAATTGGACATAATTAGTGTTCTCCTTGGATAAAGCTATATTTTGAAACGTTGAATGAAAAATAAGCGCGATCGCACAGTTGTACCTTCCTATAACATTTCAAGGCTTTGAGGATAAATACATCTTCCAATCGACAGACTCAGCAATAGATGTAACTCACACCTACCACCTACGCAATTCTGTAGGCGTAGTCCGTGGTAGACATCGCTGTTTCCATAAATAAAACTGGTTAAAGATGATCGATGGCACTACGGTGCAACGAATCCTGAAGCAGAAGCAGTTTTTAACAAGCTGCGTCTACTGATTTCCATAATTGTCTCCTACAAGCAACAACAGGAATGAGCCGTATAGTATCACGGCTCTCTAGCACAGAGACTCTAACTAAGGTGTGTTTTTAAATATACTTCGCAAGATGCATCACAGTGCAAGTTGATGTATTCCCAATGCAAGCTGAGGCATTCACAATGCAAGCCGATTTCCACCAAAGCTGCCATTTTACAAATTTCCTTTGCTTAGAAATTGCTTAACCGTCTTGGGTTTAATGTGGGGATAGCGATCGCTCCCAATCCGATCGAGTTTGCCTTTACCCGATACCATCGCGTACATATACTGGTGGTAAACGTACTCTTCAAGGGAACTGGCTGACGCTTTTTTGTTAGCAATCCAAGCTTTCATCTCGGCGATACTGCCCAATGATTTTTCGGTTAATTTAGTGCCCGTTGCCTCTTCATAAGTGGCTTTCAATTGCTTCGGGGTTAGAGTGTCACCCGCGACTTCCAATGCCGTGTTTCCTAAGCTTGGGTCGCTCACCGCTTCAGCCACATACTTGGCGGTATCATCAGTAGTGGTGAGATCGAGCAGCGTTTCACCATCGCCCCAGTATTGAAATGTCTGATGTTCTAGGTCAAACAGCGGCATATAGGTGATGATATCCATAAATGCCCCGTTGAGAACTAAGGTATATTCCAAACCGCTGTGCTGGAGATACTCAAACACTTCCTTCCGCATATCCAGGTTATCATTGTCGCCGTAGTCCAGCTTGCGGTAGTCCACGGAGTAATCGGAGGGAATGAACCGCTTCACGCCCTGCTGTTTCGCCGCATCAATCAGGTTTTTCTGCCCTGGCACAGTCACTTCATTATTGCCGATCGCAGATACGACAACATCAACCCCTGCACAGGCTAGCAGTAGGGTTTCAGGCTGCATCACGTCACCTTCGACTATCGTTGCGCCCTTGGCTTTCATTGCGTCGATCTTTTTACGATTTTCTGGATTACTGTCGTTGATTGACCGCACCATTGCTCGAACATTAAGGTTGCCTTTGTCGAGTAGAGCCGAAACAATCTTAGAACCCAGCATTCCAGTAGCACCAGCAACCAAAACCGTTAATTTTGTAGTCATAATTTTCCTTGTAATGAACTTGTAAGCCTTAATCGAAGAACACATTGCTTTCCTATGCAAACTGCTGTTTTACATAGTTCCTTTGCAGAGAAATTGTTTAACTATCAGGGATTTGATGTGGCGATAGCGATTTATCCGAAGAAAGTCAACAATTGTTGAGTCAAATGGTCTGGGCATTCCGAAGCCAACCAATGACCACAATGCGGCATTGTGCCGCCGCGCACTTCTTCTGCAACCATTCGTATGTCGGGTAATTTAGCTTGCGAAACCTTGTAAGAATTTGGTTTTAGCCGCAGGATACTTCTGGGTGACTTGCTCAAGCGCTTGATTGGCTTGTTCTTGATTGGGAAAAGGCAGTGAAGCAGGAGGCAATGTACGCGCCTCTGCGGGCACTGTTGTGGCTATAATGGTGTACTCAAAACCTGCGGGGACATAAGTATTGAGTAATCGTGCCATTTCAGAATCGATTTGAAAAGCGTGTTTTGTGCCTCGTGGAATTGAGACAAACGATCCAGCAGTTGCTTTAATTGGCTGGTCTTCGACAAAAAAGGTGGCTTCGCCTTCCATAATGTAGAAGGTTTCATCTGCTGCCTCATGGATATGAGGCCCAGCAGCAGGGCCGTGCGGCACCAACTGTTCTATACAAGAATACTGTCCATCCGTATCTTCAGCAGTTGCCAGCATAATCCAGAGAATGCCCATACCCCAGTAAGCGCGACCTTCGGCACTATTAACTTGAAAAGCTTGTGGCTTGTTTTGTGCGTTCATGTATAAATCCTTTATTTCAATTAGTTGTAATTTATGGTGGAAAAAGCTTAATTTTCATCCCTTGATTGACCAATCTCTAGAAATCGTAAGAGAAATGAAGCTTGACTGTCTTGGACGATCTTGCTTTTTAACAGTACATTCTTGCTCTAAGCGCGGAACTGGCTGGGTGAAACACCAAAATGGCGCTTGAAGTGGCGGTTAAGATGACTTTGATCGACAAAGCCTACTTGAATTGCAATGTTAGCAATCGAGAGATTTGTAGTCTTGATTAGCCGTTTCGCCTCTTTTGTGCGGCATTTGAGTAAATACTGATGTGGTGTTAACCCGGTCGATTGTTTAAACAAACGGCTAAAGTAATAAGGACTTATCTGCACCATTTCAGCCATGCTCGTCAGGCTAGGATTCTGCGCCGAATGCTGATGAATATATTCAGTCACTTGTCGTAATCGAGCCTGTGATAATCCATCAGAATAGCTTGCAATTTTGGGCTTTTTGGTCGAGTAGTGCCGTAGTAAATGAGCAGAAAGTGCGGTTGCCATTGACTCGGTGTAGAGGCGATCGCAGGCATTCTCAGATTCAAGATTTACTTTTAAAGCAATCCCAATTTGATAAATTAATGGGTCGTTTAACTTGAATTGGGGTACAATCTCAAGTCGATCCGGATCGACCACTTCCGCCGCGATTTGCTCGATAAACGTGGGTTCAAGGTGTAGAGCAATCCACTCGCTTGCATCTTGTAAACGGACTGATACAGGAGCAGTTGCAGGGGTTAAACAAATATCGCCGTTTCTGAAGCGATCGCATCGTAGATGACCATTCAGCAATTGCTCTTTGATCGCGACGGCGTGATTGAGATGAATAGTAATCAAATGCTGCGAGAAACAATGCTCAGGGGTCTCAACGGCATTGTGGTATTCGTAATAGCTAACTCTGACTCCATTCCAGAATCCTTTTTGACTAGCAAGAACAGGCGCACTTGAACCAATTTTTGAAATGAATTCGTCGCTGGCAGCGTCAAGTATTAACGGCTGTTCTGTAGTCATGCTTCTTTTACTGGCTGTTGAAGTCTCACTAAATTGAATAAATGCTTTGGTTACAAATAGCACTCATTCTTACCCCCTGATATCTATCTGGAGTTAGGATTAATTACTTTTTGTATAACTGACTTTTCACGGCATCTGGAAAACCTAACTTCTATTTCTCTCTCGTAAAAGGCTACGGTGTACACACAAGTCGAATTACCCTCCTTAATCCCCCCTTATAAAGGGGGGAAACAAGAAATCTCTAGTTCCCTCCCCTTTATAAGGGGAGGGTTAGGGTGGGGTAAAACCTTGGTTAATCAGCTATTTCAGACTTGTGTGTACACCGTATATTTAGATAGATAGACATTCTACGCTCGTTCATGTACTTGACCCACTTTGCGGGGCGCTAAAAAGCCAAGGACAATTGCTACCAAGAACAATGCTGGAACATCACCAAACAGGTGTCCCTGTTCAACAGGGTCAATTACTGCATGTACCGCCATGATCAGCCCGTGGACTGCACTTGATATGACGGTGAACCAAATTAAACTGAGGTGAGCTTCTGGTTGCTTTGAAGCTAACAGCAAAAAGATACCAAGTGTCGCATAAACACCAACGATCATCTGTTCGTATTCGTGCTGACCTGGTTGCCATAACCAGCCTGATGCCCAGACTTGAGTTAGCGGATAGATAAGTAGAAAAGCTATTCCAACAAGAATAAGAGCAATTCGTAAGTAGCGATCGCGCTCATCCATTGCTTTAACCTCCCTTATTTTCTAGTGCAGCCTCTACTAACAAAACTGTATAATTTTTTAATTGTATTCCGACTAGTGACACTTCAGCTTTAGAGTGTTAGAAATTTTAATGCCCCTCGTGGTTTAAAGAGCGCAATTGCGATCGCGCTACTTGTTAATTAGTGTCGTCTTACGGTTTTGTAATTGCATCGGTCTGTTATGCCAATACATCGGTCTGTTATGCCAATACATCGGTCTGTTATGCCAATACATCGGTCTGTTATGCCAATACATCGGTCTGTTATGCCAATACATCGGTCTGTTATGTTAATACATCGGTCTGTTATGCCAATACATCGGTCTGTTATGCCAATACATTGACCTGTTATGTTAATACATCGGTCTGTTATGCCAATACATCGACCTGTTATCTTAAACTATCCTTTCTAACCTTGCCCTATCTAAAAATTTCATCTTACTGTTAACTTTTTTTGTTGCAATGGGTACATTAAATGTACAATTTACTAAATATTCATGTATGCCTCCCCAAAATACAACAAACCGTTTGCGCCCTCAACTGATTAGTCAAGATATTGACTCATTCCACGGTTTACAAACCGTCAGCACCTACAACACAACTCGTGCTGATGCCTCATCTGCTAATTTACAGGAAGCTTATCAGGCAATGTTGATTTCTCAGCAAACCGAAACTGAAAAACTAGCTTTATATCGTGCGGCTGCTGATGCTGCTCGATTAGCAGAGTGGGAATTTCATAATGCCGTATTAGCGATGAAAGAAGTTGTACGCGGGCAATATGGCTCAGATAGCGATCAAGCTCAAGCTGTGGGACTGAAGAAAAAATCAGACCGCAAGCGTCGTTCGCGGAAAAAGACAGTTGCAATCGCAAGTTAATCAACTTGTTTGAGTTTGAAAATTGGCGATGCCTACGGCTGGCTATGCTTACGCATTTGCAGTATTTAGCGTTGCAGTTGATGAGAGATGCGATCGCGTCATTCCTGAAAGCTTAACGGCAGCAATTAATCTCTTATTTTATGGGAACTCCAAAAAATAAATTATCCAATTTTTGGAATCAAAACAACTTTTCCTCCCCCTGCTCCCTGCCCTAAAAGCGATGGGATATTTTTATTATTTGGAAGTCCCTATATCTTGCATTTGCTGATTGCTCGAACGCTCCAACTCCAAATCTTCCCAAGAAACTGGATCTTCTACAGGTTCTAAATGAGTTGTAACGTGGGTTGAAGGTAGCACCCGAAGAATAGCAAGCTCAATTGCTTCGCACAAATCATGCCCTTGTTGCACTGTCCAAGATCCAGGTACAAGAACATGAAAGGAAACAAAGCGGCGGGTTCCAGCAGTGCGGGTTCGCAAGGCATGAAACTGGATGTCCTCACGTTTGTACTCGTTAAGGATGCTTTTGATCGCGTCAATTTCTTTTTTAGGCAAAGCTGCATCCAGTAACGCGCTACTGGTTTCCCGTAGCAAACGAAATCCTGTCCAAGTAATATTTGCTGCTACTATCAGCGCGACAATTGGATCGAGTACGAGAGTGCCTGTTAGCTTGACGAGTAAGATTCCAACTACCACACCACCCGAAGTTACTACATCAGTAAACAGGTGGTGAGCATCAGCCTTTAATGTAATGGAACGTAAACGTCGCCCTGCTCGTAGCAAGATAAAGGCAACAACGCCGTTGATTGCGGTTGCAAATAGGGAGAGTGCCAACCCTAATCCCAGTTGTGTTAACGGTTCTGGATGCAACAAGTGTCCCCAAGCTTCAACAGCAATGCTAATGGCTGCGACTATAATCAACGCACCTTCTGCACCACTGGAGAAGTATTCGGCTTTAGAATGTCCAAAGGCGTGTTCGGCATCGGCTGGTTTCTCAGCATAGGTCAATGCCCATAGAGCAACCAATGCAGCTAGGAGATTTACAATTGATTCAATCGCATCTGAAAGCAAACCTACTGACCCGGTTAGCAGGTAAGCGCCAAATTTTAGGGCAATAGTGATGATTGCTGCTGCAATCGATAAGAAAGCGTAGGATCGGGCTGTTGGACGACTCATCTCGGTCACGGACGTAATTACAGTGATTCCGAGTTAAGAGTACCAAATTTTACTTTAGCGATCATCAGTCCTGAGTCTTCTACTGATTGGTATTTCAAGACGCGATAAATCCAAGACGCGATAAATCCAAGACGCGATAAATCCAAGACGCGATAAATTCAAGACGCGATAAATTCAAGACGCGATAAATCGCGTCTCTACAAGTGTATGCGTATGAACTTCTTGCTCATACTGGTAATGTAGCGATCGCCATATCTACAGCAGTTTGTCTAAGGTAATTGGCAAATCGCGGACGCGCTTACCGGTGGCATGATAGACAGCATTAGCGATCGCTGCCGCAGCTCCGGTAATGCCAATTTCACCAATTCCTTTGACACCAAGTGGGTTAATATGTGGATCTTGTTCATCCACAAACAACACCTCAATATCAGGAACGTCTGCATTCACTGGTACGTGATACTCAGCTAAATCATGGTTGACAACGCGTCCTCGGTTGGGGTCTGTTAGCGTATGTTCCATTAACGCCATGCCAATGCCATAAACAATCCCACCGATCAGCTGACTGTTGGCTGTTTTAGCGTTGAGGATGCGTCCCACGCCAAAAGTCCCCACCCAGCGGGTTACTCGCACTTCACCCAAATCAGGCTCAACGCGCACTTCGGCAAACTGCGCTCCAAATGAGTGCATTGAGAACTTCTTTTGTTCCTCTCCAGGCTTGGCATCTGCACGCGCTTCGAGCATTTTCATCCCATGTCGTGCCAAGATTGCCTGATATGTTTCGCTGGCGGAGGATTTATTTTTTAAGAAAAAGCTGCCATTTTCGGCAATCACATCCTCAGCCTTTGAACTATAAAGGGGCGATTTTTGATCGGCAAGTGCTAGTTGCAAAAGCTGACTGCGTGCTTGATTTCCCGCTAGATGCACGGCTGAACTGACACTGGCGGCGGTTTGCGAACCACCAGAAACGGGGGTTGCTGGCATTTTGGTATCCCCTAGTTCAAAGCGAACTTTGTTAACTGGTAAACCGAGTGCCTCAGCTGCAACTTGAGTCATCACAGTATAAGTTCCCGTACCAATATCTTGGGAACCGCTCTGTACAACGGCTGTACCATCTGCCATAATTTGAGCGATCGCTGATGCTGGAGAACGGTTGGTAGGATAAGTAGCTGTCGCCATACCCCAACCAATCAAATAATTACCGTCTCGCATTGAACGAGGCTGAGGATTGCGCTTTTGCCAGCCAAACTTTTCTGCCCCCAATTTGTAACACTCTCTCAGTGACTTGCTCGACCAAGGCAGTCCTTTACTAGGATCGACTTCAGCATAGTTACGCAGACGCAGTTCCACCGGATCGATATTGAGCGCATAAGCCAGTTCGTCCATTGCCGATTCTAAGGCAAAGGACCCAGAAGCTTCGCCTGGGGCCCGCATATAGGTTGGTGTTCCTTGATCGAGTTGAACCAGACGGTGGCTAGTTTCGATATGCGGGCTAGCGTAAAGCATCCGCGCGCTTTTACCAACAGGTTCGATAAATTCATCGAAAGTTGAAGTCTGCGAAGTGCCGGCGTGTCGCAAAGCAGTCAATTTGCCATCACGGGTTGCACCGAGAGAAACCTGTTGAATTGTCTCTGGTCGAAAGCCCACAGGGCCATACATCTGTATCCGTCCCAAAACTAATTTCACTGGGCGATTAACTTGCTTTGCGGCGATCGCCGCTAGCGGCACGTGCGACCAAGCCGAGCCTTTGCAACCGAAGCCACCGCCCACAAAGTAAGACATAATGCGGACTTTCTCAGGCTCAATTCCTAATACCTCTGCAACTTTTTTTTGAGTCGAAAAAATTCCCTGAGTTGCGTCATACAGCAGCAGTTCATCGCCTTGCCAAACTGCTGTTGTAGCATGAGGCTCCATCGGATTGTGATTTTCTACTGGGGTGGTATAGGTTTGCTCGACGCGGACAGCCGCCCGCGCTAGTCCCTGGTTGACATTGCCATGCGCTAAATCGGGCGGCTCATCTCTAGGGATTTTACCTTTAGGTAAGTATGCCTTAGCGAGATTCTCCCGCATATTAATGGTTGGTTTCTCTTCGTCATAGCGAACTTGCACCAGCGAGGCAGCATACATCGCTCGTTCAAAGGTATCGGCAACGACGACACCAATATGCTGACCGCTATACAGCACAATGTTATCTTGCAGGACTTGCACCTTATGACCGCCGCCCTTTTCTCCAGAAGCTTTGGGCGCGTTAAGGTGGGTAATTACTGCTAATACACCCGGTACTTGCTCCGCCGCCTTGGTATCGATTTGGGCAATCTTCCCTTTAGCGATCGTACTTTGAATTGTCACGCCATAAGTCATTTTTGCGACCGGAAACTCAGCCGCGTAACGTGCGCCGCCAGTTACCTTTAGCCGTCCATCAACTCGATTTAGCGGTTTGCCGACAACTATATTTTTATCCCCAGTATTCATGCCATCCCTCCCACCGTTGTCAGCGCCTTAACAATTGTGCGTTTAGCGAGTTCGATCTTAAAGCCGTTGTATTTTTGAGGTTTAGCTCCGATGATCGCAGCCAATGCTGCTGCTTGAAATGTTGCCTGGTTTGCCGGCTTGTTCAGAAGCACTTTTTCCGCTTCAAAGGCGCGCCAAGGCTTTGTGCCTACGCCACCAAGGGCAATGCGTGCCGAGCGAATAATGCCATTTTGAATATCTAGTGCCGCCGCAACCGATGTCATCGCAAAAGCATAGGAGGCGCGATCGCGGACTTTTAAATAGTGCGATCGCCTTGCGAAGTTTAAAGCAGGTAAATCAACGGCAACAATTAGCTCTCCGTGTTCTAAAACTGTTTCCCTTTCTGGCGTATTACCCGGTACAAGATGAAAATCTACCAGCGGAATACTGCGCTCTCCCTTCGGCCCGCGTGTTTGCACAACGGCATCGAGTGCAATCATTGCCACCGCCATATCAGAAGGATGGGTGGCAATACAGCGATCGCTAGCGCCAAGAATCGCATGAATGCGGTTATAACCCTCGATTGCCGGACAACCTGAACCAGGAACGCGCTTATTGCAGGGGAAGACGGTATCGCGGAAGTAGTAACAGCGGGTACGTTGTAGCAAATTGCCGCCCACACTTGCCATGTTTCGCAGTTGCGGTGATGCCCCAGATAGCAACGCTTCCGACAGCACCGGGTAACGTTCCTGAATTATCGGATTATAAGCAACATCGCTATTGCTTGCCATTGCTCCAATCCGCACGCCATTACCCTGTACTTCTATCTTGGTTAGCGGTAGTGAGTTAATGTCAACTAACTGTTTTGGCGTTTGTACATTCAGCTTCATCAAATCAATTAAGCTCGTACCCCCTGCCAAGTAAGCAGCTTGCACCTCTGGAGTCACCAAAGCCACGGCATTCTCTGCTTGTCCGGCTTTTTTATAGCTAAACGGCTGCATCTTTTTTTCCCTCTAAGACATCGCGGACAGCAGCCACGATATTTGGATAAGCACCGCAACGGCAGATATTGCCGCTCATCAGTTCGCGAATGTCGGCATCCGATTTAGCGTGTCCCTCGTTCACCAAACCCACTGCCGAACAAATCTGCCCTGGTGTGCAATAGCCGCACTGAAACGCATCGCGGGACAGAAACGCGGCTTGCATCGGGTGCAGATTGTTTCCTTGCTCCAACCCTTCAATAGTTGTGATTTTTGCATCGGTGTGCATAATTGCAAATGTCAGGCACGAATTAATTCGTTGCCCATCAACCAGCACCGTGCAAGCACCGCACTGACCATGATCGCAACCTTTTTTAGTACCAATTAGTCCTAGATATTCCCGAAGTGCATCAAGTAAGGTAACACGCGGTTCAATCTGCAAACTATGTGGTGTTCCGTTCACTTGCAGCGTCACCTTCACAGTTTCAGATGTCGAAGTTGCCAGTATTGGAGTAGTTTTTTTGACTTGAGTTTCTGCTACAGCTTTCTCTACAAAATTAGCGATCGTCGCCGCTACTGTACTGAAGACCATCAATTGACCCAACTTGCGGCGTCTTAAGACAAACCTCATTTGTTCGCTCCATTCTGTTTTTGTTAAAAATATTGAGTAATTATCTCTACTAAAATAATTGATAAAAAACCATGCTTCCTTACAAGCCTTTTCTCTAAAAAGACATTGTTAATAGAATACAATTTCATCTTGTTATGTCTCTCTATCAGAAGGTTTATGCCATAAGTATTATCTAGAATTATCAAAATAGAATTAAGACGTCAGTCGTCAGAATAATACCAATTGGAAAAAAGAATGCGACAAATAGACCCTTTGTAGAGACGCGATTCATCGCGTCTTTACCCAAGGATGTGTTGCAATCATTAATTGAATTGGTATAAAGCCATGAGTTTGAGTTCGACCGGCGAATGAATAAACAGTGAAACACCACACTAAATAAAGTATATTTAGTGTGGTGTTTCTTGCTACCACTAAATAAGCCAGCAGAAAAATTTATTGCAATGCTTTCTAAGCTGCAAAGCACAGGAAAAAGGAGAACAATAATATTGTTCCCCTACGAACGCTTTATATTCTATGCAATTGAAAGCGGCTATAAGTTTTTAGCGATCGCCAAATTTCAAATAACTGCAAATCAGTTTTCGTCTCGTCCGTGAACTTGAGCAGGTGGACTGGTTGCTTCAACAGCAGTAAATGATTCTAAAATTTTATAGCTGTGACTAGCTCCTTTTGCTACTACCCAAGAACTCCCAGGTTCTAGTAAAATCGTTTGCCCTTCAATATGCAATTCTGCACGACCAGTAATTACATAACCTACAGTTTCATATTCCCGTGCTGTTGGCTCTTTAGGTTCGTTCGGTTCCTCATTTTCCCATAGGCGCATGGAAATGGTTTTGCCAGATGCAAGATATTTCTGACCAAGTTCACCTTTAGGAGAATGACTAGAGTCTACTTTGATAACGGTTTTATCAGACATATTTTTTGCCTCTTTATAGTTTTAACTTTGGTCATGGGGAATGGGGCATTAAGCATTGATTACTATCCTCTGCTCCCCTGCCCCTCGGTAACAGAGCGTAGCCGTACCCCTCCGGGGAAGCAAGCTACGCGCAGCGTCTCGTAGAGAAGTGCTATTCCCCATTCCCCACTACGGTTTGAGTACAACTTTGATGCAGTTATCTTTCTTGTGCTTAAAAATCTCGTAGCCGTGGGGCGCTTGTTCTAGAGGTAAAGTATGGGTGATAATAAACGTTGGATCGATTTCACCGTTTTGGATGTGTTCTAGCAAAGGTTTTAGATACTTGTGGACATTCGTTTGTCCCATCTTGAAGGTTAATCCCTTGTTCATGGCAGCACCCATCGGGATTTTATCTAAAAAGCCACCGTACACACCCGCAATGGATACGTGACCACCTTTAGCAGCAGATACTATTACTTGCCGTAATGCCGTCGGTCGATCTGTTTCTAGACGTACTGCTTGCTTTACCTGGTCGTACATCGCCATAAAATCTGTGCCGTGTGCCTCCATTCCTACTGCATCAATGCAAGCATCGGGGCCACGACCGCCAGTCATTTCTTTAAGTGCTTCGCCTACATCGACTTCTTCGTAGTTGAGAACTTCAGCTTTGCCGTATTCTTTAGCCATTTGCAGACGTTCAGGAACGCGGTCAAAGGCAATTACCCGTTCCGCACCTAGCATATATGCGCTTCTGATAGCGAATTGTCCGACAGGGCCACAACCCCAAACGGCGACAATATCACCGGGTTGGATGTTGCAGTTTTCTGCTGCCATATAGCCTGTGGGGAAAATATCTGTTAAAAATAGTACTTGCTCATCCGTTAAACCATCAGGGATTTTGAACAAGCCGACATCGGCAAAAGGCACTCGTGCATACTCTGCTTGACCACCAGCGTAACCGCCGAATAAATGAGAGTAGCCAAATAGACCAGCTGGCGAATGACCCATTTGCTTTTCTACCAACCAAGCATTGGGGTTGGAGTTATCGCACAATGACCATAAATCCCGATTACAGAAAAAGCAGCTACCGCAGGAGATGGTGAAAGGAACAACGACGCGATCGCCTACGTTCACATTTTTAACTGCACTTCCCAGTTCCACGACTTCCCCCATGAATTCATGACCAAGGATATCGCCCTTTTGCATGGTGGGAATGTAGCCGTCATAAATATGCAAATCTGAACCACAAATTGCCGTGGAAGTAATTTTAACAATGGCATCGCGTGGATTGATAATTTTGGGGTCGGGAACTGTATCAACCCGCACATCGTTTGCTCCATGCCAGCAAACTGCTTTCATAATTATTTAGTCCTTAGTGATGATTTCTGGCTCGTTAATATCAAGATAAATACTCGACTTAGCCTGATTTTAAGACGCGATAATTATCGCGTCTTAGTAACTTTTTAAAGCTTTTTCGACAATCTATTTAGTCAACAGTTAGGCTTCGCTCACTGTTGACCCTGAGCGACTCGTGCCGAGCGGAGCCGAGGTAAGCCGAAGGATCAAAAATTGAGACTCAAAAGTTGTTAGAAGCTCAGGTTCTATTTCTCAGTTATTTTTTAGGAGAATTATGGTAATAACCTTGTTTCTCTCCAGTCACTGGCTCAACTGTTTCTTCAACTTTATTTGTTGCAGACTTAAGAAACTCTTTTGTCGCTTCAGGAGGTTTTTCATCCAAGTTTAACTTTTCGCGGATATTATCAACAGCGCCTTTTATGGGATTTTGGGTATTTTTGATTTGGGTAGTGGTATCGTTTCTAATCTCACCTTTCCCATCTGGTACTCCTTTATAATAAGTACCCTCTGGAGTTGTCACATCAGCTTGGGCTACATCAACGTAGCTAAAAGCCTGACCCAGTAAAAACATAAATCCTACTAGGAAAACTACAAGGATTTGGGAAATGCGAATATTCCGCAGCCATGAAATTACTCGATTCATAAAAAACCTCAATTGCATTATGTTGGGTGTACAATTCAAAACATTAAATGACTATTTGCCATTCAGGGTTTAAGAACAACTTTAATACAGTTGTCCTGTTTTTGTTGAAAGATATGGTAGGCGTGGGGTGCTTGTTCTAGAGGCAATTGATGGGTGACAACAAAGGATGGATCGAGTTTTCCATCCAAAATCATCTGCAATAACAAGTGCATATACTTTTGTCCATGCATTTGTCCCATCCTAAAAGTTAGACCTTTATTGAAAGCTGCACCAAATGGCATTTTATCAACAAAACCACCATAAACACCCATAATTGAAAGAGTCCCGCCTTTACGACAGGCGACCATCATTTCCCGCAGAACGTGGGGACGGTCGGTTTCCAATCTGAGCTTTTGTTTTGTCTGGTCGTAGAAGTCTTCTAAACCAACACCGTGTGCTTCTAAACCAACGGCATCAATGCAAGCATCGGGGCCACGACCACCAGTCATCTCTTTCAACGCTTCGCCAGCATTAACTTCTTCGTAGTTAATCACTTCTGCTTTGGCAAACTTTTTCGCCATTTCCAGGCGTTCGGGAAAGCGATCTATACCGATCACTTTTTCGGCTCCCATCATGTAGGCGCTAATCATGGCAAATTGTCCAACAGCACCGCAACCCCAAACGGCTACAGTATCACCCGGTTGAATATCGCATAATTCTGCGCCCATATAACCTGTGGGAATGGCATCGGAGATGAATAACAACATCTCATCCGGCAAGTCTGGCGGAACTTTGACGACACCCACATCAGCAAAAGGCACACGGATATATTCTGCTTGTGCGCCTGCATAACCACCTAACATGTGGGAGTAGCCATAAATGGCTGAGGTAATATTGCCAAATAATTTTTCTTCAATCCAACCTTTGGGATTGGAATTATCGCACAAAGACCACATATCACGTTGGCAATAATGGCAATTACCACAGCCAATGGTGGAAGGAACAACAACGCGATCGCCTATTTTTAAATTGTTGACTCCTCTACCAACTTCCACGACTTCTCCCATAAATTCGTGACCAATAATGTCACCCTGTTGCACCGTGGGAATATAGCCGCCATAAATATGTAGGTCGGAGCCACAAATCGCCGTGGAAGTAATTTTAATAATTGCATCACGCGGGTTGAGAATTGTCGGATCTGGTACCGACTGTACCCGCACATCATTAGCACCGTTCCAGCAGACTGCTTTCATAGTTATTAGTTATTGGGCATTGGGCATATAACTAGCTGCGTCCAGAAGGTTGACCTTCGGTTGTGGCAATTTCGCCTGCTTCCATTAGCATCTTGAAGCGGCGCAATTCATCGCCAATTTGCTGTTCTGGTTCTTCACCAAAAAGTTTGGCTACGGTAGCTGCCAACGCTCCACCGGGAGGGTTATACTCCAAAACCACCTTAACTTCAGTGCCGCGATCGCCTGGTGCTTTTTTGAAGCGAACAAAACCAGAATTATCTATGTCTGCACCTTCTACAGAAGCCCAAGAAATAAATTCATTTTCTCGGTCTTCGAGAATCTCTGCATCCCATTCTACTGTATTATCCAAAGGTGCATTGGCAATCCAATGAGAACGTTTTTCGTCGTACACCTTGACAGATTTGAGATGCTTCATAAATGTAGGCAAATTCTCAAAGTCGTGCCAGAAGCGATACAATTCTTCTGCCGATTTATTGATAGTTACCGTCTTTTCAACTTTGATGGGCTGGTTTAGACCGATTGCTTCCTGTGCTTTCTGGATTGTGCTTTGCTTGGTTGCACCTTGATAAACCAAACCGCCACCAGCTAAAGCCGTCAGCGCTCCTCGCAATGAACCTTGCCTTAAACCCATCAGCACCATCGCACCACCACCGATAAGGGATGCCCAACGCTCTACTTCACTAGCTTCTGGCTGGTTTGTACTTGATTTATCCCCTGATGTTGAAGTCACTCTTTTTATCTCCATTACTGTAAATTCACCATTGAGGCGCAAATACCCTCTTCTTTTTATTTGTGTGTTATTTGCGCCTCTTCGGTAGCCGTCTACATTCAAAAAACCTTACATTGACACAGCAGCCCCTGTAGTCGGCTTAGGAGGCTGAATCTGACCGCCTATCCGTGCCCGATATAACTGTGCTAATCGCTGTTCGTATTTCAATAAATCTTGGTAAATTTCTTTGAAAATAGCAGTTGCTACTGGGTCGGTAAACATCGCAGACAAATTGCCAATATCGCCGATACCAGTTTGCACATCACCTAAAGCAGAACGTAACTGATATATGTCATCACTTCCGGTCATGGCAGTTTTGACTTTGGCATACTGATTGGCAATATTTGCACCTAAAGAAGGTTTTTCGCCCAATAACTGAAGATAGGTTTCCAGTTTTTGAATGTGGCGCTGTTTATTAGTAATTATTTCTTGAAAGACTAAGTTAACTTCGTTATCTGATTCCTTTTGCAAGTAGTTTTCAAATGCTTCTAGCGAATAACGTTCACCAGCAAGAGCATTATTTAAGCCTCTGGTGATATCACCTTTAGTTGAGCCACCCCAAGCATCTGCAAGCTTCCACCATTCAGCACTTGTGTCTTTCTCATTTGGTAATGCAGCATCTTTGCCACCATAACCCAAACGGCTCAAAATAGCTGTGGTGAAAATTGCCAAGTCTCCAGGTTCGCGAGATGTAATCAAATTCCCGTCAACTACTACCGGCTCATCTAAATAATTCGCGCCAGCGTTAATCATGTCCTTGGCAATAGCAATAAACCCAGTGACTTGTTTGCCTTTGAGCAAGTCACCTTCAATCAAAACTTGTGGCCCGTGACAAACAGCAGCGACTAATTTTCCTTGTTGGATAGCCTCTTGTACGAAACGTACTGTATTAAGGTTCCGTCGCATTTTGTCGGGAGCCATACCGCCGGGAATCACTACTGCATCAAATTCAGCTGCGATCGCTTCCGTTGTGGTACCGTCGGCTTGTATGCTAAGTTTGCCGCGTTTACCCTTATATTTTTCATTCATTCGGGAACCAAGGACTACTACCTCCATTCCTGCTTGTTTGAATCCATTATATGGAACTGTAAATTCTGCATCCTCTACTGCTTGTTCAATGAGGATAGCGACTTTTTTATTACCGGAGTGATTGTTATGTTCAGTCATAAATGGTATTACGTTTTTATTTCTCTAGTCTCTAACTAGTTACAAAAATATTTCTCGATGAAGACAGTTAAACAGCCAGAATTTTTACTGAATAAATGATTTTGAATTACTTATCCGCATTATCTGCCTCTTTTACTCAAATAATTTTGAGTGTTCTATTGTTTAGCATTTAGGTAATTAGAAATATGAATACTAATCTAAAATACTAAACTTAAAATTTTGTTTGTGTTTGCTTATTTTTGCCGAACAAAAAATAGTTATGAGTTAAAACTTCGCTAATGAATAATTTCGGTTGGATAACTTCTAACTCATAACTTCAACTACAAGTTCCTTGACCATGAATTCATAGCTACAATCTTATGGCGCGATCGCTAGTTTAGCGTCGTACCCAGGGGATAGATTATTTTATAAGTTATACATCTCTAGTTAGACAAATTGCTGACAAGAAAACGTTATTGTGAGAATGCAGAAAAGGGCTAGTATCATGGCAGAAAAAAATCATAATGACAAAATTAAAAGTAATGATTTGCCACAAGAGATTACCGAATCCTACGGTACTGGTGTAAAAGACTTGCCGGGATACAATATTGGCGGACGCTCCATGCAGGATGAAAGAGACGAGTACACAGAAACTAGTCCGAAACTGACTGGTGGGGATGTTGATGCTTATTGGCAAGATGCAGATGCAGTTGGAGATGAAGCTGTTGGTGGTAGTACTTCCACTCCCGATAAAAATGTCACAGAGGACTTAGAAGCAGCAGTGGGGCTAGAAATGGCTGATTCTGAGTTTCTGCATACCAACGATATTTTAGAGGATCGTGATGGCGATCGCTGGGAGTTAGATCCAAAGTCTTCTGAAGATTATCAAGACCGATGAGAATAATTACCAATGACAAGAAGCAACCAAATTAGCTACTATCTCAACTAGTTCTTCTGGAGCGATGGGTTTAGATATATGAGTGTCAAAGCCAGCTTCCAAGGCACGAATACGAGCCTCACTATCAGCAAAGGCTGTTAAAGCAATAGCCGGGACTCGTCCAGAATTATTTGGTTTAAGCGCACGGAGTTTGGAAATGAAAGTGTAGCCATCCTCCCCAGGCAACCCGATATCACTAATTAAAACATCGGGTTGCAATTCGGACAATACATTACGTGCATCTGCTGCTGATATCACTGCTATAACTGTTGCTCCATCCATTTCCAAGACAGTAGTGATAAAAAAGCGAGTATCATCATCATCCTCAACTACCAAGATATCTAAACCAGTAAGAGTTCCAGAAGTTTGCATAATAAATGACATTTTATTTATCCTTACTTGCTATATTTGTCATTCGTAATTAAGAGTACAGAGCAAGCAGTGATTACAACTACGAATTACGTTAGCGAGTCAGCAAGCGTCATTATCAATTACGAATTATTATGACTTTTACACCCATTAGAGCTTCTTTTAGAGCAGATTTTAGATTTACAAAAGTAGATTGATGTGCTCGGAGTGTTGATGAGATACCGAAGCAGGCTCTTTTAACAAGAAATGATTTAACACCATAATTTCAAACATATAGCTTGATGGTTACTACTCCTTCATCTATTTTCCTACTGGAAGACCACTTCGCACAAATGAAATTCAAGCCTCGTTAGAAAGTCCTCACTTATCTCGATTTTCAGCATAGCCTGAGTCTGCTATTTGCGTAGCGCCTGAACAAGAGGGTTTAAAACCCCCACTAAATCAAACGCGAACAGCGTCTCTAAAAGAGAAGATTTAGTTGTTTTCAATCAATGGCGGGTTTGTAGCGAGATCCCGCAGGGTATGCCCTACTGGTAGCGGAGCGGTAGTAAGTCCGCGTACTATTACAGAGAATCAAGCTATGCAAAGCGTCTTGATTCTGACCGGAGGCAGATCATTTCCGGCTCCGCTTCTGAATTCTTCTTCAAACTTTTGTTGTGTTAGATATTATTGAAATATAGCGTTTACTAATCACATGAGGTACATCATAGTCCCCTCTCCAAGAGCGGGGAGGGGGTTGGGGGTGGGGTTCTTGTACTTCACTCAACTGAGAACCGCTATAGCAATTAAACCTGATCTATGTTGAAACCTAGAGTTTTTTAAAAGATATATTTATGTAGGTTGGGTGGAGTGAAACGCAACCCAACGTTACCACCAAATTTTATGTTGGGTTACGCTATCGCTGCACCCAACCTACAAAACTACGGTTCTCAAGGTAGACAAGGTTTAGGAATTAGTGAGTTGAAGTAAAGCTATCCGTTTCGATCGAGGATAAAAATGATAGGGGCTGACTCATATTAGCAGCAAAGCCCAGAATTCCTGGATCTCGATGTTCGTAAAGTAACTGGCCTTTGGTATCAAACAGAAAAGTTCCACCACGCTGAGTTAAGTAGGCAGAATTAGGTACATAAGTATGCCAATTGCTGAGAACTTCTACCATATTCCGTAGCCGTAGAGTAGCTAATTCAAAGGGACGTTGAAACCCACTTCCGCCAGCTAATTTGAAAAACGAGCCTTGAAAAGCAGGTAGAGGAGTACCTTGAATAATTTCATCATCTTCAATGAGTTGAGGGGCTTGACGATCTCCTCTGTATCCCCGAAAAACTTCTCTTAGCGTTCCAGGACTTCCAAACCCTGCACACATTAACACTAGATTTAGCCAAGCTTTTTGAGCGGGGGAAAGTCCAGCCAGAGTCAGATTGAGACCTGAATAAAGTTTGAGTTGGTGATGTAGTTCTCCATTAGGTTCAACAAATAAATTTTCAGGTGGAAATCCTGTATATTCACAGAATCTTGTTCCAGAGGCGCGATTACCTATTCCCACCGCACGAATAGCGAGTTTTTCATCTGACAATTTCTTAGCTTCGCGCTGTAACCACCACGCATATTCAAGACTATCAAAATCTCCAAGTTGGGGCCAGACTAAAACAAGGATATATGAGGCAGTCTCGCAATTTTCTAGTAGGGGGCGGGTCATGCCATCACTAACACGCTGAAGTCCGGTCTGATTAAGGATAGTGTAAGGATTCATGACAAATGATGACTCGAATATTTGGGGGATCAGTGACACAAAATGTACTAAAGCATTAATATGCCATCATCTCAGTTTTGTAAATATTTTGTTATACTTGTTAACAGAAGTTCATATTTAGGTTTGACACCGCTAAGTAAGGGAATACCCAGTAGGTCGCTTGATGAGTGTATTACTGCTAACGGCAGCTAGATATGAAAGCTTCTTCTCAAGATTGCCAACATTGACCCTTTAGTTTTCGCCTAGTTGGGCGATTGACACTGCGATGAATCAACCCATTACATTATCCTTAGAACAAGAATTTAGCCTTAGAACTTTTGCGGACCAAGTGGAGCAGATGTCCCGCGAACAAGCTCAAGAGTTTTTGCTTATGCTCTATAAGCAGATGATAATTCGAGAAACGACTTATCAAGAATTGCTCAAACATCAGTGGGAACTTGATTCAGACTCAATCTTGGGCTAAAGCATACAAACAATTAACAATTCAAAATTCAAAATGACGCTCTCTACGAGACGCTAAAAGCGAACGCGGACTCGCTAACGCTGCACTAACAAAATTCAAAATTAAAGACATTTTTAGACGGGGATTTAAACCCCGCCTGAAACTGGCGCTACCTGTAGAGGTAGGGGTCTTAAACCCTTTGATTTAGGATAAATGTTTTGAATTTAGTAGCGACAAAGAAATATTGGTAGAAACTTGTGGGAGAGAGAAGCAGCCATTGATTGCTCCTTTCTCCCATTTTTTTAATTGATTATTATTCTATTTATTGCTGATTTTATTTTTTGGAAGTCCCTTCGCACTCCAATTGACCTGATGTCGGGAGTATCTCAATGAGTGTAAAAACACACCTGTCCTGGCGAATGGAATTCGCGCGCCGGTTGCTCATGGGGAAAACCCCCAGACGCTCGCGGACTCGCTATCGCCTTGGCGTCTCCCCTTCTCCTAAAGGGAGAGGCTAGCGCCAAGGGAGAAGACCGCACTGGCTTGGCTATACAAACAAAACCCACCTCCGTGGGTTTCAAATTCTTTGAGTCCGCGTAGGCGGACTTCTCTGCGAGACGCTACGCGAACGGCTCTATAGATAGAGAAATATCCTGAGCAAAGCTGGTATATTTACAAGTTTTAGTAGTAACATTTTTTGAATAGAATTAAGAGATTAACCTGGTATTTTTACAAGCCTTGGCAGTATGAATATGGAATTTTTTAACAGGATTCCTTTGATGCCTTTAGTATTACTCTTATTGGCTTACATTCTCCTGGGATGGTATCTTGCTGCTAA
Organism: Nostoc sp. 'Peltigera membranacea cyanobiont' 210A; assembly: GCF_002246015.1. Taxonomy (GTDB): domain Bacteria; phylum Cyanobacteriota; class Cyanobacteriia; order Cyanobacteriales; family Nostocaceae; genus Nostoc. Next base: position 345,010 of record NZ_NOLJ01000006.1, read on the forward strand.
TCATATTATTTGGTTAGTAGGAGCTTTTGTTGTTGCTATGGTTATAGCTGTAGTACGAAAGAGCTTTTCTTGGTTCGAGCGTTTAGTTGAGTTTGGCTCGAAAACTTTAGTTGTCATCTTGTTTTTAAGTATATCAATTGCTTTGGTAGCAACTTGGTCGATATTATTAAGGCTCTTCATTATCCCCTTAGCCACTACGCTTTTAGCTGATTTGGAAATGCGATTTTCTGGCTGCAATAAACTAGATTCATTTTGGATTATAACTGTTCTAGCTGTATTGGGTTTGGTAGTAGGTGAAGTAATAGATATTTTACTTTTTCCCAGTAGCAGATACTAAAGAATTAGGGCTAAAAAGCTGATACATTATTTATTAATTAACAGCGCATAGATGTGCATCCATACTTAATCGAAACTATGGAGCGATCGCTGTCTGTAGTACAGCAGGGTTTAAATCAATGAAACGTTTGCGGTATAAAAATTACGCATAGCAGTATCAGTTTTTTAATCAAACAAGGCACGATTACCCCTTATGAGTCAATCATTCTTTAGATGACTATAAATCTCACTAGTGGAAGACGTTTTACCAATTCAGATTTCTTACTCTATTTGCAGAATGATGTTGTCTAGCAAGAGAATTTAGAGCGATTGCAGGGAGGTTAATCTTAATGTAACCAGATGAATATAACTTGCAATCTGCTGTATCACTGCTGACTGTCACTTTCTCGTCACATTTATTGTTAACCATAGAAGTACAGGTAAAACAGTGATTTAAGGTCTTATTGAATCGTGAGTTCCCAAATCTGGAGTACATAGATGATTCCTCTGTTGAACAAAGACTGTAAAACAAAGCCAAAAGTCCCAACTCAACACTAATAAGGAAGTAATGTGAGTAGACGTAAAAACTTCAATTTGCTCGATCAGACAACATCAGATGAAGTAGCAACACCCAAACCATCCCTGACATTACCAGACGCAGTGGCTCTAATTGTCGGTATTGTCATTGGAGCGGGGATTTTTGAAACCCCGGCTTTAGTGGCCAGTCAAGCAGGTAGCGATATTGCTGTACTGCTTTTTTGGCTAATGGGTGGTGTGATATCTCTGGTAGGAGCACTGTGTTATGCAGAGTTGGCCACTGTCTATCCCGACGTTGGTGGTGTCTACTATTATTTGAAACGTGCATTTGGGCGGGGAGTCGCCTTTTTATTTGCCTGGGCGCGGATGACAGTGGTTCAAACTGGTTCCATTGCTCTTTTGGCATTTGTTTTTGGTGATTATATTTCTCAACTATGGCGGCTAGGCACATTTTCGTCTTCTATATATGCAGCCATAGCGATCGCACTTTTAACTGCTTTGAACATCGTTGGTTTGCAACAGGGTAAGTGGACACAAAACTTGCTGAGTGTTGCGAAAGTTCTAGGTTTGTTGCTGGTAGTAATTATTGGGCTTACCGCCATTCCCAATTCTGCCACTCCTGTAGAATCTGCATCATCGGGAACCTGGGGACTAGCGATGGTTTTTGTGTTGCTATCTTACGGTGGTTGGAATGAGGCGGCTTACATCTCCGCAGAAATTCAAGATGGACGACGTAATATTGTGCGATCGCTAATGTGGAGTATTGGTATAATCACTGCCATTTATCTGCTAATCAATCTGGCTTACCTACGGGGACTGGGATTAGCAAACATGGCACAGTCAGAAGCAGTAGCGGCAGATTTAATGCGCTCTCTTTGGGGTGAACCGGGAGCTTTGTTTATCAGTGTGCTGATTGCGATCGCTACTTTGGGAGCAACCAACGCCACAATCTTTACTGGAGCGCGTACCAATTACGCACTGGGACAGGATTTTTCGCTATTTGGTTTTATGGGACACTGGCAACAACGTCCGAGCAGTCCTACCTATGCCTTATTCTTGCAATATAAATTTCCATCTCTTGAATCTGTAGCCTGATTTTTGAGAATTGTTTTCAGAAATTCAAAATTATCAGATACTTATTTTTAACTTTAAATTCCCTCCAATGGGGGTTGACAGTACCAGCCTTAAATATGGAAAAGAGTAATCTAAAATCCACAATTGTTTGACTGGTGCAAATTCAAATCAAGCAGCTTCGGGAGGAAATATGATAGGCTTAAAAGGAAAGAATGCTTTAATTACAGGTGCAACTTCAGGTATCGGTCAGGCGATCGCTATCAGACTCGCTCAAGAAGGGTGCAACATCGCCATCAATTACCGTAAAGACCCTGATGCCGCGGCAGACACGGAAGAGATGGTATTGCAAAAATCCTGCGGAAATATCGAAAATTGTGGTGTGAAGTCGCTGCTACTTCAGGGTGATGTCTCCCAAGAATCAGACATTATTGAGATGGTCAACACCGTAGTAAAGGAATTTGGCAGTTTAGATATTCTAGTTAATAATGCTGGCATTCAAACAGAAAGTCCATCCCACGAAGTTACCACAGTAGACTTTGATCGGGTAATTGCAGTCAATCTCCGGGGTGCTTATCTCTGCGCCCGTGAAACTATTAAACACCTCCTGTCTGTTAATCGTCCAGGAGCGATTATTAATATTTCCAGCGTTCACGAAATTATTCCGCGACCGATGTATATCAGTTATTCCATTAGCAAAGGCGGGATGGAAAACCTAACCAAAACTTTAGCTTTGGAATATGCAAGCCAAGGTATTCGTGTCAATGCCATTGGCCCCGGAGCAACAATCACGCGAATGAATCAAGCCTGGATAGACGATCCTGAAAAAAAGGCGATCGTGGAAAGTCACATCCCAATGGGGCGTGCTGGCTCCTCTGAAGAAATGGCAGCCGCAGTAGCTTTTTTAGCTTCGGATGAAGCCGCCTACATCACCGGACAAACGCTATTTGTAGATGGTGGATTGACTCTATATGCTGACTTCCGGGAATCTTGGTCAGCTTGAAAAAGAGGCAAGGGAGCAGGGAGCAGGGGGCAAGGGGGATAGAGCAGGAAGCAGGGAGCAGGGAGCAGGGAGCAGGGAGCAGGGAGCAGGGAGCAGAAAGGGGATTCGACACTTCGACCCAACTCTTGGAGAGGCTCTGCTCTACAGCAGTTACTGATGAGGTGATTTTCCCCTGCCCCCCCGTTGAGATAAGGCTTGCGTACTTTCCACAATTAAGCCGATACATACCATTAGTGGAATTAAACGCCCATGACTAGCGCGATCGATAAGAACAGTCAGATGGAAACAGAAGCTTGGGAATTATTGGAAGATTCCGTAATTTATTACCAAGGAAAACCCATTGGGACTGTAGCCGCCCACGATGCGGAGGCAGATGCACTCAATTATGACCAGTGCTTCCTCCGCGATTTTGTCCCTTCTGCCTTGGTGTTTCTCATGTATGGGAAACCAGAGATTGTGCGTAACTTCTTGGTAGAAACACTGAAATTACAAAGTCATGAAAAGCAGATAGACTGCTTTGAACCAGGAGCGGGATTAATGCCTGCCAGTTTCAAAGTACATTCTAAGGGGAATGAGGAATTTTTGGTCGCTGATTTTGGTGAACTGGCGATCGCTCGTGTTCCCCCGATTGATTCTTGTATGTGGTGGATTCTCTTGTTACGAGCTTATGAAAAATCTACAGGCGATTTGTCACTAGCGCGTCAGCCAGATTTTCAAGCCGGAATCAAACTAATTTTGGATCTTTGCTTAGTACATCGGTTTTCCATGTACCCAACAATGTTAGTTCCCGATGGCGCGTTTATGATTGACCGTCGCATGGGAGTTTACGAACATCCTTTAGAAATTCAGGTGTTATTTTACGCGTCTTTGAGGGCTGCTGGTGAATTGCTGTTACCAGATGAAAATGGCGATAGCTACCTTGGCAAAGTCAATAGGCGATTGGGATCTTTGAAATATCATATCCGCAACTATTATTGGCTAGACCTGAAGCGATTGGGGGAAATCTATCGTTACAAAGATAACGAATTTGGTAAAGAAATTGTTAATAAATTCAACATCAACTCAGAATCAATTCCTAGTTGGTTGACCGAGTGGTTGCCCGAAGCTGGAGGATATTTAGCTGGAAATCTGGGGCCGGGACGGATAGATTTTCGCTTTTTTGCTCTGGGAAATCTGATGGCAATTTTAACTTCCTTAGCAAGCGAAAAAGAATCTCAAAGCATTATGAATTTATTCGCCCAACGTTGGCAAGACTTAATCGGCTATATGCCTGTTAAAATTTGCTTTCCCGCTTTAGAAGGTTTAGAGTGGAGAATTGTTACAGGATGTGACTCTAAAAACAGGGCTTGGTCTTATCACAACGGCGGTAACTGGCCTGTTTTGCTGTGGTTATTTGCTGGTGCGGCACTAAAAGCAGGTCGAACAGAACTTGCTCAAGCAGCGATCGCTATTGCCGAAAGGCGTTTATTTAGAGATAAATTCCCGGAATATTACGATGGCAACAATGGTCGTTTAATTGGCAAAGAAGCCCGAATTTATCAAACTTGGAGCATTGCGGGATTGCTAGCTGCTAAAAAGCTGGTGGAAAATCCAGAGTACTTAGAATTAATCAGTTTTGCAGAGGGTCTTGAAGTCCCAGGCTGTAGCCTGTAGGTAGATTGTAGAGACGGCGATTCATCGCGTCTCTTGCCTTAACCGAACAGTATTGGGTAGTGAATACCTGGTAAAGTTTGACTCAAAAAATGATTTAGTGGTGTAATTATACAAGGTGTTTCTACTAACTAGTACAGTGAGCGCGTAAATCCACTTACCATCTCAATTCAGCAGACAATAGGCAGACAAGTTGTTTTGAGCAACTGGTTAGAGCTAGGCAAACTTCCTGCTGTACTAGCTATACTGACGTAATATTACAAGCGGTTAAACTTTTAGTAAGTATAAGTTAGCAAATAGTATATCTGTACCATAAAAATCTTGATTAAAAGGTTGCAGCGATCGCACAGCCGACTTCTCTATGAGAGTTTACACCAACAAGTTACCCTGCCTCTGAATACCCTTCTCAAATACCCGATAACTGATACACTATATTGTAAGAGGTATCTGAAGTGTCATACTTAGTAATATCACCAGATAGTCTTTGCATAATTAGCACGTTTTAACGTGTATTAACCATGAAAACTACTTCAGATTTAATTCTAGAATTTGAAAAACTATTCAGACAAAAATTACAACTAAATAATTGTAAACTTAGAAAGAAAAGACAAGAGAATAATTATGAAATTATTACTCCAGCTAAAGACATCTTTTTGATGTATTGGTCTGAGTTCCCGGAAGTTAACTTAATATATCAGGCTGTAGGGGTACGCACTCAGCAGACTAGTGTTTATGAACGAGCTATCCGCTCCCACATTAGTTCTAGTTTGAGTAGTATTCAGGAGAATCCTCACTCTGAATCACCATTATTGGTGCAATAGCTGACGCTCAGATAACACAGACAATATTTACTAAGCTCTCGCCAGTTTTGTTATATAACTGACGAGAGTTGATCGCCGAAAATGTGTTGATCGAGAGATAAAAATGCAATCCGAAAAAAATCAAGATCAGCTAGATTATAAAGCCTTGTTAGCCAATGCAAAGCAAGCCCTAAAAGTTGAATATCAAAAATCAGCCGCTTTAGCATCCCAACTGAAAGCCATCAAAACTCAGTTAGAACAAGTTCTGGCTGAAAACAAAACTCTGAGAGAAAGTACCTATGAAGATGTAGTTAAGCACTTTGAGGCGCGTACTCAAGCAGCAGAAGCACTGGCACTAAAAACAGAAGTACGCCAAAAATTCCTGGAAGCGAATGGTTGTAAGGATGATGAGAGCTTCGATGCTCTATGGGATATTATTAAAAATAAGATTCAGATCCAAGACAGTGAGGTGAGAATCGTTGCTCAAAATGGTACTCCTAAGTTCACGTTAACCGGCAGCATGATGACTTTGAGAGATTTTATTCAATCCCTCAAACAAGATCCAATCTCTGGAAAATTTTTCTTGAGTTAGAGAGCCAAATTCATAAAAGCCTCTCGCTAAAAGCAAACTAAAGATTGTAGTCAAAAGTTATTTATCTTCGTCTCCGTCTCCTAGCGACCGTTTGATTTGATATCATGTCCCTATAATTAGTTATGATTCCCACAGTCATTGCACCCCAAGAACCCCACCCCGCCAAAGCGAAGCTTTGTCTCCCCTCATGAAGAGCCTACGGTGTACACACAAATCGAATTACCCCCCTTAATCCCCCCGATATATTGGGGGGAAACCGGAAAATCTAGTTCCCTCACGCCACATGCTTCAAGTCGGCGAAGCCGCCCAACGCAGTTGCTCCCCTTTATAAGGGGAGGGTTAGGGTGGGGTAAAACCTTGGTTAATTAGCTATTTC
>NZ_NOLJ01000006.1:351363-485711 GCF_002246015.1 Nostoc sp. 'Peltigera membranacea cyanobiont' 210A
TGGTCGTCCGTGTGCGTCATCTTTGGAACAAAACTACCCGCGAAGTTCAGTTTTATTTGACTTCTTTACACAGCGATGCTCAACTTATTGGTCGGGCTATCCGAAAACATTGGGGCATTGAAAATCAGGCTCATTGGACGCTTGATTGTACTTTTGCCGAAGATGCTTGTCGCATTCGTTCTTTCCACAGTCCCCGAAATTTTGCCCTTCTACGACGCATTGCTCTTAATGCTCTCAATCGTGAACAGACCTACAAACGTAGTCTCCGTCAAAAAATGAAACGCACCGCTATGGATAACAATTATATGATTCGGGTTCTCAGTTGTTGCTTCATTGACAATACATTACATTCTTCTGAGTCCTTGTGTCAAGCCTGATTGAGATGCTCTTACCCTGCTTTTAGCCCCCGTTCAAATTCATCAACAGCTTGAATTGAATCTGAAATTGTAATGCATTGCTCTAGCAAGGAAATGTCTAGTCCTGGCAGTATCTCGCTTGTTGTTATTTGCTCATACCCATAGGTATCAGTGTAAACAGTGGCAAGCTCAGTCTGGGAAGTGTCCCGTAGGTGGTATAGCTTAAACTGGTTTCTCTCCCAAAACCAAACTTCTGCAACTCCTAATCTTCGGTAGATTTCCAATTTACTTATGTTGCCACTGGTAAGAACTACTTCTATGGCTAAGTCCGGTACATTTTTCTCTTCACCTATGCAGTAGCATTCGTCTGGTTCTGCACCTGCTTTTCTTGCTTTGTTTCTAAAAGTAGAACTTCCCATAGGTACAAAACGAATACGTTTGCTGTAAAAGAAACGCTCTAACAGCATCCCTAAATTCGTTTTGATTTTTTCATGCCTGATTGATGGCGACACTATCTCTAATATTCCATCTAAATAAGTAACACGGTAATGAGAGTTATTTTCTAGTTTGACTAGTAGCGATTCATAGCTCTCCCAACTTACGCCACTGCTGATAAACCTTTCCTCTGGGTCTGAGGTATGACCCAATTCTGGCTGATCAATTAGTTCTTTAAGACTGCTAACCATTGTCAATTCTCCCGTTTATCTTTTGGCGTTAGCGTATCTCGCCGTAGGCATCGCTAGTTTTGCGGATCAATCCGTGTTAGCTGTACCAAGATTGCGCCAAGTTGATTCAATGCTGCGTTAGTAGTGCGCTGATTCTCTAGAAAATTTTGCTTAAGTTCCTCATGGCTATCGCGTAGTTCCAGCAGTACATCATCTAAAATTGCGCTACGACCTAAGACACGGGTAACGTTATCTGTTAAGTCAGCAAGGGCATCTGTATTACGTTCTTGTTGTTGGGCTACTCTAATTAAGATTCCTTCTATACGGTCAAGTCGGCTTGGCTGTTCTGGTGTGTCTGTCATTTTCCTGCCTCAATCATTTTGGCGATCGCCTCTTTATCAAAGCAGTCTAGATAACTAACCAGTTCTCGAAATTGCTGATATTTTTCCTCAGCATAGCTATCTGGTGTGAAGCCTAAAACTTCACAGAATCTCAAGTAGTCAGCCCGCCAATGAAAATTATTTAGCGCAGTAGTAAAACTTTCTGCTGTCTCTAATGCTTCTGGCGATACCTTTAGTTTTTCTGTTTCGTAAGCTCCTCCTAGCGTTTCGCTCATACTGCTCCTTTGCCTTTATTAGTTGTTGTAGATGAGTTTGCTTCGTTTTCTGTCACCCAAGTTTTTACTAACTCAAGCAAAACCTCGTTCATGCTTACACCTTTGAGAGCGCAGATTGACTTGAATCTAGCCCTCATTGATTCAGGTAGAAACATTTTGTAAGTTACTTGCTTTTCTTCAGTCATGTTGTAGCTTCTTTCTCTAGCTTCCTTAGCTTGGCGATCGCTGTTTAGGCTTGCCCTCGTTCATGCTGCACCCTTGCCTTTATCTGATTTGCTTTCAGCTTCTTTGATCCAATTTTCTACCAATTCAACCAAAACCTCATTCATGCTGACCTGCCTGAGAGCGCAGATAGATTTAAATTTCGCCCTCAAGGATTCTGACATAAACATTCTGTAGCTAACTTGCTTTTCTTCTGACACGCTAAAAAACCTGCTCAACAACCTAATTATGTCACTGAGCTTAAAGCTAGTCATTATGCTTAAACGAATATCTATGCTGTTTATGTGGACTATGCTATGCTAACACCATAAGCTCAATCGATCAACAACAAACCACTAATTAGCGTCCTACGAGTATTCCAGAGATATACACAGCCTGGAGTTCAGCGATTGGATACTATACAGCGCTGTTTACTCTATCGATATTTGGCTAATTACCCATTGATTTGTATTTATATCTGTACGAACCGATGAAACCATGACGGTGCAAAGATTCCACGAATTTAGATTTATTTCTTGAGTTCCCGGCAACCAAGACACATTTAGCTGATTTATTGGGTGTGGCTCGTTCTACGCTTTGCGCTTGGGAAAACATAGCGTTTTGGCGAATAGAGTCTTTCCGCAATGCCTACCCAAAAACTCATGATGGAAGCCTTGATCGGGAATCACCTTTGTCCCCCTATCAATCATGGGTCTTGGGGCGTGTAGGTCGCCTCATGGCACAGCTACGACGCGGCGATCGCGTCAAAGGCTATATCGCCAAAAACCCTAACGATTTTTCTAGATACCGCTATCAGCAAGCATTCCAGCAAATCCAAAAGGGAGCGTAAATCATGGCAACACGGAAGAGAACCACAGTACCAACAGCAGATACAGTAAGCATTCATGATGGTTGCCTAAAATACATGACCACAGAGCAAAGTCTGAGACTCGCTTTAAGCCATGTTCGCCCGGATGATTTTGATACTGTAAAGGCAGTTTCAGAAGCCGATTTAGAAGCAATCGCTTCACACTTTCAGCCACAGTTGTCAACCGTGGCTAGCAACACCTCAGAATTACCCGAAAACTCCAAAACTCTCTCAGAAGAATTGCCTGAGCCAGCTACAGAACAGCCACAAAATACCCTCTCCCAGCCTCAGCAACACCAACAATTAGCATCGCCTGCCCAATTCCCCATATCCAACGGTCAACTCACCCTAATTGACCAGCTAACTCGGCAGGCAGGGCAAGAAATTGAATTAGTAGATGCGATCGCACAAGTAAAAAATCAACTGATCCTCAATAACTTGGCTGTGCGAGATGCCGAACTAGCAGAGGGTATCAATCAGCGCTGGCAATACCAAAAGCAAGAATATCTGGGAGCGATCAGAGATTTGGCGAGTTTGGCTAAGGAGCCTGTAGCGATTACCCCGGATGAAAGCAACCTTACCCAAGAAATAGAAGGCATCATCACCGAACTCGGAAAAAAGCTAATTGTGTGAGAGCGATCAACATCCTGTTATCTCCCCTCGACTTCGTTAACTGGTTATTAGAAAGAATACTAACGCCATGACTTTTACAATTTCCGGCATTGAACCAGAGGTAAATATGAGCGCTAATTCCTTGACAGAGCTAGTTTGTCAAGCGCGAGAATTACTTGGACAAATCCGCCAACATCCAGATTTTAAAGGCTTGCGATTCGATTGCGATGTAGCTTTTGGTGACGTTAAGCAATATTTCAATTATCTGGAATGGGCTGCTGGTGTTGACTTAGAGGCATCTACGTTTGAAGGTTTTACAGTATGATTCCTGCTGCCAACTCCACAGAACACAGTCGGTAGCAGGTAAAGCCAGAATTAATGCTCTCAAAATTATTGAGAGCTTTTAAGCATCAGATACCCGTCAATACTACCATGCAAGATGACTTAAACAGCCAAATTCAGGATGCAAAGACGGATGAAACAGAGCTAAATCTTGTCCTGAAAAAAATATGACCTAGATGAGGAATTGGCAGTTGAGTTTAGCGACATCGATAAAGCATTTCGGCAATTGGAAATTAAATATCAATCCCTAGTCAACACCAGAAAATTTTTCAACAATGGCTAAAATTGACACTACAAAAGCAGCAGCTAAAGCTGTGGCAGAAAAGCTAGCAAGAGGTAAACAAAACTCGGCATCTAGCACTAATTCCACATCTGCTACCACTGCCACTGTCCCCATAGATAGCCGCATTCCTGGCTTACTAACTATCACCCCTGACTTAGTACCGGGAATGATGCCATCATTCCAGCCCAATCAATACCATATTTCAGATCCGCTAAATCCTCCTGAAACGCTCCCACAGGCAACTCAAAGCCAGTTTGATAAAGGGATAAAAATCTATGAAGGTGCTACGCGATCGCTCAAATTGACGGGGGCCGCGCTCGACTTAACACGCGAGAAATTTACTGTCATTGGTAAACACTCAAAGGCTTTTGGTGCCAGGGTAAGAGCATCTCAATCAGGCTTGACACAAGGACTCAGAAGAATGTAATGTATTGTCAATGAAGCAACAACTGAGAACCCGAATCATATAATTGTTATCCATAGCGGTGCGTTTCATTTTTTGACGGAGACTACGTTTGTAGGTCTGTTCACGATTGAGAGCATTAAGAGCAATGCGTCGTAGAAGGGCAAAATTTCGGGGACTGTGGAAAGAACGAATGCGACAAGCATCTTCGGCAAAAGTACAATCAAGCGTCCAATGAGCCTGATTTTCAATGCCCCAATGTTTTCGGATAGCCCGACCAATAAGTTGAGCATCGCTGTGTAAAGAAGTCAAATAAAACTGAACTTCGCGGGTAGTTTTGTTCCAAAGATGACGCACACGGACGACCATAACCAAGGTTTGTAATCCTGCCCATAATTTGGGTTGATAAAGCTCAGGAATTGCAATAACGGGTACAGTCCAAACTTCACGAATTTCCCGGCGATGATGTCCTTTCTCAATACGTTTGTCATAACTGAAATCAATCCCCCAAAAATTATTTACAAGAGCGGTTTCAAACCATTCGGTTACTTGAGAATAGAGAGTCGGATGATTAGCTTTAAGTGCCAAGACATAATCACCTTTCTTGTCAATAATCTGTTTGGCAATTTCAGTTTGTGTCCCCATTGCATCAATAGTGATAATGGAGCCAGTGATATCTAATAACTCTAATAATGCCGGAATGGCAGTAATCTCATTGGATTTTTCTTCTACTTTCATTTGTGCCAAAACTAGACTTTGTTCACTAGACCAAGCACTAATGACATGGAGTGCTGACTTGCCTTGATTTCGGTCATAGGAACCTCTAATCGTCTTACCATCTATGGGGATAATCTCTCCTCCCATCTTAGCAACAAGGGTTTCTACCCATCTCAAAAAGCATCGATTTAATGCTTCTGGGTCGAGAAACTCAAATACGCGTCGAAAAGTATCAGACGCTCGAAGACTCGCTAACGCTACGCTATCTGACGGAATTCCGTGTGGTAATGCCAAAAAATCTTCTAACCATGTTTGTTTACTAATGCCATAATTCTCAATATCTTCCCATCCTTGCGCTCCGGCTATAACTGCGAGAATTGCGATTACCAGAATGTCTGTGAGTTGATGTTTTTTGGTTCGCTCTACTCTTGGGTCTTTGATGTCAGATAAATGCTCCACTAAACTCTGTTGAATAGCCTCAATGGATGCTATCTGTATAGGCTTTCGCTGTTGACGAGAACTTTCTTTAGCTACAGCTGATTTAGTTTCAAAGCCCTCAGACATAAAGCTTAATTCCTTTAGTTTTTCGACGACAGCATTGAATTCATCTCACTTATCTTGCTCTGATGTCAAGTACGTTTTTTACAGCGTCGTCCATCCTCATCTTGTTTGATTTGTCAAGTTATCTTTATACAAAATTAGATGAGCTTACCCTGCTGTGGATACCTCGGCGTTCTGCACACAAAAGTATCTTTCCCCTTTGTCTTGATGTCAGTATGGGGGGTCATGTTGAAACCGGAGAAACCTATGAAGATGCTCTACAACGTGAACTTAAAGAAGAGTTGAACTTAGAGTTAAATATACTTAATGTTCGACTTTTGGGATATTTAACACCACATCAATATCAAGTATCTGCTTTTATGAAGGTTTTTGAAATAAAATTAGATTGTAGCCCAGAGTACAATAAAAATGATTTTATTGAAAGTTTTTGGTTATCGCCTGATGATTTAATAAAATGGTTGTATGGCGGTGAGCCTGCAAAAAGTGACTTGCTCAAACTTGTGCAAATATTTTATAAAAATTTGTCGAGTTCTTAGTTTGATATTTTAGATTAATTATAAATATAACGATCCAGATGACACCACAAGACGCACGAAAATACGCACCAGCAACCGAGCGTAACCGCGAAGCAATTCTTGAAGTACTTTTACAAGTGTTGCCGGAGAGCGGCACTATTTTAGAAATAGCAAGTGGTACTGGTGAACACGCAGTCTTTTTTGCATCCAGGCTCAAAGATTATCTGTGGCTCCCAACCGATGTAAATCCACAATCAAGAGCCAGCATTATTTCATGGACTGAACACAATCTATGTGATAACGTTTATGCACCGCTTGAACTAGATGCAAAAGAACCAGTTTGGCCTGTGGAAAATGGTGGATTTGATTGGCTGAATACGAAGCCAATTGTCGCGATTGTGAACATCAATATGATTCACATTTCACCTTGGTCAGCCTGTCTGGGGTTGATGGCAGGGGCAGGTCGTATCTTAAAAGCAGGAGGTATCCTCTATTTGTATGGCCCCTTCAAACAAGGTGGAGAACATACAGCTGCGAGTAATGCAGCGTTTGACGAATATTTACGCACTGAAAACCCAGAGTGGGGTGTGCGTAACTTGGATGATGTCATAGCAGTAGCTAGCGCCCAAAATCTGATCTTGCAACAGATTTACCAAATGCCAGCTAATAATCTTTCAGTAGTGTTTCAACGTTCAGGGTAACTGAAACTTTCAACTTAAAACAAATGCTCTAGCGTAAAACCAGAGCATTTGATTTCAAATGTGACCGTTTTTAAGACAGGATTTACTGTCCGATTTCATAGAAATTTGAATAAATTATACAATTGTTTTACACAATTCTTGGAACAGTAGGTTAACTACCTTGCTCATGAGTTTTCCCTGAATGTGTTTGCCACCTAACAGCTTTTCACCCTGCTCGGTGACATTAGCTTTAAGTGAGTCGCGGTAGTCAATCAATTCCTTGGTCAGTTCGTTCTCTGGTAGCCTTCCAGTTTCTACGCCGGTTAGGACGTATTGCCACAGACTGATTCTACACAAGGCTGAACCGCTTGGTTTTTCAACAAGTCCATCCCCGGATTGTTCCAGAACAGTACCCATTCCTAACCTCATTTTGAAAGTGTCGCGGCTGCGGTTGCGTTTAATTCGTTTGGTTTCACCAGCCAGTCGCCTAACAGTGGTTTCTCCGTTTTTGCGATCGCGCTCGGTTCGCTTCACTTCCCTAACTTCGTATTCAATTACGGGCTTGCCGTTGATGCCCAGGAATGACTCAAAGGGATAAATCCTAGTCAACAAACGCGATCGCACTCGTAACCCAAAACCGAACTTATCAAACACGCTCATGTAAAGCTTAAATTCACTCAGACACAGCATTTGAGTGATTCTCGCTTCTAAGTGCTGCTCAAAAAGTGAGATGTCGCACATCCAGCCAGCGTGTAACTCTAAGATTGGGTCAAACTCAATTCCATAGTCTTTGGCAATGGATATTTTATAGAGATTTTCAATTCGGGTTTTCCCGGCGGGCGAAATTTCGAGCCTTTTAGCTAACCATCCCCACAAGGGCGGTAAAAATCCCGATTTAGTAGATACACTCTTGGTGTGCGCCACTTCTGGAAACTGCCACGCCAACAATTGGCGGGCATAATTCACAATTGGCGATTGTACCCGGTTGAGGTGTTCGAGTTGCTGGCACAGATCCCGCAGATCGTCTATGGGTTCGGGGCGGTGCATGAGGAAATACCTCAGATTTAGTTCCCCAGTCTCTAACCAATGGTCTAAATCGTGACCGTAAGCGGCCATTGCTAAAGCGTCAGCCGGATCGCTTTTATTCGGGAGGTTTTTGCCCCCACGATAACGCCGCAATTCGACGTGACCAACCCACAAGACTTTAATTTCCAACTTTTTGAGGATGGATGCCCACAGTCTTGAATAGTGGTTTCCGGTTGGTTCTAAGATTGCGTAATCTGGCTTGATTTCTGCTAGGTAAAATGCAAAGTCAAAAGCTGATTTCTGCTTCTTCTTAGCATCAGGATTGGAGTAAAAAGCCGGATATAAAGTAGATGCTTTATTTCTTGTTTTATTCCAATATGCCTGCAATCCGCCCTTTGGGTATTGTGTTAAAATATGGCAAGTTACGCTTGCTTTACTAACATCAATTCCCAGAATTGTTAATTCTGTTGTCATGGTTCTGCGAGATATGAGTGATGATTTTGGGGACTGGCATCCCTTGAATTACCCGAACCTATAGCGCACGAATCACCCTAACGCCCCACACTTGAGGGGCGCGATTCAGGAGTAAACGCATTCGGGGAATTAACTAGAGTCGTGCCGCGCATGAACGTTGAAACGCCACAATTTAGAGGCGCAATTCTACTTGAACGCTGCACTTCCTCTAATTAACTTGCTGATTGTTGTGGACACAACCCGCGACGGTGGGTAATTCCCACCGTTTCGGCTAGTGTGTCAGCTAGCCTCATCAGGCGGTTATAGGCTTTCGAGAGTGCTGATAATTATGCTTGCGTCTTGTTGCAGTATTTCTTGAGTGTCTTCTGTGGCATTTTCAACTTTTGACATAAACTCAATTAATTTATCTAACTGAGCTTTAGCCCTAATTAACTTGTGCCATTCAATGTAATAATCCCATGCTGGATCTGGATGTGGAATATTGTCAGTCATTACATATAATCCTCATCATCTTCGTCGTAATTGTCGCTTTGCTCATCTTCTGTTTCTGTGACAACCTCAGACTCAACAGTGACAGCAGTAAGCAAATTTCTGAACTGAGGCATTGAAGGAGCAGCAGGATTTAGCCCTTGAGCTTTTAAGAATTCAGCTGTTGCATCCCATTCTTTACGTAATGTATTGAGCTTCTTTTCTAATTCAACACATTCACGCCAAATTTTACTTCTCTCATCGTAAAGGTCTTCAGCTTTTTTCCCGACAATTTTTTTAGCTCTTTCTCGCAACTGTTCTACAGTTGATTCAATAGATTCTGCTTCATCTAATTCAACTGAAAAGCCAATTCGCTCATTGCTGTAACTGCCAATTGAAATTAGAAAGTGTGCGTGGATTGTTTTGATTTTCATCTTTGATACCTGTCAGTTAAAAATTATCAGTTTCAGCAGATTCAGTGGAAATCGGCGCAGGTGTTGGTGGAAAAAGTTGATTCTTCACCAGTTCCCTGAGTTGTTCGCTTACTCGATCTGGCTCATCGTATTGGTCTAAGACTGCGGTGACTTCCATCGTTTCACTCTGAAAATTCCCCAGGTTTTTGACCCGCTTGTAAGTGATAGTTTCAATTTTCATCGGCACGTGCTATTTTTTACTTGTTTGAATTGATTTTTTTTAGCTGCGATCGCACTCCTGCGCTTTGCGCGATGGCGTACCCGCCCGCTGGAAGCGATCGCAATTTGATTTTGAGCTATCCTTGGGTAGCTCTCTGGGGTTGGGGTAGGTCGAAAACTACCTCAAACACTCCTCCACCTTGGCGCAGGATGCTGGTGTAAGCATCGGCGTCCGTTCGGGTGCGAAATCTATAAACTAATGAACTTTCACCAGTGGGCAGGCGTCGAAAAATTGCCCACGGTCTAAGGTCATCTTGATAACTCATAATTTAAAATTCCTAATTCCTAATTGTGTAAAAAAGACCAACGCAAGCTCTCCAGCCTGCGCTGGTGCAACCTTATATATTCAGAGGTGTTGTAGTTAGTGGGTTTATTGCTGCATAGGCAACTCCTCTTTCTCAACGACAAAGTTTTGACCCCAGCGGATTTGAACAATAATCGCTTCCATCATTCCTGTAAGGTCATCAATGGTTAGCTGTTCAATCATCTGCTTGGCAATGGTGAATATCTCCGCTCGACAATCACCTTCTAGCTGACAGCCAATGTGTGATGCCAAGACGGTGAGAATAACCAGCTTTTCTCGCTTGCTGATTTTTTCAAATGCTGCACCATAGTTATCTTGCAATGTCGCAAGCAGTGTTTCTTCGCCTGGGGTGAAATTGGTGTAATAGCCGATAGGCTTTGACATTGCTACAATTTCCTTAATATTAAATACTGCATTTGGCGATCGCTCCCCTCGGACGGTATCGGTCGCTTTTTCAAAATTAGATTTTAGATTTCCTCCTCCTCATCTGGCTCAGACTCTACTTTTTCGCCGATGACTATAGTCACGCCGTCATCGCCAGACTGGTAATCAACGATCGCAAATTCCCCATCATCAACATCTTTGATACTTAGTTTTGTCAAGCCAGGGTAAGGCGTTAGATTTGCAAGCAGTTCTAAAACTGTGGTTGTCATGTTGTTTCCTGAGTAAAAGTTTGCAGACATCAAAATATCACCGCGCGGCAAACTCGTTACCGCGATCGCTTCTCTGGTGATAAAGGGTATTTCCGCGCCGGGGCATAAAATGCAGTGACGCGGGTGCTTGCTCCATATATAGCAATCCGATTTGATTTCTGAATCACTCGTAGAGGTAAGGGACTGGGTACTGGGGACTGGGGACTGGGAAGAAGGAATAAAGGTGTACTGAGTTTTGTTCAAAAATCAAATATGAGTCCTATAGTCTCCACGGGCACTAGGCAAATGTGGGGAGGGAGCTAAAGTAAGATTAATTTTGTCTTTACCGTTCTAATGGTAGTATAGCGTAAAGACATAACCTGTCAAGAATTCTGTAGATACAAAATAATTTTGTAAAGATAAAATGGAGTTACGTTTAAATGAAAACCAAGAATGGCCAGACACAAGACGTTAGCGGACGACGCAAAACTAGTCAATATAAGAATGAGCCAGCGGGACTGGGAGAACATGGACAAGATAGCCCAGATGAGGGGAATAACCAGATCGGAAATGCTCCGACTGATAGCTCAGGAGAAGATACCTCTGGGTCAAATAGACAAAGAAACCCTAATCCTGGGAAAATCCTTGAGCGTCTCGAACTGATAGAAAGAACTTTTCTTTCATACGTGCATGGACATCAGCACCGTCTTGAGACGCGCCTAGACGAAAGCAAGAATGTAGAAACTACTTTCAAAGAAGAGGTGCAAGCGCTTAAACAGGAAATTTATGATTTAACGTCTGATACTAACGAGGGGATTCAAGAATAAAACCGTCCTGCCCGCTGTGGCTAGGGCGGTTTTGATTTTGCGATCGCACTCAACCTCTACAAGTGCGATCGCGCCCTCGATGTGATGCGTGATTTTTAGCGATCAGGGTAACTATCAAAAACTTATCTATATGAATGACTTTCCAAAGAAAAAGACCCAGGTGTTCAAAGATGGACAAGTTGAGGGCTACGAAATTGGGCTGACACTTGAAGCATTTCAATGCCCCCTCTGTGACGGTAGCGGCGAGATCAACGACGATGACCCAGACGGAATTCCTTACACGGAAGAATGTAGCGATTGTGACGGGGAAGGTATTCTGTATGTCTCCATGTGACAAATGACAAACGACAAATGACAAATGACTAATGACTAAACAAAAAATCTCATCAAAAGTAGTTCGAGCCAGAAGTCTAGCTGTTTACGAGTTAGAAAAACTTTTTGAGTACATCCGCACTATTGACCCAGAACTGGAACCCGACCAAGCGATCGTGCTAACAGCATATATGTTGAGTGATTTGCCAAAATTAATCGAACAAAATCCCACGCTAGTAGATCGGATAAAAGAGATAGCGACCAATATAAAGCTTAAAAACCGCACTCCTAATAACTAATGACC
This sequence comes from Nostoc sp. 'Peltigera membranacea cyanobiont' 210A, assembly GCF_002246015.1. Taxonomy (GTDB): domain Bacteria; phylum Cyanobacteriota; class Cyanobacteriia; order Cyanobacteriales; family Nostocaceae; genus Nostoc. Next base: position 363,222 of record NZ_NOLJ01000006.1, read on the forward strand.
AGACAACCAATTTACATTGCTTATGCCGTAACCAGTGACCAAGAAGGACTGATGCCCCTGTGCTGGCACAGTGAAAAACAGAGAGCTGGTGAAGTTGGAGAAGAACTCGCTCTCCAGGATGGATTAACATTTTACGGTGTTTTCGGTTGCAACCACGCTGATTATTCAGCAACAAACTCCTTTCCTGATGACCACCGATTGAATGCAAACAAGACTTAAAAAAACAAAAAGCCACCAGAAGATTTTGCTGATCAAGGGTGGCTCTCTGAGAAATAGCTAACAGTATTATGCCACAAAATAGCCAAAATAATCCTAATTTCTGGACGCAGAAACATCAAGAACTTTGCCTAAAGTATCGGATAAAAGCAGCATATCAACAGTTCTGGTGCTGGTTAACAAACTACGCCAAACCCGGCAAGGTAATAGAAGTTACATTACATGAATTTAATGCCTGGGTAGAGAAACAATCAGGACAACCATTATCCGAAAGACATCTAAAAAATCTCCTCAAAAGACTGCTTGAATTCGGACTAGTCAGGCTAATCAAAAAATATAACTGGCACGAATTAAAGTTAATAATCAAACCTTTGGAGTGGTTAGAACCACCTAGAAAACGAGCGGAAAAAAGATCCGAAATCAGGATCGATAGTTCCAAAATCTCGCCTCAAACCCAGGAAAACAGTTCTCTCCCTCACGAGGAGCCTAGTCAGCAGCAGCAATTAAATATTAAGCCAAACAACCATGTATCCGATGAAACCAAAAACGAGATTAAGCAACTCGCCCAAAAAGTAGACATTCACCTACCTGAAAAATGTGAAGTTTACAGTTACCCAATTGAAAAAATCTTCTTAGCTTTAAACCTTGTCTTTTTACGCAACAAACGAGACTCAATTGATAACCGCATCGGCTTATTGATTGATTGCTTGCGCTGGGAATACTGGAATGAACCAGAAAATCTACGTTTACTTCACAAAGCTGGAATTATTACTCCAGAGTCTCTTTACTACGACTATTACTCCACATAAAAACTGCTTCTACAAACAAGTAGAAGCAGCAGATAAATAACCAACTCGATTATGAACCAACCCACACTTTTTGATTTAGAAGCTTTTACTAAAACTGGATCTTCTCCTGTTTACGCTTACGATCCATTCTGGGATGAACTTACCCCCCAAGATAGTCATAGTGTTGGGGGGCAAATTTCAGAGGCGGATTCTCCGTGTGAAAGTGTTGGGGAGCAAGTTGCAACTGATACTCAAAAATCTGCCCCCCAACACGATACCCACTGGATTGAGGAATACTGGGTCGAGAGATGCTCTAATAAATACTGGTATTACCGTTACTGTTGGATGCAGGGCCGCAAAATCCACCGCCGTTACCTGGGTAGCGTAAACAGCAAGCTAGCTAGACATAAAAAGGCAGATGTGGAAGTTTGGATTAGTGACGGACAGTCGCCCGCTGAGATTCAAAGGTTAATTCAGTGTTGGGGTGAATCCCAGAAGCGATCGCACTTCTAAACCGCCGCAGTTCATCCCATCGTCGGCTAGTGGTTGAGCCAGTGCGGCCGTGTTGATTGGGGTGAAATTCTGCAATCCTGGTTTCTACAAAAGAGTCGATGGCCCGTAAAATCATCTGTTGATCCATAACGTGACCAGAGTCAACCGCATAGGCATATTCTAAAATTTGTTCTGCAAGTACGACTGGTACACGGATAGTTCTGGTCTTGCCATTGTTCCAAGCTGGTTGCCAGCTGGTTTGGTTCTTTCCCGGTGGCTGTCCCATATAAGTTTTTTGAAAGGCCTGTGTCAAGGCAGGATACAGCGTTTTTGGTTCAATTGCTAGTCCCCTGTCCCCAACGCCCAACGCCCCAATGCCCAATACCTAATGACCAATGACTAGACCAAAAAATAATCACTTCCGTCTTACCCTAAGCGAAGACAAAACAGTTGTGCAGTTGACTATCAGTGCATCGTCGCCAGAAAAAGCAATTGAATTATATGAGGGGCTTGAGCAAGTGATAATTCAAATGATGCGAGTTGATTTAGAACTCGACTGGGAAGAAGATAACCCAGACAGTCAACAATAAATAGTGCAAGCATTCTCAACAAGCAGAAGCTGTGCTGAGGGCCTCTAAAAATAGAGTGAAAGCATTGATATATCGTGATAAAAGTGCTTAAAAGCAAATCTTTTGTTGGGAGTGAATTTCATTAAGTCTCTAATTCCCAATGAAAAGCGATCGCGCTAGAAGCCAAGAAAACTGCGATCGTTGTCCTTCTAGCGATCGCAATAAATTTAATGAGGTTAGGTTAGGTGTATAACCAATCCCAGCCTAGACCGAAAAGACACGGTTTCGCCAGTTTGGCGTTTACAGGGTTGCGATCGCGCCGCAAAGCCTTTCAAGCATATTCCCAATAAAAAGCGATCGCTGATTGATGAACCGCGATCGCAAATAGTTGCTTTGAAGCTTTAGGATTTCAGCCTACTCGCTCTGCTGTGGTTTGTCACAAATTCGGGTAAACCTGGTCTACTTCATCCCATGCCTGGCTAGCAAGGTTTTCCAGTGCCATAGCCAAATACAAAGGATGATCGTACTCCCCCTGCTGCAAGCGCTCGAAGAATATCTCAATTTGCAGGAATAGGAGTTTGGTGTTCATAGAGTTGCGATCGCGCCCCGGCGTTCGTCCATTTCAATTTCAAAATAAGGGTCAAGTCCTTTGTTGTCGCGGTGTCCGGTAAAAGTGCGAATAATCTCTTTGGCAATTCCACTTTTTCGCAATTTGTTAACCATACTCCGGCGGGTACTATGCGTTGAGATTCCCTTGGACTCAAATCCCGCGTTATCTGATGCCGCTATGAAAATGTTATAGGCATTCTTCCAGCAGATGGGCTTGGTTCCACACCTCGAAGGAAATAGCCACTCGCTATCTGTTTCTGGTTTGTATTGCCCCAAGGACGCTTTCAAAATGTGATGTACCGGAATTTCTGTTGTTTCGGCACTCCCGTCTGGTCTATGTTTTCTGATAATCGCGGGAAAAATGATATCTTCCTTGGTCCGACCGCGATCGTCGTAAACATCGCTCACTTTGAGTTGAACAAGGGCCCCCCACCGTTCCCCGGTGTACCATGCTAGGTCAAGAAGTAGTTTGTACTTCTCGGTTCGGATCTGCCTTCTGATTTTTGAATATTCACCATCATTCAATACTGCCGCTTTTCCCTTTCTGTTATTCTTTGGCATAGATACAAAAAAATAAACTTCTCGTATTCCGCTTTTACCCCTGATTCGGGTGAAACCGGAATTCCTTAAATATTCACTAACCGTAAATACTGGCTCAATGCTATTGCCAGTAAAGGATACACGGCATCCGTAAATGTTCCACTTCTACATAAAAGTGGAACATTTACACAATTTTGATTAAGCCATACAACGGATTTATCACAACATTTAGAAATCCGCGTTTCTTTTATGGCAGAACCAACTTTAGTGCAAGTATTCGGAACTGGAACAGTAAGGCTTGCAAATGCAGCGGCAGCCCCATCAGCAGGGTTATTTATTCCCGATAGTGCATTACAAGGGGCAGGTTTAGCAACTCCTTCTACAGCGACAGCAGAAGGTCATTTGGTAGCGATTGCCGTCAATGCCAAAAATTATCTTACCCAGACCAATTTTGATGCAAATATTGACCAGTCCTTAATTGTCGCAGATGGATTCTCAAGTTTCACCACAAGAGGAACTGACAGCACTGCATATAGGCAAGACCAATTAACATTAAGCCTTGCAAAAATTGACACTGGCTCAACAATTGATCCGGATAACTACTAATGACGTGCACCTTAACAATCCTTTTTAGCGTACCAGGCTATCAGGATGGCACTGATACACAAAATTACACCGTGGCAGATGGCAGTTATACATCACCTTACGCCACTCCCCGCCCAGACTTAGGATATAACGGCTCAAGCAACAATGTTTACACCATCTGTTGCAATGGTTCTGCTGGTGTAGTAGAACTAGCTACTTACTATCCAGGCTACTTGAAGCCCACGATTACAAGTAGCACAAACAGTTGTCCACCAATCGTTGCAGTAAAGTATGACTGCATAAATGGCGCGTGTATACCCAAAACAACTTACAATACACCGGGAATTTATCAGTCATTATCCGAGTGTGAAACTGCATGTGGTACTGGCTGTAGTGGTAAGTGTGTCAGCAATAGCGAATGGGCACAAATAGAAGGTTTGTCTAATCAATTAAAAAATAGGAATTGTGGCTAAATACTTATGAGTACGTCCACTGTGCTGGGAAGTATGCAGTCGGCGCTTAATTGCACTGGTAAATGTGATTGTTGCGACAAATTACAGCAGCAAATTAATGCCATCAAAACACAGCTTGCTAGGCTAAAAAATGTTGATGAAAATGCTCTAAAAACATCACTCAAGGCATCTTTGCAACCCGATATCTTTACTGCTGTAGCTGCTGCGGGAGTCGTTGCTACTAATAAATTACAGCCACAGATTGAAGCTATTAGGAAAACGGCAACTGACGCTTTCCTAGAAGTAGTTGAGAACACGAAGAAACAAAGATTACTGGAGATCGAGGCTAGGGGCGCCAGTGAGGTGGCAACTAGGGTAGAAAAAAATGCTGCTGAGTACGCTAGACAGATGCGAGAGGCGCAAGCGAAAGTTACTCAGATCGAAGGGGAGCAAGCACGACTAAATCGGACAAACAAAGCACTTGAAGTGTCCGACATCGAGCTTAGGGAGCTTAGTGCGAGAAACGCACGAGAGGCAGAGAGATTAGCTCAGATAGAGAGAAAGAATAGCAGTAAGCTTGGCAGCCTAGAGCAGGAAATACCATCAATAAAAAACACACTTAAAGGTGTCGCATCAGACGCAGAATTAGCAAAAGGTTTATCTAATCAAGCCATCAGTAAATCATCACAAGCCATAACTGAATCCGTAAGTGCAACCACTAAAACCGCTACTGTTGCCAGAGATGCATTCAATCTATCAACAGAGGTATCCGGCTTACGCGGATTGGTTAATGGTTTTGGTAGCAAAGTTAATGCACTTGGTAAGGCTATTGGGACATTAGAAACTGCTGTAGGTAATGCCGTTACCGCTGCTGCTAAAGCAGTGGGTATAAGCAGTGAAGCGCTTGCAGCCACAGGGCGTTTGGCAGGCAGATTGCTGGAAGCTTTTAACGCGATCGCGACAATTTTTACCTTGATTGAGCAATTGGCAACCCTCAACATCTTGGGTGGCAGAATTGACGCAGTAGAGTCTGGGTTGCAAGCATTAGGTAATGATGTATCACGCATCCTTGGTAAGTTACTGGGCTTACAAAACCGCATTGGTGCTAACGAGTCACTGACCGCACAAGTGAAGAATATTGCACTCGACGCTAAGGGTATTGGTGAAGCGGCTAAACTTCAGGCGGGGGCTGCACAAGTGACCGCTACTCGCGCTGAGAATTTTGGGCAGATTGCTAATGCTAACGCCAAAACAGCGCAAACAACTGCTGACGGTGCGGTAAGAAATGCAACACGGGCTAACGACAACGCTATGACCGCATATCAAAAAGCGGCTGATGCACAACTTACAGCAAATAAAGCACAAAGTACTGCTGCGAACGCAGAAGGTATTGGTAATCAAGCTAAAAAAATTGCAGGCGAGGCGCTAGGTAAAGCTGGGCAAGCGCTGGGGGTTGGGTTGACCGCGATCGCCTTATTCCAAACTGTTCGGTTTTTGCGTGGCTTGCCTGGATTGCCCGGCAGGGATGGACGCAACGGAGCAACGGAACTGATGGTAGAAATGGGGTGCAGGGAGCGCCGGGAGTTACCACGGTTGTTCAAATCCCTGGGACACCCGGTAGAGATGGATTACCCGGTAGGAATGGCAGACCAGGGATTAATGGCATAAATGGAAGGAATGGTATTGATGTGAATCCGGCAGATGTAGCAAGTTTACGAGCATTGATTGTTGCCCAACACGCGGCAACCCGCACAAGCATTAATTCAACAACATCAGGACTTGTTGGCGGTGTAAAAACATTTTTTACAGCACAATTGGCTGGATTGACAACACTTATTACCGCAATTGCGACTAACACTTATGTTGAAAAAGCATTATCAGTATTAACATTTGCTGCCACAATGCACAATGCTTTGATGCTATCGAATAATCTTGCACAAACACTAGGGACAATAATCGATCAAGTGCTAGGCTTTATACTGCCAAAAGGACTTGATGGTAATGCTATCAGTATCAATAACGTAATTGGAAAAGCTGTACACGAAATTATCGCTGATACCATTGGTGAGGCTAATTATCAGGAGATATCGCAAGATTGGGCTAAGGCCAATAGAATTTATCAGGCAGGTGTAAATGTTTTTAATCAAGTTGGTAATGCTGTTGGTTTAGTTACGGCTGGCATGGAAGTAATTGGTGGTAATGTCGCCAAAATCGGAAATGGCTTAAAAATATGGGGTGTACTTGGCGAGAAAGTATACGGATGGATGAATCCGCAGCCAAATTTTAAAGGGAAATTTTTTAATTTTATTAATACCGCTACAGCCGAAGCAAATACTATTGCAATGATGGTGGCGATCCCAATAGGAATTTCAGCAGCAGCTATTGAAATAAATAGTAGTGTTGGCGCTGTTAAAAAAGAATTGGATCAAGAAGATCCAAAAGATAAAGATGGACATCCAATAACTGACAAATTAGGCAATCCCTTAAAGTGGGAACCTGGGGTTACAGTACCAGATCCAACCAAAACAGTATTGGCTCAAGAACAAGCTAAAGCAGATAGTAAAAATATCATCCAGGCAACACTAGAAGACATCTTCGATGGAGGTGATTAAAAAATGCCAGATGATAATTTACCAATTTTAATTCCTCCGAGAGACGAGCAGGGTAGGCAACTAACGCCAACATCAGATATTACAACGGGAGCCACAAAAACTCCTTTTACACCAGCAATTAATGCAACTGCACCACCTGATGATAAATTACCCGATAATTTTCAACCCTTCGAGCATTTACAAGAAGTCTACATTCCGCAACACAATGCAATTGTCAGACGATATTTTTCGGATCATGCACCCGACTGGAAACCAAATATAGCAACCGCTCGTAGTAGTCTACGGGTTGCCTGTACAATGCTCGACTCCGATAATCAATTGATAATGAACCTGCGACATCATTTATTGTTTGACTTGTTGGGATATGGAAGGAAAAATTTAGCTATAGTTTATGGCAGTAAATTTGACACAGCCCCTCCCGTAGCTGGACATCCCCAACTATTTCTATATTTCTCGCAGGATAGCGCAGCACAACCAACGGACGAGCCATTAATTGAGCACGAGAAAAGCTGTAGATTGATGAATTTTTCATGTTCAAGCGAGGGTGTCAAACCTGCTATTACCAAAGTTGATATGACCGCAATTGCTAATGAAATTAAAACCTTGTTTTTAGATGCTAAAAAAGGCATCACCTATACTTGTGGAAATAAATCCGCATCCTATACAGATCCTGACAATGGTTTCCCAAAAGGAAATTATATTCTAGTAAATTCTAAAACTGACGCTGAAAATATTTATTCAAAAATGTGCAATGCAATTGATGTGCCTTTCAAGGGTGCTTCGCATATCATTCTTAACGACCCGGATAAACCCAGCACGACTACAGAAACTGCTGGTAAAACCACTATCTTAGGAAAGCAGCGCAACAACAGGCGATACAGACCAATAGCTATACTCCGATTTCGATACGCTTACATCTCACTGGGAAATCTAATCCCCCCTGTCTTTTTGATTGATACCACGTTCAGAAACCAGTCACTAGTTAGCTTTTTGTAGCCGATAGCTGAGAAATACCAACGAAACCTATTAGGTTTCTGGACAGGGAAAGAAGGGAAAATATCACTTATGGTTGGTATAAAAGTAAACCTAAGTAAGTGAATTTATGAGCTTCCGCGACTTACGCCGATACGAATCTCAAAAGGCAGCATACGATTCCTATAAGGCATGGCAAGCACTCACGCCAGATTTAAAACAAGCTGCATTCGCCGCCATAACAGATGAGGCAAAAAGATCCAAGCCAGAACGGGTTACTGGATACTTATCCCCTTTCAATCAGGTGGGAACGGCTCTCAAATATATAAGAATGCCCGTTTTGAAGAAAACCCAAGAGGGGCAAGGATCTGCGGTAGGAAACGCTTTGGCGACGGCTCTTGATGCTTTCTATATAGATGATACTGAGACTGCCCCCGTTGGAGGTGCAATTGATTACAAGCGGTTTAAAGCTGCAAAATTATCATTCACCTTACGATCTACTTTTACCAAGAAAAATAGCCGCATCACAAAGCGAGCCTATCTCAAACCCGATGTAGATACCTACTCTGCGCCTTTTGGGCAGTCTGTTGGCGATCAAGATTACGCAGCAGCCTTGGTGATTCTCGTTCCCCTGGCTAATACCTGGATGGAAGCGGCAACTGCACCAGCTAAACGCTCGTACAAATTTACGCCAGAAGGTGCATAAAGATGAGCCAGATAGCGCAAAGAACCGGCATTATCTGGACTCCACAAGATGATATCGATCTACTCGCGGTTTCGGCTGATGCTGATGCTGATTTTTTGGGCATGATTAACATTAATCAGGCTGCTAGAGACTGGCTTGATAACAAAATATCGCTAAGTGATTATTGCGATATTTTGCAGATGAACGGCATTCCCGATCCTTTTGAACTCGTGAATGAATTTTGCGAACACACTGAGCTAATCATCAGGATGGGGGCATAGATGGGCAGGATACTAGAGTTACAGAATGGGGATAATTTCTCTCTTCAATATACTAACTCTGTGCCTGCCACTTCTATAGAGATGGTGAATGGAAAAAACATTTATGCCAAGTTGACTGAAATAATAATTCCTGTGGTTTTTAGTAAGTCTATTATTTTAGTCAACATTTCTACAAGCATTCCAATCGGTAAAATTTGGCGCTATGCCGGACGCTGTAGGCAAATTTTCCCTACAGCTTTAGGCGATTCATTTGTGGATGAGAAAGCATTGTTTCTTGGGAAAAGAAACTTGATATTTTTCTCGGAGTTTTCGGCTGATTATACTATTACTTACCTGCCACCATCATGGTTTGTCGATGTGAGCATAGTGATTTATCAGTATGACGGTCTTGATACTAATAATGATCTGGCACGAATTGAATCTAAAATTGATGCTCTTTAAAATATGAAAATTGACATTAAGAATGCTCTAACTATTATTCTTGGACTGCTCGCCTTGATTGGATCGATTTACAGGCTAGCTCAAGTTGAAGCGCACATTAATTCCCGCATTTCTTTGCTTGAATACAATTTAATTAGCAAACTAGACTTAATCGAGCGAAGAATAGAAGTTAATCTAACTCAGTATCAAGCCGATAAAGAGAATATTTATGAGTATCGACTTAATAACACAGATAAATTAATTGAGCATAAATTTAACAGACTAGCAAGCTGGATAACCCAGATTACCGGCTATCTGCACAAAGAAGCTGGGTTTCAGATCCGTGATGACAAGTTTTAGTCACTGGGGATTCTACTTAGTGATTGACTTTTATTGGGCTAAAAACCAATACGCTTGGGTTAAGGGTTATTGGTGTAAATAATTGGTCTTTCAAGACGCGATAAATCGCGTCTCTACATCAGGCTTTCGGCAATGTTTGCGTAAATCCTGGGTTAATTGAACGCTATCTGAGTAAGCAAGTCTTTACTTTCTTCTCACCGCCGACTGCGAAAACCCTGTTTACCATTAACTTGGTCAAAGAGTACATCGTATTTATCAAACAAGGCGATTCCAGGATTTACAAATATAATCAGTTCTGCTTGTGGCGAGATACTGAAATTCCAGCGATTAAATCCGTCACGGGTTCCGGGTGTCAAACTGTAATCAAAAATGCCATTAATTCCTACTTTCACAGCATTTGCTGACCCTAATACTCCGGGTTTGAGTTTACCTGCTGTAGAAGCTGACTTGAATTCAGTCAAACCATTAATAGTTCCAGTATCAGCGATCGCTCTGCTATTACACAAATTTTTCGCAGAACTCCCAGCAACAGTTAAACAAACTTTGTTCAGTCGAGAGTCCCATCTTTTACCGGGTACACCATTAATTTCGGGTTGTTGGCTCCAAGAAGCCATTTTGAAGCCTGCTTGATTCTCGGCAGTTAAACCGAGAATTAGGCTGCCATTATTATTACTACCACCATTTCCAGTGACAATAAATCCGTTACTCAGATTGCCTGATAATTTTCTTAACGGGTTATAGGGAAGTGATTTTTCAAAATAGTTAACACCGATAATTCCCAAAAATGGCACACCACTATTTGCTGAACATTTAGGTTTTTGGGCAGTACATTGGCGGCTAGTAACAACCTGTACGGGAACAGGTTCGGCGGTGGGAATCAAACCAAACCGGACATTAGTGTAAACTAATTCTCCTTCCAGGATAGTACCATCGCTTAATACTTCCTTGATATTTTGACCTGTTCTTTGGATGGGAGAATTACCTAAAAACTCTTTGGGAACTCTTAGCCCTGCTGACCCTGTATCTAATAAAATACGTTTTGGTTGACCATTTGCGATCGCAACTTCCAAAAAATAGCCGCGAACACGTTGCCCAAGGGAAGGTTTTGGATATAAAGGTAAGCTTACGGTGTTAAAAGTTGACTTGCGGGGTGTATTTTGCGAGATATCGCGCAACGCTGAATTTGGGAAAAGAGCCGCAAATGCAGACTGGCGTTGCGCTGCTGGTTCAGGGGCAATATCCCAAAGGCTTTCGTAGTAGAAAAAACCGATACCTAAACCGCGTTGTTGGGCTGCTTCTACCTGGGATTTGATTTGTGGGATGGCAACTGGGCGATTTCGTAACCCCGCCATAATCCCGATACCAGTTGGAATAATTTGTTGGGTTTCTAAAATTTCTGGGCGGGTAATTTGAGCGATAAAACTTTCCAAATCATTACGGTACACCTGCATCACCAACTCATCGACCATACCCAACCGTACCCAGTTGAGCCAATCTTGCAGTTGCATTTTATAGGCGAAATTATAGTAATTAGGAGCAACTGAAAAAATGGCATTCGGTTTTCTGGCTTTCACAGTTTGGTAAAGGTCTACCATGAATGCAGTAATTTTATCTGCCCGCCATTTTATCCATGCTTGGGCTTGGGGATTGGGTGGTGGAGGATTGCCAGTTTCTTGAGTATATAGACTTATCGTGTACTTATCGTAACCAAAATCCACAGGTAAACTCATGTGGTCGTCAAATTGAACGCCATCAGCATCGTATTTAGCGATCACTTCCACGACAAGTTCCCTGATAAAATTTTGCACTTCCGGGTGAAAGGGATTCAACCACGCTACTTCACCCGCAGCACTAATTGAAGTTTGAGTCCCATCCCCTTTTTGTGTTAACCAATCTGGATGCTGCGATGCAAGTTCCGAAGTTAGAGGAACCATAAAACCAAATTCAAACCAGGGTATTGCTAGTAACCCTTGGCTGCGGGCTTGAGTGATAATGTCTGCAATTACATCTTGTCCATCTGCTCCCTTGAAGAAAAACGGGATACCCTTTTTCTGCATGATGGCACTGGGGTATTGTGTATAACCATCATTCCAGACTACGGGATAAACAGTATTAAAGTTTAACTGCCGCAGTTGGCTCATGGCTGCTTGCACCTGTGAACGATTTCTAAAAACGCTAAAATCGTTACCACTTAGCCATACTCCCCGAATTTCCTGACGAGGTTGAGGAGGTAGTTGGGCAACGGCAGGGGCAAAGCTGTTTAGTAGCAATACTAGAAAGAATGATATCAGACATAATAATGGCAGCAGACGCTTTTTCAAAAGCCACGGCGATGTTACCTGTAGCTTACTTATACCTACTAGTACTCGTCTGTGTACAGGCTTAAATAGTAAGTTAGTTAGAGTTGCATTAATTTCTCTACTTTTTTCCCAAAACTGAGTTGTCATTACTTCTGCTTACTAAATGAGGTTAATTGGTTATATTTAATACCATATAAATGTTAAATTACTACATCAGAAAAACTGATGCACTAATTTAGCTGCAAGATAGTTGACGCAGTTATAAGGTTGTGGTGCCAAATAGAAATGTTTCAAATTTAAGCTGTAATCGAGATGCTGTGATGAAATTTATCGTAAATCCCTGTCTGAAAATGTCTTTAATTTTGAATTTTGAATTTTGAATTGTTAATGTTGTGCCATCCTCAAATCCATGAATTTCCAACCTCACCAAAATACTTTTGACGACAAACTAAGCGCAAGTATTGGACTGGCCATTGGATTGCTGTTCATTGGGGGCGGTTTTTGGGTATGTAACATAATCGCTCACGAAGGTGCAACGCTAAACGAAACACGTGGTACGGTGGTAGACAGCATCAGTCGTCGCGATCGCAGCAGTACGAACAACAATGAGCAAAAAGAAACCTATGCGCCAGTTATCGAGTTTTTAGCCAACGGTAAACGCACTCGCTTTACAGGCAATTATGAGTCCTACCGCTCCAGCAACGGCCACATGGTGGTGATACGTTACAATCCTAAACAACCCATAAGTACTGCGCGTGTGGTGAATCCGCTGGAAGGCTTAGTACCTTGGGGAATGTTTGGTATGGGTGGGTTAGCTGTGGTTTTTAGCGTGAGCGCACTGTTGCCTATACGCTGGTCTTCAGGTGGGTAACTATAAATTAGATATATTTTGATTTTCGTGCTGACTTTGGCGGCGTTCGGTGTGCGCCAAAATATTTCTCACTCCTGTAACGCAACCACACCCGCAACACTTGCGGAATCTGGTCTTTTTGTTCTTTAGTCAGGGTGTTGTAAAGGGCTAAAGCGCGATCGCGTTCGCCCCGACAAGCTGCATTGTTGTGAGCATCCCAATAGCTGCGGGCTACTCGAATCCGCCGACAGACTTCTTTAATCAGTGCGTCTCCCGTAAGTGGAGTGTCTTGCTTGGTCATACTCAAATGCTGTAATTTTACAATGCCATCCTAGCGAGTCAGATTTATCTTGACAATTGCAACTAATACCAATCAAATACTTGATTAATGACGGTTTTGTATTAAACTTATTAAACATTCTTTTTTAAATGTTGTCACTCTGAGTAGGTAAGAATAAAGTTTCTTCGATGTCTTGTTTTACTTCAGGAGCTAATTTACTCTCATTAAGACAATGTATGATTAATAAATTTTTTTCATAATATTCCTTTAATAATTCCTTTTGATGTTCGCTCAATACTAAATCATAACCAATTAACTGTTTTATTCTATCAAGCCAGTTTTGACCATATTCTTGTCGCCATTCCTCAAATCTTACTTGTTCTGTTTTTGGATTAGGTAATTCGATTTTTAATTGTTGCAAAGCTTGCTTGAGTTCAGGCTCAATATCCACTATCAAGATTGATGCAAGGACATTAGCCGGATCAAACTTAGAGTTAAATTTAAAAGAAAGTTCAAGTCCAAGAGCATTTACACGATTGAAGCTGTCAAAAAAATTCCGAACTTTGCTATTACTATTTACAGTCGGGTCACAATTACGAACAAAGCCAAGACCAAATATACGGATGAGAGCTAGATAAAAAGCTCTAACTTGTGTATGTTTGTAGCTAGTATCAACTAAAGATGATTTCTTATGTATCCAAGATAAAAGAGTCTGTAATTGATCATCTTGCGCTACTAAAGCATCAGCCTCTTCCTTCATTTGCCATAGAAGTTTAGATGATTCATCGACATTCATTGAACTAATAGTTTCTGAATAGTCTACTGGCAATTCTTCTAAAATTTGATTGGATTTGAGGAACTCGTCAACAGCATCCTTTATGAAATGTTTGATTAGCCAATCACTAGCTAGGGAAAATTTGCGATCATAGTGTAGATATATGGCTCCAAATAAAGCTTCAAACATTTCGGCTAAAAGCTCTATTTGTTTATTTTCTTCTTGTAAACGTTCACTTCCTCCCAATACGCATAAATCCTTCAAATTCAACTTTTTGGCAAACTTGTAGCAGGTTTTTCTACTTACCAGCTGACTTTTTACATCAGTAATTTTCTGTTGATTAAAATCTGGATATTTTTGATATAGATAGTCAATTATAGTAGTACCCAAAATAGCATCTCCTAGAATTGCTAATCTTCTATAATCACGCTCTTGTTTATCTTGCTGCTGTCGGTTGTTATAATTTTCATAAATTCGTGAAGGATGAGTCAAGGCAATTTCAAGTAAATCTGTTCTTTTGAAATTGGGAATGCAAATTGCTTCTTGAACTGTTTCAATATCTATACTCATGTTTTTATCCCTCTAGTTTTTAGCGATATATATACTGACATACAGTAACAGATTTGTAAGATTTGTGACAATGTTTTGTTTTGAGCTATTCGTCAAACTATTCTCCGTAAGTCTAATAGATTACGACCAGGTAGTTTGATAAATCATTTAAGGAAAAACATCAGATTACTATTTATGTCATTCGGTATATGTGCGCCAACCGCAGTAGCGATTAACTTATACATTAGGAAAATACGCGAATTGGCTGAGTTTAAGCAAAAGGGAATTAATAAAAGCCCTTTGACTTACTTGTTGATGGTATTTATCTACAGTCTCACTGTCTGCATTTTTCAGCCTTGGGAGTTTTTAATAAGCTCACTAAGCTCTTATGCTGCCGTCTTCAGGCAAAATCTCTAATAGAAATCAACCTGTATTAGGAAGTGGGCAATTGTCTTTGCTTGAGCAAATTCTGTCTTCACCGGAAACTCGCCCTCGCGCTGAACTCTTTCCTATCCATCCCTACTTCCATAATCCCAAATTGCAGACCGATGTTTTTTTGGAAGAATTGAGCGAACTCTACTTTGGATCTAATCAAAAGGTACTAAGGAATGCGAATTAAATAAAGTGCAAAACTGGGGTCAAAGCAGAAGTTGCTACAAAAAAAGTGGAAGTTCTTGCAGGGAAGGCGGAGGTTGCTACAGACTGCGCGAAACATTGAAACGTCAAAGCGGAAGTTCTTGCAGGGAAGGCGGAAGTTGCTACAGACTGCGCGAAACACCGAAACGTCAAAGCGGAAGTTGCTACAGACTGCGCGAAACACCGAAACGTCAAAGCGGAAGTTCTTGCAGGGAAGGCGGAAGTTGCTACAGACTGCGCGAAACACCGAAACGTCAAAGCGGAAGTTCTTGCAGGGAAAGCGGAAATTGCTACAGACTGCGCGAAACACCGAAACGTCAACCCTGGAGCAATATTTTTTGATGGATGCTAAATGTGGGATTCAGGCAGCTAGCTATGAGCAGCCAGCGCAAAATCTGCTGACTGCATCGGCAAACTGCTGGTTTTGTTCCATCAATGCCATGTGTCCACCTGGTTTTAGGGTGACTCTTTCAGAGTAAGGTAATTCTGCTTTCATGCGATCGCTCGCCACAGGTTTTGTCGCTATATCTGAAGCCCCACACATTACCAATACAGGAACGTTAATAGTTGCAAGTGTGTCTGTTTCGTCGAACTTCAACATTCCCAGTGTGCCACGAGCCAGAACACCAGGCGAACCCAATGCTGATAATAGACCTGCAAAACTTAGTTGACCGCGTGTTTCAGTACCCGTAAATCCAGATAGTTCGACGGTGATAAATAGCGAACCATTCAAATACGAGAGCCAAGTCATCAACCAAAAAACCGGCCACAGCACGATAGTTAGGTACAATATAGGTTCGAGTAGGGGTTTCTGCAATTTACGTACCAAATTGCTAAAGATACAAGTTTTTACCGGATTGGTATAAGTAGTATCCACAAGAATTAAGCCAGCCACCCGACTGCCTAATTGCTCTGGAAACAGGCGACAGAATGTCAGGTTAATCATGCCACCCATGCTGTGTCCTACCAAGATAACAGGTTTATCCCCTGCGATCGCAACAACAGCTTCCAAGTCACGGGCATATTTTTCTATAGAGTGATCGTTGTTTTTCGGTTTAGTGGATTTTCCTAACCCTGGTAAATCCCAAACAATTACTCGGAAGCGATCGCTTAGTTGTCGTTTGGCATAATACCATATAGTACTGTTTGGCCCCCAACCGTGTGACAAAATAATTGGTTGACCATCTTCAGGACCAAAAAACTCTACTTGCAACACGCTCCCATCGGGACGTGGCAAGCGCTGCACGGTTTTGCTACGCATAAACTTGGGTTCCTCGGCTCCAGGACGGCGCAGTAGTGGCAAACTGATAAAACGACCGCCAAAAGACCACAGAAACATCACTAGTCCAGCTACTAAGTAGGGCGTTCCTACAAGTTCTCGTTCATACCACTCATAGAGAATGTAGATCCCCCCGCCAAGTACCCCAACAGACAGCAGTTGAAACAGCCATACAAGTAGAAAATTATGAGGCATGAATATCATGAGCCTAAACCTTGCAATGCTTTGTTAACTGCTTTTAGCTTCATACCATAGTTAGAATCATCCATCTTTCACTCCCAAGAATGATTTATACAGTGTTATGGGGGTGATAAAAATGCTGGGTTAGTTGATAAACAATGTAGATTGGCAAAAATAACTATTAATAAAAAATATTCCCTCTGCCTCCTGCTTTTTATTAAGGAGAGTCAGAGCTTGAGACTTTGTGTTGAGTGTAAACTTTTTACTGTTCGCTGATTTGGTGTCAGTCACCGATAATAATATAGATGTGTATACCCGGATTTCTCACGCATAGTGTAGGCTTCAGGGGAAGAGGAGTGTGGGGAGTGTGGGGAGTGTGGGGAGTGTGGGGGAGTAAGACTTCTTCCTCATCCTCCCACACCTCCCACACCTCCCACACCCCTTGGATTTCTCACTTGTGAGAAATCCAGGTATACACCAGTCACTGACACCACCACATAAGACATTCTCCAAAAATTGCAAAAGGTTGTGAAAACTGGTGCTACCCAAGCCTGGAAAAGATTGGGGTGGGTGCGAATCTGTGGTGTATGATTGGTTGCTGGTGGTATCCCTAGACTTAAAACTATTTAGTTGTTAAAAATCATCGATCGTGAAATTCAAAACAATAGTCTTCTATGGTTCCTACAGAAGCGATCGCCAGGGCATCAAAGCTGCTAGATTCATGATTAACCAGCTTAAGCAAAGAAACCATGAGGTGATTTTTGCGGATGCAAAGGAGTATGACTTTGGTATCTTAGACCGGATGTATAAAGAATATGGCAAAGGTCAGGCTCCTGCAAAGATGGAAGAACTGGCAGAACATATCCGAACAGCAGACGGTTTTGTGGTTGTTGCAGGAGAGTACAACCATTCCATTCAACCAGGATTGAGTAATCTGATGGATCACTATCTAGAAGAATATTTTTTCCGTCCTGCTGGTATTGTTTGCTACTCAGCTGGTAGCTTTGGAGGAGTACGGGCAGCCATTCAGTTACGCGCTTTTCTGTCAGAGATGGGAATGCCTACTATTTCAAGCATTTTTGCTATTTCTAAAATTGGAAACTCTCTGGATGAAGCGGGTATTTCACAGGAAACTGCTTTGACCAAAAGAGTCGGTCAATTTTTAGATGAATTAGAGTGGTACGAAGAAGCATTACAACGACAAAGAAAAGAAAAAGGAAACCCCTTCTAATCGAGTCAGCAATCAATTATTAGTTATAACGGACTGATTAATTAACTAAAGTTTTTTATATATCTTCGGCGAAAACTGCCATAGGTTCTTTCAATATTGAGGGACAAACTCAACCCTTAGTCACCCTTTAAGAGAAACTTGTGTGAAGCTGTAAGAGAGTGAAGAATCAAACTCTCTACTAATCAGTTAAATTACCCTTTGTAAATATGCCTTCAATTAGCTACAACCGCACCGACAGCAAGCAGCCACAAAGCATTACCATTGAAGGTTATGTTGTCCGGCCAGGATTACACATTCTCAGTTACGAGCAACTCAAGTTGCTACGAGAGCAAACACAGCATCATTCTCAGCTTGAATCTTTAGTTAGCCAAGGTGTCATAAAGTTGACTGGTTAATAGTCGTCAATTCACTTGCAATTCATCTCATCACCTGATTATTGGGTAGGTGATGAGATGAATTGCTATATCAGCTAAGTTCTAAATAGATGAGTCTGAACGTTCTATTTGCTGACGAATGGTATCAATAGAAGCATTAATACCAGCCAGTTTGGACTCTAAATCATCTCGCATCCAAATTAAGAATTTTAATTTCCGCTCTAAGCTAGCTTTGTGCGAAATGGGTTCGCTTCCATAACATGGATTACCCCAAAAAGGAAACATAGTTTACCTCTGAAT
This sequence comes from Nostoc sp. 'Peltigera membranacea cyanobiont' 210A, assembly GCF_002246015.1. GTDB lineage: Bacteria > Cyanobacteriota > Cyanobacteriia > Cyanobacteriales > Nostocaceae > Nostoc. Next base: position 381,557 of record NZ_NOLJ01000006.1, read on the forward strand.
TTAGCTTTTGTAAGAGTGCAATACATTGCACCACTACATTCTGACGAATAACAATCAGACTGGTGTATGTAACAACCGACCATTATTGTGCGTGCTTAACGAACTTTTGCTAAAAGTTGTCTCTTAAATTGGTGGAGGTATTTGACCAAGCTGCCATCAACTCTTTCCATTTTTCCTCTAAGAACAAGTTGAAGTGACGATACCATATTCAAAGGTTCTGGCAATTTGGCATTACAACTCTGGATTTTGCAGTTTAAATGAGATACAGAACAGAACAACCACAAATCGCCAGTTGTTGACCCAACGCTGTAAAATAACTCAGCAGCCAATTTACAGTGTTTGGTCATCGCTTCTCTACAACTGGCTAGTAATTGACTAGAAAACACATAGTATAAAGTGCGTAAGCTAGAAAGCTGTCTTAACACGGCTGGTAAAATGAATGTGAAGCGCCCGCAAATCAACTTACTTATATCAGTAAATACTTCTAATAATAGATGACTTGGTGGAAGGGAAAGGGATAATGCTGAAAGGTGTCATATTCTAAGACCAATTACTGAGTAAGAAATTATTTTATGAGAACCAGAAAGCTAGGGAAACTTGGGTTAGAAGTTTCAACTATCGGACTTGGTTGCATGGGAATGTCTGAGTTCTATAGTGGTCGTGATGAAATTGAGGCGATCGCGACAATTCATCGAGCATTAGAACTTGGAGTGAATTTTCTTGATACTGCTGATATGTATGGGCCGTTTACCAACGAGCAACTAGTAGGCAGAGCAATTAAAGATCGCCGAGATCGAGTAGTTTTAGCAACTAAATTTGGCAATGTCCGTACTGAAGATGGTGGTTTTAAAGGGGTTGATGGTAGACCAGAATATGTCCATCAAGCTTGCGATGCCTCGCTAAAACGTCTGGGAGTGGAAGTGATTGACCTCTATTATCAACATCGCGTAGATCCAACTGTCCCCATTGAAGATACTGTCGGGGCAATGGCAGAGTTAGTCAAACTGGGGAAAGTGCGTTATTTGGGGCTTTCGGAAGCTGCCCCCGCGACAATTCGACGGGCTGTAGCAGTTCACCCGATTACTGCACTACAAACAGAATACTCTCTTTGGAGTCGAGAGCCAGAGGATGAAATTTTACCTACCGTGCGGGAATTAGGAATTGGGTTTGTTCCCTATAGCCCATTAGGAAGAGGATTTTTATCAGGTGCGATCGCTAGCCCTGACGATCTCGCACCGGATGACTATCGAAGAAATTCTCCTCGCTTTCAAGGTGAGAATTTTTATAAAAACCTGCAATTAGTAGAGCAAGTCAAAGCGATCGCGAGCGAAAAAGGAGTAACTTCTAGTCAGCTTGCTTTAGCATGGCTATTCGCTCAAGGAGAAGATATTGTCCCAATTCCTGGTACAAAACGCCGTACTTACTTGGAGGAGAATGTTGCAGCTACCGAAATTATCCTGACTGAACAAGATTTGAATCGACTGGAAACAGTTGCACCAAAAAATGTGGCAGCTGGCGATCGCTATCCTGACATGAGTACTGTTAACCGTTGATCTAATCTGAAAAGCTGGAGTATTTTTTCAAATTCCGCTTTAGATGCACAAGCAGACATTACCGCAGCTTAACAAAGTAATCACCCAAAATTCTCTGAGGAAATGTCAAAAGTAGCGTAGGCGCAGCCCGTCGTAGACATCGCTATTTTATCGGCTACATATTTGGATACTCATTCAATCATCTGGAAACTGCCAGCACGAGATATGTTCAATATCTTTGCTGCCGCATTGACTACAGACTGCATCAATCACAGAGTCCACCCATTCATAGCTACAACTACGACAATGACAGAAAATGTTATTGCGGTTAGCCATTTCAATACCTTGATGCCATTGTTGCAGTTGAGAAGAGTCTGTCCAAGCTTCTGACATTTCATCAAACCTCGTTCATGTCATTGTCATTATGAGCCTAACAACCTCCAAAGTGAATAACTCAGTATTAATCGCCCTGACGATCGCCGCATCTATAGTCCTATCGCCCGTCAGCATTGCCGATACTGTCCAAGGTTCAACCCATACTATCAAAATGTCTTCATTTAACCTCAATTCTCAAAAATGGCAAAACCGGGTGCTACTAATCTTTGCACCGTCTGTTGATAACCATAACTATCAGCAACAGATGCGGGTATTTAACCAGCGCCAAAACGATTTTAAAGATCGGGATTTAGTTCTGGTTAAAGTCTTAGCAACAGATAAAAGCTATGCCAACGGACAGTTAATAGATGAGTCTTCTGCTGCCAATTTGCGAAATCGCTTTGGGGTTGATAAAGAAAATTTTCGCGTCATTTTGATTGGCAAAGATGGTGGTGTTAAGCGCCAAGAAACTACACCAGTGCAAGCGACAGCAATTTTTGAGCAAATTGACGCTATGCCCATGCGTCAACAAGAAATGCAAGAACGATAAATTGGCAAAGCAGTTGGTTTTATTGTTTAACACTAATGCAAGTACAGGCAATTGCCCTTTAAGCTAAAACACATTTAATTTGCATATTAAAATTTTCTCAATGTCTTGTGGGGTGAGCATCTTGCCCGCCCTAACTATGCAATTTTAATGCTGATTAGCTTACTACAAATGCTACGCCAATCCCTAAGCACCAACCTCTTACAGCACCAGAATTCTACAAGTTGAGTAAACTTAAGTGCGAACCTACAAGAGTATCTGCTTTGAAACCTGAGGTCAATTCTTCAAGTAGATGAGAACAATCATTAAAAATGCATATACTGCAATTATCAAGCAATGAATTTATTAGCTCCTGGTTTTAGACTTACTAGGAGCTTTTTTTTATTATCCATCTCAATAAAGGGAGTTCATCATGAGAAGTAATAGCCTTCATCCTCAAGGCTATTAGTAATTGCTTCTGTTGGTAGATTGAATGTCAATATTTGGATTGCTATTGTGTATTTGTCACTAAAAAACGTTTATCAAATAAAAACAATGAATATTCTTGCTTGGATTGTTTTAGGTCTAATTGCTGGTGCGATCGCAAAGGCTATCTACCCCGGTCATCAAGGCGGCGGAATTTTAGCAACAATTTTATTAGGAATCGTTGGTGCTTTTATTGGTGGTAGTTTGGGTGTATTCTTCAGTACAGGAAGTTTTGCTCTAGCGGCTCCCTCTTTGAGTATTCCCGGTATTGCACTAGCAGTTCTGGGCGCAATTGTTGCAGTCTTCTTGTGGAACGCGTTAACTAGCCGCAGTGCTTTGTAATAAATTAAATTGAATTAACTAATTTAGAACTTACGCACTTTTTGTCCGAACTGTCAATGCGTAAGTTCTGTTTATCAACAATTATTGACATAATTTGCCGCTTGTCATACTGATAGCCTCAACATTATCAACCTGAATAATGTTGAGGCTATGATTTTATTTTGGATGCCCTATCTGTTGCAAACATTTTTGGAATTGGTATTAGAGAAGTGGTAAATCTCTGCCTTACAGGCTTATAAGGTCTGTGGTAACAACAGCAACAGCGTGCTAAATCGCAAATTTTATACTTGTAATCTAACTTAACTTTGTTTGGAGCATAGGCGTAGCCCATCATAGATATCGTCTGGCAGGATAATTAAAAACTTGGGTTAGCGATCGCAATCTATTACTTATACGTGTTTTATCTAAACTAAAGTTATATTTAATATGCGTAGTAGTGATTTACTAACAATAGTATTAAGTTCTTAAATACTAGTAATGTGTAAATAGATTAAGCTTGCCTCTCACCTATTTGCTATGGAATTTAATCAAGAGGTAGTTACGATTTCCAGTGTACAACTTTGACAACTGTCCACAATACTGTTGCATGTCTCAAGCTCATGGTAATATTATCTTACTGTCAGGGAGATATTATTTATACATCAATTTGTAACCATGCTGAAAGAGCTAGTTAGGTGCGCTACCTCCAAAAAACAAAAAATTATTCAACCTACCCAGGAAATTCACAAAAGCCCTAACGTGCAAAGCACAGAGCTTTTTAACCTCTGCTTATATAAGGTACTAAAGAGCTAACTAAAGCTCTTTTTTAGGAATCATCATAGCCAGCAAGAAAGGCATAAAACCCTCTTAAGATGGCAAAAAATTAGACAAGAGTAAATAGAAAAGTTTTGACACAATGTCAATAGTTTTTTGTATATGTAAAAATATCAAAAAGCCTAATTTGTCTTGTCAAGAAGACATTAGCATTGTGTGTTTTATTTAGATATTAGACCTCTTGCATAAATCAAAAATAAGAAAGAACCCCACCCCGCCAAAGCTACGCTTTGTCTCCCCTCCCGAAGAACGGGGAGGGGTTGGGGGTCGGATGTTAGGGACTTTCGCAAGAGGTCTATTGATTCTCTTTGGGCTTGTTACCTATATATAAAAGTCCTATTTGATTAGTGAAAACTTAAGCTACTCGATCAAATCAGGCAAACACTTAAATTTAATAAATAATTTAGGACTGCTAGATAATCTCGATCTAGTAAAAATTCGATTATTTACAAAGTCAGTAAGAGTAACAGGAAAACATGAATATCATAGTTCGTTTGTTTGGAGCGATCGCTCTCCAAGTATCTGCGTTGGCTGCAATGTCTAGCATGGCAATGTCTGATGACAAGCCCTTTCGCGTCAATACCCAACAGACTCCTACTGTTTATCCACGGAAAACAACACAACCCTTTCGCGTCAATACCCAGCAAACTCCTGCTGTTTATCCACGGAAAACAACACAGAGGATTTGCTCTTTAGATCCCATTGAAGATTTATTACCTCCACCACAAATTAAGGCAAGTAATTCTTTGCTTTCTTACCTTGCTGAACAGGGTTTTACACAAAATAAAGAGGGTTCCTGGGTCTGTTATGCGAACGATCCTAAAAAAGAAGGACGTTACTTTACTTTATTTAAGGTCAAACAAGTTAATAGCAGGCTCATAGCAAGTTCTTTCCTAGATGAAGGCAGTCTAATTCAAGGTCAGGAAAATCGTAGCTTGGACTTCTTTATGATGCTGATTGAGCATCATACGAATACTACTAAAGAGAACCGTCAAGGTATACGTAGATATCTACAAGCCTTCGTTTCCTTAGTCAAGGAAGGGAAGATCAAACCTACACGTCGTGGGTATCTTTTTGACCAACCAAACCGGGCTATGGTCTTGTATCACACACTCTCATCAGGAAACCTTAAAGGTACGGGAATCACGATCAACATCTATTTACCTAAGAGTTGAATTGGGGAAGTAGGGAAATAGGGGAGCAGGGGAGCAGACGAGCAGGGGAGAAGTAGCAGTAAGTCTTTCCCCTCTGCCTCTTGTGCCCAATCCCCAATTAAATTGCTATCGTCTAGTGGAGGTGCATCTTGTCTAAATCAATTGTTCAAAGAATTGCGATGCCGAAGGTGGTTCGCTTTGCAGCGATCGCATTTTCATCTGTTGCAGTAGTACTCACTACGTGTCAGTCTGCTTTTGCACAGCTAAATGTTGGACGCTATGGCATCCAACAAGGACTAGAGTCTGAGTATCTCCAGTACCAAATTAAGAACCAGAATTTGAGCCGGATGCGAGTCATTCCTGGATGTGATGTGGGATTTGGTCTGACTTGCAATAAGACTGGATCGGTAATCCAACAATTAGTGGACTTAAACAATGGGACTAGTTATCAAAACCTTCTGATCCGAGCAGCCGGTGGGGAGAAAAACTTCCAGAATTTCGCTAGCTTCTACGGCAATAATCCCAATCTCTCTGCGGTGCCTTACGCCTCATTTTGGAGAAATGCATCCCCCACAATCATGGATGGATCTCAATACCTTCTAGGACAACCTTTTGGTCGCAATCCAGTAGAAGGACTCGGACTTGTAACCAAGCAGTTCTACTGGGCACCATACTCAGGAGTCAATGACTCTGTTAGCCTTCGTAATGGATTACTAGACCTGAAATTGTCATACGGACGACTGCTGTTTGAAGAGGCCTCAAAAATTTCTAACATTCAAGAGCAGATTCAGTCTCTAGGTCTGTCGCCAGAGATGACAAATTTCTATTTAAATAAAATCTCTACAGGCTTGGATGCGTTGAGTTCTGGAGATCAGAACCAACTCCAACAGAAGATTTTTGAAGTACTATCCTTTCCCTACTCCGAAGATGGTGGGGAACTTGGACGCCCCAACAATGCGATTCCAGCGGAATTTAATCAGCTCTTAGGAGAAGATATCGCAGGAGATACTTTGCTGAGTGACAATCCACTAGCTTTGGATGGAGAAACCATAGCTTTTGATGCTTTCCCTGGCTCTACGGGAGATGTCCTGGTACCAGACAGTTCTAATTCCTTTCCACTTTGGCCAATAATCGGCGTTGGGGGTCTTGGTTTAATTCTGCTTCTACTACTGAGTGGCGATAGTTCTTCAGCTCAAACACCTGTTTCTTCATCTCAACCACCTGTTTCTTTATCTCCTCAACCACCTGTACCTGTTCCTCCAGAAAATGCACCTTTGTCTCTCACCAATAAAGGTGAATGCGATCTGACTCCTAGTGGTAATGGTTCTAATCACACACAGATTATTGAGGTTCCGTGTAATGTTACTCCTCAAACCCCCAAGGAAGTGAAGAAGGTAGTGGAGCCATCAACGATCAAAGCGCTTGTATTGCTAATTGTTCTACTATGGATAGTCCGTAATAAACACCGAACTTTCAAAATCCGTCATTCGTAATTATTTTACATAAGGGGATTTAGGGAAAAGTTAGAGCGCTAGTTTCCAGCGATGTCTTACGAGCATCAGGCTTAGAAAGAAATAATTAACCACGTAGGGTAGCACAGTTAGCTGTGCTACCCTAGCCGTGTAACGCTTGCAACAATTTGTGTTGATACAGCTTGCAAGTTCTCTCTGCTGGTTCTAAGCTTAACGCTAGACAATTCAAGCTTCACACCCTTGATAACATTAATTTGGCACAGCGACAAATAAAAAACTGTAAAACCTGATGACAATAGGATACTTTACCAGCCCTTTGCGTAGCGTTTAGTTCGGGGAGCGTCCCGTAGAGAAGGAAAGGTATCGCCTGTTAATCTGCGGCCAATTCACCACATTCCACCAATTATCCAAATACTCAGCCCGACGGTTGCGATATTTCAGGTAATAGGCGTGTTCCCATAGATCGTTACCCATAATTGGATATGAACCTTCCATAATTGGGTTATCCTGATTTGCTGTGGTGACAATCTGGAGTTGCTTTTGAGGATTGCGTACTAACCAAACCCAACCGCTACCAAAACGAGCTGCACCTGCTGCGTTAAACTGTTTTTTAAAGGCATCAAAACTGCCAAAAGTTTGGTTAATTTCTTGAGCGATCGCTCCCGATGGTTGTCCACCACCTTGAGGACTCATCAGTTGCCAAAAAATCGTGTGGTTGAGATGACCACCAGCGTTATTACGTACCTTTGTCCGAATATTTTCAGGTACGCTGTTCAAATTCACTAGTAAACCTTCAACACTTCTTTTTTGCAAATCTGGATACTGCTTCAATGCATCATTTAAGTTCTTGACGTAGCTAGCATGATGTGCATCATGATGCAATTTCATCGTTTCAGCATCAATCGCTTTTCCTAGTGCCCCATAAGCATAAGGCAATGGTGCTAGTTGTGCGGGAGAAGCACTTAATGACCTATTAGGATAAGCTACAGTGGCAAACGGTCTAGTAGGTGTTGGTGTAGAAGTTTGTGCCTCAGCTATTGGTACTGGTTCGTGAGAAATTAGCAGAATTGTCAACACAATTGTTGTGAAGAAAAAAACTATTTTTTTTCGCCAAAATCCGATCATAAATTGTAGCCTCAAAATCAATATTATTGGCTTATAACCCGATCGTAAACTGTTATTTTGCAGTTACATTAAGCCAAATATTATATATATTACCTTAGTTGTCAGTTAATTCAAACAAAAATAGATATAGCTAAAAATTTATTTTTTAAACCTATAATTCAAACCTTGTAAATAATAAATATCTTGGACTAAGAATAATAATTATTCATACAACTCCTAATTTTATTATGTTATGGAAGTCTGATTTGCCTGTATGAACATCTTGTTTACAGCATAATAGCTAGATTTTAACCACTATTTTAACTAGGCTACGCTACTACAATTTTTATATTATTTATTCAGCTGATTTTTTGGCTTTTAATCTGTCTGTAGATAGCTGCAATATTGCGGGCATCATCAATGCCACGATGGTGTGTGCCTTTTAATTCTATCCTCAACTCATTGAGAGCCTGCGCCATGCCAAATTTTTTAGATACGCCAAGATATTCTGAAAATTCCTCTTTGATATTTATATGTTCTGAAGTAAAAGGATAAGGAAAATTGTGAAACGCACAATCTTGAATAAATTGCTTTTTGTCGTAATTACCCCAAGAACAAAAAATATAGTTGGGAAATAAACTAATCCATTCTTTGAAGCGAGAAATTGCCTCGAAAAATTTGGGTGCTTCGTCAACATCTTGCTGCCGAATACTAGTCAATTCAGTGCAAAAACCTGTTAGTTGCGGATGTCTCACAGGTTGAATGAATTGCTGAAACTCGGAATCAATTTCCCACGTTGCTCGATTGAGCATCACTGCACCGATTTCAATTATTTCCATTTGGTGACGGGGAATAGTTTTATTGTTACAGCACGTAGCTTCCAAATCGACTATCAGATAATAGTCAGATATTTTAGTATTCATATTATGTAATAGAATAATAATTAAGCTTAGTAATTATTTATACATAAGTTTAAATAATTGCACAACTAATTCTGTAAGCTTGTTGTATTTATCATACTACAAAAGCGTAATGCTTACAGCCTTTTTGATTTATTTGAACTACAGCTAGCTGTAAGACCACAACTTTGCAACTTAGGCAAAGGGAATTTAGATTGATGAAAAAGGTTTAACCCAACGGAATTGGATAGCGATATCAAGAGCGATCGCAGCCAGCATAAACCATAACAAGCTTTCTGCCGCCAACACTAAAAAAGGCCAAATTATGCTATTAGAATTCCACCCAAGTTCTATCTGAGTTAATCCGCGCACCAAGCCAAAGGCTAACACGCCACCAGTTTTGAGTTGAGGATTTCGATCGGAGCGGATGATATAACGGTAGGTGACACCAAATAGGAAACCAATAAAAGTTGCAACTGCAAGACTCCCCCACAAGTGCCAGTTAATATCACTGTGCAGACTTGCAAGTATCTGAAAATACTTTGCCAGTACTAAAGTATTTAAAAGATTGGCGATCGCAAAAGCCAAACACACAGATAATCCCCCAACTATTCCAGCCTTGAAGGATTCTATGCGTTCTGCCATTAATTGAGGATCTAAAGTTGAGTTCACTCTATATATAAATTAGGGATTGGGTACTTGTACTGAGTTTCGACTGCGCGGAAATCGAGCGAAGTCGAGATTCAACTACCGTGTTGCCGTTGGCGCAGCCTCTGTCTGCGACACGCTGCGCGAACGTAGAGAAGTATTGGGAAAACTTTTTCCCAGTCTCCAATATGATAAATGCTAGAGCTGTTTTGTAATTAATCAAATGTTGTTCTCATGTAGGAATTTTGATCATAAACTCGGTTCCCATACCAGGTTGAGAATTCACTTCTAATACACCTTTGTGTTTCTCTACAACTATTTGATATGCAATCGACAAGCCAAGTCCAGTACCTTTTCCAACAGTTTTTGTAGTAAATAACGGCTCAAACAAGCGTTTTTTAAGCCGTTCAGGAATACCAATCCCATTGTCAGCAATCCGAATTATAACCGATTGTTCAGAATCTATTTCTGTGGCAATTTTAATCTGAGGAATTAGATTGCTCATTTTGCCTTCCATTATAGCTTCATCAAGGGCATCAATTGCATTTGCAAGAATGTTCATAAATACTTGATTCATTTGCCCTAGATAGCAATTTACCTCTGGTAATATTCCATAACTTTTAATAACTTCAATACCGGGACGATCGCCATTAGCCTTGAGGCGATGTTGCAAAATCATTAGTGTACTATCTATTCCTTGGTGCAAATCAGCAGATATTTTGGCATCACTATCCGAGCGAGAGAAGGTGCGGAGTGAATTAGAAAGATTCTGAATTCGTTCGCTTCCTATGCGGAGTGAGTTTAAGATTTTTCCCATATCTTCGAGAATAAAGTTTAAATCCAAGTTCTCAATAGTATTAGTAATTTTGGCTGTTGGGTTTGGATACTCTTGTTCATATAGTAGAAGCAACTCGGTTACTGCTGTAATATGTTCTTGCAAGGGTGGAATATTGCTGGAAATAAAGTTGATCGGGTTATTGATTTCATGGCCAATACCAGCTATTAGCTCTCCGAGTGTTGATAGTTTCTCTTGCTGCACTAGTTGAACTTGGGCTTTTTGCAAAGCCTTGGTGCGATCGCTGACTTGTTGTTCCAAAGATTCAGTCAATTGTTTGAGTTGTAAATGTACGCGTACTCTCGCAATCACTTCTTCTTGGGCAAATGGTTTCGGGATATAGTCAACTGCACCAAGGGCAAATCCCTTCGTTTTGCTCTCTGTATCTGCTAAGGCAGTAGTAAAAATAATCGGAATGTTTTGGGTAACAGGATTAGCTTTGAGGCGGCGACAAGTTTCAAATCCGTCAATACCGGGCATTTGTACATCCAGCAAAATCAACTCTGGTTGATTGCGTTCGACTTGAGCGATCGCACTTTCTCCATCGACTGCAACCCGAAAACGAAAACCCTCACTATTGAGTGCTTCACACAGGAGAGATAAATTTGTGGGATTATCATCCACAATCAAAATAAATCCGGTATCTGAGGTCTTAAGCATGATGAATTAACAATTGAATTTTAACTCAAATTAATTGATATATTGTTGAATAAAAGAATTCAGGAGCCAGAATTCAGAATCGGCTACGCCCCGCTGCGCTAACAGAATGGAATTAGCATAGCTAGTTAGTAACTAGTCTTGAAATGCTTTTACAGGTCGTCTCATTTATTCTGACTCCTGAGTTCTGACTCCTGAATACTTACAATAAAAGTTTCCAAACGTTTGAGTTGGAAATTACTAGCAAGCTGGACAATTTGCTGGACAAAAATGCTTAAATGCTCATCAGATTTAGAAAGTTCTTCGGCTAGTTCCAAAACTTTTTGAATATCACCGTCTTGCGTTAGTTCGAGTAAATCTTGTAAAACCTCTTGCGCAGGATAAATCGTCTCATTTGGTCGATCCAAAGCATCAGTATTGGTTTTTTGGATTTCATCTACCTTCACGTCAAAAACCCATTCCAGTTGCAAAAACTGTCGTAGCATTTCCAGCAGCATTTCAGCTTCTACAGGCTTTGGTAGAAATGCATTTGCACCTACATCAATACTCTTGTACTGGTCGGCTGCAAACACACTGGCTGAGGAAGCGATGACAGCAATCTCTTTAAATTGCTCAGACTGACGCAAACGTTCGATCAACTCAAATCCATTCAATATAGGCATCACTAAGTCAGTGATAATCAAGTCTGGTTTGTGGGCTAGAGTCTTTTCCCATCCTTCTTGACCCTGACTAGCTTCTACAACAGTAAACCCAACTGGCTCTAGTAAATTTACAATTACCGATCGATTTTCCCATTTGTCATCCGCAATCAAAATGGTGCGGCTTTGTCCTTGATAACCAATAATAGTTCCTTGCTCAACCACTCTAGAAACCTTTGCCCAGTCTTTAGATTCTGGGAATTCTGCCTCAAACCAGAAAGTACTTCCTTTGCCAAATTCACTTTGCACTTGAATTTGACCACCCATCAACAAAACAATGTTTTGGCTGATTGCTAATCCCAAGCCTGTACCTTCAGATTGTCGTTTTTGATTTCCCACTTGTTCAAAAGGCTGGAAGATTTTCTGAGCTTGTTCAGGGATTATTCCCGCACCAGTATCTATTACCTCAAAGCGAATTTTGTAGTTAGTTTGTCCATTAGTATTTAATTGTTGATTAATGACCTTAACTTTGAAGGTGACACTACCTTCATTAGTAAATTTAATCGCATTACTAAGCAAGTTAATCATTACTTGGCGCAAGCGTTTTTCATCAGTATGAATGCCCGTTGGCAAATCAGAATCGAGTTGGACGTGAAATGCAATGACCTTTTGTTCTGCTCGGATGCGGGAAATTTCAGTCACGCTATCTATAAAGGCAGGTAAATAGAAATCAACAGGATACAATTCTAGTTTCCGGGCTTCTATTTTGGAGAGATCCAGAACATCATTAATTAGGGTTAAAAGATGAGAACCACATTGATAAATGATGCCGACTCCTTTGCGTCCTTTCTCACTCAAAGATTCTGTGCGTTGAAGAATTTGTGTATAGCCCAAAATACCATTAAGAGGTGTGCGTAGTTCATGACTCATATTGGCGAGAAATTCACTCTTGGCTTGGCTGGAGTTTTGAGCAACTTCTTCTGCAAAGCGTAATTCTTTTTCGATGCGCTTGCGCTCGACAATTTCAGTTGAAAGCGCTCGATTGATAACTTCTAACTGGGTTGGACTAGGTAGTGTTAGAGCTTGAGGCATGAGATAAAATAACGCAAATGCGGTATATATCGAAATAATGGCAGTTAGAGCTTTTAAACTACCTGCAACCCAATAATTTGGATGCCAAAGCGTCCAAATATCCATCAAGTGTCCAGTCCCACAGGCAATGATAAAAGCACCAAATAACAAAAAGACTCCATTGAAAGGAACGTCTTTACGCTTAGAAATAAAGTAAATCAGCAAGAAGGGAATAGAATAATAGGCTACAGCGATCGTGGCATCAGAAATGATGTGCAGCCAAACTAATCCAGTTTGCCACAGATAACAATGTCCGTGGGGAATAAAACCGTTGGAGTGGAAAGGATAGTTGAAAAATGTCGGCATGATATTAAGGGTTGCTGGATTGGAAATATATACGCATAGCCCTAGTATTCCCAAAGCATTAAATTAGAAAGCGCGATCGCTACTTTATTTATATTAGTTTTCATTATTACGTACAGCACTAAAGTATCAAAAAAAGATAGTATCTGGTTTTTGGCTGCACGCAAAACTTACAATGTCATTGATAAAAAAATCTCAGCCTGCCCAATCCCTGTATGATAAATATTAGAAACCTTTTGTAATTATTTGAAAAATGGGACTATGGAGATTTTGACACTAGGTTGGGTATCGTTGTTAGTTGTGTTCACTTGGTCAATTGCAATGGTAGTGTGGGGACGTAACGGACTGTAGAGGCATTGTGGAAAGTCCATTCTTGAGTATTTTGGCTTTATTTGCTGTAGTGCTGCTTGTAGTAGTCACTGGTGGTATTGGTTATTTGACCCTGGCAGATTGGCGCGATCGCCGTCGTCGAGATGAAGAGAAACGCACCACCCGCAGCGCCACTCCCAAGCGGCGATAATTTTCTCGTGATTGAAAATCTTTTTGTAGGGACGCGATTGTATCGCGTCCCTACATTGTTTTTATGACATTCCCAGAAAATAATTGTTACCTTTGCGATCGCAACGGGAATCATGAAATAGAAGACTTTCAATATTTAAAGTCCCACTGGGAATGGAAAACTCCTCTACTACTCAACCCATAGAACCAAATTCCGAACGGCAAGAATCTCATTCAGATGTAACATGCTCCTTGCGTCAGAATGAGCAACAAAAAGCCTTATCTGGAGTTATTGCCCGTATTCGGGAGTCTCTAGACATAGAAACTATCTTCAAAATTACAGTCACTGAAGTTCGCCAGCTTCTGAAAAGCGATCGGGTTGGCGTGTTTCGTTTTTATCCTGATTTGGCATGGGAAGGAGAATTTATCTATGAAGATGTGGCAACCGAATGGGATTCGGCATTAGCTGCCAAACTACGCGACCACTGCTTTAGTGAGGAGTTCGCAGGACTTTATCAGCAAGGTCGAATTAGAGCAATAACTGATATTTATGAAGTTAATGCTAGTGATTGCTACATCCAAATTCTGGAAAAATTCCAAGTACGTGCCAATATAACTGCCCCCTTGATCAAAGGTAAAGATTTATGGGGATTGTTGTGTATTCATCAGTGTGGTAATCCTCGACAATGGGAAGCATCAGAAATTGAGTTTGTGCAATTAATCGCCGAACATCTAGGAGTTGCTTTACAGCAAGCAGATTTCCTGGAACAAGTCAAACTACAATCAGCAGAACTAGCACAAGCAAAAGCCAGAGAAAAAGCAGCCCAATGGCAGAAAATCATAGCTATCACCATTGAGAAAATTCGTCAGTCTCTAGATTTGGAAAGCATTTTCCACACAACCACCGCAGAACTTAGGCAGCTACTAAATGCCGATCGCGTGGCTATTTATCGCTTCAATCCCGATTGGAGTGGTGAATTCGTGTTTGAATCAGTGGCAGAGGGTTGGGTTTCCCTCATAGAGCAACAGTCGCAACGGCCGGAATTGAAAGAGAACGTTAGCGAATGTAGCGCCAAAGATTTAGCTAAACCCCCAGTCGCTGATACCTATTTACAAGATACAGAGGGTGGGAGCTTTACTCAGTGTGAAGTCTACCGAATTTGTAATGATATTTACAATTCAGGCTTTAGTGACTGCTACATTAAAATTTTAGAGATATATCAAGCAAGAGCTTATGCGATCGTTGCTATTTACCACGGTCAAAAGCTCTGGGGTTTGCTAGCAGCATACCAAAACGCTGGAACCCGTGATTGGCAAAAAGATGAGGTTTACTTGCTTACCCAAGTGGGCACCCAACTAGGTGTGGCTTTGCAGCAAGCAGAATTTATCCAACAAATGCAGATTCAAGCAGCAGATATCAGTAAAGCTGCTGAAAGGCAAAGGGCGTTGGCGAACACAGTAGAAAAAATTCGTCAGTCACTTGAAATTGAAGCCATATTTAAAACCACTACTCAAGAAGTTCGTCGGTTATTAGAAGTGGAACGAGTCGCAATTTATCGCTTCTATGCTGATTGGAGTGGCGAATTTGTGGCTGATTCCATCGTTGATGGCTGGACACCAATGGTTAAGCCGCAGCCAGTGACGGAACGCGTTCTTGTGGAAGGAAAACAAGCAGGTAAGTATGCACGTAATGAAGTTTTTGTACCCATTTCTCAGGGCGAAAAGCTGTGGGGATTGCTAGTAGCTTATCAAAACTCCCAGCCCCGTTATTGGCAAGATGAAGAAATCAACTTGTTAGCACAAGTTGGCGTTCAATTGGGGGTAGCATTACAGCAAGCTGAGTCCTTGAAACAGATGCAAGTGCAAGCCCAAAAACTGGCTAAAGCCGCCGAACGAGAACGGAAAGCAGCCGAAAGGGAGAAGGCGCTGGCTGCAACGGTAGAGAAAATCCGCCACTCTCTTGATATTGACACCATTTTTGCGACCAGTACAGAAGAAGTCCGACGGCTATTGGAAGTTGACCGAGTGACAATCTATCGATTCCGAGCTGATTGGAGTGGCGAATTTGTTGCTGAGTCTTTAGCCCAAGGTTGGACACCAGTAAAGAAAATTGTACCTACGATGTCTACGATGGTCACTGAGCCAAGTCGTTCGCGGAGCGTCTCGCAGAGAAGTGCGAGCTACGCCTACGCAAATGATTACTTGCAAAAAAACCAAGTAGGAGACTTTGCTAATGGTAAAACTCTGGTCATTAAGGATATTAATAGCACCGATGATTCTATTCCTTATATTGCCCTGATTGAACTCATGGAGGCTAGGGCATATATGATTGTGCCGATTTTTCAGGGTGAGAAACTTTGGGGATTGCTAGCAGCTTATCAAAATACCAAACCCCGTGATTGGCAAGAAGATGAGGTAGATTTGCTAATGCAGATTGGGACTCAGTTAGGGGTAGGACTTCAGCAAGCGGAATTACTGGAACAGACTCAACGTCAAAAAGAAGAAATCACCCAGACTCTTAAAGAATTGCAGGACACTCAGAGCCAGTTAATTCAAAGTGAAAAAATGGCAGGCTTAGGGCAGTTAGTTGCTGGCGTAGCCCATGAAATTAATAACCCGATTAGTTTCATTTATGGCAATATCACTTATGTTACTGAACATACCGAAAATTTATTTAAATTACTGCGCCTTTATCAGAAACAGTATCCTAAGACAACAGAGGAAATTAAAAAGCAAGTAGCAGCATTAGATTTAGATTTCATTAATGATGACTTGCCCAAAATTCTTGCTTCAATGAAGATGGGGGCAGAGCGGATATCTCAATTAGTCTTGTCTTTACGAAGTTTTTCTCGGCTTGACGAATCAGGAATGAAGCCCGTTGACCTTCATGAAGGTATTGACAGTACTTTGCTAATCTTACAACATCGACTGCAACCACAAACTAATTCTTTTGCTATTGAGGTAGTAAAGCAATATGGTGAATTGCCCCCAGTAGTTTGCTATGCAGCCCAGATGAATCAGGTATTTATGAATATTCTCAACAACGCGATTGATGCACTGGAAAACTCAGCAATTAGTGGAAAAAGAATTGACAATCCTAAAATTTGGATACGTACAGAAGTTATAGAAGAGAATATTGTTCTGATTTGGATTGCTGACAATGGTTGTGGGATTCCAGAGATTGTGCGATCGCACATTTTTGAACCTTTCTTTACCACTAAACAACCTGGACAAGGTACTGGTTTGGGGTTATCTATTAGTTACCAAATTATTGTAGAAAAGCACTGCGGTACTATCAAATGTGTTTCTGAACCTAGTAATGGCTGTGAGTTCTGGATACAAATTCCGATGAAACGGACAATTAGTTAGGAAAAAACAGGCGATGTATTCTCTACGAGAGGCTACGTCACAGGACACAGAGGAAAGAGGAAAAAGGCGATTGTGCTGTGGAGATTTTTACAGGCGATCGCTTATCATAATTTCACTAACATTAGTAATATAAGTTGCTCTATGAATTAATATGGAAACTAAAGAAATTCTCCAAGCACTCCCAAGCCTGAGCATAAGCGATCGCCTGAAGATAGCTGAATCAGCCCTGCAATTGGTTCTTCAAGAAAAACACTCACTTACCAAAGATGAGCAAAAATGCCAATTAACACTAGCCGCAATCACAGCTATTGGAAATTATGTCAATAAAAAGTTAGCGATCGCTTTTTTATCCCACGCAATAGGCGCACTCGATTAGGAACTGATTCTTGCTCCGTTCGATACCATGTCAGCGTCGGGACGTTCTCAGTAAACTAAAATAGCTATTCACGCTAAAATATAATATAACTACCAGTGCTAAAACTGATTAATATCTACTCGTGTTTTTAAATTATCTACTTGAAAGGTATTTATGAACAATAATCAACCGCTCACAGCACAATCATCAACTACACCCCGCGCTGAACTATTATTAGAAATTCAACAAACTCCAGAAGAATATGTACCAGAATTACTACAATTTGTACGTCTATTTCGTCAAAGTGTGACGATGAAACAGACATCATTAAATAACTGGGAAAATGCTCTCAATGAAATTAATCAGAGTGATGCCGTCAAACAACAAGAAAGGAAAACAAACATAAAAAAAATATTTGAGTCATGGAATGAGTTAGATGAACAAGAAGAACAACAAACTTTAAAAATTATTGAATCCATGAAAGGTATTTCTATTTAAAATAGGATGAGTAAGGTTATTATCTTAGATTCTGCACCTGTAGGATTAATTACTAATCCAAAAGCAACGCCTCTAGCTGTGCAATGTCAAGAATGGTTTTATACGCTCTTTGAGAGAGGATATGAAGTAATTTTACCAGAAATTATAGATTATGAAATTAGACGGGAATTATTAAGAGCAAATAAATTATCAGGAATTATAAAACTTAATCAACTCAAGTCAGAAATTATCTATCTTCCTATTACAACAGAAGTGATGTTGAAAGTAGCAGAGTTATGGGCCCAAGTCAGAAATCAAGGAAAATCTACAGCAGATAATAAAGCTTTAGATGGTGATGTAATTTTGGCATCTCAATCTATTTTAGTTGCTAATTATGGGCATGAGGTTATTATTGCCACAAGCAATAAAAAACATCTATCTATTTTTATTGATGCTAGAGAATGGCAAGAAATTTAGAAAATAAACCAAGCGATCGCACCGTGGAGATTTAGCGATCGCTCTTTTTAACGAACCACAGAGGCGCAGAGGACACAGAGGAAGAAGAGAGCGATGCCTGCCTTCGGCGGGCTTCGCCTACGCACGCTGAAGATTTTGCAGGCGATCGCTTAGTGGAATCGATATTTTATTGATGCTGTTGCAACCAAGCCACTAAATCAGCTTCAGTGGAGAAATCTAGTAAGGCTTCGGCTAAATCCTCTAAGTGAGTTAAGGATAACCCACGCAGTTCCTCTTGTAATTCAGGAGTAATCACACCAATTCGCTTTGTTAATTGACGCTGGATTATTTTCAACTCTCCTTGTTGTATCCCTTCTTCCATCCAACTGGTGACGATTTGCATAACTACCTGCTGTTGAGTTGGTTCAAATTGAGCAATTTCAGTCTGGAAAATTTCTTCTTCTTGAGCATTTAGCCGTAGGTAGGTGTCAATAAACCCAGAAATCAATTGTGTCCGCGCTGGATCTAGCTGTAAGGTAGCTAACAGGCGCAGACACTCAGATTTTACTCTGGGTCTGTCTTTTGGTGCTATGTTCATTTTAGCCATGAGCGCACTAGCTACGGGATTTTGCTGTTGCAGATATTCTCGCCAATTCAGGCGATTTAACTGGATGACATCATAGTTGAACTGCAAAACAACTTTATTGGGAAATGCTACCTGATGAAAATTTGTTTCAGCTTTTTTGGGGCTATCGTAAGAAAACAAAGCGATAGGATACACTGGCAAGGCGTATTTTTCATACAATCTAGCGAAGTAGCGATACATCCGCAAATCAAAAGCTTCTTGATAATAAGCTTGATGTTCTAGATGTACTAGGAAAAACGATTCTTGTCCTCTAAATCTCGCTTTTACTACTAAGTCAGTTTCATATTTTTCTCCAGCAGTAACATCGGTAAATACCTCTTTGTCAATGAAGGAGATCGTATCCCGTTCCAGATAAGCTGTTATCTCTGGAAAAAATAACTCGATGAATTCCCAGAAGAAGGTTGTTAACAGTTCTTTGAATAGGCGATCGTGGTCTATCATGTCAAATTTATATCATGTTTTGATTGGCGATCGCACCGTGTAGATTTTGCTGGCGATCGCTTTTTATCTCACACAAAGGCTCAAAGGAAGAAGAGAGCGATCGCAGGAGATTTGGTGATCGCTTTTTTACCTTATATAAAGGAAGAGGAGCGATCGCACCGTGTAGATTTTGCTGGCGATCGCTTTTTTTAACGAACCACTCCAGGCGCAGAGAACACAGAGGAACAGAAGGGGCGATCGCACGGTGAAGATTTTGCAGGCGATCGCTCTTTTTAAAGAACCACAGAGGCGCAGAGAACATAGAGAAAGAAGATAGCGATCGCACTGTGGAGATTTGGCGATCGCTCTTTTCTAGCCACATAATATTTAGTATGGTTACACTCCATTCTTACTAAGTAAAATTGCTGAGGTATTTTGTCCTTATCTAACCCAAAATGGTTCATGGCTGACAATAATATCTTTATTTAGCTACTAGGTAAAGCTTCAAGATTATTTTGTCAATCAATAAAAAGCACTTATCTAACTGGAGATAAGCTAAAAAACATCTAATTTGCATAATCAAATTAAACATAACTCTTGTGGGGTGGGCATCTTTCCCGCCCAGCTTATGCAATTTAAATATGGAACAGCTTAGTCTTGAATACTTACACAGTAATTATGCTAGGCCCATCTGGATCTGGCAAGACAGTTTTTTTGGCAAGTATGTATAAGAACCTATCCACGCAGGGAGAGCATGGCTTCTTTTTAGAAGTTGATGGAGCAGAAAAAAGAAAGCGACTGAACAACATCTATACACAAATTGCTGTTGATGAGAAATGGCCAAAAGGGACAACATATAGCGAAATATCAGAATGGACTTTCACTTGTCGTGTTCAGACAGAAAACCTGCCAATTTACTCAGCTTGTAAATTTGCCTATTTGGATTATGCTGGTGGCAGGCTAACAGATGAAATGGAAGAAGAAGACGCTGCATTTGAGAGCAAGCTTAAAGAAGCTGAAACTATGCTGGGATTGTTAGACGGTCAGAGACTTTCTGCATTAATGCGTAATGAAAAGCTAGGAAAACTTTGGGCTATAAACGATTTACCCAATATGCTTCATCTAATGCAGAATAGTAACAAACCAATTCACTTTGTTATTAGTAAGTGGGATGTTGTACAAGGAAACTTTACATTAGAACAAATACGCGATCGCTTGCTACAAATTGAGGAATTTAGAAATCTAGTCAAACTGCGTAATAAAGCGGGTACACCAGTGCGCTTAATTCCAGTAAGTGCAGTAGGTATAGGTTTTGCTAAATTGCAACCAGATGGCAGTATGGCAAAAACTGGGGAGTTACCGCAACCATTTCATGTAGAAGTACCTTTAGCTTGTATTTTGCCAGATGTGATACAAAGCAAGCTAGAGGAACTCATGAGAAAGAGGCTAGAAGAACTTAGTACACCAATTGAAGTTAAACCAAACTTGAGTTTTTGGGAGAGATTAGGTCAAGCTTTTGGTAGTGGTCTGAAAATTGTGCAGCAAATTTTACCTAAAAAGTATCAATTTGCTGAAGATATCCTACAAAAATTGATTGAGTATGCTGAAGAACCAGCACAGAAGAAACAAGAAGCAGCAGTTAGAAGAACTGATGAGCTTCGTCGTGAACAGGCAGCATCACTCAAGGTAGTTGCCGATGAAGAAACAGCATTAAAGCACGTAATTAATTGCTTCTTATCTATTAGAAATAAACTCGACTACACATTTCCAGAATCGGATATTATGTTGCCATGAAAAGTATTCAGGCTTGGGGGTTCTTAGTAAGCCGTAATCAATACCTTGACTACAGGACGGTTGTAGCTCCCAATTTCATGTGTCAAGCTGGCGCATCTAGCATACTTGCTAAAGCAGCAGAGGGTGATTTAACTGAAAACGGTTCTGTTGTGTACCGCGAAATATATGACTCTAAGGTTGGAGATTTTACTATAGTTTTTCGGGTTATTGAAGCAACTGCGGAAGATACAGGTATTCCTGGTAATGGCGTTTTGAAAGATACATTTGGCAGAGAAATTTATTTAATAGAGGGCATTGTTTTAAGAGAATTAATGCCAGATATTATAGTTACACAGGACAATATCGAAAAAGTTCATAAACATCTGGTAAAGTTTTACTACGAATTTTGGGATTGCACAACACCTGCCTCTGCCTTCTCCTCAGAGCATTTAAGTTTACAAATCGATAATACTTCAGATGTGTGTTTAAAATATATACTAAAGCCATATAATTTTGGCGGCAAGCAATTACAAAAATCAGAAAAATCATCAATAAAAAAAACTAATTCATGGGAGTTTATATCTAGTGATATTTTTGCTGGTGAAATTAGTTCATGTGCTTTTATTTCTGATGATAATTTGCTAGCTATTCGCTATGATCAAAAAATTGATATATGGAATTTTAGTAATCGGCGAAAAATTCATTGTTTCTCAGGAGGAAAAATCATATTTGGTGGTTATCTTGCACCAATGGCTATCAATCAAACTGGGCAATTTATTGCTAGTGCTATGATTGAAGGGACTGATTGCAATTTCGTTAAATTGTGGGATATAAAAAGTAAGCAAGAGACACTCATTGGTGAACATTTATGGACTGGATTCCATAGAGTTAAGGCTATAGCTTTTACTCCTGATAGTAAAATAGTTGCTAGTGGTGGTGGGGATAAGACTATTAAGCTATGGGATATTAAAGAAGAACAATTAGAACTTGGTAGTCTTAGTGGGCATGATAGTGAAGTTCTATGTATAGCGATTAGCCCAGATGGTAAAACTCTTGCTAGTGGTGATGGACACGGAGTTATTAAGTTTTGGGACTTAGGAAAGAGACAAGAAAGTTGCAGTATCAAAGCTGGTAAACTTTCAGTACCTATTAATTCACTGGCTTTTAGTCCTAATGGTCAAATACTGGCTAGTGGCAGTGATGATCATAGTATTAAACTTTGGAATGTAAAGACGAAAAAAGAAGATTGCACAATTGGACAGCACTCTTCTCCAGTAAATGCAGTAGCTTTTAGCCCAGATGGTCAAATAATCGCTAGTGGAGGTGATGACTATAAAATCAGAATTTGGGAGTTAAAAAGTAAAACAGTAATTTTGGAGCTTTCTGGACATACCAAAGAAGTTAAATCAATAGCTTTTAGTCCTGATGGTCAAACTCTTGTTAGTGGTAGCAAGGATCGTACAATTAGAGTGTGGCAGCGTATATAAAGCATTGAAATTGTTTTCAATGCATCAAGCAAGTTAATCCGCTAGCAAAAAAACTTGCCCCAGAAGCATCACACCCCCAAGGCAAGCCAACTCTCTAATTCTTTCTTTACTTCGCGCCCTTTGCGCCCTTTGCGGTTCGTTTCTCTTAAAGTTGCTTAACCTCAGAAACCAACTTCGACACCATATCCTTAGCACTGCCAAAAAGCATTGTAGTTTTATCCTTGTAGAACAACTCATTATCTACACCGGCAAAACCCGTACTCATCCCGCGCTTAATCACAATCGTCTGCTTCGCCCGATCTACTTCCAAAATCGGCATACCATAAATCGGGCTACTTGTATCACTCCGCGCCGCCGGATTTACCACATCATTTGCCCCAATTACTAAAGCCACATCCGCTTGATCGAACTGGGGATTAATATCATCCATGTCATACAACTGCGTATAAGGCACATTTGCCTCCGCCAGCAACACATTCATGTGGCCCGGCATTCTCCCAGCAACAGGGTGAATGGCATACTTGACATCAACGCCCATTTTTTCTAACTGATCTGACAATTCCCGGACGCTATGTTGCGCTTGGGCAACTGCCATACCATAACCAGGTACAATTACCACAGAACGGGCATAACCCAACATCATCGCCCCTTCTTCGGGATCGATACTGCGGACGGTTTGATCGGTTGCACCACCACTAGCAGCAGCACCACCAGAACTAGATCCTGTACCAAAAGCGCTGAACAGCACACTAAATAAGGAGCGGTTCATCGCCTTACACATAATTTCGGTGAGGATTAAGCCAGATGCTCCCACCAAAGCCCCAGCGATGATTAACATATTGTTCATCACCACGAACCCAGCAGCAGCAGCCGCCACACCTGACAACGAGTTCAACAGCGAGATTACCACTGGCATATCGCCGCCACCAATGGGGAGGACGAACATCACGCCCAGCAGCAATGAAACGCCAACCACTCCCAAGAATATGGGTAAGCTATCTGGTGTGATGATTAAATAGGCACTACCTACTATATAAGCACCCAGAAGCAAAAGGTTAAATGGTTGCTGGAAAGGAAATGTAATCGGGGAACCGCTAATTAAACCTTGCAATTTGGCAAAGGCTAAAAAACTACCCGTGAAGGTAATACCACCGATTAACACGTCCAATAGGATGGAAATGTTGACATCTAGGGGTATCGGCTGAGAACTATCTAATAACCGCCAGAATTCGGCAACAGCTACTAATGCCGAAGCCGCACCGCCCAAACCGTTGAGTAAACCCACCATTTGGGGCATTTCGGTCATTTGGACTTTGTAGGCAACGATCGCACCAATTCCCGATCCAATCGCCAAGCCCAACAATATCATCTCGTAGTTCAACACGTGTTGATCGAGCATTGTCGCCACAATTGCCAGTAGCATCCCCACAGCCGCTACAATATTACCGTTTCTCGCTGTAGCAGGCGATCCCAGCTTTTTCAAGCCCAGAATGAATAACGATGCAGCGACTAAGTACGTCAGCTGAATGCCAGTTGGTAAAAAGTCGCTCACGCCTTAATCTCCTTCTTCTTGAACATTTGCAACATTCTGTCTGTGACTAAAAAACCACCCACAACGTTGATTGTTGCCAATACCACAGCAATCAAACCGAGAATTACTGACACACTCGTATCTCTCGCACCAGCAGCAACTATTGCTCCAAGTACCGCAATCCCAGAAATCGCGTTTGAGCCTGACATTAAGGGCGTGTGTAGAGTCGGTGGGATTTTGTTGATAACTTCAAAGCCGATAAAAGATGCCAAAACAAATACAAACAAAGCAGCAAGTAATGCCTCTGTCATGAAATCAAAACTCCTTATGTTAATTTGGGCTACTAGCCTGCTCCAACTCCGCTCAAGGCTTGTAGCGCATCCCGCACTCGCTGATTGCGAATTTCACCAGCGTGGGTAACGCAAGCTGCATCAACGATGTCGTCGCTAAAGTCCACCTGCAAAGCTTTGTCTTTAATTAGCAGTTGCATCAACGATGTAACGTTCTTGGCATACAATTGGCTGGCGTGAATTGGCATCGATGATGGGAGATTGATCGGGCCGATAATTGTTACACCGTTCCAGACAATATCTTTACCGGGTTCTGTACAGGCGCAGTTACCACCCTGATCAGCAGCCAAATCCACAATTACTGAACCTGGTTTCATTTGTGCCACCATTTCTTCTGTAACTAGCCGTGGTGCTTGTCTCCCAGGTACTTGAGCAGTAGTAATCACTACATCAGAATTCTTAACGTGTTCGGCGACAACTTCTTGGGTACGTTGTTTGCTAGCCTCAGAAATTTCCTTGGCGTAACCGCCAGCAGCGACGGTTTCTTCGTCTAATTTGACTTCAACGAATTTTGCCCCTAAGCTTTGCACTTCTTCTTTGACGGCGGGACGGATATCAAAGGCTTCTACTACTGCTCCCAAACGTCTGGCGGTAGCGATCGCTTGCAATCCGGCTACACCAGCGCCCATAATAAATACTTTCGCTGGAGCGATCGTACCTGCGGCTGTGGTTAACATCGGGAAATATTTCGGTAATGCAGCTGCCGCAATTAATACTGCTTTGTAACCTGCTAATGAAGCTTGCGAAGACAAAGCATCCATACTTTGCGCCCTGGTAGTACGGGGGATCATTTCCATACTCAAGGCTGTGACTTTCCGATTTGCTAGTTGCTGGGCTACAACAGGATTTCCCAAAGGATTGAGGAAACTGACTAATACAGCCCCTTCCTTTAACAAATCAACTTCTGAGCGTCCATCTTCTCGTTCTTGCGGTGGACTGACTTTCAACAGAATATCTGTTTCGCCCCATAATTTGGCAGTATCGCTGATGATTGTGGCTCCTGCTGCTTCATAGTCAGGATCGCTAAAAAAAGATCGCTCTCCTGCACCTGCTTCTACCCACACTTCCAAACCTTGTTTTACCAATCGGGCAACGGTGTCAGGAATTAATGCCACACGACGTTCACAAACTTCAATTTCTTTAGCAACTGCTATTCTCATGAAATCTCCTGAAGATAAATACTTAATCTCTGCCAAGTAAGCGATTGTCTAGATGAGGCGTGTCCCGCACTCATAGTACTTAGACAGGAACATCACCCATGAATTTTACTTGTAGATTGAACCTTGAATCTTTCCTCTCCCACTCTTAGCTCTCCAGGCAAAGCCTCACTTTGCCCCTCGCAGATGTCATATTTTCAGATAGTTGCAAACAGGGTTACGTATTGCACATCCTAAATTGATTCCCAAATTTTGCATCTTTATCTTTAGCTTGTTTTCGGGATTGAAAAATTTTGGTATTCCTTTCTTATAGAGTAATATTGACCGAATTTTGAAAGCTTGATAATTTCCCAATCAAATTTTAATGATTACGACTTCGATTCCAATCCAACTTATTTTAATCAATTTAGCCCAACTTAACTGGCGATCGCTGATGACATGGATCAATTTTTATAACAAAATTCTCAAATTTAGATACACTTATACATATTTGGAAACACAATCCAACCCCCAACTGTGTTTATATCTAGTTCAAATTTGACCAACTTAGTAATCAAATCAGGGCTATGTAAGGGTAATGAAGTAAATTCAATATCCGTTTTTTTAACACTAAGTAATTTTACTGTTGCCTAAAATTCAGATATAATGGCACTTTTTTTGGAAATTAAACGTCCATTGTCAGGAAGCCAGTAGTAAAGTTTAGTAAAGAATACTAACACACAGTCATTTTTAGATAACAGATTTATATTTTGGTAGAGGAAGCCCAATTATGCGACGTTTACTTTCTGCTTTAGCCGTGACTAGCTTTTTGGTTACTGGATTACCAGCCTTGAGTTGGGCGCAAAGCTTACCTGGATTTACGCTGTTTAGCGGCGTCAAACAAGAAAATCAGCTACCCTTCCGCTTAGATTTTGGTGGACAAGCTAATGGTTGGGATCGATACATATTAAGGATTCCAGCCAAAAGAATGAAATTGGCAGTTGGTCAATTTGCCATTAACTACCCTGATTATTACAAAGGAACTTTTGACCAGAAAAAAATTGAAGTTCGAGTCAAAGGCAAAGCAGTGCCGCTTTCTGAGGTGAAGTGGGACAAAGAAGGTAAACTGATTAATATTTTTCCTCAAGAGCCAGTACCAGCAGGTAGCGCAGTCGAGGTAGTGTTATCTAACGTGAAAAACCCATCCTT
The DNA here is from genome assembly GCF_002246015.1 of Nostoc sp. 'Peltigera membranacea cyanobiont' 210A. Lineage (GTDB taxonomy): Bacteria > Cyanobacteriota > Cyanobacteriia > Cyanobacteriales > Nostocaceae > Nostoc. The sequence continues at coordinate 408,179 of NZ_NOLJ01000006.1, forward strand.
CGGCGGAGTTTACTATTTTAACTGTCAAGTACTCTCCCCTGGCGATGTGCCACTACTGCGCTACATGGGAACATGGATTTTGAGCATTAATTAAGAATCGGGAGTAGGGAGTGGGGATATAACCAATCGGCGATTCCCAATTCCCTAACAAAGTGATACAATTAGAGATTGTGAGTTTTTATAAAAATCACCTAAGAGGAGAACAGTATGAAAAGAACACTGGGCGGCACTAGCCGTAAGAGAAAAAGAACCTCTGGTTTTCGCGCCAGGATGCGGACGCCAGACGGTAGAAACGTGATTAGCGCCAGAAGAAGAAAGGGACGTCACCGTCTAGCCGTTTAGGGCATATTTAAGCTAAAAGAGCATCTGTGGCTTTGCCCAAAACAAATCGGCTAAAATCCCGAAAGGATTTCCAGGCAGTTTTCCGAGAAGGAATTCGGCGTCATGGCTCTTATTTAACATTGAGAGCCTTAAAGCCCTTATGTTCAAAAAAACCTTCTTTGGACACTGCCACTCAGACTACACAAGCAACTGACTTAAAGCTCCTTGCTAGCACGCGGATTGGCATTTCGATTAGCACAAAAGTCAGCAAAAGGGCAGTGGTTCGCAACCGAATTAAACGGCAAATTACTGCTGCTTTATATAACCTGCTGCCAAAATTATCACCAGGATGGCGGCTAGTCTTCATTGTCAAACCTACAGCAGCAGAATCTAAGTGCGTAAGCCCACAATTTCTGCAAGAATTAGAGCAGTTGTTGGCACAAGCTGAGGTGTTCGATGGGAATTCGTGAAGATGTTTATTATGAAGGTGGCCCCCATATTGGGGATTTAATTGTCAACCTGCTGATTGGGCTAACCATTGTCGGGCTACCATTAGCAGTCGGAGCAATTGTCAGGGCATTGTGGCTGCGTTTCCGCATCACCGATCGTCGAATTACTGTGATTGGAGGTTGGCAGGGACGCGATCGCAGTGACGTAATTTACTCAGAAATTGTCAAAATCGTCAAAGTTCCCCGTGGCATTGGCTTTTGGGGAGATATGGCGATCACCCTAAAAAACGGCAGTCGTCTTGAATTGCGTGCAATTCCCAATTTTCGGGAAGTCTATGACTACATCAACGAAAGAATTGCCGCCAAAAATCCCGAATATATCGCCACTGCCAACAAGTGATGATAGTAGGGGCAGATTAGGGAGATGGAAGAATCAATGCCCAATCCCCATTACCCCTTATCCCCAGAAGGGCCCCACCTTCCCCAATTTAAATGTGCGGCTATCCGTAGCGAAAGATAGTCGCCGACAAATCATGATTTAGATAAATTAGATTCAGTTTACAGTACCTCAGGTTGAATTCAGAATAATGGATTTTGGTATCGGCTTTCTCTCGAACAACGTGATGCTGCCAATCATAGATTTCTTCTATGGTATTGTGCCTAGCTACGGATTAGCGATCGTTGCTTTGACCCTGATAGTCCGCTTCGCGCTCTATCCCCTGAGTGCTGGCTCAATTCGCAATATGCGGAAAATGCGAATTGTACAACCTCTGATGCAGAAGCGGATGGCAGAAATCAAAGAGCGCTATAAGGATGAACCGCAAAAGCAGCAAGAGGAAATGGTCAATGTCCAAAAAGAATTTGGCAACCCCTTGGCCGGCTGTTTTCCGTTATTAGTGCAAATGCCAGTTTTGTTAGCGCTGTTTGCCACTTTGCGAGGTTCGCCTTTTGCCGGTGCAAACTACAGCGTTAACCTGCAAATTCTTCCCGCAGAACAAATCGAACAAATTCAACCGCAAGCCTTTGCCACTGCTCCGCAAAATATTTATGTTGCAGATGGGGAACACGTTAAAGTAGCTGCCATTATTCCCAGCGGAAATAAATTAGCGGTGGGAGAACAAACCAAGATACAGTATCAAACTGTTGACGGTAAGCCATTTCAGGTACTCTTAGCAGAACACCCAGAAAACAAGCTGATTCCTGATTGGAAAATTACCAAGGGTGAAGATAGGATAAAAATTGATGCTGAGGGCAATGTAGAAGCCTTGCAACCAGGAGATGTCACCATTCAAGGAACAATTCCTGGACTAGCAGCAGAAAAAGGCTTTCTATTCATTGATGCTTTAGGCAGGGTTGGCGCACAAGATGCAGATGGCACAATCCACTGGGATATCGTCGCCATGATCGTCTTCTTTGGAATCAGCCTTTATGTTAGCCAAATGCTTTCCGGGCAAAATTCCAGCGGTGGCAATCCACAGCAGGATACAGTTAACAAAATCACCCCCGTCATCTTTTCTGGGATGTTCTTGTTCTTCCCCCTACCAGCTGGAGTGCTGATGTATATGGTGATTGGTAATATTTTCCAAACCGCCCAAACTTATCTTCTCTCCCGCGAACCTCTACCAGAAGAACTGCAAAAAATCGTAGAAACCCAGGAGAAAGAAGCAGCAGTTACAGAGCAAAAAGCATTACCGTTTGAACCAAAAAGTCCTAAGAAAAAGGCAACAGGGGGATCATGAGCGACATTCCGATGCAGCGAGGTCAGCAGTGGTTAAAAACCCTGCTGGAACTCACTGGAATACCTGCTGAGATTCAGGGTCATTTAGAAACTGCCCAATCTCAAGACGGCGATTCTCCAGAACCAGATAACTACTGGTTGACTATTGACCAAACCAATTTGACATCAGAACAAATTCAGGTGTTAATTGGTGCTGATGGTTCTGTGTTAGATGCGATTCAGTATCTAGCAAATTCGGTTCTAAACCTTAGCCAACCCACAGAAGAACAAGCCTCTTACACCATTGAGTTAAATGGCTACCGGGTCAAAAGAGAAGCCGAAATTCGTGCATTAGCAGAAGCAGCAGCCGATGAAGTGCGCTTTTCTGGTAGAGAAGTAGAAATCAAATCTCTTAGTTCTGCTGAACGGCGTCAAGTTCATACCTTCTTGAAAGAATTTGGAGATTTAGAAACCTTCAGTCGCGGTAAAGAACCACATCGTCATCTGGTTGTCTGTCCAGCCTCGTTGGAAGGAGTTGGGAGTTAGGAGTCGTTCAATTTTGGATTTTAGATTTTAGATTTTAGATTTTTTATTCAATCCAAAATCCAAAATTCAAAATCTAAAATTGTTAGAGTTAGGAGTTAATTGAAAACTCATAACCATATATAATTTCAAAATTTCTCTTGTTCTTAAGGGATAAAATAAAGATTCAGTATCAGTATAATTGCTGGTAATCGAGATAAATTTTAGTGAGGATGTCTCACGAATCCTATGGACGCAATTTATATTCCGCAGCTAACTCAAGCCCCGGAGCGGACAGAGGAAGTTCAGGTTAATGAATTTCTGCCTGGTCTGGAAACTTTGACACCAGTTCGCGGGCACGTGCGCGTGCAGCATCATGGTAATTACTTGCAAGTATCTAGTCAGGCAGAAACAATTATTACTTGTACCTGCAACCGCTGCTTGCAGCAATACAATCGACGTTTAGGGCTTGATACGAAAGAAATCATCTGGTTAGACGAAACGGCAAATCAGGCAAATGACTTGCCCTTAGAAAGGGAAGTGGTTATGGAAGAGTTACTGGAAAGCTTACCGCCTGATGGTTATTTTTATCCCAACGAATGGCTGTATGAGCAGATGTGGTTGGCAGTACCACAACGGCAACTGTGCAGTAGGAATTGTCCAGGTATTCCTGTAAGTAGTACTGTTGATAGTTCTGATAGTCCTGAAACTCCAGTTGATAACCGTTGGGCTTCTCTGGAAGCACTCAAAAAGCAACTTCCGGGCTAATAGCTTATTAGTGATGGCTCAAATTCTGTGATTTCCCGCCCGTGCGTAGTTTACCGTCGTAGGCATCGCTTTTGAGAATATTAACTCGACAGAGATAGCATGGGTGGTAAATATATGAGGCTTGTAAATTGTATCTCGGCTCGACATTACACAAATATTCTGTGATGTAGATGACTTCTGTAAGCAGTGTGAAAACTTATGGCAACAAATACCACTTTTACAAGGCATCACCGGAAAAATTAGGGTGACTGACCATCAATAACATTTAGAAAATCTTCAGCCGTGATAATCGGGCAAGAAAAATTATCTTTTAGACTGAGTAAATCGCGATCGCCCGTCACCAGATAATCAGCCTCACTGACCACAGCCAAAAGTAAAAAAGGCACATCAAACGGATCACGACATTCAGGAATTACAGGCAAGCGGCCGGGCATCGCTACAGCTTCACAAAAGAGTATGTAATCCGATAGTAAATCTTCTTGCTCAGTTGGCGTGAGCTTAAACTTTGGATAAGCCAGCACTCGGATTAACTCAGTTGTTGTCGCTTTAGAAACCACGGGAGTGAAGAGAGCGTCCTGCCATGCCAAACGAAGCCTAGATACTCTGCCCCCAAATATCAGCGCCGAGATGATGATACTAGTATCAATGACCACCCGTGGACAAACCATTACGATTGACGCGCCCAAGCCACTGCATCAGCCACATCCTGCTCACTCAGTCCTAAATCCGCCAGCTTAGATCGAACTGCATCAGCCCGCTGAATTTTTACAGGAGTCAGAATAATTTGCCCCCCCTCCACCTTTACCTCAAAATACTCAGCCTCACCGATTTCACGAGTAATACTTTTAGGCAGCGTTAGTTGATTTTTAGAAGTTAACTTGGCGAGCATGACTTGCCTCCTAGCCTTTGCTATCAAATGTAAGGATTCCTTACTTGAGTATATACATCCTACCTTATTAAATCTAAAACCCAATCACAGAAACAGCTTTTCGTTTCTGCTCTGGCGTGACCTCCAGATAACGCTGCAACGTCCCCAAGTCGCTGTGACCAGAGATTATCCTGAAAAATGTGAACTACTAACGCAAAGTATTGTAACTCCGTTGGCGACGCGATGGCGATCACACTTCATCAATTCCAACTTATCAATTGCGATCGCTACAACCCGCATGATAGCGTTGGCTGATTAAACCTGCTTATGCTTGCAGCGCGTTGACCACTTGCAGGTATAATTTGCCCAATTAATGCAGGTGGCTCCTTACTCGTTACCAAGAGGTAAAAGGGTTATCGGAGTCAAGTTAGGTGGTGCTGTAATAATTTTGTTAGTTTTTCTCTCATAGTGGGCATACTGCAAGTATCAAGTAAGTAGTGCCGTAGGCGAAATCAACTATTGGGGTGCGATGTGCCTGTTAACAAAATAGTTCGATGGATTTGGCAATGATGTTGTTAAAAGAAATAGAAAATTCAAATAAGGAAAAGTAGATGAAAGTTGTATCAGTAATGAATTACAAAGGTGGCGTTGGAAAAACCACCGTAACAGCAAACCTAGCAGGGGATCTTGCTTTTCGGGGATATAATGTCTTACTAATAGATGTAGATCCTCAAACTAACTTAACCTTTTCATTTATCCAACCTGACATTTGGAACAAAAGCTTTCCTAACTCCAAAACATTAAAAAAGTGGTTTGATAACATTATAGATGGAAATACCCCGACACCTTTAATTGACTTGACCTTTGACCCTGAAACTGTGAACAAATTATTAGAAGGTAAAGGTAGGCTTTCGCTAATATCATCAGACCTTGGACTTATAAATGTAGATGTAGACCTTGCTTCAAAACTAGGAGGAGGCAATATTGGACAGATTAAAAAAAGCTTTTTAAAAAATCATAAATGGTTAGCGAATGGATTAAAAGAATTAGAATCAAATAATTTATATGACATTGTTCTTATAGACTGTCCCCCGAACTTTAATATTGTGACAAAAAACTCAATTGTTGCAAGTGATTATATCCTAATACCTGCTAAACCAGATTATTTATCTACACTTGGTATAGATTACCTCCTGCGCCATGTCAAACAGCTTGTGAAAGACTTCAATGATTTTATCAAATCAGATGATGGTATTGTTCATAAAGAAATAAACCCTCAAATATTAGGCGTACTTTTTACTATGGTTCAAACTCATGGAGGAGAGCCAATTGCTGCCCAAAGGCAATATATTAATCAAACTAAAGAATTGGGATTTGCTACTTTTACACCATACATTAAAGAGAATAAAACTATTTTTGGTAATGCCCCTGAAGCTGGTTATCCTGTAGTTTTAAAAATAGGTGCAAATAAGACAGAGAAGGAAGTAATACAAGGTATTGAAGAATTTACTAATGAATTTATAAAGAAAATTAATTTGTGATTTTATCATGAACAAATACCAGTATTTCCCAAAAATAATAAGTTTCATAATTGTGCTGTTAAAAGAGGTTCAATCCTTAACAGAGCAAGAAATTAATGACATTGTAGAAGGAATAGTTACGGTTAAGATAGTCCTCAAATATAAAAGCAGTAAGCAATTGAATACTCAGATTAAAACCACCGTATCAAAAGAGGTAAGTTCAACTGAAGAAAATACCAATTCTGTAGATGAACTAGAGGCATCTTCAATTGAAACAGAGATATCTTCAACCGAAGGATTGGAATTAAAAAGTGAACCGTTAAAAATAGAACAAGGCGTAGATATAGCGAAGCCGTCACCAGAACAAGTAGCTGAAACACTACAGAACTTAGGCACTCGTGAGGAAGGATTTCGGATTCTAACTGATTTGTGTCCCGCCAGAAAAGATTTGCAAAGTTTAGCCAAGTATATTGACATCCCAAACAGCAAAAGAGATTCAATACAGACATTACGCGAGAGAATTATACAAGCAACAATCGGGTATCGTTTAACGTCTAGAGCAATTCAAGGCGAACCAATAGAAACAAAATGGCTCCCGACACAAACTCCTGAATTCGACCTCATTGAAGCGACTCAAGATGAAACAATATCAACGTCTACAAAAGAACTAGATGTAGAAACTCTTCAAGAAAGCCAACCCGACCCAATTGAACAAACTCATCTTGACCCAACCCCGGATGCATCCGATCGCCCTGCGGGTCGCAGTTAGTAAAGCAAGTTCTGCCGCAACCCCTAGCTCATTCAAACAACACACAACTAAAACCAGTTTGTTGTTTAACCGCCTGTTTGTAGCCGTCCATCGTGGTGTTTAATCGTGCAAAGTCACTCTCTCTAATCCCCTTGACATACACACAAGACTTATCTGCCCATAGTTCGTAACCATTCTCACTGCGTCCCAAGAAAGTTCTTTGCTCAGTAACAGCACTTTGGCTAGGGGCTGCGCTTTGGCTAGGACTAACACGTTCTGTTGGTACAACTTTTGGCACGTATGCAATATATAATCCTATTGCAATAAGATAAATTGGAGAGAACAAAAGAGCGCGTCTTACAAATGTTTCATCTTTGTATTTGCCCTCGCTTAGAGTAAGAGTTTTCTGAAATTTATTTCCAGATATTTTTACCGAGGGTATTTTGCAATGGATATCTTCAAGTAGTTTGATAATTTCAAATACTTGGATTTTTTTTGTGAAATTATCAACATTGTTAAATGGGGTTTCTAGTATTAAGATAATCCCCCACTGCATACGAGGGTTAACTTTTGTTCCTATTTTTTCTTCAATGAGTGCAGCGATCGCGTTGATATCCCCTGCGTGGGCTAACTCTAAAGTGGTGTCTGGCATATATTGTTAAAAGTGTTACCACTGTTATACTGACTAAAATTTTGTCACAGGTATAGTGAGTCCACTGAACTAAGAAAAGGCATTGCGGTATGAACTTAGGTATGAGTATTAGGTAAGCTCCTGCTCGGCTCATATCCATCCTGTGCAGTTATTCTTGCATTCTTTTATAGGTAAAATAGTATATCTAATGCAAGCTGTAACTATTGCTGGGTATAGCCTTCAGAGGTGTCAGGCATTGGCGAAAATCTGCACAAAAGTAAAGCAGCCATTAATTAGGGATAAAGTAGTCCAATAACCCTACTGTGTAAGAGTTACAGTCATTTTCGGCTGTACGGGGACAATCAAAAGCGATCGCTGTTGTTGTTTTTATAAGCTATACCAGTCCAATAAAACTGCTGTGCAAAGGTTACAGGCATTTCTACCAACCTCTTGCGTGTATTTTCCTGCACACATAGATCATGCCTTTTCCACTAGCAGAATTGGCATCGAAAGTTACTTGTTTATTTGATTCACTTTCTTCTAATGGTCGCCCTGACGCGATAAAATGCCCCTCGGATGCCTGTTCAACCAGAACATGAAGAGACAGCCTATTCAAACTTGTGACTCTTTAAAGATTCATAGACAGCGATACTAGATTCACTTTCCCCATAATTATGCCTTAATCAAAACTCAAATACCTGATGCAAATAGGCATTGAGCCGAGATATGAACGAAAAAGGTAATTCAGAAATGTTTATGTCTAAGTGTATTATAAAAATCTTGATTTTTCGTTAGTCCACGGAGGTGGACTTTGTTTGTATAGCAGTGAATTCTATTCGCCTAATATTTTGCTGAACAATGAGAGAATAACTAATAACCACAGCTACTTATGAACTTCCGTGAAGAGTTTAAACTGCTGCTACGTGCCCGCTACCCTTTAATTTATATTCCCACATACGAAGAGGAGCGGGTAGAAGCAGCTATTCGGGAAGAAGCAACCAACCAGGGTAATCGCCCAGTGTATACTTGGGATTTTGTCGATGGCTACCAAGGAAACCCCAATGATGTTGGGTTTGGGCGGCGTAACCCGTTGCAAGCTTTAGAATTTATCGAAAAATTACCAGCTTCCGCACCAGCAGTATTAATTCTCCGAGATTATCATCGCTTTTTAGAAGATGTAGCGATCGCGCGCAAACTCCGCAACCTGTCGAGACTTCTCAAGTCACAACCAAAAAATATTGTCCTACTGTCACCACGCATCGCCATCCCTGACGACTTAACCGAAGTGCTGACAGTCGTCGAGTTTCCCTTACCAGCCGCCCCAGAAATTAAAACTGAGGTGGAACGCTTACTCCAAAGTACTGGTAACTCCCTTTCTGGCAAAGTTTTAGATGACTTGGTGCGCTCTTGTCAAGGGCTTTCGATGGAACGAATTCGCCGGGTTTTGGCAAAAGCGATCGCAACCCACGGAGAATTGCAACCAGAAGACGTGGATCTGGTTTTGGAAGAAAAGCGCCAAACTATCCGCCAAACCCAAATCCTGGACTTCTACCCCGCCACTGAGCAAATTTCTGATATTGGCGGACTAGATAACTTGAAAGACTGGCTGATTCGTCGGGGAGGCTCATTTACTGATAAGGCGCGACAGTACGGATTACCGCACCCCCGTGGTTTAATGTTGGTGGGTATTCAGGGAACTGGTAAATCGTTAACGGCAAAAGCGATCGCTCACCACTGGCATTTACCCCTGCTACGTTTGGATGTGGGAAGGTTATTTGGTGGTTTGGTGGGTGAATCAGAATCTCGGACTCGCCAAATGATCCAAGTAGCTGAAGCCCTCGCTCCCTGTATTTTGTGGATTGATGAAATAGATAAAGCCTTTGCTGGACTTGGTAGCAAAGGCGATGCCGGAACAGCCAGCCGTGTTTTTGGCACTTTTATTAACTGGCTAGCCGAAAAAAGCTCACCTGTGTTTGTCGTCGCCACCGCCAACGACATCCAAGCTTTACCGCCGGAAATGCTCCGCAAGGGGCGATTTGATGAAATTTTCTTTGTGGGTTTGCCCACTCAAGAAGAGAGAAAAGCAATTTATGATGTTCATTTATCCCGACTGCGCCCCCATAACTTGAAAAGTTATGACATCGATAGGCTAGCTTATGAGACGCCTGATTTTTCTGGGGCCGAAATTGAGCAAACTTTAATTGAAGCGATGCATATTGGATTTAGCCAAAACCGCGACTTTGCTACCGAGGACATTTTAGAAGCAGCTAGTCAGATCATACCCTTAGCAAGAACTGCCGTAGAGCAAATTCAGCAACTCCAAGAATGGGCTGCTGCTGGGAGAGCGCGTTTAGCATCTAAACACAGTCCTTTGAGCGAACGCCTCCGGCGCACTACGTGAACCCAAAATAAATGTAGAGACATAGTACTCCTATGTCTCTACAAGGGTTCTAGATAACGCATATTTAATTTCACCATCTGTCTATTCAGCATGGTTACAATAATCAGTTAGTCAAAAGTCAATAGTTAATGATGAATTATTATCGACTATTGATTCTTATACTGATGGGTTACTTGTTTCTCTACTTGTAATACCAATTTGAAAAATGATTGCGACAGATGGAAACTGAAACAATTATCCAATGGATGTTTCACAATCCAAAATCTAAAATCTAAAATCTAAAATGGTATAACCCTTGAGAGCCAGTTAAACAGCACTCTCCTCAATGGGGAAAATACGCACGACTGGCTCACCTTCACCCTTGACTCTTGATAATCAGGTTTTAATTATGTTTTCTGGCTTAACAAAGTTTCTACTGGGGTTTTTCTTAGCGATCGCTGTGCTGATAGGTGGCGGTGCTGCAATTGCACTCTATTTTATGAATCGTACTGGCATAGCCCCTGCCAAACCCATTTATTCCAATGATAGTCCTTCGGTGAAAGCCCAAGCTCCTAAAAAAACTGAGCCTGGAGGAGGTAAGCCCACTCTTACACCTGGGACATCTACTCAATCGTCTCCAAGCTCAACCTCTACTCCTACAGAATCACCAAAGCCTACCCCATCATCCAAACCATTACCAGCAGGAGCTTACCAAGGGCGTGTTAGTTGGGCTGAAGGCTTGAGTTTGCGATCGCAACCAAATCAAGAAGCTGAAAAGATTGGTGGAGTTGCGTTTAATCAAAAAATTATTATTTTGTCAGAAAGCGAGGATAAAGCTTGGCAAAAGATCCGTTTGGAAGGTAGCGAACAAGAAGGTTGGGTGAAAGCAGGTAATACTGAAAAAGTTGATGAACAATAGGTATAGGGCATGGGGCAATTCAATTTTGGATTTTGGATTGACAATTTTGGATTGAATTCCAATCTAAAATCCAAAATCTAAAATCTAAAATTCTTACTCCCCGCTCCCCAGGACACTTACTTGTAAAGAATCATACGAAAAGTAATTATTACACATAGTAAGGAGTATACTTTTTTATAGCCGTTAACTCAAAAAAAGCAAGTGAAAACAGGGGTAGCTAGCCATTTAATCAAGCTTGCCTCAGTCTACGAGGCATCCGAAAGCATCAAGGTTGTTCCTATCGTAGTTAATTTTAAATTTTTAAATTGGAAAAAGTTATCGACTGGTGCTGCAATGCGTCTTTTGTCTGTGGCTCTGATTACGGGGCTTATGAGTATTGCTGGGCAAGCTTTAGCACTTCAGAAAATAGGAAGTAATGGGCCTGAAGTTAGCAGTAGCCAGAGATGTTTAAAAAAGTTAGGCTATTTTAACGGCCCAGTCACAGGTAAGTTTGCTAGCTTGACTCAAAATGCTGTGATCAAATTCCAGCAAGCCAATAGAATATCATCTGATGGAATTGTGGGTATTAGTACTCAACGAGCCTTGCAACGAGCGTGTCAAAGTAGAAATTCTAATAGAAATATTGGTGGCGCATCGTCGCGATCGCCAGTTGGTCAATATCCTACTCTTTCTCAAGGTAAAACTGGTGCAGCCGTCACAAGATTACAACAGCGTCTACGGCAGTTAGGCTACTTTAATACCAATCCTACTGGGAATTTTGGACGAATTACTAAAGATGCTGTAATTGCATTCCAGCGAAGTTATCGCATAACTGCTAACGGGATTGTGAATCGACAAACTTGGAACGCACTAATGGGTTCCTCTCCGACTCCAGGAAGATCGAGTCTTTCCACTCAACAAGTCAGAGAACTCCAAGTGCGTTTGCGGCAGCTAGGTTATTTAAATGCTGATGCCACTGGGAATGTTGGCCCAATGACTAGAGAAGCTGTAATTGCATTCCAGCGAAATAATGGACTACCTATTGATGGCATTGCTAATGCCCAAGTTTTGGACTCAGTGCGTAGAGTCTCTACAGGTGGTACTCAACAACCAGGTAGAAATTATCTAACTGTAGGCGATCGCGGAGAAAATGTCAGATTAGTTCAAGAGCGTTTGGGACAATTGGGTTTCTCTAATACTAACCCTGATGGACTTTTCAACGATTACACCAGACAATCTGTGATTGCATTCCAGCAACATTCTCGAATTAACTCTACTGGAAATGTAGATTGGCAAACTTGGGAAGCATTGGGGTTAAATGGTTCAACTGGGGGCAATTATACTCAAAATAATGATTATGTATTAGCTGACACTAATCGCTATGCCTTACCTCCTGCCAATGACTATGTAGTACCTGTTACCAATGGCAACACATTAGTTGCTAATAATCCTTACAGAGTAATAATTCCAATTTCTAATAATGATACTCTGAGCAAAGTGCAACAATATATACCCAACGCTGTCGCGGAGCAATCCAATTTAGGGGACTATGTGAATGCTGGAGCATTTAGCGATCGCGCCCAAGCAGAAACGCTAACGAAAAAGCTCCGCTCATTAGGTCTTGATGCACGGGTAAAATACAATTGAATTAGGGATTGGGGATTGGGGACTGGGGACTGGGAAGATTTGATTAAATTGACAAGCTCAACTGTGAACCTTCTTGAGTTTTATTGACTTCAATCCGGGCTTGGAAGGCTTCTTTGAGGTGGGGCATGTGGGTAACGGTGAGGATGCAGGCAAAATCGGAGGAGATCGCATTAATCGCGGCAATCAAGCGATCGCATCCTTCGGCATCTTGTGTACCAAAACCTTCATCCACAATCAGCAATTGCAACGCCGCCCCCGCCCGTTGCGCTAATAATTTCGCCAAAGCCAAACGGATGGCAAAGTTAATTCTAAAGGCTTCCCCACCTGAGTAAGTTTCATAAGCTCGTGTTCCTCTAGAATCGGCGATTAAAATATCTAAGGTGTCTATTAGCTTGGCATTTTTCTTGGTTGATTTAGCACTGCGTCCAGCTTTTTGAGTAATAAATTGTACATGAAACTGATTTCCACTCAACCGCGAAAGTAGTTGATTTGTCTCGGCTTCTAGTTGTGGTAACACATTCTCAATCATCAGTGCTTGGATACCATTTTTACCAAAAGCTTGCGCTAATTCCTGATAAACCCGATATTCCTGCTTGCAAGATTGTAATTGCTGTTGTTGTTGGTCATACTGAATTTGTAGCGTTTCCAGTTGATGCGCCAGCTGTTCCAAACGCCCCAACTTTGTAATTTGCTCATCGAGTTGCCGTCTGCGGATTGCTAACTGCTGCTCTAAAGCTTGAATTTGGGCAGAGGGGTTAGCTGTTGCTTGTAATTGCTGGATAATACTTTCGATTTGTCCGCCGAGTTTTTGCCGCTCCGTTACTCTGGCGCTTCTAGACTCCTCTAACTCTTGCAATCTCGTCTGGAGTTGCGGATACTGCTGCTGGGCTGACAGCAATTGTTGATACCGCAAATGCCAAGATTGAGCTTTCTTTGCAGCCATACGTAGATTGTTGTGCTGCTCGGAACTGTAGCCAATTTCAGTAATGTGACGCTCAAGAGCCGCGATTTGTTTAGCACATTCAGAATCAATCTGATCCTGCTGGATTCTCGCTTGTAATTGAGCAATTTGGGATTGTAATTCTGGTTTTCGGGCTAATAGTTGCGCTTGTCGCTTAGTTGCATCTTTAATTTGCCCTTGTTTAATTTCTGCCCATCGCCACCGCTCAACTTCACTCCGGGCGAGGGCGTGGTCTTGTTCATTATAATTAACTTGTTGCAGATATTGGTCTAGCTGTCGAAGTTCGGCTTGTTTATCGGGAGCGTAATCACCAGCTTGGAGCGATCGCTCTAAATGCTGTTTTTCAGCAGCAATTTGTTGTAACTGTTGTTGCACATCAGTTGTCGCTTCTAACTGGGCTGCCAACTGTCCCCGCTGTTCGCGTAAACCATCATAGCCCGCCAATTGTTGGGATATATCGCGATATTCCTGCCTAAGTACCTGAATTTCTCTATCAGATACAGCCATTTGTTCTCGCACTACCCAAAACTGCCCTTGAGTATCCTCTAACTCGCTTTGGGTTTTTTCCACAACCCGACTCCAGTGATGTTCATCCAGTGGACGCTCACATAATGGACAAAGTGCTTCAGGATTTTGGAGCATTTGCAATTTCTGCTCTAATTCTCCCAGCAGTTTTTCATAATCCCGTTGATGAGCTTGCAGACGTTCGATAAAATGCCGCCTTTCTTGCCCTTTTTCTTGCACTCGTTGCAGATAAACGCGCTTTTTCTCCAGTTCCTCAATCTGGATTGCCACATCCATCACCGCTTGTTGTAGTTGCGGTTGGCGGCGGTGCTGGCGTTGCAATTGGTTCTCAGTACTTTGCAGTTGTTCGAGTCGCGCTACTAAACCCGCATGAGTGCGATCGAGTTGGCTTTGTAAAGTTGCTCGTTGTTGCAACAAGGGAGTCACTTGCATTTGCAGCTGATCTAAACGAGCAACATGGTGACGGGCTGCGGCTAGTTGTGACAAAGCCGCTTCTACTTCACCTGATTTAGTCAGAGTTTGCTGAATGTCTCTCTCTTGTTGCTGCAAAGCTTCTAGCTGCGCTTGGGCTTGTTGCAGTTGCCGTTCGATTTCGTGAATTTGTTTGGTAAGCTGTTGTTGCTTTTGTTGGCGATTCTGCCCGGCGCGGGTGTGTTCTTCAAATTTGACAGCAAAAGCTTCTTCTTGAGATTGTAGACTTTGATATTGGGCGTATCCAGCTTTAATTTCAGCTTCTTGGCGTAATATTTTTTCTAAATCTGATAGCTGAGAGCCAATAGCTGATTGTTCTTGTTGGAGGCGATCGCAATCTTGGGTAAGATTTTGGTATTGCTGCTTTATAAAATTAAGTTGTTGTTCCCAATTTTGGCGCTGGTGCTGGACAACTTGCAAACTTTGTAATTGAATATTGTCAAATGCTTGCACCTGTTGCAGTTGGTTGAGTTCGGCTTCTAACTCCACTCTTTGCGCTTGGGTTATTTCGCGTTGTTGCAGCTGAATTTTTATCGACTCCAAAGAACGCTCTAACTCTACTGCCCTTGCTTTAAATTGACGAGAAGATTCTTTAGCGCGTTCTTCTAAATCATCATACTGATTGAGTTTTAATAACTCCGCTAAAATTTCTTTGCGTTCTGTGGGACGCTTGAGCATGAATTCATCTGCACGACCTTGACGTAAGTAGGCAGAATTAATAAATGTATCGTAATCGAGCTTGATGTGTTCTAAAATCAAATCCTGTGTTGCTCTTACCCCTTTGCCGGTGAGTGAGCGAAACCCAGATGGTATTTCTATTTGAAATTCAAGGACGCTAGTACCTCCCCGAATTCGGGTACGAATCACCCGATATTTTTGCTGGTTACTTTGGAAAGTAAAATCAACCCGAACTTCTTTTGCACCAGAATAGATGACATCATCTTCAACAGTGGCACGGCTTTCACCCCAAATTGCCCAAGTGATTGCTTCTAAAAGGGAGGATTTACCCGCACCATTGGAACCACAAATACAAGCCGTATGCAAACCGCCAAAATCTAAAGTTGCATCACGGTAACTGAGGAAGTTTTTGAGGATAAGTTGTACTGGGATCATTCAGGCTATAGCGCCACATCTACTTTTAATAAATAACAGTACAGATGCACTGTTTGTTAGTTTAGCTATCTAGATATCAGGTTTCTAGTCTTGAAGACATCAAATTTACAAAAATTTACAATATTATCAGTCAATTTTTCTTATTGCATGAAAAAGTTTTACTGTCTTCGGAGAAAAATGAAACTCTCCAGGAGGCTTTTGTTATTTCTTTCTGTTGTCTGAGAAGAAAACATTCCTATTTGATTTGTGAGAATTGAAAGTTACAGATCCCTGACTTCGTAAAACTTGTCGGGGATCTTGTCTCTTACGAATTATTTAGGATTGTCATTGGCTAGTTGCGTAGGCGTAGCCCGTCTTAGACATCGCGATCGCTTGATCTAGACCGAGGTATCAACAATCCAATATATGTACCGACAGCAAATTTGGTTAAATCTAGAAATGGAGGGCGACTCTTTTCATCGATAACTGCAAGAGTGAGAGAACCAATCACCATAATCAGTGTTACAACAGCCAGCACTTCGTCTCTTGAAGGAAATTTCTTGGATAACATTTACCGACTCCCAAATCATTCAAATCAGTACATCCCTAGCTTTACAGGCGGGTGGTTGTTGTAGGCTTAAATACAGGCTTAGGATATGAGTGAGTTGTGTATGCGATGAGGATGAATTGCCAAATTGGCAGTTAGAATCAGCAAAAGTGTAGTGGTTAGCTTATGTCCGGGCGATCGCTTTCCTGTTCTCTAGAAGGTATCCAAAAAGCAAAAAAAGCTTTAATTCGTTATTCCTTGACTCAAAAGGCATTAGCTCAAGAGTTAGAAGTAACTCGCCAGCCGATCGGAAAATTCTTTACAGGTAAACCTGTTGACCGCAATCTTTTTGTCCAGATTTGCGACAGGCTAGACCTAGAGTGGGAAGAAATAGTGGCTGAACCAGCCAGTGAACCAGAGGTAAATCAAGATAACAGCATTGATATTGATGCGATCGTCCAAGAGGTGCGCGAAAAGATAAAACCCCTCATTCAAGAATGCTGCGGCACAATGCGGGTGCTAGATATGACTCAACCCATCGGGTTGAATGACATTTACACCAGCGTCAATATATTAGAGAAAATCACTGGACAGCAGCGGTTAGGAATTGATGAATTCTTAAAACACTTTAGCAGCCAGGATGTTGACCTCTTTGGACTTAACAGAATTACTGCAAAACGAGTGCCAGGACTGGAAGCGGTTGAGAAATATTCCAAGTTGATGATTTTGGGTAAACCAGGAGCAGGTAAAACGACGTTTCTGAAGTATTTAGCGATTCAGTGTATTGCAGGTGAGTTTCAGGCTGAACGTGTACCTATTTTTGTCACCCTCAAAAACTTTGCGGAAACTGCAAATAAACCTGGATTATTGCAACACATCACTGAAGAGGCGATAAATCCTATCTCTTCTATCCAAGATGTAATAACTTACGGTAAAGCATTAGTTTTACTCGATGGGTTGGATGAAGTTAGAGAAGAGGATAGTAACCGTGTATTAAAGGAAATTCGTGACTTTTCTGATCGTTTCCCAAAAAATCAGTTTGTCATGACCTGCCGGATTGCAGCAAAGGAGTATACCTTTGAGAAGTTCACAGAGGTAGAAGTTGCTGATTTTGACAATTACCAAATTTTTAATTTTACCAATAACTGGTTTAAAGATAAATCTGTAAAACCAGAGACTTTTATCAAACGTCTTGAAGAAAATAACCGCATCAAACAAATTGCTGCAAGTCCACTTCTGCTGACCTTGCTTTGTTTAGCATTTGAAGAGTCAGGGGATTTTCCTGCAAATCGTTCTGAGTTATATAAAGAAGGATTGGATGCATTATTGAAAAAATGGGATGCTAAACGGGGAATTCAACGCGATCAGATTTACAAAAAGCTATCAGTTCAACGCAAAGAAGATTTACTCAGCAAAATGGCTCTGACCACCTTTGAGCGCGGTGACTATTTCTTCAAACAGAAATTAGCAGAGCAATACATTACAGAATACATCCGCAATTTACCCGGTGCTAATACTGACGAAGAAGCATTGCAAGTTGACAGTGAGCAAGTTTTGCGTTCAATTGAATATCATCATGGACTAGTTGTAGCAAGGGCAAAGGGGATTTACTCATTTTCTCACCTCACATTTCATGAGTATTTCACAGCTAGAGAATTTGTGGTTGTGAGACAATCATCAGAAGAAGCGTTGCAAAATCTTGTTAGTCATATTACTGAAAAGCGCTGGCAAGAAGTATTCCTGCTAGCAGTTGGGATGTCACCAAGTGCAGATCGATTATTGCTGTTGATCAAAGAGAAAATTGATGCAATTCTAAGTAAATATGAAAATTTACTATATTTTATAAACTGGGTAAATCAAAAATCTATTTCAGTAAACGTTCCTTTTACAACACTAACTGTTAGAGAGTTTTATATAGATTTTGATTCTGAATTTTATTTTGATTTTAGCTTAAATAATTACTTAACTAAGTCTGAAAGTGAGCTAGGCTTTGAATCTGAATCTAACATAGAAAATGTCTCTTCTACTCTAAAATATGGGTTCATAAAGAGCTTTGTTAAAAAGCTGGCGTTAAAATATCTCGACAGCACTGAGGAACCACTTCGTCATCTTAGTCTTCATGCAGATGAGTTTGAAGTTGATAATGCTCTAATTTCTGCTCTTAATCATTCTCGTAAACTTGCCTCTACTGCCAGTACTGTTTCTACATTTAAAATCGGATCTCAACTATCATATGCCCTAAATCGTGCTATTACATCGACATCAGACTATGAATTACAGCGCTCACTAAGAAAGTTTAAACAACAAATTCCAGATCCAGATAAGGATAAAGGAATATTTAAACCCTTGTGGAGAGCTAATGGAAAATCTTGGGTTGAAAAACTCAAACTTTTACTTATTAGATATCGAAACATTGGTCACGAATGGCATTTTACTGACGAGCAAAAAGAAATATTTAAACAATATTACGATGCCCATAAAATACTCATATCTTGTCTAAAGAGTGATTGTTATGTCAGCCGTGAAGTGCGACAGCAAATAGAAAATACTTTGCTCTTACCGATCGCAGAGATTAAACAGCGTCAGCAACAATTTTAAATACCCATATAGCAGATAGTAAATCATTCGTTAAAAAAACGAAAATATTTTCCAATTCCTAGCAAGTCAATCTAGAATGGAAGTAAGAGTTCGCAGTCAGCCTATTCGCCTCTATATCAATGGCTTAGATATGTGGATATGAGTAATAAAATAGCATTTTGGAACAAAATGATACTCATTTACGTCGTATAAATGTCTCGCCTCTATTTTAGTGATGCACATTAGCAGGATACAAATTCTGAACAGCGATGTCTACGACGGTTTACGCCCACGCGATCGCAAAAACTTCCCATCATAATAAGTACTTTTATCTTCGGAATACGACTATAGACAGGTTCAAAAATAGTCAGAAACAAACTCAGTGAATCCTCGTCATTAAATACATCACATACACAAAGGATAACCCTCTTATGACTCGTCTACATCAATGGAAATATGGAACCGCTGCATTTATGGCAATGGCCGTTACTACAAGCGTCATTAGCCCCCTATTCAGCTTTGCTCCTGCTAATGCTCAATACAGAATTGATCAAAACAGAACTGGGCAATACGGAAACGCTACCATTCCTTCTGGAGTTGCTCTTCCTGTCACCTACGAAAAAGAGACAATTACTATTGCTCCTGGGGAAAGTAAATCTCTAACCTTGAGAATAGCCAACGACATTATCGACAGAAATAGAAACGTCTTGATTCCTGCTGGTACTAAAGTACATGGACGGCTAGAATCTGTTGACTTAGATAGTTATTCCAGAGATACAAGAAATACAGATGATAATCAAGGAAAAGGTGTAAAGTTTGTCGCTCAAGAATTAGAATTTTCTAACGGTCAGCGTCAGTCGATTAATGCAACTTCTCGGACATACACCACAACTGAAAGAGTTTCACAGAAGCCCAACACAACTCAGGTTTTAACTGACGCAGCTATTGGTGGGGGTGCTGGTCTTTTAGGTTCATTAATTACTGGTAATCGCAAAATTGACGATTTAAAACCTGTTATTGGTGCGGCTGCGGGTGCGGGTGCTAGCGTGCTATTGCGGAAAAAAGAAGGAAATGCTTTTGTCCTCAGACCTGCACAAGATTTAAGACTAACGCTGGATTCTAACTTGAATTTAGTACCAAGATCCCGCTACTAGATTTCACTTCATTCAAGTTGTGAATTTAATCATCCCTTATATGCGATCGCCACTTTCACTAGAGTGTGCGATCGCCTTTATTTTTAACCCTAAAAACTTCTATTTAACAGCAACTATTCCACCTCTCTATCGTCTTAATCAATATCGATATTTATTGTAATACTTATTTAAAAATTAGCTCTATTGTATTCTGTATCTAAAAGAGTATTCAAAATTATGGAATATCCTGATACTTTTGTTAAGTAGTAGCGATCGAGGAGCTTTTTCTTGTGGTAATTCAAGCTTTAAATTTAAGCACATATCTTGCAATTCCCGTAGTCTTAAGTCTTTTGGTTCCGGGAGACAATATAAAAGTATCTTTAGTTGAAAACGTCCGTCAAGTATCCACTAATAAGGAAGTGAGCCTATCTAGCCGTGAGCTAATTAGCGCGAATTCAACACCGAAAACATACTATGTTAGTGGTAATGGAAACGACAATAATAGCGGACTTTCTACTTCATCTGCCTTTAAAACAATTCAAAAGGCAGCAGACCTTACCAACCCTGGCGATACAGTATTGATAATGAACGGAGTATACACAAATACAGGCAAAGCTGGGAGTGTAGTAAATATTAAACGTTCTGGAACTGCAAATGCATGGATTAGGTATAAAGCATATCCTGGGCATTTACCAAAAATTCAGCACAATACATGGAATGGTATCGCGATTTCACATAAAGCTTCATATATCGAAATCAACGGGCTAGAGGTTATAGGAAACAATGCCAATATAACCCTTGATTATGCGATGAAAGAGAAGACTAACAAAGTAAACCCACTGACAAATGGAAACTGTATAAACGTTGATGGACGAACTAATGGTCATGTTCATCACATCCGTATTCTGAACAACAAAGTGCATGACTGTGGAGGAGCAGGTATTTCAGCGATTCAAGCAGACTATGTGACAATAGATAATAATGTGGTATTTAATAATGCCTGGTATGGTGTTTATGGTTCTAGTGGTATTTCAATGTTGAATAATTGGAATTCTGACAACAACCAGGGATACAAGATGTTTGTTACCAACAACAAGACCTACAACAATCGTATGTACATCCCTTGGATTGCAGTTGGAAAGATCACAGACGGTAATGGCATTATTATCGATAGTACAAGAAATCAAGACACCTCAAAATTGGGTGCATATAAAGGACGTACTTTAGTTAAAAACAATCTTGCATTTAATAACGGTGGATCGGGTATTCATGCCTTTTTTAGCGACCATGTTGATATTGTAAATAACACAGCTTTTTTAAATAATCAGAGTCCAGAACTTAATGGTGGGCAAATATTTGCTCATACCTCATCCGATGTCAGAATTTTAAGGAACATTCTCTATGCTTTCCCTGGAAAAAATATTAATAATAACACTAAAAATGAAAACGTTGTTTATGATTACAATATCTATCTCAATAGTTCTAAGATAAGTGTAAAGGGGCCTCACGATGTTGTTGCAGACTCACAGTTTTTAAGTAAGCATCCCACTCTCGAAAAAATCTCTGACGATTGGAAATCACAATTAGATAAACAAAATCCGCCAACGCGGACATCTATAGAGGCTAAGTCAGCAGATTTTGTTTGCGATTCAGTGAATTATCCTTTGCAAGACAAACTCATCAAAGTGGGATGCTCCCCGCTATCTTTAGCTCAAACTGCTTTTTCTGATGTTTCATCTAACTATTGGGCGGCACAATTTATTCAACAATTGTCTCAGCAAGGTGTAATCGCCGGATTTCCTGATGGTAGCTTCCGCCCAGAAGAACCAGTGACACGCGCTCAATTTGCCGCGATGGTTGACAAAGCTTTCCAAAAAGCCCAACAACGGACAGCAATCAATTTTGCTGATGTACCCAGCAACTATTGGGCATCCAGTGCGATTCAGCAAGCTTATACCATTGGTTTCTTATCTGGTTATCCTGGAAATCGCTTTGAACCTAATCAAGCTATCCCCCGCGAGCAGGTTTTGGTTTCCCTCGCTAACGGTTTGAAATATAGTCCTAGTGGCAATACTGAAAGCACTCTGCAATACTTCAACGATGCCCCTAACATCGCTAGCTATGCCCGTAGCCCAATCGCAGCAGCAACTGAAAAGCAAATTGTGGTGAATTATCCGAATGTCAAGTTACTAAATCCAACCGCAACAGCTACTCGCGCCCAGGTAGCAGCTTTTATCTACCAAGCATTAGTTAGTTCTAATCAAGCCTCAGCCATTAACTCACCCTATGTCGTGTTAAAACTTAGCAATTAACTCGCCGTATACAGTAGTTGTCGGGTCTACTACTTCAACACCTGTATAAGTCACAATTAGAATCTATTTACTTAAATAGTTATTCCATAGGCGATCGCTACCTTAACTAGAGTGTGCGATCGCCTTCATTTTTACACCTAAAACTTCTATTTTCAAGCAACTATTCTATACTCTGTCTCGTCTGACTCAGTATCCATATTTATTGAAATATTTATTTAATTCTGCCAAGAGATAATACGGTGATTAGACTATTTCTATCGTATAAGTAAATATACGTAAATAATCAAAGGTTGGTAGAGAGGAATTTAGCCCTTAGTTGTTCGCGTAGCGTCTCGTCGGCGCAGTCTCTAATAGAGAAGAGAGAACTGAAGCCCTTGTGATAAAATAATCTTAAAAGTTTTTACATTACTTAATCTACTTTGTTTCATTCTCGCCTACTTGCCTACTTCCTTTGACAGAGATTTTTTGACCATGACTGTATAACTAAGGTAATGGTTTTTACAAAAAACATAAAAATTGGGAACCTCATGCTTCAGTAAATGTCTAATTAATTAACAGTAAAAAACTAATTGTGACTGGAGTTAAAAATTAATGTTTACTTTAAATTGTTGGCAATCTAGAACAGCTGCACTTATGGCTTTGAGCGTCACAGTCGGTACTGTAGCGCCTTTCATTACAGCTTCGCCATCTTTAGCTCAAACTACTTTTTCTGATGTTTCATCTAACTATTGGGCAGCACAATTTATTCAACAATTGTCACAGCGAGGTGTAATTGCCGGATTTCCTGATGGTAGCTTCCGCCCAGAAGAACCGGTGACACGCGCTCAATTTGCCGCGATGGTTAACAAAGCTTTCCAAAAAGCACAGCAACGGCAGCCAATCAGTTTTGCTGATGTACCTAGCAACTATTGGGCATCCAGTGCGATTCAGCAAGCTTATACCATTGGTTTCTTATCAGGATATCCCGGTAATCGCTTTGAACCTAATCAGGCTATTCCTCGCCAACAAGTTTTAGTTTCCCTCGCTAACGGTTTGGGATATATTCCCAGTGGCAATACCGAAAGCACTCTGCAATACTTCAACGATGCCTCTAACATCGCTAGCTATGCCCGTAGCCCGATCGCAGCAGCAACTGAAAAGCAAATTGTGGTCAACTATCCGAATGTGAACTTCCTGAATCCAACTGCAACCGCCACTCGCGCTCAGGTAGCAGCTTTTATCTACCAAGCATTGGTTAGTTCTAATCAAGCCTCAGCAATTAATTCACCCTATGTTGTGGCTGTCGGATCTACTACTCCAACACCTGCATCAGTCACAATTCCCCAAGGGACTGCTATTGCTGTGAAGTATGACAAGGCAGAAAAAATTCTGGTAACAAAGGATGAAACATCGCCCTTGACATTGACAGTATCTCAAAACGTGGTTACGCAAGATGGATCTGTAGTGATTCCTGCTGGTAGTCAGGTTATTGGTCAACTCAAACCTGCTACGGGTGGTTCTCAATTCGTTGCCGAGAAACTGGTTTTGCCCAGTGGTCAAGAGTATCAGCTTAACGCTACTTCTGGCGTGATTACCAAAACTGAAACCGTCAATAAGGGTACTAGTGTTAGTTCAATTATCAAAAATACTGTATTGGGCGCAGGTGCAGCAACTGCGGTATCTGCTGTCACAGGCGATCGCGCCATTGCCACAGAAGAAGTCTTGGGTGGTGCTGGTATCGGTGCATTGGTTGGTCTGTTCTTCGGCAAGAATAGTGTTGACTTAATCGCCATTGACCCAAATACCGATTTACAAATGACAATCAATCAAAATTTGTTGGTTTCACTAAGATAGTCATTGGTCATTAGTCATTAGTCATTAGTATTTACAAAGGACAAATGACCAACTCTCAACTTCAGTTATTAGCCATTAGTCTTTACAAATGACAAATGACTAATGACTAATTTTGAACTTCCGGCAACCAAATAATAAACGTAGTTCCCGGCGCATTGGGTGAAGTGAATTTAGAGTTGATTGCAGGGCTGAAAACCTCGATTTCGCCCTGCATTTGCTCTATTAATTGTTTAGCGATCGCTAACCCCAAACCTGTGCCGGGGATTTCTGTTTGCGCTTGTACACCGCGATAATGCCGTTCTCCAAGATGTTCTAAATCCTGGGGTGGAATGCCAGGCCCGTTATCACTAATGACTATTCCCTGAAAATTAGCTTTTTCTTGTCCCGCCTGAATCAAAATTTTGCCACCAGTGGGAGTATATTTCAAAGCATTATCAATAATGTTAGTTAACACCTCTCGTAATGCTTTGACATTAGCACGTACTAAGGATGAATTCTGTTTAATTTCAGTTATTAGTTTTAGGTTTCGCTCTTGGGCGATCGCTTTGGCTGATATTAATAATGGTTCTAATATATCTGCTAGGGAGCAGTCAACTGCTTTATCTCCCGTTCCCGGTAATAATAGCAGCGGTTTAGCGTCTTTTTGGATAGTTGCTTCTACAAATACTTCATCTTCCGGCAGATGTAGTGGTGCTAAATCTGCCTCTGTCAAGTCAATTACTTGTTCAAATTGTTGCAGTAATTCTTGAAGGCGATCGCTTTCTCTGACAATACTATTTGCCACATCTCTGTTAGCATCTGCTGGTCGTAATCGTTTCAATAGCAGTTTGCCAAAAGTCCGTAACGCCGTTAATGGGTTACGAAACTGATGCAATAGATTATCCAGCAAATCCCGCTGTTTTTCTTGAACAATTTGTTGCTCACGCAACTGTTGCTCAAACCATGCTCGCCGCTGATCTAAAATACAAGCGATCGCTAATGTTTGAGCTATCCGTTGAATTTGATTTTGCTCGTGTTCATTCCATACCCGATCTTTCCTACCTGTCACTAGTAACCCCATCATTACACCCTCATAAATCAGAGGTAAAACAATTTGGTTACTACTAAGTAGGTATTCCTCTTTGAGATCGGGTTGAGATGCATCTGGGATCTCAGACTCCCGTGACGAAGTTGGAGATTCTGAACCTGCTGTCAATAACCTTCCCTGATGATTGGGTAATATAAACGCATTTCCAACTTGAAGTTGCTTATATGCCGTCGCTTCAATAGTTTCCTCTCCTGGCGGCAATAATGCTGTTTCCGGGTAAATCACCACAGGAATAAGTTTTGCATCACCGGAAGGAGTATCTACCAATTCTTGTGTTAGGTACACAATACTTAAAGTTGCTCCCAGCCCTTGGGTTAGTAGCGCTATTTGCTCTCGACACAGAGCAAGAAAATCAGAACTGGCAGACATTAACATTTTTAGCTCTTGCTCAAGATTATAGATTTTGAGGCATGATGTAAGAGAGGATACTTAATTTTTACCTCACTCATTTCATAAAGCTTAACTAAAATTTTCTTAGAGATGGTTTCTACTAGGGGATTATATTCTTACGTGGTTTTATTTTCTCGATGTTTCAAAGATATTAACTTTCTTATATTAAAAGGTTAAAAACTATTGATATTCTGAACTAGAACCTATATAATGACGACGGATTTTGTAGCTATCACTACAATCTATAAGCTTGAAAGAGGAGGACAATAGATTGGCAAGGAGACGCAAAAGGAAGAGTCGTCGTCGTCAGGAAGGACGGCGCATTTTGGAGCACGTGCCTCAATATAGCATCGAAAGTGGCGAAGAAAAGCCTGTAACAGCAGCTAGAAGATTCATTCAAGCTGAAGGAATTTTGCCACCAGCGTTGCTACTTGTAAAGCGAAATGAACACACTACAGATCGTTATTTCTGGGCAGAAAAGGGACTGTTTGGTGCTCAATACGTAGAGGAAAACCATTTCTTGTTTCCTAGTTTGAGGGTGTTAGAACCTTCACCAGGTCAAGAACCTCTTGCTTTAGCGAGTCGGTAAACCATAGATGGTCATCTTGAGCATTGAATGTGGCTCCTGACTATTATTAACTGGCAAAATTGCTAAGTTTATGCAAAATTTAATTTTTTTTTAGTTTGTAGCTGATTTGCCAGTAAATCTAGTCCAGGTAGTTGGAAAGTGAACCTGTTTCAAACCACGCTAGATTGCATGGGTTGATACTAATTTGATGATGCAGAAGGGAGTGGGTATATAGCCAAGCGCGTCTAAAAGGAAGAGTTAAGTTGCGCTCTTATGCCGTAGATGGTTAAAGTTTGCTCTGTCAATGAATTTAAGTTAATGAATTTAAATTTTTTCCCCACGACCAAAGTCGTGGGGAAAACTGACAAAGCAGCAGTCTTGATTTTCTCCTGACTACTTTCCATTGCCTAAAGAGTAGGTTAGGTCAGAAGTCTGCATATCATAGTTAAGAGATGGTCGCAAAAATCAACAATTATTTCCCAGGCTTGAGCTGTAGAGTCCTTTGCAACTCACTGAGTTCATCTCGATGGGCGACTACAGTGATCTTACTTGAGGAGGTTTGTTCGCTCTGAGTTGTTTCTACTTTGAGCGACACCTTCTCAAGTCTTCCAGATTTTTTCCAATAAAATAGACCACTTAAAGGCGACAGCAGTACCATCGCCAGAATAAGGGTACTGAGGCTAGGAAAAAGCAGGTATGTAACTAGAGATAGACAAACAATCCCAGTCGCTGCCAGTAAAGTTAGAAATATAGCTAAGAACCAGCTGGGACGAACATTACCTTCAAAAATTACCTGATTTTGTTCTCGGTCTACCGCTGCCACTCGGTAAGACCGCGATCGAAAGTACTCTTTTAATTGAGACATTAAAACAGCTTCGTCTTGCTCAGATACCAGTTGCGCTATTTCTATGCGGTCTTTAGTCGAGGCACGAATAAAGAAAAACAGCCCAACCGATAACAACAAGGTTAGCAGGAACGTAGATGGCAGAATAGCAGTATCCATAACTAATTGTTAGTGTTTGACTGGAGGAGACTTATTCATTATCAATGATTCGTTACTTTTTCCTCCCGTTGATATAGTCAAGCCATTGCAAAGCTAAATCCTGAGCTTGAACTTGCCATTCGGGAGAAACTTGGTACATCCGCCTGGGGCGCCCCCGTCCTTCGAGTTTCTTCCAATATCCAGTGATTGCCCTTTGGTCTTCCAGAAATTTGATTGCACTGTAAAGTACGGTATCTGAAAGCCGATAGACGGGATACTCAGTTTCTAATTGCTCAATCAACTCGGTTCCGTAGGATTCACCTTGTAATAAAACAGACAGTATGTAACAAACTGCTAGTTCCTGACAAAGGTAAGTTGGCGGAGGATTCTCAAAAAATTGATATATATCCTCAAGTTTCATGGTTATGTGAATGGCTAAAAAAAATGCATTAGGGTAAATTCTATAATCCTTGTAGTCAGTATACAGTGCTACTACTACGTGAGTAATACATATAAAGCTACTTAGACTAGATATCCATTGCGTAAACATCAAACAGTTACCCACGCCTGTGAAGTTGTGGGGCGAGTTTGCGAGTTTTAAGGGTACAAAACAATGTACCCCCACTCAAGCTCGATACGGTGTGGTGAGGAGCGAACAGAAAGTGAGAGAGTCACTATCTTGGTGTTAACTGATGCCGAGCTGCTTAGAACTGCTTAAGCAATAAAATGCCATCGAAGAAATTTTACAGGTAAAATGCTGTTTTGTCTGTAAAACTTAATAAACACTTTTTTTTACAGTGATTTTTCCAATGCAAATTCTAAAAGCTTAAGCTAAGGGATATATCTGGGATCGAGCTGCTATGTCAGTGGACACACTTAAGCAGTAACCATTTCTGATTTCCTCGATCGCAGAATTTCTTGTCTTATTTGGCAAGTGTGATAGTAAATTGATCAAAGAAGGCGCTAAATACTAGGGGAAAGAAGACAGGAGAGGGAGACGTAGGGAAAGAACTCTCTGTGTCCTCACTTCCCTTCGTCCTCTCGTCCTCGCCTTCCTTTATCAAGCACTCAGCATATTAGCGATCGCTATGTCACAAACTCCCGATGCCCCATCATCTTCCTCAACTCTCAGGGCAATTGCCCAAACTTTTCGCCTTACAGGTTGGATTAGCTTCTGGATTCAGCTAGTACTAGGCGTTGTTTCTAGCATAATTGTGCTGCTGTTCGCCATCTTTAATCAAAGAACTGGCAGTCCTAGTAATAATCCTGGGACTGGCTTTGGCGTATTTTTAGCAATTTGTGGACTGGTTGTTTTAGGCGGAGGCATTTATTTAGCTTACCGTTACACGAGGATTGGCAAGCAATTGGAATCCTCCAATCCCAGCAACCGCCCTCGGAAAAGCGAGACTGTGCAAGTATTACGCTTAGGGGTGTGGGTAAATTTAGGGGGAACGCTAGTGACTCTTTTGGGGGCGCAAGCGATCGTTGGAACACTGGTAGCACGTTCCATTTCTCCCCAAGCGATAACTACCCAATTTTTTGACCCTACCCGAATTATTAGCGGTCTAGATATGCTTGTGGTACAGGCAAACACCAATACCGTCTCAGCCCACTTTGCAGGGCTTATTGCGTCACTTTGGTTGCTCAATCGGATTAACCGACCCTAATATTATGAGTGCTGAGTTTTCAAAAGTCTAAAGAAGTTAATCATAATTTTTCCGAAACTGACAAAACTGGGTGTGAAGACAACTACATAATCCTTGAAAAACATCCTGCTAGTACAGCACTGCGTAATTCAAATCAATGGAACGCTTGCGGTATAGGAATTACAAATTACTTAGCGAGTCGGGAAAGCGGCACGCTGGGCGTAACAAGATCCCTGTAAAGGTACGAGCGTAATTAGGAATTTTGCCAAGCTGTAGTAGTAGGTGATGCCAAAACTAGCACAGGGATAATATGTACCTTTTTTAGAAGTCTGACACCATGAAAAATCAATTTGACACCATGAGAAATCAACCAGCACAGAAATTTAATCAAGACGTATGGAGATTTGGCGTACAGGTTTTCTTTAGTAGCATCGTATTGGGGCTGTGCATTTTCAAGCTTGGCTCGCCAGCAGAGGACGAGAAGAATATTGCGCTTTACTGGGGTGGTTTATCAGGTGTGCTTGCATACTGGTTACCTTCACCTGGACAAACTAGAGACGATAAGGAACCACCGAATATCACTCAAAGGACGTTTGCAGCCGTTGATAACAATAACGGTAATGATCAGAGTCTTGCTCAGGTCTCTGAAACGACAGTGACTCAAAATACGAATTCATGATTGGTTTAATGCATTATATGGTTTCTTAGCCCTGGCAGTGATGCTAGGGTAAAATCTTGCTCAGAGATTGAGACTGATTTTTCTAATAAACTTTGTTTTTGCAGTTACAGCAAAGCAAAATTACTATATGCTAAATGCTTATGTGTTAACTGTATTGACAGGAAGATTTTAGGCTAAAAACTGAGAAAAATCTGTGCTGGATATTAAGCAAATACGGGAAAATCCGCAATTAGTTCAAGAACGATTGAATAGTCGTAATGGTAAATACGACATCGAACCGATATTACTGTTAGATCGGCAACAACGGGAACTTGAGGGGACGCGTAGTCAACTCCAAGCCCGGAGCAACGAAATTGGTAAAATAGTCGGGCAGAAGATTAAATCTGGGATTAATGCTCAAGACCCAGAAATTCAAGCTTTGCGGGATGAAGGTAACTCTCTCAAAGCGACGTTGAGTCAACTGGAACCCCAAGAAAAAGACCTCAAAGCTGAAATTGCTCAACTTGTGTTGGCGCTTCCCAACTTGCCAAGCGACTCTACACCCCTTGGTAAGAATGAGGAAGATAACGTAGAGGTGCGGCGTTGGGGTGATGAGTACATTCCCCAAAACCCGAATATTCTTCCTCACTGGGAAATTGGCGAAAAGCTGGGTATTCTCAATGTTGAACGAGCTGTAAAAGTTGCCCAAAGTCGCTTTGTGACATTGATAGGCGCTGGTGCAGCATTGGAGAGGGCATTAATTCAATTTATGCTGAGTCTTCATACTCAAGCTGGGTATGTGGAAGTCAGTCCGCCGCTGTTAGTGAATACTGAGTCTTTGACGGCGACCGGTCAGTTACCCAAGTTTGCGGAAGAAAGCTTTAAATGTGCTGATGATGACTTATGGCTAATTCCGACGGCGGAAGTTCCAGTTACCAACCTCTATCGGGGTGAAATTCTCGCTGCTGAGGACTTACCTATTTACCACTGTGCTTTTACTCCCTGTTTTCGCCGGGAAGCTGGTAGTTATGGACGCGATATGCGGGGATTAATTCGTCTCCATCAATTTAACAAGGTGGAAATGGTGAAGTTTGTCGAACCCAGTACGTCTTTTGATGAATTGGAGAAATTGGTAGGGAATGCGGAAGCAATTTTACAGGCATTGAAGTTGCCATACAGAGTAGTAAATTTAAGTACTGGAGATTTGGGATTTGCTTCTACCAAAACTTATGATTTAGAGGTTTGGTTGCCCTCTTCTGGCAAATACCGCGAAATTTCTAGCTGTTCTAATACTATAGATTTCCAGGCACGACGGGCTGATATTCGCTTCAAAGAGGCGGGTAAGAAAGGAACTCAGTTCGTACATACTCTGAATGGTTCGGGTTTGGCTGTGGGAAGGACGATGGCAGCAATTTTGGAGAATTATCAACAACCTGATGGGACGGTGAGGATACCGGAAGTCCTGCAACCTTACTTGGGGCGTGAAGTTTTATAATTTGTCATTAGTCATTTGTCCTTTGTTATTTACCAATGACCAATGCCCAATGACCAATGACTAATACCCAATACCCAATGCCCAATTAGAATGGAGATAACTATAGCTTAATATCTTCACAATTTACTCTATGTCAGTTTTAGCAGCGATCGCAGTCTTGGCTGTTTTGATCTTGGTACACGAGTTGGGGCATTTTGTTGCAGCACGTTCTCAAGGCATTCTCGTTAACCGTTTTTCTTTGGGTTTTGGCCCAGTTCTTTTAAAGTACCAAGGTTCACAAACCGAATATGCTGTCCGCGCCTTTCCCTTGGGCGGCTTTGTGGGCTTTCCCGATGATGACCCCGATAGCGATGTTCCACCCAATGACCCGAATCTGCTGCGTAACCGTCCAGTTTTAGACCGGGCGATAGTTATCAGTGCCGGAGTAATCGCAAATTTAATATTTGCCTACTTGGTGTTGGCTCTGCAATTGGGTATTGTCGGCATTCCCAAGGAATTAACCTATAAAGCTGGTGTTGCTGTACAGCCTGTTAATCAAGAATCTGTTGCCTATCAAGCAGGGATTCGGGAAGGAGATATTATTCTGGCTGTTAACGGTCAAGAACTTCCGGCTTCTGATAAATCAACTCCTTTGCTGACAAAAGAAATTCAAACTCATCCCAATCAGCAAATCGAACTGAAAATTCTGCGTGAAAACCAACAACAAACCCTGAAATTAACACCAAAACTGGGAGCCGATGGCAAAGGTGTAGTTGGTGTGGCACTTAGTCCAAATGCTACAGCAGTTTATCGCCGTCCAAATAGTCCTTTTGAAATTTTTGGTCTTGCTGCTAACAGGTTTCAACAATTATTTGTTGGTACACTCAGCGGTTTTGGGCAGTTGATTACCAATTTTCAACAAACTGCTGGACAAGTTTCTGGGCCAGTTAATATCGTCAAAATAGGCGCGAAATTAGCTGAGGACAATAGCGTAAACTTGTTGTCTTTTGCGGCAATTATCAGCATTAACTTGGCTATTATCAACATTTTGCCTTTACCCGCTTTGGATGGCGGACAACTCGCTTTTCTGCTGATTGAAGGTTTGCGCGGTAAGCCTGTACCCGCACGGATTCAAGAAGGTGTAATGCAAACCGGTTTGGTGTTACTCTTAGGCTTAGGAATTTTTCTGATTGTCAAAGAAACCACTCAATTAACTAGCCAATTGGAGTGGGTACAAAAATTGTTCCAGTGAGCATTACCCGCAAATCGTTATCTAAAAAGCAACGGGCGATAGAAATTTTAGATCGTCT
Source organism: Nostoc sp. 'Peltigera membranacea cyanobiont' 210A (assembly GCF_002246015.1). Taxonomy (GTDB): domain Bacteria; phylum Cyanobacteriota; class Cyanobacteriia; order Cyanobacteriales; family Nostocaceae; genus Nostoc. Next base: position 440,214 of record NZ_NOLJ01000006.1, read on the forward strand.
GAAGCGTGTTTATCCAGATGCTACTTGCTCTTTGAACTACTCAACACCAGTACAATTGTTAGTAGCAACTATTCTCTCAGCGCAATGTACTGATGAGCGAGTGAATAAGGTAACACCAGCTTTATTTGGTAAGTTTCCTGATGCTGAGAGTTTAGCGATCGCTGACTTGGTAGAATTAGAAAGTTTGGTGCGTTCAACCGGATTTTATCGCAATAAAGCCAAGAACATTCAAGCCGCCTGTCGGATGATTGTCACTGAGTTTAACTCTGTTGTCCCCAACCAAATGGAGCAATTATTAAAGCTTCCCGGTGTGGCGCGCAAGACAGCAAATGTAGTCCTAGCTCATGCTTATGGTATTAATGCTGGCGTGACAGTAGATACTCACGTCAAGCGCCTCAGCGAACGTTTGGGTTTAACTGAACATACAGACCCCGTTCGGATTGAGCAAGATTTAATGGGTTTATTGCCTCAGCCTGATTGGGAAAATTGGTCAATTCGGCTGATTTATCACGGTCGTGCTATTTGTAAAGCCCGCTCTCCCGTCTGCATTGCTTGTGAGCTTGCCGATTTATGTCCTGCTGCAAATCAGCCAGTGGTTGTAGGATAAGCGACACAAGTAACCCCAGAATTGATTGAGAGATTGTAGAATGGAAAACGGTGTCTTTAAATAAGTTAGAGAATATATGGCTAAAAAGAGCATGATTGAGCGCGAGAAAAAGCGCACCAGGTTGATAGAAAAGTATGCTGACAAGCGGGAAGCTCTTTTGGAAGAGTTCAGAAGTGCAGCATCTCCTTTGGATAAGCTAGAAATCCACCGGAAGATTCAACAGTTACCCCGGAATAGTGCGCCTACCCGCCACCGCAACCGTTGCTGGTTGACTGGTCGTTCTAGAGGTGTTTACCGCGATTTTGGGTTGTCTCGGAACGTACTGCGGGAATGGGCCCATGAAGGTCTTTTACCTGGAGTTGTTAAGTCTAGTTGGTAATCGAGAGTCATTAGTCATTAGTCATTAGTCATTGGTAAAGAACAAATGACAAAGGACAAATGACAAATGACAAAATATTATTGACCACAACACTTATCAATTCCCAGACTTTCTAAGAGTAGATCGCTGACGGCGTTGGCGATCGCAAACTCTCCGTAAAAGCTATTGGAAAAATCATAGGACTGCATCTCTGTGACAATGGCAATTACCAGAGAACCAAGGTCATTTTCTCCTTCCATCCGTTGACGCACAAAAATCTGTGCGGCTCGTTGGGCAATATTTTGGTTGACTGCTTCGGGGATAAATTCTGTATCTAGCCACCGTTGTAATCGTTCTCGTAACCATTCACCTTCGAGTAGGGGGTTTTCGGGCGGTGGTAGGGTGATGGGTGGAATTGGTTGAGTCATTTTTTTTAAACGCAGAGGGACGCGGAGGGAAACGCAGAGGAACGCTAAGGTTGACTGTTAGCATCAAATCGCGTTTCTCTAGTGTTTTTTTATTATTTATTTATGCAATATGATATCGCCGCTATTGTTGAGGGCTATGCACAAGGCTATTTTCTCATGGCTGATGAACGCGATCGCCTGAGTTGGTACGGAAGTCGCGATCGGACTTTTATTCCTTTGGATGAGAGGTTTCGCTACCCCAAGTCTTTGCAGCGCGTTCTGAATCAAGAACGGTTTACTGTGGCGATTAATCGAGACTTTCAGGCTGTGGTGGCTGGCTGTGCTGATAGAGAGACAACTTGGATTTCACCGGAATTGGAAAAGATTTACTGGCTACTTTACCAGAATGGTTATGCTTATAGTTTTGAAACTTGGCAGGGTGACGAATTAGCCGGGGGAATTTTAGGGATTGTGATTGGTGGGGCTTTTATTGGCGAGTCGATGTTTTACCGCATTCCCGAAGGCTCAAAGGTGGCGATGGTTAAGTTGGTGGAAAGATTGCGTCAGAGGAAATTTGTGTTTTTTGATGCCCAAATGATGAATCCCCATTTGGAAAGGTTTGGCGCTTATCGGGTTGGGGATAAAGAATATCAATCTTTACTTCAGCAAGCGTTGCAACGTGCTTGTAAGTTAGTCTAATTTGAGAAAAAAGCCTCGGATGCGATTGTTACTCATGTAGTAATGGCGGGAATGAAGGTATTGCCATATAAAAATGTTTTAATCATTACAATAGCGATCGCGCCCGTTTTGTTTGGCATGGTACAGTGCTTTATCTGCTGAGGCAATGAGTGTATCTGGCTTGATATTCCAAATGGGTATGCGAGAGGTAATTCCTAAACTAACGGTGATGATATTCTTGACATCAGACTGTACATGAGGAATAGCCAGAGCATGAATTGCTTGCTGAATACTTTGGGCTACTTTAATCGCTCCCTCTAAGTCAGTATTAGGCAAGAGTACCAAAAATTCTTCTCCACCGTAACGCGCCACTAAATCGGCAGGACGATTAATTGTCTTTTGCACTGTTTGCGCTATCCTCATTAGACAATTATCGCCTGCAAGATGACCATAGTAATCGTTGTAAAGTTTGAATTTATCAACGTCAAACATAATCAGTGACAGGGGTTGTTGTTCTCGTGCAAGGCGTTTCCATTCTGCTTTTAATCGTGCATCAAAGCAACGACGGTTAGCCACCTGAGTCAAGCCATCTAAATTTGCCAGTTGTTCTAGTTTCTGATTTGCATCTTGGAGAGCCAATTCAATTTGTTTACGTCCAGTAATGTCGCGTATGGTAATAGCAAAACCATCACCTAGTTTGACTGCGACAAAGTGATACCAGCAAGAATTGCCTAATGGATGGTAAAAATCCCGTTTTAAAGCTTCCCCCGTTTCAACAAGATTAACAAAGTGATTAAAGAGTTCTGGTTCTAGATGGGCTAAGAGTTTTTTGAGTACTAATTTGCCAATCATCTCTTCACATTTGCTTCCGAAGGCTCTAGCAATGACAGAGTTCACAACTAAGCAACGGAAATCTTCGATGTCCCCGGTTGTAGAGTTGCGGACAGCTTGCATAGCGGCAATACCATCCAGTGAACTATTCAAAATACTGGCTAGCATTGCCCTGGACTGATACAGTATCTCTTCTGTTTCCTTACGCTTAATATTTTCTTGTTCTAGAAGCCGTTGCTGGCGTTGAATGGTTAACTGATTTTCTAGGCGCGCTACAACTTCTTCCATCTGAAAGGGTTTGGTGATGTAATCTATGCCCCCTGACTCAAAGGCTATCACTTTATCGAAAACATCATCTAAAGCACTAATAAAAATAACAGGAATGGTGCGTAGAACTTCATCTGCTTTCAGAATTCTACAAACTTGATAGCCATCCATTTCTGGCATCTTGATATCTAAAAGAATGATATCTGGTTGCTTCGCCTTTACTGTTTTTAGTGCCATCCGCCCACTTGTGACGCTGCGAACAGTGTAGCCGAGTTTGACCAGAAAATCACTTAATAAATGTAAATTCTTGGGACTGTCGTCTACTAAGAGAATATTACCTTTATTTTCTTTATCAGAATCAAGATTCATTGCTTCTCAGGGGTTCGGCTAAATCAACCAATTCCTCAAATTCAAATTGACGAGCAAGTTTTGTTAAAGATTGAATTAAAAATGTTTCTGTTTGGGGAATATCTCTAATTAATTCTATGACATGATTAGTATTTGCTTCTAATGCAGCTTCATAGAATTGATTAATCCATTCTTGAGACATACAAATTAGATTGTTAGATGTTAAAGGATTTTTTTCTGTATATTCCAAATTTGAATAATTATTTTCAGCAAATATATATTTGACACCAAGATGTTTGGCTAGTGTGTCAAAAATTGTATGTTCTGCAAAAGGTTTGCGGAGAAAGTCATCACATCCGGCTGAAAGGACGATCGCTTTTTCTTCTTCTAAAACACTTGCCGTCAGAGCAATTATAGCTGTAGCATTCCCCTTGGTAGTGGACTTGATATATTTTGTGGCTTCGTAACCGTCCATGACAGGCATTCGCATATCCATCCAAATCAGGTGGGGTTCCCATTCATTCCAAATAGCGATCGCTTCTTTGCCATTACTAGCTTCTTTCATCTCAAACCCTAACGGTTGTAAAAGTTTAATTAATAATTGGCGATTAATAGGTTTATCATCTACTATTAATAGTTTATATATAGGTTGTCCTGGTGCAACTTCTAGTACTTTTGGATGTACTTCTAAAGTATTTATATTGGTTGGTTGACCTAATTTTGCTTGGATATAAAATTGAAAAGTTGTCCCGACTCCTAATTTACTTTCAACAGAAATATCTCCTCCCATTAACTGAATAAACTTGTGACTAATTGCTAAACCTAAACCTGTTCCTTCGTGGGATTCTTTTCCAGCTTGTGCTTGAGAAAAAGCATTAAATAGTTTGGGTAATTCTGCGGCTGCAATCCCCACTCCTGTATCACAGACTTTAAAATCAAGAGTTAAAATATCTATGATTTCTTCACTAATATTATTTACTGTTAAACTAACTGTTCCTTTTTGAGTAAACTTAATGGCATTACCAATCAAATTAATTAATACTTGCCGGAGTTTTAACTCATCTGTGCAAATATAACATGGAACATTTTCACTACGTTGAAATATTAAATTTAAGCCTTGATTACTTGCCTGTAAATGTAGCATATCTTCTAAGTCATCTAGCAAGCGATACAGGTCAAAGTCTCTAGGGTTAAGAGTAGTTTGACCCGCTTCTATTTTTGATAAATCGAGAATATTATTGATGAGCGTTAATAAATAATCACCACTATGATAAATGATCCCGGCATTTTCATAATGCTCGGCAGGCAAGTTGTTAGCGCGTAACATTAATTGAGAAAAACCTAGAACAGCATTGAGGGGCGATCGCAACTCATGACTCATATTCGCAATAAATAAACTTTTAGCTTGATTTGCTACTTCGGCTTTTTCTTTAGCAATGGCTAACTCTGCTGTTCTCTCCTGTACCCGTTGTTCCAAAGTTTCCAAAGATGTTTGTAACTGAAGTGCCATGTTGTTAAACGATTTTGCCAGTTGACCTATTTCGTCTTTTGATTTATTTTTGGCGCGGATATCTAAGTTACCTGCGGTAAACTGGAAAACTATATTGGTAAGGTGAATTATTGGCTTTGTTAGCAGTTGCCCAATGGCAAAAGCGATGATTGTCACTACTCCAGCGATAAATGCAAATAGAAAAATTGTATCACGAATTTGCTTTTCTACAGGTGCTAGGGCAACGGCAAGGGGTCGTGCAAACAACACAGACCAAGGTTTATATTGCAAACGAGCGATCGCAATTAGATTAACCTGATTACCTGTTGCTTCCAAGGATGCAATTAAATACGACTGTTTATTATCCAATGCTTGTTTAAGTTTTGACTCATTAGTTGCCAATTCTTTGAGAGAAGAATTAGGCAAACGACCTTCCAATTGCAGTTGAGTTACAACATCATCAGGCAGAGGCACAATTGATTTAAAAAGCAGTTCTGGTGCAGTACTATGTGCCAGATAAATATTATTGTCATCTAAAAGAATCGCAAAAGATTTTGCCCCAGCCCGTTCGGTTTGTCGAGTTACTAACTGCTGAACAACAGTAGCATTATATGAAACACGCAATATACCCAATATATCTCCCTTGGCATTGCGAACCGGACTGCTAAAAAATAGGGTAATAAGATCGGGAATTGTCGGCGATCGCTTCATGCTAGAAACAAAGGAGAAACCAGTTTGTAGCGGTTTTTTAAAATAATTTTGAACTGATTCATCTTTGCCAATATTCAGTGTACGTGTATCCAATACATTTTTACCGTTTAAGTCGAGCAAAGCATAAGAGAGAATATTGATCATATCTTTGCGACTGAGACGGATTAATGTTTCTGTCGCCAATTGCATTTCGGGGCTGTCGTCTCGTTGTTTTGGAGTTAGGCTGAGGTAGCGTGTCAAACCTGGTAAAATCGCCTCTACGCGCACGGCATTGAGATTTCCATCAATAAAGGCATCTATTCTGTTAGCGGTTTCGTTAGCCGCCGCAGATAGGGCTTGTCGGGCGTTGTCAGTTAGTGCTTTTTCGGTTGTCTGTTTGTTGACAAATGCCAATAACAGCAACGGAATCAAAGCAACAACGAGAAACGAGGCGATTAACTTTGTACGGATGCCACCCAAAAAGGAGTGCTGCATAACTTCAAACTAGGGGGGATTCAAGAAGGAAGAATTGAACAAACTTTTTAGCTTAGGAATACGTGTAATGTTTCCAGAACGAATAAAAAAGTCTGCATATATCTTGGCAGTTTTGTAAATGGAGTTAGGGTTGCTAGATTGAAAATATTTTTGATTTTCACCTAAATCAGTTAGGTTAATTCCATCTAGAGAGAGAGTATCGATCGGAATTTTTAACGCTTTGCTGACGATCGCTTTTCCTTCCTCAACATTTGCTTTCCAGTAGGTCGAGGCTTGCAGCCATCCTCGCACAAATGCCCGAATGTCTTCGGGGCGATCGCGGATTGTCTCACCGCGAAAGATAATTAAATCTAAAATCAAGCCAGGGGTTTGCTTGCTAGTAAATAGGATCTTCCCCCCTAATTTAATCGCTTCAGAGAGATAGGGTTCCCAAGTCTGTCCGGCTTGAATCGTATTATTTTTCAAGCGTTGAGGAATTTCTGAAGCCTCTAATTGAACTAAGTTCACATCATCACTAGTTAAATTGGCAGTTTTCAACATTTCAGTCACGAAAACTTCGCTAAAACTGCCTAGATTTGCACCCAGCTTTTTCCCTTTCAAGTCAGCGACGGTTTTAATTTTTGATTGGGCGACTACCACATCTGCTCCTATTGATTCATCTATAACGATCGCGCCTTGTATATCTGGATTTGTGGCACTCAAGATTATAAACTTTCCCAATGACGATGTAATCCCATCATACTTACCCGCATTGAAGTTTGCTTGTTCCAATTGGGCGTATTGTGTATGAATTAGTTCCACATCTACCCCTTGGGCTTTGAAGAATCCTTTTTTTTGAGCAATGATGCCTGGAAGCTCTCCAACAAAAGATCCAAATATCACTTTCAATGGAGGGCGTTTTACTTCAGTTGGTACTGAAGTATTACAAGCAATTAGTAAACAGGCGGTAATGAGGAAAATACTAATGGATTTGAGTAGTTTCAGCATAGAATTCTTGATCTTTTTAATTATTGTTAATCAAAGATTCAGCTAAACAAACTAATTAGACCTCTTGCAATGGAAAAGACTGTAATTGCAAATAGAGCGATCGCTCTTTTCCACTGTTATATTAGTCTTTAAATAATCCCGCACCCAATCACAAGTGTATTTCAGTAGGTTGAGATGGAGAATTTGTTCTAGATCCCACATAATCACAAGTTGGTCATCTCCGCCAGAGGCGAGGGTTTTACCATCGGGACTAAAGGCAACACTGCTGACATTAGAAGTATGTCCATTCAGGGTGACGAGTAAAGTACCATCAATTTTCCAGACTTTGATCGTATGACCATCGAGACTGAAAGCAATTCCCCACACACCACGCTCATGTTTAAGAGTTCTGATTAAAGTGCCATCTAGTTGCCAAAGCTTGATGCTAAAATCGCCACTGGCAGAAGCGATCGTTTGTCCATCTGGGCTAAAGGCAACTCGCCACACCGCAGATTTATGTCCTTTAAAAATGGTCAACAATTTACCATCGATTGTCCAAAGACGGATAGTGCCATCAATACCGGCAGCAACGATCAGACGGGAGCAACGCGAAAAAGTGAGATCCTCGTGAAAAGAGCTTTCTTAGGCAGGGGGAGCAGGGGGAGCAGGGGGAGTGAAGAGAAAACTTTAGTATTTTTTATGACCGTTATAGCTCTAAATACACTTATTTCTTTCTCTTCCCCTGCCTCCCCTGCATCCCCTGCTCCCCCTGCTCACAAAATCGCATTGCTCCCNAAGTGTATTTAGAGCTATAACGGTCATAAAAAATACTAAAGTTTTCTCTTCACTCCCCCTGCTCCCCCTGCTCCCCCTGCCTAAGAAAGCTCTTTTCACGAGGATCTCACTTTTTCGCGTTGCTCCCCGATCAGACGGCTATCGGGGCTGAAGCGAACGCTTTGTATGGTTGCAGTATGTGGTATTGTTCTCACCAGTGTTCCATCTCGCTTCCATAGCTTGACTGTGCGATCGATGCTAGATGAAGCAATCCACTGACCATCAGCGCTAAAATCAACGCCTAAGACAATCCCTTGATGCCCTGACAGGCGATTGAATTCATCAGCACCGTAGACAGCTTGTTGTAACACTTTGCGAGTTTGGAGATCCAGGGCATTGGCATCTGCGAAATTTTGCAGATCGAGCCGTTGAAATTTCTGTCTGGCTCGGATTGCTTGTACCAGTGCATCTAAGCGTTGATTGGAATTAAAACTCCCATTGGAAGCAGATGCGATCGCCCGTACCTCACTCAGTGATGCTTGCCTTGCGGCGTAGAGTGTTGTGAACCCCAAGATAATAACTGCTACTAGAGCCAAACTTACCCCTAGCAGGAGTCGTCGCTGAAGGCGGGCGCTCTTTTGTTCACTCGCCAATCGCGCTTCAGTTTCTTTGAGTCGTTCCACTTCCAGTTTGTGCTGGACTTCCCGACGTTCCAATTCTTGGCTGGCTGCTAAAAATCGATAGTCCAAATCGCTGAGACTTTTACGCTGAGTCCAATCCAAAACCTCTTGTAAGGCATTACCCCGCAGTAGACGTGACTCATCTTGAAAGCCCGATGCTACCCAAGCATTGAATGGCTGTGAATAAGGGCGCAGATTGTCTAACTGCTTTAACACCCATTCAGCATTAAAAATACTGCGGTAGATGGGATTTTTAATTCTGAGATAGCCGTTGTGTTTCTCGACCAATCCTGATAGTAAAAGCTCTGTCTGTTCTCGACTATCATCGGTAGGCACGGGAGATATTGCAGGTGTAGGATACCAAGAGTCGCTAGTATTTTTATTCTTTGCGTCCTCTATTTCCTCTGCTTGCAATACCTGCTGATAAAGACTCAATAACCGTCCGGCTTGTTGTTGGTTGAAAAGTAAGCGATCGCGAATTGTGCGGAGGTGTTCGGGTTCATCTTGTGATTCCCAGTGTTGGATAATGTGCGATCGCACCAATGCTTCTACCCAATACGCCTCAGTTTTTGGCGATAGGATAATTTTCCGTTCTGATGTATTTAAGGCAGTTTGGAGAACTAATTGACAAAGTTTTTGAGTGAGAAATGGTTGTCCCCCTGTCCAATAGATCGCCTCTTGCAGCACGACTTCTGGTTGACTGATTGCTCCCTGTAACCCGTTTAGCAATGGGCTAGTTTCATGCAATCGAAAGCCGTATAACTCTATAGCTGTCCCAATGTTAAAAGGTGTTCGGCGTTTGTCAGCAATTAAGTCAGATGGACTGGCGACTCCAAACAATGCAAATCCCAGGCGTTTAAAATTCGGATCGTGTGCCTGCTGATTGTAGCAATGACGAATCCAGGCAAAAAAGTCATTGACCGGAAAATTCAAACTCAGCAAACTATCAATTTCATCAATTAAAATGAAAATGCCTTTAGCTTTGCCGCCTCCTTCAGAATCGCTCTTAACATTTGGCAGCAATACTTCCTCAACAAACTGGTGTAGCTTTTGTACAGGAGACAGACCTGTTTGCATATTCCACCATTGCTTAAAGTTGACGTGTTCCGCCAGATTTAACCCGTAGAATATGCTGACAATGATTCCTTTATACCATTGTGCTGATGTGGTATCCTCGCTACCCAATTGCGTCACGTCTAAGTAAATACATTTATAGCCTTCTGACTTGAGACGACGACTTATTCGCTGTAGTAGGGATGATTTACCCATTTGGCGAGAGTTGAAGACGTAGCAAAAATCACCACTTTTCAGGCTGGTATAAAGTTTTTCGTCTGCTTGACGCACAACATAAGTGGGATCGTCACTGTGGAGGCTACCGCCAACTTGGTATCTCATGTGCAAGTGTGATTAGAAAAGGAAAAGATAAAGAAGGAGTCAGAATTCAGAATTCAGGATTCAGAATACTATATCCATGCCACACTATCCCGTTGTGAAGTGTCTTGTAGAGTAAGACCAATTTGAAAAAAGAATGCGACAAATAGACCATTTGTAGAGACGCGATTCATCGCGTCTTTACCCAAGGATGTGTTGCAATCATTAACATCGCTAACCTTGACCCGGAAAACATGGCAGATTACTTGAATAAGTACCAAAAGTCTGATAGGAAAACCATACTAATGAGAATTTGGACTACTACTGCTGTGCTAGCTGCTTTTTGGCTAATATCTGGGGTCATCGGTTCTAAGCCAATCAACGCTACTTCTGTTTTGGTAGAAAATGCCATATCATCTCCGGCGCCAACGAATGCAAAACAGATTACTGTCAGTAACACCGAGTTTGGTCTGAAGAGAGTTGATTCCAAAGGAAACGTTACCATTTTCCAGACAACAAGAGTGCCACTTCAGGAAGGAAACACCTACGGGTGGCGGATTAAACTCAAAAACTACCAAGGTGAAGTGAAATGGCGTGAAGTTTTGTATTTACCAAAACCTCCAGAAACTTGGGGTACAGATAATGGTGAAGATTTCTCAATATCAGCAGACGGCAAGACATCTGTAACACGGCGCACACAGTCGGCTCCAGAAGGTATAATTGAGAATTTTTGGACAATCGCCCCTGGCGATCCAGTTGGTAAGCATAGAATAGAAGTCTATATTGATAACCGTTTGATCGGTACTTTCCAGTTTGAAGTTATTCCAGTTAAGTAGAGATGAAGGGCATTGGGCATTTGTCCTTTGTCATTTGTCTGTCATTCTCCCCCGCTTCTTCTTTTCCCCTTAGCCTGAAACTGAGGAGTATCTTAGAAATAGAAGTTTAATTCTTGTTAGGTGGCGATCGTGAATACAGAGGAATTCCTGCGATTGATCGAAAAGCAGCGCCCATGTCCTCAGACACTACCAAAAGGGCTGCAAGCAATGTGGTATGACAACAAAGGTGATTGGAACAAAGCTCATGAAATAGTTACAGATGCCAGCGATGCTGACAGTGCCTGGGTTCATGCTTATCTGCACCGCAAAGAAGGCGATTTGAACAATGCCCATTTCTGGTATCAACGCAGTGGTCAGCCAGTATTTTCAGGAGAACTAAGCCAGGAATGGGAACAAATAACTTCTGTATTGCTAAAGAAGGTGAACGCGACGCATGAATGCTGAAGAATTAAAAAGGCGTTTTGCCGCAGGAGAAAGATATTTTCCAGCCGTCAACTTGAGTAGTAACAAGCTGATTGGAGCCGATTTGCCTGGAATTAATTTATGGGGATCTGACTTGAGTGGAGTTAACTTAGCTAAAGCTAAACTCTGGGGAGCAGATTTGAGTAGTACTAATTTAGCCAAAGCGAATTTGACCAGAGCTAATTTGAGCGGTGCCAATCTGAATGAAGCAAATCTCCGGGGAGCAAAACTCAACTATGCCAAGTTGTATGGAGCGAATCTAACTGGCGCTTACTATGATGAAAGTACGCGCTTTTCTAGAGGTTTTGACCCCATCAGTAGAAATATGCGCAAGGTGTAGGGAGCAGGGGAGCAGGGGAGCAGTTGCAGTAAGTTTTTCCCCTCTGCCCCTCTGCACCTCTGCCTCTTGTGCCCAATCCCCAATCCCCAATCCCCAATCCCCAATCCCCAATCCCCTTTAAATAACTGATAAATGTTGATGTGAACCATCCAACACAGACGATATCAACATTTGTTCAAAGACTTTGGAAAGAGCAGTTTGAAAACGCTGACGATGCTTGATTTTGAAAAAAGGTCGAACTATTTCTGCGTAAGTGTAGCCCACACTTCGGCTCCTTTCGACTTCGCTACCTCGGCTCCCTTCGACTGCGCTCAGGGCAAGCCGCTCGGCACTAGTCAAGGCAAGTCGCTCTGTTACCGTTGAAGGTATCGCACCGTTGCCTTCTCGGTTATCAATAACTCGAATTGCCCGCAGAGTTCCAAGCTGGATTTCTTTTTTTACCATCAACTCAGAAATTCCAGTTGCGCCTACGCCATTTTCAATTGCGGCTTTTGCCATCTCACCACTGGTGAACACTAAAATTACATTCAGTTCGCTGAGGTTGATCCCCCAATTTTGCAACGCTTCCTCAAACCTTTGCTGTGTTCCAGATTCCCGCACCCGCATCACCCACGGAGTCTGAGTTAGTTGGCTTAAATCAACTTCTCCCCACTCAAACCAAGGGTGTTTTTGACCGACCACAATTTGCAAGCGATCGCTAGCTACTATTTCATAGTCTAAAGTATTCTGAAGCGCTGGCTTCACATCTCCTTCCACCAAACCTAAATCAAACTGTCCCATCGCTGTACCGACACAAATCGTTTCTGCATTGGCAAGGGTACAGTCAATCTGGATACCAGGATATTGGCTCTTAAACTCACTAATCTTACTTGGTAGCCAGTAGTTGCCAATTGTCAGACTCGACCCTAATTTCAATTCACCCCGTTGCAGATTGTTCAATTCTCGCAACCCCCTTTCTGTCAAGGAAACTTGATCGAGAATTTTTTGCGCTTCCACTTGCAGTAATTTACCCGCCTCAGCAATCTCGATATGGCGACCAATCCGATGAAACAGTTTCACACCGTATTCTTGCTCTAAGTTGTGAATCGCTGCACTGACGGCAGGTTGTGTAATATAAAGCTCCTCTGCTGCGCGAGTAAAGTGTAAGTTCTGCGCCACAGCCAGAAATATTTTTAGCTGCTCAAGCGTCATTCCTGCCATTTATCGTATCCCTAAGACTTAATGTCAAAATTTTAATCACTTTCATTTATCATTCTGACAAATAAAAGCATTTGATTCTATCGGTTAATTTGACTAAAGTATAAATCAAGGCTTCGGCACGGACTCAAACGGCCAAGTAGAGAGCAGGGGGAGATGAGGGAGAGTAACCAATGCCCAATACTTCGACTTCGCTCAGTACAAGTGCCCAATGCCCAAGCATGAACATAAGGACATCCACAAATGAACGATTTAGGAACTGCAATTACCACAGGGATTACCGCATTCACTGCCACCAACATTGATGATATTGTCATACTAACGTTGCTTTTTTCACAAATAAGCAAAACGTTTCGCAGTCGTCACATCCTTGCTGGTCAGTATCTCGGTTTTGCAGCATTGATCGTTGCTAGCCTTCCTGGTTTCTTCGGTGGACTAATCATACCGCAGGACTGGATTAGACTACTTGGGTTAATGCCAATAATCATTGGTGTGAGCAGTTTACTAAAACGCGAAGAGGATTCACCAGAGGAAGCCGAAGAAGAAACCGAGCCATCTTGTCCCTCTATAGTTAGTAGTTTTCTCTCTCCGCAAACTTGCAATGTAGCCGCGATCGCCTTTGCTAATGGTAGTGATAATATCAGCGTCTATGTGCCCCTGTTTGCCAACTCAGAATTAGATAGTCTGCTGGTGATACTAAGTGTATTCTTTACTCTAGTTGGTGTATGGTGTTATACCGCTTACAAGTTAACCTATTTGCCTGCGATCGCCAACTTTTTAACTGAAAATGGTAACACTTTTGTACCTTGTATCTTAATTGGTTTGGGCGTGTTTATTGTCACAGAAAATGTTACTTGGACTCTTTTATCTGTAGTTTCTAGTTATATATTCTCATTAATTTTAGGTTTGACTACTCAGCCGTCGAGTGAAGAACAAGAAAAATTAAGTGTCTAAAAACAGGTGCATGATGAATTTTCTGAGCAAAATGAATTCTAAACTGGAAAATATCTTACCCATTAACAGGAATCAAAACATGAAAATCTGGAAATCTCTGCTAATTGTCTTAATGATTGTCGCTAATCTCGCCTTTGCTCAACCTTCTTTTGCTGATAGACCAAAATTTAGCAAAAACCCTGATTACATCGAAGTCACTAAAGCTCTTAAGCAACTCTCGCAGACAAAAGATACTCAAACTCAAGTTGAAGGTCTCACACCAGAAGAAATTAAAACAAGAACCGAGGAATTAACACTGCAAAAATATGCTTTAGAGACGGGAATCAATTGGGGTCAATGCAGCAACCAAACAGGTAATACCATAGCGGTATATGGTAAAAGACCAAATGATGAAGAAGATGAAGATGCAGTGTACGAGAATGGTCTATATTTTCTAGCTGATGGTCAATCCACTAAAAATAACTGGGATTGTGATGGCATCTATCTACCGAATGATGTCCAGGTAGAAAATTTCACCTCTAGTCCTAATGGCCAAGGTGAAGAATTGACAGGAGCGGCGGCTCTGAAGATCCTTGATGGAACTCAGTTGGTAATTAAGAGGAATCCAGATACTGCTGCGATTGAATTGAATGTCCCGACTGTAAAAGTTATAGACAGCAAAGAGGCTAACTGGTTTATCCCATATATATCGCAGGATCTCATAAATACACGAGTTCCTAATGCGCCTAGCAATCAGTCTTGAAATAGAACTGCATAGTCTATTTTTGAATGATTGTTCTGAATTTAAATAGGGTAACAGCCAAAATCAGAGAAACAGGACAAACACTGGTGAAACATCTCTCTGATCTTGGCTATTTTTTTTGAGTTTATCTATGCTCAATTTTAGGCTTGTTTTATTTTCATATCTGCATTAAGATAAATTTTGTAAAAAATGTACAATCACAACAGGCATATTTCAGTAGCGCAACTATTGCGCTGGGTGCAAGTAATCTGGAAAGATATTTCCTACTACCTTCGCATTTTTTTGATAAGAGCCGCTTTGGGGATAAGGGTGTTATTGATGCAGTTAAAATTGAAACCTACAGAAGAAGATAAAGATAAAAAAAAGCCAGGAAGACTGAATCCATCCAGAATCCGAGATCATTTGGCAAATGAGCGTACCTACCTCGCTTGGATGCGGACAGGGATCGCTCTTTTAGGTTTCGGTGTCGTCATCGTGCGTTTGCGTGCCTTTCAAGTACCTTTGATACCCCGTCCTGGTAACGGCTGGAAATTAGGTTTAGTCTTCTCGCTGGTGGGTTTAATTACGGTGTGGCTTTCAACGTCACACTATTTTGCTGTCCGTCGTGATATCGAAGAAGATACTTACGAACCAACAGACAGATGGGTATTGCTGTTCAGTCTCGCTGTGATGATTCTCGGAACTGGGGTAATCTATTTTGTTTTTACAACTTCTTTAGATCCAATGAGTCCACTTATCCCTGAGTAATACATCAGAATTCAGAATTCAGAATTTAGAATGGGCTGCGCCCCGCTGCGCTAACAGGAGTAAAACACGCTTTACAGCTTGGTAACAGACTTAGCTTGTATACATCACCAATTTGAAATCTGCTGTAAGATTTTTAAAATCGGATCTTATACACCTCGAATAATTCCCCTGATTTATGCGTTACGACTTTAGCACCAGCGGTCTTAATCGTTTTTTCCCACTTAGCCAAAGGCTCTAAAAACACCTCAGCCCCTAAATAAGTTTCCAGAACTGCCCAATCTTCTGCTAAGGGCTGTTCTGGATTGAGAACGTCAAATACAAAATGTCCACCTGGTTTTAACACCCGTTTGACTTCTGCTAGTACAGCATCCCAATATTCGAGGGGAAAATAGCAGCTAAATCCGGTGGCGATCGCTAAATCAAATTGCTCTGATGGATAGTTTAACTGATGAGCTGCTCCCAACTCAACCCCTTTGAACAGCTTAGAATTCAACTGTGGCCCGCGAGAATTAAGGGTATCGCGTGCCACATTACTGATTTCTTGCCCATGAAAAAATGCTTGCCAATCCCGCCAAGGATAGATTAAAAAGCTGATACCACAGCCGATATCTATACAGTGTTGGTTCTTTTTAGGTTCAGCAACTTCCCAAAAAGGGGAAGCAATTCTACTTGAGAAGCTACCTCCAATCCACTCGCGGAATATCGGCATCGCTTGTACCTCTGCTGGGAGTTCAAAGGTTTCACGTTGATACTCTCGGTTAAAACGATAGGCTATTTGGGCTAATCTTTCGTCCCAGTTGCTTGATTTGGGTGAACTAAAGAGATTTTGAAACTGAGAATCGGACTTTTTAGACATTTAGGTTTTTGCTACTCTTTCTAAGAATTGTAGTCAAATTCGCAAAGCGATCGCCTACGGCAGACGGGTACGCCATCGCACCCCCATCCAATCTCCTGCTAAGGTTTGTCATTTGTCATTGGTACTAATGACCAATGACAAATGACAAATGACCAATGACAAATGACTACTACTCAACCTTTTCATACCAGATACCTACTTTCTCAAAAGCACCATAAGCAAGCTTCAGAAAATTCACTATTCTCTGTTTCCCAATTATCCCAAATTCTTTATACTCTCTAGCCTCTGCAAAAGTCAGGCGATTTTGGTCAATTATGTTTCTTTCTCTGTATGCTAACTTCGGAAAATCTATAACTTTTATCTGATATTTATTTACTATGTTCTGATAGTTGGAGTCTGACTCTAGATGCTCCCAATCATCACACAGCCCTAAATTCCTCACCAGAATATGAGGGATTTTATCACCGTAAGTATTCACTGACTGAGCAAACAGGTTGATGCTGTCGTATCCTCCTGTAGATACAAACCATTTGCAAAACATCACTCCCTGCGAACTTCCTAGTTCAAGTAATTGATTAGATTCAATCCACCCTTGTACTGCTCTATGCGATTGTGCGGCTAAATTCACAATTACTGGCTTCTCTATCGCCCACTCAAATATTCTATCTGCCTTATTTGCCTGTCGTTCATTCTCGCTAAACACAGCATATTTACATATCTCCTTATATACCCCTGCGACATCTGGATTCGATCTATCTGTCTCCACTGGTACAAATGGGATTCTCTTATCCAGACAATACTGAATCATTGTCCTGGCAAAGAGAGATTTTCCTACCCCGCCTTTTTCACCATCCACAAAATGAATCGTCGGCATTACAGCCACCTCTAATAGTTATTAAAGTCTGATATATCTTTCCCAAACTAAGAACTTTTTGGCCATTGCCCCCAAGTATTTTGGTGGTTTTATGAGAAAGTATAACTGTGATTTGGATATATAGCGCTTCTCGTTCGGATGCAATACACTTTGACCTCACTTTCATTCCTCTCTCCTTTTAGGAGAGAGGCTTTGAATTTTACTCCCCAACGCTAGAAAGGAAGGGGCTGGGGGTTAGGTCTGTATTTTATGCAACTGAGAACCGCTATATTCCAACAGTCTCATTTTACACAGGCAAAGTCGGTCTGCGCGGACTAAGACAAAACAAGGGGCTTAAGCCCCTTGTTATAACCTGCGGAAGCAAGTTTTGTTTAGACGTGGTTTCTAACCGCTCTTTTCGCTGCAATATTAGCCTAAATCGAAAAGCAAGATTTCGCCGCCGATGTTGGTGCTAATTTCTAGCTGTTCTTCGCCGTTGATTTGTACACCATCGCCGGCTCTGAGTTCTTCACCATTTAGGTTAACTATGCCTTGCGCTATTTGTAACCAGGCATAGCGACCGGGTTTGACTTGATAATTAACGACATCACCTGACTCTAAAACAGATGTATATAAATCAACATCTTGGTAAATTGTCACAGCACCATCGCGTCCATCTTTAGCAGCGATTAAGCGTAATTTGCCGCGCTTTTCTTCTAGAGGAAAAGCTTTTTGTTCATATCTTGGTGCTAACCCTTCTCGATCGGGAAGAATCCAGATTTGTAGTAAGTGTAGTGGTTGAGTTGGTGAGGGATTAAATTCACTGTGGCTGATTCCAGTTCCAGCACTCATAATCTGTGCATCACCAGGGCGAATCACCGAGCCAGTACCCAAGCTGTCTTTATGCTCTACAGCACCTTCTAAGACATAAGTGAGGATTTCCATGTCACGATGGCTGTGGGTAGGGAATCCAGCACCAGGGGCGATGCGATCGTCGTTAATCACTCGCAGAGAGCGAAATCCCATGCGGTTGGGATCGTAAAAACTACCGAAGGAAAATGTGTGATAACTATCGAGCCAGCCCATTTTAGCGTGACCACGGGCATTGCGATCGTGAATTAGATGGCTAATTGTATTTTGAGACATATATTTACCTCGTTATTAATGAGTATTTAGAGACGCGATTAATTGTAGAAGAGACGCGATGAATCGCGTCTGTACAACAGTTAGTAATCGAATGAAATTAGGATACTTTTTCACTAACCGACTAGCTTATTCAAGTTGCAGTATTAATCTTGATGTATCACTTGTCGAAGATATTCTGGAATTTTTCGATCTAGTTTTGAACTATTTCAATAGTAAAGTATATACATATAAATGAAAAGTACGCACTTAAAAGTGACGTACTTACCAAAAAGATACTATTTAGATTTACGAAAGACTACTTTTCTCAGAAGTGCTTACTTTACACCAGCAGGTATCTTTTGAGTTTTAGTAGTAGCCGCTTTGCCATTCTCTGCCTTAATTTCTGCTACTTGCAGATGAGCTTCTAAGAACCAGAGTCGTTTGTCAATGGTGCGAGAAATTTCGGTGTAAAGGTCGGCGGTATCGAGGTCGCCTAATTCATCAGTTTTATCGATCGCTTCTCGAAGATGTTTAGCATAGAATGCATAACGATCTGACAAGGCTGTTACATGGTCTTTACCATCCAAAATATCTAAGGGATATTCTGGCAAAATTGAATTACTAGCTGCGGCGCGGGCTGTTCCAAAAGCGTATCCGCCTAAAGCTGTGACACGTTCAGCTACTAGATCGATGTACTCTTCTAATTCCCCAGCAAGTTCATCAAATAATAAGTGTAACTGGTAAAAGTCAGTACCTTTAACGTTCCAGTGCGCTTGCTTTGCTTGGGTTTTCAAATCCGAAGTAGCTGCCAAGGTTTGGTTGAGAAGTACCACGATTTGCACTCGCGCTTCAGCGGGAATGTCAATGCGGGTAGGGTACAAACGTGATGTAATGCTGTTGTCGCTCATGATTCTTTCTACGTTGTTAATGCCTTTTAAATCCAACTTTACAGAATTGCAAGGCTTGGCGAAACTCTCTGACGACCGATTGAATTAATGCCTGAATATGTTAAAGTTTATGACTATTAGTTAAATACGGTGGTTTTGTATGGTGTTGAATGTGCCACCGAAAAGGCGATCGCGAATAACATCATTGTGCAAAAAGTCATGAGGAAAACCCAGTTCAATTTGACTCACTTCATTTAAACGTTGCAAATGTTCTGGCGAGAGGGTGATATTTAAAGAAGCTAAGTTATCTTGAAACTGCGTTAATTTACGTGCCCCAATTATCGGAATAATCACAGCATTTTGAGCGTGTAACCAAGCTAATGCTACTTGTGAAGGTGTGTGTCCAATTTGGGTTGCAACTTCACTGACAACTTGAGCGATCGCTAAATTCCGTTCTGAAATAGTTCCAAACGCTGGATTTACTAATCTTCCTTGTTCGCTACTGTCTTGAGGAGGCTGATTATACTTACCTGTAAGCACACCACCACCTAAAGGCGACCACGGTGTTACTGCTAAATCTAAAGCTTTAGCCATCGGTAGCAAGTCACGTTCTGGTGTTCGTTGAATTAAACTATACTCAATTTGGAGAGCGACAAACTGCGTCCATCCTTGATAATGGGCGATGGTATTAGCTTGGGAAACGATCCAAGCGGGTGTATCAGAAATACCAATGTAAAGTACTTTACCTTGACGGACTACATCATCGAGCGATCGCAAGACTTCTTCAATCGGTGTTGTGAAATCCCAAGCGTGCAACCAGAATAAATCAATGTAATCGGTATTCAGCCGTTTCAAACTACCTTCTAAAGACTGAATTAAATTCTTGCGATGGTTTCCACTGGCATTAGGATCGCCCTTTTTATCATTCATCCGCAAGGGAAAGGAATATTTTGTCGCAACTACAAAGCGTTCACGTTCTTTAGCAATCAACTCGCCAACAATTTTTTCACTGCTACCATCGGTATAACCGTTGGCGGTATCAATGAAATTTCCCCCTGCTTCTGCATAGCTATCAAAAATTTTACGACTTTCGTCAACAGATGCACCCCAACCCCAATCTTCACCAAAGGTCATGGTTCCCAAGGAGAGTTCAGAGACTCTTAACCCGCTTTTGCCCAAGAGTTTGTATCTCATGAATATTTTTCTATAACTAGGTTTTTAAATTTACGAAACTCGGCTTCTGAGTTTTTTGATGTCTGCTAATGGTGCCATAGTCCATCTAGCTACGACACCCGACCCTACAATAGACCTCTTGCATAAATCAAAAAGAAGAAAGAACAGAATTTAGAATGGGCTGCGCCCCGCTGCGCTAACAGGAGTAAAACACGCTTTACAGCTTGGTAACAGACTTAGCTTGTATACATCACCAATTTGAAATCTGCTGTAAGATTTTTAAAATCGGATCNGAAAGAACCCCACCCCGCCAAAGCTACGCTTTGTCTCCCCTCCCGAAGAGCGGGGAGGGGTTGGGGGTGGGGTGTTAGGGACTTTTGCAAGAGGTCTAATCTAAAATCCAAAATTTTCTAGGCGATTACTTCGATAATTTGAGGACCATTAACGCCGTTTATTCTAGCAATTTCGACGGAGCCAAATTGCGAACCGCTACCATCTTTGTCGAAGAATACAATCGAGCTACTGGTGTCAACTCTAAAGCGTTGGTTAGGCTTGGTGAAAGCACTACCGAGAGTTAATTGAGAACGTTGTAATTGCCCTACTACGAGTCCACCTCCGAATCCAGATGCAGAAACTTGTATTTTATCACCTTGAGATGCGTTTAAGTCATTGATAATATCGCCACCCTCTAAAGCACTGTTGTAACGGAAGATATCAGATCCTGCTCCACCAGCTAAGGTATCTCTACCCAATCCGCCAATTAGAATATCATTACCATCTCTACCATCAAGGTTGTCATCACCCGGACCACCGTTCAAAGTATTGACTCCAGCATTCCCTGTTAAGCGGTCATTTCCATTCAGTCCATTGATTACATCGTTGCCAACAGTAGCGTTAAGAACATCGTTTAGAGAGGTTCCAGTGATATTAGCCATACTTGTTTATTCGGTAATTGGTGTTTTAAGATACAAAGTCTGACAATTAAGGATATACTTACATGTCGCAAGTATCCAGTATTTTCTTGTGCCAATGTGTGTACGAAAAAAGACTATATATTAAACAGGAATCAATACACAAGGTTCTTTTGTTAAAAAGTAAGAATGCTAATTATTTTTTGTGGTGAGAGTAATTTATATAGAAACATTTTATAGTCCTTGTTTGGAAACTATGATTGTAGGACTTTCATGGTGTACAAATGCATCGTGATGTTTATCGGTAATCCCAAACAACCAACCTTTAACGTTTGTTAACGCTGTTTGCCAGCAACAAACAACAATATCGCTTAGTAGATACTATTTCTTCTGATTTATTGCCAAATTTACAACTTAAGCTAGATGACATTATGCATATTTGAACTGGAGATTGGTTTCGGTGAGGTAAGAGCGATCGCTACAGTTTTCTAAGCTAGAATACCAAAGTTGTGTTTAGACACATCCGACAATTCAATTGCCAAAGAGCCGTTATTTTTATGAATTACTACGTAATCTACGACGGGAATTGTAATCTCTGCGTTAGTCTGGTGCAATTACTAGAAACCTTAGACCAAGGAAAGCTGTTTCGCTACAGTCCTATGCAAGATGAGCAAACACTTTTACAGTGGGGAATTTCAGCCCAAGATTGCGAACAGGGGGTGATTTTAATTGATGGCAATCAACCTGAGAGACGCTGGCAAGGCAGTAATGCAGCAGAAGAAATTGGGCGGTTATTGCCAGCAGGAAGTATATTTGTAGACGCTTATCGAGCATTACCGGGGATGAAATGGGCAGGCGATCGCTTTTACGAACAAATCCGCGATAACCGCTACGCAATCTTTGGTAAACGTTCTAATACATATCAATCATCGTACTGTGTAGATGGTAGCTGCAAACCGTAGGTAGTAAAGGTGAGCGTATTCCCAGTCTGACGCAGGGGGCAGGGGGCAGGGGGAGAAAGATGCTGTAATTCCCCAGCAGTCTAGGGTTACGAGCTAATAAATGTATTTATGCTCAAGGAAAAAATATTTATTTTGAGCGAAAAGTGCGACGATAAATAATACGTATTTGTCTCAGAGCCAATATATTTATTTATGGGGTTTCCCCTCATCCCCCNCTGCTCCCCTGCCTCTTTGGTCATTAGACAGAATTTTTTCTGGTAAAAAATCCGCCTCCAGATGCTAGCAAAAAGTCTGCTAGACCAACCATTATGCTATCTGGCGTGTTTGTAAACATTGTGCAATCAATGACATTTGCGATAGCCGAAGGCTTAAGCTTCGCTTATCGCCACCGGAAAGGGCGGGTACGCCATCGCGCCGCAATTTGGCACAACAAACTGAACTGACGGGAGGATACTGCGTGAAAATTGGTGCTCAATACTTGGGTAACGGAGAGTGTGAATTTACAGTTTGGTCTCCGCTATTAGATAGCGTCACGGTAAAAATTTTGACGCCAGAACAGCAGTTAATTCCCCTCAAGCCTCAATCTGAGGGATACTGGCACACGAAAGTCAACGATGTGTATCCGGGTACGCTTTATCGGTATGTCTTGAATGGCCAAGACAACTTTGCCGATCCGGCATCGCAGTATCAACCGGAAGGGGTGCATGGGCCGTCGCAAATTGTCGATCCTTCTTTTGAGTGGACTGATGAAGGGTGGACTGGGATTCCTGTAGAGTCGATGATTTTCTATGAAGTTCACGTTGGGACATTCACCCCAGAAGGAAGTTTCACCGCCATCATTCCCCGTTTACCAGAACTGAGGGAACTGGGAATTAACGCCATTGAAATCATGCCCATCTCCCAGTTTCCGGGAGACACTCATGTTGAGGCAACTCTGGCATATCGCAACTGGGGCTATGATGGCGTTTATCCTTATGCTGTCCAAAATTCCTACGGTAGTCCAGCCGAACTCAAGCAACTGGTAAATGCTTGCCATCAAAATAATATCGCCGTTGTGCTGGATGTGGTGTATAACCACTTTGGGCCAGAAGGCAACTATATGAGTCAGTTCGCGCCCTATTTTACTAAAACCTATAAAACGCCGTGGGGCGAAGCACTGAATTTCGATGACGCCCATAGTCAGGGTGTGCGAAATTATTTTATCGAAAATGCGCTTTACTGGTTGGGTGAATTCCACATTGATGCATTGCGCCTGGATGCCATTCAAGCAATTTACGACTTGGGGGCAAAGCATTTTTTGTGGGAATTAGCGGAAGCAGTTCATCATTTTTCACAACAAGGGCAAAAATGGAAACGCCATTTAATTGCCGAAAGCGATATGAATAATCCGCAAATAATTCGTCCGGCAGAATTGGGTGGATATGGTCTTGATGCTCAGTGGAGTGATGATTTTCACCATGCATTGCACACACTGTTGACAGGCGATCGCCAAGGATATTATCAAGATTTTGGGAAATGTGCTGATTTAGCAAAAGCTTATAGCGATACTTTTGTCTACGATTGGAAGTATGCTCCACATCGCAAACGGTTTCATGGCGTATCTTGCCGCGATCGCCCTTTATCACAGTTTACAGTCTGCATTCAGAATCACGATCAAATCGGCAATCAAATGAAAGGAGAACGCCTCACCCAGCGGATCTCTTTTGAAGGATTAAAGTTAGCTGCTGGCGCTGTGCTGCTGTCGCCCAACTTACCCCTGTTATTTATGGGAGAAGAATACGGCGAAACTGCACCCTTTATTTACTTTGTCAGTCACTCCGATCCCGATTTGATTCAAGCAGTTCGAGCCGGACGCAGAGAAGAATTTGAAGCATTTCACTATGCAGACGATCCCCCAGATCCAGAATCGGCAGAAACTTTCCTCAAGTCTAAACTGAATTGGGAATTACGCAATGAAGGAAAGCACAAAGTTCTCTGGGATTGGTATCGTCAGTTAATTAATTTACGGAAGACACATCCAGCCCTTCTCAACCAAGATCGCAATTTCATCGAAGCGACTAGCGATGAAGAGAAGGAAGTGGTCATCGTGCGCCGTTGGTGCGAATCCAGTGAAATAATATTTGTGATGAATTTCAATTCGTCGCCAGTGACGGTAACTCTGCCGTTTGAGCATAATGCTAATAAATTGTTGGACTCTGCTGATACCTCATGGTCTGGGCATGGTTCTGAAGCTGCTGAACATCTGTCTGTGGGACAAGAAGTGAAATTGCAACCTACTAGTCTAGTACTCTATGAAAAAGGATGAGGGAGAGAGTTAGAACTTAAAGTTTCAGCCTCATAACCTCAAGTTTCAAGCAAAAAGGCTTAAGATTCGAGCTAAAAGGCTTAACGTTTGAGCTGAAAGACTTAAGGTTCGAGCTGAAAGGCTTAAGGTTCGAGCTAAAAGGCTTAACGTTTGAGCTAAAAGGCTTAAGGTTCAAGCTAAAAGGCTTAAGGTTCGAGCTAAAAGACTTAAGGTTCGAGCTAAAAGACTTAAGGTTCGAGCTAAAAGGCTTAAGGTTCGAGCTAAAAGACTTAAGGTTCAAGCTAAAAGGTTGTTTGAAAAATGTTTGGCTGTGATGTTAGACACTTATTGATCCCCCCTAACCCCCCTTAAAAAGGGGGGAACCCGGAATCAAAGTCCCCCTTTTTAAGGGGGATTTAGGGGGATCTAGAACTTTTCACTACCGAGAAGAGGACTTTTCAAACATCCTCTAAAAGGCTCAACGTTCATGCTCAAAACCTCATCCCCCTTACTCCCCACTCTCTACTCCCCACTAAAAAAATATGCGAATTCCCACCGCCACTTATCGAATTCAGTTTACACCCCAGTTTGGCTTTGACAACGCCAAAGCGATCGCAGCTTATCTAGCAGATTTGGGTATTTCCGATTTATATGCCTCCCCCATTTTCAAGGCACGATCTGGGAGTACACACGGCTACGATATAGTAGATGCCACTCAACTCAATCCAGAACTGGGAACAAATGAATCCTTTGATGCATTAGTTGATGAAATCCAATCCCTTGGTATGGGCTGGTTACAAGATATTGTGCCCAACCACATGGCCTATAGCAGCGAAAACGATTACTTGATGGACGTATTGGAACACGGCCCAGATTCCAGCTATACCGACTACTTCGATCTTTCTTGGAATGCTCCCTTTGGCGATCGCCAAGAGCGAATTCTTGCTCCTTTGCTGGGAGATTTCTATGGTGCATCCCTAGAAAACGGACACATTCAACTGCAATACGAACAGAACGGTTTAACTGTCAACTATTACAGCTTGAAATTGCCACTCCGGTTAGAATCTTACACAAAATTTATCACCCATAATTTAGGGAAACTCACCCGCACACTGGGACGCAATCACCCCGATTTTATTAAGCTTTTGGGGATTCTCTACATTCTCAAAAATGTGCCTTCAGAGGTGGCGGGTAAACAGCGACAAGACCAGATTGCATTTATTAAAGGATTAGTTTGGGAACTCTACACCACAAACGATGCCATCCACGAGTTCATTGACGAAAATATCGAAACTTTCAACGGAGAACCCGGTAATTCCGAAAGCTTTAACCTCCTAGATGAATTACTTAATGACCAGTTTTACCGTCTCGCTTTCTGGAAGGTTGGCGCGGAGGAAATGAATTACCGCCGTTTCTTTACTGTCAACGAACTAATTTCTGTGAAAGTTGAAGAAGTGCGGGTTTTTAATAATACTCATAGCCTAATTCAAAAACTGGTTGAGGAAGGCAAATTTACAGGTTTACGCATCGATCATATTGATGGACTTTATAACCCAATTCAGTACCTCGAAAGGCTGCGCGAAAAAATGGGTGATGTTTATATCACTGTTGAAAAGATTTTAGAGCTGACTGAAGAACTACCAGAAAATTGGGGAATTGAAGGAACATCTGGATATGACTTTCTCAACTATGTAAATGGTGTATTTTGTCAAACAGAAAATCAATCGCAGTTCGATAAAATTTACTATAACTTTATCGGTTCACGAGTAGATTATGCATCAATAGTGAAGGATAAAAAGCACCTAATCCTAGAAAAGAATTTAGCAGGTGATATTGACAGTTTGGCTCTTTTATTAAAAAATATCTCCAGCAAATACCGCTATGGCAATGATTTTACGCTGAATGGATTAAAAAGAGCGATCGCTGAAGTTTTGACGTTGTTCCCGATTTACCGTACTTACATTACGCCCGATGGAATTGGAGATAGCGATCGCGCTACCATTCAAGAAGTAATTCGCCAAGCCAAAGAACAAACACCCCTGTTGCAGCACGAACTGACTTTTATTGAAAAGTTAATGCTCCTAGAGTTTGATGATTCTCTGACTCAAACAGAACGCGAACAGTGGATATATTTTGTCTTGCGAATGCAGCAATACAGCGGCCCGCTAATGGCGAAAGGTGTAGAAGACACCACATTATATGTATACAATCGCTTGCTGTCGTTGAATGAAGTCGGGGGTAATCCCGGTCATTTTGGGATTGATGTAAGCAAATTTCATGCCTTTAACCAACAGCACCAAGCAACCTGGCCCCACACAATGAACACCACAGCTACCCACGACACCAAACGCGGCGAAGATGTGCGGGCCAGATTGAATGTCCTTTCAGAAATCCCCGATGAGTGGGATCAGCAGGTAAATACTTGGAGCGCCATTAATCGCGGACATCGTAGCGATCGCCACGGGTTCGCTATACCCGATCGCAACGATGAGTATTTTCTCTATCAAACCCTAGTAGGGGCGTTTCCTTTTGCGGAACAGGAACATGCATCCTTCGTGGAACGGGTGAAGGACTATATAATTAAAGCAATTCGAGAAGCGAAGGTGCATACAGCATGGTTGCGACCTGATAGCGAGTATGAAGAAGCTTGTACTTCCTTTATTGAGAAAGTACTCGATCCTGCCATCTCCAGGGAATTTCTAGAAGCTTTTCGTCCCTTTCAACAGCGAATTGCAGAGTATGGTATCTTCAATTCCCTTTCCCAAACTCTACTGAAGATTACCGCCCCCGGCGTACCCGATTTATACCAGGGAACGGAGCTTTGGGAGCTGAGTCTAGTAGATCCAGACAATCGCCGTCCCGTGGATTTTGAACAGCGACGTACTTACTTAAGCGCCATCCGCGAACAGGCAAAAACAGATATTCTTGGACTAATTCAGGAGTTACTGAACGACAAAACAGATGGCAGAATCAAACTGTTTTTAACGGCTCAATTACTCCAAGCTAGAACAAACTATGTCTCATTATTCCAGGATGGCGACTACTTGCCGTTAGAAGTTCAGGGAACCTACGCCAATCACATTATCGCCTTTGCGCGACGGGAGGGGAATCAAACAGCGATCGCGATCGCGCCCCGCTTTTTAACTAGTCTCATCCAGCCAGGAGACAATCCCTTGGGCGAGTCAGTTTGGCAAGATACACATCTGCAATTACCCTCTGGAACTTCTCACACCTGGAAAAACGTCCTAACTCAGCAATCCTTAAAGTCTACAGAAACCTTATCTATCGCAGCAGCCCTAGCCCATTTTCCAGTTGCGTTGTTAGTCAGTGATTAAGGGGTATTGGGCAAAAGAGGCAGAGGGGAAAACTCTTCTCCCGGATTTCTCACGCATAGTGTAGGCAGAGGGGGAAGAGGAGTGTGGGGAGTGTGGGGAGTGTGGGAAGTGTGGGGGGTAAGACTTCTTCCCCATCCTCCCACACCTCCCACACCTCCCACACCCCTTGGATTTCTCACTTGCTCCCTATCTAGGCAAATCCAGGTGATATGTAGATTGAATTTCGTATTTGTTCATGTTCCTTTAAAAGTCTGAAAATTCCAAGTACTGATCTCGAAGTTGCGAGTTCTGAGCTAGTAATGAAATAGAAGTTGCAGTCTCATCCAGACTCACCTTGATAGCGCTACTCCCTGTTTTTAGTCCTTAGTCTCTATTCCCCAGCCCCCATTTTGAATTTTGAGATGAATTATGACTACTCCAACTCCAGCTTATACCGACACTCCACCAGCACTTACCACAGCACAGATTGACGCCGTGCGCCTCCACATCAAAAAAACGTGGAAAACTTTAACGCGATCGCACGAACACTTATTACAATCTGCAAAAGACACCAAACTAGACCACAAAAAAGACACTCCTTGGATCGTCTATATTTCACCCTCAGAAGATTGTCCCAACATTCAGACTGTGTTGGAGCGATCGCTATCTTCAAAAGATATGCAACAGCTAGAAATTCGCACTTTGCCCTCGGAAGTCGAAGCGATTAAAGAGCATGGGTTACTATACCTACCAGGGCCTTATGTCGTACCAGGTGGACGCTTCAACGAAATGTATGGCTGGGACAGCTACTTTATATTACTAGGACTTTTGCACGATGGAGAATTGGAGCTAGCACAAAGCCAAGTTGAGCAATTGCTGTACCAAGTGCAACATTACGGCACTATCCTCAACGCCAATCGGACTTATATGCTGTCGCGATCGCAGCCTCCAGTCCTGAGTATGATGGTTTTGGCGTTATTCCAGCACACTCAAGATGAACAGTGGTTGAAGGCAACCGTACCCTTGTTAGAGCAATTTTATTATTACTGGGTAGTTCCGCCCCACCTAAATGCTGCAACAGGCTTATCCAGATTTTATGCTTTTGGGGAAGGCCCCGCGCCAGAAGTTTTGTTTTCCGAGCGAGATGAAGAGGGAAAAAGCCACTACGATCGCGTCAAGGAATATTACCAAACCTTTGAGGTTGAAGATTATGATGTCAATCTTTACTACGATCGGGAAAATGACCAACTGACCAGTCTATTTTATAAGGGCGATCGCACTATGCGCGAGTCCGGTTTTGATATCACCAACCGATTTGGCCCTTTCAGTGCTGATATTCTCCACTACGCTCCTGTGTGCCTCAACAGTTTCTTGTATCAGGTAGAACAAGACTTGGGGCAAATTAACGAGATTTTGGGGAACGAACAACTGGAACAACAATGGCGCGATCGTGCAGATATCCGCCGCGATCGGATCGATCAATTTCTCTGGAATGAAGAACGAGGACTCTATTTAGACTACCACTTCCAGAGTGGAAAAGGCCGCGGCTACGAATTTGCTACTACCTTCTATCCTCTGTGGCTGGGAATTGCTTCTCCAACCCAAGCCCGGCGAGTGGCGGAAAATCTCTCTTTGTTTGAAGCCCCAGGCGGAATTTTGACCAGTACTCATGTTACCGGAAACCAGTGGGATGCGCCTTTTGGCTGGGCACCATTGACGTTAATTGCCGTCCAGGGACTTCACCGCTATGGTTATCATACAGAAGGCGATCGCATTGCCAACAAATTTCTGGCTATGGTAAATAAAGAATTCGAGCGTCACAATACCCTAGTTGAGAAATATGATGTTGAACGCTGTTCTGCCAACGTTTCCGATGAAATCTCCTTTGGATATAGTTCTAACGAAGTTGGCTTCGGCTGGACAAATGGAGTCATTCTGGAACTCTTAGTAGGCGGTGGGAAAAAAGTTTAAATAAAAAGGCGTGAGTTTTTCCTCATGCCTTTATTTTATTTATTACACTTGACTTTATCAGCATCTCGCCCAATCGACTTAAAGAACTCCAAAATATCCCTGATACAGCGATTGATACTTCAGATATTCCTGAATTAGATCAGCAATTCTGGGAAACAGCTAAAATGGTAAAACCTGTTAGTCAAGAAGCCACGTTAATTCAACTAGATCGAGATATTCTAGATTGGTTTAAAAGCAAAGGAAAAGGCTACGAATCTCTAATTAACTCTGCTCTTTGCTCTTATATTGAGCATAATTCATCGCTATAACGCTTTACCTTAGTGGCTCGTACCAAATCATGAGGAATAATCACAATGGTTAAATCAGCCCCAAAAGTTCTAACCGTTGATGAATTTATTAGCCATTACGGTGAGTGCGATCGCTATGAACTAATTGATGGTGAATTAATTGAGATGGAACCAACCGGGCCACACGAGCAAGTATCTGCATTGATTGGGCGAAAGCTGAATGTAGAAATTGATCGTCAGGATCTAAGCTACTTTATTCCCCATCGCTGTCTAATCAAACTCTTAGGAACAGAAACAGCTTTTCGTCCCGATGTGATTGTGTTAAACCAAACTCAATTAATTAATGAACCATTATGGCAACAACCTGTAATATCATGTCCGCTTGATTACTTACTAAACCCTAAGAACCCCACCCCGCCAAAGCTATGCTTTGTCTCCCCTCCCCGCCGGCGGGGAGGGGCTGGGGGTGGGGTGCAATGACTATGGGAATCAGAACTAATTACCCGGACTTGATATAATTACATCAGGAAACTCAATAAAACTGATTGCTGAAGTTGTCAGCACAAACTGGCAGAACGATTACGCCCGTAAAGCCGAAGACTACGCCCTGTTAGGAATTCCTGAATATTGGATTGTTGATTATTTAGGTATTGGTGGCAGAGAATATATTGGTAAACCCAAACAGCCAACGGTGACAATTTGCAACCTAATAGAGGATGAGTATCAAAAACAATTATTTCAAAATAACGATCGACTTATCTCCTTAATCTTTCCCAACTTACAACTAACGGCACAACAAATATTTTCGGCTGCACAATCTGTTACCAAGTAGTTTATGTCAATCGCAACGCAACTATAGCAATCCTATTTGATTGGTTCTGCACCGAGAAAATCAGATCCCCGACTTCTTCAATAAGTCGGGGATCTTTTTGTTCATAAATATTTTTCACATACCGTGTCAGCACCTTCTATATCAGCACCTAATTATTATCATCTTTACGCTTATCGTAAGGTTCACCTGTAAAAGGTTGTACGCCTGTAGCAGGATAAGCGTCATCATTAGGCCCAAAAATCCGCATTGCAGCTTCAGAAATATACTTGGTTATGTTCGCAATGATGTTGGAAATAGCCATAATATTGGACTCCTTATTTTCGAGCCACTTTAATTGTGCTACCTATACTCTAATACTGATATTCAAGCCTTGCTCTTATTCTCAATATATTGAGACTATATGCAATGTTTATTCAGATAAGTTCGCAATACTTTAGCTTGTCAAAAAGTCAAACTTTTCTCTCC
This sequence comes from Nostoc sp. 'Peltigera membranacea cyanobiont' 210A, assembly GCF_002246015.1. Taxonomy (GTDB): domain Bacteria; phylum Cyanobacteriota; class Cyanobacteriia; order Cyanobacteriales; family Nostocaceae; genus Nostoc. The sequence goes on from NZ_NOLJ01000006.1 coordinate 471,373, forward strand.
GATTCTAATTGTAACATAGTTGTTTCTTTCAACCCATTTGGGAAAATAGCGAAGCAAAACAAACTTTCTCTGACAGGATATTATTTTCCTTGATTAGCCACCCGCTCTAATTAACATTATTACGCGCTATCACTATTAAAACATATTAAGTATTTGATGAAGTTAGTATTAAGCTACCGATAAATCTACTGTTATCCGGCAATCTCAGACAATATACTTGCAGGGAGTTGACATTATTTATGGTAAATATTACCATAAATAAAAGAAGCATCTTGTAAGGAAGCTCTTGCATGACAACTTTGCCAGATTTGGACTATGTATATAAACAGCAAAGCCAGCAGAACCAGGAACTAAACCTTTCTGCCGATGACTACAGCTTGCTGACCGACCTTTATCAATTGACGATGGCAGCTTGTTACACAGGCGAAGGTATAGAACAACGACGGGCAAGCTTTGAATTGTCTGTCAGACGATTGCCAGAGGGTTTTGGTTATTTGATTGCAATGGGGCTGACGCAGGCATTGGAATATTTAGCCAAAATCCGCTTTAGTTCCGCGCAAATTGCGGCATTACAGGCAACAGGAATTTTTGCTCACGCAAGCGATCGCTTTTGGTCACTTTTAGCTGAGGGAAAGTTTACGGGTGATGTTTGGGCAGTACCAGAAGGGACGGCTGTATTTGCCAATCAACCACTGTTGCGGGTGGAAGCACCCCTTTGGCAAGCCCAACTAGTGGAAACTTATCTCCTGAATACGATTAATTACCAGACTTTGATTGCCACAAAAGCAGCACGGTTGCGGGATATCGCGGGGGAATCAGCAACACTTTTAGAATTTGGCACCAGACGAGCATTTAGTCCCCAAGGGTCTTTGTGGGCGGCGCGGGCGGCGTTGGCAGGTGGGTTAGATTCCACCTCCAATGTGTTAGCAGCGCTACAACTGGGAGAAAAGCCAAGTGGTACGATGGCACACGCTTTAGTAATGGCATTATCAGCAATAGAAGGCACTGAAGAACAAGCTTTTAGTGCATTTCATCGCTATTTTCCGGGTGCGCCATTGCTGATTGATACTTACGATACCATTGCTGCTGCCCAACGCTTGGCCGAAAAAGTCAATTCTGGGGAAATGCAATTGTCAGGAGTGCGATTGGACTCAGGAGATTTAGTTACCTTATCAAAACAGGTGCGATCGCTCCTTCCCGGTGTGCCAATTTTTGCTAGTGGCGACTTGGATGAGTGGGAAATTGCCAGATTAAAAGCTGCTGGGGCCGAAATTGATGGTTACGGACTGGGAACGCGATTAGTTACAGGTTCCCCTGTAAATGGAGTCTATAAACTTGTAGACATTGATGGCATCCCAGTGATGAAGCAGTCAAGTGGTAAAGTTACTTATCCAGGACGCAAGCAGATTTTTCGCTCGTTTACGGGAGGTAAGGTAAAAGCAGACAGGTTGGGACTCTTAGGTGAAATTCCTTTGGAAGAAGAACCTTTGTTGCAGTTGGTAGTGCAACACGGTGAACGGATACAGCCGTTAGAGTCGTTGGCAACAATTCGTCAACGTACCGCCGCTTCAGTTGCTAGTTTGCCACTACAAACACGGCTTTTGGATCATCCGGTGGCTGTAGAAGTGGAGATTTCTGAGGGGTTACGGATGTTGACGGAGGAGACTAAGAAACGAACCGCAGAGGCGCTGAGTACACAGAGGTAATAATTGCTCTTTCGGTATGTCTTAATTACGAACTACGTTAGCGAGTCATCGAGCGTCACTACGAATTACGAATTATTATGAGAGTTGCTTTGTTTGGTACTAGTGCCGATCCACCAACTGCGGGACATCAAAAAATTCTGAGTTGGTTGTCTGAGGGTTATGATTGGGTAGCGGTTTGGGCGGCGGATAATCCATTTAAGTCTCATCAAACGCCCTTAGAACATCGGGCGGCAATGTTGCGGCTGTTGATTGCGGATATAGACGCGCCACGGCATAATATTGCTTTGGAACAAGAATTGAGTAGCTTCAGAACGCTGGAAACAGTTGAAAAAGCGAAGCTTACTTGGGGTGAAGACGCTGAATTAACGATGATCGTTGGTTCAGATTTACTGAGTCAGCTACCACGTTGGTATCGCATTGAAGATTTGTTACAGCAAGTGCAACTACTGATTGTACCGCGACCCGGATATGCAATAGATGAATCTAGTTCAGAGGTAGTGCAAAAGCTGGGAGGGAAGATTGCGATCGCTAGTCTGACCGGTCTAGATGTTTCCTCAACAGCGTACCGCGAACATGGAGATCCCCAAGCCCTCACAGCCCCTGTAGTTGCCTATATTAATCGAGAGCATTTGTACGAATGCCAGGACGTTCACAAAAAAAGATACCAACTCCGTTAAACCAACAACCTTTGGCCGATTTCAAGGTTGGTGTTGATAATGTAATTTTTTCTGTAGATACTGTACAAAATCGGCTGTTAGTTCTCCTAGTAATGCGACAGCAAGAACCATTTTTAAATCATTGGAGTCTTCCTGGTACTTTGGTACGTCCAGGAGAGTCTTTAGAAGATGCCGCCTATCGCATTATGGCAGAGAAAATTAAAGTCAACAATCTCTATTTAGAACAACTCTATACTTTTGGCGGGCCAAATCGCGATCCACGGGAAGCAACTGATAGTTATGGTGTGCGTTATCTATCAGTTAGTTACTTTGCCCTAGTGCGATTTGAAGAAGCCGAATTAATTGCCGATCGCATGACTGGTATCGCTTGGTATCCGGTAAAACAAGTGCCGCAATTAGCTTTTGACCATAACGAAATTTTGGCTTATGGCCATAGGCGGTTGCGAAATAAATTAGAGTATAGCCCAGTGGCTTTTGAAGTCTTGCCAGAAATGTTCACCTTGAATGATTTATATCAGTTATACGCCACAGTTTTAGGTGATAACTTTTCCGATTATTCTAATTTTCGGGCGCGTCTACTCAAGTTAGGTTTTTTATGCGATACCGGAATTAAGGTATCACGGGGTGCTGGTCGTCCAGCTAGTTTGTATAAGTTTGACGCGGAAGCTTTTGCTCCCTTAAAAGATAAACCTTTGGTGTTTATTTAATCAATCACTTGAACGTAAGTTCGATGAACCTCTCCCTCCCAGCCTCCCTTTCCTTTTCGGAAAGGGAGGAGCAACGAAAAATTAATTCAGCTTTTTGCTCCCCTCTGGGCGTCGGAGAGGCGCTGGGGGAGAGGTCAAATAAGACTTGTCGAACTCACGTTACTTTGCATCCAAAGATCCAGAGTAACTTATGACTCTTGACTAATGACAAATGACCAATGACTAATGACAAATAATATGAAAATTGCGATCGCTCAAATTAATCCTACTATTGGTGATTTGCTTTTAAATGCCCAAAAAATCCTGGAGGCGGCACAACGAGCAGCATCTAGTGGTGTGCGTTTGTTGTTGACACCAGAACTTTCTTTGTGTGGCTATCCACCAAGAGATTTATTACTAAATCCTAGTTTTGTGGAAGCGATGGGCATCACTTTGCAAAACTTGGCTCAAGATTTACCACCAAATTTAGCTGTGTTGGTAGGAACTGTTGAACCGAATATCCAAGCACATATTAGTGGCGGTAAAAGTTTATTTAACAGCATAGCTTTGTTAGAGAATGGCAAGATTAAGCAAGTTTTTCACAAGCGACTTTTACCTACTTACGATGTTTTTGATGAACGCCGCTATTTTGAAGAAGGCTTGCAAGCTAATTATTTCACTCTTGATAATATCGATATTGGCGTAACTATTTGCGAAGATTTATGGAACGATGAGGAATTTTGGGGCAAACGTAGTTATACAGTGAATCCGATTGCTGACTTAGCAATTTTGGGTGTAGATTTGATTGTAAATTTGTCTGCTTCGCCCTACACTGTTGGCAAGCAGCAGTTTCGTGAAACTATGCTCAGGCATAGTGCAGTGCGTTTTCAACAACCGATGATTTACGCTAATCAAGTTGGAGGAAATGACGATCTAATTTTTGATGGGCGTAGTTTTGCCTTAAATCGTCAAGGTGAAATTATGTGTCGCGCTCGTGGTTTTGACACTGATTTATTAGTAGTAGAATTTGATGAAACACAGCGTGATTTACAGTTGGGTTCTGTAGCACCAGTGTATGAATCGGAAGATGAAGAAATTTGGCAAGCGTTAGTTTTGGGAGTGCGAGATTATGCCCGGAAGTGTCGCTTTTCTAAAGTAGTGTTGGGTTTAAGTGGCGGGATTGACTCTGCAATAGTAGCTGCGATCGCAACGGCGGCACTTGGTAAAGAAAATGTCCTCGGTGTTCTCATGCCTTCCCCTTATAGTTCGGAGCATTCCATTAGTGATGCTTTGGCATTAGCCGAAAATTTGGGGATTAAGACTAATCTTTTACCAATTGGCGAGTTAATGCAAGGCTTCGATCAAACATTAGGTGATTTGTTTGCGGGTACGGAGTTTGGATTGGCTGAAGAGAATATCCAATCGCGGATTCGCGGTAATTTATTAATGGCGATCGCTAATAAATTTGGCTATCTGCTTTTATCTACTGGTAACAAGTCAGAAATGGCAGTTGGTTACTGTACTCTCTACGGCGATATGAATGGCGGGTTAGCAGTGATTGCAGATGTACCTAAAACCCGTGTGTATTCACTTTGCCATTGGTTAAATCGCAATAATGAAATCATCCCGGAAAACGTTTTGACTAAAGCACCCAGCGCCGAACTCAAACCAGGTCAGGTCGATCAAGACTCTCTACCGCCTTACGAAATTTTGGACGATATTTTGCAACGCTTGATTCACAACCACCAATCAGCAGCGCAAATTGTTGCAGCCGGTCACGATGCGGTGATTGTAGACAGAGTAATTCAAATGGTAGCGCGGGCTGAATTTAAACGGCGACAAGCACCCCCCGGTTTAAAAATCACCGATCGCGCCTTTGGAACCGGTTGGCGAATGCCAATTGCTAGTAATTGGGTTGGTGTCAAAAATGCTTACCAGGCTAAAACTACAGCTACACCTAACCTTAGTTTGTTGTGATGGACAAAATACTCATCGGTAAATCAAGTAATTTAGTTATCAAACCTGTTCCTGCCTTGAACTTTTATTAAAGTCTGTCCTTCTCCGATGCGGAGAGGGATAGGTTTTGCATAATAAAATCGTTTTTATCTTGATATGAGCGCAGCAGATTTATTCCCAACCTTGCACAAGCTATCTCGTGCAGATAAACTCAAGGTCATACAGTTCTTAGTTCAAGAACTAGCTACTGAAGAAGAAACATTGTCGTTACAGCCAGGAGTCACTTATCATGTGTGGTCTCCCTATAATTCCCATGAAGCTGCTAATAAACTAGCTGCATTGCTAGAAGAAGACAGACAGATAAACGATGCTTAATTCACAAAGATTTCCCTTCGTTGAAAGTCGTGATGTGTTCGGGGATATCGATGCGGTACCAATATTACCTTTGACGTTAAGCTACAAAAATTCTGTCGTCAACGTTTCAGGTTTATTGGATACTGGAGCTAGTATTAATGTTTTACCTTACAGTCTGGGTATTCTGTTAGGGGTGTCTTGGGAAGAATTAACAACCTCAGTGCAACTGGCTGGAAACCTTGCACCAGTTGAAGCAAAAGGATTAATTATATCTGCTCAAATAGCCAGCTTTGCACCAGTTCGATTGGTATTTGCTTGGAGTCTCACGGATGACGTGCCGTTACTTTTAGGACGCATGAATTTTTTCTTAGAGTTTGATGTCTGTTTTTATCGTTCGCAGATGGCGTTTGAACTGTCTTCTAAGTCGTAAATCCGATCGCTTCACCTCAAAACTTCATCATTCCACCTCTAAAGTTGAAGATTGCACCTTTTAACACCAATTGTCGAGTTAAAAGAGCGATCGCTTCACCTTTAAGCCTCGCAGTTGAGCCTTTTGTCCTCGCAGTTACACCTTTTATCCTCGAAGTTGAGCCTTTTATACTCGCAGTTACACCTTTTATCCTCGAAGTTGAGCCTTTTATACTCGCAGTTGCGCCTTTTATCCTCGGACTTGCACCTTTAACACTCATCATTCTACTTTTGAACTTAAAGCTTGCACCTCAGAACACAAATTGTCGAGTTAAAAGGGCGTAAGTCTAGCTTGTCAGAGACATTGCTCAACCTCTGAGCTTAATCAATAGGAGGTTATTTTTACTCATCTAAACGCTGTGCGATCGCATTCACCAATCTCTCAAATTCTGATTCGCTGTGAATATCTTCAGTCTGAGTATTCATGTCTCTGAGCAGGTCGGTAAGTTTGGCGATCATATTACGTATCTCTCTGTATTGGTCAATATCTTCTCGAATCCCCTGCAAATTATCTGCCATAACTTCTTTCATAGCTTTATTCAATTCTTCAATTTCGTCTTCCCAATACTTAATATATTTAAGTCTTTCAATAGATTTAAAAATCTTGGCATCTGCTAAAATAATCGGAAATATTCGTTTATAAAAGTCTTTATCTTTAGCGATTTCAACCAGTTCATACATACAATTTTCTGACTTCAAGTACTGGTCGCTAATTACTAAAATTACGCATGTACCACGGCTCAAACGCTGCATGAATTCTTTAAATCTTTCTTTATAGCCAATTGCATTGGTATCACGAAGAATTTTGATGTCTTTGGCTTGAAATGCTTGCTCTATTTTTTCTACAAGTGGCTTACTTTGTTGATCTCGCCAAGTGTAGGAGATAAACACTTCCTTTTGATTGCTATCTTTTAGGCGATGTTTTAATGATTCCTCTCTTTGTTGCTCCAGTTCGTTTTGCAACGATGTAACTTTGGGGCTGATTTCCCCATCTGCTCTATCGGTTTGGAGCATGACATCATCGATTAACCTACGGACATCTACCATTTCATAGCTGTTTTCGCACTCAATTTGGTAACGGCGATCGCTCAAGCGCTTATTGAGTTTGTCTAAAGAATAGGAATAAGGTATGGGCAGATTTTTACAAGTTTCGCAGTTACAAGGAACTAGAGTTTGATATTGCAAACGTTCGTAAGAGTTGTGGATTTTTTCGAGTTCATGGGTGATGACAGCCATCAGTTCTTTTTTGCGGTTTCCGGCTACACGGATTTTAATTTCCCGTTGATGATAGTTTTCAATGACTTCTGCACGAGTTTGGTCTTTGTTAAGAACAACACCGTTTTTCCAAACGAGTTTTTGCTGTTCAATCCAAGGGTGCGTCTCGACAATAAAACGGGTGAGGATGCCTTTGGGCATGAATGTATAGGTGTAGCGCAGGATTAGGTTGTTGCGATCGTCCCAGGTATAATCAGCTTTTTCAATGGAGAGCAATTGAGGCGCAATATAAATGTCACGACGACCCGGAATTTCGTAGCAAAGCTTGAACCGCATCATTAATTGCAGGAGTTCATCTCGCATATCTATATATTCACCGTCTTGCCAAATATCTTTAAGGTTTTCCTTGGTAAAACAACCTAGCTTTTGTTTGACAGTTTGATTATCCAAAACTTTGTAAACGGCAGATGTTCCCCATTCCGGTTTGAGGATGACGTAGTGTTTGAGTGTAGAATCATCTTGAAAATGGAGGCAAACGCCGAGGTCATGTAAATAGCTACTCAAGCGCAGCATGTCTTTACGGTCAGTTAAATTATTGACTCGGCAAAGGGTACAGTATTCTTCAAAGCTGATGTAATTTGGGGAATAGTTCTCTAGAGCAGCTCTGACTCTTACCCAGAGTTTTGGTAAAGGTGTACCAACATGCTCAAGATTACTGATGTAAAGTTGAATAGTCTTTTTAATCTCTGCCAAACCGCGATTAGTATCTAAATTGGTTGACAGAATTTCCTTGAGGTTGTTAAATTCTCCTCGTAACTGCCCTCCATCGACTTCGCACTGACGGTCTTGCTTTTCGTTTTTGACGATCATGACTGGACTTTTGTCACTCAAAAGTTCAACAACCTTCAACCACCAGTAAAAATCGGTGTTTTCTTTGCGAGTGTCGGCAACTAAGGCATAGAGAGAACGCTTGCTGAGGAAAAACTGATGGGTTTGGTGGTAGATTTCCTGACCGCCAAAATCCCAGATGTTGACGCGAAACTCTTTACCATTGGGCTGTGTAAAGTGCCACTGGATCACATCAATACCTTGCGTTGATTCCTCATCTGGCTGAAGTTCGTAAGTTTCATCTGCAATTTTCTTAGCTAAAGAGGTTTTACCGGCTCCTCCTTCCCCAACAATTAAGAATTTTGCTTCGTAGAATGGTTCTGTTTCGGCTGGATCTTGCACCCGGAAATAGAAATCTAGAACTTCATTCACATTCCCTGGATTTTTTGATAAATCCTTTGGCCCCAAAATCTCAGGTGGAATGGGGACTGGATTTCTACGAATATCCAGCTTTTTTAGATTTGCTAGTTGCCTAATTTCAGGTGGCAGACTGCTCAGTTGATTGTTACTGAGATCGAGCAATCGCAGGTTAGTGAGTTGGACAATTTCCGGTGGCAGACTGCTCAGTTGATTATCCCAAAGGTAGAGCGATTGCAGGTTAGTAAGTTGGACAATTTCCAGTGGCAGATTGCTCAGTTGATTACCCCAGAGGTGGAGCGATCGCAGGTTGGTGAGTTGGACAATTTCCGGTGGCAGATTGCTCAGTTGATTACCCCAGAGGTAGAGCGCTCGCAGGTTGGTGAGTTGGACAATTTCCGATGGCAGACTGCTCAGTTGATTGTTGCCAAGATAAAGCGCTCGCAGGTTGGTGAGTTGGACAATTTCCGGTGGCAGACTGCTCAGTTGATTACCGATGAGGTTGAGCCTCTGTAGGTTAGTGATTTGAACAATTTCCGGTGGCAAACTGCTCAGTTGATTACTGCTGAGGTTGAGCGAACGCAGGTTAGTGAGTTGGACAATTTCTGGTGGCAGACTGCTCAGTTGATTACTGACAAGGTAGAGCAATCGCAGGTTAGTGAGTTGGACAATTTCAGGTGGCAGACTGCTTAGTTGATTGTTGCTGAGATCGAGCAATCGCAGGTTAGTGAGTTGGACAATTTCAGGTGGCAGACTGCTTAGTTGATTACTGGGGAGATTGAGCAATCGCAGGTTAGTGAGTTGGACAATTTCAGGTGGCAGACTGCTAAGTTGATTACTGCGGAGTTTGAGCGATCGCAGGTTGGTAAGTTGGACAATTTCAGGTGGTAGAATGCTCAGTTGATTGTTGCTGAGATCGAGCGAACGCAGGTTGGTGAGTTGGACAATTTCCGTTGGCAGACTGCTCAGTTGATTGTTGCCAAGATAGAGCGAACGCAGGTTGGTAAGTCGTCCAATTTCGGCTGGCAGTGTTGTTAAGCCTTTGTCAGAAAGGTCTAATTTTCTCACCTTGTCTTTGGCAGCTTGTTCAATAATTTCCAGCAGTTCTTCGTTAGTCATTTCGGGTTTTACAGAGGCGATGCCTGACGACGAGTTGCTGCTTGGACGCGCAGCAGAGAAATTGAGCTAATTAATAATGTAGCCTGTATGAAGTATTGCATTCAGGCAATGTGTGTGCGATCGCAGACTCCAGCTGACATCATATTTTACGTTAGAGTATAGTTTTAGACGACATCAATTTTTAAAATGATGTTTATACTTAGAACTCAGTAAATGAAAGCAGGTGCATAATGAAACTACAAGATTTCTTGGGAAAAGATGAGAAATGGTCATTTGATGCGATCGCAGAAGATGCAGACTTGGCTCGTCAGATTCAGATATTGTTAATCGGCTTAGGTTTGCTGGAACCTCCAGCCGATGGTAAATTTGGCCCTGTTTCTGTGATATCTCTCAAAAAATTTCAAGAATTAATAAAGACTGAAGAGAGTGGCTTTTTAGGAGCAGTCACAGCCAAGAAACTAATTGAAACCAAAATAGACGATCTTCCTAAACCCCCCTTAAAACTAGGCAATGACATCGCTAGTAAGATTGTGAAATATATGCTAGCCAAAGGTTATCAGGTATTTACCAATCCCAAAGAATACAACATTGTTTATGTAGAGGGTATGAATGGAGACTGGACTCTCAACAGTGATACACCCAATCAATTTAACGATCGCCGCATTGTGATCGAAGTAGTAAATGGTGTTCCCAAAATCGTAGATCACTGGGAAGCTACTACAGAACCAGGGAGGTACTACACTTATAATCCGATGAATCCTAAAGGAGCAGCTAGGATTCAGTTTGGACAATACAAAGCTTGGGCTGTTGGTACTCACGGCACAGCCGAACCTCACGAAGCATTAGTGCAAGTTGGAGATATAACTGTTTGTAGAGATTTCAACCAAGATTTTACACGGACTGGCGACAAACTTGATACAGGTGATAATTTTTACGTTAATCAACACTACGGCTTTGATTTCCCCCGGAATGATATTCGCCTTGCCAGTGCGGGTTGTTTAGTGGGGCGTACCCGTGAGGGACATAGAGAGTTTATGGCAATTATTAAACAAGACCGACGTTATGTCGCTAATCGCAAATATGTTTTCTACACTACCGTAATTCCTGGGGATGATTTACTGTAAAGGTTTCCAGGATGAAGTAATAGTTAATTGGTAGCATTTATTGTTGTGATGCAACGTTTAGTAAGGTAGCACAGTTGTGCTACCTTACTTTGTCTAACTTTGTTCTTGTGGTTGCCCTATTTGTGCCGTCAATTTCTCTTTATCCAGCCTGCGTTTTTTGGCGTAAAGTTGAATAGTAACTGCCATCAAAATAATCATGGCGAAAATAGCCCAAGCAGCGATATCTGTAGGGAGATTATTCTTAAACACAGCCAGCAAAACGATCGCTACTAACATAACTGTAGGCGCTTCATTTAAAGCCCGTAATTGCTGACCACTCCATCCACACTCATCTACTGCTAATTTCTTCATCAGCCGGGCGCAGTAATGATGATAGCCAATTAAAATAGCCACAAACAGCAGTTTGATATGCAACCATCCCTCTTTTAAAATATCCGGTTCAGTGCTTACTAAACCGATGGCCATTGCGATTGTCACGTACATTCCTGGGTTAGTGATGATATAGTAAAGGCGCTTTTCCATAATTTGATACTGATTTTTCAGTATCGTTCGTGCTGGTTCCGGTTCAAGGTTAGCTTCAACGTGATAGATAAAAAGACGTACTAAGTAAAATAAACCAGCGAACCAAACTACAAATCCGACAATATGAAAAGCTTTAAACCATGAATAAGCCATGAATCATAATCTCCTTTACTTGTAATGGTAATAAAAAGTAGTCAGGAGCCAGAATTCAGAATTCAGAATATTCCACCCGTTAAAGGATGGACTTTTAACAGAAAACAACATTTTAATTCTGCCACTCAACCTTCCATTTAGTGGGCTACAGTGATGATTTTGCATCCTCTACTAATTGATTCTGACTCCTGAATTCTGACATTCATTTTTATAATATCGATTTTTGCCAGAGCTATATTGTCAATGAGCATCTTTACGACGCACAAAAGGTAAAAGGTCTTGCAAAATCGTCTCGTGGTAGTGTTCTTGAGGATAATGTCCGACGTTATTAAGTTTTATTAATTCGGTATTTGGTACGGAATTGGCAAAGTTTTCGGCAATGTCTACAGGTAGCCAAGGGTCAATCATACCCCATTGAATCAGAATTGGTTGTTGCCATTCTTTAAAGCCAGTTTGTATTTCTGTCATGGCTGAATCAAGCTGTAAATTGCGAATACTTGCTAAGAGACTTCGACCAGATGAAGAAGCAGTTAAAAATGGTTTTCGATAAACATCTAAATCTTTATCTCCTATGCGATAACGGCTTCCACCTTCTAGCGTCCGATCGACTAATAAGGGGTCTTGGGTCATGACTTCACCTGCTAAAGGTAAACCCATTTGTTTAATTTTCCAGGGTAATTTAGCAGCAGTTGAAATTGGTGTATTTAAAATAGCTAAATTAGCAATTTGTTCTGGATGACGCAAAGCATATTGCAGACCTACAGAACCTAAAAATCCTTGGACAACTAAAGAAAAATGTTCAAGTTCTAAAGCTTTAATAAATCCTTCTAAAGCTGTGATAAAAGCATCGGGAGTGTAAGCAAAATCTCGTTTTTCTGGTTTGGCAGAAAAGCCGTAACCAATCCAATCAGGAGCGATCGCTCTTGTCCCCTGATTCGCCAAAGCAGGTATAATATGACGCCAACTGTAACTTTGTGAAACTAAGCCGTGTAGCAACAACACAGGCGCTAAGTCACTTCTGCCGATTGGTAAAGATTCCCGATAAAACCATTCCAGTGAATCTACATTGATTTTATGTTCTGTTATTGACACGCTATTTTCCTATATTGGGCATTGGGGACTGGGTACTGGGGATTGGGTACTGGGTATTGATAAGAAGAATTCAGTCCCCAGTCCCTAGTCCCCAGTCCCTAGTCCCCAGTCCCCAACCCCTGAGAAATAATCATCTCACGAATCGCATAAGCTGTAGCGGGCGCTAGTAAAACGCCGTTGCGATAGTGTCCGGTAGCTAGGAGGACATTACTAAACCCTGGCAACTTACCAATAACTGGGGCTGGGCGACCTTCAGGGCGGGGACGTAACCCCGACCAAGTGCGGAGAATTATTGCTGTGGCTAACTCTGGGCAAAATGCGATCGCTTGTTCTCTAACAGATTCCAGCAGTTCTTGATTTGGCGGTATCTCATCGCCATTGCTAGGAAATTCCACTGTTGCACCCACCCAATAATCTCCACCACCCACAGGAACAATATGCACATCGTTACCCGTAATAGCTGGCTGGAAGTCGGTATTACCTAACGGATGCCCCACACGCATTTGCAACGCTTGCCCTAGCACGGGGCGGATATCAATTATTTGATTTAATTTTGCTGTCAGTGGTGTCGAACCTAGCCCAGCTGCGACTACAAACCAATCTGCGGCTATTTTTCCTTCTGTAGTCTCAAGTTGATTGCAAAATTCAGGTGTTGAGGTTGGGGCATCCAAAACAGTCACGCCAAATTTGAAAGTTACACCATTTTTCTCGGCAGCCTCAACTAAAGCTAATGTCAGGGCAGTTGGATCTAGCTGGCGATCTTGCGGAGAATAGACAGCGCCAGTGATTTTTTCGTTATTAATTTGAGGACAGATATTCTTGAGTTTAGCCGTGTCCCAAATTTCTAAATTCCAGCCTTGAGAGTGGCGAATTTCTACTAGTTTTTCCCATGCTGACATCTCCTCTAGGGAGGAATCAGATAAAAGCATGAGAATTCCCTGACGATTAAAAGGGATTTTGCGACCCGTTAAAGTTTCTAGTTCAGGAATCAAGGTTTCATAGCGTTGGATGCTAGTTTGTCGCATCTGCCAAGCTTTACCCTTGATTTTTTGGCTGATTACGCCCATTAAAACGCCAAGTGCAGCACCCGTAGAAGCTTGTGCTGGTGCTTGCCGATCGCAAACTGTGATTTTCAGCCCTTTTACTTGACTGAGTTCGTAAGCGATCGCAGCCCCAACCACACCACAACCGATAATAACCACATGACTCATTGCTGTTTTGAGGCAAAGATGGGAGAGATGCAGGAGATGAGGTAACAGGGAAGCAATTTTTACTCTCCCTGTTCCCTCATCCCCTTTGCTCATCTTACCTTGCCCTTAACTTGCCTCTGCTTCACTGCTGGTCTTAGGAAGCAGGTCGAGGAATTTGTCAATCTCTGCGAAAGCAGCTTGGGATTGATTCAAGGCAACTAGAGGATTGCCAGCACTAGTAGCTTTATCGAGTTTAACCAGGTCTTTAAAAAAATCTCGCGTTATTTGACGTGCGATGGGTTGGTCTTTGGGTAGAAGGTTGGGAGTGACATAAGTCAGATTCAGCTTTGCTTCTGTTATGGGGCCATGTATAAAGTTACGCACATTAATCCAATCACCTCTTTTAATCAGGGTTGTCAACTCTTCTGAGCGATCGCGCACAGCCTGAATTTCAGGAACATAAGCCTGAATTTTTTCAAGTTGTACTGCTGTGTAAGTCGGAGGTGCGATCGCAACACCAGGGCCACCACAACTAATCAGGAATGTGGCCAATAGTACTAGGAAAAATGAAAAAATCGAGCGTTGACGCACCATATATTGAACTTAATTGCTTTTGGTTTACCGATTCACAGTGTCATTTTAGATCGCTAGCGCAGTCAATCGTTCTTGTCAGCCAAGGATTTTGCAGAAAATCTTGATATTTTCTCTAAAGAGCAGAGTTCCATCTGCTTTTGAGTAATTTTTAAGTACAATTACTTAATAGGTGTTAGGCAGTCCCAACAAGAAGCGATTTTTGGTTTCTGTTAGTAACTGAACGTGAGTTCGATGAACC
>NZ_NOLJ01000006.1:485721-672096 GCF_002246015.1 Nostoc sp. 'Peltigera membranacea cyanobiont' 210A
TCCCAGCCTCCCTCTCCGAAACGGAAAGGGAGGAGCAAGGAAAAATTCAGCTTTTTGCTCCCCTCTCCGTGTCGGAGAGGGGCTGGGGGAGAGGTCAAATAAAACTTGTCGAACTCACGTTAACTGATATTGTTAGGGAAATATGATTTAGAGTTGCTAAATATCAAAGCTCTTGATAAGCTGAAACACCAATATATATAAGCCTTCTGGCGGTTTTTCTCTCTTCACATCCCCGAAGATGCCGACGCGATATAGGAGTGTTTTTTAGTGAACGCAGCTGAACAGGCAACGAACCTTGAACTCGCCAGCAACATTGCCACGGTAGTTAATTTGTTCAAATTCGAGTTTCCTGATGCCAAATCCGATCTCAAACCCTGGAAAAATGACCCGGAAACTAGGGAGTTAGTCGATCCCGATTCTATAGATATTGGCTTTCACTTTCCTGGTATTAGCAAATCTTGGCGAAGTCGCAGTATTTTAATTCAAATCCGATTTTATCAAGATCCCATCAATAATTCCCGGCGTGCGATCGGCGTGGAGGTAGCTGGATTCGATCATCGCGGTGAGGCGTGGCGACTTTCTACGGTAGAAAACTGGAATGTTGTCGGCACATCTTCGCCTTCTGGTGAAATCGAGGATAAGCTCAAACAAATTTGCCGACAGATTTTAGAAATTTTCAATAAACAAAGTGAATAAGGTACTTCCAAATAAAAAATATCCCAAAACAGACACAAAACCCCTCTCATTTCTCCTCTCTCTGTGTTCTCTGCGGCTCTGTGGTTCGTTTATTTAGATAATTAGAAGTCCCTAAAATCAACTTGTGTCAGAGAAAGTAGTGAGGAATAATACAGAGGATTGCGATCGCTAGCCAGCCTTATCACAATGACTACTGTAATATTTGTACATGGCACAGGCATTAGAGAACGAGAATATAACGAAACCTTTCAGATAATTGAGCAAAAAATTCACGCCCAACGTCCTGATATCAAAGTTTCTCCCTGCCTTTGGGGTGTATTAGGTGCAAAGTTCAATGAGAATCGGGCATCAGTACCCTTGGAGAATGCGACACTGGCTTTATCTCAAGGAGAAGAAGACGCAGATATTGTATTGTGGGGGCAATTATACCGAGATTGTCTGTATGAATTACGGCTGTTGTCTTTGAAACCGATTGAGTCAGGAAATCCCTTTGGGGAAGAACCAGGGGATGTTTTACAATCTCGTGTAGCGAGTCTCACTCCGACATTGGAACTGCAAGCTAAGTTGCAAGAGGCGGGAATTGCAGAGGTATTTGAGCCAGCACGAGAGGCGGTTATCCACAGTGAACCGTATGAACGGGCATTGCTCACAGTTTCCGAATCTGATTTGAGTGAATATTATGCACCAATAGCTAGAGCAGTTGTGGCTCAAGCAATGTTTATTAGCGAACTGCAAGAAAAATTTCCCCCCATACTCACCGATGCCCAATTGCGGGATGAAGTTGTGGAATTGCTGACTCTGGCTTTGGGAGAGGCGGAGTTAGGATTGGGTAGCTGGTTGTTAAAGCCACTTGTTGAATTAGCACAGCACTATTGTCAAGCAATGGTAGCAATAGCGCGGAACATCCCTCAGAAACCCGCACTCAGAGAGATTGCTGAAGCAACCCTTGCTATTCCTCACCTTGCAGAAGTTGCCACAGTTGATCAAGATTGGATCAGCAATGAAGATTTAATTTCGGCTGTTGTTGGCTTAGGTAGATTTTACGAACGACAAGGGACTGACGAGCAAGTTTTACTTTGGTATGAACAAAGTCTATCAGCTGCTAGAGAACGTTTCGGGGATGAACACCCGAATGTGGCAACTTGCCTGAACAATTTGGCATTACTTTACCTTTCTCAGGGAAGGTATAGCCAAGCTAAACCCCTTTTCATCCAAGCATTGGCACTCAGGTGCAAGCTGCTAGGAGCAGAACATCCATCTGTCGCTACTAGTCTCAACAACCTAGCGAATCTCTACAACTCTCAAGGCAGATACAGCCAAGCCGAACCCTTTTACATCCAAGCATTGGCACTCAGGCGTCAACTGCTGGGAGAAGAACATCCATCTGTCGCCTCTAGCCTCAACAACCTAGCGAATCTCTACAACTCTCAAGGCAGATACAGCCAAGCCGAACCCTTTTACATCCAAGCATTGGCACTCAGGCGTCAACTGCTGGGAGAAGAACATCCATCTGTCGCCTCTAGCCTCAACAACCTAGCGAATCTCTACAACTCTCAAGGCAGATACAGCCAAGCCGAACCCTTTTACATCCAAGCATTGGCACTCAGGCGTCAACTGCTGGGAGAAGAACATCCATCTGTCGCCTCTAGCCTCAACAACCTAGCGTTACTCTACTACTCCCAAGGCAGATACAACCAAGCCGAATCCCTTTACATCCAAGCATTGGCACTTTTGCGTCAACTGCTAGGAGCAGAACATCCATCTGTTGCTACTAGTCTCAACAACCTAGCGAATCTCTACAACTCTCAAGGCAGATACAGCCAAGCCGAACCCTTTTACATCCAAGCATTGGCACTTTTGCGTCAACTGCTGGGAGAAGAACATCCATCTGTCGCCTCTAGCCTCAACAACCTAGCGAATCTCTACTACTCCCAAGGCAGATACAGCCAAGCCGAACCCCTTTACATCCAGGCATTGGCACTCATGCGTCAACTGCTGGGAGAAGAACATCCATCTGTCGCCTCTAACCTCAACAACCTAGCGAATCTCTACTACTCCCAAGGCAGATACAGCCAAGCCGAACCCCTTTACATCCAAGCATTGGCACTCATGCGTCAACTGCTGGGAGAAGAACATCCATCTGTCGCCTCTAACCTCAACAACCTAGCGTCACTCTACAACTCCCGAGGCAGATATAGCGAAGCCGAACCCCTTTACATTCAAGCATTGGCACTCAGGCGTCAACTGCTGGGGGATGAACACCCGGATGTGGCAACTAGCCTGAACAATTTGGCAGAACTCTATCGTTCACAGGCAATGTACAACGATGCCGAACCTTTCTACATCCAAGCTTTGGCGATTGCTGAACAAAGGTTAGGGGCAAATCATCCCAATACAATAACCTTTCGTGAAAATCTAGAATACTTGCGCCAGAATCGTCAGCCTTTATTCAGGCAGAATCGTCAGCCTTTATTCAGGAGAAGGGTTGCTTTTGTCTCTCGTTCGTTTTAGCAATTTAGGTAATCTACACCGTCTACATTATCCGTCTGGGATTTAAATTTTAGTCTCATAAGTAGGCAATATAATTAATTACACAATGTCATTGCAAATGCAGTGAAGCGAAATAATGCGATCGCAACGCCTAAGACTACTTCTCTACGATATGCTTTGCGAAGGGTGCGATCGCACTAACTGTAAATATTTTTGTTTATCTACTTAATGAGCCTTTGAACTCCATTAAAGAGTCTTTTAGCTCCATTAATGAGTCTTTTAGCTCCATTAATGAGTCTTTTAGCTCCATTAATGAGTCTCTGAACTCCATTAAAGAGTCTTTTAGCTCCATTAAAGAGGCTTTGAACTCCATTAATGAGTCTTTTAGCTCCATTAAAGAGTCTTTGAACTCCATTAATGAGTCTTTTAGCTCCATTAATGAGTCTTTTAGCTCCATTAATGAGTCTGTTTTCATTGATCAAATCCCCGACTTCTTCAAGAAATCGGGGATCTAAATCTAGCTTAAGTACGTAGCTTACCATCTGATGTTTCGGTGCGTTAGCCTACGGTATAACACACCCTACTGGCGTGTCAAGGCTAAAATGTTGCAATAAATTTTCTTGTGGGGCGGGCATCTTGCCCGCCAATTAGGACGGGCTAGAAGCCCATCCCACAAGAGTTTGCTAATGCACAAATTTAGTCTTGACACGCCACTACGAAACTATGAGGCTACCAGTTACCTACAGGTTGAGCAGTAGCACCCAGCATTGAGGGATCGATTGAAATGCCCAATCCTTCAGCTACACGACGACCATAAGAAATATCTGCCCGGAAGAAGTGGCAAAGTTGACGCATTTGGATGTCTTCCCTTGCTTGAGAGAGACTGCCGACGATATTATGAGCCAGACGCTCCTGCTGCTCAGGAGTTAGTAACCGATACAGATTACCTGCTTGCGTATAATCGTCGTTTCCTTCACGATGACTGTAACGATCGACTGTGACATCGCCTAAATGACTAGGTGGTTCTGCATAAGCTGGATTTTCTTTGGGCGTACCTTCAGCACTATTCGGTTCATAGTTAGGAACGCTACCGCCGTTGTTCCCCGGAGCCATAAAGCCATCTCGCTGATAATGCATCACTGGACATTTGGGCTGGTTAACAGGTAGTTGCTGATAGTTACCACCCAAGCGATACCGTTGAGCATCTGGGTAAGAAAAGATGCGAGCTTGCAGCATTTTGTCTGGAGAAAAACTAACGCCAGGAACCACTGCACTAGGGCTAAAAGCAGCTTGCTCTACTTCGGCGAAATAATTCTCAGGGTTACGATTTAGCTCTAATATCCCGACTTCAATTAAAGGATATTCCCCTTGTTTCCAAACTTTGGTCAAGTCAAAAGGATTATCAGGATGTTTTGCCGCTTGCTCCTCGGTCATCACCTGAATACACATCCGCCATTTGGGATAGTCACCTTGAGCGATCGCTTCAAACAGATCGTGAGTTGCATGATCGGGATCTTCGCCCTTAATCTTAGCGGATTCTTCCTCTGTCAAGGTTTGATGCCCTTGCAGATTCTTAAAGTGAAATTTACACCAAACGCGATCGCCCTCGGTATTAATTAAACTGAAGGTGTGGCTACCAAAACCGTCCATGTGTCGATGGGTTTTGGGAATTCCCCGATCTGAAAAGAGGATCGTTACTTGGTGAAGCGATTCTGGACTGAGTGACCAAAAATCCCACTTTGCATTCTGATCTTTGCAATTGGTTTGGGGATTACGCTTTTGGGTATGGATAAAATCAGGAAACTTCAAAGGGTCGCGGATGAAGAAAATAGGGGTATTGTTACCTACAAGATCCCAGTTACCCTCCTCAGTATAAAACTTGAGGGAAAAACCTCTAGGGTCGCGCTCGGCATCTGCTGAACCTTTTTCTCCTCCGACTGTAGAAAAACGCAAGAGAAGTTCCGTTTTCTTGCCAATTTCAGAAAAAAGTTTGGCTTTACTGTAGCGGGTAATGTCATTGGTAATAGTCAAAGTGCCGTGAGCAGCAGCACCTTTAGCGTGGACAACTCTTTCAGGAATACGTTCTCTGTTGAAATGAGCCAGCTTTTCTAAGAGATGAAAATCTTGTATTAATACAGGGCCACGCGCTCCAGCTGTAAGTGAGTTCTGGTTATCGCTAACTGGAATACCGTCAGCAGTTGTCAAGTTTTGGGGTTCAGTCATGGTTAAAGAAGCTCTCCATGTAAGTTACTCAGATTGCCCACAGTACATTTTAGTCAGTAGATAGATACCTACAGATAGAACAATCTAATTCATAGTCATAACGAGTTTACATAAAAATCATACTCGATATGATTATGAATTACAAGGAATTTTTTTGTATTTTACTAAGATGTAGAGACGATATATCTTCTCTATACTGCCTTTCAGGTATTTAAATGTTTGAGAATCAACGAGCAAACATCTGTCGCCTCAATTTGATCTTCATTAACTAGGTGAGTCTGATGGGTGATAAATAGAGGCCCTTCATCAACAGAAGTGGTAACGTTACCGTGAGAACCACGCACCAGGGAAGCATCCAGAGGAATCACATCCATAAGATAGCGAAAACCCAGTTGTTTCTTAAGTAACTTGAGAGCAATTTTTCCTTGAGGAAATTTTATTTGCGGATCGAGGAAAAGTTCTACAGGATCGTAACCAGGTTTGCGGTGGATATCTACAGTTCTAGCAAAATCAGGCGCTTTCGCATCATCGAGCCAATAATAATAGGTAAACCAAGCGTCAGATTGAGCGATCGCTACCAACTCTCCCGATCTAGGATGATCGAGATGGTAGGCTTGTTTACCCTCTTCATCCAACACTTGCGCCACGCCTTCAGTCGCTTCTAAAAGCGATCGCACTTTGGGGATGTACGCCGGATCGTTCACATATACATGAGCAATTTGATGATCGGCAACGGCAAAGGCAATGCTAGCACCAAAATCGAGCAGTTCTCGCCCTAATTCTTCTCGCACAGCTATTAAACCGTTTTCTCGTAGTACGCGGTTCAAATCTACCGCTTTAGAAACTGGTGTAATACCATACTCAGAAAGAATAATTACCTGAGTATTACGTGCTTGATAATATTCAATTAAATCGCCACAAACAGCATCAATTTCTCGCAAATCTGCTTGAATCTCTGTTTGATTGTTACCAAATTTTTGCAGACAGTAATCTAAATGTGGTAGATAAACTAGTGATAATGTCGGGCTGTAGCGTTCCTCAATCCATTTAGCAGAATTGGCGATCCATTGGCTAGAACTAATGGTAGTTTTTGGCCCCCAGAAATCGAACAGAGGGAAATTTCCTAAATCAGATTGAATTTGCGATCGCACATCACTAGGATGGGTATAAATATCAGGTAATTTTCTCCCATCTGCGGGATACATTGGGCGCGGCGTAATAGCATAATCTGCTGTCGAGTACATGTTGTACCACCAAAAAAGGTTGGCACAAGTGAAGTTTGGATCGATTGATTTAGCTATTTCCCAAACTTTGGGAGCCTGTACTAGTTTATTAGATTGTCGCCAAAACTTCACTTCACATTCATCGCGGAAGTACCAACCATTAGCGACAATTCCATGTTCATTAGGCAATTTTCCTGTTAAATAAGTAGCTTGAACAGAACAAGTCACAGCAGGTAGTACTTTTTCTATAGAAGCTACCTGCCCCTTCGCAGCCCAAGAAGATAAAAACGGCGTATTTTCTCCTAATAAGCTGGGCGTTAACCCCACGACATTTAGAACAACTGTTTTCTGCATAAACTTAATCCTCTCTTATACCAATTTGAAAAAATTAACTAGAAATGCACCATAATGCATCTCTACAGATTTAAACTCAAAAATCCAGTTCAAATCTTAATTAATTACGAATTACGAATTACGAATTATTTTTAATACCCACTCATATTCACGCTGAATAGAAGTCAGCATATCTATCTTCATTTCTGACGGCAATACATCCCAAGTGTAAGTTTCAATTTCTAAATGTGAACAAGCATTATTTGTCTGAAGTAGCTGTAAAACAGTAGCAATGTCATCTTGCGTAGATTGCAAAATTTGATAATCATGAATAAAAATTGGCACATGGAAGTGAGTGCGCCATTCTTCAGCTAGAGATTGCTCTAAATGTGGTAATGCAGTTATTAAATCAGGATAGTGATGGAGTGTACCATCGCTACGACGTTCTATTACCTGGTGAAGATAGGTAGATTCTGCAAAAGGACGTAAGCGTTCAACTATCAAACTACGCTTCTCAACCTCAGCAGGTATTTTTACTTTAATTGCAGCGCTGATTTGAATTTTGCCAATCTTAATTCCTGCCGATTGCAAACGTGTAAATACAGATTCTGGTTCCTCATATTCAACCGAAAAATGGCAGGTGTCATAGCAAACCCGAACGTGTTCTAGCAATTTCATTTCTGCTAAATTCTGCTCAATGTTTAATTTTTGTGATAAATAATTCCCACCAATGGGTAATAACCAATTCTGATAGAAATCAATTACTTCTGAGGTATTTTCAATTAATCCATCAGGTTCAGGTTCTAAATCGATATGAAGTATCTTTCCTGTTTCTTCACGGATACGAATCATTTCTACAACAACAGATGCGATGTTCAAACAACTCTTTTTCAGAACAGTCTCGAAAGTTGTTTGGTCTTTTACCCACCAAGGTTTATAGGATAATGGTAGTGTAGAAATTCCGCCATCAAGCCCTTGGGGTAATAGACTCGCTAAAATGTGTGCCAAGTTTAATGTATAATTAGCTCGTTCTTGTGTAGACCAATCTGGTGCATAAACTTGGTCTTTTACCACCTGTCGATGAAATCCGCCATAAGGGAATCCGTTTAAGGTGAAAACATATAAATCTTGTTGAATGAGCCAAGCTTGGAATTGAGCCAAGTTATTACTTTCTAAAAGTTCTTTTGCAGCAACATCTGCTAACCTCAAGCCAATACCAAAAGGTTCTGTTGGCGATAAACGTGACTTGAGTTCGGGAATGTACTTCTCTAAATTAGCGAAAACCTCTAGCCAACTTTCACCAGGATGAATATTGCTGCAATAAGTTAAGTGAAAATTATTGTTTTTTGTAATTTTCATTTTCTAGCTCTATCCTTTGTATATGTAATCTGTTTTCTTTGGCTTAAACTATTTCACAAAATACTTGCTACATATTCATGGGTAGGGGCGCATAGATGTGCGCCCCTACAGCCGATTAATGGTATTACTGGATGTACACATTCAAATTTAAGTAACAGCAAATACTTTTGCTAACTTCATCGAAATGGGTAACAAGATTAGAACTAATAAACCGTAATACAAACCAGCAAAACCAGATGCAACGGTTGCATCTAAGACTATTAGAGATAAAACACCTATTTTCACAGCATTGCGGATATTTTCGGCTATCGGTTCTCGTGCCGCTTTGATAAAGTTAGGCAAGATTCTAATAGCTAATAAAATAGCGAATGGTAGGGCTGCGATCGCTCTATACTCTTCTAATAATCCTAAAGCTAAAACTGCTGTCAAAACTATTGCAATTAGCAGTAGTGCGAGTACTCCCGTAATCTTCTTACCTCCGTGAACTTCACCTTGGCTAATTGCGGTGATAGCAGCAATATAAACAACAGGAATCAGTGCTAAATACCAACGCTCTCCGATTATTTCGGGTACAGCACTTACACCTAATAATAAGTTACTGCCACGGCACAAACCCATATTTAAAGGGCCGAAAAAAGGATGATGTTTGGCGAGTGAGTTATAGAGGAGGCATGAAAGAGTAATAAATGTTGCGATCGCAGCACTCAACAACGATACTTGAAAAGCAGCTACAATCCCGATTGCAAACAGTATACTCCCCAATAAAGTAGCATTTTGACGAGATACGCGACCACTGGGAATTGCTCTATTTGGTCGCTCTTTTGCATCTAATTCGGCATCAAAAACATCATTAAAAACTATACCGCCGCCATATAAACCAGTTGTAGCTAATAACAACCAAGCTAATGGAATTAGTATGGAAAAACTTGCTTCTCCATTCATTAATTGAACAAAAATAATCCCAGAACCAGAAGCAGCAAAACCTAGAAGAATATCCGCCCAAGCAGTAACAATATTAGCAGGACGCATCAATTCCAGATAACCCCGCCAGCTTTGAAAATTTAAGCTTGCAACATTCACTTATCTGCCTCCCTGCCTAGTAATTTTTCAAAATAAATTGCATATTAAGATGGAAATCTCTCTTGCAATGCCCAATCCCCCCTTCCCATTTTCTACTCAATCAACACAAAATCTGAAGCTGATTTGATTCCTGGTTCTTGTCCCCTTAGCACAGAATTACCACTGAATAACTGACGTTGATCGATAGATTGAGGATTGAGCCAGTCTGAAGCTTTCATTTGCCCCGTTTGACTGTAAGCAGCTAGGGCATTTTCATAACAAACTGCTCGCACATGTTCTTCAGGAATACCCCTATCTAACATCAACTGAGCCGTTTTTGGAACTGCCAAAGGATCGCTAATGCCCCAATCAGCACTACTATCTACAATGATGCGATCGCATCCATATTTGCGGACAACTTCTACCATCCTGGCGTTACCCATCTTCGTCTGTGGGTAAATCGTAAAAGCCGCCCAAAAACCCCGTCCTAATACTTCTTCAACAGTTTCTTCGTTGTTGTGATCGATAACTACTTGTGAGGGATCTAAACCATATTCAATACAGCGATCCATACTCCGACTAGCACCTGCCTTTTTATTGCGATGAGGAGTATGAATTAGTACCAGCGTATCAAGTTCTTTGGCTAATTCTAACTGTTGACAAAAGTACTTATCTTCTGCTTCCGTCATATCGTCATAACCAATTTCACCAATAGCAACAACTCCTTCTTTACACGCATAAAGTGGTAGCAGTTCCATAACTTCAGCTGCTAGCGCTTCATTGTTAGCTTCTTTCGGATTTAGGCCGATTGTGCAGTAGTGTTGGATGCCAAACTGACTAGCACGAAACCGTTCCCAGCCCACAAGACTACTGAAGTAGTCTTTAAATGAGCCAGCGTTAGTTCGGGGTTGTCCTAACCAAAAGGCTGGTTCAATAACGGCGACAATTCCATATTCCCGCATTACTAAGTAATCGTAAGTAGTACGGGAACACATGTGAATGTGAGGATCGATAAACATCATGGTTTTAATAATTGGGCATTGGGAAAGAGGAGGCAGGAGGCAGGAGGCAGGAGGCAGGAGGCAGGAGGCAGGAGGCAGGAGGCAGAAGTACTTTAATTTTGAATTGATTTCTCCCTCATCCCCACTCCCTACTCCCTTTTATTTGTAAACAAAGAGGCGTTAGCGTGGCTCGCCGCAGGCATCGCGGCTAAAACTGCTCCAAGTCAGATTACCTTGTTGAATGGATGACTGTAAATCTGGGTAATGAGAAAGTAATGCTTGCGCTTGGGGTAAAGGAGACTCAGCACAAGCTAAGGCTGCTGCTTCTTGCTCGTGTACATCCCCATTAGCTAGTACTTTTTCCAAATCTGTGATGATGGCGCTATCGGCAAACCGTCCTACAGGCCGCCAAAGTTCTGGCGTAACTGAACGTTTAGCTGCCCAGCGTTCATGGGCATAGTCTGCCAACATCCTCGCCAATTCTGGGTTAGCACGCCGATCTAGACCCCAAATTAGATGCAACGGACTGCCGACAAACACAGCTTTCAGTACCATCTGATTCCAAGCAGCATTATCTAAGTAATTCGCTGGATAAGGGTTACGTAGTGCTATAGCTTGGAATACATTACTCATATTGCTGCGGATTCCCTCAGCAGTACGGTGGCGATGTAACTCTGGATGTGGTAAAAGCGGCAAACTTTGATAAAGGACAACTAACTCCCCCATATCGGCAGTGGAGAAGACTCGATCGAGAGTTTGTACATAGCCCTCAGCATCATCGTGGGGCAAAGCTAGAAGCAAAAGTGTGCGACCTGCTTGATCTACACTCCAATTACCAGGATACCAGCCGGGAATCAGATCCTCTGCTGCTTCCAAGTCTTGGAATGTTAGCTGTAAATCCTGTTTACCTAGATAACGCGGCACAGCACTAAAAGCCGTAAAAAACACTCGTTCAGCGGCGCCGTTAGCGATCTGTGCCTGCTTTTGTTCCAACCAGGTAAAAGCTTTCTCTGAAAGAGACTTTAACAACCAGTGATGCAGTAATTTGTTTACTTTACTCATGATAAATTCAGCATAAGTTGCCCAACTTCTTTGTGACAACCAAGTATAAAATATAGCACTAAACTTGATTTTTTGGGTTTGAAGCAGTTAGATAATATACTACTAGAATTATAACTTCACTGAATCTATAAAAATATCCTGACTTTAAAGAAGATACTGTAAAGATACCATTTTGATTAGATAAATCCTAAAATTATCTTACGGAAAAAAATTAGAATTTTATGTAATAATGATCTCCATTACTAACCTCACATATCAAGCATAGGCATTAATATAAATTGTAAATTCATGTTAATTTGAACTTTATCTGTTAGACAAAAATACTTCAAAACTATGATTGGTTTATTAAATAGATTTGGCTAGTAATTTATTTCAAAATTGAATTAGATAACGGATCTGTTTTGTCTATACTGCTGTTAAGTTTAATTGCAATAGTGTATATATTTATATGTACTTAGAAAGTAATAATATTCAAATGGCTATTCAACAAAAAAGCGCTCTTAATCTACAACCAATTAACCAATGTGTCCGTGTTACCTTCAATTATGATGTTCACTTCACTAGAGGTCTGTTTCAGTTAGATAATCCTTTACTTGCACAAGCGATCGCCGCAGATGGAGAGACAACTCCAAAACAAGTACTAGCAGTGGTAGATGGAGGATTTTTACAGTATCAAGATGGATTGCTAAAAAAATTATCAGCCTATGCCCAATGTTATGAAGATGTACTAACACTGAGCGGTGAGCCGATAGTAGTTCCGGGTGGAGAAGCAGTCAAAAACGATTCTAGATTTATAGAACAAATTCATCAGCGGATCAATGCAGCTGGATTATGCCGTCACTCCTACGTCTTAGCAATTGGAGGTGGAGCCGTCCTAGACATGGCAGGATATGCAGCAACAACGGCTCACCGAGGAATTCGGTTGCTACGAGTACCGACAACAGTATTAGGACAAAATGATTCGGGTGTAGGAGTAAAGAACGGAATCAATGCCTTCGGTAAGAAAAACTTTTTGGGTACATTCATGCCACCTTATGCTGTCTTGAATGACTTTGATTTTCTGACTAGCCTCGACGATCGAGATTGGCGATCGGGTATTGCAGAAGCGGTAAAAGTAGCGCTGATTAAAGATGCAGATTTCTTCGATTTCATTATGACTAATGCCGATAAATTGGCTAATCGAGATATGGACATAATGGAAAGACTGATCTATCGTTGTTCTCAGTTGCACTTAGAGCATATTGCTGGTAGCGGCGATCCCTTTGAAATGGGTTCATCACGTCCTTTAGACTTTGGACACTGGGCTGCTCACAAACTAGAGCATTTAACTAATTACAGCCTACGTCATGGTGAAGCTGTAGCGATCGGCATCGCTTTAGATACAACCTATTCATATTTAACAGGGCAACTCTTGCAATCAGAGTGGCAAAGGGTTCTAACTACACTCAAAAAATTAGGCTTTACTTTGTACGTATCGGCATTGACAGAGCAATTAGATCAACTAGATCATCCGCATTGTCTGTTTAGGGGGCTTACCGAATTCCGCGAACATTTGGGAGGAAAATTGACAATTACCCTTCTCCAAGGAATCGGAGAGGGAATAGAAGTTAACCAGGCGGATTTATCTTTGTATAGAGATGCTATTTTGATGCTGCAAGATTGGGAACTTTTGCATTGATTCTCCATTGGGTGCAATTAGCAGAAGCGATGTCTAGAAACAAGCCATTACACTAAAATGTGCTTGTTAATGCACAAATTTACACCTGGATGATTTATGCACCCAGAAACGCAAGACCTTATTAGTCGGTTTAGAAATTATACAGAAAATCGTCAGCCGTTTGTCTGGAATACAGAGAATAGGGGAGGACTGAATTGCTGGAATTTATTATTGTCGGAAGGCTTTGTTCAAACTACTGATTTCGATCAAGCGATCGCAACATGGAAAGGGATAGCACGTCGGGGGATGCCAACAGACCCAAAAGAGTATCCTGGATACAAGTACGCTTCTTCTCGGCGTGAGCGTAAAGATGATTCCTGGAGTCCTTATTTGCAATCACAGCAAAACCAGTACTACAACGCTCTAGCTTATTTTCTCAAAAGCAGCTTACAAAACCTTAGAGCCTACAGTCTTCGCAGCATTAATCGGAGCCTTAACGTTTCTTGGGCACAAGAATTTAAGATTTTTATCATCGTTGGTCAAACTTCCGATTTAGAGTGGATCTGCCTTGCACCTACGGTTCCCGATCAGGTTTGGAATCGATACACGAACTCTTTCCATCCAGAACTTGCTTCATTAACTGCCTGTCAATCGACGAAGCCAGTCGCACGAGACATACATGAAAAAATTAGTAAGGTGCTTATAAAGTTAAAGCCGATAGAGTGTTACGGGTATTACGATTACGTCATCTACAACCACCAAATTTTTTGCACAATCTCCTCTGACGAAGCGATCGCAATCGAACTTGCCTTAAAAGCAGGAAAGATGTTTGATGACGATCCTTACTATTTCAAAGTTAAGTATGATGGAGATTCATCGGAAAAACCTGTTACCCAATTCATGCGTAACAATTTCCAACAAATTCAACGATATATGTTTTGCTTTTGGGATGTTGGATATGGGTACAAGTTTGGTCTTACTCAACATGGAGATTGGGTTGGCTTGAAGTATTTGAGTTACATGGACTACAACCCTTGATAGCAGCCTAATAACCAAATTCAGTATAGCTCGATATGAAGTCTGCTAAGTGTCCCATTTCATGCAGAATGATCGCTAAATTATTTTTATAAAAGTGAGATTTTATTAAACTACGCCTAATTGCGATTCTTTTATTCTGCAAAAATATAGCTGAATTTTTACGGCGATCGCTACTTCGTGGTTCGGAATTGCAAAATACTTTTTAGTTCTTCTTCTTCGTTGAGAACGTGGTAAGTTTCTCAACTTTTATACTAAATTAAAGTTATTGTGAGCCAAAAAAGTATGATGTCTTCGCTTCCCGTCAACGACGCTC
Organism: Nostoc sp. 'Peltigera membranacea cyanobiont' 210A; assembly: GCF_002246015.1. GTDB lineage: Bacteria > Cyanobacteriota > Cyanobacteriia > Cyanobacteriales > Nostocaceae > Nostoc. The sequence continues at coordinate 500,176 of NZ_NOLJ01000006.1, forward strand.
AAAATAATTTGCAAGAGATCATCGACCAAGTTGCACAGGGTAAACCTATGATCATTCGAGGCGATCGCGGTAATGCAATTCTGCTTGCGGAAAAAGATTGGTCTGCAATTCAGGAGACTCTTTACTTATTATCTGTCCCTGGAATGCGAGAATCTATAAAAGAAGGACTAGCAACCCCGATCCAAGAATGTGATGGGGAGTTGGATTGGTGAGTCAGCAAGCTTCTGAGGAGCCACTTGCAAACCCCGAAGGAGCGAGTTGGAGGTTGATTTACACAAAACAAGCGCAAAAAGACGCGAAGAAATTAGCTTCTAGTAACTTAAAGGAAAAGACCGAGGAATTACTTGCAGTCTTTAAAGAAAATCCTTTTCAAAATCCTCCACCTTATGAAAAGCTGGTTGGTGAATTATCAGGATGTTTATTCTCGCAGGATAAATATACAGCATCGCTTGGTATATGAGGTCATCGAATCCGAGCAAGTAGTCAAGATAATTCATATGTGGACGCATTATGAGTAAGTTATCTCCTCAGCCCCCCTTGGTGTTCGCAATGAAAACCTCGATGCTCCCAGGCTTGCATATCTACATCAGTAAGTTTTGTCACATTTGAGCATTGCGGTTGAATAATTTGACTTAAAATCGCCCAAAATAAGCTGCGTGTTACATCTAATCCAGTTTTAGTCCAAGATTCCTGATTACCAGGAATACCCAATTCTTGAACAATTTCTGGCTCTACCCAAATACCATGAGCGCCCAAAAGAATCTGTGCCATCCATTTAGCTCTGGGTAAATGACTGGGCGAAGTAATCAACATGACTTTATGCACTCCCCAACGGCGCAGAATTGGAATACTATAATAAAAATTTTCAAAGGTAGAATTCGCGCAGTTTTCTAACCAAACGTTTTTTACCTCTGCTAATTCCGCCTGAAAAATTAACCGTATACACGGATCTGGGGAACCATGAGAAATTAAAATTGGGGTTTGCGGGTATTGTTTTGCCAGTTGGGCAACATAAGTTTCTCGACGAATACTGCCACCCAGCACAAAGAAGGCATCTATTGGCTGCGAAGAAGCAAAAAGTAAGGTTATAGTAGTGAAAATCAGCCAAACACCCAGGACAACATAGAATCCACCACTGAGTTTTTGTAACAATTGCCACAGATTAACAGATTTTTTTTTAATAGAAATTAATGATTTGATGGTAAATTTGCGTTTCATGACTTAAGTAAGAAAAACTGATTTTATTGCTGTATAACAGTACTGCAATTCAGCGATCAAAGTGCTATCTTATAAAAGTAATCTAGAATGCAAAGATGACGCTAATTAAAGTGTCACATACTCAGTATAGCCTTCCGGAGTCGACTAACAAACTGAGAAATGATTGTTAATAACTAATGCGGCATTTTTGGCATCATTTAAGGATAAAAATGATGAAGGAGCATAGTTGATTCTGGGGTATAAAAACTTAAAAATTTCTGGAAAGCCTGATTGCTAAACTGTCAACAACACAATTATTCCAGCTAAGTATACATGAACCAATCTGCGAAAAGTTACTCACCGCTCCAAGTAGCCTTGATTGGTGGAGCGATCGCCACAACTGCTACCATATCCGTGTTCGGCCCCGCTTGGACTCGTGGTGTCCGTGCTGCTCTAGCCCTCCAAGACAGCCCAAAAGTGATAGTTGACCAAGTTTGGCAACTGGTAAATCATGAATATGTTGATGGTAAATTTAATCAACAAGATTGGCAAGCAACCAGGCAAAGCCTGTTGAGCAAAGACTACTCTTCTAAGGAAGAAGCATACACTGCCATCCGCGAAGCTTTACAAAAGTTGGGAGATCCTTACACTCGGTTCATGGACCCCCAACAATTTGAAGCTCTGACTAGCCAAACATCAGGGGAAGTCTCTGGTATTGGTGTTCGGATGGAAGTGAACGAAAAAACTCAGCGCCTCACTGTTGTCGAAGCCATAGAAAATTCTCCGGCGCTGAAAGCTGGGATCAAAGCAGGCGATGAAATTTTGGCAATTGACGGCAAATCTACTCTCAAAATGAAAGTGGATGATGCCTCAAAGCTAATCCGTGGTAAAGCGGGTAGTCCCATCAAGCTACGACTGGGACGGGCGGGCCAAAATGCCTTTGATTTGAAGCTGACAAGGGCAAGTATTGAAGTGCCAACGGTACGCTATACCCTCAAACAAGAAGGAAATCGCCGCGTTGGCTATATCCGTTTGCGAGAATTTAGCGCCCACGCCGCAGACCAAATGCAACGAGCTATCCGCGATTTGAACACTAAGAAAGTTGATTCTTATGTGTTGGATTTGCGGGGAAATCCTGGCGGTTTGTTGCAAGCGAGCATTGAAATTGCTCGGATGTGGTATAATGACGGCGGAATTGTCAAGACAGTAGACCGTGTGGGCGGCACTGAGGAAACTAAAGCTAATCGCACTGCTTTAACAAATCGTCCTTTGGCGGTCTTAGTGGATGGGAATTCAGCTAGTGCTAGCGAAATCCTCACAGGGGCACTCAAGGATAATAAGCGGGCGGTAGTCGTAGGCGGTCAAACTTTTGGCAAAGCCCTAGTGCAGTCAGTTCATGAACTGGCAGATGGTTCCGGCTTGGCTGTCACCATAGCCCATTACTACACCCCGGCGGGAACAGATATTAACCATAAAGGAATTGCCCCAGATATCAAGCTAGACCTAACAGAAGCACAAGAGCGCCAATTGGCTTCTAATCCAAATTTAATCGGAACTAAGAGCGATCCCCAATATGCTCGAGCGATCGCAATTCTATCAAATAACAACTTTGCCCAGCCGCCAGCAAATCAACCGACTCGACCCATGAGCCGCGCCGATAACCTGAAATTTTAAATTGACGCGAATGATTTGTTACCAGGTGTTTATATAGTAGTATTCCCAAATCCAAATTTTTGGAGTTATGAAAACTGCTTGATATGCCGTTCCAGGATTTTGGTTTGGGAATACTAGCTACTAATCCCATCTCCAAAATCTCAGATTTATGAATCATCAGCCAGTTGATGCAACCGCTGTCACCAGATTTTTACCAATGGTGTCGGTGGTTGTTCCTATTTATAACGGTGAGGCAGATTTACCAGAGTTAATCAATTGTCTGTTGTCTCAAACTTACCCAAAAGACCGGGTAGAATACTTGTTGGTGGACAATAACAGTAGCGATCGCACTCTCACCATCCTGAAAACATCTGCCGAAAATTGCCCAATTACAATTCGCCCCTTAAGCGAAACCCAAATTCAAAGCTCCTACGCTGCTCGTAATACTGGGATTCGCGCCGCTACGGGTGAAATTATGATTTTTACCGATGCAGATTGTCGTCCACAACCGCAATGGTTAAATACACTAATTCAGCCTTTTGTCAACCCAGAAGTGGTAATTGTTGCTGGTGAAATTTTGGCACTACTAGGCACAACTCTGCTAGAACAACACGCAGACCGTCAAGAAACTTTATCGCAAAAGCACACCCTTAACCATTCCTTTCGTCCCTATGGTCAAACAGCTAATTTGGCGATTCGGCACATTGCCTTTAAAAAAGTGGGCTTATTTCGTCCCTATCTGACTACTGGTGGTGATGCTGATATTTGTTGGCGGATTTTGGGTGAAAACATCGGGCGTTTAGAATTTGCCCCAAATGCGATCGTTCAGCACCGCCACCGCGCTACACTTCAAGAACTACAAAGTCAATGGCGGCGTTATGGACGCTCAAATCGCTATCTGCACGAACTGCACGGTGTAGATTTAATGCGAGAGATGACACCTAAAGAATACGGCTATCGTTTGGCACGTTGGTTATTGAAGGAAGTACCAAGAGATATTAAAAAGGCGTTGGTGCAGCAAGCTACCCTTGTAGATTTATTAAGTACTCCCATTGGTTTGTTCACAGCTAGGGCGCGTACTGCTGGACAAAGAGACGCCAAGCTACCAGAGAATGCCAAGATAATTGCTCGACTGTAAGTAAGAAAAAGGGCGTTGCTGACTTAGATGTATAAATCTTGGTGTAGAGACTAGCAATTCAATGTCTCTACAAAGGTTTTGAAATATAATTGTCGCCTTGGTCTCTGGCAATTTCTTCTAGTGACCATACCATAGTGTTTTTGTGGAGAAAGTTACAATTAGTGTACCTTTATATATTGGTACTTATAGACAGGGCAATATCTTCTTCATCTTCCCTTCTATCCTTTTGTTCAATGCCTGTCAACTTTCGCTAAATTGGAAAAAGGAAAACTCAAGGGAATTTTAAATGTCAGCACAATTGTTACTGGTGGATGATGAACCAGGGATACGGGAAGCCGTGAAAGACTATTTGCAAGAGAGCGGTTTCAGCGTTCAAGTCGCCAGTAACGCCCTTGAAGGTTGGGAATGGATGCAGCTGAATACACCTGACTTAGTGATTTCCGATGTGATGATGCCTCAAGTGGATGGCTATCAGTTCCTAAAGCAACTACGGGAAGACCCCCGTTTTCAAGCACTCCCAGTAGTCTTTTTAACTGCTAAAGGTATGACAGGCGATCGCATTCAAGGTTATCACGCTGGTGTTGATGCCTATCTACCCAAACCCTTCGATCCAGATGAGTTAGTGGCTATAGTCGAAAATTTGCTAGCCCGTCGCGCTGCTAAGGCTGCGAGTACGGGAGATGACTCTGAAACCCCCGATCTTGCTGAACTAGCTAATCAGATTGCCCAAATAAAGGCATTGTTAACTCAAAGAAATGCTATTTCCCAATCGCCAGCCCCTTTTAAAATTGATTTGACTCCCAGAGAACAAAGTGTTTTAAATTTGGTCGCAGAAGGGTTGATGAACAAAGAAATCGCCCGTCGCTTAGAAACCAGCGTCCGTAATGTAGAAAAATACGTCAGCCGTTTATTTAGTAAAACCGGTACCAATAGCCGTACAGAGTTAGTTCGTTTTGCTCTGGAACACGGTCTTGCTAAATAGGGCTTGGGAATTCTTGTACTGCCCTTCCCTGTGGGACGCTACGCGTAGCTTGCTTCCACGAAGTGGTACGACTACGCTCAGGAAACGCGTTCGTGTCGTAGCGTCCCGTAGAGAAGCCGTTGGCGCAGCCTCTCCAAGAGTTGTATTGGGTATGGAGAAGATGACAAGCAATACGGTTCGGTTAAGGCAAGAGACGCGATGAATCGCCGTCAAGACAAAAGACTGATTATTGTCTTGACGGCGATTTATCGCGTCTTTGTGATGATTTATCGCATCTTTAGCAATCTAGAATTTTCATCAAAAAACCTTAACCGAACCGTATTCAGATGACAAGGTAGACAAGGTGGACAAGGAAGAAGGGAGAGACTTGTCCCCTTGTCTCCCTTGCCTCTAGGTAATTGATAATAGCTAACTGGCTGCTAAACCATGACCTATTACCAGTAATAGATAAAACATAAGTATTTCAGCAAATCAGGCACTTAGCTTAAGCAAAAAGCTAAAAGAAAGGTTATTTATTTTACTTTGGTCTTTTAGATTTTCATTTGATTTGCGCCTGTTATCCGATTCCCCATCTGTAAAGACACAGGGTTTTATTATTCTGCAATGTGTTGATAAAAACTCGGTAAAATGCACCCGGCTGAATTTGCTTTCAGATTCTACCAGTACCCTTTGCTACAAAGTTTTTAATAGCGGAAACTGTTCCTGGGACTTTGTGCTGCTAAATAAGACTTTCACAAGGTAGAAATCAAAATATTTTATGAAATCTACTGACTGCTTAGTTTTTATGGCAACGGGGGTATGGGATCAACATTTGATTTGATGCCCAATTCACGTTTTTCACTACTTAAATTACACCTTTAGGTTGGAGAATTTTCCGCTACATTACGCAAGCGCATTAGCTGACGCCGCATTTGAGGCGAGGCTTTAAACTCAGACACCTCCTGGGCTTTAACGGACGCTTGGAGCGTTTCTAGAAAGTCATCAGAACCTTCGGTTAAAGCATCAAGTAGCACCTGTAAGAGTTGTTCGCGATCGCTCAATAGACTCTTTTCCTCAATCAACCGGAATTTGAGATGTATTTCACACTCATAAACACCTACTTCGAGATTATTTATCTGGCGTGGTAATGCTTTGGAGTTCATAACTATTGAGATTCCTTTACTTGGTTGTCATGAGGGTAAGGAGGTAGATGTCCAGCAAAATTCTTTATATCTCTTTTGAATCCAAAGTGCTTGAATTAAGAATTTTTCTTCATCAATCACCTTTGTATTCCATTTCACTCTCCTGTGGTGTATTTTCAAGCTAGATTTTCAGTGTCTAGATTTTGAGGTTTCTGTGCCAGATGTAGCTTATGGTAAGCCATAACTATTATTCAGTTTTTAAGATTCTACACAATAAAGTTTCTGTAAGAAGTTGTTCAACCTTTTTAAAGGTTTTTACATCAACTTTATGTGAACGTCAATAACAGTTTGACTTGTTACTCTAATTTTGGTGTTTATACGTAAGTAAAACCGCTTAAGTTTTTTGAGTTTCTTAAAGCCAGCAGTCGATGTAGCGCTATTGCGTGAAATTACTTGATGTACGTTTTTTGCAATATAAAATTCAGGATAAATTGCTCGGCATAATTATTAATGTCAAAACTTTTGTTCTCTATAAAAAAAGCACACAGAGCAAATTATTCCTGCTGAGTGCCCTACCCTACCGTCTTTTGGGATTGATTGAGTCCAAAAATCTTAGCAGTAAGTCAGATTCGTAGACTAAATGAAAATACTCTACCAATTAATTTTTACAGAAAAATAATTCGACTACTGTCAGTACTAGCAGTTAAATATATCTTCAACTCATAACAGTAGTAGCAAACTCATCAGTAAAGGTGATATTTTTACTTATGCCCATTAAATATACCCTTTTAAAACAGCATTCAAAGCTTTTAAATTGGGAGCATTCAAGCTCGGATATAAGGTCTACAATAATTTCAGTGTAATCCACGCAAATCTTACACCTTTTTATGGATAACCCGATGCTGCTCAAGTCCACAACCCGGCACATCCGCATTTTTGCAGGTGAAATTGACCGGGATGGCGATCTAGTTCCTAGTCAACAAGTCTTAACTTTAGATGTTGACCCAGATAACGAATTTAATTGGAATGAAGATGCACTGCAAAAAATTTATCGAAAATTTGATGAACTAGTAGAAGCATCTAGTGGCGCAGACCTAACGGACTATAACTTGCGCCGTGTGGGGTCAGACTTAGAGCATTATCTGCGATCGCTTCTGCAACTCGGCGAAGTCAGCTACAATCTTTCTGCCCGTGTTACTAATTACAGCATGGGAGTCCCTCAAGTTGCCATTGACGACAAACAATAAGCTAATGAGTTAGTAGCGGGCTGCCCAAACCCTTCTGTACAAAGAGTGCTGAGTTAAAAGTGTTTCGGCTTAGAGTGGAAAAATTCATAAGTCTACTTCTTAACTCAGCACTGGCTAACCCCGCCCCTGCCACTAACAGCAGTCCTCAAGAGATTCTTAGAGTCACTGCATTTATCAGGTACTTTTGCCAAAATTAATATTTGCTATTCTTAATTCTTAAATTAAAGTTAATTCTTGCTATCCTACTTATAAACTAAATAAATACCAATATTCTCTGCCTGTTAATGATGGGGTAATTTAGCAAAAACAAATCGCGCAGTTATGCTTGGGTTATGCTGTGGTGACAGGGTTGGAGTTAGTTGCTTTGGCGATGGAGAGTCACAGGGCAATAGAAGCTATGATTAGGCTGTAGGGTTGAGTTAGGAGCGTATTTTTTGGATTCGGATAAGTATTAGCACCTGCTGATATCCGCCAGCTAAAATCATCATCTAAAGTCTGGGTATGTCAAGTTTAAGAAAGATGAGCGGTCTAGATTGTCCCTACTAATGCTATTAAAGAAATTGCCAATCGCTGATCGGTGCGAAAAATATGGAAAATGACGCGGCAACGCTCTACTGTCCAAACGAAAATTGTCAGGCTGCCAACCCCCTGACTCACAAGTTTTGCCAGCGATGTTCGACGCCTCTACCCAAAAATTATCTCTGGGCTGTAGTAGATAGCCCAAGTGTGGGTAGCCCTGGAGAAATATTAGCCGATCGCTATTTAATCCTAGATAAATTTCTTCTTTTAGATACGAAGCCCGGTTTCTTATCGCTAACGCCTGAGTTAGATAATTTGCAGCCTCTAAAAGCGTACCTGAGACTGATTCCTTACCGTCTACACGTACCGCAGGTATATGGAGTGCTTTTTGTTGCTGACGGGTCTTCCCACCGAGAAATATTACTCTTAGAAAAACCGCCACTATTCGTAGATGACACTATCCAACAAGTACATTTAGGCAGCGAGTTAACCACCGCTTGGCGTGATGCAACATCAATGCGCCAACTAAATTGGTTATGGCAAATAGCTCATCTGTGGCAACCTCTTGTAAGTGAAGGTGTCGCTTCTAGCTTACTTGACTCTTATGTATTACGGGTAGAAGGATCGTTAGTCCGGTTGTTGGAATTGCGTTTTGACAGCGCCACATCACCAGAATTGCCCCAATTAGGTGAATTTTGGCAGCAGTTGGTCAGCACTGCCAAACCAGCGATCGCAGAATTTGTCGATCGCGTTAGCCTAGCTTTAATTCAGGGAGAGATTAATTCCACCGATCAATTAATCGGAGTTTTAGATCGGGGACTGGCTGGGTTAGGGCGATCGCAAACACCCACGATCCAAATTATCACCAAAACCGACACCGGGCCAAGTCGTCAACGTAACGAAGATGCCTGTAGCCCTCCCAGTGGAACTCCGGTGAGCAAACCACCCCAGCCAACAGCCTTAGCAATTGTCTGTGATGGCATCGGTGGACACGAGGGTGGCAATGTCGCCTCAAATTTAGCCATTGAAACAATCCAACAGCAGGTACAGCAATTAACAAAGGTTCCTTACGACCACATAGACCCTGCAATGCTGCTGAATGACCTAGATAAGGCAGTGGCAATGGCCAATGACAAAATCAGTCAACGCAATGACAGTGAAAATCGCCAAGGGCGTCAACGCATGGGCACGACTTTAGTCATGGCATTGCCTGTTGCTCATGAAATGTACATCACCCACGTCGGTGATAGCCGTGCCTACTGGATTACACGCCACGGCTGTTATCAAGTTACCCTTGATGATGATGTCGCCTCCCGCGAAGTGCGACTAGGTTATGCCATTTACCGCGAGGCAGTGCAACAGAGTGCCGCTGGCTCTCTCGTCCAAGCTTTGGGGATGGGTTCTAGCACTTCATTGCATCCCACATCGGGAAGGTTTATGCTCGATGAAGATGCTGTTTTTCTGCTCACATCCGATGGTTTGAGTGACTTCGATCGGGTAGAGGAGTACTGGGAAACAGAAATCTTGCCGATTTTAGTTGGGGAAGCAAATATAGCAACTGTTGCCGATCGATTAGTCGAAATTGCTAATACTAAAAATGGACACGATAATGTCACCGTCGCTTTAGTTCACTATCAAGTCCAATATTGGGAACCAGAAATCACCATCCAAGCAATAATTCCCCAGAGTCATTCTGCCAAAACAGTTGATTTAGCATCCAGGGCCACAGATGCGACAGTTTTAGGCAGTCCAAACCCCAAAACTCAGGTGATTCCAGACACTGAGCCGGCTAAAACTCGTCAATTCCCCCTACAGTGGATAGTTCCATTAATATTTGTGGTGGCAGCAGGTTTTTTAGGATTGTTCGTCAGGCAACTGCGAGGAACCTCTCCAATTTTTTCCAATCCCTTACAAACTCAAAATCCTACCATCGAAGCGACACCTACACCGCGATCGCTGGCTAATCTTTCTCCTGGTTGGATAATTAAAACCAACAATGACATCTCCTTGGGAAACAACCAATCACTTCCCCGTGGGACTTTTTTAGAAGTTATTAATAAAACATCAAATCCCAAACCTGCTTCTGGGAGTTTTCTGGTGTCTATGCGAGTCTGTGCTAATAAAAGTACACAAACTCCAGCTAATACTAATAACCCCGCTGTAACTACCTCAGTTCCACCAAATTCAAAACCTTTGCCAGCAACAGTATTGCTAAACTCCTCCCAAGTCAACCGTTTTGGCATTGTTTTACAATCAGACGCACCAAATCCATGTAGAACTGTCACGCAACCGCCAGTTACCGAACCAGCTGACACCAGTCCAACTTAATCAAATACTCGATAAACTGGTAAAAACCTGGAATAATAACAGGTAACAATCAGAGTAAAAAACTTACAAGGTCAAAAAAGTAGAAAATTTTCACCTTGGAGAATTGTTATTTGAAATTATTTTTTTTAACTTTTAATTTAATGAATCCATGCCATCCCTGAATTTGGCGATCGCCCGTCTCTTAAACACTGGCACTGACAACTTCGCCATTTGGGTGGTCAAGGCTCCATATCCCAGTGGCTACGTTTTACATGACTGTGTATGGCCTGTTGAGCTGACCCAAGTCTGGCAAGAATGGCAGCAGATGTTTGCTGGTCATGGTCGCCTAGATATTTCCCCAAACTCAACATCTCAAAAGAGCAACCCATTCCCCATAGATTGGATTTCATCCCCTTCAGGTCAACCTACTGGTCCCTACAGCAGTCGTCTGATGCAATACTTGGGAATGAATTTATGGCGTTGGGTATTCGACGGGCAAATTCTTGGTAGTCTAGAACGCAGTCGCGGGATTGCTATGGGTCAGCATACACGTTTGCGCTTTCGACTAGAAATTCGCGACCCGGATCTGATCGCTTTCCCTTGGGAAATTATGCAGCGTGAACCTGGTCAATCGGCGATGTCTCTCTCGCAAGATTTGTTATTTAGTCGCACCAGCACTGAAGTTGAGCCTTTACCGCATTTGCGAACTGACCAGGCTTTAAGTATCTTGCTGGTTTTAGGTCATGATGACAAGCTGCAACTAGAACAAGAAGCCGCTATCTTACAGCAAGCTCTTGCAGATACGCCTGGTAATTCCCAAAGATATGCACCTTGTGTAGTGAATCAACTCATTCAACCAACTCCACAACAGTTAATTGATGAATTAGAAACCAAAGAATACAATGTTTTCTTTTACGCTGGACATGGTTTGCCAGACCCAGACGGAGGGTTACTGTTTTTGCGAGCAGATATGCCCCTAAATGGGATAGAATTGGCGCAAGTATTGACCCGTACAGGTGTGAAATTAGCGGTTTTTAACGCCTGTTGGGGCGCACAACCAGCTGCGATCAATCATCAAGCTATCCCTGCCAGTAGTTTAGCAGAAGTATTGATTCGTCATGGTGTGCCTGCGGTTTTGGGGATGCGCGATGAAATCGCTGACCATGAAAGCCAGAGTTTTATTCAAGCCTTTACCGAAGCTTTGCGATCGCACAAGCCAATTGATGAAGCCGTAGCACAGGCTAGGCAAGAGTTGTTAACACTGTATAAATTTAATCAACCTGCTTGGACTTTGCCTGTTCTCTACCTGCATCCAGATTTTAATGGCGAACTCATTAAGAATCTGGATGAAGGTATTACGGAACTACCAGATACAGCCATTCCTGATGTCGGTTCCTCGCTTCCGATTGCAAGTTTACGATCGCTCACTCCAAAAGGTAAAACCTGGCTACTGCGTTATGGAGTTACCCGCATCGGCCGCACGAAAGATAATGATATCGTCATCCCCGAACCATCTGTATCCAAACGCCACGCCGAAATCTTCTGCCGCAACACTCTTACAGATGCTACACTAATGCGAACTTATTACTTGCAAGATTTTTCCACCTACGGAACAACCTGGTTTTTAGGTCCTAATGGTTGGCAACAAATCCTCCGAGAGGAAGTCCCTTTGAAATCGGGGATGCAGTTAAAGTTTGGAAGTGCTAGAGGTGAAACCTGGGAGTTTGTGATTGAAAACTCCTAGCGGAGCTATTGCATAAATGAATTTGAGCCTTTAGCATTAGCTTTTAAAATCTGTTTTTTTTAGAGAAAAAATCAACAGTTTTTGCGGAAATCTCCTCTTAGAACTTGTAGCTGTCAATACCACCAAATAATCATGAGGGAAGAAAATATGGCTCACAAAATTAACGGCTCAGACACTTTCTCATCTTTGCCATCTCAAGTAGATTTAGAGTTATTAGAAGCGTTACTAGAACCAGAAGATGCTAACTATCCCTGGAATCCAGGTGATGAGGAATCAGAAGCTTATTTTCAAGAACTAGAACAACAGTTCGGAATGGAAGATTTGCAGGGTGTTGAACTAATGAGGCGATCGCAAGATTTTTACGGACATCTAGATACACTTTGGTCTAGTATTACTCCTACACCTGACCACAATGATAACCTACAACAGGCAGTAGTGCTTAACCTCCAAGAAACATTACGTACGAATTTTTCTGCCTGTGTCCCCCAAATATTGCTCAACACCATCGCTAGCAAAGCTGCTGAGATATTTGCTGCTCGCCAATTAATCAGCGAGCAACTGGTTGAGTGCGTTCAGACAGTGCTACCAGCTTGGGGAACAGAGGATCTGATCGTTTTGGCTCGTCCTTTTGCTTACGCTATGCGAAGTAGCGAATCGCAAAACGCGGCATCTGCACTCAGTAATCTTCAAAATAGCGAGTGGACAGCTTTATCAGAAGTAGATAAAGCAAAGGTTAGTTTAGCGATCGCTTCTTATGCTTTTACTGAACTTAACAAGTCTCAGTCTGAAGTATGAATGGGGAGTAGGGAGTAGGGGATAGGAAAAGTTTTCATTATGCATTGTGTTCGTATAACCCGCCCTTTGCTGTTTACTCTATTTTGAGGTGTCTTTTGCAAAGATGTTGGTTTGACTTACGCAAAGGAAGAGTCGAAAATCAAGACTTTGTGCAATAAGTTTAATGATTTTTATTTTTTTAAGTATATTTACTCCATAGTAGGTTAACAATACGCTGATTTTCAAATTAGGCCATCTATCCCAAGACGTAAATACTCAAGCATTGGTTGTTCTCCCCCATCTCCCCCTGCTCCTCGGTTACAGAGCGACTTGCCTTGACTTGTGCCGAGCATCTCGACTACGCCCTTCTCTACGAGAGGCTGCACTTCGACTACGCTCAGTGACCACGCCAACGACTACGCTCAGGACAAGCTCAGGACAAGCTCAGGACAAGCCGCTCGATGGAACCGGAGTCGAGATAAAAAAGTCGAAAGAAGCCGAAGTGCTGCTTTGCTGCTCTCTCTATTTTGGACCAAGAAATCGGGTAGCAAAATTTTGCGATCGCGTCGGTGACAGCGCCCGTGCCTTGAGAATTGCCGCCATCAAGAAGGCGTAAGATAACACTCCAACAACTACTAACAGCAAGGCATTGATCGACCCTGTAGCATTCCAGAGAGCGTGGAGCGCAGAAGCGCTCAGATAACCAATAGACAGAATTTGCCAACTTCTACTAGGTTTGAGGACAGCCAACCCGATAAAATAACCCAAGTAGCCACTATAAGCCATGTGTCCGGCTACAGAGCCTAAAATTCGCGGAATTAGCAGTTGTAAACCTGCAAGTTGACCAGCAGCCCCTATACCCACCTGTTGCGTGACATTTTGAGTGATATCAGGCACATATTGACCGAGGGTTTCCAAGAGAGTGAAGCCAACGGCAGAAGCCGTTCCCAGGAGGATACCATCTAGAGGTTCCCAGATGCCGATGCGTTCTCGCCAAGGTGAAGACAACATTCTACCGATGGCAAAAGCCCCTAGTACAGGTAATGCCTTGAGTAATTCCTCCATCAACCCAGCGCCAAAAAACATCCGTACCAGCAGTTCTGTGAAAGTGATAGATTCTTGGGGTGTGGGCAAGCTTCCAGGCAGGATGCCGCGAAATACGAAAATAAATAGATCCAACAGCGGACTGAGCAAAATCAGGATTGTACCCAATGACGTAGCCATTAGCACCCACCAAGGCTTCTGTTTTCCGCAAAGTTGGTAAACAAAATAGTAGGCAGCGAAGGCGATGTAACTTGCTACAATCACTTGATTAGCTTGAGGCCGACCGACTGTAGCGAACATCAGCACCACAAAAATTACGGTCAGTATTCCCGGTACAAGGTAAGCTTTACTAGTTAAATCTTTACCAGTGGAAATAATTGGAAAAAGCTGGGTGAAGCTAACAGAATCTGGCTGCTTTAATTGCGTGTGGTTGTGGTAGTTAGTCGCCGAAGGCAGTGGTGTAATTTGGTTGACTGTTGTCGCCGGGGTCAGTGAGGTATACTCGTGTTCAAAAATGTATTGCGGCCCATCAGTACCTAGAGAAATGCGATCGCCTGGGTGCAATTCCTGACATTCATATAAGCGTTGTCCATTCAAATAAGTGCCATTAGCACTATTCAAGTCACAAAGCACCCAGCTAAATTTGCTATCTGGGGATAGAGAGAGGGGACGAACCACTGCATGACGACGAGATACCATTCGGTACATCATGGCATCCAAGACAACTTGGCAGCTGGGGTCGCGTCCAATTACCATCTCTTTACTGGGGGGCAGCGAGTAGCGAGATTCTGCTCCCAAAGCTGCCCCATTACCAGACACTAGCCGCAGAAATGCATTATGTCTTGCGTTTTTGCCTGTCATCGATAAGAAGTGCGTTTCTAAACTAATTCTTCACATAATTTGGCAGCAGGACTAACCTTAGCCACATTAGCAGCAGCATTGCTAAATCCACTATAGCTTCACTTACTGCTAAGAAATTTAAAATTATTGGTGCAAAATTTCAAATTGTTTCACCTCATGTAAAGAAGTATTCCATCTGCTGAGAGTTTGCCCTAAAACTGACTTGTTAGGCGGATAAATCAGATTGTCTCAATGCTGTACTTTTGACATCGTAGCTGCAAATTAAACCTACTGCAATTTATTAAAAAATAGTATTTTTTACTGCATTTAGTTCCATTTCAAAAATATATAATTTTTAGTCGTCTGTTGTCAGTTGTTTTTACCAAAGCTCTTTTGGAGTAGGGAGTAGGGGAAGAAACTGTTATGAAGTGAACTAAAATATTTCTGGTATCTTATCTCAAACAACTGTAGTCAGTTCTGGGTGTTCAATCTTAGTTCCAAGTACTGTGAGGAATTCTGCTAGCCAATGTGGGTGAGCAGGCCAAGCTGGTGCTGTCACCAAGTTACCATCAACTATTGCCCGATCGACAGGGATATTAACATAGATTCCTCCAGCACTCTTGATATCTGGGCTACAAGCAGGGTAGCCAGTACATCTTTTGCCTTGCAGTACATCAGCAGCCGCTAATACCTGCAAGCCGTGGCAGATGGCAGCAATCGGTTTATTCGCTTGGGCAAAGTGACGGGTGATTTCTAGTACCTGCTGATTGAGGCGGATATATTCTGGTGCCCGTCCTCCAGGAATGACTAAGGCATCGTAGGTTGTGGCTTCTACTTCTGCGAAGGTAGCATTTAAAGTAAAATTGTGTCCGGGTTTTTCACTGTAAGTCTGGTCTCCTTCAAAGTCATGAATTGCTGTCCGTACCATATCGCCAGCTTTTTTGTCGGGGCAAACTGCGTGGACAGTGTGTCCCACCATTTGCAATGCCTGGAAAGGAACCATCACTTCATAGTCTTCTACATAGTCGCCAACAAGCATCAAAAGTTTCTTTGCAGCCATATATTTGTTCTCCTCACCTATTAGTCATCAAGAGTTGTTTATAAAGTAAATATTAATTTAGAGTCAGCTTTTTTCGGCGTTAGTTTATATACGAGTTTTTGATACATCACATCAATCACTGTGCTGTCATGTATCATTTCAGAGTGGCAAGTTAACAAAATGTAATGTATCTTACAAGAACATAGTTAACGCCGTTAATATCATAGCCTCCACAATTCACCAGCGCTGCCTTGAGTTGGCTTGGCTGCAAAGCAGGTCGGATAACAAGTTTGTCTGCATAGACGGGATTGGCGATCGCGCAATTTGTGCCGCAATCTGAGCGCCAGCCGATTCACCTGCTAACACCATACGGTTCGTATTGATAGGGAAGCGTTTCGGATTTTGTTGAAGATAGGCGATCGCAAATCAGCACTGCCTATTTTGCCTCAGTTTTAGATGAAATTTTTATTGTTAGGTATCTTAATTTGTATAAGATTAATTATTGATTTCGGGTTATGGAGCGCCTAAAAAAGGTTCTGGAATCAGGTCACGCTCGAAATTAATATTTTATATTGATTCAGTCAACAATTAACTAGTTGAAGAGGTAAGGATATAGCTGCCAAATATTGGAGACACTCAAGGGACTTACTTCTGCCTTCAGAATTGTCCTCTTTTTACTACGATTTCCAACAGATGGATATTATCAGAAAAAGGAATGTTACATTACCTAAAAAATAGGGAATCCTAGATTTAAGAAGCAAGCAAATCTATTAGTCAGTTAGACAGGATGAACTTTCAAGAGCAAGGCATTGAATCCGGTAAAAATTTTCCTGTAAACCAAGTGCTAAAAGTTGATGAAGTCAGTAGAAATGGTCAGAAAATTGAACATCAATTACTAGAGCAAGATTTGAAACAGTTGCAAGATAAATTTTTATTACTTATAGAACGTAATCCTTTACCTTTAATTGAGTGGAATACAGCATTTCAAGTAATACAATGGAATCCGGCTGCTGAACAACTATTTGGATACAGCAAAAGTGAAGTACTCGGTTGTCAGTTACCAGAAATAATTGTGCCAGAAAGTGAGAGAGTACAAGTCATCAAAATAATGGAGTTATTAATTGAAGAGAAAGTGGGAGGTAATAATCTTAGTAAGAACCTGACAAAACATAGAAGAGTGATTATTTGTGATTGGTGTCACACTCCGATAACTAACGTTGATGGCAAGGTAATTAGTATTGTCTCAACAGTGCAGGATATTACAAAAGTAAAATCTTTTGAAAGCGCTCTGCGCGAAAACGAAAAGACCTATCAGCAAATTCTTGATGCAATTACAGATATGGTGCTGGTTAAAGGTGCTAAATCTCGAATTATTTGGGCAAATAAGGCATTCCGTGATTATTACGGTATGAATGAGGAACAGCTTCAAAATATGATTGATGCACCCTTCAGCGAAGCAGATCATACCCTGCAATACATCAAAGATGATGCTTACGTATTTGAAACTGGACAGACCCTAGAAATTCCCCAAGAGCCAGTAACTCGTTACGATGGGGAAGTACGCCTATTCCATACAATCAAATCTGCTATCCGTAACGAACTAGGTCAAACGATCATGACTGTTGGTGTAGCTCGTGATATTAGTGAGCATAAACAAGCTCAGAAAGAACAGGCGAAGTTGTTGGCAATTCTAGAAGCAGCACCAGACTTTATCAGCACTGCTGACTTAACTGGGCGGGTTCTTTACTTTAATAAAGCAGCCCGCAAAATATTAGAACTGGGGGAAAAAGAATCTCTTCAGGAGAGAAATTTGTGCCAAAATCATCCGAAATGGGCAAATGACATTATCCAGAATCAAGGATTACCAGAATCAGTTCGAGTCGGTGATTGGGTGGGGGAAACGGCTCTTTTAAAAGCAGATGGACGAGAAATTCCCATATCCCAACTGATTATTGCTCACAAATCACCTGATGGAAAAGTTGAATATTTCTCAACGCTCGCCAGGGATATCAGCGAACTCAAAGCTGCGGAAGAAACTTTAGTGCAAAAAGCGGAAGATTTAGAATGCGCTCTTAAAGAACTCCAAAGCACCCAAGCTCATTTGCTCCAAAGCGAAAAAATGTCTTCTATTGGTCAATTGGTTGCTGGAGTTGCTCACGAAATCAATAATCCTACAAGCTTCATCTACAGCAACATTCAGCCTGCTAACGAATACATTAACGATTTGCTGCTTTTGATTGAGCTTTACCAAGAACATTATCCTAATCCGGTCAAGGTCATTCAAGAACAGATAGAAGCTATTGACCTAGAATTTTTAATGGCGGATTTGCCCAAGTTACTCTCGTCAATGAAAATGGGGGCAGAGCGAATTAAACAAATTGTTCTTTCATTGCGAAATTTCTCCCGTATGGATGAAGCGGAATGTAAAGCCGTGGATATTCACTTAGGGATTGATAGTACTTTAGTAATTCTAGAACATCGCCTCAAGGCACAACATAACCGTCCAGCAATAGAAATTATCAAGGAATATGGCAAGCTACCTTTAGTAGAATGCTATGCCGGCCAGCTCAATCAAGTTTTTATGAACATTCTGGTTAATGCTTTAGATGCACTAGAACAACGGGATGCAAAGCGGTCTATTGAACAGATGCAAGAAGCACCAAGTACTATCCGTATTTGTACACAAGTATCTCCTCATGGGAAGGTCGTGATTCGGTTTGTTGATAATGGAGTAGGAATACCAGAGAATGTACTAAAAAGATTGTTTGATCCCTTTTTTACGACTAAGCCAGTAGGGATAGGTACAGGGTTAGGGTTATCAATTAGCTATCAGATTATAGTAGAGAAGCACAAAGGAAAACTTACGTGTTTATCAATAGCAGAACAAGGGGCTGAGTTTCAAATTGAGATTCCTATTAGCTTGCCTTTAGGAGACTAAGAAAACGATAATTCAACAAGTGTGGTCGAATGGCAAATTAAACCAGATGAAATTCTGCGATCGCTCTAGGAAAATTTTTGTTTTCATGTCCTGGCTGGCTGAGTTTAATCAAGGCAAAACGCTGTAAAGGCGTTAAAGTTGCCCAATTTTGCTGTGTCAGGGTTACACCTATTTCTTGAGCTTTTTCCTGAAGGCTAGCTGGTACAGTGGCAGAGTCTAGCCATGCAGGATGAGGCTCGATGGGCAATTTTTTAGCTGGTACACCTGTGCGTTGTATGATTAATTGCTCTATATGCTCGCGGTAAGACTGAATTTCCGTTTCTGTAGTGCAAGGTAATTCGACTAAAGCTTGCCGTTCATCTGTCGTCATTTGATTCCAGTCAGGCAATTTTAGCTTGATGCCACAGGTATCTAATTTGCAACGCACCTGCATCGGTATACAGCGCAGAGAATCAACAAAGTCTGCTTCAAATTGAAAAAAATCTGTCATAAGAAAGTATTTGAAATTAGCTCATTATACTGTTGCCTGTTGCCTCCTGCCTCCTTCAATTAACTTGCATCTTTTGAATTACTGACACGAATTATCAAATAACTAATTGATAAGGCAAGAATAGCTACACCTAAACCAATTATATCAAGACCTCCAATTTTTTCTAAGTCAAGAATAATAATTTTTCTGGCAACGGCAATTAAAGAAGTGACAATAACTAATTCAACTTGAAAAACGTGTCTTCGTAAATAGGCTGTAATATTTTCTAAAATTTCTAAGGCAATTAAAATATTTAAAAATAAACCGAAAACCTTATATAGGGTTGTGTTAAACTTCCCATAAGGTATTGTAAATAATTCTTTAAAAATAAAGACTCCTAAATCTGCGATCGCTACCAAAATTACGACCACCATAAAAATAGATAGAACTTTAGAAACTAGCACTTCTATGTTTTCAATGATGTGCATAAAGTTCTCATCTTTGGTAGCCCCTAGTATTTCCCTCAGTAACTTTTTCATCTGCTGCACCCGATTTTTAAATAAAATAAAATCCCATAGATAAATCTAGAGGATTAAAAATAATTCGTAATTCGTAATTAAGTTTTTCAACTCTTTGACCCTGGCAAAAAACTTGCTGATGGCCTAGCTCTCTAGACTGGAACCGCCAGAATTTCTTAAAAAAAGATGTCTGATATCATGTCCGCATAATTAGTTATGCTAACCACAGTCATTACACCCCACCCGCAACCCCTCCCCGCTCTTCGGGAGGGGAGACAAAGCGTAGCTTTGGCGGGGTGGGGTTCTTCGGGTTTAATAAGCAATCAAGCGGACATGATATGACAATTTTTTGTAAGTTTCTATGCTTTTTTATTCTTTATCCATAGCTAAAATAAACTCTAGTAAAACCTCTTACTTATTGCTAGAATTTTACCTCTTTAGATATAGTAATTGGTAACAGTCAAAATTAGAGAGTTATAAAAAATGATAATAACTATTGACTATTAATTATTGACAAAATTACCTATTGCTGGTTGTAAATTAACACTTTCGAGCTACACTTGGCAGCTTACCATTGTGAGGACTGGAGTTGATAATCTTTGATGGGAACTTCCACCGAAATTGGTATCAACTGCACAGCACAGGCTTTTAATTCTGGTTGCAGCGAATCGGGGCAAGATTCTGGATGGGTGAGGGCGTTGGCTTCGGCATTATCTGCCCACAGCGAACCCCAGTGCATAGGGACAAAAACTGTACCAGGTGCGATCGCTTTTGTCACTTTAGCAGGAAACTTCGCTTTACCCCGACGCGATCGCACTTCTATATACTGGTTATCTAGAATACCTAGCCGAGCAGCATCACGCGGATGAATTTCGATAAACGGTTCGGGATGCATTTTGCAAATTTTTTCAATTCGACCGGTACGTGTCTGCGTATGCCAGTGTCCGTAAAGTCTTCCATTAGTTAGCACAAACGGATAATCTGGGTCTGGCGGTTCTGCCAATCCCTTGGAGTAATATGCCCCAAATCGAGCGCGTCCATCAGGGGTGTGGAAGCGCAAGTTAGTGTATAAACGTTTCCCAGAGCAATTGGTAGATGCTTCGCCCCCTGCTTCCCCTGCTTCCCCTGCTCCTCTGCTCCCCCGGCTCTCTTCAGGATGAGGCCATTGAGTAGGCCCTTGTGTCTGTAATTGCGTGTGACTGATACCTGTCATATCGCAGGGGCGATTTTTAGTTAGTTTGACAAACTCAGCGTAAACTTCAGCAGAGTTAGCAAAGGCAAATTCTCTCTCAAAACCTAACCTACGTCCAACTTCGGCAAAAATTTCCCAATCGGCTTTAGCTTCTCTTGGCGGTTGGCGAAATGCTGAACACAGAGTTACTACGCGTTCAGAATTTGTCATCACGCCAGTTTTTTCACCCCACTGGGCTGCTGGTAGTAGAACGTGAGCATAGGCAGAAGTTTCTGTGGGATAGTATGCGTCTTGGTAAATGGTGAAAGGCGATCGCAACAATGCCTTTTTAGTCCGCTCTAAATCTGGCATACTTACAGCTGGGTTGGTAGCTGCAATCCACAGTAACTCTACAGCATCATTTTCCAACCCAGTAATCATGTCCCAAGCAGTCAAACCGGGATTGGGTGAAATTTGTCCCGGTTTGAGTTCCCAAAACTCCTCAACTTCTGCACGGTGCTGCGGATTTTTCACCGCCCGATAACCTGGTAATAAATGCGCCAAACCTCCGGCTTCCCGTCCTCCCATCGCGTTCGGCTGACCAGTGAGGGAAAAAGGGCCAGCCCCAGGTTTGCCAATCTGTCCAGTCATTAGGTGCAGGTTAATAATTGTTCTTACCTTAGCCGTTCCTTCTGAGGATTGATTTACACCCATTGACCACAAAGACAGTACGCGCTGCGATTCACCCCAATAGCGAGCTGCTGTTTCTAAATCTTCAATGCTGATTCCACATTGACGAGCCACCACTTCTGGTGGATAGTGGCGAATAACCTCAGCATAAGCGGGAAAGTTGCTGGTGCAGTCGTCCATGAACATGGTGTCAATGTAGTTCCAGCGCATCAACAAGTGGGCGATGCCGTTTAACAAGTCGATATCTGTACCGGGACGAATGGCTAAATGCAAGTCGGCGGCTTCTGCGGTTGGTGTGCGACGGGGATCAACCACAATCATTTTGACTTTGCGGTTCTTTTTGTGATACTTTTCCAGTCGATTGAAAACGATGGGGTGACATTCAGCTGTATTAGTACCAATTAAAAATGCACAGTCGGTTAACTCCAAGTCTTCGTAACAGCATGGGGGGCCATCTGAGCCAAAGCTTTGAATGTACCCAGCCACAGCACTAGACATACATAAGCGAGAGTTGGCATCAAAATTATTAGTACCCAGACAGCCTTTCATGAGTTTCTGGGCGATGTAATAATCCTCAGTTTGGAACTGACCGGAACCATACATACATAAGGCTTCTGGCCCTTGGGTGAAGCGGATAGTTTGAATACGTTTGGTGATGAGATCGAAAGCTTCATCCCAACTAACGCGGCGAAACTCTTGATCTAAGGAGTCTCGCACCATTGGGTAATGTAATCTATTTTTATCTAAAGATTCTGCGATCGTTGCGCCTTTGACGCAAACCATTCCCTGACTGGATGGATGGGTTTTATCGCCGCGCACCCGCCAAGTTGGAGTTCCTTGGCTATCTCGATTAGTTGCTTTGCCAAGTTGGGCTGGAGGTGAAACTTCTAGTCCACAGCCAACACCACAGTAGGGACAGAGAGTTTTGGTAAATTCACTCATGGCAATTGTACGATTTTGTTATTTTGATTGTGCAACCTCAGATGTAGCGCCAGGTTGAGAAATTTGTGTGTTATGCAAAAATTGCTAGAAAGTTTAATTTATCGAACCACAGAGACGCAGAGAGCGCAGAGAGAAGAAAAAGAGGTTTTCATGAATTTTGATATAGCATTTCTCGAATGGAAGCAATACATTTTGACCCCACTTCCATTCTTCTCTCCTTTTAGGCTACGGTGTATACACAAGTCTTAAATAGCTGATTAACCAAGGTTTTACCCCACCCTAACCCTCCCCGATATATTGGGGAGGGAACTAGATTTCTTGTTTCCCCCCAATATATCGGGGAGATTAAGGGGGATAATTCGACTTCTGTGTACACCGTAGCTCCTTTTAGGAGAGAGGCTTTGAATCTTACTCTCCAACGCTAGGGTCTGTATTAAACTTAAGAGAGAAGCAGAGAAGCATTAGAGTTAATTTCACTAATTTATCCTTGAGTTAATTATTCTTCAGTTAAGAAGATAGGGTTTTTCGTTGCGGTTTCTGGTAATTCACCCTCAAATGTAGCGGCAAAGGAACCTTTTGGTTCTTTGAGGAAGAAGGCACACATAAAAGCACAGACTAGTGCAGCTAAACCCATTGTGGTAAATAGTGTGGGAGCGTCGGTTAAGCTGAAAATTGTCAGGTAAACTACGCCACCAAAATTACCGTAAGCTCCGACGTTACCGGCAATTTGTCCAGTGGCTTCTTTCTTAATTAGGGGGACGATGCTGTAGGTTGCACCGCAGCCAGCTTGGGCAAAGTAGGCGGCAAACATTGTCACTGCGATCGCTACCGGAATCGGCCAGCTACTACTAATAAAATGTGCCATCAAATAACTAACACCAATGCCAGCACTGATAATTGTCATTGTCCACTTACGGGAGTTAAATTTATCAGAAATTAAGCCACCACTAGGACGAGAAATCAAATTTAAGAACGGATAGGTAGCGGCAATCATCCCAGCGATAACGTGTTCTAAAGCAAAAGTTTTTTCAAAAAATGCTGGGAGCATGGAAACGGCTGCCAGTTCGCTACCAAAACTAGTTATATAAGTGAATTCGAGTAAGGCTACTTGACCAAATTGGAAACGTTCAGATGGAGCGTAAGTTTTCTTGCCAATTAGTAGTTCTCGGTTGACTTCCCAAGCTTTGTAACTTTGGTAAGCAAATAATCCTGCTAATAGTAACCAAGTCAGATACATTTGGCTCAAAGTTAAGAAGTGAATATTCTTTTGTTCTAAGCGCCAAGCTAATAAACCCAAGGCGAAAATCAAACCAAAATTCGAGAGAATCATCGCCCAAAAGCTTTTAACACTGGTTACTTCTAGAGAACCATTTTTCTTCGGTTTTTTGTAGACTTTACCAGTGGGTGTATCTTGGACGTTGTTGTAATAAATTACGCCGTAGATAGCTGCAATAATTCCTGTAAATGCGATCGCAAATCGCCAGTTAGAAGCACCACCAGCGAAAAAGCTCGTAGAAACTGCAAGTATCGGCAAGGCAAATTCTGCGCCAAAAGCCCCAAAGTTGCCCCAACCTCCATAAATACCTTGAGCAATTCCCATCTCCTTCGGCTGGAACCATTCGGACACCATGCGGATACCCACAACAAACCCAGATCCGACAATCCCCATCAGCAAACGACTGATGACTAGTTGATTAAAATCTTGCGCTAGCGCCGTCGCCAAACAAGGAATAACCGCAAATATCAGCAGCATTGAGTAGGTGATTCTGGGGCCAAAACGATCCAGAAGCATCCCAATAATTAGGCGTGCCGGAATTGTGAGGGCAAGGTTACAGATGCCTAAAGTTTTGATTTGTTCTGGTGCTAAATCTAGTTCTCTGCCAATGGTTGTAGCGAAGGGGGCAAAGTTAAACCAACAAACAAAGGTGAGAAAGAAAGCAAACCAAGTCTGATGTAAGATGCGGTAGCGATCGCTGAATGAAAATAATTGTTTAAGCATTCCAAGTCTTTCTAATTGAATAAAACACGGAGAAAAGGTAGCCGAAATTGAGCCTTTAAGGTCGGAAGTTGAGGCTTTGAGGTCGGAAGTTAAGTCTTTGAACTCGGAAGTTGCGCCTTTTAACTCGGAGGTTGCGTCTTTGAACTCGGAAGTTGAGGCTTTGAGGTCGGAAATTGCGCCTTTTAACTCGGAGGTTGCACCTTTGAACTCGGAAGTTGCGCCTTTGAACTCGGAAGTTGCGCCTTTTAACTCGGAGGTTGCACCTTTTAACTCGGAAGTTGCGCCTTTAAAGTTGAAGTATGAGTTTTACTCCATGCCCAATCACCAATAAGCACTAACAGTTACTAACGACTAAGGCTTCTTTGTTGAGTTTTGCCCCAAACTTTTGGATGAGTAAATCTTGCAATATTGGCTGCAAGTCTTCGCATGGTATGCCTTTGATGATGCAAGTTCCCAAATGAGCATCTTTGCCAACTTTGCCACCCATATAGATGTCAACACCTTCAAGGGTTTTGCCATTTTTACGAGTTTTAGTTCCCATCAAGCCGATGTCTGCAACTTGGGGTTGTCCGCAGGAGTTGGGGCAACCTGTCCAGTGAATTCGCACTGGGTTGGTGAAGCTTAACTCTTCTTCTAAGACTTTAATCATTGCCAGGGCGCGATTTTTGGTTTCGATGAGGGCAAAGTTGCAAAATTGTGCGCCTGTGCAAGATACTAGCGATCGCGCCAATAAACCAGGATTAACTGAAAATCTTTCTAGCAACGTTTCTGTTAAAAATGTTGCTAAACGTGACTCAGGAATATTGGGGATAACAATGTTTTGCTCAACTGTGAAACGGATTTCGCCAGTGCCGTAAACTTCTGCTAGACGAGCAATTTCAAACATATCTTCGGCATACAAACGACCGACAGGAATGTGTAAACCTGCGTAATTTAATCCGGCTTGCTTTTGTTTATATACCCCGATGTGGTCGCGTTTTTCCCAGTCGATTTCGTCTTTTGCGGCTGCGGGTAATAATGATTTACCCAAACGGCTTTCTACTTCTGCTCGAAATTTTTCTACACCCCATTCATCAATTAGCCACATCAACCGCGATTTTTGCCGATTAGCACGTGGCCCATGATCGCGAAATACTTCCAAAACCGCTCTACATACAGCTACTACATCGTCTGGAGCCACCCAAGCATTCAGAGGAATCGCCGCCTCACAGCGTTTTGCTGAGAAAAAGCCACCGACTAAAACGTTAAACCCGAATATTGGTGATTGGGAAAATTCTTGCCCAGTCCCCAGTCCCCAGTCCTCATTCCCTTCCTTAAATGCTGGCACAAAAGCTAAATCGTTAATTTCAGCATGAACCGAATTGTCTCGTCCACCTGCGATCGCAATATTAAACTTCCGTGGTAAGTTGCTAAATTCTGGGTTCCCTTCCCCTTTGTTGGTGAGCATATCTTGAATTTGCTGTACCAACTCTCGCGTGTCGTACAACTCATCTGCATCTAAACCCGCCACAGGATCGCCTGTAATATTGCGGACGTTATCCATTCCTGACTGCACAGTGGTTAAACCAACTGCGTGAAATCTATTAAAGATATCTGGTAAATCTTCAATCCTAATCCCCCGTAATTGAATATTCTGTCTGGTAGTAATATCAGCGCAACCATCATCACCGTAACGCTGCACTACTTGGGCCAAAACACGCATCTGGTTGCTTGTAAGAATACCGTTAGGCATCCGCAACCGCATCATAAACTTGCCTGGGGTAACTGGGCGAAAAAACACACCTACCCATTTGAGTCGATGATCGCGATCTGTTTCGTTCATCGCCTCCCAACCCAAGGAGGCAAATTTCTCTATCTCACTCTTGATGGCGAGTCCATCTTTTTCTGCTTTTAATTTCTCGAACTTATTAAGGCTAGTGGTAGTTGCTGTGTCTGTCATGAGGCTGAATCTCGTTGCAAATTACTGATACGATCGGGAACTGTGGTCGTAATTTCCCAATACCAATCAATCCGTAGTTACATCAGGTGCTGTATCTACGAGGGTTAGGGAATAAAAACTTAATATTTAACTACGGCTGATTATTTTTACTCAAGAACATTCCAGCGCGAAACTTCAAATCCGTGGTTAGTTAAGGAAAACTTGTGGCCATTTACATCTTGGGAATTTGTCAAGCAGGTTTAGATAATGTTCATGTAACAATTTCGATACTCATAACTTAAGATGATATTTTTGTTAAAATCGTATAAAATGTTACGTTTTTTGGAAAAATCTACAAAAAACGCATGAGTACTATGTATTTTTTACATTAAAGTCACCACTGAACGATGTAAAACGCTTAATCAACGGTATTTGAGATGACTAAAGCAATTTTGGAGCGCCATAGATTAATCCCAAATCTAAAATCCAAAATTGAGTGGCAGATGTTAGCTAAAACTTAGATATTATTTCAACAGCTATGAAACGTCGTGATTTTATGAATTGGGTAGGTTTGGGTTTGATTGCGAGTTCTCTACCTGTAGCGATCGCAGCTTGTTCTTCTCAAACAACTCCAGTATCTAAAGATTGGCAAACAGTAGGTACATCGGTAGAATTAGATAAAACAGGTCAATTGCTAGCAAAAGATTCACCTGCTGGGCCTGTGCTGGTAGTGGGCACATCAAAAGCCGGAATAACTGCTGTTAACCCTACCTGTACTCACGCAGGTTGCACCGTAGCATGGACTGATGCCAAAAAATTCACTTGTCCCTGTCATGGTTCGGAATTTGGGGCTGATGGTAAAGTGCAAAAAGGCCCAGCAACAGAAGCGCTCAAAACTTATGCCGCCAAAATTGAGGGTAATTCTGTTGTAGTCAAACCAAGCTAATGGAGGCAGGGAGCAGGGAGCAGGGAGCAGGGGGCAGGGAGCAGAAGATGATAATTAAAGCAAGATATTGTGAGTAACATCAAACAGCTTTTGGTACAAGCAGAAGCAGCACATAATGCCGCTGATTGGTCATCACTTATTCAATATTTACAACAGTTAATTTTAGGTGCAGACTCAGAAGATCCAGAGATAGTTAAAAATCGAGAATATCTCCTGAAATTAACACTTTCCATGTTAGAAATGGGGGATTTTCAACAACGCTGGGAAATCACCAAAGTATTGACTAACTTAGGAAATATTGCCATCCCACCTCTCGTTGAAATATTAGAAGATGAAGACGCAGAAGAAGAGTTGCGCTGGTATGCAGCAAGGACTTTGGGCGAATTTAAACACCCAGAAGCGATCGCGTCAATAGTTGAATTGTTGAAAAATGATGAGGATGAAGAACTCAAAGCGATCGCAGCTACAGCACTGGGACAAATGGGTACTGTTGCTATTGCTTCACTAACTGAACTTCTATTAGACGAAAATACACGATTGTTAGCAGTGCGATCGCTTTGTTGTATTCGGCAACCAGAAACCATCACGCCGCTGTTAAGTGTAGTGCAAGATCCACAAGCAGCAATCCGCGCCGCCGCAATTGAAGCCCTCAGCAGTTTTCATGACGAACGTGTACCGCCAGTATTATTAAAAGCTTTGGATGATACAGCCGCCACAGTCAGGCGTGCAGCACTGCTTGGTTTAGGTTTTCGCCCCGACTTACACCAAGCATTAGATTTAATAACGAGACTGCAACCCAAACTTTACGACTTTAACCTTGATGTTCGTTGTGCAGCCGCAGTTACCCTTTCTCGAATTGGTAGTGATGACGCTGCCAAACACTTATTTGATTTGCTGATTTCACCCCAGACACCGATAACGCTGCAATTAGAAACCATCCGCGCTTTAAGTTGGGTGGGGACGTTATCGAGTTTGGAATATTTGCAAGAAGCAGTGAATCAAAGCACTTCCGAGACAGTATGGCAAGAAATTGTCACAGTTTTGGGACGAGTCCAAAAATCGCAGTTAACTACACCAGCGACAGAAATCTTACTGCAAATACTGCGATTGCAGCATCCAGCCACAGAGATTGCTAAAATCAAAAGTGCGATCGCCTTATCTTTAGGACAGTTAGGCGAAATGCAGGCAATTGAACCATTGATTTCGCTGCTAGGCGATTCTAATGCATCGGTGAGACTACATGCGATCGCAGCCCTGAAAAATCTGGATGGGGAAGCCACACATCAACAATTGCAGCAGTTAGCAAATAATGATGCAATCACACCAGATTTAAAACAAGGAATCGCGATCGCTTTAGCCGAATGGTAAATTTCAGTGTCAACTTTTAATCGCGTAGCGTCTCGTTAGCGTGGTCACTGAGCGGAGTCGTACCCCTCCGGGGAAGCAAGCTACGCGCAGCGTCTCGTAGAGAAGTGCAGCCTTTTGTAGAGAAAAGAGGACTAAAATACTTGCTACAAACCTTTAATTATTTACGCCGGCCTACTTAACTGACAATAAAAGTATTCCTTAAGTCTAAAGCAAGACACATCTGGAGTATGAAGTTATAAGTTCTCTGGTGAAATAATATTGTGAAGTATTCTTAATAGAATCTCAACTGCTAGCAGCATCTGGCTGTATAAAGTTTTTAGTTAAGTAGAAAGAAGTCCGGCGAAAAACTAACACTCATGCTATCTAACAGGAACAAAATAATTCACAATAAGTAATTAAATAAAAAAATGGCATGGATAGAATAAAATACAATACTTAGTTTCTATTTTTCTGAACAAGCCAATTTGTTCGTAGGTTCTTAATCCTGAAATAGTAATTACTGATTGTGAGTTATTTTGCTTAATGTGACGAATAGTAAGTTGTTGTGGTATTTTCAAATCCTTTCGACTTTTCCAGAAGAAGCTAAGTAAAATACTCCTTCAATCTATCCTTCAATCTATCTTGTCAGAATTTACCTAATTTAGCAGTGGATTGAAGAGACAACATTGCTTTTGTAAATCCAACATTGCTTTTGTAAATCAATTAACCACACAAATCTAGAACATAAAAGGAACCATAAGCATGAAGCCTTTCGATTTATCTAAAGCTGTTTTAGCTACTGTCTTTGCCATCAGTTTCGCTTCTGTATCCTTACCTCCTTCAGTTTCTGCCCAAAGTGGAGGTTCCGGTAGTGGAGGCTCCGGTAGCGGAAGCTCCGGTAGCGGAAGCTCCAGTGGTAGCACTGGAACAACAGGTACTGGGTCAGGCACTGGAACAACAGGCACTGGAACAACAGGTACTGGCACAACAGGCACTGGAACAACAGGTACTGGCACAACAGGCACTGGAACAACAGGTACTGGCACAACAGGCACTGGAACAACAGGTACTGATACCACAGGTACTGGCACAACAGGTACTGGCACAACAGGCACGGGCACTGATACCACAGGTACTGGAACAACAGGTACTGATACTACAGGCACGGGCACTGATGCCACAGGTACTAACAGGAATACAGGCGTCGTAACTTCCGAAAGACCTAGCGATCGCGGTTTCAATTTTGGTTGGCTAGGTTTGCTAGGTTTAGCTGGTTTAGCTGGACTAGCTCGTAATCGCGGAAAAGTCCGGGCTTATAGCGATCCTGATGAAGTAGCAGGTTCTCACTCCAGAAAATAGTATCCACCACACTTTAGGAGGGCACAAACGAAATTTGTGCCCTCTATTATTTTTTTTGGCGAAATTTACCGAAAAAATCGGTGCAAAGCGCATCATTCAAGACAAAGGCGGTCAAATCTGATTTACTTAAATGTCAATCAGAGAAAAAAAGATGTAACAAACTATACTAAATTGTGGATAAAAATCCGTTAACTTAATAAAACTGATAAATGTAATTCAGGCTACATAAAAATGCGCCTAGAGCAGTTGCAAGCCTTTCTAGCGATCGCCCAAACCGGCAGCTTTCAACAAGCAGCGCGAACATCTGGTGTTACCCAATCGACAATTAGTCGCCAAATCCAAGCATTAGAAGCAGATTTGGGGATAGAACTGTTTCACAGAAGCACTCATGCCAAGCTAACGCTAGGAGGTGAACGTTTGTTACCCCGCGTCCGTAAAATTTGCCAAGAGTGGCAGACTGCTACAGAAGAATTGGCTGATTTAATCGCCGGAAAGCAACCAGAACTTTGCGTTGCCGTGATTCACTCCCTATGTGGATCTTACTTACCACCAGTGTTGCAAAAATTTTGTCATGATTATCCAGATGTGCAATTGCGAGTGACTTCATTGGGGAGCGATCGCGCCCTCAAAGTCCTCAAAGATGGATTGGTAGATTTAGCAATTGTGATGAATAATCGCTTTTTAACCACCAGTAGAGAAATGGTGGTAGAAGTGCTTTATGATGAACCTATAGAAGTTTTAACCGCAGCCAATCATCCCCTGGCACAATATGAATTTATCCCTTGGTCGGAGCTAATTCGTTATCCCCAAGTGGTTTTTAAAGATGGTTATGGGATGCAACGCTTAATTCAAGATAGATTTGAGCGGATGGAAGCTACACTCAAGTCGGTTTTAGAGGTAAATACCCTAGATGCCTTTCGGGGAGTTGTGCGCCAAGGAGAACTGATAGCTTTGCTACCTCAATCAGCATTACTAGAAGCTCGTCTTGACCCTACCCTGGCGATTCGTTCTTTAGCCAGCAATAATACTAGTGGTTTAGCAGATGGTTCGAGTTTGACTCGTCGGGTAGTTATGGTGACAACTCAAGACCGTCTGCAAATTCCTCCCATCAAGCATTTTTGGCAACTAGTGCGGGAAAATATTCCACTGCAAATTGACCAGCAGCGATCGCCTTCGTCACCTGCCATTTTGTTGGACAACGTGAGTTAACTCATGGGCAAGTAATTCCTTTCCTCCATGACTCTCTGGAGCATATTCTCCCTGACGGAAGAAGATATCCTGCCCTGTAGTAAAAGCACGAGCTTGGATAGATTGGTTGAGCTGGTCAGAGCGGTTATCTGTGTGGATTTTGACACTGCTGAAGTCAGTCCCAAAAGCTTGCTCCATTGGTTGGCGGATATCGTCTGAGAGTGGCTGTCCACTTCCCCGTTCCTGTTGGATTGAAGTTTCCAGGTTAGATGTGGCTGCAACTCCACCACCCTGACGTTGCAGCGAAATATTGGTATCTGCCAGAGATTTCATTTGTAATTCTTCTTCTTCCTCTGGCAATGCTTCCCGTTGTAGCGAAATATTGTTATCCGCCAGAGATTTCATTTGTAATTCTTCTTCTTCTTCCTCTGGCAATGCTTCCCGTTGTAGTGAAATATTGGTATCTGCCAGAGATTTCATTTGTAATTCTTCTTCTTCCTCTGGTAATGCTTCTCGTTGCACAGACTGTTTACTAACAGGCTCACTCATCGTCTGCATCACCTGCTGTGCTACTTTATCAGCTTCCTGCTCGTAAACATCTCCTGGCTGGTTAACCGTGAGTTTTGTTTGGGGACGTAATGATATGCGACTAATGTCGTGCATTAGGGGTTTGTTAAGAGGTTGCACCAATGGAGCTGCTTGGGACGAAGCACGAGGGGAGTCTAAACCAAAACCACGTGTCGGTTGTTTGAGTGCAGGTATTGAGAAGGAAGCAGTGGTTGCTTTTTTGGGCTGACTTACGCGTTCTCTCATGTACTTCTCCTGATGCCCGATCAGTCGGTGGATAAATATCTATGCTAGTTGATATCTTTAATTAGAGTACAGCGATCGCACTTTTAATACAATTTATCGAAAGTCTAAATTTTCGGCAACCCCATTTTTATATCGGGTATAGTATCGGGCGATGTCTACGACGGGCTACGCCTACGCATTTCAAGAGGTGTAGGGTGGGCAAATTTTGATAATTTGACAATTTGATGTCCATTTACTCAACTTAAAAGAGATGCGATCGCTCGCACGTTTTCGCACTCTACAAGATTGGCGATGCCTGCGGCGGGCTGCGCCTACGCATTTTATCAACAATCATACATGGGCGATGTCTACGACGGGCTTTGCCTATGCAACACTATTCAGACAGTCGCTACAATAAAGCCGATACCTGCGGCGGGCTGCGCCTACGCACTAAAATGTTAAGTAAATCAGAAAACGTTAACAATGGCAGCTAAAGATAAATTTCATGCTGTAGTTAGAATTGCTTTAGAAAAGGAGCAGTGGAAGATAACCGATGATCCTCTGCGACTAGAAGTTGGCGGAACTAAGTTTGAAATAGATTTAGGTGCAGAGCAACTGTTAGCGGCAGAGCGGGGTGAAGAAAAAATTGCAGTTGAGATTAAAACGTTCCTGAGTGATTCACCACTAACAGATTATCACGCTGCGTTAGGACAGTTTTTGAATTATCGGCTTGCCTTAGAAATCAATCAGCGATCCAAATCGCATTCTTTATTTGGCAGTGCCTATAAGTGTTTATGAAGCTTTTTTCAAGCGGGAATTTGCCCAAATATCTGTAGAGAGATATCAGATTAAACAAATTATTTATGACCCAATTCAAGAGGTAATTGTACAATGGATACCCTAGAGTTTAATCGCCATATCATTCAGTCGTTATTGACGACTTATGCTGCTATCCCAATAGCGAATGGTCAGATTGATTGTTACACTGTTTTTGATATAAAACAAGACCATTACATGGTTATGAATGTGGGATGGGATGGTCATCGGCGAGTCTATGGTTGTGTTTTACATTTGGATATTAAACAAGGAAAAATTTCGATTGAGCAGAATATGACGGAAATGAGAGTGGCTCAAGAACTTGTAGAGCAAGGGGTTCCAAAAGATGATATTGTTCTAGGATTTCAATCTCCTCAAATGCGGGAATATACGGGCTATGGAGTTTTTTAACGACAACATCGCGATCGCACTAACGCACTGCACCAGATTCCAATTCTTCTAAATATCCCAAATACTGTTAAGCACTTCTGGAACTTCAATCATTCCCCAATTTTGCAGATAAACACCTTGCTGGATAAACCAATGAATAATTGAAAATTGCCAATTCTGTGGAGTCAGACATAATTGATGCCGCACAGGATTGTAATGAATATAATCGCAATGTTTGGCAAAATCTCTATCGTTCCGAATCAGATGTTCCCAAAATCACTGCTATATTATACGGTTTCTGCAACTTCTACAGCACTTTGTGCAGATTGCGTCAAATTTTGCAACCATTGCTGAGTAGTCTCTGCCTTCAAATCCCTAAAAGATGCTTCATCATTTGCCATATTTTGTCCTGGCTCCCTGTTAACCCCTAACCCTTGTGAGAAGGATGCTTTGGTTACTTCCAGAGTTCCTTTTATTCTACTTTCATTTCTAGGTAAAGGATTTGAGATGTCCAAATCTATACTTACTTGAGTTTCTGCATTTCTCAGAGTGATATGGGGAGTTGGCTCACTTTCAGCAGATATTCCTCCTGCCCATTCCAGAATAGAGTGTATCATGTATTGAGTACCTCCTGGAGAGCGCCAGTATATATTATCCGAAATCCATGCCCTTCCTTGAAAAACAACATTATCGAGTCTTTTTCGGAACCACAGTTTTCCCCCTCCAAAATATTCCGGTAGCCTGACAGAAAAATCATTTCTGACTCGCATAAATTCTGGTAATTTGTTCTCTTCAACTGGAGCGGTTTCAATAGGTATCTTTTTGTACATAGCTTTTTTTACTGTATCTAAATTTAGTCTCCCTCCCTTGTCATCATCAAAATGGCCTGTGTCATTCCAATACATAAGTCGCTTTGTATGGGCACCTCCAACTTCACCCAATGCATCTCTATTTTGATCAATGACGTTTAATACAGCGCTAATTTGCCGAGCCCGTTGTATTACTTGATGCTGTTGAACTGATGGTGATGGCGGTTGCAGGGTGTTAAAGAGGGATCGCTGCACCGCTCCCCCATTCTGCTGTACAACATGGGTCAACTCATGCGCCAACAACTCTTGACCGCCCCGACTTCCAGGATTATATTCACCCTGCCGAAAGAACACATCCTGTCCCGTGGTGAAAGCACGCGCCTGAATTGACCGATTCAACTGGTCAGATTGACCATCCGTGTGAACCTTCACCCCACTGAAATCTGCGCCAAACGCCTGTTCCATCGGTTCGCGGATGTTGTCTGCCATCACTTGTCCACCCCCCCGTGCTTGGTTGATGGACGCTTCCAAGTCTGGCGCAGCAGCCATCCCAGCCTCACCCTGACGCTGCACCATCGATTTCATCTGCAATTCTTCCTCATCCTCTGGCAATGCTTCTCGTTGCAGTGTGCTATTGTCCAGAGATTTCATCTGTAATTCTTCCTCATCCTCTGGCAATGCTTCTCGTTGCACCACTGGCGTGATGGAATTTGCCAGAGGTTTCATCTGCAATTCTTCCTCATCCTCTGGTAATGCTTCTCGTTGGATAGACTGGCGATTTACAGGTTGCGCCATTGTCTGCATTACCTGCTGTGCAACGCTATCAGCTTCCTGTTCGTAAATGTCTCCAGGCTGGCTAATTGATAGTTTTGCTTGGGTACGCAGTGGTATGCGACTGATATCGTGAGTAACTGGTTGATGGAGTGGTTCTATTTCAGGAACCGCTTGGCGTGAAATTGCTGACGACTCTAAACCAAAGCCGCGTGTCGGGTGTTTCAAGGATGGGATTGAGAAGCCTGTAGTAGTTTTTTTCTCTCGGCTGACGTGTTCTCTCATTTTCTTTTCCTGGTTGCCCAAGCAGTAGCTAGATGAATATTTTCCTGTTACTCACAATCTAGAGTACTGCGATCGCACTCACAACACAATTTGTCGAAAGTCTAAATTTAGGTAAAAACTTAAGTTCGACTTTTGGCTACTTTTGATTCTGATGCAGTACCTTTAGCCTGGATTTAGGGAGAGTTTTTTTATTTATGGATTCAAATCAGCAACAAAATTTTTTCACATTCGATGGAGATGTTGGCGGTGCTGCTGGATACGCCGGGGTTTCAGTGACTTCTAATGCTAGCAAGGCGGCTAAAACGGCAAGTAAATATCTCAACGACTCACTGCTGCTGAACGAACTCACAGAGCGCGTATATAAACTTTTACTAGAAGACCTGCGATCGCAGCGTGAAAGGCTAGGTAATTATAATTCTCAAAGGTGGTTGTGATGGCTACAGGCGCTAATAACGGCAACATTACTCACGAATTAAATTATGTTACTACTAATCGTTTCTATGTAGAAATAGACAGTTCTATTGCTGCATCTTTTGCGGAATGTACAGGATTAAGTATTCAAATTAAGAAAAATGTTTTTCAGGAAGGTGGTGTCAACGACCAACAAAGAATTTATTTAGGTCATACAGAATTTGCAGACATAACTCTTAAACGTGGAGTTACCGACCATCCAGGTTTTTGGAACTGGATGAATGCAGTTTTTGATGAACAAAAGAAAACATCTCGACGCAATGTCAATATTCTGATTTTCAATCAAGCTGGTGAAACGATGATGAGTTGGACTTTGATTGGTGCTATTCCTATAACCTGGAAAACACCTGCACTCCAAGCAGATGGTAAGGCTGTTGCCATTGAAGAATTAACTTTAGCTTATGAAGGCTTACAAGTTGCAAGGTCTACAGGAGGAGGCACTTCTGTACAACGGAATCAAAAAAGTGGATATTTCGTTTCTAGCTAATTGGCTATTTTTCAACGATAACTATGCAAATTATTCAATCTCCACTAGGAAACAATATTCATCCCCTTGGGGTAATATCATCTTTATCTACTTCTGATAGAATGATATTGAAAAAAAAGTCTCATTCTCTGCATTCACGAAGTAATTTTCTTAGTCCCATACAAACTAAACTACCATTAGTTACATCCTCTAAATTTTTCTTATCTCGTGAACATGAACCATCGATACAACCGTTAATAGGTTGGGATAGTTGGGACAATCAAGATATAAATAGTGATTTGCCATTACTTGAATCTGATTTTTTTGATTCAATAGCTCTACCCGAAAATAGTCATGTTAATACTAGTGAAATAGTAAAAGACAGTATTCCAGAGATACTGCCAAATCGGATTGATAAAAAAACGAGTGATGATACCTCGCAACAACTAAATATTAAAAGTAAATCTAAATCAAAAAAAATAAATAAATCTCAAAAGCCACTTGAGAAAAAATCAAAATCCAAATCTAAAAAAGCAGTCAAATCATCTGTGGCTAAGAATAGTGTTCAAAGCGATGTTAATATTAATAGTCATGAAAATAGCTTATTAACATCAGATGAACCTCTGTCTGTTGAGGCTAATTTGGAAATACCCACATTGCAACTAGATAATGCTGTCGTTGATAATTCTCTAGTTTTGCCGTCAGCGCTTACCTCACCCGATCTTGATGATGCACCTACTTTAACCCATCCTTTGGCGAATGATGAAAATACTGTAGGGGCGCATATTGCTGTACCTAATTCTGAGTCTTCAGTTGCAAAAAGCTTTATTGCAATACAACAAGAAATTGATTCCAATGTTTCAAGTGAATCTCCAGCGAGTATACCTGTTCAGTTAACACCTACCTCAGCCGATATTGAAGATGCACCTAGTTTATTCAGAAACTCTGATAATAATGAAGGGTTAGTAATTTCAGAGTCACAGTCTGCTATGGTGGTTAATGTCTCAGATATCTCAGCAAATCTGACTTCACTACAACGTGACAACTATCTTGAGAGTACTAATAGCGAGTTTACAGAAAGTCAGCCCATTTTAGTACCACCTGAGATTGTTGAAACACCAATAATTACTCCTACATCATCTGAAATTGGTGAAACTGCGATCGCACCACTTACCGCCATATCGCCTGAGATTGGTGAAATACCAACAATTAGCGCCATATCGCCTGAGATTGGTGAAACTGCGATCGCACCACTTACCGCCACATCATCTGAAATTGGTGAAATACCAACAATTAGTACAATATCGCCTGAAATTGGTGAAACTGCGATCGCACCACTTCTGGCTACATCACCTGAGATTGGTGAAACACCAATAATTACCGCCACATCACCTGAGATTGGTAAAACTGCGATCGCACCACTTTTCGCCACATCAATTGTTGAAACACCAATAATTACTCCGACATCATCTGAAATTGGTGAAACTGCGATCGCACCACTTTTCGCCACATCATCTGAGATTGTTGAAATACCAACAATTAGTACAATATCGCCTGAAATTGTTGAAACTGCGATCGCACCACTTACCGCCACATCATCTGAGATTGTTGAAATACCAACAATTAGTACAATATCGCCTGAGATTGGTGAAACTGCGATCGCGCCACTTACCGCCACATCATCTGAGATTGTTGAAATACCAACAATTAGTACAATATCGCCTGAGAATTTTGAAACTGCGATCGCACCACTTACCGCCACATCATCTGAGATTTCTGAAATACCAATAATTACTCCTACATCACCTGAGATTAGTGAAACTGCGATCGCACCACTTACCGCCATATCACCTGAGATTTCTGAAACACCAATAATTACCGCTACATCATCAGAGATTGGTGAAACTGCGAGTATTTTGAGGGAAATTATTGACAATGAACAAATAGTAGAATCAGAATTTCCCTGTGCGGTAACAAAAGAAGAACATCCTGAAATATCAACCTTTGTTGATACCTCAGATAATCTCACGTCCGCACAAAATGAGGTAAATACATTACCTCAAGTTGAGCAAAATGCGATCGCAGAAAATTTGCCAGCACCTAAAGGTTATGCTACTGGTGGTCATGTCATAGACTCCCACGTTGAAAATCGTCAGCAGATAGCACCCTCAGATACAGTACCTGCAATGCTTACGCCTGGGGAGTTTGTGATTAATACCAGGGATGCACAGAAGAATTTACCTCTACTACACCACATCAACACTGGTGGAATACCGCACGATATTATCCTTCCAAGTTTACAGACACCCAATCCTCAAGAACCAGAAGAAGAAACTTCTCCAGAGACTCCGACTAAAGTCGATTCTTTTTCACACACTTCATTACAACTAAAAAGCGCTGAGACTGATTCACCAGAGATATCCAATTCTTTACTTCCTTCTTCCTTGGGGTTGAATATTAGTAAACAGAAACTTTCTATTCTCAATTCTCCAGAGATTCATACCCTTCACAATGAAACAATTGATGTAGGTGAATCCTCACCCCAATACTCATCACCTCCCATGATTTTCCGAAAAGCAAATTCTACCACTAAGACATCTTCCCAATGGTCAAATACACCTTCTCAATGGTCAAGTGTGGAAGATTTACTAAATGGAAATGATGATGAATTCACTAGCTTTGATTTTAATGATGGAGAATCTAATAGCCAAAATTATGAATTTTCTCATGTTTCAGAATCACCACAAGTTTTTGCTAAACACCTTCTTTCAGCTAGAGGCTTTGCTAATGGTGGAGAAGTCACTCCACCCGACATATCTAGAGAAATAGCACCAGTAACTGAGACTATAGAGAGCGCATCTTCATTTTCTCAAGAAGATGATAAAGATGATACAGCCGATCTTGAAGCTCTAGCTCGTGAAGTTTATAGCAGATTACGACAACGGATAGAAATTGAGCGAGAACGTCATGGTGGTTCCTCTGGTAGATTACCTTGGTAAATTTGTATTCAATAATTAATTTTAGGAGAAGACTCAAATGGCAAGTCCAGCAATTATTGTTATTCAAAAACGTCAACCGCAACTTGAGAAAGCGAAACTTGTAGCTTATAACGGTGAAGCGCCAGATATTGAATTAATGTTTAATCCTACAGATATTAGTTTTGCTCGGACTGTTAAGTGGGAAAGTAAGGATGGTAATAGAGGAACTAATCTACTTCCGAAAGTAAACTTTTCTGGCGTTGAACCTTACAAATTTACACTCAAGCAGTTACTTTATGATACTTATGAAACGAAAGAGTCGGTAATGAAAAAATATATAGATACAATTAAGCTAGGTGTAGAAACTATCAGTAAAGCAACTGATAAACGACCACCTGTTTATATATTTACATGGGGAAATGAGTATTTTTATTGTGTAATTACGAGTTTAACCTATACTTTAAATATGTTTTTGAGTGATGGTACACCAGTCAGGGCACTGGTAGATATAGCCTTGCAAGAAGTAGATAAGAATAACCTTCCTGGAGGACGTAAATCTGCTTCTACAGGCAACGCTCGTCAGACAGATCAAAAGGGGCAAAAACTGAGTAAGACAAAATAAGTAATACCAATTTGAAAAGAGAATGCGACAATATACCATTTGTAGAGACGCGATTCATCGCGTCTTTAGCCAAGGATGTGTTGCAATCATTAATTGAATAGGTATAAAGTGACAAATTAGTATTTACTTTCTCATTAAAATCTACTCTGAACATTTCATAAGTTATAAAGTAATAATTATGCCTCCTAAAAAAAGCCTTTATTTAAGCGAACCTCAAATAGAGATAGATGGGAAACAGGCTTCTCCTGAATTAATGAAGGATTTGTTGCAAATCACAATCGAAGAAAGCCTTCATTTACCAGCAATGTTTACGCTAGTAATCCATAACAGCTATATTCCCGCATCTGACCGACCAGAAAACAAAGCTTGGCGACATGAGCCTTTATTTAAAATTGGGAAAAAAGTGAAGTTAGGTTTTACTTCGAGTACTACTCTAGATAATAACTTTCAAGAGGAGGTAGGAGAATTCCTTATTGAAGGCGAAATTACAGCGATGGAAGTTCACTTCAATGAAAAATCTGAAGCTGATATCATTGTTCGCGGTTATGATATTTCTCATCGTCTGCACAGAGGTCGTTATAATCGTTCCTTTTTAAATAAAACTGATAGCGATATAGTCAAGCAAATAGTTAAAGAAGTAGGCATAAAGCCTGGAAATATAGAGCCAACCGGTGAAGTTCATAAGTATGTCTTCCAAGAGAATCAAACTAATATGGAGTTTTTGCGAGAAAGGGCTGCTCGCATTGGTTTTGAGTTATTTATTACCGAGGAAAAACTAAATTTTTGCAAACCAAAAACTCAGGGAGCTTTATCACTCAAATGGCTAGTTGATATTAATAAATTTAGTACCCGTGTTACTAGTGCTGAACAGATAAGTTCTGTAGAAGTACGCGCCTGGGACTATACCCAGAAACAATTGATTAGTGGAACAGCTAAGAAAGAAAAGCCAATAACCGAGACAGGTAATCAGCTAGGAAGTAGTACTAGTAATGCATTTTCTAATCTTAAATCTCCCAAAATGATTGTTGTAGATAAACCTGTTGCCAGCAAAAAACAAGCAGAGACGATGGCTCAGGCTTTGTGTGATGAACTAGGAGGAGAATTTGTTTATGCTGATGCCAAAGCAGAAGGGAATCCTGAGATTCGTCCTGGACGGGTTATTAATCTTCAGGGTATGGGCGATCGCTATAGTGGTAAGTATTATGTTACAGAAACCCGCCATTTCTTCAGTCAGCGCGTTTATGAAACTTATTTCAGCGTGCGGGGACTACGTTCTGGTAGCTTATTCACAACTCTATCTCCAGAAAAACGTCTCCAGCCATCTGAGACTTTATTAGTAGGAATTGTGACTGATAACAAAGACCCACAGGCATGGGGTAGGGTGAAGGTTAAGTTTCCCACGCTCACAGAAGAACATACAAGTGACTGGGCGAGAGTTGTAGCTGTGGGAGCAGGCCCAAATAGAGGTTTTGACTGTTTACCAGAGGTAAACGATGAAGTTTTAGTAGGTTTTGAACATGGCGATATCCACCGTCCTTATGTAATTGGCGGGGTATGGAATGGCAAGGATGCACCACCGGAAAAGGTAAGGGATTCAGTTACAAGTGGTGTAAGATTACGCACCATTAAAACTCGTGTAGGTCATACTCTACAGTTTGTTGAAGAGGATAAAGGAAGTAGTAAAACAGGTATTCGCGTAGAAACTAAAGATGGTCATAAAATATATCTCAATGATAGTCAAAGGTGTATAGAGATTGAAACTAAAGGCGGTCATAGAATCAAAATGGACGACATGGGTAAATCTGTTTCAGTGAAATCAACAGGTAATATGTCATTAGATGCTGCTGGCAATATCGACATTTCAGCCAAGGGCGTGATTACAGTTAAAGGTGCGATGATTCGCCTTAATTAATTTTCTATGTTTTTTCTCAGCGCTCTCTGTGCCTCTGTGGTTTAAAAGTAATTTATCTAACCACAGAGACGCAGAGAACACAGAGGCAAGAGATTAAAGACACTATTAGGAGGTTGTCGTGGGTAGACCAGCAGCAAGAATTACCGACAATGTGGCGCACCCCTTACCCCCAGTCTTGACAGGAGGGCCGGGTAGTCCCAATGTGTTGATTGGGTCTTTACCTGCGTGGCGGGGTGTGCTTGCAGCAGCAGTACCAGGTTTGCTGTCCGCCAAAACATCTTCTGATATAGCTATCAAAGCGGCTGAGGCTGCTACTTTAGCGGCGGCTGGTACGCCAGGGGCACCTGCTGCCTTAGCTGCCGAACAAACTACAAAGGCAACATCAGCTGCTACTATGGGTAGTGCGATCGCTGCTGCTGCTGCTGGTGCTGATATTCATAATTGCGCCACACCTTTACCCTTACCTCCTCACGGGCCTGGGGTTGTGATTGACGGTAGTCAGACAGTGCTGATTAACAATCTACCCGCCTCTCGCATGGGCGACACTATTATAGAAGCATTGGGGCCACCGAATAAAATTATCAAAGGTAATCCCACTGTTTTGATTGGCGGCTGATTGAAGAGGCAGGGGGCAGGGGGCAGGGGGAATGGAAAAAGAACCAATTAAAAGTCATGAAGACTTGGAAGTATACAAAATGGCATTTGATACAGCCATGAAAATATTTGAACTATCCAAGAAGTTTCCTGTAGAAGAGAGATATTCGTTGACCGACCAAATTCGTAGATCGTCACGTTCTGTATGTGCAAATCTGGCGGAAGCATGGAGAAAACGTCGATATGAAGCTGCTTTTGTAGCTAAGTTAAATGATTCGGAAGCAGAGGCAGCAGAGACTCAGACTTGGTTGAAATTTGCTGTCAAGTGTAGTTATTTAGATGTTGATACAGATAGAGAACTTTATGGAAATTACAACCGAGTTTTAGGCATTCTAGTAATCATAATCAACAATCCATCTCCCTGGCTCATAAAACGCTAATTATCCATCATCTCCCTGCCCCCTGCCCCCTGCCCCCTGCCTCTTCATCCTCGACCTTTGGAGAATAG
Source organism: Nostoc sp. 'Peltigera membranacea cyanobiont' 210A (assembly GCF_002246015.1). Classification (GTDB taxonomy): domain Bacteria; phylum Cyanobacteriota; class Cyanobacteriia; order Cyanobacteriales; family Nostocaceae; genus Nostoc. The sequence continues at coordinate 542,680 of NZ_NOLJ01000006.1, forward strand.
GCTTAAACCTTCTGTGCCGATATCTTTGAAGATATCCATGTAACAGCTGTCTAAGTGCCAGATATGGTTTACGGTCGTCAACGAGCCTATTTGGGAACAGGTTGGGCTTATCCACTGCATTTAAGTGTGCAAGGTGGGATACAACTTAGCCGTGAAGATCAAAAAGTTAAAGAATCTATTTGGATTATCCTGCGCACGGGAGTAGGTGAACGGGTTTATCGACCTACCTTTGGTTCGCGCTTGTCGGAACTGGCGTTTGCACCTTTAAATAGCGATACCCTACTGCGAATCCGTCTTTATGTTTTGGAAGCTTTAGAAGTTTGGGAACCACGCATTACTATTGATGAAGTTGTTACCGACCCTGACCCTGTGCGTGGCAGAGTGGACATCATCATCAATTATCGACTCAAAGACGGCCCCGATATTTATAGTTTTGTTTATCCTTATTATTTGGTGTCAGCTGGAGAGGAATCGTGAACTTTGACTTTCTACCGAAATTACCTTCTTCCAACTTAGACGATCGCGCCTTTGATGATTTGGTGCAAGAATGTATCATGCGTATTCCTCGCTACTGTCCAGAATGGACTGACCACAATCTCAGCGACCCAGGAATTACGCTCATTGAGTTATTTGCTTGGTTAACTGACCAGATGTTGCTCAGATTCAACCAAGTACCCCGAAAAAATTATGTTGCTTTTTTAGAATTACTAGGTATTCGTCTCCAGCCTCCCGCCCCAGCCCGTACAGAATTAACTTTTTATTTAAGCGCTGCACTACCCGAAGCCTACACGATTCCCGCCGGATTAGAAGCCTCAACTATTCGCACTGAGACTACAGAAGCTATTACCTTCAGCACAGATTCTCCTCTAATTATCGGCAAACCCCGCATCCAACATTTCTTAACTGCCCAAACTACCGAAGATATTCCCCAATCTCTGCGCGAAAGAGTCACAACTTCCTGGACTCGTCAATCTAACGGTTACTGGACAGGTAATGAACAACCGATATTTGAAGAGGAACCCCAACCTGGTAATTGCTTTTATTTAGCAATTAATTCTGACGATCCAATAGATGCTAATGTTTTAGAAATTATTTTCCAAGGGGCTGCGGCTACTCCTGCTGGGATTAACCCCAATCAACCACCCCGGAAGTGGGAAGCCTGGGATGGGGAAAATTGGCAATCAGTTTTATTGCAAGAATCAGATGATAAAACTCGCGGCTTCAGTTTTTATGAAATCGCCCAACAGGGTGAAAACCCCTCTCAAGGTGCAGAAGTACGTCTGCATTTACCTCAAATTTGGCCTGTGGCTAATTTTACCTCTTACCGAGGTCGTTGGTTGCGCTGTAGCTTTATTTCTACGGAAGCGAATGAAACTGGTTACAATCGTCCGCCACGAATTATTGGTTTAGCAGTGCGTTCAATTGGCGGTACTGTTAGGGCTAGCCATAGTACGCTGATTCAAGACGAGCGATTGGGAATTAGTGATGGTACACCCGGTCAAAGTTTCCAGTTACAAACAGCACCAATTTTAGAACGCCGAGAAAATGAGTATATTTTAGTTACTCCTGCTGGTGGTTTGCCGCAAAAGTGGACTGAGGTGAGAGATTTTGCTGATTCTGGGCCGCATAACTTCCATTACACCATCGATTCCATCACTGGTTCAATCCAATTCGGGCCGCTGATTCGGGAACCTAGCCAACTTAAACAGCAAACACAGGTGCGAACGCGAATTCAGCAACCATCACTAGATGACACATCTGTACAAGTTCTGGAAAATAACCAGTCTGAACACCAATATGGGGCGATTCCTCCCCGTGGCTCAGAGATTAGGATGGTTACTTATCGTACAGGCGGCGGTAGAGAAGGGAATGTTCAAACTGGGGCAATTCAGTTTTTGAAGTCTGCATATCCTTATGTTGCTAGTGTGGTCAATCGTGTACCAGCAATCAATGGAGCAGATGCCGAATCGCTGGAACAAGCTGTGATGAAGGCTCCCCGCATCCTCCGCACGCGCGATCGCGCCGTCACTGCCGAAGATTTTGAAGTTTTAACTCAACAAGCGGGTGCAGGTGCGATCGCCCGCGTCCGGTGTTTGCCAGCAAATTCTCAAAGACAAGCTGGTATAGTTAGTTTGCTGGTAGTTCCATTCGCAAATACAGATGCGATCGCTCAAGGTAATGGCATGACACCAGAAGAATTTGCCCTTAGTAATGCCCTGCAAGAGCAAATTTTGACTTACTTAGATGAAAGACGCTTATTAGGGGTACAAGTAGAGTTACAAGAACCGAATTACGTAGGTGTTTCGGTACAGACAGAAGTTGCTTTAGAGCCAGCATACAACAATCCTTTTGCCAGCGAAGAAATTCGTCGTAATTTAAGGCGATCGCTATATAAATATTTAAATCCCTTAACTGGAGGAATCGACGGAAAAGGTTGGCCATTTGGACGACCAGTTTATACATCAGATATTGTCGCATTACTGCAACAAACCCCAGGCGTGCGTCATTTAGGCCCCGTCTTGCTGTTTCCCATCCGCAAGCAAGGAGAAAATTGGCGACGACAACCATCCCCAGAACAATTGATCGATCCAGGATCGGAAGGTTTGATATGTTCTTGGGCTGATACAAATCTGCGTTCAAATCACGACATCCAAATAATTCGTAATTCGTAATACTTCTCTACAAGAGGCTGCGCCAACGGCTACGCGGTAGTTGAGCGCAGTCGAAACTCAGTACAAGTTCGTAATTCGTAATTCTCCCCCCAATCCCCAATCCCCNGGTGCTGTTTGTAACTGGAAACTTTGACCGGGTGTACCATCACTAATTCCCAATCCCCAGTCCCCAATCCTATGGTTCAAAGTCGCTCTAGTCCAGCTGTAAGCATTCAATTAACGCCAATGCAAATTCCTGAAGCTTTACCTGTGGCAGGTTTAGCATTTGCAAATGCAGAAAACATCGATGTAGCTGGACGTAGTTTGCTCTTGCATCCTGGACATCCCAGTGAGATGATTGTGCAAGTGCAAAACTTAGAACAGCGTCCTTTGCGGGTAAGCTTAAGCGTTGAAGGAAACTTCCCGTCGCAGTGGTGTCAGATTGGCACAGAAGGCAGTGAGATACCGCCACGTGGACAAATGGATGCTGTCCTCTACTTCTCAATTCCCGACACATTTTTTGAAGACCAAGAAGCGATCGCTCCTGGAAAAAAAGACAAACTAACACTCAATTTTCGCAGCCTAATTACTCTACACATAGACTCAGGCACGGACAACGAACAAATCGAGAGAAGCGAGTATTTCGATTTATACATCCGTCCCTACACTGCCTACATGGAATTCTTGCCAATTTTGTATCGGGAAGTAGACTTTATTGGTCGCTTCATGAAGATATTTGAGCAAGCTTTTCAACCAATAGTTAATAGTTACAACGTCATGTGGGCAAACCTCGATCCCTTGACAGCACCACAAGCATTACTACCCTTTATGGCGCATTGGGTTGCTTGGCAAGTAGATTCTGTTTGGGATCTCCAGCAACAACGGCGTTTAATTAGCCGAGCCGTAGAACTCTATCGCTGGCGAGGAACTCGTAAAGGATTGCGTCTTTACTTGCATCTTTATACTGGTTTACCGCTAGACGAACATTTAACGAATGAAGCTGATAAACATATTAGTATCACAGAACCTTTTGGGCCAAGTTTCATTATAGGAGATGCACAACTAGGAAATGCAGTTTTAGCAGGTGGACAGCCATATCATTTTATAGTGCGTTTACGTTCAAATATTTCTAGTGGCATCATCAACGAAGAACTTATTCAAAGAATCATAGAACAAGAAAAACCTGCTTTTTGTACATACGAATTATCTATCGAAAATCCCTCTAATTAAATAATTAATAATAAAGTAAAAGTTAATCTAAAATCTAAAATCTAAAATTGCTATGTCTCATCCTTTCCCACCACCACCAATTAAATCCTTTGAACGCTTGCAAGCCGCAGACGGCTTACTAATCAATGCGGAACGTTGGCGCACAGCCCATGAATATCACCGTAATCGGCAAAATGCTCAATATCAAAGTTTAAATCAACCAGGAATTGTCTGCGGTTTAGGCGTGCGAGATGTGACCGCCCCAAGCCAAGTTGAAGCTAGATATCGAGATGGACGTTGGGTACAAATTCAACCTGGGATTGCAATTGATTTAGCAGGTAATCTAATTGTTGTACCGACTTCTTATGATTTTCCCATTGATTTAGAAGTAGTAAGTTCTGAACCGCTCATGATTTACTTAGTAGTTAGCTATGTAGACCCCGATGAATTGCGGCGCGGACAGCAAAGAGATATTGTTCAAGAAACTTATCGAATTGACCAAATAAACTCTACACCAGCTAGTTCAGAAATAGAAATATGTCGAATACTCCTACAACCAGGACATACTGACATTACCCAACCTGCTGATGCTTTTTTCCCTGGATATAATAATATTGATTTGCGTTATCGTCGTCAGGCACAAATGCGTCCTCAAGCACTTGTATGTATGGCGCAGGCGACTCATAGCGATCCTGAATGTGCGCGTAATTTTTTCAGCCTTTCATATTTATTACAAGCAGTAGAACCGCTGTACCCAAGTTTGCGAGGGGCTGATGAACCAGGCCAGGTTTCTTTAGGAGAAAATATCCAAGACTATGACATACTTTATCTGACAGGTGGACAGGCTATATCTTTAAATAGTCTCGAATTTGAATCTCTAAAAAATTACTTAAATTTAGGTGGTGTGCTTCTAGTTGATGCACCAACAAATGCTAATGCTTTGATTGAAAGTACTCAAGCCTTAGCACAACAGTTAGAGAGTCCTTTAAGACCTTTAGAAGAATTGCAACGGAGTCATCCTTTAAGAACAAAACCTTTCTTATTTGCTGCATTGCCAATGGTTAATCAACAACAGATAAAACTGTTAATTGGTGGAGGAATTATTTTAGCAATTGGAGATTTAGCAACTGCTTGGGGACTGGATAGAGATTTGAGTTTACCCAGATTGACCATTCGTACAGCTCAAGAATTAGGGATTAATATTCTTCACTACGCTTGGAAGCGGCGACAGTTAATTGGGTTGCAACAAGAAGATAATTCAGGGCAGTGGTGAAAGCCAAGCAGATACATCAGAATTCAGCATCGGAACGCGTGTTGCAAACAAACTGGAGACATTTTTCGAAGTCATCGCCTTGCCAGTTACTAGCAAATTTCAGCAAATCTTTAGCTTTGGAGTGGCGCAGCGTTGCTTCCCCATCTTGGATAGAGCTATCTTCTAGTTTAATACCAGAGGCATTTTTTCTAATTTTGAGGTATTCGAGATAGTCAAGGGTTTGCTCTAAAATCGATTCTGGAGCGGTTTCGATCGCAGCAAGGAGCTGTTCGTTAATGGTAGTCATGGGGGCGCTGGAGGATTGATTCTGGATATCTTGATTCTTCATCATTTCCTACCGTTGTGTCTAAAACCGAAAATAGCGATCGCACTAAATTAACGATACCATCAAGGTCTGAAAATGATTGATTTTATTTGTTTGCGATCGCACTATTATTTTTGTCGTGTTCAAGTTCTCTCATTAGAGAATCAAAACCACTGGTATTGTTTCCGCTTTGGGCAAATAAAGACCGAATTTTATTGATTATCGCACTCATACTATTGGAGAAAAACTGACCGAGATTATTAACAAAGTTTTTCAGTTTTTCAAAAATCGAAACCTCCACAGTGGAGTATTTATTGACAATGGGATATACAATTTTTCCTTTTTCTGTTTCATAGTACTCTTGTTCAGGCATCAACATTGATGTGAGTGGTTGCACCTGTTTTGCCATATCAGCTTCGGTTCGTTTATTGCTGAGGAATAAAACATCATAAATTTTCCCATTCCAGCTAGCCCAATAATGGTTTTGGAAGAACCATCGTTTCCCGTCATCACAGTTAGGCTTTTTCCCTTGGTATGGGGTTACTCCAGCTTCACTCAAAAAAGGTTTAGCGATACTTTCAATTGTTATTTTTTCAATCCCAAAATATTCTTCTGCAACTTTTTTAAAAGTACGAGCTAATGTCTGACAATCTCCTTCTGGAGAGCCTTTTAAGAGCGTTTCTGGACTCTTACTCACCATTGTGTATTGAAATTGGATATTTACAAAGTTTTTGAAAAGTTGTTCCAGTATTTTATCTTGTGGTAATGTGTCATCTATACCATTGACTAGTGTTTTGGCTAGCGAATATTCTTGTAAAAATTTTTGTTTTTTATCTGCTGAGTTATTTACTGCTAATATTTCTTCAGACTTTCCTTGTTCGTTTTTAACGCCTGCGTCTTGGTTTTCCAAAGCAGCTCTATTAATTTGGTTGACTACAGAAGTAGCGACACTATCCGCCTCTTGCTCATATCGATCTCCTGATTGACCAATAGTCAGTTTTGGCTGTATTTCTCTTATTGACACGCTATCAGAACGTTTTATCGCCATTTTGCTCAGGCTATGACCAAACTGCGAAGAGTGTTCCTTGCCTTGCTGTAAAGACTTATTCATCTTTGTTTGCAAGACAGTGAGTCGCTCTTGTCCCTCTGGCGTGATCGTGCCATGCTTGGCTTGTATTTGGAGTTTCGTTGCCTCAAACTGATATTGTTGAAATTTCTGATTTTCTACCTTTGCCTGTACTATAGGCTTGTTGGAGCCAAGTTTAGAGTGAGTATTTAATAAATGCGATTGCAACTGACTTTGCTTTGACGAATAAGCGGATGAGTCAGCTTTTTTGTGAATTTGTAGCCGTTCTTTCATCGCTAGTTTTAAAAGTCAATAGTGGGTAATCTATATATTATGTCACTTAAAAATTGCTTGATTATTTATACTTAAGTCGAATACTCTTAAATTTCATCATCCACTTTGTCTAGTTGCGTCTGACTCAAATTTCTAATGCAGCTTGGCAAAAATCCAGCTACCATCTTAAGGACTTGCAAAAAATAAATTATCCCAAATTATTTCTAGATTTGTAGGGGCGCAAGGACTATACGTGTCAACTTAACGCGAAACCCTTACCAAGGAATGATATTGAGTCCACTCACTTACCATCACGATCCGCGCCACCCCACCCCGGTTTTGTCTAAAGCCAAAACCTCCCCTCCCGAAGAGCGGGGAGGGGATTGAGGGGTGGGGTAAAATGCCTGTGGGATAATCGTTTGAACTTAAGTTGACACCAATGCGCAAGGCCTTGCGCCCCTACTACTCGTATCTACTGGGTTAAGAACGCCGTACATTTAAGCAACACCATTCTTTGCGTTTCCACAGGGTAGCGACAACCCAACCATTTTCTTCTAAAGCGTCAGCAACAGCTTTAGATTGTTCTAGTAAAATTCCACTGAAGATCGCCCAAGTTTCAGGTTTAGCGATCGCACTCATTTCTGGAATTAATTCAATAATTACATGAGCCAAAATATTGCAAACAATACCATCCACTGGATTTTCAAGCAGTTTTGTCAAAACGTCTACACTTCCCAGTGCTGGTAGTAAACGTTCTGGATTAATATCGTTCAGCGCACCATTACTGATAGTTGATTGCACCGCCAAAGGGTCATTATCGACTGCATAAACTTTCTCTGCACCCAGTAGCAGCGCCCCAATGGAAAGGATACCTGAACCACAGCCAATATCCGCAATTACTAGATGTTCATGTTTGCCACTATTACCCACAAACGACTGCGAAACTCCACTCAGCCGCATTTCCAGCGATTCCAAACATAGCTGAGTAGTGGCATGGTTGCCCGTACCAAATGCTACACCAGGATCGAGGCGAATTACTAACCGTTCTGTTGTTTCTGGTAATGGTAGCCACGCGGGGTTGATTAGGAAGCGATCGCCTATTTCCTGCGGATGCCAATATTGTTTCCAGCTAGTTGCCCAATCTTCCTCATCAATTAACTGCCATTGCAGGGAGGGAGATGGAACTCCTACACAAAGAGCATCTTGACGCAGCCACAGTGACAGCGCAGCCAAATCTAGCAGCTGCGTTTGAATTGTCGGCAGATAAGCCTTTACTAAAGATGAATTTCCTTTGTTTTCACTAGCTGTACCACGACAGCCAAAATCTTCCAGTCGCCAAAAGATCGATTCTTCTAGGTCTGGCTCACATAAAATATTCAGTTCCCACCAGGTGTTTGCCATTTTTGAGTGCTGTTAGCGCTAGCGGGGCGTTCAGCCCGTGGTGAGTGGTGAGTGCTGAGTTTGAGGGAGTTAGGAGTTAGGAGTTAGGAGTTAGGAGTTTTTAACTTTTAACTCCTAACTTTTCTTGACTCAGCACTCGTTACTCAGCACTCAGCACTCATAGTGTTACTGTATACGCGTCCCGAATACCAGGGACTTTTATAATTTCATCCAAAATGCCCTCTGGTAAAGGGTCATCTATACTCAGAGCCATGACGGCATCACCACGGACGATTTTACGACCGACTTGCATACTGGCAATATTCACGTTAAAACTGCCGAGTAGAGAACCAAGTTTGCCGATGATCCCCGGCATATCGCGGTGCAGGGTAAACAACATATATTTGCTGGGTGGGACGTTAATTGGGAAACCATCAACGTCGGTGAGGTGGATTTCCCGCTCACCCAACAAAGCACCTGTGACAGAATGAGTACCTAAAGTACCCGTGGCTTCTAGATGCAGTGTGCCGGCATAGTCTCGAATGGAAGCATCGCGGGTTTCAATCACCCGAATTCCGCGTTCTTTGGCTTCTATGCTGGCATTTACGTAATTTACTCGTTCCCGCAAAGCTTGGTAAAGTAAACCTTTCAGGGCAGCGACTATCAAAGGCTGACTTTTGTTAGTTGCGAGTTCCCCTTGTAGTCGAATATTGAGTACTTCCACCCGTCCGCCAGCTAGCTGCCCCACCAGATTACCGAGAGTTTCTGCTAGTTGCATATAAGGTTTGAGTTCTTCCAACACATCGGGGCCGAGTCCGGGAATGTTGACGGCTGAACGCGCTGGTAGTCCTAAAAGTACATCACGAATTTGTTCGGCAACATCAATAGCCACATTCACTTGAGCTTCTGCGGTTGAGGCTCCCAAGTGGGGGGTGAGGATAACTTCCTTACCTAGCGATCGCAATTCCGATTCACCCAGTGGTTCTGACTCGAACACATCCAAGGCTGCACCCCCGATTTTACCAGCTTTCAGAGCTGCTGCTAAAGCTACTTCATCAATAATCCCACCACGAGCGCAGTTGATAATCCGGGCTGTAGGTTTCATCTTTGCCAAAGTTGTGGCATTGATTAAGTGGGTAGTTTCTGGGGTTTTCGGGATGTGGAGGGTGATATAGTCTGCTTGCTGGAAGAGTAAATCTAGCTCCACTAACTGACAGCCAATTTGTTCGGCTCGTTCTGTAGAAATAAATGGGTCATAAGCTAGGAGTTTCATCCCCATTGTTTTAGCTACAGCCGCAACATGAGAGCCAATTTTACCCAAACCGACAACGCCGAGAGTTTTTTTGTAGACTTCCGCGCCAACAAAGCTATTGCGATCCCACGCACCGCGTTTCACCGAAGCGTTAGCATCGGGGATGTGGCGAGACAAAGCCAAAATCATTGCTAGCGCGTGTTCAGCCGCAGCAATGGTATTTCCCTCTGGAGAATTGACTACTACGATTCCCCGGCGTGTGGCAGCGGGAACATCCACATTATCCACACCCACACCCGCACGACCGATGATTTTTAGCTGGGTGCCGGCATCAATGATTTCTTGAGTGACGCGCGTACCAGAGCGAATCATCAGCGCGTCATACTCACCAATAATTGCGATCAGTTCCGCTGGTTTTAGACCTAATTTGACATCAACGGTTGCAACTTGCGAAAGAATGTCAATTCCAGCTTGGTCAATCGAATCGGAGACAAGAACCTTAGACATGATTACTTCATTTAAAGCTACAGGTTTTGCTGCACAAGACTTTTTAGTTTAGTCTTTATCTGTCGCAATTCAGCAAAAATTATTCGTTTGAATATCGACTTAACCTTAACTTACACTATCTGGTGGTGGTATCAAAGCATGAGTTGCTTCTGGTGGATACTGCCTCCTAAGTATTTGAAGGTGAGTGGCTATTTGCATCATCCTGTCGCTAAATATAAAGCATGAATAGCACTAAGCACCGATATATTTATTAATAGTTAAGAGTTACCAAAATTTTATCAGCTTAAGCAACTTTCTGAGTGGGGTAAAAATGCCTGTATTCTTGACTGGGCTGCAACTTTAGATCGGGCAATGCTATAGACAACCACAAAACGAGCGAGTAACTATTATATCTATCAAATCTTGGCTATTTCTGAATACCACAAGTGGTATCCCTTAGTCAAAGCAAAATATTGCAACTTTTATCCCAAACAGGCGTTTAAATTTACCAACCGATCGGCTTTTGATTTCTTGGTATCGCATATTACCAGAGTTAGCTTTCTGGTAAAACCCCCATCTTACCATAAAATATTTTTTTAAGAGTCTAAGGAAGTCGTGAAAGCTTTCTGGAAAGTTTGATGTTCTCTTGAAGATGAATAAAGCTCAATTAACTAAAATCATCTTTTAAGTCATTCAATAATATTGAACCTAAAACTAAACATATTTAGTTCCAAAAGCTTGAAATCAAACAGGATCGTATCTATCTTTGGAAATAGTAATCCTGACTTTTTTATTCCTAAAGATTAAACTTAATCAAGGCATATTGCAGATAAAAATATGTCAATAATCTTGTATAATTTTTTCAGTAAGGTTAGCCATAAAAAACAACAACAAATAAAATAACAAATGCCTAGACTTGTAGGACAACGCTCTAATACTGGAGCAAATATCACCAGCTTAATCATTCTGCTCGCCATATTTGGGGTACTTTCCGAATACTTTGGTGTGATTGATATAGTACCCGGTTTTGGACGAGAGGGACGATATTTTCAGCTGAAGTTTCAGGCGACTAACGAACAAATGATTCAACAACCAAATCAATAAAAATATCAGGGATATATATAATGCTTAAAGGTAGTGATATTATCGATAAAGTGGTCGTCACCTACGACACAGGTAAGAAAATTGTCCGAATTATAGATTTAATTTTTGATCGGGAACGCAATCAACTTTTGGGTTTTCTAGTTGCAGAGAAGGGACTGTTTCGAGACGCAAAAGTGATTCCTCTACAAGAGGTACAAGCCATCGGGTCAGATGCGATCGTAGTTAACTCGAAAGAATCTGTTGTGAAGGCACATCGTGTCCCTGTAATTAAAGAGATTCTGCACCAGAATATCGTGTTGAGAAAAAAGAGAATTCTCACTACAGAGGGACTCGACCTCGGTGGATTGGTCGATTTGTTCTTTGATGAGCATAGTGGACTGGTGGAAGGATATGAAGTTTCTGGCGGTGTATTTGCCGATGCGTATTCGGGGCGATCGTTCGTTCCTGCTAGCGAAACACTGAAAATTGGTGATGATGTTGCTTTTGTACCTCCAGAAACTGCTCAACTGATGGAAGAACAGGTTGGTGGTATCCGAGGAGCCGTTCAGGCAACTGGAGATAAATTGCAGGACTCGGCCCAGACTACCAACCGCAGACTGCAAACAGCAGCTCAAACTGTGAATGAGCAACTGCAAAGCTCGGTAGAGAAAGTGAACCGCGGGCTACACTCAGCAAGCCAGAATGCAGGTGAGCAATTGCAAGCCGCAACTGATGCTACTGGCAGCAAACTACAAGACTTCAATCGAGATGCAACTGCCTCCCTGACCAACAATTTGGTCGATCCTGCCGAACAAAAGGTATATGTGATTGGCAAGTGTGTCGAGCGGGATGTGCTGACTCCAGATGGGAATGTACTGCTACTAAAGGGTCAAGAAGTCACCCTAGTCAATGCAGAAGCGGCCGATCGCCTGGGTATCCTTGATGAACTCTATCGAGCCACGGGTGGCAGTCTGACTGCCAACATCAGCCGCAATTTACAAGCAGCAACAGAATCTGTTGGCAATCGAATTGGGAGCGTAACTCAGAGCAGCGCCGCGAGTCTGCGTCACTCAGTTGATTCCTTGGCAGCAAATGTAAATGTAGCGATCCAGCAGGCAAGAGGGCGCAGAGTCTTGCGAACAGTGCGTACTGACGATGGCTTAATTATTGCGGCATCTGGGCAGATTGTGACAGAATCCCTTCTCGATCGCGCTCAGATTTACGCTAAAGAAATAGAATTGCTGAACGCTGTCGGGCTGAATCTGGCAACAGCAGTCCGTTCTACCGTGAGTGACAGATGGTTAGAAAACAAAGTTCAACTGGGCGATCGAGCAAGCATCGCTCAAGAGAATCTCAACACTTTCTGGCAAGCCTTGAAAGCAAAGGCAGAAAAGTTACAAGGACGCAGCAGACGGGCAATGAAAAATCAACGGATTGAACAAGCATTGGGTCGTCCAGTTACCCGTGTCATTCTCGATCCAGAAGACAACGTGATATTGAATGTAGGTGAATTGATTACACATCGCGCCGTCAGTCAAGCTGAAACAAGTGGAGTTCTGAATATCTTACTAAGTTCGGTCTATAGCAAGGAGCCACAAATCTCTGACAAGGAGTTACGTGCTTCAGAACATGGAACGGCAGCCTTAGTACATCATGGTAATGGGCGAGCGATCGCAACTTGAATCCAAATCGTTCTTGTGACTTTGGCCATAAAATAATCAAAAAGGTCAAGATGATTATTTATCGTGTGCGAGCAAGTTAGGTAAGGGACTTCCAACAAATAAATTACCCAATCTTGTGGGGTGGGCAACATGAGCGCCGATATACAAGGGCGCTCATGTTGCCCACCCACAAGAAGTAGTTGAGTATTTTTTTATTTGGAAGTCCCTAGAACAAAAATATGCACTAACGACTGAATTTCTGCGAAGACATCGCTAGCAGATAAATCGCTATAATTCTGGTGAGCCAAATAGAGCCAAATATCCTTTGAGTTTTGGGGAAACCAGCCATGTTAGAGTACAACTTACCAAGGTACTTGCCCTCAGCCGAGGAACTACCAGACTCTGATGAAACGCCTGTGGATAATGAACTGCAAGAATTAATACCAGGCTTGCTGAAGGCGATCCTGCTGATACTTTGGTCAGAACGCATGGACTGGTTGTTTGGCATAGATATGGGTATTTATTATCACCCAGATAAACCGCCAATTGTGCCAGATGGATTTTTGAGCTTAGGGGTAGAGCGGTTTTATGATGAGGAACTGCGTCCCAGTTATGTGCTGTGGGATGAAAATGTTGTACCGATTTTCGTCCTAGAAGTAGTTTCCCAAAATTATCGCAAGGAATACACTACTAAGTTGGATGAATACGAGGCTTTGGGTGTACTTTATTACGTAATTTATTCCTCTCGTCGCCGCCGCAAACCGCATCTGGAAGTACATAAGTTAGTTAATGGTAAATATGAATTGCAAGAGGGAAACCCTGTTTGGCTACCAGAAATTGGCTTAGGAATTGGTTGCGAAAGGGGCAACTATTGCGGCGTAACGCGGGAATGGATGTATTGGTATGATGAGCAAGGACAACGGTATCTCACGCCCGCAGAACAAGTAAAACAAGAGACACAACGCGCCCAACAAGAGACACAACGCGCTCAACAAGAAGCACAACGCGCTCAACAAGAAGCCCAACGCGCTCAACAAGAAGCACAACGCGCTCAACAAGAAGCACAACGCGCTCAACAAGCAGAACTTCGGGTGCAACAATTGACGGAACAATTAAGAGCGCTGGGAATAGATCCAGATAATCTGGATTAACTGAAATATTTTGCAATATTTTCAACAAGACTGAAAATCAGGTTTTTCAGATTTATGCATTTGCCATAAATCAAGATTTGCCACTGGAAGCTATCAGTAAAAAACTATTGCTTTTTAGGAATAACGTTCCTGATTCCACTTTTAGAGCCAACAGTATCACCTTTGTAACGAGGGATAATATGAATACTGGCGTGCATAATATTTTGACCTGCGGCTCGATTGATGTTCATTCCTATATTAAAGCCATCAGGTTCAAATTCTGCTTTGAGAATTTCTTGTACTTTGTTAACCATGAACCAGCAAGCAGATTGTTCTTTAAATGGTAGTTCAAAATAACTGCCAACATGACGTTTGGGAATAATCAAAATATGTCCTTTACTTATAGGATAGCCATCAAAAATAGCATAAGCAGTTGCTGATTCAGTTAATAGTTTGAGATTTTTATGGGGATTACAGAATATACAATAATTAGATGAATTTCGCTGATGGTTATAGTGAAGGTACTCATATAACTCACGATGCTCATCTAAACAAACTGAAGTAAAGGGCAGTTTGACAATACACTGATAAGTAGGTTTTTTGTGAATATAATGTTCTCTAAATCCTTCTTTTTTGATATCCCTTCTTACAGCATAATAAGCTTTGCCTCCTGGTTTTAATAAATGCGATACTTCCATAAGAACGTTAGTTTGTTCTTCAGTAAACAAAACATTTAAAACATAAAAGCAAATTATTGTATCAAATTTAGTATCAGGATATTCTGGAAAATAATAAGAGTCATAGCCTGTAATATCACAGCCTTTTTGGCGTAATATTTTAACATCATTACCAAGACCACAACCAAAGTCTAGTATTTTGCCTTGGAGAAGGTTTTGATTTAACAAAAACTGTGCCGGAAATGATAGATAATTTCTTTCGATCGCAGTAAGATGACTGAACTGATTTTTTTGTTGTTTCATGGAATGAATTTTGGTGCTGATGTACCAAAATTATTATTCCCAGCATTTGTTAGGTTATGCGATGTCTACGATGGGCTATGACGCTCGCGGACTCGCTACCGCTACGCTATCGGTGTCGCATCAGGGTGAACACCTAGCTCACGTAACTTAGCTGCTAATATATCAGCACGTTGGCGTTCCTGTTCAGCACGTTGGCGTTCTTGTTCAGCACGTTGGCGTTCTTGTTCAGCACGCTGGCGTTCTTGTTCAGCTTGTTCACTACTCCACAACAGCAAATTTCCTTCTGTATCCCACCAGCGCAGCCAATTCATGGTTTGGCATAATCTTTCACCTTGC
Source organism: Nostoc sp. 'Peltigera membranacea cyanobiont' 210A (assembly GCF_002246015.1). Lineage (GTDB taxonomy): Bacteria > Cyanobacteriota > Cyanobacteriia > Cyanobacteriales > Nostocaceae > Nostoc. Next base: position 557,764 of record NZ_NOLJ01000006.1, read on the forward strand.
CAAATTCCGAGAAATAACTCTAACTCAGGAATCCAAAAGCGTCCATTGGCGTCTGCTTGCTGCAAAGTATATTGTCCATTTTGCAAACATCGTATTTCTATGCTTGGTTCGTAAGGGTCGTAGGTTACGTAGGTTGGAACTTGGAGAATCTTTTCGTAATAATAGAGTTTACCGTAGGGTGGAGTTGAGCGGACTGATAGTTCTCCCCCTTCTGTGTCTGAGAGAAATTCCATCACTACAGCCACAGCAGCGCCTTCTAAATTCGGGGTATAGCTGCGACGAACTACATTTGTTCCTACAGACTGCACTTGAGGGACATAAAACCAGTCTGGGGCTTTGACAACGATTTTTTTGTTGACTGTGGCTACAAGCCCAAAATTAGAGCCAATCAGCATTTGAGGTTGGATGCGTGCTGTGCTTCCCAAAGCATCGGTAAGCGCAGCAGCGATCGCAGGTTGTTGAATATTTTCCACTGGATCGTCTGGTAAAATGAAGTCGGCTGGAAGTGCTTCCCAAGTAACAATTGGTTCTTTTTGGATGGGGTTAACTTGTAGAACCATAAAATTACTCCTAATATCCATGCACAGTATATTAGTTATTTTTAACAAATCTTCAGCCAGCATCGCTCTTAAGCTAAAAACCCAGAAATCTGGAAAGAATTCTCTGACAGGTGTATATACTCGTAGTCAAGCACTTAGCAGGCGTGAGTATGATAGTTGAGTGGTTCACTCTCTGGATAGGTCAAAAAACGGTTGGATTTCTTGTCAAAACTATTATCAGCGAAGAATTTTGATCCTAGTATGTTTGAGTTTTTCCATGATATTGCACTCAACGACCCATTTAAACGTACTGAAGATGAATATGGAAATGAATATATTGAAACAAACCCGCGTCAAACAGCACTAGAGATAATTATCAAGCAATTTCCTCAACATCCCCAGACTTTACCACTGTTGCGCGACAAAGCAGAGAATGACCCAGATGAGCAAGTGCGAGAGTTTGCTCAACAGAAGTTGGCACAATTAGAGAAGTAAAAGAGTTTTAAAAATATGAACAACACAGAAGTTCGTCAACAAATCAACCAATATCTAGATGGATTGTCTTCAGAACACCTGGAACTGGTTGCTGACTTCTTAGCTTATCTAGCAGATAAAGAAAGTGAAGACGCTACCCAAGAGTTACTTGATAATTCGTAATTCGTAATTCGTAATTATGTTTCAGAATAATGAAATATACGATAATTATTCAATGGTCTGATGAAGATGAGTGTTTTGTTGTGAATCTTCCTGAATGGGGAGAATTTTGTCATACTCACGGAGATACTTACGAAGAAGCTTTCAAAAATGCTCAAGAAGTTTTAGAAATGCTGATTGAATCATCTTTGGCTGACGGTCAACCTGTACCTGAGCCAAAAACACTAGAAAAGTCGTTGAAATAATTCGTAATTCGTAATTAGTCAATTTAGAGAAGCATACGGCGATGCCTTCACGATAGGCATCGCGGATTTTAGATTTAATCTAATCTAAAATCCCAAATCGAGTTACCGATTCACCGCCGCTGCTTCTCTTGCTGCTGTTGCTTGATCTGGGTGAATACCCAAGCGGGTGAGATTAATCCGACCTTTGTTATCAATTTCACGCACTTTGATAATCACTTCATCGCCCACCGCTACTTCATCCTCAACTTTGCCAACGCGGTAGTCAGCTAGTTGAGAAATGTGGATCATGCCTTCTTTTCCTGGCAAGAATTCCACAAATGCACCTATCGGTATAATCCGAGTAATGCGTCCTGCATAGACATCCCCTTCGTGCAACTTGCGGGTCATGCCTTGGATGATATTTCTGGCTCTCTTCGCCTTGTTCTCATCCACTGCGGAAATTGTCACGGTGCCGTCATCTTCGATGTCAATTTTTGCACCAGTTTCCTCTGTGATCCCCTTAATAGTCTTGCCTCCAGGCCCGATGACCAAACCAATCATGTCTGAATCAATCTTGATTGTTAACAGACGTGGGGCATAAGGTGAGGTTTCAGTCCGTGGTGTGTCAATGCAGGCGAGCATTTTCTCCAGAATGTGCAACCGGGCTGCCTTGGCTTGGTGGACGGCTTGGGAAATAACGTCCAAAGACAAACCGGAGATTTTCATATCCATTTGCAAGGCGGTAATCCCGGTATCCGTGCCGGCAACTTTGAAGTCCATGTCGCCCAAAAAGTCTTCAATGCCTTGGATGTCGGTCAGTATTCGCACTTCGTCGCCATCCTTAATCAGACCCATTGCCGCGCCACTGACGGGTTTGATAATTGGTACACCAGCATCCATCAGGGCGAGGGTGGAACCGCAGACTGAACCCATTGAGGTGGAACCGTTGGAGGAAAGTACTTCCGATACGATGCGAATCACGTAGGGAAATTGTTCTTTGGACGGTAGCACAGGTATTAACGCTCGTTCTGCCAATGCTCCATGACCAATTTCCCGCCTTCCTGGGGCCCGCATTGGCTTGGTTTCTCCGACTGAGAACGGCGGGAAGTTGTAATGATGCAGATAACGCTTGTGCTGATCTAGCTGCATGTCATCGTTGAGGTTTTGAGCATCTCCAGGTGTACCCAGAGTACAAGTGGATAATACCTGAGTTAGTTCTCGGTTAAATAAACCGCTACCGTGGACTCGCTTTGGTAAGACATCAACTAAGCAAGAAACCGGACGCACTTGATCAAGTTTACGACCATCAACGCGGACGTTATCTTCGATGATTTGCCGCCGCATGAAGTATTTGGTAATATCTTTAAAAGTGTTACCAAGTGCCTTCTTATTTGCAGTCGCGGCAACTCGAATTGGATCTTCTTCTGACAGTTCAGTAATCGTCGCAGCAATTTCATCCTTGACGACATCTAAAGCTGCATCGCGTTCGGGTTTGGTCAAACTAAATTGAGACAGAATTTTCTTAATCTGACCGTTGGCGCGATCGCGGATATAATTTTCTAGCGTTTGGTCTACTTCTGGTGGTGCTTCTTGCACTATTACTAGACCCAGTTCTGCAATTAAATCTTGCTGCGCTTTGATTAAGTCCCGCACTGCTTCATAACCAAAGTCAATCGCTTCCAGAATATCTCGCTCTGGCAACTGATTGGCTCCCGCTTCCACCATGATCACGCCATGTGGTGAACCTGCTACTATCAGATCCAAATCTCCAGCTTCGGTTTCTGCATAAGTGGGGTTAATAATGAAATCATCTCCCACTAAACCAACCCGCACTGCTGCCATTGGCCCATTAAAAGGAATCTGGGCAATCAGGGTAGCAATGGAAGCGCCTGTAACTGCTAACACATCGGGTGGAACTAACTCGTCCATCGACAGCGTTAAGGCAATAATTTGCAGGTCATCCCTTAGCCATGAGGGGAATAAGGGACGCATGGGACGGTCTATTAGACGGCTGGTGAGAATTGTTTTTTCTGGTGGACGACCTTCGCGCCGCATGATCCCGCCGGGAATCCTACCAGCGGCATATAGCCTTTCTTCATAATCTACAGTAAGGGGAAGAAAATCGATGCCTTCTCTGGCTTGCGATCGCGTAGCCGTTACTAAAACGGATGTGTCCCCTGATTCTATCAAAACCGACCCACCTGCCTGGGGAGCTAGTAGGCCTACTTTCAGTCGAATATCCCTTCCATCGAAGGATATTGACTTATCAACTTCTGCCATTCAGTTTTTTTTCCTTCTCTTTCGCTATTCTCTTTCTGTGGCAATCCTAACATTTATGCCATATAGCTGACTTCTAGTACATACAAAGATAGACAAGTCATTCAACCCAAAGTGTGATACAAGATTAGCGCGTCTACTACCTGCCCATTCTCTAGCTTCGCCGCGCCCGCAATTCGCCCAATAATCTCAAATCCTAACGATTGCCAAAGTGTAATTGAAGGTATATTAGTCTCAAAGACCAAATTAAACATCACTGCTTCGTAGCCCAGGTTTGCTGCTATCGAAAGCATAGCCTCTCCCATGAACCGTCCTAAACCCTGACCGCGTAACCCAGGTTGTACAATAAAACCAGCGTTGCAAATATGGCTACACCGACCGGGAAAGTTTGGCTTTAAATAAAACGCCCCTAATATTTCTTTTGGCTTGTGTGTAGCATCTACAACAGATGTCCTGACAACAAAGGCATCCTTGCTTAACCAGTAAGCTGAAAATTCTGTAGGAGAGAGAGGTTGCTTTTGGGGATAGGTTTTACCTTCAACAATTACAACATTGAGTAACGATCTTACAACCTCTTGTTCTTGAGAATGCATATAATCCAGTTCCACTAACATCCCGTTTTTTAAGACTTTAATTAGGGGAAAATTCATTATTAACAATGTTTATGTGGAATATTTACTTAAATATTTATTATATGAGAAACTTGTCCAATAAATCTTCTTGAGAAGATGCAAAAAGTAGAATAATTGTGATTTTAATTTTAGAGTTTTGGGAAAATCTGAGTAGTTAGCAAATGGCGATTTTACACTGTAATTGGTTACTAGAAAATCAAAATGGTAGTTTATTTATTTGGGGGGAAACTTGGCGATCGCCACGAGTAAATTTTGAGTCTAGTGGATCTGGAGAGATAGCACTACATCCATTGGCAATGACATCAGTTGAGTTGAGTGAGTGGTTGCGTTCCCAGAATATGGCAATTACCAACTTCATCCAGAAACCCCAAGTTGCGATGCCTGCGGCAGGCAAAGCGATCGCAACTACTGGGCGAACACGCAAAGCCGCCAGTGCCACTGAAATCAGTTTGCCAACGCACTCTCAAATCATTGCCTTACCAACTTATATTCCAGAAAGCAGTGATGAAGGAACAACAGCGATTTTCCCTGTACATTCTGCCAGCTTGGGGGAAAATACAGACTCGCCACAATATTTACAACCGTGGCGAGTTGAGGGTTTTTGTCTCAACTCCACTGAAGCAGTAAAATTTCTCGCTGCTGTTCCCTTAAATGCTGCGAAAGGGGAAGATGCCTTTTTAGGTGGAGATTTACGCTTTTGGTCGCAAGTTGCCCGTTGGAGTTTAGATTTAATCTCACGCTGTAAGTTTTTACCAACAATTGACCGAGAATCAGATGGTGCATTTGCTGCCAAATGGCGAGTGCTTTTAGACAGTGCAGTAGATGGAACCCGCCTAGAAAAATTTTCTGCAACCATGCCGTTGGTTTGTCGCACTTATCAAGAGGGACTGGGGACTGGAGAAGAGTTTTCCCAATCCCTAATCCCTAATCCCCAATCCCTATTTTATGTAGACTTCCCAGCCGAACCTCAAGAATTACTTTTGGGATTTCTTAACAGTACAATAGATGCCCAAGTGCGAGAAATGGTGGGTTCTCAACCTCCAATTGAAGCTAAGGCAATCGCATCTTTACCATCTGGGGTGCGACAGTGGTTGCAAGCCTTAACTAGTGCATCTCATACTGTTAATGCAGATGCACTTGAAGTGGAACGACTAGAAGCGGCACTCAAGGCTTGGACTATGCCGCTACAATACCAATTAACTCTTAAAACTCTATTTCGTACCTGTTTTCAACTGCGTTCTCCAGAGTCTGGCGAAACAGATTGGACATTGGCGTATTTTTTACAAGCGGCTGACGATCCTGAGTTTGTGGTGGATGCGGCAACTATTTGGAACAATCCAGTTGAACGATTGGTTTATGAAAATCGCACAATTGAGCAACCACAAGAAACATTTTTGCGAGGTTTGGGGGTAGCTTCCCGATTATATCCAGCGATGTCTGGCGACAAGGCGCAAAGCGCCTACGCACCCAGCTTAGAAACCGAATATCCCCAATCTTCTCATCTTACCCCCATTCAAGCTTATGAGTTTATCAAAGCTGTAGCTTGGAGGCTGGAAGACAGTGGTTTGGGAGTAATTTTGCCTCCTAGTTTAGCGAACCGTGAAGGATGGGCAAATCGTTTGGGTTTAAAAATTACTGCCGAAACCCCAAAAGGAAAGCAGGGACGTTTAGGGTTACAGAGTCTACTAAATTTCCAATGGCAATTAGCAATTGGTGGACAAACTATTTCCAAAGCTGAGTTTGATAAACTTGTGGCTTTAAATAGTCCGCTAGTGGAAATTAACGGTGAGTGGGTAGAATTGCGGCCCCAAGATATCAAGACAGCCCAAACATTTTTTACCACTCGCAAAGACCAAATGGCGCTTTCCCTGGAAGATGCTTTGCGTCTGAGTACAGGGGATACTCAGGCGATTGAAAAATTACCAGTGGTTAGCTTTGATGCATCTGGCGCATTGCAAGAGTTGATTGGGGCGTTAAATAATAATCAGGCGATCGCACCTTTGCCGACACCAGCAGGCTTTAAAGGACAGTTGCGACCCTATCAAGAACGAGGTGCTGCTTGGCTATCCTTCTTGGAACGTTGGGGCTTGGGTGCGTGTCTCGCAGACGATATGGGATTGGGTAAATGCGTAGCGAATGATACTCTACTAAATGTAAATGGACTGTTACACACAGCCGAGACAATCTGGACAACTCACGCTGAAGAAACAGAGTTTGACGGCGAAGGATTTTGGGCTAACCCCACAGAGCAATTACTAGTTAATTCCATAGATGAAAAAACTGGCAAAATTGTCCAGGCTAATGTCAGGCGGTTGTATAGGCAGCAAGTCTGCGAAAAATTGCGAAAAATCACGCTAGAAGACGGTAGCAATATCACAATCACTCATCGTCACAAGCTGCTAACAAGTAAAGGTTGGACAAATAACTTACAGGTGGGTGATTACATTTGTGTCCCAGGTAAAACGCTCTGGAATGGACAACCACAAGACCCTGATTTAGTCAAATTTATTGCTTGGCAGATTGCTGAAGGGCATGAACTAGCAGATGTGGGAAGAGTCACAATATCCCAAAAAGATACCAGAGTATTAGAGGATCTACTCCAGACTTGCCAACGCATTCAAAAGCGCTATAACCTCAAAATTAACAGCCCTAATATCTCTACCTTCCCTAATAGAGTTTCTGCTCTTCGAGTTAACAGCCAAGCCTATCGCCGATTCTTAGAAGCTAAAGGTTATGTTTGGGGTAAACTATCGGCAGAAAAATCTATTCCGCCCTTCATTATGCAGGCAGATTTGGATAGTGTGCGGATATTTTTACAAAATTATTTTGATGCTGAATCTGCTGTTGTTTTGAGTATGGGGAGTATTGAAATTGCTACAGCTTCAGCTTTACTGATTCAGCAACTTTCTGCACTGCTGCGTCGTTTCGGCATTTGGTTGCGAATATCACCCAAACTGAAGTGTGCCACTAATGGAACTCGTACTTTACGCACCTACTATATTGGTGTAATTGGAGGAAATTCTGCCCGCAGATTTATCCAAGAAATTGGTTTTAATAACTTAGAAAAACAGAGCAAATTAGAACAAATTTGTCAACTTGTCAGCAACACAAATATTGAAGGAATTCCTGCTTCTGATATGGTTGCCCAAACAGTCATAGCAACGGGACTACCGTTGCGGCATTTTGGGATGCACAACACTGTTTACATTAATGGTTCACAGCAATTTTCTAGAGATAGCTTACAGCGAGTAATAGCTGGAATGAACCGCATTATCAGTGGAGACGCCCAAGAACAGTATCAGCTACTAAAACCTTCCAAGTGGACAACTCAAACCCTGACAGCATATAGTAACCTAGATGTAGAAAAGTTGAGCTTAACAAGACAGTCTTTACAATGTCTTCTCGATCAAGAGGTATTTTATTGCCGGATAGAATCAATAGAGGATATAGATTATGATGGATGGGTTTATGACTTTGAAGTTAGCGAACATCATAATTTTGTCGCTAACAATATTATTTGCCATAACACTGTCCAATTCATTGCTTTTCTGCTGCACTTGAAAGAACAAGATGCATTAGAAAATCCAACACTATTAGTTTGTCCAACTTCTGTTTTAGGCAACTGGGAAAGGGAAGTCAATAAATTTGCACCAAGCCTGAAAATTTTGCAATATCACGGTGACAAACGCCCAAAAGGAAAAGCGTTTTTAGAAGCCGTAAAAAAACACGATTTAATCGTTACTAGCTACTCACTGCTTCATCGAGATATTAAGTCATTGCAAAGTGTCTCTTGGCAGATAATTGTTTTAGATGAAGCCCAAAATGTGAAAAATCCAGAGGCGAAGCAGTCAAAAGCAGTGCGGCAATTAGAAGCTACATTTCGCATTGCGTTAACGGGGACACCAGTAGAAAATAGACTGCAAGAATTATGGTCTATTTTAGATTTTCTCAATCCTGGGTATTTAGGCAATAAGCAATTTTTCCAGAGGCGGTTTGCCATGCCAATTGAAAAGTATGGGGATACGGCTTCTTTGACTCAATTACGTTCATTAGTTCAACCATTTATACTGCGGCGATTGAAAAGCGATCGCGACATCATTCAAGACTTACCAGATAAGCAAGAAATGACCGTATTTTGCGGTTTAACTGGTGAACAAGCTGCACTTTATCAACAAGTTGTCGAACAATCTTTAGTCGAGATAGAATCTGCTGAAGGATTGCAACGCCGAGGGATGATTTTGGCTTTACTAATCAAACTCAAACAAATCTGCAATCACCCAGCCCAATACTTGAAACAAGCGACATTAGAGCAACATAATTCAGCCAAACTTCTGCGGCTAGAAGAAATGTTAGAAGAAGTTTTAGCAGAAGGCGATCGCGCTTTAATCTTCACACAATTTGCTGAGTGGGGTAAATTACTTAAACCCTATTTAGAAAAACAGCTAGGGCGAGAAATATTCTTTTTATATGGCAGCACCAGTAAAAAACAACGTGAGGAAATGATCGACCGTTTCCAACACGATCCTCAAGGGCCACCGATTATGATTCTTTCTCTGAAAGCGGGTGGAGTAGGACTAAATTTAACACGAGCAAATCATGTATTCCACTTTGATAGATGGTGGAATCCAGCCGTAGAAAATCAAGCCACAGACCGAGTATTTCGGATTGGTCAAACCCGAAATGTGCAAGTACATAAATTTGTTTGCACTGGCACTTTGGAAGAAAAAATTCATGACATGATTGAAAGTAAGAAACAATTGGCTGAACAAGTTGTGGGTGCTGGTGAAGAGTGGTTGACTGAAATGGATACAGACCAACTTCGCAACTTACTATTACTCGATCGCAGTGCAGTGATTGATGATGATGCAGAATAAGTTCGTAGTCAGGACTTTAGTCCTTAATTTGAGCGCTTTAGCGCTCACTACGAACCTCATAAAATTAATGAGACAGACTACTAAGTTTTTAAATTGATTATGACTAATTACACATTACAAGCAAGTCGAGAATGGTGGTCACAACAGTGGCTAGATTTGCTAGATTCTTATCGCTTTAAAAAGCGTTTAGAACGTGCGAGAAATTATGCCCGTCAGGGAAATGTTCTCAGCATTGAATTTAAAGGAGCAAAAGTATTAGCTAGGGTGCAAGGTAGTGAAGTAGAACCTTATAAAGTTTCTCTTTCCCTTGAACCATTTACCGATGAACAGTGGGGTTATGTAATTGAAAGTATGTCCCAAAGGGCAATTTTTGCTGCCAAGCTACTAGCAGGAGAAATGCCACAAAATATAGAAGAAGTCTTCACGGCTAATGGTCTTTCGATATTTCCATTTACCCTTGCTGATGTCCAGAGTAAATGCTCTTGTCCTGATAAAGCAAATCCCTGTAAACACATTGGTGCGATATACTATCAGTTAGGCGATCGCTTCAGTGAAGACCCCTTTGTACTATTTCAATTGCGCGGACGTTCCAAAGAGCAAATTATCAGCGATTTGCGTGAATTACGTAGTACCAAGAATAAACCCAATACTACAGAAACGCCTGATGTTCAACAGTCAATTCCTAATAACAAATACTCTGTAAAAATTGACTCTTTCTGGCAATACAATGAGCCACTAGAGTCATCCTTGGTAGTGATTGTGCCCTCCAGCAGCGAGACGATATTAGATGTATTAGGAGCGATTCCTCTAGCAAAGGAAGAGGAAAATGCAGTAAATTCAACTTCGAGTGATGTGATAATGAAGTATTTGAATACCCTTTACAGAGATGTAAGCCAGAAGGCTGTTTTAGCAGCGATGAATGTAGGAGGAAGTTGATAATAATTCGTAATACTTCTCTACGAGAGGCTGCGCCAACGGCTACGCGGTAGTTGAGCGCAGTCGAAACTCAGTACAAGTTCGTAATTCGTAATTATGAATTAAATTGACTGCAATATTCTCGCCTGAAAACTCTATCCCTTTACAGCAGTTTTCTTTTGCATGAGGCACAAAGTCACTGGTTTTGAGGCAGGAGGCAGAAGGCAGGAGGCAGGAGGGAGAAGAATAATTTGATTTGTGAATCCTTGGTTCTGTACCTCATTTAGTTGCAAAGCGCTGTATGGGTAGAGTATTTACCAATTCTGAATTCTGAATTCTGATTTATTGTCCAAACTCAAGCCTAGCCTCTTCTACCAAATCAGCAGTCACAACATCTTGGTCTGCTTCACGAGCTAGCTGTTCAATTCTGGCTTTAGCTTGAGAGCGGACAAAAAAGGGAATATTTTGTAACTTTTCCTTAGCTTCGGATGTCCATCGCAAAGCATCAATAAAATTGGCATCATTCATAGATTAGTTACCTTGGCAAATCGCTCACTTTAATCAATAGATTACTAATTTTCCTATAAAAAAAGCCCTTGCTTTTATGCAAGAGCCTTTAAATTAATAGTCCGTGATGAAATAAACTTTACAACCTAATCTAGATCGTCCATAAACATCACTGGCTCAGTATCGCGGTTAATTCCTTTCTCAAAACCACCAGCAGCAGCCCGTGCGCGACCAGCGTGCCACAAGTGACCAACTAGGAAGAAGAACCCTAATACGAAGTGAGAAGTCGCCAACCAAGCGCGAGGAGATACGTAGTTAAAGGAGTTAATTTCGGTAGCCACACCACCCACGGAATTCAAAGAACCCAGAGGAGCGTGGGTCATGTATTCAGCAGCGCGACGAGCTTGCCAAGGCTGAATATCATTCTTGATTTTTTCCAAATCAAGACCATTAGGACCACGTAGAGGCTCCAACCAAGGGCCGCGGAAATCCCAGAAACGCATGGTTTCACCACCAAAGATGATTTCACCAGTTGGAGAGCGCATCAGGTATTTACCTAGACCAGTAGGGCCTTGGGCAGAACCGACGTTAGCACCCAAACGTTGGTCACGAATCAAGAAGGTCAAAGCTTGAGCTTGAGATGCTTCTGGACCGGTAGGGCCAAAGAATTCGCTTGGATAAACGGTGTTGTTAAACCAAACAAAGATTGAGGCAATGAAGCCCATCAGAGAAAGAGCGCCCAAGCTGTAGGAGAGGTAAGCCTCACCAGACCAGATAGATGCACGACGCGACCAAGCAAAAGGCTTAGTGAGAATGTGGAAAATACCACCAGCAATTAAGATAAAGGCAACCCAAATGTGACCACCAACCACATCTTCCAAGTTATCGACGCTGACAATCCAGCCTTCGCCACCGAAGGGAGACTTGAGAACATAGCCGAAGATGACTGCTGGATTCAGTGTTGGATTGGTAATAATCCGAACATCACCACCACCTGGTGCCCAGGTGTCATACAAACCACCAAAGAACATTGCCTTTAGCACCAACAGAAGTGCACCGATTCCCAAAATAATCAGGTGGAACCCGATGATATTGGTCATCTTGTTCTTGTCTTTCCAGTCGTAACCAAAGAAAGCAGAGTATTCTTCTAAGGTTTCTGGGCCACGGACAGCATGATAAATACCGCCAAAGCCAAGAACGGCTGAGGAAATTAGGTGGAGTACACCAACAACAAAGTAGGGGAAGGTATCGATAACCTCACCACCAGCACCAACACCCCAACCCTGAGCGGCGAGGTGAGGTAACAGGATCAAGCCCTGCTCGTACATGGGCTTTTCAGGAATGAAGTGAGCGACTTCAAACAAAGTCATCGCTCCAGCCCAGAATACAATCAAACCAGAATGGGCAACGTGAGCGCCCAGTAGTTTGCCAGATAGGTTGATTAAACGTGCGTTACCAGACCACCAAGCAAATCCAGTGGATTCTTGGTCGCGTCCAGCACCGCCTAAGATATTTGGTCTATTAGAGAGCGTTACCACGTGGTAATACCTCCTCAGGGAATACAAATTGTTCGTGGGGTTGATCTTGAGGAGCCATCCAAGCGCGGATACCCTCGTTCAGCAAAATGTTTTTGGTATAGAAGGTTTCAAACTCCGGGTCTTCCGCCGCCCGCAATTCTTGGGAAACGAAATCATAAGCCCGCAGGTTGAGCGCTAAACCGACGATGCCGACGGCGCTCATCCACAAACCTGTGACTGGCACGAACAACATAAAGAAGTGCAACCAGCGCTTGTTAGAGAAAGCAATCCCGAAAATCTGTGACCAGAAACGGTTTGCTGTCACCATTGAGTAGGTTTCTTCCGACTGGGTGGGATTGAAGGCGCGGAAGGTGTTAGCACCATCACCGTCTTCAAACAAGGTGTTTTCGACTGTGGCACCATGAATGGCGCACAATAAAGCACCACCCAATACACCCGCAACACCCATCATGTGGAAGGGGTTGAGTGTCCAGTTGTGGAACCCTTGCAGGAATAGTAGGAATCGGAAAATTGCCGCCACCCCAAAGCTGGGTGCAAAGAACCAGCTTGATTGTCCCAAGGGGTACATCAGGAATACGCTGACGAATACTGCAATGGGAGCAGAGAAGGCGAGGGCGTTGTAAGGACGTATCCCTACTAGACGCGCAATTTCAAATTGCCGCAACATGAAGCCAATTAAACCGAAGGCTCCGTGTAGGGCAACGAATGGCCACAAGCCACCCAGTTGGAACCAACGGGTGAGGTCGCCTTGAGCTTCTGGGCCCCATAACAGCAATAGGGAATGTCCCATGCTGTCGGCGGGGGTGGATACAGCCACTGTTAGGAAGTTAGCACCTTCTAAGTAGGAGGAGGCTAATCCGTGGGTGTACCAAGATGTGACGAAGGTGGTGCCGGTCAGCCAACCGCCTAGTGCTAGGAAGGCGCAGGGGAATAATAGTATCCCTGACCAACCTACGAATACGAAGCGATCGCGCTTGAGCCAGTCGTCGAGAACGTCAAACCACCCTCTACTGGGGGCGCGTCCAACTGCGATGGTCATCGGACTAAAATCCTCTTTTTTTACTAAAATTGCAACGTTTCTAAGGCATTACGGAAAGCCAATGTAACCGACTGCCATGAGGAATTAACGTTTTTTTTGACAATCTCAACTGCTTTTAAGTAACTGAGATTCTGAGAGCTTACTGACTAGTTAAGTCATTATTTCTCAGGGTTATGACATTACACGTACCATCGGCTAGTAATCTAGCTTGTGGTAACTTAATGATTCTTAACTTATCACACTACTCAGGGTTTTTGCCTGATACACAGAAGCAAATTAGGCCTGAAACACGAACCTTATAAATAATATGAATATCAGAAATTTTACAATTTGACACAACTTTTCTCAGAAATCTGAAAAAATTTAATGTAGATAGACGTAGGTAGGTAACTCATTTCAAGAGGCCAAAAAGAGTCAGGCAGAGGGTAGCAGGGAATAAGGGGGTCAGAAGGCTAGGGAGAAAGAATTTTTATCAGCCATTGAGTGAAAAAATAGTACAACATTCCCTAAAAAATTATATCGGTAGCAGGAACATGGAAGGGCGCAGTTGAGTTTTTGTCAACGATGTTTGGTAAAATGCGGATAGTCACTTCGCCGCCACGGTCGTTGATACACCTCTGGAAAACCTATGTGAAACGTTAGACAAGCAGAAAAGAAGTTGGCATATCTTGACTAAATACAAATAGCCTAAGTGGTTTGTCCCGTAGTACAAGTAAGCCAGCATTATCCGGGACAGTAAAATTTGTAGGGTGCAAAGTGAAAAATTTATAGTCTGCGGCAGGGTTCCCGTGGACTTCAAACATAGCTCTCCGTGCCTCCTAAGCAATAGCCGGATTGGCACAGGAACCCACCACTCTATGCAAAAGCATTCAGTGTGCTTTGTATGTGACAGCGAGTATCTCATGGGCAATGGTAGTTCAATGACGACATCAACAACGATTAACAAAGGCGATCGCCTCCTGCACCAAAATGTTCTCGGTTCTCGTCGGTTCAGTAACTACTGGTGGGCAACTATCGTTACCTTGGGAGCAAGCGGCTTTTTATTGTCTGGAATATCCAGTTATTTAAAAGTTAATTTACTCATAGTTTCCGATCCCACTCAACTGGTATTCGTCCCCCAAGGATTAGTGATGGGTTTATATGGTGCTGCTGGCTTGCTATTAGCCACATACCTATGGCTAGTGATTGTATTGGATGTTGGAGGCGGTTACAACGAATTTAATCAGGAAACTGGCGCAATCAAAATCTTCCGCTGGGGGTTTCCTGGTAAAAACCGCCGAATTCAGATTGATAGCCGCATAGAAGATGTCCAATCTGTACTAATAGACGTAAAAGAAGGTCTTAACCCCCGTCGCGCCCTCTATCTACGCATTCAGGGACGGCGAGATATACCCTTAACACGGGTTGGACAACCGTTATCTTTAACAGAGTTGGAAACAGAAGGCGCAAAGTTAGCCCGCTTTTTGGGAGTGTCGCTAGAAGGATTGTAAAGGACTGGGTACTGGGTACTGGGTACTGGGGACTAGGTACTGGTAAAAACTTATTTGCCTGATATTTGCCCAATTCCTACATCCCTAATCCCCAGTCCCTAATCCCCATTACCCCTTATCCCCAGAGGGGGCCCCACCATCCCCAATCCCCAATACCCCTCAAAACGATAAGATACTCTGGTTAAATCGGTAACAGGCAATGCGGTTAAAAATTTCACAATTTTTGCTTTCTCTTGTGATTATCAGTGCCTTGATGTTGGGAGGATGTTCAACACAGCAAGTCGCTTCTAATACGTCTTCTCCAAACTCGACTACTACCTCGGCCACAAGCGAGGCAAGCACCAAGGCAAGTACTGAAGCAACTTCTGTATCTCAAACTATTAGTGAGAGTATTCCTGGAATAACAGATTTACCAAGACTAGAAGGCAAGGCTACTGTGGTAATCACGGTTAAAGGTTCGCCGATTACTATTGAAGTAGACGGCACTGATGCCCCCATTACAGCTGGCAACTTCGTAGATTTAGTGCAAAAGGGTGTTTATGATGGTTTAGCTTTCCATCGAGTTGTACGCGAACCCCAACCGTTTGTAGTTCAAGGGGGCGATCCCAAAAGCAAAGACCCGAAAGTTCCAGCAGATCAACTAGGAACTGGTAGCTATATTGACCCAAAAACGGGAAATGCTCGCTATATACCTTTAGAAGTTAAGGCGAAAGGTTCAGATACTCCGACTTACAATAAACCATTTGATGCTACTGCTCAAGCTGTCGTATTGCCCCATAAACAAGGTGCAGTGGCGATGGCGCGATCGCAATCACCAGATTCAGCTTCTGCCCAGTTTTACTTTGCTTTAGCGGATCTAGCATTTTTGGATGGTAATTACGCCGTGTTTGGCAATGTCACTCAAGGCTTTGATGTAGTCAACAAAATTCAGCAAGGCGATCGCATTGATTCCGCTAAAGTCACTCAAGGTGCTGAAAACCTGAAAGCACCTGGACAGTAGGAGAAATCAATTCAAAATTCAAAATTCAAAATTCAAAATGAAGAATTGAATGTTTGAATAGCGGAAGATTCTTTACTCCTAAAATTCAGATTGGTTAAGGTTTGTGTCACTGGTATTGGTCTAGTTTCCGCTTTGGGTGGAAGCTTAGAGGATAGCTGGCGAAATTTAATCGCAGGTAAATCTGGAATTCGGTTACATCAACCATTTCCAGAACTTACACAACTTCCTCTAGGTTTGATTGCTCAACAACCATCTGAGTTGACAATGTTAACTCAGATGGTTGTTGCTTCTGCTTTGCAAAATGCTGGGTTGGTTGCACCTTTAGCTGATTGTGCTGTAGTCATTGGATCGAGTCGCTCTTATCAAGCGTCTTGGGAAATGCTGGCAAGGCAAATTTATAGGGGGAATTTCCCCGTATCCTCTTTGGGAAATTGGCTAGATACATTACCTCAGATGAATGCGATCGCAGCCGCAAGGCAAATCGGTGCATCGGGGATAGTTTTGGCACCGATGGCAGCTTGTGCAACTGGAATTTGGTCGATTGCCCAAGCAGCTTTACTTATACAAACTGGGCAATGTCAACAAGCGATCGCAGGTGCAGTGGAAGCACCGATTACACCCTTAACTTTAGCTGGGTTTCAGCAGATGGGTGCTTTAGCGAAAACTGGGGCTTATCCCTTTGATTTGCATCGGGAAGGCTTAGTGTTGGGTGAAGGCGCGGCTGTGTTTGTCTTAGAATCAGTAGAGTTGGCCAAGCAGCGTCAAGCAAAAGTGTATGGTGAAATTCTCGGTTTTGGCTTAACTAACGACGCATATCATAGTAATTCGCCAGAACCTGAAGGGAAAAGTGCGATCGCTGCCATCAAACAATGTCTAGAACGTAGTTGTCTATCACCAAGCGATATCGATTACATTCATGCTCATGGCACAGCTACCCAGCTAAATGACCAGATGGAGAGCATCGTAATCCAGCGTATGTTTCCCCAAGGCGTGGCAGTTAGTTCCACCAAGGGAAGCACAGGTCATACATTAGGAGCATCTGGAGCTTTAGGTGTAGCTTTTTGTCTCATGGCGCTAAAGCATCAAATATTACCACCTTGTGTAGGTTTGAAACAGCCAGAGTTTGATTTGGATTTAGTTACGGCAGCACGTCTCAGTAGAATTCGCCAGGTATTATGTTTAAGTTTTGGCTTTGGTGGGCAGAATGCTGCGATCGCTTTAGCAAGGTAAAAACTTGTGGGTTTAACTATCTGACCAACATAATATATTAATTTTTATTAAGGCACACACAGCCGCGCGTCTTTAGGAAAGGTGATTTTTAAATAATTTTCACATATCAGAATACAAAATATAAAACTGTAACAAAAACTACAAAAAACTTGTTTTTCTAAAAAAAAAGGATAAGCTTAGGTACAGATGAGATCCGGTTCGCAAAGATACCGTGATTAGGAGAAAATTTATGATTTCAAAATCCTCGTTGCTGTCAGAACCTGCTTCTCCAGCGCATATATGCCCCTTTGATCAAGCCTGTAGTTACTTAGAAGCGGCAGCTAAAGAATTAAATTTAAATCAGGGTTTGCTAGAAATTCTCAGCCACCCGCGTAAGGTTGTTACGGTTTCCATTCCCGTGAAGCTAGATGATGGGGAAATACAAGTTCTCGCTGGACACCGGGTGCAGCACTCTGATGTCTTAGGGCCATACAAGGGTGGAATTCGTTTCCATCCGGCTGTGACATTGCGCGAAGTATCCGCTCTAGCAATGCTGATGACCTGGAAATGTGCCTTATTAGGTATTCCTTACGGTGGTGGGAAGGGTGGCATTGCTATAGATCCCAAACGTTACAGTGTTGGCGAATTAGAGCGAATCAGCCGCCGTTATATCAGCGAGTTGATTAAAGATATTGGGCCTTCCGTAGATATTCCTGCGCCAGATATGGGTACTTCTGCCCGTGAGATGGCTTGGATGATGGACACTTACTCTGTAAATGTTGGTCATGCTGTACCAGGAGTTGTAACTGGGAAACCCCTTTCGATTGGTGGTTCTCTGGGAAGAGAAATGGCAACCGGACGTGGCACGATGATTATTGTCCGTGAGGCGTTAGCAGATCGAGGTAAATCCTTGGTAGGAGTGCGAGTAGCTATTCAGGGTTTCGGTAATGTTGGCTGTGCCGCAGCGGAATTACTATATGAAGCAGGCGCGAAAATTATCGCTGTTTCAACTGGTGCTGGGGGAATATTCTCTGAAGTTGGTCTTGATATTCCAGCGTTAAAAGTCTACGCCGCTGAAAATCGTAAGAGTATTGCGGGTTTCCCACAATCTGTACCAATTAGCAATGCAGATTTATTAACTCTACCCTGCGATGTCTTAATACCAGCGGCTTTGGAGAACCAAATTACTGAAGAAAATGTGAATCAGGTACAGGCGCAGATTGTTGCAGAAGCAGCTAACGGCCCGGTTACTCTTGAGGCTAACTTGGCCTTAGAGGCGCGGGGTGTGACAGTGCTACCCGATATTTTGGCGAATGCTGGCGGTGTAGTAGTCAGTTATTTAGAGTGGGTGCAAGGTCTTTCTTACGTATTTTGGGATGAGGAGCGCGTCAACCGCGAAATGGAACATTTGATGGTACAAGCGTATCGCAAGGTGATTCACCAGTCGGAGGTGCGCCAAATTTCTTTAAGGTTAGCAGCTTACACACTGGGGGTAGGTAGAGTGGCTCAAGCCTTGACTGACAGAGGTCTTTATCCTTAGTTTGTTTTGTTGTTCATCAGGCAGAATAGATCGTAGTCGGCAGTAATTTTACTTGAACCGCCAGCGATCTATCTGCCTTTTTTTATTGAGCGATCGCTATAACATGACTAGTACACGATGGATGTTGAGTATGTACCATTAGTAGCCCAAGGCTATAACCCAAACCTGGAACATCAGCTAAAGATTCCCACACAGTAAACTACTAAATTAAATTCCTAAAACCCTTACAAGACAAGTACTTTACTTAAGTTACAAATTAGCTCTGAAACCTTTAGTAGTATAGGTCTTGAACACAACTAAGTTCTGCTTGTATTTGATGTTACAACAGAAATCACAATTAGTTACTTAGTATCTATGACAACTAACCTTCAGGAACAGGGATTATTGCTTCTGCGTCAAGCGCTTGATAACTCCACAGCCGATTTTCGCCCTGGACAGTGGGAAGCTATTGAAGAGTTACTCAAAGTGCGATCGCGGTTACTCGTTGTTCAACGCACTGGTTGGGGTAAAAGTCTAGTTTATTTTTTAGCAACTCGCTTGCTACGAGATCGAAGTGCTGGTTTTACTCTTTTAATTTCGCCATTGCTAGCTTTGATGCGAAACCAAATTGCAGCAGCCCAACGCATTGGTGTAAAAGCCGAAACAATTAACTCCAGTAATACAAATGAATGGCCACTAATAGCAAGACAGTTGCTAGCAGGAGAAGTAGACGTTCTGCTTATTTCTCCCGAAAGATTAGGTAACGAAGATTTTCGAGAAAAAATTCTTTTACCAGTATCTCAACGCATAGGTTTATTTGTTGTTGACGAAGCTCATTGTATCTCGGATTGGGGACATGATTTTCGTCCTGACTATCGCCGGATTGTGAGAATTTTACAAGCACTTCCACAAAATATTCCTGTCTTGGCTACAACTGCTACAGCTAATAATCGAGTAGTCAATGATATTATTACTCAATTGGGTTCAAATCTGCGTGTTTCCAGAGGAAATTTAACCAGACAAAGTTTGCATTTGCAAAATATTTCTATCCCTAGTCCAGCAGCACGAATGGCATGGTTAGCTGAACAGATTCCTGGCTTATCTGGAAGTGGTATTATCTACACATTAACTGTTAGAGATGCTGAACGAGTTGCCGATTGGCTAAAAACTCAAGGTGTTAATGCTAAAGCATATCATAGTGATTTAGATAGTGCAATCCGTGTAGTATTAGAAGATGAGCTTTTGAATAATGAAATTAAAGCATTAGTAGCAACTACAGCATTAGGAATGGGTTTTGATAAACCAGATTTAGGCTTTGTAGTTCATTACCAGCGTCCTGGCTCGGTTGTCCACTATTATCAGCAAGTAGGACGAGCAGGTAGAGCAGTAGAAAAAGCTTATGGAATTCTTCTGAGCGGTGATGAGGATGATGATATCACTAACTACTTTATTAATACAGCCTTCCCTCCAGAGGTACATACTCAACAGATTTTAAATGCACTCAACGAAGCTGTAGACGGTTTTTCTGTTACCCAATTAGAGCAGCAAATGAATCTTTCACGAGGACAAATTGAGAAAGTTTTAAAACTGCTATCAATGGAATTTCCTGCACCTATAACTAAGCAAGGCTCAAAATGGTATTTGACCCCATTTTCTTATCAAACTGACACTGAAAAAATTGAGAAAATTACACAAATTCGTAGCCAAGAGCAAGCTCGAATGTTGGAATATATGCAAAGTAAGCAATGCTTAATGACTTTTTTGGCGACAGAATTAGATGATCCAGATCCAAAATCTTGCGGTAAATGTGCTGTGTGCTTGAATAGACCATTGTTAACAGAAACTTACTCAATGGAACTTGTAAATAAAGCAATTCAATATTTACGTCGCAGTAACCAAATCATTGAACCTCGCAAAAAATGGCCATCAGAAGCATTGGTAAATTATCGCTTTTCAGGAAATATTAAAAATAATTTACAAGCAGAAGTGGGAAGAGCATTATCTCTATGGGGTGATGCAGGTTGGGGAGAATCAGTCAAGCAGGGTAAATATCAAGATAATCATTTTGACGATGCACTTGTGCAGGGTGCTTTTGAGATGATTCAACATTGGCAACCACAACCCTTTCCGACTTGGGTAACTTGTGTACCTTCGCTGAATCGTCCAGAACTTGTACCAAATTTTGCTCAACGACTAGCAGAAAAATTAGGCTTACCCTTCATACCAATTGTGCAGAAAGTTCAGCAAACTGAGTTACAAAAAAAGATGAGCAACAGTTACCAACAAGCTCATAATTTGGATGGTGCTTTTGCCATTGATTCTTGGAAAGGAATGAGTGGTTCTGTTTTCTTGGTTGATGATATAGTTGATTCCCGTTGGACTTTTACTGTAATTGCGGCACTTTTGCGACGTGCTAACAGTGGAGTGGTTTTTCCTGTAGCATTGGCACTCAATTCATTAGGTCAAGGGGATTAGAAAATCATGTTAACTCATATCCTGCAACCAGATACTCAAGCAATTTTGCTGTTGTGTGCCAGCTTTGGTCAAAATCGGCAAATTGAACCACAACCCTTGACTCTGAGTGAATATAATTCTTTAACAGACTGGTTGCGGCAAAATCAGATGCGCCCAGCAGATTTACTAGAATCTACAGCCAAAGAACAGTTACAAAAAATTACTGTAAATAAACTTAACCCTGACAGGCTTTCAGCTTTACTAGAACGCGGTATGATGCTGAGTCTAGCCGTTGAGAAATGGACTAATCAGGGGTTATGGGTGCTAGGACGAAGTGACACAAACTATCCCAAGTGTCTTAAGCAAAGACTGAGACATTCAGCACCAGCAATTCTGTATGGGATTGGCAATATAGAATTGCTATCTATGGGAGGGCTAGCAATAATAGGTTCTCGTGATGTTGATGACGAGATATTTAGCTACACACGAAGAGTTGCACAAAATATCGCTGTACAAGGAATGCAGGTAATTTCTGGTGGGGCGCGTGGCGTAGACCAAGCTGCAATGCTGGCTGTGTTGGATGCAGGAGGCACATCTGTCGGTGTACTAGCGGATAGTTTGACTAAGACAGCAGTGAACAGCAAGTATCGCTCTAGTATTAAAGAGGGTAGACTTACTTTGGTTTCTAGTTATGACCCCGAAGCTGGTTTCAATACAGGTAATGCGATGGGGCGAAACAAATATATTTATGCTTTAGCAGATTATGCTTTGGTAGTCAGTTCATCTTTTGGTAAAGGTGGTACTTGGGCGGGTGCAGTGGAAGCGCTTTCCCGACTCCAAGATATGCCAGTTTTTGTTCGATTGGATGGGGCGATATCAGAAGGTAATCAGCAATTACACAATCAGGGTGCAAAACCTTTTCCGGCTGAACCCTGGAATGATTCGTTAAGGGAACTTTTAGTAAAAGCGGCTTCTTGGATTGAACCAGTACAAACTGTAGAAAAAACACCTCAAGAGACTGTTTTGGATATTTACCCACAAGATATTTATCAAGCTGTTTTACCTATCATCCTGAATCATTTACAGCAACCAAAAGATGCAAAATCTTTGGCGGAATGTTTAAATGTTAGACTATCTCAAATGCAGGATTGGTTAAATAAGGCTGTGAATGAAGGTACGGTGAGAAAAATTAATAGACCAGTCACTTATGTAGTCAACCAACCAACAACTCAACTCTCTTTATTATGATGGTGTAACAGTAGGGTAGTTTTATTTTGATAAAGGTAAAAATATTGAGCTAGAGTCAAAGATTACAAGCAATTTGGGGTAGAAGCTTAATTGAGATAAATTAAAAAAATACTAGGGATTCGGCTAGTGTATGGTGAAACCAATAATCCAATCAGTAACTCAAAGCTTATACGACCAAGATTATTACCTGTGGCTGAGGACAACTATCAATCAACTTCGCACTGGACAGTTTTCTGATGTTGATGTAGATAATTTGTTAGAAGAATTAGAAACTATGGGTAGAAGAGAGAAGCGAACAATTGAAAGTTTATTAATTAAGCTTCTTCAACATCTACTAAAACTCAAGTGTTGGGATGAAGAACGAGAACGTAATCAAGGACATTGGAAAGGGGAAATTAGAACTTTTCGTAGAGAGATAAAAAAAGCTCTGAAAGATAGTCCTAGCTTAAAACCTTATATTTTAGAAATATTTGATGAATGTTATCAAGACGCAAGGAAAGAAACAAGCGATCGCTCTCAACTTGCCATTGACATATTTCCTGCTATACCCATTGGCTCTTTAGAACAAATCTTAGATGAAAACTGGTTTCCTGAATATAACCACAATCATCACGGTAAACCCGATTAAAATGAATACGCAACTTGGGTTTCCATAGGAGTATGCAGACGTGCAGCCGGACTTAATAGGCTTGGAAATTAGTAAGGGGGAACTGAGACGTTTGACTGGGTTCGACCCAGAAGACGTTTTTCGTCCCTCGGTTTTGCGAGATGGCAAAAAGCGATTAGGGTTTTTGATCAGTGAAATGCTGGTAACGCTGGCGCTAACGCCAATCATTGTGGGCTTTGTTTACGCTTTTATTATTCTGCCAACAATTGGTTCTTCAATTAGACTAGGAATTCTTTTACTAATTTTAGTGCCAATGCCGATATTAGTGGGGCGATGGCTGTGGCGACAATTAACCTGTCCTGAAGGACTGACAATACTTTTAGACGAAGTTGATAAATATCATGACCTGGTTGCTGCTATAGATATTAATGACCAATTAGCAGCATCAGGAAACGTAGAAAGCAGTATCCATGACCGAGATAAAGTAACCTCCGCCTTGCAACTGATTCGAGAAGATTTAGTCCGCGCTTTGAAAACGGAACGAATTTTGCGAGATAATAAAAAATTGCTTGCTAATAACCAAGAGTTATTTGTGAATAATTTAGCGAGTCTGCGAGCTTTAGAAGTTAGTAGTCAAGCAGGCGAATATGCTCAACTGCTAAATCAATCATTGCAAATTGCGATCGATGTGCAAGCAGAAATTAGAAAATTGCAGAAAGGCTAAGAGAATGTTTGTAAAAGTGGCTACACGAGACTTTACCTACCTCCACAGGTTAGAAAACCCTTGATTTTGATAGTCCACCTCCGTGAATTAAGCTTTGTGTAATAGTGACTTCTACTCGCCCAATACCTTCCCAGAAAACAATCGCCCCGTTGACTTAAATGAGCAACAAACCCAAAATAATTGTCCTGGATGATGACCCTACAGGTTCTCAAACAGTCCACAGCTGCTTGCTGCTAATGCACTGGGATGTGGAGACTTTACGCCGTGGGTTGCAG
Organism: Nostoc sp. 'Peltigera membranacea cyanobiont' 210A; assembly: GCF_002246015.1. Taxonomy (GTDB): domain Bacteria; phylum Cyanobacteriota; class Cyanobacteriia; order Cyanobacteriales; family Nostocaceae; genus Nostoc. The sequence goes on from NZ_NOLJ01000006.1 coordinate 581,489, forward strand.
GATGATTCGCCGATTTTCTTTGTACTGACTAATACTAGAGCGCTAACGCCAGAGTCAGCTGCATCTGTCATCAAAGAAGTTTGCCAGAACCTGAAAATCGCTTTGAAGGCTGAAGAAATTGACGATTTTCTAATTGTCAGCCGTTCTGATTCTACTTTGCGGGGACATTATCCGATTGAAACAGATGCGATCGCACAAGAACTTGGCCCCTTTGATGCTCATTTTCTCGTACCAGCATTTTTTGAGGGTGGACGCATCACCCGTGACAGCGTGCATTACTTGATGATTGATGGTGTAACCACCCCAGTCCATGAAACCGAATTTGCCCGTGATTCCGTCTTCAGCTACGATCACAGTTACTTACCCAAGTACGTCGAAGAAAAGACTCAAGGACGAATTAGCGCCGAAGTTGTAGAAAGGTTTCTCCTGGCCGATATTCGCGCTGGTAGTTTGTCACGATTGTTACAACTTCATGGTAATCAGTGCGCTGTCGTCGATGGTGAAACTCAAGCCGATCTCAATCACTTTGCAGTAGATATATTAGCAGCCGCCAGTCAAGGGAAACGCTTTTTGTTTCGCAGTGCAGCAAGTATTTTAACAGCTTTAGCTGCTTTACCACCCCAACCCATTGCCGCCGAAAAGATGGCGCAGTACGTGCGCCAAGGCAAACCAGGTGCGGTGATTGTTGGTTCCCATGTGAAAAAGACTACCCAGCAATTAGAGGCGCTGTTGCAACTAGAAGGAACTGTGGGCATCGAAGTGAATGTAGCGCGATTACTTGATGAGACAAATCAATCTGCGGCATTACTAACTGAAATCCAAGAAAGCACACGGGCGGCACACGAAGCTGGCAAAACACCAGTGGTTTATACTAGCCGTCAGGAACTAAATTTTCAAGATGTCAAGACACGATTGGAGTTTGGGGAAAAAGTTTCAAGTTTATTAATGGATATTGTGCGCGGTTTACCATCTGATATAGGATTCTTAATCAGCAAGGGTGGCATTACTTCAAACGATGTCTTGAGTACTGGACTAGCTTTAACTTCAGCCCGTTTACTCGGTCAAATTTTAGCTGGTTGTTCAATGGTGTTAACGTCATCCGATCATCCCCAGTTTCCTGATTTGCCTGTGGTGCTGTTTCCAGGTAATGTCGGCGACGCTGATGCCTTGGGGACAGTTTATCAGAGGTTGACCGTGCCAATTTGAGATTTTAGACTTTCCTGCGAACGCTACGCGTAGCTTGCAACTCCTGCGGGGTACGGCTACGCTCAGTCGAACGATTTTAGATTAAAGAGTCTTTTGGTTAATGTCGGACTAATATCCCGCTAGGCCAACACCCCTTGTGAGTGACACAAATCCAAAATCCAAGTTGCGCTGTCAGCGCACCAAAGGTGCGACCCAAAATTGAAAATCTGTTGTCTTTTGGCTAGTACTGCATGACTTCTGATTCTGCGATTCCCAATCTCAAGTCAAATTCTGCACTTCCTAATGCAGAATCAAACTCTATCCTTTCTGAGGTAGAGGCAAATCCTACTGTTTCTGATGTAGAGTCAGATTCTATCCTCCCGGATGCTGAGTTAAAATCTGTCCTCCTTTATTTAAAATCAAATACTGTTCTTGGGGATGCAGAGTCAAATCCTGCTGACCCAGATGTAGAGTCAAATACTGATGCCGGATCTGATTTTATCCTGACTGACTTAAATCCCGATGAGTTAGCATTACCAGGGCATCGTGTAAATGACAATAGTCAAGTCCAGTTAAAAAGCAAGGAGGGACGACTGTTATTAATTTTGCCCTCAGAATCTCAAGTATCTGCCTCAGAACTTACTTGGTCTGATATTTGGCAACAAATCAGGCAACGTCTGAGTGCAGGCGATCGCTTCCGGGTATCTAATACACCTGTGCATTTAATGGCACAAGACCGTTTAGTAGATACCAGACAACTCCAAGAACTCGCCGAGGCTTTGATTGAAGTTCAACTCCGACTGATATCTGTCTCGACGAGTCGGCGGCAAACTGCGATCGCTGCTGTAACTTCCGGGTATTCTGTAGAACAATTACAGCCCGTAACTTCCCTGAGTACCGAGCCAACAGCTACAGCGATCCCCCAAGAAGATGCCCTCTATTTAGAAATGACAGTCCGCTCTGGAGTAGAAATTCGTCATCCTGGGACAGTAATTCTCTTGGGAGATTTAAATCCAGGTGGTATTGTAATTGCAGATGGAGATATTATTATCTGGGGTCGTTTGCGTGGAATCGCTCATGCTGGGGCTGGAGGCAATAGTGAGTGTCTGATTATGGCCTTGCAAATGGAACCAACTCAACTGCGGATTGCAGATGCTGTAGCTAGAGCACCAGAAAAACCGCCAATGCAGTTTTCTCCAGAGGTGGCACATATTACGCCCCAAGGAATTCGTATCGCTAGGGCGACTGATTTTTCCAGAAACCAATTCACCAAGAGCAATCAAGAACCATAAATATTTACTTAAAGAATGAAGTATATAAATAAGTAAAGATGAAATAAAGCAAATATTCATGCCTCACCCTCATCAGGGAGAACAGATATTTCTTCATACTTGATACGATACTTCATACTTTATACTGCAATTTACTGTTTTATATTTCCTGAACCCTCATTGACCGCATTTCTATCATGACTCGCATTATTGTGATTACCTCCGGTAAAGGAGGAGTGGGTAAAACCACAGTTTCAGCAAATTTGGGTATGGCTTTAGCCAAAATGGGGCGTCAAGTTGCTTTGGTTGATGCGGATTTTGGTCTGAGAAATTTGGATTTGCTCTTAGGGCTGGAAAACCGCATCGTTTATACTGCGGTAGAAGTTCTAGCCAGAGAGTGCCGGTTAGAACAAGCCTTGGTGAAAGATAAGCGCCAACCCAATCTCGTACTCCTGCCGGCAGCCCAAAATCGCTCTAAAGATGCAGTCACACCCGAACAGATGAAGTTATTGGTGAATGCACTAGCACAAAAATATCAGTATGTGATTATTGATAGTCCTGCCGGTATTGAAAATGGATTTAAAAATGCGATCGGCCCGGCCAAAGAAGCGTTAGTTGTCAGCACACCAGAAATTTCCTCAGTTCGCGATGCCGATCGGGTAGTAGGGTTACTAGAAGCACAAGGTATCAAGCGTGTTCATTTAATAATTAACCGCATCAGACCCGCAATGGTGCAGGCAAATGATATGATGTCAGTGCAAGATGTTCAGGAACTTCTCGCCATTCCCCTGATCGGGGTAATCCCTGACGACGAACGTGTTATTGTATCTACCAATCGCGGCGAACCCTTAGTGTTAGCAGAAAATCCCTCTTTAGCTGCCACAGCCTTTGAGAACATTGCTCGTAGATTAGAAGGGGAAAGTGTCGAATTTCTGGAGATCGACTCGTCCCAAGACAGCATCTTCGCCCGCCTACGAAGGTTGTTGTGGACAAAGATTGTTTAACTTACTTTTCCAGTCTCCGCGCCAGACCTATTCGTAATGATTGAACTTCTAGAAAAACTTTTTTTTCGCGGCCCTGATAGCAGTCGAACTCAAGTTAAACGTCGCCTGCAATTGGTGATTGCTCACGATCGCGCTGACTTAGATCCTCAAACGTTGGAAAAAATGCGGAAGGAAATCCTAGATGTAGTCTGTCGCTATGTAGAAATTGAGACAGAGGGCTTGGAGTTCTCCTTAGAAAGCAACCAACGAACCACAGCTTTAATCGCCAACTTGCCCATCCGCCGGGTGAAGGGTGCTATACCTGAGTGGGAAAGAGGTGATAAGCCTCTCTAGCTTTAATTTTAAGTATTTCTATTTATGATGTAGTCAAATTATTCGTTCGTAGTCAAGACTTTAGTCCTGGTGAGAACTAAAGTCCCTACTACAAACTGCTTGTTATAGATGGTTTGGCAGATATTATAGCGTTTACTAATCATACAAGGTAGATCATAGTCCCCTCCTCGCCTGCGGGGAGGGGGTTGGGGGTGGGGTTCTTGTAACTCACTCAACTGAGAACCGCTATATATTGCTGATTGAAAATATGAATTTGTCTCACCAAAACAGTAAAATTTGAAGATATCTAACCTCTGTCACTCTCCGAAAACAGGGATAAAAAAATCCCGTTGTCAGTAGTGACGACAACGGGAGTATGTAGGGTTTTTTATAATCTATCGGTAGGCAACTTGTGGCCCTGCCCAAATTTCTGTCATCTTTTTACCAAAAGTAATGGGACGATCGTTGTCTGTTGTAGTGATAGTCTTGCCATCATTAGCAACTTGCATTAATGGCCAGTTTTCCTCGCCCAATTCCCCCGCACGGAATAACACATGATCTGGTTGGCTTTTACTCCAGCCTAACAATACGGCAATTTTTTCATGTTCTTCCTCACTCAAAGGAGCGACTGTGTTAGTGTGATTTTTTTGCCGATCCCAAATCACTGCACTATCTGTAGAATCACCTGTGTTAAATATACCTTCAAACTTGCGTGCTAAGAAGCGATCGCCTTTTTCTGACCAGCTAACTGGAACTAATACCCCAATCTTTCCACTCGGATCATTTTCTTCTGAAAACTCCCCCTTTACAGCCTTTACCTTTAATAAAGGATCGCTAACTGGAGTCGTTGAAGCCATCACCCACAACTTCTTAGTGTGCATATCTTGGACAAACATGACGCTGGTGACACGGCTGTTGTACATTTGGGGTTTTACTTCCAGTTGCACTCGGCTATAAACAGCATATTTACCATCTGGAGAAATCACGGGTACGCTGCGATAGTGACGCACTCCAGAACCACCATTAGAAGCAATAGCTTCTTGAGTTGCTGTAATCCATTTCCAAGGAATCGGATGAGGACTACCGATGGGATCTATTTGTTCTGCTTGGGACTCATTAGCTGTTTCCACAACAGGTATTTCCGTCGTTGTGGTTGATTGAGATTCTCTAATAGCTGGTGCTACTTGAGTTGCTGTCAATGATTCAGTAAAAGACTTTTCTCTAGAGAGATAATTTTCTTGTCCCCTCAAAGACTTGACATTAGCAGCTTTAAGTTTGCGTACTAAATTAAGTTGACTAACAGGAACATCTGTTGATGGTGCGAGTTCAACTGCTGCCAAAGAATCGGGAACAGTTACATCACTTAAATCTAAATCGCTGCTTGAGAGATAATTATCTACTTCAGTTGAAGACTCAATTTTATTTTCTGGTAATACTTGCGGTTCCTGAACAGCAATACTTTGTGTTGGCACAGAGTCAAATTCTTCTGTTATCGATTCGATTTGATCTGTTTTTAATGTTTCAGCTATCTCAGGTTCCCCAACTAAAGCTATTTCCTTTGATACAGAGTCAGATTCTCCAGGCATCGAAGTTACTTTATGTACTTCGGATCTTACTGGGATCGAGTGAGCCGATGCTCCTAATAAAGGTGCAATTAGGATCGCAACGACAACATAATTGAGAAATGGTTGGGTGCGGAACCATCCTGACAGCAAAAGGGGTTTAAGCATTTGTAGACTCTCTAGAAGGGGCAATTGCTATGTAAGAAGCAATACATCAACAGCAATGGGGCAGGTGGTAGTTATATGTATAACAAGAAACTAAAACTAATGACGAAATAATATCTTCAAAGTTTGCAGAGGTTTACAAAAATTAAGTATCATTGTCTACACCTTTTCTTAATTAGGTACGGAATATTTTTTTGCAAAAATATGCGAGTATAGTAAATATGCTGAGAACTCAGTAATTACTACACGATATATAATGTTCCTATACCCAAACACACCAAAAATAAGTCTTGGTTAAGGAATATTTAGGATATAGTTTGGGGAATGACGCTGGCGAACAAGAGTTAGATAACTCAGCTATCGGGGATCGTACTAGCGATCGCTAGTACACAGCAAATAAGCTACGTTACACACTAAATATAACAGCGCAAACCCTCATGATGGTAAACGTGAGGCGTTAATTAAAAACCTGGGAAAGCGGAAGCATAATACATCATACTCAGAATATATTGCTATCAGCAACCCAAAGTTATAAATTGCTATCTAAACTACAGAAGTAGTTAGAAGACGCTATAGTTTTTCGGAAATTTAACTACATTTAAAGTTAATTTCGGGAACACGATCGGGAACACAACAAAATTCACTCGGTAGATGCTCTAGCGACTCGCAAAGAAAAACCACTAAGTGATTAGTTTCACTAGAGGCAAATGCGGCTAATACTAGCTGTTACCCTTGTCAACTTAACCCGGCAAGTTAATCAAGCAGCCTTTGGTTTCATGAATACGAAAATATTGTACCACCAAACAGCCAATATTATTTACAGCTAACAACTGTATTTTGTAACTGCGTCCCGAATACAGGAACCTGCTAGATGCTGGCTTAGTGAACTCTGTTTCAACATACAACTTAAATGTTGTCAGTTATGAGGGGCGCACTTACGATTAACTAATGACTCACGACTAGAAACTACTAATTATTAATGAAAATTGTATTTTTTGGTACACCTCAATTTGCTGTACCCACCTTGGAAAAATTATTGAATCATTCAGAATTTGAGGTGCTAGCGGTTGTTACCCAACCAGATAAACGTCGGGAACGCGGAAATAAACTTACGCCAACACCAGTAAAAGCGATCGCCACTGCTCACAATTTACCAGTATGGCAACCCGAACGGGTGAAAAAAGACACTGAAACTTTAAGCAAACTCAAACAATTAGATGCAGATGTGTTTGTTGTTGTCGCTTATGGACAGATTTTATCGGCAAAAATCTTGAATATGCCAAAATTAGCTTGCATTAATGTGCATGGCTCGATTTTACCCAAATATCGCGGTGCAGCACCGATTCAATGGTGTTTGTATAACGGAGAGAGAGAAACGGGGATCACCACCATGTTGATGGATGTGGGGATGGATACCGGCGCAATGCTCCAAATAGCCACTACACCGATTGGATTACTGGATAATGCCCAAAATTTAGCCGACAGACTAGCAGAAATCGGTGGGGATTTGTTGGTGGAAACTCTGTTGAAGTTGGAACGTAAAGAAATTCAACCAATTCCCCAAGATAATTTAGCAGCAACTTATGCGCCTCTGATTCAAAAACCAGATTATGGTTTGGATTGGTCAAAAAGTGCCATCCAATTACACAATCAAATTAGAGGCTTTTACCCTAACTGCACGGCTACCTTTCGTGACAACTTGTTTAAAATCACCGCTTCTGCTCCTCTTGGTTCTGTAGGCGATGTCTGGCGACAAGCCGCTCCGCGTCTACGCGATCTCCCACCAGAATTACAAGATTTAATACATAAATTGCCTGATTTGTCAAGCACATCAGATAAACCGGGAATTGTAGTGAGCATTGTCAAAGGACTTGGCGCGATCGTCCAAACTGGGGAAGGTTTATTGCTGTTGCGAGAAGTTCAGCTAGCCGGTAAACGTCCGCAGTCGGGATGGGATTTTGTTAATGGTAGCCGCTTAACTGTGGGAGAAGTTTTTGGTGCGGGAAGCTGACGGGGATGGAAGAGATGAGGGAGATTATGGAGAATAATTTTTAGCTTCTAACTCCTGTACAGACGCGATTAATCGCGTTTCTCCTAAGACTTTTCATAAAAGCGGCAAGATTCGCAAGGGCCATCTGGGTTGACTGCACAGCGAATGAGTTCTGAATGAGCATTGTAGCAGCAGGTGGCATCACCGATTACCCAACGTCCCGCTACCAAACTTTTCTCAGATGGTCGTTTAGCAGACTGTACATAAATGACAATATTATGCAAACGGTAGCGCCCAGCTTGAAGTTTGTATCTATGGCGGCGCTCTAAAACTGCGTAGGTTTTACCTTGAAAATCGAGATAGTTACCGGGTTGGGGTGTCCAATCAAGTTGCACCCTACCGAGGGACTCACGCGGGTGCGTCAGAATCACCTCGGTTGGTAAAGAGTCTGGCTCCATAAGCTTATGTGATTTGATTTACATTACAAGGATAGTATCGCGATCGCTTTCTTTAGCTTATCGAATTTAAATTACAATTGATGATTAACTAGATTTGCGAGAAATATACATACAGTAGGGTAGCACAGCAGTGCATCCCTACAGATTATGGCAACCAAAAGTTAGGCAGGATAGATTTGCTCAAGTTACCCAAAGTTTGGTTGAGCGATCGCGCCACTTGGATATGCACTTCATCCTCTTCTACAGCTAAAATCTCAGATGGCTGGCCTTCTCCCAAATAAGACACCACCAAATTCGCCGCCTCCAAACCAGTAACATAAGCTTTTTCCTGCGACCAGGAACCATGACGGTTCACAATCCAATCCCCACTCATAAACACATTCTCAAAACTGGTCTTAGCGGGCAACATATAACGATAGCTGCCAGGTGCAAAGTGAGTCACCGCTTGAGGTAGCCGAATTACACTACTATCAATTATCTTTGCCTGCCGAAACGCTGGTACACAAATTGCTAAATAACCCTGAACTATTGCTAATATCTCCTCATCACTCAAATTGAGAAACTGATTTGCGTGATAGAAATCAGCTTCAATCACTGTTCCCGGTTCATCCCGATATTCATCATGTAAAGCATTCAAATCAAAAAACGTCCAACCTGTACTTGCGTCGAATCCAAAACAAGCATTAGAAGGACGAGGAATATCAATTTTACGGTCAAACCATAGTCGCGTGGCTAAAACATCAATTGCTCCTAAATTGCTCAAATTACGGAATTCTTCACGGCTTTGTAAACTAGGGCTAGTTGAGACAATTTTCTTCATCCCGGTGATTCCAACCGCAAAAATTACGGCATCTGCTTCAATTACTTCATCACCGCAGACCACACCCTTGACTTGATTACTATCAACAATTAAGTCTGTAACCCGACGCTTTGGCAACACTCGCGCACCAGCTTTTTCAAGACGTTCCACCCAAGGACGAAATATCTTTTCCCCGACAGTTCCCCGACACCAAACCACATCAAAATCGGGTTGATGAGCCAGAATAAAAAAGTAAAGCATCCCTAAAGTTGCGGCGGCTGAACACTGTTCGCCAGGGGCAAATAAGCCCACTAATAACATCGGTTCAAAAGCCTCGCGGTAAAGTCGTGCAGAAACGTTAAAGTCTTTGAACAATTCACGGGCAGTTACAAAATCATAGCGCCGCCAAGCTGCATCGGAATTGTCAAAATCAACGACAGCATAAAGTAAAGGCAGGGCGCTAAGACGATCGATTAGTGGCAACCGCTTAAACTGAGTGTAGAGAAAAGTTCCTAGTGGCGAGGGAAGTCGCGGTAAGTCTTGAAAAATCGGTGATTCAACTTCCAAACCTGCTGGCGAATATTGGGAAGAACGAGTCCAAGTAGTAAAAGGATTAATTTCTAATTCATTGATTAGGGAAAAAATATTTTTGTAAGGATACCAGAACCCATGAATGCCAGCTTCAACAGATTTTCCGGCTGCCGTTTGCCAACCTGCCACCAATCCACCGGGATAGGGGCCTGCTTCGAGAAGTGTCACATCATAACCTTGTTTTGCCAAATGGTAGGTTGCTCCTAAACCGGCCCAACCAGCACCTACAACTACCACCCGTTTTTGTTGTAACCCTCCTACCATCGCAGCCTCCAATTGTTGCAGTCCATCAACTAATGTATACGAACTTGTGTTTTGATCGAGCAAGGGTTGTCATTATAGCGGTTTTCACTTGGATGCAATAGGCGCTTTGCTAGCACATTCCATCGAATTTAAAATAGTTATAAACTTTAAAAAAGGCTTAGGGAAAGCCGTTCAGTAAAAATCACTTGCGGTTAATGCTGAGTTAAGAGTATAACAGAAAACAGACTTGACTATTGATGAGGATAATCATAATGTCTCAATTAGCAAATGTAAAATCCAGTCTAAATGACTTTGAATTACGAGATGGAATTTATTTTCCTAGCGACTATGAACAATTAACTAATACTCAACATAAAAAAACATGGGATGCAATTGGTAAAACATACTATGGTTCCCAAAAAATTGAAAAAATTGCAGCGACATCACCCATTAAACAAGATTACACTCTGCTAACTGGTACACCTGGAGGTACTTGGAACAAATTTCCGTTGAATAAATCTGTCGGTTCTATTCTAGAAATTGGTTCTGGTTATGGTCGCGCACCTTTACATCTCTCTAAAGCGAAAAATCTGAGATGTGAGAAATATTATGGCATTGATATTTCTGAACCTTTATTGCGGCGGCTAATCAAAGTTAAACAAGAATACAATTTTTTCCCAGAAGCTGAATTTAACTTGATTTGCACTTCTGCTGAAACATTGCCTTTAGAAGATAATTCTATAGATTTGGTAATTTCTAACTGCGTCTTTATGCATATCCCCGATGCCCAATTAAGAAATTTATTGGCTGATATCTGTCGGGTGCTAAAACCTGGTGGAATTTTTGTTTTTAATCATTCCTTTCACAATAAGTCTTGTCCTTCTCATATCATCCATAATTTTATCAGAAGGCTGAACCCATTTGTGAGAAATCCAGTTTATCTCAAGCAATATTCATCTGCTGAAATAGAAGAAATGTTAGCTACTGCTGGGATGAAAGCTAAGTGTCCAGAATACATTGTTGAGCCAACAGCAGAGTATGCAATTTTGCCGGAAACTATCAAAGGGATTCCCGTGCCGTTTGCTAATGCTATCAACAGAAGTCTCAAGCCATCAGATAATTTAAAAGAAACTTTGGCTTACGGTTTTAGTGCCTACAGCACTCAACTGGACTAATTAAGAAACTCTCTGCTTGTCACAATGAACTGAATACTAATAATTTACGAAAGCACAACAATGTTTGTTGTGCTTTTACTTTTACAATAAATGCCTATGAACTTTAGCTTTTTATTTTTTGCTTTGAGTTTGATTATTTAGTCTAAACTCCAATAATTATCCGCAGATGATATGACTTCCAATACGGTTCTGCTAAGGTTTTTGATGAAAATTCTAGATCGCTAAAGATGCGATAAATCATCACAAAGACGCGATAAATCGCCGTCTATACAATAATCAGTCTTTTGTCTTGACGGCGATTCATCGCGTCTCTTGCCTTAACCGAACAGTATTGATATGATTTCTAGTTATGGGAGGATTAAGGTTGCCCAATGTAGATAACATTTGCCAAAACCTGCACTTTTGTTAACTCACGCACGAGACGTTGAGCTTGATGTTTATAAAGTGGTATTGGCAACACTCTAGGCAAATTATTCATCCATTGCCTAGCATCAGTGGAACTACATCCCGTAATCAAAATTATCTCTTCAGCACCATACATAATGGCATTTGTAGTTAGAGCTTTTTCTATTTGCACTTGCCAAAGACGAGGCAGCATTTCACCCCATTCAATTCGCTGTAAACTACTACTTGTGGCTAAAACAATCAAGCGATCGCCAGCATCAAGCTTAACATCATACCAGGGCATTAAAGAGTAATTATCTTGCTGATATTTCTGGTAGAGAATCGGTACAACACTGTAGCCAGAAGCTATTTCAGATAAAAGCAAACCATTCAGGGTATCGCCATCTTCAATCTTGTATTCCGTCACCATGACTATTTGCTCATTCAAGTGAAACAAGCTCAGAACATTTTCTCCAAAAGCAGCACAAGCAAAGACTTCTGCCGCCAAAGCCGCGCCACATATAAATTGAGCATAGGGAAACAGAGGGGCGACATTATCACTAAATTGGCGGTCTTGAGAGCGGATAATTAAGGTAGTGGCGGGGTTCATTGCATGAGCCATCAAACCAATTTCCAGATTTTCCATATTGTCGTCCCCAACTAAAATGATGCTTTTGGCATGGGAGAGATTCGCCTTCGTGAGTGCTTCGGTAGCATTACCAACGATAAGGGGCATATCGGGTAAAGTTTCTTGGTCGAGAGTGGTAGGATGAATTCCTACTAACGGCTGGTTGAGTTCTTGCAAAAGAGCAGCTACTTTCTGTCCCAAGCGATTTAAGCCAATAATTATCAGATGGTTGCGTTGTGGTATGGGAGGGCGGGAATTGAAAAAATGAAATCTTGAAGTGACAAGAGCATCAGTCAGCAGTGCATATAATACTCCTACGAAAGCTTGGCCTGTCAACGTCATTCCCAAGCTAAAAAACCGCAACCACCAAGGGATAGCGTCTGAGGGCTTTGATTGCGATGCAAACTCAACACCACCAAATAAATCTCCGTATCCTCCCAAAAGCAAAACTGCTGTTGCATAGAAAGCTTCTTGGATGGTGATATCAGGATAATATAAGCGGTAAAGAATTATTCCAACAAGCCACAGGATGAGTACAGTAATCGCATAGATTGTCGCAATTCGCCGGATTTGATTTTGGCTTTGGTAGTAAGATTGCCAAAATTGCACTATTTTATCCTTGAGATTTTTCGCTGTGATATTTTGAATAAACTGTTGCCACTGCCACGTTTGGCTATGAGATTGTCGGCGTTGTTCAGAGAAAGCTAAATCGTAGGCAACATCAATGTAAACTAGCGTGTCTCCTACCTGCACTTCTGCCTCTGGGTTCCAGCCAAACAATTCTTTGATTGGGTTAGATGAAACAGGTCTATGACTCAAGATGCGGCGAGTTGTGAGATTGAGTCTATGTACTGGCTTGCCATTACACCAACTATCCTTCGCTTGTACCTGGTGCTTTATCACTTGCAACAGTTGCCCTTCTAAGGTGAAATATCCAATAGCCTCAGAACCAAGGGCTGTCAGAGCGAAGGCATGGGCTGAAAGATGAGTAGGTTCAAAGGCAACAAAATTACCAAGATTTTCCCACAAGAGTTTGTTGAAATTTTGTTTGTCAGAACGTACAATCAAGCGGACGTGGGGATTAAGACGCCGTGCTGCAAAGGCAGCTTCTATATTTATCCGCTCATTTCTGGTTACTAAAAGTATTGAACGACACTGACATATACCTGCCTGCTCTAGAATACTTGGCTGGCGGCAGTCTCCTACGATTAACTTTTCTAGTAAGTTAGGTACTTCTGGGACTTCCCAATGTTCGGGCTGCACATCCTCGATGGCGCTGACTTTAACATCGTATTCCTTGAGGATTGCAACGCAATGTTGCCCTAAACTTTTGAGTCCGCATACTAAGAAAAGGTCTTGGGGTTTTTTTTGATTGCTGGTAGGAGGGGGATGCACTTTCTGTTGACGGTAGCATGAGATACTGCTAACAGGATGTGTTTGCGAGGATTTTTACACTTTGGTAAGGGAACTCCAAGAAATAAATTATCCAATCTTGTGGGGTGGGCATCTTGCCAGACGTATAAACTAATATGCTTGGGTTAAGGGCTACTGGCAACAGTTTTGGGTTTTCTAGTTTTCTAGACGCGATAAATCGCCGTCTCTACAAGCATTTTTGGCTGATCTGAACTGTATTACCATATAAACTGGGCTCTCGTGTCGCGCACCCCACAAGAGTTAATTGGATATTTTTTATTTGGAAGTGCCTAATTCCCAATAATTTTACCAGTTGGTTTCAAGATAAGTATCAAATGATAACAAACCGTATCTTATTCTGAGAGGATTTTTTAAAAGTATTGGGCGAGCAGAATGACTCTGTTGGCGAATTGCGTAGGCGCAGCCCACCGTAGGTATCGCTATCCTCAAAAGCTTGAGATGTCGTAGCTTCTCACCCCAGAAATTGCGGTTTACATGAATTCGCCAACAGTCTCATAGAATTCGCTACTACACTAGCATTGTCCATCTCCGTGGACTAAGAAAAATTAAGGGTTTTTAACCTGCGTAGGCAGGTTTTGCCTGTGTAGCCGCGACTTCTAGTCGCCAGGGCTAGTATGAATTGAGGCTTTACAAACATCCTCTAAGACTTGATACCCAACTGAGCGCGAATTTTGTTGAAAGTTTGGCTAGTTTTTGGGATTTCCCTGATTGATTGTGATGTATTTTACCAACTTTTACCGACATATTCAAGCTAAAGTTGGTAAATTAGGGATTAGTTGAGTTAATTTTTCCCTACGCAACTATGCCATTGGATTTATCGCCTCTTTGGATATCACTTAAAACTTCATTACTTGCCACATTTATCACCTTCTTCTTGGGTATCGCTGCTGCCTACTGGATGCTGGGATATCGTGGCAAAGGTAAATCGTTGATTGAGGGTATCTTTATTGCACCCCTGATTTTACCGCCCACAGTTGTCGGATTCTTATTGCTGCTATTTTTTGGCAAAAATGGCCCTGTAGGGAAATTCATGGGGGCTTTTGACTTCACCATCGTCTTTACTTGGTATGGTGCTGCGATCGCAGCCACAGTAGTTTCTTTCCCTTTAATGTATAAAACTGCACTGGGAGCCTTTGAACAAATAGATGCTAATCTGTTGCGAGTAGCTAGAACCCTTGGCGCAACCGAAGCTACAATCTTTTGGCGCATCAGTTTACCCCTAGCAATACCCGGCATTGTCGCCGCCACAATGTTAGCTTTTGCCCGTGCTTTGGGAGAATTTGGGGCGACGTTGATGCTAGCTGGTAACATTCCCGGACAAACGCAGACAATCCCAATGGCGATTTATTTTGCTGTGGAAGCGGGAGCAATGAACGAGGCTTGGTTTTGGGCGATCGCAATTATGGTGATTTCTCTATCTGGAATTATTGCAGTCAACTTCTGGCAAGAAGTGAGGGAAAAGAGGAGGGCATCAGTCAGCAGTGCATATAATACTCCTACGAAAGCTTGGCCTGTCAACGTCATTCCCAAGCTAAAAAACCGCAACCACCAAGGGATAGCGTCTGAGGGCTTTGATTGCGATGCAAACTCAACACNGGGGAGGCAGGGGAGGCAGGGGGAGAAAATTTTTATACTCCGCAATCTCGCTTTGAATCTGGGGGATTGTTTGTCAATATTGAAAAAATACTTCCTAGCTTTGATTTAAAAGTTGCTTTCACTACCGATGAGCAACCCTTGGGATTATTAGGGGGTTCTGGAGCAGGTAAGAGCATGATTTTGCGCTGCCTTGCGGGGATAGAAAAGCCCACAACCGGGCGCATAGTTTTAAATGACAGAGTTTTGTTTGACTCAGAACAAGGAATTAATTTACCCAGCCGCGATCGCCGCATTGGTTTTTTAGTACAGAATTACGCCCTGTTTCCGCACATGAGTGTGGCGCAAAATATCGCTTTCGGTTTGCCCAAAAAACTATCTGCTGGGAGTATTCGAGTACAGGTAGAGGAGCAATTAATAGCGATGCAGTTGAAGGGATTAGGCGATCGCTATCCGCACCAACTTTCAGGGGGTCAACAACAACGGGTAGCCTTAGCAAGAGCATTGGCAAGTCAACCGGAAGCATTACTTTTAGATGAGCCGTTTTCCGCACTTGATACCCATCTGCGTAGTCAATTAGAGCAGCAAATGACAGAAACTCTAGCTGACTACCAAGGTGTGACTCTATTTGTCACCCATAATATGGAAGAAGCTTATCGGATTTGCCCGAATCTGCTGGTATTGGAGCATGGCAGATCTGTTCATTATGGTAGCAAACATGAGATTTTCCAGCATCCTGCTAGCGTTAGTGTCGCCCAACTGACTGGATGCAAAAACTTCTCCCGTGCTGTTCTCCAGTCATCGCAACAGATAGAAGCGACTGATTGGGGTTGTACTCTTCAAGTAATTGAACCAATCAAGAGCGAATTATCTCACGTTGGCATTCGTGCCCATCAGTTCATTTTTACCAACGACTCATCACAGGAAAATACCTTTCCCTGCTGGGTAGTACGAACCAGTGAAACGCCCCATCGAATGACATTATTTCTCAAATTACATTCGGCTGGCAAGAACTCTCAAGATTATCATTTGCAAGCTGAAGTCTTCAAAGAAAAATGGGCGACGATGAAAGACCAACCTTTTCCTTGGTATGTGCGTTTAGATCCTCTGCGGTTGATTTTGATGGAGTGAACGCAGAGATACTCGATGATCTTTGCGATCGCACCAGCAATAAATCGAGTGCAGCGTTCTGGCTGAGACAAGACTTGTTCTTCTGTAAACTTTATGACAAGCCAGTTGGCATCGGCAAAACACTTGTTCCTGTAGTCATCCTCTCGTCGGAGACTGGGAACGAGACAGCTAACGGTTTCAAAGGGCAATTGCACTTCGCCTCACTTGGAGCGATCGCTATATTTAGGTACTTCAACACGATATTTGAGTACTCCAACACGATATTTAGGTACTTCAACACGATATTTGAGTACTCCAACACGATATTTAGGTACTTCAACACGATATTTGAGTACTCCAACACGATATTCAGGTACTTCAACACGATATTTTGGTACTCCAACACGATATTTGGGTACTTCAATACGATATTTTGGTACTCCAACACGATATTTTGGTACTCCAACACGATATTTTGGTACTCCAACACGATATTTGGGTACTCCAATACGATTTTATAAGGGGAGGGTTAGGGTGGGGTAAAACCTTGGTTAATCAGCTATTTCAGACTTGTGTGTACACCGTAGGCTTGCGGGGAGGGGAGACAAAGCGTAGCTTTGGCGGGGTGGGGTTCTTNCTTGTGTGTACACCGTAGGCTTGCGGGGAGGGGAGACAAAGCGTAGCTTTGGCGGGGTGGGGTTCTTCGGGTTTAATAAGCAATCAAGCGGACATGATATAAAATCGACAAATGGCAAAAGTACAGAAACAGCAGTAAATTAAGGCTGTAGACTCATCGGTGCGTAGGCGTAGCCCGTCGTAGACATTGCCCGTCTACAAGCCAATACTTACAGTTGTTCATGTAGAGGCGATCGCCAACATACCATTTGAGTATTGCTTCCACGCCTCAGATTTTAGTTAAATTTTTACTTCAAACGCCCAGACTCTTTGAGTCTGAGCGCTTGAATATTAGGTTGCAGAGAAACTTCTGCTAGATTGTTATAGAATTATGCGGGCATCATGTGCATACTTCTGCAAGACTCTGCACACTTACGGCAAGCGGCAGCACATTCCATCATTTTCGCGTCATCGCTCATCATCTCACACGCCATTGCAGTGCGATCGCACATCTCAGCGCAAAGCATACAAGTGCGTTCCATGAACTCAGAACCGCTCATCATCATATTCATGCACATCATGCACATTTCAGAGCAATCGCGCATCATACTCATCATGCTCATCATGTTCTTATCCATGTGCTGACCACCTTTGCTCATGCAATGAGTCATGGTTTCCATGCACATTTTATGACAATCCATACAAACATCCATGCAAGTTTGCATTTCTGGAGTCATGGTTTCAGTCATCATCATCATCATCGGAAATACCTCCTGATTTTTTGATGCATAAATAGTGTCCTTTTAAGGACTACTCATCACATTAGTCCTATCCTTTTAAAGAGTCAATGGGGTTTTTAATCCAGAATTTTTAAGCCTACTATCCCGATATAATTACCGGGAATTGGAACTAATTCTACAGTTACTTAGTGTTGTTTTTATGAGGAATACTATACATTAAGGCTTATAAACCCTCGCTTCAAAGTGGAGTTTCATTTGACAAGTCAACTTTACATCGGGGATCAAAAGTTAGAGTTAAATTTAACTCGAAAATAATGTTATCTTTTTTAACAAATGAATGCTTAAATCAAGCACTTGTAAAATTATATTAATCTAGGTTTCATTAATTTATATTAACTTGAAGATAGATAGTCTGATAAATTCGTAATTCATCATGGAATTTAAACCGCACCTCAAACAAAAGTGCCTCACAAAAAAGTAGTTTT
The DNA here is from genome assembly GCF_002246015.1 of Nostoc sp. 'Peltigera membranacea cyanobiont' 210A. Classification (GTDB taxonomy): domain Bacteria; phylum Cyanobacteriota; class Cyanobacteriia; order Cyanobacteriales; family Nostocaceae; genus Nostoc. Next base: position 599,233 of record NZ_NOLJ01000006.1, read on the forward strand.
CACAACTTACATAAAAGAGGAAAATAAATTATGATGTCGGTTATAGATTTGATTGCAATTTGAGTAAGCGATCGCTCGCTGTTTGTAATGTCTCAGGTCTTTTGCTAAAGCAAAATCTGATCAATGAATGTCCTTTTTCTGGTTGGCTGAAAAAGCTGGAACCGGGAACTACAGCGACACCGATATCTTTAATCAGATGGTAAGTGAATTCAACATCTGTTTTATAGCCAAATTTGGAAATATCTGCAAGCACGTAATAGGCTCCTTTGGGAACGAAATAGGGAATGCCAACTAGGTCTAGAATTTGTAAAATGCTGTCTCGCTTCTGGTGATAAAGTTTGGCTAGTTCTTCATAATAGGATGGTGGTAGTTGCATAGCGGCAACTCCGGCTCGTTGCAATGGTGCAGGTGCGCCAACGGTGAGAAAATCATGGACTTTGCGAATCGCCCCTGTCAATTCGGGGTTTGCCAGAATGTAGCCGACTCGCCACCCAGTGACGCTATAAGTTTTGGATAAACCGTTAATAGTAACGGTGCGTTCTTCCATACCGGGAAGGGTAGCTAGGGCAATATGTTGAGTGCCGTCATAGAGAATATGTTCATAGATTTCATCAGTGAACGCTAACACATCCCATTTTTGACAAAGTTCAGCAATTAGGGTGAGTTCTTCACGGCTGAAGACTTTACCTGTGGGATTGTGGGGTGTGTTGATAATAATCGCTTTGGTATTAGTATTGAAAGCTTGACGCAACTGTGCTTCATCAAATGTCCAATGAGGAGGATGCAGTGTCACATAACGGGGTATAGCACCAGCTAAAATCGCATCGGGGCCATAGTTTTCATAATATGGCTCAAATACAATTACTTCTTCACCGGGATTAACTGTTGCTAACATCACAGATGCCATTGCTTCTGTGGAACCGCAGGTAACAGTGATTTGGGTTTCGGGATTGATATCTAAGCCGAGATACCAACGGACTTTGTTAGCGATCGCATGACGAAACGGGCGATCGCCCCAAGTAATGGCATACTGGTTCACATCTGCCTCTATGGCCTGATATGCTGCCTGTTTCAACTCCAAGGGACAAGGAAAATCAGGAAACCCCTGCGCCAGATTTACTGCATCGTGTTGCAGTGCCACCCTGGTCATTTCTCGAATTACCGACTCTGTAAACTGTTCTGCCTTCGCTGATATTTTTTGGCGCTTAATCTCACTCACCCCTATACCTCCCTTAATCCTTTATTGCCGTTATCCGGGAATTTCTGTAAACCAGACGAAACCCATAATCATAATATTGATAGATTTATCGTAGTATACTCAAATTTCAGATCCAGGGGAAGAAGCAAGGGAGCAGAGGGGCAGGGGAGGCAGGGGAAGCAGGGGAAGCAGGGGAAGCAGGGGAGGCAGGATAATAACCAATGCCCAATGCCCGTATTATCTATATACTGAATTATTGAGATTAATAGTCAATTATTGAAGTACTGATCCAGAATCATCATGAAATCTTTGCACCGTCCCGATCTTTATAGCTGGTCTAATTTCAATCCGGCAAGAAATATTGATTTCAATGGGATTGCCTGGATTCGCCCAGATGGCAACATCTTGATTGACCCAGTAGCCCTATCAAACCATGATTGGAATCATCTAAAATCTCTCGGCGGTGTGGTTTGGATTGTGCTGACGAATTCTGAGCATATCAGGGCAAGTAAGGAAATTGCCGATCAAACCTATGCTAAGATTGCTGGCCCGATTGCAGAAAAAGACACTTTTCCTATACCTTGCGATCGCTGGCTATCTGATGGTGAAGAATTTGTCCCAGGACTGGAGGTGATTGAACTCAATGGTTCTAAAACTCCCGGTGAGTTGGCTTTGTTACTGGAAGAGACAACTTTAATTACTGGGGATTTAGTCCGGGCACGTAAAGCAGGTAGCTTGACAATTTTACCGGATGACAAACTGCTGAATCGAGAGGAGGCTGTTGCTTCTGTGCAGAGGTTAGCTCAACTGAGTCGGGTAGAAGCAGTGTTGGTGGGGGATGGATGGCCTGTTTTTCGCGATGGACGCGATCGCTTAAAGGATCTGGTAGCAACGCTGTAAATAATTAGGGTAGCACAGCTAGCTATGCTACCCTACAGGCGATTGTAGTTCAAATAGATATAAAGGCTGTCAGAAGAAAATCAAACAACACCGTATCATGGTAGTTAGTAGCATTTATGTCTGATACTTTCTTTTTTGCCTTAAAAGAATATCAGGTAAGTAATATCCTGATTTCCTGACGGCAGAATGTGAAAGCTTTTACCGATAAACCTAGTTGGAGAACGCTCATGTCGAAAGAAAGAAAAAGTAATAAAGAAGTTAAAAAACCTAAAAAAGATCCCAAAGACAAAAATGAGAAAAAAGAACCAAACAAATAGGATGATTTAGGTAGATAGCTCTAGCAAAGACCAAGAGTTGGATTTCCTTAAGTTGACAATACTTCGTCCAGTAGCACTGAATAAAAAAGTTATTGTCAAAAATTTATTCACCCTTGGTCAAGTTTCAAAATCTGATGATTTAGGTTGTGTGTGCGATGTCTACGACGGGCTGTGACGCTCCTGCCTCACAAACGCTAGGCTATCGATATCGGTGACACAACTTATTAAGCAGGAGTAAACTTCAGCGAAACACCGTTCATGCAGTAGCGCTTGCCAGTAGGTGCAGGGCCATCATCAAAAACATGACCCAGATGACCACCACAACGACTACAATGCACTTCAGTTCTGGTCATAAACAACGACTTATCTACAGTAACGGCGATCGCACCTTCAATTGGATTAAAGAAGCTAGGCCAGCCAGTACCACTATTAAATTTGGTATCAGATGTAAACAGTGGTAGTTCACAGGCGGCACAATAATAAGTGCCTTGGTCGTATTCCTTATCCAATGGACTGGTGTGAGGGCGTTCAGTCCCATGTTTACGCAATACATTAAACTGTTCTGGCGTTAAAATCGTGCGCCATTCTGACTCTGGTTTGGTAACTTCAAATCCACTCTGAGAAGTTGTCATTGCTTGTGACCCCCAATTGATATACCTTGATAACAATGCTGTGCCGACTATGACTGCACCAGCTTGTAAAAAATAGCGTTTGTCCATATATCTATTATTTTCTATTTTCCGGTTCACTGGGCAATCGATTCCAGTACGGGATTCCCTACATGAATGACTATAATCAGCGATCGCCCTGAGTTAGCCCTGATAAACTGATTAAAATAAGCTTTGAAACAACAAATAATTTTTCAGCCAAATACTAAGTGGGAATCCGATCTATTTCACCTGATTTTTGGACAATAAGCAAGTATAGTTTTAAATTGGAGCATAAACTACGGTCAATCATCATCTTCATCAGAGGTGGTGAAATGCTCAGTAGTCCCGTGTTTACCATGACTCGTCATAAATACAAATGCGCGATTGAGCCGCTTTACCCCACTGAGGGTAATCAGAGTCAGTAAGCCTCCCAATAATCCCATTTGCCACAAACCACAACCAATTGCAGCCCCCAAGCCGGCAGCAGTCCAGACACAGGCGGCTGTAGTTAAACCCTTTACTTTTGGCGTTGCAGATTTTCTCGGAGACTCTTGTAAAATTAATCCGGCTCCGAGAAATCCAACCCCGGTAGCTACACCTTGAATTGTACGACTCAGTGCATTGGTAGCAGCATAGGGACTCTCGCCCTCAGCCTGCAAAGGAATCATCACGAATAATGCTGCCCCCATACTCACGAGCATGAATGTTCTCATCCCTGCTGGCCTTCCTCCTTGCTGACGGTTAAATCCAATCAAGCAACCAACCAGGAGCGCCAAAGACAATCTAAACGCTATATGTGGCCAATCGTTGGCAGCAATAAACATCGGCCCCATTGCCTTATTTCTCCCAGAGACAGAACACAATTTTGCACCTATTGGCAGTGAGATGGATGGCTACCCACTTTTGTAGCTGAAAACTTAAGCACAGCAAATCAATAGGTTTTTAGTACATTAAGGTTAGTTTAACAAAAGGTTATGAATAAGTAAATAAGTATACACAAAGCCACCATTGCTGGATTCTTCCTAGAGACAGAAATGGGGTACGGGGAGAATAACTATGCTAATGCCCAATCCCCAACTGATTGACACCGCTTAAGGGACTTCCAATTAAAAAAATAATCAATCGCTGTGTAGGCAGGGGAGCAGGGGGCAGGGGGCAGGAGGCAAGGGGAAAAGAAAAATATCATCTAAATAAATTGGGTAATTTATTCTCTGGAAGTCCCTAATATACATTGGTTTGATAGAGATACCGGAGTTTTTTGGAAAACTTCTTGTTCGGTTCAGTAGAATATGTGATACTCTAAAAACTACAAATAAAGCACGGTATTTCTATCGAATTGCCGGAGTTTAAAAGGACAGGATTCATGCAGCTACTATGGTTCATCCCAACTCATGGCGACGGACATTACCTTGCAACTGCTACAGGCGGACGGGCAGTAAGCTTTCCTTATCTGCGGCAGATTGCCCAAGCGGTGGATGACCTTGGTTATACAGGGGCATTGCTGCCTACAGGCCGCTCTTGCGAAGATGCTTGGATTGTAGCGTCAACGTTGGTATCACTGACGCGACAGATGCGTTTTTTGGTGGCAATTCGTCCCGGCTTGGTATCACCTGGAGTTGCAGCGCGGATGGCGGCGACTTTTGATCGCCTCTCTGGGGGACGCTTGCTAATAAATGTCGTGACTGGTGGCGATCCCGTGGAGTTAGCGGGAGATGGCTTGCATTTGGATCACGATCAGCGCTATGAATTAACAGATGAATTTTTGACAGTATGGCGAGCGATCGCTAGTGGTGAACAGGCTAATCTCCAAGGTGACTATCTCAACATTCAGGATGGGAAACTGCTGTTTCCACCTGTTCAAAAGCCATATCCGCCTTTGTGGTTTGGCGGTTCCTCTCCTGTTGCTCAAAAAATTGCTGCCAAGCACGTAGATGTCTATCTAACTTGGGGCGAACCACCGGCGCAAGTAGCCGAGAAGATTGCAGCAGTTCGGAGACTTGCTTTATCAGAAGGCCGGACTTTGCGGTTTGGGATTCGCTTACATGTGATTGTGCGCGAAACCGAGAGTGAAGCTTGGGATGCGGCGAATCAATTAATTAAGTATGTAGATGACGAAGCGATCGCTAAAGCCCAAAAAGCTTACGCCCGAATGGATTCAGTTGGACAACAGCGAATGACTCAATTACACCACGGTAATCGTGAGGCATTAGAGATTAGCCCGAACCTGTGGGCAGGAGTCGGTTTAGTGCGGGGTGGTGCGGGAACAGCCTTAGTCGGCGATCCCCAAACCGTAGCTGCCAGGATATTAGAATATGCAGATTTAGGTGTTGAGTCCTTTATTCTCTCTGGCTATCCTCACCTAGAGGAAGCTTATCGAGTTGCAGAACTTCTATTTCCCCATTTGCCCTTAGATAATTTACCCGCAGTAGAGAAGCAACACGTCTTAAGTCCATTCGGCGAGATTGTGGCAAATGAAGATTTCCCTAAGCAAAAGCCTCAAGAAAGAGCAACGTCCATATCCTAGTAATTAAGAACTAGGAGATTAACAGCAATGCTGCACCAACAAATCGACCAAAAAATCTCAGAAAAAGAAGCGTGGGTATTGCGTCGTCAGTTGGGAATACCTAACAATAAACGCTTGTGGGTGCTAGCTTGCATGGATGAACGTTTACCAGTGGAGAAAGCATTAGGAATTGGTGAAGGAGACGCTCATATTTTCCGTAATGCTGGGGGGTTAGTTACAGATGATGCAATTCGATCAGCGATGTTAACTACACAGTTTTTTGGCACAAAAGAAATCATCGTCATTAATCATACCGAATGTGGCATGATGACAGCATCAGGAGACTTTCTCAGTGAGGTATTGCGAAATCAAGGTATTGACGTGGATCGCGTTAATCTCGATCCTGCTTTGCCAGAGTTGAAGCTACCAAAAGGCGTTTTTTCCAAATGGATCAAAACCTTTACCGATGTAGATGAAATCTGCACAGAGCAGGTGCAATTACTGCGTAATTCTCCTTTAATTCCCCAAGATGTAGTTATTCATGGTTACATTTGGGAAGTAGAGAGTATGAGTTTGCGCCATCCTTACAAACGTCTGAGTGAGAAAGTCAACACAGCATCAGCTATGGATACCAAAACCACAAAACATACTGAACCCGTTTTAGAAATTGGGAGTTTAATTGAATGACAAATATTTTAGCGATCGCAGGTAGTCCAACCCATCCATCTAGAACCTATGGTGTTGTCGAATACACTGCCAAGCTTTTACAACAAGAAGGCTTGCATGTAGACATTATTTCAGTTCGGGATTTACCTGCTGAAGATTTAGTTTTTGGACGATACGACAGCCCTGCTTTAGAACAGCCAAAAGCTTTATTAGCAAAGGCAGATGGTGTAATTATTGCCACACCAATTTACAAAGCTGCTTACACAGGAGTGCTAAAAACATTTCTAGATTTGCTGCCACAAAAATCATTAACAGGTAAACCCGTGTTACCAATTGCTCTGGGTGGAACCATCGCTCATTTATTGGCAATTGAATATGCTCTAAAACCTGTGTTATCTGAATTAGGAGCGCGGCATATCCTAGCTACTATTTATGCAGTAGACAAACAAGTTCAACGACAAGCTGATAACAGCGTCCTGTTAGATGAGGAAATCGAGCAAAGACTCAAAGACGTTCTCAAGGAATTTGTTACAGCTGTAGAATATGATGCCGCAGCGCCTCAAGAATTGGTTCATGCCAATTAAATAATCAACTTTATACCTCCGTTTGCTCGTAGCAGAGGGGTAATTTCTACCCATCTGCTACCTTTCTCTAAAAGTTAATCAGAATCATATAAGTTTATTCTCAAAAATTGTACTTTTATAGCAATGTTCAAATTAATAGACTACGCCCAAACTTCTCTGCAAACTTGATGTAGTCTATTTAACTAATACTACTGTAATTTATGATTTTTCCCAGAGAAGATTTTATTATATATATGTAAATTGTCTCCTAACTCTACCTATAGTAGATGAGTAAATTTAACTCATCTACTACTTTCTTGGAAAGGGTAATTACTTCTTAAACAACATCAACCCACCGCGTCATCCGTGGTTGTAAAGTTTCCCAAAATTATAGGTTGGATAAGGCTAATACCTTACTCAACCAAAGTGCGATCGCTCTTAATACAAGAGCATCATAACTTTATTCAACCTGAGTTCGATAAACCTCTCCCTGCCTTGAACTAAAGTTTAAACCTATCCCTCTCCGAGTCGGAGAGGGACGGTTTTGCATAGTAAAACCAGGGAGAGGTCTTTTTTTACAGCTAATTAAATGGACACTATATGACTCGTTGAACTCACGTTATTCAGCTTTAACAAAGCTCAACTTTCTATCACGATAGTTGGTAATTGTTAGCTTTTGATCTTTTACATCATAAGACTCAGCTGAATTGAGTGTAGAAAAATATTCTTCCCCCTCTGGTCCAAAATATATAAGTGGTTTTACTACACCATTTGGAAGTTCGATTTTATTCTCTGTCGATTTATAAGAGCCAAAGTATGAGATTGGTGCAAAGCCTGTGTTTACATTGCCTGTGATTCTACCTTCATTAGGATCAAATGCGACTGTAATATTAAACTGTTCGGGAACAGGAGAATCGTTTAACGAGGTAAGTTTCCACTTTCCTTCTAAACCTGCTGCGTAACTAGGGCTTTGAAGCGCCAAACTCAAACTAAACACGACCAGCGCAAAAACGATCGCCTTTTTGATGTACTTAAATATGTTCATGGTTTTATTTAACCTGAAATTCTAGTTTTAGAATCCATTGCTTAACCTTTCTGTTCAGCTTTGTTGCATCCATGAGAAAAAAGTTCACCTAACCCTTCAGTAGATTATGAAAATACTTATGTATTTAGATCAACTTAAGGGTTAAGGAAAATTCCTTGGGATTCAGATATATAGTCTTACTCTTTGAATAGAAATGCAAGGACAGTTAAGACAGTTAAGGCAGTTAAGGAAGCATTTAATAAAATTTTAATAATTTATCAGTTTTAACATCCTTAGATTATGAGTCATAAACGTTAAAGTTGCAGACTGCGGTAAAAAGTTTATTGTAAATGAGTAGCGATCGCTTGAAAAACAAACTTTCTTTTATTTGGCGCTAATTACAAGCTGTCGTTGGTGCAACCAGCCGTAGGAATCTAAAGCCCCCGATTAATGGCAATGCGCTTTTTTGGTCAGGTTAGCCAGTAAATTAGAAGTAGGGCGTAAAAAAATAAACTCAATGAAAGCGATGTCTAACGACAAGCCGCAAGGCGTCTGCGCTTCTGAACTTGCATCTATCGTCGGTGAAGAAAATGCTATTTGCCTTTGGGAAAATATCGAACTCAGTCAGCAAAAACGTATCCAACAGGCGATCTCTAACGAGAAGCCGCAAGGCGTCTACGCTTCTGGAAATTCACCCAGTTGTATTGTCTATCCCCGCAGCCAAGAACAGCTAGCCGCAGTCATTACCACAGCTCACGCAAATAACTGGCGCGTCCTTCCCTGTGGTAGTGGCAGTAAACTTAGCTGGGGTGGTTTAGCAAAAAGCATTGATGTTGTAGTTAGTACAGAACGCATCAACCAACTGATTGAACACGCTGTTGGCGATTTGACTGTCACAGTAGAAGCTGGGATGAAGTTCTCCGATTTGCAAGCACTTTTGGCAAAATCGCGGCAATTTCTCGCCCTTGACCCCACAGCACCAGAGTCGGCAACCATTGGCGGTATTGTCGCCACGGGTGATACAGGTTCTCTGCGGCAACGCTATGGTAGTGTGCGCGACCAGTTATTAGGTATTACCTTTGTCCGTGCTGATGGACAAATCGCCAAAGCTGGGGGAAGAGTAGTTAAAAATGTCGCCGGATATGACTTGATGAAGTTACTTACGGGGTCTTATGGCACATTAGGCTTTATTAGTCAACTAACTTTTCGCCTGTATCCGTTAGCCGAGGCATCGGGGACGGTGGTACTAACTGGTAAAGCTGAGGCTGTATCTCAAGCGGCTGATATCCTTCGAGGTTCGGCGTTAACACCAGTTCAGGCTGATTTGCTATCAACTAAATTGGTGTCTAGTTTAGGATTGGGTGAAGGGCTGGGATTAATTGCTCGGTTTCAAAGTATTAGTGAGAGTGTTAAGGAACAGTCAAACCGAGTTTTGGAAGTAGGGCAAAAGTTGGGTTTAAATGGGGCAATTTTTGCCGATGGTGATGAAGCTAATCTATGGCAGAGATTGCAAGAACGAATCCATACTACTGCTACAGAATCGGTAATTAGCTGCAAAATAGGAGTGTTACCTACTGCTGCTGTGGAGATTTTGACTCAAGTGGAGTTGGGTTTAATTCACATTAGTAGTGGTTTAGGTTTGTTACAATTAGAGAGTAAAAATCAAGTTTTGAAAATTCGCGATGAGTTATGCTCTGCTGGAAGCGATGCCTACGGCGGGCTGCGCCTACGCACTCAAGCGAGTAAAGGTTTTTTAACAATTTTGTCAGCACCAGTTGCGGTTAAAGAACAAATAGATGTTTGGGGTTATACGGGGAATGCTTTGCCGTTGATGCGCCGTATTAAGGAACAGTTTGATAGTAAAAGTATTTTAAGTCCTGGTCGCTTTGTGGGTGGAATTTAGTTTTAAGAAAACGTACCGCAGAGACACAGAGGACGCTGAGATAGAGAGGGGAAAAAGAGAAATATGCAAGTTTCAAAAAATTCTGTTAATAATACGGCTAGTTTAAAGAATTTGAAAGGCTTTGATGAGAGTCATCCGCCTGACCCGAAGTTAATTGATAGTTGTGTCCATTGCGGATTTTGTCTCTCGACTTGTCCCAGTTATCGGGTGCTAGGTAAGGAGATGGATTCTCCTAGAGGGCGCATCTATTTAATGGATGCAATTAATGAGGGTGAAATTGCCCTCAATACGGCAACAGTAGAACATTTTGATTCTTGTTTGGGATGTCTTGCTTGTGTAAGTACTTGTCCTTCTGGTGTGCAGTATGACAAATTAATTTCTGCAACTCGTCATCAAATTGAACGAAATTATCCCCGCAGTTTACCAGATCAATTTTTTCGTCAATTGATATTTTCTCTGTTTCCTTATCCCAATCTTTTACGGGTTTTATTAGTTCCGTTGTTAGTTTATCAAAAGTTAGGATTTGCTAAGTTATTTCGGGCTACGGGTTTACTGAATAAAATATCGCCTCGTTTGGCAGCAATGGAATCAATTCTGCCAGAAATTACTCTCAAATCTTTTCAAGATAATTTGCCTAGTGTGATTCCTGCTAAAGGTGAAAAGCGATATCGAGTCGGGGTAATTTTGGGTTGCGTCCAACGGCTGTTTTTCTCACCCGTGAATGAAGCAACAGTGCGCGTTTTAACGGCGAATGGTTGTGAAGTTGTGATTCCCAAATCTCAAGGTTGTTGTGCGGCGCTTCCTGAACACCAAGGACAAACAGAACAGGCGAAAGCTTTAGCAAGACAGATGATTGATAGTTTTGCCAAGACAGATGTCGATTTCGTGATTATCAATGCTGCTGGTTGCGGTCATACTTTGAAAGAGTACGGTCATATTTTAGAAGACGACCTAGAATATCGGGAAAAGGCCAAGGATTTTGCGGCTAAGGTTAAAGATGCTCAAGAATTTTTGGCAACTGTTGGGTTAACAGCGAAACTTTCACCGTTGACTGATAAACCATTGAATTTAGTTTATCAAGATGCTTGTCATTTATTGCATGGGCAAAAGATTAGCGTCCAACCGCGTCAGGTGTTGCGACAAATTCCAGGGGTGAAGTTGAGAGAACCAATAGATGCAGCTTTGTGTTGTGGCAGTGCCGGGGTTTATAATATGCTGCAACCAGAAGTATCTGAAGAATTGGGTCGGCAAAAAGTAGAGAATTTGTTGAATACTGGTGCTGAGTTAATTGCTTCTGCTAATCCTGGGTGTACTTTGCAAATTACTAAACATTTGCAGTTGCAAGGTAAGAAGATTTCAGTTATTCACCCGATGGAGTTGTTAGATTATTCGATTCGCGGTGAGAAATTGAAATTGTAGACGTTTGCTAGCTGCGTTGTGGATTTACAATACTCAGCACTCTTCATTTAATCGGATGAGAATAATTTTGCTGGCTTAAGTGTGCAGAAAAAGAGGTAGAAATTGGTATGGGATTTAAGGGAATTTGAAAGCAAAGCACTCAATTTTTCAATGGGATTGGGCGACCATCTTAGAGAAAAACAAAGCTTGATGCCAACGGCAATATTTACCATATCTCAGGTTTGAGATTGTCAAATCGCAGCAAGAGGTTTATGATACCTTTGCTGCGATTTTAACCTTAATTGCGTGTAGCTTCCAGTAGGCGAGAAAAATAGAAGCGAGTCTTCGTCATTGCCCGTCGTTGCAATGAAAAGCCATTACTTTCCAAGATTTTCACCACATCAGCCTCACGATGCAAATATGCACGAGTAGCTTTACTTGGCCCAGGAAAGAAACTGCCAATTTTCTTGAGTATACTCAGGGCGCAGGTCTTCGGCGCAAAACTGAGAATTATCCGCGACTGTGCCAAAGAACAGAGGTGAGATATCATCTCATCGGCTTTTTCTTGAGGGTAATGGATGAGAACATCTAGGCAAATAACGGTATGGTAACTACCATTCAATGATTCCAAATCCTGCACAGCAAAAGTAGGATTTTCACTATTTCCCAAAGTTTGCTTTGCTCTATCTCTGCCTTCTTCTACCATTTTTTCCGAAATATCGGTGGCATAGACTTTGGCACCATCTACCGCCAGGGGAATGCTGAGACTACCGACACCACACCCAGCATCACAGATTGATAGCTCTGGTAAATTGTTATCAGCCTTCAGCCAACCGAGAACTGTATCCACAGTTTGCTGGTGTCCATTGCGGATGTCTAATTGGACTTTGTTGACTTCGCCATCGCCGTAGATTCGCTTCCAACGGTCAAACCCTGTGGAATTGAAATACTCGCGAACAATCGTTTTGTCGTCGGCTGCGTTCATAAACTTCGATTTTTAGGGGTTCCCAATGCTTAAAATTATCATTGATAGGAACCCATAAGAGCGGTCTTCCAGATTTTTCCAGATGATAGTTCGCCGATAAGCAAGGATACTTACGTACATAGAGGAACTCAGGGTGTCGAATTCCAGTCCAGACGTGCAAAACTCAATAACAGGCAAAATACTTAATTTAACTTAGGTTTCATTGGAGTCAATGCAAGTAAAAACAATTGCGATCGCTTTTGTCTCTGTGATGGGAATCGACAAGAGCGATCGCGTGGTTTGATAACTATTCTCCAAATTGCTCTTTAGATAATAACGGTTCAAATGAGTGGTAAGCCTCATAGTTCCGAAAATGTCGAGCATATAAATCAACAATATCCTCAGATGAATCAAACTCATCATACAAAACTGAATTCACATCTACCACTTGCTTCAAAGACCAAGTAATAGTTTCTCCATTTTCATTTGTATAGCTGACACTTTCATCTTTACCATAATTTAAAGCCTTTGTTTTTGCTTCCTCTAAAGAAGCGGCTTTAATTAAAACAAAGCTTTCTTGGTACAAAGGTTGATAATCAGGTTTATCTGAAGATGATTTGTAGAGAATTATAGCAATATAGAAGGATTCTGCTTTATTTATACTTTTAGTTTTCATCTCATGTTCTCCCCAGTTATTTTTTGAATCGATTATCATTCAATAACTCATTCAATAACTGTTGCAAAGCAGTAATTCGGCATTGAGTCCCATCTCCTGAAAAAGTAAGTTTACGAGCATTGCGATAAGCACCTAGCGTGTCTAATTCACGATTGAGGTTTTCTAATGCTTCACCTAAATTAAACCATGCGATCGCTTCAGAATTGCGATCGCCAATTTCCCTAGCGATATCCAAAGACTACTGGTTTATGATCAGGACTTACGGAACTGGCATAGTGCGATGCCTGCGGCGGGCTACGCCTACGCATATTTATAGTATTTTTGTACTATATAGAAGTGGCGTACCCAAAGGGGATTGCTGAAATTAGTAACAGTAATCGACTGCGTTAAGTATTCTTCAAATCATGAGAAAATCAGTTGAGGATACATAATAGAAATCCTGTATTTTATGAAATTTACTAAAGTTAACTATTGCCAGTACTTGTTAAGTAGTCAGATTAATTATACTCTCACAAATTTGGCAGAGCATTTAGAACAGATTAGTCATGATAAAATTAAACGCTATCTCAAGAATGAAAAATTAACACCACGGTTACTTTGGGATAACGTTAAAGATATCATTCAAGTGAGTGATCAGGCATATCTAGTTTTTGATGACACAGTAATTGATAAACGATATGCCATAAAAATAGAAACGACTAAACGGCAATATAGCGGTAACGAGCATAGAGTCATCCAAGGAATTGGGCTAATAAATTGTATATATGTCAATCATGAACTCGGAAAGTTTTGGGTAATTGATTATCGTATTTATGACCCAGACACAGATGGAAAAACAAAAATAGTCCATGTAACGGAGATGCTGCAAAACCTTGTTTATCATAAGGTTTTGCCCTTCCAAGCAGTCTTGATGGACACTTGGTATGCGACAAATAAATTGATGTTATATATTGATGGGTTAGGGAAATATTATTATTGCCCTCTGAAACGTAATCGACTTGTTGATGATACGGGAAACCAAGAAGATTATAAAAGAATTGAATTATTATCTTGGGATAATGAGGAGTTAAAATTAGGTAAAATAGTTAAGATTAAGAAGTTTCCAGCCGCCAAAAAAGTGAAACTGTTCCGGGTAACTGTCTCCACCGACAGAACGGATTTTATCGCTACGAACGATTTATCTCAAGATTCTACGGACGTTGTACAACAAGTGTGTAAGGTTCGATGGAAAGTTGAGGAGTTTCACCGAGAATTAAAACAATTGACTGGCATTGAATCATGTCAATGCCGTAAGGGTCGTATTCAAAGAAATCATATTGCCTGTGCTATTTTAGTCTGGCTTAGACTTAAAGATTTAGCTTATAAAACTGGTCAAACAATCTATCAAATTAAGCATGGATTGTTATCAAATTATTTAGTTCAGCAACTAAAACGTCCGGATGTTCCCATGTTTATTGTCTAGTTGTTTGGCGCGGGCGTGCGGCTGCGCCGCACCATCGCTTGTGACAGTTGCGTAAGTCCTGATGATGTCTATCTCACAAATGTACATTTTTACTGAGTATAATTAACGCTTCTTCCCGCGTCACCTTGAGGCGAAATTTAGCTCAATAATCGCTGCCAAGTTAGTTCTTTTGTCGCTTCATCCCGATACCAGCGTAATAAATTAGCAGTTTGACTCTTGGTAATTCCAGGCAAACCAATTGCTTGTCTGGGTGCATCTGTAGCTAATAAAATGGCAGTCTCTACATCACAAATCCCCCACTTCACCAAATTCTGCACTCCCACTAATAAGGGTAAAGTCGTCCCCGATAAAGTGCCATCAGCCAGTCGTGCTGTACCGTTTTTAACTTCAATTTGCCGACTGTCCCAAGGATACACGCCATCGGGTAGCCCCAGAGGTGAAAGAGCATCACTCACAAGGAACAGCCCTTTCTCTTGATAGCTAGCGCGAAGTAATATTTGCAGCATCGTGGGCGAAACGTGTTCACCATCAGCAATAAAACCACACATCACATCAGGATGAGTAATTGCTGCCCCTAATAATCCTGGTTCGCGGTGATGCAATGGTGGCATGGCATTGAAAGCATGAGTTACCATCGTTGCACCGAGTTCAAAAGCAAGTTGCGCTTGGGCTGATGTTGCCTGAGAATGTCCTAAGCTAACGGTAATCCCCAAAGAACGCAAATATGGAATTACTTCGCCAGTGGGATCTAACTCCGGCGCTAAAGTGATGACTTTTACAATGTGGGCATAATCACCCAAAACCCGTTTTACCTCGTCAATTGTTAAGGGTAACAAGTACTCTGCCGGGTGTGCGCCGCGTTTTTGGTAATTCAAAAATGGCCCTTCTAAATGGACTCCGAGAATCTTGGCAGATGACCTCACCCCCAACCCCTCTCCGTCAACGGAGAGGGGAGTAAAATTAGCAAAGACTGCAAGCGATCGCTGAATCTTTTCTACTGAAGTTGTCACAAGTGTCGGTAAAAATCCATCTACCCCGACATCCCACAAAAATTTCGTTATTTTCTGGAGTACATGAGCATTTTCAGCAGTCAAATCAGGAAATGCCAATCCCAACGCACCGTTAATTTGCAAATCAACGCCACCCAATGAAATCCAGTCACCGACAACATCTATCACGGATGCACAGATGTCCTTCCCTACTGTACCCATTGGCAAGATTTGCTCAATTATCCCCTCTTGATTAACCAAGAGCATCTGCAAATCTTTGTAACCAGGTACTCTAGCATTGATAATATCTACAGGATTTTGTGTTGCTTGGGTCATCACACTGGCGAGAAAAGAGCTAAATCTCATCCGATTTTAGATGAAACAATCAGCCATTAATCCAAAATCCAAAATCCAAAATCCAAAATTCTATGACTCCCCTAGTTGGTATTATCATGGGCAGCGATTCCGATTTGCCCACTATGAAAGATGCGATCGCAGTTTGTGAAGAATTTGGCGTTGAGAGCGAAGTTGCGATCGTTTCGGCTCACCGTACCCCAGAACGTATGGTGCAATATGCTCAACTTGCACACCAACGCGGTATTAAGGTAATTATTGCAGGTGCCGGTGGTGCTGCCCATTTACCAGGAATGGTAGCGTCTTTAACTCCACTTCCTGTAATCGGTGTTCCTGTACCCACTCGGAACTTACAAGGTGTAGATTCTTTGTATTCTATTTTACAGATGCCTGCTGGCATTCCTGTGGCAACAGTAGCGATCGGTAATGCCAAAAATGCCGGTCTTTTAGCAATACAAATCCTCGCAACTCATCAACCAGAATTGCTAGAAAAAGTGCAACAATATCGTCAAACCCTATGTGAATCAGTAATTGCAAAGCAAGCAAAACTCGAACAATTAGGCTATGAGCAATATTTACAACAGATGTTTTAATAAGTTTTAACACCAGAGCAGCAGGGCAGCAGCTAAACTCGAAGGTTTAGTAACTGCTGCACCAGATATCCGCCGCTACCATCTTTTGGCATAGTGTCATCTTGCTAACTAGAAGCAGACTCTTTATTTTTGGGGATCGTTTGGCATATCTCAGCCTTAAATTCTAAGATTGAAGCGATCGCTCCAGAATCATGCAGCATTCTGAAGTATCTTGATCCTGAGGCCTTAGTCAAAAATTGAGAGCTGCAACATCCATGTGCCAACTGCTCGGAATGAATTGCAATGTCCCAACGGATATTTGCTTTTCTTTTGAAGGGTTTTCTGCACGGGGAGGAAAAACGGATGACCATAGCGATGGTTGGGGCATTGCTTTCTTTGAAGGAAAGGGATGTCGAATGTTTTTAGATGCCCAACCTTCTGTTGCTTCTCCGGTAGCGGAGTTTGTACGGAGTTATCCGATCCACTCAACCCATGTCATAGCCCACATCCGCAAAGCTACTCAGGGTGAAATTGCCCTACACAACTGCCATCCTTTCCGCAGGGAATTGTGGGGTCAGTATTGGGTGTTTGCTCACAACGGTAATTTGCCAGATTTTGATCCAGAAAATTTAGGCTTTTATCAAGCCGTAGGTGATACCGATAGTGAAAAAGCATTCTGTATGATGCTAGAAACATTGCGATCGCGCTTTCCTAAAGGTAAGCCTGACATAAAGGAACTATACCCTGTACTGCAAGAAATTACTGGTGCAATTGCAAAATTGGGTATATTTAATTACTTATTATCAGATGGAGAACACTTTTTTGCTTATTGCTCAACTAAACTCAGCTACATTGTTCGCCAAGCGCCCTTTGCCGCTGCCCATTTAATTGACCAAGATATGACTGTAGATTTTCGGGAAGTGACTACTGAACGCGATCGCGTCGCTGTCATTGCTACCACACCCCTCACAGACAATGAAGTTTGGACACAAATTCAACCGGGAGAATTACTAGTTTTTCAAGACGGTTTGCCCCTGAAATATACATTCAGTTAATAATAAGTAGTTGTTCAATTTTGCCCATTTAGATATTTTCTAGATGGGTTTTATTTTTCATGGTGTTCATATTAAGTAATTTTTAGTGGTGTGGCGTTTTAGTTGTACCTTCAAAATCGATGCCTCTGATTATCTCGATTTTGATGATTGTGGTTGCCGTGTTTTCAATCACCAATCGGAAAGCTGGAATAGTTTCAAGAATAGGAAAACCATCACCAATAGAAGAAATTGGTGGATATGTGGCAACTTTTGTGCTTGGTGTTTATGGTGGTTTCTTTAGTGGTGGCTATGTCACTATGCTCACAGCAGCTTATGTCAGCCTATTTCGGATGACATTTGTACAGGCGATCGCAAACACAAAGTTTATCAATATTTTTTCTTCGCTGATTGCCACCATTATTTTCTTTACACAGGGAATAGTTGATTACCAACTAGGTATTATTCTGAGTATTACTATGTTTATTGGTGGAGTTGTGGGATCGCGAGTTGCCCTGAAACTTAGTAATATCTGGTTGCGCCGTATATTTCTCACTACAGTAATTGCTCTTGCACTTAAGACATTACTTGATTTTGTTGTACTGCGTTGAGCGAAGCCGGTCACTAGAACAGACTGTCCTGAAAAATTAGCTATTCCCTAGCAAGTTGCTTGATGTGCTAGATAGGTGATTGCGATGCCTAGGTTGGGCTGCGCCTACGCAATTTGATAGTTGAAAGTAAAAGCATTTTTAATTTTTCACAGAACTGGTAAAATCACCATATTCTTGATAAAGAATGTGAGGTTTTTTGGTGTTTGCAACTAGATACATGGAATCATCCAGTATTATAAACAGTATATAACTGTATTCCCATCAATTATCTGTAGATTTAGTGGAGGAAATGGAATGAGTTTATGGCAACGCCCACTGAAAAGATTACAAGCGATGTCTTACGACAAGCTGCTTCTCTGCGAGACGCTTCGCGAACGCATCTACGCTGAATATACAACCTATCGGTTCAGACTAAATTCGCTCAAAGGCTTTGTATCACTCTTTTTGGTAGGTACTGTATTGAGTGTAGCCCTTGCCGCCTGCTCTGGTGGTGAAACTGGGAGTACTTCTTCCTCTGAAACCCCTGCTGCTAATGCTACTCCTGTGGCTGCAAGTAAAGATAATGTTGAATTAACTCTAGTTTCCTTTGCAGTTACTAAAGCAGCTCATGAAGCAATTATTCCTAAGTTTGTAGAACAGTGGAAAAAAGATCATAATCAAACCGTCGTTTTCAAGCAAAGCTATGGCGGTTCTGGTTCCCAAACTCGCGCTGTTATTGATGGTTTGGAAGCAGATGTTGTTCACTTGGCACTAGCTGGAGACACCTCAAAGATTGAGAAGGCTGGATTGATTCAGCCAGGATGGGAGAAAGAAGTTCCCAACAATGGTATTGTCTCGAAATCTGTTGCAGCAATAGTCACTCGTCAAGGCAATCCTAAAGGCATCAAGAACTGGGCAGATTTAGCCAAAGACGGTGTGAAATTGATTACTGCTAACCCCAAAACTTCTGGTGGTGCTAAGTGGAATTTCTTAGCACTATGGGATTCTGTGATTAAAACAGGTGGCGATGAGGCTAAAGCTACTGAATTTGTGACTAAAGTTTACAAAAATGTGCCAATCTTGCCTAAAGATGCGCGGGAAGCTACTGATACATTCGCCAAGCAAGGGCAGGGTGATGTCTTAATCAACTACGAAAACGAAGTTATTTTGGCACAGCAAAAGGGCGAAAAGGTTGAGTATGTCGTTCCTGATGTGAATATATCCATCGACAATCCGATCGCTGTGGTAGATAAAAACGTTGATAAGCATGGAACCCGCGAAGTTGCTGAAGGTTTTGTGAAATACCTCTATAGCCCAGAAGCACAGCAAGAGTTTGTCAAATTGGGATTCCGTCCTGTGGATGAGACTTTAGCTCAAACCAAGGAAGTCACAGACAAATTTCCCAAGCTGAAAACTTTAGGTACAGTTGCAGACTTAGGCGGTTGGGAAGCAATTGATAAGAAGTTCTTCGCAGATGGGGGCGTGTTTGACAAGATTCAAGCCAAAAAATAATTCGTAATGACGCTCCTGCGGACGCTCGAGTACTCGCTACCGCTTCGCTAACGTAATTCGTAATTCGTAATTATGACCCCACAACTTTCTTTTCTCCAGAATTAAAAGTAGTTGGTCGTGCTTGAATTACGAATTAGCAATTACGAACACTGGCAAAAAGCTCCTTGTGAATTTTAAATTTTGAATTTTTCACTATGACATCTGTATCTCCTTCTGTGGAAGTTGAACGCAAAACGCCATTCTGGAAGAGATTGGGGCGAGTTCCTTGGACTTGGCGAATCACCATTGCATACCTGACGGTGATGTTGTTTATCCCTATAGTTGCTATGTTTCTGAAAGCAGCTACAGAACCTCCATCTAGGTTTTGGGCGATCGCAACCAGTGATATCGCACTAGCAACATACAACGTAACTTTTTTTACAGCAATATTTGCCGCCTTACTCAATGGCGTATTTGGAACTCTGATTGCTTGGGTTCTGGTTCGATACGACTTTCCCTTCAAGCGCTTGATTGACGCCACAGTAGATTTACCCTTTGCACTACCAACTTCCGTAGCAGGGCTAACCTTGGCAACAGTTTACAGCGATAACGGCTGGCTAGGTTCGCTACTAGCACCACTGGGAATAAAGGTGTCTTTTACCCGCACGGGAGTAGCGGTGGCAATGATATTTATCTCACTACCTTTTATTGTGAGAACTGTGCAACCCGTACTTCAAGAAATGGAACATGAAATTGAAGAAGCTGCCTGGTGTCTGGGTGCTTCTCAATGGCAGACCTTCTGGAAAGTGATTTTGCCACCTTTATTTCCCACGATTTTGACTGGTGTTGCCTTGGGTTTTTCCCGTGCAGTTGGAGAGTATGGTTCAACTGTGATTATTTCTTCCAATACGCCCTATCAAGATTTAATCGCACCTGTGCTGATTTTCCAGCGCCTAGAGCAGTATGACTATTCTGGTGCAACAGTAATTGGCATAGTTTTACTATCAATTTCGTTGGTACTGCTATTGGCAATTAATTTCTTACAAGCATGGGCAAGGCGATATGACAGTAGATAAGCCAAGTTTTCACTCATCTGCATCTGATACACATACGGCCAAGCCTCAAGAGCAGAAGAGTTGGGTGCCAATAGTTTTAATTGGGATAGCGATCGCCTATTTAGCCCTAGTTGAATATATCCCGGCAATTAACGTTTTTATCCAAGCCTTTAGTAAGGGTATTGGGCCGTTTCTATCCAACCTGACGCGACCAGCTTTTCTTCATGCAGCTTGGCTGACACTGTTGTTAGCTGTGATTTCTCTACCTTTAAATACGGTATTTGGTTTATGTGCAGCTTGGGCGATCGCTCGTCATAAATTTCCTGGACGCGCCATAGTTTTGAGCATTATTGACCTGCCCTTTTCAATTTCGCCCGTAGTTGCAGGATTAATGATTGTGCTACTTTACGGACGCAATGGCTGGTTTGGCCCTTGGCTCCAAGCCCATGATATCAAGATTATCTTTGCCTTTCCAGGCATGGTATTGGCTACAGCCTTCGTGAGTATGCCCTTTGTGGCGCGGGAAGTGATTCCGGTTTTAGAAGAGTTTGGTAAGGATCAAGAAGAAGCTGCTAGAACACTAGGTGCGAAAGATTGGCAAATATTTTTGCGCGTCACTCTACCTAGTATCCGTTGGGGCTTACTCTATGGTTTAATTTTGACCAATGCCAGAGCAATGGGTGAATTCGGAGCGGTTTCAGTGGTATCTGGCAACATTGCTGACCAAACACAGAGCCTACCACTGTTTGTAGAAGACGCTTACAAACAATACGAAACTGAAGCGGCTTTCTCTGCGGCTGTACTGTTAGCGTTGCTAGCAGTAGTAACCTTGGTGCTGAAGGAGATTCTAGAACGGAAAACCCGCATTAAAGATGTTGAATAGAAAAATCAAGCGATTATAGTTATCTTTTGAATAGGATACAAGCAAATCATGGGACATGGTACGAGCTACTTAGTACCTATCAGGAAATTACCGTTAGGGTTAAGAGTAGTTCTGTACCAATCCCGATTAGGGATTGAAATAATTCAGATATGGCTACTGACAATACACTTACCAATAAACGGATTCGACTCAGAATTCCTAAAGATTATCACCAGGAACCTGTTATTTCTCGCCTGGTGTCTGACTACGGACTGATTGTGAATATTACGGCAGCGATTTTGGGAGCCAATGCTGTCGGAGATGGTTGGTTTGACCTTGAACTACAAGGAACAGATGCACAAATTCAAAGCGGGTTAACTTATCTCCGCGATTTGGAATTGGAAGTCTGGGATGATACTAAAGCAACCGATTGGTAAGGGTTATAGCAACACAAACAGTTTATTTATCTGGTTTTAAGAGAATCGCAACCCGCAGATCCCCGACTTCGTAAAAGTTGTCGGGGATCTTGTTTATCATGAATGATTCAGAATTGCTGTAGTGCTTTTCCTACAAAAGCGCATACCAAATACCGTTATCATTTTGACGTAAAATACGGTATCTTCCCTCAAGGAATTCTAGCATTTTTGGGAAATTTTTGTTGATAGTAGGCTGCTGAATATAATCAATAAAGATATAAGGAGGCTTAGATGAATCTAACTCTTCTAGAAGTTTTGTCCATTGCTCAGGCAGAAAATATTCAAGTGCCCAACCACGTAGTGATGTTGCCTGAGTCCGATTGGAGAAGTAATAAATAGATGGATCGCCAGCTACATAAATCTTACCAGGAAGACTTCCTGGTTGGGAGATAAATTCAGCCTCTGAACGAAGAGATGGATATTTTTCTCTAAAAACAGTCTGATATTTAAATCGTGTATCTTCAGTTAAAGCAAAGTTATTATTAACCAGAACAACACTCTTTTTTAGAAGAGTGTGCGATAAAGGAAAGAAAAACAAAAATATCAGCAGGATTGTAGTAAATGGGGAACTCAATTTTTTTAAAGACTCCCATAAAACATCTAATCCTTTAGTTGCTAAAATTCCTAAAGGTACAAACAATAGTAAATAATGATATTCCCAAAATGCCCCACGTTGTAGAGCAATCACACCTAAAGCAAAAATACACCAAATCACAAGTAGCAAAGTCAATATATTCTTAGACTTACGCAATGATACATCTACTGCAACAGTAGCGGCTAAAAGTAAAGGGTAAAAATTATTTAAGAACCATTTGATTCCTGCAAAAAGCCCACTTGGGTTAAATTGGGAATTAGCAACAATCCGAGGTGGATATAAAAAAAATGTCTGATACAAAATTGGTAAACTATTAAACCAAGCAAAATAGCTAACAATAAATAAAATAGGAAATATAATCCCCATAAAAATGGGGATAAAAATTTCTATAAATACTTTTGGAATTGGCTGCCGTTTGATAAGCAAAGAATATATCAAAATAGTTAGCCAAAAGGAAAGTAATATTAGCAAAAGTATTAATTTAAATGTGATGACAATCCCACCAATAAAGCCTGACAGTAAAAGTATAAAAAATCTTTTTCTACCTTCATATTTAAAAGATTCATAAGTCAACCAAACACAAGTAAATAAAGGCAAATTAACCAGTGCTTCCACTTGAGTAAGATGCCAAGGCTGTGAAACAGTATAGTAAACGCCAACCGTTAACAAAGGTACTAGACTTGCGATTATCGGATGCCGAAAATAGCTTTTGAGACTCAGCAACAATACTATAGACAGAAACACCATATAAATAAGTTCAAAGAGATGGATGCCAATCTCATTAAAACCAAATAAAGTTCCCGCTAAAAAGTAAAAGCAAAAAATCCCCGGTTGCTTCACATCCCAAAAATCGCGATAGAGTAACTTTCCTTGTTGCATCTCCAAAGCACCAAGCCGAAAAAATGCTTGATCTCCGTCAAATGGAAAAGGTAAATGTATAAGACCAATAATCACAATCCCAATCAAAACGAGAAAGTCAATTTTATTTAATTTAGTAATATTAATCATCAAACTTTATAATCAGAAATTAACCGACTATTTTATGCTGATTAATATCCTAACAGGGTAAAGAACAAGGTAATTTTAGGATATGAACTTAAAGTTTAAAGTTTTCGCGATCGCGCCAGCACTGACCTGTCAGTTTATTAATAATTAGCTCAAGTACCAGCTAAGTTCCACGTAGTTGCGTGTGAATCGCTCATGTCATTCGAGAGGTTTGCTCTCGTCCTTGCCGATGTATTTAATTTAACTAAGTATTAAAATGTTTTAATCTTTGTGAAGGTAGTGGTATCGGTTCGTAAAGCTGCGGTAATTGGCAATGAAGAGATTTCCAAGAGGTAAAAACTTTGGACAATCTCATCTTAATTCACGCTAAGAAGATACCATAAAAGGCATTTGGAGATATTCGGTTGATAACAAGGGGGCAGTATTATATGAGGCGATTCGCCAACATCAATCGGTAAATATCTGGCAAATAAGTCGAATAAATTGCTTAATGAAGGTGGTCTTATTAAATGGGAGCGAAAAATTAAAAATAAAAGTGATGCAGTTTCTTAAATTTAGCAAGGTGACAGATTACCAGACAATATTACTATTTTGGAGATGTCTATAGAGCTTCCTGGTGATGATTGTGCAATTATATTAATACCTAATTGTCCTTGTCCACCACATGAATTAGATAGAACAGTAATACTATCTTGCTCCGCAAATCCATTAGAACCGTTAGATGTAAAGTTGGTAGTTTTAATGGGAGATATGTCTTGACCAAGAGCACCACCATTAAAGCTATAGGTTCTGCTTAAACTAGCACCTTCACTCATTGGACTAACTGTAGCACTTCCTTGGTACAGTATCTGTATATCTTTGACGAAGAAACCACTAGGAATAAAAGTCTGAGCACGTAAAATACACCTTTGACGCTGACCCTCGCTTGCACTGATTTGATCCAAGGCGATCGGTAAGGTTATAGGAGCAGAGCCAGGAAGCGGATTTGTAACACTACATCCAACCGTTGTTATTGCTCCAAAAGTAATACTAGGCAAATCTTCAGCCAAAGTCTTGGTCGTAATAACGTTCATTCCAAAAATTGTAGATATAGACAGTAATACACCAAATTTTTTAAAGTTCATATAGATTGTACTCATGTTGTTAAAGTTGTTTAAGGCGGTGAATTCTCAAGATAATTAATGCAATACTTGAGCGCCTCGATCTTGATGCTTGATATTATCAAATTAATGTGAGGAACTTGTGAAGAAATACAGTGCTTATTAAAACTTAAATCTTGTAAACGATATTCCACAGTTGAAGGGTCAGGTGATGATATTTTAGGGTTTATTCATGTAAGTCCCTAAAAGCAACGTGTAACTTATTCTCTCCCAAGAACATCGAACGGGAGCAACGCGATTTGGTGAGGTCGGGTAAAAAGGATACGTTCAATTTTAATTCCAAGATAATGACGATATCAGCGCAGGGACAGATGGAATAAATTCTCAATTCGTTTAGCGTCTATTACTCTACATAAATTGCTCCGAACTTACGTTAATTTGCTGATTGCTTTTTTGCGTACTTTGTGATATTTTCCTTTACATAACAAGTAAATTCATTAAATCGATAGAGTTACCGTAGTTAAATAAAAAGCCAGAAATATGAAAATTTCTATGAGGCTGATATTCAACCACACACAGTTGAATTATAGGGGCACAGCATTAGCAAGATTCTCTGCCGAACCTAAAAATTGCGCAGGTGCAGCCCGTCGTAGGCATCGCTATTGGGAATTAATCTGATGTCTGAGAGTAAATCTGTAGAACCTGCTTCAGTCCACAGTCGAATTCTTGTGCCTCAACGGTATAACAGGCAACCTGTAATTTCTCGGCTGGTGTCTCGTTATGGTTTAACTGTCAATATCAAAGCTGCATCCCTGACATCCGACAATGACAGCGATGGCTGGTTTGATTTGGAACTTTCAGGAAATCCCCAAAAACTGACAAATAGCCTATCTTACTTGCAAGGATTGGGAGTGAATTTGCTGGAATTAGCGATCGCTAACCAAATTCAATCCAACCAGCACACTCTACCTTTCCCAAATCCAGCTAGCAAACTGAGTCCCAAAGACTCTGCATGGCTGACAAATAAATGGCAAGAACAATTCCAGCAATGGATTTCTCTGGGTCAAACCAATCGATTGCGCTTGCAACTGTGCGTCTTAAAATCCTATTACGAAGAACCAGTGATTTCCGAATTAGTCTCTCGTTATGGACTAACGGTCAATATTACCAGTGCTATACTTCAACCCGATACGCAAGATGACGGCTGGTTTGACTTGGATTTGTGGGGGAGAACAAAGCAACTCTACTCTAGCTTGAGTTATTTAGAAAAACTGGGACTACCGATTTGGCTGGATTTGTCTAGCATTTATAGCGATCGCTAAGTTAATAATTCGTAATTCGTAATGACGCTCCTGCGGACGCTCGAGTACTCGCTACCGCTTCGCTAACGCTAACGCTAACGCTGCGCTAACGTAATTCGTAATTCAAGGACAATTTGGCTGGATTTGTCTCGGTAGTGATGTCTACGACGGGCTACGCCTACGCTAATTAATAAAATTACCACTATCCAATGGCAGCACTAAATCACCAAAAAACCAATTCCCAAAACAGATTATCACTGGTTTCTTCAGTTTCTGAAAAAAGCCAAGTCACTCAGATTCGTCTGCGGATACATATTCCCAAATGCTATCTGCAAGCGCCCGTGATTTCGCAGTTAATTTCTACTTACGGCTTGGTAGTTAATATTACTAAGGCTATGCTACAACCAAATACAGATCGAGAAGGATGCTTTGACATTGAACTGCGGGGAACAGTACCACAAATTTCTCGCGGTTTAGCTTACCTAGAATCCCTGAATCTTAGAATTGTGGGTAAGCCGAATGCTGACGGCGATAGCTGGTTTTACTGAAATAATCTAAATTTCGTAGTACCAAATTTCTTCTTCTTTTAGGACAATTCGATGTAAGGAGAGACGATCGATCAAGCCCTCTTGTTCAAACTGCCCAAGAACACGAGTGATGGTAACACGAGTTGAACCAAGCATTTCCGCTAAATCTTCATGAGTCAGACGCATATCTATTAAACGTCCCTTCTCAACTTCCGAACCAAACTTTTTGGATAACCATGCCAACAGCTTGATGAGCATAGTATCCACTTTTTTATGGCTACGAATGATCATCAATTCTTGAGCCTGTTGGATATGGGCAAGTAGAGTTTCTGTTAGTTCAGTCCACTCCTCTAGAGGTAAGACTGTCGCCTCCACTTTAGTTAAGCATTCCATCTGATAAGGTTCTAATTTTGACAACCTCTTACCAACGACATCTCCAGGGCCCCACAATCCTAAAGCGACAGTTGTACCATCTTCCAGATAGCTAAAAGTCCTGACGAAACCCGTTTCAATCTTCCAAAGGTCGTTATGATGCTCCGGCAGAAATGACCTACGGGCAAAAAGTTGCTTAGTATTGTTACTGCTTGAAGTAGATAAGCTTGTGTACAAAGACACCATACTATATAAAACTATTCTCCGATAAATTAACCGTAGTATTACATTTATATCAGGTTATAAGAACCTATGGGTATTTTAAAAAAGGGAGTGGGGAAGAAGCAGGGGGCAAGGGGAAAATAAAAAATTACCTGTTTCCCCTCTGCCTCTTCGTCAATGCCCAATGCCTTAAATTAAATTCCCGCACCATCAAGAAAATCTTCTATCATCCCATCAGAATTATTACTCTTAGGGTTGTCGGTTAATTCGTCGCCAAGTTCAGTTGGAGACAAACTAGATTGTTCCAACTGCTCGAACTGTTTCTCTAGAGACTTGACGCGTTCAAATAAAGCGCGGATGACTTCAGCTTCTACGTCGCGTACTTTATCGTGATCCAGAACATTGCTAGACGAGTTGTTCTGACGAGTTACGCGCCCTGGAATCCCAACTACAGTAGTGTTACTGGGGACATCTCGTAGCACCACAGAACCGGCTCCGATACGGACGCGATCGCCAATTTGAATATTTCCCAATACTTTCGCACCCGCTCCCACAACCACATGAGAACCTAAAGTTGGATGGCGTTTGCCGCTTTCTTTCCCAGTCCCGCCAAGGGTGACACCTTGATAAATCAGAGCATAATCTCCCACGATCGCAGTCTCGCCAATCACTACTCCCATCCCGTGGTCAATAAACACTCCCTGGCCAATTAATGCCCCAGGATGAATTTCAATTCCGGTTAAAAACCTACTAGTATGAGAGATGAATCTTGGTATGAAGGGAATTCCAATTTTATACAGCCAGTGCGCCAATCGATGAAACACTAGAGCTTGCAGTCCAGGGTAACAGAACAATACTTCTAGCCAGTTACGGGCTGCTGGGTCACGCTCAAAAATGGTTCGCAAATCAGTTAGTAGCATACTCTGTTGAGATTTTTGTTGGTAGGTGAGGCTCTGAAAACAGAAACTCAGGATAATTCCCAGAAAAAGATCGAGTCCTTTATGAGAATTGTGTAAAAGCACAATCTACGGTAAGTCGATAGAGTATAGTGTTTTTGTGGGTAATAAGTGGGATGCTATCACATTCCACAGTTGAAAAAAATTAATTTCGCATAAACTGCGATATGTCCCTCAATTCACCGTAGTATGTTGAGTACAGTGTTGAATAGCCAAAACTACGCTCTCTTGGATCTATCTTCCAAAGTGGAATACGCATTGCTGGCACTATTAGAACTGGCAAGCCACCACGGACAAAAACTTCCTTTAACTATGAGCGAGATCGTTGCCAAGCAACCCATACCTGAGCGCTATCTGGAACAAATTTTGACCAACCTCCGGCGTGCTGGTGTGGTGCAGAGTCAACGCGGCTCTAAAGGAGGTTTCGTTTTAGTTCGGGAACCTTGGCAGATTACAATACTTGAAATTGTCATTTTGGTTGAAGGCGAGCGGAAAGAGAAAGATACCTCTAACTCTCCGACTCTGGAAAAGACTCTGGTTTATGAAGTTTGGGAGCAAGCTAACGCTGCCTCAATAGAAGTTTTGGGTCGTTACACACTCCAAGACTTGTGCGAGGAAAGAGAAACTCGCGCCCAGCAGAGTCCAATGTATTATATTTAGACACGACGGAGTACCCCCATGCGGATAGCGAAAGATATCACAGAGTTAATCGGCCGAACTCCTTTAGTTCAATTAAACAAGATTCCCCAAGCTTCAGGAGCGGTTGCTCGGATTGTGGTGAAGCTAGAAAGCATGAATCCAGCATCTTCTGTGAAAGACCGGATTGGCGCGAGTATGGTGGAAGCGGCGGAAGAAGCAGGCTTGATTCACCCCGGAAAAACTGTTTTAGTAGAGCCGACTTCTGGAAATACAGGAATTGCGCTAGCGATGGTGGCAGCCGCCAAGGGCTACCATCTCATTCTAACGATGCCTGACACAATGAGCCACGAAAGACGATCCATGCTCAAA
The DNA here is from genome assembly GCF_002246015.1 of Nostoc sp. 'Peltigera membranacea cyanobiont' 210A. Classification (GTDB taxonomy): domain Bacteria; phylum Cyanobacteriota; class Cyanobacteriia; order Cyanobacteriales; family Nostocaceae; genus Nostoc. Next base: position 627,963 of record NZ_NOLJ01000006.1, read on the forward strand.
GCTTATGGCGCTCAACTAGAGTTAACGCCAGGAGTAGAAGGGATGCGAGGAGCGATCGCTCATGCAGAGCAGATTGTAGCTAAAACGCCCAATGCTTATATGTTGCAGCAGTTCAAAAACCCCGCAAACCCGAAAGTTCATGCCGAAACCACAGCCGAAGAAATTTGGAATGATACCGATGGAGAGGTAGATATTCTCGTGGCGGGAGTGGGTACTGGTGGGACGATTACGGGAGTTTCAGAAGTTATTAAAAAACGGAAGCCGAGTTTTCAAGCGATCGCAGTTGAACCCAGCAACAGTCCGGTATTAGCAGGCGGTAAATCAGGGCCTCACAAAATTCAAGGTATCGGCGCGGGATTTGTCCCAGCAATTTACCGTTCAGAACTGGTAGATGAAGTGATTCAGGTAGCAGATGAGCAAGCGATCGCTTACAGCCGTCGCCTAGCAAAAGAAGAAGGATTACTATCGGGGATTTCGACTGGCGCTGCTTTATACGCGGCTATTCAAGTGGCACAACGACCAGAAAATGCAGGTCGCCTCATCGTCATGATCCAGCCTAGCTTCGGCGAACGCTACCTCAGCACCTCACTCTTCAAAGACCCAGAAGAGAATGAGTGGTTGAGTAAAGTTTGATTTCTCATAGTAAGCATTCTCAGGATAAGACTCTTAATGAGGCAACTTAAGAATCGTGAATTAAACTAAGTTCCAGGATTAGGTAGGGGCGGGTTTCCTTGATATGATTGTGAACTGTTAATTAGATCGTCAAAGCCGCCCTTGCTTACAGTTTGGGGAGTTATTTAATCCTGATTCCTTAGTACAAGAAGGCAACTATACTGGGTTGGAGGCACAGAGAAGTTCGAGCCGTTCAAAACCAATAACAGTATGATAATACAGAATACACCAGAACTGGGTAGGTTAAATGGATACATGGAAGCTATGAGTTGTTGCCTACAAGGTTCCAACTATGTCATCTGGTTCAGTGCGAAGGGAATAAAGCTTGAGGATGGTGATTTAGAGCCTGAAACATTGGACAAACTAGCCATTCAAAAAAATTCTCAAGAAGCAACGCCAGATTTAGAAATGCAAAGATTAATCCAATTGGCTTATCCAGGAGCAAAGCCAGAACTGGCTACCATGTGTGAGTGTTATCATGCTTCCACAGTATTGACTACCAGAATTAATAGTTTTATTGCACGCATCAACCCATCTGACGGATTCAAAAACGTTGAAAAATCCAAAAAGCGCAATCTGATTACAAGCTTTTGGCGGAATGTAAATGAGTGTATTGATTACCAGAATGCGAGAGTTTTTCAATATAATCCAGCCTTTGATGTCGATGACGAACTGTGGGATTTTATTTTCTGGGGATTTACATTTTTGATAGTTAATCAAGAACAAAGGCAATGTTTATTAATACACGCTGGAGCATCTGATTAACAATAGCGATCGCCTAATCTTCTATTCTTTTGGAATATTGCGATTGCTTCGGCACACTCTCCTGCTGTTCTACTGTGTACGCACAGCCGTTAGCTGATACAGAAACAGAAATTTTTTCAAACATCAATCCTTTCGGAAATTTCCGCCATGTCCGTCGTACTAGTTACATTCATTTACTAGAATTTTCGCCAATTTTATCGTTACTTTCATTGTTTTTCACCAAAATCATCAAACAGACACCACTAGCAGCTAGCTTTATTGGACTTAAAGCTTCACTTTTTAATACAATAAAAACGCCTAATCCAATCAGAACAAAAGGCACAAGATAATTAATGTAGTGAGTCAATACATCAGCTATGACTCTATTGTTAATTAATTTGTATGCAACATAGCACCAAACTCCTAATAAGATAAAAAATAATCCGATAATTACCAAAAAACTCTCTAAGTTGCTGCTAGCAAATAAAGGCACATAGACACTAATATTATCGCTACCATTGGCAATGGTAACGGCTGCCACACTATAAGCTTGGGGAGATAAAAAGCTAGTAATTGTTGATGCTTCAGCTTCTTCTGTGGCAGCTACAATTTCTTTTGATGAATCTTCTTCCCGATTCACTAAGCTACTGATACCTATGGAAATTGGTAGTAAACCAAGTAATCCAATCCAGCTTTTTGATAAAACTAATCCCCCAAATAAACCCGGAAGACTAAGGATTAACAAAACTGTAAAACCGAGAAACTGACCAGCAACTATATGCCGGGGGCGAAAGTTAGCATTTATTTGAGAAAAAAACAACAATAGAATGACAATATCATCGATGTTAGTGGCAATGAACGCAATTGCCCCTGTAGTAATTTCAGTAACTAACTCGCTCATATTTGACAGCAGTTTTCAGGTATTTAGACTACGACTGAGATGGGGAATAGGGAGTAGGCTTGCCGTGAGCGTAGCCGAACGGGAGTTGTGTAGTTCAATTACTTGAAAGATTAATTTGGTATGGTGGTAAATCGTAGATTCTAAAAATCCAGCATGAGTCAGCTAGGAACAGCCTTCAGTGAAGGGATAATTGCCTTCATCGCCACTAACATAGATGACATCATTATCTTGTTAATATTTTTTTCGCAAATAGATGCTAATTTTCGGCGGCGGCATATCTTACTTGGTCAATATCTGGGTTTTTCAGCCATTATCATCGCTAGCTTACCAGGATTTTTTGGTGGATTGGTCATACAGCGAGAATGGATAGGATTGCTAGGATTGCTACCAATTGGTATTGGGATTCACCACTTAGTATATAAAGAAGAAGATACTATAACAGTTCAGACAGTCAGTAGTGATTTTAACCAGCCAACATCTACTAACCCGGTATTGTCTTTTATTTTGAGTATTTTGCATCCCCAAACCTATAAAGTGGCAGCAGTAACGATCGCAAATGGTGGTGACAATATCAGTATATATATCCCTTTGTTCGCTGGTCATGACCTTGCCAGCTTGGGAGTAATTTTAAGTATATTTTTTATTATGGTAGGGGTTTGGTGTGCGATCGCTTATTTTTTAAGCCGTCAACCTACCATTGCTAATATTTTAAGTCGCTACGGTAACGCTGTTGTACCTTTTGTGTTAATTGGCTTGGGTCTATTCATTATGTATGAGCGAGGTACATTCACTCTACTACCTTGGATCAGAAGTTAATCAATATTGGATTTTGAATGCTGGATTTGGAATTGAAAATTTCAAATTGGTTAAACCTGATGAACTAATTTCCAACTTACCATCATCAAAATGGCATAAATAATAAAACGTAGTGGGCGTTGCGGAGCTACCTGACAGATTTTAGCGCCTAGTAACACCCCTGGCACAGAGCCTAGCCATATAGGCACTACCAAACTCCAATCAACTGTTCCCAAGCTGAGATGACCAAGGGCTGTAAACAGCAGTAAAATCGCTGCGTGTGAAATATCAGTACCCACTAACTTCCGTGCATCAAGACGGAAAAACCCAATCAGCAGTAGGGCAAACATTGAACCTGAAGAGACGCTAGTTAGACCGACAAAACAGCCTAAAATTGCTCCCAAAGTAATTGTTATAAATCGACCAAAGTTAGTTTCTAAGTCTAACTTTGGCAGTTCGGGTAAATTAAATTTGGGGAAAAAAGTCAATAACAACAATTGCACTAGTGCTAACACTGTGACTAGCAAAATTATCCCGCCAAGCAAACGGAGCAAGATATTATCCAGGCTATACTCACCTGTATGTTTAATGAAGTGCAAAATCCCCACTCCGAACAATGAGCCTGGAACACTTCCAAAGGCCAGCCATTTGACAACTTCTGTGTCAAGGGTTTTCTGTTCCCAATGCTTGACGCTACCAACAATTTTCATCAATGTGGCAGCCACAACATCAGAACTCACAGCGATAGAAGGCGGAACCTGAAAAATAAAAATCAACATTGGGGTGATGAGAGACGCTCCACCAATTCCCGTCAAACCAACGATGATACCAACAAAAAAGCTTAGGAACGGTAGTAATAGATAGTGCATACTCTTCGGGGGTTTCAACAATTAGTTATCACTTATCAAAGTCCTGTTGAGTCTCCCACTTCTATAAGTGAGCAGCGTCGGTAAGGGTTGATTCCCCAAACGAAGCCTTGATAACTGTTCACTGACTTAACTACGAGCAGTTAGAGAACAGCAACTCAGCCAAACTATAGCCCAGTGGTAGACAGGGCTAGTTATGACAAGTTATTGCGTTTCTCAAGGATTCCTGGACAACTTAAAACCTGTCTGGAAGTTTTTGTAAGCATGACAACTGGCATTTAGCTCAAATAGACTTTGATAACTGCTTATTAGTCAGTCGCTCTGCTAAACTCAACTTCTAACTAGGTTTTTCTACAGTTTTACATATAAAACCACGTAAGGCGATGCACTTACCGTATTTTACTCGTAAGTATGATTAAACGTCTAGCGTATTCGCGTTGTATATTGTTCAATTATCTGGATAATACACCGCAGTCAGTCAAACTCCCTACGGACTGGTTGCTCAAAAATTTACCTACAAGTTAGTAAGCATAGGGATAATACCAAACTTTGTAGAGACGCGATATATCGCATTATGCTGCAATTAGACAACATCCTGAAAGTGATTACAATACTCAAGGTCAATTCCGATTCCCTAGCTTAATGACTCATGGAAAACTTTGTTTTTTGCAATCCAGTCAAAATCCTGTTTGGCAAAGGTCAAATCGCCAACATTGCTGCTGAAATTCCTGATAATGCCAAAATCCTGATTAATTATGGTGGGGTAGCATCAAAACTAACGGCGTCTATAACCAGGTGAAGTCTGCATTGGCAAACTTTGGCTATAGCCAATGCCTAGTTCTTTACTCAGTGTGGAAAAAATATTGACTTACAAGCAACTGTCATGATAGTTTAAATCAAACCATTCGGTCGGTAATATTTTATTTACAGCAATTTTCAATTCAATAAACTCCTTACTATCAAAATCGCTGTAATGTCCAAAGGCGAAGAAACAAAAACCAGAATTCTAGAGCAAGCAGCCGAACTGTTTAATCAACAGGGGTATGCAGGTTCATCGATGTCAGACATTATGCGTGTAACTGGATTGCAGAAAGGAGGAATTTACAATCACTTCCAAAGCAAAGATGATCTTGCACTACAGGCTTTTGATTTTGCGATCGCTCGCATTAAGCAGCATACTAGATTTGCATTACGAAGCAAACACCACGCAGTAGAACGTCTGCAAGCAATCATTGGGGTATTTAGTAGCTTCGCAGAAAATCCACCCATCAAGGGAGGGTGTCCACTGCTGAATACTGCTGTGGAAAGTGATGATGCTCATCCGGCGTTGCGAGAACGTGCTCAACAAGCGATGAACTCTTGGCTGCATCTAATTTGTCGAATTATTGAAAAAGGAATTGAAAAGGGTGAAATTAGCCCGGAAGTGAGTGCTGATGAAATCGCTAGCATCATCATTGCAACGCTGGAAGGAGGCATAATGATGAGCAAGCTTTATGGAGATTCAATTCATATCCATAGGGTAATTAATCACCTGAATCAATACTTGAAAATTTCTCTTTAATTGAACAGACCGAGCAGTATTAAAAAATATCAAAAGAAATAATGCTAGTAAATAACAACTTACACAGACCATTAGAAGTAGTATTAGCAATTCCTGTCAAAACATACGACATTGATTTTATGGGAATTGTGAGCAATATCGTGTATATCAGATGGCTAGAGGATTTACGTCTAAAGTTTTTAGATGAACATTGGCAACTCAATCAACAAATTGAACAAGGATATACACCAATTCTAGCTGGAACAGAGATTGAATATAAACGTCCAATAAAAATTATTGATCAAGTGATTGGACGTTTATGGCTGAGTGGTTTAGGACGCTTAAAGTGGACTGTGCAAGCTGAAATTTTATCTAACAATGAGTTAGCAGCAGTGGCTAGCCAGAAGGGTGGTTTTGTCAGTCTGCAAAATAATCGTCTTATTCCCATTCCAGAGGAATTACAGAAAAAATATTTACAGTATCAACAAGGGATTCAGAAAATTTAATAATTAGGAATACTTCGATATTTTTTTAACTTTTACAGACTGTTCGGTTTGTTTTTGTGTAAACATAATCTGGACTATAATATCAATTCTTCACGAATACGCATAGAAAGAACCCCACTGCCTGCGGCACCTCCCCTTGGTAAGAGCAGATTGGGAGGGGTCAATCTAAAAAATTATTAATTTCTTGATGCTTACCCTTATCCTGGATTTCTCACAAGTGAGAAATCCGGGTTAATCCCCTCTCCGCATCGGGGCTAGTGTGTACACAAGTCGAAAAAAGCTCGATTTCTTATTGTCCTCTCATTCCATACTCTGCATGGGAATGAGAAAGACCTCATCAAGCTTAGGTTTTTAGGGCTTGTGTGGACTGTAGACAAGCGGGGAGTGGAGACGAAGTGTAGCTTAAGCTCTTTGGGGTTACTGGGGTTTAATAAGCAATCAAGCGGACATGATATAAGAGGTCAAATATTCACAAATATTGTGTTGAGTGGGTAAGTAGCCAACTTTTTTATTGTCAATGTCGTAAATATACGGGAACTTCTTGTTCTAAGTTTTGGTCACTTTATGTCACTTTGAACAGCAAGGCGATTCTGACTCCAATAGATTAGGTATAGTCCAACTCACGCATTGCAGCCTTATATGTCGTCCAATTTAACTGACCCTAAATCTTCGGTAAGCCACTGTACCCATCCAAAGGTATGTACAAATGCTGTTATCCGTTGTCAGCTTTTCCTGAATTGTCTTTATATATACAATAATTACACTTTGTTAGTCAGATTAACGCAGACTTAAAGCACTTTCAAATCTCTAAAATGGATGTTTGCTTATGGAAAAATTTCATAATATCTAACCAAATATTACCATAATTCTTTATATCTGTACTAAAAGTTTATGAAAGCTATATCAAACGACACTTCAAACACTTTTGCACCCAAAAACCTCTATACTAGACTAGACTTTGATCAATTTGAGAGTTTTGTTAATTGCAATACCAAAAACTATCAATTTTTAGATGAAATACTAGCGTATCTTATAGTCTATAGTTTTTAAGGTTTAGTCAAAACTATATCCAGTATCATCAAAAAACTGCAAACTTCATGTGGTGCAAAAATCAAGTGGGGAGTGAAAACATGAATTTACGTAGAGATGCATTGCAAATCCTCAAAGAAACTAGCCGAACTTTTTATATCCCAATTAGTGTTTTACCGCCAGGATTGCAAGAAGCAGTAGCATCAGCATATTTGTGTATGCGTGCCATTGATGAAATTGAAGATCATCCCGAACTAGATAACGCTACTAAAGCAAAGCTGTTAAGAACCATTAGCCTGACATTACAGGCAGGAGTTGATGGCTTTGCGGTAGATGCTTTCTTTGCAGGATTTAGTGGGTATGAGAATTCATTAGAAGAAGTCACTTTGAGGATTAGAGAATGGTTACTACTAGCACCAGACACTATTGCACCTCGAATTTGGGATGCCACTGCTGCAATGGCAGACCGGATGGCTTATTGGGCAGAAAAAAACTGGAAAATTTATACAGAATCTGATTTAGATCGTTATACCTTTGGAGTTGCAGGTGCAGTGGGACTGTTACTTTCTGATTTATGGACTTGGTATGATGGAACACAAACGAACCGTACCCAGGCGATTGGTTTTGGTCGGGGTTTACAAGCAGTCAATATCCTGCGTAACCACACTGAAGATTTGGGGCGTGGAGTAGAATTCTTCCCAGAAGGTTGGAGTGCAGAAAATATGCAAGAGTATGCCCGACGCAATATCGGGCTGGCCGAAGCTTATATCAAAGACCTTCCTACCGGGCCAGCCTTAGATTTTTGTCAAATCCCCTTCACCTTGGCAAACGGCACTCTTGACGCCCTTGCTAATGGTAAAGAGAAACTCAGCCGCAGTGATGTTTTTGCACTTATCGAACAGCTGACTAGTGTGAACATGAAAGCTAGCTAAAAATCTCTTAACGAATAATGGAGATGATTCTAAATTGCCTCCAAATTTGGGTAGCCAAAATCCTACAGCGACTTTCTGTAGGGTAGCCAGTGCGGTCTTCTCTCTTCTCTACGAGACGCTCCGCGTTCGCGTAGCGTTACGAAGGAAAGGCGTTATATCATGTCCGCATAATTAGTTATGCTAACCACAGTCATTGCACCCCACCCCTTAATCCCCTCCCCGCTTGCGGGGAGGGGAGACAAAGCGTAGCTTTGGCGGGGGTGGGGTTCTTCGGGTTTAGTAAGCAATCAAGCGGACATTATATTAGCCTCTCCCTTGGGGAGCTATCCATTACCCGCATCTTTCTCAACAAAAATACAACTTACTTAAAATATGCCAAAAGCATTGATAGGTATAGTTTTTGAGAGAAGAGAATATTTGAGGGTAATGGTGCATCATGGAAAAATGGGCAGCATCCGAATTAAAACAGGCAGATTTAGGAGACGCAAGACGAAACAAGCGTCTGGTAAGGATCGTAGAAGACTTGGCAGCACAACCAAGCAGCAGCGTACCTCAAGCCTGTGGAAACATACAAGCAAAACCCAGAGCGTGATGCAAGGACAGCAAAACTAACACTCTTTCAAGCCACTTTTGAGATACAAGTACCCTTACACCATATCCGACGTTTACAGTTGAAGCCTGTAAAATTGCAGGTAATTCTGGCACTTGAAGAAAACCCGCCAGATGGAATCAAACCGATTAGCTGGTTGTTGCTTACTACCCTTAAAGCTAACAGTTTTGAAGAGGCTGCCCGTTGCGTTCGCTGGTACACATATCGTTGGTTGATAGAACGTTACCACTACACATTAAAAAGTGGTTGTGGAATTGAAAAATTACAGCTTGAAACCGCAAGGCGAATCGATATGGCACTGGCAACATATTCAATTGTGGCGTGGCGTTTGTTATGGCTAACTTATGAAGCCAGATTTAACCCTGATATGCCATGTGATTCTGTTCTAGAAATCGATGAATGGCAGTCTTTGTGTGCCACTATCAACAAAAATCCAATCCCACCCAAAAAGCCGCCTTCTTTACGCGAAGCAGTACGAATGATTGCAATATTAGGTGGCTTTTTAGGTCGAAAGGGTGATGGAGAACCTGGTGTTAAGACTATTTGGCGGGGATTACAGCGATTACACGATATCGCTGCAACCTGGAAACTACTCTACCAGAATTGTCAAATATGTATTTAGCGATCGCCGATCAAATTAACCTTATTCACATTCTCCTCCTTTTGTCAACTATCTACATGTTGCATTGTTCCATAATCCTTTTCCTGACTTACTTACAGCAATGTTAAGAAACATGTGACTAATGCATAGCNTTGGGGAGAAGGGGAGACGCTAAAAGCGATAGTGCAGCGTAAAGCCTTCTCTTCTCCCAAAGGGAGACGCTACGCGTAGCTTGCTTCCACAAAGTGGTACGAGAGGCTTGTCTGCGACACGTACTCGCGAACGCCAACGGCATGGCAACTCTTAGAGAGGCTGCGCCAATGCTTAGAGGGAGTCCGCGAGCGTCTGGGGTTTCCCCAAATTAGTAACTGGCGTTGGGCACTGCCCTCCAATACCTTTTAATACCAATTCTGCCATGCAAAAACCAGATTAAAGTTGATTTTCTGAATGGTATAATAGCGCGATGAACGCCACAAGCCTTGAGAGAGCGTGATTAGGAATTGGTAGAAAGCAGCATAAACAGTATTTGCCAATGTAAGTATAATAAATAATCTTGTTTAGCGATCGCTTTAGGTAATCTCAGTTAAACTTTAGGAACTCTTCAAAGGATTTCCAGCAGAAATTACCTTGCAAGAGTTGATTAATGTCTAAATAATTGAAAGGGAGTATAACACTCCCCGTGATTATTCGTGCAGCGAGTTGAGAGTGCATGAGCTACTGCTTAAATCCTACCTGTTCCAATCCAGAAAATTTGGTGTATAGCCAAAGGTGTGAGTCTTGTGGCTCGCAACTACTGTTGCGCGATCGCTATCAGGTGATCAAACCATTAGGTCAGGGCGGCTTTGGAGCGACCTTCCTAGCCAACGATCAAGGCTTACCAGGAGAACCGAGTTGCGTAATCAAACAATTACGTCCATCAGGAAGCGCCCCACACGTTTTACAGATGGCTAGAGAACTCTTTGAGCGAGAAGCCAAAACTCTAGGTAAGATTGGCAATCATCCCCAAGTACCAAGATTGTTAGACTATTTTGAAGATCACGAGCAATTCTACTTAGTTCAAGAATATATTAGTGGTGACACCTTGCAAGAGGAGGTCAAACTTAACGGCATCTTGAGCGAAACCGGAGTCAAGCAATTTTTGAGCGAGACTTTGCCACTGTTGCAATACATCCACGATCAAAAGGTGATTCACCGTGATATCAAGCCAGCCAACTTAATCCGCCGCACTCAAGATGCCAGAATGGTACTGATCGACTTTGGTGCCGTCAAAAACCAAATCAGCCAAGGTGCGACAGGCCCATCAGGACAGACAGCATTAACTGCGTATGCAATTGGTACTCCTGGTTTTGCACCTCCAGAGCAAATGGCTATGCGTCCAGTCTACGCCAGTGATATTTATGCATTGGGGGTAACATGCATTTATTTACTGACTACCAAAACTCCTAAAGATTTAGATTACAATCCCAACACTGGTGAGATGATGTGGGAGCAGCTTGTGCAAGTGAGCGATCACTTGGGCAATGTGTTACGAAAAATGTTAGAGGTGTCTGTACGTAATCGCTATCAGTCAGCGGCAGAAGTTCTCAGAGCATTGGAAATAGAACCATACTTAGATAGTTTAGCAAAGGGTTTGCTGATTAAATCTGATCATGGATCTAAAGAGCGAACACATAATCACCTGGAAAATTCTGCTGTTTTATGTAACAACCCTGCTGCTACCAACACTGGAGTGGCACAGGTAGCGGCAGCGATTCGTGCTAGACGAGCCAAGGCAGCGGAAGCTGCGGGATCGCACCAGGGTTCTGGGATGGGCAAATCAACGACTTTCAGTAGCAACAGCAATGGTTCACAAGTTCAAAATTCTAAAGTTGGGCGGAAGTTAGATACCCAAGGTTTATTAACAGCTTATCTGAAGGGAAGACGAGATTTTGCCTTACACAATTTAAATTTGCTAAATCTGCAAGGTGCTGATTTATCTCAAACAAATTTCCATTCTGCTCAATTGCAAAAAACCAATCTTCAGGGAGCTAATCTTCACAATAGTGACTTTGGCAGAGCCAGTCTTACTCGAGCAAATCTTAAGGATGCTAATTTGAGCAAAGCATACTTTAACCATGCTGATTTAGAAGGAGCAGACCTGCGAGGCGCAGACCTTAGCAATGCTTATCTCAGCAATGCTAACCTCCGAGGAGCTAATCTGTGTGGTGCTAATCTTACCAGTGCCAAAATTTCGGATGAGCAGCTAGCACTAGCAAAAACAAATTGGATGACCGTGCGCCCCAATGGGAAACGAGGCTTGTTGTAATTTTAAAGTGTGAACTACCGCAATCTATAGACGGATGAGACGGATGGAGTTTCCTAATTCATCGGGAATAGCCTCTTTTGTACCCATAGTTATATGCGAATATTCTCCTATATTAGATTCTAGATTATCCTGACGGATGAATATTTTTTATTGAAGTCAATTATTTGAGATTAGCAGAATAGCCTCAACTCCCTGCTTTTAATCTCTCCATTTTTATTAACAATTTTAAAACACTTATTTTCTCAGAATCACAAAGCTAAACTTTTCTCGTATCTAGGAAAATTAGCCCTGATTCTTCTCGATAAAAACTTAGATTCATTCAGAATTGACCAAATATGTATCAATACGGTTCAGTTAAGGCTAAAACTCTTTGTCAAAGTCAATTTTTTTAACGAACCACAGAGGCGCAGAGGGCACTGAGAGAAGAAATAAATGCTTAACTGAACTGTATTGAAATATGTATAATGTTTAGGTTGAGCCATAGCCATCACTCTCATGAAGATTAAGAAATATCCAAATATCTAGCAAAAATACGTAGATGTTTGTTAATTCTTAATGAAATCTTTATGATTTTTATCTGTTACAAATAACAAATGATTATTTACAATAAACAATAAAGCATCATAATAATTTTTTAAAGTATTTACATGCTTTTCATGGCTATAAGTAACAGGGAATATCACACCTAAAATTTGTAAAATAGAACGATCCTAAACCACTAAATTTTTTAGGTGGCAGCAAAAAATCAATTATTCCTGATTGTCGGCTGGAGATATATATTACAACCGAAATCAGGTAGTATAAGGTTTACGTATAATGACTGACTTTGCACAAACGGAAATAGAACGGCGATTAACTTTATATCAAGTATTTCTCAAGTTGTATGAACACCACAGCAGCCTTCTAGATGAAATTCTTCAGCTAGAAAACCTATCTCAACCGTCGTTGAGGAGAGTCAAGACGACGGGTTACGTACATGGTGTAGTGGATAGTACTGCTGTTTATTTGATGACTAACTTGGGCGACAATCAGACTCAGAGTTTACGACAGCCACAACAAATCTGGACGATAGGTCGTAATCGCACCAGTGGTATTTGCATTGCTGACAATCATCTGTCTCGTCGCCACGCTGCTATTCAGCATATTGACGAGCAAGGCTTTTACTTAATTGATTTCAACAGTACCAATGGCTCGTTTGTGAATGGTAATCGCAGTGTTAGGCCGATTAAGCTCAAAGATGGCGATCGCATCCGTCTAGGAAATATGACTTTTGATTTTTTTGTGACTTCTACCTACCGCGTTCTGCCAACTGTTGCAATGGATTTATTGATGCAGCTTGGGCATCGCAGGAATAATCATACAGTAGACATACTTACTTATTCCCAGAATAGACAAAAATCTCTAACTGAAAAACCAGATTCTAATTTAGAGGCTTTCAGAAATTTCGGAATAGTTGAAAAGCTTGAAAATTTTTATGACAACTTCAGTTCAGAACAGAAATCAGAAATTTTAGACCGCCTGTTTACCACACAAATACCTTCTAATCCCAGCCAGCTAAAAAATTGGAACTTCTAGCAGTTTTCAATTGCTTGAGAAGTGTTGTTAGCGGTAGCGTAACATTTAGTCTGTTAGTCTGTGCTGAGTAAGAAGGTAAGGTTTGCTGAAGCAGACAGGCAGACAAATAGTGAAAGTTAAAAGGGAACTCGTCAAAATATATAAAAAAAATTAAGAATGTGATTAAATATCATAGCAATCATTTTGGAGTGGCATCTCTAGCTCAAAATAAAAAGAAAGCGATTCAGGGATTGAGTGAGTAAGTTATGCTCTATCCTGGCAACAGGAGGATACTCAAGGTCTACCAGCAGTAGCAACAAGATTAGTGATGTACTCCAGTTATCTAGCTCACCGCTACGCGTCTACGGCAAAAAAAACCCCCAGTGAGCGTTAGCCAACCAGGGGAGTTAGTTATCAGGGTGCATCTACCAATTAAATGTTCTCAGGTTGAAGACCATACTCCGGATAAATTTGTACAAAGGTCAGTTATTTTTTAAATAAAAAAACCCCCAGTGGGTGTTAACCTACTAGGAGAGTGAATTATCAGGGTGCATCTACCAATAATCTTTTCTAGGGGCAGCCAGTATCTTCCGGGAAAAATGAACTAAATTAGGGTTGATGGTAATGTCTACGATGTTCTGTGAAGCTCGTACCTCTATGGAGAAGCAAGCTACGCGTAGCATCTCTGAGAGAAAAAGACTCGCCAAGATTTCTCTACCAGACGCATTCGCGATCGCTATTGGTAAGGCAACTAGTAGAAAAAATTCCCAGTGGGTGTTAACCTATCAGGGGAGTGAGTTATCAGGGTCAGTTATTTTTTAAATAAAAAAACCCCCAGTGGGTGTTAGCCTACTAGGGAAGTGAGTTATCAGGGTGCATCTACCAATAATCTTTTCTAGGGGTAGCCAGCATCTTCCGGGAAAAATGAATTAAATGAGAGGCGATGTCTACGATGGGCTGTAAAGCTCGTAGTCTTATGGAGAAGCAAGCTACCTATAGCGTCTCTGAGAGGAAAAGACTCGCTAACATTTCTTAACTAGACGCATTCGCGATCGCTATTGGTGACGCAACTAGAAAAACCCCCCAGTGGGTGTTAGCCTACTAGGGGAGTGAGTTATCAGGGTGCATCTATCAATAATCTTTTCTAAAATAAATGGGTCGCTACCGGATAAATTAGCAGAGGTTGAAGTTGTTACTGTTTGTCGATCGAAGAAAAACCTCAGAGGGGTTAGTTATCAGGACAGACCTACCAATTAAACGATCGGTGCGCTGCTTTACAAAATGGGTGTGTCAGGGTTAATCAATAGGACTCAATTTTCATAAAAAAACCCCCAGTGGGCGTTAGCCAACCAGGGGAGCTAGTTATCAGGGTGCATCTACCATTTAAATGTTCTAGGTTTAACCACCATGCTCCGGATAAATTTATTAGAAAATTGATTGTTGTCGTGTATCGAAAAAACAAAAGTGGATATTAACTCAATTAGGGAAGTTAAAGATCGAGGGACATCCATCTATTAATCAAGTATTCTAGGATTAAGCACTATTTTCTGGTAGAGAATATCTGCGTCAGAAGTTGCTGTTGTTTGCCAAAAATAAAAAAAACCCCCAGTGGGTGTTAGCCAGCTAGGGGAGTTGAAGATCAAGGTGCATCTACCAATTAAGTGTTCTAGACCCAAGTAATCCGATCCGGATAAAGTTGTAAAGGCAGGAAAAACCAAAACAGCGCGGAATCAGAAACATTCAGGGGCAGGATGCATCTAAATTATCAGAGAGAGCGAAAAATCGACTTGAAACTTTCGCGTTTCAAACCAGATTTAGGAGGCGGACAGGAGAAGTTGTGACCCAGGAATTCCATATTTCCGTAACCCCAGTAGGGCAAAATGACTACTTGGTGCGGACGGAACAAGTCGCGCCTGGGGTACCATTGGCAGAAGAATTGGTGACTTGGCCTATAGGTGATTGGTTGATGGCTGCTGGGCATTTGATGAATGACCCGTTGAATTCGGTGTTGCAAGGAGATCCATTTACCTCTGGAGGGCATGAAAGCGATATCGCCAGAAATTCTGTGAATTTGGTGGCGTTGGGTCAACAATTTTATAACGCCCTATTTCAAGGCACTCTCAGAGATAGTTGGATTACTGCCCAAGGTATTGCCCAGAACCATCAACAAGTACTACGGTTACGCTTGGGGCTAAAAGACACTAGATTAGCTCGTTTGCCTTGGGAAGTGATGCACGCAGGCGATCGCCCTCTGGCTACTGGGCCTTATGTGGCTTTTTCTCGCTTCCAAAGTGGAATTTCGGGGGCTTCTCCTTTGCGATCCCTGCGGGGGGCTACGCCTACCCAAAATATGCCCACACCACAAGAACAAGGTGGTGTCAGAGTCTTGATGATAATTGCTTCTCCCTCAGATCAAGTCCGTCTTGACTTACAGAAACAAGAAGCAATTAAACTGCAAGCGGAACTTCACCGTCAAACGTCACGACTTGGTGAAAGTCGCAATCGTTTCCCCGAAATTGAACTCACTGTACTAGACCAACCAGGACGGGAAGAACTGACGCAAGCCTTAGAACAAGGCAGATACCACGTTCTCCACTACTCTGGTCATAGTAACTTAGGCGCAAATGGCGGAGAAATTTATCTTGTTAGTCGCAGAACTGGCTTAACGGAAATCTTGACTGGGGACGATTTGGCAGGTTTGCTCGTCAACAATAATATCCAAATGGCAGTGTTTAATTCCTGCTTGGGCGCATACACAGCAGCGTCCAATCCCTCTGGAGATACTGGCGAACGAAACTTAGCGGAAAGTCTCGTGAAGCGCGGAATTAGAAGCGTTTTGGCGATGTCAGAACGGATTCCTGATGAAGTGGCGTTGACGCTCACACAATTGTTTTACCGCAATTTAAGTCACGGATATCCAGTAGATTTGTGTGTAAGTCGGGTGCGCCAAGGATTAATTTCTGCTTATGGTTCTCACCAGATGTACTGGGCATTACCGATTTTATATCTCCAGCCAGAATTTGACGGTTTTTTAAGTCAGGAAACTGAGGTATCTGCAAGTAGGGAGTCGTTGAATCAGTATAGTTCGCCTTTAGGGGCAACTTCCACGATGTACCATGGTATACCTGATGATAGCGAGATGCCTTTAGGAATGGAAGACATGATTCCTAGTGGTTTGACGCGGGACTCTTCTGGGTTGGATTGGCTGGGTGAAGATACTTGGGGGGATCTGGTTGATGAAATTGAGTATGATGACCCAAGCTATGAAGAAGATTCTGCGATAGTTTCGGATTTGTTTCGTCAGTTAGATAACCAAAAACCTGCAACTGAACCGGATCACCAAATTCGCGAAAATAGTCTTCACCAAAGCCAGATTTCAGAGGAAATGACTTCTTCAGAAGAGTCAGCAGATTTGTGGGGAGAAGTTCCACCACCGACACCTGCAACTCCTGGAAACCTTGAAGAAAATAGGCAAAATTCTAATTTTTCGCAATCGCAACCACCCCCGCCAAGAAATCGTACCCGTCGCCGCAAGCTGTGGCCGATTGTCGGCGTTGTGGGGATCGGTGCGATCGCTGCTGCCATCGGTTTAAATTGGTGGTGGCAAAATCGCCCCCAAGCACTGCCTAAAATACCAGAAATTCCTACCCAGTCTCTACCTGATTCTCGACCGATTCAAAAGCAGGGAAATATCGATTTAGGAATAGAAGCAACTGGAATTGTCACCGCTACTGCTACGGAAAAATTGAGCCAGGGTGACTTGCAAGGTGGGCTATTGGCTGTAGAAGAACTACTCAATCGGGGCGCACTGGCTGCGGCTGAAACTTCCTTAAAACTAATTCCCAGTAAACAAGCTGACGATCCATCTGTAAACTTTTACAAGGGACGATTGGCGTGGCAGTCTATCCAAACTGGAGACAATAACTATAGCGTCGATGATGCCCGCCGTTATTGGGAAACTGCTGCCAAAGCTAAACCCGAATCGCTTTTATATAATAACGCTTTGGGATTTGCTTACTACACAGAAGGCAATCTGAATCGAGCCAATGATTCTTGGTTTAAGGCTTTGAATTTAGCTCTCAAAGAACAGAACACAAAATCAACATCCAGAAATACAGCAGTTCCTCAAGATGCTTTAACTTCTTATGCTGGTTTAGCTCTTGGATTGTATAAATCTGCACTTAGTCAACCTAATGGTAAGCAGACGCAATATTTGAATGAAGCGATTAAGTTGCGGCAAACGGTTCTCAAGTCCGATCGAGAAAATTTTCAGGTAGATAAATTAGCTAAAAATTGGCTGTGGACGGAGAAGGCGATTGAAGATTGGCGATCGCTCCTTCAGAAAAAAGGCGAAGAACATTAAGGAGGCAGGAGGACGAAGGCAGGAGGCAGGAGGAAATCCCCATAAATAAATTTAGGGGATTTAACAAGGAAACCGTATTTTTTGCGCTGCGCGTCTCAAAATACATATTTTTTGTTTTGCATAAATAAATTTAGTTGCTCTTAAACCCTGTGGCAGAAGGCAAAAACATATATTTTCTGCCTCCTGCCCTCTGCCTCCTGCCCTCTGCCTTTCTTCGGTAATATATTGTGATGGCGCGATCGCTGTGATGGTTGTCTTCGGATCTGAAATAGGGTTAGTTCGACTTTATTCCTAAATTTTTCGTGATTTAGGATATAGCCAGAAGCTAAACAAGCGGCTAACTCTCGGCATGACAACATAGGTTAAGAGCAAAACCATAGTAATCGTTATAATCAACGAAATAATCAAGGGTGGTAAAGCACGAATTAGGGGTACTAAGAACGTATTCAATAAATTAATCAACACATATACAGCTCCCCAAGTTAGCAAGGCTGTTTTATAGCGCGGTGGAGTTTTTAAGGGTTGACCGGGAAGAGAAAACCAAGCTTCTAATCCACTAATTTTTTGAACATAAGGATCGGATTCAACCAAATGCTTACCTTGATTGAGCAAATGTTCGCGATCGCGCGATGTCATCCACACTTCTAAATTTTCATAACTGTCAAATCGGAAGATAATCACATATTCATTTCGCACCCCAAGTTGGGGGCAAATCACATTTGTTCCCATGTGACCCACGTAAGTTCTGGAAACCCTGGTAATCTCTTTCAACCAAGCTTCGTAGGCAGTTTCACATCCCGGTTTGACAAGTTGTGTAATGACCACGGTTACAAATTGATCGTTTTGTTCTATCTCCATTATTTATGCCAATCAATTTTGGATTTTAGATTTTTTCACGTAGCTTGATTTTCGGAGGGCAAGTATCGATTTACTTGCTGTGAAACTTTTATGACCTTCAAACTGCTTTTAAATTTACTGTACTGAGATGTTGTAAATTAAGCAAATTGATTTCTGCAATATATATTTTAGGTTTTATGTATTGACAATAAATACCAAATATGAATTGGACTAAAGATGAATTGCAATTGCAGTTCTGCAAATTGCTTCAGATTCATGGCTTGTTTCAATCCCTAATAGGGATTTTGATGAATTGCAATATGGTGGTGTGATATCCCAAAATGCCCCGTGGCGGTTTCAATCCCTAATAGGGATTTTGATGAATTGCAATATGATGATAGTTGCTCTGCACTCCAGCCTTTTGAGTTTCAATCCCTAATAGGGATTTTGATGAATTGCAATCGTAGACCAACATCAATTTACTTCAGTCGCAGGTAATGTTTCAATCCCTAATAGGGATTTTGATGAATTGCAATCTTGACAGGGTGAATGTGTCCGCATCGGGAACAGGTTTGTTTCAATCCCTAATAGGGATTTTGATGAATTGCAATTACCATCAATAAAAATGGCTTTGTTCTAAAGAAAAGTTTCAATCCCTAATAGGGATTTTGATGAATTGCAATCTGTTGTTTTTGCATAATCCTAATCCTTCTCAAATCCGTTTCAATCCCTAATAGGGATTTTGATGAATTGCAATCTTACCCATGACTAAATCACAAAAAACAATCCTACAGTTTCAATCCCTAATAGGGATTTTGATGAATTGCAATTTGATGATTAGAATTCTTCCCGGTGTTGTGGTTATGTTTCAATCCCTAATAGGGATTTTGATGAATTGCAATATTTTGTAAGCTTTTTCCAGTGGAATCGAGATTGTGAAGTTTCAATCCCTAATAGGGATTTTGATGAATTGCAATGCCCCCAACGGATTTGTGCAATGAGTGCTTCGAGTAGTTTCAATCCCTAATAGGGATTTTGATGAATTGCAATGGAATCACGATTATGTATAATGCACTTGTTTTGCTCGGTTTCAATCCCTAATAGGGATTTTGATGAATTGCAATTAGCGAGTAATACTGCAATGACACTTGAGTAGCGGTTTCAATCCCTAATAGGGATTTTGATGAATTGCAATGCAAGCGCTGGGATGAACTGTTGGAGTTCCTGCGTTTCAATCCCTAATAGGGATTTTGATGAATTGCAATAGCGGGAGCGTGAAAGCCAAGCTGTATTTAGTTTTCAAGGTGCGGTTGCGCGATTCTGGAGCAATCATAGCATTAGAGAATTCCTTTGGGAAGAGTGCCGATAAAAGTTAAAGGCTGACACCCTAGTTTTTGTAAGCATTTCAGAGATTGCGCGGATGATAATTGGGTGGTGAGTGGGGTGAAATGCTTACTGGTATTGAGATAGAAGCACTTTTTTGTGGCTGTGGAATTTGTACACCTACCCATTCGCGCATTTGACATACAGAAATTCTGTGAGAGATGCGATCGCTAAAAATAATCTAATGGTGATGGGGGGCGCGATCGCTGCCTTCGGAGCCAGAAATCCCAGTCTTTAATATGCTTATAGCCTCCCACATCACACACAACAACACTTGTAATGTTAGTCTTGAGGCTCCTCAGAGATAGATTCTGATTCGGTTTCAAGTTCTTCTGTTTGAACTTTGGGGGCTGGAGGTTTAACGGGTTTTGGGCCACGCGCTAGTGCAGGATTCACCGGTTGTCTGCCTTCATCCCTATATGATGATCCTTTTTTCCCTTTGTCAGACGAGCGATCGCGGCTCGGTTTTGAGCTTTTGGGGTTGGATTCAATAGGGGTTACAGAATCCGAATTTTCGGAATTGCTGTCAGTGCTTCCTTGAGACTGACGTTCCGATTTCTTAATTGGACGTTCTACCATTGTTGATTTTTGTAAATTTATCTGTATGGTACATCGGTTTGGTGACTGTCAGACTGTTGAGTAGCATTTTTAAAGATTTTATTAGACCTCTTGCAAAAGTCCCTAACACCCCACCCCCAACCCCTCTCTAATAAATACTATCCTGGGTTAACTTTTTCCTTGCAAAAGTCCCTAACACCCCACCCCCAACCCCTCCCCGCAAGCGGGGAGGGGAGAAAAAGCGTAGCTTTGGCGGGGTGGGGTTCTTTCTTATTTTTGATTTATGCAAGAGGTCTATTGTTGGAATTTCTGAGTAGCTGTGGAGAGTTGTTTTGACAAAAAAGCAGCCAACAAAGTTTGTTAATTAACTCACTAAATTAAAAAATGGGTGCGTTATCCATAGCTAAACGCACCTGACAACTATTAAACAAAATCAGGTCGTGCCTGTTGCCTTAATTTGAACTTTTCCTCTAAAACTACCCAATTTTCTTGCTCAATTAAGTTAGTCAACTCATCGAGGTTTTGACGATATTGTTGCAGCGATCGCAGCAATGCTTGACGATTATACCGCGCCATCATCACGCCCAACTCTGGATTTCCGCCACCCACACGACTAGTATCCCGAAAACCTGAACTAGCTAACTTTTGGGCTAATTGCAAAACATCGGGGTCAGTTTCGCTCAAACAAGCGGCAATCAACGAGGAACTGACCATCACCGGTAAATGAGAAATCCAACTCACAGCGCGATCGTGTTGCTCTGGTTGACAATAATAGATGTTAGCTTTGAGCGATCGCACAATTTCTTCCACAACTGTAATTGCACTAGTTGGGGTTGTCGTTATCGGTGTTAATACATAAGGTTTATCAACAAATAAATCTCGCTGTGCAGCTTCTATCCCACTGTCTGTTCTGCCCGCCATTGGATGACCACCGATAAAATTATCCCAAAGGGGAGTAATATCCTTGACTATCTGTGCTTTCGCCGAACCTACATCAGTCACAACTGTAGCAGTAGACAAATGAGCGATTAACTGTTCAAATTGGGGCACAATAAGGGCTAGAGGTGTACAAATAAATACAACTTCTGCGGCTGCTAATAGGCTCAGATCGACTGATGCTTCATCAACACTGCCGAGGGTAACTGCCTTTTGACAGGTTGCTTCACGGCGACTAACTCCTAAGATATGATGTCCTTGCGAGCGCAAATCAAAACCCAAAGATCCGCCTATTAGTCCCAATCCTAAAATTCCAATATTCATTTTTGATTTTGACATTCCGTTTTTTATGACTTTACCAACTATTAAAGTTGGCATCCAAGGGGTAGCATCGATGACTGTAGAGGAATTACTGGAACAATACGCAGCAGGAGTCTTAAACTTTAGTGGTGTTGATCTCCCAGAAGCCAATCTGAGTGGAGTAAAACTTAGTGGTGTAAATTTGAGCGATGCTAATTTGAGTATAGTCAACCTGAGTGGCGCGAATCTGAATGAAGCTAACTTGAGCAATGCCAAGCTAAATGTAGCTAGACTGAGTGGCGCGAATCTATGCAGCGCCATCCTCAATAACGCCAGTCTCAACGTTGCTAATTTGATTCGAGCGGATTTAAGTCGCGCTCAACTCAGAGGAGCGTCATTAATCCGCGCCGAGTTAATTCGCGCTGATCTCAGTCGCGCTGATTTATTGGAAGCTGACCTCACCGGTGCTGATTTGCGAGAGGCGACACTCCGCCAAGCGAATCTCCGTCACGCTAACTTAAGCGAGACTATCTTGAGAGGTGCTTCTTTAACTGGAGCAAACTTTGAGATGGCTAACTTAAACGCCAGCGATCTCAGTCGTTCTGACTTGAGCGGTGCAAATTTGCGAGATGCCGAACTCAGACAAGCAAATTTCAGCCATGCTAACTTGAGCGGGGCAGATTTGAGTGGTGCAAATCTTCGATGGGCAGATTTGAGCGGCGCAAATCTCCGATGGGCAGATTTGAGCGGTGCAAAATTGAGCGGGGCTGATTTAATTGGCGCAGATTTAAGCAATGCCAATTTAACAAATACAAGTTTAATCCACGCCAATTTAACTCAGGCAAAATTAATTAGGGCAGAATGGATCGGTGCTGACTTAACAGGAGCAACCTTAACGGGAGCCAAGCTTTATGCCACTTCCAGATTTGGTTTAAAAACTGAAGGCATGATTTGTGAATGGGTCGATCTTAGCCCAAATGGCGATCGCTCCATTGTCCAAAACTTCCATTCTGAAGAGTCACGAGATTTTTTTAACGAAACACCGCCAACAATTCGGATTATTGTTGATGCAGCCTTAGAACACGAAGCCAATTTTGCGATCGCTGGCGCTTACTACCAAATTGCTCAAGAATATCGGGGGCTGAAACAACCTCCAAGCATTGAAAGTGGCCGTCGCCGAACTATTTTCACCTTTCATGTAGATAGCGACGAAGCATTATTTCTCACTGCTTACATCGTCATTCTTCCCTTTCTAGATGCAGCATCTACGCAAAAGAATATTTCTAGGATTGTGGAAATGATTAACAGTGAAGTTGTTGCAAATCAAAACTTAAAACCGCTAAAATCGCCTCATATAGTGAAACAATTAAATACTCTTTTAGAACAAGCTATAAATCAGGCTACAACAATTAAACAGATGAAAAAAAATATCGAAGTAGCCGCAAAGTTAAATTTTTGTAAAGCCCCAACCCAAATAGTTTTAACGAATTCCAGCGCCCACACCTTGATTGTTTATGACCATCCCAACTTTGGTAAAAGATTTATTAATCGTTCTGCTCTCAATGCTTCAGCTTATGATATATCCAGTGATTCAACAAAAAATATATTACCTTCATTAGATATAATTATAGATTTTGTCAAAGGATTTCATTATATTAGTCATTAGTTATGGGGGATGGAGCATCCCTTCTCTGCGAGACTCTACGCGAACGGCTTCTCTGTGAGACGCTACGCGTAGCTTGCTTCCTTCCAAGGTACGCTCAGGGCAAGTGGGCATGGGGCATTGAACTAATGACAAATGACAAATGACAAATGACAAAAAACAAAAATTTTGGAGGAAAAAATGAGCAATATTTTTAATAAAATGATCGGTCGAACTCGCTATGTAGTGTTTCGCCTATTTCTGCACTTAGGGGGAGGTGAAGTAGCGCCAATTTTGGGAGTATTAAATAGTGCTGGACGGGATGCGATCGATGTCGATGGCGATTTAGAAGTTTTAGGAGAAGGATTGGTAGAAATCAGCCAAACCCTGCTGCAATATGATGAATATTGGCTTTCTGCTGCTAACGAAGGTGACGTATTTTTTAATGAGGGCGAAGCGGGGGATTACGTGAATGAATTATTTACTGACTCTGCCGAAAGATATCTCAGCGAACCAAATTACAGTTCTGACTCTGGATTGAATGAACCTTTATCTATACCTGTAACCCACAACATTATTGTGATGATTACAGTCGCTTATGAAGGAGAAGTGCCAGAATTAGAAACCGATCTTTCTAACGTTCAGGCGCTCAAGGAAGGATTGAAAGCATTGATAAATTTGCATTATAAACATAGATTAAAGGCAATCCAAGTACATTTTTCACCAGCACAGTTAGGCGATGAACTCACTAGCGATCAACTGTTGCAATATTACCCAGAATTGATTCCTTTGTAATCTGTTGGGTAGTCCGTACTTACTACTCACATCGAGAAATTGTTAAGCTTGGAGATAGGACAATAATCCAATGATCATGACCATAGTGCGTAAATTTACAGCCGTTTTTTTAGCTATGAGTTTGTGCCTGACAACTGTAGCCTGTGGGGGAGGAGAGCAAAATACCACTACCCCTCCAGCTAAGAACGTTAGCCAAACCTCTACTAACACGAAACTGAGTGATGGGCAGTATCAAATACAACAAGCTACTTATGACGATGCAACTGGTGAGTATAGCCTGTTTTTACTTAACAATAATCCCCCAACCTTTGCAACCGAAAATTTGCAAATGGCACGGTTAACTGATGATGAAATCAAGCAGGGTAAGAAAACCTATCTAAAGGTAGAAAAAGGACAACCGATTTTATATCTGACGGAAGACTTTAAAATCGAGTACGTCCACAACGTTACCGAGAATAAAACCAATCCCCAAACAGGACAACAAGAAACGACTGTAGTGCGTCGAGAAAATAACTTCTGGGCACCATTTGCTGGGTCTGTAGCTGGTAGCTTGGCGGGACAGGCAATTGGTAGTATGTTGTTTAGACCCCAATATTATGTACCCCCTGTCTATCAATCAGGACAAGGATTAAGTGGCTTTGGTGGATATGGCGGAAGCTATGGCCAAGCAGTTCAAAACTACCAAACTCGCTATAATGCGCCACCAGCAGCCGTAACAAATCGCACTGCGTTCCGCAATACAGGGACAATTAGAAGGTCATATCCTGGAAATTCAAATATACGCAATACCCCGCGTAGCACTACAGGTAATAACCGTCCTTCTGGTTCTGGTTTTGGTGGTAGCACATTGCAACCTTCTGGCAGAGCCACCTCACCTAGACGCAATTCTGGCAGTGGTTTTGGTAGTGGGCGTAGTACAGCACCCCGCCGCTCAAGTGGTTTTGGCAGCAGACGCCGTTAATCAATTCCAAGTTGAATAAATAGACTGCCTAACAAGTAAAGGTAGTTGTGCATAAAGAAGCCGGAGGGTAACAAGTCAAACCTCCGGCTTCTCTTTATATCTATGCAGTTTACGAGGAGGAATTATTAATTATTCGGTTAAATAATATGAAATACTAAATACAAATATTGCTAAGAGAACAGGAATCATTTTACTAAAGTCTATTCGCTTTTGTTGAACCATTTCTAAACAAGACATCGGAATCATCAGAGGCCAGAAGATAGTTGTCACCACAAACATCACAACCGATAAAAATTTATCTTCGGGATTGGAAGCAGTATGACGTAAGGAAAATATTAACCAATTAGTTAAAAAATAGAATGTCATTAATAAGTAGCCAATAGTTAAAGTCAGTTGTATCTGATTCACCGTGAGTACTCCTGAAGTTATGTGAGCTTCACCAAACATCATCCGTACAAAGTTATAACATATACAATCAGAATCTCACCCGATCTTTCCTGACGCAAACACGGGGTGAGGTTGAAAAATGTACTTCATATAAATGAGAACCGCCATAGCTATTAGAGGATGTTTGAAAAGTCCTCTTGTCGGTATCAAAAATTTTAGAGACGCGATGAATCGCCGTCTCTACAATAATCAGTTTTTTGTAGAGACGGCGATTTATCGCGTCTTTGTGATGATTTATCGCATCTTTGCGATCTAGAATTTTCATCAAGTGCCTAAAGTCACAGCGAAACACTTTTCAAACAACCTCTTAAAGCAATTATTAAGCGGTCTTAAAAAATCGAATAATTTCGCGGACATGATCGAGAAATTGCCCGTCGGTGGAAAGTTGCGCGATCGCATTTCTGGCTTCTCTCCCCAAACGCTCATGTTCCGTTTGATTTGTCGCCCGTAATTCTTCTAAATTGGCCGCAATTCGAGCTAAATCTCTGCGAGTTTCTTCGGCAAAACGTTGTTGAGTTGCCGATAAGGAATAGGGTTGTTCAGGATTGAGTTGATCTTCCAATGACTGGATTTTTTGTTCCAATATAGAGAAGCGATCGCGCAGTTCAAAAATATCTTCGCGTGGATACTTCCATTCTTGGCGAATCATCGCTAACCGCGCATATAAATACTCATAAGCGCGAATCGCGGGACGCAGAATTGTTAATAACAAGGCTGCACCAGAACTTATATATCCAACTGTACTAATACCAGTGACAGCAAGAGTATAAAGACCAATGGCTGAGAATAAGTGTAAAGCTATGGCAACCCAGAGCGATCGCTTTGCCAACACTGTGACATACTTCACTTGTTTCTCATCGACTGGAATTCCTTTCTCAGTTGATTGTGCTGCTTCTGCTAAGACTTCTTTGGCTTGAAAATGCACATTCCACGGTACGGTAACAATTACCAACAGCCACCAAAAACTAGCACCACCAATCACCCAGTCAAGAAAGTTACCAGCAGGGATGTGCAACCATTGCAGTAAGCCAAAAGCTGCCAGCACCACAACCACAATTCCTGCAATAGAACTGATGAAAAAATTAATATACATCTTGCCCTGTCTCCGGTGAAACTATCACCTCGATTATGGCTAGTGGTTCTCAATTATACAAATATATTTGTGATGGTTTTTCTAGTTGCACATAATAAAAGAAGGGAGAAATAATGGAATACTTCTTTGTAGAGTTTCAAGTAGATGATTCCAAAAGATTCAATGCTCTTTGTGAAGTTTTCAACGAAATTAAAAAAGATAAAGACAATAATTCTTGGCGTAATGAAGAAGATTGGCTAATTTTTTTTGCTCGCAAAGCATTATCACATTTTTGGTGGCCTAGTGAAGAGGAAGAGACTGAATATTACCGTCGCTGGTTTGCAACACCTGTGGAACAGAGGTGGACAGATCCTAGCCTCGAAACTCCTTGGGACTTTTATTCTATGTTTGATGCTTTTCAAAATGGTGAATATCAATTAATTGCTTGTAGGATGGTTTCTGCCGACAGAGCTAAACTTGAATTTGAACCCTTTAGCTATCCCTATGGCGGAACTGGTGCAATACACGCGTTAGTTGAATCCTTCGATTTTGTAATTATTGCAGAAGACGACGGTACAGGATACACAAAATTTAACCTGTAGTTTGGGCAAAGAATGAGACAATTCAAACCTTTTCCGATCGCTATTGGATGAGATAACTACGCCAAATTGATTGAGTATCTTTGCTACCTTTTTCTGGAATTAGCGATCGCCAAGTTTTACCTTCTTGCTGAATTTGCAAGTAAACGTCAAATGCTTGTTGTGGTTGCGTTAAGCGTCGTTTTGGTAGCTTAACAATCAAATCGTAGGTTCCCCGGACGTGGAAAGCTGGTAAATTTTCAATCGTCAGGGGTTGTTCTTGGGTAATTGATAGCCGCTTGATTTCAAATCCTTGAAAATCTAAATCCAACTGTTGGCTAAGTTTTTGTTGAGTTTGTTCTAGCCCAAGTGTGATCGCTTTTTGCACTAACTCGCTAGTCGGTAGCAGTCCAATACTGCCACAAGCTGTTACTAGCACCAGCAATATTGCTGTCAAAACTAACCGCACCATGTTATTCCTGAGATTCCACTTATCAGCGATAGTATAACTGTAGATTCTCTCAATTCTCTCATCTACCATGCCAAAACAGTCTATAGGTCTTGATAAACAACTCTACAATTATCTTTTATCCGTTTCGCTGCGAGAACCAGAAATTCTTGAAAAGTTGCGCCAAGAAACCGCCAATCATCCCCGGAGTGGAATGCAGATTTCACCAGAACAAGGGCAGTTTATGAGCCTTCTGGTACAGTTAATTGGAGCGAAGAAAACCCTAGAAGTTGGAGTGTTTACGGGTTATAGCTCACTTTCTGTAGCTTTGGCGCTACCGCCTGATGGCAAGATTATCGCTTGTGATGTGAGTGAAGAATTTACTGCGATCGCTCGGCGATATTGGCAAGAAGCTGGGGTTGCTGATAAAATTGATCTCCGATTGGCTCCAGCTTTGGAAACTTTAGATCGGCTATTAGCAACTGGGCAAGCCGAGACTTTTGATTTTGCCTTTATTGATGCTGATAAAGAAAATTATGATGGATATTATGAGCGATCGCTGCAATTAGTGCGTCCAGGTGGATTGATTGCGATCGATAATGTTTTATGGTCTGGACAAGTAGCTGATGAGCAAAATCAAGATGAAAGCACTCAAGCAATCAGGGCGCTGAACGAGAAGTTACATCATGACGAACGCATTACCCTCTCTCTTGTCCCCATCGCTGATGGACTTACTTTAGCAATCAAGCGACCTTAATACAGCAAGGGCGCACAACTAACTGTGCGCCCTTATTGCGTGTTCTGCTTCTATTTACTTAGAAGTTATAGCCAACTCCCAATAGTAGCCCTACATCAGTATCATCCAGAAAAGAAGCATTTACGGAACCTGTCACCGTAAATCGAGAACCTACAGGAAGGTCTACACCACCAGTTAGCAGTAATCCAATATCAGTATCCAGATTAGCTTCAATTGCTACGCCAGCACCTATAAAAGGAGATATAGCAAAGCTTCGTTCACCCACGTTACCTGCTGTCCGTGGAGAAAAATCTAAAGTTACGGGAACCAAAAATATTGTATCGTCCCCAAAGATCACCGATGGTCTAACTGATAGATTGTTTGTCAGACCAAGTTTGCTGATTACTGCAAAGTTACTATCGCTCAAAGCTGAATCGTTGCCGCTCAAACCAATATTACCACCACCTCCGATATAGCTTCTGCCACCACGAGTACTTCTGCCTACGTTAACATCAGGCGTTGTACTTCCTGTTGATGGCTGATTTAACTGACTGATGTTAACATCAGGCGGAATCAGGACTTGGTTAATTGCATGGATAACACCATTGCTAGCTTTCACGTCTGCCTGGAGAACTCTGGCATTATTCACCGAGACTTGACTGTTAGCGGAATCGATTTTAATATTTACTGGTCTTCCTTCATCGGTTGTCAATTCCCCTGCCGAGAGTTGACTAGCAGTTACTGCACCGGGAACCACATGATATCTCAAAATCTTAACTAACGCTTCTCTGTTCTCTGGTTGCTGTAACTGTTCTAAGGTAGCGGCAGGCAAAGCAGCAAAGGCATCATTGGTGGGAGCGAAGACTGTATAAGGGCCTGGCTGTTGAAGAATATCTACTAGACCGGCTGTCTTTAATAAAGAAGTCAGAGTTGTAAAAGAACTACTGGATGCTGCCAGAGAAACGATATCAGTACTTACAGGAGTTCCAGCTACAACGTACTGACTAGCTGGAAGATTGCTAGCAATCGGTTGCACCCGTCCTTGTTTAACTAAAGCTTGATATAAAAGTGCTGCTGCTTCAGCACGAGTCAAAGACTGTTGTGGATTGAGTTGTTTTACATCCGGGTAGTTGACAACAAGATTACCTACTGTCGCTGCTGCCACACTGCCAACAGCATATTCTGGGATAGCTGAGGCATCGTTGTAGTAAGTAGTGAGAGTACTTGTATCGCCACCAGTTAAACCTAAACCACTACTTAAAGCAACGATCCCCTGCACTCTGGGAATTTCTTGATTTGGTCTAAACACGTTCCCAGGATAGCCTGCCAAAAATCCAGTTTCGTAGGCGTTTTGAATTGCCGCAGCTGCCCAGTAGTTAGCAGGAACATCACTAAATCCACCCGCGCTTAATTGCCGGACTCGGTTTTGGGTACTGAAAGCTTTTTGAATCAAAGCAGCAAATTCTGCACGAGTCACAGGCTGATTTGGTCTATAAGTACCATCAGGAAAGCCACTAATTACGTTATTCTCAGCTAGGGCTTGAATGAAGGGACGCGCCCAATAATCTGAGGAAACATCAGACAGGTTAACTGTTGAAGTAGGCGATGGTGTCGCAGGTGATGGTGTCGCAGATGGAACAGGAGTTTGAGATGAAGCTGGGGCAGAAATTACGATGGGGGTTATTGTCGCAGCTGTAATTCCCAGAACTAGCAAAGTAACCTTTGTTGATGACCAACGAAACAAACTAGACATGGAAATATCCTCTTTTCAATTTCTTGGGTTGACTATTGGAAAATACTGGATGCAAGGTTAAGTGAATACAAATATCCAGATAATTATTTGGTTCGCCTTAATATGGAAACCAAAAATGAAACCCGTTAACTCTGGAAAGTTCAAATGTGGGACATTATGAATAGCTGCTCTGATATTTCATAACATTTATCCAAATGTTTACCACATGTAGTATCGGATTCCTATTTGTGTGTTTTTTAAAGAACCGCAGATCGCACTAAAGAGAAGCAGGCATACTGTGGTCATCTCTTCTGTTGCAACAATAAAGATAATTAATGCAGGTAGGCGATTTTATCAGTTTTAAAATTCCAGTCAAGCAGTAAAATAATTGGCCTTTAATAGCCATCTCTTTATAATTGCCGACGAGGGTTCATGCCGTCAAACTAAATGTATCATGATCTTTAGCAAGATTTAATAAATAAAATGTCTCTTGGCGATATGATGTATTATTAATCTTTGATCGAAATTATACAACTAACTCAGGGCTGGATTTTGAGGAAAAACTTTCACTCTTTAGATAGTTGTCCTTGATGGTAAATTTTCAAATACTAGACTGAAAATTAGCGATCGCAATCAAAAATTTCGAGCCTGATTGCGCCAAGATTTTTGGCTAGGAATTATTTTTTTACAAAAGACTATTTTATAAAAGCGAACCCAAAGATAAACTAGGATTTTTGGAAGCTGGCTAATCTGTATCAATTTTGCTCACAACTCCTCTGGAGGTAGGGCAACAAATCCGGTTTTTAGCCCACGCTTGAATCCTGCTTTTTCATAGAAGTGCAACGTCTCCTCGTTTTTTGAGCCACTTAGAAGCATCACTTTATAGCACTGTTGCTGCCATGCTAAAGCTAAGGCATAATGTAGCACTTTTGTCCCAAATCCCTGTTGTCGAAAATCGAGATGGGTAACAACATTTTCAATAATGCCGTATGGACGTGCGCCACGCGTCAAATTGGGAACAATGGTTAAATTACATGTTGCTACTAGCTGGTTATCAACATCAGCCACGATGTAATACAAACGGGGATCGTGTAAAATCGCATCCCACATAGATTGTAAAACATCATCAGCAGGTAAAGGCGCATCGACAGGATTTAGGTGGTTATATAAAACCAAAAGTTGCGGAAGTTCGTCGCGTGTAATTAGGCGAACGGTAATTATCGGTTTAGACAAAGCTGTATTAGGGTAATTCTTCCAGAAAGTATTGTTTGACAATTTCAAATGTCAAAACCCATTCTGGGAGGCTCCGCCTCCAGTAGCTTGACCAGAGGCAGAGCCTCTTTTGAATACATTCCCAGCCTGGAGGCTGGGAACGAGGCTACACAAGCTTTTGCGCTTTTCTTAGTGCCATTCTATCTCGACTCAATACCAATTGAAAAGCCTTCTGTCCACAACTGAACCGATACTCCATTACTGGAGGATAGAAGGCGGTTATCAGCAAAACATCAAGAACTGTTACAAAAACTCATCTGCTGCATAAAGGCTAGGTAGAAGCTTGATAAGTGGAAGGTGAAAACTCAAAATATGTCATTGAGTTTTTTGTTTACACTTTGTCAGCGCCATTCCTCCCATAGATTATTAGGCAATATTCTGGTTCCAATGATGGGAGATTTCACAACGGAAATCGCCGATTGTACTTTCACATAAGAGATTAAGACTAATGAGGACACAAGAACATTTAAGAGGCTTCGCTAGTAGTTTATCTAGCACATATCCGTTGAACAGAAGAATGTTTTCATTGAGTAAGTTAGAAGAAGAGCACTCAACTGCTACAACTGTGTTTGAATTTGAAATCATTACAGTGAATGGCCAAGAAAAGGAAAATTTCCAACGCCACGCTCAAGCCCAGTTCTTCTGTGAAAAACTTGATAGTGGAGAGAGGTTAGAGATGGTTGCAATACCGGGCGGCACTTTCTTGATGGGGGCACCAGAAGCAGAAGTAGGAAGGGATACCCATGAAGGTCCACAGCACATAGTGACAGTAGCCCCTTTCTTTATGAGTAAGTATCCAGTTACCCAGGCACAGTGGCGGTTTGTAGCAGCCCTCCCTCAAATCAATCGCCCACTTGCGCCTGCTCCTGCTGATTTCAAAGGAGACAACAGACCTGTAGAGCGGGTTTCCTGGTATGATGCAGTCGAATTTTGTGCACGGTTAGCACAGTTAACGGGACGAAAGTACAGGTTGCCTAGCGAAGCTGAGTGGGAGTATGCTTGTCGCGCTGGAACAACCACTCCTTTCTATTTTGGTAAGACTACCACAACTGAGTTGGCGAACTATGATGGACGCTTCATCTATAGTTATGAGGCAAATACTCCTTCATCTCCTGATTCACTTCCTTCTTCACCTCCTCCTTCTTCACCTCCTCCTACATGTCCCATCTCAGGGTTCGGGTATTCCTGTAGTTATTCTTCTCATCTCACATCTATTACACCCGATTTTGGATATTCCAGTAATCATCAAATTTCCATCAAGGAAAACAGGTTTTCATTTCAGGGGAATTACCGAGGAAAATCGCGTGAGCAAACAACTCCAGTTGGGAGCTTTCAGAAGGCTAATGCCTTTGGTTTGTACGACATGCATGGCAACGTGTGGGAGTGGTGTGCTGACCACTGGTATGATAACTACCAGGAAGCACCTTTAGATGGAAGTGTATGGCTATCTGATGATGAGAATCAATATCGGGTGATGCGTGGGGGTTCATGGATAAACTATTCAGAACTTTGCAGAGCAGCAAGTCGTGCTAAGGGACTCCCCTATGACTTAAGTTACTACATCGGCTTTCGGGTTGTGTGTGCTTTGGACTGAGTCTTCTAGACTAGAGCCAACATCTGATAATTTACTGGAAGAAGCAGCAGAAAAGTTTAAAGCACATTGTTAACTCATCTTCTAACTAAAATACATAGGATTTCGAGTTGTTTGTTATTGGTTGGCAAGTATTTCTTCATAAACAATCAACAAACAATAAATAAGCGGTGGACAGCGTTCCTCCTACACAAGAGTATGGAGTGAACTTTCCGCCGCGTCCTTTGTGATCTTGTGATCTTGGTGACGGACGATCTCTGAAGATAATATCCACCTATGGAGAACAACCTATGATCAAGCACACTAGACAAAAATTTCTTGTAGCTCTTAAGGGTATTGTCCTGTGTGTCTCTTTGTCTGTACCACAGATCAACCATACAGGATGGGCACAAAGTCCAGATGCAGAGGTTAAAACTCTAGACGCTGAGGTTAATGCCTATATCCAGCAGTTAAAGGATCGGGATGTAACCGTTCGTGTCACTGCCGCATCTGCTTTAGGAAGACCAATTTTGGGAAATCCTAATTTCGCAAATCCTTCTGGGAGTGCCGCAGTGGCTGTTAGCGCCCTGACCAAAGCACTCAAGGATCAGGAGGCAACAGTTAGAGTCAGTGCAGCTGTAGCCCTTGGGAAAAGGAGTTATATCCCTACTACACGAGAGGATGTCGAAATTCTTGCCAACTTAGCTATCCCTGAATTAATCAAAACCTTGAAAGATGATAAGGAAGTAGCTGGTGTTCGTTCCAGAGCAGCCAATTCCATAGGGGAAATATCTTGGGCAATCAATAAAATAACCAAAAAGTCCTTGAGAGAATTTTTTGGGAACGAGGAAACTATCAACGATCTTGTCGACACCCTTATCATCGCCTTGAAACATCGGAATGTACAAGTTCGTGCCAGTGCCGCTTACGCTCTGGAGACAATGGGTTCAGACGCTAGCGCTGCTGTCCCCACCCTCGTCAATCTCTTGAAGGAGAAGAAGCAGGACATAGTTGTTCGTGCCAAAGCTGCTAATTCACTAGGAAATGCTGATTTGAAAGCAAGTTTAAATGGCAAAGCCGTCCCTGCCCTCATTAGCGCTCTAAAAGAACAGAAGCCAGAGGCATACTTACTTCGCGCAAATGCTGCCCTTGCTCTGGGGTCTATGGGGTCTGAGCCAATAGTTGCTAAGGATGCTGTCCAGCCCCTTATCATAGCTCTCAAAGATAAGAATACATTAGTTCGTTCTAGTGCTGCCAATGCCTTGGGGTTAATGGGTTCAAATGCCAAAGACGCTATCTCCAAACTCATCGAGGTAGAGAAAGAGGAGAAGAATCAGAATGTACAATTTCGCACAGATGTCATCAATGCTTTAGGGAAAATTGCGTCAGACCCAAAAGTTGCTGGCTCAAAACGCATTGTCTCCGTCCTCATCAGTATCCTCAAAGATGGAAACGATGAAACATACGTTCGTCAATCTGCCGCTTATGCTCTGGGGAAAGTGGGGTTAGAGTCCGAAGAGACTGTCCGTGCCCTGATTGAGGTTGTGGAAGATTCATTGGAAGATCGACAAGTTCGCAAATATGCCGCCTATTCTTTGCAGGAATTCTTTAAAAACCAAGCCTATCAAGACCCAACTAAAAATAAAGATAAATCCTTGTCTTTTGGAGGATGGAAGCAATTATTAATAATACGGAATGGGCAAAATGCAGCTAAGGTTTTAGAGAAATCAAACGAAAAAGAAAAGCTTTTTTTAGAAGAAGAAAAAGAGGTTAAATGGTATCTCCAAATTCTTAATCGACAGTTGCAATTCCTCATATTCGACTGGATTCAAAAAAATCCGTTAATTTTAGTACTGATGCTCTATTTTTTAGTCTTACCATCTGTTTGGATTTTCATTTTTTTGCTAAATCCATTAGGAGTGTTTTACATCAAGCAAGCTTTCAATCGCTTTAAGGGTATTGATTTACCTTATCCGCTATCAGGAGGTTTTAAGGGAACGATTGATATCTTGACTTTTATTAGTTTTTTGGATTTTTTTTGTTATCGACCAAGAGTATTTGACAAGTGGATTTCAAATCAATACAAATTATTCAATAAGAATTTTCTCGCACTAGTAAAAAAATACGATGATTACGAACCTATCGCCGTTGAGCTAGATGGCACTTCAGTCACTAAGCTTACTATCAAGGAACTGCAACCAATTTTTTCTAAAAAGCTAACTCGCTTAGTCATTCAGGGAGAAGGAGGAACAAAACTAGCCTATCAACTGGCTAAATGGGCAATGTCAAAAGACAAGAATGAGAGGCTCTGCAAGCACCTCATGTTGCCAGTGCTGATTACTGACTTTGAACTCAATTCAGAAAATAAAGCTGATGATAAACTTTTTATAAACGCCATATCTGGACAGCTTAGAGACTTGGTTGAGGCGACTGATTCTATCTTGCCAGAATTGCTTGACCAGCTTTTGAGACAGCGCCGTGTTTTAGTCATTGTGAATGTAGATGGCTTCAGTGAGATGAGTGACGCCAAAACTTTAGAAATCAAGAATCGGCTTTCGGAGCCAGCTTTTCCTGTGAATGCTTTAGTTCTCACATCACAGACTAAACTAGAAATGAAAGGGAGACTTTACTCATTATGCCAAATCGGATAATTTGAGTGAAACATAGTATGACCCAACTCATGGATTTCCTTGTAGCCTATGGGGGATCATCGTGCTAACACGGGTTTTTTGTACGCTAAAGAACATGCCCATACAGCCAAACGGTTACTGTGCTTGATTTTCAGCAGAAAAACTTAATTACGAATTACTAATTATTTTAATACGGCTTACCCGTAATTATGAATGTTGCCCAGTAGTAAGGATGGTTATAAAGAATTTTATCTGATGCCATTTTACTATTTCTATATAGTTGTGTCGCTAAATAAGTTTGAATTCTTACTTCCTCTGGATGCAGATTATTTAAGATGTCTTCATACCATTTTGTCAGTTCTCCAGCAGTTAGTTCTTTCAGCCATCGTGTTGCTTCGGCTAAGGCAGTAACGGCTGATTTATTCGGCTGTAATCGTCGGTAAAACTCGATCATCACCAAGGCACTAGCCGAAGATTCTACACTCCAGAGAGTACTCACTACATGAGGTATGCCCTGAGTTACAAAACCACTGACTAAACTCACATATTCGCTGCTGATAGTGTAGTTGTTAGTACTTAAATTTTCACACGCAGAGAGGGTAATAAGGTTGTAACTATCTAGATTTTGTTGGCAGATTTCATCTAGAGTAAGCCTTTCTTCACCTGCTAATACTAATTCTGATTTTTTAGGTTCAGCTAAATTATTAGTGACATGACCCGTAAAATGCAAGATGTTATAACTATCGGATAAGGCATTTTCGACAGTATTTTTTGTAGCCTCTGCCCCCTGAATTCGCTGGATATTATTGAACATCTGACTAACAATTTCAGACTCCAGTTTGGCAAATTTAAGTGTGGGATAACCTGTACTTTCTGGATGTTCAACACTAAGCAAGAACTTATTTTGCCACTGCCAAATATCCTCAGTTCTGATTGATAAACCTATTTGGGCACTAGGTAGATAGGTGACGCTGAAATTTGATTCTACGTTGGGTAACTCTTCTGGTGATGGCGAAGAAAGATGGAAAAGTGTATGAATGGGCAATCTGTACAAGTCACGGTGAGGAATTAAGACAAGTTGGGTGATGCCTTCGAGTTCCTGTGCAATTGTGGAAATATTCAGGATTTCATACAGTTGCAACAGTTTCTCTTCCATCTCAACTCGCCAAGAATGGTGACTTTTACTTTCTTTGTCTTGGGCTGTGCTGCGATATTCTTGGTATTGTTGATGCCAATCTTCTAGCCAGATTTCAAATTCAATTAGGCGCTGCACTGCTTCGGGTAAAGGCAATTCATTGAGACGAATAGCGTCTTCTCCTAAAGGTATTACCCCAGTATCTTGCATGGGTGTAAACAGGAGAATTGGTGATGGCGCTTGGTCTTTGAGAATGAAAGTATGTAGGGCAACTGGACTAATATGCCAGTAAATAATTGCTGTTGTGGGATTGAATAGTTGTTGAATTGCGCCATAATAAGGCGAGTAAATATTATCATTCCAACCAGAAAGCAGCCAGTTTAAACAAGCATTTTTACCTTGTTCGGCAATTTCCCAAGCTTCTACTAAATCACCCGACTCTACAGCTAAGTCAACTGCCAATTGATCGAAGCCGACAAATTTTAGAGCTAGCTGTTTTTTACTTTCATCTGAGCGAGTTTCTTCACTCAGTAATTGTCGCAATAAATCTGTCCCACGTTGCAGCAATTCTTGAACTTGTGTGGTTTGTCCCAAACCCATCAACACTTTGCTGAGAGATTGTAATACCTCTAAATGCAACTGGGGAAAATACTCTAATGTCAGGGTTAACAGCGCCTGATGGTACTCAGATGCAGCTTTACGCCAATAATCGCGGGTATTGGTATGTTTTTTACCTTCTTCGTAGTAAGTATTAGCGATCGCAAAATGCAATCTACCCCAACCTTCTGGATGGGTATCTGTCCGCAGATGCTTTAACCCTTCTTCGTAGCTGGCTAATTTTCCTTCGTAGCCGCCCTGTTGTAAGGCGGGATTTGCCGCGATGATACTACTCGACAAATTCAGCAATTCCTCAGAATCTACTAAATGACCGATCGCAGTTCCCCGACCAATCCAAGCTTCCCAATAATCTTGTTTAATTTGCAAAGCGTTGTCATAACAAGCGAT
Organism: Nostoc sp. 'Peltigera membranacea cyanobiont' 210A; assembly: GCF_002246015.1. Classification (GTDB taxonomy): domain Bacteria; phylum Cyanobacteriota; class Cyanobacteriia; order Cyanobacteriales; family Nostocaceae; genus Nostoc. The sequence goes on from NZ_NOLJ01000006.1 coordinate 665,418, forward strand.
CGCTTCGACAAATTGTTCTAAATGAAACAGTGCTATTGCCTGATTATACCAAGCTAAGTGGAAGTCGGGTTTAATGGCGATCGCTTGCCGATAGGAGGCGATCGCTTCTTGTCTCCGTCCTAAGTTGTCTAATGCTATACCTCGGTTGTACCAAGCTAAGTAGAAATCAGCTTGAACTGAAAGTGCTTTGTCCCAGGAAGCGATCGCTTCTGACCACCTACCTAAATTAAACAGCACTACACCCCGGTCTATCCAAACTTCGTGGTACTCTGGGTTAATTTCTATAGCTCTGTCGTAAGATATAATCGCCTCGGCAAATTGTTCGCTGACAGCTAAAGCTATGCCTCGGTGATACCAGTTTTCCTGGTCTTCTGGTTCGAGTTGCAGCGCTTGGTCATAACTAGCAATAGCTTCTGGTAGCCAACCTAATTTTAGCAGTGCTAAACCCTTGCTAGACCAAGCTTCTTGATAGTCTGGCTTGATTTCTATAGCTTTATCAAAAGAGGCGATCGCTTCTTCAAAGTATCCTAATTCTCCGAGAGTTCCACCCCGGTTGTACCAAGCTTTGTAGAAGTCTGGCTTCAATTCTATGGCTGTTTCATAAGACGCGATCGCTTCATCAAAACGTTCTAAATGGAACAGCGTTAAGCCTCGATTAAACCAATATTCTGAGAATTCGGGTTGCATTTCAATAGCTTGGTCATAAGATGCGATCGCGCCTAACAAATCGCCTGTTTTCGCTTGCTGAAGACCTTGGTAAAACCACCCTTGAGCGTGGGTAATCGGATTATCACTATGTCGCTCAATAATACCAGGGGAATTACTGCTTTGAACTGCCAAATCCGAAGCAAGTTGCTGGACTAAATTGGTACTTTGATCCAACCTCACCCACAACTCATCTAAAGTATTTGCCACATTCGGCTCTAAATTCGTCAAAGTGTTATCCCAGGTTTCCACCGAGGGAGACGTTGCTAATTCAGTCCTTTGTCTAGTGGAAAGGAGATTTGCTGGTGTTGTAATTTGAACAACTTCTTCTTCGTCAAACCTCAATTCGGTTAACAAGCTGATTGAATCTTCCGCTGCCGGGAGAGGGATATTTTCTGGTATTGTGGTTTGGGCGTCTTCCCTTTCATATTCCCATACCACTTCCTCTAAGTTTTCGGGCGATCTCTCCTCAAAAGAGTCATTTTGGGGTGTTGACGTTATTGGTTCAACATCTGGCGCATCATATTCCCATAATTGTTCGCCAAAGCTAAGGATTAGCTCTTGTCCAGGAGTTGGGAGAATTTCTTCATCGGTTGTAGTTTCTACCACATCTGGCTCATCATACTCCCATAACTGCTCGCCCAAATCGCGGATCAGTTCTTGTCCAGGAGTAGTTTCTATTACATCTGGCTCATCATGCTCCCATAACTGTTCCCCCAAATCGCGGATCAGTTCTTGCCCAGGAGTAATTTCTAGATCATCTTGTGCCTGATTCTCCTGATAACCTTCTATTTCTGTAGGTAAGTTTTGCATTAGCCGAATGCCAATGTCATAAGCAACTTCTCCAATTCTGCCAACACCAAGTTCCCCCAATTGCACCATCTGTGTTGCTAAAAGAGGATTTGGTGTAGGTGAAGCTAGTAAGCTTTCACCAAACATCACCAACCAGTCTATCCAACGTTCAGCCGGAACGCGATTTTCGATCCGTTGCAGATACCTCAATGCCCACTGTCGTCCTCGTGCTTGATGCACGCCTTCTAACAATTGGATAAACAATTGTTCCAGATCCGCATTGGTTAGTTCTGGTAGTACCCCCACCAGATTGCGTCCTCTCGCACCCTTGAGAGAACTATTCTGTTTACTTGCAATGAGGCGCTTTAAAAACCTTTTAAGCGACTGCGATATCCGCCTGAGCATCTGCCACACTCTTGGATTTTGTTTTTCTAGATTGTAGCCATCGTTGTGTTAAAAAAATCATCAATTACGTAAAAATCCATTAGATTCGGACAGCGCTTCCGTAGCAGGTTAGCAAAAAATATACAAACCTTCAAGAGCATAGCATTACAACGTTACAATTCCCAGGTTTAACTCTTGAATTTGACTCTGGCAAGCAGTTAATTTTCAGTTTGCTCTGTAGTCGATTGACCAGCAGGATATAACTGACTAATTAATGCCTGGACAAGCACTTGTGGATCGTCCGTTTCAACGGCAAGCTGTTGAGCAATCTGCTGACGTAAATTTTCATCCTCCTGTAACATTACAAACAACTGTTCTAAAGTGACAGTTTGGTATTCTCCCTCTGGGGGGTTCTCAGATGCATCTGCTGACTCTAATACTGGGGCAGCTACCTCAGAGGGCAAAGGAGTGCTAAAAGCATCTGGCCCTTCATATTCCCAAACTGGTTCGCCTTCATTGCGTGTCAACAACTGCATCCCGATATTATAGGCAACATCTCCAATTTCTCCGACGCTCAACTCACCCAATTGCACTAACCGCGCAGCCATTTCATTATTGGGTGTCGGAGATGCGAGCAATCTGTCGCCAAAGCGCCCTAACCACTCAACCCACTCTTGAGTTGTGATCCGATGTTCGATATTATGCAGCCACTTCTGTGCCCATGCTTCCCCTCGTGCTTGATGTACTCCTTGCAACAGTTCGTTGAAGAGAAATTCCAGATCCGTATCGCTCAAGGGTGGTGCTGGTTCTTTTTCCACATTCCCCCTAGATTTTGAGGTAGTCTGTTTTCCACCAAACAAGCTCTGAAAAAGCTTTTTGAGCCATTGAAATAGCCGCTTGAGCATCTGCTGCACCATCGAGTTTTACTTTATCTATAAAATTGTAGCGATCGCACTGGACTATGGCGTTAGTTCAGTCAATAAAACGTATAGTCATTTGTCATTAGTTATTAGTCATTTGTCAAGAGTTATTCTTCTCTGCTTCCCAGTCTTCTTGAATAGAACAAATGTACTAAATGATATGCTATAATTCCGATACATTGATGTTGAAATCATAGTAGAGGATAAGCTCTGGTTGCTTGCTTTCCTGAGTGCCAAAATTTATGGCATTAGTTGAGTGTTGGGCTATGGCAACATCGATAAATAAAGCCAGGTACGAGAGTTTAAAATAATTGAATCCTAAACTCGACTCGGTGCTACTAATTCACATTGAAAGGCATTGAAGTCTATTTTTCCATGTCTTACGAACCCCTGCACCACAAATATCGCCCCAAGAGTTTTGCTGAACTGGTGGGCCAAGAGGCGATCGCCACCACCCTCACGAACGCGATCGGCACATCCAAAATCGCCCCCGCCTATTTATTCACTGGGCCAAGAGGTACGGGGAAAACTTCTAGTGCCCGAATTTTGGCTAAATCCCTCAATTGTCTCAAAGGTGATAAGCCCACGGCTGAACCTTGTGGTGTGTGTGAAGTTTGTCAGGGGATCACTAAGGGGTACGCCTTAGATGTAATTGAAATCGATGCCGCTAGTAACACTGGTGTCGATAATATCCGCGAGTTGATTGAAAAAGCCCAGTTTGCTCCTGTGCAGTGTCGCTACAAGGTTTATGTAATCGACGAATGCCTAACTGGAGATTCTCTGGTCTTGACTGATGAGGGACTTCACAGAATTGACGATCCCAAAATTAAAGGCAAGAAAGTACTGAGTTACAACGACTCATCTCTGAAGTGGGAATTCAAGAAAGTTGTCAGATGGTTAGACCAAGGAGAACGGCAAACCTTGGTTATCAAGACAACTAACCGAGAAATTAGATGTACAGCTAATCATTTAATTAGGACAAACCAGGGATGGCTACAAGCATTGGACGTAAAAGAAGGAGTGAAGATACTATCCCCTGTGAATGTGGATGCGGCATCCTCATTTACAAATTTGGTATCGATGGACGCACCCGGAGATTTGCTAGCGGACACCAGTTTAAAGGCAATACATCAGGGCAAAAATCATACGACCTGGAATCTATCCTTAAACAAGCCGAATTACTCCGACCTTTCTGTGCTTGCGGGTGTGGAGAAAAGCTTGATATCCCAACCTTTTTACAAAAAAAGGGACGAGGAATCATCAGTATCCAGTCTCGCTGGGAAAAACATCCATATAAAAAGGGACACGGAATTTGGGAACTTAGAACAGAAAAGTTCCTTGCCGATGCGGCAGTTATCCAGCCAAATGCACTTGGACTTATCTACGGAACCTTACTTGGAGATTGCTCTATCAGTTATCCCAATAAATACAGTAGATTCCCCAGATTGTGTTGGACACACTCAGAAAAGCAGCAAGAATGGTTGGAATACAAAGCTTATCGCCTTGAGGAATTGCGTTCAAAACTGCGAATTACAGCTAACAAAGGATACGGAAGCATATCAGTTACCTGTAACACCGCTTGCCATCCCCAACTCAAAGATGTCTTGGCAATCGTTAAACCAAATGGGGATAAAAAACTCGTCTCTATGGACTGGCTTAATCGAATTACCCCAGAAGGGCTTGCTTGGTGGTACATGGATGATGGCTCACTCAGTCTCAGTCCACAAGGAAGTCCACAAATTCAAGTGCATACAGAAGGATTCTCTGGCGCAGAAAATCAACTCATCGCCAGTTGGCTTACAACAATGGGATATTCAGCCGCAACAAAGTTTTATACCAGAAGTAGTACAGGCAAAACATACCACTACATCCAGATGGGCGCAAGCACCAGTAGAAAATGGCTGGCAGACCTTAAACAATATTCCATCCCCGCGATGGATTACAAGTTTGGAGATAGTCGAATCTGTTCACCTCGCTGGGGTTGAGCGAGTTTATGACATTGAAGTAGCAGATAATCATAACTTTGTGGCAAATGGGCTTTTAGTGCATAATTGCCACATGCTCAGTACCCAGGCATTCAATGCGCTACTTAAGACACTAGAAGAACCACCGAGACACGTGGTTTTTGTATTGGCGACAACAGATCCGCAACGGGTGTTACCAACGATTATTTCGCGCTGTCAAAGGTTTGATTTTAGACGCATTCAGTTAGAAGCGATGGTGAAGCATTTAAGTGCGATCGCATCTAAAGAAAACATTCATATTTCACCCGATGCTGTCACCCTGGTAGGCCAACTTGCTCAGGGAGGGTTGCGGGATGCCGAAAGTCTACTCGACCAATTGGGTTTATTAGCGGGTGAAGTCACACCAGAGCGAGTTTGGGATTTGGTAGGGACGGTAAGCGAACAGGACTTGTTAGCGCTTTTAAATGCGATCGCTCAAGATAAACCGGAAGCAGTTCTAGACTGTACTCACTACATTTTAGATCGTGGTCGAGAACCCCTAACTATTCTGCAAAATCTCGCTGCTTTTTACCGCGATTTACTGATTGCTAAAACAGCACCCAACCGCCACGATTTGGTTGCTTGTACTCAGCAAACCTGGACAGCGCTGGTTGAATTTGCTCAATACTTCGATATCAGCGTGATTTTGGCAGGACAGAAACACCTGCGAGAAGCTGAAGTGCAAATTAAAAACACCACCCAGCCGCGTTTATGGTTGGAGGTAACATTACTAGGATTGTTACCCAGTGCGACGAATATTCAGCCGCAAGCGCCAAGTGTCGCGCCGCGAGTTAACACACCTGCTGTATCTCCAAGCTATCCTCCAGTAGTTGCCCAAAATCACCCAGTCTCTTCTGTACCTCTGGCTGAACCGCAAACAAATCATAATTCTGTATCTGGCAATCATCAAGTGGCTGCCCAAAATCAGCCCGTCACTTCATCTCCCCCAGTTGAACAGCAAACAAATCACAATTCTGGTGCTAACTCAGTTTCACCGCCAACTCCAGAACCTGTTGCTATTCCTGTGCCATCGGTGAATATTGAACCAGTAACTTCAGAAGTTGTTGGCGAAGCAGAATATGACTTAACTCAGATTTGGCAACAAGTGCTTGCCAACCTCCAGCCAAAATCAAGGCAAGAAATGCTACGTCAAATGAGCCAACTCATAGAGTTCGACGGTGTTGTGGCTCGAATTGCGATTAAACAGGCATGGTATGACAAAGGGAAATCTTATCTACCGATGATTACGGCAGCTTTCCAGCAGACTTTCCAGCGTGAAATCCAGATAAATATAGAAAAAGGAATTTCTTCAAACTCTACCTCAGCCAAAAAAAATCCTCCGCCAAAAGACTCTACTCGCGTTCAGCAACCACCTACACCTAGCTACAACCAGCAAATTTCGCCTCCAGCGCCAGCACCCCAGCCAACTAATCCACCACCAGCACCGACAGCAGCAAAAAATGGAAATGGTGTAAATGGAAATGGTGTAAATGGAAATGGGGCAAATGGAAATGGCGTAAATGGAAACGGAACAAATGGAAACGGGGCAAATAGAAACGGGGCAAATGGAAACGGAATGCAAACTTTGCCTCCACCCCCAAAACAAACACCCGCACCTGATTGGGAACCTGACGAAGTAGCGATCGCAGCTCAACGTGTAGCAGAATTTTTCAACGGACAAATTATCCGTTTTGCAGATGATTTCCCAGAATTCTCCGATTCCATAACTACACCAGAATGGGTAGAAGAAGCAGACGTGGATGATGAATAAAGAACTTTCAGTTAAAAAAATATCCCATTGTAGGGGCGCAAGCCTAGATTTCTCACTTGTGAGAAATCCAAGGGGTGTGGGAGGTGTGGGAGGTGTGGGAGGTG
>NZ_NOLJ01000007.1:0-65617 GCF_002246015.1 Nostoc sp. 'Peltigera membranacea cyanobiont' 210A
ATTGCGCGGTGGAACCACACTGAACCCTTCCCGAACTCAGAGGTGAAACGCTGCTGCGGCAACGATAGTTTAGGGGTAGCCCTACGCAAAAATAGCTCGATGCCAGGTTTTTTAATTCATACAATACAAAAAGCCCCACGCTCCACAGCCTGGGGCTTTTTGTTATGGTTGTTGGGTAATGTATTCCCTCTTCTCTCACTTTGGGAGAATCCAATCGCTCAAACGGTTACGGGGCTTTTATTTCTACTTTTTATCTATAAATTTTGGTCTCTGTTAGAAAATAAAGCCTCAAACCTGGATTAAATCAAAGGATTAAATCAAAGTCTCAGAATTTGGCTGAGATTATTGTTTTCCGAGAGTGACAAAAGAGGGATTAGAGAAATATTTGGCAGATTTTACCCGTAATAGAGATGTGTTTAAAGATTTGCAGCTTGATGACCCCGCAGGGCAATCAATTGAAACTTTTCGCCGCGTTCGAGATGAAGTTAAGGAACGAGTTGTAAACTTAATTAAGTCTCTCAATTAACAATTGCTACAACTATAAATTAGGTTAGCGATCGCACGAAGTAATTTAGCTGGCTCCACTGGTTTGGTGATATGCTGCCCAAATCCGGCGGCAATTGCCTGTTGATAATCAACCTCACCAGCATAAGCTGTAAGGGCGATCGCAGGAATTTTCCCGCCAAGTTCTGGTGACATAGCTCTAATTTGACGAATCAGCATATAGCCGTCTACTTCTGGCATTCCAATGTCGCTTAACAGGAGATTTGGCTGGAACTGAGGCATAATTCGTAGTGCTTCCATCGCAGATGCAGCCTGGATTACTAACGCGCCAGATTGCTCCAAAATGAAAGCAATTAACTCTCGTGTATCCCGCTCATCATCCACAAGCAGAACTTTCAACCCCTTGAAATTGGGTAAATCATCGGTTTGAGAGGCAATCTGATGGCTATTTAGATCGACCTCGATTAACGGTAGCATGACTGTAAAGGTTGCTCCCTGTTCTTCACCCAAACTTTCTGCCTTAACTGTGCCGCCGTGTAGCTCGACAATGTGACGAACAATAGCTAATCCTAAGCCCAGTCCGCCGAATTTCCTGGTGGTTGCGCCATCAGCTTGGCGAAAGTAGTCAAAGACGAATGGTAAAAAATCAGGGCTAATTCCCTTACCTGTATCACTGACTCGCAACTGAACCTGAGAACCAACAGACTCTAAACTGATTTCTATCTCTCCACCTTGGGGTGTAAACTTAATAGCATTGGAAACTAGATTCCAGATAACTTGCTGCAAACGACTGGAATCACCTCTGACTAAAAATTTAGAATTTGAAGTTTGGCATTTTAAATTGTTAAGTTGCTTATTAAAATCGATTGAGTCTAAATTTATTTGATAATTGTCTAATCCAACATTGTTCGATGGTTCCTGAGCCTTGTTGTTTGCGTAGCGTTCCGCAGGGAAAGACTGAGTGCCCGCGTCGAAGTCTAAAATCGTAAATCGTAAATCGATCGATTTGGCTTCAGCAGCTAGACGTACTGTTTCTATTGCTGCGACGATCGCAGTTTCTAGATTTACAGGAGCAATATTCAGACTCAGTTTACCTTGGAGAATGCGAGAGACATCCAGTAAATCTTCGATTAATTGGGTTTGCAGCTTGGCATTGCGCTCAATGGTTTCGAGAGCGCGAGTAGTGGTTGCTTCATCATACTTTTTCGTTTGTAGTAATTTCGACCATCCCAAAATCGGGTTTAGTGGAGTGCGAAGTTCGTGGGAAAGCACCGCCAAAAACTCATCTTTGATTCGATTAGCTTGGATTAATTCTTCTTTCCGTCGCTGTAACGAAGCCATTAACTGAGAGCGTTCCAGAGCAACCGCCACCTGATCGGAGGTTGCTTGTAATAGAGCTATTTCCCCAGAAGTAAAATGGGTACGGGTGCGACTGGCAAAGGAGAGGACACCAAGCAGCTTTCCTTGAGCAATTAACGGTTGACCTGCATAGGCTGTAATTCCTAAAGCATGGAGAATGTGGGCATGGGAATGGGTAGAGTGCGGCACATTATTGACGACGATTTGACGGCGTTCTTGCACCACTAGTCCGCATATCCCTTGATTAAATTCCAGGTATTCAATTGCTTGAAATACTTCATCAGTAATGCCGTTCCAAGCTACTAACCGGAGTTTCTGCTTATTTTCCTGTGTATCAATTAAATAGTGAAAGTAACAATGCAAATCCATTTGCGCCGAGAGTTTGCTAAACAAGCTGTTCATTAGATCCAAAGGGCGCTCGGTTGAAAGCAAATCACTGGTCGTTTCCGAAAGCAGTTTAAGTCTTTCACTGCGCTCTTGTAAGGCTTGTTCTGCAAGCTGACGTTCGCGAAGGGCACGTTCGCGTTCGGTAATGTCAATTGCAACCCCTCCTACCAGGCGTTGGCCAGACGCATCGGCAATGGGAAACTTATAGACCAAAAATTCGCCAAGGGTGCCATCTGTGCGTGGAACAGACTCAATCGTTTGAATAACCTGATTAGTCTCGGCAACTATTCTAATGTTATCGAGGAGGGGTTGAGCAATTTGGACTGGGTATAGGTCAAAAATGTTTTTATTGATCGCCTTATTTGTTGCTACATTGAATGTGCTGAAATAAGTTGGACTGAGGTAAAGTACACGTCCGTCTGCATTTGTAATCCATGCGGCGGCGGGAATATTGTCCATAAAAGCTTGAAATTGCTCTTGACTCTGACTCAGTGCTTTTTTAACTTGTTTGAGATCGCTAATATCCAGAATGAATGCGACTGATTTATGCCGAGATTCTCCTAAAAGGGAGTAGCCAACTATAACTGGGACGCTGGAACCATCTTTGCGAATAAATTCCTTCTCATAAGGAGTACAGGTTCCCTTCGCTATTGCTTCGGCAATAGCCAGTTCATCTAAATATTGATACTCAGATGGCGTGATATCAGCCCAGCTTAATCTACCTGCTTGAATATCCTCTTGGGTATAGCCGACAATTCGCAAAAACTCGTCGTTGGCTTCAGTGATGCTACCATTCACATCACCAAAGAGAATGCCAACTATATTCGCTTTCACAAAACTCCTGAGCCGTTCCTCACTTGCTTGGACTGCCTTCTCTGCCTGTTTGCGTTTGCTGATATCTGTAGTGCTGCCAACTAAACGTAACGGGTTTCCATCTGCATCCCGTTGCACCACTATCCCTTGATCTAATACATAAATATACTGATTGTTTTTGTTGCGAATTCGGTATTCGGCAGCATAGCGATCGCTATTTTCCAAAGCAAGTATCGCCTCTTGTACGCTTGGCAAATCTTCTGGATGGACAAGCTCACACCACCAATTACCACTTGCTTCAGCTTCTGCGAGAGAATAGCCCAAAATTCGGGTTAACCCCTCGGTTCTTTCAACGCTATCCTGTTCTATATTCCAGTCATAAATCAGACAGTTGACCGCAGATGCTGCTAACTCAAACCGTTCGTTCGCTAACCTCAGACGTTCCTCTTTCTGTCGCAAAGCTCGTTCTATTTGTTTGCGTAAGCGAAGCTCGTCGTAGACATCGCTGATGTTGCGGAAGAAAATGTCAAGACCATCTTCACTAGGGTAGGCGTGAATCTCCAGCCACAAGTCATACTTGGGTGGTAAGTAGTAGTGATGCTCGAAATGGACGGGAATTTGCTCTGCCATTGCCCGTCGGTACTGACGCTCTACATTCGTACCTAATGATATAGGCCACTCCTCCCAGTGCGACTTACCAATGACCTCTGTGCGGGGTTTACCGTTAATTCGCTCTGCTTCGGCATTTTGGTAGATGATTCGCCAGTCCCGGTCTAGAGTAATAAATGCATCACTCATGTTTTCTAGAGTGCGTGTGTTCCGCTGATTGGCTTGCTGTAATGCCGCTTCTGCTTGTTTGCGTTCGCGTAGCGCTGCTTGCTGTTCGCTCAAATCGACAACAAAGGCAATAACCGTTTCTTGAGTATTTCCAAGCGTCACAGAACCGAGCAGAACGGGAATGCGATCGCCATCTTTACGAATGTATTCTTTTTCAAAAGGCTTACATATTCCACTAGTTCTCACTTCTTCCACTGAACGTTCGCTCAAAAGAAGATACTCAGGCGGGGTAATCTGGCGCCAGTTGATTTGGTTAGCAGAAAAATCTTCTCGCGTATAGCCGATCATCTTCAGAAAAGCATCATTGGCTTCGATAATGAAGCCGTTGTTCATATCAGTTACAATTACCCCAATGATGTTGGATTCTGCCAGTCGGCTAAACCGCATTTCGCTATTTTGCAACAATTTGAGGCTTGTCTCTGCTTTGCATCTAGCAGTTCGCAACTCTGAAGAGAGCGCAGTAATTAAGAAGGAGACTAGTGAGAATGTGGTTAATCGTACCAGAACTTTTAGGCTGAGGAAATCGAAGGAGTAGACTGGATCGATCAAAAAATAGAGCGCAGTTGTCACAGATAAAGCGATCGCTAGTACTCCAAGTCTCATACCGCCATACCAGGCGCTGACTGCCACAACAGCATAAAATAGTGTAAATACGCTCGGATCGAAAACTGGCAGTAACACTTTTGTCAACAGCAGTGCCGTTATGACTGCCAAAATCATCACATTAAAAGCTATGAACCGAGAACGCATCATCAAAAATTTTTCAGGTACTTTCACCATCATCTTAAGAGTCCTCCCGTTGCTCCGATTTTGGGAGATACTCGTTCACTAATCTTTTGCCTGCTTCGCCCATCTTCTCTAACATCTCTTTAATCAGCTTGAGTGCCATCTGTGAAGGCACTGTAGCTCCGTTCTCCCAGCGATTGATTGTGCGTAGGGAAACTCCTAACTTAGCTGCAAACTTTTCTTGAGAGAGATCGAGTTGCTGCCGAAGTTCGCGGATTAAATCTGAAATTTTGAGTGGCTTTCCTAGTTCCATAGTAGGAAGAGTAAGACAGATGTCTCGCCATTCGTCTCCAGCTTGAGGAAGAATTTAAATAATCATTAGTAGTTATCAACTTCATCTTTTGGCGAAACATCAAGATTCAGTTATCAGTCTTCACGGCTTACTGTTTACTGTAGAAGGTATATATAAAATAAACATTAAGTTTTGCCTGTTATGGGATGGCACGATAGTATTATTTAAGGCAATTTAACTAAATAATTACTAGCGATCGCACACAGCCAAGCAATTGGTAGTGCGTCACACTTTCATGATTCATATCTAAATTAATTTGTTATATATAAAGTTAATTTTGAACTTGATAAAAGCTTTTTTATATCGCTAGTTTAGTAACTACAGCAGCTTGCAACTTCTCTACGTTCCCTGCGGGACGCTTACGCGAACGCGCAGCGTGTCGCAGACAGAGGCTACGCCAAGGTGAGATACAGATAATTGTAGAGACACAACATATTTTGCCCCTAACCTTATACTGCATTTAACTTAAATATGCTGTAAATCTAGAATAAATTCCAAAATATGTAGTTAGTTTTACTTCTATGGTCAGATGCCAGTCAAAAAATTAGAAAGTTACGATCCACTATTAATAAAACTTTTGCCTAATCCTAATCTTTAACTTTTTTGATTAATCAACACTCCGAAAACTTATTAAACAGTCAACAAGAGAATGCACCAGGTGAAGGCTATATATTTAACTGGTTTGATTGGTTTTGTCTTTGGTATCCTCCAGGATGGCTAATTTTATTCAATCGCCATTGGCAGCACTATCACACAGATCCAGATGGTTGGAATTGGCTAGAATATGGATTATTTTTAATTCCTGGCGGATTTTATCTAGCGTTGCTGAGTCGCTGGTTGCGTCTGGGTTTTCGTTCACCTCGAAAAGAAGTTGGTGAATTCGATCCTAAATATCAACAAGCTTTTGGCAAAGAAATTCTAGCCCCTATCGTTAAATACTATTTTCGGGGAGAGTTGCAACAAGTTAAAAACTTGCCATCAACAGGGCCATTGATTGTGGCAATGAATCATGCAGGGATGTGTTTTCCTTGGGACTTTTTAACCTTGGCTTATTTATTAAGTGAAGCCAAAGGATGGGTAGTCCAACCCATAGCAAGTCCAACATTATTTGAGCATCCTTGGGTGATTTGGTGGCTACCACCTCAATGGTCGCAGGTTTTAGGTGGTGTGCGAGCCGAATTAGATGATTTTGAGGATGCGCTCGCTCAAGGTAAAATTCTTTTATATGCACCCGAAGGTATTCGCGGGCCTTTGAAAGGTTGGAGAAGACGCTATCAACTAGAAAAGTTTCATGTGAGCTTTATTCAGTTGAGCGATCGCTATCATATTCCCATTCTGCCAGTCGTTTGCATCGGCAGTGAATCTCTGCATCCTTGGGCCATTAATTTCACCAAGTTACAACGACTAGTCAAACTACCATTCTTACCTTTGTCGCCTTTAATGTTTGCCTTACTTCTGTTTCCCTCAACGGGAGTTTGGGCAATGAGAACTCGTTTGCGTTACTTTATTAGCCCTTTGCAACCAGCAGAATTGAATAACCACTCAAAGAAAGGGCGTGCAGCAGCTTATCAACAGGCGCAACAATTAAGAGAAAAACTGCAACTCCAAATTAATCAATTTTTGGCTAAATCTTAATACTACAAGCTAAAATTTGTTGATTACAACAGGTTTACGATGTGGTTCAATTAAATGAAAGCTGCTGTAAGTTTGTAGTGCATTTATGCAACCTGGGACGCCGATGGCTGTTGTGAGTGCGATCGCCACTATACTGTTGACTAAGCCAATAATAGAGAAAATCGTTGAAAACATTGGTAATGCTGTCTTGACGTGTTGTTAGGAATGAAGTTATTGTTCCTACCACAGCTTGTCCGTTTGTTAGCAACACAACTTGTTTCGTTACCAATACAACCTGTTTCGTTACCAACACAACTTGTTTCGTCACCAACACAACCTGTTTCGTTACCAACACAACTTGTTTCGTTACCAACACAACTTGTTTCGTCACCAACACAACTTGTTTCGTTACCAACACAACCTGTTTCGTCACCAACACAACTTGTTTCGTTACCAACACAACCTGTTTCGTTACCAATGCTTATCTATTTGCGGCAAATACTGATGTCGTCGTTACCACAGCTTAACGAAAACTTATCAATCAGCGGCAAATATAGCCATTCTCCTAATGATTTTCCTAAACAATTAACCAAATCTTTGTGAGTCGAAACAGGCTGCTAAACTGACTCCACTGAGGAAGCACCGAAACGATAACCTTTGCCGTAGACTGTGTGAATCAGCGTAGTTTCTTTACCTACCTCAATCTTACGGCGCAGCAAGCGAATTAATGCCGCTATCACATTACTACTGGGTTGTTCTGACTCTTGCCACAAATTTTGCATAATCTGGGCATGAGTCAGAAGTTGTCCAGTGTGTTCCATAAAATATTGCAACAACTGGCTTTCTTTTTGCGATAGCTCAATTATTCGTCCTTGGCGATAGGCGACTTGATTTTCACAATCGAGTTCTAAATCAGCAACGGTTAAACGTCCGGTGGTGGTTTCATAGGTTTGAGTACCAGAACGACGCAATAAAGCACGGACTCTTGCTAATAACTCCCGCAGTTCAAAAGGTTTAACCAAATAGTCATCAGCACCAGCATCTAAACCTTGTACGCGGTCATCGAGAGTATCTTTAGCTGTAAGAAACAATACGGGAGTGGTTTTGCTTTGGCGTCGCAATTCCTGACAAATCTCTAACCCCGTTTTTCCTGGTAGCATCCAATCTAAAATAAGTAGGTCATAACTGCCTGCCTGTGCAAGTTCGCTGCCAGATGTCCCATCATAAACGGCATCTACGGCATAACCCTCACGAGTTAACAAGCGGCTCAAGGGTTGAGTTAGTTCAACTTCATCATCAACTAATAAAATTCTCATGCTGCTTGTGGTAAGCATATAGAGATATTCTCAATATTATTCAACTGCCAAGACGCTAAGGATACCAATAAAAAAATGCTGACTGTTGCATTGCCAAAAGGGGAACTACTTAAAAATAGCATCCGCTTGCTACAAGCTGTCGGATTAGATTTTAGTGCTTTTTTAGATTCAGGAACTCGCCAACTTCAAATTCCTGACACTAAGGGAGTTGCAAAAGCTTTACTGGTGCGGGCGCAAGATGTGCCCGTTTATGTGGAATATGGTCAAGCACAACTAGGGGTTGTTGGTTACGATGTGCTGCGGGAGAAGCAGCCGCAAGTTGCCCACTTGGTAGATTTGCAGTTTGGTCATTGTCGGATGTCAGTGGCGGTAAAAGCATCAAGTTCTTACCGATCGCCTTTAGATTTACCACCGCATGGTAGAGTTGCTTCAAAATATGTGAATTGCGCTCGTGAATATTTCCATAGTCTGGATTTACCTGTGGAAATAGTGCCATTGTATGGTTCAGTAGAGCTAGGCCCAATTACTGGTATGTCAGAAGCGATCGTAGACTTGGTTTCTACAGGGCGGACTTTGAGCGAAAATGGTTTGATTGAAATTGCTAGTCTGTATCAAAGCACGGCGCGGTTAATTGCCCATCCTCTGAGTTACCGCCTGAATACAGGTAATCTGAGTGATGTGATTAGCAAGCTGCGCGAGGCCGTTTTGGTAGAGGTTTAATATCATGTAATTCGTAATAACGCTTCTCCAGATGCTCGTTCCTAACTAACGCTGCACTATTTGTTTGTACAGCGTCTCGTCTTCAAGTGACTTGCAGATAAAAAATACTCAACTGTTATACCAATTCAATTAATGATTGCAACACATCCTTGGGTAAAGACGCGATGAATCGCGTCTCTACAAATGGTCTATTTTTTGCATTCTTTTTTCAAATTGGTATAACTTCTGGTTAAAAACTAGGTTTTAAAAGCCCTTACCCTTTGTTGCATAAGACTTGTAGAAACTCACCGCATACAAAGATTAAATTTTTTATTTAACCCTTCAGTAAATAGAATCAAAGTTATATTTATATTATTTTTTTGAGCGTTAAAATTTGATGCGATCGCAAACAATTAAACTAATATTATTTTGAGCAAAATTGTTAATCATAAAAAACACTTTCCAATTATTCTTAACACGAAGTAGGTGGAAATATGTTTCAAGCTACTCGCCGCCGTCTTGCAATTTGGTACACTGCCGTCACTGCTGTATTACTACTACTGTTTGCCAGTGGCGTTTATTTATACGTCCGCAGTACACTGATTGAGCGGATTGATGACACCCTTAACCATGTAGTAGAAATAGTGGAGCGTTGCTTGACAACGAGTGGCTGTGCATCTACGCTCATATTTGAGCCAATTAATGCTGATGCAGATAAATTTCGCATTAATGTAGAAGCCAGTTTTGGCGATAAGAACGACACTGTAGAAGATGACCACATTGACCTAGAATGGTTTAGTCCAACTGGTAAATTACTTTGGTCAACGCTATCTGAACCGCTAAATATTCCCATTCGTGCCAATCGCACTGGTGAAACTGTGCGCGTAGTCAAGGGAGAGAGTGAAAATTCCAAATTTAAAATTCCTAACTCCCCACTCTTATTGCGACAAGTCACCGAACGAGTAGAAGTGAGACGACAAGTATTAGGATATCTGCGCGTTAGTCATCCCTGGTTTGAAGTTACTAAACCTAGTCGCCAGTTAATTTTTGATTTGGCTTTAGGTATTGGGTTAATGGTGCTTTCCGTAGGCGCAAGTGGTTGGTTTCTTTCGGGTAAAGCGATGGAACCTGTGGGTGAATCTTATCAACGTCTTAAACAATTCACTGCTGATGCTTCCCACGAACTTAGAAGTCCTATCACTTTGATTCAAACTAATGTGCAGGTTGCGCTTGCTGACTTGGATTTAGCAGAGACAGAAACGACTAGTTCTTTGCAATATCGACAACAGTTAAAGGTAGTGGAACGGTTAACGCAGCGTTTGGGTAAGTTAGTAAATGATTTACTCTTCCTAGCACGACAGGATAGTGGTATTAGCAAAGATACTTTTTCACCTTGTCCGTTGGACGCTTTGCTAATAGAAGTGGTTGAAGAACAACAATTGTTAGTCCCTGAAAAAGAAATCACCCTTTCTCTAGACTTAATTGACCCTCCGGCCTCTGAAACTAGCCCCGAATTACTAGAAAATTGGTTTACTCTTGTAGGTAATTGGGATCAATTGGTGCGGCTATTCACAAATTTAATTGCTAACGCTTTGCATTACACTCCAGCAGGTGGACGGGTGAAAGTGGAATTAGCGCGGGTAGAAGGAACAAATCGTGTTTCTGGACTACGTAACACTAGTGCCCAGTTGCAAGTTAAGGTGAGTGATACCGGAGTTGGAATTCCAGCCGAAGCGCTACCACGCTTGTTCGATCGCTTTTATCGAGTAGATCCGGCACGTACTCATAGGACGGGGAATACAGCTACAGCCAGCGCTACAGGTTCAGGATTGGGATTAGCGATCGCTCAAGCTATTGTCGAACATCATCACGGTCATATTCAAGTTGAAAGTACCCAAGGCATTGGCACTACCTTTACTATCACTTTACCAATAACTCTTGAGTCTTAATTTGCTAATAAATTTTTCTTTCCTGTGATAGATGTAGGATTTTAGTCCATTCAATTGGACATTAATTCTTAGTGAATAAACTTATTTTCTGCCGCTATATTGAATTTGACTGTTACAAAAATGTGCTTAATGACAATGGTTAAGATTGTAAATCTTGAGAATGAAATATTTCAAGTTGTTTAGATTATTTCCGTATCCTTAGCTAGATGCGAGAAATCGAGTAGTTTGTTAAATGTTTAGATGTACTGAACGACCGATAAAACCTAATTTAATTTCCGGCTGGAGAAATCTTTTAGTAAGAAAAAAAATTGAAGTTTTTCTAGGAGTCAAGAACAAATATGAAGTCTCAAAATTTTCGCAAGTATAGCAAGTTATTTGGCGCTCTTTGTGGGGGATTTCTAATTAGTCTGCCAGCAATTCCTCAAGCATTAGCACAAGAATCTACTGTCAAGGTTAACCCAAGACCCAGTATTTTTAGCGAACCACCCTACAACCGCTCTCAGTCCCCTGTATCACCACAACCAAGTGCTAGACCAGCACAACCAGTTGCGCCGGCTGAGGGACAAGTGTCTCCCCTACCACCACAACCAGGTGCTAGAACACCACGCCCAATTCCTGGCGATCGAACTCAAGAACCTTCACCACCTACGGTTTCCAATGACCAACAACCACTGGTAGAACCACGGCAAGCCCCTAGTGCGACGATCGCACTCACTAATGGTATGGTTAATATCAGGTTAGTGAATGATACTGCGGCTAAGATAACTTTCCAAGTGATTGGCGATACAGCACCGCGATCGCTAGAAGGTAAGTCAGATGTAACGCTGCAAGCTTTAAAAGCACCAGTAACAGTAACATTTGAACGACAAGATGGCGGACAATTAATAGTGACTCCACAAGGTTCTTCAGAACCAGGAAGCTTGGAAGTCACATTTAAGGAAGCTACCAATGCAGCACAAGGCAGAAGTGCGATGAGAATTGAACGAAACGGTTCAGTGTTCTTGAATTAATTAATTTAGAACTAGGGCGATGGTAATTCGCGGCTACGCAAATAAGAGCTACACTATTTTGGTAAGATAAAATCAAGCTTTTATAGGTTTTGCCTGTGTAGACGTGGTTTCCAACCGCCCTTTTAACGTTAAATTGACTGCTATTTTCGCTGAAGCATTTTAGTTAATTGATCCCGCAATTGCACTTCTTGCCTGCTATCTTGCAATGTCCGCGCCAGTATAATTGCCCTTTCGTAAAAATTGCGGGCAGTCAGATAGTTACCTTGTTGCTTATATAACTGGGCATAAGATTCAAAAGATTTTAATTCTTCGTGTAAATTTTGTAATTCTTTCGCGAGTGCTAAACGTTGCTCTAGTAAGTCAAAGGCGCGTTCGTAACGTCCGACAGCAGTATGAGCCGTAACTAAACCATCAATTGCCCGTAATTGATTAGTGCGATCGCGGTTGGTTTTAGCTGTCCGCATTGCTTCACCATAAGTAGCAATGGTATCTTGATAATTTCCAGATGCTAAATAAGCGTCTCCTAAGTTATTCAAGGTATTTGCTTCACCGATGGCATCGCCAGTCTGACGGCGGAAAGTTAAAGCATTTTCGTACAGTTTAATCGCCTTGTTATAATCTCCCAACCTGGCACTTACTAAACCCAAATTACTCAAAGACAGTCCTTCACCTTCAATATTTTTCACCCCATGAGCAATTGTGAGTGCATCTTCAACTGTTTTACCAGCAGCAGCAAATTCGCCTTTTTGCAGCAGAAATGTACCAATATTATTCAGCACAAAAATCTGAGATTGAAAGTCTTTAGTATCACGAGCGATCGCTAATCCTCTTCTGAAAGCATCTTCTGCTTCTTTTGAACTACCAAGCTGCACATAAGCCTTAGCAAGCAAATTGTACGTCAGACCTTGTGCTTTCAGGTCGCCAATGGAATGATATAGTTCTAATGCTCGCAAACAAGACGCAATTGTTTTGTCGGCATGTCCTGAAGTGTATTCTTGTTGACCAATACGCAGCAAGCTGTCTGCTTCATCTCTTGATTGTCGCCCAACGGAATTATTTAAAGGGCGATGGAGTTGTTCGGAAATATCAACCGCACCCGCTACAGGACTCAGCACAAAAGCAAACAGTAAAAAGCTGTGTAAAAGTACCTGGGGACAAGAAATTGCTCCTACACAAATTAAGCCTACCTTTGGGCAAGGAAATACAAGCCGTTGTTTCATAAAAATTACCCGTAAAGTTGCGGGTTTAAGTAGAAGGTCTAAGAAGAAGTTTTAAGTTTTAAAATTGAAGACAATTAATATACGCATTTCTACTTAAGTTCTGATTGAGCTAAATCTTCCCCAAAGTATATGGCGCGGATATCTGTGGGCAATTTGTCCTCTAGCATACGATAGCCTTCTTGGAGAAAATTGGCTACTTCATAAGGAGCGATCGCTTCTCCTTCAGCTTGTAGATAAGCAGCGATTCTAGTTTCGCTCCAGTGGAAAGTTTGAGCCATTAACACGATTAATCGTAAAACTGGCGGTAGTTGGTCTAACGCCTGTTGTACATAGCACCATAGCGGCGGTGAAGTCGCTTGCAGAGAATAATGAATTGCTTCTGTGGGTGGTAATTTAATCTCATTTATACAGAAAGCTGTCATATTAATTAACCAATTCTGCATAGTCAAGGCTTCCTCACCTGATTCAGAGTCAGTTAACTTTAGTCCACCGAGTTCGTAATAGATATGTCGCCAGGTGAGGGCAAACAGATAATCTGCTTGCACAGGCGATCGCGCCGAATGCCGAATTAAGGTGTAGACTATGGGGCTATAGCGGCAAAAAATCACCGTAAAGTACTTTCCGGCATCTGGATAGCGCTGAAACAGAGTCAGTAGTTCATGGTCACTGTGATGAAACAGCGACTTCACCAGTGGGTGATTAGCTTCGGGAAAATGAGGAATTTGCACAAGTCTTGGAGTTGATAGTTGTTAAAATAGTTTTGGGAATTGCACTCCCCTAGTTAATCGCATAATATCTTGGTGTTGCTCAGTTTGTAGATGAGACTCAGACTAGTTGAGTATTGATAAACTAGAAACAAGGACTTAATTTTAGTCTTAATCGACAATCATAAAATCAACTCTCTTAAAGAATCCTTATTTGTTCATGGTTATAGCAGTTAGTGTCATATCGTTCCTGCTCAGTCCCCTTACTTTAGGCTCCTTTCTGCCTTCCCTGCCCTTAGATAGCCTGTTCTCCACCCAAGGCATTATGGTGATGCTGCTAGCAGCTTACGCTGGTGCCATGTGGATGTTTCTCACCAGTGCCCCAAAAGTACACACTGTAATGGTGTCAGATTTAGAGATTGCCCGACAGTTGTATGAAGGGCTGCTAGATTTGCCAGCAGCTGAGGTGCCATTGCACTACTACTACAACTACGAACAAACTATAGGCGCAACTGGCATCGATCCGTTATATATGTCTACCGGGCCGAGCTTGTCTAGTAAAATGATGAATAATGCCAACGATGGGCTGTGGTATCAATTAAAGAAAAACACCCAGCTACACGTCATTACTGGTGCGAGTTTAGGTAGCAAAAATCAGCAACGCCACGTTTGTTTTGACCATGACTGCCTGGAAATGATTTTAATGCGAGTCGAAATGCGCGGTTTAAAATTGAAGATTCGTAACCACAAACCTCTGAACTTTTTGGTCAAGGATTATGAAGGGCGAGTCATTGAGGTGGCTGAAGTAGCGAATTAGTTCTGAGGTTTTAGATTATTTGAGGTTGGGTTTGGCGTAGCTTGCCGCCGTAGGCATCGCTAAACCCAATATTTATTTTTAGATTTTGGATTTTAGATTTTGGATTTTCGTGCAAGTGTTACCGCAGGGGTTGGTAAGTAGATAGGTGTAAATAAAGTTGAAAAAATGTACACATCTCACCTATATGAAACAGATTTCTATGATTGGACGCAAAAGCAGGTTAGCTTGCTCAAAACTCAACAGTGGGAACAATTAGATACAGTTAACCTGATTGAAGAAATTGAAACTTTCGGCAGAAGAGAACGGCAAGAATTGCGAAATCGGCTGGGAGTATTGCTAGGACATTTACTAAAATGGCAATTTCAACCTGAAAAACGTAGCAATAGCTGGTTGGGTACAATTCGAGAACAACGTGTTCAAATTAAGCTGCTTCTGCAAGATAGCCCTAGTTTGAAACCCTATCTTGATGAAGTTTTCTTCAGTGTTTATGAACTAGGTTTGGCTTTAGCGATTCGAGAAACTGAGTTGGGTGAAAATGTTTTTCCAGAAATCTGTCCCTACACTTTAGACCAAACTTTGAATCCTAAATTCTTACCAAATTTTAATCAGGTTCATGAACAGGGCGAGTAATTGCCCCAATACTATTATTTTCTTACCGTAAACCGTGGCAAATAAAAGCAGCCCAGTAATGAGGATCTGAAAAGGGAAATTACTGAGTAGAGTTTTCGATTTTTTTAATTTGTCTGTTCAATTTAGTATACATATTATATTCAAGCTTCCATTGTTGATATTCGATAGAATCTGAAGGATATTTTTTCTATTTCTTATCAGTTCTTTTTCCCTTGCTTCTACTTCCTGAAATATTTTATTTAGGTCTAATTTTGTAAATTCTCGTAGCTGAATTTGGGCTTTATGTAATGCTTCATGGCGGTTTTTACCTTCTTGTCGCTACTGGTAGTAAAAGATGGAAAATAATGCTGTGGCTAAATCATTGACTGACCACAAAGTACTAACAACGCTTCTAGCACCAGCACACAAAAAGCCTGTGGAGAAAGTAAGAATATCGTCCGACAATGATAATGTTATTCCCGATGTTGTCTGGGCTAGCAACGAGAGATTGCCTTTACTTCTAGATGAGGCTGGGCATTTGACTGGTGCGCCAGAACTAGTTGTAGAGGTGTTATCTGCTGGTAGTGAAAATGAAAAGCGGGACAGAGAACTAAAACTGAAGCTCTACTCATCACGAGGTGTCAGAGAATATTGGATTGTAGATTGGCGCAAGCAACAAGTGGAAGTATATCGACGCGAACAAGCGAGTTTAAAATTAGTTGCTACGTTGTTTAATGGTGATGAATTGAGTTCACCCATATTACCTGATTTTTCTTGTGCGATCGCACAACTATTTAATTAATAAAAATTACGAATTACGAATTACGAATTAGTTAACTGTGCTGTAAAAATTCAACTTTGGGTAATAACGGGTCAGTCACAATGCCCACACCGCTAAAACCCCAACGTTTGAGCAAGTTTCCCAACTGTGTACGCGCAATAGATTCTACAGCAAAGCGATTTGCCACTTCTGCTGCGTGGGTGTTGAGATAGCTAAGGGCGTCAAAGTTTTCTTGAAACAACAATAAATAACCCGATGTTTCAGCATCAGGACGAGCTATAAGATAATTCCCATCAGTTTTTGAGCGCACTAAGTAATAGACATCTGACAGCATGGAGATGAAGTTTGTTGGGAAGAAAAAAGTCCTTCAAATAAAAAACATAGAGGAATATCGCACAGCTTTAATTTCCGAGTACCCCTCATTGCTTTAATATCAACAATGTAAAACAAATATTTATCCAAATTTGCCGCTAACGTAATCTCTGGTTTCTTCCTGTTGAGGATTGTTGAAAATTAATTCTGTTGCGTCATACTCTACCATATAGCCGCTACGGGTTCCTTTCTCTGAAGTCCGAACATTAAAAAAGGCTGTCTTATCAGAAACACGTGCTGCTTGCTGCATGTTATGGGTGACAATGACAATAGTATATTGCTCTTTAAGTTCGTGAATCAGTTCTTCAACACGCAAGGTGGAAATGGGGTCAAGAGCGGAGCAAGGTTCATCCATCAGTATAATTTCAGGTTGGACTGCGATCGCGCGAGCAATACATAATCGCTGTTGTTGTCCACCAGATAAAGACGAGCCACTTTGCTTTAGTTTATCCTTGACTTCATCCCACAAAGCTGCTTTTTTGAGACTGCTTTCTACTAATTCATCTAAATCACCTTTGTAGCCGTTGATTTTAGCTCCAAAAGTAATATTGTCATGAATTGACTTGGGAAATGGGTTTGGTCTTTGAAACACCATCCCAATTCTCCGACGCACTTCTACAGGGTCGATATCGGGTGCATACAGGTTTTTATCGTAAAAAAGTATTTTACCTTCTGCCCGAAATGACTCAATCAGGTCATTGAGGCGGTTATAGCATCGCAACAATGTACTTTTACCACAACCAGAAGGGCCGATAAAAGCAGTGACCTGATTTTTCGGTATATCTAGCCAAATATTTTGTAAGGCTAAAAACTTGCCGTAGTAAATGTTGAGATTTTCAGCCCGTAATACGGTTTCAGTGTCATTCACTGTTTTAGTGTTGGTAGCCATAAATTAAATCTAGTGTTACTTTAAGCGATGGGATCTACACTGTATATGGTTGTTTATTAAACTTTTTGACGAGTTGCCCAGCGAGCGATGATACTTGTGATTAGAACCATCAATACCAAAATCAAAGATGCTGCCCAAGCTAAAGATTGCCAATTTTTAAACGGAGAAATGGCATATTTGTAAACCAAGACAGCCAGAGAAGCTGTAGGTTGGAATAAACCATCTGGCCAAAAATTAGAAAATAGGGCAGTAAATAGCAGAGGTGCGGTTTCTCCAGATGCTCTGGCGATCGATAGCGTTGCCCCAGTTACAATAGCTGGTAAAGCTGCTGGTAAGACTACTTGACTTACAGTTTGAAAGTTAGTCGCTCCCAACCCTACAGATGCTTGTCGCAAATCTTGCGATACTAACTGTAACGCTTCATCAGTAGTTCGCAGAATAATTGGCAACATCAAAATTGCTAGTGCAAACCCTCCAGCTAGAGCTGAATACGATCCTAAGTTCAACTTTACCATTGTTAAAACTACAATCCCATAAGCAAATACCCCAGCAATAATCGAGGGGACTCCACTCAGGACGTTAGCCGCAAAACGCACCCATCTAGCTACTCTCGCCGAACTAAATTCTGTGATGTAAATCGCCCCTAAAACTCCAAAGGGGATACTAATCAAGGCAGCAATTCCTACCATCAGCAGCGTGCCTAAAATGGCATTACCAAAGCCTCCTCCTTTTTGGAGAGCTTTGGGTGGCAATTCCACAAACACGGCCAGATTCAGACTGCTAAAGCCTTTAATAATCACATAAGAAAGTACTGCTAGCAAAGGAACAAGTGCCAATACTCCGCAGGTAAAAGCGATTACGGTCATCACTGTATTAAACAGTGTTCTTTGAGACATGGCGGAGCGAGTTAAACTGCGCTCTGGAAAATTAGAAGTCATAATTTAACCCAAAACTAAGCTATATTCGCTTGACTCTCAGAACGATCAACTCTGCCAGAATATTGACTACTAGTGTCAAGAAAAATAGAATTAAAGCCGCATACATTAAAGCCGAAACTTGCAAACCACTAGCTTCTGAGAATTGATTTGCCAGTAGAGAAGAAATCGTATTGGCTGGTGCAAAAAGAGAGAGACTGATGTTGTTGGAGTTGCCAATTAACATCGTTACAGCCATTGTTTCTCCCATTGCGCGGCCAAGTCCTAACATCACAGCACTAACTATGCCCGAAAAGGCTGCTGGGATAAGAACTTGTAAAATCGTTTCCCAGCGGGTTGCTCCTAGTCCTATCGAGGCTTGGCGCAAGCTGGGGGGTACAGAAATCAAGGCATCGCGGGATAAAGCTGTGATGATAGGCAAAGTCATAATCGCTAATATGACTCCTGCTGGCAACATTCCTGGCCCTGTAGGAGAAGTGCTAAAAAATGGCAGCCAGCCAAAGTAACCATTCAGCCATTTTCCCAGGCTGGTTAATATTGGCACCAAAACGAAAATACCCCACACGCCATAGACAACGCTGGGAATAGCTGCGAGTAGTTCTACCGCAAAAACCAGTACCAGTTTCACTTTTGCAGGTAAAAAATCCTCGCTCAATACAATCGCAGTACCAACACCAATGGGGACTGCTATCAGCAGACCAATAAAAGAACTCACGAGAGTTCCATAAATTTGAGGTAGCACCCCATAGGTATCATTAACCGGATTCCAAGTGGTATTGGCTAAAAAGCTGGCACCAAACTGTTGAATGGCAGGCCAAGCACCAATTGCAACCTGCGACCCAATCCATAATAAAGTGCCAGCAACCCCAAAAGCAAAAATTTTAGTCAGCCAAATAAAACCCAAATCTAAGGATTTTTCGGCGTCAGAGCGATTTTTCATCGCTGATGACAGATTTTGAGAATTTGTAGTCATGAATACCGACTTTCAGAATTAAATCAGAGAAAAATATGGGAGGCAACTAGATTAGTAAAATTGTCGCCTCATCATCTATTTAAACTGACTTATACAATAGTAACTCCGTGTCCAAAGTTACTACTGGATAGGCATGTTTTATTGCTTGCTTACTTGCTAGCTTACTTGCTAGCACTACTACCACTAGCAACAGAAATTTTGTACTCTGGACTGATTTGGTCAGCAGCAGCAGCTACCTTTGTAATCACATTTGAGGGTAGAGGAACATATCCTAATGCACTAGCCTGCTTCTGTCCATCAGTTAAAGCGTATTCGATTGCAGCTTCAATCGCCTTGGCTTTTGCCGCATTGGGGTATTTCTTGTAAGCCAAAATCCAGGTGTAAGTGACGATGGGATAGGAATCAGGCCCTTCGGGATCGGAAATGAAGGAGCGGAGATTTGCGGGTAGAGGTACTGATTCGAGAGTTTTAGAAGCTGACTCTTCACTAGCTACAACAAACTTACCGCCTTTATTTTCCAAAGCAGCAAACTTGAGACTATTTTGTTTGGCATAGCCATACTCGACATAACCAATGGAACCTTGAGTTTGTTGGATTTGGGCAGTAACACCCTCATTACCCTTCGCACCTACTCCCTTAGGCCAGTTGACAGTTTTGCCTTCACCAACTTTACTCTTCCACTCAGGGCTGATAGCGCTGAGGTGTTTTGTGAACACACCCGTAGTTCCACTACCATCAGAACGATAAACAACCGTTATTGCCTCTTTAGGAAGCTTTGCACCTGGGTTAGCCTTGGCAATTTGGGCATCATCCCAAGACGTGATTTTGCCTAGTAGAATATCGGTGTAAACGGCTCGTGGTAGCTTGAGTTCTGGAACATCTGGCAAGTTGTAAGCCAACACGATGCTACCAGCAGTCACAGGTAGTAAAATAACACCTCTATCTGCTGGTACTTTCTGGATTTCTTCATCCTTCATTGCAACATCGCTGGCACCAAAGTCTACAGTGCCTTTGATAAATTGTTCAACTCCAGAACCGCTACCAACTGATGCATAGTCAACTTGCAAATTTGGATATTTTTTGTTTAAATCAGTGAACCAGGTATCGTAAAGTGGTGCCGGAAAAGACGCACCAGCTCCGCTTAACTTTACGGTTCCGCCAAGGTCTAATTTAGCTGGGCTAGAGGCAGTAGTATCGGTAGCAGTACCAGAAGGCGTATCCTTGGTGGCTGTACTATCTGGGGTTTGCTGTCCGCCACAACCTGCTAGGCTGATTGTCAGTGCTAACACTGAAATTGAACCTGTGAGGCGATGAGTTTTTATTGCACTAAGACGTGAGAGCATCGCTATCAATTTTTTAGTAACTTTTCAGGTGAGCGTTTCTAAGATACTCCCAAAGAACAACAATAGAGATTAACAAAAGGTTAACAAAGCAAAAAGATACTTGTTTTTTTGATGAAGAGCAAACCCTTGTATCTAGTTTTTATTGATAATTTTTATACCTTGTTTTAAGTTTAAGATATAAATATTACTAAAGGAAGTTTGTTATACCTATTTACAAAAATTTATTGTTAGTGTAATTTCGTTGGTCAATTCATAAAAAAAGTATATAAATATTAATTAAGATTAAGCATTAAGTACTTTGTAGCCAAATTTAGGTAATGCTCTGAAGAAATAGTATAAATAGTTATATAGATCATGTTAGTTTACCATATTTTAGGTTAAATACCAGAATTCACAGCACGCCTCAGCCAAGAAAATCAGATAATAGACACCTCAGCGACAATTCGTAGAACTGAAAAATTACAATACCAAAAAGGCAAAAGAAAATATGCTAGTTCTTAAGATGTAAGCACAAATTTCATTTCAATATTAATGAATATACTAGTTGCTGTTGGTTTTCCCTTTTGCTTTTCCTTGGTTGCCTGATAAATGTTTGCTGCTTCCAATCAATTACTATGGTCTATGATTGGCTTACTCCTAACAATGGGTGGTACCTTCTTAGAAGTTTATGGCATCACCTTTCCTTGGACTTGGAGTCAGCACGGAATTCAGACTTTTTCTTTAGGTGTCACTTTTCAAATTGGCGCAGTATTGTTAGTGGGTTGTTTAGGAGGCAAAAATGCGGGTGCGCTCTCGCAAATTGCCTATTTAGTAATGGGGTTAACCTTATTACCAGTATTTGCCGATGGCGGCGGTATTGGTTATGTCAAGCTTTCTCAGTTTGGCTATCTACTAGGTTTTATTCCTGGAGCTTGGATTTGTGGCTTAGTTGCTTTTAAAGCGAGACCTCGACTAGAAACTCTTGCCTTTAGTTGTATGTGTGGCTTGTTAACTCTCCACCTATGCGGTATTACTTATTTGATTATTAGCTATTTTTTTCAGTGGAAAGGCACAGAAAATCTACCCTTGATGCAAGCAATCCTTAGATATTCCTGGTTTGCACTACCAGGTCAACTAATCGTGGTCTGTGCAGTTACTGTAATAGCATATATATTGCGTCACTTAATGTTTTATTAGTTTATTGCCTTTCGTCCTTTGTCATTTGTCAAAAGCTCATGACCAATGACCAATGACTAATGACCAACGACCAACGACCAATGACTAATTCGCCATGCATTTAAAAAATCGTCTTTTCTGGATCGCTGCCTTCATCACTTTTTTCTTAGACCAAATAACAAAGTACTGGGTAGTACAAAGCTTTAGCTTGGGGCAGACACTACCACTCTTGCCTGGGATATTTCACTTCACGTATGTCACTAACACTGGTGCGGCTTTTAGTCTGTTGAGTGGGAAAGTAGAGTGGTTGCGCTGGCTGTCTTTAGGAGTAAGTTTAGTATTGATAGCATTGGCGTTAATTGGCCCAACATTAAATTTGTGGGATCAGTTAGGCTATGGCTTGATTTTAGGTGGAGCTATGGGCAACGGTATCGATCGTTTTGTTTTAGGCTACGTCGTTGATTTTCTTGATTTTCGCCTGATTAACTTTGCTGTATTTAATGTGGCAGATTCATTTATCAGTATTGGTATTGTTTGCCTATTAATTGCTTCCTTGCAAAAAACACCGACTTCAACTGGCAGATCCCATTAAACTATTAAGCCTGGGATGATTAATCCCAGGCTTTTGACTTAGTGAAACCCTTGCTTAGTCTTATATGCGAAGACTTTACGTATAAGGTTTTATCAATTTTTATTTGTCACCTGACACCAGTTTGCATAACTGGTGCAAGAGTTCAAGAAAGATGCACCGACGATCGCTGATGGCAAACCATTATTTAGATTATGCCCCAGCTTTAAATTTAGTTACCTGTGGTAGGAGTTTTTGGCGAACTAGAGCCAGGAGTACTAGGAGAGCCACCTGGTTCAATAGTGCTGCCAGGAGTGCCAGGAGTGCCAGGTTGTTCAGGTGTAGTTGAGCTACCTGGTTCGGTAGTGCTGCCAGGAGTAGTAGGTGCGCCTTCAGGAGTGGTTGGAGTAACGCTTCCTGGTGCTGGAGTTAGGTTGCTAGGTGCGCCTTCAGGAGTGGTTGAGCTTCCTGGCGCTGGAGCTAAGTTGCTAGGTGCGCCTTCAGGAGTGGTTGGAGTAAGGCTTCCTGGTGCTGGAGTTAAGTTGCTAGGTGCGCCAGGTGCCGGTGGGGTCATGCTTCCTGGTGCTGGAGTGGTTTCGGGAGTGCCAGATTCAGGAGGAGTGGTTCCTGGTGCAGTTGTGCTATCAGGAGTGGTGGTGCTATCAGGCGTTGTTGTTTCTGCTGGTGTTGTTTCTGCTGGTACTGTAGTGCTACCAGGAGCGCTAGGGGTGGCTGCTGTGCCGCCGGAACAGCGGGAGTTTAGCGGAAAATGCTCGCACAGAATTTTCATCCCTTCTGGCGACATTTTAATTTCCGCTGGTGCACTAGTGGAGTCGCTACTAGATTGGGCTATGGGGGATTTACTGGATTGGGCTACAGCAATATTAGTGGTAAGTGCCAAAGATAAAGCTGTACCAATCAGGGTCAGAGATTTTCCCATCATTCTGAAATTAACCTCAACAGAACACTCGCCCTATTAAAGCAGATAATTAAGATTTAGAAAATCCTCCTAAATGAAGATATTTAGGTTTGTTTCAGAATATGTGGATATGTAAAATTGGTAACAATTAAATCAGTTGTTTGTTAATAGCTAGTGTTTAAAAAGACAAAAGGGAAAATTATACTTGTAGTTATTGAATGAAAAATACTAGTACAGCGCGGCGGAAATAAGCAGACCATTAAATAGCCAAAACTTTGCCCTTATATGTCCACTTAAAAGGTTTAGCCATTGTTTGGTTAAAGTAGTCGATAAACTTGAGGATTCGATTTTTCAAATCATCCTGACTGACGAAACTGGCTCTTCTGAGTAACTTGCGAACCAAAATACTGAACCAAATCTCAATTTGATTGAGCCATGAAGAATGTTTAGGAGTGTAATGCAACACAATTCGGTGTGCTGGGTCACGCAAAAAAGTCATGCGGGATTTCATTGATTTGAGGATGCCACTTTCTCCCTTAATACCCAGATCAATATCCAAACCTTCCATTTGTGCAACTAAACGAACCAGGGATTCAGACTGATGAGTGTTCAGACAATCCATAATCAGATGCCATTTTTTGGCATCTGGGTCAGTTTCAATTGTTCGGCGAACATGAAGGGTAAAATCAACTTCTGTTCTTGTATCTGAACAAGTCGGCTGGACAATTTGACCAGTAGCAACATCGAAACTGGCAATTAAGCTTTGTGTACCGTGACGGATGTACTCAAATTCTCTTCTTTCGACTTTGCCTGGTCGCATTGGCAAATCCTTTTCTAACCGTTCAGTGGCTTGAATACCTGTCATTTCATCAATGGATATTGTGCGCTCCCCCTTTATATGACGCTCAATGGCGCTGATATATAAACCAGTTATATCTTCCACTTTGGCATCAAATTCTTCGTCCACAGGGGGGGGTTAACCAGTAGCGACTCTGGTGGGGTTTAAGTTCTGCTTCTTCAAGCAATCTTCCAATATGGCGAACAGATATGCTTTCAATAATACCTTGTTTCATAATTTCGTTCGCTAGTTCTCTCGCTGTCCAATGACTTATTGACCGTCCGTAATCTTCAGGTGGAGAACAGGCCAATGCAAATAATTCGATTACTTGTTCCATACTAAATTTTACTGGTGTGCCAACACGCTCTTGATCTTGTAATTTTTGAAAAACCGATAATTCTTGACCCTCGGTTTCTAACCATCGGTTTCGCCATAAACGAGCCATCTGCCTATTAATATCTAAATTTCGGGCTATTTGTCGATGGTTTTGACCCTCAGATGCCATGAGAATTATTTTGGCTCGTATTGCTATCTGTTGCGGCGTGTTGTGCCTGTTTATCAACTTTTGCAGTTGCTCACGCTCTTCATCACTTAAATTTAATATTTTAGGAGCTAATCTAGCCACACCTTGATTCCTCCATCTGTCCCTACCAAACGGCTTTTATCCTGATTATTTATTCTCCCACCAATATGGTCTGTTTATTTCCGCCGCGCTGTACTAGCTACTTACTAAGCCTTGGAGAATATAGAAGAAATTTTTCTTATATAGGACTTACGTACTTTACACATTGATTATTATGTGAATAGTCAGCTTGTTAAACGAAAAGTCTTACCCTGCCTCGTTCCCAGACTGTGCCTGGAAATGCGATCAAGGTGGGCTGCTGCCTACTTGTTTGACGGGAGTCAGAGCCTCCCATAAGAGCATTACAAGGCTCTGTCTTGTAACGAGAGGTAATCCACAGTTGGCTGTCTTTGTCAATGCGTAAGTTCTATTATATAAAAAAGTGACTAAAATCACGAATAAATTCTAGCCATAATATAAGATTAAGTATAAATTAAATCAATAAAGTCCCGTATAGCTAATTTATGCTTTGGCTTATGAGTAAAATGATGAAAGATTAACATCTAAAATTGATTGTAATTCGCCCGATTCTTCATTAAAAACTGTGATGTGAATAGCCGATGAGTTCTCCCCAACCCCCTCACAAGCCACAAACGTTACTAGGTCAACTGACTCAAGCAGTACATACGATTCAAGCTAGGGTCGATTTTTCAAAATTGGCGCTCAAGCCTAATGCCAAAGTACCAGAACTTTGGGTGCAGGATGCGGGGGCGGATAAAGCAGAGGTATATCCACTGTTGGGCGATCGCTATATTCTCGGTCGTAGTTCCAAATCCAGCGATATCGTTATCCGTAACCCGGTTGTCAGCCAAATTCACCTCTCATTATCGCGGAATTCTACTCAGCGCACACCAGTTTTCACGATCAAAGACGAAAACTCCACCAATGGCATTTATCGTGGCAAACGTCGTGTTAGTTCCCTAGAACTGCGTCACGGCGATATTCTGACTCTGGGACCCCCAGAACTCGCCGCTTCTGTGCGGTTGCAATATGTCGATCCACCCGCATGGTATGTCAAAGCTGCAAGTTGGACAGCCTATGGAGTTGGTGGTGTCAGTGCCCTATTAACGTTAGTGATTGGCGTCGAATGGCTGAAATTTTCTGTCAAACCTCTACCGACAGCGACACGCGCCCCAGTAGTTGTTTACGCCCGTGATGGAGCCACTCCCCTGAGAGAGCCTCGGACAATCTCTCATGTAGACATGAAGCGATTAGAGGAATTTGGCCCTTATTTGCCTTCTGCGGTAGTGGCTTCAGAGGATAGTCGTTATTACTGGCACTTTGGGGTTGATCCTCTAGGGATTTTACGAGCTGTGTTGATTAATAGCCGCAGCGGAGATGTGCAACAAGGAGCCAGCACTGTTACCCAGCAAGTTGCCCGCAGTTTGTTCCGCGAGTATGTAGGTAGACAGGATACCCTTGGCCGCAAATTGCGGGAGGCAGTTGTCGCCCTCAAGCTCGAAACCTTTTACAGCAAAGATGATATTTTGCTGATGTACTTAAATCGGGTTTTTTTGGGAGGGGATACCTCTGGCTTTGAGGATGCAGCCCGATATTACTTTGAGAAGTCGGCTAAAGAATTAACTTTGGCAGAAGCAGCAACATTGGTAGGAATTTTACCAGCCCCCAACGCTTTCGATTTTTGTGGGGATGGGCCAAATAAGCTAGAAGCGGCCGAATATCGAAATCGTGTGATTAAGCGGTTGCTGGAGATGGGCAAAATTAAAGCAGAGGATGCGAACCGGGCTAGACGCTCCACTGTCCAAATTAGTCCTAAAGTCTGCGAACAGCAAGCTAAAACGATCGCACCTTATTTTTACAGTTATGTCTTCTCTGAACTCGAATCAATTTTAGGGGAGGGAGCTGCAAGAGAGGGAAACTATATCATTGAAACCAAGCTCGATCCAGCCATACAGAGACAAGCAGAAGCAGCATTAAGTAATTCGGTCAACAACTCTGGTAGAACTTTTAATTTTTCTCAAGGGGCTGTGGTAACTCTTGACTCTAGTACAGGCAGTATTCTCGCAATGGTAGGCGGGACTGATTACAAAAAAAGTCAGTTCAATCGTGCTGTTCAAGCCAAAAGACAACCAGGTTCCACCTTCAAAATCTTTGCTTACACTGCCGCCATTCAAGAGGGAATTTCGCCATCCAACAGTTATTCCTGTGCCCCTTTAACTTGGCAAGGCTTTACTTATAAACCCTGTCGTGCTGGTGCTGACACTAATTTAGATATTGCCACCGGGCTGGCGCTTTCAGAAAATCCCATCGCCTTGCGAGTTGCCAGACAAGTCGGGCTGGATAAAGTTGTGGCCATGGCGCAGCGTTTGGGGATAAAATCAAACCTCGATCCAGTTCCCGGCTTGGTACTGGGTCAAAGTGTAGTTAATGTTTTGGAAATGACTGGTGCTTTTGGTGCTATTGGCAATCGCGGTGTGTTGAATCCTCCCCATGCTATTAGCCGAATTTTAGACAGTGGTGATTGCAGCGATCGCAATGATATCAAAACCTGTCGTGTAATCTACTCCTTCGACCAAGATCCAGGTGCCAACAAACGAGTGTTGAAAAATGATGTCGCCGATGAAATGACTAGTTTGATGCGCGGTGTAATCGCAAGAGGCACTGGTCGTAGTGCTGCCATTGGACTAGGGGAAGCTGGTAAAACTGGCACGACTGATAAAAACGTTGACTTGTGGTTTATTGGTTTTATCCCCAGTCAGCGACTTGTAACTGGCGTTTGGCTGGGAAATGACAATAATTCCCCGACATCTGGCAGCAGTGCTCAAGCAGCTCAGTTGTGGGGAAATTATATGCGGAGAATTACAAGGTAAACGGGGATTGGGCATTGGGAACTATTGATCTATAAGCGATCAATGGACTCTTATGAGAAGACCTGATTTTGAGGACTTAGAATAGACTTCTTGCATGAATCAAAAGCCCTCACCCTAAATCCCTCTCCCCAGCTTGGGAGAGGGACTTTGAAATTTTAAATGCTTTATTAAGATATCTGATCAGATGCTAGACCTGCTGTGTCTTCTCAAATTCACAAAAGATTTAAAATATAAAAAATATCTTTGAGCAAAGTGACTCAAACAGATGTGAATCAAAACGGGGCAATGCCACAAAGCAGCGAACCAACTTATTACTCCCTGCTAGGACTGCATCCCTGGGCATCGGTAATTGACATTCGTCGCGCTTATCGGCAACTGAGCAAACTTTATCATCCTGATACTACAGACTTGCCGACTGCGATCGCCACTCCCAAATTTCAGCAAATCAACGAAGCTTACGCTACCCTTAGCCATCCAGAACGCCGGTTAAGCTACGATTTGAAAATTGGCTATTCCCGCTTTGGAGTGATTCAACCACCCCCTGATTTGAATCATCCCGTCTCGCATTCTCATGACTGGTCAAAATCAGCTTACCTCGATGCGAGCGATCGCCCCTTATCATCCGGCGAAATCTTTGCTTTATTTATGCTGGTGTTAACATTTGTAGGTTGTTTGTTATTAGCAGTTGCCATTGGCTTAACTCGTGGCGAGGCTGCGATCCATTCCCATTTGTTGCAACCAACTACATCTGTACAACAGCAGATTACCTATATGTCGCAACTAATTACCCATCCGATAATTAAAAATTAAACAATTCCCTAATCCAAAATCTAAAATTCCTATGGCTCTTCTTCCCTCTGATACTCCCTTATATAATCATCCCCTGCCACAAATTGAGCAGTGGCTAAAAGATCAAGGCTGTCAACAAGACGAAACACAAAGGCATTGCTGGCGTGTACAGCGACCTAATTGGCAAGCTGAATTATGGCTCGATGTTGAGCAAATTGTAGTGCGATATGTTCAATCTGGGGAAAATGGACAAGATATCCAACGCTCATTCAAGTATTCTCTTAGTCGGGATGATGTAGAACAAGCTGTGTTTTCTGGGCCATAAGGAAGTGCTTATGTACTATTGGTAGAGCTTCCAATGAGCCTGTTACAGGGCAGCAACCCTGTAATGGGAATTATGTATCAGATTTTGTTACCAATGCTTTAGGAGTAAGTTGGCTACAAATTTCCAGTAGTCTATTAACAGCACGCGCAGCCGAAAACTTTTCCGCAACATATTGGCTGGACTGAAAACCTCGCTTAATTGCTTCATCTGGATTATCTAAGCAATATCGCATACATTTGGCTAATTCTTCTGCATCTTCATTTTCAAAAAATAGGCTGTGCGGCTCTCCTACTTCAGACAATCCTCCCATTTTTGAGACAATTGAGCAGGTTTGAACGCTAGAGGCTTCTAACACTACGTAACCTGCCGGTTCTTGCCAACGAGATGGAGCAATTAAAGCCAAAGTATCTTGAACTTTTAGAAGTACTTCTTTTTGAGGAACTTTACCTAAAAAATTAACTTTGTTGGCAATTCCTAAATCAGACGTTAGCTGTTTTAATTCCTGAGATTGTTCGCCATCGCCAATAATAGTAATTTTAAATTCTTTATTTTCATCTTGTAAAATTCGCGCTGCTTTTAATAAAATATCTACGCCTTTGTCTGTAGCTAATCTCCCGACAAAAATAAAATTATATGGCTGCGATAAATTTTCTAAAGTTTTAAGCTGGTTTTCCGACTTTATTTCAATCGGATTATATAAAGTATCAACTGGCCAAGGAAAAGCAGAAGATTCTCCTAAAAAGTTACTACAAGCCGTATGATAATCGGCTAAGAAGGCAGTAGAAAGGCGGGTGCTTAGGCGTGCCCATTTGATAAAAGTGTGTAATTTCCACTTTAATGGATAATTAGCTTTGGGCAATGTGTGTTTAAATTCAGCTTTTAAACGTTGCGTCAACTTCATCTGCTCATAACTAGTATGAGTAGATTGATAAAGAGAATAATGATATTTAATAATTATCTTTTTTCGCAAAACTTTACATAACAAAGTAAACAATAAGTCATTGGAATTCATGTGTACTATATCTGCCCAAACAATATAACTAAACCATTTAGCGATATTATCTTGTCTGGTCGAAATAGTTTTGACTTCAATTAATCTAGCTTCCAACTCAGGAATAATAGAATAAATATAAGTTAAGACTCCACTAATTTCATTGTCGTAATGACGGTGTTGAATTAATATTTTCATACATCAGGTATGGGAAATTTTGTTATGGGAATTGGGATTGAGCATAACTATGAAATAAGTATTTCACTTTGCTCAGAATCAACTTGGTGTCTAAGCTAGGTAAGCACAAATATATCTAACTATCCAACGAGATATAAAAAGCTTGAAACGCCTGCGATTGCTTCTCTACGAGACGCTACGCGAACACTTTGCTGAGTCTTAACAAGACACGCTTTGCGATCGCTACGGACATAGTTATAAATTTCCCCACCCATCTACTTATATGCAGAAAGTTGGGAACAGGATTTTTGCCGATAGTTATAGTTATATAATTCCCGCAGATGCTGCTAAAGTACCATTCTCTTCGCTACGGGCTAAAAGTTTAGTCTGACAGTAGTGGCTAAAATTATCATCAATTTGAAATACCTGCCGATCAGCCTGAGATGTTACCCAAACAGGAACCAAAAGCCATTATCCCCGGTTTTACTTCGTAGCGGTCGAAACTCAGTACAAGTGATCAATGAACAATGATTAATAATTAATTTCTTTCCACCCATGCATGGATGCTATGCCTTTTGTAACCCATTCGATCACAATTGGGGGAGCTTCTGATATCAAAATACTAGGATAAACTGCTGCACCCCAATCGGGATGAACTAACACACGGCATTGATTTTTAATCACCGGATAGTTTAGCAAAGCCTTGACAACTGCTGTGTCGTCGTGAGGAATTGCTCCCGGATGGGAGAGTAAGGGATAGCCTGTACGAGGGTCAATCAGGTCAGTTAAATAGCCGCGATCGCGCAAATTAAATGCTAAATCACAGCCAAATCTCATAAACTTTTCTCGTAAGCGTTCTTTCTCTGACTCTACTTCTGCTGTCTTTTCGACTAATTGATAACGCGATTGTTGTAATACAATCACTACTCGTAAAAATGGCTGCCGTTTCCAATCTGGTAATATCCGTTCGCAGTTGGCACAGATATATTGACTGGGAGCATGAATTGAAATTTGAACCGCTTGTCCTGTTTCGCCAACTAAATTAATGGGACAGGCTTGCTCCGAAGTGTAAACTTTGGGATAGTTCACTAAATTGATTCGGCTTATACAAATTTTTTAATTTAATCTACGGTATAGATGATAGCTCTTAAAAGTTCAGAAAAATCATCATTTTTCTATAATATGTTACTTTTTTTGGAAGCAGTTAATAATAATTTGAGAAATTTAATCCGAATTTTATCCTTTATTAACCTGTTCTCATGGAATTTGCTGCGATCGCTCTGGGTATTGGCATAGATACAGCGTATAGTAGACAGGCGATGCCTATGGCGGGCTACGCCTACGCAGATGAAATATATTCGATCAAAATCCCAAAAAAGCAACGCAGGTTGGAGTAAGCAGAAAATAACAAAAGTAATTATGTCTGCCAGAAGATATTTCAGCTATGTAGGCTAATTTCTATAGCACCCAATTAATTGAGTTTTAAAGAATTCACCGGCACTTCATCCCAAGAATCGACTGTTCGTAATCGCGCTACCCAACCTGCGGCCTTTTGCGTCTTGGTCAAATTATTCTCAAAAGAATCATGACAATCTTTAGCTTGAGATTCATTACGAGTGGCAATACAGGCATGAATCATCCCAGACGGATCAATTTGCTCATTTACCCAAATAGTCATGGAATATTTCCTCAATAACTGTAGCGAACAAAGCTATTCGTTATTTTAGAATACTATTAGAGTCAAAAGTGTTAGAGCAAAATTCGGTAACAAATAGTGAACTAATCCCAATTACCGATTACTAATTTCCAATTACCCAGTTCCGCTTCATTTATTCGGCAGATATGATTTATCTCCTCTTTCGTAGCGACGGCGGTAGAGTAATTCTAACTGTCCGCCATATTCTTGAATCCAGGCAATCTGCCGCTGGTAGAGTCCTCGGAAGGTATTGGCAAATAATAGTGTAAAGATTGCCACTACCAACCCTGATGCTGTGGATACTAAAGCTTCACTAATTCCAGATGTTACACCTGTTGTTTTACTACCTCCCACATCTCCAATATTTAGAGAAGCAAAGGAGTTAATTAATCCTAATACAGTTCCTAAAAGTCCTAATAGGGGCGCAAGACCAATAATTGTCTCAAAAATATTTTGGGAGCGTTTGAGCAAAGGGATTTCGGCTTGTGCTTCACTTTCTAATGCCAAACGAAATTCCTCTGGTGTCGGCTCCTCCAATTCTAAAGCTGCTAAAAAAATTCGAGCCAGGGGTAAATCAGTATTTTTCTGCAATTTATCTAAAGCACTAACTACATTATCAAGACGATAAAGGTGTAGCACCTCTCGCACTACCTTGTTTTGCCGATTATTTATCTTTATCCAAAAGATGATCCGTTCGATAATTAGCGCTACCCCTAACAAAGAGAAGGCCAGCAGAGGCCACATGACTACGCCACCTGCTGTAAAAAGATTACTAATTTCCATCTATTATTTTTTAACTCTTCAACAACGCTACATTAGCAGATCGTTGAGATGGAGCAGTTTAAGACTGCATTGTAGTTACAGCAACTTTTCAGCTATTCTCAGTTTGGCCGATCGCGATCGCGGATTCTGACTAATTTCCTCTTCTTGCGCAATAATCGGCTTTTTTGTCAAGACCTTTAATAAAGGTGAATTTCTTAAACCATGCTTTACTGGGCGGTCTTCCAAACTGTGGAAACTGATAATTGCAATTCTGCCACCAGGGACAAGGGCATTTGGCGCTTTATCCAAAAAGGTTTCTAGGGATTTTAACTCATCGTTGACGACAATTCGCAGAGCTTGAAAAACACGGGTAGCCGGGTGAATTCTCCCATAACGGTATTTTGGAGGAACTGAAGAAGCGATCGCTTCAGCCAATTCTGTAGTCGTGTGTAACGGTCGCCGTTCTACAATACGACGAGCAATACGCCGCGATAATCTCTCTTCACCGTACTTAAAGAAAATATCTGCTAATTCTGCTTCATCCCAATTATTAATTACATCAGCAGCAGTTAGCGATCGCCCCCGATCCATTCGCATATCCAAATTCGCAGCTTGGCGAAAGCTGAAACCCCTTTCTGCTTTATCTAAATGGTAAGAACTCACCCCCAAATCGGCTAAGATACCATCGAAAGTGTTGGGGGGAAACTCGTAGTCAGCAAAATTGCTATGGATAAATTGTATGCGATCGCCAAACTCTGCTAATTCTTTCCTCGCGGCTGCTAAAGCATCCTCATCTTGGTCAATTGCCGTTACCCGCACATCTCCAGAAGCTTCTAAAATTAGGCGACTATGACCACCACCGCCTACAGTCGTATCAAGATAATGACCTCCTGGAGATACCGCTAGACCTACAATCACTTCTTGCGGTAACACTGGTAGATGGGAAAATATCGGTTCTTCAAGAGCTAGCTGACGATTCATGAGACTTAGGGCAAAAAACCACAGATGAACTTTTATTATGTATTCTTTTCTATGTGTCTTAGTGTGTTCCTAGCTAAAAAATAGTTTTTAAACCAGTAAGATACAAAAGAAAATATCATAACTCAATACTCAGCGTCAGCTTTGGATGTTGGGCTTTAAGCATCTGTAGTGCTATTTTTTACCTTTACAGTTTATTTGTGAAGTTGCGCCAAACTATGTTTTTGAAAAGTTAAAATGAGCATCGCTTAAAAACTACATTTGCTCTGGCGTATCCCTCTAAAGAATTGGTATAAAGCTTACAAAAACGCAATTTAAAAACTCTAAAAACCCATCAAAAATGTAGAGACGTTATATCTAACGTCTCTACATCTTGATTTTGTGTTTCTACACTTTTATCAGCTAATCAATTCCTTCAATCCGATCTTCAACTTCTTGGTACAACTCACGCAGACGATCTAAATTCTCGTCGCTAGTCTCCCAATAACCGCGTCCATTCACTTCCAACAAAGTTGATACAATCTTGCGGAAAGAATGGGGGTTGAGGTTCAGCAACCGTTTCTGCATTTCTTCATCTTTGATGAAGGTTTCGTTATACCATTTCTTTGTGAGGCTGCGCCAAATTTTCTTTCTTCTTTGTGTCCTTCTCTGACGAGACGCTGCGCGAATGCGCCCTTTGCGGTTCGTTCCTCATATAGTTTGGCGCATCTTCATACAGAATTGGTATTAGTATCCTCATAAATCCAGTTATCCACAGCGCCAATGGAAGAGTGAGCGATGTCTACGACGGGCTACGCCTACGCTTTACAGAAAACCTCAAAAATAAAGCGATCGCCTTACAGAAAAACTCAAAAATAATGCGATCGCCATTTGTGGAAGAGTGAGTGCGATGTCTACGACGGGCTACGCCTACGCATTATTAGCTGTTTGAATTGTCTCATCTGTAAGTTGCAGACGTGATTATTCTAGTTGTAGCTTGAGGTAAACGCAGTGAAACCCAACGAATAAACTATGATCAAGAAGCAGACTTGATTTACTAGAGTGCTTTGCATGGTTTCAGCAGAATTAATCTCCACTTTGCGAGAACTTAGTCGAGCAGATAAGTTTTACATTATGCAGGTTTTAATCTCAGAGTTAGCCCAACAGGAAACCGATCTGATTAAGCCCGATCAGTCCTATTCTGTGTGGTCGCCTTATGATGCAGTTGAAGCAGCAGATACTATGTTAAAAGTGCTACAAGCTGCTAAAACTCAAGACCATGCGTAACGCACAACGGTATTCCTTCATCCCGATTGATGTTGCATTGGGGGAAGCCAGTTTCCGCCCCTATCTACCCCTTACTTTGATTTACCAGCAAAGCTCTGTGATCACATCCGGTCTGTTGGATACTGGAGCAAGCGTGAATGTGCTTCCTTATCCAGAAGGGGTTGAGCTTGGTTACGTGTGGGAGCAGCAGACAACTGCATTGAGTTTGACAGGTAATTTAGCTCAATATGAGGCGCGTGTCGTGGTTCTTCAGGCAGTAGTTGGGCAATTTGAATCTGTACAACTTGTATTTGCATGGACACAGGCTACAAACGTACCTCTGATTTTGGGGCAAGTTAACTTCTTTATGGAGTTTGATGTTTGTTTCTACCGTTCCCATTTACAGTTTGAGATCAGCCCTAAATCGGTAGCCTCAGAGTAGATTTATTGGAGTTGTCAGCCACCTAACGCATCAATGTAGAGGACGGAAGCCATTGGTGGAGGTAATTATAAAGAGCGATCGCCTGACAGAAAACCTCAAAAACTAAGCGATCGCTTGTTGTGGAAGTGCGATCGCCTTACAGAAAACCTCAAAAATAATGCGATCGCCTGTTGTGAAAGAGTGAGCGATGTCTACGACGGGCTACGCCTACGCCTTGCAGAAAACCTCAAAAATAATGCGATCACCTGTTGTAGAAGAGTGAGTGCGTTAGCGTAGCTCACCGTAGGTATCGCTTTGCAGAAAAGCTCAAAAATAAAGCGATCGCCTGTTGTGTATGTTGCGATCGCATTTCGTATTTTAATCAATTCACCAGATATCTTTAAGATTAAGCACAAATTGCGGTAGCACATCTTCTCCTGATAAACTAGCAGGAGATTGCAGCACTTCAACATCTCTACCAAAGCGATAAATTTCTACTTGCCGAATTTCTAAATCAATTAACCAACCTAATCTAGTACCGTTGTCTCGGTACTCTTGCATTTTATTTTGTAGCCTTATTAAACAATCAGTATCAGAACGCAATTCCACTACAAAATCAGGACATACAGGCGGAAATCTCTCTTTTTGCTCCTGTGTGAGAGAATCCCATCTGTCACGTTTTAACCAAGATGTGTCAGGCGAACGAACCGCCCCATTTGATAAAATAAACCCAACCGAAGAACCAAAGGCTATACCTAGTGACTCATCACGATTCCACACTCCAAGTTGAGCAGTTAAATTAGCATTGCGGTTGCTGGTTAAACCTCCGACTAAAGGCATTAGTAGCAATGTGCTCTCAGCATTACGCTCAAATCTGATCAATTCATTTATTTGACATAACTGGAAGAATTGCTCATCTGTTATTTGAAGAACAGGAGAAAAGTTGATAGTTAACGCATCCATAGAAAAATTTAAACTTGAATATTCCCATAAAAATGCCAAAGGCGAATGCACTTTAGCGAAAAACATATTTAGAATGATTGACTCTAAGTATTGATTACTTTATCCGCAGCACCAGTTAATATTTCATCCATCCAAGCATTTATGCTTTTGCCAGCCTTTTTAGCAGCAATAAATATTTTGCGGTGGTGTTCTGGAGTTGTGCGGAATGGAAGTTTACCAGAGAATGGTTTATCAGGCTCCTCTCCTAGTTCTTCACAGAAAGCAAGATAATCATCAACAGAAATTTGAAATTCTTGACGCGCGTCGTCTACAGTTTTTGCCTTAAAGGTAATCACGTCATTAATATCTAGGACTTGACCAAAAAGTATTCCCGCTTCTACATCTACTTCTATATTAGCTGTGTATCCTTTATAAGTCATCATATTTCAATTCCTGCCTTAATTAAAAATTCTCTAATAGATTTGACTGCTCCTTTATCTGTCTCATTTTGAGGATGCGGTTCGTGAAAAACAGCTTTCACATCATTTAATTTCACACGAACCCGTGAACCTCTACCTTGAGTAATATCAGCACCTAAAGCTATCAATAAACTTTCAATATCTTTCCAAAGAATATTAGATGGTACAGGAGTTGTAAAAATTAACTCTAAAATCTGACGTTGTTTGTTATTGAGATCCATTTAATCAATACAGTTACAGCCATATTACAGTTAAGTGGAGTATAACCATCAATTCCACGATATCATAATATGATATCGTGGAAAATATAGAAGCGTAGCTGGGGTACACTACACCTTCAAAATTTTCCAAAGTGCGTTAGTGTTCGCGGAGCGTCTCGTAGAGAAGCTCACGGTAGGTATCGCCTTACAGAAAACCTCAAAAATAATGCGATCGCTATTGTGGAAGAGTGAGTGCGTTAGCGTAGCTCACCGTAGGTATCGCCTTACAGAAAACCTCAAAAATAAAGCGTAGACGCGTAGCAGCTTGTCGTTAGACATCGCCCGTAATTATAGTGTTAAGTTCGCGTCTGCCACGATTTTGGATCTCTGCGACCATGAAAAATTGCCGTCACTATTACTCGACTCGACACAATCCGATAGTACACAGCATAGGGAAATCGTCG
This sequence comes from Nostoc sp. 'Peltigera membranacea cyanobiont' 210A, assembly GCF_002246015.1. Classification (GTDB taxonomy): domain Bacteria; phylum Cyanobacteriota; class Cyanobacteriia; order Cyanobacteriales; family Nostocaceae; genus Nostoc. Next base: position 36,612 of record NZ_NOLJ01000007.1, read on the forward strand.
CACTACTGCGCGTCGAATATCAGCGTAGACAATTACATAGGATTCTGGCATCTGAGAAATTCGATTCACTGTTTCGTCTACACAGTCTAAAAACTCGTCACCCAGACCGGGTTTCTGGCTCTCGTACCAACTGTGTGCATCATTAAGTTCTTCTCGAACCTCTGGGCGAAACACCAGGACATAATTCATTGTTGCCTCTTAATTGATGCTTTGATTTCCTCCCAAGTCAGCACATTATCTGGATTTGAATCATAGTCAGAAGTTCGACGATCAAGCTCTCGCTTTTGTGAATCGGTTAAATCAGGGTAAACTTGCTCCGCAGCGATAGTATCCCAAATTGCCTGTACAATACGGATTCTATCTTCAACACTAAGAGTTGCGATTTCGTTCAAAGTAGCTGTGATATCCATATTGATTAATTTGGAGGAAAAGTAAGCGACTGATATATCTCAAATGATATATCTCAAATATAACGGAGAAGATTTTCTCCATCAAATTGAACGCTGCAATTGACAATCTGACACTCTCAAAGCTTCACAACAAATCTGTGAGCGAGATCCCCTGTAAAAGGTTAAAGTTATGTCTACGAAGGGTTACGCCTAAGAACTTCGCACATTCCCAAAAGCGATCGCCTTTCAGAAAATCTCAAACACAAAGCGATCGCCTGTTGTGGAAGAGTAAGCGATCGCTTTGCAGAAAATCTCAAACACAAAGCGATCGCTGTTGTAGAATAGTGAGCGATCGCTTTGCAGAAAACCTCAAAAATAAAGTGATCGCCTGTTGTAGAAGAGAAGTGCGATCGCCTTGTAGAAAACTTCAAAAACAAAGCGATTGCCTGTTGTGAAAGAGAGGTGCGATCGCCTTACAGAAAACCTCAAAAACTAAGCGATCGCTGTTATGGAAGAGTTAGTGCCTTGGCGATCTTTTTTACATAGAATCTCTAGCTGTTGCAAGTTTCCTTGCATACTCATATTCTCTGTAAAAATCTAAGGAACTTGTAGTGATGCTACGAGTTCTCCAAAGCTCACGCTTTAAATCATCACTAGAATTTACATTATCGAGGAGTATAAGTAGTTGGGGTACGCTTAAGAACCAACAGTTATAGAAAGGATTTTTTGCTCTTATTGGATCTATTTGAATAAGTTCATTAAACTGAAGTTTAAACTCATCGAGCTTATCATTCAATTTTTTAACTTTGTTTACATCATCACTTGCCTCAACTTTTCCTAACAACATATTTTCTAGAAACTGGAATAAAATAGTTCTATCTTGGAAGCTTCCAAAATCGAGAAGTGTAACTGAAACTCGTGCGATATCTCTATTATTTAGATCGCAAATAGAATCGTTTTCCAGAGAAATAGAGCCATTTTTTCTTATAGAAATCTCATGTTTATTTATTTGAATCTGTGATGTAAGTAAAGAGTCAGACAAATCAAACAATAGATTCAAATCACTACCACATCTGGATCTTCTTGTAAGTGGTTTTGCCTTTACCTCAAAGAAAATTAAGGTGTCGGATGTTTCTACTACGATATCGATTTCATCAACTTTACCTTTTTTAGTTACACCGTACTTGTACTTGCCACAATTAAACTTAATTCCTCGTCTTGAAAACTCGCCTTTAATAAAATCTTCTATCTTATCACCTAGTTTATCGTTAATTTTTGAGTCCACTTTTGCTCGAAGTTCGGATACAATAGCTTCATAGAAAGCAGGTGAACAAATTGAATAGCTAGTTAATAAATACTCATCTTTACTCAGTCGAATTAAAGGTTTATGCTGAAAATAATTTTCAGGAGGTATCTCGCTTAGATCCTGTGGTATATGGAAATTTGAATTAACAGAACTTACTCCATGAGAATAAACAGTCAGTATTTTATCAATTTCATCTTTCCCTATGTTTAATTTTAGATTATATATTTGTCTAGCGTGAAAAGTTACTGGATATAGTTTACCCTCGGCTAGTTTAAGGATTCTCTCTGCTATTATTGCTGCTTGCTCAGGAGTCCATCCTAAATTCTGTTGGATAGTTTCAGAAAACCCAGAAAATAGTCCTTGGATCATTTTAGACACATCCGAGGGACGCAGTTGAATGAAACAAAATAAGTTATCGTATACTGCTAGTTCTTGTAAGAAACGAAGTATTGTGTCAGTACTGTGGAACAATAAAGCAAATTGATTTTGTGCTTGTACATCTAGAATAGATGTTAACGCAATAGAGATTTTTAGTATTCTTTTCCAAATTTTATTAGGACTTTCAACAGCTACCAGTATCTGTTTTCGTGGATACTTAACACACAGATTCAGCAGATATGCAACAGGAATTGATGGAAAATCAACTTGTATTAGACTATTAAAGGTTCTACCTAGATGATATCTCCCTTGATTCTTGTTATAACAAGGCTTTATTAGTTCAAATAATTTTTTCAAAGCCTCAATTCCGCCTAACAATCTAATATCAGCTTCTATACGGTTAGCTACATTCCTTGCTTGAGATTCATCTATTAGAACTCTTCCATCTTCAATATGAACCTCGCAACCTTCACTCTGCAAAATCTTTGCAGAGTTGCTTACTACAAATTGTCTTCTATACCTTCTCTCTAAGTCCTGTAAATTATACTCAAGCTTTTGTGGCCTAATAACTGTTAAATCCCAGGCTGATTGTAGTGCAATACGCCATTTATCCTCATACTCAAGACTCACTAACTGGGAAATTGACTGATTTAATGTATCATCCCTGCTCCTGATACCATCAATAACAATTTCTATAATTCCGAGGTAGGGTTGCAATTTTTCTGATTTGATAAAGTGAGTTAAAAGTAGTTGATCCTTAAGAATAAAAAGCTGCACCCTGTACAACTGATTACCTATAAGATTATCTTGAATATTCTCATATAAATGCTTCTGAACCTGATAAAGCGTCAGGCTATTTTCATACTTAATTCCGTAGTGTTCATACAAACTTGTCAAGTCTTCTAGCAAACTTAAGTCAAGGCTTGGCTTTGTAGAATTTACTAATTGTTTAAAAAGTATGTCCATATTAATTTTTATTATAAAAATAAATCTGATCGCTACTTAAATCTACAGAATATTAAGATACACTATCTTACGGATAACTTTAAAACTTTTATTAGATTCGGCGCTATATCTTTTTTTATAATCAACGACACCCTAAAAACTAGGTAAACAGTTCGCCAATAGCTTCCCCTAACCTGTATTCTTTTTCTACATCCACTGAAAAATCAGATAAATGAAAAAGGCACGGTATCACCGTGCCTTCTAGCTCATTGTTTAATAGACATCTCCGAAAAAGAATCTAAAACCCTTATCCTGTCTATGTGAAAACCTAATTTCTGGAGATGTCTAATGTATAAACCTAGTCTATCCCTTCAATCCGGTCTTCAACCTCTTGGTACAACTCGCGCAGACGATCTAAATTGTCCTCACTAGTCTCCCAATAACCGCGTCCATTCATCTCCAACAAAGTTGATACAATCTTGCGGAAAGAATGCGGATTAAGGTTCAGCAACCGTTTCTGCATTTCTTCATCTTTAATGAAGGTTTCGTTAGTATCCTCATAAATCCAGTTATCCACAGCGCCGGCTGTTGCACTCCAACCTGTTGTATTCACCAACCGCTTGGAGAGTTCGCGCACACCTTCGTAACCGTGAGACAGCATCCCCTCGTACCATTTGGGATTTAACAATTTGGTACGCGCATCTAAGCGCACGGTTTCTGATAATGTCCGCACTTGGGCGTTAGCTGTGGTTGTATCTGCAATATAAGATGCTGGTTTTTTACCATCACCCCGCAGACTTGCTACAAGCTTAGTGGGATCGGAATCAAAGTAGTGAGAAACGTCTGTTAAGCTAATCTCGGAAGAATCCAAATTTTGGAAAGTTGCATCAGCAGTTTTCAATGTACTTTCAAAAATCTGCCGCGATTCATCCATAATTCCGGGGTTATCGGAATTGAAGGAGAAGGATTTCCGGTTGAGATACATTTCCTGCAACTCGGCTTCGCTATCCCAAGTGCTGTTTTCTACCGCCAAGTTGATATTTGACGAGTAGGAACCAGAAGCGTTGGAGAAAACGCGCGTCGCTGCTTGACGCAGATTAATCCCCATGTCCTCAGCTTGCTGCAAAGCGTGTTTGCGAACAAAGTTCATTTCTAAAGGTTCATCTGCCTCGGCTGCCATCTTCACGCCTTGGTCTAGCAGGTTCATTTGGTTGATGAACAAGTCGCGGAATACACCAGAACAGTTGATTACTACATCAATTCTGGGGCGTCCCAACTCTTCTAGAGATATCAATTCCAACTTGTTCACCCGTCCCAAGGCATCGGGAACTGGACGCACGCCCACCATCCACATAATTTGCGCTAGGGATTCACCGTAAGTTTTGATGTTATCGGTTCCCCAAAGGACACAGGCGATGGTTTCTGGCCATTTACCTTCGTTTTCTGACTTATTGCGGATCAAAAGCCTGTCTACGACAATTTTGGCTGATTGGATTGCTGCTGTTGTTGGGATGGATTGGGGGTCGAGTGCATGGATATTCTTGCCGGTGGGCAATACATCCGGGTTGCGGATGGGATCGCCACCAGGGCCAGGTAGGATGTACTCGCCTTCTAAGCCTCTGAGTAATGCCCCTAGTTCGTTGTCGGCACAAACTTGTTGCAGGCAGAATTCCAAATACTCAAGTAGGGGTTTTAGGGCTGCGGTGTCAACTTTGGGATAACCTGCTTTATGCAATGCTTCTACCCAAGGTTCCTTTTTACCCATGTTGAAGAAATTCAACCGGGAAACCAGAGAAACTCGTCCTTCCGCGTCGATTTGCTCTTGGACAAGGGCGGTAACTGCTGCACGGGTTGCCAAAGTGATATCTTGCAATAACTGGACATCTTCTAAAATGCCTCTGTCGCTATTTTGGTAAATATCGTCAATGTTACGCCCAATGCTGTTAGCGATAATTCCGGGTAAGCCTTGAAGTCCTTCTTCTTGACGATCTAGACTAGCAATATTGACGAGAGTTGCGATCGCTTCTTCTGCACTTGGCGGTTTACCAATGACGTGCAAACCACAAGGCAACAACCGCGACTCAATTTCCATCAACTTGCGGTAGACGTTGCCAACAATATTATCCCGCTCATCGGTACTCATGTCTCTGGCATCGGTTTCTGGCAGGTTAATATCCTTATCCAGATTCACGATCCGGCATTTATCCATGATGCTGTTGACAATGGAAACACCGCGTCCACTATCTTTCAAGGTTTGGTAGGAAGCAATTAACTCGCTGAGTTCCTTCAAACCTTTATACAAACCAGCATTTTCTGCCGGCGGTGTCAAGTAGGAAATTGTTTCGGCATAACTCCGACGTTTGGCAATTGTCGCTTCACTCGGATTATTAGCTGCGTAGTAATACAAGTTGGGAATTGAGCCAATCAAGTTATCTGGATAACAGTCACCAGACATCCCCATCTGTTTACCTGGCATGAATTCCAAGGAACCGTGTGTACCAAAGTGCAGTACAGCATCAGCTTTCCAAACTTGCTCTAGGTAAGTGTAGTAGGCAGCAAAACCGTGGTGAGGACTCGCTGAACGGGAGAACAACAACCGCATCGGATCGCCTTCATAACCAAATGTAGGTTGCACACCGATGAAGACATTACCGAATTGCTTACCATAAATTAGCAAGTTTTGCCCATCACTGTTGAGATGTCCCGGAGGTGGGCCCCAGTTTTCCTCTAAGCGGTGAGAGTAGGGTGTCAGCGCCTCATACTCAGGAACCGACATTTTGTAAGCAACGTTCAGTTCTGGGCTGTTGTACTGCGCTTGAGCGTCATGGATGACTTCTTGCATCAACGCTTCGGCGGATTCTGGCAATTCTGGTAAGTCGTAGCCGTTATTTTTGAGGGCTTTCATCACCTCGTAGATGGAGCCGAATACATCCAAGTAAGCGGCGGTTCCCACGTTGCCTTTATCTGGCGGGAAGCTGAAAACGGTGATGGCGACTTTTTTATCCAGCTTCGGCTTGCGGCGGAGGTTAGCCCATTTTAAGGCGCGTTCGGCTACAGCTTCAACCCGATCGCGGAGTGCGATCGCTTTCCCTGTAGTTCCATCTCTACCCGATAAGATAATCGGCTCAATTGCTCCATCCAATTCAGGAATTGCAATTTGCAAAGCTACTTGAATTGGATGTAACCCTAAATCGCTATCCATCCACTCTTCTGTGGTTTGGAATACTAAGGGTAACGCCACCATGTAAGGACGGTTTAAGCGTTTGAGTGACTCAATTGCCTTGGGATGATCTTGTCTGGCTGGCCCACCCACTAAAGCAAAACCAGTCAGTGATATCACTGCATCTACCAACTGTATGTTGGTATTTGGTTCGTAGAAGTAAGCCTCAACAGGCTTGGAGAAATCCAAACCACCAGCAAAAACAGGTAGTACCCTTGCGCCTAGTGCTTCTAACTCCTGCACCATTGCTACATAATGGGCATCATCCCCTGTAACTAGGTGAGTGCGTTGCAATACTAACCCGACACAAGGAGCTAGGGGATCTTTTAGATCGCTAGAAATATCCTTACGAGCTGTATACCAATTGAGGTATTCTCTGACATCTTCAAACATACTGGGAGCCAAAGGGTGCCAAATCCCTAAATCGGGATAAACCACCGGCTGTTCGTATGTAGAAGGTGCAAAATCTTGTTTCTCTAAACCTTTAAATACGTATTTATCAGCTAGCATCAGCAAGAAGTTTTCCAGATTTTCTGGAGAACCACCTAGCCAATACTGAAAACTGAGCATGAAATTTCGGGCATCCTGTGCTTTTTCCATTGGTAGGAACTTCAGCACTTGCGGCAGCGTTCGCAAAAGCTTCAGCATCCCATCTTGGAATCCCGCACCGGATTTTTCTTTGCGTTTCCGCATGAATTGGGCGATCGCACTTTTTGACTGACCCAACTGTGCCAAGGAAAAGCTGCCCATTTTACTTAGGCGCATTACTTCCGGCATGGAGGGAAAGACAACAGAAACGTCCAGATGATCGCGGTGTGGTTCTACTGCTGCTACTACTTTCTGTGCTAAGTCTTCGATGAAAATGAGGGAAGCGATGAAGATATTCGCACCCTCAATTTCTCGTTTAAACTCCTCGTAGTTCTCTGGGTCGCGGAGTTCCTCAATCAAGTACCCGCTGATTTCAATCGCCAAGTTGGGATTGTTCGCGTTAATAGTGCGAACTGCTTGCGACAAAGCACTCTGGTACTGGGACTCAAGCACGACATAGACCACCTTGATTAAACTACGTCCGCGTAAGTTATCAGGCGCAATGTGTCTAATGGTGGACTTGACGTGTGTGAACATGCTTCTTCGGCTCCTTTGATGCGTGTTCTCTGAAGGAAGTTCCTAGCGGCATCATCAGCCACAGGTAACTTGTGATCTTTTAGGCAATATCTGTTTTTTATCAGAAAACGCTTGCCCAGTAGGCATTTTATCGTCTATCTGACACAATTCGATATAAAAAACGAAATATTTCTTTGTAATTGTTGACTTTATATAAAAGTGTTGGCTCACTAATTTGTAAATTCTTTGTTACATTTTTAAATAGTTAAATAACGATTAAGCAATCATAGAGCAGTTACAAAACAAAACTTGCCTATGCTGACTAAATATTTTTTAGTCAGCATAGGCAGCCTTCAATTATGTAATTGCGGATTATACCAAACAAAAAACAACAGAAACTTAGTATCTGCTGAGGAAAAATCAACTTTTATTTAGCTAATATTGGCTTGCTATTTAAAGTATCTAAAATTCCATCATGGAATTTATTTACTGAAGACAAAATTCCATTTTCCTTATCATTCAGCAATGAGTCTTTTACCTCATTCAAATAATTGTCGAGGTTTTCTCTTAGAATTGGTCTTTCTACTTTAACTGTATGATAATGATCCCAGATATCCCATGCTAAAACTCCTAAACCAGCAATAGGATTAAGTAGTTCTAAACCTAAAAGTCCCGCAGCAACTTCACCTGTTCCTTCTGTTGCTACCTTTGTTGCAGTTTTAGTTGCTATCTTAGTAACTACTTTAGAAGTTCCTTTACTCACAATTCCTGTAGCAATTTTCTTAGTACCAATAACACTAACAGCTTTCATCATTGCACTGGCGGCTACATAACCTGTACCACGCGAAAGGGCGCGAATAGACAGATTTTGCTCTTTGCTACCTGTATTGTATGTTGTACTTCCTAAACCTTCTAAAAATTCTTCCCAAACAGGTCGAGGAATCTGATATTGACTTTGGATTCCTGCTAACTTTTGATTAGCTTCAGATACATATTTATCAATTGCTTCTCTTGTAAAACGCTCCATTTCAAGTTGCATTGATGATGGTTGCAAAACCTTTTTAGTAAATTCATTTTGGAAATTACCAATTAATTTTTCAGCTTTTTCTTCTTCTGAAGTACCACTAATGTTTACCCAAATAGCTTCTACACCAACACCCCACTGAGTAAAATAATTGTAGTACCAATCGAGAAACGGATGGTCTACACGTCGCATTACCTCATCATGCCATTGTTCCAGATTATTTGATGCAGATGCTCTGGCACTAACTAATGCCTTGCCAAGGGCATTGGCAACATCATCGGACATTTGAGATAGCTTTTGTTCAGGAATAGTAATGGTGACAATATTTGATTTACGTTTAGATGCATCGCTGATGTGATTAAGCGAAAAATTACCCCATAGTTGAATAATGATTATGAAAACAACACCAATCCAAATGAATTTAGATGCAGATTTAATAAAATCACTATAGGCATGAATACGCTCTGTCTTCTGAGAAAAAGTCCCTTCATCAACAGGCTTGGATGGATAATTAGCCTTAAATAGGGCAGTAAACAGATTATTTAAGCTTGATGGTATAGTTTGGAAAAATGAAATTATCTTTTTATATAACTCTCCTTTTTGTCCTTCTTCAATCGTTTGATTATCTTCACCTGATTCAGACACAGGATTTTGAGTTAATTCTTGTTCTTGATTAGTGTTCATAGTCAATTTTGCTGTTTGAAGTATCGATTAATAAAATATGGAGCAGTATCTCAACTATGCAAGTTTTCTCAAATAATCCTTTATCTTCAATTTCAAATCGCTTGAAATAGGGTAAGATTCAATCTCACGTTCTATATCTGATTTAGATTTCCCTTTTGTTCTAAGTTGATCTACTGTAGACTTAAAAATTGCTTCAAATCCATACTCAGTTAATCCTTGTGACATTAGAGCAAGCAAGCCAAGTACAGCAATTCCTCCAAGCATTCCGAATGGCCCACCAAGCACTGCTAAAGCTGCTGTTATTGCAGCTGCTCCAGCCCATCCCGTCACAGCCATAGCAACCAAAAGTACAAGACCAGGCACACCTAATGCCGCGATTTTGTCAACTAGCTTATCCATAATAGATTACTAAAATTAATGTAATTTTTGTTGCTTTTATCTCAGTATCATGCAATTAAAAGCTAATCATCCCCTAGCTGCCATCAGGGATAATGGTAAAATTACATCAGGAAATTTAAGACAACCTTCAAAATTGGACTATGGCATCCAGCAATGAACCCTTTATGCAAGCAGAAAACCACTGGGACTTAGAAACCCTTTACTCTGATTTGTCATCAGTAAAAAATAAGCGTTTGACACCAGTTGAAAAGCGACACTTGCGAGGTTTGCTTTGTGGCTTAAGTCCGGCTGAAATAGCTGAGAAACTTGGTAAAAATGGGAAGGGTGTAGAAACTGATCTCTGTGCAACCGTATACAGGTATGTAAAAAGTCTTCTGGATAAGTCTGATGAAAAGTTAGAAAATTGGCGAAATATTTCTGAATGGCTTGATGATGCAGGGTATAAAAATCAGTCGATAAAGGTTCCAGGCTTAGATTTATCACCTGATAAAGCAGTTGTTAATGTAACTAATATAAATATTGAAAATAATCAAATAGTATTTTTGATTAGTATGAAAATTCCCACTTCTCAAGATTTAGATTCTTTGGAAGATGAATTAAATAATTTAGATAATCATAAAAGCAATTAGTATTTATATTCCAATACAGTTTAGTTAAGAAAAATTGTAGGTTGGGTGAAGCAAAGCGCAACCCAACAAAGCCCTGGAAATGTTGGGTTTCGTTCCTCAACCCAACCAAATTAAGGTTTTTGACGTTAACCCAAGCGTATTGATTTATATTCTGTCTAAAATATTAGAGAGAAGCATGAAAATTACCTATGACCCAGAAGTAGATATATTAAGAATTATATTGAGTGATGTACCCATAGAAGATAGTGACGAAGAAAGGCCAGGCGTAATTTTAGATTACGACGAAGATGGAAATATTATCGCCCTAGAAATATTAGACGCTTCCAAAAGAATCGATAATCCACGTTCCCTAGAGTATTCGATTTCTACATAATAGAGGTTTGAGAGGGTTAGCGTACAGCTTTTCGTATCTTTGAAGCGATTCTGTTTTAAGCACAGACACTAAGACACAAAGATCAAAATATCTAACCTTCCCGCACCATCCAAACCAACATTCCCAAAAGTATTTCCACTGGCGGAACAGTATAATCATTCAAATCAATACTCAGTGTTTGCCCTTCTAATTTCAAAAATCGCCAAGCCGTACCGCTGCTGACGCTGCCATAAATTGTTTTAATCGGTATATTATTGATTTCATTAAATTTTTGAGCGGCAATCATTTCTGCTGCACATTGCCCTAAACCAGGTTTTAAATCACCTTTTTTCGCTTCAATAATTACGATCGCAGGAGCTTCAATAAATATTTGTTCGGGTGAACGGCTAATTAAAAAATCACATACTCCACTTAAGCCTAGCTCTGGTGCAACGGTAAAATCTTCACCCGAAAAAAAGCTGACTTTGCGTTCAAGAATTTTCCGAACTTCTACGAGTATTGGACTAATAATTAACTCTGAGCGAGCTTTTTCTGAACCAGTTGCTGTTGCTAGTGGTAGTCCTTCGCTTAGTGCTTCTTTGAGGTAAAAACTAGGTTCTATGGACTGCGTTTCTGGTAAAAACCGTCCATTTTCAACTGTAGTTAAGTTAAAGTCGCGTTTGACTTTTGACAGCGAGAAGTCACTATAAGACATTATAAATATGATATTAATCTACGAGTATTGATCCTATCGTGTTTATAAATGTTTTCTTGGGAATGGGATCAACAAGAGCGATCGCCTTGTCCAAATGCTAGTGGGAAAGAGGCCGCGATCGCTCTTTTTACCCAGAAGTCGATAGAGTTCAGGGAAATGCGATCGCAATTAGGATTTGGGATTCTAATTTATCGGATAGGTAATTCAATCACAAACTCTGTACCCTCACCGTGTGTTGAATGGCAACTTAGCTTACCGCGATGATTGTTAACTACAATTTGGTAAGCAATAGATAAACCTAGCCCTGTTCCTTTACCGATGACTTTTGTAGTGTAGAAAGCATCAAATATCTTTGTCCGGTTTGCTTCGCTAATTCCTGAGCCATTGTCTGCAATTCTGAGAATAACTCGCTCTCCAATTGCTTCAGTTTTAATCCAAATCATACCAATATGTCTAAAATTTTCATCTAAATACTGATTTTTTTGGATTTCTTCAATTGCATCGATCCCATTACTAATCAAATTCATAAAAACCTGATTTAGTTCGCCTGGATAGCAGTCAACAAGTGGTAATTCTCCATATTCTTTGATTAATTTAATTGCTGGACGATGAGCATTTGCTTTAAGTCGATGTCCAAGAATGAGTAGCGTAGTTTCTAACCCCTCATGCAGGTTAGCACGTTTCTTCCCTGCTTCTCCGTGTCGAGAGAACTTGTTCAATGATGACACAATCTCTGTAACGCGATCTGTACCTACTTGCATAGATTGAATAATTTTGGATAAATCATTTAACAAATAATTGATATCTTTTGTTTTAATAGCATTTTTAATTTCAGTTGGGGGATCGGGCAGATACTTTTGATATAGTTCAAGTAAATTAACAACTTCTCGGAAATACTCTTCAATAAAATTCAAGTTGCCAGCGATAAAATTGATGGGATTATTTACTTCATGGGCAATTCCTGCTGTCATTTGACCCAAGGTTGCGACCTTTTCTGCTTGAACTAGTTGGGTTTGAGCCTGTTGTAATTCGGCGTTTTTGGCCATTAAGGTTTTCGTCAAATTTCTTAGCTTAAGTTGATGCTCTACTCGCACCAAGACCTCTTCATACTGAAAAGGTTTAGTAATATAATCTACGGCTCCCAATCGCAATCCTTTAACCTTGTCAGCAGTATCTGAAAGAGCAGTCATAAAAATGATTGGAATATCCTGGACACGAGGATTGCTATCACTTTTGAGGTATTTACAAGTTTCAAACCCATCGATACCCGGCATCATGATATCAAGCAAGATTAAATCAGGTAAATTATCATTTTCTAATCTCTGAATGGCTTTTTCACCACTACGAGCTGCCCAAACTTCAAAGCTAGACTGATCCAAAAAGCTCGATAAAACTTGTAAGTTGGCAGGGTTATCATCAACGACTAAAATAATTCCTCTGCTAGGATCGCTATTTAGGGGATTTTTTTGATCGCCTATCGTTGCTGTCATAATATTCCTATCCTATATTGATTCACGTTACTTTTTTGCAATACGCTAAAGGAGAAGACTCCAAATTTAAAATTCACGCACTACAATCCCCATAAATAAATTTAATAAAATTAATCCTTTGATTTTTCGGTCAAAAAATTAAGGATTAAATCTTCGTCAAACTGCCTCGCTAACTGCCGCAATTGGTTAGCAAAGGGAGCGAATTTTGTGTCTGTTTCCTCTAGTTTATCTGCCCATTTGAGAATGTCATTGAAGTTACCTTTACTGGCTAAAATCATCAGTTCCCGCAATATATCGGGGGAAGGAGGAGTCAATTTATCTGGTGAACTATCAAGTGTTGTAGGCGAAGAATTGATTTTTTGTTCCTCAGACTGCTGGTAAATCCATGTCAAACCTAAATGGCACTCTAATTGATGCAGTAATTCATCTGCCTGTATCGGTTTACTCAAAAAGGTGTCACCTCCTGCTTGCAGACTGCGATGTTGGTCGGCTTCAAAGACACTAGCAGAAGAGACGATAATCTTGAGATCCTGGATATCTGGGGTATGACGCAGGTGTTTAATTAATTCAAACCCATCCATTTCTGGCATCAGCAAATCTGTAATCACCAGGTCTGGTTTAAGAGCGATCGCTTTTTCTAAACCTTCTTTACCGTTACTGGCTTCAACCACTTTGAAACCCAATGGTTGCAATAAGTTTGTAATTACTGTGCGATTCTCCCAGCGATCGTCCACCATGATGATGGTGCGGGGACTACCTGCAAAGCCAATGATTTGTCCCTTGGATGCAGCCATAGCAGACTGTACCCATTCGCTGGCTTCGGCGATCGCAATTTCAAACCAGAAAGTACTACCCTGACCAATCTCACTTTTAACCTGGATATCGCTACCCATCATCTGCACCAACTGCCGAGTAATAGCTAAACCCAGCCCTGTCCCTTCTATCTGATGCTTTTTCTCACCTACTTGTTCAAATGGCAAAAAAATGTTGTCTAATTGGGTTGGAGTTATGCCAATTCCTGTGTCTTTTACACTAAAGTGAATGCGATATTTCTCTGTCTGTCCATCAGCAGGAAGTCGCTCGATTACCTCAACCTTGAAGCTAACCTTACCCTCATCGGTAAATTTAATGGCATTTCCCAGCAGATTCAAGAGAATCTGACGTAACCTTTTGACATCGACATGAACCCCTGTAGGTAAGTTGCTGGCGAGTTCATAGACAAATAAAATACCTTTTTGCTCTGCCCGAATCTGGCAAATTTCCCCAATTCCTTGTAAAAAAGACGGAAAATGCACATCCTGAGGATGCAGTTCCAGTTTTCGCGCTTCAATTTTGGAAAGATCCAAAATATCATTAATTAAAGTCAGTAGATGAGAGCCACACTGTTCAATAATGTTTACATGATATTGCTCTGGCTCTGACAAAGCTTTAGAACGCAGCAAAATTTGAGCGCAACCTAAAATACCATTCAAAGGCGTTCGCAGTTCATGGCTCATGTTGGCTAAAAATTCGCTCTTAGCCCGGTTTGCGGTATCAGCCGCTGCTTTAGATTTTTTCAGTTGAGCTTGTTCAAACGCTTGCACCTGCCACAATACAGCAATCATCGTCACTGTCAATCCGCCCACAACTAGGGCGATCAGATCGAGAAATTGTAGCCGAGATTCAATGTTTTGGCGCGGAATTACCAAAGCTACAGACCAATTAGCTTCTCGCAACGGCACATAAGCAACATACTTTTTAGTGCCGTCAATTTCCATCAACTGAATTCCCTGTTGTTTTTTTACCATCTGCTGCGCGATCGCATTTAAATTGCGATCTGGAATTTTCAGCAGGCTAGGTGCAGGTTTTTCTAACGTTGACATTAACATTGAGTTGGGATGGACGATCGCTTCTCCTTGTGAATTGAGGGCGAATGCATAGCTATTCTTGCCGTAGTGCAAAGAGTTGACTACCTTTGCAATGCGATCGACTTTAACATTGCCGTGGAAAACCCCAATCGGTGAACGATTGGTAGGAGAATCAGACCAGATTGGAGTGGCGATCGCAATTAATGGAATGCCTGTGGAACGGCTGATAAAGGGATCGGAAATGTTGCTTTTTCCGGCTATTGCTTTTTGAAAGTAGTCTCGATCCTTAATATTCTTATTTGAGCGACCAACCTTAGTATTAAAATATGAACCATCCGGGGTAACTATTTGGAAAAAGAAAAATTCATCGATTCGCTCAACTTCTGATTTTAAATAAGGTTCTGCTAAAGACCAGTCTAAGGAGCGTACAGTTGAAGTATGAGCAAGGGTTTGCACCTCGACTTTACGAACGTGTAACCACTCCTCAATTTCATCAACCCCTCTCTGTACCTCTAAAAAAGCCTTTACTCTCAAGTCTTCTAGCGTTATTTTCCGAGCAGCCTGATAGCTAAAATAAGCAGAAATACTCACAATAAGAGTAGTGCCGCCAAGAATAAATCGAATCAACAAATTCCGCGAGGAATATATTTTGGTGTCAGATGGGCTGTAGTTGCCTTGTATCACAGGGTTCACCCTCTAAACAATGGGTTTGGTAAGCAAAAAAAAGGGCTATATTTAGATTGCCCAAAAAATTATTAATAATCGCAGCTATGATTCTTACCCATAGCTGCGATTGTCAATACCCTAACCTTTGCTAACCATCCTTTAAAGACCTGTATTGTGAAGTATGTATAGGCTGATCATCGGGTAAGTTCAAAAAATACATTTTATAGAAAATATAATAATCAAATTTATCGTTAGATTTTTCTTGATAAATTAGATAATATTACTGATATTTCAGTATCGGTAAATAGTCAACTTTATTTAGTCAAACAGGTATTTAAAATCAAAAAATTGGATTATTTTGTCACAGGCGAAAGCCAAGAGTCGCGATATAGGTGACAGTGGTAGCGATTAAATCACTGCCGACTCTATGCAAATTCAATGTGAAAGAGGTTATGAAATCTCATTAACAAGCTACAGTATATACCTGTAACATAACAACGAATTAGGTAATACTTGCCTTTTGACTAATGACTCAAGTAGATATTCTGATCCTTTCAAATGGCCCAGGTGAAGTAACAACCTGGGTGCGTCCAGTAGTAAAGGCGTTGCGGCAAGAATTAGGGGATGACCGTTCTTTAGCGAGGATTTCTGTGGTATTATCACCATGCTCAAATGCCAGTGGTAAAGAAGCAGCGATCGCTCTTTCTTTCCCCGAAGTAGATAGAGTTCAGGGAGCAGAACATTTTTGGCAATTTTTGCTTTGGGGCAAAACATTTGAAAATTGGGATTGGAGAAGTCGCGGTGTTATCGTTTTTTTGGGCGGCGATCAAATTTTTCCAGTGATTATAGGCAAAAAGCTCGGATATCGCACAGTAGTTTACGCCGAATGGGAAGCCAGATGGCATAACTGGATCGATCGCTTTGGAATCATGAAACCCGAAGTTGCAGCCCGTGTCCCTCAGAAATATGCTCATAAATTCACTGTTGTCGGTGATTTGATGCTAGAAGCAGCAGAGGAAAGCCTAGATGCAAATTCTCCTTTGCCTATTACTCCATCAAAAACTGAATTGATTGGTTTACTCCCTGGTTCAAAAGCAGCAAAATTAGCCCAAGGAGTACCATTATCTTTAGCTATTGCCGAATACGTTCATGCAAAAAGACCGCAAACCAGATTTGTAATTCCTCTAGCCCCAACTTTGGATTTACAAACTTTAGCTAGTTTTGCCGATCGCCAAAAGAACTCTATTGCTGAAACCTTTAGCTTTGGCGGTGCTTCCTTAATTATCCCAGAGGATGCTAAAGGCAAGGCATTGCTCAAAACTGCAACGGGCTTAACTGTGGAACTGTGGCAAGAAAACCCTGCATATAACTTATTATCCCAGTGCTGTATCTGCTTGACTACGGTGGGGGCAAACACTGCCGAACTTGGTGCTTTAGGAGTGCCAATGATTGTTTTACTACCAACGCAGCAACTTGACGCTATGCGTTCTTGGGATGGTTTACCTGGATTGTTGGCAAATCTGCCAGTAGTCGGTACACTATGCGCTAAGGTGATTAATTGGTCATTTCTGAGATTTGTGAGACACAAAGGTTTATTAGCATGGCCAAATATCTGGGCACAGGAAGAGATAGTCCCAGAAATTATGGGTAAAGTTCAACCGCAAGAAGTTGGGGAAATGGTTTTAGACTTTTTGACGAATCCAGAAAAATTGGATGATATGCGCGCCAAACTCCGTAATATTCGCGGTAAAAGCGGTGCAGCCCAGAAAATAGCAACTTTAGTAAGGGAAGAGATTGATAAATTTTGAATATGAAAATTAAGGTAAAATAAAATTGGTTTGTAGTGAGCAATTCATCGCTCAATTCAACCATTTTAAGGACTAATTATGAATGTACCATCTAGCATAATTCAACTCATTGAACATTTTCACTCCTCAATAGATTTATATCGGGCTGGTAGGTTAAATGAAACACAAACTAGAATTGAATTTATCGATCCGTTTTTTGCAGCGTTAGGATGGGATATTAGAAATGAACAACAAGCTTCTGATATTTATAAAGATGTTGTTCACGAAGATAGTTTAAAAATTAGTGATGCCAAAAAAGCAAAAGCCCCTGATTATAGTTTTCGTGTTGGTGGAGTTAGAAAGTTTTTTGTCGAAGCTAAAAAACCTGCTGTGAATGTAGGAAAAAATATTAGTGCTGCTTTTCAACTTAGGCGTTATGGATGGTCAGCAAAATTAGCCTTAAGCATTTTAACTGATTTTGAAGAATTTGCGATTTATGATTGTCGAATCATGCCGAATAAAAATGATTCAGCATCGACAGCTAGAATTATATATTTTAAATATACAGAATATATAGAGAAATGGGACGATATATATAATCTTTTATCTAAAGAAGCGGTATTAAATGGTTCTTTAGATAAATTTGCTGAAACTAAAGTTAAATCATGGATTACTGTTGACAAAGCTTTTTTACAGGAAATTGAAAAATGGCGAGAAAATTTAGCAGCTAATATTGCTTGGCGCAACCTGCAAATTAAACAACGGGAGTTAAATTTTGCAGTGCAAATGACAATTAACAGAATTGTCTTTTTACGTATTTGCGAAGATCGGGGAATTGAAATCTATGAACAGTTATTTAATTTATTAAAATTAGAAAATATTTATGGAGAATTAGGGTACTTATTTAGAAATGCAGATTATCGTTATAATTCTGGCTTGTTTCATTTCCAAACTGAGAAAGGAAGAGATGACCCAGATGATTTTACCCTCAACCTCAAAATTGATGATGCCACTTTAAAACCAATTATTAGAAAACTCTATCCTCCCGAAAGTCCTTATGAGTTTTCAGTTATTCCGGTGGAAATTCTAGGCCAGGTTTATGAGCAGTTTTTAGGTAAAGTAATTACTTTATCCGCAAGTCGTCAAGTATCTGTGGAAGCTAAACCAGATGTGAGAAAAGCAGGAGGTGTTTATTACACTCCTAGTTATATTGTTGACTATATTGTTAAAGAAACTATTGGTAAAATTTTAGAGGGTAAAAAGCCAGAAAAGATAAAAGAAATAACAATTATTGATCCGGCTTGTGGTTCAGGTTCTTTTTTAATTGTGGCCTATCAATTTTTATTAGATTGGTATTTACAGCAGTATCTTCAAAATTTTAAAAAATATAAAAAGAAAGTATATCAAACTACGGGTGGTAACTTCCGTTTAACCTCAACTGAAAGAAAGCACATTTTATTAACTCATATCTATGGGGTGGATATTGATCAGCAAGCGGTAGAAACCTCTAAGTTATCTTTATTATTAAAGGTTTTAGAGGGTGAGTCAGGGGAAACAATTACGAAACAGTTAACATTATTTAAGGAGAGAGCTTTACCGGATTTAGATAATAATATTCAGTGTGGTAATTCTTTGATAGATGGAGAATTTTATCAAAATAATCAACTTAGTTTATTAGATGAAGAGACAGCTTATCGAGTTAATATCTTTGATTGGAAATCAGCTTTCTCAGGAATCATGAACCAAGGTGGATTTGATGTAGTTATTGGGAATCCTCCTTATATTAGAATTCAAGCTTTAAAAGAATGGGCTTCTCTAGAAGTTGAGTTTTATAAAACACAATATATTTCTGCTAGTCAGGGAAATTATGATATTTATGTTGTTTTTGTAGAAAAGGGTTTGAGTTTATTAAAGAAAAATGGTCATTTAGGTTTTATTTTACCCCATAAGTTTTTTAATGCTCAATATGGAGAATCTTTAAGAAGGTTAATTTCTGAAGGTAAATTTCTTAAAAAGATTGTTCATTTTGGAGATCAACAAGTTTTTCCAAATGTTTCAACTTATACTTGTCTATGCTTCTTGTCTAAAACAAAACAGTCAGAAGTAAATTTTATTCAAGTAAAGGATTTATTGCAATGGATTATTGATGGTAATGCAGAAGAAGCTCTGGTAACTGATAAATCTATTACAAGTGAAAGCTGGGATTTTGGTAAAAGTAAAAATTCTGTTTTATTCGATAAATTTAATGACGATAAATTTATCAGTTTAAGTCAGCTAATAACTAATATTTCTCAAGGTATTAGAACAAGTGCTAATGAAATATATGTTGTAGATATGATCTCTCAAGAACATGATTTGCTACAGGTATATTCTAAAGCTTTAAATAAAATAGTTACACTTGAATCTGATTTAACTTCTCTCTTTTTACAGGGTAAGGAAATAAAGCCGTATCAACTTTTATATTCCAGTAAGTTATTAATTATCCCTTATGAAGTAACAAACGGAAATGTTCATCTTATAAATGAAGATAAATTGCGTAATAACTATCCCCTAACTTTTGATTATCTCATGAAAAATAAACAATTTTTAGAAAATAGAGAAAAAGGAAAAATGCTTGGTTTAGATTGGTATGCTTATATTTACCCTAAAAATATAGAATTGATGAAAAAATCAAAAATATTAGTCCCTGATATTGCAAATCAAGCTTCTTTTGCTTGGGATGAAAAAGGAGATTATGCATTTACCAGTGGTTATGGAATTATACTTAAGAATAATGTTCAAGAATCAATTAAATATATTTTAGGATTACTCAATAGTAAAGTTTTAGATTTTTATCTGAAGAATATTAGTACCACAATGCGAGGAGGCTTTTTTCGTTATTTTACTCAGTTTGTTGAACAATTACCAATTCGATTGATTGATTTTTCCAATTTTCAAGAAAAAAACATTCATAATCAAATAATTCAGCTTGTTGAACAAATGCTTTACCTCTATCAACAACTAAATCAAGCACAAACACCCCCAGCTAAAAAAAGAATTCAACAACAGATTAATGCCACAGATAGACAAATAAATCAATTAGTATATGAACTCTATGGATTAAGTGATGATGAAATAGCTATTGTTGAAGGCGCATGAATTCAATCTGAAGATTCTCCATCCCTGCGCCCAAGTTCAAAAATGCCAGCACCCATACAGGCTAATATACCTGTACTAATTCCCCAACTCTCACCTAAACTAATTTCCAGACCCCAGTTACATAAAGCGCCGACTACCAAAAAAGGCACAATGCTAAACAATGAGGCGTAGAAAGCATTTTGGGATTCTCTGGCTTTACGAGTCTTTTCAAATTCCGACTGGCTGGTATAAAGCGATCGCTCGGCAAAGTTAAACCAGCGATTGAGTTGCTCGATTACCCATTCATTGACTCTGGAAAAACCTAGATATAGCGCCAATGACCACAAACTCGCTCCGGCGATCGCGATCGTGTCTAACTCAAAACGGAAAGGTAAAATTTCAGTCAGCATTGCTTAGGTGAGTCCTGCAAACGGTTAACTTTAGCTGTCAGTAGATGCTAAATAAACCTCTTGTGCAATTTTAAGCATAAAAGCTAACAAGATTTCAACTACTTAACAACTTCCCGCTTTTTAGCTTGAAGCAAACCTAATTTACGGATTGCTGGGTAAATTATCGGGGTCGATACCAAGAGAACGTAAATGCTGTGCAAACTTTTCTACTTTTTCTTCTGCCGTTAAATACCGATTTCCTTGTTCGTCATACCAAGATAAAAATTCCTGACCAATTCCACCAATAACACCTTGATGTCGTCCAATTCCTAAACCAACCTCTGGCATCCAATGGGGTTCGCCAATTTGTAATTGATAATTTTTATCTACCAATTTGTAAATTTCAAATGGTTGGTGTCGATCGCGTTGCCAATATTCGGGGTTGTAAATAATGTAGTAAAGTACGCCAAGTTTCCGATAAATTTCTAACTTTTCGTCGTATTCACTTCCTGGGGAATGGGATACCATCTCCAATGTTAGTATTGGTACTACCTCATTTTCTTCCCAGACAGCGTAACTTCTACGCGATTTACCACCTTTTTTGCGATCGACTCCCAAACTCAGAAACCCATCTGGTACTATGGGGACCCTCGCATTAGCCCCTGTCGTGTGGTAGATTGCCATGTCTACGCCGAAAAACCAATCGGTGCGCGTTGCCCAAATCGAGGTTAATAGGAACAGTAGAATGTTGGGCAGAAAATTTTGATCCTCATTATCCACAGGTATATCGTCCGAGCAGGCTAGTTCGTCAGTGCTTGGAAGCCCAACGACTTTAAGGTTTTCTGACAACATGACTATTACCGCGGTGGCTTCGGTTTCTTTGATTATAGGTAAATTCAACTTACCAAGGGTGTAGGGAAGGAACGCATTCTAATAGCGTTCTCCACCCCAGCTAAAAACAACTTGCAGGCAACTTTTTTGCTTATGCAATATGTCAGAAGTGTTTTTCGCTGTAAAGTATGCCAGGAACCGGACTTGAACCGGTGACACGAGGATTTTCAGTCCTCTGCTCTACCAACTGAGCTATCCCGGCTGGGGCTTTTGTGAGCCACGATTAATCAATGTAGCAAAGATAAAAGAATATAGCAAGTCTTTGGAGAAAAATAATTATGCAGCTTTCAAACTGAACTTAAACCACACGAAAACGGCTACAAATAGGAGAAACTGGACAAGAACAATACTTGGCCCAGAAGCAAGGTTGAAAATACCTGAGACCATGATGCCAGCAATGCTGCTCATGGAACCAACTATCACCGACATGACTAGAAAGCGGCTAAAGTGGTGACTCATCAGTTTGGCGGTGGAGGCGGGAATGACTAAAAAGGCGTTCACTAGTAAAACACCGACAGCTTTAATCGCCACAGCAACGGCGAGTGAAAGCAAGACCACAAAAGCGTAGCGGTACAATTGGACGGGAACGCCTTGAACTTGAGCGACATCGGGGTTAAGGGTCAATAAAATTTGCTGTCGCAGAGTTGATAGTAAAAATATGCTACCTCCCACAAGGACTAGCAGCGTCAAAATCAAATCTGTGGTGTCGATCGCTAGAATATCCCCAAACAGTACAGCCATCAAGTTGCCACGATATCCTTTAATTAGGCTCGTGAGAATTAAACCGATCGCTAATGCCCCAGATAGCACGATGCTGAGTATGCTATCGCTAGCTAAGTCGGTTTTGTCGATAAAGTAGAGGACAATAACCCCAAAAACTAAGGTAAAAGGTAACAGCATCCAAGTAGGATTTATTTGTAGCAGCACACCTAATGCCACACCTACCAATGCTGCATGACCAACCGCGTGGCTGAAAAATGACAACTGGCGCAAGGTGACAAAACTACCCAACATCCCGCCAAGTATTCCCATTAAGGCAGCACCAACGATCGCACGCTGTATTGAGGCAAGTTGTAACAACTCTAGCAAGTCATTACTACTAGCGATCGCAAGCCAAGTTATCTGACAATCATTGAAAAAATTCATACTTATGGGCATTAACTAATTCTGGGAGTCTAATTACGAATTACGAATTACGAATTACGAATTCTTTTAATGTTGGTGCTGGTAGCGACTGAAACCTGGGCCGTAGGTTGCTAACAGGTTTTGTGGTGAAAGGGCAATTTCTGGCTTACCAGTACAAACAATGCTTTGGTTCAGACAAAGTACGCGATCGCAATGCCGATTTACCATATCAATATCGTGAGAAACTTGTAATACCGTCCAACCTTCCTCTCGCTTTAATTGATTTAGCAAAGCGTAAAAATCTGCTGCACCTTGCACATCAACACCAGCAAAGGCTTCATCTAGTACCAAGAGTTTCCGAGGCATTACCAAACAATAAGCCAATAAAACCCGCTTCAGTTGACCGCCACTAAGAGTACCAATAGCTTGATGCTGTAAATGATAAGCATCAGTTCGCCGTAAAGCTTCTGTTACTGCTGCCGATTTTTCTCGGTCTTGTTTCCACAAGTGGGAAAAAAATGAATTCTTTTTTTTCCCTTCCTTAGTCCATCCCAGTCCGACTAATTCGCTGACAGAAATAGGAAAGCTACGGTCAAAAATAAAGTTTTGCGGCATATAGCCTAATGTGTGGCGTAAATGCCCCAATCTGGAAATTGGACGACCCAAGATTTCAATCGTCCCAGCACTTCGAGGTATCAAATCTAAAACCGCTTTTACCAGGGTACTTTTACCAGCACCATTGGGGCCAACAATGGCTGTATCTGTTCCTGGTAACAATTCAAAGGAAACATCTCGAACAGCTAGGTAGCTGCCTTGATAGACAGTTAATCCTTCTACTTTTAAAATAGGAATGTCATTAGTCATTAGTCATTAGTTATTGGTCATTAGTCATTGGTCATTGGTCACTTGTTCTGAGTTTCGACTGCGCTCAACTACCGCGTAGTAGTTGGCGCAATCTCTTGTAGAGAAGTATTAGTCATTAGTCATTTGCAAATGACAAATGACTAATGACAAATCTATTTACAAGATGTTTCCAGAGTTTGCAAATTAGTTTTCATTGCCTTGAAATAATACTGTGGATCTGTTTCGCCAGTTTCTAGAGAATCCAGAGTACGCAAATTTAATTTCAAGTCTTTAGAGAGGCTGTTCAGCAGTTTATTATCTACTCCTGGTTCGCTAAATAAAGCTTTAACTTTGTATTTTTTCACAGCGTTGACGGCATTTTGGACATCTGTTGGTGAAAGTTGATCTTCAGGAATTTGCACCACCGCAACTTGCTTGAGGTTATAGCGTTTAGCTAAATATGGAAACGCATCATGAAAGGTAATAAAGGTGCAAGTGGGATTTTTCTGCAAAGTCTGCTGAAATTCACTGTTTAAACTTTCTAATTCTTTAATATAAGCTGTAGCATTTGCTTCGTAAGTAACTTTGTTCGCCGGGTCGGCAGCAATTAATCCATCTCGAATATTCGTTACCTGCTGTTTTACTAAAACTGGATCTAACCAAACGTGAGGATTACCCTGACTATGTTCCTGGTCTTTTTCATCTGGTGTCGTTTTGACAACAGGTGAAATTTCATTTAAGGGTTTAATACCAATACTTGCATCAATTTCAGTTAATTTGGAATTTTGAGCATTTTTGACAGTACCTTCCAGAAATTGCTCCAAGCCTAAACCATTTTTCACTAACACCTTAGCAGTAGCGATCGCTTTGACATTTCCTGGTGTCGCTTGGTATTCATGTACTTCCGTACCCGGTGGCACTAGAATTTCTACATCTGCCACATCCCCAGCTACTGCCTTAGTAAACAAATATATCGGCAAAAATGTCGCCACTACTTTAGTTTTTCCCGACTGCGCCTGTGGGGTAGAAACAGCTTCCTGTGCTTGCGGCGACTGTTCGGAAGTTGTTCCCTGATTTGAATTCGATTGGCTACACCCAGTAGCCATCGACAACATTAGCAGAGCAATTATGGGCAAGATGCCGCTTCTTTGCCTACCTGTTCTAATTTCTCTGCAATTCACAATCACGATATTTCTCCTCCAAACGGATGCTTGCTCTACCTCTGTCATCATCGCTATTGACAATGAGAAGTATTCTAAATTTTATACTATAATAATTCTCATTCTCATTTTAAGTACATAATATCATTCTGGGTTTGCTGTGTAATGAGTAACAACAAAACTTTTTCAGACGGTATAGCCCTCTGCAATTTAGTTTTCCCTAAATAATTAGGATTTCTTGACTTTTTTTGTTAAAAAGGTTGCTTAATTCTGATAAGATTGCTGACAAATATTCTCATAAAATACCCGTTAAAAAAAACGTGGTTTGGGTGTGAGTTGGAGATCAGTGTGAGGAGAGAAATGCAAAAATTCTGGAAATATCTGCTAGTTAGTCCAGCAGTCTGCGGTGTCATGCTATTTGTTAATACTGCTACATTTGCAGGTGAAACATCGGGTAAGTCTGAAATCAATCAACCGCAAGTTTTAGCTAATCCAGACACAAAAACTCAAAACATCGCGCCAGATCAGAAAATGGGACAAGTTACCTCCGTGTCCCAATTTTCTGATGTACAACCCACCGACTGGGCATTTCAAGCATTGCAATCCTTGGTTGAGCGCTATGGCTGTATTGCAGGATACCCAAATAGCACTTATCGCGGTAATCGGGCATTAACGCGATATGAGTTTGCTGCTGGTTTGAATGCTTGTCTCGATCGCGTTAACGAACTTATTGCTACAGCCACTGGTGATTTAGTTAACAAACAAGATTTAGCCACATTACAAAAGCTGCAAGAAGATTTTTCCGCAGAACTGGCGACGCTCCGAGGTCGTGTGGATGGAGTAGAAGTACGCAGTGCTGAATTGGAGGCGAATCAGTTCTCAACTACAACTAAATTGCAAGGACAAGTTGTCGCAGTTGTCAGCGATGTGTTGTCAGGAAATACAGTCAACGGTGCAGAAATTACAGACGAGAATACAACTTTAGGGGTACGGGCACGGCTAGAATTAGTAACCAGTTTCACAGGGAAAGATACTTTATTCACCAGAATTCAGGCTAATAATATTCTCAGCCCTAACATTGGTACGCCAGAGGGTAACTTATTCTTTGCTGGTGATGGTACTACTAATGCTTTTATAGATGCATTGTTCTACAGATTTCCCTTGGGTGAAAAAACAGAGGTTGTCGCTATTGCTAATGCAGGTGCAGCAGACGATCTTACCAGCACTGTCAATCTCTTTGATGGTGATGGCGCTTTTGGTGCTTTGTCTACCTTTGGTACACGTAACCCAATTTATAGCCAAATAAATGGTGCGGGGTTGGGAGTAACATACGAGTTCAGCGAAAAATTGGCATTAAGTCTAGGGTATTTGAGCGGTACAGCTAATGACCCTACACCCAATAATGGTTTGTTCAATGGTTCTTATGGTGCGTTGGCACAGCTGACAGTTAAACCAAGCGATCGCATTTCTATCGGTTTAACTTACATCAATTCTTACAACCAACCACTACTCACAGGTAGCAATGCCGCTACTTTTCAGGATATAGCAGCTATCCAGGGTTTACCAGAAGATCAAGTAGGATTTTCCAGTAATTCTTACGGCGTCCAAGCATCCATTGGCATTACTGATAACATCGTTTTAGGTGGTTGGGCTGGATACACCAACAGCCAAAGCTTGAGAGGAACCCGTGGAGATGTTGATATTTGGAACTATGCTGTTACCCTCGGTTTCCCTGACCTCGGTAAAAAAGGTAACTTAGCAGGTATCATCGCTGGTATGGAGCCGAAAGTGACAAGTTCTGACATCGCAGGTTTGGATAGCGATCCTGATACATCCTATCATCTTGAGGCTTTTTACCAGTATAAGGTGAGTGACAATATCACCATTACTCCTGGAGTCATCTGGTTAACATCTCCAGATCACAACGACACTAATGATGATGTTGTTATTGGTGTATTGAGAACCACATTCAGTTTCTAATTTTTAAAATCTTAAAAGAAGACGCAAAGGATAAATTCGCGTCTTTTTTTGTGTATAGGTTTAAAAATAGAACTCAACATTTTTACTGGGCTTGATATCTTCAAACAACGTGAGTTCGATAGATAGAAAAGGTCAAAAAGGTTGCTATAGCAATCCTATTTGATTCGTGAAAAATTATAAATAAGAAAACGAACCGCAAAGTACGCTAAGGGCGCAAAGGGAAGAAAGAAGAAAGAGATATATAATTTTCACAAATGATTTAGGACTGCTATAGATATGAATTTGTTCAACTGAACATCCACGCAGCCTGAAAAAAGTCGCGCTCACAAAACATCGCATAACGATAAGTTGAATACACAACAGAATTGGTAGCGGCATAATTGTCAACCAAATTTTCTATTTGTTGTGTTAGTGGTTGAAAATCTGCGCCGCTATAAGTGCGAATCCAGTCTGCATATTGATGATTAGGAATACCGTTACAAGCCAATTTTTCTCCTAAAAAGGCATACAAACGCATACAAGGAGACATCGCCGCCGCAGTTAAACCCACGTCTTTGCTCCAAGCAGTTGCTAACAAAAAATCAGTATAGCGGCGGGTGGCAGATGCAGGTTCTACAGCATACAAATTGACTCCCCACTCAGAAGCATAGCCACTATGCAGCCGCAGCTCTTCTAAAACTCCACTAGCTAAATTATGAAATGTGGTGAAACCTAACCAGTCTGGTGCTTTAGCTGCGGCGATACTGTAGGCACGCGCAAAAGCTTCTAAGAAAAAAGCATCTTGCCCTACGTAGTAAGCAAATTTAGCTCGCTCAAGAGTACCATCGCCAATACCTTGAACGAAAGGATGCTCTAGGCAAGCTTGGGCTAAGTCTTGATTTGCTGCCCATAATTCGTTAGATAAAGTCATTTGTTATTTGTCATTTGTCAACTGTTATTATCCCCTTTAAAAAGGGAAGAACTGGAGCAAGACTGAGCCAATACTTCCCAAAAAGTCAACGAAGCTGGGTTTACCAGTACTTATCTTCTCATTGACGGGTGTTTGCAGTTCTTTTATAAAAGTTTGGGCTGTTAGGGTTCCAGTGCTGTTGTTTTGGGATGTAAACAATTTTTCCGCAACTTGAGCATCTTGAAATGCACCTTGTCTATCTAGTATTTGGTAACGAGCGACACCACGAGCGAGATAAGCATCCGCATATTCTGGTTTAATTGCGATCGCTTGATTAAAATAACTGATTGCTTGCTGTTGGTTGCCTTTTTGCCCTTCTGCTACACCCAAAGCATAAAATTCTGCTGGTGAAGCAATTTGTGATGGTATCGCAACTGCACCTTGAAAGTTAGTCCCATTTAAGTAAGCGCCAGTTAGTTCTGCATTTGCTAAATAAGTATTTCTCAAATCAGCACCCGTCAAATTTGCCCCATTAAATTTAGCTTCGCTCAGGTTAACGCCAAATAAACTCGCGCCACTTAAGTTTGCACCCCGCAAATCTGCACCGCTCAAGTTTGCGCGGCTGAGGTTAGCACCTGTGAGATTAGCACCGCTCAAATTGGCTCCAGATAAGTCAGCCATCACTAAACCTGCACTCGTCAAATCACAGTTTTGACATTGTTTGGTTGCCAATAACTGTTTAATATGTTCAGAATTTGCTGCTTGTACGGTTGTTGTCAAACTAATCGTAGTTAAAAATGCAACTGTACCCAGAAGTTGATTTTTCATGTCTGTGTAATATTTTTTACTAAATAGCAGTATTGACTGAGATGGATTTATACCTCAGCATTATGATATGAGCAATCTCAACAATTTGCCCTCTGTAGTTGCCTACATCACCTATAAATTGGCGATAATTTTTCTATGGAATGTTACGCTAAAGGATTCTAGAAAAGTCGTGAAAGTATAAATTGAGCCGATATTAAGACTGATAACCCCAGTAACAAGGGTAAATGAGCAGCATTCGTCAAGATAAATGATACACTCCACTAGAAGCGAAACTGGTGTTACAAAATTAAACTCACTGTAAAAGATCGCTTCAAAGAAAGCATCTGTAACATCCAAATAATTAGTATTTGTTTAAATCAAGTAAATTAGTAGAGCAGTATCCAAGCCTAAAGTTTGCCCTGATAACTGGAATAGTCATTGTCATCAGGGATGCTCTAACTCAGGAGCAAAATGACAGATTTGCTTTTGGATACCCTGATTTTAAATAAATATGAGACTATAGAAACATTAAAGCAGTCAGAAAAACGTGAGTCAGCAAGACAAACTCTTAGACAAAATTCTCTCTGGGACTTCTGATACAGATATCCCTTTCGCCCAACTGTGGCAACTTTTATATACACTAGGCTTTGAAGAACGGATTCGTGGCGATCATCGCATTTTTGTCAAAGCCGATGTTGAGGAGATATTGAACCTGCAACATAAAAGAGGAAAAGCCAAAAGCTATCAAATTAAACAAGTTCGGGCAGTGATTCTCAAATATAAGCTAGGAAGTAAAAATAATGTTTCGGTATGAAATTATTCTCTACTGGAGTGAATTAGATCAAGCCTTTATTGCTGAAGTTCCAGAGA
>NZ_NOLJ01000007.1:65627-89484 GCF_002246015.1 Nostoc sp. 'Peltigera membranacea cyanobiont' 210A
TGAAGAACTTAGTTAGTAGCAACCTTACAAATCACCATAATATGTGATTTGTATTTGTTAGTAGTATAGTGAAGAAGTTGTAGTCCAGAACGTTCTAGCTCTTGCAACAGTTTAGGGATTTCATACTTGTGATGCCGCCAAATAGTAATCTCTTCACCTTTAGAGATTTCAATATTTTTATCTATACCCATCCGACTAAAATTTATAGTGTAATCATGACGTAGTTTCAGATTAGCAACAATACTATCTGTTTTTAAATCGTATTTTCTCACTAGTTCACAATCTTCAGATTTAATCCCAATCTTCTTTTTAACCCATCCATATACTTCTTCTACATGATATTTGCAGCCACCTCTAACTATTCCATCCCATGTAGAGTTAGAACCAGTTTCGTTAGTAAATACTAAAAGATCATTTTTTCCCATACTATCTCTAAAGTTTTTCAACACCTCATCTCTATTTTGATGATTTCCAATGGTAACTCCTAAGTGTAAAAATATTTTTGCTGTGTCGTCAATTTCAAGGCTAGCTTGATTTTGGAATAAACTTTTGGGTACACAACTACTTTCTATGTCAATTGTGGAACTGATAAACTCGACTAGTGGAAACCATTTTCTAAAATTGCTTTTGGAGACATGAAGCAATTCTGTACTAATGTCTAAAGCAATATATTTATTAATCTTTCCTAATTTGTTTAGTCCGCGAACAAAGTTTTTAACTGGATAGGAATTACCTGCGCCAACGTCTATAATATTTACTCTATCACCAGTTTTTATATTATCATTCAGGTATTTAAAATTATCTTTTAAAAGGTCAATTTCTACATTTGCTCTTCCATACCATCTAGGAATAGCATATTTCAGATAAAAATCGTTCCAAATTTTTGCACCTCTCCCTTTATAAGAATACTTGAGAGGAATTTCTCGTTTGACTTCTAATGCATGAATTATCCCTAAAACTTCTTCTTCAGAAAAAAGAGAGTAGAACTCAGAACTTGGCTTTGCTGTGCGACTGATAGCAGGTAAAATATCTAAGGGAAGTTGGGAATCGCTATGAAAATTTTGAGCCATTATTCTTGTTCTTTGGTTTTCTTCGGTCTTGAAATTGATTAGCCGCAATGCTTGCTAGAAATGTATTCTCCCATGCTACTGTCCCAAAACTTGGAATTTTCATCACAAATAATTTGCCGCAAGTCATACAGAATTTAATCAAAAACAACATAAACCTTGCTACTCTTCTTTTGGCGGAGATGCTATGCTAACGGGAAAGCTCCGCGAACGTCGTTCCTCTTCGCAATTACATATTAGATTTAATTATGTCTGCCTACTTACATTATGGTAGATAATTCCCAAGAGCCAAAAGAGCATGATGTATCTCTGTGCGGTCATTATAAAATCCCAGCAGACGATGTAGTTTTGGGAGAACTTGAAAGAATTAACCAGTTGATGGTGCATGGAAGGATTGAGCAAAAAATTGATGCTCTTCTGGATGCTTTTGAATATGGCCAAGCTGGCTTAGAAATAATTATTCATTCGTTGCATGACTCTTCAAGAGAAGTGAGGGAAGCTGCCTATTTTCTACTTCAAGAAAGTACAGAGTTGTCAGCAAAAGAGATATTACAAGAATATATACCCTATGAATTTTTTAAATGTCTTCATACATGGAATGGGGAAACTGGAATGTCTTTGTGTTTTTCAATCAGTTCAGATTGGAAAACTCTAGTAAGTGTTGATAATGGAAAATGCAACCTTTGGGATTTAAGAACAGGTCAGCTAATACGCACTTTGGATATCGATTTACCAAATGATGATGTTACTGATTATGTTAATATCGCTTTCATCCCTGATACGCAAACCCTTCTCCTTGCATCTGAAGGTATAGTAAGTGTATGGGACATACAAACAGACGAGATAATTCGCACTTTAAAAGGGAATTACGCTGGCTCTTTCGCTACCAATTTGCTGAATAAAACAACCATCTATCTTTATCGTCGCGATCGTGATGACTACTCTGACTCTGAACACCCTGTTAAAATCTGGAATTTACAGACAGGTCAGCTAGTTAGTACAATATACGGACATAATACAGGTGAAGAGAGTGACCTGATAATCAACCCCTCAGAGCAGTATATCACTATTATGTATTGTCACTTTAAGGATGCACGTGGTTTTTATGACATAGTTCTTAAAATGTGGGATTTACAAACTGGTGAACGAATTGATACATTTAATGTGCCTCTTAGTAAATCGGATAAAACTTTTTTTCCTACCTTAAGCCAAGATGGAAAAACTCTTGTTACTTGCAGTGTGGATGCCAGCATCAAAGTGTGGAATTTACAAACAAAGAAGATAATTCATATTTTCCAAGGTCATCGACTTATTCACGGTTATCAACCTATTTTCCTAAGCCCCCAAGCCAATATTCTTGCAAGTGGAGGGGAGGATAATAGAATTAATACTATCATTTTATGGGATTTAATTAGAGGAGAAAAAATACATACACTTCAAGGCTCCGCACCTGTGACTTTCAGCACAGAGGCTAAAGTTATAGTTAGTGGAGGTGCAGACAATACAATCATTGTGTGGGATTTACAAACGGGTGAAAAACTTTGCATACTGGAAGGTCATTCATCTCGAATTGTAGACATTGCTATCAGCCCAGATGGCCAAACTATTGTCAGTTCCAGTGACGTTAGTAGTTACTTTGCTAACGATGCTACTATCAAAGTCTGGGGAGTGTGATAATACTAACACCCTTGATGGACTAGCCAATTGGTTTTTTACAATCAAAAATAGGAGATAATTTTCCAAAGATAGAGGGGTAAATACCATTGGTTCAACAAGCAGAACTCCAGGAAACTTCGTCGATAAAGTCAACCCAGCGTGTGCTTAAGAGTTTGAGCACTTACCGGTGGACTTCACTGGGAGCATTAGTCAGCCTGTTGCTGTTGACGATCGCCAACGCTGTCACCCCACAATTATTTCGGTGGGGAATCGATGAAGGCATCACGCAAAAAAACCTCCAAATTGTGCTATATAGTGCCGCTTGGATGGTAGTTGCCGCGATCGCTCGTGGTGTATTTAACTTTGGCCAAAGCTATCTAGCAGAAGCGGCATCTCAGGGTGTTGCTTATGACCTGCGAAACAAAATTTTCAGCAAGATTCAAAATCTCAGTTTCAGCTTTCATGACCAGGCGCAGACTTCCCAACTACTAACCCGTGTCACCAGCGACATTGAACAAATTCGTACCTTTGTTGGTACTAGTTTAATTCAGGTCGTCAGTTCAGTTGTGACATTGGTGAGTATTTCGGTGGTTTTGCTGGTGATGAACTGGCAATTAGCACTGATTAGCCTAACAGCAGTGCCCATAACCGCATGGTTAATGGTACGATTTGTCAGCCGAAATAACAAACTTTTTCGGCAAGTACAAGAGCAACTGAGCAACCTCAATGCTATATTGCAAGAGAACTTGCTAGGAATCCGCGTAGTAAAAGCCTTTGTGCGGGAGTCAACCGAAAGGTCGCGTTACACAACTCTGAATGATGGCCTAGTCAAGGCAAACATGAAGACCATTAGCGCCATCCGTGATACCTTCCCCTTGATATTCTTGCTGAGTAATTTAGTCACACTGGCAGTTTTCGCCTACGGGGGAGCGGAGGTAATTGGGGGTAGATTCTCCATTGGCGAACTAGTGGCGTTTAACTCCTACCTAGCGTTGATACTCCAACCGATTTTGTTGATTGGATTTGCAGCACCCGCGATCGCTCAAGCAGCTGCTTCCGCCGAACGAGTCTATGAAGTTGTGGATGCAGAGGTAGAAATTCACGATTGCCCTGGTGCTGTCCCCTTTGACAGCTGCGGTGGTAGAATTACCTTTGAAAATGTTTCCTTTCGCTATCCTGGAGCGACAACCGAAACTCTGAAAGAAGTATCCTTTGAAACCAAGCCTAACGAGCTAATCGCTGTTCTCGGAATGACCGGTTCGGGAAAAAGCACAATTATGAACTTGATTCCCCGCTTTTACGATGTCACCAAGGGAGCAGTTCGCATTGACGGACGAGATATAAAAAGTTTCACACTCAAAAGCCTCAGATCGCATATTGGTATTGTCTTTCAGGAAACCACCCTCTTCTCAGGCACAATCCGCGAAAATATTGCCTACGCCAAACCTGATGCCACCTTAGAGCAAGTGATTGAAGTTGCAAAAACCGCCCAAATGCACGATTTTATTAGCGGTCTAGCCAATGGCTACGAGACGATTGTGGGTGAACGGGGCGTAGGCTTATCTGGTGGACAAAAACAACGAATTGCGATCGCTCGTACCTTACTAACCGATTACAGCATTCTGATTTTGGATGATAGTACCTCGGCTGTAGATGCCAAAACCGCCGCCCAAATTCAAGCCGAACTAGATCATTTAATGCGCCAGAAAGCTTGTACAACCTTTGTAGTAGCTCAACGCATTAGCACCGTCCAGAATGCCGATCGCATTTTTCTCATGGACAAAGGACACTTGGTAGCACAAGGCACTCACGAGGAATTGATGCAAACCAGTCCACTGTACGGTGTGATTTTGGAATCTCAGGTAAAGCCGAAGGAGAAAAAATGAGAGGCACTATTCCCGTTGTTGCATCCGAGGAAAACGTAAGTCAGCAACTTTCTACCCTGCGGCGCTTTTTACAATATGTGCTACTCTATCGCAAAGAAATTCCCATCGCCCTGACATTAGTATTAATTGGTGCCATAACTCAGTCAGTTGGGCCATTCTTTCTCGGCTGGTCGATCGATCATCTGATTGCACAAGGGGATTTACAAGGACTGCTGGTGTTATTAGGGCTACTAGGGCTGAACTATGGACTTGGTGTCTTAGCAATTCGGGGTCAAATTATTCGAGTCGGCTGGATTATGCAGCGATTGCTGGCTCAACTGAGGCAAGATATTTTCATTAAAATCCAAAGTCTGCCACTTAGCTTTTTCGATCGCAGCGAAGCAGGCGATTTAATGAGCCGATTGCTGAATGATGTCAACACCGTGAATCAAGCATTTGGACTGACGATCGCCCAAATGCTGGGTAACACTTTCAGTTTGGTGGGCATTGTAATTGCCATGCTCTCAATCAACCTGCAACTTGGTTTGTTGAGCAACCTAGTTGTGCCACTAATGATTTTTACCACAAGCTTATTTGCACGTTGGGCAAGAGTCAGATTTCGCGTCACCCGACAAACCATTGGGGAACTTTCCGCCAAATTAGAAGAAGATATTGGCAGCGTGCGAGAAGCACAAGCATTTAATCGCGTACAGATGAATATCGCAGAATTCGACGTTCTTAACGCCGCCAATAGAGATGCCAACGTTGAAGCTGTGGCAATTACTTCAGCCTTTTTGCCCTCTATCGATTTTCTCAACACACTAGCAACCGCAGGTGTGCTAGCCTATGGCGGTTATCTGGCGGTAACAGGATCTGCAACGGTGGGTGTAGTGACATCCTTTTTACTTTACGTCCAGCAGTTCTTCCGCCCGATCCAAATTCTCAGCCAGTTTTATACCCAAGCTCAATCTGCTTTCGCCGGATTAGAGCGAATATTTTTATTATTAGATGAACCGTCAGAACTCAAAGATGCACCCGATGCCACAGAAATGCCGCCTATTCAAGGTGAGGTGACATTTGAGAATGTCAAATTTGGCTACAATCCAGATCAACTGGTTCTCAAAGGCGTGAATTTACACGCCTATCCAGGACAGATGGTTGCATTAGTCGGGCCAACCGGTTCGGGAAAAAGTACAATTATTAACTTGATTTTGCGCTTCTATGATGTATCAAGCGGTGCAGTGAAAATTGATAATATTGATGTGCGTAGCGTGACTCAAGCAAGTCTGCGCCGTCAAATTGGCATCGTCCTGCAAGATAATATTTTGTTCACCGGTACCGTTGCCGAAAATATAGCTTTTGGCGCTCCTTACGCCACTCAAGCTGATATCGAAGCGGCTGCACAACTGTCAAATGTGCATGAGTTCATTACCTCACTACCACAGGGTTATACAACTCAATTAGGTGAACGGGGAGCGCCTCTGAGCCAAGGACAGCGACAACTAATCAGTATTGCTCGTGCGGTATTAATTAATCCCCAAATTCTGATTCTTGATGAAGCCACCAGCAGTATTGACACCCGCACAGAAGCATTAGTACAAAGTGCGATCGCTCGTTTGCTCCAAGGTCGTACCAGTTTCGTAATTGCCCACCGTCTCAGTACCGTTACGCAGGCAGATCGGGTTTTAGTAATTCAGCAAGGACAAATTGTAGAACAAGGTACTCACGCCGAACTCGTCAATCAGCGGGGTGTTTATGCCAACCTCTATGCCCTGCAACTGGGTGCAGCAGACACAATGGTTCTTCAAAATGAAAAGTAAAATAAATATATAGCTCGAATTTACCAATTGCCCGCAAAAAAATGAAGCTACCTAACCTCGATTCACAAACCATCGATCGCATCATTGAAATGGCATGGGAAGATAGAACATCTTTTGATGCCATTGAGGCTCAGTTTGGGCTGTTGGAGAAACAGGTAATCGCCCTAATGAGGCGCGAAATGAAGGAATCTAGTTTCAAGATGTGGCGAGAGCGAGTCACCAAACGCAATACAAAGCATTTATCTCAGCGAGAATTTATTGCAGGTCGGTTTAAATCGCATAATCAAAAAACGTAAGTAATTGGGTAAGCGTTCGCTGTTTTGTGATATAAACCAACAAAGGCTAAAATGCTGTCGAAAAAATAAGCCTGCGATCGCTTGCACTCATTGATTGCACTCATTGAGTGAAAACTACCAAATTCACAAGCACAATGACGAAAGTTACACTCTACATTGCAGCTAGTTTGGATGGCTACATTGCTCGCAGCGATGGCGGAATTGAGTGGCTATCAATCCTTGATACAGAAGATGAAGACTACGGTTACACTGATTTTTACGAATCGATTGATGCGATCGTCTTAGGTAGCAAGACGTATGAAGTAGGGCTGGGTTTTGATCGATGGCCTTATCCAGCAAAAAAATCCTTCGTATTCACCCAGCGTCATCTCCAATCCGAGCGTGAGGACGTTGTGTTTGTTTCTGACCCAGTAAAACAAGCGTTAGCTAATATAGAGGCTCAAGGTTTTAAAAATATCTGGCTAGTTGGTGGCGGAAAATTAATCAATTCATTTCTTCAGCACAGCTTGATTGACGAATATATCATTTCAACTATTCCAACTATCTTAGGTGGCGGCATATATCTTTTTCCACCACCTACCCCTGAAGAAAAATTGGAGCTGATTAACTCAAAACAATATCCAAGTGGTTTACTGCAAGCACATTATAGGAGAAAAATAAATACTGAAAATAATTCGTAATTCTTAATGATGCTATCTACGAATTACGAATTACGAATTATCTAAAGAAGCTTCTGAACAGCATTGCTAAAGTCTTCGTAAGGAGAAACTCCCACAATGGTTTCTGCTAAAATACCATCTTTGAAAATTAAAACTGCTGGAATACTGCGAAGACCGTATTTTTTGAAAATGGGCTTATTGCTGTCAACGTCTACTTTAACGACTTTAGCACGACCTTTGTATTCTTCAGCAAGTTGATCCATTAACGGACTGACTAAGCGACAAGGGCCACACCAAGTAGCAGTAAAATCAACAACAACAACTTTCTCTTCACTTCCATTTAAAACAACATCAAATTCGCTTTCTTCAACGTAAGTAACTATGTCAGTATCAGTAGACATTTTTTAATTCCTTAGTGTCAAACTAAAATTTCAGCAAAAAGCTAACTATACAAACTATACTCCTTTCTGAGTGCCAGATTCATTAGTTACCTACATTCATTGGGAAACTCCCGCACCTGATTTTTGCTTACTAGGGTATATTTAATAACTTAATAATCTTTGTACTTAGGGTGCGATCGCATAACGCACCCTACCAACCAACCTAATCCAAAAACCCATACCTTCAAGGCGTAGAAGCGTCAATAGTCATCCTGCTGGCCAAATAATTCTAACAACCCAATTGTGCCGACAAAAAAAGTATAAGTAGCATATTTTATTGGCATCTTTTGTCTTGAAGGTGCATAAAAAGCTGCTATAATGCTCTCAATAAAATGGCTCATCATGGCAAAACGCTCAATCCAAAAAATTGGATTAAGGCTGCTTGGTACATTAATATTAGTTATTACTGCATAAATATTCCACGATTCCAATCCAATTGCACTTGTTATAAGCACTGTAGATATAATTTTTACAAAGGTATAAATCTTTTTCTTGATAAACTTTAAGTCCATACTGTTCACAAAAATAATGTTTAATATATCTACAAGACTTGGAAAATAACAGACAAGTTAATGTGTGTTGTCTCAAAATTTGCCCTAAGTCAACCAATTTTATCTTATGATTTCCATTTTTGTAAAAGCCTATCAAAATATAGATATACTACAGAGGTAAACTGGCACAGCTAGCTATACGCCCTCACGAGTATCTGGCATGGCAACCTCTATATTAGGAACTTACAAAAAATAAATTATCCCAAGTTACTTGTACATTTGTATTAGGGGCGCACAGATGTGCGCCCCTAAGATAAGATGTTTTTTAACTGGAAGTACCTGAAGTCAATATTCCCAAAATTTTGAGAAGACAACAGGCTAAAAACTATGAAAAATCAAGATTAAATCACTAGATATTTAAAAAATGACAAAAGTGTGGAATAATACATAGGTGGAAAATTTAATTGCACTCCATAGATTGATAATAAATGTAAAGCTATGATTGTTCAACATTACAACTCAATTCATGTTGAAAATAACTTACTTAAACAAATCAAAATTAAAGAAAATCAGCTAAAAATTGCACAAGAGTCTGAGATGCTTCATGTAGCAGAAGAATTACAGAGTCAATTATTAAAGCTACAGTCTCAATTATCAGAGCCGCAAGAGCAAGACGTTGAAATTCAAGTGTTGATGAGTTTGCTAGACGAATAAGATTGTAAAATTTTGCAACAAACAAAATTTATTGGAAATACAAAACCTCCGTTACCCAAAAGCAAAGCATAGTGATTGTGATGCCTCGGAATGTAGCTTATGTGCGTGCTACAGCTTAAGAATTAACAGGACAAGCAAAAGCCATAGAAGAGTGATGATTCTTACTTAGATAAAACGTTGGGGTTTTTGCTGAGTATGTGGTTTTTTGCTTTGCGGTACTGAATCAATCTTAAGAATAGGTTTAATTGGGCGCTGTTGCCTTTGATTAAGAATTTGAATTTCTCTCTCAATTGAATCTTTTCCTTGCCTAAAAAATTCTTGAGAATTATATGGAACCAAGTCACGGGATAAATGTTGAGCTTGTCTTGGAGTCAAACTAGGAACTGCTTGTTCAGCATTGACAGAAGTCTGTACAGCCAGTAAAAAAGCTGTTGAAAGCACCAAAGGTTTTATTTTTATACATCCGGTGAATATTAGGTTTAACATAGTTGATACATGTGTTGCGTGAATACAGCTTCCAACCATATTAGTGTTGGTCTGATTATAAACAAAGTATACCTATTCCCTTACTAATTACCTCCTACAAATGGATGAATTAATCAGCTAAACTATTAGTACAGTACAGCCTAAATACAGCTACTATCTAAATTAACCAGATAAGTTGCTCAAGCAACTGGTTAAAGTTAGACAAACCTTCCACCACTTGAAATTTCGATGGATGTTTAAAGCAAGATAATTGTGCTATTCACTAGCTAATGGTATTTTCGCCTTTTGAAACACCTGCTCAACAGTAAATTGCAGTCCTTCAAACAAAGAATCTGTGAGTAGTTCTTCTCCCATATAAGTTTGTGGTGCTGCATCTGGATAAAAAACACTAATGCTTCTAGCTTTACTATCTAATACCCATACCCGCAGCACCTTAGCATCCAAATAGTCTTTGGCTTTAGCCGCCATTTGTCCAAAGGTTTGTCCTGGGGAAATAATCTCAATCACCAAATCAGGAGGAACAGGACAAGCTTCGTTTTCATCCCAGTTGGCGGGTAAACGCTCATAAGAAATGTATAAAATATCTGGAATTGGCATCCAATCTCGTCCCCGACGAGTTAATGCAACAGCCCATTCCGGGCAAACTTATCCTTTCCCCTCACACGATTGCTCAATCAAATTGAGAAGAACGCGGGTAAGTTTCGCGTGAAAAAATTTTGCTTGTATTTTAGGAATTGCTTGACCATTAACTAGCTCATAAGTTATGTCTCCCTCTTCTGGTGGAAGATTTAGTAACTCTTGCAAAGTTAATTGATTTTTTCCTTGGAGTATCATGGCTCATTAATTCGTAATTGAAGGACAGAGCAACTAACTTTTATTCTGACTCCTGAATCCTGACTCTTGAATTCTTTTTCAAATTGTTTACATTCCTCGCAACACTTGGCGAATAATATCCGATGGTACTTCATCGGTAACTGTTACTACACCAATCTCTGTTGGTAAAACAAACCGCACTTTCCCGGCTTTGACTTTCTTATCTAATTGCAACGCCTCAATAATTGCTTCAATATCTATCCCATTTGGTAACTGAGTTGGTAAACCCGCTTTTTGAATTAAAGCATTTTGACGTTCTGTGTCTTCCTTTTGCCACAGCCCTAAATCCACAGCAATTTGACCGGCTGCTACCATACCAATAGCCACCGCTTCACCATGATTTACTAGACGATAACCAGTCAAACTTTCCACTGTATGGCCGATGGTGTGTCCATAGTTGAGAATTGCGCGTAATCCGCCTTCTTTCTCATCTTTGCTAACAACATCAGCTTTTGCTTGACAAGAGCGCGCTAATATGCTTGTTATTAAGTCAGGTTTTACATAGCGGAGTTGGTCGAGGCGTTTACTTGCTTCCAACTGAGTAAACAATTCGGCATCCCAAATCACACCGTACTTAATAACTTCTGCCATTCCTGCCCGAAACTCTCGCATAGGTAGAGTTTTTAACATATCTGGGTCAATCAAAACCAAACGCGGTTGATGGAATGCCCCAATTAAGTTTTTACCGTGGGGATGATTCACGCCAGTTTTGCCACCAATTGCTGAATCTACCATCGCCAACAAAGAGGTAGGCACTTGGACAACATTAATACCGCGCAGCCAAGTTGCGGCCGCAAAGCCAGTCATATCGCCAATTACACCTCCGCCCAAAGCCACCATCGTAGAAGAACGTTCTAGGCGGTTTTCCAAGGCTACATCGTAGAGTTTTTGGATGGAATTGAGGGTTTTGTAGCGTTCACCAGGTGGTAGAGTGCAGCTAGCGACTTCAAATCCAGCAGATGTTAAGGATGTAATTGCTCTTTCGCCAAAATGCTTAAAAATCGTCGGATTAGAAACCAGCAAAACCTTCTTGCCCAAATTAAGACTGGCTATCTGTTGACCCAGTTGGTCTAAACTCGAAGGTGCGATCGCAATCTCATAAGACTGCTCTGGTAAATTTACATTAATTACAGAAGTCATTGCCCAACCCCAAACAAGCGCCCGTGGGCTGTATTGTATCGCAATCTAGGAAATGGGCATAGGGCATTGGGGATTGGGGATTGGTAAGAAGCAGGCAAGCAGCAAAGAAGTTGTAGTAACTATTTCTCCTCTACCCTTATGTACCATGCCCAATGCCCAATGCCCCATGCCCAATACCCAACAACTAATGATTCAATAGATTTAGGAAGTATTCTGGAGAGCAATAAATGTTTGCAATTGTATCTTATGTCGTCTTCTTGGGTTTATTCTTTGGCTTATCTGTAGGTTTGCTGTTCGGTCTGCGAACTGCCAAGATAATTTAATCGAGAGGTAGATTCAACCCAAGACTCTTGTCGGGTGGGCATCTTGCCTGCCCTCAGTTTACAAATAGGCTATAAAACCTTTACTTTTTCACCAAGTCCGGCAACGTGGACTTGGTAAAATTGCTGTAGGCTTTAGTCTGTCGATACTTACTGCCTGATGTTGACAAGAAGTTAATTGTTTTTTCCTAAAGTATTGTTACCGCATCGTGATATGATTCAGCTGACTGAATGTGCAGTCATCATATTTAACTGTACTGGTTTCAAGTCCCGTGAGCTTGTCAGACGAATCAATTGCGCCCACTCCGACAACGCAACAAGATGCTAAAACTGGTTCTGGAGACACAGAATCAGGTAACTCCATGCAAGAGTTCCATGAACTCTTCCAGCGATTGTTGGTAATCACGCTTGTCTTGACGGGGGTTATTTTTATCTCTGTGTGGATTTTTTATTCCTTAAACATTGCCCTAAATTATTTAATTGGGGCGTGTACAGGTGTGGTTTACTTAAAAATGTTGGCTAGAGACGTTGAGCAGCTTGGTAGTGAGAAAACCAGTCTGAGCAAAACTCGTTTTGCTGTATTTTTGGGAGTGATGATCGTGGCAACTCAATGGCGTGAGCTACAGATTCTCCCCATTTTTTTGGGATTTCTAACTTACAAAGCCACGCTCCTCGTCTATATGGTGCAAATTGCGTTCATTCCTGATTCTTAAAAAGTCAGGCTCACAAAGATAGTAATCCCATCCTCGCTCGTTGGGGAAAATGCTTGAAGAATGCAAATGCTTAGTGTCTTAAACGCCTTTAATTCTTTTCCCCTCGCCGAATTAGAAGTAGGACATCATTTCTACTGGCAGTTGGGCAATCTTAAAATTCATGGGCAAGTTTTTCTCACCTCATGGTTTGTGATTAGTATTCTAGTAGTGGCTTCAATAGCTGCGACTCGCAACGCACAAAGAATTCCCCAGGGCATCCAAAATTTGATGGAATATGCCCTAGAATTTATTCGTGATTTGGCCAAAAACCAACTTGGTGAGAAAGAGTACCGCCCTTGGGTGCCATTTATTGGCACATTGTTCTTGTTTATTTTCGTATCGAACTGGTCAGGTGCGCTAATTCCCTGGAAGCTCATCAAGCTACCTTCGGGCGAATTGGCAGCTCCCACCAATGACATCAATACGACTGTTGCATTGGCATTGCTAACCTCCTTGGCGTACTTTTACGCAGGTTTTAGCAAACGGGGTTTAGGCTACTTTAAGAAATATATAGAGCCAACACCTATTTTGTTGCCGATCGCAATTCTAGAAGATTTCACCAAACCCCTCTCCCTAAGCTTCCGGCTATTTGGTAATATTTTGGCGGATGAATTGGTAGTAGCGGTGCTGGTGCTGCTAGTTCCTCTATTTGTACCTCTGCCTGTAATGGCCTTGGGCTTATTTACCAGTGCCATTCAAGCCCTGGTTTTCGCCACCCTCGCCGGAGCATACATTCATGAGGCAATGGAGGGGCATGGCGGAGATGAACATGAGGAGCATTAAACTTCTCAGTTGATAGCACAGTTCCCAGAGCATGTTCGCTCAAAACATCGCAAAGCGCGATTTAAAGAACCCGGTGCAGCGTGAAAACCACGTTTCTAGTCGTTAACGTAATGTCTGTTAGTTTTGTAATCAAAGCAAGGAAAATCAACATGGATCCATTAGTTCAGGCTGCTTCAGTTCTCGCTGCTGCTTTAGCGATTGGTTTAGCTGCAATTGGCCCTGGTATCGGTCAAGGAAATGCTGCTGGACAAGCAGTAGAAGGTATTGCTCGTCAACCTGAAGCAGAAGGAAAAATTCGCGGTACTCTGCTATTAACCTTGGCTTTCATGGAATCCTTGACTATCTATGGTCTAGTGATTGCCCTGGTATTGCTGTTTGCTAACCCCTTCGCCTAATACCTGAAAGTTTTTCTGAGTGTGGAGACGTGAACCATCACGCCTCTACAATCGGAACTTTTTGGATATCTTAATAGTTCTAATATTCCGTTGACCCTTATTGGCTATGGGTCTCTAAAATATGAAAGGTTGGATGATGTTGCTAGCCACGAAAACTGCTACTCCAGCCAAAGAGGAGACAAATGTTTGATTTCGATGCTACCTTGCCCTTCATGGCATTGCAATTCCTGCTATTAGCAGCTTTGTTGAATGCAATTTTCTATAAACCACTGACCAAGGTACTAGACGATCGGGATAATTATATCCGAACGAATACCCTGGAAGCGCGGGAGAGCTTGGCTAAAGCCGAGCGCTTGGCTACCGAGTATGAACAGCAACTCGCAGACGCTCGCAGACAATCGCAAGCAACTGTAGAAGCAGCTCAACTCGAAGCTAAGAAAATTACTGCTGAGAAAATCGCTGAGGCCCAAAAGGAAGCTCAGACTCAACGTGAACAAGCTGCTGTTGAAATAGAACAACAAAAGCAGGAAGCTTTTCGCACCTTAGAGCAACAAGTTGATGCTTTAAGCAGGCAGATTCTAGAAAAACTATTGGGGCCAACTCCAGTTAGATAAGCTAACTAGACTGGTTCTGTGAAAGCATACGCGCAACTGGCCACTAGTCCAGAGCGCAAAATTTAAGTGTCAAAAAAAGGCACTTTTTCCCCTTCTGGGGAAAGATACTTAATTTCCTTACGGGGAAAAGATACTTAAATTTCCTTCAGGGAAAATACAACGTATTAGCAGCGAGCAGCGCACTTGTAAATGGGTATCATGGGGACATTCTTATTACTTGCCGCAGAAGCGAACGCTGTTCACTCTGAATTGGCAGAAGGCGCAGCAGAAGGTGGTTTCGGTCTAAACCTAGACATTTTTGAAACCAATCTGATTAATCTAGCGATTCTGATTGGCATACTATTCTACTTCGGACGTAAGGTTTTAAGCAATATCCTGAACGAGCGACAATCCAATATTGCCACTGCAATTCAGGAAGCAGAAGGGCGCTTAAAAGAGGCAAAGGCTGCCCTTTCAAAAGCGCAAGAGCAATTGAAGCAATCTCAGGCAGAGGCAGAACGCATCCGCCAATCTGCAACAGAAAACGCTCAAAAAGCGAAAGAAGCCTTGTTAGCGAAGGCAGTGCAAGACGTAGAACGCTTGAAACAAACAGCAGCAGCAGATTTAAACAGTGAAACCGATCGAGCGATCGCTCAACTGCGGCAACGGGTTGCTACACTAGCATTGCAAAAAGTCGAATCGCAACTCAAAAGCGGGATTGCCGACGATGCTCAACAAGGTTTAATTGACCGCAGCATCGCACAACTGGGAGGCAATGTATGACAAGTCAAGTAGCTTCAGCCGAAGTAGCCCAACCTTATGCACAGGCACTTTTGTCAATAGCGCAATCGAAAAACTTGACCGAAGAGTTCGGGGAAGATGCGCGTACTTTCCTGGGACTGCTCAGGGTAGATAAACAGCTACACAACTTCTTCAGCAACCCGTTTATTCAGTCTGAGAACAAAAAAGCTCTCATCAAACAAATACTCGGTGAAGGCGCTAATCCCTACTTACGCAATTTTTTGCTGATACTGGTAGATAAGCGGCGTATTGCATTCTTAGAAGATATTTTTCAACAATATCTGGCGCTGTTGCGGCAGCTGAATCAAACCGTATTAGCGGAAGTAATTTCAGCCGTTCCCCTCACAGAAGCTCAACAGCAGGCAATCATCCAAAAGGTCATCGCCATCTCAAA
This sequence comes from Nostoc sp. 'Peltigera membranacea cyanobiont' 210A, assembly GCF_002246015.1. Classification (GTDB taxonomy): domain Bacteria; phylum Cyanobacteriota; class Cyanobacteriia; order Cyanobacteriales; family Nostocaceae; genus Nostoc. Next base: position 81,173 of record NZ_NOLJ01000007.1, read on the forward strand.
TGCTCGCCAGGTAGAACTAGAAACCAGGGTAGACAGCGAGTTAATTGGTGGTGTGATCATTAAAGTAGGCTCGCAGGTAATTGACGCTAGTATCCGGGGTCAGTTGCGCCGCCTTTCATTGCGCTTAACTAATAGTTAGGAGTTAAGAGTAGAGACGCGATTAATCGCGTCTGTACAATAGAGACGCGATTAATCGCGTCTGTTAGGAGTTAAGTAAATAGTAATTTATTTTAACTTTTAACCTTTGCTTTTTTAACTCAGCACGGGACAAACGCCCCGCTATCCATGTACAGCACTTAGCACTGAATTCAGTCTCGAAAGCAAAAAAGATAGACACATGAGCATATCAATTAGACCTGACGAAATTAGTAGCATTATCCAACAACAAATCGAGCAATACGATCAAGAGGTCAAAGTTGCTAACGTTGGTACTGTTCTCCAAGTTGGTGATGGTATTGCCCGGATTTATGGTCTGGAAAAGGCTATGTCTGGGGAACTATTGGAATTTGAAGATGGCACAATTGGCATCGCCCAGAACTTAGAAGAAGACAACGTGGGCGCGGTGCTGATGGGTGAAGGGCTGGAAATTCAAGAAGGTAGTTCTGTAACCGCTACTGGTAAAATTGCCCAAGTACCCGTAGGAGAAGCCTTAATTGGACGAGTTGTAAACGCTTTGGGTCTTCCCATCGATGGTAAGGGAGACATCAAGTCCTCAGAAAGCCGTTTGATTGAATCTCCAGCACCAGGTATCATTGCCCGTCGGTCTGTACACGAACCCATGCAAACGGGTATTACAGCTATTGACTCAATGATTCCCATTGGTCGTGGTCAACGGGAATTGATTATTGGCGATCGCCAAACCGGTAAAACTGCGATCGCGATCGACACCATCATCAACCAAAAAGAAGAAGATGTAATTTGTGTCTACGTTGCGATCGGTCAAAAGGCTTCCACAGTTGCTAACGTGGTGCAAACATTGCAAGAAAAAGGCGCGATGGATTACACCGTCGTCGTCTTTGCTAGCGCCAGTGAACCAGCAACCCTACAATACCTAGCTCCTTACACAGGCGCAACTATTGCTGAGTACTTTATGTACAAAGGCAAAGCTACCCTGGTAATTTATGATGACCTTTCCAAGCAAGCCCAAGCTTATCGTCAAATGTCCCTACTGCTGCGTCGTCCACCAGGACGCGAAGCTTACCCTGGAGACGTATTCTACATCCACTCCCGCTTGTTAGAAAGAGCCGCAAAGCTGAGTGACGAATTAGGTAAAGGCAGTATGACCGCCCTACCAATTATCGAAACCCAAGCTGGCGACGTTTCAGCATACATCCCCACCAACGTAATTTCCATTACTGATGGTCAGATATTCCTGTCTTCTGACTTGTTTAACGCTGGTATCCGCCCCGCTGTAAACCCCGGTATTTCAGTATCCCGCGTAGGTTCTGCCGCTCAAACCAAGGCAATGAAAAAAGTTGCCGGTAAGATTAAATTGGAACTAGCCCAATTTGACGACCTGCAAGCTTTCGCTCAATTTGCTTCTGACCTAGATAAAGCCACTCAAGACCAGTTGGCACGGGGTCAACGGTTGCGCGAACTCCTCAAGCAGCCACAAAATTCGCCACTCTCGGTATACGAGCAAGTAGCAATTTTATACGCTGGTATTAATGGTTACTTAGATGATGTACCTGTAAATCAAGTAACCACCTTCACCGCGGGTCTACGTGAGTATTTAAAGACTGGCAAGACCCAGTATGCTCAAGGAGTACAAGCATCTAAAGCACTAGGTGACGCAGAAGAAGCTGCTTTGAAGGAAGCGCTTACCGAATACAAGAAGACCTTCAAAGCTACAGCGTAATTAAAGTGAGGAGTGAAGAGTTAAGAGTTAAAAGTTAATGAAATACTCCTAGCTCTTAACTCCTAACTCCTAACTCCTAACTCCTAACTCAAGAATATGGCCAATCTAAAAGCAATACGCGATCGCATTCAGTCGGTCAAAAACACCAAAAAAATCACAGAAGCCATGCGTCTCGTAGCTGCGGCTAGAGTGCGCCGGGCACAAGAACAAGTGCTAGCAACTCGCCCCTTTGCCGATCGCTTGGCACAAGTATTGTATGGTTTGCAAAGCCGTCTGCGCTTTGAAGAAGCAAACCTACCACTACTGAAAAAACGCCAAGTTAAGTCAGTTGGGTTGTTGGTTATTTCAGGCGATCGCGGTCTATGCGGCGGCTACAATAATAACGTTATCCGTCGTGCAGAAAACCGCGCCAAAGAAATTAAGGCAGAAGGTTTAAACTATCAATTTGTGATCGTTGGGCGCAAAGCTACACAGTACTTTCAACGCCGCGATCAGCCAATTGATGCTACTTACAGCGGCTTAGAACAAATCCCCACCGCAGCGGAAGCTAATCAGATTGCCGATCAACTACTTTCCTTGTTCCTTTCGGAAGAAGTTGACCGCATCGAATTAATCTATACCAGATTCCTTTCCTTAGTTAGCTCCCGTCCTGTGATCCAAACCCTACTGCCCCTCGATCCCCAAGGTCTAGAAGCAGCCGATGATGAAGTCTTCCGCTTGACAACCCGCGGCGGTAAATTTGAAGTCGAACGGGAGAAAGTAACTAGCCAAGCCCGCACATTGGCTCCTGACATGATCTTCGAGCAAGATCCAGTGCAGATTCTCGATTCTCTATTGCCCCTGTATCTGAGTAACCAGCTATTGCGGGCGCTGCAAGAATCGGCGGCTAGTGAACTAGCAGCGCGGATGACAGCCATGAGTAATGCCAGTGAAAATGCTGGTGAACTAATTAACACCCTCACCTTGTCTTACAACAAAGCTCGACAAGCTGCAATTACTCAAGAACTCCTTGAGGTTGTGGGCGGTGCTGAAGCACTAACTTAGGGTATAGCTAATTATTTATTTGTAGTGCGTTGTAATATATAGCCAATTGCTAATTATTTTAAGATTAGCAATTGGCTATTTTAGTATTGGGGACTTTTAATTATGTCTATTAACACATTTCAAGAATTGCGTATTATAATTGAAGTATGAAGCGCATGGGTCCGTCACGGTTTCGACAGGTTGGCGAACGCTGCTCTGTGATTCAGGTCGAGAGTGAGTCTCCTCTCGCAAATCCAAGGCTCAAACAAAAAGTAAATGCGAATAACATCGTTAGCTTTGCTCGTAAGGATGCTCTAGTAGCAGCCTAAAACACCTCTTATAGGTTCGAGCGTCTTTAGTTTGACTCCGTTAAGGACTGAAGACCAACCCCCAACGGATGCTCTAGCAAGCGTTCTCTGGTTGGCTTGCTAGCTAAGATCAAATCAGAGCATCCTACGTTCGGGATAATGAACGATTCCCGCCTTGAGGATTAGAAAGGCTAAACCTGTGAATGAGCGGGGGGTTAATACCCAATTTGGACAGCAGTTCGACTCTGCTCGGATCCACTAAAGATAGTAACAAGTCCACTTGACACTATGATGTGTAAGTGGACTTTGTTTTATGGGAAACTCCCATCAGAATTTTCTATAATGCACAGCTAACTTGAGTTCAACGGCTAATATAGCAATACCCTTCAGTTAAGCCCAAGTAATATAAAGAAGCGCAACAAGCACTATCTCTGCAACAAGCAAAAACCCGTCAACAAGATATTGATTAAGCCTGTATAGAAGTAAAACAACAACACGCACTATCTCTGCAAAAAGCAGGAACTTGTCAAGAAGGTAATCGTGATTGTCACCCACGATTTAGCGATCGCATCTCAAATCTCAAACGAAACGAGTGATTAGAGTCCAAGATGGTTTAATTAGGGATTTCCAAGAAATAAAGTATCCAAGAAAACGAACCACAGAGGCGCAGAGGACACGGAGAGATGAAGAAGAGAGAGGATTGTTGTATGAGATTTTTAGATATTTTTTAATTTGGAAGTCCCTTAGCTAATTGTGCTGTTTCTGGGTTTGTGTGCGCTTCCAAACCTCCTTCCCCTTTTTTTCAGTACCCGTCGTAGTCGATCTGCACTCAAGTTTACTTGACGCTCAGATGCGAGTTTTTTTGCTAATTGTTTAGAGTTATAAGTCTCTGACTCTTGAGCTAAACAATTTTCGAGATAAACCAAATCCGATTCCGAGTATCGGGGTTTTCCTCCTCGACCAGGAGCATCCCATAAACCTGCTAAACCCATTTTTTCCCAGCGATGAAGGGTTTGACGCACTGTTGAAATCGCCCAGTTCAAGCCTTTTGCAATTTGCTCATTTTTTAAGCCACGAGTATTCAGCAGTAAAACTTGAGCACGATCCTTAGTACGTTGAGGAACATCTTTGGCTTTTCTCAACTCTTCTAAAGTTAGCTTTTCCTCTTCTGTGAGAAACACTTTTAATCGGCATCCCATAAAAAATAACCTTTTACAAAATCAATTTTTGTCATTTTTGTATCTATTTACGTCTGTATACTGAATTACTTAGGTATTTCACCATACATTCGAGAAAACTGAACTACAAGTATTAAGGATGTCAGCGTCTATAAGGCTGCAATACGATCAGTATTGGCTTGAGAACACTATCAAAGTTTGTAATTTTTCATCAACAATGGATTTTTATAAAAAGTTCGGCACATCAAGATTACACATTAAGCTATATAGGCAAACTTATCTGATAGCCTGAAGCTTTAGCTTATAGCTATGACAAGAAAAATTTGTTGGCGTTATCTTGATTAATGTTTAAAGTCGATAATAAAGGACTGTATCATTAAATTCCTGAGATTATTCCTATGCTTACGTAGGTTTATCGAAACTTTAAAAATCCTTTTTACCCTAGTTTCCATTTGGATGAGCGGAAAAAGATATACAAGCCTAGTTCCTTTTTATTCAACTAGTCTCTGGAAATTTGACTTGATTATCTCCAAAAAAATATCTGTTTTACCAACTTTACATAAAGTTTATATTCCATGTACCATATTTTTGATTAAGACAACAACAGATTGAATATCTATTGAATAAACTAATGTTAACAGCCTATTCGATGCTTTTTGGAAGTCTAATAAGGTTTGTCCTACCTTTCCCACTTTTCCTACCTTTCCTACCTTTCCTACTTTTCCCACCTTTCCTACTTTTTCTAATTAAGGGAGTATCTGACAAAAGTATATTTTTCAAGTAGAAAAATATATTCTCTGACAATCTTAAGCATTACAAGTAATTTAGAGTTGGTAGATAGACCAGCAATCTAATATTGTTTAAATTATGCTGTTCTCGTTAAAAAATATAATTGCTATGATATTTTTGAATTAAGATAAAACCAGATAAATAGCAAAAATCAGGACTCAGTAAAACTTAGGAATAAATTAATATTTAGTATATTTTTTGAGTCACATTTTTTGCTAAAAAACAGCAATATTTGATACAAGTTAAATTTTTCAAAAACTGATATTCATTACAACTTCAAATAAAAATAATAGAGAGAATGGGGGCAGAAGAAAAACCTGTTAATTTGCGCTCGGAGACGAATAATGGTATCGATGTCTACGACCGGCAAGGCCCACGAAGAGAACGTTCAACATCGGCTAACTATACAAACTGTAGAAATTGCCCCTAACACAACGGCGATTCGCTCTCTTGACTGGGATCGCGATCGCTTTGATATCGAATTCGGACTGCAAAACGGTACAACCTACAATTCATATCTAATTAGGGGCGAACAAACAGTTTTGATTGATACTTCTCACCAGAAGTTTCGCGATCTGTATTTAGAGACTCTCAAAGGTCTTGTTAACCCCAAAACAATTGATTACATAATTGTCAGCCACACAGAGCCAGACCATAGCGGCTTAGTAGAAGATGTCCTCCAGTTAGCTCCTAGAGCTACCGTCTTAGCCTCAAAAGTTGCACTTCAGTTTTTGGAAGGTTTGGTTCACGATCCTTTTTCCAAGCGGGTTGTGAAAACTGGCGATCGCATCGATATCGGCAAAGGGCACGAAATGGAATTCGTGAGTGCGCCGAACCTACACTGGCCGGATACAATCTTTAGCTTTGACCGCAAAACCCAAATTCTCTACACCTGTGATGCTTTTGGGATGCACTTCTGTGACGATCGCACCTTTGACGAAGATTTAGAAGCGATTGAAGCTGACTTTAGATTTTACTACGACTGCTTGATGGGCCCTAACGCTCGTTCGTTGCTGAATGCGATGAAGCGGATGGGCGATCTCGGAAAGATTAATATTATCGCCAATGGTCACGGCCCATTATTATACCATCATTTAGATGTTCTGACCGGATGCTACGAAAATTGGAGCCAAAAACAAGCTAAAGCAGAAACAACAGTTGGCTTGTTTTTCGTCTCAGAATATGGGTATGGCGAACGCCTTGGTCACGCAATTGCTGAAGGTATCCTGAAAACTGGCGTTGGCGTAGAAGTACTAGATTTGAGTACTGCTGGGAGCCAAGAAATTCAAGAACTAGCCGGGAGAGCAGCTGGAATCATTATCGGTATGCCCTCGACTACCGCCGCCGCCGCCCAAGCTAGTATCAGTTCGGTGCTAGCTGTTGCCAAAAACAAGCAATTTCTTGGGCTGTTTGAATGTTACGGTGGGGATGATGAACCCATTGATACACTCCGCAGACAATTTCTTGACTCTGGCATCAAAGAAGCTTTCCCACCCATTCGGATTAAAGAGGCTCCCACAGCTTCAACATTCCAGTTGTGTGAAGAAGCGGGTAAAGACATCGGACAATTGCTAGTGCGCGATCGCAACATCAAGCAAATTAAGTCCCTTGATGTCAACATGGAAAAAGCGCTGGGTCGCATTAGCAGCGGACTATATATAGTCACCACCAAAAAAGATAACGTCTCAAGTGCAATGCTGGCATCCTGGGTAACGCAAGCGAGTTTGCAACCATTAGGATTCACAATTGCCGTTGCGAAAGACCGCGCCATTGATTCCTTAATGCAAGTAGGCGATCGCTTCGTCCTCAACGTTTTGGAAGAAGGCAATTTTCAAGAACTCAAGAAACACTTCCTCAAACGCCTGCATCCCGGTGCTGACCGCTTTGCAGGAGTGAAAACTCAAACCGCAAAAAACGGTTCGCCGATTCTGGCAGATGCTTTGGCATACATGGAATGTGAAATCCAGACCAGCATGGAATGCAGCGACCACTGGATTTTATACTGCACTGTCCAAGAAGGTCGTGTCTCCAAAAACGATGGATTGACAGCCGTTCGCCATACCCATATTCTGAGACGAAAAACAAGCCAACTGTTGTTTCTGCTTTAGCTTGTTTTTGGCTCCAATTTTCGTAGCATCCGGTCAGAACATCTAAATGATGGTATAATAATGGGCCGTGACCATTGGCGATAATATTAATCTTTCCGAGATCGCCCATCCGCTTCATCGCATTCAGCAACGAACGAGCGTTAGGGCCCATCAAGCAGTCGTAGTAAAATCTAAAGTCAGCTTCAATCGCTTCTAAATCTTCGTCAAAGGTGCGATCGTCACAGAAGTGCATCCCAAAAGCATCACAGGTGTAGAGAATTTGGGTTTTGCGGTCAAAGCTAAAGATTGTATCCGGCCAGTGTAGGTTCGGCGCACTCACGAATTCCATTTCGTGCCCTTTGCCGATATCGATGCGATCGCCAGTTTTCACAACCCGCTTGGAAAAAGGATCGTGAACCAAACCTTCCAAAAACTGAAGTGCAACTTTTGAGGCTAAGACGGTAGCTCTAGGAGCTAACTGGAGGACATCTTCTACTAAGCCGCTATGGTCTGGCTCTGTGTGGCTGACAATTATGTAATCAATTGTTTTGGGGTTAACAAGACCTTTGAGAGTCTCTAAATACAGATCGCGAAACTTCTGGTGAGAAGTATCAATCAAAACTGTTTGTTCGCCCCTAATTAGATATGAATTGTAGGTTGTACCGTTTTGCAGTCCGAATTCGATATCAAAGCGATCGCGATCCCAGTCAAGAGAGCGAATCGCCGTTGTGTTAGGGGCAATTTCTACAGTTTGTATAGTTAGCCGATGTTGAACGTTCTCTTCGTGGGCCTTGCCGGTCGTAGACATCGATACCATTATTCGTCTCCGAGCGCAAATTAACAGGTTTTTCTTCTGCCCCCATTCTCTCTATTATTTTTATTTGAAGTTGTAATGAATATCAGTTTTTGAAAAATTTAACTTGTATCAAATATTGCTGTTTTTTAGCAAAAAATGTGACTCAAAAAATATACTAAATATTAATTTATTCCTAAGTTTTACTGAGTCCTGATTTTTGCTATTTATCTGGTTTTATCTTAATTCAAAAATATCATAGCAATTATATTTTTT
>NZ_NOLJ01000007.1:89494-138177 GCF_002246015.1 Nostoc sp. 'Peltigera membranacea cyanobiont' 210A
CCCCAGTCCCCAGTCCCCAGTCCCCAGTCTCTGTTCCCCAAATTTAAACAGCTATGACCAATTCCAAGCCACGCGACGTACAAGTTCTACCAATTGCTACAAATACTAAAGCGATCAGAGCGCGTAGTTGGTCACGTCTGCGGTTTGAAATTGAATACGCACTTGAAAGAGGTACTACCTCCAATTGCTATTTAATTGAAGCTGATAAAACCGCACTTATCGATCCACCGCCAGAAAGCTTTACCGAAATTTATTTAGAGGCATTGCGGCAGACTTTAGATTTACAAAGTTTGGATTATATAATCCTGGGTCATTTTAGTCCCAATCGAGTTGCAACCCTGAAAGCAATTTTAGAACTAGCGCCACAGGTAACTTTTGTCTGTTCTCTTCCTGGTGCGAACAATTTGCGTGCTGCTTTCTTAGAGCAAGATTTAAATGTCTTGGTGATGCGGGGGAAAGAAACTCTGGATTTAGGTAAGGGTCATGTTTTGAAATTCTTGCCCACTCCCAGTCCGCGTTGGCCGGAAGGACTTTGTACCTACGATCAGCAAACCCAAATTCTCTACACAGATAAGTTATTTGCAACTCATCTCTGTGGTGATGAAGTGTTTGATGATAACTGGGAAGCGCTCAAAGAAGACCAGCGTTACTACTTTAACTGCCTGATGGCTCCCCAAACTCCTCATGTGCAAGCAGCTTTAGAGAAAATCTCAGATTTGCAGGTGAGAATGTATGCTGTGGGACACGGGCCCTTGGTACGCACCAGTTTAATCGAACTTACCAAAGCTTACGGAGAATGGAGCCGTTCTCACAACGATCGCGAAATTTCCGTTGCCCTACTTTATGCTTCAGCTTACGGAAATACAGCGACTTTAGCACAAGCGATCGCTCTGGGATTAACTAAAGGTGGAGTCGCAGTCAAATCGATTAACTGCGAATTTGCTACCCCTGATGAAATTCGCATCAACCTCGCACAGTCAGAGGGTTTTATCATCGGTTCTCCTACCATCGGTGGTCATGCGCCAACTCCCATTCATACTGCTTTAGGGATTGTGTTATCGAGTGGTGACAACAGCAAACTCGCTGGGGTATTTGGTTCCTACGGCTGGAGTGGCGAAGCATTTGACTTAATCGAAGGTAAACTCCGCGATGCTGGATATCGCTTTGGTTTTGACACCCTGAAGGTGAAGTTTAAACCTGATGATGTCACTCTCAAATTCTGTGAAGAACTAGGTACAGACTTTGCCCAAGCACTGAAAAAGGCTAAAAAGGTACGCGTACCCCAACAAGCCGCTACCCCAGTGGAACAGGCTGTTGGCCGGATTGTTGGTTCCGTTTGCGTGGTGACAGCAAAACAAGGAGAAGTGTCTACCGCGATGTTAGGCGCTTGGGTTTCTCAAGCCACCTTCAACCCACCCGGAATAACAGTGGCGATCGCTAAAGAGCGAGCGATCGAATCTTTGATGTATCCAGGCGGTAAGTTTGCCTTAAATATTCTACCTGAAGGCAATCATCAAGACTACATGAAACATTTCCGTAAATCTTTCGCGCCTGGGGAAGATCGATTTGCCAACTTTAGTACAGCAGTTGCAGATAATGGCTGTACTGTCCTCACCGACGCTTTAGCATATTTGGAATGTTCAGTCAACCAACGTCTGGAATGTGGCGATCATTGGGTTGTGTATGCAACTGTGGACGAAGGGAAATTACTCAAGCCTGATGCTGTGACTGCCATCAACCATCGGAAAACAGGCACTCATTATTAGATACTGAGAAATTTGGGACTGACAGATAAAAAATATCCAATTATTTATTGTGGGGTGGGCGACACGAGCGCCCAGTAACCAAAGCCGCTCATGTTGCCCACCCCACAAGATTGGATAATTTATTTCTTGGAAATCCCTTTAACCGAACCAAACCGCTTTAGCTCAAATATAGCCGAGGCGTTTTATGAGAAAATTTTTATTCTGGGATGGGCAAGATGCCCATCTCAGTTTTTTTGTCAATACCTAAATCTTGATTTTCTGGGCGGATTATTGTAATCTACCCAAAACCACAACCCTCTCAACGTTTAATAATTTTGCGGTTTAAGCAATTTGTGTATTGCTCACGGGAACAATACAGAATAAATGCTTTATTAAATTAATCATTAATGTTTAACCGCGCAACGGCTCTCACCTTATCAGAACTAAAGTTTGCGATCGCCCGCGATCCCCTGATAGTTAAACCGGATACGACGGTGATGGACGCGATCGCCCAAATGATTGGCGTGCAGACTAAACATAATACCACTAAAACTGCGGATGGGCAACTGGATCAACTCTATCTAGAGGCACAATCAAACTGCGTGTTGGTAGTGGAAGACGGGCTGTTGCTAAGTATTTTCACAGCGTGGGACGTGGTGCGCCTGAGTGCCCAGCAGCGTTCTCTGGAGAATCTAGCGATTCGGGGGGTGATGGTACATCCTGTGATCGCGCTGCATGAGTCTGCTTTTAGCGATTTATTTTTTGCGATTAATCTGCTCCAGCAGCATCAGATTCGCTATTTACCCATCCTGGATGAGCAAGATCGCCTGGCGGGGCTGGTGACTGATGAAAGTCTACGGCAAATCTCCCGCCCGATAGATATTTTGCGGTTACGCCTAGTGTCTGAGGTGATGACGAGTCAGGTGATTTGCGCTACGCAGGATAGTTCCATGCTAGCGATCGCTCAACTGATGGTAAAATACGGGGTTAGTTCGGTGATAATTGTGCAAACTAGCAGCCAAGCTGAACCCCTGCAAATTCCGGTGGGGATTGTTACCGAGCGAGATATTGTCCAGTTTCAGGCATTGGGTTTGAACCTAGAAACCTCTCTGGCAACCGCCCAATTGCAGCGTCAAATCGCAAACAATGCACTACATCGCTTGAATCAGGAGTTGGAAGGGAGGGTAAAACAACGGACTCAAGAACTCCAAGCGCGAGAGGCTCAACTGCGCGATCTCTTCGACAACGCCACCGATTTGATCCAAAGCGTTTCGCCCGACGGTCGGATTTTATTTGTGAATCGGGCATGGAAAGAAACCTTGGGATACAACGATGCCGACCTAGAGCAGTTGTCCATTTTCCAGGTTATCCATCCCGATGACCTTGAGTATTGCCAGACAGCGATCCAAAGCCTATTTACTGGCGCACTCAGTTTAGATATCGAAACCAGATTCCTGACCAAAGATGGCAGAGAAATCATCGTCGAGGGGAATATCAATTGTCAGTTTCAAGATGAACAACCGATCGCCACGCGGGGCATCTTTCGAGACATTACCCAGCGCAAACAAGCTGAAGCAGAACTCCATAAACTATCGGAACGCCTCGCCTTGTCCCTCAAATCTGGGGCGATCGGCTGTTGGGAGTGGGACATTTTACAAAATACCATCCTTTGGGATGAGCGGATGTACGAACTGTATGGGATCACCAAACAATCTGATTCCCCTGTGTTTTACGACATTTGGGCAAACAGGCTACATCCCGATGACCGCACCTCAGCCGAAGCATTGATCCAGCAAGCCGTTTTAGGACAGGCAGAATACGATACCGAGTTTCAGGTCGTGCATCCCGATGGAAGTATTCACTTTATTAAAGCCTATGGGGTGGTGGTGCGAGATGCTCTGGGCAATCCCCAGAGCATGATTGGGGTCAACTTTAATATTAGCGATGTCTACGACGAGCTTCTCTACGAGACGCTGCGCGAACGCTTACGCAAACAAGCCGAGAAAACCATTGGCCAACAGGTCGAACGAGAACAACTGCTGCGAGAAATCACCCAGAGGATTCGTCAATCTCTAGACCTCCAGACTATTTTCGACATCACTTGCCAGGAAATCCGCTCAGTGATTCAGGCCGATCGGGTGTGCATTTTCAAATTTTATCCCGAATCCAACTTTGATGATGGCGAATTTGTGGCTGAATCAGCTATAGAAGGGTTTTCCTCAGTGCTGGCGATTCGGGTACACGACCACTGCTTTGGCGAAAACTATTCATCCCTCTATGCCTTGGGTAGGTCTTATGTTGTCGATGATATTTATAACGGTGGGATGACAACCTGCCACAGTGACATCCTCTCTCAGTTTCAGGTGCGTGCCAATCTGATTATGCCATTCCTCTGCGGTAATAAGTTATGGGGCTTGCTGTGCATCCATCAATGTGCGACAGCCCGCCACTGGCAGCAGTCTGAAATTGACTTTACCCAACAACTTGCCAACCAGTTAGCGATCGCCATTCAACAAGCAAATCTCTACGAGCAAATTCAGTCGGAACTGTTGGTGCGGCAGCAAGCCGAAGCGAGGATTGCCCTCGAACTGCGACGACAACACGCCTTGGGCGCGATTATCCAAAAAATTCGCCAGTCGCTAGATATCAACGAGATCCTGACAACGGTGACTCAGCAGGTCAAAGACGTGATGCACAGCGATCGCGTCATCGTCTTCCGCCTCTTTGCTGACGGCAGAAGTCAAATTGTCGAAGAAGCCTTATCTGGTGAGTTCCCCAGCCTCAAAGACCGCCACTGGGATAACGAAATGTGGTCTCCAGAAATCCTCGATTGCTACTGGCAGGGCAAGCCGCGCATTGTCCCCGATGTGATGAACGATATTTGGACAGATTGCCTGGTGGAATACGCAATTGAAGGTCAAATCCAGTCGAAAATTATCGCACCGATTTTACAAGAGGTGCGAGGCAGCGAAACCCATCGCTGGGTTGCCCCTTGGGAAAATAACAAGCTCTGGGGGGTTTTGGTTGTCCATGCCTGCAAAGAAAAACGAGTGTGGAAAGACTCGGAAGCGCAACTTCTGCAACAAATTGCCAACCAGTTAGCGATCGCCATTCAGCAAGCGAGTCTTTTTGAGCAATTACAGCAAGAACTCGCAAAAGGACAGCAAGCAGAGGCAAAACTAACCGAGAGCAATCAACAACTGGCAATTTCTAACCAAGAACTCGCTCGCGCCACCCGCCTCAAAGACGAATTCTTGGCGAACATGAGCCACGAACTTCGCACCCCCCTGAACGCCATTTTGGGCATGACCGAAGGGCTAGAAGAGGAAGTCTTTGGCATCGTCAACGAGCAACAACTCAAAGCCTTGCAAACCATTGAGGGCAGCGGCTCTCATTTGCTGGAGTTGATCAACGACATCCTGGATGTGGCAACCATTGAAGCCGGACAGATTAAACTGGAATTCACCTCAACTTCAGTGGCTGATCTGTGTCAATCCAGTCTGGCGTTTATCAAACAGCAGGCATTCCAAAAAGGGATTAAGGTTGAAATCAAACTTCAGCTGAATCTACCTGACCTGCTCGTGGATGAACGCCGCATTCGGCAAGTGTTAATTAACCTGCTTAACAATGCGGTCAAATTCACCTCAGAGGGGGGACGCATTATCCTAGAAGTTGCTGAACTTTCCCCCGACACTAACGATTCCTCCCCCCAACACTTCCTGCGAATTGCCGTGAACGATACAGGCATCGGCATCTCGCCAGAGAATATCAAACAACTATTTCAGCCCTTCGTCCAAATCGATAGCGCCCTGAACCGTCAATATACAGGTACAGGCTTGGGACTGGCATTGGTGAAGCGGATTGTCGAACTCCACGGCGGTAGGGTGGGGCTAACCAGTGAACTGGATGTGGGCAGTTGCTTCACGATTGAGTTACCCTGTACTCCCGGTTCTCCCTTCTCGCCGGAATTGACGGCAGGTAATCAACCCCCTGCTATTCTCAAACTGGATTCCCCTCCTGCCAACGATTCGCACCCTGCCCCCCTGATCTTGCTAGCAGAAGATAACCAAGCCAATATCAGTACAGTTTCTAGCTACCTCCGTGCCAAGGGCTATCAGATTCTGTTAGCAACAAATGGTCAAGAAGCAATCGACCTGGCCACAACTCACCAGCCTGACTTGATTTTGATGGATATCCAAATGTCAGGAATGGACGGTTTAGAGGCAATGAGACAGATTCGCCTCGATTCTAACTTGATTGATATTCCCATCGTTGCCTTGACAGCGTTAGCCATGACCGGCGATCGCGATCGCTGTTTAGAAGCAGGAGCCAACGAGTACCTAACTAAACCCGTGAAACTCAAGCAACTGACTACCACTATTCAACAGCTTTTAGTTGCAACAAAGGCTAACAAATGAATATGCCCTCTATTTTAGTAGTTGACGATCAACCCGATAACTTTGATGTGATTGAAACACTCTTAAGTAAGCAAAATTATCTGCTGCACTATGCTGCGAGTGGTCAAGAGGCGATCGCATCCCTCAACTTATTTCAGCCAGATGTGATTTTGCTAGACCTAATGATGCCGGCAATGGATGGCATAGAAGTCTGCCAGCGAATTAAAGCTATGCCGCAATGGCAGCCAGTTCCGATCATCATGGTGACGGCTCTCACCGCCAAAGAAGACCTCGCTCGCTGCCTAAAATCAGGTGCAGACGACTTCATTAGTAAACCCGTGAATGCTGTCGAATTGCGGGCACGCATTCATTCAATGCTGAGGATTAAGCAACAGTACGACAACATCCAAACTTTATCGAATATCCAAACAAGTACGATCAAAGTCTTGGAAAGCACACTCAATGAACTGCGCGGCAACTTGGTTTCTAGTTTACCACATGAACTCAATACACCACTAAATGGCATTGTCGGAACCATCAGTTTACTGATCGAAGATATTGACAACATGGATTCTGCCGAAATCTGTGAACTTTTAGGCCTGGCAGATCAATCCGTCCGTCGCCTAGAAAAATTAACCAAACAATTCTTGATCTATTTAGAACTAGAGTTATCAACACACCAGCAGCAAGATATCAAACCTCAGTCAACTCACTTTTCAATGGTAGCGATTGAAGCGGCTTTGCAATCTCATGCTCAAAGTGTTGATCGCAGCAACGATTTCATCTTTGCAATTGAAGAGGCTGATGTGTCAATATCGGATCGATATCTAACGATTATCCTCCATGAATTAGTTAGTAATGCGCTCAAATTCTCCCAGAGTGGGACAACTATTAAGATCAGTAGTCAGGTGGTAGCAGGAATGCTAAATGTCTCCGTCCATGATTTCGGACGGGGCATGACAGAAGAACAGATATCTAAAATCGGTGCTTTCATGCAGTTTGAACGCAAAACCTACGAACAGCAGGGCACAGGCATAGGCTTAAAGCTTGTCCAAAAAATCGTCGAACGTTGTGGTGGGCAGTTCTCAATTTCAAGTGTCTATCAGCAGGAAACAACGGTACATATTAGAATGCCATGCTTAAAAAGCCGAAACACTTGTGATTTAAGCAGTTTGCAATTGCTAACATAATTCATGCCGGGGTTTATTTCAGTATTAAAGCGGAAACAACATAAATTCACTTGCTAAAATTCCGCAATTGCCACCAGGACAATCGCAAAAACGCAGAGTAGCCTTTAACTAGAAAAACAGTATCAGGCAATTGCTAGACAAAACTTTTATATTATTTTGTTGTTCTTATGACTCCAAAACACACCAAAATTAAATTTCCTATTTGGCAGTATCTGAACCAGCCCTTATTTAGTCAGGATACTAAATTAGTATTGAATCCCCAACGCTTTGTATTGATCTGGCGTCTGCAACTTTTAGAACGTTGCTGGACTAAAGAATGTGACGCCAAAGGGCCTCAACAGCATTAGATATCTGAAAAGCTGGCAAACTAAGCCTCGTCCACAGAACGAGGCTTTTTGCCGTCAAGTAAAGCACTGACAGTCATATCTCCCATAACATTAATCGCGGTGCGGCAGCGATCCAAAAACCAGTCTACAGTAACTAGCAAAGCGATGTACTGGGTAGGTAAGCCGACAGAAGTGAACACCAGTGTCATCGTTACCAGTCCCGCATTAGGAATATTTGCCGCACCCACAGATGCAAAAATCGAGGTAAGGATGACAATTAACTGCTGTGTCAGACTTAGATGTTGTCCAATTAGTTGGGAAATATACAACGCAGACATTGCTTCATAGAGGGCAGTGCCATCATTATTGAAATTTGCCCCGACTAATGCCCCCAAGGCAGCAGAAGATTCCCTTAAACCGACTTTTGTTTGCAAAACCTCAAAGGTTACGGGCATTGTCGCCGCAGAGGAAGAAGTTGAGAAAGCTGTCAAAAAGGCATCAGAACCGCCAGCTAGAAATTTTAACGGGTGTACCCAAGAACCAAATTTTACTCTGGTGAGGTAGTAGCACGCTTGCAATCCCAGCGCTAACAGCACCGCCAGTATAAAGGCACCCAAAGATTTAAATGGTGCAAAGCCTTGCATCGCAATAGTTTTAGCTACAATCCCAAAGACTGCCAACGGCACTAAGGCAATTACCCAGTTGAGGATACGGACTACCGCTTCAAATAAAATCCCGATGACATCCTCTATCGGCTGATATCCATTCTTGCCTTGGGCGATTTGTTCAGATTTTAATCCTCGCAGGACGATGCCAAAACTTAAAGCAATCACAATTAGTTGGATGACATTATTATCAACTAATGGCTTGAGGACAGCTTCCGGTACAGCATCTTTGAGTATTCCCCAAGGGTCAATACTCTGGGGAGTTACTTCTGTACTTATTGAGGTGGTTACATTGCCCCAAGTCCCTGGACGCAACACATTCGCTACGAGAAGTCCCACTAAAATAGCTACGGTAGTGTTGGTTAAAAGTAACACTGCCAACCGCCGTCCAGCGGTACCAGGGATGTTAGTCGTCATCAAAGTATGTAGCACTGCTGCCAGAATCAGGGGTGTAGCCAAAGCACGGAGAGCCTTTAGTACCAATTCAGCTGGAATTGCTAAATTGTTGATTAAGGTGGCATTACTGGGATTGGGATTCCCTGCACCAAGGGCAATTCCGACGCTGACTGCCGCTACTAAGGCGATGAGAATTTGCAACGTGAGAGGGATACGCTGCCACCAAGGGCTAGCTTTGGTTTCAGGCGAAGTAGTTCTCTCTGTTTCACTCATTGGCTAGATACTGTTTAACTGCTGTAACTATTAAAACAACATTAATGATAGTGATAATTCCCGAAAAAGAACAGCTTTAATTTTGGTTAAAAACTGTTAATCTAAGATTCCGTTGCTTTGCAAAATCTAGCTCGAAAGGGTATACCACAAGGTAGGCCCCTAGAGGTATCTGGGCTTGTGGTTGGAGATGCTTATGTCCTTTGTGCCTTTACATATTCACAGTGACTACAGTCTACTTGATGGGGCAAGTCAGCTTCCAGAGTTGGTGGATCGAGCGATCGCACTGGGAATGAAAGCGATCGCCCTTACCGATCATGGTGTCATGTATGGAGCTGTTGAACTGATCAAAATCTGCCGTAGTCAAAATATTAAGCCGATTATCGGCAATGAAATGTATATTATTAACGGCGATATTGAGAAACAAGAACGCCGCCCCAAATATCATCAAGTAGTTTTAGCTAAAAATACCAAAGGTTACAAAAATTTAGTCAAATTAACCACAATTTCTCACCTCAAAGGTGTTCAAGGTAAAGGAATTTTTTCTCGTCCTTGTATTAATAAAGATTTATTAAAAGAATATCATGAAGGCTTGATTGTCACTAGCGCTTGTTTGGGTGGAGAAGTCCCCCAAGCGATTCTTAGTAATAGACCAGATGCCGCCCGAAAAGTTGCTCAGTGGTATAAAGAGGTATTTGGTGATGATTATTATCTAGAAATTCAAGACCACGGCTCCCAAGAAGACCGAATTGTGAATGTTGAAATTGTCAAGATTGCGCGGGAACTAGGGATTAAAATTATTGCTACGAATGATTCACATTTTATTTCTTGTTTCGACGTTGAAGCCCACGACGCTTTGCTATGTATCCAAACTGGCAAGTTAATTATTGAAGATAAGCGGATGCGTTATAGCGGCACAGAATATCTCAAGTCTGGCGAGGAGATGCAGCAGCTATTTCGCGACCATTTGCCGGATGATGTGATTGTAGAAGCGATCGCTACTACCGAAGAAGTGGCCGATAAAGTCGAGCCTTACCATATTATGGGTGAGCCTCAGATTCCTACACCTCCCATTCCCTCTGGTCATACTGCTGACACTTACGCCGAAGATGTTGCATGGAGCGGACTTTTAGAACGGTTAAATCGCAAATCTCGTCAGGAAGTCGATTCCGTCTATAAAGAAAGATTGGAATACGAACTAAAAATGATTCAGCAGATGGGTTTTTCCAAATACTTTTTAGTTGTATGGGACTACATAAAATTTGCTAGAGATAATAATATTCCAGTGGGGCCAGGACGGGGTTCGGCGGCTGGTTCATTAGTTGCTTATGCAATGCGAATTACTAATATTGATCCTGTGCATCATGGGTTACTATTCGAGCGTTTTTTGAACCCAGAACGTAAATCAATGCCTGATATTGATACGGATTTCTGTATTGAACAACGGGATAAAGTGATTGAATATGTCACTGAGAAATATGGTGCAGATAGAGTTGCTCAAATTATTACTTTTAACCGTCTAACTTCTAAAGCGGTTTTGAAAGATGTCGCCAGAGTGTTGAATATTCCCTATGGGGAAGCTGACAAAATGGCGAAAATGATTCCTGTGGTGCGGGGAAAACCAACGAAACTCAAGGTGATGGTTTCCGATAAAACTCCAGAACCAGAGTTTAAAGAGAAATATGATAAAGAACCCCATGTTCGCCATTGGCTTGATATGGCGATGCGAATTGAAGGAACTAACAAAACTTTTGGTGTTCATGCAGCAGGTGTGGTAATTTCAGACGAACCACTTGATCAAATTGTGCCGTTACAAAAAAATAATGACGGTTCTGTAATTACCCAATATTTCATGGAAGACCTGGAATCAATGGGTTTGTTGAAAATGGATTTTCTGGGTTTACGGAACCTGACACTGATTCAAAAAACTGTAGATTTGATTCAAGAAACCAGAGGATATCGGGTTGATCCCGATGAAATTCCCCGCCAGGAAAGAAAAGCCCAAAGGATATTAGCTAAAGGTGAACATAGCAGTCTACCAAAAGATGTACAGAAAACTTATGAGTTATTAGAAGCAGGTGAGTTAGAAGGGATATTTCAATTAGAATCTTCTGGGATGCGTCAGATCGTGCGAGATTTGAAGCCTTCTAATATAGAAGATATTTCTTCTATTTTGGCACTTTATCGACCCGGCCCATTAGATGCGGGACTAATTCCTAAATTTATCAACCGCAAACATGGTCGAGAAAAGATTGATTATCAACACCAAATTCTCGAACCAATATTAGACGAAACCTATGGAATTATGGTCTATCAAGAGCAAATCATGAAAATTGCTCAGGATATGGCTGGATATACATTAGGACAAGCTGACTTGCTGCGTCGGGCGATGGGTAAAAAGAAAGTTTCTGAGATGCAAAAGCAGCGAGAAAAATTCGTTGATGGCGCAGCGAAAAATGGCGTTCAGAAAAAAGTTGCGGATGAATTATTTGAGCAAATGTTAAAGTTTGCTGAATATTGTTTAAGCTATGACACAGAAATATTGACAGTAGAATATGGATTAATGCCGATTGGAGAAATTGTCGAAAAAGGCATTGAATGCAGTGTATACAGCGTTGATAACAATGGAAATATTTACACGCAACCTGTAGCACAGTGGCACGATCGCGGACAACAAGAGGTATTTGAGTATTGTTTGGAAGATGGTTCAATAATTCGAGCAACAAAAGATCATAAATTTATGACTGTTGATGGTCAAATGTTGCCAATTGATGAAATATTTGAACGGGAATTAGATTTGATGCGGGTAGATGGTTTGCCGGAATGAGGGCAATACGGTTCGGTTGATGACGATTCTAGATCGCTAAAGATGGGATAAATCATCATAAAGACGCGATAAATCGCCGTCTCTACAAAAGACTGATTATTGTAGAGACGGCGATTCATCGCGTCTCTTGCCTTAATTGCGGTTTTCCCCAAAGTATAGTTTCCTGCTTGTAAATGGCAATTCCCGGTTTTGCGCCTTTGGGTTTGTAGACGTGTTTTGGCTGAGTGTAAACTACTGGCACTTGCTCACTCTGACGGGCGCGACTGTAGTATGCCGCAAGATTAGCTACAAATTGCAAATCAGCTTCTTCTGCAACAGCACCCGGTTCTAGACGTAGTAACACATGACTTCCTGGAATTTCTTGAGCGTGGAACCAGATGTCATAATCCCCAGCTACACGAAAGGTTAATTGGTCATTCTGGCGATTGTTACGACCGATTAATACTTCAAAGCCGCTGGGGGTAAGGTAACGATGAAAATTGGTGCTGGGAGGTTCGTTTGCACTGCGGCTGCGGTATTCTGGATCTTCCAGATACTTTTGCCCAATCAACTCTTCGCGGATTTCTTCTAAAGCTCGTAAATCTTCTGCTGTTTGGTAGGTGTCTATCTGAGCGATCGCAGCTTCTACTTGTTCTAAATACTCAATTTCTGTCCGCACTTCCAATAGTAGCGGTTCCACGGCAGCACGAGCGCGTTTCAGCTTTTGGTGCTGTTTGTAAAGACTTTGGGCATTTTGGACAGCATTTTTATCTGGTTGGAGAGCGATCGCAACTGGCAAATTTGTCTCAAAATCAGCAAGGATAATTTCTTTCATCCCTGGTTCCCAGTTTTGCAAATGAGCCATCAATAAATCAGCTTTTTGCCGATACTCATCGGCTCGATCTGATTGTTGTAAGCGCGTCTGAAAGGTTTGAGCTTTATTGCGTAATTTCGTCAGAATATTATTCAATTTCTGACTCAACTGATGGCGTAATTGGGAAAATAACTGTTGATCAATTTGGTTACTGTAATAGCGGTTAAGTAACTCCTGGATATTTTTGACCTTTTCAGCTGCACCCCAACCCATTACGGTGTAACCATCTTTTGTCCAAGCGGGTTGAAATTCTTTGGAATCTAGGGCTTGCAGCCATTGTTGCCAACGCTCAAACAGCCGTCGCCAGTCGTCGGGGTTGAGAGTATCGGTGGATGTTTCTGGTGCAATATTTGCTTCTAGCAGCATTAACTCCAGTAGTGCTGCACTCAAACCACTATAACTCTTGAGCAATTGCCGCTTGATTGCTCCTGGTACTAAACTTACCCGTTCTTGCCAACGTTCTTGAGATTCGCTCAAACTGGGGACAGTTCCAGTCAGTTTCGGTGGTGTTTCATAAGGCTGTCCGGTTTGGATGGGACGGACACTCGATTGTTGCTGACTGACTTGATGGGCGGCGGTGATAATTATATTGTTAGCGTCGGTGAGAATGACGTTGCTATACTTGCCCATGATTTCTGCATAGACATGATATAGGGCGCTTTCTCCAGGACGACGGGCAAATTGCAAATCAATCACACGCTCCCAAGGAGCGATCGCTTCAATCGCCACCAGTGCTAAACCACCCAATTGGTGTATCAGTTGTTGGCTAAAGGTAAAGGTATCAGGCGATCGCGGTGGCGGATCGCCAATACAAATATGTGCAGCTTGGGGATGCCAAGAAATCTGTAGCCAATCTCGCTGTTCTAGGGTGCGTAATGCCATCGCAATCGTGTAGCGATCGCGCTGGTAAACCTGTTCTAAGCGTGATGGTAGCCAGTTAGCGCGGATTTCGCTACAAGCAGCTGTGAGAGTGGTAAAGTCAACTGGTTGCAAAGCGATTAGTTGTTAACATTCAAATGGTAGCGATCGCTATGATTTTATCTTCGTTTAGTCAAAGCATAGCAGACCTCAACTATCATAGCGGTTACTTGGTTTAGTGATAGCTAACGCAAAAATCTATTATTCAGATAGACTCTCAGCACAGTTTTGTAAGTCAAAGCAATATAAATAGGCTAAATAATTTCCGCTAATTAAACTAATAACGGAAATCACTCAGCCTAGAGAAATATTTAGAATAAATAATTGAGTAATGGTGAGTGACGACTAGGAAAATAAAATTATTGCTTACTTCCGAGTTACCCATTCACCATTATCTGTTACGCAAAAGAATTATTTAGTAACCAAAACTGGCAGTTTTGTTGTTGACTGCACTAATTCGACTGTTGACTCCACTAGTTCTTTTGCTGTTGACTGCACTAGTTCGGCTGTTGACTCCATTAGTTCTTTTGCTGTTGACGCTGCTGGTTGTGGCTGCGACAGTTGGGTGTAAAGTTCACTCAGTTGATGTGCTACACCATCCCAGCTAAACTTAGTTTCGACGCGCTTTCTACCAGCTTTACCCAATTCATCTCGCCATTCGGGATTTAAGAGAATTCGGTCAATAGCAGATGCAAAAGCATCTACATCTTGTGGTGGTGCCAATAAACCAGTTTCTTCATTAACTACAGTAGACTGAAGTCCGCCGACATCACTAGCTACAACTGGTGTGCTACTTGCCATCGCTTCGATCGCTACTAATCCAAAGGGTTCGTAGTGGCTGGGAACAACGCAAACATCGGCAGCGGCGTAATAAGTTGGTAAAATATCTTGACTCAAACGACCCGCAAAGATGGTAAAGTCGCTCATCCCCAATTCGTTGACGATTTGCTCAATGCGATCGCGCTCAATGCCGTCACTGTTACCTGGAGTACTACCACCACCAATAATTAGTTGAAGATTGTTGGAATCGCGTAACCCAGACTCGTTTACTGCCCGCACCAAGGTTTCTATACCTTTGCGTTGGTCAAAACGCCCTACATACAATACGACTTTGGCTTCTTTGTCAATTCCCAATTCCGCTCTGGCTGCTTCTCGTGCAATCGAACCAAATCGCTGAATATCTGTACCACAGGGAATAATATCGATATTACCTTTTGTGGAAACCAGCGATCGCATGTGTTCCTGTTCTTGCGGACTGGTCGCTACAATTCGCTCTGCTTTTTCCAACACATCTTTTTCTACTGCTAATCGCTGACTAGCAATCAGAGGAATATCTTCTATAGTGTTATATTTCACCGCTCCTAATGAGTGGTAGGTGTGAACCTGTTTACTCTTTTGGATTTTATTTAACTCCATTCCCACCCAACTAGA
Organism: Nostoc sp. 'Peltigera membranacea cyanobiont' 210A; assembly: GCF_002246015.1. GTDB lineage: Bacteria > Cyanobacteriota > Cyanobacteriia > Cyanobacteriales > Nostocaceae > Nostoc. Next base: position 104,513 of record NZ_NOLJ01000007.1, read on the forward strand.
GAGCCAATAGTTAGTGTGAACTAACTCGTATGTAAAGTCATTTTTTACTTGGAATTTGAGGAAATTATCCACAAATTCTGGCAGATATTCAAAAATTTCATCTCGCGGCACAAACTCAAGGGGGCCAGCTTTTAAACGAATAGTTCGACAATTCTTACTATGTTTAACAATCGAGTCTTGCTCCAGACTCACTTTGCGGGTAAACATATCAACTTGCCATCCCAGCTGCGCTAGTGCTTCACCCACGTTGCGCACATAAACATTTTGTCCCCCAGCTTCTTCTTTCCCTATTTCAATCGCTGGGTCTCCGTGGACAGAAATCAAGGCGATACGTTTTTCGGTGGTAGAGTTCATAGTTTGTGTGTTGCTGATTTTAACAAAGTTTTAGGCTGTTCCAAGCATATGTCTAGCACACTTGCCTGAATTGTTTAGGAACTTTGATTAATATTGATTTTAATTTACTATGTCTAATTTTTTTTTACATCCTCTGTCAGAAGTATACTTTTAGATTAAATACAAATATTTAATTTCTTTGGATATAGGAAATTGTTATGTCCGTATCTCATACTTTTGATAGATAAAAATGAGATTTTTTCATTCATCTCTAGCTTTAATTTCATAAATATGGCAATAGGTATGGCAATTTTAATTTGCTCTCTACCTAGAGACTCAGATCCCTGACTTCTGTGAGGATATATCTGGTGAATAGGGGGTTTGACCCCACAGCATATATCAGAGCAGGAAGTCAGAAGACTTGAAAAAGAAGTCAGAATTCAGAATTCAGGATTCAGAATCAAGACGCGACTCGAAAATACTCGAAAATACTCGCTAACGCTACGCTATCCGCTCTTTCGTTCAAAATACCCAACTGTTAGCGGATAGCTAAGGTTTAGCCCATTCTGGCTGCTGACTCCTGAATTCTGTTTTGATAAAAATATATTTATCTAGCTTATATTCACTAAAAGAAATCTAAATTCTGTTTTTACGCAATTCTACTGAATTTGCTTCAAACTAATAAATATAGTCACTACCAATTTTCAAACGGAGAAGATTAATACATGAGTTTGATAGATGGTATATTTCTGACGATATTAAATACTGTTGCCTGTCTAGCACTGCCTAAGCTGCTATCTGTAATTATGCCTGTCAAAAATCAAAACACTGAGTCTTCAAAGTCTGCTATGACATCACAAGATTCTAACTCTGAAATTCCCAGTTTTTCTTAATGTAAACTGATGATCTAATAGATATCGCCTTGATGAGGAGAAAACTTAGTTATTGGTGCAAGGCGATATCTGAACAATAAATTATACACATTTTGTTTTGGGAAAAGAATGAGAGTTAATCCGCTACTTGAGATTTTTTTTCCATTCAACCTAAAATTTATACAGGAAAAAGCTGGTCTACAATACAGCTAAAACCAGGCAATAGCCCAGAAATGAGATTATCACTACTAAATAAAGTTGCTACCAAGTTAAGTTGACTTTGTTCGCGCCGATAGACCTCTAGTTTACGCGATCGCCAATCAGCAATCCAATATTCTTTTACTCCTCTAGAAGAATAAAGTTTAAGTTTAGCTTCCTTATCTCGTCTTAAGTCTTCGTTGCTAGCAGACAAAACTTCAACTACTAAATCTGGTGCGCCAGTTAAATGTCCCGCTTCATCCAATGTTAGCGCCAAGGTTTCTTTAGTAGCCCAAACTACATCAGGAATTACATTATCTGATTCTGAAAACAAAACACCAGGGTTGATTACAGCTTCTCCTAAACTAGTAGACTCCGACCAAATGTTAAGTTGTCCGAAAATTCGCCCACAAGTTTGCTGATGTTTAAAGTGAGGTGTCCTACTCATGAATAATTCTCCATCAACTATCTCGTAGCGCGTCCCTTCATTTTCTGCGAAGAGTTCCACGTCCTGAGTTGTCCAGCGTACTCCTGTCTTAAGCATCTCACTCATCAGCCAACTCCTTTAATCTTGCTTTTGTATTTTAATCATAAAAGGATGTTTGAAAATTCACAGAGTATACTCAACAGGCCTATCTTTTTTCTAGACATAAACCGCCCATAAAAGCTTAGACATCCATATATTTGAGATTAGAAAAAAACTTGGAGGTTAAATCATGCCTTGGGAAATAACTGCTGAGGAGTTGCTGGCTCGGTATGCTGATGGAGAGCGAAACTTTGCTGGGATTGAGTTGATTCAATCGAAGGGTGTTCCCCTCGATAGTTCGATTGACCTCGAAGGTGCTATTTTGAGAGATATCAACTTGCGCGGAGCCTATTTGAGACAAGCCGATTTGTGTAGAGCCGATTTGTGTAGAGCCGATTTGTTTGGTGTTTCCTTGGAAGGCGCTTGGTTGAAACGTGCTATTGTCAGGGATGCTAATTTATATTCCGCCAACTTGTCTTGGTGCGACTTGACTGAAGCCGATTTGAGAGCAACCAACTTGGCTCAGATGAATGCTAGTAGTGCTGTCTTCTGTGGAGCCAACATCAGTGGTTTCGAGTTCGCTATTCTGATTAAAACTAACTTCAGAGATGCTTATATCGCTCCAAACATTATTTGGAGTTATGGTAATTTTGTTTACGATACTACTATGCCCGATGGTACTATCAAAAGCGGCCCATTTTTCGGAGAATTTTAGTTCATCTCTAATTGCAGCCATGAGGGGTGCATTCGGAACAAGGTAAGAGGATATTCGTCAAGTCTCAATTCATACTAGCCCTGGCGATTAGAAATCGCGGCTATACAGACAAAACCCACCTCCGTGGGTTTGAAGCCCTTGATTTTATCTTAGTCCACGGAGGTGGACTTTGCTTGTGTAGCCGCGAATTCTATTCGCCCTATACTTTGAAAACATCCTCTAAAATTTAATTTTCATTTGCGATTTTCACGCCGCCACTTACTCCGTACTAAACGAATTTCATCAAAAGTGTAGCTTTCGCCTAGTTGTTCTTTGATAGGAGTGAGGGAAATATCACCGAGTACTTCTAAAACTTGCCAAATTTTTTGTTGATGTTCTAAAGGTACTAATTGATTTAAATCAACTGGCTGATTTTTATCAATTAGTTTTTCTAGATGACTGCTAACTGTTGCTGGACTAAGATTGCGTTTTTGGGCAATTTGAGCAATATTTAAACCTTGTTGATGCAATTGTAATGTCTGTAACTCTGTGTAAGAAGATGAGTTGGAAGATGATACGGAAGCGGAAGTAACCGATTTATTTTGCAAACCCTTTTCTTGGCGATAGGCGCGAATTTCTGTAATAAATTTTTCGCCATATTGAGCGAGTTTGTGACTACCTACACCAGAAAGTTTGGCAAATTCAGCTAAGTTTTGGGGTTGCACCTGTACCATCAATTTTAAAGTGGAATCGTGGAAGATGACGTAAGGTGGTACAGATTGCTCATCAGCTAATTGTTTACGTAGCGATCGCAACTTCTGTAATAATATTTCTGCAACTTCTGCTTTTTCACTTCCCTGTTCCCAGGTAATCTTTTGGACTGTGGTTACAGCTAGCAAAACTGTACGTTGTTTTCGCATTACTTCCCAACTTAAGGCATTTAGTTTTAAAACTGAGTAACCATCACTAGTTTGTTCTATTAACCCTTGATGTAAAAGCGATCGCCCCAACATTCGCCATTCATCTAGAGTTCTATCTTTACCAATACCATAAGTAGAAAGTTTATCGTGTTCGTACTGGATAATTTTGTCTTTTTTTGCCCCCCGCAACACATCAATTATGTGTAGCATCCCAAACCTTTCTTTGCAACGCGCCACACAAGATAAAAATTTCATGGCTTCAATTGTCCAATCTTGCATCGGTTTGGGATGACGACAATTGTCACAGTTACCACAATTCCCAGGAAACCTTTCGCCAAAATAACCTAGTTGAATTGTTCGCCGACAATCAGTGCCTTCAGCGTAATCAATCATCTGCCGCAGTTGTTGTTTGGCAATCAACTGTTCTTGAGGATCGGTTTTTTGATCGATACTCCATTCAATTGTTTTAACATCACCAAAGCTGAAAAATATTGTACACCGAGATGGTTCTCCGTCTCTACCCGCTCTCCCCGATTCTTGATAATAACTTTCTATATTTCTGGGCATATCAAAGTGAACTACCAGCCGCACATCGGGTTTATTAATTCCCATGCCAAAGGCAACTGTTGCCACCATCACCCGCACATCATCTCGAATAAATCGCGTTTGATTACTACTACGTTCTTCATCAGTTAATCCGGCGTGATAAGGCAGAACACCAATCTTATCATTTTGGAGTTTAAACGTGAGTTCATCAACTTTTTTACGAGTTAAAGAATAAATAATTGTCGAACCTTCAGTTTCTCGAATTAGTTCTAACAATTCAGCGTAAGCATATTTAGTTTTAGGACGAACTTCGTAATAAAGATTTTCACGGTTAAAGCTGGCAAGATGAATGCTTGGTTGCTTTAGTCCCAGTTGTTGAATGATATCACTACGGACGCGATCGGTCGCTGTAGCGGTGAGGGCGACGGTAGGCACATCAGGATAGCGTTTTCGCAGAGATTTCAACTGGCGATATTCTGGACGAAAATCGTGTCCCCATTCCGAAACACAATGCGCTTCATCAATAGCAAAGCTAGAAATACCGATTTTTTCTTTAACTAAATCGAGAAATGGGAGAAACCTTTCACTGAGGAGACGTTCTGGGGCAACGTAGAGTAATTTTACTTTACCACTGAGGATGGCTTCTTCTCGCGATCGCACTTTGTAAGCGTTCAAACTGCTATTGAGAAATGTGGCGTTAATATTATTATTTCGCAGTGCTTCTACTTGGTCTTGCATCAAAGCAATTAACGGCGACACTACCACAGTTAGTCCATTTTTCAACAATGCTGGTAGCTGAAAACATAGAGATTTCCCCCCGCCAGTCGGCATCACAACCATTAAATCTCGATTTTGCAGCGCATCTTCGATAATTTGCCGTTGTCCAGGACGGAATTGGTCGTAACCGAAGTGATATTTTAGCGCTTGTTCGAGATGGGGATACTGAAGCATAGCGATCGCTTTTTCGGGGGCTGTCTGCGTGAGTAGTGATTGAAGATATCAGGATTTTAACTCACATCATTGGTAGCTTTGGTCAGAACTGCGTTTCTAATTGGCGATACTACGGTGAGCTTCTCTACGAGACGCTCGGCGAACGCTAATGCACTAAATCAATCATCATACATTAGCGATGTCTACGACGGGCTACGCCTACGTTTGACTTTAAAGACTGCCGCTACAATATTAGCGATCGCACTTGTATTGAGCTAATAAACATTTGCGTTATTGAGATATTCCCGTAATTCTTGAATTGCTTCGGCAGCAGTCTGGACTTTGAGCCTACCTGCTTGGAATTCAGCAATGGAAGCTGCTGCATCTGACGCAATTTCATCTCGCCGACTTTCAATAATTCGGCTTTTGAGAATTTGTACCAGCATTTCTTGCTGCTCTAAAGTAAGCTCCATTGCGGCATCTAAAACTCTATCTAGGTTACTCAATTGCTTGATCCTCTTAATTATTTGGGTTGATAACAGAACTCGTAAGATATAAAAAACTTAAAAGTCTTATCCTTATCGCTTTTTGAGCTTCCTCAAACTCATATTAACTTATCGCACTAAATCAACCTTTATACATGAGCGATGTCTACGACGGGCTACGCCTACGCTTGACTTTAAAGACTGCCGCTACAATATTAGCGATCGCACTTAATATTGAGCTAATAAACATCGTCATAAGTAAGTCAGCATTACGACGAGTAAATTTTCGGAAAGCTGTTTTAAATTTGCTCATGATAACTAACCTATACATCGGCTGCACTTGGGTTATTGAGAGTTTTTTTAACGATTGTTATTCTGAGGTTTCCCTAGCAGCTTTTGACTTTGGACAGTGAGCAAATTGAAGGGGTGTAGTCGGCTCGGCACATTTTAGCTGTGATTCTAAAACATCAATCTTTCGTAAAAGCGATACTCCCCACACTATAGAAATCACCAACTTGATAGTCATACCCACGAGCAAAAGTGTCACTATTGTGGCATTTTTCTTTTGTTGAGCCAGCCTTTTTTGTTGCTCAAGAAGTCGTGCTTCGACTTCTTGAGCACGTTCCGCCTCTAATGCTTGCTGTACTTCTCGCCGATCTAATTCTTCACTAGCAGCTAAAAAGCGATAATCTAAGTTGCTCAAGCTTTTACCATTTGTCCAAGTTTGAGCATCGATCAAGGCTTGTCCACGCAATAGGCGAGATTTATCTTTTTCTTCTGAGGCTACCCATGCATTAAAGCTTTCGTAGTAGGGGCGCAAGTAAGCTAATTTTTTTCCAACCCATTCTAAATTAAAAACTTCTTGATAAATTCGATTTTTTATTTTGAGACAACCTTGTTTTTTGATTACCAAACCAGACAGCAACAGTTCTACCTGTTCTCGACTATCATCGGCTGTTACTTTCAATCCTTGGAGGATTTGTTGATAAATTCCTAACAATCTGGCGGCAAATTTTTCGTTTCTGAGGATGCGATCGCGAATAGTTCGTAAATGCTCTGGTTCATCTTGTGATTCCCATTTCTCGATGATGTACGATCGCACCACATTTTCTATCCAAAATTCTTCTGTGCCAGGGGGAATTTTCAGCTTTCTACCCATATCATCTTGAGATAAACTCACAAGCAGTCGACACAGTTTTTGAGTAAGAAATGGTTGCCCATCTGTCCAAGCTAATACTTCTTTCAAAACTTTCTGAGGATGATTGTCTTTAATATCTAGTCCCAAAGAAAGTGGTTGAGCTTCTTCAAAGGTGAAACCATTTACTTGGATGGTTTTACCAAGATTAAACGGGGTAGTATTATTTTGATATACAATTAAGTCTGAAGGTGTAGCAACCCCAAAAATTGCAAATGTAATTCGATAATACTCTGGATTAATTGCTCGTTGATTGTAACAGAACCGAATCAATTTAAAAAAGTCATCAACAGAGAAATCGAGACTGAGTATACTATCAACTTCATCAATAAAAATAAATAGCTTTTCATTAGGAAACTGAGTTAACAAAATTTCCGAAATAAATCGACTGGTTTTCTGAACTAAAGAAAGATCGTTTTGTTCTTGCCACCAGGTTTTTAAATTAACTTTTCCTAACAGTTTAAAACTCAACCATAAATCGCCGACAACTCCTTTATACCACTGTTCTGGAGTTATATTTTCACAACCAATATTAGTCATATCAACGGTGGCACATCTAAAGCCCTCTTTTTGCAAGCGGTGCTTTGTTTTGACCATAAGTGAGGATTTACCCATTTGTCTACAGGTTAAAATGTGGCAAAATTCACCCTGTTTTAAAGCTTCGTAAAGTTCTACATCCGCTCTGCGCTGAACATAGCTAGGAGCATCATTTGTAAGAGTACCACCAACTTGGTATCGATAATTTTTCATTTAATTGATTTTAAATTTCTTCTAGATCTGAATCAAAAAAATTGTATAGGTAGGTAAATTTGATAAAATTCTCATAATCTCAATGAGATATTAAGTTCATAGTAAAAACTTTAGTACTTACTATGAACTCTTAAAACTAGCGTGGAAATTTAATAGAAGCATTAGCACTATTTTGCTTTCCAAACTGTTGACTAAAATAAAGACGATATAATTCACACATGGCACTAGCTTGATTGCCGTTTAATTGAACCAAACCCATACTTTCTAGTTTATAAGCAGCGATCGCATTTAACTCCACTTTTTCATCTGTTGCAATTACCTGTTCCATAGCTGACATTAATTCTGGTTCTGCTTGCAGTAGTGTCAACAGTTCTCGTAAATGCTGACCGTAAATTCCTACTGCTGTAGATGCAGTTTCTAATAACACCTCCAGCGTCATTTCTCCCTGACATAAATGATAAAATGCAAGGTTCACCAGATAGGGATGTCCTCCTACCATTGCTTGTAGGGGTGCAAGGCGTTTTGCTCCTTCCGAGTTTCCTGCCCAATCTAGTCCGTAACGTAATGCTAAATTCTGTACCTCCTTGAGGGTAAATGGTGGCAGTGTAATTGTTATCCCTACATTGAAAGGCGATTGGTTGAGCTTAAGCGGAATATAAATTTCTGTGGTGTGAACCACTACCATCCGCAGTTTTTGCCAAGTCCGATCTTGCTTGGCTTGTTCATGCCAAAATCGCAGCATTGGTAGAAAGTCTTGGGCAATATTGGGATGTTCAAAAATCCGATGGACTTCATTCAAAGCCAAAACTACAGGACTATCATCAATGTATTGCAACAAATAAGCTTCAAAATAGATTTTGCAGCTTACCTTGCTGCCCATTTCCATATCCCAAAAATCATCTACACAAGAAAGGAGATTTAACTGTCTGCTGACGTTGACACAAAACCAACGCAAAAATTTATCCAGGGAAGCAAAAACGTCTTGGTCAGCTTCTTGAAAGTCCAAATAGACAATTTGATAATCTTGCTCCTTAGCATAAGCAATCATCCGATTGAGCAGAGAACTTTTTCCCATCTTTCTAGGCGCTTTGAGCCTGATTAAGCAACCAGGGTGTAAAATCTCATTACAAACAAGTTCTTCCAGGGAAGGGCGATTGATGTAAAGATGAGAACCTAGTGCTATAGGGCCGCTAGGAAATTCTATCTTGCTTACTGAAAAAAAGTCTGGAGAAACAATTTCTAAGCTAGATTCTTCACCAAACTTTTCTTGGATCTGGTTTTCTTGATTACCTATCTCGTCTTGCAAGTGTTTATTCAAGGCTAAATGCAGATTTTTTTTCGTTATTCTTTTTCCAAGTGCTATAGAAAGGTCTTGCCACAACTCAGAACCAACTTCCTTGATGTAATTGTTGCCGTAGCCTGATACCTCTGCCATCTCACCATAAGTTTTACCCAACCACGATTGATAGAGCACAAACCACTGAATTGAATCGAGAGGCTTGTCTTGGAGAATTTTTTTTACAGATTGTAGAAGCTTATCCACAGTGTATAAATTGTTAAACAGCTAGGCAATTTACTTATAGCAGTTCTCAGTTGAGTGAGGTATGAGAACCCCACCCCAACCACCTCCCCACAAGCGAGAAAGTGACTATGATGTATTTTATATGATTAGGAAACGCTATATAATTTTTGATCCAGTAATAATAATATACATCTGAAAAAATACTTGAAACCAGAAAAATTCCAGATTGCATTGATACAATTTTAAACTCTATTAGTAAATCACAAATATGATTGTAATTATATTTTTTGGAGCAACTTTTGTATAATTAGATACTTCTTTCTTGACAATTAGTCTATGTTATTTGGAGTACGTAGTTAGTTCAGCCTAATGCAGCCTTGAAAAAGCTGATGACAATCATGGCTCACTGGTATGAGATCCTAGAGACAGTCAATGGAAGCTGAACAGAATGGAACAACATCAAAAGCCAACGGTTGTAATTACGGGTGCTTCTTCGGGGGTGGGTTTGTATGCTGCAAAAGCTCTTGCTGATAAAGGATGGTATGTGGTATTGGCCTGTCGGGATTTAGCGAAGGCACAAAAAGCTGCTCAAGATGTGGAAATCCCTTACAACACTTATACCAGCATACATATTGACCTTGGCTCCTTGGAAAGTGTTCGACAATTTGTGAAGAACTTCCGAGCCACTGGAAAGTCCTTAGACGCTTTGGTGTGCAACGCTGCAATTTATATGCCCTTAATCAAAGAGCCTTTACGCAGTCCAGAAGGTTACGAGTTAACTGTCACTACCAATCATCTGGGGCATTTCCTATTGTGCAACCTGATGATAGAGGATCTGAAGAAATCATCTTTAGAACCAAGGCTGGTAATTTTAGGAACAGTCACGCACAATCCAGACGAACTGGGTGGAAAGATTCCACCACGTCCCGACTTGGGCGATTTGCAAGGCTTTGCAGAAGGGTTTAAAGAGCCGATCGCGATGATTGATGGCAAGAAATTTGAACCAGTTAAAGCTTACAAAGACAGTAAAGTTTGCAACGTGCTGACTATGCGGGAACTGCATGAGCGCTATCACGAGTCCACCGGTATCGTCTTCAATTCTCTTTATCCGGGATGTGTTGCAGAAACGCCGCTATTTAGAAACCACTATCCCCTGTTTCAGAAAATCTTTCCATTATTCCAGAAGTACATCACTGGGGGATATGTGTCTCAAGAGTTGGCGGGAGAACGGGTTGCTGCCGTGGTTGCCGATCCTGAGTATAATCAATCCGGTATTTATTGGAGTTGGGGAAATCGCCAGAAGAAAGATGGCAAGTCTTTTGTGCAAAAAGTCTCTCCTCAAGCTCGTGATGACGACAAAGGCGATCGCTTATGGGAACTAAGCGCCAAATTAGTCGGACTTGCATGACGGAACAGGAGGTGGCGTTACCCTTGTGCATGATTCATCGATTCATTTTTTTGAATGAATTGGCATTATTGTGCAGGTAAGTAATGCTTGAGGTGATTAAGCTAAAACACATCTACTTTGCAGATGAAAATTTTCTCAATATCTTGTGGGGTGGGCATCTTGCCCGCCCTGATTATGCAACTTGAATGCTGATTAGCTTATTACGTCACCTCTGACTTTAGTAAAGTTGTAGACAATTGGCAATTACTTTAGGCCGTAGGGTGCGTTAAAGTCTAACGCACCGATGTTAATTGTAGAGATATAGCGGTTCTCGGTTGAGTGAGGTACAAGAACCCCACCCCCAACCCCCTCCCCGCAAGCGAAGAGGGGGCTAAGATGTACCTCATGTGATTAGGAAACGCTATATGTGAGATATTATCTAAAGATTTCTGATGAAAACTGCTATGTCTTCCCTAAAGGCACATTCCCAAACCCTATATGAGACTGATTACTTGCAATGGATAGAAACGACTGTAGAAAAATTGCAAAGTCAGGATTACGCAAACGTTGAATGGGAGAACCTAATTGAAGAAATTGCCGATATGGGAAGGAGTGAGCGCCGGAGTCTCAAGAGTAATCTGATTGTAATTCTGATGCTTTTGCTCAAATGGCAATTTCAGCCCGACAAAAGAAGCGGTAGCTGGGAAGGAAGCATAATTGAACATCGTAGACGTGTCAAAGAAGCTCTAGATGATTCACCTAGTCTCAAATCCTATCTTGAGATAGTTTTTGCTGAGTGTTATACACAGGCGGTTAAGCAAGCAAAAGCTGAAACTGGCTTGTCAATGGAATCCTTTCCTCTGAACTGCCCATACCAGCTAGCAGAAGTCACAGATGATGAGTTTTTACCTCAGTAAGCTCTGAATCGGTCTGTATGTACCGCTTCACTCTACAGTTATACCTCTATATTGGCTACTCTCTTGACTTAATACATTGAAAATATGTATAATTATGAACGCATAGAAGGGGAGTAGCTGCTGGCAAAAAACATAAAAGCCAGTACATCTGAATCAACATACTGGCGATGAGCCTGGTTCAGGTGGCAAGTAATCAATATTTGAAAGCGAGACCTTCACTAAGTTCACACCGAAAAGTGTAAACTTGGTGAGGTCTTTTGGCTCTCATCAAGCTTCACATCGGTAAACGATTCTTCAGGAGCTTGAGAGAGTGTTAACAGCTTTTACCGCAGGTTTGTTACTAATCACGGTTTCCGAGTTAGGCGATAAAACATTTTTTATTGCTGTGATTTTGGCAATGCACCACCCACGGCGGCTGGTATTTATCGGTGTGACAGCTGCTTTAGCCGCGATGACAATCCTTTCGGTGATATTTGGACAAGCGGTATCTTTGTTGCCCAAAGTTTATATTCATTACGCCGAAATAGCTTTATTTATTGCCTTCGGTATCAAGCTGTTGTATGACGCTAGTAAGATGTCTGCTGCTTGTGATACAGAAGTTGTGGAAGAAGCTGAAGCTGCGGTGAAACAAGCAGATTTGCAGTTACCAAAGCAAAAGACTGGTTTGGCAATTGTCATAGAAGCCTTTGTGTTGACATTTATGGCAGAGTGGGGCGATCGCACCCAAATTGCCACTATTGCCCTAGCAGCAGGCAATAACCCCATTGGAGTGACAATAGGTGCAATTTTAGGACATGCCATTTGTGCTGCGATCGCAGTTATCGGCGGCAAAATGATTGCCGGACGCATTTCTGAGCGTCAACTCACCTTTATTGGTGGATGCCTGTTTTTAGTCTTTGGTGTCGTCGCTGCCATTGAAGGAGCGTGAGGGGAAGAAGCAGGGGAGCAGGGGAGCAGGGGGAGAAGATATTAATAACCAATGCCCAATGCTCAATGCCCCATGCCCTATGTCCATTACTTAGGTGTACTTTCTGGTGAGGGCGCGGCAGATGAAGCAGATTTAGGAATGGGGGAAACCGTTCCTGCCTTCTTAATTTCGTCTCTGTACTTAGCAGGTGCTAAAGCTGCGGCACTATCAAACAAAGGTTTTGCATCTGCATCTTTGCCCTGTTGTTTCAGGAGCATCGCTTTTGCCACGACAGGGCGAAAATCCTTGGGATCTTTCTTAATTGCCTGGTCATAAACAGAGCTAGCTTGAGCGTAGCGTTTCTGGGAAGCATGAACAGAACCTAACAGCACCTGCACAGCTACTATATCTACACTTCCAGGCTGAATTGTATTTGCTTGGGCTGCATTAGATAGGGTTTCTTGCAACAAACCAATGGCTGCTTCGGGGCGTTGCTGACTGATCAATAGAGCCACCATTCCTTGCAAAGCCTTCAAATCACCTGGTTTCGTGGACAAAATCGAGCGATAAGCTTGAGCGGCTCCTTCGCGATCGCCAATTTGCTGTTTGGCTTGAGCTAGTAACACTGAATATTCTGACTGTTCGGGATTCAGCTTTGCTAGCTTTTCTAGGGGTTCAATGACAACTTGGATATCAGCTGGTTTAACCTCACTTTTATCTTTTTGACTCAGTAATTGCAGCCGTGCCTGTAATAAACCCTTAAGCGCAGTCTGATTTTCTGGTTCCCGTTGCAAAACCTGTTCATAACCCCGTGCTTCGTCTTCCAGTTTTGATTTTTGGTCAGCGGAGGACAAACTGCCTCTGGTGCTAGCGGTATTTTGACTTGAGGGTGGCGTATTATTAAATGCTCCAATTATGGGAATCACCGAAACACCCACAAAAGCAAGAATTGCCACCGCTAAGACGACTTGAACTATCCAACGATTGCGCGGTTGAGACACGGTTTTGTCTTTCTCCTAAATTTTAATGACATTATCATTTACACAAATCGTAAAGTTAAAAATTTCCAAAACTTTGCGGAATACCGCCAATTGCCTGTGAATTTTATAACAATTAACTATCCACACTGCTAAAGTAAGTGATGACTTTAGGAGGAGCCGTCAGAATTGTAGCTATGATATGCTTCCGAAACTAGTGTAAAGCCGCTAAATTAGACATTTAGTGTTTATACATTAAATTTAGCGCCTTTAGGATTGTATAGAGTACCCTAGTGTGATTTTGTGAAAAGCCAATATACTTTCATCAGTCGCACAAATGCTCTTTCCAGCTGCCTTTGTAAAATCCCACAATGGGATGTGTCTCCGCCGCAAGGAGTTTTTATGAATTCCGACCTGATGCCGTTGCCTGAATCTTCCAATTCTTCTGCCTCTAACCAGGGCCCAACTAACGTAGAGGCAGCCGCTAATGTTCATATAGCAGCCCAGTCCTCTAAAGAAGTTGACAATTTGCCTGTCAACTCCAGCGAAACTGACTCAAATGGGAACTTGATTAATCGCCAGCAACCGATTCCGCCTCCCAGCGAACCGATGCAGTATCGAGCGATCGGCTTAGTCCGGGGTCGCTATCACGCTAGCAGCGAACAATTTACTCAAGGTACTCTGCTGACTCCAGATGGTGTAGAACTCAATGCCGTCCTCCTAGGCCGGATTATGAGCTTAGTCAAGAATCATCTAGACTTAGAAAAAGAACACTTGTGGGTAGTATATCCACGTACTAGACAAGAAAATGACACCTTGCACATCCAAATCGTCGGAGTTTGGGAACCAGAAAATCTGGCTAAAAACTCAACAGATGAAGACGAATCGGATTTGGAGTTGCAATTAGAGACACTCGATGATGGCTTATCCGAGAACTCTGAACTAAATACAACTGCCCCCAGACCTTCATCAGAAGTTGCAGATGGTGGTTTTTCTGTTCGTGGTGAAGTAGTATACCAATCTTTTGATGCTAAAAGCTTGGTAGTCAAAATTAGGCAGGCTCCACGCAAATCAACTGACAAACCCAAATATTTTAAGTTGAAATTAAGGGGTGTGCTAACCACCAAAGCAGTGGGCAAATTCTGGGACTTCCAAGCCAAACGAGAAGCTGACGTTTTGATAGTAGAAAAAGCCGAGGCGATCGCTGATTTGCCCAAAAAACGCAAACCACCATTTAAAGGTGGGCCTCGTGCTGGCATTGGTGGTGCTGGTGGTAGAAAACCATTCCCCCCCAGACGCACTGGCGAAACTCCTCGTCCCATCAAGAAAACAAGTACAGGCGGCGACACCTCAGTGGTGTCAAAACCTATACCAAGAACACCCGCTCCTAAACCCATCAAGCGACCGAAACCGACTCAAGATTAGGGTATGGGGCAATTCAATTTTGGATTTTGGTGAAGCAGCGCGGTCTTGGGGGTTTCCCCCATGAGTGACTGCTGAACCCGAAGGGATTTTAGATTTTGGATTAAATTCCAATCTAAAATCCAAAATCTAAAATCTAAAATTCTTACTCCCCACTCCCCCAATCAAAAATCCGTCCGACGGTCTTGGGGTAGAAAAGATCGCTCCATCGGAATTGGAGAAACTGGTTCTGTGAGGGTAAACGTACCTGCTTCGATCCACTTTTTCAACTCTAGGGCGACTTGCCTAGAAAAAAACAAACTCGCTAAGGGGGCAGAGCGTACTGCTTTGCCCTCGATGGTGATCCGCCCAGATTTGAGTTGGGCATAACTCACCAAACCAAAGGTGGGACGGACGCGCCGGGGAATGGAAAAATCTACTATTGGAGCTACTAAGTCTTGATCTTGGACGGCGCAGTGTTCAATTACTTGTTCATTTAATACAGGTAGTGGTACCCCAACCCCTAACATTAATGAGGGGCCATAACTTTTGAAATAACACCCCCGCACCCAATGAGCATCCATTTGCTTGGCATCACCAATTAAAGCTAAAGTGGCAGAAGGCCCAATCGGTGTACGATTAGCTAAACGCTTTTGTAAGGGGAAGTGCTGAGTGCCTTCCCAAGCGACATAGCCAATACCGCCGCCTAAAAAAATTCGAGTACCTATACCAACGAGTTGCAAATCGGGATCGTTGAGTAAGGGGGAAATCGCTCCTGGGTTAGAATAAACAGCATTCCCCAGACGCGGTTGTAAAGGGCCGAGATAGGTGAAGAGGGGGCGATCGCCACCATTTACACCAACAATAAAATTTTGATAAAGATTGCGCGGATTAAATAAATAAAACTGATTAATTGTGTCACTGGTAATTGTAGTTTCAAAATTTGCTCTGGGGTAACAATCTGTTACTTGTCCTTGCGCTTTCACGTGTATAGATTTACCAGCGATCAAATCTTCGATTACATGACCGCCACCACGTTCTCGCACTTCTTCTCCGTCCGTCGTCTCCACAGCGCAACTCGCACCTAAATATAAATCTACTGCCCCAAAACCAGAGTAGGCTGGTACGCCATCTAACCAACAACGACGAATTTTTATTGGGGGATCGGTATGTCCCAGATTGATAATTGCACCACTTGATTCCATCGGCTCAAAAGTACCAGTGGTAATTACATCGACTTCTTTAGCAGCTTTAGTAACACCGATTTCTACAACTCGTGCTTTTAATTCTTCAGTTGTCAACACCACCGCACGTTGGCGCTTAATTTTCTCGTTAATTTCTGCAATTGTTCGCATCTTATCAGTGCTTACGCTTCCTGGTGAGTGGGAAATTGGGATTAGGGAGTAGGGAAAAGAAATTTTCATTGCTCCTTGTGAGCGCAGACGATCGAGACTCTTGGATAATTTCATCTCGAAATAGTTATCGCCAATCTCTGCGCGACAGCTTACCCCGAATAAAGATAAATTCCAAAAAATAATTCAAGTATTGCAAAATTAAAATGATAGATTTTTTGGAGCAAACAAGCTGCCTGTATCCAAAATAGTTTTGAGTTTACGTAAAATTACCATAAACGAAGCCTTGCATTATTAATCAAATGTATGTATGGTTAGGATTAAGTGGACTTACTGGACTTAAATAATTTTACGTCAACCGGAAGAAACATTTCTGGTTTTTGTAAAGCATTATAAGCCAACTAGTCAATCGCAAAGTGCGAGTTAATAGCAGATACTAGAAAGTTTTGAGAAGGTAGAAATTATTTAAGAGCGTTAATAGAAGCGAAGTATAAGCAAAAATAAGTTGCTTTCTGGCGGACTTATTCTGACTTCTACTTACTCAAAGCAATTCTACTTGTTGCTATTGATTTTATTGGTACATTTGACCCGATAATGAATTGAGTAAGAGGCAATGACTACTTCAGAATTAGCTAATCTAGAGCAAAGAAACCAAAGTAAGATTTCCGATAGGATTGAAAATTTATCCTCTTCATCAGATGAAAAAAAGTTATTTAACCTGAAGGTAATAGAGTATTTATTACTTGCAGCTTTTGTCTCTGCTGGACTTTTTATTATTTTTCTTTCAGATGATAAAACAGTTGTAATTTCTGGAGCAGTATCTCTAACTTTTTTGTTTTTTTTGTTGCTCATCAATAGACAAGTATATCAGAACTATAAGCAGGTCGCTTATAAATCTGAACTCACCAAAAAAGCTGAACTCTATAGTTATTTATTGACCAATCCTAATTCCTGGGATAAAGATACACTGACTCTGACAAGAGGGAAGGCTTTACAATACAGCCAAGACTTAATTGACGATTATAAAAAAATTAGGGGTTTATCAAGAAACCTTTACTATAGTTTGCAAATTGCGACAGTGATTTTATCAGGAGTCACACCGATTTTAGTTCTGGTAGACAAATTAGAAGCAGGACAAGCTTGGCTGAAGTGGCTCCCTGTGCTTTGCCCAGCTATTGCTTCTATAGTTGCTAGTATAGTTACCTCTTTTCCTTTTCAGAAGAATTCGCTTGCTGCTAATACAGCCGTTGAATTATTAGAAGCGGAACAAGAGAAATTTATATTGGGCGTGACTCCGCCTTATCGTTGTTATGATGTATCTGACGAAACCCAACAGCAACAAAAGGCAAGTCAGGCATTAGAATATTTTATTGTTCAAGTCAACAATATTCATCTCAACCAATTGCAACAAACTAGTGAGACGCAATCAGAGAAGACAGAATCAGCCTCATCAAATGAGTCAAACAAAGCAGAAGCAGAGGTAAAGAGCCAGAACAAACAATAGCTGATGAGCTAATTGTGTCCATGCTTATAGTATTCTTTCAAAGATGACTTCTTCAGACTGACTCAAAAGTATGACATTCCCGACTTATTAAAAAAGTTGGGAATCTTATTGTTTTTTCACTCCAGCACTGATTATCCCAATAGCTTCAAAATTTGCAAGACTTCATCTAATATCATGTCCGCATAATTAGTTATGCTAACCACAGTCATTACACCCCCACCCCCAACCCCTCCCCGCTTGCGGCTATCCATTACCCGCATCTTTCTCAACAAAAATACAACTTACTTAAAATATGCCAAAAGCATTGATAGGTATAGTTTTTGAGAGAAGAGAATATTTGAGGGTAATGGTGCATCATGGAAAAATGGGCAGCATCCGAATTAAAACAGGCAGATTTAGGAGACGCAAGACGAAACAAGCGTCTGGTAAGGATCGTAGAAGACTTGGCAGCACAACCAAGCAGCAGCGTACCTCAAGCCTGTGGAAACATACAAGCAAAACCCAGAGCGTGATGCAAGGACAGCAAAACTAACACTCTTTCAAGCCACTTTTGAGATACAAGTACCCTTACACCATATCCGACGTTTACAGTTGAAGCCTGTAAAATTGCAGGTAATTCTGGCACTTGAAGAAAACCCGCCAGATGGAATCAAACCGATTAGCTGGTTGTTGCTTACTACCCTTAAAGCTAACAGTTTTGAAGAGGCTGCCCGTTGCGTTCGCTGGTACACATATCGTTGGTTGATAGAACGTTACCACTACACATTAAAAAGTGGTTGTGGAATTGAAAAATTACAGCTTGAAACCGCAAGGCGAATCGATATGGCACTGGCAACATATTCAATTGTGGCGTGGCGTTTGTTATGGCTAACTTATGAAGCCAGATTTAACCCTGATATGCCATGTGATTCTGTTCTAGAAATCGATGAATGGCAGTCTTTGTGTGCCACTATCAACAAAAATCCAATCCCACCCAAAAAGCCGCCTTCTTTACGCGAAGCAGTACGAATGATTGCAATATTAGGTGGCTTTTTAGGTCGAAAGGGTGATGGAGAACCTGGTGTTAAGACTATTTGGCGGGGATTACAGCGATTACACGATATCGCTGCAACCTGGAAACTACTCTACCAGAATTGTCAAATATGTATTTAGCGATCGCCGATCAAATTAACCTTATTCACATTCTCCTCCTTTTGTCAACTATCTACATGTTGCATTGTTCCATAATCCTTTTCCTGACTTACTTACAGCAATGTTAAGAAACATGTGACTAATGCATAGCCGCAAGCAGGGAGGGGAGACAAAGCATAGCTTTGGCGGGGTGGGGTTCTTGGGGTTTAATAAGCAATCAAGCGGACATGATATAACGCTCTTCCATCACTCTTGGGAAAAGCAATCGCTGCAAGGCTTACGAGACTTCGGTTTTCAGGTTTTAGCTAGATTTTTGAATTTATATTAGAAAATAAAGCCTCAAACCTTGATTGGGTGATAGTTTCAGTTTTCTGCTTCGATTATTGCTTAATGAGAGTGATGGAAGAGCGATAACTCGTGTCATTGAGTTTTTGACCTTCCAGAGATTATTGTTGCTATCTTCGGTTAAGGCAAGAGACGCGATGAATCGCCGTCTCTACAATAATTAGTCTTTCGTCTTGACGGCGATTTATAGCATCTTTTTGATCTAGAATTTTCATTAAAAAACCTTAACCGAACCGTATTGAAAGCCGAGTGACTAATCTTATTTTTTCAAGATATCATCATCAATCGAGGGGTTCTCATTTATATCTGGATTTTCTGCCATCCAATTATCATCTGTTCTAGGAGATTCAGAAACTATCACCAACTCAGTCTCTTTTTTATGATTATTTCCCCATTCATCTAAAACATCTTTAATTAACACCTCTTGTAACCAAATCTTAGCGACAACAGTTAAAGGTAGCGCTAGGAATAATCCTAAAAAGCCAAAGAACGTAACGAAAAATAGCTGGGCAATTAAGGTTATGGCTGGCAGTAATGAGACTTGATGCGCCATGACAACAGGCGTGATGAAATTACTCTCAATCTGTTGAATAATAAAGTAGAGAATCAAGACAGCGATCGCTTTCCAAGGTTCATCCAAGAAAGCGATCGCCATTGCTGGGATTACACTCATTGTTGGCCCCAGATTGGGAATCAAGTTAAAAAATCCCGCTAAAACCGCTAAAGCTAGTGCTGCCTTGACATGCAAAATTGATAAGCCAATCAGACTCATCACCCCCACTACAAAGATGGCAATGAAAGCGCCTGTAATCCATCCCTCCAAAGAGACTTCACATTTATCTAAAATCCCATCTACCCGTCGCCGATAAAATGAGGGGAAAAGCCGGACAAATACTTTGCGGTAAGCTATTGGGTCGGCTAACATCATTCCTGTTAAAACCAACACTAGCAAAATCTTGAGGACGACTTCTAAAGAGCCAGATACAAAAGCAAAGGAGTTTCCTAGTAACCGATTGGCGAAGGGCTGTACTTGTTGAATGAGGCTATTGATATCTGGGATATAAGGAACTAACTGGTCAGGAATACGAGTTCTCAGGGCATCAAGCCAACTATTAAAGCGTCCAAACCCTTTAGGAACTTGATATGTTAGTTCTTGAAACTGCTGGGCAAATGGCGGCACAATTAGCCAGAAAAAACCCACGACACCTGCGAAAAAGATAGCTACTGCTAGGAGTACGGCGAATCCGCGCTTCATCCCAAAGCTTTGGAAGCGTTTCGCTAGGCGATTTAAGGTGGTGGCTAACACAACTGCGGCAAACATCAACAAAAGCACTTCCCGAATTTGCCACAGGATGTATAAACAAAGAAGTATGGCGATTAAGCCGATCCATTGACCCAGGTTCACAGGCTAACTCCCAACGGTTGGCGAGATGGAATTTTCTTGTAATTAAGCTAGGTTAGCTGATTTTAGGAACTTGTGCGTAAATGCTTTGAGTTAATTTTGTTTTTGTGCTTGAAATCGCCATAGTAGAGCGATCGCTACGATCGCAATCGGCAAGAATACTATAATCAGCGCGTTGGTTGCTGTCGCCGGAATTGATAGACTTGGCCCTGCATACTTAATCAATACCGATAACAAAGCCGAGAGTAAAAGCAGTTTTAGAATTAATCCTAGTTGATTTTCCATAAAAGTACGGCAATACAGATTTTTGTGGTACATACAAATTTGCGGTGTACCGTGTAGTTTCTAGAATAAACCCACAGATACAATCCTTGTAGTTTTCACAAAAATATAATTTATATTACCTGTCAGGAGCGAAGGATATGATGCGCGATCGCTATTACACTTTGTTAGTGCTGCCTGAACTTCAGACAGCACATTATACACGATTAAAGCTTTATAGAAAGTAACCAAAGCAGCCTTTGAGTAATTTAAATTAAGCACAAAGGAATGCAGACTTTTAGCAAACTTTATTTGCTCTGAACAGGCTCAACTTTATATTTAGTTTTAACCAACTCAGGCAATTGTATCAAAAGTTTTTTCATTCTAGCTTGAATATATTTAGGATTTTTAGGTACACGTTTAGCTATATATCTTAAGAAAGCAATCTGATAGCCAAACTTATATTGAATTGGGGAAAATATATTGGAATTGATCTGGTTAACTGAACCTTTTTCTAGGTTTTTTAACTTTGCTACTTCACGATGATATATGGGATGCTCTCCCCAAACGCAGGCAAAGTGTACAAGAGCAGGAGACACCACCTGATTGTATTTTTGAAAAGTCGATTGACCTTTAATAGCATCTATATTAAAAGAACCACGAAGACCTATAGGTGTTCGCATCATCTGACCATTATCTTCAAACATACTTTGATTGTGTAGCATCATAGCTAGACCAAAAATACGTTCATCATTAGGGCCATCACCACGAAATTCGCTAATACCTAGCTTTTGCCAATCCTTTGCCAATTCTAGTGCTGTTTCAAAAAAGGCCTTAGCAGTATCGTTTTTTTCAAAATAATAGAGACCTCCATTAAATCTAGGTAATTTTGTTAGATTAAATCGTTTGAGTGTGTCATCTACATCAATGAATGTATCTTTATCGCCTGCTTGAAGATATACATTACCTGCCACACTAAAACTTTTACCTTTAAAATCATCAAAAATAAAGTTAATATCCCTCACCGCTATGCAATCACTATCAATACAAAGTGTATATTTAAATGGAGAATAATCATAGACATGAAGCTTTTGTTTTACGTTAGAACCGTATTCATCTCTAATGTTTATAACGCAATCATAAAGTTCTAGTAAATCTCTATCATTTTGATTATCAGTAACAATAGCACGCGGAACATTTGGTGAATGAAGCCGTAGAGAACGTGCTAATGACTTTGCCATTTCTAGATAATAAGATGCTCCGTAAGCATAGGTGATAATGCCACGTTGTGAAATAAACATTATTTTATTAATTAACAGTATCTAAGCCTTCGTTTTCTAATTGCATTCTACCTTACACGCCAAAAGATAGATATCTACTAATATCAATTAAGCTTAAATTCTGTGTAAAGTCTCTGTAAACTATAGTCTGAATTTTATTGACACCTGGTTAAAAAAACCTGATTGATTGTCTTTAAAAATAACATTTCAAAGGTAGAGATAGGTTAAAACAAAAAGATATGTGTGCAGCAAAAAACAACACAGATATCGGATTTTATATTCATCCAATCCTAAAATTAAATGTAGAAAATGGATTTTTATACATCTATTAACTTGATAGATATTGAAATCAGTGCCAGAACGCAGTATAGGTCGGCGGAAATAAACAGACCATATTGGTGAGAGAATACATAATCAGGTTAAAACCCATACATTTTGGGGCGCGATCAAGGAATCAGGATGTGGCTAGATTAACTCCTAAAATCTTAAATTTAAGCGATGGCGAGCGAGATCAACTCTAACAATTGATCAACAGACACAACACGCCGCAACTCCTAGCGCTGCCAAAATAATTATCATGGCATCAGAGGGTCAAAATCATCGTGAAATAGCCCTAAATTTAGACATCAAGAACCAAAGTACGTTCTTTGACGATCGCTATATAACGCTAAACTTTCCACAGATTGGAGTATTGCTATAAATTTGATCTTGACTTCGGGATTTAGATGGTAGCGAGTAAACATTTCATTAATTTGGAATGGGTGGTTTATTTCCACCGTGCTGTACTAGTTGATTGTTCACCTATTAAGAGATACTAAAAGCAGGTACATAGGCAAGAAAATATGGAATCCCTAACCTCTCGTATGCAGGCGGTACAATCGCCAATTATTCCTGTGGTTGGGGAACTGATTAAAAACTCTCCTGGAACCATCTCTCTAGGACAAGGTGTTGTTTTTTACAACCCACCACATGAAGCCATAGAATTTTTAGCCAAATTCTTAGCCGAACCCGCCAATAATTTATACAAATCAGTTGAGGGAATTCCCCCTTTACTGACAGCACTTGCGGGAAAATTGCAAGCCTTCAACGGGATTGAAATCAACGGGGAAAACTGCATCGTTGTGACAGCAGGGAGCAATATGGGATTTATGAATGCCATTCTGGCTATCACTAACCCAGGCGATGAAATTATTCTAAATACGCCCTACTATTTCAACCATGAAATGGCGATCGCAATAGCTGGTTGTCGTGCGGTATTAGTGGCGACGGATGAAAATTACCAACTGCGAAAAGAAGCGATCGCTCAAGCAATTACTCCTAAAACACGGGCTGTGGTGACGATTTCACCAAATAATCCCACTGGAGTTGTCTATTCTGAAGCAGCATTGCGCCAAGTAAATCAAATTTGTGCTAATCACAGTATTTACCACATCAGCGATGAAGCTTATGAATATTTTACCTATAACGGTGTAAAACACATTTCACCTGGCTCATTTGGTAATAGCAGCGAGTATACCATTTCTCTCTATAGCTTTTCTAAAGCATACGGTTTTGCGAGTTGGCGCATTGGCTATATGGTGATTCCCCAACACTTACTTGTCGCCGTTAAAAAAGTCCAGGATACAATTTTGATTTGTCCGCCAGTCATTTCTCAATATGCAGCTTTAGGGGCATTGCAGGCAAAAGAGGATTATTTGAAGAGTCACATAGGAGCGATCGCTCAGGTACGCCAACTAGTATTAGACTCCCTTAATCGTCTACAAGGCTTATGTAGTATTATCCCTGCCAATGGCGCTTTTTATTTTTTCCTCAAAGTTCATACCCAGATGGATGCTTTTGAGTTAGTCAAACAACTGATCCAAGAACATAAAGTAGCAGTTATTCCAGGTACAACCTTTGGCATAGATGACGGATGCTATCTACGCGTCGCCTATGGGGCGCTGCAAAAAGAGACGGCAAAAGAAGGTATAGAAAGACTAGTACAAGGTTTGGAAACTATAGTTAGGAGTTAAAAGTCATTCAATTCCTGCCTCCTTCAAAAAGACGTTAAGCTGTGTTAACCTACCTAATCCGCAATCCCAAATATAAAATTCAACAGATGCCAATTATTAATAAGTTAATTGAAATAGAAACTCAGCCAAAAATTAATATTCATCATATCACCCCACAAATTCAAGATTTTATTGCCTCAACACCAATTAAAAATGGACAAGTTTTAGTATTTTCTCAACACACTACAACAGCGTTATCTATCAACGAAAATGAAGTCAGATTATTAGAAGATATAAAAGTATTCTTGCAAAAATTAGCACCGGAATCAGACAGCTATTTGCATAATGACTTGCATTTAAGAGATGTCCCAGAAGATGAGCCGATTAATGCTCACTCTCATTTAATGGCAATGATGCTGAACACTAGTGAGATAATTCCCATTGTGGATGGTAAATTAGCTTTGGGAACCTGGCAATCTGTGTTGTTTTTTGAGTTGGATGGCCCGCGTAAAAGAACGGTATTTGTACAAATCTCTGGCGAATAATCCAATTTTAAACCTGCAATCCTCCCAGAACAACATAAATCTGAGAGAATTACGAACACGACTAATAAGTACATCAGTTGAATTTACCTACAGCAATTAAAAACCTGAAAGAATGTTTTCCAGCATCACCTTCCTTTCCACAAACCAGGACTTTCGTTGTGTCAAAGGCAGAGGCCATTAGTTATGAAAAATAACGATAATTTTGTATTACGTAATACTTGGTACTATGCTCTGCCTAGCGATCAAATCAAGCCAGGTATGATGATCAGCCGCATTTTCTTAGGAGAACCAGTGCTGTTAGTTCGCAGCCAGGATGGCAAAGTGTCTGCGATGACAGACATTTGTCCCCATCGTGGTGTGCCCTTGAGTTGTGGGAGATTCAATGGGCAAGAAGTTGAATGCTGTTACCACGGTTGGCGCTTTAACTCTGCTGGGCGCTGTACTGCGATACCTTCTCTTGTAGAGGAGCAGCAAATGGATTTGAGTCGCTTTGACGTGCAGTCTTATGCAATCCGCGAAGCCCAAGGGAATATCTGGATATATATAGCTGATCCCGATAACCCTCAACCTGCTTCTGAGATGGAAATTCCGGTAATTCCAGGGTTTGGCGATCGCTCTCACCAGTTCGTAGAGGTGGTAAAATTCCCTTGTTTTATAGATCATGCAGTAGTAGGTCTGATGGACCCGGCTCATTCACCTTATGTTCATCGCGCTTGGTGGTGGCGAAATGAGCAATTGCATGAGGAAGTGAAGCAATTTGATGCTTCGCCCTACGGTTTCACGATGCGACGACACCGATTACCAGCAAATGGGGGTCGATTATACTGGCTGATTGGCGGTGGTGTGCCGGAAACGGAGATTTCTTTTCGTTTACCTGGAGTCAGAATCGAAGAAACCACCATTGGCAACCATCGAGTTGTTAATTTAACGGCAGTTACACCCATTTCAGACACAGAAACTGAAGTAACTTTTGCTCTTTACTGGACACTTCCTTGGGTGGGATTTTTCAAGCCACTGTTACACGTGCTGGCGCGGACTTTCATTGGCCAAGACCGAACGGTTGTAGAAAAACAGCAGATTGGTCTAAAATATAATCCTGTGCTGCGGCTGATTAAGGACTCAGATATGCAGGCACAGTGGTATTACCAGTTAAAGCGGGAGTATGCTCGATCTGTCGCTGAAGGACGAGAATTTGTCAATCCTGTCAAAGGTCAAATACTGCGCTGGCGTGCTTAAATTACTCCAAAGAAAATTCGGCAAATTCTCTTTGCCCAAATAGCATATTTCGGTCTACGGCTGACAATATTTTATTATTGGCGCGTTGGCTATTTAAGCAGCGACCAACTAACTGCGCCACATCTGCACGATTAATGCTACCAATAATGTGCGGATCTTCAGTTAAAATACCATTACCCGTTGCTGGTTCTGACTTGAGTCCACCAGGACGGATGATTGTATAGGTGAGTCCACTGGCAATTAAGTGTTGTTCGGCTTTGTCTTTCTCAGCTAAAACTTTTCCCAGTACCTCTAAAACTTGGGGTGAGGCAGCAACAACACTATTGCCAGCACCGATGGAAGATACAAGAATAAACTTTTGCACCCCAGCTTTAACTGCTGCATCGATCAGATTTCTATTACCAGGGTAATCCGGTCTTTCTACATCTGATGGTAAACCGCCAATTGTACTGATAACGGTGTGAATAGGTTTATCTGTTACCATTGCGCGTTCTACATCGCCAATATTCAAGGCATCTCCCAGAACTACTTCAATACCAATTTTTTCTAGTTCACTAGCAACTGCTGCTTTTCTCAGGAGTGCTTTGACTTTTAGCTGTTGCGCTATCAGATATTGAGCAATTTCTCGACCAACACCGCGACTTGCTCCAGCCAGAAAAATATAAGATGCACTTGTCATAATCAGCTTAACTATTTACGCTCAAAGGATTTTATCAGAGGATTGGCAGTATTTAATAATTGCTCGATCAACTGAGATGCTTCTGGCTGGTGGCGAACATAAGTGTCAATAAACAGACCAATAATTTCACTCATCAGCAAACGCAAGTTTTCTTGAGATTGAGTAGCTTTTAAGTCGAGAGAGGATCTAACTGTAGTGGAGTCTGGCTCATCAACTATCGAAAAGTGATTTGCTCCCTCTAAGATTACCAGATAGCTGTCATTTCGTCCCCCAGCGATTGCTTCTTGGAATGTACGTGTAACTGGGATAGTAGCATCCCCAGCACTTATACCATAGAGTTCGCTACTGGTAAGCATAAATCCATCACGGGTTCCTCCCATCAGTAGCAGTGGTAGGGAATCTGGTAAAGGCAAGATAGTTCCTGGTTCATACCCTATGGTTAAAAGTCCTCTGCTACTTGCGCCATAAGAAAAAGATGCAGCAACTCCAGGGAAAAACCGAGGGTCAGCATTTGTGAGCGATAATAAACCACCCGCAGAGTGTCCACCGAGAATGATGCGTTGTAAATCCAACATTCCTGCTAAAACTCCTTGATTTTGTAACTGTTCGAGTTTAGTTAGAAGTGCTGGCAAAGCCAAAGCTGTAGGAGCAGTAGGATAAATTGTGGGCTTCAGCTTTTCAAAATCAACTCCAGGTGTGAGGCTAATTACGCCTGGTAGATTTTTGGCAATCCAATTAAAGAGAACCACTACCAATCCACGTTCAGCCAATTTAACCGCTAACCATTGGTATTGTTGAGCATCACAGTTATAGCCATTGAAGAAAATCACTACTGGAAAAGGTGCCTTTTCTGGATTAGCTGGCTCAATTCCCATACTTTTTTCTAGCTGACTCTCCGGTATCTGTGCTGGATAGAGAATTTTCAGGTGAATGGTATCGTAAGGTGACTGGACACCCTCAACTTTGGCAGCTTCAAAAAAAGCACGAACTGTCATCTGTACCTTCCTTACTATGACTTCAAGAAAATCTTCCTCTCAGTGTACAACTGCTCCTCGCAAGCAAAATCTAATGATCTAAAATAACGAAGTAACTAAGTAGAAGGAAGAAGGCAGCACTAAAGACGCAATTAATCGCGTCTGTATAGGAGTCAGGAAAATCATTTCGCTGATTGGCATTTTACGTTGAATTATGTTTACCTACTGGTAATTAAAAATACGAGCAAAAAAATATATTTAACCTAATTGCAGTAAGTATCGTAATAAACAATTGTGCCAATCTAATAAATAACTTTTCTTTGGATAAACTTATGGCTAAAAAATCTCAACCCAATGTAGAACCATACCAAGATGTCAGATTATCTGCTACCACAAGAATTTGGGTAATTACAGTAGCCATTCTAGGAGTTTGCGTCCCATTGTCAGCCGTTACTAGAAGCGGTGCTATTCTTCCTTTAGTTGCTATTGGCGGCGCAGCTGTTGGTACAGTTGCGGTTTGGCGTTCTGATGACAAAAAATCAAAAACTAACTATTTGCAACAGCAGCAAATAGAACTGCTAGAACGGAGATTAGCGAATTTAGAAACAATTGTTAGCAGCGATGACTTGAACTTGCAAATGAAAATTAAACAGATCGAAGCAAGGGATACTTTTGGTGACTCTTCTGATGTAAGTACTACACCCAGACAACCAAAACGCAAAGGTTAAAATTAGCGAATCTTCACCATTTCTTTCGATTTCAGATGATATTTCCGGTAATTATCGTTACTAGGTTAGTTTTATATAGCTATTTGCTGACTTAACGCTACTGCAATCTTTAAATCCGTCTCAAATTCAACTTTCCTTTACAGCTAGAAGTGTTTCTAGGGAAACAGTATGTCTTTATCTATCTCCGTTAGAATTGACTGATATCATCTAATTCTATATACTTCAACGCATCAGTTCATGAAATGTCTAAGTGCTATCCATCTATCTCTTTCACGGAAACATTTGTCAATGGCTGTGTTTTATTAGACTGTTAATATTACTGAATTTTTAATTAACTAAGGTTATAAACTTGAGTAATTGCATTTGTATAGCTTACCGTAGGTATGCAATAGTTTGCCGCAGGAATGCAGATGGATTGGATTAGCTTACTCAAAGCTCAACAAATTGACTTCCTTCAACGTGTGAAAAAACCTAAAACTTATGACTTATCTTTGCTGGAAAGTCAAGTTAAAGGTTGTCACACTGAAGTTATGGCCTTTTGGGGCGAGCCATTGGCTAGACTCCAAGAACTTTCTCGCCAACAAGCAGAAGTTCTCGCCAAAAATCCGCCGCCGACGCCGCCGGAATATCCTGAGCCTCCTGACTGGACGATACCTTTTCCCAAATACTTCCAACAACAAGCCCAAGATTATCTTTTCCGGGAGCATATTGTTGACAGGGTGATAACTGAACGCTTGGGCAAGTTAGTAAAAAAGGTGTCACAAGATACTTTGCAAAACATGATTTTAGATGATGAGGGAAATTTGGGTGGCGAAAGTAAATTTCCTTATATACTCAAAGATCATCCTCAGCTAAGTGTTCAAGTTTACGTTGCTGATGGAGAAAGTTTTAATGGTATTAAGAAAGACAAAATTAGGTGGTCGGTTACTCAAGAAGATTTAAAAAATCACCAAGTATTAATTTTTCTCTGTTTATTTTATCCATCTACAGGTAATTTAGGTTACGAGAAGCAAAGTATCATAACAGGCTTTTTACCTACAAATCAACTTGAATTTAGCGAACCAAAACTGTATGTGACTCCGAGTAATTTGTTATATGCAGGGGGTTTAAGTTGGTATTTAGAATCACTGATGGGTAAAAAAGACACGTCGCCAGTAATTAATGAGAGACCGATCGCAGATACAATACAGACTCTACCATCAGAACATTGTCTCAAGGCTATAGTCGGTGACTGGGAATGCTGGCAGACTTTGCAAGGACACACCAGAGGCATTAATTGCCTAGCTTTCAGTTCTGGGTGCAACAATGGCAAAGCCTTACCCATATTGGCCAGTGGTAGTCGTGGAGAAACGAAACTCTGGGATTTAAGCAAGGGTGAATTAATAGAAACCTTATCAGAGTATCCTTGGGTAATATCTGGGCTGGTGGATGAAGTGAATTCCCTAGCTTTTAGTTCAGATGGACAGACTTTAGTGAGTTGCGGTGCAGATTCGACAATTAAGCTTTGGCACGTAGGCGCTTTAGACTTGATAGATATTTTGCACAAACATAATGGAGTAGTGCGGTGTGCTGCTTTCACCCCAGATGGCAGAATGTTAGCGACAGGGGGAGATGATAGAAAAATTCTGTTTTGGGATTTGA
Source organism: Nostoc sp. 'Peltigera membranacea cyanobiont' 210A (assembly GCF_002246015.1). Classification (GTDB taxonomy): domain Bacteria; phylum Cyanobacteriota; class Cyanobacteriia; order Cyanobacteriales; family Nostocaceae; genus Nostoc. The sequence continues at coordinate 134,142 of NZ_NOLJ01000007.1, forward strand.
TGCAACGTCAGGTAGCGATCGCACTTTCTTTAGATGATACAGCTGCTCATTCCCTAGTTTTAAGTCGAGATGGCGAAACTCTAGTTACAGGTAGCTATCGCAAAATCAAAGTTTGGCGCACCTCACCCCAAACGGGAATCAAAAGTTTAAAAGATGCCCAACCACTACATACCCTCATGGGTCATTCTCACATCGTTTGTTCTTTAGCAATCAGTGCAGATGGTAAACTGCTCGTGAGTGGTAGCTGGGATCAAACGATTAAAGTTTGGCAATTAGAGACTGGGGAATTACTTCATACCCTTAAAGGGCATAGAGATAGGGTATATGCGATCGCTTTAAGTCCCGATGGACAAATTATCGCCAGCGGTAGTGCTGATAAAACTATCAAGTTGTGGCATTTACAAACCGGGGAATTGCTGGGTACGTTTACAGGTCATGGGAATATAGTCACAGCATTAGCCTTCACAGCTTCCGGTGAAATGTTAGTCAGCGGGAGTTTGGATAAGACAATTAAAATTTGGCAACGCAGTTAAATCATGACACTCTCTACGTAGGGCTTGCTTCTTTGCAGGAGTACAATGACTCGCTAACCTAACTCGTAATTGTCGAGTCTTTGAGATTCGTGGACAACAAACTTTAAAAACTCTCTTGCTCAAGCCGTATTAGACCTGGAAAAAACAATTAAGGAGCAAAAATTTTGAGTACCCATCTTAAAATCTGTCGGGACTTAGTTTCGCGTTGCGTTAGCGAAGCGGCTCCCTTCGGAGCTTCGCTTTCGCAATGCAAATTGGGATGAAGTTACAAGTCATATCATGTCCGCTTGATTACTTACTAAACCCCAAGAACCCCACCCCGCCAAAGCTATGCTTTGTCTCCCCTCCCCGCAGGCGGGGAGGGGCTGGGGGTGGGGCGCAAGACTTGAGGAAATCATAACTAATTATACGGACATGATATCACACCTAGTACAGTGCAACGGGAACGCTTTGGTGGCATCATTGGTGCTGTCACAGATGTCTCAGCCTTTCCCGTGACTAAAGAAGGTGCATTAAGTGTAGTAGGTAGTTCTGAATTCGTAGAAGGTTTGATGTCACAAGGGCCACAGATTTTAATTACCGCCCGACTGCAACCAGACACGTCTAAAAACAAGCGGTGTCGCACTCCAACTCTGCTGCAAATGGAGGTAGTAGAGTGTGGTGCTGCTGCTTTAGGAATTATTCTGAGTTACTACGGTCGCATTGTGCCGCTGACAGAACTCCGACAAGCGTGTGGTGTATCCCGCGATGGAGTTAGTGCGTTAAATATCTTGAAGGCTGCCAGAAATTATCGATTAACCGCTAAGAGCTTTAAAACAAATTTAGCTGCCCTGTCGCAGTTAAAATTTCCCTTCATTGTATTTTGGCAATTTAACCATTTTCTAGTAGTAGAGGGATTTATTTGGCAAACAGCGAGTTTATCTCAATGACCCCGCTACTGGACGACGCACTGTCTCTCTAGAAGAATTTAGCGGTGCTTACACAGGAGTGGTGCTAGCTTTAGAGCCGAGTTCCGAGTTCCAGGAAGGAGGACGGAAACCTAGCACTATCCTCGCTTTATGGTCGCGGTTGCGAGGCTCGATTGCAGCATTGATTTACTGTGTGGTGGCAGGATTTTTGTTGGTGATTCCGGGACTGGCCATACCTGCATTTTCTCAAGTATTTATAGATAACGTATTAATTGGGCATCGGAATGAGTGGTTGCGTCCGCTCATTTTAGGAATGATTTTCACAGCCGGACTCAATGGATTTTTAACGCTACTACAGTTACAGTTTTTGCGTCAGCTGAAAATTAAGTTGTCGGTGGGCATGGAGAGTAAATTTCTCTGGCATATTTTACGCCTACCCATGAGTTTTTACGATCAGCGGTTTGCTGGAGAAATCAGTAGCCGCGTACAACTCAACGACAGCATAGCTAATATGCTTTCTGGTAAATTAGCGACTACAGCGATCGCCACAGCGTCAATATTTCTGTATGTAGTAGTGATGCTGCAATATGATGTAGTGCTAACCTTAATTGCGATCGCCTTTGTCGCTGTTAACCTCGCTGCCTTACAGTGGGTGAGAGGGCGGCGCGTCGATGCCAACATCAAACTGCTCCAAGAACATGGCAAAGTTAGCGGCGTTGCAATTTCTGGTCTTCAGAGTATGGAAACACTTAAAGCCTCTGGGTTAGAGTCAGATTTCTTCTCTCGATGGGCCGGTTACTATGCCAAAGCCATTAATACCCAGCAAGAATTAGAGACAACAAACCAGACATTAGGAGTTTTACCAGATTTCTTGTCAGCGATCGCTTCCATGCTGCTTTTGGCTGTAGGTGGTTTGCGAGTTATGGATGGAACCATGAGCATCGGGATGTTAATAGCCTTTCTCGGCATGATGCAAAATTTTTTCCAGCCGATAAGTAATCTTGTCAACCTGGGAAGTGACCTGCAAGAGATGGAAGGTAATTTGACTCGCCTTGATGATGTCTTGTGTAACCCCATTGATTCGCAGTTGCAGGGAAGAGGCAGGGGGGAATGGGATCTGGGGGGCAGGGAGCAGGGAGAATGGCAAGAGGTAGGGGAAATAAGAGAAGATAAGTTTTTACAAAAATCTCCCCTCTGCCCCCCGCACCCTGCCCCTCTGCCTCTTTCCAAACTCCGGGGATATGTTGAATTAGACAATGTGACATTTGGCTATAGCAAAATTGCTCCACCGTTGATTGAAAATTTTAGTCTCTCACTCCAGCCAGGGCAGCGAGTTGCTTTGGTGGGTGGGAGTGGTTCTGGTAAGTCTACTATTGCCAAACTTTTATGTGGGCTATACCAACCGTGGCAGGGAGAAATTTTGTTTGACGGTAAACCCAGAGAGCAAATTTCTCGCCAAGTACTAGCCAATTCTATATCTGCGGTAGAGCAAGAGATTTTGTTGTTTGCTGGCAGTGTCAGAGACAACTTAACGCTTTGGGATACTACTATACCTGAAAGTCATTTAGTGCGAGCTTGTCAAGATGCAGCAGTCCATGATGTCATTCTTTCGTTGCCAGGAGGCTATAGTGCCGACCTGTTAGAAGGTGCTACCAATTTAAGCGGTGGTCAACGGCAACGATTGGAAATTGCCCGTGCTTTGGTGAATAATCCCAGTATCCTGGTGATGGATGAAGCTACTAGTGCCTTGGATGCTGAAACAGAAAAGAATGTGACTCGTAATCTGCGTTTGCGCGGTTGCACTTGCATCATCGTGGCGCATCGACTTTCGACCATCCGAGATTGCGATGAAATTATTGTCCTCGATCGCGGCCAAATAGTTCAACGGGGAACCCATGAGGAATTACAACAGATTGAGGGGCTTTATTTACAGTTGATTCGCAGCGAGGGAGATGAAGAGGCAGGGGAGCAGGGGAGAAGTAGTAGTAAGTCTTTCCCCTCGGTAACAGAGTTTACGGTGAGCGCAGTCGAACTGCGTAGCCGAAGTGCTGCCCCTCCGCCTCTGTTAGGAGAATGCTATCGTTTTCAGGGTAATCAATCGCTACTAAGCTGTTCCACATTTAAATTGCATAAATGGTAAAATAGATATATCCGTGTCTATAGCGTTATCATGCCTGCTAAAGGGTTTCTAGCTCAATCTCAAAAAGACAATTTACAAAAAGCTTTAAAAGATAGCGATCGCTCTCAATTTATACAGAGAATATTGATGTTACTTCTGATGAATGATGGAAAAACTTATCAGGAGATAAGTGAATTTTTAGGCTGTTCATGTAGAAGTGTAGCATATTGGTGTGTTCATGGTGATCCAGACAATTTAGAAAGTCTAAAAGATGGCAGGAGAAAAGGAAATTACCAGAAAGCAACAAATGAATATATTAAATTATTAATGGAAGTTATTGACAAAGAACCAAGTGAATTAGGCTATGAATTTGGACGATGGACAACAGCAAGATTAGCTACATATTTAGACAAAAGAACTGATATTAAGTTAAGCGGAGAACAAGTCAGGAGAATATTAAAGCAAAAAAAGTATGC
>NZ_NOLJ01000007.1:140165-315598 GCF_002246015.1 Nostoc sp. 'Peltigera membranacea cyanobiont' 210A
GCTATGCATTAGTCACATGTTTCTTAACATTGCTGTAAGTAAGTCAGGAAAAGGATTATGGAACAATGCAACATGTAGATAGTTGACAAAAGGAGGAGAATGTGAATAAGGTTAATTTGATCGGCGATCGCTAAATACATATTTGACAATTCTGGTAGAGTAGTTTCCAGGTTGCAGCGATATCGTGTAATCGCTGTAATCCCCGCCAAATAGTCTTAACACCAGGTTCTCCATCACCCTTTCGACCTAAAAAGCCACCTAATATTGCAATCATTCGTACTGCTTCGCGTAAAGAAGGCGGCTTTTTGGGTGGGATTGGATTTTTGTTGATAGTGGCACACAAAGACTGCCATTCATCGATTTCTAGAACAGAATCACATGGCATATCAGGGTTAAATCTGGCTTCATAAGTTAGCCATAACAAACGCCACGCCACAATTGAATATGTTGCCAGTGCCATATCGATTCGCCTTGCGGTTTCAAGCTGTAATTTTTCAATTCCACAACCACTTTTTAATGTGTAGTGGTAACGTTCTATCAACCAACGATATGTGTACCAGCGAACGCAACGGGCAGCCTCTTCAAAACTGTTAGCTTTAAGGGTAGTAAGCAACAACCAGCTAATCGGTTTGATTCCATCTGGCGGGTTTTCTTCAAGTGCCAGAATTACCTGCAATTTTACAGGCTTCAACTGTAAACGTCGGATATGGTGTAAGGGTACTTGTATCTCAAAAGTGGCTTGAAAGAGTGTTAGTTTTGCTGTCCTTGCATCACGCTCTGGGTTTTGCTTGTATGTTTCCACAGGCTTGAGGTACGCTGCTGCTTGGTTGTGCTGCCAAGTCTTCTACGATCCTTACCAGACGCTTGTTTCGTCTTGCGTCTCCTAAATCTGCCTGTTTTAATTCGGATGCTGCCCATTTTTCCATGATGCACCATTACCCTCAAATATTCTCTTCTCTCAAAAACTATACCTATCAATGCTTTTGGCATATTTTAAGTAAGTTGTATTTTTGTTGAGAAAGATGCGGGTAATGGATAGCTTTATAAGGGGGGATTAAGGGGGGTAATTCGATTTGTGTGTACACCGTTGGGTTAAATAGAGGGGCGGGTTTTCTGCCCCTTTTTTTGATCCTAGTATCGCTTGCGATAAGATCGAGAATAAATTCATGCTGTGTTTATGGCAACCCAACTCAGCCAAAGCAAATCTGCAACAGAACTGGTAATCTCTTGGGAAGCCTTACCTAAGGATTTTCAACTAGAGGATGAACCAGTGGAGAATACCGGTCAGCCACTTTTGGCTGGTGCTTTGCGTGAAAGCCTAGAAATCAGTGGATTCATTCAACCCCAAATGTTGATAGCTTCAAACTTTGGTCTTTGTGCCACTATTAACGAGCAATTTATTGCCAAAGCACCAGACTGGGTTTATGTGCCGTCGGTTAATGAAGTGGTGGCTAACCGCAAAAGTTATACACCGAATTTAGAAGGAGATATTCCGGCGATCGCTATCGAATTTTTATCCGATACTGAGGGTGGAGAATATTCGGTCAAGCGAACTTATCCACCAGGAAAATGGTTTTTCTATGAGCAAATTTTGCAAATTCCCATCTACATAATTTTTGAACCTTATGGCGGTTTATTAGAATATTATCAACTAGAAAATAAACGCTATGAGTTAAAGCAACCTGACGAAAATGGTCGTCATTGGATTGATGTAATGGGCTTATTTTTAGGAACTTGGCAAGGAACAAAAGAAGGTCGCACTGGTTATTGGTTGCGCTGGTGGGATCGAGATGGTAATTTGTTAGCGTGGGCTGTAGAACAGATTGAACAAGAACGTCAACGCGCCGAACAAGAACGTCAACGTGCAGAACAAGAATGCCAACGCGCTGAACAAGAACGTCAGGAAAAAGAACGACTGATTGCTTATTTGCAATCTCAGGGTATTGACCCGAATAACTTGCCCTCGTTTTAGTAGATGATATCATGTCCGCTTAATCACTTATGATATGTTATTGCGATTGGAACGGAGTGAAACGAAGGAATCACAGAGTCATTGCGATTACTTCACTCCGCTATCGCTGCGTACCCTGCGGGAACGCTAAGAGCGAACGTAATGACAAGTATTTAGTCGGACATGATATGATTGGTCTTTCAAGACGCGATAAATCGCGTCTCTACATCAGGGTTTTGGGCTTATATGAACTGCATTGTGCTATAGAAATCCTAAATTATTTGCAGAATAGATACCTTGTTTCAACCTTCAACCATCTCTAAAAATTGCGCCTCATTTAACTGCGTAATTCCTAAAGAAAGAGCTTTTTCTAACTTGGAACCGGCATCTTCTCCTAAAACTAAATAATCTGTTTTTTTACTCACTGAATCAGTCACTTTTCCCCCAGCTTTTTGAATCAAAGCCTTCGCTTCATCCCGCTTTAAGGTTGGCAATGTTCCCGTAATTACAAAAGTTTTACCTGCAAACTTTTGATTACCATCACCAACTATTTTTGTTTCCTCGGTGGCAGTTAATTGCAATCCTTCTGCTTGTAAGCGTTCTATTAACCTTTGGTTAGCATCAATCCGAAACCACTGGTACACAGATTGGGCAATTTCAGCACCAATACCGTAAATTCCTTCAATATCTGATTGCTTTGCTGCCGCTAACTGGTCTACAGTGAAATATTTCTGAGTCAATAATTGAGCATTTACACTGCCAACGTGACGGATGCCTAAACCATACAATACCCTTGACCAAGGTTGATTTTTTGACTGAGCGATCGCATCGATTAATTTCTCTGCCGACTTTTTCCCCATCCTTTCCAATGCAGATAACTTCTCTGCTGTCAACTCATATAAATCAGCAACGGAATGCACCAAACCTTTATCAACGAGTTGATATACCAACTTTTCCCCCATGCCTTTAATATCTAAGGCATCACGACTTACCCAATGTTCAATGGAACCTTTGAGAATCGCCGCACAGGAAGCATTGACGCAGCGAGTCACCGCCTCACCTAATTCTCGCACCACCGATTGGCCGCAGACTGGGCAATGGGTAGGCATAACGAAGGGTTCGGTGTCAGCGGGACGGAGTTCTTTGATTACCCTCAGCACTTCTGGAATGATTTCTCCAGCTTTGCGGACAATCACAGTATCGCCAATGCGGATGTCTAATTGAGTAATGCGATCGCTATTATGTAAAGTAGCGCGGGAAACTGTTGTACCCGCTAGTTGCACCGGGCGCATCTCTGCTAATGGCGTTAATGCCCCTGTTCTCCCAACATTTACAGCAATATTTTCCACACGCGTAGGTGCTTCTTCGGCTGGATACTTCAAAGCGATCGCCCACCGGGGAAATTTTTGCGTAAATCCTAGCTGTTCCTGAAGTTTAAAAGAATTCAGCTTCACCACTACCCCATCAGTCATGTAGGGTAAATTCAGCCGTTCTGTATCCCAATATTCGTAATATTTTGCCACTTCTGCGATCGAAGCACAGCGTTTGTGGTTGGGGTTGACTCGAAAACCCATCTTTTCCAACAACTCCAACGCTTCCCATTGGGTATTAGCAATACTAGTGTCATCTCTACCAGGAATGTGCAGGGTGTAGCCAAAGAAATCTAACCGCCGTTTAGCCACAATGCGGGAGTCTAGTTGTCTGAGTGTTCCAGCTGCGGCATTACGGGGATTGGCAAATAATTGCTCGCTGGCTTTTTGTCTTTCCTCGTTGATTTGTTTAAACACTTCCAACGGCAAAAACGCCTCACCTCGAACTTCTACCCTTTCTAGAATTTCTAACCCTTCAAAATTCAAACGTAAGGGAATTGAGCGAATTGTCCGCACATTTTGAGTGATATCTTCACCCGTTACCCCATCACCCCTAGTTGTACCTCTAACTAGAATGCCATCTTGGTAAGTAAGAGCCAAAGCAGAACCATCAATTTTAAGTTCAGTGACATATTCCACTGAATCTATTTTCGGTACTTGTCGCCGCCAACGCTGATCCCATGCTTGCAACTCATCAATATTGAATGCATTCTCCAGACTGTACAAGGGGATATTGTGCCGCACCGAGGTAAACTGCGTATGCCTAAGCTCACCCACGCGCTGAGTCGGACTATCGGGTGCTGTCAATTCTGGATATTGAGTTTCTAGTTGTTGCAATTCTCGATATAGCTGGTCATAGACTGCATCCTCCATGATTGGAGCATCTAGGACGTAATAAGCATAGCTTGCTTGCTGCAATAACTGGCGCAATTCTTCTGTGCGCTTTACTTGAGGCTTAATCTGTGTCATGAGAATTATTATAAAATATCTAGGATTAGGGCTAACAAATCATACATTTGTACTATACAAAATTTTGGCTTTTGAGCCATATCCCCCGCTACCCAATACTTGAATAGGGCGATCGCATCGCAAAACTTTGTCTCAGTAGAAAAGTGCATCTATCGACAGATGGATTTATTATTACTTAGCAACTAGCTACTGTCAGCCTTCAGTAGTCTGCTTTCTCTGAGTACTAAGTATAATTCCACGGGTAAATGCAGAGCGATCGCAAGTCAATAAATCGCTATATAAAAGAATGTAGAGAGGTAGCACTGCTACATCTCTACAAGGGTAAGCTGTTCCACATTTAAATTGCATAAATGGTAAAATAGATATATCCGTGTCTATAGCGTTATCATGCCTGCTAAAGGGTTTCTAGCTCAATCTCAAAAAGACAATTTACAAAAAGCTTTAAAAGATAGCGATCGCTCTCAATTTATACAGAGAATATTGATGTTACTTCTGATGAATGATGGAAAAACTTATCAGGAGATAAGTGAATTTTTAGGCTGTTCATGTAGAAGTGTAGCATATTGGTGTGTTCATGGTGATCCAGACAATTTAGAAAGTCTAAAAGATGGCAGGAGAAAAGGAAATTACCAGAAAGCAACAAATGAATATATTGAATTATTAATGGAAGTTATTGACAAAGAACCAAGTGAATTAGGCTATGAATTTGGACGATGGACAACAGCAAGATTAGCTACATATTTAGACAAAAGAACTGATATTAAGTTAAGCGGAGAACAAGTCAGGAGAATATTAAAGCAAAAAAAGTATGCTTACCTTTGGGCAAAATACAGTCTAGAGGATAAGCAAGATCCGATAAAAAGAGAGGTCTTTAAAGAAAAACTGCTTGGATATCTAGAAGCTTCAAAGTCTTGCCCTGAAAGGTTACAAGTCTGGTTTTGGGATGAGAGTGGTTTTAGTCTCAGGGTAATTAGACGTAAAAATTGGAGCAAAAAAGGTTCGAGTAAAAAAGTAACAGGTCAGAGGAGTCGCGGGCGTGTAAATATAATGGGAGGAGTAAGATATCACGACAGCAAGAGAATGTGTTATTTCATTGAGAAAGGGAATGGTGAAATTTTTTATGCGCAGTTAAAAAAATTAAATGAATTTGTGAAAAAAGAATGGGTTTTAGCAGGAAATCTAGAATCTAATTTTTCCGAGAATGGCCCAGTAATTTTAATTATTCTGGATAACGCTAGTTACCATAAAAAGAAAGTAATTATAGAGGCAATTGAGAAAGAGTTGCCAAACATTCAACTATATTTTCTGCCGGCATATAGCCCAGATATGAATTTAGTAGAATTGGTATGGCATTCAGCTAAAGAATATGTAGCCCACAGGTTATTTAAATCAGTCGATGAACTAAAAAATTTACTTGATAAGCTGTTAAATCAAGGAGAATTAATTATTAAATGGGGAAGAAAAATTAAGAATAAGGGTAATATTACTATTGCAACTTAAATGTGGAATAGCTTAATAACGCATATTTAATTTCAACAGAGTCTATTAGAGAACTGGGTTGAGTAGCTGTGAATAGGTGAAATTTTGTGTAGGGTGGGCATTACCATTGGTGTCAACTTAAGCCGAAAACTATATCGGACAGGCGTTTTGCAAATTCCTCACGCCCTCATCCCCTAACCCCTTCTCCCAAGGGAGAAGGGGAATTGAATGTCTAGCTCCCCTCTCACCGATGGGAGAGGGGCTGGGGGTGAGGGCAAAACGTTGTCACCAAGCGGGTTTAGCGTTAAGTTGACACCTATGGGCATCGCCCCACTCCAAATAGTTATCCCATTACCTCAGCAGTCTTCTTCTTATCCAACTTCAGAATCAACACACCCAAAGGTGGTAAACACAAATCCAGTGAATAAGGACGACTGTGCAAAGACCAATCATCCGTCCATTTACCACCTAAGTTGCCCATATTACTGCCGCCATACTGACGCGCATCACTATTGAACAACTCGGTATAAAATCCCTTTTGCGGTACACCGATACGGTAATGAGAATGGGGTTGTGGTGTAAAATTACAAACCACGATCGCAAAATCATCAGAATCCTTGTCACGACGCATGAAGGAAACTACACTATGGCGATTGTCGCTACAATCAATCCACTCAAACCCCGGTTCAGCAAAATCCTGGGTATACAAAACTGGCTCAGAACGATAAAGATGGTTCAACTCTTGGAAAAACGTTTTTAACTTTTGGTGGGCTTCATGCTGTAATAAATGCCACTCCAAATCTGCCCAAGCATTCCACTCACTCCACTGCCCAAACTCCATGCTCATAAACATGGTTTTCTTGCCTGGGTGAGCAAACATATAGCTAAATAAACAACGCACATTAGCTAACTTCTGCCATGTATCCCCCGGCATTTTGCCGATGATATTGCTCTTACCATGCACCACTTCATCGTGAGACAAAGCCAGCATGAAGTTCTCGCTGTGGTTGTACCACATACTAAAAGTGATATTGTTTTGGTGGAACTGACGGAACCAAGGGTCCATGCTGAAGTAATCCAGCATATCGTGCATCCACCCCATATCCCACTTCAAGTTAAAGCCCAGTCCGCCTGTGTAGGTGGGCCAAGATACCATTGGCCAGGAAGTGGATTCTTCCGCAATTGAGAGAATACCGGGGAAATAACTAAAGATAATGTGATTTACCTGACGCAGAAAATCTGCTGCTTCTAGGTTTTCTCTGCCACCGTACTGATTGGGCAGCCATTCTCCTGGTTCGCGGCAATAGTCGTTATAGAGCATTGAGGCAACAGCATCGACACGAATCCCGTCAATGTGGTATTTATCAAACCAGAAGAGGGCATTTGCTGCTAAGAAATTACAAACTTCATGGCGACCATAGTTGAACACCAAAGTACCCCATCCTTTATGTTCGCCTTTGCGGGGGTCAGAGTGTTCGTATAGGTGGCTACCATCAAAGAAAGCTAAACCATGACCATCTTTGGGGAAGTGACCAGGAACCCAATCTACAATTACCCCGATATCATTTTCGTGACATTTGTCAACAAAATACATGAAATCTTCGGGGCTGCCAAAACGGGAGGTAGGGGCATAGTAACCAGTTACTTGATAACCCCAAGAACCATCAAAGGGATGCTCCGCAATGGGCAGCATTTCTATGTGGGTGTATCCTAATTCTTTGACATAAGGAATGAGTCGGTCAGCTAGTTCCCGGTAGGTAAGGAAGCGTGCGCCCGGTTTCAGTTCCGAAACGACAACTACAGGTTCCGTTTCACCATTGGGGAGTTTAGCTGGTTCTGCACTCGAAGCGTGTAACCAAGAGCCTAAATGCACTTCGTAAACTGAAACTGGCTGAGTTAGCGGTTCAGTGCGACGCCGCTTTTCCATCCACTCTTCATCACTCCAACTGTAAGTATCTAAATCAGTGACAATGGATGCTGTTTTTGGACGGGGTTCCTGCTGGAAACCGTAGGGATCGGATTTTTCGTAAATGTGTCCTTCAAAATTTTTGATTTCATATTTGTAAGACTCCCCTACACCAATTTCAGGAATAAATAATTCCCAGACTCCGGTGGGGCCTTTACGCATCTGGTTTTTACGTCCATCCCAGAGATTAAAATCTCCCAACAATGAAACATTACGAGCGTTAGGTGCCCAAACGGCAAAATAAACACCTTTAACGCCGTCTATTTCCGTGGGGTGCGCTCCAAGTTTTTCATATATCCGGTGATGGTTGCCTTCACCAAACAAATGCAAGTCAAAGTCTGTCAAGCGGGGAGAACGGAAAGCGTAAGGGTCATAGATGACACGCTCATGTTCTCCTTCTTTAATCCGTAACTGGTAGTTTGCCAGTTCGGCAGTTTCAATGGTGCATTCAAAAAAGTGAGGATCGTGCACCGTTTGCATTGGGTATTCTTTACGTTGTTCAGGAAGAACGACCCATGCTGCACTTGCATTTGGTAAGTAGGCCCGCACAGCCCAGACAGTTTTGCCGTCTTGTTCTATGGGATGAGAACCTAGTATTTCAAAGGGATCGTTATGCTGATTCCAAACGATGCTGTTAACCTGTTCAGGGGCGATCGTGGTCATGGACATGAAGCTACCTAAGTGAAATAACGTGATTGACTAAATCTACTTTTTTAATATCTATATATATTCTTTACATTTATTTGCAATTTTGTCGTCACCGTTATCCTACATCAGAATGGGGTATTGAGCATGAGGCATTGGGCATAGGGCATAGGGCAAAACAGTTCCGAGCGCTGAGTAGGGAATCTTAACTTCTTTACTCAGAACTCAGCACGGGCTAAACCCTAGCTATCCGCTAACATAACTGGTCACTATTGAGGGGTATTGGGCAGAGGATGAATGACTAATGACTAATGACTAATGACGAATTTATCAAAAATTTAAAAATGGAAAAAACTGGAATAAGGTTTTACGTAAGCGAAGCAAGAAAATTTGTTCTCGAATTTTGGGGTCTAGTTTTGGTGGCGGGACTTCTTGCAGCTGGGCTTGCAATTGGATATACTCAGCAGCTGTTAGGAGTCTTCCATCAATAGGCGATCGCGCTTCTATAATAATCTTTGTCCGTAATATTTCTTCTGGTGTATCTTCTGGTGGCGGTAATGCTATTGCTGCCGATCTCCAATAGCTACTTAAAACAATCGAAGTTACAGTAATTACAATTAAGCTCAGTAATTTTATAGATTTTCTCGTTTTAACTCTCCTCATCTCCTGAACTACCTTCACAACGCAGGATGAAAATCTGTTTTTCCCATGCCCAAATTTTCCCAATAAAAATCTGGCAACATCAAGGGAGATTACCAAGTCTTTCCTGATACGGAATAGACTACAGGAATCCTCAAGAGCAATTGCCAGCGATCGCGATAAATTATTTTACCCTCTCAAAACTCAGTAGTATAAGCAATTAAAAATGCCAAACGAGGGAAGTACCTGCCGACAAAATAGCTTAGATTGACTCAACTCTCTTGGACTGGTAACAAGGTTTGAACGGGTGGGAATTTCAGGAGGACACTTGGTAGAGGACATAACCCTCTTTACCAGTGTCCTCTACTTACTGCCCTACTTAGTTGATATTTGAGCAAACTCTAGGCTCTGATAAACCAGCATAAAAATGAGGCTTTTTCGTTAACCCAATTAATTCGAGCTATGTAGTGAGGAATGCTGTCACTAAGTAGTTCTGGGTGCGATTTAAACTAAAGTTTAAGATGCCTTATTTAGGAGTAGCAGGAGTGGTAGCTGCGGGAGTCGCTGCGGGAGTTGCTGCGGGGGTAGTCTTACCAGGTGCATCAGTTGGTTCACCTGTAGCAGCTGGAGTAGCAGTACCAGCACCATCACCACCACCTTCACAAGCCCCAAGAATTGCAGCCAGACTTAACATTAAAGCAAAACCAAAGATTTTTGTTTTCATAACTCCTCTTTCACCAATTGTGGCTAGAACAATTTTTCGCCTGTTGAATACGATACCGTATTTATTGCTTTTTTTAAATTCTGCGAGATTACATATTCAAAAAAAACAATCCTTTGGGGTATTGTTTTTGGAATTACGTATCCTGATTAGTTTCTCTTAACTCAGGAGCAAAACGAAAAATACCAACTTATTTAGCAAACGGAGCTATGATAGCAAAAAATTTTATTTTTTTCACAGAGTATTGCATCTTGCCACGTGAGGTTGCCATACTTTAGGTGCGATACAGAAAGGGTAAGCTGTCCAGTTTCTAATCGCTGATTGCAAACATTGCATATCTAGGGGATGCAAACATTGATACAGCTACCTCTCAGAAAAGTTAAAAGGGTATAGTCTGTTATGTGTGCTTGTTGCACAGAAGGTGATTTTAACCTGAGCAAAAACAGACAATCAATCTAAAGTGCATTATTTTCCATCTAAAAAAATTTAAAAATTTATGGTAGTTGCTCGTAAATCTACTGTTTCTACAAAGGGTAATTGGTTCCGGCGAGATTCTATCCTTTCTTTAGGAAGGCGACGCTCTCCGCGTATAAAGTCAGCAGCACAAAGCGCTTCTACACCAGTATCCTCTCAAAAACAACAGCGTTCCTCAAAAAAATTAGCGGTTTCTCCCACAAATGAGGCAGTTATAGCCAAATCAGGGAAACAGTTGGGTAGACAACAATTACCAAATCTCAATGAGCAGTTGAATGGGAACCAAAAGAGTCCAGGGGAAGGTTTTCTTGGGCTTCCCACAATGCCTAATTCTGGAGCTGCACCTTTGTGGTTACTGCGCTTGTATACCTTTCATCGTTATTCCTCAGTTGTGGCGTTCTTGTTAGTAGCATCGACACTTGCTGTTTATGCTTGGACAGTCTATTCTCAGGAGCTTTGGGGTCAGTCATATCGCAGACTGCAAAACCTCCAACGTCATGAACGGCTGCTAACGACAACCAACGCGACGCTGAAAAATAAAATGGCTAATGAAGCAGAACAACCAACAGCAGGGCTGGTATCGCCAACTCCTGAAAGAATGATTTTCTTGCCTCCAGCATCTCAGAGTCCTAAGCCAGCATCGCCTAACACAACGCCAAATTCTGAAACGCAACCGCAAACACTCTCGCCACTGGGATACTAATCTCTAAGAGTCATTTGTCATTTGTCATTAGTCATTAGGACTGAGACTTCTGGTTAATCACAAAAGGCAACAGACAAAGGACAAAGGACAAACCCAATGCAGAAGTCACCAAAGAAAACAAAATTCAGAAAGTTTCAGAATTCAAAATTTACAGGGCGACACAAGGACAAGGGTGATAAACGAGGGCTTTTGGGAAAATTAGCCTCTAGTATGCAAGACCAAACATCCAATACTAAGTCCCGACTGTTCATTGTTTGGGGCATATTAATGGTATCAGGGTTGGGGTTGACTATTAACTTGTATAATCTCCAAATTGTCAAGGGGCCAAAGTTAACCGAGTATGCACGCAACCAGCAAATGGTGAGTGTGCGACCTTTTATGCCCCGTCGCCCAGTGGTAGATCGCAATAGCGATCTGTTGGCTATTGACCGTCCTGTATATACTTTGTACGCTCATCCCAAGCTGTTTGATAAGTCTAATGAAAGTATGGCAGAGCGACTTGCGCCAATTTTGGCAAAAGATACTGCTGAATTGGTGAAAACTTTTCAAAGCAAAAGAAGCGGAATTATACTTGCGCCAGCCTTACCAGAAGAAATTATCGATCGCGTCATCTCTTTGCGCTTAAATGGCCTGGAGTGGACTCAAAAATACTCCCGATTTTACCCACCAGACGATTTGGTTGCTGATGTGGTGGGCTATGTGAATGTTGACCGCCGTGGTCAAGCTGGTGTGGAATACTCTCAAGAGAAGTTGCTAGAACGTCCCGTGCAAACGGTGCGGCTCAGTCGGTCGGGAAATGGGGTCTTGATGCCGGATCGTGCGCCCGAAGGTTTTTTGCATTTTGACGATTTGCGATTACAACTCACTATCGATAGCCGTCTACAACGAATTGCTCGGATTGCGCTCAAACAACAGATGGAGAAGTTTGACGCCAAACGTGGAGCGGTAATTGTCATGGATGCATTGGATGGTTCCTTACTCGCCCTCGTTTCTCAGCCTACTTATAATCCTAATGAATATGCTAAAGCTAATATTTCACTATTTAAAAACTGGACAGTAGCGGATCTTTATGAACCGGGATCGACTTTTAAGCCTTTGAATGTGGCGATCGCTCTGGAAAATGGCATCATCAAACCAGATGATATGTTTAATGACTCCGGTTCTATTCGAGTCGCTAATTACACCATCAAAAATGCAATGAATAATGGTAATGGGCGAATCAGCATCGCTCAGATTTTGCAATATTCTAGCAATATTGGCATGGTGCAAATTATCCAACGTTTAAAGCCTTCAATTTACTACAACTGGTTAGAACGCTTAGGGCTAGGACAAAAAGTTGATACAGATTTACCTTTTGAAGTCGGCGGACGGCTCAAAAGTCAAGAAGAATTTATCGCTTCGCCAATTGAAGCAGCTACTACTTCCTTTGGACAAGGCTTTTCCATGACACCGTTACAGCTAGTGCAAATGCACGGTGCTTTAGCTAATGGCGGTAAGTTAGTTACACCCCATGTAGTTCGCGGGTTGATTGATAGCAAAGGGCAGATGCATGATTCACCTACTCACACCATCCCCCGGCAAATTTTTTCAACCGCAACAACTCAAAAGGTTGTGGAAATGATGGAAACTGTTGTTACTGAAGGTAGCGGTAAGCCGGCACAAATTCCGGGATATCGCATTGCTGGTAAAACTGGTACAGCCCAAAAAGCTAGTCCCAATGGGGGATACATCAAGGGTGCGAGAATGACCAGTTTCGTGGCTATTTTACCCGTGGAATCCCCTCGCTATGTAGTGTTTGCACTGGTGGATGAGCCAAAAGGAGAAAGTGCTTATGGTTCTACTGTCGCCGCGCCAATTGTGAAGTCGGTGATCGAAGCACTTATTCCTCTTGAGCAGATTCCGCCCAGTAAGGCAATTGAGGAACAGAAGGGAGTGCCGTAGTGGGGGCAGGGGGAGAATAAAAAATTACTTTTTTCCCTCTGCTCCTTGCTCGGTTGTTGAGCGACTTGCCCTGAGCGTAGTCGTACCCCTCGGGGGAAGCAAGCTGCGCGTAGCGTCCCGTAGGGAAGGAAGTCGAAACACTGCCTCTTCCCACTCCCCATTCCTTTGAAACTTAATTTTTCTTTATAACCAGGGAAAGAGGTACAGAAAGCTACTGGTGTGGAAACCTAGATATTAGGGGTGAAAATAATTTCTCACTTTTCCAAAGTACCGAAGATTCCATGCAAAGCAATTTAGTTATATTTCCTAAGACTGAGGCTGCGAAAAATAGCAGGCAAACTAAAGAAAGAACAATTACCAAGTACGACCGTGCTGAGGAGCAATTTATAGAATTGCTAGCAATGGAAGATTTGGATAATAAATTGAATGCAAATCCTTCAATAGCTAGTGAGTTTGAACAGTCACTCTCTATGGCAATTGAGGCTGCTTATAAAAACGATCGCTCTGATGAACAGGCTCACCGTTTTCTGCAACGGATACTTTATCGAATCAATCGGCTAAAGCTTTTCTGGTACGATGATTTGCAGCATTATACCAATGAGCGATCGCTGTATTTGCACTCTTGTCGCGACCAAATTGAAGCTGCTTGGCAACAGTGGGAACTAGCACAAATCGATGTGGCTGCACTGCAACAATTGGATGTAAAACAAGCTTTAATTGAGCGTGCATCTGCCGATTTAAATCCGCCTTTGTCGGAGAATAGCCGCTACATTCGTGAGGAAATGACTGAAGCTGGTTATCGTCACTTGCTAGCGATCGGCTCCTTTGATGGTTTGGTTGAAGGTAGTCGTCTTTGCTACGTATTGGGTGGTGCTGCTAATGAAATCCAGTGTACGCTGGTGCGAGTACTACTAGAAGAGTACGGCAATGGTCGTTTAGCCCGCAAGCACTCGACATTTTTTGCTCAAATGCTGGCTGAGTTTGGAATGAACACTGAACCGGAAGGATACTTCGATTTAGTGCCTTGGGAAGTCTTAGCTTGCGATAATCATAACTTTCTGACTACCGATCGCAAACGCTATTTTCTACGTTACAGTGGCGCGTTGACATATTTTGAAGTGGCTGGCCCTGCGACTTATAAAAACTATCTGGCGGCGGCGCAACGATTGGAACTATCAGAGGCGGCGATGGGTTATTGGGAACTACACATTAAGGAAGATGAACGGCACGGTCGTTGGATGTTAGATGATGTAGCTTTGTCTTTGGCAGAACGATATCCCAATGATGCGTGGGAACTCGTGCTTGGCTATGACCAAGAGAAACAAATGGGCGATCGCGCCGCTAGTGCTGTTGTGCGATCGATACGCGAAGCAAAATAAGCCGCTTACTTATGCGATCAATCCCAAAAATTATCAATAGCAGGTTATTCTTAGCATTTTAATTTGACATTTTAAGTCATTTTTATTGCTAATTCTCTTGCAAACAAATTTCTTTAGCAACCCTTTGCTAAAGCAACAGTTATTTATTGCCTGAATGCAAGGTAATAAATAACCTCCTAGTAGATTGATTATACCTTACACTTTGAATTTTAGTCAAATGAAAGATATCTTTTTTTGTCCTGAAGAATCTAATTTCTACTCAAATTGCTTAGAAAGTTTTGTGTTCAGAAATTGTCAAAATTCTGAATCTATTGTGGAGTTTGGCTCAGGAGATGGCAGCCCTGTAATTAATTCGTTATTGAGAAACAAGTTTGATGGAGTCATCCAGGGATTTGAATTAAATACTTCTGCATGGAAAGTCGCCAATTCGACCATTGATGAATACAATCTGACTAATAAATACATCATTCACAATTCATCTTTGTTTAATTCTTCTCAACCCGATGCTGAGTATCTTGTAGCTAATCCGCCCTATCTTCCCGCACCAGATAACGATATTTATATGCCACTCTTATTTGGAGGCGTAGATGGAGCCACAGTTACCAATGAGCTTTTATCGCTAGATTATGAAAATGTGTTGGTTTTAATATCTAGCTTTTCTAATCCCATAAATACGTTGGATTTAGCAAAAGAAAATGGTTATTCTGTTCAAAACTTCATGGTGTTACCTTTGGAGTTCGGCTACTATAGCTCTGACCCCAAGGTAAAGAACCACATAGAAGAACTCCAAAAAAATCAGATGGCATTTTATTCTGGTAATTATTATTTTTTAGCTGGTGTTTTATTTAAAAAATGCCAGGAGTCTGTAATTGATTTATCTAATCAATTAGCTCAGGTGATGACTAGTTTGTGAAAATCAAGAACAACTTAAGTGATGTCATCCCTTGCCTAAAGTACAGATGTGTCTCTAAGCCACGCTTCGAGACATATCCTCAAAGATTTTCAACGAGCATTTTTATAAATTCATATTCCCAAGTAATCATTTTGTCTGCCTGAAGTTATTGCATTAACTTCTTTGTTGTATGGCTACACTTTTAGAGTGAGGTTTGCGCTTAAGTGCTGCAAATAAAATTACACCAGCGCCGAACGACAAAATAGGAACACCTGAAGTTGATTCAGCTACAGAGACAGACGAGATTGGTGTCAAGAGGAAGGCGTGTAATTCACCATTAACTGCACCACGACCGACAATTTGTCCATTATTATTAATGGCAGATGCCGCTGTCAAGCTAAAGCCACCCTCTGAACTAGGAGCAATCAGGTTATTTAAGTCGTACAGAGTCTTATCACTATAAAGAAAAGCCCGTAAACTATTGCCATCTGCGGCAAAAAAGTTATTGTTAGTGCCAGAAAACCCGACTACTTGACCCAAATTATTGATCCCCAAACCAGTACTAAACAAATCTGTAGGACGTAACCTACCAAGGTCTTGGAGTCCCGTGCTAGAACTGTACACAAAAGCACGACTATCATTTACGCCAGTGAGTCCCGAACTACCAACTACTTGTCCTGAGTCATTAACATCGTTTGCTTGACTGTAGGTGTCACCTGGCAAAGTTCCCAAGTTAGTAGTTTGTCCGTTTTCATACAGAAAAGCTCTTCCTGAATTGAGAATACCTACTGCTTGTCCCAAGTTATTTAAACCGTAAGCAACAGTACCAGGAGTTCCTATGCTGGTTGCTACACCATCACCGTACAAAAAAGGCCCAAGTCCGTTCGCTCCCCCTACTACTTGGGTGCGATCGTTAATTGCATAAGGAATAGCATCTTGAATTGGGAGAGGTTGGGTGAGGCCATTGCTGTACAGGAAAGGGTTATTTCCAGTAAAGTTATTACTATTACCCGAATTACCAACTACTTGCCCCAAGTTATTGATACCAGTCACTGCAAGTTGATTATCACCAGGCAACGGACTAATTGTTTTGAGCGAACCATTGCTGTAAAAAAAAGACCTACCCAAAGTATTAATGGCTACCTCACCTGAGTCATTAATATCTGTAGCGTAACTGTAGGCTTCTCCTACAAGATTGCCTAAGTCAGTGACTGAGTATAAAGATACCGCCAATGCTGATTTAGATACAGCAAGACTGATTGCGGTGAAGGTAATTGCTGCTATACAGGATTTCCACTTAAGTAAAACCATGTTACTTTTCTGTGATTTTGTATTACCCTACCAAATTACCACTGAAGAGTAGGGTGGCAAGCTGCCGTATCTGGGTAATCGCTAAATACGCCATCAACACCTAAGTCGAAAAATAATTCATATTCACCTTGGGGATTTCCTTGAAAATCCAGTGGCAAAAAACAGTCTTCATTACGGAAAGTCCAGACATGAACTAGTAAACCAGCCGCATGAGCATCTATCACTAAAGATGTAGGCGATCGCAATTTACCATTGTTGTCTCTCGGAACCAGTAAATTTTTATGAATTCCAATCGCCTGTGCATATTTGGCAATTTCTTCTAAAGCTGATGCAGTAACTAAATCTGCATAAGTGCGATGCCTACGGCGGGCAACTCTTGGAGAGGCTACGCCAACGCCTACGCAACCACTAACGACAAAATCATAAGGTTTACCACTGTTATTCAGTAATTGCACCAGAGGTAAATCAGTCTTTGTGGATAAATCTTGTAAATTACCTACTTCAAAAGACTGAATAAAAATAGGTGCGTTAGCTCCCTGATAACCGTTGGCTGTTAAAGTTGCAAGTAGGGGTGCTTCTAGGGCTAACCCAATAGATTGAAAGTAAGTTGGGTGCTTAGTTTCTGGGTAAATGCCGATTGGCCGATTAATTTCGCCACTTTTAACCTTGACTAAATCGATTATTTCTTGCAGCGTGGGAATTTCTAAGAGTCCATCATAGGGGGTATTTTGCGATCGCACTTGGGGAATTCGCTCTTTGGCTCGTAGTGTTTTCAGTTCTGTTAGGGTAAAGTCTTCAGTAAACCAGCCAGTTTTTGATTCGCCATCAATTATTTTGGTGGTTTGAAGATGAGCAAATTCTGCATGGCTTGCAACGTCGGTGGTTTCAGAAATCTCATTTTCGTGACGAGCAATCAAAATACCATCTTTGGTGGAAACTAAATCAGGTTCAATATAATCAGCCCCAAGTGCGATCGCTAATTCATAAGCAGCTAAAGTATGTTCTGGACGATAGCCGCTAGCGCCTCGGTGTGCAATGATTATTGGAGATGTATCTTGCAAAGTTGTAGTCATTACTTTAGCCACCTAAGTAGGACGATGTAAACAATTAAAATATTTATTCATCAAATGCTGTGCTGATTCTTTAACTATTCTGAATCCTGAGTTCTGACTCCTGAATTCTTACAATTATTTTTAACTTAGCTCTAAATAAGTCAAGACAAATAAAACTGTCTAAAGAGGGTTGTAATTTTTCATTGGTAAGAGTTTAAAGAGTCTTTACTTTAATCGTATAGTTATGTTTATTCTCGCTGAATTACTTGTTAACTGATAGATTAATTATTCAACAAATATTAAGTTAGTCAAATATGTTGTGTTACTACACTAAGTCGATACAGTTCTAGTCCTATTTGAAAAACTAATTATTTAACAATAAGTATTGCTATTAAATATTAAATCTGTCATATTTAAGAATCTTATTTGATCCCTCATTCAATCCTATTGTGTTTAACACATTCTATAGGACTCATATTTGATTTTTCACAAAACTCAGTACACATCGATTTTTTTATTCCGTGTTCCCTACCGATGCAAGTCAATTCAGAAATCAAATCGGATTTCTAGATAATTAATTTTTTCATTAGACCTCTTGCATAAATCAAAAATAAGAAAGAACCCCACCCCGCCAAAGCGTAGCTTTGTCTCCCCTCCCGAAGAGCGGGGAGGGGTTGGGGGTGGGGTGTTAGGGACTTTTGCAAGAGGTCTATTGTTCTTTAACAACAACTTAGTTACACCATGAATAGTCTGCAATCTGCTCAACCTCCAAAACTTGATAGTTGTAATAACCAAGTTATCCTCGATTACTTTGAGAATGCTTGGCAACTGGAAGATATGTTATTGAAAAGTCTAGTTGGGGAAGAAACATTTTATCTCAATCCTGACCCTTTGAGAAATCCTCTAATTTTTTACCTGGGACATTCGGCAATTTTCTACATCAATAAATTAATTCAGGTGGGGTTATTAGAAAAACGCCTCAATCCAGAGTATGAAATTTTATTTGAAATTGGAGTAGATCCAGAAAAACCAGAAGAGTTGAATGCAGCGATCGCTCATCTGCAATGGCCGCAAGTTTCACAAACTTGGCAGTATCGAGAACAAGCATATTCCGTAATTTCCGAACTAATTAAGACAACCCCAATTACTCTGCCAATTCATCCCAATCATCCTCTTTGGGCTTTAATGATGGGAATTGAACACCAACGTATTCACATTGAAACTTCTTCGATGTTAATTCGCCAATTACCAATTGAGAGAGTGAAACGTCCTCAAAATTGGCAATATGCTCCTTTTAATGGTTACACTCCTGAGAATGAAATGATAGAAGTTTCTGGTGGAGTAGTAAAACTTGGTAAAGCCGATGATGATTCGACTTATGGATGGGATATTGATTATGGCGATCGCACTGTTGAAGTTGCACCCTTTTTTGCCAGTAAATATCTGATTACCAATGCCGATTTTATCTATTTTGTCAAGGCTGGTGGTTACGAAAATCAAGAATATTGGGATGAAGAATCTTGGAATTGGAAAACTCGATACAATATTCAATGTCCCAAATTTTGGTTACATGAAAATGGTAGCTACAAATATCGAGCTATGTTTGATGAAATCGATTTACCCCTAGATTGGCCTGTAGAAGTCAATCACTATGAAGCAATGGCTTATTGTCGTTGGCAAGGAAAAGATACTCGCTTAATGAGTGAACCAGAATACCATTTAGCAACTTATGGTAATAGTTTATTAGATAATGTAGAAAATTATAATCTCAATTTAAAATTTGGCTCCCCTAGTCCTGTTGGGATGTTAGAAACAGCCAAAACTTCTTCTGGATTGTATGATTTGCGGGGTAATGTTTGGGAATGGTTGAGTAATAACTTAAACCCTCTTACAGGATATCAACCTCATTTTCTTTATGAAGATAATTCTGCGATATTCTTTGATGATAAACATCAAATGATGTTAGGAGGATGTTGGATAACTAATGGTACAGAAGCTTTAAAATATTACCGCAACTGGTTCCGTCCCAATTTTTATCAGCACGCTGGTTTTCGGATTGTTCAAGATATTAAAGATTAACAGAATATGCCTCGGTTACATACTATAAGGTTACAGAGATGCAAAAGCTTTTGAATTTCTGTTCTGAGATCGAATTTTATCTCAAGATCGCTATTAGTTGTACGATTGTTCAGCAAGTATTTTATTTGCTGTTAAACAATATTGAGATCGACTTGATAACGCAGGTGCTATTGTACTGGCTCGTTGGTTCTATCTCATTTTATAGTATTGGCATCCTCATTGAAAAAGGAATTAAAAGCAACGATGTTTTAAGGGATAAGCTGACTGCAAGAGTCAAGACAGTTAAAAATCAACCATTTCCTTCTTTTACTGTCCAAGGCATTATTACAGGAGAAATTAAAGCTTTTCTATCAGCATTAATCATTCTATATTTAGCTCCAGAGGTTCATAGAGGAAATAGCTTACTCTTAAACTTTGGATGGTTCTTGATGAGAATAGTTGCTGCTGATTTCTGTTTTTATGTTGCTCATCGCCTCTTGCACACAAGATTATTGCAGAAAATCCATCTTAAACATCATGAGTTTCGTGACTCATCAAGTTTTGTTGCTGGACACAAGAGTTTGGTCGAATATGTTATTGTTGCGATCGCTGATGTATTACCGATTTTTATATTTGGATATGACATCACTCAATTGTGTGCATGGAGCGTTATCGGCAATGCTTACAATTTAGAAGGTCATAGTTCTTTGTCAATATTTTTCATTCCATCAGATTTCCACGATCTTCATCACACTTGCTTTAATGGAAACTATGGCATTCAGGGGTTCTGGGACAGAATATTCAACACACTAAATCCTCCTACTAAGAAGCCAGGAGTTATGTTCCCTGTGAGTTTTATCAAGAATATAACTATTCAGTCATCTATTAGTAATGACATCGAAAAAACATAATTCAACTAAAAAAATCATGATATCATAGCTTTTCCTAATCATACAAGGTACATCATAGTCCCCTCCTAGCTTGCAGTGAGGGTTATTTTACCTGCTTCAACTACAACTAATTAGCAGAGACTATTAATCATCACAGAAATTTTGTGATGCCAATCGCTCTCAAGGTTCTCATGCAGATATCTGGAGTTGAGCAATTACGGCAATATCAGGTTTGGGCAAATTAGGCAATCAATTAAGTTTTTTCTTGGGGATGCCTCCTAAAGTGACAAACAATGATTTTATCGAACCCTGCAAACGAGGTACTTCCTTACGTTTGCAATTATCTTATCGCTAACCACTTAATGATAGAATTTTTATTGGTCGCGGATTTTTGATAATTACAAATACTGAATATAACACAACAAATGATACAGTTTAGATTAGATTAATGCAAACTTCCTTTACCTTTTAATTGCAATGTGGAAAAAGATATGAAATTATGAAAATTGGACTAGTAGTACTTAGCCAACTAAAAAGCCTCGATTCTGAAGGTAGTAACGGGATGGAACAAAAGCAAAATTATTTATGCGATCGGATTCTTTATGGATGTAAAGAAACATTATTCAATCAATTAGTTTGATGCAAATTGACAATACCTTGCGTTTCAAAGGAATAATTCTGCTTATCCTTGTCAATATAATCGGTGCTACAACTTTTCCATTGA
Organism: Nostoc sp. 'Peltigera membranacea cyanobiont' 210A; assembly: GCF_002246015.1. Taxonomy (GTDB): domain Bacteria; phylum Cyanobacteriota; class Cyanobacteriia; order Cyanobacteriales; family Nostocaceae; genus Nostoc. The sequence continues at coordinate 161,330 of NZ_NOLJ01000007.1, forward strand.
CTAAAGACATCGTTAGTAGCCTTCCACCAAGTGCATTGATTGCTACACGATTTGTCATTGCCGCAGCAGTTTTTACCCTAAATTTACGTAATATTAACGCACTTTTATTTCGTGATGGTACAGTACTAGGACTTTTGCTTTTATTTTACTTAGCTATAGAAACAATTGCACTCAAAACTATACCAGCAAACCGGGCAGTATTCATTGCCAGTTTGAACACACTCATCGTACCTCTGCTGGGATGGCTGAGTGGTCAGCGCGTACCGTTGAAAACTTTCCTAGCTGCTGGAGTAGCTGTCATCGGTATTGGTGTGATGTTTTGGGAAGGCGGAGAACTAGGAATTGGCGATTTGTTGATGTTCGTTGATGCTTTTGTCTATGCAGTGTACATAATTTTCCTAGAGCGAGTCGCCTCCCGTCACCCCACTTTAACACTCACCAGTGTTCAACTTTTGTTCATTGCAACGGTAGGGGTACTCTGGAACAACACGCAAATTATTAACCAATTTGAGGTAATTCACCAGCACTGGGGAGTGATTTTCTACTTAGGGCTGGTGGCGACGGCTGCTGTCATCTGGCTTCAAACATTGGCACAGCAATGGGTTTCAGCTGACGAAGCTGCTTTACTTTTTACACTTGAGCCATTGTTCGCGACAATTTTCTCGTTTTGGCTACTTGGAGAACATCTGGGAATACGCGGTTTAATTGGCGCGATTCTTGTGTTAGTTGCTCTGCTTCTAAGTCAAAGCCCTCAAAAGATTGAGCCGGAAGGAAAAGTTGAGGTACAGAGCGGTTAACGGACTGTTACCTCGAAAGTGAAATCTAACTAAGCCAAGTTTGAAACTTGGAAGCTGCAAGAAATTTAAACATAGTGGGTCTTTATCTATGACTACAATAGAGTCGATTTCAGCTGCAAAGCTCAATTCTCATGTCACGATTCAGAAAACAGCGAAAGGACGAGGAGTATTTGCTACAAAAAAATTTGCCCAAGGGGAAATCGTCGTGGTAGGTATGCAAATTGAAGCAGTTCCCGAACGAACAATGTATACATTTCAGATGGATTTTAATTTACATGTCCACCTAGATGAGCCTTCTTGGATTATTAACCATTCTTGTAATCCAAATACTGGGGTAAGGAACAATCAGTTTGGAGGATATGACTTCGTTGCTTTGTGCGATATCGAAGCAGATGAAGAAATTAGCTGGGACTACGAAACCACTGAATATGAATTAATTGTTGTCTTCGGATGCTTGTGCGGATCTCTATCCTGTCGAGGGAAAACATTAGGATTCAAATTTCGGGAACAAATATTGCGCGATACTTACGGAGAGTACATTGCAGATTATCTCAAAACTCAAAGCAAATGATGTTTAGACATCTCCAGAAATTAAATATGCTGTAACCAGAACTCTTGTAGAGACGTAGCACTGCTATGTCTCTACATTCTTTTTTTTTGGAGATGTCTGATGTTATTTTTTTGCTTAAGCCTTTTTCAACCAGCTAAACATAGCACGTAAATCTTTACCAACTTCTTCAATTTTGTGTTCAGCTTCTTTACGACGCATGGCGGTAAATCCTGGTTTACCAGCTTGGTTTTCGAGAACGAATTCTCGTGCAAATTGCCCAGATTGAATTTCGCTGAGAATCTTCTGCATTTCAGCTTTGGTTTGTTCAGTCACAATCCGCGGGCCACGCGTGTAATCGCCATATTCAGCGGTGTTAGAAATGCTGTCGCGCATTTTGGCTAAACCACCTTCTACAACCAAGTCAACAATCAACTTGACTTCATGCAGACATTCAAAATAAGCCAATTCTGGTTGATAACCAGCTTCTACCAAAGTTTCAAATCCAGCTTTGATTAAAGCACTCAAACCACCGCATAATACCGCTTGTTCGCCAAATAAATCGGTTTCGGTTTCTTCGCGGAAAGTCGTTTCCAGAACACCGGCGCGAGTACCACCGATACCTTTAGCATAAGACATGGCGCGATCGCGTGCCTGACCACTAGCATCTTGATAAACTGCAAACAGCGCTGGTACACCTTCCCCACCTTCATAAGTCCGCCGTACCAAATGCCCCGGCCCTTTTGGTGCAACCATCACCACGTCTACGTTATCTGGTGGTACAACTTGCCCAAAGTGAATATTGAAGCCGTGGGCAAAAGCTAACACATTTCCTTCTTCTAGATTGGGTTCAATCTCGTTTTTGTAAATCGTTTTTTGAACTTCATCAGGTAACAAAATCATGATGAAGTCAGCAGCATTAGCAGCATCGGCAACATTTTTCACAGTTAACCCCGCTGCTTCAGCTTTTGCGACTGACTTACTACCCGGATATAGTCCCACAATCACATTCAAACCACTATCTTTGAGATTGAGAGCGTGGGCATGACCTTGGGAACCATAGCCAATGATAGCAATAGTTTTTCCAGCCAAAAGGTCTAAATTGGCATCTTCGTCATAATACATCCGGGCCATAGAAGCATCTCCTGTCAGCAAGCATCGTCATTTATTGGCAGGCTTACGATTGTACCCCAAATTGAGTAACACAGATGAACTATCAATCATTCAATTTGGGGATTGGGGATTGGGGACAAATGACAAATGACTAACCCTGTTACATAAATCGCAACAATACAGGCTTTGAGTTTTTATTCAGTAATACTTGGGTTAACTTCATCCATCTGAGGATAGATTATGTATACTTCGACTAAATTGCCGCGCACATCTGCTTTATTTATCAGTGCGTTATTAGGAGGGGTGATTTTCACCAGTTGCGCCTCTTCGGATCGGTCAACAAATCAGTCTGCACCTCAAATGGCAGCCGATGGCGCGGCAAATCAATTATCTGCTCGTGAAAGCAGTCTTTCCCAAAAGGCGGAAGCTTCACCAATAGCCCGTTCTCGTCCCCAACTCATCAAAAAGGCAGCAATCTCTTTGACTGTCAACTCTGTAGATAAGACTATTGATGCTGTTTCGCAAATTATCAATCAACAGCAAGGGGATTTAATCGGGCTGAAACAACAACAACCCAAAAATGACAACCCGCGTTACACAGCAACAATTCAATTGCGGATACCAGAGAATCGGCTAGAACCTACCCTAGAACAACTAGCTAAATTGGGCACTGTAGAGAGTCGTAATATCACTGCCGAAGATGTAGGCGATCGCCTCGTAGATTTCCAAGCCAGATTAACCAACTTACAGAAAACTGAAGCCAATTTGCAAAAAATTATGGATCGGGCAGGTTCGGTGAGAGATGTGCTTAGTGTTGCCCAAGAGCTGAGTAATGTCCGCCAAACCATAGAACAAATTGATGCCCAACTCAAAAGCTTACAAAATCAAGTTGCATATTCCACTATTACGCTGAACCTAGAAGCAGCAGTTTCTAGTACCAGTCCCCAACCTGCCTTGGGTTTGCAAGTTAAGGAAACTTGGAATAACTCTACCCATTCTTTGAGTGCATTTTCTGTTGGCTTACTCAAGCTGGGTATTTGGTTAATTGTTTACAGTCCCTATTTATTAATTTTTGTTGCTCTTATCTATGGCTTTAGGCGTTGGCGGCGAACTCATTCACCACGTTTGACACAAACACCAGAGTCAACTCGTTCTAACTAAACTTGCATAAATTCTACATCTACCTTTGATAAATTTACACAGATAAAGAGGGATTCAAATATTCCAAACTCTTATTGTCTGCACCTTTGTGTTAAAAAATTTTGTTTATCCTGTAGTTTTGATTACTTTAATACTTTTTCAAATGTAAAGAGCAATACAAAAAATATGATGACAATTTTGATACAAATCTGTTAAGAATAGTTACAATAGTCGGCATACACGATAATATTTCTTATGGTAAATTCACTTGACAATAATCCACCCCATAAAGTAGTAATCGTTGGCGGTGGTTTTGGTGGACTTTATGCAGCAAAAACACTCGCCAAGGCGGCAGTAAACGTTACTCTAATCGATAAACGTAACTTTCATCTATTTCAACCCCTTTTATATCAAGTCGCCACAGGTGCGCTATCTCCTGCTGATATCTCCTCACCGTTGCGTTCTGTACTCAGCAAGAGCAAGAATACGAAAGTGCTGCTGGGAGAGGTGAATAATATCGATCCAGAAGCGCAGAAAGTGATTGTGGGCGACGAAGCAATAGCTTACGATACGTTAATTGTCGCCACAGGAGCCAAGCATTCCTACTTTGGCAAAGATAACTGGGAAGAATTCGCCCCAGGCTTGAAAACAGTAGAAGATGCCATAGAAATGCGTAGCCGGATTTTTTCAGCCTTTGAAGCCGCAGAAAATGAAACCGATCCAGAAAAACGCCGTGCTTGGTTAACTTTTGTAATTGTGGGTGGTGGCCCAACAGGTGTAGAGTTAGCTGGTGCGATCGCAGAATTAGCAAACCAAACTCTCAAAGAAGATTTCCGCAACATCGACACATCAGAAGCCAAGATTTTGCTATTAGAAGGGCTGGATCGGATTTTGCCACCCTTTGCACCAGAGTTATCACAAGAAGCAGAAGCATCCTTAACGCGGTTGGGTGTGGTTGTCCAGACAAAAACACTGGTAACAAATATTGAAAACGATACTGTTACCCTCAAACAAGGCGATGAAGTTAAAGAAATTGCCTCAAAAACGGTATTATGGGCAGCAGGTGTGAAAGCTTCGGCAATGGGCAAAGTGCTAGCAGAACACACAGGTGCAGAGTGCGATCGCGCTGGACGGATTATTGTAGAACCTGACTTGAGTATTAAGGGACATCCCAATATTTTTGTAGTTGGCGACTTAGCGAATTTTTCTCATCAAAATGGTAAACCGCTACCCGGTGTTGCACCTGTAGCGAAGCAAGAAGGTGAATATGTAGCAGAACTAGTCCAAAAGCGGCTTGCAGGTAACACTTTGCCACCCTTTGCTTATACCGATCATGGTAGTTTAGCAATGATTGGGCACAATTCTGCTGTGGTAGATTTGGGCTTTACCAAGCTGAAAGGTTTCGTTGCATGGCTGTTTTGGCTATTTATTCACATCTACTTCTTAATTGAATTTAACAACAAATTAGTAGTAATGATTCAGTGGGCATGGAGCTATTTCACCCGTAATCGTGGAGCAAGATTGATTACAGGTAAAGAATCAATTACGGAGTTTGTCGTTAGCGATCGCAACAGTTACACCTCAACCGATAATAAACAGCCGATAAATGTCTGATTGGACATTGGGCATGGGGCAGAGGGGCAGGGAGCAGGGAGCAGAGGAGAAAGAGATAATTCTTTGATTCTCCCCCTTGCCCCCTGCACCCTGCTCCCCTGCCTCTTCCCCACTCCCCACAACAAAGTTATCGCCCTCATAAATTAGCAGTAAGCTATTTGAGGGCGTTTTTCATAATCTACATAATGGCAACTATTAACGACAACTACCTGAAGCTGAAAGCGGGTTATCTGTTTCCAGAAATTGCTCGGCGGGTGAATGCCTTTGCAGAAGCGAACAGTAATGCTAAAATCATCCGGCTGGGCATTGGCGATGTTACCGAACCTCTGCCAGAGGCTTGCCGCACAGCGATGATTAAAGCTGTGGAAGAAATGGGCGATCGCAATACCTTCAAAGGTTACGGCCCAGAACAAGGCTACGCTTGGTTACGAGAAAAAATTGCTACTCAAGATTTCCAAGCACGCGGAGCCGATATAGATGCATCGGAAATCTTTATCTCCGACGGTTCCAAGTGCGACACAGGCAACATTTTGGAAATCTTTGGTCATGACAATATAATTGCCGTTACTGACCCAGTTTACCCTGTGTATGTAGACACTAACGTGATGGTTGGAAATACTGGGGATGCTAACGATAAAGGCGAATTTGAGGGTTTAGTTTATCTACCAATTACGGCTGATAACAACTTCACCGCCGAGATTCCCTCAAAGAAAGTAGATTTAATTTATCTCTGCTTTCCCAATAACCCCACTGGCGCAACTGCTACCAAAGAATATCTCAAAGCATGGGTAGACTATGCCAAAGCTAATAACTCGATTATTTTCTTTGATGCAGCCTACGAAGCTTATATTACCGATCCTTCGCTTCCTCATTCAATTTATGAAATTGAAGGTGCAAGAGAAGTTGCGATCGAATTTCGTTCTTTCTCTAAAAACGCAGGTTTTACAGGAACCCGTTGCGCCTTAACTGTGGTACCGAAGACACTCACAGCAAAAGCCGCCGATGGTTCCGATGTCGAACTGTGGAAACTCTGGAATCGCCGCCAGTCTACCAAATTCAACGGTGTTTCTTACATCATCCAACGCGGAGCCGAGGCAGTTTATTCTGAAGAAGGACAAGCACAAATCAAAGGATTGGTGAATTTCTATCTCGAAAACGCCAAAATTATCCGCGAGAAACTCACAGCCGCCGGATTATCAGTTTATGGAGGTGTGAATGCACCTTACGTTTGGGTAAAAACGCCTAATGGTTTATCCAGTTGGGAATTCTTTGATAAGCTGCTGCAAACTGTCAACGTTGTCGGAACCCCTGGTTCTGGCTTTGGTGCTGCGGGTGAAGGTTACTTCCGCATTTCGGCGTTCAACAGCCGGGAGAATGTGGAAGAGGCGATGAAGCGGATTGCCGAGAAGTTTAAGGTTTAAGGCATTTTTTGCATTAAGTCTGACTATCTTAGTTAAACTCAATCTGGAAGTCTCAAATATTAGGGTGGATACTGCCCACCCTATTTGATAATCCAAGATAGTTAGTATCAAGTTGGCAATAGGAGCTTTTTATGAAATTACTACGAGTCCAAGTTCCAGATTTTCGCATTTTAAAGAACGTTGATATAACTTTTGAACCAGAATTTATCCCCAGTATTTTTCCCCTTGGAAGTCAAAATGGTGGTGGTAAAAGTACACTTTTGCAATTAATTTTTATTTTATTGCATTGTTCTAGTGATTCCGAGAAAAAAGATTTCGTGAAAAATATACTTTATGGATTTACGATTAATAACAATTCTAACAAAAGAGTATTAGCCATAATTGATATTTGGAATGACGATAAAATTATACAGCTTGAATTTTTATCTTATAACGACTCTTATCTGAGGGAGCTATTAATATCAAATGACAAGACTGAAATTGACAATGATAATTATCGACAATTGTCTGTTTCATCAAATAAATTAGATAGGGTGATAAATAAAATTTCAACTAATGAAAAGGAAATACAAGATTTAGAGAGAGCTATTATTAAATTAGATAATGTGAGGAAAATTGAGAGTAGTGAGGAAAGACGTTATGTATTGGGAGACTTAAAGCAAAGACTTCAAAGATTTGAATTTAGAACTCTAAGATTACCAATAGCAAATATATCTATAGAAAGATTTCAAGATGAAGTTCAAACAAGACTCGATATATCTAAATTAAATCTAGAAAAATATTATGAAGAACGTGAGCAGCTTGAAAGTATCTTACAAAGAGTTTTAAAATATTTGCAATTAGAAAAGCTACTATATATCTGTAATTATTCAGCTAATGGTAATAAAGATGAAGAGGAAGTTTTACTTTGCCATATCGATAACATAGACATGAACGAAGTAGAAACATTTATGAAAGAGTTATCACAAAAAATATTTCTTGCGGCTCCTTCTACCCAAGTTTTTCTTTTTAATTCTAAAGAATCTAGAAAACTCTTATTTAAAGAGCAGGATAACGAAACTGACTACTATTCACAGCTTAAATTAGCCAAATCTAAACTATCAGGTTTTTTTACCTATGATTTTCTGGCTGTAGATATCCTTATTGAAGCCTTTAAGTCTGCTCGAGATAAAGACTTTGCAGAAGCTATAAAAAAAGGGGAGTATGGTAATAGCTATAAAGCACTAATAAATGATTTAAATATAATAATATTTAATAAAAAAATAAATATAGATACAGATTTATCAGGTGTCAGTTTTAAATTAGATAAAGATGGTTTAGAGCTATATCCCGAAGACCTCAGTCATGGTGAGTTGAAAAGATTGAGCATTTATATATGGATAAAGTACCATAATATAGAAAATGCAATTGTACTCATGGATGAAATTGAAATAGCATTTCATCCAGATTGGCAATATCAAATAATTGCAGATATCAACCAATGGGCACCAAGTAATCAATATATTCTTGCAACTCACTCATATGAGTTATGTCAAGCTCTTACACCTGCTCACGTTAAGGAACTAGAACCAAAACTTTTAAAGCCAGAAGCTAAAAATTAAATATGAGTCTTAAGCCGGAACAACTAAAACAACATTGTGAAATAATAATTGGCTCTCGTAGAATTAAAAATAAGATCGTTGTACTGTGCGAAGGCGAAGGTGGTATTTGGGATACTGAAGGCAGACCATCACCTCAGTCATATCGCAAGATGGAACAGATGCCAGATTCCAACTTTTACAAGGCGTGTGTTCCAAAATCATGGAGTCAATATCGACCAGAGTTTTTTAACTGCGGAGATCGTAAAGATGTATTAGATACATATTTTACTCTTTCAAAGTTACATGATGAAAATAAGGATAACTCTTATTTAAGTTTAGAAAAACTTTTTGCAATTGTAGATGTTGATCTACAAACACAAAATATAACAAAAGAATATAGTTATATTTTTTCAGATACAGAAGCAATTTTCTGTGATCTTTATACAAAACTCAATATAAATGAAGAAAATGCAAAACAGCATCGTATATGGGTTACGGGTTTAATACATAAAGAAGCATATTTTGTCATACCTGAATTACAACCAATATTTGATACTTTTTCTACACTTTATAATAGTAATTCTCTACTACTTAGAGAGATTTATCTGACTATGGCAGATGCTATCATTACTGATTCTGATTTAAAAAGCAATTTATCAAAAGTATCTAATCGCATTAGTCATTGCTCTGGATTAGATTGTACTGCAATAGATAAATTGAGAGATTCATGGAGAGAACAGTTTGAAAATGCTCAAGATGATACTCAAAAGAATGAGTTAATTTTAGCTTTATTAACACTTAAAAAAGCTAAGTCTTACTGGAACCAAATTCAACCACCAAGTGACTGGACTTCTTCAGTTCAGACATTTAAAGATCAACTATTGTTAGAAATAGGAAGATTTTATTCAGAACAAAGTAATGACACTAAATATCATATTCCTTGCTTTTTTAAAATCTTAAGACAATTTGCTTAATAGCTCTAACAGATAAATTATTTTAGTGGTTCTAATTGCGTCTATAAATTATTTTTCAGAATTACTTATTTCTTCTTCCCCATCATCAGGTAAATCAATTTTTTGCTCAACTTTTGCTCGTCCATAATTAGCCAAAGTCACCCCTTCTTCTAAATATACAGCAGAGTATTTGCTCAACCCAATACGCTGTGCAGAGTAAATTCCTGAATGACCTGAAAATAAATAGCTCACTATACAGCCAATACCAATAAATACCCCCGATTCCAGACCAAATAGTTCAATTCCCATTAAAGTTGATGCTAAAGGTGTATTTGCTGCACCCGCAAACACACCCACAAATCCCATTCCTGCTAAAAGTGGTGCAGGTAATGCTAAAAGCAACGACAAAGCATTACCTAAAGTTGCACCAATAAAAAACAAAGGGGTTACTTCCCCGCCCTTAAAACCTGCTCCTAGAGTTAGAGCAGTCAAACCTAATTTGGCTGCAAAATCCCAAGGAGGTAGCTGAGTGAAAAAAGAATCAACAATAGTAGGGATACCAAGCCCAATGTATTTAGTTGTACCACTCAACCCAACAATTACTGCTATCATTGCACCGCCGATAAAAGGACGCATTGGAGGATAAGATATTTTTGCTTTAAACAAGTGGCTAATTTGGTGAGTTACTTTAGCAAAGAATCTTGCGACTATTCCAAAAATTGCACCTGCGATAATGGCAGAAATCAGCCCCCAAATTGTGAGCGTTGGTATTAACGGAGCGTGTCGGTATGGTGTATGATTTAAACCCAATAGCAAGGTTACTTGATTTCCAACGATCGCAGCAATTAAAGAAGGAAAAAGAGCGTCGTAATGAATTTTACCAATTGCTAAAACTTCCAGACCAAATACGGTTCCAGCTAAGGGAGTACCGAAAACGGAAGCGAATCCCCCGCTGATACCTGCGGTTAACAAAATTCGCCGATTAGCCCCTTTAAAATGTAATATTTTAGTTAACTGGTCTGCCAAAGAAGCACCCATTTGCAATGCTGTACCTTCACGACCGGCTGAACCACCAAAAAAATGGGTAAGGTCTGTTCCTAGTAAAACTAGAGGAGCCATACGGAAGGGAATAATATTTTTAGGATTATGAATTTCTTCCAGCAAAAGGTTATTTCCGGCTTCTACAGTCCGCCCAAATTGATGATAAATCCAACCACTCAAGAAGCCGCCAAGGGGAAGCAAGGCGATAATCCAGCGATGTGATTCCCGCCAATCAGTTGCCCATTCCAATGATGCTAAAAGCGCCGCCGAAGCTGTTCCAGCAAGAATGCCGACCACAAAAGAAATAGGCAACCACTTGATTAGATGAGGTAAGGCAATAAATGGTTCAAACTGACGAAAGTGTTTCATACCATGACTCCTTGAAGTGCGATTTGTAGACAAATACTTTCTACAGGAGAGTCAGGTAATGCATTTAGCCAAGCCCTACTCTCCCGCAGTCAGCAAGGAAAGTAGGAGCCATCAGCCTTCCAGAAGAGAGTTTATCGCGCTGGAAAGGCGGTTTTGGCGAGCTCCATCGCCGTTAATTATCTAATTAATAGTACCATTTTTGCTGTAGGTCAATATCTTTGGTATTCTACGATATAGATAAATCATGTGTATCATTGGCGGTATTATATGCTGCCATCATCAGAAACTAATTATCAGCCTGTTAAAGATTCTCAAACAAAACTAGATCGGTTTTTAGTTTGTGGGCTAGGAAGTTTGGGTCAGCATTGTGTTGCAGTACTGAAAGAGTATGGTGCTATTGTCAATGCTATCGATCAAGAACAACCCAAAAATTTGCAGGTATCAAATTTATCCAGTTTATTAGAACATTTATTAATCGGAGATTGCCGTCAATCCAGTATTTTAGAACAGGCAAATATTTCTCAGTGCCGAACTGTACTTTTAGTTACTGGTAATGAACGGGTAAATATAGAAGCTGCTTTTGCCGCGAGGCTTTTAAATCCTCAAATTCGCTTGGTTGTACGTTCTGACAAACAAAATCTCAATGAACTTTTAAGTCAAACTCTTGGTAATTTTATTGCCTTTGAACCGAATCAAATTTCTGCTTCTGGCTTTGCTATCGCAGCCCTTGGAGATGATAATCTCGGATATTTCCAACTGGAGGAACGCCAATTTCGGGTAGTAAAGCGTCAGATTAAAATGAGTGATAACTGGGGCAATAAATGGCGTATACACGAACTGAATACCTTGTATCGTCGGGTATTAAATCACGCTAATGATTCATCTCCCTTGCCTAAAGAATTTCATCAGTGGGAACCAGAAGCGACGTTACACCCAGATGATACGATTATTTATATCGAAGTCACAGAGCAAGTTAAAAGTTTGAAGCAACTTGCTACTGTGCGTAAATACAACTGGCAGCAGTTATGGCAAGAAATTGTATTAGGCAGAGCTTGGAATAATTTCAAATATAAAATAACATATCTCTCGCGAAAATTATATCGTTATCAGAGTTTGCGGGTGGCAATTATCTGTGGAATTACAGTACTTTTTCTTTGGTGTTTTGGAACAATTATCTATATCTTAAATTATCCTGGAAGTAACATATTAGAAGCATTTTATGCTATTGCTATCTTACTTTTAGGAGGATACGGAGATATATTTGGCGGTGTGAATTTTAAAACGCCACCAGAGGCAGCGGAAAATATGCCAGGGTGGTTACGATTGTTTAGTCTCGCACTAACTTTAACGGGTATAGGTTTTGTTGGGGTTTTATATGCGTTACTAACTGATGCTTTGTTAAGTTCAAGGTTTAAGTTTTTCAATAGTTACCGGCCATCAATCCCCCAAAAAGACCATGTTGTTCTGATTGGATTAAATCGAGTTGGCCAGCGAGTCGCGGCTTTATTACAAGAATTTAAGCAACCTTTGGTAGGTATTAGCACCACAGCACTAAATGCCGATTTTCTCAACAAAATACCACTGATTATTGATAATATTGCTGATGCTCTAGGCAAGGTGAATCTTGCTAATAGTAAAAGTGTTGTTGTCGTTACGGATGATGACATGGAGAATCTGGAAATAGCTTTGATGGCATACGCTAAGAGTCCTAACACTCGTGTGATTATTCGGACTTATGACCAATATTTTCGTGATAACGTCGCACGCTTGTTTCCTTATGCTCAAGTTATTTGCACCTCTGCAATTTCAGCAGAAGTATTTGCGGCTGCGGCTTTTGGAGAAAATATTCTCAGCTTGTTTAATTTCGATACTCAAACTATTTTGGTAGTAGAGTACACGATTGAAGCTGGAGATACACTGAATGGATTACTATTAGCTGAAGTTGCTTATGGTTATGGAGTTGTACCAATTTTATACCAAAACCTGAAGCGATCGCCTGTTAAGTTAATGCCTGCCGATCATACACAACTTGCTGTTGGCGATCGCCTGGTTGTTCTGGCAAATAGCAATAGCCTCCAGCGGATTGAGCGAGGTGAAATGTTTCCTCGCAATTGGCAAGTGCAGGTTGAGAAAGTTTTAGCTCAAGATGCGATTTTTGATGGTGCAAATGAAATAAGTATAATATCGGGATGTAACATTGGCACAGCTAGAGAGTTGATGCATAATTTGCCTGGACTGCTACCAGTAGCATTATATAAACAACAAGCTATGTTACTGGTGCGAAGACTCAGTAAATTAAGAGTTACAGCCAGGGTGCAGCGGCTTGTTGAGAATTAAAATTTTATTAGAATAACTAACCGCAGAGGCGCAGAGGACACAGAGAAATGAGAGTTTGAAAGATATTTTACGTAAGTCCTAGTTAGATTTGTAAATATTTTTTTCTATTAATTACCAGCAATAAGACAGCAGCGATCGCAAACAAGCTTCCAGTTATAAATGTTGCCTCTGCTCCCAGTGTTTGCCACAATCCACCAGCTAGCAAACTGGCGGGTAAAAGCGCTAATCCTATAGCCAAGTTGAAGAATCCAAAAGCAGTGCCGCGCAGATTTGCAGGTATACTATTTGCTACTAGCGCCAACAGCAATCCTTTACTCATACCTAAATGCAGACCATAAAGGGCAAACAATCCCCAGACTTGCCAAGGTGTCTGCACGAAAGCAAAGCCTAGATAGACTAGAGCGTATAGGAAAAATCCGCCTAATAATAACCCAAATTTACCTATGCGATCGGAAAGTATTCCTATTGGGTAGGCGCTGAATGAGTAGGCGATGTTCATCACCATTAATGTCAACGGTATGAGTGAAGCTGAAATACCTGTTTGTTCAGCTCGCAGCAATAAAAAAGCATTGCTGGAGTTGCCTAAATTGAATAGCAGCGCCACTGCTACAAGTACCCAGTATCCTTGACCTAAACTGCGTAAAGCTTCCCATTGCAGAGGATTGCTTCGGTTTTCTTGAGTTTCACTTGTTGGTTCGCGCACTCCCACTGTTAATAAAGCCACTGCGAAAAATCCAGGGATCAGTGCTAACCAAAAAACTAGGCGGAAGTTGTTTTCGGAAGCAGTCATCAGGGCAAATGCTGCCAAAGGCCCCAAAAATGCTCCGATAGTATCGAGGGATTGACGCAATCCATAAGCTGCACCGCGTACCTCTGCGTTAGTTGAATCGGCAACCAAAGCATCGCGGGGCGCTACCCGAATACCTTTGCCAATGCGATCGCCAAATCGAGCTATTAACACCCCAGTTGGACTGGTAGCTACAGCAAATAAAGGTTTTACAAAGGTTGATAATCCGTACCCAAACACCGCTAATCCTTTACGATGTCCCAAGTAATCACTCAACACTCCCGAAAAGACTTTTAAAATTGAAGCTGTTGCTTCTGCAATACCTTCAATGATGCCGACAGTCCAGATATTCGCCCCTAATACTGACACTAGAAATAAAGGCAATACAGAATTAATCATCTCGGAACTAATATCTGTCAGCAGACTGACAAACCCCAAAACCCAAACAGTCCGAGGAATTTTCTGGACGAATTTATCTTGTACCTGCATATTGCCTGTTTCTGCTACATCTATTATGTACACTTCTACAGCAGATTTATTGGCTGCAAAGATTTTTGAAAATACTACATCAGTTCTATAATTCTTGAGAACCAATAGGTGATTTCTGCATCGCTGAAGGTAGTCAATCGGGCAATTTCTCTCGCCATCTGATAGACTTTCTCACCTTGAGGATGTTGAGCCAAACCAGCATGATTCAGTAAAACAGTTTTCAAATCCCCTGGATATGCGGGTAAGTGACAATTCCCCAGAGGTTCCATCTTTTGCATAATGGGACTTCAGTCAATGCTGCCAACTTGATAGTTCAGATTCATAAATTATTCTAAATGCAACAGATGTTTCATTAATCAACTTAACAATAAATTAAATCTAATGCAACACTTGTTACAATGCCTCTATGGATAGAGAATCTTGGAACCTATTAGTCTACAAAGTACCCGCACAGCCTTCGACGCAGCGGGTGTATGTTTGGCGTAAACTTAAGGGATTGGGCGCACTTTATCTACAGCAGTCGGTCTGCTTGCTACCACAGCGAAAAGACTTGCAGAGCCATTTGGAAGAATTGAAAGCGAACATTATAGCAGGTAGCGGTGAAGCAGATTTGTTAACTATTTGGATTGATGAACCTGAGCAAAATGCTATGTTGATAGAGCGTTTTCAACAGCAAGCAGACCAAGAATATGAAGAGTTTTTGGGGCAATGTCGAGATTTCCATAGCGAATTGAGCGAGGAACGGAAAATAAATAATCTCACTTTTGCAGAACTAGAAGAGAATGAAGCGGAACTAACGAAACTGCGTTCTTGGTTGCCAAAAATTAGCGATCGCGATTTGTTTGATGCCCCAAAATACTCACAAGCCACTGAAGCTTTGAAGGCGTGTGAATTAGATTTTCAGCTATTTTCCCAACAAATATATCAAGCACAAGGAATAGACTCAGAACCTTTATAAGTAAATGGATCTTAACTAATAGTTAGGCATAGCTCAATCTAAGCATCACACTTGTAATTTCTGCCTAGATAAATAATTTATTCCTATAGATAGATGCGTTTTTAGTATCTATAAATATTAATTCTATGACTAAAACTTAAGTAGGAAAACCGTACTTATCTGATAGGTTTTCTGTACCATATATCTAAGTTTAGCTGGATAAAATCAAAATGTAGCTGAAGTAATGCTGTTTTCTCAAAAATTTACACAGCATTAGCAGGAGAGCAAAAACATGACAAATCAATTGAAAACGGCTGCTTTGCTAGCTGCACTAAGTGGTCTTTTGATAGCAATTAGTTACTGGATAATTGGCGGTTCTAGTGGTTTGATTATCGGCATTGGCTTGGCAGCAGCAACAAACCTGTTTTCCTGGTATCAATCAGATAAAATTGCGCTAGCAGTATACCAAGCACAGCCGGTAAGTGAAAGGGAAGCACCAGGACTTTATCGGATGGTGCAGAGATTGAGCGATCGCGCTAACATTCCTATGCCTAGAGTTTATATTGTTCCAAGCCAAGGCGCTAACGCCTTCGCAACAGGGCGCGATCCCGAACACGCTGCTGTGGCTGTCACTGAAGGTATTTTAAATATATTGCCAGACGATGAACTTGAAGGTGTTATCGCCCACGAGCTAACCCATATTATTAATCGTGACACCCTCACCCAAGCCGTTGCTGCTACTGTGGCTGGTGCGATCTCATTCTTAGCCCAAATGGTTAGTTACAGCCTATGGTTTGGCGGTGGTTCGCGAGATGACAACAGAGGTGGAAATCCAATAGGAGTTTTATTAACAGTCATGCTTGCACCTGTGGCTGCGACAATTATTCAGCTAGCTATTTCGCGCACACGAGAATTTTCTGCTGATGCAGGTTCTGCGAAATTAACTGGTAATCCCCGCGCCTTAGCTAGGGCATTGCAACGCTTAGAAGCCTCAGCAAAGCAAGTACCTTTAAATGCCAATCCAGCTTATGAGCCGTTATTAATTATTAATTCCATCTCTGGACAGTTTCTGGGTAACTTATTCTCCAGTCACCCTGCTACAGAAATGCGAGTTGCAGCATTACTAAAATTAGAGCAACAACTGCCAACAAAAGCTTATTAGTTAGTCATTTGTCATTAGTCATTTGTCCTTTTTGAAATTAACAATGACTAATGATTAATCATTACAGGGTGCAGTTTTTAAAGAATATATAGATACTGCAAATAATATTGAAGGAAAGAAACTGATGCAACGCGATCGCTTAGAAAACTCTTGGGCGGTAATTCAAGATGAAGCCGAGAGAAACTGGCACTTATTAATGAAAGACGTAGTAGACTTCAGCTTTCGCGTGCAAAAGGCGGCTATTGCTGCTTGGGAAACCTTTAACATTCATTGCTGAGAGAGAATTTTTCATTAGCCCAACAGATTGCCTAGAGCGTGTTTTCAAACTCGTTGTATCCTAAAAAAATAGCGGATCACTGTATTGTCATACGCAGATTTTTAGTTGCTAGTGAGACGCTGATATACTTCTGAAACTAGCCAATCTGACACCATCTTCTGAAAATCACGGTCATTCATGTAACGTGCAAAAATTGCCTCGTTTTGATCTACTCGCTCAACAAACAGAGAATCTAACATCTGATTGAAAAGCAAGGCGAATTTGTCAGCAGAGTTTACCTGTGCTGCTTGTTGTAATTCTTCGTAATTGGCAGCAGTCTCCACAAGTTGATCAAAAAACAATTGATCGGCTTGATGAAAATCAGTACCAAAACGATTGTTGATAATGTCGATTAGCTGTGATAGTTTGACTGTATCCCCACGGACAATACCTGTGCCGACATCTTTTGGCCCATCTAGGGGACGGGCATTACCTTTGCTTAACTCTATTGAGCCTTCACTAATTTTCTGGAGGCGGTAATACTCTAGCTGGATTTCGCTATCAAAATCGTACTGTACTTCATTCGGGCGGCGTGGCAGTTTCGATGATAGGTGACGCAAAAAAATGTAGAGGCGTTCTAAATCAGAGTCTTGGTAGGGAATTATCTGGCTCAAAAAAGCGTAAAGGTTACGAAATGCTGTCAGCTTTTTACGCCAAATTTTAGCTGCTTCTGGTTGATCGTGATCCAAAACGCGGAAGCGGTCAACGGCTGGGTCAAGTGCTGCATTCATCCCTTGATGGTCAGATATACTCTGACGCTGTTTCGGTTTAAAGTAAATTTCAGAAAAGCGTTCAACTTCCTCATTTAAATAGATTCCTAAAGCGTCTAGTTCGCTCTGGAGTTGGTAAAGTTGTTGAGAGTCTGCTTCTGCTCCTAACTCTGCGCCTTCGTAAAACTGCTGAAATGCTTGGCGAATTTCTTCGCGATCGTTAATGAAGTCTAAGACAAATGTATCTTCTTTAAGTGGGTGAATGCGGTTGAGGCGAGAAAGGGTCTGTACTGCTTGAATACCCGCCAATCGCCTGTCAATATACATGGTGTGTAGCAAGGGTTGGTCAAAGCCTGTTTGATATTTTTCAGCTACAAGTAAAACCTGATACTCATTGGTAGCAAATCTTTCGGGCAATTCTTTCTCCCGAATACCTTTATTCATCTCCTGTTCGCTGTAAGTTTTATCTTGAATCTTGTCGTCTGTGACTACACCTGAAAAGGCTACCAGGGTTTTGATAGGATACCCTTTTTCCTGGATGTATTTGTCGAAACTCTGTTTGTAGCGCACTGCATCTATGCGGGAGCTAGTTACTACCATTGCTTTGGCTTGACCACCGATTTTGTGGCGGGTAAAGGTGTTGAAGTGTTCCACCATTACTTCTGTCTTCTGGGCAATATTATGGGGGTGTAGGCGCATGAACCGAGCCAGGGAGCGGGCAGCATTTTTGCGTTCTACGTTGGGGTCGTTTTTACCGGCTTTGATCAGGTTGAAGTAGACTTTATAGGTTGTGTAATTACGCAGGACATCGATGATAAAGCCTTCTTCTATTGCTTGACGCATAGTGTAGCGATGAAAAGGCTCTCCGCGATGACCAAAGAATTTTAGGGTTTCATGTTTTGGTGTGGCGGTAAATGCAAAGAAACTCAGGTTGGACTGATGAGAACGTTTGACTAAACTGCGGAAAAGTTCTTCTAGATTTTCTAGTCCTTCTTCCTGAGCGCGGTTACGTGCTTGGGCTTGCAACTCTTCGCCGCCAAGTACACCTTTTAACTCGGTGACTGTTTCGCCTGATTGTGAACTGTGTGCTTCATCAATGATCACGGCACAGCGACGGGTAGGTAGAATACCACTACTCTGCTCGTTACGTTCCTCTGCTAGTTTGATTAACTGGCGAGTCACAAAGGGAAATTTTTGGAGGGTCGTGATGATGATGGGAACAGCACTTTCCAACGCTTGCGCCAACTGTCGGGAATTATCGTCGATTTTCTCGACAACGCCCTGACGATGTTCAAATTGATAAATTGCGTCTTGTAATTGTTGGTCAAGTACGCGGCGATCGCTAATTACAATTACACTATCAAAAACACGACGGTTTTGGTCATTGTATAAAGAGGCAAGGCGATGAGTCAGCCAACCAATGGTGTTACTTTTACCGCTACCTGCTGAATGTTCAATGAGATAGTTGTGTCCTACACCTTCACTCCTTGCCGCATCTACCAGTAAACGCACAACTTGAAGTTGATGATAGCGGGGAAATATCATGGTTTCTTTTTTAAACCTGCGACCATCATCGTCTCGCTTCTCTTTTGTTTGGAGATGCAGAAATCGACACAACAGATCAAGTAGACTGTCGCGTTGTAAGACTTCTTCCCATAGGTAAGCAGTCCGGTAATTACGTCTCTGGGGGTCTAGTGGATTACCTGCCCCGCCATCATATCCTTTGTTAAAAGGCAAAAAGTGGGTAGCGTCTCCGGCTAGGCGTGTAGTCATCCATACTTCTTCGGTATCTACGGCGAAATGTACTAAGGTACGGCGTTTAAACTCAAAGATAGTTTCCCTGGAGTCACGGTCTTGGCAGTATTGCTGTTTGGCATTTTCCACTGTTTGCCCTGTGAGTGGATTCTTTAGCTCTAGGGTGACAAGTGGGATACCATTGAGACTAAGAGTAATGTCAAGCGATCGCTTTTTTTCTCGCTCACTGTATTGCAGTTGTCGGGTGATACCAACGCAGTTGGCAGCATAACGGGTTTCTAAATCTGAGTTTAGTCCGTGGGCAGCTTTGAAGTAGGCAATACGCAGAGTTCGACCATAGCATTTGAATCCATGACGCAGAGTGTGTAGTGAGCCGTAAGTGTCCAGCCATTTACACAGGTCTGTCAGCACTTGCTCACTGGTTTTTTCTTTGTGGAGTGCTTCTAGTTTTTTCCATTCTTTGGATTGAGTTTGCTGGATAAATGCGATCGCTATATTGGGAAAAAGAGCGCGAGTGCGATCGAATTTATCTGTTACGTTGACATAGCCGTGAGTGAGAAGGTGATTTTCAATTACGTTCTCAAATGCAGTTTCGCTATGACGAAAGGAAGAAGAATTATCGCTCATTGATGTGACTGTCTGTGAATGGCTTCTCTACGTCTGCGATTTTGTTCTGTTTTACGTAGAAGTTCCTGTGCTACTTGCTCGATCACAAAACAGAAATGTGGATAGCGTCCCTGTCTGTCTCGATGACTATAACCATTCTCTACAATTGTGCGTAGTTTTGCTTCACTCAACTTTTTGTTTTCTGAAAAAAATACCTCGTTAATAGCCTCTCGACGCATTTCGATGAGAAGATCATGATCGAGCTCCAATTTTTTAATAGTTATATTAGCAGGACTACTTTTATTATTTTTTTTATTAGTATCTTGGATAGTTTTATCTCTATCATCAGCAGGTTTGATATGTCCTTCCATATCAAAGATGAATTTTGTTTCACACTGTCTGTCAAGCGGACTTATAAACGAATCAGCATCATACCAGTTATGTCTGGCTCTTGCCCCGAATTGGCATTCTCCTTTAGGATAGGCTGCTAATAAATTATTGTAATTTACATCTTCATAGTTGCCTTCCTTTCTACAAAGGCTCTGTGGCTTGAAGTGTTCGATATGTGATCTTTCCTCACTAATGCGGATGCCAGTATAACAACATAGCCATCCTTGCTCTTTTAGTAGATTGTATTGAACTAACCTTCTGATATCACTTGGTAAACCATTTTCATAACTGCAATTAATTCGCTTGCCATGATCATCAATAGGCGCGCTCTCGAACCATTTACATAATTCTTTTGGTTCAGAACCTTTAGCAATATGCTTCATTTACTCTCCTAACAGCCGTATCCTATCGATTCGTGTTTGTAAACGTACTAATTCTGGAAATTCGCCAATTTGACAACGCATATCATCGATCACATTAGTTGCTTCATCATACTCCTCGTTTTCAATCATGTCCGCAATGCGGCTTAGTGCCTGTTCAGTTGTGCTATCCCTTGTAGCAGCACCCATCAAGTAGCGTAACACCCAGTTACTATCCATACCTAGAGATTGGCCTGGTCGGAAAGGTTGCTGACCACTTTCCAGCAGAAGGATACTCTCTGCTGGCACTTCACCCACTATTTGTGGGGAGTGTGTCGTAGCAATAAACTGGCATTTTGGAAATGTTTGGATTAGTTGGTCTACAATCGTGCGTTGCCAGCGTGGATGTAGATGCAAATCAATTTCATCAATTAAGACAACAGCTTTACCATTCTCTAGTGGATCTTTTAGGTTAGGGTTAGCTTGAGAAAGTCGTCGTGCTAGGTCTAGTACCAACGCCAACAGACCACGCTCACCATCTGAAAGTTGACTAACATCAATTGTCATTCCATCTTTGTCTAGGATTAATGTAGTCTTCGGTTTATCAACAGCACGCAGATTAGTACACCAGTCCAAAAACCTTGTAACAACGTTTGTCATAACTTTCAGACGTTGCTGTGCTAACGCCGCGTCCTCACCTAAAAGAGTCTGCTGTACCAACCACCATTCGGCAAATTCCCGGAGACGTAGCATTCGATGAGTTAATGCCTCAGCAAAAGCAGCAGACTGATTACCCGCACTACTTTTCTCATTCAGCACTTTTTCAATAGGTACAGAGCGTCGTGTAGAAAAATAGACTACAAGTGGTTGCTCATCATCACTTTTGAGAGGTTCGAGAATATTCTTGTTATCCGGCTTGAACTCAACCTTATGGTTTTTACCCCTGGTTACATTACAGACGAAAGGAATGTCAAACGCCTGAAATTTAAGGTCAACAGCAAGTTGATCGCGCCCCACCATAATGTCATCAACTTCAAAGTTGAGGCGTTTATCTTGACAGGCAGTAAAGTTGGGTAACACTCTTGACAGTACAATCCGCAAGGCATCAAGTACACTAGATTTGCCTACACCGTTGATACCGACGAGTAGATTCATACCTGGTTGGAACTCAAACGTTGCTTGCTCGAAAGAACGAAAATCAGTAAGTGTCAGAGACTTAAGTTGCATTTTAGACTACTGTTACAGTAAACTGTCCAGTAATTGCTGCTATAATTTGTGCAGCAAAACGCTGAAGCTAATAGGTTATAGCTCATGTTTGTATAAGGTATCAATTTTATTGTTTCTTTCTTCAAAAATTGATACATTTAGTGAGGTGAAAATAAAAATTTACTTACTAATATTGACTAAGTACATTATCCAGTCATTTTAATTTGTCCGGTGACTGTTGCTGTAATCAATGCAGCGCGACGCTCATGTAAATAGTCGATAGTCATTACAGCAGCATGAGATAGTTTATCAATTTTACTTGTTTTTTCTTCAACAAATGAAACAATCTTTATTTGTTCTTCCATTAGAGGTACAGGAAACAATAGCTCACGAATATCACTTTGAGCGATATTGTTTGCAAGCCCTTCTGCACCACTTACAAACTGTAGAATTTGCTGTCGAACAATGAATGATCCCATTGTGATGACAAAAAACTTAGCATCACAAATTTCAGTATTAAGCTTAAGCCTAAAAATTTTGTCTGAAAGCAACAATCTCTCACTAGGTTGATTTTGTACAAGCACTACTGAACCTATCAAGTCTTTAGAGCCACTGGCACGAGACATCAGAATATCATCTTTTTTTACCTCAAGTTCTAAAGGTGGCTCAATTTCAGGAGGCAGAGTTTTGTTTTCTTGAGGATTGAAAATACCACCATTGACACATCCTGTTTTCAATACTCCCCACTCTCTTTCCTGTGCTGGAAAGTTATAACACTGTGGTGAAAAGCCAGTATCAATGCCAAATATCAAAAACTTTATTCTTTTAACATTCCAATGTTGTGGAATTTTCCCTAACCACTCAAAACCTGAATTCCACAAGGGAATAGTGGGATTTAAACCATGAGTAACAGCATCAGTGATAAGAGCGCGGCGCTTTTCCGTCAGTAAATCAAGCAGACGCTCTTTATCTGAGATGAGTGTGTCTATTTTGGCAGTTTCACGATCAAGGTAATTTGCGATCGCACGTTGTTCAAAGAGTGGGGGTAGCGGAATTAAAAGATTACCAATTGTATTCCAATCAGCACGAGGCATTTTGGCTCCAAATGTCTCTGCATTGACAAGGTTAATAAACTCAGGAGTTAACAATACCTGAAGAAGAAAACGTTCAAACAAAAGCTCACTAGGCTTCAGGACTAGTAGTTCAGTTGTGCAAATACCGTATTCTTGTGCAAGATGCGCTTTAGCAAGGTATGGGCGAAGCTTACCAAATAGAATATTACCTGGCTCAAAGCAACTCACTGCACTTTCTTTTTCATCTTCGTCATTAGATGTGTTTTCGCTCGTTGCGGACTTAAGTAATCTTCCTGTCCACGGCTCGATGTTTTCTAACCCAAGATAATTTCCGTCTATAGAACTTCCATTAGCCCGAAGTGTTTTCAATTCAACAACTGTTTTGAGTCTCACCGCTTTCCATCTCTCAGGCAGGTGTTGTAACCATAACTTTGTCACATTATCACCTCATGCAGCAAACGCATAAACTCTTCTTCCATGCGTTTAATGTCAGCATCAATTTCAGCTAAAGGTCGCGGAGGAGTGTATTTATAAAAATGCCGATTAAAATTAATCTCATAAGCACTGCGAATTTTATCACCGTCTGCCCACGCATCATTTACGTGCGGCTCAACCTCACGGTGAAAATAGCCCACAATTTCATCTGTCAAACGCACATTTTCAAAATCCCGTAGTTGCGTATCTGGCTCATACATAAGCTCTACCTTGCCTTTAGCATCCCGGAACCAACCCCAAACACGCGCATTAGGTTCGTCAATCACTTTACGTTGCTTGAGAATAACCCCCTCGGCTTCTGGATTACGCTCTGTAAAAACATCCCGAAACAGCTTATTTTCTGTCTTTTTCCACTTGCTACCACGCCGCTTAATTAAAGCATTCATCAGCTTGTCAAACTCACTCCAATTAGGACGGGGTTCTCTTCCTAATTCTCTATCTATCGCTTGCACATCATCTAATAAGTGAGGCACAGCATCTAAAAATCGGCTTTTGCGTTCTACATCCATTTGGTAGAGCAAACGTAGCGGTCTTTCAATGGGAACGCGATTATAACCAAAGTCTTCATTATCAAAAATCTTACTTGTTTCACTTTCTACAAACTCACCATAGTCCCGCACCACTGCGGCGATATCTTCTTCACCCATATAGCGGCGTTTGTCACCTAAACTACGGCGCATAGGTTGCCAGCGAGTGCGAGAGTCTATTAATTGAATCTTTCCTTTGCGGTGTCGCTGCTTGCGATTGGTAACAATCCAAATATAAGTACTAATACCAGTATTATAAAACATTTGCTCTGGCAGGGCTATAATCGCTTCCAACCAGTCATTTTCAATCACCCATTTACGGATTTCACTTTCACCACTACCCGCACCACCAGTAAACAACGGTGAACCATTAAAAACGATCGCCAAACGTGAGCCATTTTTCCCTGCTTCAGGTTGATACGGCTCAAACTTACTAATCATGTGCTGTAAGAATAGCAACGAGCCATCATTAACTCGCGGCGTACCTGCGCCAAACCTACCAGCGAAACCTAACTTTTCGTGTTCGCGTTGCACCTCTTTTTGTTGCCTTTTCCAGTCCACACCAAACGGGGGATTAGCAAGGAAATAATCAAATTTATCATTCTCATATTGGTCATTAATCAGCGAATCACCGTAACGAATATCACTGTTATCATTACTTTTCAGCAACAAATCTGAGGCAGCCATAGCATAAGCACGGGGGTTAAAATCCTGCCCAAATACCCACAATTTTGCAGTTGCATGGTTTTCGCGTAAATAATTCTGTGCCTCAGCCAGCATTCCACCAGTACCACAGGTAGGGTCAAGCATTTTGCGAATGATCCCCGGTTTAGTCAAGATATCGTCATCGGGATCAAACAAAATATCTACCATCAAACGGATCACTTCTCGCGGCGTAAAGTGATCGCCTGCTGTTTCATTAGCTGCTTCATTAAATCTGCGGATTAAATCCTCAAACAGCAATCCCATATCGATGTTATCCAAGTCATCAGGATGCAGGTTAACATCACAAAATTTAGAAACAACAAGATAGAGAATATTTGCTTCACGCATTTTCTCAATTTCAGCAGTAAACTCAAATCGCTCGAAAATATCGTAAACGTTTTTTGAGAAGCTTTTAATGTAGCTGATGAGATGTTGATCTATATTGTCGGGATCACCTTTAAGCTGCTCAAAATCAAGTTGCGATCGATTATGAAAACGTTGCCCTGCTACTTTATTCAGCATTGCGTCTAGGGCATCATCCTTAAATGTATCTTTCCTCTTGTAATATTCCTTTAGTACCTGCGGTTTAGTTGGCGCAAGTACACAATCAAAGCGACGCAGCACCGTCATTGGTAACATTACACGCTCGTACTGCGGTGGACGGTAAGGCCCCCGTAATAAGTCAGCAATTTGCCAAATGAAGTTGGAGAGTTGGTGATGGTCTGCCATGTGTCTCTATATCGATCTGCTTATTATATCTACATTTCGGGGCGCAGAAAGATAGTTTTACAGCAAACCTGGGAGTTTTAGGAAGTATGACTATTCTTTAGGAGAGCAGGAGAGCGATCGCTAAAAACCAAATTTGTATTTTTTCATCTCTTTTTTCTTCGATATAGTTTTTCGCTGCGTTAGTTTTCTGAATTACGGTTCTGTTCTAAGCGACTTGCGATGAGATGTAGTCAAGCAGTTTCCTCATAAAAATTAATCTTGTCTCACGGAAAGCTTATGCTTCCAATTTAGACTTTCGGAAATATTATGCTTCCAATTTTTCAATCAGGGGTGCGATCGCCTAACGGGGAAATACTGGTTACAGCACTCCTGACGGAAAAGTTATGCTTCCAGTCAGGGAAATATTATGGTTCCAGTGACAGCGATGCCTACGGCGGGCTACGCCTACGCAGATAAATATTTTAGGGGCGTACAGATGTACGTCCCTTTTTATGACCCGTCAAAAATATCGCACTTTGTAGACCAAAAATGATTCACTAAACTAAATAGCCTCTACCATAAAAAGCGTAAATATTCAGTACTCTAGGTTTCACAAATAAATAGGAAATAAGCAGTGTTACCAAACAAGCCCCCCGCTCCCAATCAAACTCAACGCTGGACATTTGCTCAACTTTTTGGACTGGTAAAGCGTAATCGTAATCCCCTAATGATTTCGGAGTGGGTTATCCGCTGGATAGTCGTGGGCACTGCTGGTGGTCTATTTGCGGCGTTGTACTGGAATATTCTAGAGTTTTTAACTCACAGACTCCAGCGATTTGAGGGTTTTAGTCTGCTGATAGTGATGCCACTTAGCGGTTTAATTATCGGTCTGGTGATTCATTTTTTGGGAAATCCCGGTGAAATCGCTGTGATTGTTGATAATATTCATTTTCGTGGCGGACGCCTAGATATTCGCAAAAATCCTTCAATGATTCTTGCTTCTCTAGTCAGCATCTCGGCAGGCGGTAGTGCTGGCCCAGAAGCACCACTCGTACAGGTAACAGGTTCTTTTGGTACTTGGATTGCCGATCGCTTAAAACTCCAAGGTGAAGACCTCAGAACCATGAGTTTAGCAGCAATGGCAGCTGGCTTCACTGCGTTGTTTGGCGCACCTCTTGGTGGTGCGATGTTCGCTTTGGAGATTTTGCACCACGAGCATATTGTGGAATATTACGAAGCCTTAATGCCAGCTATTGTTTCAAGTTGCGCCAGCTATCTGGTGTTTGCAGCAATTACACATTTGGGTATTGCCCCCACTTGGCATTTTCCTCAGTATCACTTAGAAAGGATTGATGATTTTGCGATCGCGATCGTGTTTGGAATTATCGGGGCAGTGGCAGGATGGATTTTTATGGGTATTTTTCGCGGCTGCGATGCCTTTTGGCAAGTCGTTTCACGTCTGGGCGTCTCTGCACCAACTCCTGTTCCGATTTATGTACGTACAACACTAGCAGGAGTGGGACTTGGCATTTTAGCAGTTTTATTACCGCTCACCCGTTATTTTGGACATGAGGAGTTAGATTCAGTCCTAACTGCTAACTTTGGTGCTGTTTTTCTCTTAACTCTAGCTCTTGGGAAAATGGCTGCCATTAGCATTACGGTAACAGGTGGGTGGCGCGGTGGATTCATCATTCCCCTATTTTTCACTGGTGCTTGCATTGGTAAAGCAATAGCAGTCTTAGTTCCGGGACTCGATCCTGCCCTTGCCATGATTTGTACAATGGCGGCTGTCAACGCAGCCGTAACCCGCACACCGATCAGTACGACTTTGCTACTGTCAAAACTGACTAACTTGAGTCCCTTTACGCCAATCCTTTTTGCCAGTTTGGTTGGATTTTTTCTTGCCCCTAAAGTTCCTCTGATTGCATCTCAACTCAAATCCCAGAGAGAAGCTACGGATCAAACAATTGCCTGAGTTAGCTGCCCAGGCAATAAAAAGCAATATATGCTAAGATTGTATCAAATTATAGCAATTATTCAAGAGCAATTTAGAATAATTTTGCGCTTTGTTGAGTAAAAAAGCTAAAATCTACGATTTTTGGAGATTTTTAGGTTATGACAACCTCACAGGAGAGGATTATCCCGATTGACTTGCGAACCGAAATGTCGCAGTCTTATCTGGAATACGCCATGAGCGTGATAGTGGGTCGGGCGTTGCCAGATGCCAGGGATGGTCTAAAACCTGTGCATCGTCGCATTCTCTACGCAATGCACGAGCTAGGTCTGCTCCACGATCGCCCCTTTAAGAAATGCGCCCGTGTAGTGGGGGAAGTATTGGGTAAATATCACCCCCACGGTGACACGGCAGTATATGATGCCTTGGTGCGGATGGCGCAGGATTTTTCCATGCGATCGCCCCTAGTTAACGGGCATGGTAACTTTGGTTCGGTAGACAACGATCCGCCAGCCGCAATGCGGTACACAGAATGCCGCTTGCAAGCTTTAACTAGTGCTGGTCTACTCCACGACATCGAATTAGAAACTGTAGACTTTGCCGATAACTTCGACGGTTCCCAGCAAGAACCGACAGTTTTACCAGCACGGATTCCCCAGTTACTACTTAACGGTTCCTCTGGGATTGCCGTGGGTATGGCAACCAACATTCCGCCCCACAACTTGGGCGAATTGATTGATGCTTTGGTGGCTGTAATCCACAATCCAGAAATCACCGATCTCGAATTAATGCAGTATGTCCACGGCCCAGACTTTCCGACTGGGGCGCAAATTTTAGGAACATCTGCCATTCGAGAAGCTTACACTACCGGGCGCGGTTCTATTACCATGCGTGGTGTAGCTAACATTGAAACCGTTGAACAACGGGGACGCCCAGATAGAGAAGCAATTATCATCACCGAATTGCCCTATCAAACCAACAAAGCGGCGCTGATTGAAAAAATCGCCGAAATGGTGAACGAGAAGCGTCTAGAAGGGATTGCAGATATCCGGGATGAAAGCGATCGCGACGGGATGCGAGTTGTCATCGAACTCAAGCGTGATGCTTATCCCCGCGTCGTGCTGAACAACCTCTACAAGCAAACGCCACTGCAAGCCAACTTCGGCGCAAATATGTTGGCGTTGGTGAATAGCGAACCCCAAGTACTCACCCTCAAGCAGTTCTTAACCGTCTTCTTGGATTTCCGCATCGAATCCATTGCTAGACGCACCCGTTACGAATTGCGGAAAGCCGAGGAACGCGATCATCTCCTCCAAGGGTTATTAATTGCCCTATCTCAGTTAGATCCGATTATTGTCTTAATTCGCCATGCGCCCGATGCACCCACAGCTAAAGGCGAATTAATCACAACTTACGGACTCTCAGAAGTGCAAGCAGATGCGATTTTGCAGATGCAATTGCGCCGCTTGACTGCCTTAGAAGCAGATAAAATTCGTCTGGAACACGAAGAATTACAAACGAAGATTACCGACTTGCAAGATATTTTGGCACGTCGGGAGAGAGTGCTAGAAATCATTGAAACTGAAGTCGGGCAACTCAAAACTAACTTCGCCACACCCCGCCGCACGGTGATTTTACCAGGGGAAGGGGAATTAGACGATCGCGACTTAATTGCCAATGAAAAAGCGATAATTCTGGTGACAGAGCAAGGCTACATCAAACGGATGCCAGTCAACACCTTTGAAGCCCAAAGCCGTGCTACCAGAGGCAAAGCCGCAGCCAAGGTGAAAGATGATGATACCATTGAGCATTTTTTGACTTGCTGCGATCACGACAGTATTTTATTCTTTAGTGAGCGTGGTGTTGTTTATTGCCTGAGAGCTTATCAAATTCCAGCGAGTTCGCGTACCAGTCGTGGCACACCAATCGTCCAAATGCTACCGATTCCCAAAGAGGAAAAAATCACCTCAATTGTACCGGTTGACGAGTTTAGCAGCGAAGAATATCTGGTCATGCTCACTAAGGGCGGCAATATCAAGAAAACCGAATTGGCAGCCTTTAGTCATATTCGCGCCAATGGCTTGATTGCCATTTCCTTAGAAGAAGGCGACCAACTGCGCTGGGTACGACGCGCTAAAGTAGAGGACAGCGTAATCATTGGTTCTCGTAACGGAATGGCGATTAACTTCCGGTGCAACCACGAACAACTGCGTCCTTTAAGTAGGGCGACTCGTGGGGTAAAAGCCATGAAACTCAAAAATAAAGATGAACTCGTGGGTATGGATATTCTGCCCGCAGCAATTCTGGAAACTTTGGATGTTACAGAAGCCGAAATTGAAGATATCGAAGCAATCGAAACAATCGAAACAGAAGATATCGAAATTACCGAAATTACTGAAGAGTCCGCAGAAGTGCCTAGCAGTGGCGTAGTTGGCCCTTGGGTGTTGGTAATTACAATGGGTGGATATGGTAAGCGCGTACCAGTTGCTCAATTCCGGCTGCAAAATCGTGCTGGTCAGGGTTTAATGGCAACCAAGTTCAAAAACCGCAAAACCAAAGACAAGCTAGCAACCCTACGCATTGTGAACAACGATGATGATGAAATCATGATGGTGACAAATCGCGGTATTATCATTCGTCAAGCAGTGAATGCGATTTCTATCCAATCGCGATCGGCAACTGGAGTCAGAGTGCAGCGTTTAGACGAAGATGACGCTATTACCGGAGTAGCAATAGTTCCACCTGATGCTGTCGATGCAGAAGAAGCAGAATAAAAAGCAGGGGGAGAGGTTAATTGCCTTACTCCCCTATTTGATTACATTTGCTAGCGGCATTTTTATGGGGCTAACCGTAGCCCCAGTAGGTGCATGGTTCCTGGCTTGGATTGCCCTAGTCCCCTTATGGGTGCTAATTGTCACCTCAGCCAAAGGCAAAAACCAATTCCCCCCGGCTTTCCTGTGGGGTATAGGTTATCACGGTGTCGCACTATCTTGGATTACCGGAATTCATCCGATGACTTGGTTGGGCGTTCCTTGGTTGCCGAGTTTGGCAATCACCCTTTTTTGTTGGGGATTTATCAGTGTATTGGGAGGGGTATTTCTTGCTATTTGGGCGGCTGTGATGGTTCGCCTAGCCGGACAAAAACCGTGGCTACGTATACTAATTGGTACAGCCGTCTGGTGTGGCTTAGAGAGTCTGTGGAGTGCTGGGCCTTTGTGGTGGAGTTCCCTTGCTTACACACAAAGTCCGCATAATCTTGTAATTGTACATCTAGGGCAACTGTCTGGGCCTAATACTGTGACAGCAGCGATCGTTGCCGTCAATGGCTTAATTGCTGAAGGATGGATGAACCGCAGAGGCACAGAGGGCGCAGAGAGAATTTCCTCCGTGTCCTCCGCGCCTCTGCGGTTCGTTAATAAATACTTAGCTACCGCCGCAGGATTATTAATTGCTTTACACCTCATAGGTTTTATCTTATACAGCCGCCCCATTGCTCAACCCCCAGAAGCGGCCTTAAAAGTGGGGATTATTCAAGGTAATATCCCGAACCGACTTTTACGAAGTTCCGAAGGGTTTCGTCGCGCCCAAGAAAATTACACCAATGGATATCTAACTTTAGCAAATCAAGGTGTAGATGCAGTCCTGACCCCAGAAGGAGCCTTACCTATTTTCCAGCGTAATTTGCTAGAAACGGCCTTAGTTGCAGCTGTGAAGGAAAAAGGCGTAGTTGCTTGGATTGGAGCTTTTGGCGAACGGGGAGACAGTTATACAATTAGTTTGTTTACTTTCAATCCTAAAGGTGAAATTGTTAGCCGCTACGATAAGTCAAAACTAGTACCTTTGGGAGAATATATTCCCTTTGAAGGAATTTTAGGTGGACTAGTTCAGCGCTTGTCGCCTTTGGATGCACACCAAGTTGCTGGTTCAGCAAATCAGCTATTTGACACTCCTTTTGGTCGAGCGATCGCTAGTATATGTTATGAATCTGCTTTTCCTGAACAATTTCGCCGTCAAGCGGCTGCGGGTGGGCAATTTATTCTCAGTTCTTCTAACGATGCCCATTACACTGCATCCATGCCATTCCAGCATCATGCACAGGATATCATGCGGGCTATTGAAAGCGATCGCTGGTCAGCACGAGCAACTAATACCGGATATTCAGCCTTTGTAGATCCTCATGGCAAAACCTTATGGATGTCTGGATATAATACCTACGAAACTCATGCTGAAACAATTTATCGGCGACAGACACAGACTTTATATGTGCGTTGGGGTGATTGGTTAACACCGTTGTTGTTGATCTCCTCTGGAGGAGCTTGGCTAGTAATTCGCGGTATAAAGAAATTTAGTAATGTTGGAAATCCCTAGCGTATTGAGTCTTTGGAATTATTAGCAATATTCCTATTATGGGGCGGCTTTTGGGGTAAAACTTTTCGATTTACTAAAATTATGGAGTTCAGAAGCGGTGAGATCGCGCCATTGACCCAATTGTAGGTCATCTAATTGTAGGTGAGCGATGCTGACCCTGACCAGTCGCAAAGTCGGAAACCCGACAGCCGCAGTCATGCGCCGAACTTGGCGGTTTTTTCCCTCTGTCAAAGTTATTTCCAGCCAAGCTGTCGGTACATTTTTGCGAAATCTAATCGGTGGGGTGCGTTCAGGTAGCTGTGGTTCTTCTGGTAAGAGCTTAACTTCTGCTGGTTGAGTGCGGTAATCTTGAATTTCCACACCTGTTTGCAACCTTTTGATAGCTTCTGCATCTGGAATTCGCTCTACCTGTACCCAGTAAGTACGTTTATGACCAAAACGCGGATGGGCAAGGCGATGTTGTAATTGTCCATCATTGGTTAACAACAGTAATCCTTCACTATCCCAGTCTAAGCGCCCCACAGGATACACATCAGACACATCAATATAATCTTTTAGGGTGCTATGTGTAGGGGCATCTTTTGTAAACTGGCTGAGAACGCCGTATGGTTTGTAAAAAATAATATATCGGTAATGATTTGTCATTTGTCATTTGTCATTTGTCATTGGTCATTTGTCATTTGTCATTTGTCATTGGTCATTTGTCATTTGTCATTTGTCATTGGTCATTAGTCATTAGGTATAAGAGGAAAAGGTGCAGAGGAGAAAAACTTACTGCAACTTCTCCTCTGCTCCCCTGCTCCCCTGCTCCTCGGTCACTCCTCGGTCACTGAGCGTAGCCGAAGTGCCCCCATCACACTGGGCAAAATTATCCAAAGATTTGGGCATCCTAATAAAAACAATATAGTGAAGAGTTGCTTATGCCAAGTTCTAAAATTTGCCGACGGTCTTTCTTGTTTTTAGGAGGTGCTGTCTTGGCACAAGGATTAACATTGGCACTCCCCGCAGCCGCTCAAACTGTACAAGTTAAGAGGGGTAAGGTAAATGGTTTCTCTTTTTATCAAACTATTATTGACCTCACTGACCCCAAAACCTTCATTACTATTGGTTTAGCGAATAATGCAACTTTGGCTAATACTAATCAAAAAACTAGTGGTGATGAAGAATTTAATAACCTAGTGGCTCGTCATCGCGCCGCTGTCGTTGCTAATGGTACATTTTTTGCCAAGAATGCCCAGAAAACAGTGATGGGTAACATGGTAGCAGCAGGAAGATTCATCAAATATAGCCAGTGGGAAAATTATGGCACTACTTTGGGGTTGCGAGTTGGCAATAAACCGGAAATGGTGACAGCACGGGTTGATGGTAAACCGGAATGGAATCAACATTGGTTGTCTATTACCTGCGGGCCTCGACTGTTGAGACAGGGACAAATTTGGCTGAAGCCGGATGTTGAAGGATTTAAAGATCCTGGTGTTTTAGGTACTGGCGCCCGAACTGCGATCGGGTTTCCTGCTGATGGTAAAAAGCTATTTTTGATCAATTTTGATAGTGGATTAACTTTACAGCAAGAAGCGCAAGCAATGAAAGCAATCGGCTGTCACGAAGCGATGAATTTAGATGGTGGTGCATCGAAAGCTTTTGCTGCTAACGGTAAAATTTTAGTCCCCGCCGGACGCCCACTAACTAATGTGATTGTTGTTTATGATGCTAAGAATCCTGCTCCTGCTGCTTTACAACAATCATGGAGCAGATTTCAAAAAGGCGATCGCCCCATCATACCTGGTCGTTAAAAGCTTTTAATTGAGAGTACTGGATTGCGTAGGCGTAGCCCGTCGTAGACATCGCTTCTTTAACTTATCCTGCCAGAGTACCGATTAAAAAATATTCAAAAATGCCGCAGCTACGCTCGTTGTAGACATCGCTTTTCTAAACGTCAAGGTATTATGTACTCGAACACCGTGCAGCATACATAAAATCTGAGGTTTTGCATGAAAGTAGCAGTTTTCAGTACAAAAGCCTACGATCGGCAGTTTTTGTCAGCTGCAAATTCTCCCATCCAACACGAGTTAGTATTTTTTGAACCCCGTTTAAATCGGGATACGGCTATCCTTGCTGCCGAATTTCCAGCGGTTTGCGTATTTGTCCACGATCAGGTTGATGCCACAACTTTAGAACTTCTCGCCTCACGGGGAACTCGTCTGATTGTCCTTCGCTGTGCAGGGTTTAACAATGTAGACTTACAAGCCGCAGCAGACTTAGGAATTACCGTTGTGCGTGTTCCCGCCTATTCACCTTATGGGGTGGCAGAACACGCTGTAGGATTGATTTTAAGCCTAAATCGCAAAATTCATCGTGCCTACAACCGTGTTCGAGAAGGCAATTTTTCTTTAGATGGACTGTTGGGATTTAATTTGCATGAGCGCACAGTCGGCATTGTTGGCACCGGCAAAATCGGTCTGATTTTAGGACAGATTATGAAGGGATTTGGCTGTAACCTACTCGCCTATGACGTTTATCGCAATCCCGAATTGGAGGCGCTAGGTGGAAAGTATGTAGAACTACCTGAGCTATTTGCCAATTCCGATATTATCTCCCTGCATTGCCCCCTGACTCCTGAAACCCATCACTTAATTAACACTGAGGCTATAGAACAGATTAAGCCAGGTGTGATGCTAATTAATACTAGCCGAGGAGCGCTGATTGATACCCAAGCTGTGATTGAGGGATTGAAATCTGGTAAAATTGGCTATCTTGGTGTAGATGTCTACGAACAAGAATCGGAATTGTTCTTTGAGGATTTGTCTGGCGAAATTATTCAAGATGATATTTTTCAGCGTCTGACAACATTCCCCAATGTACTTATCACCGGACATCAAGCCTTTTTTACAGCAGAAGCTCTCTACAATATTGCAGAAACAACCTTTGCTAATATTACCGATATTGAACAGGGTCGTCCTTGTGCAAATGAAATTCGCGCCTAAACCCTAAAATCCAAAATTGTTTTACCTCATAAATTGTTAACACCTTTGCTCCCAGATATAACCAAGGTGCTACACTACATCCATGCTAGGGGTGCCTACATAACGAGGCTGAGATCAAACCCTTAACACCTGAGTCTGGGTAATACCAGCGGAGGGAAGCTGTTTATTGAGGAATATACAATATGCGGACTGAATGGGTTGCTAAACGACGTGGGCAGGTTAATGTATCTCAAATGCACTACGCCCGCCAAGGTGTTATCACCGAAGAAATGCACTACGTCGCCCAACGGGAAAATCTCCCGGCCGATCTCATTCGTGAGGAAGTAGCACGGGGACGAATGATTATCCCCGCGAATATTAATCACACTAATTTAGAGCCGATGGCTATTGGCATCGCCTCTAAATGTAAGGTAAATGCTAATATCGGCGCTTCCCCTAATTCTTCTAATCTTCAAGAAGAAGTTGATAAGCTGAATCTGGCGGTGAAGTATGGTGCTGATACCGTGATGGATTTATCCACAGGCGGCGGTAATTTGGATGAAATTCGCACCGCAATCATCAAGGCTTCACCTGTTCCCATTGGTACAGTGCCGGTTTACCAAGCTTTAGAAAGCGTCCACGGCACAATTGAGAACCTAACTGCTGATGATTTTCTCCATATCATCGAAAAGCACGCCCAGCAAGGAGTAGACTATCAAACTATCCACGCAGGGATTTTGCTTGAGCATTTGCCTTTGGTGAGAAATCGGCTCACTGGTATTGTCTCTCGCGGCGGCGGGATTTTGGCGCGGTGGATGCTACATCACCACAAACAAAACCCGCTTTATACCCACTTTCAAGATATTATTGAGATTTTCAAAAAGTACGATGTCTCCTTCAGTTTAGGAGATTCCCTGCGTCCTGGCTGCACTCATGATGCCTCAGATGAAGCACAATTAGCTGAATTGAAAACCCTCGGACAGCTAACTCGCAAAGCCTGGGAAGATGATATACAGGTGATGGTGGAAGGGCCTGGACACGTGCCAATGGATCAAATTGAGTTCAACGTCCGTAAGCAGATGGAAGAGTGTTCTGAAGCACCTTTCTATGTGTTGGGGCCATTGGTGACAGACATTGCTCCCGGTTATGACCACATCACTTCAGCGATTGGAGCCGCGATGGCTGGATGGTACGGTACTGCAATGCTGTGCTATGTAACACCTAAAGAACATTTGGGTCTACCAGATGCCGAAGATGTCAGAAATGGGTTGATTGCCTATAAAATAGCGGCTCATGCGGCTGATATTGCCAGACATCGCCCTGGTGCAAGAGATAGAGATGATGAACTTTCTAAGGCGCGTTACAACTTCGATTGGAACCGTCAGTTTGAATTATCACTCGATCCCGAAAGAGCTAAGGAATATCACGATGAAACTTTGCCAGCAGATATCTATAAAACTGCTGAGTTTTGTTCGATGTGTGGGCCGAAGTTCTGTCCAATGCAAACTAAAGTTGATGCTGATGCGCTGACAGAGTTAGAGAAATTCTTGGCGAAAGAGGCTGTGACTCAAAGTTAACAGATTAGACCTCTTGCAAAAGTCAAAAAACCGCTGTAACTGGTGTCAACTATAAGTTAAAACTCTTTTAAAACCTTGTTCCCAGTCGGAGACTGGGAATGAGACAAAATGGTTTTGCTTCACGTGAAAGTGGAAGCTGCTACAGGCTGCGCGTAACACGGAAACGTTAAAGCGGAAGTTCCTACAGGCTGCGCAAAACACGGAAACGTTAAAGCGGAAGCTGCTACAGGCTGCGCGTAACACGGAAACGTTAAAGCGGAAGTTCTTACAGGGAAGGCGGAAGCTGCTACAGGCTGCGCATAACACGGAAACGTCAAAGCGGAAGTTCTTACAGGGAAGAATATTTTGATTTTTGCTCAGTAATATGTGGTTATTTAACAGAGCATTAAAAATACCCCACCTTAACCCTCCCCGTATGTATTGGGGAGGGAACTAAATTTCTTGTTTCCCCCCTTTATAAGGGCAGGGCTGTTTCATATCATGTCCGAATAAATAGTTATGATTCCCACAGTCATTGCACCCCACCCCCAACCCCTCCCCGCAAGCGGGGAGGGGAGAGAAAGCGTAGCTTTGGCGGGGTGGGGTTCTTCGGGTTTAATAAGTAATCAAGCGGACATGATATCATTCCCCAAAGAGCTTTAAAAATCAAGGGTTCTAGCAATTAAAAATTGGTTATTTTGTTACCAGCGTGCAGAGAAAATGAACTATTTTACTGATATCTCAGTGATTAAATGTTCATTTCATGACTAGCATTACTTACAATTTTCTCGCTAACCATCTTGACAAATCCTGTTTGAAATGGAATGAAACAGCCCTGCCTTTATAAGGGGGGTAATATCAAGTCTGGCTAATTAGTTATGATTCCCGAATCTATGCAGAAACCCAAAAACCCTTCGCTCC
Source organism: Nostoc sp. 'Peltigera membranacea cyanobiont' 210A (assembly GCF_002246015.1). Lineage (GTDB taxonomy): Bacteria > Cyanobacteriota > Cyanobacteriia > Cyanobacteriales > Nostocaceae > Nostoc. Next base: position 198,229 of record NZ_NOLJ01000007.1, read on the forward strand.
TACTTAAAATCCGATTTCAATAGTCAAACTGCGAATCTTTCCTGTATCTCCTTCAGCTTTATCTGCAACTTCCAGAGTCCAGGTTCCTTGGGGACTTTTACCTTTAAAGGCAGCAAGTTTAGGGGTGTTTACCTCGTCATAAGTTGTTTTAATATTATCTGTAGCTCCGCCTTGGCGATCGTGCAGAACTATGGGAAGTATACCTGTTTGCACTGGGGGAAGGAGAGTAACTATAAGATCCCCAATATACGTATGCTCGATATCTACATTAACTTTGATGGATTTGAGGAGGGTGGTATTAGCGATCGCCAACGATAATGTTGATGTTTGCAAGTCGTTAATTGGGATGTCTTGCACTGCCTGGAAAATACTAATGGGCGATGTTTGCGCGGGCTTGGCTAATTCTACAGCTTTCAGAGCATTAATTCGACCGTAACCGTAAAAGGGGCTGCGACCATTGGCATCATATTTACCTCCGGCTGAATCAATGCGATCGCAGGAGCGTTTAAAAATATCTCGCACTTCATCCCAACGCAGATTTGGGTTTCTGGCAAGAATCAAGGCTGCTACACCTGCTGCACCTGGACAAGCACTAGAAGTTCCGCCAAATTCGTTCGTATAGTTGCCTAAAGCTTCACCCAGATTTCGATTACCCGAATTATAACCGAGTACACCAGAGCGATCGGTTGTCCAAATTCCAGTGGTTTGAGAAATATCACCATTGTTGCTGGGGAAGGCACACCAAACCGCCTGACCAAAATCACTGTAAGCGCTTCTTGTGCCGTAGTCGTTACAGGCTGCCACTGCAATCACCTTTTGATAGCTGGCATAGCCGTCATTATCGACGCTTTCGTTACCATTGCCAGCTGCGAATAAAATTACACAGCCCTTGCCATTGCGCCCTTTATTGATTGCAAAATCTATAGCAAGTCGTGTGGAATCAGGCAAAGGTACTTTTTGCTTGTGTGCAGGATCGTCTGGCTCAAACCAAGTACCGTCTGCTGGTCCCCAGCTACAAGAAATAACATCAGCACCATTTTGAGCTGCCCAAACAAAAGCATCTGCTTCATCCTGCGATCCCAGCGCCGAAGCTAAACGAATCGGCATGAGCTTTGCACCCGGTGCTACACCAGATGCCCCAAAGTTACCGTTTGCACACGCTACTCCTGCACAGGATGTACCGTGGTTATTATCATTTCCCGGTCTGGGATTGTTCGTTTTACGTGTGACATCACGCGGGGCAACAATCTTGCCAGAGGAACGGAACTCTTCATGATCGAGATCCACACCATCATCGATAATTGCAATAATTGTCCCAGTGCCATTGCTCAACTTCCAAGCGGCTTCAACGTTGGCATGGGCGTTAATTGTCTTACCATTAATTGTTGTTTGCTTTAAGTGCCACTGCTGCGGGAAAACCTGACGTTGGCGTGACTCACGCGCTAGTTCAGGATGACACAGTTCAACTGATTCCTCATTTAGAAGTCTTTCGGCAATGTCAAAGACGGCTATACCGGTATTTGCAGGGGCACTGACAAAGTAAGCATTTCGTGCATATTCAAGTTGGCGTTTAATTGTTAAGTTGTAACGTCTTAAAACCTCTTGGCAGACACCTGACTCTTGTTCACTATCAAATTTAACAAAAAGGTTTTCAGTGTAGACTACAGGTTGCTGGGATACTGGATCGATGAGGACACGTCCGGCAAATTGGACTTCAGACTCTCTGTTGAGAATTTCACGGGCATAATCGCGCAAAGCGGCCCCCTGATTTGGAACTTTAGCTTGCAGAATTTCTACACCCGCTTGCCGAAACCGTGTTTTTAACTCAAATTGATTGAGGATGCTACGAGCTGTAGGTGACACAGGTGCGACTTCAAAGGATCTTGCACCCACAAGAGTGCTGCGGCTTTCGGTACGCACTACAACGTGTTCCTTACTGATAGCAAATTCATACTTTTGGCCGTTCTGTCCACCATAACTAACCTGAACCATTTTTTAATCTCCTAAATGTTTTGAAAATTGGGAATTGGGAAAACCGTATTATGCCTTACTTTTAAAGCTTGCGGCCCGCATCGTAGGCTTACCTTTAGTTTATGGATGCTTTTTAGTTCATGTGTTATATGTGTATTACGATACAAAATTTAATCTATCTAAGTTCATATAAACCTTCGATTCATCTTTCCAGAAAAGAGGGGATTCAAAATCAGGTTGCTTTAAGAATCTTCACTATCTGTAGGGGCGTATAACTGTGCATCACGATGAAAAAAATGTATTTCGTACCACTGAAAACGCTATAACATCATTAGAACTTGAGAAAGATGTTTTATTTTCCGGCTGAGTATTTTTTACAGGCGTATTCTTTACCCCTGATTGTTGAAGTGAGATTTCAAAAAGACTACTTTTCTGAGTATCCTGAACAAATTCGCGTTAGTGGCGATGTAAGCCTACGCACTGCTGTATCTTACACTCGTAAACCTGGGTACTATGCAGTACATTACAATCAACCCAGCACTGTGGCAATAGGGGCAATTTTACGACTTAACGACGGTGCGATCGCAGTTTTTTCAGGCGAACCCAATCAATCAGAACAGGGTATATTGAGTCCGGTTTATACACTAGAATCCAATGCTTCCTTAGCAGTACCAACTGGACTGGTTTTTATCCGCTTTGCTGAAAGCGTTGATGTGGAGTCGCAACGCGAGGTAATTAATCGAGCAGGTTATGAAGTTGCACAAAGGCTTGCTTATGCGCCCCATACCGCTTGGTTGCGTGCCAAATCAGGTAGGATTGTTGATGCGATCGCTAGTATTTCTCAGTTAGAAGCGATCGCTAATGTTGAGAATGTCGAACCTCAAATGCTGATGGAAAGAAGTTTAAGATAAATTACAAATTATACATATTAGAGATATTCTTACTTCTAAGTTGACGGTAATATAAGTACCATACTTCACTATTGCCTAAATCTTTTTTGGCTGAATGACTAGATTTATCCATGATCAATTTGCAAAAGATTATTTGGAAGAATTATTAAAACCTTATGGAGAAGTGCAAGGTTCTAGCCGTGTGGCGGGAGAAGTTCGAGAAATCGATGTTTTATTTTCTCCTTTAACAAAACAAAGCACTAATTTAGAAACACTACTATTATTAGGAAGATTTGCCGCTACACAGCCATTGTTTAACCTTTCCGTAACGCTGCATCAAAAGAAGAAATTTGTGATTGTCTGTTAAAATTATTAGAAGTAACGGGTGGATTACAACGTCAAGCAAATCGCAATAAAACTTCCATTCCAGAATTAGAACTTCCCAAATTATGGATACTCACCCCAACAGCATCTACAACACTGCTGTCAGGATTCGGTGCTACTCAAAAAGTAGATTGGCTACCTGGAGTACATTTTATCGCAGAGTATTTGCGGACTGCGATCGTTGCGATTCACCAGTTACCGCGCACCCAAGAAACTCTGTGGTTAAGAATTCTCGGTCGAGGAACAGTACAAAAACAAGCAATAGATGAATTAGAAGCACTATCATCAAATCATCCATTTCGCAGAGCAACGCTAGAATTACTTTATAACTTGCGGCAAAACTTGCAAGTTAATCAAAATTCAGAAGAAGACGATCGGGAGTTAATTATGCGATTACAACCACTTTATCAACAAGATCGAGAGCAAGCTGTACAACAAGGCGAACAACGTTTAATTATACGTCAACTAAATCGCCGTTTTGGTGAGATTGATTCATCTACTATTGAGCGAGTTCAAGGATTATCTATTGAACAATTGGAGGCGTTAGGAGAGGCTTTGTTAGATTTTTCAGCTATTTCTGATTTAGAAGCTTGGTTAAACCAACAAATTGAATAAATCTAATCTGGAGATCAATTAAATAAATTTTATCTTAGACTGCACTTTATTCATGTAGGAGCAAGTCATGAATCATTGGTGTCAACTTAAGCTGAAAACTATATTGGACAGGCGTTTTGCAAATCTCTCACGCCCTCATCCCCTAACCCCTTCTCCCTTGGGAGAAGGGGAATTGAATGTCTAGCTCCCCTCTCACGGATGGGAGAGGGGCTGGGGGTGAGGGCAAAACGTTGTCACCAAGCGGGTTTAGCGTTAAGTTGACACCAATGGTCATGAATTGCCCCTACAATTGAAATGAGAATACTAACCAAAACTTTCAACAACGTACATATCATTTCCTGTATTGCCGACTAAAAGCAAGCTACTGTCATCACTTTCTAAAGTTTGGCTGCCAGCAATACCCTTTTGCAGAACTTTAATTATTCTTTGGGGAGTGAAAGATTCTAATTCCACAAACTTTCCCGATTCTAACCATGCTAATTCTTCAGCAGATAAACTTTGACGGATTTCTTCAGGTAATTGTTTAGCTGCTTGCGCCGACTCTGGGGAGGATTGAATGAACATTCCGCGCTTAGTGGCGATAATTTGACGTGGCGTTAGTCCAATATCAATAATCGCAATCTCGTTATTGAGAAACCAATTAGCATTGGTTTTCAAATTATGAACTAAACCAATTCCTCGTGGATTGCAATCATGTATTGCATAGACTTTCAAATCGGGATTGCGGCGCAGCATTTGCATTGTGGTGTCAAAAATGCTTTGGGGATATCCAGTAATGCTGAGAATTGCACAGTTATTTTCAAAGTGAAAATTATTAGCAATTAATAGTTGGGCAATACTAGCAGTATCACAAACGACTAATCTATCAAAACTGTAAGCGGTTACATCAGGATTAATCGTGGCTGCTGTATTTTCCTGCTTTGGTGAGGGAAGAATTTTGAGAATGGAACCATTTATTTGCTGCCAGCGATTTAGCCAATCGTTAATCTGAGATTCAGAAATTAAAAAATCTTGTGTTAATAATTGAATTCGCCCTAGCTGTCGAGTTCCTAAATATATAGGTAGCATTCCCATAAGCACAATAATGACAAAGAGGGTAAATGACTTTAAAGCCAGAATTCCTATGGAAAGGATAATTACTCCTATAATTTGTAAATTCCTCGCATTCTGTTTGCGACTTACAAGATTGAGTTTAGTTGATTTGCTACTTGCATAAAAGAAATTAATAAATGCAAGATTTACTATTATCGGTATAAAAATCGTTAGTGATGTAACGAAATTAATAAATAAAAAAGGAAGTAACCAGCCAAATCGTGAAATTGACTTTGAGGTTTTTCTTAGACGATTATCTAAAAAATAAAGCAGTTGCTTGGGTGTAAAAAATAAGGTGTTATTTGCAGAAATGTCAGCGATCGCCTTTGCAAAAAAAGGATCAGTAATCTGAATATTACTCATACTAGTCGGTTCAAAGGCAAAGGGATGATTGCATTTTATACACCGACCTTGATTAGCTGTCCGATCTTTTAGTTTATTGTCAGTTCCGCAGTTAATACATTTCATAATGGTTGTTGGATATTAATTATCTAGCACCTGATTTGTTAGTAAAACACTGTAGTCTTCCCGCCGACGAATCAAGCGATGTTTGTCATTTTCTAGCAAGACTTCCGCAGGTTTAGGGCGGTGTAAAAAGTGAGACGACATCGCATAACCATAAGCACCGACATCTAGAATGGCAACGATATCACCAATTTCTAGCGCTGGGAGTTGGCAATTTTTCCCCAGATAATCTCGTGAATATGTGGTGTTCCCACAAATATCAGTTGTGAATGGATTGTCTGCTTGTTTCCAAGTAATAATTTCTCGGTAGCCGCCGTGTACTGAGGGTACTGAAAGATTAGCAACGGTGGTATCAACTCCAACAATCTGTTTTTCTCCTTGCCATTTTACAGAAACAACTTGAGCAAGCAAAGTTGCACATTCTGCGATCGCACTTCGTCCCGGTTCAATCACCAAATCAATTTTCCGTCCTAAATGAGTAATTCTCTCGGTTAATTCAGCCCCAAATATTTCCCAGTCAAAGGCTGTTTTGTTGTGGTGATAAGGATAGCCAAAGCCACCACCAAAATCTAAATATTCCCAATCTGGTAACTTTTGTGCAATAGCGATTACCGTATCGATCGCTTGGGTAAAAGCTGCTGTGGCGTTAGTTCCCGTCCCTCGATAGAAGTGTAAACCACTCAGCTTTAATCCCACCTCATCAGTTAAAGCGATCGCATCACCAAATTCCTCTGGACGTACACCAATGCGGCTATCTCCAGTAATTTCCGGCAAATTGAGGCGTAAACCTAGCCGAATCGATTTCTCTCTGTGTTTGGGCAAAACTTCGCAGCACAACTGTAATTGAGCGAGGCTATCAAAATTGAGAGTTGTAACTCCCCAATTCAAAACTTGTAGCATCTCAGCCTGATTCAAATTACTGCCGCTATAAACAATCTCACTAGGATCGAAACCAGCTTGCAATCCTAAATAAATATCTCCTGGCGTATTGGCGTGAAGTCCCCATCCAAATGAACGAAAAATTTTTAACAGTGCAATGTTGCCATTAGTAACACTGGCAAAGCGAAATTGCGTGCGCGGATAACTGACTGCTTTGCTAATCCGCTCAATAGTTTCGCGCAAGCGATCGCCATTATAAACATAAAGCGGAGAACCGTAGTTATTCAGTAACTCCTGAGCAACTTCCTTGGAGAATAAGGGATTAAGACGATTTTGACTTAAATTATTTGATACCATTTACCAAAAACACTGATACAGTAAATTACGAATTACGAATTACGAATTATTTTGTAATTTCTCCATAGCCAACGATGTAACCAAAAGGGATGATCCCAAGATTGTTTACTTTGTTTTTCATTTAAAACGTGCGATCGCCAAAGTTGCCACATAATTAGTAACCAGAGTGTTTCACCAATCCGACGGCCTTGAATAGCTGCTCCGAGATTGCCTTCAACGATTTGTGCTGCGATGTGAGGATAAAAGTGATTGTGAGCGCGAAGTCTTTCTGGATTGAGCCAAATGCCGAGTTGATGCCAAAAATCATTTAAACACCAAGAAGTTAAAGGAACCCCCATACCACGTTTTTGTCGCCAGACAATTTCCGGCGGAAGCCAATTTTCTACAGCCCGTTTGAGGATATATTTTTCACAAGCACCTTGCAAACAGAGTTCTCCAGATAGGCGGAATGTCCATTCAGCTAAAGGTAAATCACAAAAAGGCGATCGCACCCATAATCTATGAGCAAACCCCAATGCAGTCGCACGGGGATGGATATTCTGCGCCCCTTTGAGCATCAAACTAGCACGGCGGAGGCGATGCAGCAAAGATGGGCATTCATTGCGATCTAAAGCCGCCAACAGCCAATCTTCAGGATGCAAATTTTGGATCTGTGCATAAACCTCCGGCTGATAAACTTGAGATTCATATCCCCCAAGACGGTGAAAGGTGCGGAGATATTGCTGGATAAAAGTTTCCTGTCCGGCGGGATTTTCTGCTTGATAAACACCTGCGGCAATTAAAGGTTTATTCGTCCAACCGGCAAACAATTGATCTCCACCTTCACCATTAAAAATTACCTGAGTTTCCTGACTAGCCCTCTGAGATAAGAGATACAACGGCACACACACACCATCTCCAAAGGGCAAATCTAATGCTTGCACAGTCGGAATTAAGGCATTCTTGATCGAACTTGGGGTTACTGCAACTTTAATTAGCGGAATTTTGAGAAACTCGGCGACTTGTTCAGCATAGCGATATTCTGGAATACCTGCGTCACCAAAATCTAAAGTGTAGGCGCGGACTTTCACCCCTGCTTGTACTAGCAGCGCCGCCACCACTGAAGAATCGAGTCCGCCAGAGAGAAACACCCCGACAGGCTCATCCTTTAAATCTGCAATTTGTCGCTCAATCGAGTTTTTAAGGAGAGTTTGCAATTCAGTAATTGCTGTAGCTTCATCTGTTAACTGTTCTGGCGCTTCCCGCCACGTGTGGATTTTTTTAGATTCAGGTGTTTGCAGAATACCTGATTGACAATCGCTCTGCCAAACTAATTCAGTTCCCGCCGTCACTGCAAACACTTCTTTAATAGGAGTTAAGGGTGTAGGAACGTAAGAAAAACAGCTATAGCCATATAACCCAGGAATGCTAACTTCTGACTGTTGCAAAATCGGTAAAAGTAATTGCAGTTGGGATGCAAACCAAATTATTTGTCCTTGCACAGTCCAATACAAAGGAACTCTTCCGAAAGGTTCTCTTCCCAAAATTAGGCAGTTGTTTTCTTGGAGACTTACCCAAGCATCGGGTGAACTAAATAATCCTGATGCTGAAGTAGCAGCAATTTGATTTTTAGAACTTACACAGAAGAGATCCCCCAACCCCCTTAAAAAGGGGGCTTTCAAGGTTCCCCCCTTTTTAAGGGGGGCTAGGGGGGATCTAGATTTCAGGTGTTCAGCGTGTAAGTCCTGATTTTGTTGACTTCTGGAATTTCCATCGATTTCTATATAAACAACATTCCAGATGGGAAAAGGCTTTGAATTTTCCCTTTTAGGGGCGAGGTTTTTCACAACACTAGTTAACAGCGCTTCCAACTCCTGTTGAGCGCCGTAACCCCAATAGCCAAGAAAGTGATGCGGGATACCCATCTGGACTATTTAACTTCAAAGGTTGCATCGCTAATCTGCCGACCTTCTAGGAACATCTGCACCTGCCAATTGCCAACAGTTGCAGCCGGGTTAATAGTGTAGCGACACTGGGTATCCCAGACAGACGTATTAATCTCGCGGGTTTGATAGTTGTTTTGCTTGACAATTTGACCACTTGGGTCAATCCAATTACAAGAGAGAGCCAGTTTTTTACCCAAAGGTGCATCCTTTAAAGTGACACGATACAACACTTCTGGATTGGTTTGGCGAGAAATTGTCTTTAAGTCGCCGCCATTATCTTGTGTCAAAGTGATGCGGTCTTGTTGAGCAGAAACACGGGAAAGTGTAAAACTTTGCTGCTGCATGAAAAATATTGTAGATGCGATCGCAACCACTATAATTACCACCACTCCAGAGGTAATCCAGCGATTTCGGCGTTGCTGTACTTCCAGTGCTTGGCGGCGATTTAACTGAATCAGCGCTTCATCTAGTAACTCTGGCGGTAAATTCAACTCCTGTAAAATTTCTCTCACCTGCTGTTGGTCTAGTTCCGCTTCCCGACGCAATTGCAGACCTTCTACTTCTGTGACTATTTGTGATAATTGCTCTTGAGTCAGTCGCTGCGTCATAGCTTAACTCCTGTTGAAAAATTTGATTGCGATCGCTAAATCTCACTTTTGTAGGTACATCATAAGCTACAAAATAAAGTTGTTGCTTTTCGGATTTTTTAAGAGATACTTTTGTAAACACAGACGCGATGAATCCCGTCTCTACTTCTGACTCTTGTACAGACGCGATTCATCGCGTCTCTCCCAACTCAGCACTGATTATGACTCACGAACAACAAACCGCAATTGAAGGTATTTATGAAGTGTGTATCGGCATTCCAGAGCCAATTTCTGCAATTCACTATTGGGAGCAATTTGGCTATCGCATTGGTGAAGTGGGTGAATTAACCGCAGATGTAGCCCATCAATTATATGGGGTGAATTCGTCTTTACGCTCAATTCGCCTTTACCATCAAAATGCAGATCATGGTTTGATTCGGTTGATGGTTTGGCAAAATCCCACCAATGAAGGTTTGGGAATTGCGTCAATGAAAATTAAGGGAAATCGCTGGGCAACAAGTTTAACTGCGGATGTCTTGAGTATTTTAAATCATATAGAGGATGCAAAAGCAGCAGGTTTACCTATTAGATACTCTAGCCCTTATTGGGAAGTCATCTACAACAAAGATAGAAAAAGCCGCCCTTTTCTTGAGCCAGCAATTGGTGTCCGAGAAATGCTGCTACTACAACCCTTAGCTAGACAGGTTTTGTTTCAACGATTTGGCTATACGCTACCGCATTACGGACAAGTTAACCACAATGCGGCACTCAAGACTAGTCAGTTTACGCACATGGGGATTATTGTTCAAGATGACAGCAAAGAAACTCTGAAGTTTTATGAAGAAGTTTTGGGTTTGCTGCGTGTGCGTGATGATGTCGAAACTAGCTATGAATCTTCGCCAGCAGGTAAAGATATTTTTGACCTTAATCCTGGTGAAAAGTTTATTGTCACTACCTTTGACGATCCTCGCTCTTCTAAGTCTGACCTGATGGCTACACGTAGTGGTAGACTTTATATCGTTCGATTTCCAGAATTTATTAATTTAGAATCGCGCTTTGAAGCCGCCCAACCAGGTAGCTTGGGTATGTCTTTATATACCTATCGGGTTAAGGGAATACAGGAATATTGCGATCGCATCAAGGCGAGTACTGCACAAAAAGTTACAGACATTATTAGTAATGAATTTGGCGAAACGAGTTTCTCCTTTATCGCACCAGATGGCTATTTCTGGACTTTGCTAGAAGGTAATTAACTAGACATCTGACGAGAAAGAATGTAAATACGCAAAATTCAGTGTCTATTACTTGTTACCTGTAACTACTAGAATTAACATGACGAAAAAGAAGACTTCTTGACAAAGGACAAAAAACCGCCCTAAAATTAATTTCTGGGCTAATAACTCAAGTCGTTTGAAACTGGCTAATGATAGTAATTTTAGTCGGTTTTAACGGACTTTTACTATTAGCTAGAGACTTGAGTCTTTGGCGGCTCAAGTATTTTTGCAATAGTATTTTTGCAATGGATTTAATAAAAATTCCCAATACCTTCTTCACATTAGTTTAAACTTCTCTATTTCCGCCAATAGAGAGTTGCTTTTTGCTATGTTTCAACTCTTTCCAGAGTGACTTAATCTGCTGGTAAGCCTCTTCCTGAGACAATTTACCCCCTGTTTCTAGCCCAGTGATGTAACTAATTTTTTGAGAGAATTCTTGGAGGTTGGCATTAAACACTAAGTTCTCTGGCTGAAATTTACCATAATACCGGCTACGAGGGTAAAGAAAGCTGTTTTTGTCTTGCGAGTTAGGTTGTGTCATAAGTTTTCTTTTGTTATTCTTTCCTTCTTATATTTATAAACTAAAACTTTTCCCTCTGTGTATATACACAGAATCAAATTTAAATTCCTGAAAAAAGAAGTTAATTTTTTAGTTGAATATTAGGATAAAGCAGAAGAACAGATAATTAACTGTGGAAAATACTGAATTAAGTACATTATCTACCAAAAGGAGTAGGTCAAATGGCATATTACTTGCGGAAAACACTAAAAGGAGTAACTGAAATAGCGTTTTGCTGATTAAACTCGACTTGCTCAAATGCGGCTCAAATAATATCATGCCTGCATAATTAGTTATGATTACCATAGTCTTTAGGCACTAACAAAAAATAAATTATCCCAAATTATTTGTAGATTTATAGGAGCGTAAGGCTTTGCATACGTGTCAACTTAAGCCGAAAACTATATCAGACAGGCGTTTTGCAAATCCCTCACGCCCTCATCCCCTAACCCCTTCTCCCAAAGGAGAAGGGGAATTGAATGTCTAGCTCCCCTCTCTCTTGGGGAGAGGGGCTGGGGGTGAGGGCAAAACGTTTTCACCAAGCGGGTTTAGCGTTAAGTTGACACCAATGAAGGCCTTGCGCCCTGACGTTCGCGGAGCGTCCCGCAGGGATAGAATGTTTTTTAACTGAAAGTTCCTTAGCTAGGGTTGATAGTGAAGGCTAAAATAAAAGCCATCATCCTGAGCGTTATTACCACGATCGCTCAGATCGATAAATGGAAATCCATAATCGAGGCGCAAAAAGAGATTATCAATTCCCATTGCCTGATTCCATAATAATCCTAAGCCTGCGCCCACTAAAAAAGTTTGATTGGGTAGCGGATTGGGATTATCAGACTGATTCCAGACGGCTCCCATGTCCACAAATGGCGCAAGTTGAATTGTCGATAATCCAGATTCATTGCGCTGCACTGTAAACCGATCTTCGATCGCTACCCGAAATCCATTATCCCCAGAACGGATATTTTGGCGATATCCCCTTACCGATTGTCCGCCGCCAATCACAAATTGCTGGGAAGGTAAAAGGCTATCTGGTGTAAGCTGCAAGTCTGCTTGGATGAGCAATAGATGATCGTTACTGAGTTGCTGCACGCGCTGTATTTGACCTAGCCAACTGAAAAAGCGACCATCGGGTATGGGGTCATTATTGATAGTTGCATCTAATATATCAACGCCAAAATTAAATTGCGATCGCAAAAACCAAGCTCCTTGAGGTTCGCGCCTGATATAATCTTGACCAAATTTAATTACACTGGTGCGGCTAACGCCATTGGCATCAGGCCCAATGCCAAAGGGAGTTGCGAGGTTATCAAAAAGGAAAGTTTGACCATCTTGATAGGTAAATCCTAAAGATAAGGCAAATTCTTCTTTGGGCGATCGCATCAATGGTTGACGATAATTGATTTCATAAAGATCCTGGTTTGCCCGAATGTCAAAGGCATCAAAGGGTGGCTCAGTAATTTCGTTGCGATTAAATGCCGCTCGAATCTGCACTTTGCCGTTCATGGCGTTCACCGGAACCTGATAACTAAAATCAAAGGCATCGGAACCACCAGAGAGTGTATGGTAATAGGAGCCAGCTAACTCATCTCCCATACCGGTTAAATTGCGCGATCGCAATTCAACACCCAATCTTTCCGCCCCAATACTGGGAGGCGAATAATTATCTACACCCAAGCTACCAATTAAAGTTTTTGCCTCTTCAACTCTGACAACGAGAATACTTTGAGCAACTTTACCCGTTGGACGCAAACTCGCTTCCACATTTGTAAATAAGGGATCGAGTCGCAACAATTTCAGTTGTTCTTCGAGCTTAATAGTATTGAGAGGAATACCAGCACCTAGTTGGATGCGACTACGAATATAAGATGGGTTTAATCGCCGCGTCCCTTGGATATCAATCTCTGTCAAACGCCCTTCCAACACCCGAATTACCACAACACCATCTGCGGTACTTGATTGTTGAGTATCTGGAATTGCTCTGGAATTTATATAGCCTTTATTTAGGTAAAGCTGGGTAACGGCATCGGCGGCTTGTCTGATTTCTTCTAAAGTTAAGTCCCGTTCTTCAAACGGTTTCACTACTGGATTAAAATCATTTTCCTTAAAAACTGTGCTACCTACAACCTGAATTTTCCGAACCCGAATGCGTTGTAGTGTTTCTGGTTGTGGGTTCGGGTTAGTTGCTGGGGTAGGTTGTGTTTCCTGTACTATTTGTAACTCTGACTGACTACTATTTTGAATCGAGTCAGGTGTAAAAATATTAGCTCTAGCTCTAAGTTCATTTGCAGTTACAATCCAGACCGCAGGCAGAATTAACAAGCCACACCGAAAGCTGAAACTGTGCTTACTGCATTTAGTAGTTGCCAAACTCCGCCAAGTGTCTAACTGATGAGATAAATAGACAATTTTTTGCTGAGTCGTTGCTCTAGGCTGAACACCAGTTTCTGTTTCTTTTCTCATTTCTCTTCAGTGGAGTGCCTTATTTAACGACTGGGCTGATGGGGATTGGGGATTGGGAACTTGTACCGAGCATCTTGACTTCGCTCGATAGAGCTGGAGCCAAGGCTTGCCTTTGGCGTAGCCTCTCGTAGAGAAGTATTGGGGTTTAGGGACTAAGCGCTGGGTATCCTTGAAGACAAGTACGTGGATTCATACCGCAACCAAATCTTAAAAGAATTTTTCCCAGTCACCAGTACCCAATCCCCAGTACCCAATCCCCACGATAAGTATTTCAATATCATATTTTTGATATTCAAATTTCAAAAGATTTGTAACTAAAACTATAATTAACAGCGAATTATTCTAAGTGATAGTCCTTAGCATTATATTGTGGTAACAGGTAGAATTGGGAAAACTTCGATGTCACCACTGATTTCCATTGTCATCGTCAATTACAATCGGGAGTCTTACCTTCAAGAAGCGATCGCTAGCGTCTTAACGCAGACATGGCAAGACTTTGAGCTACTAATTTGGGATGATGGCTCTACAGATAGATCGGTGGCGATCGCTCAGGCTTATGCTCAACAAGATGGGCGAGTGCGGGTAGTCGAAGCACACCATCAAGGAGTTACTGCGGCTTGTAAGGCAGCAATCGGCCAAACTAGCGGCACTTACATCGGCATCGTAGACAGTGATGATATCCTCGCCCCTACCGCCCTCGCCGAAACCGCCACAGTACTTAATCGCCATCCAAAAACGGGATTTGTTTACACCGACTACTTAAATATTGATCGAGACGGCAAAGTTATGGGCTACGGTCATCGTTGTGACATTCCTTACTCTCAAGAAGGTTTGTTGGTAAACTTCATGACGTTTCACTTCCGCTTGATGCGGCGTTCAGTTTACGACCGAGTAGGAGGTGTCAATGCGTCCTTTGCTGGTAGTGCTTATGATTACGACCTTTGTCTCCGACTTTCAGAAGTAGCCCAGGTACGCCAAGTTAAACAGCCACTCTACTTATATCGAAATCATTCCCAAAGCATCTCTGTTACTAGAAACAAAGAACAAATACTTTGGTCTAAACGAGCGATCGCTCAAGCACTTTGGCGACGCGGATTAGCAGACAAGTTACAAATCGATGTAGAATTGCCCACAGGTCGCTTCATATTACGCCGCAAAAAATCTTTTTTATTAGACCTCTTGCAAAAGTCCCTAACACCCCACCCCCAACCCCTCCCCGCTGTTCGCGAGGGGAGACAAAGCGTAGCTTTGGCGGGGTGGGGTTCTTTCTTATTTTTGATTTATGCAAGAGGTCTATTCTCTAATATCGCCGCTTCAGCCCTAGTTATTGCCTCGCTGGTAAGTCCCAGATTAGCCCAAGCACAACAAATAGTTCCTGCTAACGATGGTACAGGTACAATTGTGACTCCCAACGGCAATCGACTTGATATCACTGGCGGCACAATTTCTGGTGATAATGCAAACCTCTTTCACAGCTTTCAACAATTTGGGATTTTACCAGAACAAATCGCCAACTTTCAAGCTAGTCCGGCGTTGCAAAATATCCTTGGTCGAATTACAGGCGGGAATGCTTCGGTTATCAATGGTTTAATTCAGGTAACAGGTGGCAATGCTAACCTTTTCTTGATGAATCCAGGCGGATTTATTTTTGGAGCAAACGCCAGTTTAAATGTGCCTGGTGCTTTCACGGTGACAACAGCGAATGGCATTGGTTTTGGTAGCAGTTGGTTCAATGCCATCGGTGTTAATGACTACAGTGCCTTAGTTGGAAACCCCAACGGATTTGCTTTTAGTATTAGCCAGCCAGGAGCGATCGCAAATGCTGGAAATTTGGCAGTAGGTACTGGGCAAAATTTGAATTTATTAGGCGGTACTGTAGTCAACACCGGGCAACTTTCAGCACCAGGAGGGCAGATTTCTGTCACATCCGTACCAGGACAAAATTGGGTGCGTCTTAGTCAGCCAGGAAATCTTTTAAGTTTAGAAATTCAGCCCCTCGCCTCTAGTAGCAACCAACCCAATAACTGGACAATTCCCATCGCCTCTTTACCAGAATTGCTCACAGTGGGTAACACAGGGTTAACAGCCAATCCTGATGGAACTGTAAAATTAACAAACTCCAATGTCACAATTCCCACAACTCCAGGTACAACGATTGTTGCTGGGACAGTGAATGTATCGAGTCAAACAGGCGGTACGGTAACTGCTTTGGGTAAAAAAGTCGCGGTGATTGATGCCAATATTAACGCCTCTGGAAATAATGGCGGCGGTACTGTGCTAATTGGTGGAGATTATCAAGGTAGAGGGACTTTACCCAACGCAGATGGGACTTATGTGGACTCAAAATCCGTCATTAATGCTGATAGTAATTTGAATGGAAATGGCGGACGGGTAATTATTTGGGGTAACGACACAACCCAGCTTTTTGGTAACATTTCGGCTCGTGGAGGAGCAAATGCCGGCAATGGTGGTTTTGTAGAAGTATCAGGCAAAAATTTCTTAAATTTTAACGGTTTAGTAGATACTTCAGCCGTCAATGGCAACTTTGGCACTTTATTGCTAGACCCCAGTACATTGACCATTATCGATGGTGGGGTAGGGACATTTGATGCTACAGCAGGCAATATTGCCTTTGGCAATGCAGATATTGGGGCTAACACTGTTTCTTGGGGTGCGATCGCAGCTTCGGGTGCAAATATTAACTTACAAGCTACAGGCAACATTACCATCAATGACATCACAGGAGCTACGCCCTTAGTAACTACTCCTGGTGTCGCTACATTAAACTTGGGTAATGGCGGTAGCTTCAGCCTGGCTTCACAAAATGGTTCTGTAAACTTTGCCAATCCTGCCAACACAATCAAGACAACCGGGGGAGCCATTACCATATCGGGAGCCAGTCTATTATTGGGAAATTTGGATACAACTGGCTTTGGATATGGTGGTACATCTATAGCTGGAACGGTGAATTTAAGTGCCACAAGCGACATCATCATAAGTAGAATTACTTCCTCTGCAACTAATGGTAATAACTCAGGTACAGGTGGCAATGTAATCGTAACAACTACAGCAGGCAGTATTACCACAGGGGCCATTAACTCATCTGCATCAAAGACAGTACCAGGTGGAGATTTTACAGCTAAATCTGGTGCAGTTAGTTTAACTGCCAGAGATAATATCACCGTGAATGACGGCATTGACGCCTCAGCAACAGCCACTAACGTTGATGGTACTGCAATTGCTACAGGTGGCAACGTTACTTTACGAACTACCAATCCCTTTGGCAGCACAATTCGCTTTAACAGCATCAACACACAGGCCACAAGGGATTTTGGTGATGCCAACACTGTTCAAGGTGGCAATGTCCAAGTGCTGACAAATGGACTGGTACAAGGAAGAAGCACAGGTACTACCATCGCTACTGGCGGAATTTTGGATTTTGGAGGAGAAGGAACCGCTAGGATTGCGGGAGGTAATGTGGCAATTCGACATGATGGTGGTCAAAATAATGTGCCATTTATCGTAGGTGATGCGACGAGTACCAATGGCACAGCCGGAACAATTGATGCGGGAGACACTTCAATCCTCGCTTCTGGCAACTTTCCAGTCTTGCCAAATGGTGGAGATGCTACTGGCACTCTAACCCGAATCACCATTACATCTGTCAACACCCCGCCGATATTAACGTCAAACTCATCGCTACCCAATACCCAGACTAATCAAGCAGTGACCTTGACGTTCTCTAGTTTGGCTCCACTCGTTAGCGATGCTAATAATGACATCACCTCCATCAAGGTTGATGTGGTGGATACGGGAAACCTCAGTGTCAATGGCCTTCCCGTCATCCCTGGTGTTACAACCTTATCTAGCGGCGATACTTTGGTATACACACCTCCAGCAGATACGAATGGGTCACTAAATGCCTTTGTAATTAGTGCAAATGACGGCGTTTCCTCTTCTGCACCTGTACAGATAGGAATCAACGTCAGTCAGACTCCTACTCCAATTCCTACCCCAATTCCTACCCCAATTCCTACTCCGATTCCTACTCCGATTCCTACCCCAACATTTACTCCAAATCCTGACCCCTGCACATTCCAATGCAATCCACCAGGTAAACCGAATAACCCTGTCCCCAATAATCCTAAGATTGAGAACCCCGTTCTTAATACCGATCCCACTCCCGAAGACAATTTCACAGATGATTTTGCCGACCATTTAGGCATACCCACCCCTAGAATCAAAACCCTAGATGATGCCAAAGAAATTGCTCGCAAAATTGAAGAAGCTACTGGTGTGAAACCTGCATTTATCTACATCAGTTTTGTCCCTGTGGAAATTCTACCAGAGGGAAATTTAGGTAAAGCTCAAAAGTTTACGAAACAGTTAAATACCATAGCAGAAAAGGATAGCGACCAACTAGAAGTAGTAGTAGTAACCGGAAAAGGTAATCCTATCCGCAAGCGCATCCCAGAAACAACTAAAGCCAAAGTTCTCCAAGTAGCTCAAGAATTTCGTGACCAAATCGTTAGTCCGCAAAACCGTCGTCGCACAGGTTATTTGCGTTCATCTCAACAACTTTATCGCTGGATTGTTGCACCATTAGAGGCAGATTTACAGGCGAGAGGAATCAACAATCTGGTCTTTTTACCAGACATTGGGTTACGTTCAACCCCAATGGCAGCACTTCACGATGGAAAGGGGTTTCTAGTAGAAAAATACAGTATTGGCTTAATGCCTAGTCTTAGTCTGACTAATACCCTCTATAAAGACATTAAAAAATCTCAAATTTTAGCGCTGGGAGTTTCTCAGAGTACTCAGGGACAAGAGCCTTTACCAGCAGTCCCCCTTGAGTTATCAACACTAATATCTAAACTCTGGCAAGGCAAATTATTGTTAGACAAGCAAGCCACCTTAGAAAATCTCAAAACTATCCGCCGCCAACAACCTTTTGGAATTATTCACATGGCAACCCATGCCGATTTTGCTACCGGCGCTTTGAATAATTCCTATATTCAACTGTGGGAAGACAAGTTACGCTTGAATCAATTACGACAGTTGCGCTTGAATGAACCTGAAGTTGAAATGCTGGTGCTAAGTGCTTGTAGAACAGCTTTAGGGGATGAAGAATCCGAACTGGGATTTGCGGGTTTAGCAGTGCTGGCAGGTGTGAAAACTAGTGTTGCTAGTCTTTGGTCGGTTAATGATGCTGGGACAGCAGCGTTGATGACAAAATTTTATCAGAACTTAAAGACAGCTCCAATTAAGGCAGAAGCTCTCAGACAGGCTCAGGTAGCTATGCTCAAAGGGCAAATTTATGTCAAGGATGGACAAGTGCAAGGTTTAGGAGTGGTTGGGAATTTGCCTTTACCTGCTGACAGTGCTGATGAATCACTTATGCATCCTTATTATTGGGCTGGATTTACAATGGTTGGTAATCCCTGGTGAAGGTAGGAAATGCAGAGGGGAAAGAGGAGTGTGGGGAGTGTGGGGGGTAAGACTTCTTCCCCATCCTCCCACACCTCCCACACCTCCCACACCTCCCACACCTCCCACNACCTCCCACACCCCTCTTCGCTTGCGGGGAGGGGTTGGGGGTGGGGTGTTAGGGACTTTTGCAAGAGGTCTATACTTCTAGCCGATACTACGGATGAAAGATGTGTCTTCTTGCAGATGAACGCTACAATCTATCAGAAAATCAAAGAAATAGTTAAATCCAGAGTGGCTTCATGACGGCTAATTTAACACCTAAAGCGACATTTGACTTTGTTAACGTGCTATCTCAGGCTGCGGCTAAGTATAGAGAACCAAAAAGTATACGCCCTAGTGCTGAAATATTAGTAAAGGCATTGCTACAAGCCGAAAAAACTGCCAAGCAACAAAAGTTGACTTATGCGTTTGAGTTTCTGCTCGGTAAATGGCAACTTTGCTTTGTCACTGGCACTAAGAAAAACAGAGGTAGCGGGGGAATTGTATTAGGCAACGGTTTCTATGTACCCAAGTTTATGGCAATCCATGTTTCCTTTAATGCCACTTTGGAACAGGATTCAGACAGAGGCGAAATTGCTAATCAGGTTGAGCTTAACCCAGTTTCACTGAAGCTCACGGGGCCAGTGCAATATTTCGGGAAGAAAAATTTATTGGCTTTTGACTTTAACCAGATGATTATCAGTTTGTTTAGTCGTGTTATTTACAACAGAGCAATCCGTGCTGGTAAAGTTCAAACAGAAGATTTCTACAACCAACCTATAGCTAAACTACCCTTCTTTGGCTTCTTTTTAGTGACAGAAGATTTCATTGCAGCTCGCGGTCGTGGGGGAGGATTGGCCTTTTGGATTCGAGAAACTTAAAGACGCTTGCAGGAAATCAGGCAGTCTTGCTGGAGGCAAAAGGAAAAAGGATTTGACTTATTTGTTTGATTTGTAGCAAGTGGTGCAACCTTTTTTACAAATCAAACAAATACTTCACATCATCTGCGCTTGATTACTTAGGGACTGATAGATTTTGCCTGATTTGGTCTTTTATCTTGCCTTATCAGAGAAGTATATGCTACCATTGATAACTGTGTGGTTAAGGACGTATAGCTCAGTTGGTTAGAGCGCTACGTTGACATCGTAGAGGTCACTGGTTCGAATCCAGTTACGTCCATTTTTGTTTGTATAGTGACTAATTATTTGTCACTGTTAACAGATTAATGTCAATTTTAACAAAATCTTGTCACGGTTAACAAATTAGTGACTACTATGCAGTCTGGATACCCTATATCAAAGATTAGAACCAGAATTATTTGAATCTGGAAAAGGTACGCGGTGGATGCTCTAACGATACAATCAAAAGCGATCGCTCGAACTTGTAGAGTTTGAATTAGAACAAGCAGGCAAGCCGATGCAATGGCATAACAAGCCGATGTAATGGCATAACAAGCCGATGCAATGGCATAACACGCTGATGTAATGGCATAACACGCCGATGTAATGGCATAACACGCCGATGCAATGGCATAACACGCCGATGCAATGGCATAACAAGCCGATGCAATGGCATAACACACCGATGCATGAACAATAAAACTGATTTTGCAGGTAATATCTTGCTTGATTACTTATTAAACCCGAAGAACCCCACCCCGCCAAAGCTACGCTTCGTCTCCCCTCCCCGCAAGCGGGGAGGGGATTAAGGGGTGGGGTGCAATGACTGTGGAAATCATAAGTAATTATGCGAACATGATATAACGCTCTTCCATCACTCTCAGAAAACAATAATCGAAGCAGAAAACTGAAACTATGACTAAATCAAGGTTTGAGGCTTTATTTTCTAATATAAATTCAAAAATGTAGCCAAAACCTGGAAAGTTAAGTCTCGTAAGCCTTGCAGCGATTGCTTTCTCCAAGAGTGATGGAAGAGCGATAAAAGTAAGTTTTATTACAGCGATCGCCTCAAATTTATGATTGTATTGAGTATTTGGCAGTTCCTGAACTGGTGCATCTAATTGAACCGCATCACAGCACTGCATTTTGGCATAGGGTGGAGCCTATTGTGCCAGATTGTCTGAAGCGAAAGCAGTGGTTAGCTGAGAATGGCGCAATTTATAACCTTTAAAAATATGTGAAATAATAAGAGCGATCGCATTTAGACAAAGTTGAAAGAATCTGTCAAACTTCTACAAGTTTTTGATAATTTACCATCTCTGTAAATCTCATAAAACACCTCTGGCAATGTCCATCTATCCACAAAGCTGGAATTTTAAACCTTGCACCGCAGTTAGGACATTCCGAAAGTAAATGTAATTTATGGCGATGTCTACGACGGGCTTCTCTACGAGACGCACTCGCGTTCGCCTACGTACCCCTACTTTATCTTCAACTGCTCTGTCTCCAAATCTTGATCGTGAGCTTCTTCCCTGCTCTCTGCGGTGTTAATAATAAGCCTTTAACTGAACACTATATGACAGATTAATAATGTTGATTTCCCCAAAGTGATTTGAGTTAGCGCGCAAATACACGTATGCAGCTAGATTAAAATTAGATTATTATATAACTTAAATATTGCTGTAATTTTTAAAGGTTTTTATATATGTAAATGGTTGATTTCAGAGGATATACGGTAACAATAACCAAAGCGATCGCGGTATTTTAATTTTAATAAATCTTATATTATTCAGATTAAAAAACTCAGAAAAGATGACGAACACAGAATCTCTTCTTTCGCACTTCAGGCTTTGGTGAAGACTTATGCAATGTATAGGTTTTTATAATGGAATTTTTAAATAATTTTTTCTCTACTAGCCAGTTTATTCCCCACGGACATTGCTACCTCTGGAAACCAGGATTGGTGTGGTTGCATCTGATTTCAGATGTGTTGACTGGACTTGCTTATTATTCAATTCCAGTGATGCTGGTTTATTTTGTTCGTAAACGGCGAGATATGCCTTTCGGCTGGATATTCCTAATGTTTGGTACATTCATCGTTGCTTGTGGCACAACTCATTTAATGGATGTATGGACGCTTTGGTATCCTACCTATTGGCTATCAGGGTTACTCAAAGCTATCACCGCTTTTGTCTCCGTATTAACGGCTCTAGAGCTTTTGTCATTAATGCCGCAGTTGCTGGCTCTACCGAGTCCTGCTCAACTAGAGGCTGCAAACTACCAACTAGCAAAAGAAATTGCTGAACGCATACGGACTGAGGAGGTGTTGAGGGAAAGCGAACAACGCTGGCAATTAGCTTTGCGCGGCAATAATGATGGAATTTGGGACTGGAATGTTAAAACCAATGAAGTTTTCTTCTCGGCTCGTTGGAAAGAAATGCTAGGTTACGAAAACCACGAAATTTCTAACTATTTAGATGAATGCTTGACACGAGTGCATCCGAACGATATTGAGCGGGTGAAACAAGCGGTTCAAGATCACTTTGCTCAGAAAACACCGTTTTACATCACCGAGTATCGAGCTTTATGTAAAGACGGCACCTATAAATGGATTTTAGATCGAGGGCAAGCACAGTGGAATGAAAATGGTAATGTAGTACGAATGGCAGGATCGCATACTGACATTACCGATCGCAAGCAAGCAGAGGAGAGACTAAATAGCCTACTTAACCAATTAGAAAGCATGGTTGAGGAAAGAACAGCAGAGTTAACAAGAATCAACAAATCATTACAGACAGAAATTACTGAACGCCAGCGAATAGAAGAAGCATTGCGAGAGAGCGAACAGCAATTTCGGGCTGCATTCCATCAAGCTGCTGTTGGCATTGCCCATGTCGCAATCGATGGAAGCTGGTTGTTGGTTAATCAGAAGCTTTGCGATATTCTCGGTTACACACTCGAAGAACTACAGTTGTTAACTTTCCAAGATATTACTCACCCGGACGATCTTAATACTAACCTGAAATATGTTGAGCAGATTTTAGCAGATAATATTCAAACTTACTCGATGGAAAAGCGGTATTTCCGCAAAGATAATTCCTTAGTTTGGGTTAATCTCACTGTGTCTTTAATGCGCGAACCTAATGGGGAGCCAAAATATTTTATTTCTGTGGTTGAAGACATTAACGAACGGAAAGCCGCACAGCGCGAACGCAAGCAGTGGGAGGAGCAAATTCAAGCATCACTATTAGAAAAAGAGGTGTTATTAAAAGAAATTTACCATCGGGTCAAAAATAATTTACAGGTTATTTCCAGTCTGCTAAACCTGCAATCTGCCTATATCAAAGACAAAGACGATTTGACAATATTTCAACAAAGCCAGCAGCGGATTGCATCAATGGCTCTCGTTCACGAAAAATTGTATCAATCTCAAGACTTAGCAAGGATTAATTTTGGTGAATATATTCGAGATTTGGTAGCAAGTTTATTTACTGCTTATGAAATCAATGAAGATGCGATCGCTTTGACAATAAATGCCGAAGATTGTATTTTTCTCGGTTTAGATACAGCAATTCCTTGTAGCTTAATTATCCATGAGCTTGTATCTAATTCCTTAAAATATGCATTTCCCAAAGATAGTAATGGTGCAATTAATATTGAAATCAAGAAAATAATTAACAATAATTTAATGCTAATAGTTAGTGATAACGGGATTGGCTTACCAGCAAACTTTGATTTTAATAAACTCGCATCATTAGGATGGGAGTTAGTAGATGCTTTAACCCATCAGTTAGCAGGAAATATAAATATTACAGGCTCTACTGGAGTAGAGTGTCAGGTGACATTTCCTTTAACATAAATAGACAATTAATAAAAGATGACAAACGCAAAAATTTTAGTTGTGGAAGATGAAGCTATTGTTGCTAAAGACTTACAATATCGGCTTAAAAAATTTGGTTATACAGTGCCTGCTATTGCTTCTTCAGGAGAAGAAGCAATTAATATAGCAATAGAAATATCTCCAGATTTAGTACTGATGGACATCAAACTTAAAGGCTCAATGGACGGGATAGAAGCTGCTGAAGAAATCTATAAGCGTCTGGATATCCCAGTAATTTATTTGACTGCTTATGCAGATGAGAATACATTGGAACGAGCTAAGATAACTGAGCCGTTTGCCTACCTCCTGAAACCTTTTAAAGAAAGAGAACTACAAACAAATATTGAAATAACTTTGACTAAACATGGTTTGGAAAGGCAATTAAAAGTTAATAAAAAATGGCTAGATGCACTTTTAAGAAGTATCAGTGATGGTGTGATTGCTAGCGATTTACAAGATTTAATCACTTTTATGAATCCGGTTGCAGAAAATCTGACTGGATGGAAACAGGAAGAAGCCTGTGGCAGAAAGTCCTCAGAGATATTTAATATTGCTAATGGCGAAACTCATAACTCTATTGAAAGTCCGATTATAAAAGTTCTTCAAGATGGTATTATCGTTCATCTCCCCGCAGAAACAATTCTGATTACTAAAGATGGTGCAGAAATACCAATTGATGACAGCGCTGCACCGATTAAAGATGACAAAGATAATATTACAGGTGCTGTATTAGTATTTCGAGATATTACTGAGCATAAACGAGCGATTGAGGCGCGTCAAAAGCAAATTGAGCAAGAACAACTTGTGGAGCAATGGGAAGAGATAAATCAACTCAAAAATGACTTTTTGAATTTAGTTTCTCACGAACTGCGATCGCCTCTGAGTAATATCAAGATGATGATTCAAATGATACAACTGTCTAATAATACTGAGGAAGCTCAACGCTGTCTAAAATTAATGGAAAGTGAGTGCGATCGCGAACTAGAATTAATTAACGATCTACTAGACTTACAACGGCTAGAAAGCTCATCCTATCCAGTTATTACACCTGATGCGTTGCTCTTACAACAGTGGTTACTTTGGGTTATCGAGCCGTTTCAAATTCGTGTTCAACAACATCAACAAACTCTACAGCCGAATATCCCTGCAAATCTCCCGTCGCTATTGTCAGATAGCATTAGCTTGGAACGCATTATAGTAGAATTGCTCAATAATGCCTGTAAATACACACCTGCGGGTGGTGAAATTGTCTTAAGTGTAAGTCACAATTCCTCGGAAGAACCTGCAAAAACAATTATTACTGTCAGTAATTCAGCAGAAATTGCGTTGACAGAGTTACCACGGATATTTGATAAATTTTATCGTCTCCCTAATACAGATATCTGGAATCAAGGTGGTTCGGGTTTAGGTTTATCTATAGTCCAGAAATTAGTCGAACAATTGCAAGGAAATATTAAAGTAGAAAGTGGCAATGGATGGACTACATTCACTCTTACATTAGCTGATTTATAGTCCTCTATAACCAAAAATTTTCTAGATGAGTGTGGGGAGTAAAAAAGTTTTTATGTTGTCAAATCTTTGAATATTTAGCAATTTTTTTCAAAAACAATAGGTTTTTGATGTTAATATTTCATGAATTTATTTGTTATTTAGCTTGGGTTTCACTGCCATCCACCCCAAGCTGCATTAATAGATTTTATGATAAGTAATTAACCGAACTTGATATGAGATAATGAAAGCAAATTATTAAATATCGAAAAATGTCATTAACTATATCTTCCACACCTCAAGGTTTTAGTGCATTCATCACTAATTTGGGAATACGAGATACAACTGATGATTTTGTATTTATTAAATCATCAGTTCCTTGTGTTGCAGATGGAGTCTTCACTCAAAGTCTTTTTGCTGGCCCAAGTGTTACTATTAGCCGCGATAATTTAAAAGATTCACAAGCACAAGGAATTGTCGTTATATCTAAAAATGCAAATGTAGCTAATGGTTCTGTTGGTATTGCTGACGCCCAAGAGGTTCTGCAATTAGTTGCAACTGAAACTGGAATTGCTGCAAATAATATTGTGATAGCTTCTACAGGTGTAATTGGCAGACGTTACCCTATTGAAAAAATCCGGGCTGGTTTATTAGGATTTGGCAAAAAATTGACTGATGCTGATTTTAATGCCGCCGCTCGTGGTATTATGACCACCGATACAGTCGCGAAACTAGCTACACGGCAAATAGGAAATGCCAAGCTAGTAGGAATTGCCAAAGGTGTTGGCATGATTGAGCCTAATATGGCTACTCTCCTAACTTTCTTTTTTACTGACGCTGCAATTTCTGCAAATAGCCTTCGTTCTATTTTTCGCTCTACTATAGATAAAACTTTTAATTGCTTGAGTGTAGACACTGACACTTCTACTAGTGACTCTGCTGTGATTCTTGCTAATGGAATAGCCGGTGAAGTTTCAGAACTAGATTTTGCTAGTGCATTGCAAGAAGTTGCACAGGAATTAGTGCTGAAAATTGCACGAGATGCAGAAGGTGCTACTAAGATAATTGAGGTAACTGTAGATTCAGCGATTAACTATGCACAAGCTAAAACAGTAGCGAAAGCAATTGTAAATTCACCATTAGTAAAAACTGCTGTTTATGGAGCAGATCCGAATTGGGGAAGAGTTGCTATGGCTATAGGCAAATGTGAAAATGAACAGCAGATAAATCCAGATAAAGTTGTTATTAGTTTTGATAATGTGAAAGTTTATCCTAGTAGCTTAACTCAGGAAAATCTAGAACAGTTACGGCAAATTATGTCTAAAGACAAAGTAGATATTCATGTTAGCCTTAATATTGGCGAAGCCTCTGCAACTGTATGGGGTTGCGATCTTTCAGAGGGTTATATAGAAATTAATGGTAAATACTCAACTTGATTAAAGGATGTTTGAAAAGTCATGATTGATGTATCAAATATTTTTTTACCCCTCCCTAACCCTCCCCTTAGAAAGGGGAGGGAACTAGATTTTCCGGTTTCCCCCCTTTCTAAGCTACGGTGTACACACAAGTTTTAAATAGCTGATTAACCAAGGTTTTACCCCACCCTAACCCTCCCCTTATAAAGGGGAGGGAACCGGATTTTCTTGTTTCCCCCCAATACATCGGGGGGATTAAGGGGGGTAAGAATGCAATTAAAATCACAGCCAACGACTTTTCAAACAACCTCTTAGACCTGTTGTACAAATGCAAAATTTGCCCACCCTGCGGGATCTTGTTACATCCCCTAACCCCTTTTCCCAAAATTAGGAGAAGGGGAGCGAATTTTAAAGTCACTCTGCCAAGCTTGGGAGAGAGATTTAGGGTGAAGGCTTTTGATTCATTGCGCTCGGCGTTGAAGAAAGAGCGTCGCGTCTCGTAGAAAAGGGTCAAAGCGACTACACTCAATAACATCGGTGAAGTCTACAAAAATTTAGGAGAAAAGCAAAAAGCACTCGATTTTTACAACTAAGCTCTGCCCCTAGTGTGTGCGATCGCTCTAGTGAAGCTGTTACCTTGGTTAATATTGGTGTACTTTTCCAAAATACAAATCGACCAATCGAAGCCATTAATAATTTAGATACAGCTATTTTCAGTTAAATAGACCAAGCGTTAGGGGCGTAAGCAAGGTCTTGCGCCCCTACAATGGTATGTTTGTTAACTGGAAGTCCTCTAATGACACCTGATTTTTGACGGAAGTATGCAATGACTGTAAATATTTTTGTCCAGCTACTTAGCCTTACGGCGCGATGCTAAAAAGGATGGCTCCACTACCAATAACTACCGTATCTCCATCCAGACGAAAACTAACTATGTCTGTTGGAGAAAGTTTTTCTGATATTGTTGGTTCAAAGCTGGTTTTTGAAGAACTATATAAAATATATTCTCCATTATAATCACCGCTTTCTCCAGGTTGTAAAAGTTGGCGTTTTGGCTGTACAAACTGTCCAAAATTGTAAAAAGCTCTCGTACTTCCTGAATCATTGTTAACTTGAAAACCTCCCGTAATTTCAGAGGCTTCATCGTAGCTTAATTCAGATAAAAAATTGTCATCAAGGTCAGAAAAGGTAATAGAAAAAGAATCTTTTTCCTTTTTAGAAGTTGTTTTTAACATGATGGATTTCCTCAAAATACTTTAACTATAGCAATCCTATTTGATTTGTGAAAATGCGCGGTGTCCAGATCCCCGACTTCTCAAAGAAGTCGGGGATCTAATTTTTCACAAATGATTTAGGATTGCTATAATATTATTCTGCTAGACTACAACAAGATTTTCAAGCATCTTCATGTTATTTAATGGCTCTGAAAAAAGAATAATAAAGACAGTTGGAAGTCGTAGCTATACAGGCAAACTCCACATAGAAACTTCCGGTTTCCCAGCTTGTCCCTTGGGGTCTCCCCTTTTCCTAAAGGGAGAGGCAAGTGGCGTTTGAGGAACGAAACCCAACATTTCCTCGGCTTTGTTGGGTTGCGCTTTGCCTAACCCAACCTACAATTGTTCTTAACTGAACTTCTCTCTACAAACCGATTCATTCACAACAGCTTATCTGGTGTAATTGGCAGATCGCGAATCCGTTTACCTGTGGCATGATAAACTGCATTAGATATGGCAGCCGCTACCCCAACAATTGGGAGTTCCCCCAGACTTTTGGTTCCTAATGCATTCACATAAGGATCGTGTTCTTCAACAAATTGCACTTCCATATTAGGGATATCTGCATGAACCGGAATCAGGTAATCGGAAAGGTTAGCACCAACTATTCTGCCCTGATTAGCATCCATTACAGTTTTCTCCATCAGCGCCATACCAATTCCCCAGGTAATTCCGCCGATAACTTGACTCCGCGCTGTCTTGAAGTTGAGAATTTGTCCTGCATCATAAACGCCTACGCAACGTCTAACTTTGATTTCTCCTAACAATTCATCAACTGCAACTTCAACAAATATCGCCCCAAATGAGTGTTTGGCATATTCTTTGCTTTCTGGATTGAGTGACGATTCCTCTGTAACTTCTAAACTTTCTAATCCATGACGGCGCAGAATATCGGTGTAGCTGTCTCGTTTCGATGGGTCTTGTTTTAAGAATATTTGCCCTGACTCAACGGTAATATCTTCTGCTTGCGATCCGTAAAGCAAAGAATTAGAATCTACGATCGCCATTTTAATTATCTTATCCCGTGCAGCGATCGCAACTTGATGCACCGCCGGGGAAACACTCGCAACTGTCATTGAGTTCCCTGTAATGGGTGCTTTAGGAAGATTGCTATCACCTAATTCAAACTGCACTGGTAATCCTAATACTTCAGCAGCTACCTGCGTCATCACTGTATAAGTACCAGTACCGATGTCTTGAGTACCACTTTGTACTTTTACTTCTCCAGTGGCAAAAATTTCTACCTTGACTGATGCAGTTCTAGCATTGGTGGGAAATGTCGCACTTGCCATTCCCCAACCAATCAGGAAATGATTTTCTCGCGTGGAACGGGGAACTGGATTGCGTTGTGGCCACCCAAAAATTTCTGCGCCTTTTTGATAACATTCTTTCAGAGATTTACTTGACCAAGGTAATCCTTTGTGCGGATCGATATCTGCATAATTTCTCAATCTTAGTGCAATTGGGTCAATATTTAAGGTGTATGCCAGTTCATCCATTGCCGATTCTAAGGCAAACATTCCCGGCGCTTCTCCTGGGCCACGCATAAAGGTTGGTGTACCGGCGTTGATGCGTCCCAAACGGTATTTTATTTCCAAATTGGCACAGGCGTACATCATCGTTGTTGCTGCACCTACTGGTTCGGCAAAGTCATCAAACAGGGAAGTTAAAGATGTCCCAATTTGCTCGATGACAGTTAGTTTGCCTTCCTTGGTTGCACCTAACGTTAGCTGCTGTTGAGTTTCAGAACGGTGGCCGCAAGCTGTGTACATTTGCGATCGCGTTAGCACTACTTTTACTGGGCGCTTTACTTGACGAGCTGCGATCGCGGCTAAAATCGTATGCGATCGCAGCAGTGCTTTACAACCAAATCCGCCGCCTAAATATTTGGAGATGACGCGGACATTTTCTTC
Source organism: Nostoc sp. 'Peltigera membranacea cyanobiont' 210A (assembly GCF_002246015.1). GTDB lineage: Bacteria > Cyanobacteriota > Cyanobacteriia > Cyanobacteriales > Nostocaceae > Nostoc. Next base: position 228,028 of record NZ_NOLJ01000007.1, read on the forward strand.
GGGAATATTCAGAATAGATGCGATTCGGTTTTGGGTTGCAGAAACGCCTTGAGTGGTTTCATACAGCGTCAAGTTATCCCCTTCCCACATTGCGATCGTTGCAGAAGGTTCTAGGGGATTATGATGTTCTATTGGCGTAGTATAAACTTGCTCTATCAAAACATCTGCCTGTACTTTCCCCGATTCAACATCTCCTCTAGTGATTTTACCTGGCATCATGCCCAAAAATATCGATTCGGGTTCAAATATCTCTGTATGTGCCATTGTGACTGTCGGAATGGCTTCTTCGTAGATAATTTTTATCCTAGAGGCAGCAGTTTCGGCTTGTTCTAAAGTTTGGGCAATTACAATCCCCAAATGTTGACCATCGTAGTAAATGTTATGGTCTTTTTCAGTTGACTGAGGTTGTGGAGGGCCAAAGAAGGGTATTTTTATTAGAGATGGGGTTTGTTGGTAAGTAATGATATCTATTACACCAGGGGCGACTGCGGCTGCCGTTGTGTCTATTTGGATAATTTTACCGCTGGCGATCGCGCTTTGAAAAATCACTCCATAAGTTAAATTCTCGATTGGCACATCGGCTGTGTAAGGCGCTTCTCCCGTTACTTTCAGCCTACCATCAACGCGATCGAGTGGTTTCCCAATAATTTTATTCATAATTTTTCTGCCACAACTGAGAGCGCGCGTACCAAAGCGCGTTTGACTAATTCAATTTTGAATTCATTGTGTGTTTGCGGTTTTGCTTCTTTGACGGCTGCTGCTGCTGCGGCTGTAAAGATATCTTCGTTAATTGCTTTCCCTTTGAGAAATTCCTCAGCATCCCTTGCACGCCAAGGTTTGGGTGCTACTCCCCCAAAAGCGATACGTGCTGATTTTATCGTGTCTTGTTCTATATCTAAGGCAACAGCTACGGAAACGAGAGCAAATTCGTAGGAAGCTCGATCTCTTACTTTTAAATAATGGGACTTATATGCAAAATCTGGAACTTCAATAGCAACAATTAATTCTCCAGGCTGTAATAGAGTTTCTTTTGCTGGTGTCTCACCTGGTAAGAGATAAAAATCATGAATTGAAATTCGCCGTGATTGTTCTATTCCTTGGATACAAATCACTGCATCTAATGCCGTCAAAGCTACAGCTAAATCGGAAGGATGAACGGCAATGCAATGTTCGCTTGCTCCGAAAATGGAATGCATTCGATTGTAACCTGTAATTGCCGAACAACCTATACCGGGAGTGCGTTTATTACAAGGAAAAACCGGATCGCGAAAATAACCACAGCGGACTCGTTGCAGTAAATTCCCACCCACTGTTGCCATATTTCGCAGTTGCGGTGAAGCGCTTTGTAATAAAGCTTGGCTAATTACGGGATAACATTCCTGAATTTGGGGATGAAAAGCCACATCGCTCATTCGAGAAATCGCACCAATGCGGATTCCATTCGGTTGAAATTTAATATCTGTTAAGGGCAAACTATTAATATCAATTAATATATTCGCTGTTTGGACTCCATCTTTCATTAATCCCAGTAAATCTGTGCCACCAGCAATAAATGCAGCAGTTTTATCTTGCTCAACTGTGGCGATCGCCACTTCTTCTGAGGTGACTTTAGCATAACTAAATGGCTGCATCTTCCTTTTCCTCTAGCACATCTCGAATCGCCGCAATAATATTTGGATATGCTCCACAACGGCAAAGGTTTCCACTCATTTTTTCTCGAATTTCTGCTTCAGATTTTGGCGATTCTTCTAATATCATCCCTACGGCTGAGATAATTTGACCTGATGTACAGTAGCCACATTGAAAAGCATCATGGGTAATAAAGGCTGTTTGCATAGGATGGAGTTTACCATCTTGTGCTAATCCCTCAATTGTGGTAATTTCAGCAGCGATGTGCATTACAGCTAGAGTCATACAAGAGTTAATGCGCCGATTATTAACTAATACAGTACATGCACCACATTCACCGCGATCGCAAGCTTTTTTAGTGCCCATCAAACCCAGCTTTTCTCGAAGTGCATCTAGTAATGTAACACGAGGTTCTATCTTCAAGGAGTAAGATGTATTATTAACATTCAGTGATAATTCTACTTCCTCTGAACCGAATATTTTCACTTCCTGAGTAAGTGAGTCTGAAGTTCTTGAAGCTAAGGAATTTTCTTCCATGTCTTATGTAGATAATAATTACATCATTTACTATAGTAGCGAGAAAAAGTCTGCGATTGTTCTAGCTTGACTTCCTGATATTTAGAATCCCAGTGAATTCTGACTTAATAATATGAACACAAATCTCACTCAGAAATTATCCAAACACATAGTAGAGAAAGTTGCTATTGTCGGTGCTGGGCCAGGCGGTTTAGCTGCTGCGATCGCACTGAGAAGCCAAGGGATAGAGGTTCAAGTATACGAAAAAGCCCAAGAATTTCGTCCGGCGGGAACTGGACTAGGACTAGCTCCCAATGGCTTGAATTCTCCTAACTAAAATGGGGATTTTCCGCAAACCACCCCCCCCTGCGTTCGCCCTAGTCTTTAGCCGGACACGATATGAGACACCATGCATTTCTGGAAAAGACATTGTGGCACGTGTAGTAAGAAAGCAAGTATCACTTGATGCTTAATTTAGCTCAAGGGGGTCTAATGATTGATCGCTTTTTGAATCTAATTTTTATCGATTCCTTCGCTGTAGTAATTAACCTGACATTTGGTACATTACTTCGCACTAAAATCTGCAATTATTCATGGGATGGAGTTGTAAATGATGAGCTTTCAACACCAGAAAGTAGCGCTAGTCCTTCTAAATCTCCACCATCCTTAGAAGAGGTAGAAACCGCTCCTCTTCCATGAAGCCTGACTGCTGTAGCGATTTTCATTTGAATGAAATAAGGCTTGCTTAGGGGCGTACATCTGTGCGCCTCTATGAGAATCTATGTTTATCTGTGGTTAATTATATGGATTGTCACAAGCAATAACTAGAATTTTAACGGGAATACGGTAAAATCCAGAGGAACTTTTATTGTTACCAACGCGGGTTAAGGATGGAAGCAAATTTTCTGACGGCTGTTTTTCTGCCCTTGGCTCTATTTATTATCATGTTGGGTATGGGGTTAACCTTGACCCTAGAGGACTTCAAGCGAGTTGTAATCTATCCGAAAGCGGTGGTGATTGGTTTGGGCGCAGTTGATCGTGTTGCCGATTGTGGGGCAACTCTAATTTTGAATGTGGTTGCAATGGCTTTAGGTTTTGCGATCGCTACTTTAACCCGATTAGGAGAAAAACGCGTTACGGCAATTACAGTAGAAGTAGGAATTCAAAATGGGACTCTAGCGATCGCGATCGCTTCTACCCCTACCCTGCTGAATAGTCCTACAATGGCTATTCCTGGGGCAATTTATGGTCTGCTAATGTTTGTGACTGGTGCTGGATTTGCTTGGTGGTCTAGTCGTCGTCAAGGGTTGTTGAAAGCATAGAATTACTTTGCCTTATGGGTTACAAGTATTTGTAGAAATTGAATTATCCAATCTTGTTACGTTGATGTTTCTAGACTCTTCTGCTAAACCAATTGATGACAATCTCAAAAATATTGTAGACGGAATTGAAGCGCAAAGTTCTAGTTTATCAGTTTTAGCAGCGCGTCAATTCCGTTATAGTTTGCGTCAAACTCCGGTAGAAGTTAGCATCAAAGAACCACGCCAGTTTAACGTACTCGAAGAATTTATCATCCGTGCTGCTATTGAATTTCAACCTCCGCCAACAGAGGATGAATTAGCTTCTGTACTTGGGCTTGATTCTGTATTTATTAAAACTACTACTACAACTCTTCGTTCCTTACAAACTCTATTACCAACATCGCCACTAACAGTTACTCCTGAAGGTCGATTATTTTATGAAAAAGGGTCTGTACCACAGCCACCATATCCTATACAAATTTATGCTATTACAGACCCTTTAAGCGACAAGATAACTTTTCAATCTGAATCCTTAAATGAGACAGTAATAAATTTGCCTGATTTGGCAGACTTTATAACTATTGATAATACAATTGCCGATATTGCTTCCTTACCGCTTGAGGAAATCCAAAAAAGTATTCAAGCTTCAGGTTTAGCACTTCATGTTCCAGAAGAGGGAAAAATTGTCACTTCCTCCAAGGTACTAGCTTCGACTCAAAAAATTTGGCTAAAGATATCGCTTTTCGTTATCTTTGATGCCTTTGAAGATAAATTGAGTATCCAAATAAGAAATGGAAAGCAAATTTTAGAGTCAGCATCAAATTGGTTAGAAGTTCTACACGCTGAAGGTAAAATCTCTTTGCAAACATTATGTAAATTGTCAAACGAAACCCTCAATTGTGAACGTGAAACCATTCTCAAGCAGAAAAATACTGAAATAGAATCTAGACTCGAAAATATTCGCACAAAAGCGATTAAAACTACTACAAAATCTGATAAAAAATCAGTAGTAGGTGAAGCCATTCAGTTACAAAATGGACAAATTAGCCAAGCTTTTTTAGAAGTTTTAAATTCGGCTAAAAGCCAAGTTTTGATTTATTCTCCTCGCGTGAATCAAGCAGTTGTCAATGAAAAATTTCTTACTCTATTACAGAAATTAGCTAATCGCGGAGTATGGATTTTAATTGGATATGGAATTGCGCGGCGACAAGAAGATGAAGAGAAACCAATTCCACCAGAAGTAGAAAAAAAACTTCGAGCGATAAAAACACCTGATGGTTTACCATCCGTACTGATTTTTTGGTTGGGAGATTCCCATGTCAAAGAAGTAATAGTTGATCGAGAAATCTATCTTTGCGGATCTCATAACTGGCTATCTTATCGCGGCAATTACCTACCACTAGGCGAGTCAGTTTATAAAGTAACAATTCCCCTTCAAGTCCAGGAAGCTTATGAATTTCTCGCTAATCGCTTCCAAAATCACGCTCAAAAATTATGGCAAAATCCTCTACAAAACCGCGATTCTAAACTTGCAATAGAGTCTTTATATGTATGGGGTGCGTTAGGTATGGAAGATATTGCACTCAAAGGGATAGAGAAAAATAATTGGTTGGAACTTCTGCCTGTATGGTTGAATGTAGTACTACAGGGATTAAAATCGAAAAATTTATCAGGTGATTCAGCAAGTTTTAAAACTGCACTTTCGTTGCTGAGTCAAGTTTCTGTCGAAGAAGCTTTTATTGAGCAATTGCAACAGGGATGGCGGAAAGTTATCGGCGCGATCGCAATTAACAATCCCGAAACTGCTTTAAACTTACTTAGTGATGAAGTATGGGCGCAGTTTATACGTCTCAATATTGTTCAAGAGAGTGATTCACGCAATGATTTTATTTTGTACCGTACTTAACCTACGGTAGGATATTTTTCATACTCCAATAGTAATAATTTATCAGAAAACAGCCCAGAAATATACTGTCTTGATTTTGCGGTGATTGGCAATTAAATGATTCTTAACCTTTGATTGACTTAAAGATAGATCCAGAGATTCGTCTTGTTCGATACAATTTATAGGTAGAGAGAGCCGAGGAGAACAAGGTGGTCTTATTAAAAGGCTTTGAGATTGAGATGTACACTGGCACGCCTCAAGGTGAAATCGTCGGCCTCTCCGACAAAATTGTTGCGGCTTTGGATGGGTTTATGCGCGAACCAGATAGCCGCAACGTTGAGTACATAACCCAACCATCCCATAATTACGAAAATTTATTGTGTGCTTTGTTGCGTCCTCGGCGGGAGTTGCGAAACTACCTCAATCGTTTGGGCGATTACACCTTAATACCAGGGAGTACTTTATCTTTGGGTGGGAGCGATCGCTTTCTCCGTTCCGATCCAGCAAACCCCTATCATGATTACATTGAGAATACCTACGGCACGAAAGTAGTTACCGCTAGCGTACACATCAATATCGGCATCAGCGATCCAGAAGTATTAATGCGGGCGTGTCGAGTCATCCGTATGGAAGCGCCCCTATTTCTCGCCCTCAGCGCCTCATCTCCCTTCTTGGATGGCAAAACTACTGGCTATCACTCTACCCGTTGGGGCGTTTTCCCACAAACGCCTAGCCATGTCCCCTTATTTGCCAGCCACGCCGATCATATCCAGTGGGTAGAAGAGCAACTCGTTGCCGGAACCATGCAAAACGTGCGGCATTTGTGGGCATCGGTGCGACCAAATGGCGATCGCCGTCCTTATGACTTGAATCGCCTAGAACTGCGAATTTGTGATTTAGTTACAGATCCCATTGCCTTACTGGCGATTACTGCCTTATTAGAAGCGCGTTTGTTGCAAATAATCGAAAATCCCAGCATCGATCCCTTAACCCAAAGTACTTTCTCTGCTGAAGAACTTGTTACTCTGACTGCTGACAACGAAGCTGCTGCTGCTGCTGGTAGTCTTGATGCTCATTTAAGGCATTGGCAAGATGGTAGAAATATTTTAGCCAGAGATTGGATTGCTCAAATGTACCAAGATGTTTGGGCGATCGCCAAGCAACAAGGTTTTAACTGTTTCCTTTCCCCTTTGCACAAAATCCTCCGCGAAGGCAATGAAGCTCAACAGTGGTTGCAATTACACGCAGTCGGTTTTGACAGCCACCGCGTCATCACTCAGGCTATTATCGCCACCCAAGAGCGCGAAATCGAACTCGAAGACAAATTATGTTCGTCTCTGCTGGGTTAACTCAACAGGCATTGGGGATTAGGCATTGAGAAAACACTTTGTTTATCCCCTTATCCCCCTACTTCCTACTCCCAGCTCCCGTCTTCATACAAATGGTAGATTTTATTGCAGGCACTACCAGCCCCAAAAGACACAAGTACTTACTTTTTCTACACAAAACTTAATATTTACCGATTGTAGCCAAATATCCTCTCAGGCATTGCTCTGGGATGGTTTGTACTTCGTTTTAAAAATCTAATCGATAGATGATGCTTGATTATTATTAACAAAACCTATGAATAGCCTCTACCTTTTGGTAGATTTAACATTGACAATAAATTGTTTTATACAACACGTAAATTGTACGGATAATGCCTCAGGTAGTTTTAGTTAACCCGCAGATACCTCCTAATACAGGTAATATTGCCCGTACTTGTGCAGCTACGGGTACAGAGTTGCATTTGGTGGGGCCTTTGGGATTTGAAATTAGCGATCGCTACCTCAAAAGAGCCGGCTTAGATTACTGGCCTTATGTCAAACTACACTATCACGAATCCCTCGAAGCCTTTAAAACCATACATCAGAGGCGTGGCGGCAGATGGTTGGGTTATACGGTTAATGGAAATTGTAATTATGTAAGCTTTCAGTTTCAACCTGATGATTGGCTACTGTTTGGTAGTGAAACCACGGGCTTACCACCAGAAATTCTGTCAGATTGCGATGCTACCCTCTATATTCCCATGAGCCAACCGGGGGTTCGCAGCTTGAATCTGTCAGTGAGTGTAGCAATAGGTTTATTTGAAACCCGTCGTCAGTTAGGCTATTTACAATAGTTGCTTACATTCCTGGTTATAAGTGTATTTACTTATGAGCTTTCCAGAAACCTATTAGACGATTTATTTGTGACTGCAAAAATTTTCTTGGTGACAGCAAGAATATGTAAAACAATATACCAAAAATTGGGTTTATTCGCAAAATGTAGTGGAAGATACTTACAAGTATAGTAAGGTTATTATAAGAAATTTGTATATGAAACTTGGGATATTGCCAAATTTGAATGATAGATTTTGATGAATTTAAAACATTCTAAACTAGAAACGAAATTGCTAAAATCCAGTCATGTATTACATTTGAGCTATTTTTGCTCAATCAAGGACAGAAATCAGCCCAAAAGTAGCCGATAGTTAATACGGTTGTTTTTTAGGGAATAATCAACGTAAAGTCTCGTGTTGAGAAGACTGATGGGGTAGAAATATCTTGAAGATATCTACAGCAGGGGGCATAACTTTTCCAGAAGTCGCCGCAATTTAATTTTCAGCAGCGACTTGGACTTGGCAAATAAGCTTGTCCAGTCCCCGCGATTGACGCAAGACAAGAGCGGATAATGGTAAAGAGTAATAATCGTCCTAAGTGGTGTTAGGAGTGGTTCGGACAAGTAAACACAGCAAAATTTAAGTTTTGCAAACAGATGTGAACTTGTCTAAATCAGAGAAGCAGGTTAATCTTGCGTAAGCATCTCTGGTGAATGTGATCTCGATCTATCATTTGTTGTGATCTAAATCATTGACTAGTATCCAACTGAAAAATCGAGGTTAATTAAGCGCTAGTGATCATAGGAGGTCGTCTTTGAAACGAGCATTGAAAAAGAGAGTAAAAGCTGTGTTGAACAATACCCCTAGCAGCGATGATGCCCCGGTAGAACTGCTAAATGTGATGAATCCAAAAGTTAACAGCCGGGTGCGGACAAAAGCGGCGATGATTGGCTTGGCAATCTCTATGGGAGCAACCAGCCTTTTGGTGACTCGACAAAGCGATCAAGCCCAAGCAGCGGTGCCAGTAGGTAGCCAAAAGGCAACTTCAGCGATTCCTGCTGTTCCTGACACCGAGGTGAAATTTGCCTCCACAAAGCTGGAGTCCCAAGCAGTCTCATCAGCGAGCGTGCCGGAAAATCCTGTAATCGTGGAACCAACGGCAGTATCACAAGTGCCTGGGCTTGAAGCTAAATGGCAAGTCGCGGCAAGTGGAATATCTTTGCAAGTTCCTGCATCAAACACGTTTTCTCAAACAACAGCAGGTTATAAAAATTCCACCTACCTGAAGCCCAAAATGGCACAGGGATTGAACAATACCTTAGCCGAAACTAGTTTTCCAACAGTTAATAAGCTGTCTGACTATAGTGCTGATGGTGTTGATAGTACAAATACATCACTAACTGCCCAGCCACAAACAGTGGCAACGTCAACCGCAGGTAACAGTGAAATAAATGCACAACTTAAGGCGCAACAAGAGTTCGCACTAAATCGCTTACAAGAAAAATCGAACCGTTTAAGAAAGAGTCTGGCGCAGTTGCAGTCTGGAGAAACCAAAAATTTCTCACAAGCTGATATAGCATTGGTGCAGCCGACAACTGTAGTTGAGAAGACTGCATTAGCAGCCCAGTCAGACACTTCTAACGATGCAAGCCAAGCGAACCTGATATCGAGGTTAAAACAGAAGACACAAACAAGTGCATCTGTACCAGCGGCGCCAATAGTAATTGCCTCCTCGGCACATACAGCTTATGAAGTTAAACCTGGAGATACGCTAGCAGCGATCGCCAGCAGATACAATACTTCAGTATCAGAACTAGTTAAAGCAAATAACCTCAATAATCCCAATGAACTGCGAATTAGTCAAAAACTAGTTATTCCTGCTGTTCAAACTCCTGCTGTTCAAATTCCTGCTGTTCAAGTTGAGGCAACTGTAGCGAGTCAGCCCACTTTTGTAGAGTCTAGCAAAACTCCAAAGGTAGCTACCTCCCCTTTGAATATTGGCAGTGCTAACTCATATCTACCTAATTCACCATCGCCAACTATTGCCGACAACAGTAGCGTTGCCGTCCCTACACCGGTAACTGTACAGATTCAGGCAAATAGTGCAACCGAATTAGAACCTGCCCCCCTGCCTACAGCTAAATCTTATGGCGTCGGCGGTGACATTCCAGTGCCACAAGCTTTTGCCGAAATGCAACAGCCTAAGACACCAGCAAATAGGGTAGCAAGGGTAAATAATAACAATAATGACCGTTTGCGGGGCTTACAAGCGGAAATCCAGAGGTTACAGCAGAAATATCGCGCTCAACAGTCTGGTAATTTAGTTGTGCCAGCAGCAGCGATCGAAGCAAATAATGCTGCTATGCTCACTCCTATTTCTACGCCCAATAATTTCAGTGTACCTAACCCTGCATCTAGACCAAATAGTGTAGCAATACCAATTCCAGTTCCGACACCGATTCGGGCTAACTATAGCGTTCAGCCAATTAAGTCCCAATTCCGTACTACTGTACGCCCTACCGAAGCAGTAAACCCAGAATTCTTGCCTAATCTAGGTTCTGCTAGCCAGTGGACTCCCTCTCGTACTCAATCTGCCACAAGGGTTGCAACGCCTTCTGGAAGAGTAAATGCCTCTGACTCCTTAGGAAAGATGCGAGGAACCACAGTTTCTCCACAGGTATTACCACCTTTGGCAGCAGTGGATCAATATCTTCCTAGACCCATTGACGAACTTACACCTCCTCCATCTTCCTCAACCTTAGCTTACACCTGGCCAGCAAAGGGCACCCTTACTTCTGGCTATGGCTGGCGCTGGGGTAGAATGCACAAAGGAATTGACGTTGCTAACTCCACTGGCACACCAGTTGTCGCTTCTGCTGAGGGGACGATACAAAAAGCTGGCTGGAACAATGGTGGCTACGGCAACCTCGTCGAAATCCGCCATCCTGATGGCAGCACGACTCGCTATGCTCATAACAGCAAGATTCTGGTGCAACCTGGTCAGGCAGTACATCAGGGAGAAACAATTGCTTTAATGGGTACCACTGGTCACAGTACTGGGCCACACACCCACTTTGAAATCCATCCATCAGGCAAGGGTGCTGTTAACCCAATAGCTATGTTACCGGAACGCATATAATTGGCTGTCTGTAACTAAATTATTACCTTGTTAGTTGAGGGAGCTTCTCTCCCTCTTCTACTTTGTATTGACTCAATAGGGATGGAACTTATAACAAAATTGCAAAAGGGGCTAGTCTTATGCAATTTTCTATGCTATCATAGTTGATGATTTGGAAAGACATGGCTCAGTAGCTCAGTTGGTTAGAGCACGGGACTCATAAGCCTGGGGTCGTTGGTTCAACTCCGACCTGAGCCACTTTAAAAGTTAATCTATATAAGGGTTTCAGCTTCTAGTCATCTGTAGTACAAGGGAGCGGAATTGCTATATAAGGCTCTTTTGACCATCAAATGACTATTCTTATTCAAGAGCGTGATAGTCATGAAAGTTGGAATTGAAGCCTTGAAAGCTCATTTAAGATTAAGATTTTCTAGACTTTTGTTCAATACAAATAAGAAATACTTGTCTAAGATTTAGCTGACACTGCTGAAAATACGGTGATTGTTGAAATTAAGGCACATCAAGCTGAAGTAGACATACTAGCTGGTATATAACTTAATATAGTTGTCTTGACTTAACTTGCATAAACTTGCATAATAGTTAAGTTAATGCAGTTTATATTAACTAATTAGTAAGCTTTAAAAGCTTACCTACTAAAGGTTCTGGGGTTATAGCGCAGTTGGTAGCGCACCTCAATGGCATTGAGGGGGTCAGCGGTTCGAATCCGCTTAGCTCCATTATTAAAATCTAGCTACTCAAAACTGTTGTCACTTAAAGGATAAGATGGCAGCTTTTCAAGGATAAAGTGCCCGCTCTTAAAACTTGGAATCCTTATTTTTGTGTTAAAAAATTTGTAAGCGATAACTTCGTTAAGCTCCGCTAACACATTAATCCTGTTGCTGTTGTAGATAAAAATGTTGATAAACATGGTACTCGCCCGATTGCCGAAGCATTTATCAAATTTCTTTACACCCCACAGTCGCAACGAGAGTTTACCAAATTAGGATTTCGTCCCGTTAACATGACTGTTACAAAAGAAACGGAAGGCAAATTTCCTAAAATTAAAACGATCTTCAAAGCTCAAGATTTAGGAGGATGGGACGAAATTCAAAAGAAATTTTTTGATGAAGGTGCAATATTTGACAAAATTCGAGCGAAAAAGTCTTAAATTTCCGTTATCTAATCATCTTCTCTAAAGCGATTTGCAAATCTTTTGTCAAATCGCTCACAGCCTGTCTAGACGCTTGGCGATCGCCCTGACAATTTCTGAAGCGTTCTGTAACTGAAATTGGCTCTCCCACAGTGATTTGTGCCTGTCGCAAACCTAACCGAGGTCGTCCCGGAAGCGTTGTATCCTGAATTCGAGAAAGCATATCGAATACAAGCAAAGCTGTTTCCGCAAACCGTTCTGCCGTTGGTTGTTCCTGAATATAAGTAGCTGTGACTGCAACAAAACTTTCCACTATCCGCATGTGCCGCATTCGCAAGTCAGCTTCTTCTGCAATCCAGTCTGCTAAACCGCGTTTGAAGGGTGCTAAAGCATTAATATCTGGTAAATCTTCTCGGTAAATGTAACTCCAACCAGCCTCTTCCAAGCGGCGACAGCGGTCAATAAAATTTCCCTGTGCTTGAACTCCAAAATATTGTTCGGCAACTTGTAAAGCCTTATCTAGTAAGCGGTAAAGTCGGGCAATCAACACCTGATTAGGAGTAGCAGGTTCATCAGTTGAGATGGTTTTTGGGATGTCTTGATGATAGAAGCGACGATAAAACTCTTCCATCTCGGTAATGAGATATTCAGCTAACCTACAGAGGCGTTGATAGTAGATATCTTCGCCACCGCCCCGATCAACTTCCATTGCCGACAAGCCACTATCAGCTTCCAATTTGCTCAACAGCCAATCCAGTTTAGACCAAGGTGGCTCAACGTAGCGATACTCGATAGCGATCGGCACAACGAGCACAGTCTCAGTCCGGTTGGCTTTTTGTAAGTCTTCTACACACCAGAACCCCATTTGAGCAACGCCGGGTTCCAGTGGGCTAACAATACCACTATGACCATTATTACCTCCTTCCGGTGCCACTGCGATCGGTAGTTCGCCATTAGCAAACAACTCTCGTGCTGTTTGAATAGCTTGCCGATCTAGTCGTCTACCGCGATGAATCGGCACACCCCCCACCCGTGAAAACAGCCAACCTAGCCAATCTCCAGCCCAAACCGTCATACCCCGGTCATAGAGAAAATAGCTATGAACCAGGGATTTTAGTGTAATACCTTCCTGACGAGCAACCTGTGGCACAATGCGGGAAAGCAAATACAGCATACAAAGAGGATCTTCCACCTCTGGGTGGCGAAATGCCAACAAAAAGCGAATTTTTCCAGCCTGGAATTGTTGATAGAGTTCAGCTAATACCTCAACATTCTGAGCTTCAACTTTGACAATCCCAGCTGGTAGCCAAGGGCGAGTACGAAACCGTAGTGCGATCGGCAGTAACCACCGAACAATATGGAGTACCAGCGGATTCAACCGTTGAGGAATAAATTTTAGTGGTGGTTGAGTAGACTGAATCGATCTAGGCAAGTTGCTCTCCAGATTGTATTTCTAGCGATTGTACAACGTGGGGTCTTGGTTTTGCGTAAACCCGTAGCCTCTTGTCGTCAAACATTTCAAGTAGCTTTCTTCCTCCTACCTTTATTCTTATCAAAAACTTAGTTTGGATGTTTAGGAAAATTTCGGAATAGATAGCCAAACACTGCTAAATTCAACAAAAAAACGAATATTTTTATCAGAGATATTCCCTGAATCAATTCATAAATCTCTGGTGGAATACTGATACTGACAAGTCCCAGTACCAAGACATGTGCCCAACGCTTTTCGTACCATAAACCAACAGCTTCAATAGCAGTAACAATAGCATAGATTCCTGTTCCGATGCCGCTAAATGCTAGAGTTCTAGGATTTAAGTTAACAACTTTTTTTAAAAGCCAATCAATAATTATCGATTTACTTTCTAAAACATAATTTTTTGAAAACGCCTCTAGAGTTTGATAATTTTTTAATGTCAATAATAAAGCGATCGCAGTAACCATAAGCAGCAAGGCGGCAAATGATTTGTACAGAACAATTGCCACTAACCCCAATGGACGCTTTTCCAAATAACCCCCTAAGTATAGATAAGTCAAATTTTGATCGTTCAAAATTACCTGAGTGCTGTCAAGTCAGAATTTACCTCCTTATCCAGAGATTCTTCTAACTAAGCACGGCTTTGAATTGGTGCAATGAATGCAATACCATAATTTCTTCTCCCCGAACCCCTTGCCTAACAAGGGAAAATAATCCCATTTTTTGATAATGAATGGGGTTTTAATTGATTTGAATGTGCGTAGGTGAGCATTTACCGCAAGCATTGCACATTTTAATCAAACATTTCCAATGGAGGTTAGCGGACTCGAACCGCTGACATCCTGCTTGCAAAGCAGGCGCTCTACCAACTGAGCTAAACCCCCATAAAATTAAAATAGTAGATAACTTTGATTACCGTTGTTATTGTAACTTATATTGTTCTATTACCAAAGGGATGAAGCCAGAAAATATTCAAGTTGTTGCAGCACTGTATAAATTTGTTAGGCTGCCAGATTTTACCGAGAAACGAGATCCTCTGCTGTCTTACTGCCAAGCGCAAGGTGTCAAGGGGACGATTTTGCTGGCACTTGAAGGGATTAACGGTACAATTGCCGGTTCGCGTCAGGCCATTGACTCAGTTCTCTGGTTTCTACGTTCTGACCCCCGTCTAGCAGACTTAGAATCCAAAGAGTCCTATACCGAAACCCCACCTTTTGAGCGGATGAAGGTGCGGTTGAAGCAAGAAATTGTTACTTTGGGGTTGCCAGAAATTGACCCAAACGAGCAAGTTGGTATCTATGTCAATCCTCAAGAATGGAATGATTTAATTTCCAATCCAGAAGTAACCGTGATTGACACCCGCAATGATTATGAGGTGAATATCGGTACTTTCCAAGGGGCAGAAAATCCCCAAACTGAATCATTCCGCGAATTTCCTGATTATGTGCGCCACCATCTCGACCCAACTAAACACAAAAAGGTTGCTCTGTTTTGTACAGGCGGCATTCGCTGTGAAAAAGCTTCATCCTTCATGCTTGCCCAAGGCTTTGGAGAAGTTTTTCATCTCAAAGGCGGTATTCTTAAGTATTTGCAGGAAGTTCCAACACAAGAAAGTTTATGGGAAGGAGAATGTTTTGTTTTTGATGAGCGGGTAGCCGTTAGTCACGGGTTGGAGAAAGGAAGTTATGAGTTGTGCCTCTGTTGTGGGCGTCCGATTTCTGAGGAAGATAAAGCGTCTCCCAAATATGAGCAAGGTATCTCCTGTCCCTATTGTTTTGATAGCCTCACCGAGGAGAAAAGAGCGCGTCAGCAAGAAAAATGGCGCCACTACCAAACCCAAGTTGGCGACAAAAATCAGGATGTGAGTTGAAGAAGAATTTATAACTCATGATTCAGAATTTAAGGGCAAAATTACTGTAAATTTAGTACCAATTCCAACTTCACTTGTGACACTGATTTGACCCTGATGAGCATCAACGCATCTTTTAACAATTACTAAGCCCAATCCAGTACCCTGAATGGATTTGACATTTGAGGCTCGGTAGAATGATTCAAAAAGTCGAGCTTGGTCTGCTTCGGGAATGCCCATACCTCGATCTTGAATATAAAAAGTTGCTACTTTCTCAATGGGGTCGCATATTAAATCAAATTGAATTTTGCCACCTTGGGGAGAATATTTAACCGCATTTGAGAGCAGATTTCCAAATAGGTAATGTAAGAGTCCTTCATCCATCACAGCGGATGTATTCTCACTATCACAGGTAAAAATAATTTCACATACGCTGTTTTCAACAATCGAAAAATCTTCGATTAACTCTCGACAAAATTGCTCCAGGTTAAGGGCAACAGGGTTGTATATGAGTTTTTCTGCTTCCGCTCGACCCATAAATAGCACCTCCTCCATGAGCTTTTCCATAGATTGCACAGCTCCTTGAATTCGCTTCAAATAGATACCTCTTTTTGTATCTGTCAACTTTGCTCCTTGCATTTCTATGAGTTCTACTGCCGTTTGAACAACAGTCAGGGGATTACGGAACTCATGAGATACAGTAGAGATAAATAGGGACTTGAGACGGTTAAGTTCTTGCTCTTTTTCTAATGCTTGCTCTAGCAATTTTGTTTGCCGTCGTTCGCTAAGATCCCAAAAAACAACTACTACACCATTTATCTGGTCAGTTCCTCGCTTCAGTGGTGAAGCACTATCGCCAATGGGAACTCTTTTGCCATTTTTTGTAATCAGAGATGTGAATTCCCCTAAATAAACAACCTGTTGCTCACGCAGTACTTTTGTCACAGGATTTTCTAATGTAGCCTCTGTAACTTCATTGACAATATGAAAAATCCTCGCAGCCTCATTTCCTAAAGCATCTTTTTGCTGCCAGCCAGTCAGCGTCTCAGCCGCAGGATTCATAAATGTTATTTTTCCCTGCTCATTTGCGGCAATTACAGCATCACTCATTGAGTTTAAAAGGGTTGCTAACTGATCTCGATTCTCCCGGAGTTCACGTTCTAACTGGTGTTTTAAAAGACCAATCTCGATCGCAATTTTTAAATCTTTTGTAGTAAATGGTTTAACTATGTATCCAAAAGGCTGGGTAATTTTGGCTCTTTCTAAAGTATGATCGTCGCCATAAGCGGTTAAATAAATTACAGGTACATCTAACTGCTCGCGAATTTGACTGGCGGTAGTAATACCGTCCATATCACCTTTAAGAATAATATCCATTAATACTAGTTCTGGTTGAGTTTCCGATGCCTTGGCAATGGCAACTTTTCCAGATGAAGCTGTACCCGTAACAATGTATCCTAATTGACTGAGTTGACTAGCAATAGTTCTAGCCACAATCACTTCATCTTCAACAACTAAAATCCTAGCTTGACCCATTTGATATTTATTAATGCAAAGTTAACTGCGTAAATTTTATTTTGAATACTGTTCCACGATCGCGTTCTAGAGTAATATCGCCTTCTAGTTGTTCTGTAACCAAGTCATGGACTAACGACAGACCCAAAGAATCAGTGTTTCTCCAATCTAAATTATCTGGTAAACCAATCCCATTATCTCGGATAGTCATCTCGATACTATTGCCAACGTTGTGTAAAGCAATACTAATTGTGCCTACTTGTTGATTGGGAAAAGCGTGTTTGAGGGCATTGGAGATTAATTCGTTAATCACCAATCCACAGGCAATAGCTTGATCGACATTCAAGCTTACTGAATCTATATCAGTTTCTAGAGAAATTTTACCAGGGCATATTTGATAGGAAATGAGCAAGCTGGCTGCTAAATTACTGATATAGTCAGCGACATCAATTTGTCCGATATTAGCGGAAGTATATAAATTTTTGTGAATTAGAGATATTGACTCAATTCGATTTTGACTTTCTCGAAGAACTTTGATTATTTCTGGATCTTTGAGTGTTTGAGACTGAAGTTGTAATAAACTAGAAACAATTTGCAAATTATTTTTAACTCGATGATGAACTTCTTTTAAAAGAACTTCTTTTTCAGCTAAGGCTGTTTTTAACTTTATTTGAGCTTTTTGTCTTTGAACAAGTTCTGTTTGAGCTTGCGCTAAGATGCTGGATTGTTGAATGGCGATCGCTAATTGGACTGTCACTTGATCGAGCAAATCTAATTGATTTTCTTCCCACTCACGAAAACTAGAGCATTGGTGAGCAATCAGTAAACCCCAAATGTGAGAGCCAGGGTTTTGAGAGCTTACTTCTAGTAAAATTGGCACAACTAAATTTGCTTTCACCTCAAATTGTTCTAACAGGCGAATATGGCAATCAGTTAGTCCAGCTTCATAAATATTAGCGATCGCTCGTTTGCGTCCCTGATAATATTCCAATCCTGCACCTGTTTGAAAACACGTATCAGGAATCTCTACACCTAAAGAAACCGTCCATCCAGGTTCCACTGATTCCGCCATAATTGTGCCGATCATCTCTGAGTCAAACTGATAAACTACTACTCGATCAACCCCAAGTAAATCTCGCACTTCTTGAACTGTTGCATTGAGAATATCTTGAAGATTCAAAGATTGACGAATCCGTTGAGCAACAGTTCGCATCAATTGCTCCCGCTCGGCTTGGGCTTTTAGAGCTAGTTCAGTTTGCTTACGTTCTGTGATGTCTTGCCCAATACCGATAATTTGACCATTTGAAAGGTAAACATTAGTCCAAGACGTATCCAATAAACGACCATCGCGCACCTGAGTTTTAAAGTCACCCCAATTGCGTTGTGCAGACTGCATATAACTAATTACATACTGTCGATATTCAGGATTAGGGTATAGTGCTTCCAAAACATCACGAGTTTGGAAATCTTGAAATTTCCAACCGAGAATATTTTCCCATTCTTGGTTCACCCACTGGAGTTTACCATTGGCATTGACCAGGGCAATCATCAATGGTATATTCTCAAAAATTATCCGCAAAAACTCATTTTGTTCTTGAAGTTTGGTTTCGGCATTTTTGCGATCATTAATATCATTAAATACTGTTAAAATGGCTGACTCATTGTTAAAAACTAAATATTGTAAAGAAGCGATCGCCCAAAAACGAGTTCCATCTGCTTTTTTTAATTGCAGTTCATAATTATGAATAAAACCTTGCTGATTAAGAACTTTTAACAGTGCTTCTAAATCTGTAAGATTATGATACAAATCTACAATTTTTTTGCGATTAACTAAATACTCTGGAGAAAACTGAAATGTTTGAAGCAACTCTGTATTAGCGTCTAAAATTAACCCATCAGACACACGCGAAATAATGAATGGAACAGGAATAGCTTCAGAAATAACTCGAAATCTAGCTTCACTTTGTTGAAGAGTTCTTTCTATTTGTTTGTGTTCTGTGATATCTCGTATATGAACTAAGCGAGCCTTATAACTTCCATAGTCTATTGTCTGTGTGAAAATTTCAACATCAATAATCTGTCCATCTTTTCGCTGATGTCGCCATCGCCCAGTAAAGTCCAAGCTAGAATGCTTTTGTCGTAAATATTCAAGCAAGAGAGGCACATCTTCTGAAGGGCGAATGTCAGTTATTCGCATTTGCAAGAACTCTTCTCGTGAGTAGCCGTAGTGAAAAACAGCAGCTTCATTTACATCTAAGAATTGCAGATTATTCTGGTTATAGACCCACATCGGATTGGGATTTTTAGAGAAAAGGAAATTAAAACCCCTTTGGCTTTCATTTTCAGAAAATAGCATTAGTGGTTATGTGATAAAAGTTTTTATTCTGTACTAAATTTAATGAGTTTAAATCTAAAATAATTATTAATTCTTTTTGGAAAATTTGTTTTTTACGATTCAATCTTTTACTGATTCAGAATTTTATGTATAAGCTCTTTGATATTTAGGGATAAAAAATTGGTCTGTATTTAAAGAGACTTCCTACAAAGGTACATGTCGGTTCAATATTTATGCAAATCTCGCAGTGTAAAATATGTCTGATAGTTTACACTAAGAAAATATCACTTGCACAGCTAGGGGGAAGATAAAATAGCCTGAAATGCCTACATACTAATGAATGTGGCAATTTATGAGCAAACAACAAAGAGCCTTAATTCGCAATAAGCATTATTTAATGATAAAATTGCCTGAATTCTACGAAAAACACCTGAAACAGGAACTTGGACTTGCCGAATATTTAATACTAAAAATCCTGATTAATTTATTACAATCTATAAAAACTGTCAGCATAGAAGCATTGACTACGGCTTTACCACAGCAATACTATTTGAAAGTAGAAGAAATAAAATTCAACGGTTTTGATCTTTAAATTATAGGACTAGCCCTTTCAAGGTGACAAATGAACATACGTTGTTTCAGCCCTACCATCTTGAATCCTCGGCTCAGATTTTGGGCTTTCTGAACGTTAAAATAACCAATCTTCGTTCCAAATTTCACCACCTTGAAAGGGCTAATTATAGAACTTACGCACTTTACACATTGATTATTATGTGAATAGTCAGCTTGTTAAACTAAAAGTCTTACCCTGCCTCGTTCCCAGGCTGTGCCTGGGAATGCGATCAAGGTGGGCTGCTGCCTACTTGTTTGACTCTAGGCAGAGCCTCCCATAAGAGCATTACAAGGCTCTGCCTTGTAATGAGAGGTAATCCACAGTTGGCTGTCTTTGTCAATGCGTAAGTTCTAAATTATATAAATTATATAAATGTTGAAGAGATATGTACTGAAGGATGAAATAGCTGAGTTCCTGAAAGAAGTTCTAATTGAGACGGCAATTATATCATGTCCGCTTGATTACTTATTAAACCCCAAGAACCCCACCCCGCCAAAGCTGCGCTTTGTCTCC
Source organism: Nostoc sp. 'Peltigera membranacea cyanobiont' 210A (assembly GCF_002246015.1). GTDB lineage: Bacteria > Cyanobacteriota > Cyanobacteriia > Cyanobacteriales > Nostocaceae > Nostoc. The sequence goes on from NZ_NOLJ01000007.1 coordinate 248,066, forward strand.
CAGGGGGTTGGGGGTGGGGTGCAATGACTGTAGGAATCATAACTAATTATGCGGACATGATATTATCTATAAATTTAAAGTCGAGAGTCTTGAGGTAGTGGAAGAGCATGTTCATGTTTTAGGGTTAAAACAACTTGTAATTCCTATACATTAAAACAAAAAGCGCTCTCCTTTTACGGAGAGCGCTTTTTGATTTAGCTAAACTTCAGAATTAACCGTTGATAGCAGGAGCGGTTAGAGCTACAGGAGCAAAATCGCCAGCAGCCAAATCTAGAGGGAAGTTGTGAGCGTTACGCTCGTGCATTACTTCCATACCCAGGTTAGCGCGGTTGATTACATCCGCCCAAGTTGCAATCACACGACCTTCAGAGTCAATGATTGATTGGTTGAAGTTGAAACCGTTCAAGTTGAACGCCATTGNTGCTTACACCCAAGGCGGTAAACCAGATTCCGATTACAGGCCATGCTGCTAAGAAGAAGTGCAGTGAACGGCTGTTGTTGAAAGAAGCGTATTGGAAGATTAAACGACCGAAGTAGCCGTGAGCCGCAACGATGTTGTAGGTTTCTTCTTCTTGACCGAATTTGTAACCGTAGTTAAGAGACTCGGTTTCAGTTGTTTCACGAACCAAGGAAGATGTAACCAAAGAACCGTGCATTGCACTGAACAAACTTCCGCCGAATACACCTGCTACACCTAATTGGTGGAAGGGGTGCATCAAGATGTTGTGTTCTGCTTGGAACACGATCATGAAGTTGAATGTTCCGCTTATTCCCAAAGGCATACCATCAGAGAATGATCCTTGTCCGATGGGGTATACCAAGAATACTGCACTTGCTGCTGCTACTGGAGCAGAATATGCGATCGCAATCCAAGGACGCATACCTAAGCGGTAGGATAATTCCCATTCACGACCCATGTAGCAGAATATGCCAATCAGGAAGTGGAAAATTACCAATTGGTAAGGACCGCCGTTGTACAACCACTCATCAAGAGAAGCTGCTTCCCAAATTGGGTAGAAGTGTAAACCGATAGCGTTGGAGGAAGGAACAACTGCACCAGAGATGATGTTGTTTCCGTAGATTAAGGAACCTGCAACAGGTTCGCGAATACCATCTATGTCTACTGGAGGAGCGGCGATGAAGGCGATTACGAAGCAAGCGGTAGCGGCTAGCAAGGTTGGAATCATTACTACGCCGAACCAACCGATGTATATGCGGTTGTTGGTGCTGGTGATCCATTCGCAGAATCGATCCCATACGTTGGCGCTTTCGCGACGTTGTAAGGTTGCTGTCATTGTTTTATAAGTGCGGTTAGTTATTTATGAATCAGGCGGTAAAGTCTTTGCCTGTGAATCTACTTTACAATGCTTTACAATTTTTAATCAACTTTTATTACTTCAGTAAACCTGATGCTAGTTATCAGGTTTGCTTATTTAAAAGCAAACAACGAGGCAGGAATACGCCGAAGTTATCTTTATATGTGACATCACATACAGCAGTTTGCAGCTAAATGAGGTACAGAACCAAGGAAGGATTCACAAATCAAATTATTCTTCTCCCTCCTGCCTCCTGCCTCCTGCCTCAAAACCAGTGACTTTGTACCTCATGCAAAAGAAAACTGCTGTATCTGGTTATATCTCTCTTTAGAATCGGTGTCTGATTTTATATCTACGATTGCTGAATGGAAGTAACCCTCTATTCGCGTAGCCTTTCGTAGAAAAGGGAACAAGAAATTCTGATGTTGGAGGCTACAAGTATTATTTGCTTTCTTCTCTGGGAATAATAAGTTTGTATATTACCGCTATTCTAAAAAATTAACCCTCAGCTTACCACTGAGGGCTTTTTTTGTTTGGCAAAATGGCATATCTCTAAATTAGAGGGTTGCTATGGTATGTGAGTAGGATACATTCCATGCGAAAAGTACTGACTTGCATTACCCCTGGTAGTTAGCTAGGGGTTTTATTTTTTATTTAAACTGAGAGCGATCGCTCTTAAATATTCTGCTGAGAAATTTATTTTTAACGATTTTGAGATAAGTAATTTTAGCATTCCCTGCTTTTGGGAATTAATTAGCGATCGCGATTTTTATTTAACCAGGGAATTGACAATAAATATAAGCTTATATCAAGTGGAAAAATCAAGTACAACGAATTAACGATGACAGACGCTAAAAATGTAATCGATGGAAACCTAGAGGTTTGCTGTACTTCTCCCATGACTGGGTTTCACCGCGACGGTTTTTGTCGTACAGGTGGTCAGGATTTCGGGTCGCATGTGGTATGTGCCCAAGTGACATCAGAATTCCTGGAGTTCACCAAATCGCAGGGGAACGACCTCAGCACAGCTGTTCCTGATTTTAATTTTCCTGGATTGAAGCCTGGCGATCGCTGGTGTTTGTGTGCTTCTCGCTGGCAAGAAGCTCTAGAAGCTGGCGTTGCTCCACCCGTCATACTTTCAGCAACCCATGCTAGAGCTTTAGAAATGGTTTCTCTAGACGAACTGAAAAAACATGCCTTAACTTCGTCTTAATTGGGGATTGGGCATAAGAGGCAGAGGGGAAAAACTTAATGTAATTTCTTCCCTGCTCCCCTGCTCCCCTCCTCCGACTCCCAGGCCAAATCAACTCACTGGAACTTCAATAGACAGTTCTAATACATTGACAACCGCAGAAATCAACTTATTGGGGTCTATCGGCTTAGATAAATGCTTCTGAAACCCTGCTCTTAGCGCTTCCAAGCGGTCTTCCTCTCGCGTGTATGCTGTTAAAGCGATCGCGGGGATGCGTCCACCTTTTTCTGGTTCTAGAGAGCGCAGTTTCCTAATTAGTGTATAACCATCTTGCTCTGACATACCGATGTCGCTAATCAGGATATCTGGTTTTGCTTGTTCAAGTACTGCAAGTGCTTCATCAACCGATGCTACCGCAATGACAAAAGCCCCATACTCCTCAAACATAAAACTGAGAAAGTTACGGGTATCTGCTTCATCATCTACAACTAAAACTCTTAATCCAGTAAGGGGGGTAGATGCTAAAGAGGAAGAAATTTTTCCTGTTGCTTCTCTATTTCCTCTATTGTCTTGTAAGAGTGGTAATCTTACAGTAAAGGTTGCTCCTTGCCCAGTGCCTAAACTTTGGGCAAAAATTGTCCCCTTGTGTAGTTCTACTAGATGACGGACGATCGCTAATCCTAGTCCTAATCCATTGTGCGATCGCGTTGTGGTGCTGTCTGCTTGCCGAAAACGCTCAAATACTTTGGGTAAAAATTCGGAACTGATACCAATGCCTGTATCGATAACTTGAATTTGGGCGTACTGAGATTTTGAATTTTGAGATTTTGCGGAAAGTTTCAGGTTCGGCTCCCGACCATCAGAATTTTCCAAGACGGATTTTAGATTATTGCTTTCTTCAGTGTTTGAAGAGTCTAAATTTTCACTATGAGATTCAAATCCAAAATCGTTCGATTGGGTTGTACTGAAGCTTGTGGAAGTAGAACTCACACCGTTCGCGTAGCGTTCCGCAGGAAAGTCTGAAATCGGCAATCCAAAATGCTTTGACAGCCTGACTTCCACCCTACCACCTTTAGGGGTAAACTTTATAGCATTAGTTAGTAGGTTCCAGACAATTTGCTGTAAACGGGCTGGATCGCCATAGACTGACCCGATCGAAGTATCCAGCACAGTACTTAATTGAATATCTTTTGGCTCTGCTAGGGGACGCACTGCCTCTAAAGCTGCCTCCATCACTGAGATTAGATTCACTGCCGAGACGTTTAACCGCAACTGACCACGGATAATCCGAGATACGTCCAAGATGTCCTCAATTAGTTGCATCTGAGATATGGCATTGCGTTCGATCGCCTCCAAAGCGCGGGAAGTGGCTTTTTCGTCAAGTTTCTTGGCGCGGAGAATTTTTGACCAGCCGAGCATTGAGGTTAGAGGCGTGCGGAGTTCGTGGGAGAGAACAGCTAGAAACTCATCTTTCATCCGATTCGCAGCTTCTGCTTCCTGTCTTGCCGTTTGTTCGCGAATCACTTGAGCGCGAACTTCTTCTGCTTGCTTCCGTTCGGTAATATCTTCGAGAGTGCCTACATAACCCAACAAGTCTCCTTGACTGGAAAGCATCGGTGATGAGCGAACCTGAACCCAACGAATGTTACCGTGAGCAGCTTGAAAGCGAAATTCTTCTAAGTATTCCCGACCTTCACAGATGTAAGCAGACCAACTAGCGATCGCTCGTTCTTTGTCTTCTGGATGAACAGATTCCAGCCATTTCTTTTCTAAACTCTCCGACGCTTTCAAGCCACAAATTGCCTGATAACGGGGATTAGTATATTTACAGTCGCCTTCAGTATCAGTTTCAAAAATGCCAACGGGTGAGCAGGTACTTAGCGATCGGAATCGTTCTTCACTTTGCCTGAGTTCGGTATTCACAGCTACCAACTGCGCTGTTTGTTGCTTGACGGCTTCTGTTTTCTTAAATAGTTCTACGAATACTGTGACTTTAGAAGTCAAGATATTAGGGTCTAGTGGTTTGAGCAGATAATCAACAGCACCCAAGGCATAACCTTTAAACAGCATTTGGTCGCTGGTGCTAAAGGCGGTAAGAAAGATAATTGGAGTATGACGCGATCGCCCCCGATTGCGAATTAAGGTAGCAGTTTCAAAGCCATCCATCCCTGGCATTTGCACATCCAGCAAAATCACTGCAAAATCTTGATGCAGCAGACACCTCAAAGCTTCTTCCCCAGAAGTAGCTCTCACGAGATTCTCCCCTAGTTTTTCTAGGATTGCCTCTAGTGCCAGCAAATTTTCCAGCTTATCATCTACTAGGAGGATGTTGACTTTGGGTTCCATCTGCATCGGTTTATTTCTGTGATGATTGACAAAGCTTGACCATCTGGGAAGCAATGTTTGAGAGTGTCAAAATCCAGTCTACTGCAACAGCAGAAATTGCGGCCTCTGGCATAATGTCGCTCTCCGCTGTGGCAGGTTCTTGTACAATAGTAATTCCTCCCCGCGCTTTTATTTTCTTAAAACCTTGCATACCATCTTGGTTTGCTCCTGTCAATATTACACCAATAACTTGCTCGGTGTAGACATCGGCTGCCGACTCAAATAGCACATCAATAGATGGTCTGGCATAAGAAACAGGTTCATCAGTCGAAAGAGCAAAGTGACCTGGTTCAACCAGTAAGTGGTAATCTGCTGGGGCTAGGTAGATATGCCCCGGTAGTATTTCGTCCTTGTCTTCCACTTCTCGAATTTTCAACAAGGTGGATTCTTGTAATAAATCCTGGAGTGTGTTGTTAGACTCTTTGTGACGATGTTGTACGATCGCGATCGGCACAGGGAAGTCTACCGGTAAATTCCCCAAGACAATTTTCAATGCTGATAATCCGCCTAAAGAAGTACCAATTACCACAATTTTAAACGACACTTGTTTCGCCCTCACACCTGCGGAATGGGGGTTACGTGAATAGCAAAGGCTCTTTCATATTCAATCAGTCAGTGTTTTCTTGCTTCTTTGCTCTTACCAGTAACCCATGTTTAGGTGCAAAAATCATTGCTATAACAAACAACAAGGTTTGTAACACCACTATACAACCCCCAGTTGCACCATCGATATGATAGCTGATGTAAGTCCCCATAACACTAGAAAATACACCCGATGCCATTGCAATTAGTATCATGTGGTCGAAACGGTCTGTTAATAAATAAGCTGTTGCTCCCGGAGTAACTAACATCGCTACAACCAGAATTATTCCCACAGTCTGGAGTCCGGCGACAGCAGTTAGCGAGAGTAATGATAGTAAAATATAGTGTAGTACACCTGTATTCAAGCCAATGGAACGTGCATGAGTGGGGTCAAAACAAAATAATAGTAAGTCTTTGCGTAAAACAGCTATTGTTACTAAAGTAATTATGCTAATAATAACTGTTTGGATAATGTCTTCATTAGAAATACCCAAGACATTCCCAAATAAAATGTGCGTCAAGTCTACGCTGCTTGGAGTTTTAGAAACTAGTACCAAACCCAAAGCGAAAAATCCTGTAAATACAAGTCCGATGACAGTATCTTCTTTAATTCTCGTCTTTGCTTTGATATAACCGATCGCAATAACTGAACCCACTCCAAAGACAAAAGCGCCTACAGCAAAAGGGATATTTAAAACATAAGCAATTACAACTCCAGGCATTACCGCATGGGAAACAGCATCTCCCATCAATGCCCAACCTTTGAGGGTCATAAAACAAGATAAAACAGAACAGACCACCCCAACTAAGGCACTTACACAAATTGCCTTCACCATGAATTCATGCTGTAGGGGTGTGGTTAACCAGTCTAAGAATGCAAGAGTATTCATATTTTTAACAATATTAATTAGTGATTAATCAGATTCATTTTGATTTCTGCGGATTATCTGGCTTTTGCTGAGGGATAAATCTCCCAGAGAACCGCCAAAAGTGCGTGATAGATTTTCTTCTGTGAAGACTTCTGATGTATCACCATAAGCTAAAATAGTACGATTAATGAGTACTACTTGGTCACAAAAAGTAGTGATAGATGCTAAATCATGGGTAGAAATTAAAATTGTATGACCTTCTTCTCGCAATTCCAGCAATAAATCAATCATCGCTTTTTCTGTTTTGATGTCTACCCCAGTGAAAGGTTCATCTAATAGTAAAACTGTTCCTTTTTGTGCTAAAGCACGGGCGAGAAAGGCACGTTTTTTCTGTCCGCCAGAGAGTTCTCCAATTTGGCGATCGCGCATCGACCACATTTGTACTCTCTCTAAACTTTCCCTCACCACTCTTTGATCGTTCGCCGACGGAATTCGCAGTATATTCATGTATCCGTAGCGTCCCATCATCACCACATCATGGACACTTACTGGAAAATTCCAGTCTACTTCTTCCGACTGTGGTACATAAGCAACCAAGCTTTTTTTCTGTACAGCTTTTATGGGTAAACCATTAATCAAAACCCGTCCTGTAACTGGCTTCAAAAAACCCATAATCGCCTTAAACAGGGTTGATTTACCACTACCATTCATCCCCACTAAACCACTAATTGAACCTGCTTGAATTCGCAAAGAAGCACCATGTAAAGCAACTTTGCCGTGGTAAGCAACTGTCAGATTTTCGACATCAATACTAATAGATTTCACTAAAAATCACCTCTAAGATTAATCATTAGTTTGTAATGAGCGGCTCCAGCCTTTTTTGCGAATACTTAACGTTTTCTAGAGAACAAAACAGGACTAAAGTCCTTACTACAAGCTAATTTTAAATAATTAAATTTATTCTTGCATACTTGCTCACTTTTCCTCTAATCCCTGAGTTAGAGTATTAATATTAAGTTCTAGCAACTTGAGATAAGTTGGTGCTGGCCCATTTGCTGGAGAGAGGGAATCAACATAAAACACTCCACCAAACCTTGCTCCCGATTCTCTAGCTACCTGACGTTGCGCTCCATCATTGACTGTACTTTCACAGAAAACTACAGGTATCTTATTTTTTTTAACTATATCAATGACTTTTTCTAGCTGTTTGGGAGTAGCTTGTTGTTCAGAGTTGACTGCCCAGAGATAAGCTTCTTTCAAGCCATAATCGCGGGTGACGTATGAGAAAGCGCCTTCACAGCTTACCATGTAGCGCTTGTCTGCTGGAACTACTGACACGGCTTTTCGCAGTTTCTCGTCAACTTCCTTAATCTTTTGGCTGTATGCTTTGGCATTGGTGTTATAAGTCTCTGCATTCGCTGAGTCTAAATTAACCAATGCCTTGCGAATATTATCTACGTAAATCAAGGCATTTTGTGGTGACATCCAAGCATGGGGATTAGGTTTCCCTTTGTAGGCATCCTCCGTAATTTCTACAGGCTTAATTCCCTCACTTAGGGTAACGTGAGGTACATTAGGAACGCTGTTATATAATTTCTGTGCCCAACGCTCTAAATTTAGACCATTATTCAAAATTAAGTCTGCTTTTTGTGCCCTCACCAAATCGCTAGGAGTTGGTTCGTAACCATGAATTTCCGCCCCTGGTTTGGTCAAAGATTCAACAATCGCCTTGTCTCCCGCCACGTTTTGCGCCATATCTGCAATAACTGTAAAGGTGGTAAGAACCACTTTTTTACCTTTTTTATCTAGGTTGCTGGTGCTAGTTGTGCTTGAGTTTGGAGTTAACTGTGATTGAGAATTGGAGGTTGACGGGCTACACCCACTCAAACACAGTCCCAATAGCAGCACAGACGCTACAACCAATTTTTGTCCGTGCTGCGGTAGTTGCATCTGAAAGTTATTGATATTAAATTTCATTATAGTAATTTCATAATCTTCTCACTTTTGTCTCACTTTAGCAGAAGTAAGTTAAAAATGAAAGAATTATGAAAATAATATCAGAGAAAAAAGCCAACCTGTTGCAATAAACTATATTTCTGAGTTCTGACTTAACCTTGATTTCTTACTTTTCTTTTTTTAAGGGGCTTTTTGAGTAGTTCAAATATTTTTGTTATTTGCATCACAAACCAATATTTTATTATTGTGAAATACCTTACAGACAAATATTCAATTTCGAGTTTTTTATATTTAAAAAAGTGCAAAAATAAATACATTGTGAAAATAATTTTTTGTTTGTAGACTAACTTTTAAAAGTTTAATATTTATTGTTTTGACAATTCATAAAAATTTACTTAAGCTAAAGGATAGGTTAAGCAAATCAACAAACGACAGCGATTTGATTTAGCTACATCAAGAATTGCTGTTGCAGACTATTGGCATAAGGAAATGAATCAAAACAAAAATTATTCCATGTAGGCAATTTAACCAAATTTGGCTACAAAAAGCTAAGACATGATTAAGCATATTGCACCGCGCAGATATTGAACAGAATTCGATCAATTATGGATGGATACTTGTGGTGATGTTAGTGAGTGTCCATCAATTATTGAAGTTTGACTAGCGATTTTAGATTTTTGATTAGGGTCTTCTAGTTTATATCTCGTCTGGGACGGAATAAATCTAAAAGACGCTCGCTAAGACTGCGCGATCGCCAATCCAAAATCCAAAATTTATTGACCAAAGTGCGGTAGATATGTCCAGGAGAAGACGATGATTGAGTATTTGACATCCTTGAACGACCACAATTTGCCCTATCCAGATACGATTCATCCCATCGTTGTCCACTTCGTAATTGCGATGGTGTTGTTTTCCTTCTTCTGCGATGTAATTGGCTATTTTACTGGTAAATCCGGTCTTTTTGAGGTGAGTTGGTGGAATATGTTAGTTGCCACGATCGCCATCTTCGTCGCGATCATTTTTGGTCAGTTTGAAGCGGGATTAGCACAGCCTTACAGCCTAGCTAAATCGGTGCTGAATTTGCATACGCTAATTGGCTGGTCGCTTTCGGGAATTATCACAGCGATAACAGCTTGGCGCTATGTAATTCGTGCCCACAATCCGAAAAAAATACCGATTTATTATTTGGGAGCCGGACTAGTTTTAACCTTAATAGTTGGCTTACAAGTATATCTCGGAGATGAACTTGTTTGGGTGTATGGATTGCATACAGTGCCAGTTGTGGAAGCAGTAAAGGATGGTCTGTTGCGATGAACTCAGAATTAATTGACCAATTAAGCGGCTCTCTAGGCGCAAACGGATTACCTTACACGATTCCCATTCATCCCAACTTAGTCCATCTGACAATAGGTTTGTTCATCATTGGAATGACCTTTGATATTGTTGGTGTTCTGTTCCCCTTTGAAAAATGGGTCTTCAAATATTTAGCAATTACTGTGGAACGTGACAACTTATTTGATGTTGGCTGGTACAACATGCTAGCTGCCAGCATCATCACATTTTTCACAGTGGCAGCAGGCTTTTACGAAATGCTGTTGGCAACACCACCGGCTGATATGAAAAGTGCCTGGGGATTGCAGGCAATGGAAACTATGCTTTGGCATGGTGTAGGTGGGGTGTTCTTATTAGCGCTGATTGTTGTCTTGACCATCTGGAGAGCATGGCAGCGCTTCGTTTGGGCCAAACAAGAATATAAACAGACAGATAGAGAAGTGCAATGGATCTATCTGTTGGCAGGCATAGCAGTCATGTTCATTCTGTACGTCCACGGGACACTAGGGGCGCAAATGGCTGCCGAGTTTGGCGTACACAATACAGCAGATAATTTGCTGCGATCGCACCAAGACCTCAACACAACACTCAAATGAGTCATTAGTCAATTGTCCTTTGTCCTTTGTCATTTATTTAAAGTTACTAACCAATGACCAATGACCAATGACCAATGACTAATGACCAATGACCAATGACTAATGACCAATGACCAATGACCAATGACTAATGACTAATGACTAATGACCATGAAAATCCAGAAGATTTTAAATATTTTGACGCTGCTTACAGGCGCGATCGCAGTGACTTCTATGAGTCTCTGGATCGGCAAGCAGGCTTACTCCTGGCTTCCTCCTCAAGCAGCAGCCGAATCCCTACTCATTGATGATTTGATTAGCTTCTTAGTAACCCTCGGTGCCTTCATCTTCTTGGGAGTAACAAGTACTCTGATGTATTCTGTCATCTTCCATCGGGCAGTCAAAGATGACTTCACTGATGGCCCCCCGATAGAAGGTAACGTCGCCTTAGAAGTTGTCTGGACAGCAATCCCAATTCTCTTGGTGTTTTGGATTGCAAGCTACAGCTACCAAGTTTACGAACAAATGGGAATTCAAGGCCCATCGGAAATAGTTCATCTGCATAATCCGCTGGCAATGGAATCAGCTTATGCAGCACCAGCTAAAGCCTTAGCAGAACCCGTTGAGAAAATCGACGTACTAGCTAAACAGTGGGCGTGGGTTTTTCATTACCCAGAAAGAGATATTACCAGTACCGAATTGCATTTACCAAGCGATCGCCGGATACGTTTAGCGCTGAAATCACAGGATGTTTTGCACGGCTTTTATATACCTGCATTTCGCCTCAAGCAGGATATTATTCCTAACCACGCGATCGACTTTGAATTTACTCCCATCCGCCCCGGCAAATACCGATTAACCGATTCTCAATACAGCGGTACATACTTTGCGACGATGCAAGCGAATGTAGTCGTCGAATCTCCTGAAGATTATCAGCAGTGGCTGGCACAAGCTGCAACTCAAAAGCCATCCCCAGCAAAGAATCAAGCGGCTTCTGAGTATGCTCAAACATCCAATCAATCAGTCCAAACAGGTTGGGTTACAGTTCCACCTGCTGCACCTCCTCTAGTCAATTCTCCTGGTTGAAAGGAAAGTAACCATGACTAATGTTCCTATTGAAGGTATCCTTCTCCCTGATGAGAAGCCTAACCACGAATCTCCGAGTAGCTGGAAAGAATACTTCAGCTTTAGTACCGACCATAAAGTTATTGGTATCCAGTATCTCGTTACCTCATTTTTCTTTTTTCTTGTCGGCGGTATATTTGCGATGGTGATGCGGGGAGAACTGATGACACCCGAATCAGATTTAGTCGATCGCACCGTCTACAACGGGATGTTCACCATGCACGGCACCGTGATGCTGTTTTTGTGGACATTTCCCTCACTGGTTGGTTTTGCCAACTATTTAGTACCCCTGATGATTGGGGCGCGAGATATGGCATTTCCCCGCCTGAATGCCGTCGCCTTTTGGATGGTACCAGTAGTTGGGATTTTGATGATGGGTAGCTTCTTTGTCCCTGGAGGCCCAGCCCAAGCCGGTTGGTGGTCTTACCCGCCAGTCAGTCTCCAGAATCCCACAGGTAACTTAATTAATGGTCAAGTTCTCTGGCTGTTAGCAGTGGCAATATCCGGCGTATCCTCGATTATGGGGGCAGTGAACTTTGTCACCACAATTGTGAAGATGCGGGCCCCAGGAATGGGCTTTTTTCGGATGCCCTTGTTTGTCTGGGCAGTGTTTAGCGCCCAAATCATCCAACTATTTGGACTTCCTGCACTGACAGCTGGCGCGGTGATGCTGCTACTTGACCTCACAGCTGGCACTGCCTTTTTCGACCCCGCCAAAGGTGGGAATCCAGTAATGTTTCAGCATTACTTCTGGTTCTACTCCCACCCAGCCGTTTACGTGATTATTTTGCCCATCTTCGGCATTTTCTCAGAAATTTTCCCAGTTTATTCACGTAAACCCCTATTTGGTTACAAAGTAGTTGCCATTTCATCTATCTTGATTGCCGTAGTCAGCGGTATTGTTTGGGTACACCACATGTACGTCAGCGGTACTCCTGGCTGGATGCGGTTGATTTTCATGCTGACAACGATGTGTGTATCTGTCCCCACAGGAATTAAAGTATTTGCTTGGGTAGCAACTATTTGGGGCGGTAAACTGCGGCTAAATACCGCCATGCTGTTTGCCTTGGGTGCATTAGTCATGTTTGTCTTCGCCGGAATCACAGGCATTATGCTCTCCTCCGTGCCCGTTGATGTCCACGTTAACAATACCTACTTTGTAGTCGGACACTTCCACTACGTCCTCTACGGCACCGTGACAATGGGCTTATTTGCAGCCATCTATCACTGGTTCCCTAAAATGACCGGAAGGATGTACTCAGAAAGCTGGGGTAAAATCCACTTTTGGTTAGCCTTCATCGGCACAAACCTCAACTTTTTGCCCATGCACCCCTTGGGATTGCAAGGAATGTTACGCCGAGTTGCTTCCTACGCCCCAGAGTATCAATTCTGGAACATCATCGCCAGCCTCGGTGGATTTCTCTTAGGAATGTCCACCTTGCCCTTCATATTCAACATGGTGATTTCTTGGATGCAAGGCGAGAAAGCACCCGCTAACCCTTGGCGAGCAATCGGACTAGAGTGGTTAGTTTCTTCACCCCCCCCAGTAGAAAACTTTGAAGAAACTCCCATCATCATCTCCGAACCCTACGGCTACGGCAAATCAGAACCCTTAACAGCCAACCTCCCAGAATAAACGCAAACTATCGGGAAGACGCAAAAACCCTCCGCGTACCTCTGCGCTTCCCTTTGCGTACCTACCCTGCGGGAAGGCAAAGTGCCTATGCGTTTCAAACTCCCCCTCAAAAACCAAAATGGACAGCTATATCAATTCCCACGAATTGCCCCACACAGCCGCAGAACACAGCCACGATGAAGAAGGCAACAAAATGTTTGGCTTCATCGTCTTCCTCCTCTCAGAAAGCGTCATTTTCTTAAGTTTTTTCATCGGATATGCCATCTACAAAACAACAACACCTAACTGGCTACCAGCAGGTGTTTCTGGACTAGAAATAAAAGAACCAGCAATCAACACAGTAATTCTTGTTGCTAGTAGCTTTGTAATTTACTTAGCAGAACGCGCCCTTCAACGCCACGACTTAGTAAAATTTCGCCTGTTTCTCTTGGCAACAATGGCGATGGGAACTTACTTTTTAGTTGGACAGGCGATTGAATGGAACGGCCTCGCCTTTGGTTTCACCTCTGGGGTATTTGGTGGAACCTTCTATCTGCTTACAGGCTTCCACGGTTTGCACGTTTTCACTGGTATCCTGTTGCAGTTAATAATTTTGGTACGTTCTTTCATCCCTGGAAACTACGATACAGGTCACTTCGGCGTCAATGCAACTTCATTGTTTTGGCACTTCGTCGATGTTATCTGGATTATTTTGTTTGTCCTTATCTATGTTTGGCAGTAAAGATTGATGGGAAGAAAAACCCAGATAATTTCTCTGGGTTGGTGTATGTGGCATTGTTAATTACTTTTATGCCCCATACACCATTCACTGTAATAACTATATTTGGGTCTTAGTTCAACCTTTCAAATTCACCTTCTCCTCAAACTTTGATCCATCTTGATGAGATAAAAATTTTTCACTACTGTGATAACTTCTTCGCCATTGTTCGAGCTTATCTATAGATATCGATTTAGATGTGACATTCACACCATTTCCTCGCCAAGCAACTTCTGCATCTGTTGTGAAAACCCCACACTCTAATTGATCTAGCCTCATACTCCAATATTCGCTAAATCTACCTTTTAAAGTAATAACTTGCTCAAATACCTTGTTTCTATGCTTATTTCTTCTTTTTCGTTCTGTTGCTCCAGTTGCTTCTGTATCAATAAACTTAGTTTCAATTAAAAAGAGACTACCTTTAAAGGTTAGGAAGACAAAATCACACTTTCCTAAATCTGTATAATCTGAAATTGGAGACTTTTCAAATAACAGCAATTCAGCGCACGAGGGGAACAATTCTTTAATATTTAGAAACAAATAAGCTTGCAATAGAAGTTCCTTATCATAAGGAAACAAGATTACTCCTTCAAAAAATTTTTGAATGTCATCGTGAGTTTGGGGTTGAATTTTTTTACAGTATGAAACAAATCTATGTAGCTCGTTGACGATCATCAAGTTTTAACTCCTTCCCCCAGTCGCAGCCTTAAGGGTATTAGCATCAAAAGATACCACTCTCTCAAGGAAATTATCATCCGCATAAGTAACTAAAAAAACGATTAAAATCCTAGATACTTAAGGCAATGTACTGTTGACAGTTCAATCAAACGAATTTTTAAGTTGCTTTTCAGTATTGGTGGATTTTTGACTCCTGGCCTCAGCTACCAGTCAGCGATTTTATATGAGCAGGAAAACTGGCATTTTGCAAAGCTTGAACGGTAATTCTAGAATCTTGTACACAAAATTGCCAACCTAAGCGAACAAGTTTACGAGAAGTTTCAGTTTGGATAATTCCAATCACTGGCATTTTTGCCTTTTCTTTGTCTACTGAATGCTCTTGCAAAATTGTTTTCAAGCGATGTAAGTCTTCCATATTACCTGCTTGTTGTGGATTTAATTCCACCATCACCATTTGTACTGTTTCCACTGGCTCTGCATCTTCAAGAATAAATTGAGTTTGCTCGTCACGTCGATCTACTTTTCCCCAAATAATCAATCTAGTATCAACTTGGAGTATGGAACTAATGCGTTCGTAAGTTTTCGGAAAAACTACAGCTTCTGATTGTGTAGTTAGGTCTTCTATTTGCAAGATTGCCATCTGATCGCCTTTTTTCGTCACCACTTTTTTCACGTTATTTAACATCACAACTGCACAAAGCCTCGTTTCTTCTCTTTGATCTGCCAGTTGCGAAAGGTTAATTGGTGTCAAAAGTGGTGCTATTTGTCGTAAGGATTTCAGGGGATGATCTGATACATAAAATCCTAGTAATTCTTTCTCCTTTTGCAACTTTTCCTGGGCGGTAAAATCCATTATAGGTTTAGATTTTGGAGCAGTTTCAAAGGCATTACTTGCTCTTTTATTCTGAGCCGAAGAGAAGCCGTCGCCCAATAAATCAAATAGATTCCCTTGACCACTAGCTCTATCTTTCGCACGCGATTGTGCCCAATCATACACTAATTCTGAGTCGTTAATTAACTGTTGGCGGTTGGATTCAATTTTGTCAAAGGCTCCACAGTAAATTAACGACTCCAGAGTTCGGCGGTTAACAGCACGCAAATCCACGCGATCGCAAAAATCAGCGAGTGATTTAAACTCTCCTGTCTCATTTCTCGCTTCCAAAATACAAGCGATCGCATTTTGTCCCACGTTACGCACTGCCGAAAATCCAAACAGAATCTTGCCTGCCGTCGGCGTAAAATCAACACCAGAACGATTTATATCTGGCGGATCTATGGAAATCCCCATATTTGTACAGTTAGTAATATATCGCTGTACCTTATCGGTATCACCACTGTTAGCCGTTAACAGTGCCGCCATATATTCCAATGGGTAATTAGCTTTTAAATATGCTGTTTGATAAGTTACATAACCATAGGCAGTGGAATGAGATTTATTGAAACAATTAGAAGCTATTAAGCCATTTTTGATCGCAAAATTGTGGTCACGTTCAACCCCAATGTCATAAACATTTTGTTTGCCTAAATATTTACGTGTGGCTATTTTTATCATCCTACCTTACCTCGAAAAATTTTGTGTAATTGATAAAATTATGAAATTTGTAGTATTAATAAGGTTGTAATACAAAATTATATCACTAGAAAACACTGCTATACTCTTACACAAAAGTAGTCAATATAGATGAAAACTTTGGCAAACTATTCAATAGATGGTTGATAGCCATGTATTTGCTGTTTTTAAAAACGTATTAAACACATTTCAATACATATTAATCCGCATAATCCGCTTAGTCAGATGAATGGAGAATGGCAAGCAGAGGAGAATAAGCAATTGCCCAATACCCAATAACCAATACCCAATATCGACCAATATGTACTAGAATCAGTGATTTGAGTCACAAAGAGAGCAATCATGGCATCCATCCGCGAGTTGCACCAACAGCTGGTTAAAAAAGAACGTTCTGCCGTTGAAATTACCCAAGAAGCTTTAGAGCGCATTCAAGCGTTAGAGCCGAAATTGCACAGCTTTTTATGTGTGACGGCAGATCGGGCATTAGAGCAGGCGGGTGCTGTGGATGCCAAAATTGCAGCAGGAGAAGAAATTGGGCTGCTAGCGGGCATTCCTGTGGGTATCAAGGACAATATGTGTACCAAGGGAGTTCCTACCACCTGCGCCTCCCGGATTTTGGAAAATTTTGTGCCGCCTTATGAATCAACGGCGACGCAAAAACTGGCAGATGCTGGGGCGGTAATGGTAGGCAAAACCAACTTGGATGAGTTTGCAATGGGTAGTTCCACAGAAAACTCTGCCTATCAAGTCACGGCTAATCCTTGGGATTTGTCACGAGTTCCAGGTGGTTCTTCAGGGGGTTCGGCGGCGGCGGTGTCTGCCCAAGAATGTGTAGTTGCTCTCGGTTCTGATACTGGCGGTTCGATTCGCCAACCTGCATCTTTTTGTGGTGTGGTGGGGATGAAACCCACTTATGGTTTGGTTTCTCGTTATGGTTTGGTGGCTTACGCTTCGTCTTTGGATCAAATTGGGCCATTTGGAAACACAGTAGAAGATGCGGCAATATTATTAAGTGCGATCGCAGGTTACGATCCCAAAGACTCTACTAGCCTAAAAGTTGCCATTCCCAACTATGCTGCTAGCTTAAAACCAAACTTCAAACCCAGAGGTCAGCTGAGAATTGGTATCATTAAAGAAACTTTTGGTGAAGGTTTAGACCCTGTAGTGGAACAAGCTGTTACCAAAGCAGTAGATCAACTACAAAGCTTGGGAGCGGAAATTCATATAATTTCTTGTCCCCGCTTTCGCTATGGCTTACCCACCTACTACATCATCGCCCCATCCGAAGCATCAGCAAACCTGGCTCGTTACGATGGCGTGAAATATGGGTATCGCGCTCCTGATGCCGATAATCTGCTATCAATGTACACTCGTACCCGTGCTGCTGGTTTTGGTACAGAAGTAAAACGCCGGATTATGATTGGCACTTACGCCCTTTCGGCTGGCTATTATGACGCTTACTACCTGAAAGCGCAAAAAGTCCGTACTTTGATTAAACAAGACTTTGAAAAGGCTTTTGGCGCGGTTGATGTGTTAGTTTGTCCCACATCTCCCACTACAGCATTCAAAGCAGGGGAAAAAACTACTGACCCCTTGAGTATGTATTTAACTGACTTGATGACTATTCCTGTGAATCTTGCTGGTTTACCCAGTTTAAGTTTGCCATGTGGTTTTGACGAACAGGGGCTACCGATAGGATTACAGCTAATTGGCAATGTTCTGCGAGAAGACCTACTGTTTCAGGTAGCTTATGCTTATGAGCAATCTACTACTTGGCATCTGCGTAAACCGCAAATATCTTGAAAATTGTCATTGGTCATTTGTCATTGGTTCTTAATTCTTCTCCTCTACTCATTAGAGACGCGATTAATCGCGTCTCTCCACTCTTTCTGCTTTTTTGGTCATTTGTTAGTCTGATTACTGACTATTGACTGTTGATTATTATCTTCTGGAGTCAGCGATTCAGCTGTAAGCTGTGGATTAAGTATATGAAGAAGACCAGCAGATGCACCGACCAATAATAAAATATAGGTCAGAACAAGAGGTATGTATGTATTTTGTTTGTTGTCTGAATTGTGGTGAGCATTTTTAGAATCTTGACAGACAACATTGCTTATAAGGCTGTACGATAAAGCATTTCCATCCAGCCCTAAAGCATCTCCATAACGACGGATGAATCCTTGCAGAAAAATCGGCTCAGGCAATTCTTCAAATCGATCTTCTTCTAACGCTTGCAAAATACCTACTCGAAGCATTGTCTGAGAGGCTATTTCTTCTATGCGGATAGATTTTTCTTGTCTTACTTGTCGCAAGCGTGTGGTTATTTCCTTTAGTTGCTCTACTTGAGCTTCATTTAAGAGCGTCACAGTCTTCTCCTGTATGGGCTAATTCTACTATTCATTGAGAAGACTTCAATCCGCATACGTAATTTTACTGAATATTTGATTTTAGGATAAATTTTTTTGGGAATGGCTTAATCCTGGATTGTAAAATGCTAGCCAAGGTTAGCTAAGTATACTTTTTGTTATATATAATACTTTTCATACGAGAAAATGGGCGCAAAAATTAACAAGCCGCAACTTATAATACAAGTATTATCCCAACGCCTACTCTGGGCTGGGATAATTGCAGCGATCGCTAATGTTCTGCTCAATAACGATTAGTCATCATTCTTGATTGTGCCAACTCCTTGGTTATTATTAAATGTGGCATTTGCTGCACCATAGATATTGACAAAAAATGTTTCATTGGGTTCAACTTTATTATCACCTCTGACGCCAATACTAATAACTTTGCTGGTTTCGCCATAGTCAAAAATAATTGTCCCCAGCCCAAAATTGTAATCCGAGTCAGATTCTTTAGCAGTACCATCACTCGTACTGTAATTTACAATCACCCGTTGATAAAATTCATTCGAGAGAGTGACGACAAAATTGGCATTAGTTATCATTCCTGTTGTGCCTTCTTTGACTAATACATCTGCAATGCTAATGGTGGGGGGAGCATCATCATTTGTGATAGTAGCCACTCCCAAGCTATCAGTAATCGTAGTGTTTGTAGCGCCGAAGAGATTAACAGAAAATGTCTCGTTGGTTTCAGCTTTATTATCACCGATGACACCAATGCCAAGAGTTTTGGTGGTTTCGCCAGGATTGAAAACGATTGTCCCGGAAGCAGAGTTGTAATCAGAGTCAGAAGTTTTCGCAGTGCCATCACTAGTGTTGTAATTTACAGTAACCTGCTGTAAACTCGGTGCGGAGAGAGTGACGATAAAGTTAGCATTAGTTGTTGTGCCTGTGTTACCTTCAGCAATTGAGACATCCGAGATACTGACAGTTGTTGGGTTGTCATCATCAATGATGGTAGCAACTCCTAAACTATCTGCGATCGCGGCATTTGTCGCGCCTGAAAGATTGACAGAAAATGTCTCGTTGGCTTCACTTTGGTTATCGCCTATGACGCCAATACTAAGAGTTTTGCTAGTTTCGCCAGGAGCAAAAATAATCGTTCCTGAATCAGAGTTGTAATCAGAGTCAGCAATTTGGGCAGTGCCATCACTCGTGTTGTAATTTACAGTAACCTGCTGATAACTAGGATTGGAGAGACTGATAGTAAAGTTAGCATTACTTGTTGTGCCTATGTTACCTTCAGCAATTGAGACATCCGAGATGCTGATAGTTGGTTGGTTATCATCGTTGATGATAGTACCAACTCCTAAACTGTCTGCGATCGCGGCATTTGTTGCACCCAAAAGATTGACGGAAAATGTCTCGTCAGTTT
Source organism: Nostoc sp. 'Peltigera membranacea cyanobiont' 210A (assembly GCF_002246015.1). GTDB lineage: Bacteria > Cyanobacteriota > Cyanobacteriia > Cyanobacteriales > Nostocaceae > Nostoc. The sequence continues at coordinate 267,819 of NZ_NOLJ01000007.1, forward strand.
CAAATTTGTTATCGCCTAGAACACCAATGCTAAGAGTTTTACTAGTTTCGCCAGGATTGAAAGTAATCGTTCCTAAAGCAGAGTTGTAATCAGAGTCAGCAGCATTAGCAGTACTATCACTCGTGTTGTAATTTACAGTAACCTGCTGAGAACTGGGATTAGAAAGACTGATAGTAAAGTTAGCGTTAGTTGTTGTACCTGTGTTGTCTTCAGTAACAGAGACATCTGAGATAGTAATAGTTGGTTGGTTATCATCGTTGATGATGGTAGCAACTCCTAAACTATCTGCGATCGCGGCATTTGTTGCAGCCGAAAGATTGACAGAGAATGTCTCGTCAGTTTCAGTTTGGTTATCGCCGATGACGCCAATACTAATAACTTTGCTCGTTTCCCCAGGATTGAAAGTAATTGTCCCTAAAGCAGAGTTGTAATCAGAGTCAGCAACTTGAGCAGTACCATCACTCGTGTTGTAATTTACAGTAATCTGTTGAGAACTAGGATTAGAAAGACTGATAGTAAAGTTAGCATTAGTTGTAGTAGCTGTATTGCCTTCAGTAACAGAGACATCTGAGATACTGATAGTTGGTTGGTTGTCATCATCAATGATGGTACTAACTGCTAAATTATCTGCGATCGCGGCATTTGTCGCAGCCGAAAGATTAACAGAAAATGTCTCGTTGGTTTCAGCTTTGTTATCACCGATGACACCAATGCTAATAACTTTGCTCGTTTCCCCAGGATTGAAAGTAATCGTCCCAGAAGCAGAGTTGTAATCAGAGTCAGCAACTTGAGCAGTACCATCACTCGTGTTGTAATTTACAGTAACTTGCTGATAACTAGGATTGGAGAGAGTGACGATAAAGTTAGCATTAGTTGTTGTGCCTGTATTGCCTTCAGAAACTGAGACATCCGAGATGCTGATAGTTGGTTGGTTATCATCGTTGATGATGGTAGCAACTGCTAAACTATCTGCGATCGTGGCATTTGTCGCACCCAAAAGATTGACAGAAAATGTCTCGTCAGTTTCAAATTTGTTATCGCCTAGAACACCAATGCTAAGAGTTTTACTGGTTTCGCCAGGATTAAAAGTAATCGTCCCTAAAGCAGAATTGTAATCAGAGTCAGTAGCGTTAGCAGTGCCATCACTCGTGTTGTAATTTACAGTAACCTGCTGAGAACTGGGATTAGAAAGACTGATAGTAAAGTTAGCGTTAGTTGTTGTACCTGTGTTGCCTTCAGTAACTGAGACATCTGAGATGCTGATAGTTGGTTGGCTATCATCGTTAATGATGTTTACTGTAGCCGAACTGTTAGTAATTGTGGAATTTGGCGCTCCAGTTATGAGGCTGGGGTTACTCAGGATAACAGTAATGTCTTCATTGAGTTCAAATATGTTGTCACCCAAAACATTAGCTGTAATTGTCTTTGTGGTTTCCCCAACAGCGAAGCTTAAAGTCCCAGATGCAGCAGTTCCTCCACCCGTAACCTGAATATTGCTATAGTCACTGCCAAAAGTTGCCGCACCACCAAAAGCATAATCTACGGTGCTAGCCACGCCAATACCACCACTGCGAGTAGCCGTGAAGGTAATAGCTTGAGTACCGCTATTACCTTCAGTTAAAGTTGAAGTGGGAGTGGAAATTGCATATTGAATCGCATCATTAGCAGCAATAGTTAGAGTAGTTTCAGTTATTGTCCCCAAATCAGCCCCTGTTAGCGTGCCGAAGTTGAGTACAACTGTTTCTGCATTCTCAGGTAAATCGTCTGGGTTAATAGTAAAAGTAATTAGCTGTGTTAAATTTGCACCTGTTGCCCCAGCAGTAAAGGAGATGGTAGTGGGGGAAAAAGTGTAATCGTTGCCACTAGTCGCCGTACTACTGTTTTTGACGACAATAGGAATTGTGACAGCCGTTTCAGGAGAGGCATTTAAGGTAACAGAAATAGTTACTGTAGTGGCGGTACTATCTTCTGTTGTATTGTACGTAGCAGCACCAAAGTTGACTTTTGGAAGCACATATTCAAATGCTCCAATGTCAATTCTGCCGCTTTCAATACGGTTAAAATCTGTGCCGCGTTGGTCGGTATTTAAGCTACCATTGTAAGCCGGATCGCCAGCATTCCTGGCAGGACTGTTAAAGTATAGAGCATGAGTTTGTGTAGAACCACCGTAATCTCCTAACGGTTTGAGTCCGGGGTTGGGGTTAATAATATCTGTACCCGTACCCAAAGTCCCCGATATTTTACCAGCAATTTTGCCAATCAGGTTGTAAGCATTACCATTGAAGTTGCTACCATAGACATCGGGTGCATTATTACTTAAATCAATATTGCCAGCAATGATGCTATTGCTGATGCTCCAAGTACCAGCAGATCTATAAATGCCGCCACCATTACCTGTGTTATTGTTATCGCTATCAGCGGTGTTGCCAAATATAGTGCTATTACTTACGGTGCCACCGCCAGAATAGATACCGCCGCCGTTGACTTTTACGGTGTTACTGGAAACAGTGCTATTAGTAAGTGTGGTAATGGTGCTGTAGATGCCGCCGCCATTAGTGTTCGCTGTGTTGCCAGAAATAGTGCTATTACTAGCTGTGACACTACTAGTGCTGTAGATGCCGCCGCCATTAGTGTTCGCTGTGTTGCCAGAAATAGTGCTATTACTAGCTGTGACACTACTAGTGCTGTAGATGCCTCCTCCAAGGGTCGCTATGTTGCCAGAAAGATTACTATTGCTGACTGTGACACTACTAGTGCTGTAAATGCCGCCACCGTTGCTACTGCCTGCATTTCCCTCAGTTATCTTCAATCCATCAATTGATAGCGAGGCACTAGCATTAAAAATACGGGAAGTATTGTTACCACTAATGGTGAGTTTATTCGCCCCAGTTCCTTGAATGATCACTCCTTCAGTGATATTCAATTCCCCAGAAGTGAGGGTAATAGTGTCGGGGGTAGCATCACCGAATATCCCAGTCGGATCAAAGATAATTGTCTCAATCCCTGGATCGTTATTGGCATTGATAAGAGCTTGCCTTAACGAGCCAGTACCACTGTCATTGATGTTAGTTACTATGTAGGTGGTGTTCTCTACTTTGATAGATACATCGTCAATGGCTAAACCATGATCGTTGCTTCCATCATCTATATCTTCCCAACGCAATATAATCTCTTCACCGTTAGCAATTGGGGTCGCTAGATTAAATATTACAGGCGTTATAACAACTCGATTGGCAATCAAATTCCCATTCAGGGCACCCACGGTTGCAGTTGCAATTGGCCCGGTGAAATCTAGCGAGGTGACAGGCGTCCATGTTCCTGTTGTTAAACTTGTGATAGTTGACCCAGTTTGATAACTGAATTTCAACTGTTGCTGTGATGTATTACCACCATTACGCCATTGTTCACCTGTGTAACTTACTTGCAACTTAGTAATTGCTAAACCTGTGTTGTTTTGGAGGCGCAACCCATAATAAATAGTTCCTGTAGTACCAGAAGCTAGAGAACCAAGTGCCCGGTCTGGGTTATTAGCACTACCAAAACTGTACAATCCACCTGTGTTATTACTGCCAGTACCAGGGCTGTAAGTTGTTCTCGTAGAATACCAGCCCGAAATAGTTGAATCATTAACCCAAGCTGGTGTTCCAGAAATAGCTAATGAGTTAAAGTTTTGAGAGTATGTGCCAGTAAAAGTAGCTGGCAAAATCGATTGGTAAGCCTGTATTACTTCAGGTCGAAATGCCAGGGAAGCCTCAATTTTCCCTGTCTTCACTTCTAAATCCCAGTCGCCACCTAAAGCTGCACTTCCGGTTTTGTCAGTGGAAGCGGCAACATCTGCTCCAGTAATTTGGCTAATCTGCTGTACAAATTTTGTGCCTTCACCGCTGGCTACATCACAGCCATAAAGTAGGATGTCAGCTTTATCAGTTAAAGCACTTGCCCACTTTTGTAACTGATTTTTGTAGCTATCCAGATTGCTAAGGTTGAAGTTGATTGACCCTAGTTGCAAACTCCCCACACTTCCGTGGGAAACAATGTGAATTGATTGAACTGAATTGGATTGACGTTTTGCTAGAAAGTCGGTGATTTGTGCTAACCCGTCTCTATTGGCATCAAGAATAACAACTTCACTACCGAGTGTGATACCAGCCATTAAGCTTTGGTAATCTATAACTTTTGGATCTATAAAAACAATATTTGTGCTTGCATCTATTAATTTTATAGTAGACTTGTTTCTGGTTTTAGGATGATAATTTTCTGGCTGTTTTATCATAATTATTATTCCTTAAATACAATTTATGAGCTTTGTCTTAGTAATATTTATCGTGCAGAACAAAATAGAAAGTGAATGACTCTGCATTCGCTTTCATTCCCAAATTAAATCGGTAATTAAACCTTTTATCTAATGAGACAAAACCGCGATATTTTTAGTTTTTATATAAGCAAGCACGCCTTGAGTAAAGTTAGCTGTTTTTTTTATCACAGCTTTTGTTTATAGCAATTTATACTAAGCCTAGTGACAATACAACTGCATTTTTACTTAAATAACGATGGAGAGATTGATTGAAATTTGAGTATATCTAGCTTTATTAACAGTTCTGGTACTACCAATCCTTTTTGGATAGCTAAAACTGTGGTCTGGATGCGATCGCCTACTTCTAATTTGGTACAAGATACTATAGGCAGGAACCTTGATGAAAAACTATATTTGGTAAGTAGACCTATAAATTTTGCTTGCTTACCTGCATCAAGCGGAGTACTTTAGATACTCATGTAACATAAAATTCCGCTTATGCGCCTGACTTCACTGGATGTTTTTCGCGGCATTACCATTGCTGGAATGATTCTCGTTAATATGGCGGGTGTCGCAGATGATGTATATCCTCCCTTAGCCCACGCCGATTGGCACGGCTGCACACCAACGGACTTGGTATTTCCCTTCTTTCTCTTCATTGTCGGTGTAGCGATGACTTTCTCGCTGTCAAAATACAGCGAAGGCAATAAACCAACCTCAGTTGTTTACTGGCGGATATTACGCCGCGCCGCCATTCTATTTGCTTTCGGTTTACTACTAAATGGCTTTTGGAATCAAGGTATTTGGACTTTTGATTTGAGTAGTATCCGCATTATGGGAGTGTTGCAGCGCATCAGCCTTACCTATCTGCTGGCTTCTCTAGCTGTTCTCAACCTTCCGCGCAAAGGTCAATGGATATTAGCAGCAGTTCTACTCATTGGCTACTGGCTAACGATGATATATGTAGCAGTGCCAGAATATGGTGCGGGAGTTTTGACGCGAGAAGGTAATTTCGGCGCTTATGTTGACCGCCTGATTATTCCCAAAGCACATTTATACAAGGGTGATGGTTTCAACTTTATGGGAGATCCAGAAGGCCTTTTCAGTACTATTCCCGCGATAGTAAGCGTCCTCGCTGGCTACTTCACAGGTCAATGGATACGCAGTCAACCTGTACAGTCACGTACAAGTATCGGTTTAGGATTATTTGGAGTCGGTTGCTTAATTATCGGTTGGGCATGGGGGTGGACATTCCCAATTAACAAAAAGTTGTGGACAAGTTCTTATGTAGTATTTACAACAGGTTGGGCGTTACTATTACTAGCAGCTTGTTATGAACTTATCGAAGTACGGCTGATGCGTCGCTGGAGTAAACCTTTTGAAATTATGGGCTTAAATGCGATCGCTCTTTTCGTTGCATCGGTTTTGTTAATTAAAATTTTAGTCAAAACTACTATTGGTACTGGCAAAGACGCTCCCAGTACCTACAATTGGATTTACCAGAATTTTTTCGCATCTTGGGCGGGAGTGCTGAATGGTTCCCTGTTATTTGCCTTAGTCACCGTGTTGTTGTGGTGGGCTGTTGGTTTTCTGATGTATCGGCAACGCTGGTTTCTGAAAGTATAAAAAAGATTTTTGTTCTTATTTACGTTTTAGTGTTTGTAATGTTACAACAGGTGTTAAGTGATAGATTTATAACACTTTAGGAACAAAGGCAATCGCAACTTTATCAATATTATTGGCGCGTTAATCTGCGCTTTCTTTAGCGAACTCACTTAATTCCTGATATTGTTTCTAACGGCAGAAGCGTCTACAGACTTATCTGTGCGTTTAAAATTCTTATTTCTTCTAATTCACTAAATTAATCCATAGAAAAATTGTGAGGTAATCGATGCGTCGCATAAATTTTTGGGTATTTTTGCCAATTACCTTAATATTTGGCTGCTCAGATCAACTGTTTCAATCTAACCCGTCTGTAGCCAACTCTAACCCAGCAGTAGTTGAACAAACTAGTCCAACTTTATTAGCAAAAGCGAGTTACCTTTCATCGTTAGAACAACAGGTAATTGTTGAAACAAATAAGGTAAGAACAAATCCTAAAGCATACCTCCCAATTCTGGAAAACTATAGAAAGCGCTTTGAGGGGAACCGAGTCAAAATTTCTAATAATACTTATCTGCGAACTCAAGAAGGAGTTAAAGCAGTTGATGAGGCGATCGCATTTCTCAAATCAGCACGTCCTATAGGAGCATTGAGTGCATCTAAAGGTATGTCTTTAGGAGCAAAAGACCACGTAAAAGACCAAGGCCCAAAAGGTGCTATAGGTCACGATGGTAGTGATGGTAGCAACCCATTTACTCGCATCAACCGCTATGGTACATGGCAAACAACCGCAGGCGAAAATATCAGTTATGGGCCAAACAGCGCTCAAGATATCGTTATGCAGTTAATTATTGATGATGGTGTGCGCGATCGCGGCCATCGAAAAAACATTTTTAATGGTGCTTTTAAAGTCTCTGGTGTTGCTTATGGAACTCACAAATCATATAGAACAATCTGCGTGATTGACTACGCTGGGGGGTATAGGGAAAAATAATTTGCGATCGGCAATAGAGAGGATTCTACCTGGAGATTAGAAATCGCGGTTACACAAAGCAAGTTCACCTGCCAAAGAATTTGAAACCCGCCTAAGCGGGTTTCGTCTGTGTAGACGCGATTTCTAACTACCCATTTGCTATTCTTTGGCAAACCAAGCACCATGAAACCCATAAGGCACTCGTTGGGGAATTATCACCCGCGCTACAGGTTTAGCCATCACATCTTGAGCATTCAGCACTACTAATTCTGAAGTGTTTGAATTCTCATCGTGGACGAAAGTCATCAGCCAACCATCATCCTCAGCCGTTGCACCAGGACGCGGCGCAAACACAGTTTCACCGCTATAGCGTCCCTGTCCAAATTCATGTATTTGGGATTTTCCATTGCTGAAGTCGTATTTGATGATACCGTCAAATAAAGGTACGGGACTGTTTGCCGCTTTGTTAGTGTAGCCATATCGGTTTTGTCGCCCCAATCGGTTTTCGTTGACGCGGGGAAATTCCGAAGCGACATCATCCAGCATTTCTTCACGTACTGTCCCCGTGCTGAGGTTAAATCGCCAGCGATGCAAACGGGGAATATTTGCGTTTGGATCGGGTTGCGAATCATCAGAACTCAAAACAGTTGTAGAACTCATGCGACACGCAATCAGCACTACTTCGTCTCCCTCTTCGTAAGCGTTGAGGGTATGAAAGACGTAGCAAGCAGGACTTTCAAACCAGCGGATATTACTGTTGTCACCGTGACGTGGTACGATACCGAAACGACTAGAGCGATCGCGCTCAAACATCATTATAGGTTCTCCCCGTTGCGATCTCTCTGGGTTAAAAGTCAGTGGCAAATCCATGAAAATTGTGTAGTTTTCAGTGATGGCAAAATCGTGCATCATCACGCCTATTGGCAGTTCAATTGGCACTGTCCGCAACAATTCGCCTTGTGCTGAGACCACACTATATTTCAGATACGGTGGCGCAAACAGAGAATAGCCAAAGAAGATCATTTCCCCTGTAACGGGGTCTACCTTGGGATGCGCTGTGAAGGCAGAAACCAGCTTGCCATTGTAGGTGTACTCGCCAATGCTTTCTAATTCAGGCAGTTTAATGGCATGAGGTTTACCTCCCTCGTTCAGCGCCAACATTTGACCAGCGTGCCACACTAAGGCAGTATTGGCAGTATTTTTGTAAGCACCGTAAGGATTATCCATCTGTGGTGGTTCTAACAACCCACTCCAGATAGCTTTACCCGCTTCTCGTTCTTTTTTCCATCCGGCTGTCTGGACATAGCGGTTACGATAAGTGGCTATGCCGTTGCTAATTTGCACACCATGCAACATCCCATCCCCATCAAACCAATGATATTGAGCGATAGGCGTCCATTGAGGGTTAGGGCCATTCCGCACAAACATCCCTGATAGGTCAAGCGGTAATTCACCGATGACTGGCAATTTGTCGGTGGTAATTTCTTCATGGACTGGAGCAAAATTGCCATCGAGATAGGGATTGACTGCTATTGTTACCATTGTCTTGATTTCAGCGTACATTCGTACTATACATTCTGGTTTGTTATCATGCCCACATGGAAATTTTGAGGGCCTTGTAGAATTTTTGCAAGTCCCTAAATTCATTTGCTTCAATCGATAACGAAAGATAATCAATCCTCAGCTTTTTTTGAATATACAGCAGTGCTACCATTCAATGACACTGCTTCTACTGGTACTTCTTGATGCCGATTTGGTTTGATAAATTGCTCTGTTGTCGTTTTAATCACGATATACAAAATCGGGACGACAAACAAACTCAAGAAAGTAGCGATTAACATCCCACCAAAAACTGCTGTTCCCAAAGATTGCCGACTTCCTGCACCAGCACCTGTAGCAACAGCTAACGGAAAAATCCCTAAAAGTGTAGAAAAGCCAGTCATCAAAATTGGACGTAACCGTTCTTGTGAAGCCTCAATTACTGCTTTAGTAATTGAAAGACCTTGCTCTCGTAATTGGTTAGCAAATTCCACAATCAAAATCGCGTTCTTACTAGCTAAACCGATCAACATTACTAGACCAATTTGACAGTAAACATCATTAGCAAAGCCCCGCATTGATTGAGCTATGAGCGCTCCGAAGATAGCTAAGGGAACTGATAACAGAATGATAAAGGGGTCAACATAGTTCTCGTATTGAGCGGCTAGTACCAAAAACACAAAGATTAATCCTAATCCAAAGATCAGGGGTGCTAAACTACCAGAATCTATTTCTTCTAATGCAGTTCCTGACCATTCATAACCATAACCTGCTGGTAAAACTTCTTTAGCAACTTGTTCCATTGCTTTAATTGCGTCTCCAGAACTAGAGCCAGGGGCGGCAGCACCATTAATTTCAATTGAGCGGAACAGATTGTAGTGATTTATCGTTTGCGCTCCCACCGTCGAAGTAACTGTGACTAAGTTACTCAAAGGAATCATTTGATTTTTTTGAGAACGAACGTATAGTTTGCCAATATCTTTTGGGTTGGACCGAAACTGTTGATCTGCTTGAATATATACTCGGTAATTGCGCTGCTGGAGATTGAAATCATTCACATATTGCGATCCCAAAGCAGTTTGTAATGTACTGAAGACATCATCTATGGAAACTTGCAATGCTTTGGCTTTATTGCGGTCTACTTCCACAAGTAATTGTGGTGTATCTGCGGCAAATGTACTAAATACAGCCTGTAATCCTGGTGTTTGATTGGCGCGACCTAGCAACTGACCCATTGACTGGACTAGATTTTGTAAGCCACTGTTACCTCTGCGGTCTTGCAGTTGAAAGACAAAGCCACCAAAGTTGCCTAAACCCTGAATTGGTGGCGGATTCACAGGAAATACCCTGGCTTCTGGGATTGCCAATAACTTCCCTTGCAAGCTGCCAATAATCGCCTGTACTGATTGATTGGGTTTTGAGCGCTCGTCCCAAGATTTTAAAGTTGTAAATATGATGCCACTGTTAGCTGTGCTACCACTAAAACCAAATCCTCCGATCGCAAAAGTCCCCAGTACTTCTGGAATTTGGAGAATTTCTTTTTCTACCTCTGCAATCACATCGCTGGTATATTGCAGCGAAACTCCTTGAGGCCCTTGGATAATTGTGATGAAGTAGCCTTCGTCTTCATCGGGTAGAAAGGCGGTTGGTACTGTGGTGTACAGCCAAGCAGTCATACCCAAGGAGACGATAAACAACCCGATAATGACACTTTTGAAGCGGGTGAGAAAATTCAGCGATCGCTTATAATTATGCTGTGCCCAGTCGAGAAAGCGATTAATGTGGCCAAAAATCCAACCCAGCCAGCCTGAAGGTGTTTGTCCTTGACGCAGCAACACCCCACACAAAGAAGGTGTCAGAGTCAAAGCCAAAAAAGTCGAAATCGCAATGGAAAAGGCAATAGTAAGAGCAAATTGCTTATAAAGTGCGCCTGTAGTTCCTGGAAAAAATGCCACTGGTATAAACACCGCCATCAATACCAGTGAAGTTGCAATCACCGCCCCAAACAGTTCCGCCATTGATTCGCTGGCGGCTCGGCGAGGACTTATACCTTTATCCTTAATAAAGCGGCTAATTTGCTCCACTATAACGATCGCATCGTCTACCACCATCCCAGATCCTAAAGTTAGACCAAACAAAGTCAAACTATTCAAGGAAAAGTTAAAAACTTTGACGAAGGCAAATGTCCCAATTAAGGAAAGTGGAATTGTCAACGCTGGAATTAAGGTAGTTCGCCAGTCCTGCAAGAACACAAAAATTACAATTACAACCAGCACCACCGATTCAATCAAAGTCTTGACCACTTCTGCCAAGGACTCTTCTACAAAGGATGTCGTGTCAAAAGCTACCTCATATTTCAGCCCTGGGGGAAAACTCGGAGCTAATCGCTTTAATTCGGCTTTGACTCCCTTAGCCACATCCAAGGCATTACTGCCAGGAACTTGATAAATCCCTAAACCGACAGCATCCTTACCACCAAATCGCAGAAATGAACTGTAGTTTTCTGCACCCAGTTCTGCTCTACCCACATCTTTGAGCTTAACTAATGTGCCATCACCTTCAGTTTTGAGGACAATTTCTTCAAATTCTGATGGTTCTGTTAATCGGCTGACAGCACGCACATCAAGTTGATACCTTTGTCCTTCAGGAGCCGGTTCTTGTCCAATTCTGCCTGCACCAACTTGCAAGTTTTGTTCGGATAGGGCATTCGCTACATCTTTAGTCGTGAGTCTCCGACTAGCAAGGCGACTCGGATCTAACCACAAACGCATTGCGTAGCGGCGTTCACCAAAAATTTGAGCGTTGCTCACGCCTTTAACTCTTTTTAAAGCATCTGCTAAATAAAGGTCAGCATAGTTACTTAAGAATATATTGTCGTACTCTTTATTTTCAGGGTATAAACCAATTGCTAAGAGAATGTTGCTAGACTCTTTTGATACCCGCACTCCCGTGCGTTGCACACTCTCTGGTAGTTGCGGCTGGGCAACAGAAACACGATTTTGCACATCCACAGCCGCAATATCTTTATCCCGTGAGGAATCAAAGGTGGCTGTAATGGTACTCGTACCATCGTTACTACTGCTAGAAGTCAGATATCTGAGTCCCTCAACCCCGTTGATTTGCCTTTCTAAGATATTGGTAACGCCGCTTTCTACGACTTCTGCACTAGCTCCGCTATAGTTGGAAGTGACGGTGATTTGGGTGGGACTAATTTCTGGGAACCTAGCGATCGGCAATGTTGCAATACTGATTAATCCTATTAGAAGGATGAGGATCGCACATACCGACGCAAAAATTGGCCGCTTAATAAAGAAGTCAACAAACATAGTTTAAAAATTGGGCTTTGGGTATTTGGTATTTGGCATGAGGCATGGGGCATTGGGCATTGGTTATTTCCCTCCTGCTCCTCTGCTTCTCTGCCCCCGTGCCCTCATCTTCGCTCTTCAGTTAAGGCTTCTGGCTACCAACTTCTTGTGTTTCAGGAGTAATGGGAGCGCCATTGGTTAAGTTAAGAATGCCGGAAACAACAATTTTGTCCCCCGTTTTTAGTCCTTCGATAACTTGATAATTATTCCCCTCAATAACTCCTAATTTCACCGGTTTTTGTTGAGCTACTAAAGCTGGCGCTCCAGGTTTAGACTTTTCTTGCGGCGCTTGCGCCACAAATACAAAAGTCTCTCCACCCAAGCGAGATATTGCTGTAACTGGAATTAAGATTCCTGGACGTTCATTCCAGATCACTTTGGTTTGCACTGACTGAAGATTAAGCAGTCGATTTCTCGAATTGCCAAAGTTGGCTTTTACCAAAACTGTCTGCGAAGCGGAAGTAGCATTTGGGGAGATAAAACTGATTTTACCCGTTGCGATGGGTTTGTCTTGGACATCCAGCATTTGCACAGGTAAGCCCAAGCGCAACTTTCTGGCTTCAGTTACGGGAACGGAAATATTCAGTTCTAAAGAGTCGTTTCTGGTTAGTGTAGTCAGTTGATCTGCTTTTTCCACATAATCTCCCACTTTTGCTGGAATATCACCAACAATGCCAGTGAAAGGTGCAAGGACTTTTGTGTATTGCAGTTGGACTTGAGCGGCTTGGAGTTGTCCAGCTGCTTGAGTTACTTGCGATCGCGCTTGGGCAATTTCTTCTGGACGCGAACCATTTTCTAGTTGTCTTAAGTTTTGTTTCTGTTGTTCCAAAGCACCACCTAGCTCATTAACACTCGATCTTCTGCTTTGGCGGAGTTGATCTAAGCGTTTCTGGGCTACGACTAGGGCAGCTTCAGCACTTTGCTGTTCTTTGACATATCCTTCTAAGGTATCTTGGGAAACTGCTCCCTCTTTTCTCAATTGTGCATATCGCTTGGCGCGTGACTGTGCTAGTTCCACATCGGATTTAGCTGACTGAATTTGAGCCTCAGCCTGAGCAATTTCTTCTGGTTGCGATCCCGATTGCGCATCTCTAAAGCGAGCTTGGGCTTGGGTTAACTGCGCTCTAGCTTGGGCAACTTCTTCTTGTCGCGTACCTGCTTTGAGTTCAGCAAGACGTGCTTGGGCTTGTTGGAGTGCGCCTCTAGCTTGTAACAATTGAGCTTGGACATTATCACTTTGCAGACTAATAATGACTTGTCCTTGTTGAACGCGGTTGCCCTCTTGGATGAAAATCTCGGTAATTCGCCCTTCAACCTGTGGCTTGATGATTACTGAACGTGGAGCCTCTAAGGAGCCAATAAACTCCGAACTTTCTTGAACGGTTTCAGTTTTCACTGTCGCTAGCTTGACCGGAACTGCTCTAGGTTGAGCAGCATTTGCTTCAGCACCACCTGGTGCATTGCTAGCATTACTAGTTTGCCACCAGCGCCAACCAAAACCAACACCTGAAATTAATAGGATAATTCCCAAGATTAGAGGCCAACGCCGTTTTTCAGGTGGCTTAGGCGATCGCTGTGGCAATTGTTGCGACTCTTGACTAGAATCAGTAACAGCAGGCTGTTCTATTTCAATGGGTAAGGGAGAGTCAGGGAACTCAGAATGGGACATCTTCGTTTTCTCGTCTTGTGGATTTAGACTTGGGCAATCTACTCTTCGCTAAAAAAGCATTATCTGAATAGTTTTTTAGCCCTTTTTTCTCTATGTTGGTGACAAATATGTTTGGGTATTTGGGCGATCGCTCACGATGTCTAGCACCTAAAATGAAGCAATTTTGTTCAGCACATTATGGTTGATTTGTACATTACTTAACTCCGTTCAATTTCTTAAAGTGTAATTTATAGTTTTTTGTTAGTCAGTATAAACCCAGTGCCTTAGCTCAGAGAGAAAGCACGGTTCATGTTGTTGCAGCTAAAGCGCTTATGCCTGTAAAGCGTAGGCGTAGCCCGCCGTTCGCGTAGCGTCTCGTAGAGAAGGCATCGCTTCGGTAATTAGAGCAAGTTAGTAGTTGCTTTTCTGTTTTGGAAATGACGAAATAAAGTTACCTCATTGACCGCAGCAACACCAGCAATTTCTCGTGTTGTCGCTGTGGTTAAACTTGCCGTTGCAAATACCTTAGTTGCTGACTACATCAAGGATGCATAAGTTTGTGCCGTACTTGACGCTAAGTTTTCTATGAGTGTCTGCAAGCGCTTGCTTGCATTATAACCACATAGCAGACGAGATTGGTATAAGTTATAGATGAGTTTATCGCCCTTGAGTACTAGTGAATACTGATCTTAAGGAAGAAAAAAGTCTGGAGCGATGCTTTGTTTACGAGACGCTTGTCTGCGACACGCTACGCGTAGCTTTACTTCTTTGCAGGAAGGAGTAAGCCTACGCTGATTAATTCATCTGTCTTAATCAAAGTTGCGAGTTTCATCAAGTTATCCTCACCAAGAACGACGTGCAATCAGCCAGTGTTCTCTAGATTCCTATTTTTGAGCAGTCTCAACTTCCTACAGTTAGTTCACCCGATCGGTTGATCTTTAACTCACCCGAATGGGTGATTTAATTTATCCCAATCGGGGTTTTGTCTGTGTAGCCAACGAGTGAGAAATCCTCAATCCCCTTCAACCATCTACAACTGATTTTTTAGAATCGAATTTTGGTAAAATCCCCACAGTTGATTTTCGGTTGGTAACAATATGAGAAAAAAGCCACTCATAGCGATCGAGCGCTTGCTCTAAGGAATAGTTTTCTTCGGCAAATTGTCTTCCTGTGTTACCTAGCTTCCTCCCTAGAGCCGGATTAGCATATAAATCATGCACCGCCGCGGCCATTGCCTGGGGCGATTCTGGTTCAACAACTATCCCACCACCGCTGAGTTCGATGGCTTTAGCAGCAGTACCAGTGGCGGGAACTGAACCCACAATTGGGCGACCACTCGCCAACAAAAGTGGTATTTTTGAAGGCATATTGAACGAAATCACATTGTGCTTTTGCACAATTAGCCCGACATCAGAAGCTGCTAGCATTTCAGGTAGTTTTTCTCGCGGCTGTAACGGTAGTAGCAAAACATTATCAGCTCCATTTGATAGACAATATTCCTGCAACCTTTGCAATGCTCTTGATTCCCCAACAATGACAAAGACAATATCTTTGATATGACGTAAACAAACGGCTGCTTCGATTACTGTCTCTAAACCTTGCGTTAGAGCAATGTTGCCTGAATAAAGCACTACGAATTTCCCATCTAATTGATGGTTAGATATCCAAGAGTTGCTCTGTTTCGGTAACGGGCGAATGAAATTTACATTTACCCAATTGGGAATACAAACGATTTTATTAACCGGTACTCCCTTATTTACTAAATTCTCCCGAAACCCATCAGTGATCACACTAATAGTGTGTGCAGTCCGATATGCAAATTTCTCTAAAGCTGCAAGAGTTCGGATCATCCACTTGTTTTTTAATAGCCCGATACGCACAGCAGCTTCTGGTAAAATATCTTGCACATTTAGAACTACTGGGCAGTTGTATAACCAGCCCAATGTTGTTGCTGGCAACGTACCTAGTAGCGGCGGGACTGTTAAAATAATCACATCTGGCCGCCCACCTTTAAAGGCTTGGGGTAAGCTCGTGAAAACAAAGCTCAACTCCAGCAACAGCCGATCCACGAGGTTAGGTTTAGACTTAATTCGCACGTAACTTCGCGCAATTGTGACGCCGTTTTTTTGTTCCGTAAGATACCATTTATTCTGATACCCATCGTAAATTTCGCGCTGAGGATAGTTGGGCATTCCCGTAATCACTCGCACTTGATGACCTCGCTTTACTAGTCCTTCTGCCAATTCAGTCATTAACGGAGCAATTCCAATTGGCTCTGGATGATAGTTGTAGGAATAAATCAGAATATGCATGAACTATTTATGAATTTTGTGAAGATAGCATGAGACGATCGGATGACTTAATGAATAGCCAGTGGGGGCTGCTATTTTTATTATTTACAGAATTTTTTTGCATGAAGTACAAAGCTAGCTTTTTGGAAGCAGTAGGCAGAGATAGAAACTGTTTATATCTGATTTGTATCCCTGCATTTTGTTACCTCATTTATTTACAAATGCTGTATTTTGACTGATTAAATTGTTTGATTAAAAAAAATGTGTTAAACATTGGTTAGAAATTTTCTTCATAGTTTTCACAAGATAATTTTTGTACTGCATAAAACACTTAAAAATTAAAATATGACTTTGTATACACAGGTTAGGCTATTGAAATATAGACTTTATTTTCTAGTGATGATGACAATAGTTGGTCTGTTTATCTCCGAACTAATGCCTCAATTTATACTTGGAGAATTGTAACATTATATTCACTGTTATGCATATAACCCTCATTCCGCCTTTTCAACTGGCACATGAAGTATTTTGAACCAAGTTATCAGTATTGTATTCATTAAGCAAAATCCAACTTTTTGAGTAGTTCAAAGGCACTGAGCAAAACAGTGTTGGGTGCTGAGTCATAAATGCTGGGGTAAAAGTAAAAATTAATTTCACTCAGCCCTGAGCTTTGTAAAAGTGTTGATGACAAACTAATAGACATTTGGTGAAATTAAATATGCGTTATCCAGAATCCTTGTATAGACTTAGCAGTGCTACGTCTCTAAATTTTTTTTACTCATATTTCTAATGAGGTTATATGATAACCCCACTAGTTAACTGAACTAGTAGGGCTAGAATAGAGATTCAGTAAATTTGGCAAGCTCTGACTAGAAAGCCCTAATTTCTAGTAAGAGGCTTGCTTTTTCTTGAAAGTTGAAGCTACACCCAAACCAGCAAATGCTAGCAAACCCAAGAGAGAAGCAGGCTCTGGGACTTTGGACACTTGAATAGAGCCGGAATTTTGATCCAGTGTTGTTGACGTTCCCTGTTGATCGATATCCTGACGTAAAAACAAAGAGTCGCCAACCGTTCCCTGGAAGAAATATTCTCCAATTACACCCGTTCCTCCGGCGACATCAAAGGGGCCAAATAATGTCTGAGTGGAAGTATTAAAATTGAAAGCGAAGAAGTTAGATTCTGATACTCCACCACTAACGGTGTTATAGGTTCCCAGAAGATTTTTAGATGGGTCTAAGAAAGAGACACTCAAGGATTGTAAAAAATTGGTGGCTCCACTACCAAGTTCTGAAATGATTGTTGGTGCTGTAGTTTCGTCGTAGCTGAATGAACCTGTTGCTGAGTAACCAGCATCACCTTGCCAGTTAAAGTTTAATTCAATAGCTTGGGCTGGGTTGTTAGCACTAGTAGCGATCGCAACACTGGTTGCTACGATCGCGGTGATTTTGGCGAAAATATTTTTCATGGTCATAACTCCAAAATTGATTGTCATAATGCATATATCAATGCATCAATCAACACTAAGCTTACGATAGAAATATATATCCGTAAATACCGCACAAAATACGGTATGTAATGTAATGAATTTATGAAGAGAAGCACTTGTTTTATAAAGTTTTGCATAAAATGTCAAGTCTATGATTCAGCTAAAAATCACGAGCGATCGCCTGAGAATAACTGATAAAGTTGAGCTACGCAAAGTTGAAAACAGTGTTATATGCCTGGGTTTCTATTAGAAGTTGGTACAGAAGAACTACCTGCAAGTTTTCTCAGTGATGCTTTAGTGCAATGGCAGGAACGCATTCCCCAAAGCCTGGAAGCAAACAGTCTCAAGGGCGCAAGTGTCCAGGTGTACGGTACTCCCCGGCGGCTGGCGGTAGTGATTACAGGGCTACCATCGCAGCAACCAGATCGAGAAGAAGAAATTAAAGGGCCCCCCGCCCAAGCCGCCTTTAAAGATGGTCAGCCGACAGCCGCCGCCGCAGGTTTTGCCAAAAAGCAAGGTGTGGAACTGGATGCGCTGTCAGTTCGCCCCACTGACAAAGGGGAATTTGTCTTTGTGCAAAAAAGAATTCCCGGTCGTCCTGTGGCGGAAATTTTGACAGAACTTGTTCCCCAGTGGATTTGGGGGTTAGAAGGTAAGCGGTTAATGCGTTGGGGGAATGGGGATGCGAGGTTTTCCCGACCAATTCGTTGGCTGGTAGCTTTGTTAGATAAGACGGTGCTGCCTTTAGAATTAGTAAATGGTTCTAAAACGGTTCAGAGCGATCGCATTTCTCAAGGTCATCGGGTTTTGCATCCTGAACCTGTGACAATTCCCCAAGCTACTGATTATGTTACCGCCCTCAAGTCTGCTTATGTCAACGTTGACCCAGAAGAACGGGCAAATCTGATCAAAGAGCAAGTAAATGCAGTCGCAGAGAATTTAGGCGGGTATACAGTAATTTACCCCGATTTATTAGCGGAAGTAACCAACCTTGTAGAATATCCCTCCGCAGTTGTTGGTAAATTTGAACCAGAATTTTTAGAATTACCAACTGAGGTAATTACTGAAGTGATGGTTACTCATCAACGTTATTTTCCTGTATTCAAACCAGGGAGTTTTGAGCAAGAATTATTACCAAATTTCATCACCATTTCTAACGGCGATCCCAAAAAATCAGATATTGTTGCTGTCGGCAATGAAAGGGTAATTCGTGCCAGATTAGCTGATGGTAGATTTTTCTATGAAGCTGATTTAACTAAGCCAATAGAAAGCTTTTTACCTCAGTTAGAAAAAGTAACTTTTCAAGAAGAATTGGGTTCGGTGCGTGCCAAGGTAGATAGAATAGTTCAAATTGCCGAGCAAATTAGCAGTCAATTAGAATTAGCGGAAAATCAAAGCCAAAGAATCCAACGTGCTGCTTTATTATGTAAAGCAGATTTGGTAACTCAAATGGTGTATGAATTCCCCGAATTACAAGGCATTATGGGAGAAAAATATGCCTTAGCCAGCGGTGAAGATGCCGAAGTAGCAAAGGCAATTTATCAACATTATTTGCCAAAGGGAGCCGGTGATATTTTACCTGAAACACTCACGGGTAAAATTGTCGGTTTAGCAGATAGATTAGATACTTTAGTGAGTATCTTTGGTTTAGGCTTAATTCCTTCCGGTTCATCTGATCCCTTCGCCTTGCGCCGTGCAGCTAATGCTGTAGTTAAAATTGTTTGGTTTGATAATTTGCCGATAAATTTAGATGATTTATTGGCGCAAATAGCAACAGACTTTGCAGCAAAATATCATAAAGATGGGACATCATTAACCACAGCATTACAAGAGTTCTTCTTGCAACGCATCCGCACTTTACTACAAGAAGAAAAGCAGATTGATTACGACTTAGTAAATGCAGTTTTGGGAGAAAATGACCCAGAATACACAGAACGGACGTTAAAAGATTTATTGGATGTCCGCGATCGCGCCTTCTACTTACAACAAATCCGCAAGGATAGTACCTTAGATAACATCTACGAAACTGTTAACCGTTCCACACGATTAGCCGCCCAAGGTGATTTGGATACAAAACAACTAGAACCAACAACCGTAGTTCGTCAAGAATTATTTCAAAAGCCCTCTGAGATAGCTTTGTATAATGCGCTAATCGAATCAGTGCCGCTTGCCTCAGCAGCACAGCAGACACGAAATTATCAACTATTAGTAGCAGCACTCACAAAAATTGCTCCAGCAGTTAGTAACTTCTTTGATGGCCCAGATAGCGTTTTAGTTATGGACTCCGATCCAGAAGTCAAGCGTAATCGACTACATCTGCTGGGATTAGTTCGCAATCATGCCCGTGTTTTAGCTGACTTCGGTGCGATCGTCAAAAATCTGTAGCGTAGGTCAACAAAAACTTGTGTAATTTTTGCCAAGAAAGGCTACTATAGGGAGTGCTTAACCAGGGACACTCTGCTGCAATCTATGTCCAAAGCTACTGTTATTGGATTGGGAAAGTCCGGTGTTGCTGCGGCGAGATTGTTGAAACGGGAAGGTTGGGAGGTAGAGCTGAGCGATCGCAACACCTCCAAAACCCTCCTAGAACAACAACAAGAACTCGCTGCCGAGCAAATAACCGTTAAACTAGGACAATCCCTAGAATTGAATGGTGCTAATTTACCCCAATTAATAGTCGTTAGTCCTGGCGTGCCTTGGGATATTCCCGTATTAGTTGAGGCACGCCAACTAGGTATTGAAACCATTGGCGAAATGGAACTCGCTTGGCGAAATTTGCGATCGCTACCTTGGGTAGGAATTACCGGTACTAACGGCAAAACTACTACCACAGCTTTAATTGCTGCCATATTCCAAGCAGCAGAATTAAATGCACCCGCCTGCGGTAATATTGGCTACGCCGCTTGTGAAGTTGCCCTATCTTACAGGGGGAGAGGAGCAGGGGAAGCAGGGGGGGCAGGGGAGGCAGGGGGAGCATTTGATAATTCCTCACTCCTAACTCCTAACTCCTCACTCCTAACTCCTCACTCCTCACTCGATTGGGTGATTGCGGAAGTTAGCAGCTATCAAATAGAATCTTCGAGTTCTCTTGCTCCCCGGATCGGTGTTTGGACGACTTTCACACCGGATCACCTCAGTCGCCATCAGACTTTAGAGAACTATTACAACATCAAAGCCAAGTTATTACGTCAGTCGGAGTTGCAAGTATTCAATGGCGATGATGCCTACTTGAGCCAGTTAGGTTTAAGTGCTTGGCCTGATGCCTATTGGACAAGTGTCAGAGGAAAAGATTTTCTGATTAGCGAAAAAGGCTTTTATATCGAAGACGGCTGGGTTGTGGAAAAATTGACTGCAACCTCGACACCAGAACCGATTGTGAAAGTATCTAGTTTGCGAATGGTGGGAGAACATAACCAGCAAAATCTGTTGATGGCAGTAGCAACAGCAAGATTAGCGGGAATTAATCGTGATGCGATCGCGCGTGCAGTTCGGGAATTTCCTGGTGTTGCCCATCGTTTGGAGCATATCTGCACATGGGAAGGGATTGATTTTATTAACGACAGCAAAGCCACCAACTATGATGCGGCTGAAGTAGGTTTAGCATCTGTTAACAGTCCAGCGATTTTAATTGCTGGTGGAGAAGCCAAAGCAGGTGATGATACTGCTTGGCTAGCACAAATTCAAACCAAAGCTGCTGCTGTGTTATTGATTGGTTCTGCTGCACCCGCATTTGCCAAACGTCTGCGAGAGGTGGGGTATGATAACTACCATATTGTGGAAACTATGGAAAGGGCAGTTCCCAAGTCGGCAGAATTAGCCAAGCAGTATCAAGCGCCTGTAGTGTTGCTATCTCCAGCTTGTGCGAGTTTCGACCAGTACCCAAATTTTGAGGTGCGGGGCGATCGTTTCCGTCATCTATGTCTTGCTTGGGCAGGAGGTTGGAAACCCGCCAGAGTAGAACTTCCAGAACTTGAAAACTCTAGTCAAGAGTCCATAGTTCAAAGTCGATAAGCATCGTTTCTTAACAAGTTCGTAGTAAGGACTTTAGTCCTTGTTTTCTAAGCACTAAAGTCCTTACTATAAACTTTCAAAACTAACTTGAGAAAATACTATAAGGATTGTTTAGTGCTAATTTAGTAGTTTTCTATAATTATATTTTGCTGTAGTTTGCAACTTCAACCTCATGAGCAATGCTTGTAGGTTTAGGAATAGGTAAACCATCTTCTAGCATTCCTTCTATATGAAATTCAATAGCTTCTGCAATCATCTGCTTAACTTCTTCTAAAGTTTCACCCACAGCTACACAACCTGGTAAATTAGGGACATAAGCAGAGTAATTACCTTCAGCCTTTTCAATCACCACTACATACTGCATTGCGGTTCTCCTTATAACTGTGCTTGCCTCCAAATACTACTGAGAGTACCAGGGGCTAAGTCGTCAGACAATTTACCTGGAACTGTAACCACACCGGGTTTATCAGGATGTTTGAACTGTCGATGACTACCTTTATGTTCTATCAAGATACCAACCATCAGCTTCCAGTCGCTTGATTACATCACGTACTTTCATGCTACTACTTATCTGTACAGTTAAAATTTCTGTTACAGATAGAGTGCCTTATTAAGAAAGCAAAGTAAACGCAATTCTATCCGTCATTTTGTCGTGGTTTTCAGTATTCCTACCCTACATATCAATCAACCAATGGGACGATTTCCGGGATTGACTGCATGAATATATTCACTACCCGATCGCGGTCTTCCTCGTTTATAATAAGCTTCTTCTGGTTTACCCCATCCTAGCTGCAAAATCATTTCCAAAAAGCTAGAATTTTCCCACTTGCACAAACTTGCCCACTCTGTTCTTTGAACAATTCTCTCTACATCAGAGGTGACAATTTGTTGGTGTTGTTTACTATTATTGAAACTCAAGTATAAATCCATTCCTATAGTGACTTCATACCAAAATTCTACGATAGAATTTTTAGCGGCTTTTAATATCTCTAAGTCACCATTGAGGGCAATTAACTCAGTATCTATTTCGGGATAGTGCAAGTTTTTTCCTTTAACTGTCACTTCTCGCCAAATAATACCAGAAACTCGATTTTCTTTCTGATACTCGTGAATTGCAGTTTTAAAATCTTGATAGGCAGTAAACTGTTGCAACCCATCAGTTCTTATAAACTGGTCAATTACAGGATTGCCAGAGATTTTTATTTCTAACTTTAAGCGTTTTCCTTTCAGACAAGCTTGGCGCTCGGCTGCCAAAATTTGAATTAGCTCCTGGGTGGTGTAAACCTTTGACATCAGAATACACTCTAGTTAATTATTGGGCAATGGGCATTGATTACAGACTATAGACTATGGATTAATTTCCTCAATTGTTAACACAGATATTTCAATATTATGCTTTGACCTTGGTGGCAATGTAGTAGCAGATATAACTAAAAATTAGGGCAGACCAAATTGGTCTACCCCATAAGTTACTTAGCTAACTCACTACTAAACTCGTTAAAGGCTCGCCGCTTTAGCTGTGCTGTTTCAGTGCGTGGTAATAAATCAAAGATTTTGCGAAATTGATCATCTATCTCTTCAAAAGCTACTTGACCCTTTTTATTCAAAACTACCTCACCTGATTTATTTAACACCACGACTTGAGGAACACTCCCAGCAAAGTAATATCCTGGTTCTGTTGGATCGTAGGTCTCTTTAGGCGGGATAGTATCTACATTAATCGGCATAATCTCTGCTACTCGACCATAGAATTCCTGTACCCGTGAAATGGAAATGGCATATCTTTTGGAATCGCTACTATCATCCAGATAAAAAGCCAAAAATACGGGTTTATGTTCCGCTAAAGTCTGTGCTAGTGACTGTCTGGGAGGAACCAATGAACCATTGCCAGCATAAACGACAAAGATGTTGCCATCATATAAATCATTATTAAGACCAGCAGATGCAGGTTGCATACTTATAATGAAAAGACTTACAAGCAACAACAGGCATTTGGACAACCACCTTCGCCAGCCAGTAATTTGTTTATGTAAAAAAAGAAACTTTGTGCTATTCATCAAAAGGAACCTTGCAAGCTACTACTTGTTGTGAGTTTGTGCTGAATTTGGCCAACTGGGCTGGATATGTAATTACGCCCACGCACTATTTTTTAAGATAACGCCTACTGAGATTATCTCTCGCAAGTGGCTGGTATCGCTACGCGCAAGTCAAAACAGAGGTAAAGTAGCGCAACAATCCAAAATCTCAAATTGCGAATACTGGCTTTTTCAGCCAGGATTCGCTAAACTCACAAGATTAAATTTGCACTTTTAATTAGCAACCGCCAGAAGACTAGGGTACAGATGTGGGAAACAAAATACAATTCATAGATAGGCTGCGATTGGGTTTCGCAGTGTCAGTGGCAAAGAGTGTGACCTTTATAGTGCGATCGCTCCGTCTGGGTGCTGCTAGTGTATTACCAGGCTCGATTGCTCGTCGTATTGAACCCAGACTCTTACAATTATTGAGTCAGCAAGTTAAAAATGGAGTGATTTTAATTGCTGGTACTAACGGCAAAACGACTACAGCGCTGCTTTTATGCACGATATTAGAACGTAAGGGTTTTCGTGTCACTCATAATTCTACAGGTGCAAATCTGGAAAATGGCTTGATGACGGCGCTGTTAGAAAGCACCAACTTACTAGGTACGCTAAATACTGATTACGCCATCTTAGAAGTTGATGAAAATATTGTACCAAGAGTATTAGCGCCACTCCAGCCACGAATTATTCTCTGTTTAAACTTGTTTCGCGACCAACTCGATAGGTACGGGGAAGTAGATACAATCAGTAAGCGTTGGACAAAAGTTATTTCTACCCTACCAGCAGAAACGGTAGTAATTCCCAATGCTGATGACCCAACTTTATCTAACCTCGGTCAGCAGTTACCCCAACGGGTGTTATTTTTTGGCTTGAATGAACCAGAACATTATCTAGAAGCTATTCCTCACGCTGTTGATTCTATTTATTGTCCAAAATGCGGACATTCTTTAGATTACAAGGGTGTTTATTTGTCTCATTTGGGAGATTTTACTTGTCCTAAGTGTGGTTTTACAAAAAGTAAACCGACTCTCGAAAGTAGTGAATGGTCGCAAATTCTAGTTGGTTTGTACAACAAATATAATACTTTGGCGGCGGCAACTGCGGCTATTGAGTTAGGAGTTGATGAAGCAACAATCAGAGATAGTATTAACAATTTTCAAGCTGCTTTTGGTCGGGCTGAAGATTTAGTAATTAACGGTAAACGAGTGCGAATATTGTTATCAAAAAATCCTGTGGGAACGAATGAAACCATTCGCGTAGTTACTCAAAGCACAGATAAAACCACACTGCTAGTCTTGAACGATCGCACACCCGATGGCACTGATGTATCCTGGATTTGGGACGTAGACACCGAGAAATTAGTCGAACGCGGCGGGACTTTAGTAGTGAGTGGCGATCGCGTCTACGATATGGCACTACGTCTACGTTACAGCCAAAAGTCCCTTGAGAGCAACTTAAATCTAATTGTCGAAGAAGATTTGCGACAAGCGATCGCTACTGCATTAGAGCATACACCAGAGAATGAAACTCTGCATATTCTACCCACCTATTCAGCCATGCTAGAAGTGCGAGAAGTTCTGACTGGTCGTAAAATTCTTTAAATTGGGTAGTGGGAATTAAAGAAATTTTTCCCATTCCTCAGTTCCCAACACCTAATCCAATTACGAATTACGAATTACGAATTACGAATTATGAATATGAGTTCTCAAAATTTAGAATTAACAATTGGTTGGCTTTATCCGACGCTGATGAGTACTTATGGCGATCGCGGTAATGTAATTACTATAGAACGTCGCGCTCAATGGCGGGGATACGATGTGAAAGTATTACCCCTAGATCAAAATTCCACAGCCGCAGATATTAAAACTGTAGATGTCATAGTTGGTGGTGGCGCACAAGATCGTCAGCAAGAAATTGTCATGCGTGATTTGCAAGGTGCAAAAGCTGACGCAATGCGCGACAAAATCGAAAATGGAACACCGGGAGTATTTACTTGCGGTTCACCCCAATTACTGGGACATTATTATGAACCAGGCTTGGGACAACGAATTGATGGTTTGGGAATACTCGATTTAGTTTCTGTGCATCCTGGTGAAAATACTAAGCGCTGTATTGGGAACTTGGTAATTGAAGTGACAGCTTCACGTCTAGCGCGGGATTTAAAAGAGATGACGGGTAGTACACCGTATTTGGTAGGCTTTGAAAATCACGGCGGACGTACCAAACTAGGAAAAGTGGAAGCTTTAGGGCGAGTGGTATACGGCTTGGGGAATAATGGTGAAGATGGGACAGAAGGAGCATTTTATCAGAATGCGATCGCTACTTATTCCCACGGCCCTTTGTTACCAAAAAATCCCTTTGTCGCCGATTGGTTAATTCAAACAGCACTGCGGCTAAAGTATCAGCAGGAAATTACCTTAAAACCTTTTGACGATAGCCTTGCTGTACAAGCACGAGAAGCAATGTTTAAGCGCTTGAAAGTGAGTTTACCAGCTGCTGCGGCGAAAGTTTAACCTAAGTTCGCTGATTAAGCCTCTCTTCGTGTCGGGGAGAGGTTTGGAGAGGGGTCAAATTTGACATCAAGCAAAAGGCAAAGCATGACTCAAGCCTTAACCAAACAAGTAACATTTGATGAATTTATCGCTTGGTATCCCGAATCTTCAGACAGGCATTATGAACTACATGATGGGGTAATTGTTGAAATGCCTAAGCCAAGAGGGAAGCACTCAGAGATAGCTGGGTTTATAAATGGTTCTTTGTTTATTGAAATTGCCCGTTTGTCAATCCTTTGCTTTATCCCTAAAGAATGCGTCATCAAGTCACTTAATACTGATTCCGGTTATGAACCAGATGTCATTGTTCTTGATAGACAAGCTCTCAGCAATGAACCACGCTGGAAAAAAGAATCTATCATTACGCTGGGTAGTTCCGTCAAGTTGGTTGTAGAAGTTGTTTCAACCAACTGGAGTGATGATTATGCTTTGAAACTAGAGGATTACGAGTCTTTGGGCATTCTTGAATATTGGATTGTAGACTATTTAGGTTTAGGTGGTAGGCGGTTTATTGGCAATCCTAAACAACCAACTATCTCGATTTACCAATTAATTGAAGGTGAGTATCAAGTTAGGCAATTTCGGGGAAATGACCGCATTCAGTCGCCAGTATTCCCAGAGTTGAATTTAACTGCTGAACAGATTTTTCGGGCTGGAGAAGTCCTGTAAAAAAAGGCTAAAGAAGTAAAAGAGTCATCAAAGACTCATCCACGAGTATCGAAGACTCGTTTACAAGCCAATCTAAGCCATTGGTAATGATAAATTCTTTTTAGATTCAGTAAAAATTATTAGCTCTCATACCGCAATTTCTGAGGTGAGACGCTACGACATCTCAAGCTTTTGAGGATAGCGATACCTACGGTGGGCTGCGCCTACGCAATTCGCCAACAGAGTCATTCCATTCGCCAAGGCTACAAACGGACTGTATTACATGGAATTGAGAACTGCTATTTAATCAACCGCGATCGCACCACCCCAACATATTACTGTTCTTCACCTTTCTCCTGAAGGAGCGCTAAAACCAAATTTTATTGTTGTTGAAGTGCAAACTTCATTTCTGTAAACTCTAATTCTCCTCCGTTCGTCATTAATACTAAATTAACGCCTAAAACACTTTTTCCTGTAGTTGTATAGTTAGTTGGAGGTATTTGATTAGTCAAATCAAAATTCATAGCACTTCCATAGATCATTTGATATGGAGTTGGTTTATCGCCAAGTAAAAATGATGTGATAGCTACTCGTGCTGGTGCTTTCTTGACTACACCTTTTAAAGCTAAAGGCACGAGCCTAAATTGCTTTTGAGTATTAGAGGTATCAATTCTAACGATACATCTAGCCCTTGGCGATTGTGCGTTTACAGTTATAGGAGAGCCAAGTGTAAACTGATTTATTTGCGGATCGAAACTTATATTACATCTCTTATTAACCAAAAACTTTGGCTGGTTGTCTATTGCAGCAGCAGTACTAGATGAATTGCCATCATAACAATACAAAAAAAACAAGCAGATTAATATGAAAAAATTACGTGCATCACTTAATCTCAACATAACTTCCTCTCCATCAACAGAAATTTGTAATCTTAAAGAAGAATACATTCGGTAGATTCAATGAGTGGGGGATTTAGACCCATCACTCATTGAAGACCACCAAATTTGGAATTTGGTTCGGTGTATCACCATCTATCCGCAGAATTGCTAAAAGCAACTACTAGCAACGCTTTAGGTCAAAATAAAGTCTCACATCCCCAGCATTGATATCGGCTGTATCAACGAAAATAGAACTTGCTCGTGAGGATTGTGCAATCATATTAATACCTAATAGTCCTTGCCCACCACCACTACATAAACCTGTAGCAGCTAGAACAGTAATCTCATCTTGCTCCGCAAATGCCTTACTAGATGTAAACTTGGTAGTTTTAGGGGGAGCTACGGCTTGACCAAGAGCACCACCACTAAAGCTATAAGTTCTGCTTAAGCTGGTACCTTTACTCCCTCTATCAATATCAGTAGTTCCTTGGTACAGTACTTGTACATCTTGGACTATAAAACCACTTGGAATAAAAGTTTGAACACGTAAAATACACTTTTGACGCTGACCATTGAATGCACTAAAGTTATCCAAGACGATCGATAAGCTTCTACCATCATCTCCAGGAAGCTGATCGGCAACACTACATCCACCAGAACCGAGTGCATCTCCAAAAGTAATACTAGGCTCTCCAGCCAAAACCTTGGTCGTAAGCACATTCATTCCAAGAATTGTAGATAGAGACAGTAATACACCAAATTGTTTAAAGTTCATATTGATTGTACCTATGTTGTTAAAGTTGTTTTTTCATGAAAAATGCAGTCAAAATGCATCTCCCTCAACTATTTAACTAGTGCAGGATAAATTGCTAGAAGGTTTACTTTATTTAGAAACTAAATCGTTTTTAACTGTGGCAGGAATTAACTTAGTGTAGGTATAGCAACACCTTCGTAGAACTCACCTGTAATAGCCTAAAGTCTTGAGATTAAAAAATGGCAATTTCTCTGTAAAATCCATGAGATAACTCTCCTGTAGATGCAAAAGTAGAATTAAGCCTCAATACCTTTGCTAAAAAAAGAGGTAGTCTAGCTTTTGCCGAAAGACCCCAACGCCAGAAGGCTGTAAACCCTCAAGGTAATTAATTGCAATAGTTGAGTGTCTCTATCTTGAAGTTACAAAAAGAATCTGAGGAACTTGTGAGGAAATATAGTACTTATTAAAACTTAAACTTTGTCAGTACTAAGGCTAGATTTTGCTGGAATATCAATAAAATCAATCTTAAAACTATAGAGATATTTATGTCATTTGTTCTTATATTAGACATCTGATAAAAAAGAATGTGAGGAACTTGTGAGGAAATATGGTACTTATTAAAACTTAAATTTTTTCTAAGATTCAGGCTTGCGTTTGCTAGTATATGAATAAAACTAACATTAAAGCTACAGAGATATTTCTGTCGTTTCTTCTTGTATTCAACATCTGGTGAAAAAGAATGTAGAGACATTACATTACAACGTCTCTACAAGGGTTGCAGGTAACGCATAACTAATTTCTGGATATGTCTATTACTTTTATAGAGTCGCAGAATTTGATAATTCAGATAAGCAAGCCTAAGCTCGACTTTATCCGATTACGCCGCATAAACGGGCATCAAGTATTTTTTGGCTCCTGTGATGCCGAAAAAGCAAAAGCAACAGCAGTGATTCGGTAGCGATACCTTTATTGTCCAAGCTTGACAACAATTGTTGCATTCATGGGGTAGTGAGTGAGGTGCGTTAGTATTCGCGTAGCATCTGTCTGCGAATGCGTCTACATGAATTGCCCCTACCTAAAAATCTATTTCAACTCAATAATTCCAAAATTTTAGGGGTGGTTATGAAACCACCCCTTTATTCTCCTAATATTTAGAATTTACTTGCAGACCCCTTAATGGGAAGTTAATTTACTCAGAAATGTTAATCGAACTTTCAACTTGAGAAGTAGCCAATGTTGGTGCAGAGAAAATACGCGAGTACAGACTTGATGGTTGTTGATGAGCAACAACTGGTAAAACTTGACGAGCATGAGCGGCTAATTCTACTGCTTTCACATCATACGTCTGCGTTGCCAACTTGGGATAAAACCCGATTCCGATGATTGGCAGTAGCAAACAAGCAGTAATAAATATTTCGCGGGGTTTAACATCAGATATTACAGCATCCAAGTGCAACTCTTTATTTTGCTCACCGTAGAACACTTGACGCAGCATCGACAGTAAATAAATCGGTGTCAAAATCACGCCAACTGCTGACAACAGCACGACTACAACTTTGAAACTGGAACTGTAAACATCACTGCTGGCGATACCCAGAAACACCATCAACTCACCCACAAAACCACTCATTCCGGGTAAGGCGAGAGAAGCCATTGAACCAATGGTAAACAGAGCAAAGGTTTTGGGCATTACCTTGGCCATACCGCCCATTTTATCCATCATCAAGGTGTGGGTGCGATCGTAAGTCACGCCAGACAGGAAGAACAAGCTAGCAGCAATCAAGCCGTGGGAAACCATCTGTAATACTGCACCGCTGATACCAAGCTCTGTGTAAGAGGCAATCCCAATCAGCACAAACCCCATGTGGGCAATTGAAGAGTAAGCCAAACGGCGTTTGAGATTGGTTTGAGCAAAGGCACAGCAAGCACCGTAAACAATATTAACCACACCCAAAACTGCTAATACTGGAGCAAAAGTCACATGTGCATTGGGCAACATTTCCACATTGAAGCGGATGAGAGCATAACCACCCATTTTTAACAACACACCAGCCAAAATCATCGAACCTGGTGCTGATGCTTCACCGTGAGCATCAGGTAGCCAAGTGTGTAAAGGGAAAATTGGTAACTTCACACCGAAGGCTATTAAGAAACCTGCATAAACTAGCAATTCTAAGGTTTTGGGATATTCTTTCATTCCTAGAGTCGCCATGTCGAAAGTGATGGTATCTCCAGAGAATGCCATTGCAAAACCAGCAATCAAGATAAATATTGATGCAGCAGCGGTGTAAAGAATGAATTTGGTAGCGGCATAACGGCGGTTTTGTCCTCCCCAAATGGAAATCAGCAGGTAAACCGGCACTAACTCGATTTCCCACATTAGGAAGAACAACAGCAAATCTTGGGCAACAAATACGCCAAGTTGGGCGCTGTACATCGCTAACATCAAACCATAAAATAATCGCGGCTTGGTGGTAACTTTCCAAGCCGCGAATATTGCGAGGGTATTTATTAAGCCTGTCAGAAGTAGTAAGGGCATCGATAAACCATCAACCCCCACAGCCCAATGCAAACCTAACTGCGGTATCCAAGGATAGTTTTCTACGAGTTGGAGTGTTGAACTCTGGAAGTCGTAGTTATACCAAAAGGCATAAATCATCAGTGCAAAGTCGGCAAAAGCAACTCCCAGACCATACCAGCGGACAGTTCTACCTTCCTTGTCTGGGATTAGGGGGATGGCTAAGGTAGCCACCAAGGGTAAGAGGATTATGGCTGTTAGCCAGGGAAATTCAATAGCATTCATCACTTCTGACAATCAATTTGGCTTATCGCTTTTAATTTAATTGTATTAAGGAATCAATACTTTTGTAAACATTCTTTAACTCTAGAAAATTAAATTTTTGATATAGATAAGAACATATACTCATTGAATGTCAAATTATCAGGATAAATAAGAATAAATACTTATCTGTTTTTGACGACTCCATTCTAAATGTAAACTTTTGCAACGTCAACTAAAGCCACCGTTACAATACAGTTATATTTCCTGCTTCAGCCCCATTTTCAGGGCTATCTAGTCTATGCTTCTAAGTTGAGTCATAGATTTAACTCCCAACCCCTTCCCTACTAACGTTGTGCAGGGTGGAGAAAAATGGATAACTAACAACTATGATCTTGTCTAATCAATTGCAGCAAGTCTCAGACTACTATAGGCGCATCTGGGGATGAAGACATGAATTATGGTTGGTATAAAAAATTAGTGAGATGGCGTAGGCGTAGCCCGTCGTAGACATCGTACAGCCATTAATATCCGAAGTCTACGATCGTCTACATTTACGAACTTTGACGTAAACTTTCTTGATCTCGAAGATTTATCATACTAATTCAGTGTCTTCCACTGCCAAAAACTCATGTAATTCTTCTATAGTGAGTGAAGTATGGTAAATATTAGATTCGATTTTATAGACTGAACAAAAGAGGCGATCGCTTCGTTAAGTTGCTTGATTGCTGCTTCTTGATTTAACCCTTATCCTACCAGCCCATTTTCTAAACATAAAGCAACCCAATAACCAGCACTCTTTTGTAAAACTGTTGTGTAGAAGTCCATAAATGCTTTTTAATAATAGAATACCTGAAGCAACAGTTAATTTTGGCAATTATTCATGATCCAAAACTAGCCACTTCTACAGGACGTTCCACAGCTAAGTTTTTCCGGTTAGTTTTAATTTGTTGAATTCTGTGAAGGGTTTCAGCAGTTAAATAACTTTCGCCGCAATGAGTACAGGTTATTACTGGAATGTTTTCTATTACTAGCAGGTCTTTACCCTTGCCGTAAGTTCTAGTAATTTGGCGGACTTTTACACCTTCGCTTCCACAAATATCACACAGCATTTGGCGCTTTCCTGTTATTAGGGTATGTATACTGTAATGATAACAAGTTTTCCAGTTGGACTTAGCTTGGCAATTATTTCGACTTCCCCTGCATCAAGAGTTAAACCTCTAATGCGATATTTAGATTCTGCTGTCACTTTATCTTTTTGACGTTCCAGTATTTCGCCTGTAAAGATGCCTTCTTCAATGTCATAGATTGTTAGATTGTCATCGCTCATTTCTTCTTCAGCGTGTAGCGTCATTAAATACTGACGAGAATAAACTTTATCCCGCATTCGTTGCAAAATTTCATCAAACAAGGTGGTAATCTCAGACGAAGTTAGACTTTAACAGTTTACAGCGATCGCACTTTGAGGTTAATCAAAAAGACAATTACACCTTTGTTTTACTCCCATATAGTAAGTTTAAAAACCTAGTATCTATACTTATCAGTAGAATTATATTATATTATGTTAAGCCTAAGCTAGAATTAATACTTGGTTGTTTGTAAATTTTATCTCTGTTTAAAACTTTAGAAGAAGGTATAAATGATGGACACGATTCCAATTTTAGTGAGCCTACCCGACAAAGACGAAGAAGTAAAAGGCATTTTTTCTCTTGATGCAGAAGTAGTTTTACGCGATATTCCCACAGAATTACTTCGAGATAACTTAAACAAGTTATGCCAAGGAGTAGGTACTTTGCTTAATGATATTAAGAAGGTTGGTGGCTTTCGGCTCAAAGAAGTCACAGTTCAAGTTGAGGTGAGTGCTGAAGGCGGTGTAGAGCTAATTGGTACAGCTAAGGTAGGTGGCAAAGGGGCAATTACTCTAACTTTTGCGGAGTAGTAAATGAAAAAACGTCGAGCGCTACTGATTGGAGTTCCTGAATACGAAAGTGATGCTATTACCAACCTACCTATTGTCTGTCGAGATATAGAAAACCTCCACGCCTCTTTAGAAAAATCTGGCTTTACTATCCACTCGCTAGGTACAGATGGCATTTCACAAACTGGACGTAGTAAATTATTACAAGCCTTACGGCGGGAATGCAAGGAGGCGCAAGGAGTAGAGACACTGCTCCTTTATTTCTCAGGACATGGAATGCATTGCAAAGGTAAGGATTACCTCATCCCATCCGATGCAGTGTTAGATGACGCTGAGTATGTTGAAGAATATCTGGTAACTACAGATATAGGTGACATCATCGATCAGTCAGGTGCAGAGACTATTATCTTTTTCATTGATGCTTGCCGTGAGGGTGTTAAGTTAGGCTTCAAAAATACTTATCTTGTTGGTTGGAGCAAAGGTGATCGGCGACAAGCTTCACGGCGTAGTTTTGTAATGGTGTTTGCCTGTGGGCCTGGTCAGGTAAGTCAGTATGTAGGAGGTGAAGATGGGTTTAGTCTTTTCTCTAAAGCTCTGGCTGAGGTACTAGATCCACAACACTTCGCCTGTACTTTAAAAGAAGTTCTCGACGAAACACAAGCAAGACTAAACATCTTAATAGTAGAACAAGGTAAGCAGCCACAGAAAATCTACTACGCTCATGAAAGTGCTGTTGAAGATAATACCTTATCACAGATAATTTGTGAGAGCGTTACTGCGGCAACAGGTAAAGGTAAAGCTAGTAATCCCTGGTCTGAAGCTGCATTACAGTCACCACTTTGGAAAAATAAAGGCACTGAGGCAAATTTAATTGTTGCACAACTCCAGCAGCAAGTAGCTAAGATATTAGCTGCTTGTTGGCAAGAGTGGGAAGCAGCAATTAATAGTTTTCCCCAAGATCAGTGGCGAGATGAGGCACTGCCAATCAGAGTGCTAGAGGCGCTAGATTTGTTAGTGTTTCGCTCCGATCCCCCCATTGAACTGACAGATGCTGAAACAGCGTTAGTAGTAACTGCACCATTTGTGCGTGAGGCAGTACTGGCTAGTGGGTTTACACAAGCAGCTAAGGTAAATCCACTGTCATTAGAGGGAACTAAACCGGAAACTGTTATTCGGAGTGCCATAGATAAAGTACATCAGAGTAATCCTCGTCTCGTGCGTAAAGCCCAACGTCTCCAAGATCAGGATCGTACAGAGGATAGAGATGCGGTAATGGCATGGCTACTACACCGATGCTTGCTGAAAACACTTGAGCTTTGGATGCCAGAATCAGAAGGTGGCTCTCTTTCTAGTAACTTGCTTAAATCTTTGGAAAGTGTGAGTCAGTGTAGCTCACGTCTAAGCAAGGAGACATTGAAACCAAAGCGTTTGTTGGAACTTGCCCGTTGCTTGTTTGCAGACGTTGAGCGCATAGATCGTGATGACCGTCCTGAAGCTCTACAGTCGAGACTAACAGTGGGTGGATATTCTGAAGAGCAGCAAATCCGAGAAAAAATGGTGGGTTATCTACTGAAGTTGGCAGGATTGCTAGCTATTGATATCCGCACTCTCTCTGATGTTTTGATAGACCATATCGGTTTGTCTGACCCCCTGACACCTAACGATGTAAGCTCTACAATAGCACAGGCTCGCTGGAATCCTTCTGGAAGGGGGCGTACACTGCGTGTTACTTGTCATCATCCAGCAGTGGATTTAGTTATACGAGAACACATTGAGCAGGCTAATTTGGTTCTCGCTCACATTTTTCGGCAAGTAGAAGAGAAAAAGGATATTTATATACCTATTGCTCAAGTTAGTTGTTCTTTAATTGATGAGTTAATAGACACATGCTTACAAGAAACAAATACACACAATTGTTTAGATTTACTTAACGAGCTTAATAAGATTGCTGGTATATGGCTGGAATTTGAGCGAATAAGTTTATTGACAAAATATGGATTAAGGCAAACAGTTTTTACTAAAGAAATTATTCAACTCATCCAACATAATGATAAAGGAATTTTACTTTTACCTGGGGATAGCTTATTGTTAGCTCCGCAAGAACCGTTTTTTTATAAAATACTACTAGCGTCAAAGAAAATGAATAAAACAATAGAGGAGCTTCTTAGACGCATAAAGCAGTTTTCTCCAAAATTAGGATTTAAGATACCAAATATTGACTCAGAATGCATCAAGTCTTTAACTCTTACAGAAAATGATTTCCGCCTACTGTTCCAAGACCCGGATGAAAATGAGTCTTGGTTGGATGAAAGTGATCTTTGGTTAAAAGAACAGGTATCAGCAATGCATTTAGTCTTGGGGGCTGCAAAATTGAATCAATCAGTAGCAACTACTTATCAGCAATTAGAAAAATTTGTCTGTTTAGGTTTGCAATTACCACAATTAGACCTGCCAGGCTTAGAGGATTTAATTCCAATAAAAGATGATGTATGGCTGCTGTCCCAAAAACTGAACGGAAGAAGCCCTTGGTTAAAGACGCAGGTATCAGCAATGCATTTAGTCTTGGGGGCTGCAAAATTGAATAAATCAGTAGCAGTTACTTATCAGCAATTAGAAAAATTTGTCTGTTTAGGTTTGCAATTACCACAATTAGACCCGCCAGCCTTAGAGGATTTAATTCCAACAGAAGATGATTTACTTCTACTATCCCAAGACCTCGATGGAGAAAGCCCTTGGTTAGAAGCACAAGTATCAGCAATGCATCTAGTCCTGGGGGCAGCAGAATTTAATCAATCAGTAGCAGCTACTTATCAGCAATTAGAAAAATTTGTCTGTTTAGGTTTGCAATTACCACAATTAGACCTGCCAGCCTTAGAGAATTTAATTCCAACAGAAGATGATTTACTTCTGCTATCCCAAGACCTGAATAGAAGAAGCCTTTGGTTAGAAGCGCAGGTATCAGCAATGCATCTAGTCTTGGGGGCAGAGCAATTGAATCAATCAGTAGCAGTTACTTATCAGCAATTAGAAAAATTTGTTTGTTTAGGTTTGCAATTACCACAACTAGACCTGCCAGCCTTAGAGAATTTAATTCCAACAGAAGATGATTTACTTCTGCTATCCCAAGACTTGGATGGAAGAAGACCTTGGTTAGAAGCGCAGGTATCAGCAATGCATTTAGTCTTGGGGGCTGCAAAATTGAATAAATCAGTAGCAGCTACTTATCAGCGATTAGAAAAATTTGTCTGTTTAGGTTTGCAATTACCACAATTAGACCTGCCAGCCTTAGAGAATTTAATTCCAACAGAAGATGATTTACTTCTGCTATCCCAAAACTTAGATGGAGAAAGCCCTTGGTTAGAAGCACAAGTATCAGCGATGCATCTAGTCTTGGGGGCAGCAGAATTGAATCAATCAGTAGAAAAAATTTATATTCGTTTCCAAGCATTTACTTCTCTGCTAAATTTAAAACTTCCACTAGTAAACTTAAAATTACTAAAAAAGTGGAATGTCAAAATTAGAGATATACTAATTTTATCTCAAAATTTAAATGGAATAAAACCTTGGGTTGAAGATAGTTTTTCTCTGATTCATGTAATTCAATTTTCAGCTCGACTGAATGAACCTATACTAGAAACACTCAGGCATTTACTAAAATTCTCTGCTTTAGGATTTAGCGTACCTGAAATTGATGTAGAGACATTAGGTAATTTCACACCAACTTTAAATGATTTAGTAGCCGTTTCACAGGATTTGGATGGACTAGCACCTTGGATAGAGGGTATTATTCCTGCTGATCATATTGTTCATGCTGCAAAAAAATTAGATGAGCCAGTAGAAGGAACGCTAGAACGGTTACGTCATTTTACGCCTATACTCAGTTTAATCCTACCAACTGGAGAACCAAATTCCTGGCAAATTTGATATTGAGAATTATTATCCAATGACAGTTTAAAAATTTCTTTAGTCTCAAACTTAACTTTGTCTCAAGTTTAGACAGGGGTAGATATATAAAAATCCTTGCCCAAGAGGTATTTGAAAATGAAAGGATACATCCTTTTCATGGCAATAACGCAATACAGTTCAGATAAGCCCAAAACCCTCATGTAGAGACGCGATTTATCGCGTCCTCAAAATATTTAATGTCAAGGTGAGCTAAAAAAGCCCACCTTAATTTAGATTAGACCAACAAAGCTTGTTCTTCTTTAGAAATCACTCGCCCTTCATCCTCAAAACCGGCGATTTGATCAAAGTTCAAATACCGATACAAATCATCGGCAAAAGGCTCAATTCTACTCGCCACAATATCCAGATATTCCTGCACTGTCGGAAGTCGTCCCAGCAGCGCACAAACTGCGGCTAATTCTGCTGAACCAAGATACACTCGCGCATCTTTACCCATGCGATTATTGAAGTTACGGGTAGACGTAGAAAACACTGTTGTGCCATCAGCAACTCGCGCCTGATTACCCATACACAAACTGCATCCTGGCATTTCTGTACGCGCACCCGCAGCCCCAAAAATGCTGTATACACCTTCTTCTTTTAATTGGTGTTCATCCATGCGCGTTGGTGGTGCTATCCACAGGCGAGTTTTTACTTCACCTGCGCCTTCCAAAACTTTCGCTGTTGCCCGATAATGACCAATATTCGTCATACAAGAACCGAGGAATACTTCTTGTACTGGATCGTTAGCAACTTCCGATAATAATTTAACATTATCGGGGTCATTGGGAGCAGCAACAATTGGCTCTTTGATTTCGTTCAAATCAATTTCAATTATTTCAGCATACTCCGCATCGGCATCGCCTTCTAATAACACGGGATTTGCTAACCATTCTTCCATCTTTGCCACACGGCGCAACATGGTACGCGGATCATGATAGCCTCGTGCTATCATATTTTTCAGCAACGCTACGTTAGAACGCAGATATTCCGAAATTGTCTCTACACTCAGCTTAATTGTGCATCCGGCACAAGAACGTTCCGCACTAGCATCGGTGAGTTCAAAGGCTTGTTCAACTTTTAAATCTGGCAAACCTTCTATTTCCAGAATTCGCCCGGAGAAAACGTTTTTCTTATTTTGCTTCTCTGCTGTCAGCAAACCTTTTTGAATTGCCACGTAGGGAATGGCATTCACGACATCCCGTAGGGTGATACCTGGTTGCAATTCACCTTTGAATCTTACCAAAACTGACTCTGGCATATCTAAAGGCATGACACCCAAGGCGGCTGCAAAGGCTACCAAGCCAGAACCGGCGGGGAAGGAAATACCCAAGGGGAAGCGGGTGTGAGAGTCGCCGCCAGTTCCTACGGTATCGGGTAGCAGCATCCGGTTTAACCAAGAGTGGATAATACCATCACCGGGACGGAGGGCGACACCGCCACGAGAAGCAAAGAAGTCGGGGAGTTCGTGATGGGTTTGGATGTCTACTGGTTTGGGATAAGCTGCTGTGTGGCAGAAACTTTGTATCACTAAGTCTGCACTGAAACCAAGACAAGCGAGTTCTGTCAATTCGTCGCGGGTCATGGGGCCTGTGGTATCTTGAGAACCAACGGTAGTAATGATGGGTTCGCAAGATGTGCCGGGACGCACACCAGGTAATCCGCAAGCTTTACCTACCATTTTCTGTGCCAAGCTGTAGCCTTTGCCTGTATCAAAGGCTTGCTGGGGACGGGTAAAGACTGTGCTGTGTTCTAAACCAAGTGCAAGACGGGTTTTGTCGGTGAGGGTACGTCCGATAAGTAGGGGGATGCGTCCACCTGCGCGAACTTCATCGAGGATGGTGTCAGGTTTGAGGGCAAAGGTGGAAATGACTTCGCCTGCTTCGTTTGTGATTTCGCCTTTGTAGGGATGGATGGTAATTACCATACCGGTTTCTAGTTTGGTGACATCGCACTGAATAGGCAAAGCACCGGCATCTTCTGCTGTGTTAAAGAAGATTGGCGCGATCGCACCACCTAAAACATAACCCCCAGCGCGTTTGTTTGGCACAAAAGGTATATTATTTCCTGTATGCCACAATACGGAGTTGATGGCAGATTTACGCGAGGAACCTGTACCAACTACATCCCCCACGTAAGCTACAGGATGCCCTTTTTTCTTCAACTCGGCAATGGTTGCCAAGCTTCCCGGTTGCCGTGACTCTAACATCACTAAGGCGTGTAAGGGAATATCTGGGCGAGTTGTGGCGCTTTGGGCGGGGGATAAGTCGTCGGTGTTGGTTTCGCCAGGAACTTTAAAAACGGTGACAGTAATCGCTTCTGGAACTGTAGGGCGGAGGGTAAACCATTCAGCTTCCGCCCAAGAGTCAATCACCCGCTTGGCGAAAGGATTGGTTTTAGACAACTCTAAAACATCGTGGTAAGCGTCGTACACTAAGAGTATTTTGCTTAAGGCGTTGGCGGCGTAGGCGGAAATGGGTTCCTTTCCTTGTCCACCCATTACCAGAGGTGTTTCGGATGAGTCGGAGAGGGATACAGTGGGCAATTGTAGCAAATCGATTAAAGATTGCACATTGTAACCACCGATCATTGTGCCCAGCAATTGCACCGCTTCGATGGGCGCAATCAACGGACTGGTGATTTCTTCCTTGGCAATGGCGGTAAGAAATCCAGCTTTGACATAAGCTGCTGGATCGACACCAGGAGAAACGCGATCGCTCAATAAATGTAATAATATCTCCTCTTGACCCTTGGGCGGATTTTTCAGTAATTCACATAATTCTGATGTTTGCTTCGCATCCAATGGTAAAGGGGGAATACCGAGTGCTGCTCTTTCAGCAACGTGTTTACGATATTGTTCTAGCATTTTTATGTTCTCCATTGGGATGTTCTATCTTTAATTATGAAATATTTTTAGTCAATACTTGGCTATAAGAGTTTAGCTTACTTTTATTACTGAAAGCCTTAGTGGTAATCGGTTGTTTGCAGGTTTTTTATACTGAAATTTTGAAAAGTATGAGGCGAATAGAATTCGCTACTACATAAACAAAGTCCACCTCCGTGGACTAAGAGTAAATCAAGAATTTTTAACCCACGTAGGTGGGTTTTGTATTTCGACTTCGCTCAACACAAGTCTGTATAGCCGCGACTTCTAGTCGCAAGGTGTAGCAATAATGAATTAGATTGATTGTTGGTTTAACCAAGTTTCTAAATCAGCAACATTAGAAAAGTCTAGCAATGCCTCTCCTAAATTCTCTAATTGTTCGATCGATAAACCTTTAATTTGCCCGATTAATGATGCATCAATTTCACCAATACGGCGATTTAGTAGACGCAGTATTAAGTCTTCTTTTCCTTCTTGCCTTCCTTCTTGCCTTCCTTCTTGCCTGCCCTCTTGCCTTCCTTCTTGCCTTCCCTCTTCTTTGGCTTGTTCTCTGTCTCTTTGATAAAGTGGCTCTAGTCGCATAATTAGCTCATTATCAATCGAAATGAATTTAGCTTGATTGTTGGTTTAACCAAGTTTCTAAATCAGCAACACTAGAAAAATCTAGCAATGCCTCTCCTAAATTCTCTAATTGTTCAATCGATAAACCTTTAATTTGCCCGATTAATGATGCATCAATTTCACCAATACGACGATTTAGTAGACGCAGTATTAAGTCTTCTTTTCCTTCTTGCCTTCCTTCTTGCCTGCCCTCTTGTCTTCCTTCTTGCCTGCCCTCTTGCCTTCCCTCTTCTTTGGCTTGTTCTCTGTCTCTTTGATAAAGTGGTTCTAGTCGCATAATTAACTCCCTATCATCTGCTTCTAATTCTTGATTTACTCTCAAGTTTTCGCGCAAGTTGTAAACTATAGGAATCCTATTTGATTTTTGAAAAAGACTACGAGATAATACGGATGAGTTGACAAGTGTAAGAGCAGACAATGATAAACCAGCATCTACAATCGGCAATACTACCTGGAGGAGTGGCAACTGCGATGCCTGCGGCGGGCGTAGCCATCGCTGAGTTACAAGATTTCATAGCAGCTTGTCGTGATGCCCGTGAAGCAAGAAAAGCTTTGGCAGTTAAATTGATTTACCAAGATTACTTGTACGAAGAAATCCAAGCTATTCTAGATGTGTCTTTAGGCTCGATAACAGGCTGGAAACAAGCCTATGAGCAGGATGGAATTAATGGACTGTGCTTGAACTACACTCGTGAGAAAAAGCTACCTGAGTGCTGAACAGCGAGAAGAAGTGTTGAGTTGGCTGCAAACCAAGAACTGCTGGGAACTGGGTGAACTGGAGTACAAATTAGCTTTTGAGTACGACGTAGTTTATGATTCAAAACAAAGTTACTACGACTTATTTGATGCCGCTGACATCAGTTGGAAG
Source organism: Nostoc sp. 'Peltigera membranacea cyanobiont' 210A (assembly GCF_002246015.1). Taxonomy (GTDB): domain Bacteria; phylum Cyanobacteriota; class Cyanobacteriia; order Cyanobacteriales; family Nostocaceae; genus Nostoc. The sequence continues at coordinate 308,956 of NZ_NOLJ01000007.1, forward strand.
AAAACCACAAAGCTGAATCCCAAAGCCGACGAGAATGCTGTTGCAGCAAAAAAAAAGAGATTGAGACATTGCTGGCACATCACAAGCGTGGAAATCGAAACAGGAAAGTTGAGAGTACTGCTAATTGATGAATGCCATTTAATGTGGGGAGAAATAAGATGGTTACGTATGGGGAAAAAGTGACCAAGAAATATCAGTCCCAGTTGTTAATGAACGAGATAAGCAGACATACTATGGGGCAATTGACTATCTGCAAGGAAAATTAGTTCTCAAAGCTTATGATGCGGGAAATTCAAAAAATACTATTGATTACCTACAATATCTGCTAGCTGACTCTCCCGATCAGCAATTACTAATTTTTTGGGATGGCGCTAGTTACCACCGTTCTAAAGAAGTTCGAGGTTTTTTGGACGAGGTAAATCTTGGGTTGTCATCTGAACAATGGAAAATACATTGCGAACGCTAAAGCTCCCAATTGCCCAGTACAAAATCCTATTGAGGATATTTGGTTGCAGGCTAAAACATGGGTTCGACGTTTTTGTGCTTTGGTTCCTTCATTCTCTCATTTAAAGTGGATGTTTGAGTGGTTTATCCGACACACTACCTTTGATTTCGCTACTCTCCAGATGTACGGAGTTTTTTCAAAAATCAAATAGGAGTCCTATATAATTGCAGGCTGTTGGGCAAATCTTCCTAGCAAACCCAGTATTTGGATATTAGAGCTTTGCTGTTTAGCAGGAGTGAATAAAACATCTATTTCTTTAATCTCTCCTGAGACTTTTTCTGATGCCTTGACTTCTCCGTAATCTTTTAGTAGTTCTTCTAGATAGTCTTTGGCAAATTTATCATGTATAAACCTGGTCATTCAATTTTAAGATTTCGGAAGTTCTGGATTAATACAAAGTTTACTATATACAGTAAACCAAAAAGTTTTTCCAAAAGGGCGATCGCTACTCACACCACAGGCATCACCAATAAATAGATAAGTAGAGCAAGTATTATTAAATACAGACAATATAATAAATAGTTATCATATTTTGCAGTATTTCAAAATATGAAATGATCAAACTAGTGTGTCGTATATTTGGCTGAGAAAATTGACTATTTCATCTCTAGGAAAAACCAAAAGGAGAGAGTCTACGGAAGAACCGACGTTAACAGACTCAGAAACCCTTGATCAAGTTATTGAGTGTTTGGTAGAAAATTTCTCCATTGAAACTCAAGGTGTATGCGACCAAAAAACTTTATTTGAGATTCTAATAAAGGCAGCTAGTAGTGGAGATAGTATTGAGAACACAGCTAAACTATTAAAGAATGTTCCCACAGCCAATGATATTAGATACCATCTCAACAAGATTAATAATTTTGAGGAACTAGAGACACAAATTAATCTTGCATTAAAAAGCCGAATTCCTTTAGGATTAAAAAAAGGTTGTTTAAAAATAGCGATTGATTTAAATTTAATTTGCTATTATGGTAAGCCAACATCAGGGGAATCAGCATACATATATCAAAGTCAAGCCAAAGCTGGTACTCATTCATTTTACGCTTATGCAACTTTATATGTGATTACTAATAATAAGCGTGTAACCCTTGCAATTAGAGGTGTTCGCCAATTAGATACTAGTGTTGCTCTGATTACATATTTATTAGCAGAACTCGACTCTCTTAAAATAAATGTGAAGAAACTCTATTTAGATAGAGGCTTTTTTAATACTCCTGTAATCCGATGGTTGCAGGCATTAGATATTCCTTTTCTTATGCCTGCTATCAAGACGGGAAAGAAAGGAGGAATAAAGCAATTTTTAAAGGGCAGGAAAAGTTATAAAACTACTTATACAATAACCAGGGATAAAGATGATTCAGTTACATTTGATGTATGGATTATTTGTAAATATCGAAAGGGAAAGCATAATCAGCGTGGAGTTAAATACTTTGTTTATGTTGCTCACAAGGTAAAAACAAATCTAGATTACATCTATCAAGATTATCGAAAAAGATTTGGGATTGAAACTAGTTATAGGCTGAAAAATATTTGTCGAATTAAAACTAATAATAAAAATCCAGTCTTGAGATTACTATTTGTTGGTATATCCAATATCTTGTTAATATTTGGGTTAATCTACTTCGGCTCAAAATCAGCCTAAAAAGGAAAGGTAGTCGATTAATTTATCGCACACTTTTTGTATTAAAACAAATGTTAGCATTTTTATCTCAAGCTATTGAGCGGAAATATCAAGTCGTTGAAAGCATCTATATTCCATCAGGTTAATATTGACCATTTTCGGCTAGCTAATCATAAGTAATCATAATCTATACTATGTCTGCTAGTCAGAATATTCTGTATTTGTAAGTATCATAAGCTACATACTTTCTATGGATCGCTCTTCTCTTAAAAACTTTTTGGTTTACTGATATAGCATTCCTGAATCATTCGTGATGAAATAGAACCCCGACTTCTTTAGGAAGTCGGGGTTCTGGTGGACACCTTGAATTTTTACAGATATCATTCTAAAAAAGTTAAAAGCAGATTCTATAAGCCTTTTGACACTTCGACTTCTCTGCGAGACGCTGCGCGAACGCTCAGTGTTAACTTTTGACTTCCGCTTTGCGGTACTAGGCGGTTATTGCATTTTCATGTGATGTTTTATCTGTGTTAGATTTCAAGCGTGTCAACCTGCTTTTACGGATACGTTCGCTGTCTCTAACGCCGCCTGCAAGTTCATATTCGTTGCTGTTTTTGCCGTACTTGAAACCAACCCCAGTCAGCATTTTGTCTGAAACCTGACTTAAGGTTTTTTCCATCTCATCCAGCTTTTTTCTAGAAGAGTCAATCATAGCTAGAGCAGCGTTATACTCATCAAGCATATTGTGAAAATTGTCTATTAATTGAGTCAAGTTTTGCAAGTTGTAAGTATCATCAAAATTGATATTTGGATCGATAGCTTTCAAGCCGGCAACTCTAAATTCAGCTTTTTCTAGAATTCGGGAACTACGTTTTTTTCGAGGCATAAATTTACGCTTTTAATAGCTTTACAGGGCTATTTTCTCTCAATCAACCTGGATTATGGTTCAGCAAAAAACGCATTTTTTTAGTAAAAGTTTTTATTGATGCCCGTGATTTCTCGGAATTTAATCATCAAAGGTTGATTTTTGGCAAAATAATATTATGTTTAAGCAATAGACAATAACGCACAGCAATGATCATAGGTGTCAACTTAACGTCAAAGCCCTAGAATCACCTGGTATTAAGTCCACTTGCTTACAATCACTATCCGCGTCACTCCACCCCAGTTTTGTCTAAAGGCAAAACTTCCCCTCCCGTTGCTAAGGCTACCGTGTACACACAAGTCAAATTACCCCCCTCAATCCCCCCGATGCATTGGGGGGAAGCCGGAAATCTAGTTCCCTCCCCAATACATACGGGGAGGGTTAGGGTGGGGTAAAATGCTTGTGCAATAAGGGTTTAAGCTTAAGTTGACACAAATGAGCATTGCTGTGCCCCTATAAATGGTCTGTATTCTATGTCAACAGCGATCGCTTTAACTTTAAGGCTTAATGTTGTAACCTTAAGGCTTTATGTTTTAGCTCTAAGGCTTAATGTTGTAACTTTAAGGCTTTATTTTATAGCCTGAAGCCTTAATGTTATGACCTCAAGGCTTTATGTTCTAGCTCTAAGGCTTTATGCTGTAACCTTAAGAGTCAACCTTATAACATTGATGACTAAAGTTTGTTGGTGAGTGCAACCATCGCTACATAGTGTATATTGTTGATTTACAGCGATCGCAATTCCCCCCACTGAATCACGAGAAGCACCCACATCCAGCTCGGCGGCTTTGAGAACTTCGCGGGTTGTACCAAATAAACTATAAAGAGAGTTCATCGCTTCTCGTACTAAACCCTGGTCAACTTCCAAAGGTTGTATAGCAATGCGCGTCACCAATTCCACATAAAGCGACTAAGCCGCTTTCTTTTGTGTGGTGTCAACTTTCCAAGACATTGAACCAATGCCAAAAGGCAGACTTACAGATACAGTCTCTAAAGAAACGCGATGCCTACGGCGGGCTACGCCTACGCGCATATTTATAGTAAGCAAATTTAACTAATTTATTTGTGTATTGTATAGTAATTAATGTTACTAATCTAAAAATTGTTCAGAATTAGTTGCTATAATTATCAATCTTTAACCTAAATTTTTATAGTAACATCTGGATATTTTTAACTAATTCAGATAAACTAATAAATTTGTCCGTAGCATGACCTTCTTTTGTATATGCCCAAAACTTACACCGTAGAAATTGATCACCAAGGCAAAATTCATACCTTGCAAGTTCCTGAAAATGAAACGATCTTATCAGTTGCCGATGCTGCTGGTTTGGAACTGCCGAGTTCTTGTAATGCAGGTGTCTGCACAACTTGCGCCGGTCAAATAAGCGAGGGAACTGTGGATCAAACTGATGGTATGGGCGTTAGTCCAGATTTGCAAAAGCAAGGTTACGTATTGCTTTGTGTTGCCAAACCCCTTTCTGATTTGAAACTTGAGACGGAAAAGGAAGACGTAGTTTATCAGTTACAATTTGGCAAAGGCAAATAATCAGCGAACAGTTATCAGTATATCGGATGATTATTCATAACTGAATAACTGTTCGTGGAGATTACCAAATCTAAGAAATTACATAAGTATTTCATCGCAACTGATATCAGCTATTCTAGAAACTACAAATCAACAGGATTTACCAAAATGACGACTCATTTTATTACCGCAGAAATTGATTTACAAGAAACTCCCGCAGAGTTACTAGAAGTAATTGAAACAGAGTTGAAAAAACAAGGGGAACCTCTGCGTTGGGCAGTTACTTCTGTGGATGCTGACGAACAAAAAGCTACAGTTGAAGCCGTTGTCACGACAGTTAAGAGTTAGGATAGACGCGATTAAGAGAGACGCGATTAATCGCGTCTGTACAAGAGTTAGGATTTGATGGCTTGTGATTCATAAACTCATCACTCATCACTCAGCACTCTTAACTTAAGATGAATCGTCCATATACCGCTATTTTAATTGTACCAACAGGCGTTGGGGCTGCCATTGGGGGTTATGCAGGAGATGCTTTGCCTGTTGCCAAAGTTATAGCACAGGTTTGCGATCGCCTAATTACTCACCCCAATGTCCTGAATGGCGCAAGTTTGTATTGGAACCTTCCAAACGCTTTCTATGTTGAAGGTTACGGGCTTGACAAATTCGCCTCTGGATGCTGGGGTTTGCGTCCAGTCCGCACCAACAAAGTAGGTTTGCTTTTAGACCAAGCTATTGAGCCAGAGTTACGACTACGACATATACAAGCCGCCGATGCAGTCAGAGCAACTCTCGGATTGACCTTAACAGATTATGTAATTACTGATGCACCATTAAATGTAGAATTGCGGACTACAGCATCGGGAGCTAGTTGGGGAACAATTGGCAACCCGGATAGCTTGTTAAGGGCAGCTGAGATATTAATTAAAAAAGCGGGGGCAGAAGCGATCGCAGTTGTTGCCCGTTTCCCCGATGATATGGATGAGGAGGCAGTACAAAAATACCGCCACGGTGAAGGTGTCGATCCTTTAGCGGGTGCAGAAGCCGTAATTAGCCATTTGCTAGTGCGAACCTTTCAAATTCCTTGCGCCCATTCTCCCGCGCTTTTGAGCGAACCGCCACAACCTGATTTATCTCCCCGTTCCGCCGCCGAAGAATTGGGCTATACCTTTTTGCCGTGCGTCCTTGTCGGATTAAGTCGTGCCCCACAATTTATAATAGATAAAGCAGCGATTGCATCAGAGAAAGGAGATATTTGGGCAGATGAAGTGGATGCTGCGATCGCACCTGCAAATGCTTGTGGTAGCAGTGCCTTACTGAGTTTAAGCCAAAGACGATGCCAAATAATTACAGTAGAAGAAAATGTGCGATTCGTTGCTTAGAGAATCACGGTAAACAGCCCGTACATAACTAAGCCAGCCCGACAGCAGATTACTGTCATTAAAGGCTGAACTCTCGGTCAGATGCAAGTGTAAGCCTTGCCATTCAGACTCAGAATTGACTCCTTACCTGCCCACACCGAACAAGCTCGGTTCTTGTAGAGTGAAGCTGGGAACAGGGCGCAATCAGACGACCGTTGCGGGTTGACACTGGCGCTAACAGGGAGTTCCCATGATGAAACAGAGCCTAAAAAAGCGACTTATCTACAGGCAGGGCGCAACAGAAAACCCTGACCTTGCTGGAGTTCATCCCCGCCGAACATGGTTTTCAGCAACGGCAAGAGTCCAGGGAATCCAGCAGTCGAATTGGCTACATCTAAAGGAACAATCAATCTCTCCGAGGGAACGAATAAAAACGAGTTGTGGGTCTAGGGGCGGTCGAACCCCAAGTAGCCCAGACGAGCGGAGGAATCCCCACAATTCGGGTAGGACAGACCGTAATTGGTCTGAGGTGTTCAGAAAATACAAAACTCTAGAAGAGAAAATGATTAGACACAGTGTAAAAACTAGTGAATCTTGGAAAGCCCTACCGTGGAAGAAATTCCGCCGAAACCTTTTCCGCCTTCAAAAGCGCGTATTTAAAGCGGTTCAAGTTGGAGACAAGCGGAAAGCTAGGTCACTCCAAAAGCTT
>NZ_NOLJ01000007.1:315608-317162 GCF_002246015.1 Nostoc sp. 'Peltigera membranacea cyanobiont' 210A
CCTGCCCCTCTCCCCTAAAAAACCCGTGATTGAACAACAAAAGCAAGAGCCAGAAATTCCATACCTGACGCGCATCCAAGTACTTGGGGCGATGGGAGCGACTGCAATCATTTTGTTGATAGTCGCCAAACTTTCGTTATACTTGGGCAACTTTTCGCTATTTTCTTGGGACTTGAACCTAAGAGAGTTGCTCTTAGGTGTAGGGTTGGGGTTCCTCATCACCACGTTAAGTGGCTTAACTTACCGCCTATGGACTGCCTATCGTAAGAGTGCAGATTATTACCTAGAAATAGTACTGAAGCCTTTAGCTTTACCAGATGTAATTTGGCTGGGGTTGCTACCAGGGTTGAGTGAAGAATTGTTATTTAGAGGTGTGATGCTACCAGCTTTAGGCTCCGATATTACAGCTGTAATTGTATCCAGTCTTTGCTTTGGCATCTTGCATTTTAGCGGCTCCCAACAATGGCCTTATGTAATTTGGGCAACAATTGTCGGGATGATATTGGCATATAGCGCCCTGCTCACGGGCAACTTGTTAGTGCCGATTGTTGCTCATATTATTACCAATTTAATTTCTAGCTATTTCTGGAAAATGCGGCAATTTTCGGCAATGAAAAAATAAATATTTGTTAATCGGCAAAATATTATCACAATTTATGCTTGGTTTTTGGGCATTGGTTACATTGGATAACATCATAAGTTGACAACTGGTCTAATTTATTGTTGTAGCTGGGCAAAGGTTCAACTTTTTTTACTTTCTAGTTAGCCAACTGTGCGCTGCAACGCTTCAATACGTCCATGAGGGCGCAGTGCTGCACCGGACTATTAACCAGGAGACTACAGCAATGATGAAAGCTGAAGATATCATGACCAAAGACGTAGTTACCATTCGCGGTTCGGCAACTGTTGCTGAAGCGGTGGGGCTGATGAAGGATAAAGGATTGCGAGCGCTGGTTGTGGATCGTCGCTATGACAATGATGCTTATGGCATTGTTACAGAAACAGATATTGTTTATAAGATAACAGCCTACGGGAAAGATCCAAAGCAAGTGCGGGTTTATGAAATTATGAGCAAGCCCTGCATTGTAGTCAATCCTGATTTGGGTGTGGAATATGTAGCGCGGTTATTTGCTAATACTGGTATTCATCGCGCACCTGTGATTCAAGGCAAGTTGTTGGGCATCATCTCGATTACCGACATTTTGACTAAAAGCGACTTTGTGGAAGTGCCAAAAGCGCTACTGCTGGAGGAGAGAATTCAAAAAGCAATTGAGCAGGCTCGTGCTATTTGCACTGAACAAGGTGCTTATTCTAAACCCTGTGCTACTGCCTGGGATGAGGTAGAAGAACTTCAGGCAGAAGCAGCTCATCAGAAAGCTGAGGGCATGATATCAGCTAAAGTTTCTTTTGAAGAATACTGCAAGGAAAACCCCGATGCACCACAATGTCGAAATTATCACCCGTAATTGAAGTGGGGGATGAGGAGAATAAGGGACTTCCAAATAAAAAAATATCCCATCGCTTTTAGGGCAGGGGAGCAGGGAGCAGGGAGCA
>NZ_NOLJ01000007.1:317172-359482 GCF_002246015.1 Nostoc sp. 'Peltigera membranacea cyanobiont' 210A
GGGCAGGGAGCAGGGGGAGGAAAAGTCGTTGTGATTCCAAAAATTGGATAATTTATTTTTTGGAGTTCCCTAATAGACATCTGGTGAAAAAGAATGTAGAGATGTACCACTGCAATGTTTCTACAGGGGTTATGGATAACGCATATTTAATTTCACCAGATGTTTAATATTGTTTGTGTACTGCCGCATCCACCTCAATTTAGCGTCTGGCAACTCGCATCAATAAGAATAAACCTATTCCCAAAAAAAGAAAGTTGGGCAACCAAGCCCCCATAAAGGGAGAAAGGACACCTGCTTGTCCCATAGCCCCACTTATAAAGAAAATTAAGTAGTACGAAAATATAACTAGTACACTAATCCCAAAGCTTGTACCTCTCCCCGTCCGTTGCGGTATGCTTCCCATCGCTGCACCTACCAAGCCAAAAACTACGCATACAAAGGGCAAAGAGATTTTTTGTTGAATCCGCACTTCAAGTTTACGAATTTTTTGGCGATCGCCACCAAGATTTTCCACTTCTAGTTGCTGTAGTGCTTCAGAAATATTCATTTCACCATAATCCCGGCTTTTTTCTGCCAGACTTAATGGCGTGCGCGGTAGTTGCAGTTGTTGTTGTTCAAATTTGACGATATTGCGATAAGAGCGATCGGCAGCAACAAAATAGATTGTACCGTTGTAAAAATCCCAGACATTTTGAGAAGGATTCCACTGAGCAGATTCTGACACCACAATTTGATTCAGATTTTTTGTTGAGCGATCTATAATTGTCAACCCTTTCATCCGCTTACCATCAAATTGGTCGGCGTAAAACAAGCGTGTCAATATCCGATTCTTAGAGCCATCCGGCTGGACAACATCCTGGTATTCAGGATAGAAAATATTTTGTTGTTTAAAAGTGGGCTTGTCTGATTTCAGCGCTTTCTCTAAAGTCATCGCCGCTTGATAATTGGCTGCTGGTGCAATTTCTTCGTTAAACACAAATGTCATTCCTGTGACTACAAGACTTAACATCACAGCAGTTAGCACCATGCGATAGACACTGACGCCACAACCACGCAAAGCAATTAATTCGCTCTCGCTAGAAAGACGACTGTAGGTCATCAAAGTAGCCAGCAGCGTAGACATGGGGAAAGCTAAAACGATAAAATTGGGAAATTTTAACAAAAAAACTTGAATAGCAATGTCTATAGGTAGCCCAGATTCGACAATTTTTCTGACGAGATCGAATACAGCATCAATGGTGACGCCAATTGATGAAAAAGCTCCGACACCAAAGAAAAACGGCGCTAACAATTCGCTGGCAAGGTAGCGATCCATGATCGTAAAAGGCAGCAGCGAATAAAGACTATTAAAAGACGGGAGCTTCTTTGATATCATAAGCAACTTGAAAATTTAGATATTGGCAACCCTGGCAAAGCAAAGCATCTCTAGTGTATTTAAGATCAAAATTAAATACTTAATAGCTAAAAATAAACTAATAAATTCATGCTGAAGAATCAAAAATCAAAATATCCTTTGAAATTATTAACTAAATAATTGTTAATTTAGACTTGAAAATTATCCCCTAAATAATATTGTCGCACCAGGGGATTGCTGTAAAGTTCGTCAGCAGCACCAAAAGCGAGGATTTGTCCCTCACGCATGATGTAGGCGCGATCGGTGATAGCGAGGGTTTCGCGGACATTATGATCTGTAATTAATATTCCCATGCCGCGATCGCGCAGTTGTGCTACGATTTGCTGAATTTCTGAGACTGCGATCGGATCGACTCCCGCAAAAGGTTCATCCAAAAGCAAAAATTTGGGACCTTCTCGTCCAGCAGCTAAAGACCTTGCTAATTCCGTCCGTCGTCGCTCACCACCAGAAAGTTGAATTCCTTTACTTTTAGCTAATTTTTCCAACCGAAACTCCCGCAGTAAAGTTCTAAGTCGGATTGACCACTCCCATCGTGGCACATGAGTTTGCTCTAGCACTAACAGAATATTATCCTCTACCGAGAGTTGGCGAAAAACACTTGCTTCTTGTGCTAGATAACCAATACCCAGTCGTGCCCTTTGATGCATTGGCATTCCCGTCACATCTACATTACCCAGCCAAACTTTTCCTTGATTGGGTTTTTCTAAACCTGTGGCAATGTAAAAAGTCGTCGTTTTACCAGCCCCATTGGGGCCTAGTAAACCAACGATTTCGCCCTGAGCAACAGAAAGATTGACACGATTGACAATTACTCGCTTGCCGTAAGATTTGTGAATATTCTCTAAAACAATTTTCACGCTGGAAGCACCCTTTCTTGGTGGTAAATGCTAATTAGAAGGCTTCAAAGGTGGTGTTTGTGGGGCAGGTGTCGCAGTTTGTCCACTATTATTTGATTCCTCGATCATGTAGATGGACTCTACCTGACGGTTGGATTGGGGTAAAGCCACAAATCGCCCTTCATCAATTAAATAGGTTACTTTCTCCGCCCGAATACTGTTACCGCCCTGTTGCAAAATATAGACGTTACCACTGAAATCAATTCGGCGTTCTTTACTAAAATACTGTGCTTGGGCAGATGTTGCCTGAAGCTGGCGAGCCGGATACAACATTTGCACATTACCGCGAGCGGTAATTACTTGATTTTTAGCGTCATATTCTTGCACATCAGCGCGGATAGTCAGGGGGCGATTTGCCTGAGATGTTTGCGCAGTAGCGGTTTGCACTTGGGTAGGGAAAGCAAAAGCGCCCAAGAGTGCAGCTGGCAGCATTAAAGCTAATCCAAAGCGACGCATCTGGGATATGGGCAATTGATAGCAGGGCATCATAGCAATTGGGGATTTAGGATTTCAGCTTGCATTCTAATTATCGAAAATTTGGGTCTAAAACCCCGTCCGATAAGGACGGCTTTGTTTGGTACAATGGAGTTTGTGGAAGGGTAATTAACCACTTTAAAAACCCAATTGCTGCCTAATGCGCAGACGCTGCACCTTGACTAGTAAATCTTGCTGGTTCTACTTCGTAGTTCTAGTATCACCTGGAAGTAGGTAAAAGATTTACAGGTACTAGACGAACAGCATTAAGCTTCAAACAAATTTTGCACTATGAGCAACTATGGTCGGGCAGACCAAAAGTTAACGCTTGGGGAGAGAACCACCTATGGTCTAGATACCGCAAGGAGTCTAGACTAAGTGGACTCGCCGAACCAAGAATCCTCGTACCAATAGGCGCGAGGAGTGTCAACTCAAGTACTTTATCCAGATATGAAATATACAATCTAGAGTGATTTCCGATAACTACTGGCTGAAATAGTGACGCTACCCCCAACCTCAAGGTTTCAGGAAATTGATATCTAAGTGAAAATAACGTAGGCACGGCGGGGAGCAATGCGATTTTGTGAGCAGGGGGAGCAGGGGATGCAGGGGAGGCAGGGGAAGAGAAAGAAATAAGTGTATTTAGAGCTATAACGGTCATAAAAAATACTAAAGTTTTCTCTTCGCTCCCCCTGCTCCCCCTGCCTCCCCTGCTCTTTTCACGAGGATCTCACTTTTTCGCGTTGCTCCCGGCACGGCGTTGCTGAATTGAAGTATGAATCTGGATGTAGAGACGTAGCACTACTTCGTCTCTACAAGGATTTTGGTATTATGCAAAATCATTTTCATACATGGAATCAGCAACGCCATAGGCACAATAGCCTGCCTTAAGCCGTTTTGCATCTACATGAATTGTGCTTACCGAGGATTTCGGGCAACGCATAATTAATTTACCAGATGTCTAATCAGTAGACAGCACAATTTTAGGCAAAGATAAAACTTGATTTTCACCCAAATCACCAGTTGTAATCTTATCTGGCCCTATTTGTTGTAAATTCGTCAACAAAGCTGCGCTCTGACTCAATAGCTCATCTACGTCAACGCCGCCGTAACTAGATGGGTAACGGCGTAGGCGATTGCCGCCTTCTCCCAATAAAATTACGGCACCTCGCCAGTTCCGATTTTCCAAATGATATAGTGCCACAGCAATTTGCAGAATGCCTTGATAAAAGCTTTTTTCTGGTTCGCTAGCTTCAATCCACAAAGCCTCTAAAGTGTCATGACAAGCGTAGAACTGTCCAGAATTGAACTGTTCTACGCCTTGCCAAAACTCTTGGGGGATGATTTCGCTCATCCCATGCTGTCTCGTACTTCTTTGATTGTTTCCAGAGAGATTTCTTGTTTGTCTCCAGCAAACTCGTTGTCAGGGGTGAGAAATAACATGCAATGGCACTCTTTGCGTTCTCTCATTGGTACACAAGGACAGTTCCAATATGTGGCGTGAATCTCAGCTTCTTTATCTTCGTAATGGCGACAAGGACATAAAGGCGCACCTAGATCGTCTTTATGTTTGGCTAGTCCTTCAATCACGACTGCGGTGACAGAAGGTTCAGAACAGAAGTATGTTCCAGTACGCTTGGCGTATTGTTCGGAAAAATGCCGCATTGCCTCTAGGCTTTTATCGCTGGATTTTGTGTTATGTTCTGATGTGATCATGTCGCTCATAATTTAAATATTTCTTTGCATTGTACCTCAGCCTCACTAAGGGATTACTGGGTGTATTTCCCCAACCTGACCTGCTCAAATTGTCTTACCTTTGCTCAAAGGCTGATATATCCGGTGTCCTGGGATCGGAGAAAATCTCAGAAATCGCAGAAGCTGAACTTGTCAGCAGTCTTTGAAATTATAAAATTTGAATTGATTTATGAATGTAATGTTTTTTGTAGTTGGGGTTGCAGTGGGCGATCGCTTTGCAAAACTATACCAAGATGTTCCCAATTAATTACCTCTGGTTCTGCTGCTGAGGAGATATTTGGCCACAAAACCCAGCGACTGCCTTGAGGAAGAGTAGCAAGGCTCAGAGGATTCTGAGTCAGCCAAATCAAGGGATAGCTTTTAGGAACTACTGAACTGGCATCTTCTAAGGCTGCGGTTGCTGCTAAGGTTTCTAGAACAAAGCGATCGCCTTTAATTAAATTTGTTGATGCTGTCCAGAGTTGCACCTCTAATTGCTGTTGCTGTGCATAAAAGTACAGCGATGCTGCGGCAATTACTGCTTGTTCAAAGTTTTCTTCTTCCCACGTGCTAGCACTGTCAAGGGCAATAACTATTTCTTGTCCACCTGTTACCATTTCTAACTCCCGCACCCTTAATTCCCCATAGCGGGCACTAGTCCGCCAGTGAATCAGACGAGTAGGATCTCCTACACGATAAGGACGGAGCGATCGCACCAACCCTGTTGTCGCTGTCTGCAATGGTCTACCACGAGGATCGCCTCTTTTGCTCTCTTCTTGCCCCATTTCATCTACCAAAGGGCAGGTAGCCAGAGGTAACACTGTAGGATAAACGATCGCTGTGGCAGCACAATCACGCTGACGACGACACCAGAACAATCCCAAAGGCGCACCAGAACCAAGTTTGACTGTGTGCCAGCGATAAACACCGCGGCGCTGAGTCAGGTGGTAATATACCCAACGGTAACTACCTTGGCTAGGAATTGTTTCGATTGCCTTTTGTACTGGTTTTCCTAAAACGAAGGGCAGCATATCTTCAACTTGCAATAAGTTTACAGGCTGCTGTGTCTGATTGCAGATTTCTAATTCCACCGTTAGATCGTCCCCCGCTGACACTGGTTGCATGGGACGGCGGGAGATGGATAGACCTGTGAGCGATCGCGGCGGTAAGATGGCTGCTACACCCAAAAGGGCAAAACTAATGCCGCTAATGGCGTACAGCCAACCAGCCATCGTATTGATACCTGCACCAAAAAAACAAATCGCGGTTAATGCTAGCACCCAACCGCCATAAGCAGGGGCACTGGCACGGGTTTCTAACCAATTGGTGATGGGTTTGATGATTTTCATGTTTCTTTTTTAACCCAATACCACCCCAAATTCACAGTGTCTCAGGGGTTCGGCAAAAAAATCTGTATTATTAAAATATGGAATAGAGGTGGAAGATTGATTGATGCAGTTAGTCAGTCGGGAGCATATTGAAATCTCTTCTGATGTGCGGAGTGGGAAGCCCTGCATTGTCAATACTCGCATTGCTGTAGAAGATGTGGCAGTGATGCATTTAAAGCTAGGATATTCCTTAGTAGAGATTGCTGGGAAGTATGACCTGTCACTGGCATCTGTTTATGCAGCAATGGCTTATTACTTTGATCGCCGAGACGAGATTGATGGCCGTACAGCAGAAGAGAATGAGTTAGTTGAGGTACTGAAGCAAAATCATCCGTCGCGTCTTCAAGAGAAACTCAGACAGTTGAGGAATGAGTGAGCGAATTCGCTTTCATCTGGATGAAAATGTCGATCCTGCAATTGCCCTTGGCTTACGTCGTTATGGAATTGATGTCACAACAACCAATGATGTGGAATTACGCACCCAAACCGATGAAGTCCAGTTAGCGTTTATTCAAGAAACACATCGAGTACTGTTCACCCAAGATGCAGATTTTTTGATTATTGCAAGTTCTAGGCTTGATCATCCTGGTATTACCTACTGCAAGAAAGGAACTCGTTCAATTGGTGAAATCATTGAAACGTTGGTTTTGATGTATGAGGTGATGAAACCTGAAGAGATGTTGGGACGTGTCGAGTTTTTGTGAAATGAAAGTAGTACCAAGCATAGCGCAGATAAACTAGAGTGGATATTCGGCTGCTCAGTGACTTAGTGAGTTTAAGTATCCTGATTGGACAGCATTACACCCCAGTAATAACTTGAGGGATCAGTGTTTCTTATACAGGAAATTTACGCATATTTATCTCTCACATGAGAAGCTCTAGGAATAATGTCAATTTTTACGCTGTAAACAAGCAAAGACTTCATTAACAGAGAGCGTCAAATTTAAATCTTCTAACACTGGTAATATATCTTGTCCTGCTAACAAATCTGGTAAAGAATTAGGCTGATAAACTAAAATACAGCGTTCACTTGGATCAATCAACCATCCTAGCTGACTGCCATTTCTCAAACAGTGTAAGATATTGCCAGTTACTTTCGTTTGACTTTGAGCAGGCGAAAGAATTTCGAGGGCCCAAGGGGGTGCAAAATCAATCCCGTTGCTAATAATATCACCGCTCTCATCCAGTGGTATTTGATTGGTAGAGATCACAACCACATCAGGAACTACTGAACGATTGCCGCAGGTACAGCGTAATTCAGGAAAGGCTTCGTAGTTACTGCCCAACGCATCAATTACTGCAACTAAACGTTTTTGCAATAAGCTGTGTTTAGCCCCTCCCATAGGTTTCTGGATTGCCTCTCCGTTAATATATTCCCAAGCTGGTGACTCTTCAATGTATGGAAGTTTTAAGAACTTTTCTAAAGTCGTGCTTTCTGGAACTGTAATTTCTCCTTGCGTCAACCCAATATTTTTCATAATGTAGAGTCACTTAGGAATTGTATACACAACTTAACAATTTATCTGTATTTTGGTGGTTTGCATCTATAAATTTATAATTGTATATGATTAAATTATGGAATGTAGGTAGAAGGTAAAAATATGGCAATTACTACCAAGTTAAAGCAACTCTATGAAACCGATGAGAATTTATGGTTAGAAGAAACTATTGAATTATTAAAACAAAAACAGTTTAACCAACTTGATTTAGAAAACTTAATTGAGGAATTAATCAGTTTGGGGAAAAGAGATTTAGCTAAAGCCAAAGGTCTTTTAAGGCAAATTATTATTCATATATTATTACTCCAATATTGGCAGGTTGAATATGAGAGAAACCATCGTCATTGGATTGGAGAAATTCAAACCTTTAGATATGATTTAAATAATCATTTAACGACGAATTTAATAAACAAGTTACAGGATGATTTAGAGAATATTTATCAAAGTGCGGTTGATTTTGTGAAAATTAAAACCGATTTAACTATTTTTTTAGAAAAGTGTCCTTACACTCTTGTTCAATTATTAGATGAAAATTATTTACCTTAAATATATCAGTCTTATCTAATTTTTGTGAATAGACGTGGAAGATTCATTGATTCAGTTAGAGTGGAAAAAACATGGTAGCAATAGTTGATATTGGAACCCTAATTGTGAGGACACCTCAAGTTGCTGGAGGTCGCCCTTTGCTGGTACGCGCATGACGGTTCAAAACGTTGTAATGGATTCTCAAGCAGGCTTATCTCCTCAAGATAAGGATTTGACTAAATGTACGGCAAGTGCCAAGACTTACATCTTTATCTAATCTGCTTATTTTAATGAAGTTTTCATGACTTAATTAACTGATAAAATCTAGGCTAAATTCTCCGAGTCTTTACAATTAGGACAAATAGAAACTTCAGTAAAAGAACCAAATGGAGTTCTTACACGTTTGCGAACTTCTCTCGATCCTTTGCAAGCTTGACATACCTGAGTGCCGACAAAGTGTGCCTCGATTTGTTGCTTAATCGGCAAAATATTATCGTCTTTTAACCCTAAAAGCTCTTGCAGCATATTCATTTCTTTACAGGCTTCCTCACTTAAAGGATATTCATGCTCTACTTCTGCAATTAAAGCTTCTCGATAGGTTTGTAAATTATCTAATCGCTCCTGATAAGGGCGTAATACCTCAGTTTCAATTTCAGCAGCTTCTTCAGAGGTCAAGCCTAACTGCTGCCTTAGTGTATTCAGAACAGCGCGACCAGATGGACGAATCGTTCCGGCATTTGCATAACGTGAAGCGGCTTTCCGATATTTCAGCTTAGGATCAGTAACTCTTGCTTTGGAGAGAAAAATTTCAAACCCCTTATCTTTAAGAACAATAATCTTCGGGGTCATATTGGGGGCAGTTTCCTGCACCTTGCTGACAGCATACTCATGCAATTCCAGTACCGAAACAAAGCCATCCTCATCGCGATCGCCTGCTCCTGTTTCAATCCCCTCGACTAGATATCTGGTGTAAATCGATAAGTCTGATTGCTGCTGCTCAAAGGAATACTGAGTTGAACTAGAGGAAGTGAGTACCACTCGCCCTTCAGATCCAAGTTGTGTTTGCAAGTCAACTAATCCATCATCTTTGGCTTGTAAGGCAGGATCGAACGCTCCACTAAAGCAACAGTCTAAGATAATCACCTGCCGTTTAGCACGGCTATTGTTCATAATTTCTTGAACAAAGTTGGCAGGTACAGCTGTTGACCGAATCAACTCCCCTTTGGAATTCTTGCGAGTTATCGGAGTTGCAAAATACAGCTTGCCACCATCATCTTTGATGCCATGTCCAGAGAAAAATAGCAACACAAGATCGTCTTTGGCTCGACCAGAAAACAAGGTTTCAATCTCAGATTCCATTGTTTGTCGGTCAGGATTAGGAAGCGCTTTCACGTCATCAAATCCGCCCATTTCCGAATCTTTCAAAACCCGTTGCAACGCCTCAATATCTTTGACAGCCGCAGGTAAAGGATTTAGTCCTGGCTCATACTCACTGACTCCAATCAGCAATGCTACCTTTGCCATCTTTTCCTGTCTATGCTGCAATAAAATCTTGGGCTGCTTTGATGGCGGCTTCCAGTTCTTCCCGACTGTGGGCTTTCACCGTCAGCTTCTTGCCGTTGGCTTCCACCGACAATTCAATAGGTTTACCACCAAGGCGATCGCCCAGAAATCCCACTAACTTTTTCGCATTGGCTGCATTGACCTCAGCCATTAACAAACCCACTAGAAAACCGCCTAATGCTTTGTTGCCTTCTGGTGGGCTGGGATCAAGAACACGACCAACTGCATCTACCTCGTCAATTTGCTTGAGTTCAGTAATTAGTCGTTGAACCTGTTCGTCCTTTTCTTCCGCGTCCAAGTCAGGGTCGTTGAAGGCGATCGTAAATTTAATGCTATTTGCTGTCATGCTGTACTAATAAAAGTTTAGTTAGTTTTTTTTATAAAGACTGACAATTATATTTATTTATACCAGTAAAAACCTTATTCTCTAATGAACATAACGAACATTTGTATAAAGCTTCATAGAAAAAAAATTTGTCTTTTTGGATATAAGTACGACAAACAACACTAGAGAGTTTCGAGGAGTTGAGCAGCCTAAAAAAGGTATGGACAGGTGTAACCAACAAAATAAAAAGCCCACTGATGTGGGCTTTCTAAATCAATTAAGTTATTGCTTTACTTACCGTTTCGCCAACTTCTTCGACATTTTCCGCAGACGAATCGATTGGGGTGTAACTTCCACCAATTCATCGGGGCCGATGTATTCCAAAGCACGCTCTAGGCTCATGTCTATTGGTGCTTGCAACTGAACCAATTCATCGCCACCAGCAGCCCGGTGGTTAGTTAACTGCTTGGTCTTACAGATATTTAGTTCCAAATCTTGGGAACGATTGTGTTCTCCCACAATCATGCCTCTGTAAACCTTTGTGCCGGGAGTAATAAAGAATGCTCCTCTATCTTCGGCGTTTCTCATGGCGTAGAAAGTAGAAACACCCTCTTCAAAGGAGATTAAAACACCTTTGTTACGAGCTTCAATGTCGCCACTGATTTGACGGTAATCTAAGAAGCTGTGGTTCATGATGCCTTCGCCACGAGTCATCCGCATGAACTCACCCCGGAAACCAATCAAACCACGGGCGGGAATGACAAACTCTAACTGGGTGCGATCGCCACTACCAGGTTGCATATCTTGCATTTCGCCTTTGCGTTGTCCCAGGCGTTCAATACAGCTACCTACACCATCAGCAGGAATGTCTAATACCAAAAGTTCAAAAGGTTCGCAAGGTTGACCGTTGATTTCGCGGTAAATTACCTGTGGCTGAGATACCTGAAACTCGAAGCCTTCCCGGCGCATGGTTTCAATTAAGATACCCAGGTGGAGTTCTCCACGACCGGAAACGAGGAATTTATCGGGAGAATCGGTTTCTTCGACACGTAAAGCAACGTTGGTTTCGAGTTCGCGGAATAGGCGATCGCGTATTTGTCTTGATGTTACCAACTTGCCTTCTTGACCAGCAAAGGGCGAATCATTCACCCAGAAGGCCATTTGCAAGGTTGGTTCATCCACTTTAATTAGTGGTAAAGCTTGCGGTTCATTGGGGTCAGTAATCGTTTCCCCAATATAAGCATCAGCGAAACCAGCCACCGCGACAATATAACCTGCGGTTGCTTCTTCCATGTCTACGCGCTTCAGTCCATCAAAGCCCATCAACTTGGTAATTTTACCCTTGACAATGGTACCATCTTCTGTTACCAAAGCCGCTTGCTGTCCTGAGCGGATAGTACCGTTGTGAATTCTGCCAATCACAATCCGTCCCAGATATTCAGAATAATCTAGGGTTGTGACTTGCAATTGCAGAGGCTTAGTGCTGTCGCCTACTGGTGGTGGAACGTGTTGCAGAATCGCGTTAAACAGGGGTTGCATATCTACCGATTCTGCTTCCAAGCTTTCTTTGGCGAAACCTGCCATACCGGAGGCAAACAGATAGGTAAAATCACACTGGTCTTCATCTGCCCCTAATTCCAAGAACAGATCCAATACTTTATCAACAGCAACGTGGGGATCAGTTTGACCACGGTCGATTTTGTTGATGATAACAATGGGGCGTAGCCCTTTTTCTAAAGCTTTTTTCAGGACAAAGCGTGTTTGGGGCATGGGGCCTTCATTGGCATCAACAATCAGAAGACATCCGTCAACCATGCCGAGTACGCGTTCAACTTCGCCACCAAAGTCAGCGTGTCCAGGAGTATCAACAATATTAATTAGCGTTTCTTTGTAGCGAACTGCCGTATTTTTGGACAGGATAGTAATACCCCGTTCCCGTTCTAGGGCGTTGGAGTCCATAACGCAATCCGGAACGTCTTCGCCTTCGCGGAAAATGCCGGATTGTTTGAGGAGTGCGTCAACCAGGGTGGTTTTGCCGTGGTCAACGTGGGCGATAATGGCGACGTTGCGAATTGGGAGCGTCATAGAAGCTTTTGGTGAACTCTAGAGGGTGTTTATAAGATTTACATTTGAATGCTAGGCTGTTTTAACAGAATTGAGAACGATCGGCAAACTCTGTAAAGAACCTTTAATAATTCTAGCGTAATCGTCACAATTGCGGGGAGTTTTGTAAACCTCACAATGGATATGTGTGGTAATTACGGCATTGGTGGCATAAAAAAAGCGTCTGTGACAAACAGGTGTTATCTGAAGGGCAGTACTGCTTTTGAGAATTAGGGTTGATTCGCATAGAGGAATTTAGTCATTGAAATACTTTGGTGAAAAGTGCGATCTTTGTCCCAGAGAGATGAAGTTCCTGGCTGCTAAAAGTCAGCTTATTTCGTGTTTGGGATGGAAGAGAAGCGATCGCCAAGCCTGGTTTTTCTTGACTAGAATGGGGTGGGTATCTCTACAAAAATATTCAACTTACATAGAATTTTCACAATGTAGAGCTAGATAAATTGTTTAGCAGAGCAAGAAGCGATGTCTACGATGGGCTACACCTACGCCATTGTCTATGTAGAGACTTTACAATGTAATGCCTCTAGAGAATTTAAGGTATATTCTAAAAACTAATAAAATGACAGCGATAATTATATGGTCTGCTGCCTAAATCCTAATTGCGAGAATCCTCAAAATCCTGGCGGGGCAAATTTCTGCCTCAGTTGTGGCACAGAGTTGGTATCGCTATTGAGAAATCGTTACCGAATCATCGCACCATTAGGGAGAGGAGGGTTTGCACGCACATATATCGCAGAAGATATAGACAAGCTCAATGAACGATGTGTTGTTAAGCAGCTGGTTTTAAGTCAATTTTATGGCAGTCAGGGTAGTCAGGCACATAAAAAAGCGACTGAGTTGTTTGAACGAGAGGCCAAACGTCTCAAAGAACTAGGAGAACATCTCCAAATTCCCAATTTGTATGCATATTTTAAGGAAGCTGAATATCTGTATTTAGTGCAGCAGTTTATCGAAGGGCAAAATCTGTTGCAAGAATTAAAACAGCAGGGAGTTTTTGATGAAACCAAGATTCGAGATTTTTTAAAAGATTTATTATCTGTACTGGTAGACATACATCAACAACAAGTAATTCACCGCGATCTTAAGCCAGAAAATATTATTCGCCGTCAAAATGATGGAAAATTAGTACTAATTGATTTTGGGGTGGCAAAGCAAAAGACGGAACCTACAAACACCGCAGTGGGGACAATTATTGGTTCATTAGGTTATGCCCCAATTGAGCAAATGCAAGCAGGTAAAGTTTTTCCTTCCAGTGATATCTACAGTTTAGGAATAACTTGCTTTCATCTGCTGACTAATATCTCTCCTTCGAGTTTGTGGATGAAACAAGGCTATGGTTGGACTTCTAATTGGCGGCAGCATTTAACGCAACCCATAAGTCAAGAATTAGAGATGATTCTTAATAAGTCACTGCAAGAAAATCACGAACAGCGTTATCAATCTGCACAGGCTCTCTTACAAGATTTTAAGAAGTTGCCACCGCTAAGGTATACATCATCTCCTACAGTTATTCCACCTACTATGCGATCGAGATCGCAACCACAAAATCAACATCAATCAACTCGATATTTACCACAATTCTCTAACAGCAAATTATTGTCTGGAGCAATAATAGCTGGATCGGGTAGTTCATTTTTAGCGATCGCACTTATAAGTTTTCTCGGAACGACTTGGATTAGCTCTGGATTGTGGTTGCTCATTTTAGGAGGATTAGTCTTTATTCAATCTCGCCCACTTCTAGAAAAAGCTTATTTAATTCTTATTGCTATCATCGCAAATTTACTGGTTGTCTTTACTTTCAGAAATCTCCTAACCAATAATCTTCTCAAAGCTGGTTTAAATGGGCTGCTACTCGTAGGATTGCTAGTTATTTTGGCAGGTTTATTGACAGTTATTATTGTGGGTATCTCTGAAATAATCAACAAAGTGATTGCTAAATATCTTTAATTTTTTGTTTTTGCTCAATCGTCATAAATCTCTTTATTACAGATAAATTTTGTAAAATCTTGGTAATTATTCATGACAAATAAAAAAGAAAACTTGAGACTGCTTATTTCTCTTGGTATAGCTGGGGTAATGGTAGCAGCTATTTTATGGTTAATTAGCAAAGTCTCTTCTACTATCATAACAACATCATCAGACCCGACACAAACTTCATCTTCATTTACAAATAAGTCGTCATTAATGAATTTGGGTACAAGGATTTTGGTGAAAGTGCAAACATCCCCTGAAAAAACAGATGGAGTTAAAGCTTTTGCTGAGAAAGATTTCAGTACTGCCGTTAAAAAGTTTACTGATTCTCTGAAAAATAATCGCAATGACCCAGAAACTTTAATTTATTTAAACAATGCCAAAATAGCACGAGATAATTCAGAAGCTGTAAAAGTTGCGATCGTCGCACCAATTAGCTTTGATCCTAGTTTAGCAGAAGAGATTTTACGCGGTGTCGCTCAAGCTCAAAATGAAGTTAATAACCAAGGAGGAATTAATGGGAAAAAATTGCAAATTGTAATTGCAAGTGCTGATAATAGAGAAGATTCTGCACGGCTAGATAATGAATTAGCTCAAGATAAAAGTCTTGTAGCTGCCGTGGGTGTGAGGCGTAAGGCTGAAATATATAAAGAGAAAGGTTTGGTTTTAGTCTTACCCGTCGAGCTACCAAATCAAGCAGAAAATCCCGAAAAATTAGATAATAATACAATAAATAGTCAGTCTAATAGTTCCACAACTAACTACTTATTTCATGTAAATCCGTTATATGATAATTTAGTAGATACTCATTCTCGCTACATTGCTCGACAAGCAAGAAATGTTGCTATTTGTGGCGATGTTCGTAGTTCAAGAGATAATTCAAGCTCTTCATCAAATCAGATACTTGTAGAACAGTACACTCAAGCTATCAAAAAATATGGCAGCAACGTTATTAGTACGCCTTGTAATTTAGCTGATAAGAATTTTGACCCTAAAGCTTTTGTGGATAAAGCCATCGAAACAGAAAATGCAAGTGGCTTTTTACTAATCCCTTCAATTAGAAATATATATTTTGCCACCAAGGTAGCACAAGAGGTTAAAGGTAGAAAGCCGCTGTTTGCTTCTGAAACTATGTACAGTGCTACAACTTTACAAAATGGCAAGGATCTCGAAGGAATGGTATTACCTGTGTATTGGCATCGTGATGCTAATAAAGATAACCCATTTGCAAAAAATGCCTTTCAGCTTTGGAATGCTCAAGTAAATCAGAGAACGGCGGGAGCTTATGATGCACTCCAAGCAATTATTGCTGGCTTAAAAGAAGACACTACCCGCGAAGGATTACAAAGGGTATTGTCTAATCCCAATTTTTCAACATCTGGAGCAACCGGAATGATTCAGTTTTCGCCCTCTGGGGAACGTCAAGGAGAAGCAATGCTAGTCAAAATCGAGCGTTGTGAGTCTTGCTCTAGTGGGACTGGTTACGATTTTGCCCTCTTGAATAAGAAGTAGTTTTTTTGATGTTAATTTTCATTCTAAAGATATAGATTGCTTTCAAATAGGTAATCTCTTCAATTTTAATGTAATACTGAATTGCTTGATTTTGATGGCAATCAAAAATAGAAGCGATCGCTTTAATTTTTCTCTAAGTAAAAGTTTTGTTTCTCTACCCATAGTTGTGAGAGCGATCGCTCAAAAGAAAGATGGAATCTCCCTAAACTCTGTGTCAAGGTTATATCAGTAAGAATTATGAACACTTTGCCGACGGAGAACACAGATGGTAACGACTTTAGATGATACGAAACGCAATGCTATTGCCGTAAAACTTGCAAGTCTTAAAGCTCTCCAACAGTTGGTCATCGAAAATGAACAATCGCTTTTGACGCAAGGGCTTGATGCTGAAATTGCCGATCGCATCCGAAATTTCATAAATGACGATCAAAAAAACCTTGGTGTTTTAGAAACCGTAATTGGTCAGTATGGCATTCAAGCTGAACCCAAACAAAATGTTACACAATTCATTGAAAAAGCTCGTGAATTGTTCAAAGGTTCTGAGTTGAGCCTGTATGAAAAAGTATCTCAGCACGAATTGCTGAAACATCAATTAGTAATGAGTGGCTTGATAGTTCACAAAGCTGCTCAAAAAGTTGGCGCTGATGTGTTGCTAGCGATCGCACCTTTGAATACCATTAACTTTGAGAACCGCGCTCACCAAGAGCAACTCAAAGGTATTCTGGAAATTTTGGGTGTCCGTGAACTCACTGGACAAGATGCAGATCAAGGAATTTGGGCACGTGTTCAAGACGCTTTGGCCGCAGTCAGTGGTGTGGTAGGTAGTGCTGTCACCCAAAACAGCGACAAAAAGGATCTAAATATCCAAGATGTCATCCGCCTCGATCACAACAAGGTTAATACCCTGTTCACCGAACTACTACAAAGCGAAGATCCTCAGAAGATCCAAGAGTACTTCGGTCAAATTTACAAGGATTTAAGTGCCCACGCTGAAGCTGAAGAGGAAGTAGTCTACCCAAGAGTACGTCCTTTCTACGGTCAAGATAACACCCAAGAATTGTTTGATGAACAAGCTCATGCCAAGCAGGCGTTAGAAGAAATTAAGGCTCTTAGCCCATCTTCACCACAATTCAAAGAGAAAGTCAAAGAGCTATTGGCTGCTCTCGGCGATCATATTCGTCAAGAAGAAAGCACAATGTTTGCTGCCATTCGCAACAACTTGACTACTGAGCAAACCGAGCAGCTGGCTACTGAATTCAAAGCCGCTAAAACCCGAATTCAAGAGAAATTGGGCGTTGTTAGCGAATCGAATGTGTAGAATGCTTTCGAGCTTTTTATATCCGCTAAAAAAAGTTAGTTAAACAAAAACTCCCAGCGTTTATTTGCTGGGAGTTTTTGTTTACAAATTTTGCTGACAGTATTTATAAGCTGTGTATGCCATAGTTACAACCCCAGTGATAATTGCAGATTCATCAACTTCAAATTGGGGATGGTGTAATGGGTGGTTAATGATTCTTTCTTTGTAGCCGACACCCAAGCGAAACATAGAACCAGGGACATGTTCCAAATAAATAGAAAAATCTTCAGATCCAAGGGATGGTTCGGGTAAAACTTGAACGCGATCGCAACTCCAAGCTTCTTCTGCGGCTGATTGTAACAATTGCGTCAGGGCGTAATCATTTTGGACGCTGGGTACACCTTGGCGATAATTAACTTGATACTTTGCTCCGTAAGTATGGCAAACATTAGATACAATGTTTTCAATCCAGTTTGGGAGATGGGCACGGGTTTCAGGATGGAGCGATCGCACGGTTCCCAATAACTGCACTTTATCCGCAATTATATTCGGCGCTCTACCACCATTAATTTTCCCGATACTCAATACTACAGGGCGCAAAGGATTCTGCGTCCGGCTGATGGCTTGTTGCAGTGCAGTAATCACTTGGCAAGCAATCCAAATCGCATCAATCGCCTCATGGGGACGCGCCCCGTGTCCAGATTCTCCCATAATCAGAATCTCTAAATCATCAGCGGCGGCTGTCAATGCCCCGTAACGCACACCAATAGATCCTGCGGGTATAGAAGGGAAAACATGAACCCCTAATACAGCCGAGACATTTTCCATCGCTCCATCTTTCACCATCCAGCTTGCCCCTTGAGCAATTTCCTCGGCTGGCTGAAATAAAAACCGCACTTTCCCACCCAACTCCTCTGCCATTTGGGACAGCACCATCGCTGTTCCTAACCCCACAGTGGTATGGACATCGTGACCGCAAGCGTGCATAATCCCATCTGCACGAGAGGCATATTCCAAATTTGTGCCTTCTTGAATTGGCAAGGCATCCATATCAGTGCGAATTGCCAATAAAGGGCCATTTTGGCTAGTGCCTTGGAGTTCTCCAATGACACCCGTTTTGCCAACTCCCTCTTGTACGTGCAGTCCACTGGAAGACAAAACACCAGCTACAAAGGCTGCTGTTTGGTACTCTTGACCGCTGAGTTCTGGGTGAGAGTGGATGTGGCGGCGAATTTCAATTAAGCGGGGCGCTAGTTTTGCTGCTAAGTCTTTTATATGGGTAAGCATCGATTTAATAAATCTATAGGCTTTTTTCCCATGATAAAGAACTGTTAACAAACAAAATGCTTTTGCTATACAAGCAGAGTAGCAGGGGAAGCATGGGGAGCAGGGGAAGCAGAGGAAGAAAAACTAAAAACTATTGATTATTGCCCAGTCCCCAGTTCCCAGTCCCCAGTCCCCAATTTATTTTGAATAGCAGGTTGTGCCTAGAGTATTTTCGGGTTTGTACTCGTTACATTCTCTGGGATTTTGACGCTCTAACGACCAGCCATAAGGTTTGTCGGAGGTGACAACACCATTATTTAAAGTTGTTAATCGGTAGTTAGCACCCCGAAAATTAGTAAATTGCAATTTGGCATCTTTTAAGTTTGCTGCTTCTAAATTGGCACTGATGAAGCCAGCAAAAGACAGATCGGCATTTTCCAGGGACGCTGATTTTAAATTTGCTCCTGTTAAAGAAGCACCATTGAGATTCGCCGAATTCAGAATCGCACCTTCTAAATTTGCACCGGTGAGATCGGCATTCGTGAGATTAGCTTGAGATAATGTAGCGGCGCTCAAGTCAGCCCCTCGCAAATTTGCTCCAGTTAGATTCAGCTTACTTAGGTCAGCACCACTCAAATTACACCGAGGACAGGCACTTGTTGCCTTCAACTGATCCAAGTCTAGCTGATTTAACGCAAGAGCCTGCTCTGCAAACCCTAAACAAGCTAACAGGGAGACGGTGGCAACAATCTTAAGTTTCATATTTTTTACTGATATTTACAAAAATGACAAGTTACGAACATTACGTACTGTCATCCTTACATATACTGCTTCTCTAAGGAAGTACAGGGATGAAGCATTGATTAAGAAGCTGTAAAAATACCATAAATTCTAGTAGTAAGACTACTCAAACGGAAATATAGGCTATAGAATCAAATCGTAAGGAACTATACCGAACCAATTATAGACTACCAAATATGTGATCCCCCTAGCTCGATAAAAATACGACTAGGGGGATCTTGTTTTTAGGCACTTGATTGACAACAAAGGCAGAGGACAGGAGGGATTTATCCCAATATCAGCAATTCTCAATTTAGGAAAACTTCCCCAAAGTGCGATCGCCCCTTATCCGTCACCATCCAAAATGCTGCTGATATCTTGTGTTGCGTAGCGCGATCGCCTACTCTGCATCAGGTTCAATACGCGCTTGCCGACTGTGGCGAATATGAATAATAGCCACAACATCCTCCTCAACCACAAACAACACTCGATATTGTCTACGTTTGCCGACGAAGAGTTGACGAATTTCTCGCCCAATCCCTTGTGCTTCCGGTGCTATTGGGCATCGTTTGGGAAACAGTTGTAGGGAGGCAATCTCATCTTGCAGGTCGTAGTACCATTGATTAGCAGTTTCAGCATCAAAGTTGCCACACATCCAACGGTAAGTGTTTTCTATGTCTTGAAACGCGGTTGGCTGGATCAAAACCTGATAAGTCATGGGCGAGGGGGAATCTGGAGTTGATGACGCAGTTCTTCTAACGCTTGGGTGGCAGGAAGTCCTTCACCGCGATCAAATTCGGCTAATCCCTGCCGAAGACTGATGATGGTTTCCAGGGTGTCAAGTTCAAGATCAGCGGATTGAATAGGATGCGCTTTGAGGAATTGCAAAAATTGCAGCACTGGTAGCAAGAGTTCATCAGACGCGTTTGCTAGTTCGTGTAATAAGAGTTCGCGTATCGTCATGATGGCGATCGCCTTTTCTAGAATTTGTTCTCAGTATACCAATCGCACTTTTCCTCGAACAACGCGATCGCCTTTAAAGTTTCCCCAAAACGCGATCGCTTTTTTTGACTTTTAACTTCATCGCCATCCCAAAAGGCGCAATCCAGGGACAATTAGGTAATAACTCACTCCTAACCAGAAGCTGATAAAGAAGCCTACAGTGCCAAAAAAAGTCAGAGGCAAGTATAACTCTGACCAAGCTGGTTGACTGGAAAATTGGAAAATTGGAGGTGCTAACTTTAAAAGAATCAAAACTGCATAGGCGATCGCACTGCCAAAGGCCGCGAA
Source organism: Nostoc sp. 'Peltigera membranacea cyanobiont' 210A (assembly GCF_002246015.1). Taxonomy (GTDB): domain Bacteria; phylum Cyanobacteriota; class Cyanobacteriia; order Cyanobacteriales; family Nostocaceae; genus Nostoc. The sequence continues at coordinate 337,228 of NZ_NOLJ01000007.1, forward strand.
CACAGCGTACACTACATGATGGCTGCGAAATCTTAAACTCAAGGTGAGTAGGCAAACTGCCACTAAAATCACTGCCACTAAGCCCTCGCCGCTATCTTTTGGGGTGATTAATTGCAAAATTAACCAGCCGAAGCCATAGCTAATTATGCCCATCAGGGAAGCCACTAAAAACCGCCGCCGTTGACCAAAACACCCAGATACTGTCAGTCCCCATGCGGTTCCCCAGCCTGCGGCGACGAATACCAAAATATCTGCCCCGAAGACGGGTTGAGTATTTGGTACTAATTGATTTAGCTGACTTCCAATCAATTCCACAATCTGAGGCCCCAAGCTGGTACGATAGGCCAAAATAAAACCTGCGATCGCACCAAAATAAGCGCCGATAGTACTCAAGATCATCGCCCAAATCGTCGCCAAACAAGCTCGGAAAATTTTGAAGATTGTCTGAGCTATAAAAATAACGGTTTTGGTAACAGCTAGGCTAAAGTTAGCTAAAACTTGTTCAATAGCTTGTGTTATCAGTGTAAATCTCTGGGAAACATGCGTTGAGCCTTGCTTAATATTGTCTCGCAGTTGGGCAAATAACCCTGGTGGCGGTAATGGTTGAGAAATCTTCGCCAAACGTTTTTGAATTATAGCTGCATTTGCGGGACGCGATCGCACATCCTCCTGTACCATCTCATCCAGCAAATCTGCTAGTTGCGGGTTGACATTCACCACAGTTCGCCAGCGCAATTTACCCGTTTGCTGATCTTCCAACTCTAGCGGGTATTTGCCTGTTAGTAGTTCGATCACCGTTCGACCAAGAGCATAAAAATCGGCACTTGGCCCAACAATACCTCCAGTCACTTGTTCTGGCGGACTGTAGCCAGAAGAAAATAATCGTGTGGAACTAGACTTAGAACGCAGCTTAGAGGCGCTAAATTGTTTCGCTCCGCCAAAATCAATTAACACCAAGCGATCGCCCTCTGCTTGCCCTGGAGACGGGGTTACAGATGGCGAAGATGTACCCAGCATTAAATTAGAAGGTTTGATATCCCGGTGAAGAATCTGACGTTTGTGTAATTCTTGTAAAATCTGCACAGCTTGGGCAAACCAATTTAAAACCAAATTCTCTGGACACCCTTGGGGAAACTTTTTTAATATCTCCTCTAAAGTCCGCCCATTGATTTTTTCCATTACCAGACAAGGCAGTTGGTGCGGTTTGGGATTAAACAGTTGTACCTGAAAATACCCTTCGGCATCAACTCTGGGGACACCTGGATGGTGCAAATTAGATAAAACCGCCGCCTCTTGGGTAAATAATTCCAGTGCCTTGGGCGAATCTTCTACCAATACTTTTAATACTTTCTCTGTTTGAGTTGTTTCATCCCAAACTGTGTAGATTTGAGCAAATCCTCCCGATCCCAAGGGCTGAAGTGGAACATAGCGGTCTAACAACTCTAGCGGTGCGCCACAGCTGTTGCAAAATTTGTTTCCCCAAGGCTGAGGATAAGGACGTTGACAATCAGGATTTATGCAGTGAACCGCACTCTGAGTGATGTGGGACACAACCGCTACAATACAAAGGCTGACTTGATTTTAGCGTTTCTTTAGGTTTCCTGATTTTAAAATAGACAAAAGAAAAACCCTCATAGAATCTATGAGGGAATTTATTCATATTTACAGCGGATTTTCAGGAAGGTGAAGTACACAAGCTAAGTCTCAAAGCAAGGTATAAAGCCTGTTTGACTTCTGACTTCTGAATTCTGAATTCTGAATTCTGAATTCTGAATTCTGACTCCTGAATTCTGCTGTATCTCAGCCCTTAGTTACGAAAACTTCTCTTACTTTGTCTGTGCTTGGCAACTTCTTTGCGCTTGCGTTTTTCTAAGGGTGTTTCAAAATGACGATGCTTTCTCATGTCTGGGAAAATTCCCGCCTTGGAAACTTCTCGTTTAAATCGTCGTAAGGCTGATTCAATGTGTTCATTGTCACCTACAATTACTTGGGTCATTATTTCTCCTACTAAGTTGACTTCATCAATGGCTATGCAGGCGGTAACATTACAAAAAAAAGACAGACTCTTGTTTGTCTGACCTTAAGACTCTTGGTGAGTTTTTGTTTCCAAGGTTAGTATCGTCCGCCACCGCCACCGCCACCGCCGCGGTTGCCGTATCCTCCTCTGTTACCACCACCAAAGGAACCTCTATCACCTCTGTCTTCCTTGGGTTTAGCCTTATTCACTTTCAGGTCACGACCCATCCACTCAGCACCGTCAAGAGCTTCAATGGCAGCAGTTTCTTCGGCTTCAGTTCCCATTTCCACAAAAGCAAAGCCGCGCGGACGACCTGTTTCACGGTCAGTAGGTACTTGAACGCGCTTTACAGTACCATATTCTGCAAAAATACCACTTAAATCTTCTTGTGTAACATCATAAGAGAGGTTACCTACATAAATTGACATCGATTCTCTCCAAAATCATCACTGTGTAGAGATTTTAATTTCTCTCAGAAGTCTGTAAATACTAAAAGGAAAAAGCCTTTCAATACTAAAACCAAAGACATCACTGAATTAACTCTCATAAATCTAGGATGACATACGAGCCAACTCTTTGCACCCAGTAGATAGTTAACCAGTGATGCGATCGCACCTAAGCGATCGCCCGCCCCCACATACCCTAAGTACAATCCACCGCAAAAAGGGGTTGGAAATGGAATAAGATAAATTCTGTAGGGTGATATAGAAAATCAGACATACAGGGGCGCATCTTTAATATCCGAATTGAACGTTTGACTGCATTCACCATGAAGCATTACTTCAAAATTTTAATACGAAAGGCAGAGTCAGGCAACAAATATAAAACTATTGTGACTTGTACTCTTTTGGAAAACCCGCCATCAAACCAACTGCGATGCTTACAGAGGCAAGCATCGCGAGTCTTTTTTTTTGGCGCTAGCCTCTCCTTTCGGAAAAGGGAAATAAGTGGCGTAACATCATGTTCGGCTAAGGGATTTCCAAATAAAAAAATATCCAATTAACTCTTGTGGGGTGGGCGTCTCGCCATTGGTGTCAACTTAAGCCGAAAACTATTATTGGACAGGCGTTTTGCAAATGCCTCACGCCCTCATCCCCTAACCCCTTCTCCCAAGGGAGAAGGGGAATTGAATGTCTAGCTCCCCTCTCACTGATGGGAGAGGGGCTGGGGGTGAGGGCAAAACGTTGTCACCAAGCGGGTTTAGCGTTAAGTTGACACGTATGGCGTCTCGCCCGCGCCCAGTTTATATGGCGGGCAAGATGCCCACCCCACAATATTGGATAATTTATTTCTTGGAGTTCCCTAACGCTCTTCCATCAGTCTTGGGAAAAGCAATCGCTGCAAGGCTTACGAGACTTCGGTTTTCAGGTTTTAGCTAGATTTTTGAATTTATATTAGAAAATAAAGCCTCAAACCTTGATTGGGTGATAGTTTCAGTTTTCTGCTTCGATTATTGTTTGATGAGAGTGATGGAAGAGCGCTAATTAACCAAAGTTGCAATCTTAAGTTGCCGAACATCACCTTTCCAAGCTGTCTCCAATTCAGCTTTGACAAGTTGAGCGGCCTCGTCTTTGCCTAATGCCTGTAAACTTGCCTGCAAGCCAAATAGAGAACGTCCATTATGGGGATATTTTTTTAAATCGGCACGAAAGACTTTCTCAGCTTCTCTATAGTCACCCTTAGCCAAAAGCACAGCACCCAAAGATTCCCGCGTCGGAAAATACCAGTCTGGTGGTTCCACGTAATCGAGGGCATCTTCTGCTGCCACCGCTTTTTCTAGCAATAAAATGGCAGATTCATAATCACGCTTTTCTCTAGCAATTTTGGCGTCTAGAACTTTTGAGGCAATGTCTAAAATGCGACTGGCGGGACTGAATCCAATGGTTGCCGCGGTGGAAATTCCCTGTTTGGCAGCCAGTACTGCCCGACTTTCACTTGCTGCATCTTCAAGTTTACCTGTGGCTGCGCTTGCCATGCCGCGAGCAAAATGCCAAAGTGCTGAGGTAGTGGGCAATTTAGCTTCGGGAGCAAGAGTTTTTAAGATGGCATCCCAATCACTAAAGCGTGTCTGAATCAGCATTTTGCTGCCGAGAAATCCCTCTAGCATTGGTGCATACGGGTCAATAGCAGTAGCATTTGCGACTAACTTTTCTGCGGCTTGGAGAGCATCTTTATATTTTCCGGCCATACTGCTAGCCACCATGAAGAAATCTACATTGTGGTTGTAGTACATCATGGGGTAAGTACCCTGGACTTGATATTTTTTGATGTAAATATCATCTTGAGCGATCGCCTGCTGGTTTGCTTGCATTGCCCCTTCATAATCTCCCACACGAAAATAAATATGACTTGGCATGTGTACCAAGTGTCCCGCCGCTGGCGCTAGAGTTCCGAGTCGTTTAGCACTGACAAGGGCCCGTTCTGGAGAAGGTGAGGCTTCCACTGCATGGATATAGTAATGATTAGCTCCTGCATGATTCGGGTTACGTTTGAGAACTGATTCTAAAACAGCCACAATTTCTTCTGTATCTGGCTGTGGCTTACCATCTTTAGTCCAGTGCTGCCAAGGATGCAGATCCATCAGGCTTTCAGCGTAAAGTGTCGCCGCATCCAAATCATCAGGATAGCGGTTGACTAGGGTTGCCATTGCTTTGGCGTAGTCTACTGCTAGTTGATACAAATCAGCATCGGCATCTTGAGAGTAACGTTTTGCTAAGACGGTAATGTAGTCTCGTTCTTGGGTAGAAGCTTGGGTAGAAAGTGCCAAAGCTTGCTGTACTGCTTGGTAAGCAGCTAATTCTCGGTTGGGATCTATTGCCGAGTTAATGTTGGGGCCCAAGGCTAAAGCAACACCCCAATATGCGATCGCTAAATGCGGATCGAGTTTGGCAGCATATTGAAAAGAACGCACTGCCTCATCATGATTAAAAGCGTAAATTAAATTTAATCCCTGATCGAAAAACTCTTGGGCTTGGGGATTAGAAGTAGAAACTGGATGGTGGATTGTGCCAAGTCCAGATATTAAGTTGTATGGCTGTTTTACTTCAGTGTAGACGTGTTGGTGGAGGCTCTCGTCGAGAAGCGGTTTGTTGTCAGCCATCGCCGCACTAGGAGCGACTAAAGAGAATATAAGCACCCAAATTAGAAATAAGTACTTCATGATTATTTTTCTTCAAGCTCTTTTTTAATATTCAAATGCCACAGTTTTTCTAAAGAAGTAACTTGTCGGCGGAAAACAGCAGTCCGGTGTTTCTTATAGATATTAAACCCTACAAACACAATCATTGGAACCAAGATAGAATATCCAATGAAAATATTAACAGATGAATCTGTTGGCATCTTAGAATCTATATATTGCGAGTTGGGAGTTGGTTGAGTACTAGAATTTGATTGCATAAATATCTTTATAAATACTACAAGTAATAAGCTAGAAATAAACGTGGATAATTGTTCCTGCTGTCTTTGAGCAGAAATTAGTTACAACTTTTATTAGTTATTTCAAAGTCGCTGCTGAGACTTCTCTATGCCTTCTTGCACTAGCTAAACTATTCTTCAGTTAAAACCTGAACAATTATGTTGATTTCTGCTAAATTTTGTGACAAAATCTTTATTCTGCAAGCTACTGCTCCTAAAGTATTTACTAAGATTTAAACTATTCTTAGTGTCAGTTCTTTCTAATACAAGCTTTAAGTAGTCAGAGTTGCAGAAGCAATATACAGCGAATTGCAAGTTAATAAATGACTATTAAGAAAGATGTGACTAATATATAACCCAATAAGCTTGGGTTAGCCCCAAAAACCTTAAACTACGTAGTTTGACTTGAGGAACGAAACCCAACATTTGCAGGACTTTGTTGGGTTACTGTTTTGCCCTCACCCCCAGCCCCTCTCCCATCCGTGAGAGGGGAGCTAGACATTCAATTCCCCTTCTCCCTTGGGAGAAGGGGTTAGGGGATGAGGGCGTGAGGGATTTGCAAAACGCCTGTCCGATATAGTTTTCGGCTTAAGTTGACATCAATGGTAGGTAGTGTACTCCACTTAGATAAAGAGCGCTGTATTTACCATATACAGTGGTAATAAGCCAAGTTGCTGTTTATTATCATGGCTGTCTACCTGAAATGATAAATGATTTTGTCTGAAGATAGAACAATAGAATGATCCCTTTACCTCTTTTGGATATTAGTTGAATTCTCAAGATGAATTTAACCTTTAAATAGTTATGTACAATGGATACAAATATTTGTCATAAAAACATCGTCAGATAGAAGAATTAAAAGTTTTCTAGAAGTAATCTATAGATATTGCAGCGCTTTTCAAGCAAGCAATAACTAATGACTACGTAACATATTTTAGGAACAAATAATATGAGTATCGAAGATAGAGCAAAAGCTTTTGCTAAAAACGTCGAAGGTAAAGTACAAGAGGCCGTTGGCGAAGTAACTGGCGATCCTAAAGATAAAGCTGAAGGTAAAGCTAAACAAGCTGAATCCCAAGTCCGTCACACGGCTGAAAATATCAAAGATGAAGTTAAAAAGACTTTAGAATAGTACAGCGCGATCGAGGTTTTCCTCGCTGTAACAAGTTGCTCAAGTAACTAGATTTTGACGGTAATGTAATAGGTGAAACTTTATTTAGGAAGAAGGTTTAAGTTAAATAATTATTTACTGAACCTTCTCCCTTTATTAACTCTGTTTTTTGCCTAAGATTTTCAGGCATTTTGACAATAGCGATCGCCATAATATCAGTAATATATTTGACCGTTTTTAGTCCAAAACTACGGAAGCGATCGCCACACAAGTCAATCGTTGGTGCAATATGGGTTGAAATGTCTTTAGTCTTGATTACGTACAAATATGCCGCATTACCACCAAAGATGATGTACACCGATGTGCAAAAAGTTTCATGCTTATTAAATGTCACGGGCAAGCTGCTAATTTTTTCCTTTTATCAGCATTGACCATTCAGCGATCGGTTCAACATAGCTGCCCGCTTTTTCTTATTGGGGACATTTCTACACCCATCATAGTGTAATTTTTTCTCTGTTCATTAAAATAACTTATTTATTTTTTATATCATAAAATTTGTTCCTGAAAATATACATATTAGATAAAATATACGTTATTAAAACATCTATTCAAACATAACCTTTAACAATAAGATGTTATACTCAATACTGGTAATAAAATTTGTCTATTAATAGGTCAAATAAATAATTGATGCTGCAATAAAATTTAGTGTCTTTAGTATACTAATTGCTGTAATCAAAGCTGGTAAGAGAGTAGAGATTTTCAAAGGTAATAACCCGCTCACCATTTTTGTGCAGGGCGGCTACATCATGTCAATAAGCTCAAAAATAGTTGCATAATAGCTATTTATTGACACAGCTTTAGCGTAGGTATAGCCTTTTATACACATCGCTTTGAGTTTGGGGATTTCCAACAAATAAATATATTCAATCTTGTGGGATGGGCTTCCAGCCAGCCTTTGGCTAGGCGCGGGCGAGACGCCCACTCCACAATAAGTAGTTGAGTATTTTTTATTTGGAAGTCCCTTAAGAAACTAAACTAAATGATAAATGCTGATTTTTCGTTGTTTTTAACCTTGGTTGCAATCAAGAGTAATTTAAATGCATTTGCTCTGAGTTTTTGTGCTTAATGATGAGAGGTTTATTGAACTTCAAGCAAGCACAATAGATGTACTACTTAAGAAAATTCCAAAGCTCAAGAAAACCTCAATCTTGGAACTGTGATGGATCTAAAAAATAGATTTCCTACTAATTCTTCATTTCTTCAAGGGCTACGAGTACTCCTTGTAGATAATGATGTCAATTTCTGCAATTCGTTGACGCCGATGTTGCAATCCTATGGTGTGGAGGTGCAAGCAGCATTTTTAGGAGAAGAAGCTCTGGAAATATTTGTGCAATGGCAACCTGATATCCTCTTAAGTGATATTTCCTCGCCAAAGGAGGATGGCTATGCTCTGATTCACCAAGTTAGAACACTCACGGGAGAGCGAGGGAAAGTAGTGCCAGCGATCGCTCTGACAAGCACTGTAACAGAAGATATGTATCAACACGCTCTTTTAGCTGGGTTTAGTCTATGCTTTGCTAAACCCGTAGTTGTTGATGATTTTGTTGCTGTACTTGGCATTTCAGCAATTGCTAATAATCCCCATTCTCATGCTAACTAGCTTTAATTAATGTCTTAGATATAGTAATTTAAGTTTTGAGAATTAATACTATGGGTCATTTATGGATAGGGATAAATATGTTTCAAATGCTAATAATTAACTTGATAAACGATAGAATTAATCTCAGGATTTATCATATCAATGACTTAACTCAATTAATTTTGCTTTTGAGTAGCGGAATTATTGGTATTGGATTTATTCTAGCTTCTTACTTCTTGGCAGTGACTTTGATTTAGAAAACTTAAATGGTTTATAGTTTATATTTTGGGAATATAGGACTCCTGTTTGATTGCGTGAAAAAAATCGGTATAACTCGAAAAGGCTGATTCCCTACTCCCTGCCTATCGCGCTTCTGTGCGAGAGGCTTCTCTTTCAGAGACGCTAACGCGAACGCGCACCATTCAAAGTAGCCTTAATTTATTTTATTTATACTCAAACTATTATTAAATATAGGGCAAGTAAGTAAACTGAATCTAAAATATAAACCTTAGTTGCCAAACCATTGCAGTGTTAAACTTTATCCTATGACATCCGATCAACGCTCTGAACAACCTGTATGTGAATCTACCGCTAATGAAGTGTTCGACGTAGAGCAACAAGACAATAAAGATGCTTTATTTCCCGTCGTTGGTATTGCCGCCTCTGCGGGTGGATTAGAGGCATTTACGGAGGTACTCAGGCATTTGCTTACTGATACAGGGATGGCATTTGTGCTGATTCAACACTTAGACCCTAACCACAAGAGTCTATTAAGCGAGATTCTGGCAAGAACAACTCAAATGCCTGTTATTGAAGTGCAAAATGGCATGACTGTAGAACCTAACAAGGTCTACATCATTCCGCCTAACACTAAGATGATGTTGTCTGGTGGGGTGTTGCAACTCACGCCGCGAGAGAAAGTTCAGGGGAAATATATGCCTGCTGATGCGTTCTTTACTTCATTGGCAGCAGATCGAGGGCACAAAGCGATCGCAGTTGTTCTATCTGGAGCGGATGGAGACGGTTCACTGGGACTGAAGGCAATCAAGGCAGCTGGAGGCGTGACTTTTGCTCAGTGTGAAGATACGGCAAAATTCGATAGTATGCCCAATACTGCTGTTGCCACCGGGAATGTCGATTTTGTACTACCGCCGCAAAAAATCGCCGAGGAACTGGTAAACTTCAGTCGCAATCCTTTTATTTCTAACTCATTGCCACCGATCGCGGTTGAGAAGTTGCCCGAACAGGGAGATGCCCTGGCGACTATATTTGTGTTACTGCGATCGCAAACTGGCGTTGACTTCAGCCACTACAAGCCCAACACCCTCGATCGCCGAATCCAGCGGCGAATGCTGTTGTATAAACTACAAAGCTTGGAGGATTATGCCCAGTATTTGCAAGAGAATCCGAGTGAAGTCAAGGCGCTCTATGAAGAAATTCTGATCCATGTAACCCATTTTTTCCGCGATCCCGAAGCATTTGAACTGTTGAAAGAGCGAGTCTTTCCTACCATCATCGAAAACAAACCAGCAGAGTTGCCGATTCGGATTTGGGTAGCTGGGTGTTCGACGGGTGAAGAAGTGTATTCCATCGCTATCTCCTTGCTGGAGTTTTTATCAAATAAAGTAACCTCGCCGCCGATCCAAATTTTTGCCACAGACATCAGCGAGATCGCGATTGACAAAGCGAGAACGGGTATTTATGCAGAGAATCAAATGGTGGAAGTCTCACCAGAGAGCCGCCGCAGATTTTTTAATGCCCTTGAGGGCGGTGGATATCAAATTAGCAAAGCTGTCCGCGAACTGTGTGTGTTTGCCCGGCAAGACTTGGGCAGCGATCCCCCTTTTTCTAACTTAGATTTAATTAGCTGCCGGAATGTACTGATTTACTTGGGCGAAACGTTGCAAAAACGGATATTGCCCATCTTTCATTACAGTCTCAATCCGACTGGCTTCTTGCTGCTAGGAACTTCAGAAAGCACAGGTAAATATTCGGACTTGTTTACTCTAATTGACAAAAAGTATAAAATATATAGCAAAAAGCTAACTGCAATTCGTCCAACTTTTTCCTTCATTACCAGCAATTATCCGATAGTAAAAGTGGACGAATCAAAGCCGACCAATGAGAATCCATTGGATGAGTTGGACTTAGAGAAAAAAACTGACCAACTAATCTTGAATCGCTATGCCCCAGTGGGTGTAGTAATTAACGACAAGATGGAAGTGCTGCAATTTCGGGGAGAAATCGATCTCTATCTCAAACTTGTACCGGGGAAACCGAGTCTTAACTTATTCAAAATGGTGCGCGAGGGCTTGCTCATCGAGCTACGGGCGACAATTTATCAGGCACAACGGCAAAAAATTCTAGTTAGAAGAGAAGGGTTACAAATTGAAGAGGGCGATCTTTCAAAAATCATCAATCTTGAGGTGATTCCATTCAAGCCTGGGACTGGCGAAGAACTCTACTTTCTGGTTTTATTTGAATCAGCCCCACTCACAATTAACAACCTCAGCACAGTAAATCCTGAGAGCGAAGGGCAGTCAGACTTAGCGCAGGAGATTGTTCTGCTCAGGCAGGAACTTGCAACCGCCATCAAAGAGCGGGCTGCAACTCAAGAGTATCTACAAGCGGTGATCCAAGAGCAGGAGCATATCAATCAAGACCTGAAAGTTGCCAATGAAGAAATTCTCTCCAGCAATGAAGAGTTGCAAAGCACCAATGAGGAGCTAGAAACTGCCAAAGAAGAGATTCAAGCAACCAACGAAGAACTCAACACTACTAATGAAGAACTTCGCTCTCGAAATCTGGAATTACACCAAGTTAACAACGATCTCACGAATTTGCTTGCCAGTATTAATATTCCCATTTTGATATTGACTTTGGACTTACGCATTCGACGTTTTACGCCAATGGCGCAGCGGCTTTTCAATTTGATTCCCGCCGATGCTGGACGACCTTTGAGCGACATCAGAGCAAATCTCGATGTTCCTGAGTTAGAAACTCTAATTTTGGAGGTTCTTGACACACTCAGCATCAAAGAATTAGAAGTCCAAACTCTGGGGGGACATTGGTACAACCTCCGCATCCGTCCTTATCGCACTACAGAAAACAAGATTGACGGTGTAGTGTTGGTGTTAATAGATATTGATGTTCTTAAACGCAGTGCAGTAACGTTAGAACAAGCCCGGAATTACGCTGAAGCGATTGTGGAGACGGTACAAGTGCCGTTAATCGTCCTTGATTCTGATTTCCGGGTGAACAAAGCCAATCGCTCGTTTTATCAAACATTTCAGGTTTCACCATCAGAGACAGCCCAATCTCTGATTTTTGAACTAGGGAACGGTCAATGGAACCTGCCCGGACTGCGATCGCTCTTAGAAGACATTCTCGCCAACGATACCAATATTCAAAACTTGGAGATAGAGCATCGTTTTGAGCAGATTGGGCAGAAAACTATGCTGCTGAATGGTTGGAAAATTATTCAACAGGGAGAGGCTCAAATGATTTTGCTGGCGATTGAAGATATCAGCGATGCCAAACAGTTTGAGTTAGAGCGATCTAAGCTTCTAGCACAGGAGCAGTCAGCCCGTCAACAGGCGGAAACTGCCAACCGAGCCAAAGATGAATTCCTGTCGAACCTCTCCCATGAACTTCGTAACCCGCTCAATATTATACTGGGCTGGGCGCAACTTTTCCGTAACCGCGATTTAGATTCTTCAGCAGTCACTCGTGCCTGGGAAGTAGTGGAGCGGAGTGCTAAGGTGCAAGCTCAGTTAATCGATGATATGCTGGATGTATCACGGATTACGAGTGGAAAGCTTCATTTAAACACTCGTCTAATCGATCTAGTTTCAGTAGTGGATGCCGCCATTGAGTCTGTCCAATTGTCCGCAGAGGCGAAAGGCATTCAAATTATTTCACAGTTGAACTCGGCGACAGTTGTCGGAGATTTTGACCGTTTACAGCAAGTTCTGTGGAATTTACTAACTAATGCCATTAAGTTCACTCCAGCCGATGGACGAGTGGGAATTATGCTCGAAGCTGTATATAGTCACGCCGAGATTCGAGTCAGCGACACAGGAATTGGCATCTCGGCAGACTTGCTGCCCTATATTTTCGATCGCTTCCGCCAAGGAGATTCCAGCAGTAGCAAAACAACTCAGGGACTTGGATTAGGCTTGTCAATCGTCCGTCATCTGATAGAACTTCACGGTGGAACAGTTCAAGCGCAAAGTCCAGGTGAGGGACTAGGAACCACGATCCTTGTCAGGCTGCCTCTGCGCTCAATGCCGTTGGAGATTACACCGCCAACTGATTTAGAGCCAATCATTTTGTCAGAGACTCAGCACACATTAAATGGTAAAAATCCATCCTTGAGCCTTGAAGGATTATGCATCTTAGCTGTAGACGATCAAGCGGATAGCCGCGACTTAATCAAGTCGATGTTAGAAAATTTCGGGGCTGAAGTAGTAATTGTGACATCGGCAAGGGAAGCGATCGCTGCTTTAACTGAATCTCCTGGCAAATATGATGTGCTTCTTGCAGATATTGGGATGCCAGGGGAGGATGGTTACTCCCTGATTCGTCAGGTGAGAGAGCTTGAAGCTGAAGCTGGGGGACAAATTCCAGCAGCAGCAATCACTGCCTATGCCACCGAACAAGAGCGGCAAAGAGCAATTGATGCTGGTTTCCAAACGCATCTAGCTAAACCGATTGACCTTACTCAATTGGTATTGATGATTGCAGATTTGAGTGGACGAGGGACAGATAATTCGTAATTCGTAATTCGTAATGACGCTCCTGCGTCGCTAACGCTGCGCTAACGTAATTCGTAATTGAGGTACAGAGCAACTAATTTTAACGTGAGTTTGACGAACCTCTCCCTCCCAGCCTCCCTCTCCGAAACGGAAAGGGAGGAGTAGCGAAAAATTCAGCTTTTGCTCCCCTCTCCGTGTCGGAGAGGGGTTGGGGGAGAGGTCAAATAATACTTCAAAACTTATAGTTACTCCTAAGATGAATTTATCCAAAAATCCAATTTGGACAAACAATTAGAGCAAGACTTCAATATCATTAATGCTCATTTTAGCTGATTATAAATGGAAGAATTCAGAATCCAGAATCCAGAAATCAGAATTAAGAAGACTTTGATACCTAAACTTAATAAGTTTAATAAAATCAAGAAGTTATTTTATGCTTGATTTGACAATTATTCTGGCTCCTGACTCCTGACTCCTGAATTCTGTTCGATAAATGCTAGAAGATTTTTAAACAATGGCTAGGATGAATAGCGCTTCATTAGCAGCGAGTAAAAAGGAATTATCATGAGACAACTTGTTATTGCTGAACGCATAAGCCTTATTGGTCATATCGTGTCAATGATATTTGGATTGGTAGGGATATTACTGGTTGTACCTAATGCCCAAGTAATTTTCGACTTATCTGAGGTTGGACAAACTGTCATGCAATGGAGTATGGCGGGAGGCGGTGTAGTTTATATGATTTTAGGTGCAGCAGGTGTTTTCTTGTATGCCATGCGGACTTTAGGTTTAGGTAGCGCCTTGGCATTTCTGTTGCCATCAGTATTTATTTCTCTAGGAAGTGAATTACTAGGAACCAGTACTGGTTTTCCATTTGGCCATTATAGTTACCTAAGCGGTTTAGGTTATAAGATTGCGGGTTTAGTCCCATTTACAATTCCCTTGTCGTGGTTTTATTTGGGATTTGTTTCTTACCTGCTGGCACGTGCAGGTTTAGAAGTGGACAAAAAACCCAACTTGTGGCGTCATATAAGTGCGATCGCTTTGGGTGCTTTATTACTAACCTCCTGGGATTTTGTTCTTGATCCTGCAATGAGTCAAACTTCTCTACCCTTTTGGTATTGGCAACAACCAGGCCCATTCTTTGGAATGCCTTACCAAAACTTTGCGGGGTGGCTGGGTACTAGCTCAATATTTATGAGTGTGACTGCACTGTTGTGGAGAAACAATCCAATTAACCGGGAGCGATACCTGCGGTGGGCTTTGCCAACGCAACTTAATATACCTTTAGCAGTTTATTTAAGTAACTTTGGTTTCGCTACAGTCATGAGCTTAACAGCTGGATTCTTTGTACCCGTGTTGCTAGGCTTGTTGCTGGGTGTCACTCCCGCAGTGCTGCTGTGGTTGAAAGGCTCATCTACACCTGTCCAAGTTCTCATGGAAGCACCAGAAATCTCTGTAGCTAGAGTCATTGCAGCGAAATGAAAGGTTTTGGATTTTTATCTAGCGATAGTGATTAAAAAAGGTTAAACCTACAGCTACTCAGCGCGCTCTTCCTCTATTGCAGCAATAGTTCGTTTCGTGGCAAAGCCGTTGAGAATTATGCCTCGAACTAAGGACACCTCTTTATCCAAATTCATTGCATGATCCTCAAATTTTGTTGCGGCACTAGTTAAATTGGAGTTTCTCATCTGTTCTGCCATTTGACGGGAGAATGTAATCTTTTCTTCCATTACCCGCACAGCCGACCACAGCGCATTTTCGAGATTCTGAGTTTGCTCTGCCAGAAACACATTAGCTGTAAAGGAATGCCCTATGTGACAGCGAAACCGTAGGGGCTGTTCTTTGCCAATTTGCCAAATGCTGCCGTTGCATTCAGGGCAGGTGTAAGTCGTTCTAGTCCCGATCGCTTCTACATTCTTTAAAAACTCCTGGGTATTCATCTGCTGTTCAGCAATCTTGGATTCAATTTCGATCTCTTGGGTCACGGGATATGCCTCCTCCTGGGCGGCGGGTTCCTTTGATAACTCCACTAGTAGGTCTGGGATTTCTGCAAGCGGCAGGCAGTAATCGACATTCACATACCGCAAGGCGCTCTTGGCCATGCTGGGGTATTCTGCTTCGTTTGGGTCTTGAACGATCGCTACTCCGCCCCGTTTCTTGATTGCCTGCAACCCCACCGTGCCATCATCAAGATAGCCAGTGAGTACCACACCTACCACCCTTGTACCATAAGCGCGGGCGGCTGAACGAAATAACGCATCGATCGCGGGGCGAAAGCGGTTTTCTTGAGGGCCGCGCACGACACGCATCGAGCCTTGATTGACCAACAGGTGATAATCGGGCGGTGCGACATAGATGCGCCCGGTTTGAATTGACTCTCCATCTACCGCGTGAGATGCTGGGAGAGAGCCTACATCTGCAAGAATTTGGGGGAGAATGCTGGGCTTATCTGCTGCAAGGTGCTGAACAATAAAGAAGACAGCATCAATCTCAGCAGGCAGAGCGCCTAAGATTGCGCCCAGCGCTTTGAGTCCGCCTGCCGAAGTACCAATAACAATAATGTCGTGTCCAAGCATAGATTCCTTTTCTTAGTGAATAAAAGCGTTTTAGGAAACTCCAAAAAATAAATTATCCAATTTCACTCTTTCAAAACGACACTTCAGCGTCGCTCAGTGACCACTTTCCCTCCCCCTGCTCCCTGCTCCCTGCTCCCTTGCCCGATCACAATCCCTGCCATTCTCGCTTGGAGAGTTCTTCTATCGGCAATAAACCGGCTTCAATCTCCTGGCGCACAACGTCTGTGATCTCACAGTTGCTATTAAGGCAATCGATAAGCAACTGATTGGCATTGTAATATTGTTGCAATACTTGCTGTTGCTGTGGGCTGAAGTGCCAGTGATGCTCAATGTTTCGATGCTTGGCGATCGCAGTTTTTAACTGTTCCATCCAAGCAGGATAACTTGTTTGCCACCATGTCTGAATGCTTTCTCTACTTTGTTCTGGATCGGGCAGTAGGTCTTGAAGTTGTTGTAAAGCTTGATGTAAGCCAGCATCTTGAGCGATCGCTAAAGCATAACTCAAAGCATCATCGCAGGCATGGGCATCGGCAAAATTAGATTTGCATTCCATTACTAGGTTATCTAATGCCGCATCCAAAAAAATACCCTGATCGAAGATGCAGACCAGGGCAAAGTACGCAGTAAGGTGAGGAGTCCTAGCCAGGGCAAAATAAAACGCCCAAATTGCAGCAGACTCAGGAGCAGCAAAAGACTTTTGACTTTTGACTTTTGACTTTTGACTTCCCCATTCGCGCAGCGTCCCGTAGGGAAGGGGCTGACTTGCCCAAGTTAGAAATTTTTGCAAATATGGATCTTGAGCAACTAGCGCATCAACTTCTTGCTTCATCAACAGTACTAAGAAATCTGCACTCCGCAGCATGGCAGCGGTTAACAAAAAGATTTCGCGCCACCTGGGTTCAGTAATATGACTCACCAGACGTTCTAACGGTCGTTCTAATGCTTGTAAATTATAACTGGCAACGATTTTTCGAGCAGTTAGGTATTCTTGAAACGTCAAATAAGAGAAGGAGAAAATTCCCCGCACTCGTTCTGCTAGTAATCCATGTTGTAATTCTATCGCCTGAAGTACCCCTTCACTATCTAATTGCAATTCCTCTGGTTCCGTCGAAGCATTCGGTAAATCACAGATATAATCGCTAATGTATTGTTCAACAATGCGTTGTTCAAAAAAGTAATTACCCTGGTCAAATGTCGCGCTAGCAACCTGACTCAGCAACTTCAAATTTTGTGATAATAAGAAACCTTCGTACACTTCATCCCGTTCAATTGCTTTAGTTTCATCCCATTTGCCCAGGAGAAGGTCTAAACATTGCTTATAAAACGCAATTTTTTGGTTTGGAAATTTATTCTGTTGATGAAAAACGCCGCAGACGAGATGTAAAAACAAGGGGGAGGTGGCAAGTCTACGGAATTGTAAGTTTTCGGGTAAATCTAGTTTCTTAATAAAATCAATTGCCTGTTCTTGTTTATTCTGGATGTTCGTTTTTGTAAGTGCTGTAAACCATTTCTGAGCAAAAGCAACAATTTGGTCTTGACTAAATGGGGCAATTTCAACATCTGTAAAGCGTCTAAGGTTGAAAGCTTTAGCCGCCGTGCGGCAGGTGACGACAAATATATTCTTTTGATACTTTTCAGAGAATCTGCGAATCTCATTGGCGACACCCTTCCTTTCTTGATGAAGCACTTCATCTAATCCATCCAGCAACAGCAACACTCTGCCCTCTAACAATAAAGTTTCCAGCACAGATGGATCTGAAATTCCACAGGTGAGGAATTCTTTGCAAATATAGTTCAGTAAATTGAACTCTCCTGCTTCTTTAGATTCGTCGGCAAAATCTCTTAAGGTGACAAAAATGGCAACCCGATTTGCAGCAAATCTCCCTCGGTTGCATTGAATCGCCAGATGTTGTAAAAAAGTGGTTTTACCTGCTCCCGGTTTACCCAACACCCGCAGCTTTGAATAAGTTTGAACTGCCGCGATCCCCGCGATTTGTGTTTGGGATACTTCACCTAAACCAAAGCGATCGAATTCTTGTGATGTAAACTTTTGCAAGTCAGCAAAGTCTAACCACTGAAGGCTGGCAATCTCCTCCAAAATGTTGACATCTATGTAAATGTCGTCGATTCTAACGGGGCGACTAACATCTAATAACTGCAAAGTGCCGCACTGGTCTTGAATTTTGTCGAAGCGTTGCGATCGCACAAATTGTACTAGAGCATCAATATCTAAAAATTCAGCAGCACCAAGTTCTTTTGATTCAGAAAATTTTTCTGGAGGATTAGCCGCAATCTCCCGCCAATTCAATGACAACACAGAACAAATTTCTATAAAGATATGACGGTCAACCGAACGCCCAGTAAAAAACCGCCAAATTGGTTGGCGAGTCTTTAAGTTGACTTCAAAAGCTAAATTGTCTTGTGTCCACCCTTTATGAGCGAACGCTTTTTTGGCTTGTTCAATCCCGGTAACTGATGCTTCGAGCGATCGCTTGACCATAGAAGCTTACACACATCAAATAAAAATTCTTCAAGTTGACATTAGACATTATTGCAACATACAGTTTCGGAACTACTTAGAAACTAAGTGAACTATTTTGGCTATTTTTAAATGTTGATGATTTATTTCAACCATCTTCAGCCAAAATCATGTATTTGGATTATTAGCAGTATAAATTAACTTTTTAAAGTATATTTTATAACTTTGTATTTGGTGTTATGGAAAGTTTTTCTATATCTAGTAGCTTTGTCCTGCGGCAAGTCCAAAGTTTATGTACGATTGAATAATCACAATTATTGTACCACTTTTAAGAAACAAGGCAGAAGGCAGGAGGGAAGAGGATTTGACTTGTTTCTTCCATCCATAACGTCGAATTTGTATTTATGCGTGGTAGTGCCAACGATGTATGTACAATAGTAATAATTATTTTGTCTGCCTACTTTTAGTTTTCGCCAGTCACAGGTAGACGTATAGTAAATGTACTACCCTGTCCTGGTTCAGATTTCACATCGATTGTGCCTTGATGTGCTTCGATAATACAGCGAGAAAGATATAGTCCCAAGCCACTACCAGAACGTTGGTGTTTCCCTTGACGAAATCGCTCGAATAATATTGCCTGATCTGGTTTAGAAATTCCTGGCCCTGTATCTTGGATATCAATATTCACAGCTACCGGAGTCAGATAGCAGTGAATATTTACAGAGCCTTTGTCTGTAAATTTGATGGCATTGCCGATGAGATTTGTCAAAACTCGCCGCAGTTCTAAGCGATCGCCCATAATGGTGCTTGCAGTTTCACCTCGATCGATGTTTACAGCTAATCCTTTTTCTTCAGCTAAAGGAGTTAATTCTTGGGAAACTTCATTAACTAATTCCTGAATATTGCAGGGAGAAATTTTTAAGGTTTTACAGCCCGCTTCATGACGATAAACTTCTAACAAGGTATTTACCATTTCCAGCAGGTCTTGATTGCTGCCAATCATGGTATCAATTATTTCTTGCAATTGTGGCGAAACATCGCAAAATCTGCCTTCCAGCAATAATTTTAATACGCGGTTGGAGGCTACTAGGGGTATGCGTAAATCGTGAGTAAAACGCGAGACAAAATCTGCACGCAGGTTCGCCATCTGATCTCGTTCGTCGATACTATGCTTGAGGCGCAGGAGCGATCGCACCCTTGCATGTAGTTCATCGGGATCGAATGGTTTGCGAATGAAGTCATCTGCACCAGCGTCAAGTCCTTCAACAACGCTAGACTTATAGTGAGCCGTAAGCAGCAGAATCGGGATAAATGGTAACGCCTGATTCTGTCGGATGCGCCGAGTAAATTCATAGCCATCTAGCTCCGGCATCATCACATCTAAGAGAATTATGTCTGGCGGTGACTCTTCAACCATAGCCAGAGCAATCTTACTATCTTCTACCAAGCTAATTTCATAGTCCTCATCTTCTAGGACTGCTTCTAAGACCAGTAGATTATCAAAAACATCATCGACAACGAGAATTTTATCTTTTTTGACAGTTTTAGGTAAAGGCATGGCTAAATAAAAAAGAAGTGCTTGGCTATCCCTAGCAAATCTAGTAATAGCTTACTTCACCAGCGCTGAGATTATTAACGATTAACATTTTCTTTTAGAGTTTCCTCAGTTCAATACCTGCTTTCTACGTAATTTAACTGATTTTTTATTTATTTAATGTGCTATTTACTTAATAAAATATTATTTTTACAAGTATATTAAGCTATTCCACATTTAAGTTGCAATAGTAATATTACCCTTATTCTTAATTTTTCTTCCCCATTTAATAATTAATTCTCCTTGATTTAACAGCTTATCAAGTAAATTTTTTAGTTCATCGACTGATTTAAATAACCTGTGGGCTACATATTCTTTAGCTGAATGCCATACCAATTCTACTAAATTCATATCTGGGCTATATGCCGGCAGAAAATATAGTTGAATGTTTGGCAACTCTTTCTCAATTGCCTCTATAATTACTTTCTTTTTATGGTAACTAGCGTTATCCAGAATAATTAAAATTACTGGGCCATTCTCGGAAAAATTAGATTCTAGATTTCCTGCTAAAACCCATTCTTTTTTCACAAATTCATTTAATTTTTTTAACTGCGCATAAAAAATTTCACCATTCCCTTTCTCAATGAAATAACACATTCTCTTGCTGTCGTGATATCTTACTCCTCCCATTATATTTACACGCCCGCGACTCCTCTGACCTGTTACTTTTTTACTCGAACCTTTTTTGCTCCAATTTTTACGTCTAATTACCCTGAGACTAAAACCACTCTCATCCCAAAACCAGACTTGTAACCTTTCAGGGCAAGACTTTGAAGCTTCTAGATATCCAAGCAGTTTTTCTTTAAAGACCTCTCTTTTTATCGGATCTTGCTTATCCTCTAGACTGTATTTTGCCCAAAGGTAAGCATACTTTTTTTGCTTTAATATTCTCCTGACTTGTTCTCCGCTTAACTTAATATCAGTTCTTTTGTCTAAATATGTAGCTAATCTTGCTGTTGTCCATCGTCCAAATTCATAGCCTAATTCACTTGGTTCTTTGTCAATAACTTCCATTAATAATTCAATATATTCATTTGTTGCTTTCTGGTAATTTCCTTTTCTCCTGCCATCTTTTAGACTTTCTAAATTGTCTGGATCACCATGAACACACCAATATGCTACACTTCTACATGAACAGCCTAAAAATTCACTTATCTCCTGATAAGTTTTTCCATCATTCATCAGAAGTAACATCAATATTCTCTGTATAAATTGAGAGCGATCGCTATCTTTTAAAGCTTTTTGTAAATTGTCTTTTTGAGATTGAGCTAGAAACCCTTTAGCAGGCATGATAACGCTATAGACACGGATATATCTATTTTACCATTTATGCAATTTAAATGTGGAACAGCTTAGTCACCTGAACAATCCAATTAATATGAGTGTTTGGGTGCTAGAGAGAGTTATTTAGTCCTTTTTCTGTACATAATACCGCTCAAAGTAAGGGTAACTACTTAATAATCAACGCGATGTGCAACTTATCCTTAGAACCCCACTACCATTCCTCTCCCCCACTCCTGAGAGGCTTTGATTCTTGCTCCCCAACGCTAGTAGGGAAGGGGTTGGGGGTTAGGTCTGAGAGAAAGTTGCACACCGCGTTAATCACCTACTTTTGCTTGCTACCAAATTTTTCATGAAAAATTGTTTAGCATAAAACATCGAGCGTTAGGTTAATGTATAAAAATATTTTTTGATTGAATTATATTGTCATATCGAAACTCTTGCCTTAGAAAAGCTTACGAGATAAGGTTATTTATGTCTAATGGTAGATGAAGTTCAGGGAATAATACCAAACGCATTGCTTTTTGTATAAGATCCCGAATAGAAGAACGAGATTATTTTAATCTGTACTTTAGATAAATAACAGTAAAGTTAAGTAACTATGAGTGAAATCAAGATCCTTGTGATTGAAGATCACAACCTGACAAGAATCGGCTTGCGGTCTGCCTTACAAACTCAGCCAGAGTTTAACATTGTTGGTGAAGCAGCCAATGCAGCCGACGGCATCAAGCTTCTGAAAACTCTCAAGCCGGATGTTGCTACTATTGACATTGGTTTGCCTGACATGGATGGTATTGAGCTAACACGCACATTTAGGCAACATCAGGCAGAGAATGAGGACTACACAACAAAGCTGCTAATTTTAACGATGCAAAATAGCGAACAAGCAGTTTTAGCAGCATTTGCAGCAGGTGCAGATTCTTATTGCATGAAGGATATAGAAACAGAGAAACTAATAGAGGCTGTGCAAACAACTTATGCAGGTAGCTCATGGATCGATCCAGCGATCGCAGACCTTGTACTACAACAAATACGTCAAGATTTCCCCGATGGCAGCAGAGGCGCATCTGGAAAAAGAGTTTTGATTGAAGGTATTGACGCAGATACAGAGAAAAGTATAGTCAGTTATCCTTTAACTCACAGAGAGATGGATGTTTTAGAGTTGATTGTTGCTGGCTGTGACAATGCAGAAATTGCTAAAAGGCTCTATTTAACAGTCGGTACTGTCAAAACTCATGTTCGAGGTATTCTCAATAAACTCTGTGTCGCTGACCGGACACAAGCTGCTGTCCGTGCGTTGCGCGCGGGATTAGTACCGTAAGCAAGTAAATAACCATTATCAACTGCTTACACAAGAACACTTAACAAATAAATAAAAATC
>NZ_NOLJ01000007.1:359492-381775 GCF_002246015.1 Nostoc sp. 'Peltigera membranacea cyanobiont' 210A
TTCTCATCCCAAAACCAGACTTGTAACCTTTCAGGGCAAGACTTTGAAGCTTCTAGATATCCAAGCAGTTTTTCTTTAAAGACCTCTCTTTTTATCGGATCTTGCTTATCCTCTAGACTGTATTTTGCCCAAAGGTAAGCATACTTTTTTTGCTTTAATATTCTCCTGACTTGTTCTCCGCTTAACTTAATATCAGTTCTTTTGTCTAAATATGTAGCTAATCTTGCTGTTGTCCATCGTCCAAATTCATAGCCTAATTCACTTGGTTCTTTGTCAATAACTTCCATTAATAATTCAATATATTCATTTGTTGCTTTCTGGTAATTTCCTTTTCTCCTGCCATCTTTTAGACTTTCTAAATTGTCTGGATCACCATGAACACACCAATATGCTACACTTCTACATGAACAGCCTAAAAATTCACTTATCTCCTGATAAGTTTTTCCATCATTCATCAGAAGTAACATCAATATTCTCTGTATAAATTGAGAGCGATCGCTATCTTTTAAAGCTTTTTGTAAATTGTCTTTTTGAGATTGAGCTAGAAACCCTTTAGCAGGCATGATAACGCTATAGACACGGATATATCTATTTTACCATTTATGCAATTTAAATGTGGAACAGCTTAGTCACCTGAACAATCCAATTAATATGAGTGTTTGGGTGCTAGAGAGAGTTATTTAGTCCTTTTTCTGTACATAATACCGCTCAAAGTAAGGGTAACTACTTAATAATCAACGCGATGTGCAACTTATCCTTAGAACCCCACTACCATTCCTCTCCCCCACTCCTGAGAGGCTTTGATTCTTGCTCCCCAACGCTAGTAGGGAAGGGGTTGGGGGTTAGGTCTGAGAGAAAGTTGCACACCGCGTTAATCACCTACTTTTGCTTGCTACCAAATTTTTCATGAAAAATTGTTTAGCATAAAACATCGAGCGTTAGGTTAATGTATAAAAATATTTTTTGATTGAATTATATTGTCATATCGAAACTCTTGCCTTAGAAAAGCTTACGAGATAAGGTTATTTATGTCTAATGGTAGATGAAGTTCAGGGAATAATACCAAACGCATTGCTTTTTGTATAAGATCCCGAATAGAAGAACGAGATTATTTTAATCTGTACTTTAGATAAATAACAGTAAAGTTAAGTAACTATGAGTGAAATCAAGATCCTTGTGATTGAAGATCACAACCTGACAAGAATCGGCTTGCGGTCTGCCTTACAAACTCAGCCAGAGTTTAACATTGTTGGTGAAGCAGCCAATGCAGCCGACGGCATCAAGCTTCTGAAAACTCTCAAGCCGGATGTTGCTACTATTGACATTGGTTTGCCTGACATGGATGGTATTGAGCTAACACGCACATTTAGGCAACATCAGGCAGAGAATGAGGACTACACAACAAAGCTGCTAATTTTAACGATGCAAAATAGCGAACAAGCAGTTTTAGCAGCATTTGCAGCAGGTGCAGATTCTTATTGCATGAAGGATATAGAAACAGAGAAACTAATAGAGGCTGTGCAAACAACTTATGCAGGTAGCTCATGGATCGATCCAGCGATCGCAGACCTTGTACTACAACAAATACGTCAAGATTTCCCCGATGGCAGCAGAGGCGCATCTGGAAAAAGAGTTTTGATTGAAGGTATTGACGCAGATACAGAGAAAAGTATAGTCAGTTATCCTTTAACTCACAGAGAGATGGATGTTTTAGAGTTGATTGTTGCTGGCTGTGACAATGCAGAAATTGCTAAAAGGCTCTATTTAACAGTCGGTACTGTCAAAACTCATGTTCGAGGTATTCTCAATAAACTCTGTGTCGCTGACCGGACACAAGCTGCTGTCCGTGCGTTGCGCGCGGGATTAGTACCGTAAGCAAGTAAATAACCATTATCAACTGCTTACACAAGAACACTTAACAAATAAATAAAAATCTTTCTTACCCAGTCCCCAGTCCCCAGTCCCCAGTCCCCAGTCCCCAGTCCCCAATAGCGGTTAACTGGGACAAAGATTTATGAAGAAATTGTTACAAAGTTTAGTACAATGACATAATTGACTAAATAAGTATTTTTCTATACATACATGATAGCGGATCAATTTCCCTGGCTTACCGCGATTGTCTTACTACCACTTGTTGCTTCCCTGCTCATCCCTGTATTACCTGATAAAGATGGTAAACTCGTGCGGTGGTATGCACTGGGTGTAGGTATTGCAGATTTTGCCTTGATGTGCTATGCGTTTTGGAAGCATTACGATGCCAGCAGTGCTAGTTTTCAAATGGTGGAAAATTATGCCTGGATACCTCAGTTAGGTTTTAACTGGGCGGTATCAGTCGATGGGCTTTCAGCGCCACTCGTGCTTTTAGCCGGATTTGTCACCACACTCTCGATATTTTCAGCTTGGCAAGTCGATCGTCGACCTCGCCTCTTCTATTTTTTAATGCTGGTGCTGTATTCTGCACAGGTAGGGGTGTTTGTTGCCAAAGACTTGCTGCTATTTTTCATCATGTGGGAAGTAGAGTTGATTCCCGTCTATCTACTAGTCTGCATTTGGGGTGGGCAAAGGCGTCGTTATGCGGCTACGAAATTTTTGTTGTATACCGCAGCAGCTTCTATATTTATTTTAGTGGCAGCCCTCGCAATGGGGCTATACGGCGGCGGTGATATGACATTTGACATCACCGCCCTCGCCAGCAAAGAATATCCCCTTGGTTTACAACTGCTACTTTATGCAGGATTATTGATTGCATTTGGTGTCAAGCTTGCTGTTTTCCCTATGCATACTTGGTTGCCTGATGCTCACGGCGAAGCATCCTCTCCTGTATCGATGATATTAGCTGGTGTGTTGCTGAAGATGGGCGGATATGGACTTATTCGCCTGAATCTTGAGTTGCTTCCCGATGCACACATTTATTTTGCGCCGGTTCTAGCCATTCTCGGTGTTGTCAACATTATCTATGGTGCATTAAACTCCTTTGCTCAGACCAATATGAAGCGGCGTTTAGCTTATTCGTCGATTTCTCACATGGGGTTTGTACTGCTTGGGATTGCGTCCTTCACTGATTTGGGGATCAACGGCGCGATGTTGCAGATGATCTCGCATGGTTTAATTGCATCAGTGCTGTTCTTCTTAGCAGGTGTTACTTACGATCGCACCCACACAATGGTAATGAAAGATATGGGCGGTATTGGTCAAGCCATGCCCAAAGTCTTTGCCCTGTTTACAATCGGAGCGATGGCATCTCTGGCACTTCCCGGAATGAGCGGCTTTCCTGGCGAACTCTCGGTATTTGTTGGGATGACAAGCAGTGACGTTTACAGTTCTACTTTCTGCACCGTAACGGTTTTTCTCGCCGCAGTTGGAGTTATCCTCACACCTATCTATCTACTTTCCATGCTGCGAGAGGTATTTTATGGTGACGGTGCAGCACTCATCTGCGACATTAATAATGCAGGCTTGGAAAATCAAGAAGATGACGGAACAGTTTGTTTTGGTACAGACTGCTTCGTGCCAGAAGATGCAGTCTACGACGATGCTAGACCCCGTGAGGTGTTTATCGCTGCCTGTTTTCTGCTGATGATTATTGGTATTGGTTTCTATCCCAAGATGGCGATGCAGATGTACGATGTGAAGACCGTTGCAGTCAATGCTAATCTTCGCCAGTCTTATGCCATAGTCTCGCAAAGCAATCCTCAGATTTATGCTAAGGGACTCTTGGTTCCGCAAATTTCCGAGGTTGAGGTAGTGCCAGTTTTGGGAACTTTGAAGTAAGTTTTTTGACCAATAGACTTGTTGAAAAAAGCGTTTTCTACGACTAACTACTACCTGTCTATGCATTTTGATTAGGTTATTACTTTGACCAAAGGCTCTACGCAACCTACAATTACTACATTAGAGTAATACATAAGTGGGTTGCGTATGAGTAATACTTCCTTCTTTGATGAACAGAAAGAGCAATCTTTAATAAAAGCTAGAATTGTTGAGAAATATTTTTGGGCTTGGGCAAAGGTAATTATACCAACTGCTAAAAAAGTTGACCCAAGAATTGCCTATATAGACCTTTTTGCAGGCCCAGGTCGATACAAAAATGGTTCAAAATCAACACCAATAAAAGTTTTAGAGACTGCGATTTCTAATCCAGATATGCAAAATATGTTGGTGACAGTATTTAATGATGCTGATGCAGAACATATTAATTCTCTCCAAGAAACTATAAATTCAATTCCTGGTATTGAAAATTTAAAATATAAGCCTCAAGTAATTAATCATGAAGTTGGGGAAAATATTGTCAAGACATTTAACGAGCGAAAGTTAGTACCTACATTCTTTTTTGTAGATCCGTGGGGATATAAGGGATTATCGCTACAACTTATTAACTCGGTTGTGAAAAACTGGGGGTGTGATTGCATCTTCTTTTTCAATTACAACCGGATAAATATGGGTTTAGGTAACGCAGCTGTTGAAGAACACATGAATGCGCTATTTGGAAAAATACGAGCTGATCAAGTACGCGAAAAACTAAAAATCCTTAAACCAGAAGAACGGGAGTTAACAGTTGTAGAGGCACTTTGCGAAGCTCTCAAGGAAATGGGTGGAGAGTATGTTCTACCTTTTCGCTTTAAACATGAAAACGGCAACCGAACTAGCCATCACTTAATCTTTGTGAGTAAGCACGTCAAAGGCTATGCAATCATGAAAGACATAATGGCAAAAGAGAGTTCTGAACAAAATCAAGGCGTCCCTTCTTTTGAATATAATCCAGCCACCTATAGACAACCGTTACTTTTTGAATTTTATCGTCCTCTTGATGACTTAGAAGAAATGTTATTAGATACATTCGCAGGTCGAACAATAACCATGCAAGACATTTACAATCAGCATCATGTTGGAAGGCGTTATATTAGCAAGAATTACAAAGATGCTCTGAAGAATCTTGAAGCTAAAAGCAAAATAGTAGTAGATCCACCTGCTAATAAACGAAGAAAGAATAAAGGTGAACTTACATTCGCAGATTCGGTAAAAGTTACATTTCCACCTAAGCAGTGATTACCAAACTTTCTTTTTTACCTACTAATTTAACTGGAGTATTTCCCCATCTCTTTTGATGCCGCTTCCAAGCATCAGGCATTTCATCCCATATTTTACCATCCAGTAACCTACCTCCAGCCTTAGAAGTTCTTCCGCCAATCTGCTTGAAAAAGAATGCCACTTCTGCTGCTTGACACTGGTCATGAATATCTTTTACCCACTCAGTTTTTAGAGGGCGATGTTTTTGTCCCGACTCTCCACCGACAATAACCCAGTGAATATCTGTTAACTCAAGATTCAATTCACCTAAGAGCGGTTCACATGAAAGAAAGCGGACAGTCGCGGGAACTTGGCGAAGAAAGTCAACACGATGAACATAGTTTTGATTTTCGACTGACACACCCAACCAGATATTTTCATAAAATTCTAGTTCAGAAGCCAACTCAAGTAATCGATCCGGTCGTTTTGTTAATATTTGATATATGTGCCAAGGCGTTTCATGAATTACTTTAAAGACCTTTTGAATGAAATCAAGAGGTACATCTTCATGAAAAAGATCGCTCATTGAATTCACAAATATTCTACTTGGAGTACGCCACTTTAAAGGTTCTGCTAACCTTTCAGGGTGTAAAGTTAAATCAAATCCATTCTTGAAGTTATTAGGAAAGCGTTTAGTGAGAGCTTCTGCATAGCAATGCAAACAACCTGGGCTAACTTTGTTACAACCAGTCGTTGGGTTCCAAGTTTTATCTGTCCACTCAATACCCGTGTGCGCACTAGACATATTACATAACCTTGTAAATTACAAATTCTGCAAATTATACTTTTTGGGATCTGTGTTTTTTATAGTGTATCTGTACTATAACAGAACTCACGATCATGTCATCAATGTAGATGGGGTGGAGCGATCGCACAATCCAAGCATTTAAATTCCCATAATAGAATTTTGCTAAAGCCACAAGCACTGAAACTCAAGGCTCGGAGGATGGATTAAGGAACAGTAAATCAAAGTATCCCCAGTAACGCTTAAAAACTCGCCCCATGCTACCAATACATGGGATGCTAGTTGATGATTACTGAGTTTTTCCTATGTCTGTTGTTTCTACCATAACTGTTACCGTTCCTGCCACCACTGCGAATTTGGGGCCTGGTTTTGATTGCATCGGTGCAGCATTAAAGCTGTACAACGAGTTCAAGTTCACTCGCCTAGAAGAGGGTGGGTTAATTATTCATGTCAATGGTACAGAAGCTGAACGAGTTCAAACTGATGAAAGCAATCTCCTTTACCAAGCATTTGTCAAGTTCTATCAACACATAGAGCAGACACCGCCGATTGTGAAAATAGAGATTAAGTTAGGTGTCCCGTTGGCCCGGGGTTTGGGTAGTTCGGCGACAGCAATTGTTGGTGGGTTGGTTGCGGCTAATCAACTTGAGGGTGCGCCTATGAGTCAGTCGCAGGTAATGGAGTTAGCGATCGCAATGGAAGGACATCCTGATAATGTAGTTCCAGCTTTGTTGGGAGGATGTCGTCTCGCTGCTACCAGTGGCGCAGGTTGGGAAATTTGTGATGTTCCCTGGCATAAAGATGTTGTACCAGTTGTGGCTATTCCTAATTTTGAACTTTCTACTTCCGAGGCGCGGGGCGTTCTCCCCACTGAAGTGAGTCGTGCTGATGCGATTTTCAATACAGCCCATTTGGGATTATTGTTGCGTGGTTTAGAAACTGGTAACGGACAATGGTTAAAGACAGCTTTACAAGATAAGTTGCATCAGCCCTATCGCAAAGCTTTGATTCCTGGTTATGATGCTCTCAACATCGCAGCTGTTAGTGCTGGTGCTTATGGTATGGTGATTAGTGGTGCGGGGCCGACACTGTTAGCTTTGGCGGATCAGTTACACTCAAAGGCTGTGGAGGCGGCGATGTTAGCTGCTTGGCAAGAAGAAGGAATTACAGCCGAGGTGCGATCGCTTTCTCTCGATACCCAAGGCGCAAAAAGCTTTTAATATTTTACTCAGCACTTAAAACTCGATTTATGGAGCAAACTCAGGCTGAAATAGCGGCGCTTAACTCTCAAATTCAGATTCTTTTAGAAGAACGCGCTGCACTCACTATAAAAAATAATGTCATCTGTGGCGAGAATGATTCACCCCAGGCGATGGTGGAAGCTTACCGCCGTCAAGCCAGAGAAAATGCCCAATTATCAGTTGAACTCCAAGGCATAGATGCAGCGATCGCCGCCTTGGAAGGCCAGATCAAACAAAAACAAGGTAAGTTAGTGCGATCGCAAGGTGAATCCAAACAACTTATCCAACAACAGCAGCTAGAGGAAGCGAAAGAAGTGGCTCAGGTTCATGCTGAACGCATTAATGAACTAGCAAGTGAACTGGCCGCAGAAGTCCGTTTTCTTAAGGCTTGTGCCAATCAATTGAGTCCAATGTATTGGCAGATTTATTACAAACCCTTTATTACTGGCTTTAAGACAATCTCTGTTCCCTATGTCCGCTCTGATGGAGAAGTGTGGACAATCGTCAACCGGATTGTTTAATGTTTTAGCCTTTGCGTTTGTATGCAATATATTGACTTCTCTCCTTTTAGGCTATCCATTACCCGAATCTTTCTCAACAAAAATATAACTTACTTAAAACAAGAGCAAAAGCATTGATAGTTATCCACTCAAATTCTCCAGTTTGTGGTTAGCGATCGATGCTCCCTCATGCTCAAAGATAAATGCTGGCTTTCCTCACAAGTTCCTCAAATTGTTTTGCTATAAATATAAATATAGGGCGAAAACCTTTAAGAGATTTAAAATTCAAAAGTCGCTAAACATAGTTGAGGGATTAGTCATTTTTGATAATCCAGTATCTGGAAACCCGAAACCGTAAAGACCAATTACCAATGAAATCGGAGGTCTATTATGATGTTTAAAAAGATTCTAGTTGCATTAGATCGCTCGGAAATAGGGCAACAGGTTTTTGAGGAAGCATTAGATTTAGCAAAGTTAACACAAGCTAGCTTAATGTTACTTCATGTCCTATCTTCCGAAGAAGAGGGTAGTCCTTATGCTCCTATGCTGTCTAATATGGACTACTATCCAGGATTGACCAGTCAAAGCTTTGAGTTATACCAACAACAGTGGGATACCTTTAAAAATCTAGGAATCCAGATGTTGCAATCTTTCTGTGCCCAAGCAAACACAGCAGGTGTGACTACGGAATTTACACAAAACGTTGGTAATCCTGGTCGCATTATTTGTGATTTAGCCCATAGTTGTGACGCTGACTTAATTGTTATGGGGCGTCGGGGTCATTCTCGATTGATGGAACTATTTCTCGGTAGTGTGAGTAACTACGTTCTTCACCATGCTCCTTGTTCAGTGCATGTTTTGCATCTTTCAGTTACTCCTAAAATAGATGAAGTTGTCAAAGAAACTACAAGCGCTTTCAGCGTTAACTAACTACTAAGCTATTCCACATTTAACTTGCATAATTAGGGTGGGCAAAACTTTGGCGCGATCGCTACTTCTGTGCGAGAGGCTATGCTAACGATAACGCTCAGTATACTGCCTACCCCATAAAATTTAGTTATCTCAATCAATGATCTCTGTAAATTAAATCTCTAAAAACCGATCCCTAACTATACTGTATTGGGCTAAAATTGAGCGTAGGCGTAGCCCATCGTAGATATCGCTTTTTTAGTAAGAAATAAAAAGTCCGCTACCCAAAATTAGAGTTGAGAACGAAAAGTGGATCTATGGAAGAAGATACTATCGAGATCGTTGGTTTTCATGCTCATGTTTACTTCGATCCTGCGAGTCGGGATGTAGCCGCGCGTGTACGCGAAGGATTAGGCGCTAGGTTTGACGTGCAACTTGGACGCTGGTTTGACAAGCCCATCGGGCCCCATCCAAAGGCGATGTATCAAGTTGCTTTCTTACCGAATCAGTTTGAGAAAGTCGTTCCTTGGTTAATGCTCAATCGTGAGGGGTTGGATATTCTCGTTCATCCTGAGACAGGGAATGCTGTGGCAGATCATGCAGTTCATTCCCTATGGTTAGGAGAAAAACTAGATTTGAATATTGAGTTTCTTCAACAGCTTAGTCCGACTTTATCCAATTAAGGGAAGTAAACGACTTTGGTTGGTAAAAGTTTTGCTTTGAGGCATGAAACTTTTTCTATTGTGACTAATTCTGGTGAAATGGAAAAAGTGTAATTTCTTAATAAATACAGGTTTCAGCCTATGCATAGGCGCTTTTAGCGGTTTGCTGCAAGTATTCGCAAGAAAGGAAAAATGGATAAAGTCGAGGCTCAGACCTGACTAAAGCTTAAGTTACAGTACAGATAATCGTAGGGGCACAAAATGTTGCATTGGTGTCAACTTAACGTGAAACCCGCTTGGTGACAACGTTTTGCCCTCACCCCCAGCCCCTCTCCCATCCGTGAGAGGGGAGCTAGACATTCAATTCCCCTTCTCCCAAAGGAGAAGGGGTTAGGGGATGAGGGCGTGAGGGATTTGCAAAACGCCTGTCTGATATAGTTTTCGGCTTAAGTTGACACCAATGAACATATTCTGCCCCTAACCGTGTACTTCATTTACTTGAAATACGCTGTAAGTGTAGCGAAAAATTGCTCCTATTTTGCCCTCTTCAAGTGGAGCAATTTTCTAACAGAGATGTAACGTTCAGCATCTACAAGAATTGGTATTAAACTCCTTGGTTGCAGATAACTGTTTATTAACACTTTTGTTGAAAATAGAGATAAGACAGACATCCATTTTGCAGAATGCTATGCTGTTAATCACCATTCTCATAAAAATAAATTTATCTAATGAAAAACATCTCTGCGAAAGGAAAAATTGCAGGCATTTCCCAATTTGGCATACCTAATTTCAGAGTCACGAAGAAACAGATTTTATTTAGTACTCTTATTCTCTGCCTTGGTTTGCTAGGACTAGGTGGTTTCTGGTTTAAATCCAGATATAAATTTGATAATCAGATGAGTGTAAAACTAGAAGAATTATCTAATGTTGATTATCCAGCCAATCCTGCACCATTAGGAAAAAATTTTAAAAGATATTCTAATCGAAAATTAACACTGATTAAGAAAGATGATACGCATTTCGATTTCGTATTGGAAGCAACAGACAAAAATACGGCAAAAATAGTTATAAAAAATGTAGATTTAGAGCTATTAGTTCCTAAAGCACCTGAATGGGTTAAAAAAGATCGAGGTTTAGAAATAATCGCTTTTACAGATAGGGAGTGGAACAGGCAACAGATTAGTTTTCCTGCTAATTCCAAAAATATAGAAATCGTTGGAGGAGATGGTTTTGAAAAGCAAAATATTGTAGAGATAGCTTTGGCCAATAATTGCTTAAATGCCGGATTTTGGGAAATTTTACTTTTTACTAAAGAGGATAATAACAAAACCCTTTATTATCAAAGTTGGTTTACTTTCCCAATTGGACATTACAAAAATATTTTTGAAAAAATTAATAAGATTTCATATTGGCAGCATTGGTGGAAATTAGAACACTGGCAAGATCCGAGTGGCACAATAGTAAAAACTAATCTTCTTAGAAATGTAATCGATCAAAAAGAAGTTGCTACTCAGTTCCCCCTTGATGAGAGGATAATTGTATCAGGAGAGCAAAGTAGAAAAGTTAGAACTACGCTAGCGACCAACATCACCAAATGGAGAGATTTTTACGACGTTAAAAATGAAGTTAAGTTTGCAAGTTTTCAAGCGCCAGGATTTTACGACCAAAATAAGCCTTGGGGAAATCAATACTGGAGAATAGGCAAATTTGACAAAGCGATTTTGAGGAATATTAAACCGATTGGCGTTGAACAAAATTTACAGGAAATTGAGCTAGGATTCACAGATACCAAAACTGGTGAGAAAAATAGATTATTCATCAGTGGCGTTAATCTGAAAACGCTTCCTCAATTGCCTGTAGCAGATTATTCTAAAGGCTTATATATGCCGATGGGAATTGGGATACCTCCTTTTTATCAAAGCTATGAAGAATTAACAAAAAATCATCCAGATGTCAGCCCCTATTTCAGTTTTTTACTAGATTCACAGGAGCGGTGGATAGATCATCACCACTTAGCAGTTGATGGTTCAGTGATGCACCTTGATAAAGATAATCCAAATCTTTTGCATCTTTACTTGCTATCCTATGAAAGAAATACTTTAATAGCTCATTTTTTGATCGATTTAACATAGATATAGCTGTTCTCGATTGAGTGAGGTATAAAAACCTCACTCCCCTCCTAACAAGCGAGGAGGCGACTATGATATACCTTATACCAATTCAATTAATGATTGCAACATAGCCTTGGGTAAAAGACGCGATGAATCGCGTCTCTACAAATGGTCTATTTGTCGCATTCTTTTTTCCAATTGGTATTACTTTTACTATTCTCTAGTAAAAGAAGGAGAATCGTGTAGATAATTGGTCTTTCAAGACTCGATAAATTGCGCCTCTATATCAGGATTTGGTTGCTCATTATGAACTGTATTGAACTCTAGATTTGAAGAAACTGGTTGACTTTAATATTTAGTCATTCGGTATTTGCTTGAGTAAAGCTATCCACATATCAGATGGATCTGAATAGTAATCAATTTCTTCAACTTGATATTGATAAGATTCACAACCTTCTTGTAAAATAATGCGATCGCAAGCTTTAACGCTTTTCCCTACTCCAGTCATGTACCCGATTGTTCCTTCATTGAGGCGCTCAAATATGTAGTCGCCTCCACAAACTTGTTGTCTGTAATCATGGATTTTATTCTTTTGTTTTAATTCTGTTACTGGAGAGATAACCAGAGATAATTTATTGAAAAAACTAAAACTTAAGTTCATACCTGTTCTGATTGAAGAGAAGGCACTTAAAAACATTTAAAAAATAGAACTTATAATTCATTTAAAAGCCGATTCTCTTAAATTTACAGTACTATTAACCGCAGATTCAACTGTAAAATCACCTAACTGTTGGGCGAGATTTGGTAAGATATAAGTTTTTTGCTTAACTATCTAGTATTAATTAATAAGCTTTTTATGTCTTTAAAATGTCATATATGTATATATTTTAATATCAATCTAATTTAGTCACTACTTGTAGTGGCTAGAGCTACATCTATCTGCTTCAGTAGTACTTCTAGGGTAGAAGAGTTATCTAAAACGACATCTGCATGAGCCACTTTTTCTTCGATGGATAATTGGCTGTTAATCCTGGCTCGTGCCTGTTCTGTATTTAAATGGTTTCGTTGTATTAATCTTTGTAGTTGTTGTTCTTGGGAACAATGCACTACCCAGATTTCTGTTACCAAATCAGTCATCCCAGCTTCAAATAATAGAGGCACTACTAACACCAGTATTTTTGACGAAGACTGAGCAATTGCTTTGAGAAAGCGATCGCGCACATCAGGATGAATCAAATTGTCTATCCAGTTGCGTTCATCTTGACGATTAAAGATAATTTCGCCTAACTTTTGACGGTTGAGGCTGCCATCTGGTAGTAAAATTTGTTCGCCATAACGTTGAGCGATCGCACCCAGGATAGGCGAACCTAAAGATACTGCCTCTCTAGCATAAATATCTGCATCCAAAATCGGCAGATTATAAGTGCTAGCTAAATAATTGGTGACAGTAGTTTTGCCTGTGGCAATACCTCCAGTTAAACCGATTATACGTTTTGTCATTTGTCATTTGTCATTAGTTTTCTCCCCCTGCCCCCTGCTCCCCNCTGCTCCCCTGCCCCCTTATCTACGAAGTCGCCCATGCGATCAGTGCTTGGGTTAAACCATCTAAAGTGTATTCTTCGGCTTCTACATCCACACGTCCGAATAAATCATGGCAAGTTTTAGAGGTTTGGGGGCCGATAGAGGCAATACAAACTCCCTCTAATAATTGGCTAGTATCAGAATTGTTGGAAAATATACTATTAGTAAGTTGACAGAAAAATTGTACAGTTTTAGAACTGGCAAAGGTGATTGCATCTACCTTGCGGTTTTGGAGAGCTAACTTTGCCGCAGGTGGAATACTACTAGGACAACAAGATTGATATGCCGCAACTTCTATCACCTTTGCTCCCTTGAGAGTTAATTCCTTAACTAAAACTTCTCTGCCGCCGCTTTCAACTCTGGGAAATAATACCTTTTTACCATCTAATTTATCTGGGAAATTTTCCACTAAACAATCGGCAACAAAGTTGGGGGGAATAAAATCTGCTTGCAGAGAGCGTTGTTTGAGACTTTGGGCTGTTTTCTCACCAACAACGGCAATTTTGATGTTAGCTAAGGCACGACTATCTTTACCTTGGGCAATTAGCCTTTCAAAAAAGTAGTCTATGCCATTGGTAGAAGTGATAATTAACCAGTCGAAGTCAGATAAATGAGCGATCGCATTATCCAAAGCTTCCCAATTCGAGGGCGGGCCGATTTCTAGGGTAGGCATTTCGATGACTGTTGCACCTGATGCAATGAGGCGATCGCTAAATTGACTCGATTGGCTAACTGAACGCGTTACCAAAATAATTTTACCAGTAAGGGGAGATAGGGGGAAATTGCTTGACATAGGAGGGGGGCTAAAAGTTTTGCCTGTAGTAGAAACCTGACAATCTATTTTCTCAGGTTGTAAGTACTTGCGTAGCCCAACAACTTCGCCAATCACAATTACCGCCGGGGAAAGGGATAATCCGGCGGTTTGTTCTAGAATATTGCCCAGTTGCGCTGTCCAAATTTGTTGATCTGGAGTTCCTGCCCAACGGATGATGGCAATGGGTGTTAAGTGCGATCGCCCATGCCGCACCAGTTGATCTACAATCTCTGCTAGATGTTGCCCCCCCATCAAAATTACCAGTGTCTCTAAGCGTGACAGCGCCTCCCAGTCTAAAACCTCTGGTTCGTGAGCTGTAAGCACTGCAAAAGTGCGGCTTAACACCGGATCTGTTAGGGGAATTCCTGCCAATAAAGGTGCTGCAAGGGCTGAGGAAATTCCTGGTACTAGTTCAAAATCACAACCGGATGCTTTCAACGCTTCGATTTCGGAAGTACAACGCCCAAAAATCAGCGGATCGCCTGATTTGAGCCGTATAACTTGTTTTCCTTGCAGACAGTGCTTTACCAGTAACTTGTTAATCTGTGCTTGGCTTGTACTGGGTTTGCCACCGCGTTTGCCGACATCCAACTTCAGGCAATCATCTGGTACGCACTGCAATAATTGAGCATCTACTAAAGCATCGTAGACTAACACCTCAGCAGTAGCTAAGAGATTGTAAGCTTTTACTGTCAGGTATGCTGCATCTCCAGGCCCAGCACCTACGAGGTAGACTTTACCCCTTTGTTTTGTCATTTGTCATTTGTCATTTGTTAATAGTTCTTCTTCCTGTTTCTTTCCTAGTCCCCAGTTCCCAGTCCCCAATCCCTTTATTCAATTCGTTTGGGTATTAATTTTTTGGATTAGCCGATCGACTTGCTCAACCATCTCTTTGTTTTTCTCAGCTTGGAATAATTCTCTGGCTTTTTTGAGATTAACGATCGCTTCTTTTGGCTGTTGTTGTCTTCCCAAAGTGATTCCCAAATTATAGTAAGTGAATGCATCGTTGGGGACGAGGCTAATGGCTTTTTTGTAATGTGCGATCGCTTCTTGAGGTTTACCTCGATCGTCCATCGCATTTCCCAAACCTGTGTAAGCTTGTGCGTGTTTGGGATCGAGACGAATCGCTTCGGTATAGTCGGCGATTGCTTCTGTGAGCTTGCCTTGAGCGTAAAAAGCACTTGCTAAATTATAATGAGCGTCTGCATAGTTAGGAGCGAAGCTGATGGCTTTTTGGTAATGTGCGATCGCTTCTTCTAGTTTGCCTTGAGCGTACAGAGTATTTCCCAAGGCATTATAACCTGCTGGATTTTTCGGAGCGAGGCGAATGGCTTCGGTATAGTTGGCGATTGCTTCTGCTGGCTTTCCTTGAGCGTATAAGGCGTTTCCTAAGTAATAGTAAGCGTCTGCATAGTTAGGATCGAAGCTAATAGATTTTTTATACTGAGTAACTGCTTCTGCTAGCTCACCTCGATCGTACAGAGCATTTCCTAAACGGGTGTAAGTCGGCGCATAGTCTGGTTTGAGGCGAATAGCTGCTGTATATTCGGTAACTGCTTCTTTTAGCTTGCCTTGAGTGTAGAGAGCATTTCCTAAGTTATAGTGAGCTTCAGCATACTTGGGTTCAAGGCTGATGGCTTTCTGATATTGGGCGATCGCAGCTTCTAACTGATTCAGTCTTGCTAAAGTCAAACCTAGATTAAAATATCCTCTAGAGTCTTGAGGATCGAGACTAATGGCTTTATTGTATTGAGCGATCGCTTCTTGTGGTTTACCTCGATCGTCGAGAGTATTTCCCAAGGCAATATAGGCTTGTGCAAAATTGGGTTCTAGTTCAATTGCCTTCCGAAAAGCCGCCTCTGCTCCTTTTAAATCTCCCTGTTTATAGAGATTGCTTCCTTGCTCGAAGTTAGCAACTGCGTTTTTGTTGCGAATGACTGCGGACTGAGTAGAGTTGTGAATTTTTGCTAAAATAACGCCAACATTTTTACCAAAGGCAGTATTCCCATTACTCAAACACAAGCAGATAATAGCTGCTACCAGTAGATTCTTCTTTTTCAGCATTTTTATTACCTTACCTGCTTGGTTTACATATAATGTCAAGTTCGGCTAATTGCGATCGTAAAAATACCCCATCTCAGCCCTTCCTTACTTGCTATTCGGGGAGCAAAAGCGTAGCTTTAGCGGAGTTATAGCAGGAATTATAAGTGATTAAGCTAACTTGATACAAGTGTAATCTCATATAAATGTCTATTTGTACACAAGA
Organism: Nostoc sp. 'Peltigera membranacea cyanobiont' 210A; assembly: GCF_002246015.1. GTDB lineage: Bacteria > Cyanobacteriota > Cyanobacteriia > Cyanobacteriales > Nostocaceae > Nostoc. The sequence continues at coordinate 375,389 of NZ_NOLJ01000007.1, forward strand.
GACATTTCAAAGTCCCTCTCCCAAGGTTGGGAGAGGGATTTAGGGTGAGGGCTTTTGATTCATGCAAAAAATCTAATAGATAGTGCTTTATTAAAACTAAAAAGTCATTTTTTAGGTAATTTTTGACACTTTTGTTTCCATCAGTTTAACAATGGCTGCAATTAATTTTTCTGGGTTAAGAGGTTTGGATAAATGCATCTGAAACCCAGCTTTTAGGGCTTTTTCATGGTCATTGTTTCTCGCAAAGGCAGTCAAGGCAATTGCTGGAATTTGCCCACCTTGTTCTGGTGTCCGAGTTCTGACTTCATGTATTAACATATAGCCATCCATATCGGGCATACTAATATCGCTTACCAACACATCTAGCTTGACCTCTGCTAAGGTTTGTAATGCTTCTTCAGCGGAAGATACTGCCATCACAAAAGCCCCATCTTGCTCTAATACAAAAGCAACAAAATCTCGTGAATCAGTATCATCATCGACAACTAAAACCCTGATGCCATTCATAGGTAAGGAGTTACTAGCTAAGAATGCAGGGTAATTTTGTCCATCCGTCAGCCTTGGACTTTCATCTGGCAGAAGCGGTAAGCTAACAGTAAATATTGCCCCTTGACCCTCACCGTGGCTATCTGCTTTGACGATGCCGCCATGCATTTCGATAATATTACGTACAATTGCTAATCCCAGTCCTAATCCACCAAAACTTCTCGTAGAGGTGCTATCTGCTTGGCGGAAGTAATCAAACACGAATGGCAAAAATTCAGCGCTAATTCCCTTACCCGTATCGCTAACGATTATTTGAGCATAGCCATCAGTTTGCTGGAGTCGCACTTCTACTTTTCCTCCTCTGGGTGTAAATTTGATTGCGTTGGAAAGGAGATTCCAGACAACTTGCTGCAAACGAGTTGAGTCGCCCATAATTTGTCCCACACCCGGTTCAAATACTGTATTCACCTCAATCAACTTTGTTTCTGCTGCTAACTGCATTGTCTGTAGTGCCGACAATACCGTGGACTTGAGGTTAATCTTCGTGATATTCAGCGTCAGTTTGCCTTGTAAAATTCTGGAAATATCCAGCAAGTCTTCAATGAGTTGAACTTGTAAGGTAGCATTTCGCTCGATTGTGGCTAGTGCTTCAGATGTCTTTTTTTGGTCTAACCTGCGGGTTTGCAACAACTTTGACCAGCCGAGAATTGCGTTGAGTGGAGTGCGTAGTTCGTGAGAGAGGACGGCTAAAAATTCATCTTTAATTCGATTGGCTGTTTCTGCTTTCGCTCGTGCTACTTGTTCTAATTCCAGCAGGTGCGCTCGTTCTTCAAGTATTTGTTTTTGTTCGTGGATATCCGTACAGGTTCCAAACCACTTGACTACAAAACCTTGCTCATCTTTGAGTGGTAAACCTCGCGCTAGCTGCCAACGATAGGAGCCATCAGCAGCTCGTTTAAACCGATATTCATTGTTATATATAGTGCTATTTTTGACAGCATCAGACCACACTTTATCAGCTCTTTGCACATCATCTGGATGCAATGCAGCCAACCAACCAGAACCCAAAGACTGCTCTAATGTTAGCCCAGTGTATTCGCACCAATTTTGATTAAAAAAATCACATTCACCGTTAGGTTTCGTTGTCCATACAAGTTGAGGAATTGCCTCAGCCAAGTAACGGTAGCGTTCTTCGCTTTGCCGGAGAATTTCTAAGATGCGTTGGCGTTCAAGAATTTCTTGTTGTAATTGCTCGTTAGTCTGAGTAATTTCATTGGTGCGAACAGTAACCATTTCTTCGAGATGATTCTGGTATTTTCGCAGTTCTTCCTCTACCCATAAGCGTTCACTTATTTGTGTTTGAAGTTCTTGATTTGCTTGTTCTAATTGAGTAGGGCTAGGAAGTGCCAATGCTTGTGGAACTAAAGGCACAAGCTCTAATGCTGTAATTACAGATATTGTTGCAGTTACTGCTTTAAGAAACCCCGACACCCAATAGGTTGGATACCAAAGTGTCCAAATATCCATTAAATGAGTAGTGCCGCAAGCCACGATAAATCCACTAAACAGCAAAAAAATCCAATCAAAGGGCAAATCTTGTCGCTTGCGGACAAAGTAGAAGAGTGTAGCTGGAATCGAGTAATAAGCTAGTGCAATGAATGCGTCAGATAATATGTGTAACCAAACTAAATTCGTTTGCCATAGATAGCAATGTCCATGTGGAATAAATGATTCTGATGTAAAAAAGTTAGTCCACAGTTCTGATATTATATTTGACATAAATACTGGATTATTTAAGCTATAAAATCTACTACTAAATCTTTGCCGTTGCTTAATACTATTCTAGTCCCAAAATATTACTGTCTAATTTCTGTACTGCTTAAGGAGACTACAATATGTCTTTACAAAACAAAAAGGCTGTTAGTATCATCGCTGTTTTGCAAAAATCAATCATTTAAAATTCTTAATATTTTCTCTTCTAAAGCCTAAATAAATTCATTGTGGTTATGGAGCTTGTCGCGCATCCGATTGCAATTGTAAGGGCTGTGAAGAGAGTGGTCAAACTTGCAGAAATTGCGGACATAATTATGGTATGCAGTAAATTACCAAATAAAAACCATTCTCACCATAATGATGGGAATGGCAAAAAGTTAGGAGACACAACAGGAAAATTTAATCTCTGCAATTCTCATTAAACTTAAGATTCGCTTGACTTAGCACTCATTTTATCTAACAGTTGAGTGATTTTTTTAGCTTTTTCAGGTTGGCGCTGTTTTTGTAATAAATCTTTAGCTTGTACTAGGTTAGTTTTAGCTTCTTCTTCTCGCTCTTGCTGCATGAGAATATTCGCCAGACGCAAGTAAGCATCAGGATTTTTCGGACTGCGGCGAATTACTTCCCGAAATAATTCTGTTGCTTCTTCTACTTGTCCTTGCTGGTTTAAAACATCTCCCAAAAACAAGCGCACTACATCATTAGTAGAGTTGATGGAAATCACTTTGCGAAAAGCTGCTTCTGCACCAGGATAATCTTTTGCTTGGGCAAGATTGATACCTTTTTGAAACAAGTCTGAAGTTATCAAAGTTTTCCAAGCGAAATAGCCAAGGATTGACAGACTCAGAACAACTACAACAGCAGCGATAATTGAACTAGTGGGAGTTTCTAGCATTGTCTAAGCCAAAAGACAGGCGATAGGAAAAATCAGATATTCCATAAAAAAGAGTTTCCAGATAAATTGGTAGAATTGAGCGATCGCACTTTTATCTTGTAAGTCTACCGTCGAACTCCGCAACCACAGCCAAGCCAACAGCCCCAAATGAGTAACTACCAGGAATATGGCGTTAACTGAGGCGACGTTTAGCACCCCAACCAGAATTATTCCCAGATAACAGGCAGTTATTACCCAAAGAGACAGATTGAACACAGCTTGGGGCCCAAGTTTAATGGTGAAAGTAGTAATATTGTAGAGGCGATCGCCTTCCATATCGGGGATATCTTTAAAGATAGCGATCGCAAAGGTAAACACTAAAATAAATAACGTCAGCACCCATACTACAGGCGGAATCGTTTGGCTTTGTTGCAACGCCCAGCTGTAATGCAGATATAAACCTAAGTTAACAATCGTACCGCGCACCGAAAAAATACACAGCGCCGCCCAAACGGGAAACTGTTTTAAGCGAATTGGTGGTAAAGAATATGCAGTACCAATGGCCAAACTAATTGCTACCATACCAAATAAAAACGGGCCAGTTAGCCACGCCACAACCAGCGCCAAAATCCCAGTAGAAGCGACAATTAATTGCCCAGTTTGCTGGGAAAACTCACCAGACGCTAAGGGTAAATGAGGCTTATTAATCTTGTCAATTTCCACATCTTCTAATTGATTCAGCCCCACAATATAAACATTGCCACACAGACAACCAATCCATGCACCAAAGACAGGGAGTAGGGAATACGTAGAGACATGATTCATCGCGTTTGTAGAGACGCGATTCATCGCGTCTGTAGAGATATGATTAATCGCGTCTCTACTTATAGCAATGGCAATTAAATATAAACCCAAAACACTCAGACTTGTACCAATAATTGTGTGAGGGCGAGAGAATTTCCAGAAGGCGTATAACCACTGGAAATATGATTGAACAGGTTTGCCTGGTAAAGGGCTGTTTTCAGAACTTTGGCTCATGAGTAGCTTAGATACAGTATTCTGCTTGGTTGTTAATCATTGTCACAGAATTTGGTCATTAGACTTCTTTCATGAATCAATGAGCTTTCACCCTAAATCCCTCTCCCAAGTTTGGGAGAGGGACTTTGAAATTGGCTACCCTTCTCCTCCGTGCCCTCTGCGGTAGCCTGCGACAAGCCGAAGCGTGTAGGTTATTCTAAACTTATAACTTCTTGCGCCAACTCAAATCAAGAATGCGATTAATTTTATACAGTAAACCCGGCTGTCATTTATGTGAAGGCTTGCAAGAAAAGCTAGAACAAATCCAAAATCTCAGTTTCGAGTTGGAAGTTAGGGATATTACAACTCGTGAAGATTGGTTTGCTGCGTATGAGTATGAAGTGCCAGTGCTTTATTTATCGAACCGCAGAGGCGCAGAGGACGCAGAGGGGAGTGAGAAATTATTGCCACGTCCTTCTCCTCGTGCTAGTGTGCAGCAGTTGGAGCAAATGTTGCGTAAATATTTAGCCAATTAGAAAAAAATAATGCAGAATAAGCGCAAGATCAAGAATGTGACGAGGTTCACAAAATGAAATTGCGGGAATTACTAACAGCGGTAGACAGTGTTGAGCAATTGCCTAGTTATCCAATGGAAGATGTGGAAGTTAGGGGTTTAAAGACCAATTCCCATGCTTGTTGTGTGGGAGATTTGTTTATTGGGATGCCAGGAACGCGGGTTGATGGTGGGGAATTTTGGCAAAGTGCGATCGCATCGGGGGCTGTAGCTGCGATCGTTTCTCCCGAAGCGGCACAAAAAAATCCTCCCACAAATCAGGCTGTGGTCATTAGTGCAAGTAACATCACTCAAGCTTGTGCGCAGATAGCCAGTGCTTTTTATGGTTATCCGGGACGAAAACTCAAGCTGGTGGGCGTGACTGGTACAAATGGCAAAACTACAACTACTCATCTAATTGAATTTCTACTCAACAAAGCTAATTTAGCTACAGCTTTAATGGGAACTCTCTACACTCGTTGGGCAGGTTTTGAGCAAACTGCTGCCCACACTACGCCCTTTGCAGTCGAACTCCAACAGCAGCTAGCAGAGGCGGTAAAGGCTGGGAGTGAGTTCGGAGTGATGGAAGTCAGTTCTCACGCTTTGGCTCAAGGTAGAGTGTTGGGTTGTGAATTTGAGGTAGCAGTATTTAGTAATCTTACTCAAGACCATCTCGACTATCACAGCGACATGGAAGATTACTTTGCTGCCAAAGCGTTATTGTTTAGCCCTGATTATCTCAAGGGACGGGCAATAATTAATGCTGATGATTCTTACGGGAAGCGGTTAATTGCGTCGTTGGATTCCGAACGGGTTTGGAGTTACAGCGTCAACGACAATAGCGCTGATTTATGGATGAGCGATTTAAGTTATCAGCCAAATGGTGTTAGTGGGACATTACATACACCAAAAGGTGACGTGGCTTTTCGATCGCCCCTAGTCGGACAATATAATTTAGAAAATCTTTTAGCAGCCGTAGGAGCAGTTTTACACTTAGGGCTAGATTTGCAGTTAGTGGCATCTGTAATACCTGAGTTTCCCGGAGTTCCCGGACGGATGGAACGGGTACAGATTAGTACTGAGCAAGATATTAGCGTGATTGTAGATTATGCTCACACGCCCGATAGCTTGGAAAATTTATTGAAAGCTGCGCGTCCGTTTATACCTGGTAAAGTGATTTGTGTATTTGGTTGTGGAGGCGATCGCGATCGCACTAAGCGCCCAAAAATGGGTAAAATTGCTGCTGAGTTAGCTGATGTGGCAGTGGTGACATCAGATAATCCCCGAACTGAAGACCCAGAAAGGATTTTGCAAGATATTTTGGCGGGAATAGCTGACACAGTGCAGCCAACAGTAATTTGCGATCGGGCGATCGCAATTCGTACCGCTATTTTACAAGCACAACCCGGTGATGGAGTATTGCTTGCTGGTAAAGGTCACGAAGACTACCAAATTCTCGGCACCGAAAAAATCCATTTTGACGACCGAGAACACGCCCGCGACGCTTTACAGCAAAGATTTAACGTACAACGTTAATTTGGGAATTGGGTATTGGGCATAAAAGGCAGAGGGGCGGAGGTGCAGAGGGGCAGAGGAGAAAAACTTACTGCAACTTCTCCTCGGTCATATCATGTCCGCATAATTAGTTATGCTAACCACAGTCATTACACCCCACCCCCAACCC
>NZ_NOLJ01000007.1:381979-431798 GCF_002246015.1 Nostoc sp. 'Peltigera membranacea cyanobiont' 210A
CTGCTCCCCTGCTCCCCACTCCCCTTGTAGATAGAGTTTTTTATAGTTAATATTTCTTTCCGTGGGGATTTTGAAAAAAATGCACACATAAAGGTGAAAATCGAAGACAGAATTATTTCTTGCTTCATCCAAGTTGTGCTTGACTCATGAATGTTTCTCTGGTTAAGGATCTGTCTGTTTATCAACTGGTTATGGGAGTGCAAACGCCTCCTAAACCATTGTCCCTCAGTCCTGCTACTCTGCTATCACTGGTGAGAGCGCAAATTGACTTACTCATTGAGCAGCAAATTGCAGCCACTCTCTGGGTGAAGCTACCACCAGATAAAATTTGGCAATCAGAATTAGCGCGTTATCAATCCTCGGTAGGTGCGTCTAGTCTCATTTATACTTGCCAGATTGAAGAGAGTAGCAAAGGGGAAGCAGAGGAAGGAGGGGAAGACAAGGGAGAGGAAAGATTAAATATTTCCTTATCTCCCTCGCCCCCATCATCCCCATCATCTTCTGATTATGTCCCCGTTCACCTACCACCAGATAGCCAAATGCGACGGGAAAACTTTCTGATGGCGTTATCGCCCCAGTTTTGCAGTTTAATTTTGGCTCATCGACCACTTAAAAAAAGCAAAAATCAGACATCGGGGAAGATAAATACTAATAAAAACCAGCCGTTACTGATTATAACTACTGTTGAAGGGAGAGTAATTCAGCAAGTCTTAACAGGTATCCAACAAGCGATTGCGCCAGAATCATCCTCAATTTTACCTGCTAGTTTTATTTGTCCAACCGTGCCCCAAGGCGCACTTATGAATCAATTGTTGGCAAAACAACTCCTCCGACAAGATGAAATTAATCGTCAAATCATCACAGTACGCACTAATAAGTTGGAGCAGCAAAATCAAGAACTGCACAACAAAGAGCAACTCAAAGATGAATACCTGAAAAATGTCTGTCAGGAACTACGCATACCCTTGACGCACATGAAAACAGCACTTTCGTTATTAAATTCCCCTAATCTTAAACCCCCACAACGACAACGTTATTTACAGATGTTAAATACCCAGTGCGATCAGCAAAACTCCCTGATTACTGGTTTCTTGGAACTGGTGCAGCTAGAACAGAATTTGGAGGGGACGACTTTGGAGTTGGTGCGTCTCTCAGATATAGTACCTGGAGTAGTCAGTACCTACCAACCTGTAGCCCAAGAAAAAGGAATTATGCTAGCCTACACCGTACCGACTGAACTCCCATCTGTTTGGTGCGTGAGTGGTAAGCTGAGGCAAATTGTGATTAATCTGCTGCACAACAGCCTTAAGTTTACCCCTAATGGAGGTCAAGTATGGGTGCGTGCCCGTAGTCAAGGCGATTATGTCCAATTAGAATTCCGCGACACAGGTATTGGTATTGCCGAAAACGAAATTCCCAAAATCTTCGATCGGTTTTATCGCGTGCGTACAACAGCAACCGAAGATTATGGTGGTGCTGGGTTAGGGTTAACGATAGTACAGCAATTGCTGCTGCGCTGTGGTGGTTCTATTTCTGTAAAAAGTAAATTATCTGAAGGTTCTACCTTTACAGTACAACTGGCAACTGTTAGCAATATCCCAAGAGCGATCGCTACAGAAAATGAGTTATGAATTATGAGTTATAAGTGATGAGTTAAAAATTCATAACTCATCACTCATAACTCTTATTTAATTGCTTCAAAAATTAGAAATAAATTGTGGAGGTGTTTCATATTCCTAGCGATAAACAAAATATAGCAATCCGATAGCGAAGCGGTAGCGAGTCATCGAGCGTCTTTTATTCCTGAATCACTCGTAGAGAAAGGGAACAGGCTTGCCGTGAGCGTAGCCGAACGGGAACAGGGAACAGGGAAGAAAAAATAAAGATGTACTGAGTTTTATTCAAAAATCAAATAGGAATCCTATAAGCTTTACTACGTCTTACTTATAAGGCGCTCAACTCGGATGGATATATCAGGAAAGGCTAGGGGTGAAATAGTACCTGTAGTTAGTGTCAGTTCAATTTTGTATTCTCCATTTTTTAGGTCACGAAATACCTTTAACTGCGGAGTCTTCAGGTTGACAACCCAGTATTCAACAATACCAGCCTCAGCGTAGATGTCTTTTTTGTCACCTAAATCTTTGCTCAGGGTGGCTTTGGAAAATTCAATAAGCCAGAAGATATCTTCTGGATAAGGATGGTGTTCTAGGTAGACCTCACCTAATGGTTTGACAATCGCAACATCGGGGGCCGGTTCTGAATCGTTGGGCAAGGTAACGGGTTTGGCATCGCGGATTTTTACCCGTTCACCGAGCAGTGTGCGAAGATAATCAGCTGCTTCTGTGTTGTAGTAGGCGTGAGGTTCTCGTTCTGGGGGCATAACAATTAGGTCGCCGCGCAATAGTTCAATGGGCTGGTCGTCAAAGATGCCTGCCTCTATTGCTCTGTGATAACGTTGAATTGTCCATTTATAGGTAGTTACGGTCATAATCCTTATTTAGCCTTTTTTCTACCAATTAGACAAGAAGTTTACTTTGATTTTAAAATGAAGTACTGGCTAGCTCATCAGACATTGTTGTTAGGACTTATGCACTTTACACATTGAAGGTATTTCATATTCGTAGCGAGAGACAAAATAAGCACCAACTTGTTTGTCACTGTGATGACGGAAACCAAAACGTTCGTATATTGCTCTGAGACGTGGACGTGAAGCATCGCAATCTAGACGTAAATAATGTCTGCCAAGTGTTTGTGCTTGTTCAACAGCCCAAGCTAGAAGTGCTGAAGAGACTTTACCGCCAGAGTAATGCCGTCGAACTGCAAGGCGATGTACAAATGCTGACTCTTCCTGAGAAATGTCGGGCCAGAACAGTAAATCTTCTAGTTGAAACTTGATTGTACCAGCTGGTTCACCTGCCCACTCAGCAATAAAAAACAAGCCGTTAGCAACATCTTTAGAGATACTTTCTCGCGAAACCTCACTCTCATGCCACAGAGTCCTACCACTCTGCTGGAGCCACAAAGCTGCTTCTAATAGAACATCCGAAACGATCGCCGTATCTTCTATGGTTGCTTGACGAATTGAGATGTACATTTAGTTATCAATCGGAGGTTGAGTTTAACGACAGTAAAATTCAACAAAAAATTTTATATAGCGGTTCTCGGCCCAAGTGATGTACAAGAACCCCACCCCCAACCCCCTCCCCGCAAGCAAGGAGGGGGCTAAGATGTACCTTGTATGATTAGGAAACGCTATAGTTTATTTACCAATACAGAACTTACTAAAAATCCTCTCTAAAACTGATTCTGTTACTTCCTCTCCAGTAATTTCTCCTAAAGCTTGAATCGCACCTCGTAAGTCAATTGTCCAAAAATCAAGAGGTAACTCCTGAACAATTGTTGCTTGTACCTGTTCCAAAGACATTTTAGCTTGAGTTAAGGCCGCTGCCTGCCTTTGGTTAATGGCTAAATCCATATCAGCAGCTTGCACTTTTCCCGATTGAACTATTTCTAAAATTGCTGTTTCTAAAGCATCAATACCTTGATTTTGGGCTGCGGCTGTGACAATTGTAGATTTTGGACTTCGGCTACGCTCAGTCGAACGATTTGGGATTTTGGATTGCAGAGTTGTTCTTTTGCTTTCTTCTACTAAATCGATTTTGTTAATAACTAGAATCAACGGACGGTGTTGTACTGTTTCATAAATTTCTTCATCGCCTTCTGTCCAACCTGCGGAAGCATCGATGGTAAGCAAAACTAAATCAGCTGCATTTGCGGCACGACGCGATCGCTCGACGCCAATTTTTTCCACTTGGTCTGTTGTTTCCCGAATCCCTGCTGTATCAAGCACTTGTACGGGAATTCCCCCGACTACTAACTGAGATTCGACCACATCGCGGGTTGTACCGGGTAAGTCAGTCACAATGGCGCGATCGCTCCGGCTCCAAGCGTTCAATAAACTCGACTTACCCACATTCGGACGCCCAACAATTGCCACTTTTAAACCAGTGCGTAGCAACTCACCTTGATCTTTGGTTTCCAATAACCTAGTTATTTCTGCGGCAATTTTATCGATTTCTGATACGATCGCTTTATCATCCAGCGGAGGAAGGTCTTCCTCAAAATCAATCCGAGCTTCAATTTCTGCCAAAATATCCAAACAGTTAGCGCGTAACTGCCGAATCGGATGAGCTAATTTTCCTTGTAAACCAGCTAAGGCACTTTGAGCTGCTTGGGGCGATTTAGCTCCCACTAAATCAGCAATACCTTCGGCTTGAGTTAAATCCAATCGTCCATTCAAAAAGGCGCGGAGAGTAAATTCTCCAGGTTGCGCTAGTCTACTTCCATTTTCTAAACACAGTTGCAACACCTGCTGCACTGCCATAATTCCCCCGTGGCAATGGAATTCTACAATATCTTCACGGGTGTAAGAACGGGGTGCTTTCATAATCAGCAACAGGGCTTCATCCACTATTTGTTGCGTCTGGGGATGGCGAATGTAACCGTAGAGAATCCGGTGACTTTCCCAAACTTGTCGCCCTGGTGCATGAAAGAGACTTTGGGCGATTGTCATTGCTTGAGAACCGGACACCCGCACAATGCCAACACTACCCTGTTGGGGGACAACAGCAGTGGCGATCGCGGCTATAGTTCCAGTAGTAGCAAAGAGTTCCGACATGAGCGCCCTTTATAAGAGTGAGGAGTGAGGAGTTAGGAGTAAAAATCATAACTCATAACTCATAACTCATAACTCATAACTTTCTAAATGGTAAGTATTCAGACTAATGGGATGGCAGCTGGCAAGGTAAAATTTACCTTGAGGGTAATGCCTGATAGTAAAGAGTTAACAGTGAAGAGTTAGGGGTGAAAATCATAACTCACAATTTATAACTCATAACTTTTAGAGAGAGGAATTTACTGTGGAGCAAAAAATTGACTGCGCTGTAGCCTGTGTTAACGGGTGTGTTTTAGGGGATAAATGCCCCAATATCGAGTTTAGAGAGGCAACCGCAAAATTTATTGAAGAGACTCCCTTAGACAAAATGCTGGAGTTGGCACAAGAACGTCTGCGGAAAAAAATGACGGAACCGCCAAAATGGGTTTTTCCTGAAGATCCATAACATTTGAGCCAACAGGCACAAGCAAGCAGCGTGGAAGTTAAATAGTATTTGGATCTATATTTAATTCTCGCAGTTTTACTGCCAAGCGATCGCTGCGTTGCTTCTCTTGTTGTGCCACTTCTTCGGGTGTGGGAAGCAGTTCTCCTTCAGGAGTGTAAAAGCGTAACTTTTCTTGAGCAACCCCTAAATATAAACCTAGCTGTTGGCTCCATAACCAGCCTTGGGGATTTTGTTCTAGCGGTTGATATTCACCATCCAGCAAATGGAACCCTGAAAACTCTAACGTTTCCGGGTCAAACCAGAAGTAATCTGGTGTGCGAAATATATCTTGGTAAATTTGTTTTTTTAAGCCTTTATCAGTGTCACCTGTGCTATCCGAGATAATTTCTATAATTACATTGGGATATTTGCCATCTTCTTCCCAGACAACCCAACTTTTGCGGGGTTTGCGTTCAGTTCCCAGTACGACAAAAAAATCTGGCCCCCGAAAATTTTCTGATTTGCGCTGGCGTGGACTGTAGTAGATGGTGAGATTACCCGATGCGTAAAAGTCTTGGCGATTTTGCCACAACCACTCCAAACATTGGATGAGTAGTGTCATTTGCAACCGATGCAAGTCAGTTTCCAAAGGCGGTTCGTTACTATATAAATCCCCTGGGGGAAATATAACATTTTCTGAGGTTTCTAAATCTTGGGCGACAGACATGGCAGCAAGTGTCTCAGTGCTATAAGTTTAGCGTAGCAGTCAGCCCCAATTCTTAGAGACGCTGTTCGCGTTCGGAGAATTCAAAATTTAAAACTGGTCAGGGTTAAGGTATTCTACAGTCGCTAATTCTTCATCACCGCATCTAGCAGCACATTGGCATCAAAGCGGACTACATCAGTGCAAGGTAGCCCCGTTTCTGCTATTGTTTGAGCGATGCTTTCCTGAGCCGCAGACTCATCTAAATGGGCTGTGTTCAGCGCTATACCCACTACAGAAACACTTCCAAAAGCACCACCAGCATTAGCAACAGCTTCATACAGCCGAATCACCTCTGGTAAAGGTGGAATGATTACATGGGGATGATTGCGTACATGAACTTGTCCCGCCCGATGTACCAAAACTAGTTGGGTTGGTTGCGAACCACGGATTAGGGGTAGAGTTGCTGTTGAACCAGGGTGTAGCAGTGAACCTTGTCCTTCAATATGCAAGATGTCGTAGTTTTTGCCATAGCGCATAACTATTTGTTCCACAGCACCGGCGGCAAAATCTACCCGCACGGCATCTAAAGCCACACCATCCCCTTCTAACATCACCCCAGTTTGCCCCGTGGCGAGGAATTTAGAACGCCAGCCCCGTAGTTTTGACGCCCAATGTAACTCTAGACTAGTTGACATTTTACCAATTGCCATGTCGGTTCCCACTGTCAACACCCGCCGACATGGAAGGGTGCGTGCCATTCCACTAGCAACACTAATATTAGACGGTTCTTTTCGGACATCCCAAATTAGTTGCCCTGGTTTAAGCAGTGCATTTAATTCTGGGATACTTGCCATTGGTGTATGTAAACCATTCACCAAAGACATTCCCGCTTCTAAAGCATCTTTGATTTCCAGCCAGTAATCATCTGGTACAGCGCCACCTCCAGGGGCAATGCCAATTACTAAAACTTCCGGCTTGTACTCTAGGGCTGCGGCTACCGATGCCACAATCGGCACATCACGCTTGATACCTGTTAATTCTGGTAAGGATTTACCAGCACACTCGCGATCGATTACGGCTACGATTGGGGCTTCACTGTAACGTAAAATTGCTAACCCTGTTTTGCCCTGAGTCCCAGTAATTCCATCATGTAGCAAGATAGCTACTCGTTGATTAAGTGGTAGACGCACTGTGTTGTACTCCCAAACCTGGTAAATCGTTTGGCAAAACTCTTCCTTGTTTTAGCAATGCACCTGTAAAAGGGTCATCAATTAAGTTAAGGTGACTATCTAAATCTAAATAATCAGCTAGTGGTGCTAGCTGCAATGCTGCTGTATTAGCTAGGGAACTGTCAGAATAGCAACCGAACATTACTTGCAACCGATACGCTCGCGCTGTATGTACCATTCGCATTGCCTCAGTTAGTCCCCCTGATTTCATTAGTTTGATATTAATGCCATCCACGTAATTTGCCAAATCGGGAATATCGCCGCTGGTGAAACAACTTTCATCGACAAAGATGGGGAGGGGAGAGTGTTCTTTGAGTTTTGCTAAACTTGCTTCCTCCCCTCGTGGCAATGGCTGTTCTACATACTTTATACCTAAATCTGCCAGCCAATTGCACATTGCGATCGCATCTTCTAAACTCCAGCCGCCGTTAGCATCAACAAAAAATTCTAGTTCAGGTGCTTCTTCTCGCACCGCTAAGAGCATTTTTTTATCTGCATCTATGCCATCTGGGCTACCTAGCTTCACCTTAAAAAGACGGACATCTGTAAACTTTAACCAGTCTCGCGCTCTCGCCCTAGCGCCTTCAGGTGAATTAATTCCAATTGTGACTGAAGTCGGGACTATTTGATTGCGATCGAGTCCCCAAAGTTGCCACAAAGGTAAACCTACGCGCTTACCCAACCAGTCATGCATTGCCATATCCAACGCAGCTCTTGCAGCAGAAGGAACTTGGTTTTGTGTTAAAACTTGCTCAATTTCCTGACGTTGTAAAGGGCTGAATGTTTGCAACAGCGGCACAACTTCCTCTAAAGCATTTTTGATTGCATCAGTTGATTGCCGATGATTACCTACACCAAAGGGCGATGCTTCCCCCCAACCTTCGATGCGATCGTGTGAGATACTCACCCATACATTAGTTGTCTGTGCCGTTGTGCCCCGACTAATGGTCAACGGAAATCTCTTATTTACTGTAAATAAATTTACATTTATTTGCATACTTATTATACATATTATGCTAATTGCAAAAGCTAGTGTAAGTTGAAAGTTTAGATTATCGGATGCATCTGTTATACTTTTTTACATTCATTACAAAGTTTTTATACATACATTTTATTTTTACTTAGTTTATGAACAACTTAAATAAATGGAAGATTTTAAAATCAAAAATGGTTTTAGATAATCCTTGGTGTCAGGTAAGGCAAGATGAAATATAGGAATCCGGTTTGAATTTTGAAAACATACTGAGACTTAAATGCATATCCAGCAAGGATTTATCTCTAAAATCCGTTCAAAAATCAAATAGGAGTCCTATAGAATTACCAAATGGTAAAATTATAGATGATTATTTTGTCAGTATTAAGCCTGACGTTGCGATGGTTTTACCTATCACTAGTAATAGAGAAATTATTTTTGTCCGGCAATATAGACACGCCGTAGGTGAATTTTTCTTGGAATTGCCGGCAGGTAATTTCGATCCCACAAAAGAGAGTGCAGAAGTAGCAGCAATTAGAGAACTGAGAGAAGAGACTGGTTATATTTCCCAAGAATTTAGAAAAATCGGAACTCTATACGATAAGCCGAGTAAAGATACGAATCAAATACATTTATTTTTAGCAGAGGATGTAAGTAAAGTTGGAGAGCAGCAACTAGATATTACAGAAGAAATTGAAGTTGTATTAATTCCCGTAGAATCAGTTTTAGATAAAATTATTCAAGGTAAAATTTCTGTGGCGGGAACTATTGCAGCTCTCTTCTTAGGTTTAAATTTTATTAATTATTAATAATCCTTATCTCTCTTTTCCGCTTTGTAAAAATAGTACTTCAGACGAATTGTATCTGAAAGCTTTTATAGCCAATTGTTAAATTTTTAGCATAGAATAATATTAATAAATTTTCCATATAACGTCCTTATAAGGATGATATACAAAATTTTTCTGTAGATAACTGTTATTATGTTAAGGAGAGAAGACAAGTAGCTAAATTCAGATTGGCGGTTCGTAACGTGGATGTTCTAATTGAGTCAACAAGGAGCTTTGAAAAGGATCTTGGCAGCCTGAGTGAAGATGAGAAAGCCGCAGCGGTTCAAAAAATTAATGATTGTGCCAGCCTCTTTCCAACTCAAAAAGCTGACGTTTATCGTAAGTTGCGTCGTCTTCCACTACCGTCAGATATTAATGGCTATGAATCTTCGCTTTACACGCTAAGGGTTTCGCAGAAACTAAGGGTGATTTTGACAGTTGACGAAGATCCAATTTTTGGGCAAGTTATTTTTACTCTTTTTCGAGTGGTCAAACACGATAATCTTGATAAAGCGTATAAAGGTGTGGCAGAGTCTTTGTATCAAGGATTACTCCATCACAATCGAGAAACTGCCCGGTTCTCGTAAGTTGGTTTATGGCACAAACCCTTACTCTGTGTGATGAATACGGCATTATTTATCAAGCCATGAAGATTTTGCCAGATGACGAGCTAAAGATTGCTTTTCTTGAAGCCTTGGCAGAGCTTGAAGATAATGAGTGTCATAGAACAAGAAAATTTCCAAAAACGAGGCTGCACAAAGTAAAAGGTGTGAAGCAGGCAATTTATCGTGCTGATATCGATAAAGTCTCAGGTTGGCGCATCCATGTTCAATACATTAATGGGCAAATTCATCTCAAGGATATTATTGAAGGGCAAAGACACGATGATGTCATTGAGGTTATTAAATCTAAAAAGGCACGCTATGAGTAATTGTTAGTCTGAAATGGTATCGTACCCAAAAAAGTCTCTGCACCGGAATGCTGCAATATGGTCAGTTGAGTTGCAGAGATTATCTGCGTCCGGTGAGCTTTGCCGTTAGTTTTCAGTAGCGAGTTTGAGTATGCACGCCACCTAATTTTTTAGTTTTTTATCTTGCCCATTGCTGCAAAATATAAGCATAAAAAGCCTCTTTATCTACCTTATCCATTGCATAAATCTTCCGCCCGCCAGGAACTACTTTAGTACGCCCCTGACTAAGACCAGTAGTGATAATTTCTGTTTCCCATTCGCGCAATTGATAAAATTCTGGATGTCCCAAATAGGCTGTTGCCAACACATCCCAAAAATAATAATCTTGGGGAATAACTAGTGCATAACATTGTCCAGCCAAATCAGAGATGGGATAGTGGCGTTGTCGTCCCATTTTGTATACTAACTCCGATGTAACTGGGACATTGTTAGTTAAATCTAAAGGACACATAATAATTTCAATTTGGGTTTGCCATACCCGTGCTGCTGAAATTGCGTCCCAATAAACATTCCATTCGGCGGAACCATCTTGTCCTGCTTCCAGACTTTTTTCCACATTGCCACCAACATTCAACGCACCCCCCATCCACACAATTTTGTGAATCTTGGCTTCAATGTCTGGTGCTTTGTCCAAAGCCACTGCTACCGTCGTCAACGGGCCAGTTACCATCAACGTTACGGGGTCTGATGCCTCGCGCAACACCTTAATCATGAAATCTTGACCTGTTTCGGCAACCAGAGGCGTAGTGATGGTTTCGCTTTGATTGAGAATGGGAAGATGGTCAACGATAAACGAATCACGGCGATAGAGAGTAGGAAATGGATTGATACCGCGCACAGTGCTTTCTGCTACCGGGATATGAGAAAATCCCATCAAATCGATAATTTTACGTGTGGCGCTAACAGCCGGCTGAACGTAGCAATCTGCTGGAGTGACGACAACACCAAGGAGTTCAATACGATCCATTGTCAACAGCAGCATAGTTGCCAGATAATCATCTACACCGCCATCGTGATCCATTAATACCAGTTGTTTTGTCATAAAAGGAGAATTATATGGATGAGTTTATGGAAGCTGCAATTCAAGAAGCAAAACAAGGCAGACAAGAAGGTGGAATTCCCATTGGTTCGGTTCTCGTCAAGAATGGCAAAATTCTTGGCAGAGGACACAATAAACGCGTGCAAGACAGCGATCCTGTTACCCACGCCGAAATCGATTGTCTCCGCAATGCTGGAAGAGTTGGCAGTTATAGAGGTACTACACTCTATTCAACTTTAATGCCATGTTACCTGTGCGCTGGGGCAGTGGTACAATTTGGCATTAAAAAAGTCATCGCTGGAGAATCTAGAACTTTTCCTGGTGCTAAAGAATTTATGGTATCTCACGGTGTAGACGTAATTGATCTTAATCTTGATGAGTGCGAACAAATGATGAGTGAGTTTATTGAAACTAACCCCGAACTTTGGAATGAAGATATCGGTAAATAGTCATTGCATCGCTACAATCATAGCGATCGCAATATCTGGTTGAAGTCCAGCACATTAGGAAAATATTGATAATACTTAAGAAAGAAGCTGCAAACTCTTTTATATTACACAATAATTTTAGTGACTAGAACTAGCTAAAATTTAAACGTGTGAAAATGTTAAATCTAACTGAATTTACATTATTTGCTCCTCGTAACAAAGGAGCATCTTTAATTGGGTCTTTTTCAGATTGGAAAGAAATTCCCATGTCAAAAAGTGAAGATGGTTATTTTCGCACTAAAATTAAACTGGAAGATGGCGTTTATCAATATAAATTTCGCATTCAAACCAAAAGCCCAAATTTTGCACTTGATGAATGGATAGATGTCATTGATCCCAAAGCAACAGATGTTAATGAAACAGAAAAATACAGCATAGTACGCATTCAAGATGGTCAACGCGTTGTTGATACTTACATTTGGCAACACGATGAGATACCGTTGCCTGACAATCGGGAATTAGTCATATACGAAATGCACGTTGCCGATTTTACTGGTGATGAAGTTGACTCTCACGAGCGAGGCAAATATTTAGGGATAATTGCTAAGTTAGATTATCTTTGCGAATTGGGAATTAATGCAATTGAATTAATGCCAGTTAATGAGTACCCTGGTGATTATAACTGGGGCTATAAAGTTCGCCACTTCTTTGCTACAGAATCTAGTTACGGTTCAACAGAAGATTTAAAGCGGTTGATTGACGAGTGTCATGGTAGAGGCATCCGCGTCTTTATGGATGGAATTTATAACCATACAGATGAAGAATGCCCTTTAATACTAATTGACCGAAATTACTGGTACTACGAACATAAACATTATCCTGAAGACCCAGATAATTACTGGGGGCCAGAGTTTAACTATGATAATTACGACAAAAACTTAAATATTAAACCTGCATGGGAATACATCGGCGATGTGGTAAAATTTTGGATTCAGGAGTATCACATTGATGGAATTCGCTTTGATGCAGTGCGGCAATTGGCTAACTTTGAATTTCTCAACTGGCTGACTAAGGAAGCGAAAAACCATGCTGCGCCCAAACAGTTTTACAACATTGCTGAACACATTCCCGATACAAACACTGTAGTCAAGCCAGATGGCCCATTAGATGCTTGTTGGCATGAGAGTTTTCGGTACTTTATAGTTCCGTATATTTGTGGTCAATCATTTGAATTAGAACAACTCAAGCAGATTTTAGATCCCAAACAACAGGGTTATGCGATCGCAACCAATGTAATTAATTATTTGGCAACCCACGATCGCGAACGTGTATTACGAGAATTAGGCAATTGCGGCATCTTTGACACACCCGCATTTGAACGAGCTAAGTTAGCTGCTGCTGTGTTAATGACAGCGATGGGTATACCGATGCTGTGGATGGGAGAAGAGTTTGGCGAATATCAGCAAAAAAGCGAAGATGTGACTAAGCCGCGCAAGATTAATTGGTCTTTGTTGTCAAACGACCAGAATCATGATTTATTTGAGTATTATCAAAAGCTGATTGCTCTACGCCAGCAAAATCCAGCTTTGCAAAGTGACAATATTAAGTTTTTCTACGAAAATGCAGCTGAGAAAGTGCTGGCTTACACCCGTTGGGATGAGCAGAATTCTCATGTCGTTGTCGTGGTAAATTTCTCCGATCAAAATCTAAATCAATATAAAATTTTAGGCTTCCCAACTGCTGAGTATTGGCGAGATTGGGTTAGTAATCAAGAAGTAAAATCTGGAGAGGATGGTTTCGTGACTGACTTGCCAAGCTATACAGCTAAGATATTTGTTTCAGATTTACAGTAATGTAGTCTGTGGATCGTAGGTGTCAAAAGGTTGTAAATACATTGTCGCAAGCAGTGCGATCGCTCTACTTATTATGAAGCCATGCCTTGGTACAGTTGAAAATTTTGCTAATCTTCGCCAGGAAGCATATAGCGGGTAACTGAACCTTTATGCTCAATATTAACAGCGTACTGTAAGAGAAATTCAGTAGACCATCTAGGCTCGGATGCAGGTTGAACTCCAGGCTCATCACCAACCCAAGGAGGAGCCGGAGTATAGAAGTCTTTGCCGTCAAGTTGTCGAGAAAGCCACTCTACACCTTCATAGCGACAACGACCTGCTCCTAGAAAATCACCTTGCTTATCGAAAATTTCTATAAACCGACCGCTATTGTCCCATCCATCATCAACATATCCCTGTATTAGAAGAGCAAACGAATTCTCAGATTCAACAGGAATTTTTACCAAGTACAGATCGCTGAGGCTGTATTGAGAGTACCAAAGATGGCGATTATAAGTTTTAACTACAGACTGAGGAATATCTTGCTCAATTTTTTCAATCTCTACACAATTGAAAGCCATATCAGTAGATAGAGTTAATAGTTGAACACTTGCAATTCGACACGCAGGAAAAAAATTACAGAACGAGTCTGATAAATCGTAAAGTTTATTAAGTTCTGTTGAGTAAAATTGTCTAACTACAGACTTTCGGATATCTAAATTCATTCACTTTATACTTTCACGTACCACTAGCTTCAAAGTTTAATGAGATAACCCCGACTTCGCAATCACCTTTCGCGATCATACCTGCTTTAAATCTTTACTGATAAAGCTTTTGAGTGATTAGATAAATTTGATTTATTAATTTTTTTCTTAATTACATCCAACTCTACACACCTAATTAATAATATTTAGGTATTGATGACAATTAACGTCTTGAAAGACTAATCATCTACACCAATAACCCTTAACCCAAGCGTATTGTGACATAACACCATCTGCGAACAAGGCGTTGGGCAGTATTAGAGCTGATTCGTAAAGAAAATCTTAAGGATACCCAATTCATTGCTGGGCATGACTTTCAGAGAATAAACGCTTGATTGGCTCAAATTCCTGAAACGCTTACGAGACAGAGACTTTACTGTAGTTTATAAATTAGCTCTTAACAGGAGGCTTTAATGGTAATTATTGACAATTTGCGCTTCCCTTTGACGCTGTTCACAGCACTAGGCTGCGGATTGGTGGCTGGCGTCTTCTTTGCCTTCTCGACTTTCGTGATGAATGCCCTTGCACGACTCCAGCCAAAGGAGGGCATTATCGCCATGCAATCCATCAATATCACCGCGATCAATCCGTTGTTCATGTTGGCACTCTTCGGAACGGCTGCGGCTTGCATCTTTCTAGCGGTTTCCTCGGTGTTAAAGTGGCATCAACCTGGCGCTGCCTATTTGCTTATCGGTAGCTTGCTCTATCTCATTGGCACCGTTCTAGTAACGATCGCCTTCAATGTGCCGCTAAATGATGCGTTAGCGATCGCTAAACCAGATAGCCCTGAAGGCGCGAACCTATGGGCTAGATACCTTACCAACTGGACGTTCTGGAACCACGTTCGGACAATAGCGGCACTGGCGGCAGCACTCATGATCGGACTGGGCGATCGCATGGTGAAATAGGAATGATAAATACGTATAATACCCTTTGCTCGGCAAAAGCTATATGAGTATTCAAGCAGCATACGATAATTGGTCAGCCACATACGATGCTGACGAAAATCTGACGCGCGATCTCGATCAAACCGTCACCAGAGAAACCTTGATGGGTTTGAGGTCTAAATCAGTCGTGGAAATTGGCTGTGGCACAGGTAAAAATACGCTTTTGCTTTCACAAATTGCTCTGAAAGTTTGTGCGATCGATTTTTCAGCACAGATGATCGAAAAGGCAAAAGAGAAAGTGAGGTCTGCTAATGTGGTGTTTATTACCGAAGACATTACCAAGCAATGGACTTTTCATAATGAGTCTGCCGATTTAGTCACTTGTAATCTTGTTCTAGAACACATCGAAGACCTCAGCTTGATATTTTCAGAAGCATCTCGTGTATTAGTCAAAGGAGGATACTTTTTTATCTGTGAGCTTCATCCATTCAAGCAATATCAAGGAACAAAAGCTAATTTTCAAAGACAGCAAGAGTTCATTAAAATTCCTGCATTTGTGCATCATTTTTCAGACTTTTTTAACACAGCGAAAGTTCATGGCTTCCTACTTGAAGACTTCAAGGAGTGGTGGCATGAACAGGATAAAAATAAACCACCAAGACTAGTATCAATCTTGTTGAGAAAGTGAAAAAGCTTTTGGGCATTGAAATTTAGAGCAGTTGCAGAGATACTTGCAAGAGTGATGGAAGATGGCGACTAATTATGGAATTTCCAAAACAGGTAGAGAATATTTCTGTCAGCGCTGACAATTGCTTAACATCAGAATTCTCGAAAAAGATTCATCAGTCATTAACACAGCGAGATGCTCAGTTTATTGAATTACTGATGCCTGTATGGGAATGGTTTTACCGTTATTATTTTCAAGTAAAAACTGATGGATGGCACCATATACCAACAACAGGGAAAGTACTACTTGTTGGCTCTCACAATGGGGGAATGGCTTCTCCAGATTTAATAATGATGATGTACGATTGGTTTTCGAGATTTGGAACCGAGCGTTTGGTGTATGGTCTAATGCACCCTTCCGCTTGGAAAGTGAGTCCAGAAATAGCAGGATTAGCCCAGAAATTCGGAGCAATTGTTGCACATCCCAAAACGGCTAGTGCGGCTTTCGATCGAGGTGCTAGCGTTCTGGTATATCCTGGAGGACAATATGATATGTTTCGTCCTCATAGCCAACGCCATAAAATACATTTTGCCGATCATCAGGGCTTTATCAAGCTGGCTTTAAAACAAGAAGTTCCGATTATTCCTGTAATCTCGGTAGGCGCTCATGATAGCTTGATAGTTTTATGTGATTGCTATGATTTCGTTAAACAATTACATCAGTGGGGATTGCCGTGGTTATATCAAATTGATCCTGGAGTTTTCCCAATTTACTTAGGTTTGCCTTGGGGCTTGTCTATTGGCCCTCTGCCAAATATTCCTCTACCTGTGCAGATTCACACTCGCGTCTGTCATCCAATTACTTTTGAAAGATATGGTCAAGATGCAGCTAGAGATCGTAACTATGTGAATACTTGTTATGAAATAGTGCAAAGTCAAATGCAGGAAGAGTTAAATAATTTGGTTAGAGATACTCAAAAATTTAACTAAAACACGAATATTAGTGACGAAGTGACGAATCTCCTAATATTTCCAAAAGCGATCGCTCCATAACTTCACTGACAAATTTATTACCTTGCAAGTTGAGGTGGATGTGATCGTGAAACAAACCTTGGGGGTTGGTAGTTGAATTGAAGTTCGGTAAAAAGTCTATATAGTTAATTTGCTGTGCTTTGGTAAAATCACTCAAGCGCTGACGTGCTTTAATTTCGTAATCGCGGGGGCCTGGTTGACCAATTTCTCGTAGTAAGGGAGTCATCACCAGCAGAAATTTGCTGTTGGATTGGCGAGTCAAGGCTTGAATTTTAGCGATCGCCTCCAGATTAATCCCCACGCGATCGCCCGATTCATTTTGCACGGCTTGTAGTTCTGGAATTGGCTTTTGCTTGACGATGTAACGCTGCCACACTTCCACTAATGCCAGAGGAGGTTTACGATCGGGGTAGTTGCGATCGCGTCCTACCGGTAAAGAAGTAGGAGGAGTTGCAAACAAATCATCGGTATTAATTAATAACACCACTGCTTGCGCGTTAAAAGTGCCAAACTTCTCTAAATAAGCTAATTCATTCCTTGGCCCCCAAGAGTTAGCTGAAGCATTTAGCACTTCTACTTCCTGGTAATTACTATTAGTGGATGATGTTAGAGAACGCATCATCAAACTAGATATTGTATTAGTCTGATCTGTCCACCAGCCACCATTAGCAATAGAATCACCTAAGAGGAGAATTCGCAGCCCAGTAGGTGCTGGTAGCTTTTTGATCGGACTACCTCGCATAGAATATTCATTAATTTCAATGCGATTACCAAAACGACGGGTACGTTGGTTAGGAGCCAACAAATAACCAATTTGCTCATCGCCAATATAAATCAGGGGATTACCAAAACCAAACAGCGATCGCAGTCCAATCTCGATTACCACAAACAATCCCACAACCACCGCCAAAATTACGCTCAGTGCTATTTTCACCTACTCACACCTTCTTATACTGAGTTGCTTTTCAATGATACTGGGGGATTGGGGATTGGNGAAAGAACCCCACCCCGCCAAAGCTACGCTTTGTCTCCCCTCCCGAAGAGCGGGGAGGGGTTGGGGGTGGGGTGTTAGGGACTTTTGCAAGAGGTCTATTGTCCCCCTTGCCCCCAGCCCCCAGTCCTAAATTTTTAAAGTGAATTTAACGTCATCCGCAAATAGAAGGACTACAATCAAAACGGACAAATATTTCATGCTCCAACAACAGAGGATTACAAAGCTGTGTCCGACTTAAATCGCGGAATTATGAAATTTAAGGGTGCAGATTCCCCAAAAGTAGTCACTATCTCTACCGTGTTGCTTCTGGGATCGATCGCTGCTCTCGTAATCTGGGCGCTGCAAGCTGCCTATGCGCTAAACTAAAACCATTAGTAGTCTAGAAGGACACTTGTCTTAAACGGTTTCCGTCTTAGCCAAGTGTCCATTTAGTAACTACTAAATAAAACCCCCCTAATAACCATCAAAAATTTCAGAAAAACTTTAGATTTTAGATTTAAGGTTTTAGATGGAAAATTTAAATCTAAAATCCAAAATCCAGAATGTTTGAACCTTGGGGTATCTTAGTTATTTTAATTGTCTGCCCCCTTTTGGGCGGATTACCCCTGATTGCATGGATAACTTACGCCCTCAAACGGAAGCAGTTATCACAAGTTGGTACAGGAAATATTAGTGTATCAGCTGCCTTTTATCATGGCGGTAAAATTGTCGGAATTCTGGCAGTCTTGTCAGAAGCATTTAAAGGAGTTGCGGCAGTCTTACTCACCCGCATTTTCTTCCCAGATGGATCGTCTTGGGAATTGCTTGCCCTAATCGCTCTGGTAATCGGTAGATACTGGATAGGCAAAGGAGCAGGTACGACAAATGTTGTCTGGGGATTTGTCGTACACGATCCACTGGTTGCGATATTTGTATCTTTCTTTGCAGGTATTGCTTTTACAATTCTGCAATCAAAAAAGTTAGTCAAATTTGGAGTTTTGCTGCTTTTTCCTTTATTCGTGGCACTTCTCCACCTGAGCGATATTCCCAGAATACTTGCTGCTGTAGCCTTAGCTGGTTTAATGGGCTGGATTTACACCAAAATTCCTGATGATATGAAGCTGCCAGCCCAAGAGGCACAAACAGAATCGCAAGCGATGTTGGAATTTTTACGCGGCGATGTCTACGACGGGCTACGCCAACGCACAATGGTTTCTTTAGATGAAGAGTTGAATGCTGCCATAGTCGGAGAAAAGGCGGCGACATTATCTCAAATTAAGCGCTGGGGCTATCCAGTGCCGAAGGGATGGGTACTAGCACCCATCGACGATCCACAAGGGTTAACAGAATTTCTCCAGCCATCAGAATTATCCCCCTTGGTGGTGCGTTCCTCCGCTATTGGAGAAGACTCAGAACAGGCTTCTGCTGCTGGACAGTATGAAACAGTTGTAAATGTTACTAGTTCAGAGGCATTACAAGAAGCGATCGCTCAAGTTCAAGCTTCCTACAATCATCCATCTGCTATCCAATATCGGCGCGATCGCGGCTTAAATGATACAGCAATGGCTGTGTTGATTCAGCAACAAGTCCAGAGTGTATATTCTGGTGTCGCTTTCAGCCGCGATCCCATTACCCAGCAAGGTGATGCGATCATCATTGAAGCCCTTCCAGGCAGCGCGACGCAAGTCGTTTCGGGAAAAGTCACACCAGAACAATATCGCGCCTTTGTCGTTGAAACAGAAAATTCTTACTCTGTACAATTAGAGGGTGAAGGACGAGTACCACAATCATTAATTAAGCAAGTTGCATACTTAGCTTACCGACTCGAAAAACGTTATCATGGCACTCCTCAAGATATCGAGTGGAGTTATGATGGTCAAACGCTTTGGGTGTTGCAATCTCGACCGATCACTACTCTGTTGCCCATATGGACACGTAAAATCGCTGCTGAAGTGATTCCCGGAGTAATTCACCCCTTAACATGGTCAATTAATCGTCCCTTAACTTGTGGAGTTTGGGGAGAATTTTTTACTTTAGTTTTAGGCGATCGCGCCTTGGGGTTAGATTTCGCCAAAACAGCAACTCTGCATTATTCAAGAGCTTACTTTAATGCGTCCCTCTTAGGAGATATTTTTCTCCGCATGGGACTGCCGCCGGAAAGCCTGGAATTTTTAACTAGAGGAGCTAAATTAAGTAAACCCTCCTTGCAGTCAACTTGGGAAAATTTGCCAGGACTAGGGAAGTTGCTGAAGCGGGAATTAAGTTTAGAAAAGGACTTCAAGGAAGATTATCACAACCGATTCATTCCTGGGTTGTCGCAGTTGGCGCAGGAAGATATAGATAGCTTGGAACCAGCCAAGTTGTTGGCAAGAATTGATTTTATTCTGGAGTTGCTGCGTCATGGGACGTATTACAGCATTTTAGCTCCTTTAAGTGCTGCCCTGAGACAGGCGATTTTTCGGGTAAAAGATGGGCAAATCGATCATAGCGTCACCCCAGAGGTAGCGGCATTGCGATCGCTCAGTGCGATCGCTACAGATGCCAAGCAGGTATTGCTGGAGTTTGAGCCACAGCAAGTATTTGAACAATTAAAACAAACCCCCGAAGGAGAGAAAATCCTCCAAGCATTTAACGAATTGCTGCAAGATTACGGCTACTTAAGCGAAGTAGGAACCGATATCTCCGTTCCCACTTGGCGGGAAAATCCCCAGATGATTCAGCAGATGTTTGTGCAGTTAATGCAGGGGAATGAACCACAAGCAGGTGCTAAAGACGCGATTAATAGTATTTTTGCTGGCAAGCGCAAACGTTCTTTTGTGCAACGGCGTGTAGATATTAAAGGACGAGTCACCGAAGTTTATTCACGACTTTTAGCTGAATTGCGTTGGAGTTTTGTGGCTTTAGAGAAGATTTGGTTAAAGTCTGGTTTACTTAGGCAAACAGGCGATATCTTTTTTCTCAACTTTGATGAAGTGCGGCGTCTAATTGTGGATGAAGATTCCAACTTCATAGAGCAGTTAGATAAGTTAGTAGAATTTAGGCGATCGCAATTTGTACAAGATAGCGAGATTATTCAAATACCTCTTTTAGTCTACGGCCATACACCTCCTCATCCCTTAGCTCCCTCTGAACTTTACTCTGACCAAATTTTACAAGGTATTGGAGCCAGTCATGGGCAAGCCGAAGGTAGGGTGAAAGTGTTGCGAAATTTACAAGACATTCCAGACATCGATCGAGATACGATTCTGGTAGTGCCTTACACAGATTCCGGCTGGGCACCATTGTTATTAAGGGCTGGAGGATTAATTGCCGAAGCTGGGGGAAGGCTTTCTCACGGTGCGATCGTTGCTCGTGAGTATGGAATTCCCGCGGTGATGGATGTTCGCGGTGCTACATGGATCTTGCAAGATGGTCAACGAGTCAGGATTGATGGGTCTAGGGGTATTGTGGAATTATCTAATGATTTAAGACCCGAATGATTACCACTTCCCTGAAAGACTTGCCAGAAGAGTCAGTTTCTCACAATGCCGAAATCAAGAAAAAGGTGATGTTACGCTTCGGCGATTTACCTCACCTAACTAACTTTTCTCAAGCACGTTTTGCTCCTGGACAAACCGCACCAGCACACGCGCATCAAGATATGTGCGAAGTATTTTTTGTAGAAGCCGGTTCAGGAGTAATTCACATTGATGGTACAGAATACCCCTTGCTTCCGGGAAACTGCGTAGCCATCGAACCGGGAGAAGTACACGAAGTTGTCAATAATGGCTCAACCGAACTTGTTTTGACATACTTTGGTTTGCGAGTCGAAAAATCGAGCTAATCATTCAGTTAGGATCGTTAACTAGCAATTTAGGTTAGTTTGATTTTAAATAAAACACGCAGTGGGGGCGGGGCATAACAATGTTATGTCCTTAGAAAAGTTTGCGGATGTTGTTTATAAATCAATACAGTTCAAATCAACCCAAAACCCTGATGTAGAGACGCGATTTATCGCGTCTTCAAAGATCAATGATTTACTAATATACCAAGGGTATCGCCCCGCGCATCTGACGTAAAGAATTTATACAAGCAGGACAATCACAGCCAAATAAGTCGATTGCCACATTACTTTCTTCATCATTGAACTCCAGCATGGGAGCATCTTCTTGAGAAAACTCTATTTCACGTTGATAGTTAGGAATTTGAGCCAATACGGAAGCTCTGGCACATACTAAACCCACCTTATGTTTATTGCGTATACAAGATAGACGATCTGTGGTTTTGGCTCCTGGTTCTGGCTCCATAGCTTGTGCGTGATTCAGCATTACTCCCATAGAGAGAAGAGAGCTAATCAGCACAGGAGAAGAAAGCAAACTCAGTATGAATTTGTTCATTGGTTTTCTTGAAAAACAGTCTCGATTGCTCAGATTATCCGATTAAATCTTACAGTGCAAGTAAATGTGTATCAGGAATAGCCCAAAATCCAGATGTAGAGATGCGATTTATCGCGTCTTTGCAATTTATAATTTTCATCAAAAAGCCTTAACCGAACCGTATTGTCATATAACGCAAGTCTGTTTCTGATAACGTCAAAGCAGAAGTTGCTACAGACTGCGCGAAACACGGAAACGTGAAAGCAGAAGCTCTTACAGGGAAGACGGATGTTGCTACAGGCTGCGCGAAACACGGAAACGTGAAGGCAGAAGCTCTTACAGGGAAGACGGAAGTTGCTACAGGCTGCGCGAAACACGGAAACGTGAAGGCAGAAGCTCTTACAGGGAAGACGGAAGTTGCTACAGGCTGGCTATAAAAAATTGAAGAGGTTTATAGTCAAATCAGGTATTTTTTGAGCGCTATTGATTGCCATGTTTATCTTCAACAAAAGATATTTCTACTTCACACTTGTATTATTTTTCATAGAAATATGTATTGCTGTTTTTGTCAATGATAGTTTGATTCGTCCTTTTATCGGTGATGTTTTAGTAGTTATACTAATTTATTGCTTTGTCAAAGCTTTTTGGAATATACACTCATCCATCGTCGGTTTATCAGTTTTTGCATTTTCTTGTACTATTGAGATTCTTCAATATTTTAATTTTGTAAATAACTTAGGATTGCAAAAATATAAGATTCTGGCTGTTGCCTTGGGAAGTGTATTTGATTGGAAGGATATCATTGCTTATGCAATAGGTATTATAATAGTCTTATGGTTGGAAAATAGAACATGATTAATTGGAAGTTGTGGGTAACTCATGACGCTTGTGATATTTTAATCGGAGCATGTCACTTTTTCAATTAACTAAAAAAATCCCGTATAATAAATGTTTGTGTCAGTCGAATTTTTATGCGTCTACAAGGAAAATTTTAAACACTGTTTTACTGTTTCAAGGACAGAGATAGAAAGACTTTCTAGTTCATAACCTCCCTCTAAACCAAAAATAATTCGCGGTGTAATATCTAAGCAATAATCAGTCAAAATTGCGTAATCATGAGGCTGTAAATTTATTTTAGAAAGTAAATCTACCTGGTTGGCATCATATCCTGCACTCACAATCAATATATCTGGACGGAAATCTTTGAAAAAGGGTACAACCCTCTGCTCAAATAAATTACAGTAGTCTTGTATTAAACTACCTGGAGCTATTGGAAGATTCAATACGTTGTTAAATTTGCCATGTTCGTCAGATTTTCCTGTGTGTGGATAGCCTGGTGATTGATGAATTGAACAAAAAGCAATGTTGGGAACATTTTCCACGGCTGCTTGTGTTCCGTTACCGTGATGTACATCCCAGTCAAGAATTCCAACTCGCTTGATTTGTCCTATTTCTAAAGCATAAAGGGCAGCGATCGCAGCATTACAGAAAATGCAAAATCCCATCCCTTCATCTTTAAGTGCGTGGTGTCCTGGTGGTCTGGCCAGAACAAAGCTCGGTTTTCCCACCTGCAAAACAGTATCAACCCCATCCAACCAAGCATTCACAGCAAGGCAAGCAACTTCAAAGCTTTGGGGAGAAATCTGTGTTGACTCAAAACAACCCCAACCTCTTGCAGAATAGGAGCGAACTTGCTCAATATATTTGGTGGAATGAACTCGTTCAATTTCTTTGATTACATTTCTAGAAGTGTCAGGATTTAACCATTGAATTTGATCTGCTACTGTTGAGCTTCTTAACCTATCTACAATTGCAGTCAGTCGTTCTGGTTGCTCAGGGTGCATATACCCTGTTTCATGTTGAAGGAATTTTTCGGAGTAGATGATGGAGATCATTTAGGCTACAGATTTCTACTGTGATTTTCTATTTCAACTATCTTAATAGACACAATTACTTTATCCCCAGAAATTAAGTTTTAATCTTGGGGTTTTATGATGCGATCGCTTAGAAAGTAGATTTAAAAAAGTGCTTATCTTGCCTTTTTTGCTCTCTTCGGTGACAGCGCCAATCGTGCCTACTATTCGGTATAGCGACGCGGCGTATAAACCCAGATATTACCATCGCGGCGCTTGATAGTTCGGGTTTTTGTGGAACCAACAAGAATAATTGTCCGCATATCAGCGCTTGCTGGTGTTAACTGCTCAAGTGCGATCGCTTTCACCGTTTGTCCTGGGCGACCAAGATTCCGGGCCAATACTACTGGTGTATCTGGTGTTCGATGTCGCAGCAAAATATTTCTCGCTTCTGCCAGTTGCCAGGTACGCTCTTTGGAAACAGGATTGTAGAAAGCAATGACGAAATCAGCCTCAGCAGCAGCGGTAATTCGTTGGGCGATCGCAGTCCAAGGTTTCAAGATATCAGAGAGGGAAATAGCACAGAAGTCATGTCCAAGGGGCGCACCAATGGCTGCTGCTGCTGCCTGCATTGCAGAGATGCCTGGGGCCACATGAATGTCGATGCTGTCCCATTCCGGTTTAGCATAGCGATCGCACACCTCAAAAACCGCTGTTGCCATTGCATAGATACCGGGATCGCCAGATGAAACTACAGCTACATATCGCCCAGATGCAGCCAAATCAAGGGCCATCTTTGCGCGTGCTTCTTCTTCGCGGTTGTCAGATTCATGCCGTTGCTTACCATCAGCCAGAGAACCAACTAAATCTAAATAAGTTTTATAACCCACCAGATCAGTTGCCGACTTGAGAATCTCCTTCACTTCTGGAGACATCCACAGTGAACCACCAGGACCCGTACCAATAATCGCTAACCGTCCCCGTGGCTGACCGATGGTGTTGGGGTCAATTACTTGAGGGGCAATAGCGATCGCAATGTTAGCAGAAGGGGAAGATAAAGGGGATGTACCTGTGGCGGCGATCGCTGCGGCTTGGGCAGGGCTATAACCTTGTGAAAGTAGACTTTCTAGCTGATTTGGGGTAAAAAAGCGGGTGGGCACTTTTAAGGCGCTAGCTACGGCGTGGATTGCGGGATCGGCGGCGGCGGCGATGGGTGCAAATATCCCGGCGACTGATGCTTTTTCTAGTTTGGCATCAGCTAGTAGCTGTTGTACTAAAACGACTGCATCATCAATGATGCCACTAATTGCGATCGCGATCGTTGCTGGATGATAGACAAGACAGTTGGCTCTAGGAGTCACCAAACCTTCTGTAACTTCGATGGTCAAATCTCCCTTTGGATCTATCGGCAGTTTACTATCACTCAACCAAGGTGCTATTCCTTCAAGATTAACTTGCGCCCCAGCTAGCACATCTGAGATAAATTTCTTCGCATCATCTGGGTTGGCCAAATGGTATCCAGGGGGAGGAGACAACAGCGTTGTACCCAAACGTAAATTGCCTGTGGTCGTAATTGCAGCTTTGACATCCAGCGCTTCGGCAATGCGACGAGCCAAATCGTTTACTCCACCAAGTCCGCCCAAGAGAGGGACAACAGCACTACCATCTTCAGCCACAGCTAGCACTGGTGGTTCCTGTCGTTTATCCGAGATTACCGGAGCTAACGTCCTAATTAAAATGCCGGCGGCACAAATGCCAATCAGCGGCCTTCCCTGCATAAATAACTCGCGTAGCGTCTCGCCAAAATTTGTGAAGCTGACATCAACTTCCGATGTGCGACCCTCTAAACCGTATAGTGTTGCTCCTGGTAAGACGTTGATTATTTTGCGTGCTACTGTCACGCTATTTTGACCCAGTATTACAATGGCAGGTGCAAAGTTCATCATTACTTAATTACAACACTTAATTACAACTTATCTCGTAACTTAAGCGAACGCCTACGCGCTAATTATTTTAGCTGGTTAAAATCTTCTTCTGTAATGCCCAACTGCTTGAGAATTTCATAAAACAACCAACTACCAATTTCAGCGTTGCTATGAATGGGAATTGTAGTTGCTCGTCCATCTGGATGTTGCCAACGGGCATGACTGCCTTTCTGCCGCACTTTTTCAAAACCGAGTTTCCGTGCTACTCGTTCTAATTCACTGGCTTTAGCTGGCATTTGCAATTACCAATTCAACGTCTTCGGGTAGAGAACGTCCTTGTTCTTTGTATTCCTCCTGAATCATTTCAAAAACATAGACAAGTTCAGCACGAGCTTCATCTGGCGTTTGTCCCCAAGCATGACAACCGGAAATCGCTGGTATATATGCGACAAATGTACCATTGTTATCGGGACGGATAACAGTGGTGTAGTCTTGTAAAGAATTCATGAGTATAGCCGCAAGTTTGAGTTATACCTTCAGTTTACAGCGATATCTGACTACAAGCAGGGGTGCGATGTCTAGACGATCAGTTAACAGCAAGGCAATGTAGAGGCGATCGCATTCTTTTAAAAAAGTGCGATCGCTTGTTAAATTAGAGATTGGGACTCCAACCAAATATCCAAAGAATTTCTTCCCCAATCTCCAGTCTCAACTCAATTAGCTTTACGTTCTTTCAGTACTTGATCTAGCAGGTTTCTAGCAGGTTGTGCTTTAGCCAACGCTACTTGATGGTCATTATAAGCACGAACAAGGCGAGAAAGACTGCTCACACCTGTCTTGAGTTGCTCAAGTTCTTCACCAGCAACTAGTTCTCCATCAAGCATCCGCCCAATCAACGGTTTGATATCGCCCACTTCCTGCCGGACTTTTTGGAGCTTTTCTAGAGAACTCAGTAAGGTTTTTAGTGAGTTCAATATGTCATCAATATCCTGGGCATCCTCCACTAGCTCAGGCGGATTTTCAATTGCGATCGTATCTTTGTCTGAAACTGTAGGCAATTCCTCTACAGACGTTTCACTTATAACCCCGTTTGACCGTGCCATCAACGCTTCCTCAAGGAATTTTCCTCAGTGTATCGCTGATTTCAAGTTGCCAAAGATAGTATTGTTATAATTCGTTAAATAAATACTTGTACAAATTCAACTCTACGTTGCGATCGCGAAACCAAAGAATTCCCTTAGCTCTAAATCAGGGCAATTTTATTCTATTTTTAGGATTCAATTGGTACAGGTATAAGTAAAAACAACGGCCAACATATAAACACAGCAATAATGATTGATTTTGAACCTTGGGACAGGTTGTTGCGTCAGTATGTCGATCAACAGGGTCGTGTAAACTATATTGCTTGGAAAACTGAGCAACCTCAAGCGATCGCAGATTGGTTGTCGAGTCAAAAAAATCTGGCTTTTACATCTAATAGCAACACTTTTGAGCAATTGGCATTGTGGATTAACCTTTACAATGCCTTCACCATTTCGACAATTTTGGAGAGATACCCGCTTGAGTCAATCCGTCCGCGAATCTTAGGCATTCCCAACTGGTTGGCTTTTTTGTGGTTCTTTCAACGTCGTGCTTATTATATATTTGACGAACATTACAGTTTAGCCCAAATAGAGAACCAAATTCTGCGGAATAAATTACAGGAGCCACGAATTCATTTTGCAATTGTCTGCGCTTCGGTTGGTTGCCCGTTACTGCGTGCTGGAGCTTATTTTCCTCAACAAGTTACTCAGCAGTTAGATGAAGACACCCGTCGCTTCATTAACAATCCTGAAAAAGTCCGTTATGACTCAGATAGTAAAACGCTCTACTGTAGCAAAATCTTTAAATGGTATCGTCAAGATTTTCTTAAAGTCAAATCCTCTATTCCAGAATATATCCGCTCTTACCTAGAAACAGACCTGCCAATAAATGCCTCAACGCCGATTTCCTATCTCTACTATGACTGGAGCCTGAATCAGCGAATATCTTGATAAAATTGTTTGAGATAATTTGCATCAACGCCAATTCCCCACAAAAAACCGATATAAAGGTAGATTGCGTTTGCTTTCCAGCTACCCCATTTTGCGACACGGCGATCTGAAGAGTGAACAATGCGGTTCACCAGATAAATACGTCCTTTTTTAACCAATTTCAGGCATAAATCTCCATCTTCCATAATCGGTAATGCCTCGTCAAATCCATTGCAATCCCAAAAGTCAGTGCGACGACAAAACATTACCTGATCTCCAAACAACAGGCGCAATCCTCGAAAAAACAGGTGAGGCTTAAATAGCAGTGGTGCGTAGTAGGTTTTAAAATAATTATGTAGAGAGATGCCCCAGCGAGTCGTTTGAGATCCACTCATCAGAGAAATGAACCCCCCACAGGCAATGGTTGGTTCTGCTAGGGTTTGCTGTATTACGGTGATTAAGTCATCCGGCACCCAAGTATCTGCATGAAGAAAGCAAAGAATATCTCCAGTTGCAGCCGATGCTCCATAATTCATCTGAATAGAACGCCCACGTCGCTCAGATACTAAAACTTGTACGCATAGCGACTGATTGAATGACCCAAAGCATTGTTTTGCAACTGCCACTGTCTCATCATCGCTGCCACCATCTACTACTATCACTTCAAAAGCAGGTGGATTAAGTAAAGTCAATTGGCGTAATGTACGCCCTAAGCTAACTGCTTCGTTTAAAGTAGGAATGACAATCGAAACTTGAGACATGCAGCTTAAGTAGTTTTATCCTTGCTTTTATTCTACTTGCTGAATGTTGACAAGCTCTTAATCCAAAGGTCAACAAGAGGCAGGGGGCAGGGGGGGGAAACCCCATAAATAAATTTAGGGCCTTGAAACAAGGACGCATTATTTCTCGTGCAATAATCTCGAAATAAATATTTTTGCTTTTGTGTATAAATAAATTTAGGGNGGGGAAAAAGATACTGAAATTCCCCTGCAAAAAGGGTTTCAAGCCCCTAAATTTATTTATACACAAAAGCAAAAATATTTATTTCGAGATTATTGCACGAGAAATAATGCGTCCTTGTTTCAAGGCCCTAAATTTATTTATGGGGTTTCCCCCCCCTGCCCCCTGCCTCTTCGGTCAACACTCCTGAGCATGGTAAGTAGCTTTTAGTAATTTTCCCCAGATTGCATTGTAAGGATGTACAAGCTGTGTCGGACGATCGTCTTGAAAGATTGGTCTGCCTTCGTTTGCCCACTGAAAAATTCCACCACTCAAGTTATAAATGCACTTCATCCCGGCTTTATCCAGTTTTTGGGCTAATTTTGCGCTCCGGTAGCCAACAGCACAGTACACAACAATTGGTCTATCTTTTGATGCTGTTGCAACTGCTGTTAAGTCATCTGTGAGAGGATCTATGCGTACTGCTGTTTCAATATGGCTTACTGCATACTCAGTTTGACTTCGTGCATCTAGTACTAATGGATGGGGCTTTGCAGAATCTGATAGTAATTGAGCTAATTGGTTGCAATTAATTTCCTCAACAGTAGGAAACTGAAATCTAATCAGAAGTTTAAGAAAGTTAAACGTGAGCGATCGCACTTGTCAAAAGACTCTCTGGTTAAGAAACAATACTAACTGGGGCTGTGTTTAATATTTAATAGTAAAAAACTCAACTCTACAAAACAAACAGATAACTCATCAAGATTAGCTTATTTGCAAGTAAATATACTTATAATAATTACAGCATTTACTAATCACCTGCGATTATTTATGGCAATTCTTCAACTGATTGAACCCGAAGTTAAAAATCTGGGTGGTTTTTGTGCCCGCCGCAGTTTGCCATATCCTAATCGCCAAACGGTTGGGCCGTTTATCTTTTTCGATCATCTTGGCCCGTCCGTTATGCCGCCCAATCAAGGCATCGATGTCCGACCGCATCCTCATATTAATCTAGCAACGGTAACTTATTTATTTGATGGTGCTTTGATCCATCGCGATAGTTTGGGTACTGTGCAGGAAATCCAACCAGGTGCAGTTAACTGGATGACAGCGGGAAAGGGGATTGTCCATTCAGAACGCTCACCTGACTTTGACCGTCAGCAAGAAACTACTATTCATGGCATTCAAACCTGGGTTGCCCTGCCTGTTGAACACGAAGAAACCGAGCCAACGTTCATTCACTATCCGGCTGAAATCCTTCCCACTTGGGAAGAGAATGGCGTTATCATCAAACTTATTGCTGGGCAAGCATTTGGCTATAGCTCACCTGTAAAAGTTCTCTCACCTATTCTCTATTTAGATGCAGTGTTGGCTGCCAACACCCACTTCACTATCCCTACAGATTATTCACAAAGGGCAGTATACAGTGTCACCGAGGGATTGAGGATTAACGATGAACCGATGGAGCAATATCGTCTCGCTATTCTAGAGCCAGGCGATCGGATTGAGGTTTCTGCTACAACTGCTGCTCGATGTATTGTTATTGGCGGTGAGCCGTTAGGTACACGCTACAAATGGTGGAATTTTGTCTCTAGCCGACCAGAGCGAATAGAGCAAGCTAAAGCTGATTGGCGCGACTCTCGTTTTGCTAGCGTGCCAGATGAAACAGAGTTTATTCCACTCCCAGAAGTGATAACAGAAGCTAATCCTTTTTCATAAGTGTGTCACACTTCAAGGCTCACTACCTCGCTTTAAGATGGCCAAGTTTAACCCAAGTTGCCAGTTACTCTTATGAGCGATCGCTGTGAGATAGTTAAGCAATAAAATGCCCATCAAGAAGAGAAAATTAGGAGGCAGTTATGCCACTTGATAGGTGTATGGAGTTTCATCTATATAATATTATATGGTTATATGGTGAAATATGGTAGCAACTGCTGTGAGGCAAAGCCAAATGACACTTATACAATTGTGGCGATTTATCACAATGATGCTGGCTTCCTTTAGTCTAAGCTTGTCTATGGCTCATTTGCTAGAACTACCGCAAAGAATACAATTTGACCAACAACTCTGGGTAAAAGTGACCGTTTTTGAAAATGTTTATCGGTATTTTGGCTCAGTTGGTGCCGCATTTGAAATTGGCTCGGTTTTCACAGCAATTGTGTTGGCGTTCCTCGTCCGCAAACGTGGCTCAACATTTTATTGGACATTAGGAGGAGCGATTCTTTTTGTGCTGGCTCTTGTCAGTTGGATAATATTTGTAGCCCCCATGAACGCGGAATTTGCAACGTGGCTGACTAATCCCGTTCCGTCAAACTGGACACGATATCGTAACCAATGGGAGTATGCACATGCAGTAAATGCCTTGCTCAAAATAATTGGCTTCAGTTCACTAGTAATTTCTGTGCTGGTTGAAACAGCAAAACGAAAGGTTGCTCATTCTAATCACTCGTAAGAAATTTCAAGTTGGTGATTATTTTAGATAGTAGATTTTTGGCGATAAACAGTTTGATTCTTTGAAGTGAACCTTACCAATGAAGGAAATATCACGCGAGTTCGGACATTGGTAGAATCACTTGTGGGAGACTATGGCGATTGATTTTGATTGAAAAAAGTAATTGATCGAATGGCACGGAGAAAAGGCAAAATGTCACCAAGGTAGGGTATTTTATGCAACACCTAATTTCCGACTCTATACAGAAACCCTTCCCCTCTGCGATCTTAATGATAAGTCTTTAACCAAACACGATCTCACTGGACAAGAGGGAGCAAATTGTTGAAATTCAGCGTCAGGAGTAGATAATTCAACTAAAGTTTTAGGTGTAAATAGATGCACAATGGTTTTAGGAGTAAGCTGCCACTACTGCTGACATTCTGCTTATTTACTAGCTTTTTGCCTGCCTCTGGTTCAGTTTTATGTCCAGCCGTTGCCTCTGATGAATACTATAAAATAGCCAGAGATTATGGCAGAGATGGACGCGCAGGAACCGATGGGCGATCGGGTAGAGATGGTAGCAGCGGTGAAAACCAAAATATTTTTGTCAATGGTTCACCTGTAAATCTTGACTTGTCTGGTAAAGATGGTGAAGACGGGGAAGACGGTGAACATGGTTATCAACCTGACTGTGGTTCCCAACGCGGCGATGCCTACGGCGGGCTACGCCTACGCGTCAGCCATGATATAAATGCACCAGATGGTGGTAGTGGCGGTAATGGTGGCAAAGGAGGAGATGGGGGAAATGGTGGTTCTCTCACAGTCTATTACAGCAATATGGCAGACTTACGGAATATTTCTGTCCGGGCAACTGGTGGGGAAGGCGGGCGCGGTGGTAGAGGTGGTAAGGGTACGGAGGGTTGTAACTGTCACAGACGGAGATGGGAAGTAAAAACCTGCAAGGGAACTCCTGGTAGCCCTGATTACAAGTGTACTGAAAAGGTTTATCGATGTAGCGATGGTAGCGATGGGCGAGATGGCAGCGATGGTAGCGATGGTAGCCAAGGGCGCTTAGGAACTTTGAGTATTGTTAATAGCAAGAAACCTTTGGCAGCTGATACTCCAACTGTGCAGCTAGCAATGTCGGAACTGATAAACAAACAGTTCAAACTCTCGAAGAATAAGTGGAATCAACGCATAGGCGCAGTTTCTCTACTTGCACCCGGTTCTGCGATCGCCGATGATTATCGAGAGTTTGAACAGCGTCTAGAAGAGGCTTTTCAAATAGATTGGCAAGAAAGACAACCCATTACCAGCTTTGGCAATCAAGCTGTAACACTAAATTTAACTGATAACAAACAAGTAGAAATTACTTTTGCTGAGGAATTATGGGTTGAAGGTAACAGCAAAAGTGAGGCTAACTTCACAACATTTACCGTTAACCATGCCATTCCCAAAAAAGATGTCACCCGGTTAGCTGTAGCAGAGTTTGCCGATGCTGGACAAAATCTCAACTTAAAAATAGTTGATTTGGCAGCCAAGTCTGATGCCATTAATACTCAGTTTCGCGTGAAATTCCGTGCCCAAGATAGCTCGCACGGTTTTTCTGGCTACAAAACTGAATTTGAAGGGGATATTCCTACAGAACTTGTGACTCGTGACTATAATCGTTTTACTCTAGCTTTGGGCAAGCTCAAAATTCCTGACGAAGCTTTACGCCCTGGTGTCAACGTTGATATTGAAGTCGTAGCAACTCGTTCTTTAGGAACACGTTCTGCCAAGCAAACTATTAGCTGGCAGGGTGCAATCCGCAAGCCTAGTTCAAGAGGCAGGGGGCAGGAGGCAGGAGGCAGGAGGTAGGAAGTAGGAGGTAGGAAGAGTAACCTACGCTTAAAAATGTGAGATTGAAGCAAAGATACTTTACATAATCCAAGAGCGTCTCTCGTACCAGTATCTTCTTTTTGACCCAAAAGTAAAGTTCTCATTCATACTTATTTGCTCCTGCCTCCTGCCCTCTGCCTCCTGCCTCCTGCCTTCTCTTATAAAGTTTAAGAAGATTTTTTCCCATCTGAAACCATTTGCGAGAGAATATAGGCTGCAAAATCTAGTAACTGATCCAGCAAAAAACCAATGATACCGATGTACAAGATTTCCTGGATTATATAATCAGTATTGCCAGCTTTATAAGCATCCCAGAGAGTGAAGCCAAGTCCTCTTGGCCCTGTTAACATTTCTGTGGCAATAACGATAAACCAAGCTACCCAAATGCTAACTTTCAAGGCATGAAATATATGAAAAATAGCTACTCGAAAGTTATTATTCTGTCTCTTGAAATGCTGCATCCCTATTGCTGTATTAATAATCATCGTCCAAAGAGTTCCTAGAAAAACTACTACAATAGCAGCCGAGTCACTCTCTTGAAACGCTATTAGGGCAATAGGTAGCAAAGCTATAGGAGGGATACTATGTGGTATCTGAAATATCAGCCGAAATAGCTGATAAATCATGCTATTTATCCCAATAAAATATCCGATAAAACTACCCAATACAGCGGCTGGAATATAACCAACAAATAACCGTTGCAGGCTAGCTAAAACGTCTAAAAACATATTATTTTCTCTGCCTCAGTTCTCATGGAAAACATTCGGGAAATACTGCGGCAACAACACAAAGCAGGGCTGATAAAAATGTATTGGATTACACATTCTATTCTGTTACTAAAAGATTTTTTATATCTTCTCCTCGTTAATTACTAATTAAAAAACTTAGGTATTATTACGATGTGATAGTAGTAGTACAAAGAAGAGGTAAAGCTTGACTTTACTAAACTTTATCAGAAAAGCAAATTTTAATTAGTAAATTAAATACATTTTCTAGAATTTATCAAAGAAGGCAGTTATTACTAAAGTTTACGTGCGTAGTTTACCGCCGTAGGCATCGCTCCTTGATTATCTAAGCTGATGGAACGAGCCAAAAAAAGCCTTGAACAGGGCGTAGGGATCAATTGGATGGGTATTCAAACCCCAACCAATTGTAGACAGTTGTAAATAATGACACAGTTTGCTAGTTATCTCTAATAAAAGACGCGATCGCCTTCTTTATCGGAGAACCGGAATCGTCCCTGGTATAGTAAGTAAGACCTTGATCGATAAATGCAGAGGTAGTATCTATTAACTGCTGAAGAATCTCGGAATTAGTATCATCTATTTGTTCAGTGACTTTTTCCCCTGTAAATTTATTTTTCCGCTCTTCTGGAGGTAATACAATGCGAGGATCTTTATAAGTCTCTTTTGGCTTGGGTTTAAATGTCTCATTTAAGTCAAACTGAAGACGTAAGTAACGTTTAGACTCATATCCACCCATGATTTGTCGGCAAATCGTACTATCAATCTCAGATGTAGGTTCCATGAAGATGTTAGTAAGATTTTTGATCCAGTCTAAGCCTCTCCATTTGCTGATTTGCTTATATTGATATGGTTCACCAGTTTGACCTGTGCCAATAGAAAGAATAGAAATATCTTCCAATCGCAGATTATCTAGTTTATATTGTTGCTTGATTTCTGGAGATACTGAAGACTGACTAATCCTCATCGCTAAACTCAAAGCTGCAAGAGAAGGGTTATTAGCAGAAACTCCTCCATCAATGTGTGGAAATTCCCAGTCACCAAATTTTTGTTTATCTACAGGTTCTAATTTATATGGTGGAAAAAAAGTAGGTGCTGAGGCAGAAGCGGTACATATTTCCCATAAATAACAGTCATCGTACCATCTGTCTCCTAAATCGGGATGACAATTTGTAAAAAAGGTTGTGTTGCGATATAGCGTATCGTAAGCAAGAATCAAAAGAATAGGGTTTTCGATATCCTTGATTCTTGTGGATTTATAGGCATCTTTGAGTACGCTAGTAATTCCATCATGAGAATATTTAGATGGGGAAAATACATCAATAATTGATTTGATGATGGATGGAAAGTTTTTGTAGCGCTCTTTTATCTCTAGAGGGAATATATCTTTACCTCTATTTTTATACATTTTAATGAGGTCATCACTCTCATTTCCGAGAGCAATTCCTCCTGCTAATATTGAACCAGTAGAAGTACCAGCAACCATGTCAAAATATTCGTGTAAAAACTCTCCTTTTCCCTGAGTTCTAATTTCTTGTTCTACTTGTTGAAGTATTCGTGCTGCAACAATTCCACGAATACCGCCACCGTCTAAAGCCAAAATCTTGAAGGACATAGCAATTCTCTTTGATTATTTTCTGTGGACAAGCATCATGAGATGAATCACAATACGATTCCATTAGCTTGTTTACTCTTATCCGACTTATCCGACTTATCCGACTGGAAGAATACCTAAGTTTTTTTTAACGAAGTGCCTTCTCTACGAGACACTACGTATAGCTTGCTTTTGCGTAGAACGGGTATGCGTAGTATTGGTGTCAACTTAACGTGAAAGCCATTCTAAAACCAGCTTTTAGATATTGTCTCGTTCCCAGTCTTCGACTGGGAATGCCGTCCTAGAGGCTCCGCCTCCCTCAACACTGTTCGGTTAAGGCAAGAGACGCGATGAATTGCCGTCTCTACAATAGTCAATCTTTCGTAGAGACGGCGATTTATCGCGTCTTTGTAATGATTTAACTTGAAACACTTAGAAATACAGCAAATTTCCACGTTGTGAGGTAAAGAAATATCCCACCCGCGCAATCTGGCGTGAAGGTTGGGGAGGAATATATCTCATGTAGTTGCTGTAAATTCAGGGTTTTAGTAAGGTTAAATAAATAGACCTCTTGCAAAAGTCCCTAACACCCCACCCCCAACCCCTCCCCGCTCTTCGGGAGGGGAGACAAAGCATAGCTTTGGCGGGGTGGGGTTCTTTCTTATTTTTGATTTATGCAAGAGGTCTAATATTTGCTACAAGAAAGTTAAAGCTTGACCCCGCACTTGCGTATTTACCTGGCCTTTGTCATAAACTATTTCACCGCCGACAATGGTGGTTTTAGCCCAGCCAGTCAGGTTCCAGCCTTCAAAAGGACTCCAATGGCATTTGGTTAAAAGTTCCTCGCGCTGGACTGGGCGGTATGTGTTTAAATCTACAAGCACCAAATCGGCATCGTAACCAGGTGCGATCGCTCCCTTATTAGGAATACCATAAGCCACAGCTACAGCTTTAGACATCCAGTTCACAACTTGAGCCACAGTACACTTTCCCTCCATTGCCGCAGTTAACATCAAAGCGAGGGAAGTTTCCACCCCAGGCATTCCTGAAGGGCTATTGGGATATTCTTGAGCTTTTTCTTCTAAGGTGTGCGGCGCGTGATCTGTCGCGATGAAATCAATCACGCCATCGCGCAAAGCTTGCCAGAGAACTTCGTTATCGTGGGGCGATCGCAAAGGTGGATTCATCTGTGCTAATGTGCCAATTGTTTTATATGCACTAGTATTTAATAACAAATGCTGTGGTGTCACCTCCGCTGTCACCCAACTCGGTTTCTCCTGACGCAGCAAATCTGCTTCTTCGGCAGTTGACATGTGGAGAATATGCAACCGACGTTGATATTTTTGAGAAAGTTTTAATGCTAGTTGGGTTGCCAGCAACGCCGCTTGATTATCTTGAATTTGCGAGTGAACGGCTGGATCGTGAATGTTGGCAAATTCTTGGCGGCGTTGGTTGATTCTAGCTTGGTCTTCGGCATGAACGGCAATTAAGCGATCGCCTTTGGCAAATATCGCCTCTAATGCTGTTTCACCATCAATCAACAACTGACCATGCATCGACCCCATGAAAATCTTAATTCCCGGTGTTGGCTTTGCTAAAAGCAAATCTGGTAAATTCTCTGCTGTTGCCCCAATAAAAAAGCCATAATTAACTAAGGATTTGTGTGAGGCCCGTTCTAGCTTGTCGTCTAGAGCCTGTTGTGTCGTAGTTAGGGGGCGCGTATTGGGCATTTCTAAAAAAGAAGTGACTCCCCCTTTAGCACAGGCACAACTGGCGGTGAATAAATCTTCTTTGTGTTCTAGTCCAGGTTCCCGGAAATGCACCTGCGGATCGATAACTCCTGGCAACAAAGTTAAGCCTTCTGCGTCAATTTCAGTGACTAGTGCTGTTTGGGAGATTTCTGGCGCAACTTCAACTATTTGGCGATCGCGCGTCAACACATCCCCAACCATCAGTTCACCATCGGGTAAGATTATGCGAGCGCGGCGAATCAGTAACATTTTTGGAGATGACATAGGGATAACCAAGTTTAGACAGCGAGTTATGTATTACAGAGAACCATGCTTTTAGGTTAAACTTATTCGCGATCGGAGTAACCAATTTTTGCCGCGCCTTAAAAAAAAGTTTATTTTTAACAAGAGAGGCAGTAAGGGTTTAAGTACCCCACCAAAATCTCCGATTTGGTGGACTGCAATTAGATAGGGTTGAACGCGAGATCGTCTCATATAGAAGCCTCATCTAAATTCAAACCTCCTACCCCCTACCTGGTTGTTGAGCGTAGTCGAAACACCGCCTTCTGCCCTCTGTTAGAAAGACTCTAACTGATGGTAATCTAAGATTGTAGAACGAAATCCAATAAAAACTTTTGTTTTTGACAGTTTTCTTTTTTGGACAATAGTAATATAAGTCGTGAATAAAGTCTTTGACAATTAAGACTTGGTTATGATTTAGGTAAGTTCTAGAGAACTTAGTTAGTTTTTTAACAGGAGAAGTAGGGTGCTTAACAACCTTCATCAGTTATTATCTCCCCGAAAGTGGGGAATTCCCCTCGCGGGCTTAGGCTTACTTCTCGGTTTGGGCTTTCTAGCCAAGCAGACTCAAGTAATATCA
Organism: Nostoc sp. 'Peltigera membranacea cyanobiont' 210A; assembly: GCF_002246015.1. Classification (GTDB taxonomy): domain Bacteria; phylum Cyanobacteriota; class Cyanobacteriia; order Cyanobacteriales; family Nostocaceae; genus Nostoc. Next base: position 419,748 of record NZ_NOLJ01000007.1, read on the forward strand.
TTTACAGATTCTCGATTATCATCGGCTCGGATTCACAAAACCTCCGAAAACTCTCTTTTGTCGCAGCTGAGAAAAGTTCGAGATCAAAGAAGTCAACTGAATGCGGCTTCTGGAGACGGAAAAACAGTAACTACAATCACAGCGCTGGTTCCAGGCGATGGGGGAACTACAAAAAGCGCAGGAGTTTTACCAAAAGCAAGTTTTCCTGTAAAAGATGGGATTTACCTCTATGGTCAATCCCCAAAACCAAACCAGCTTGGTCAAGGTTATATCATATTTCAAAAGCAGCAGGATAAGGTGAGGGGTGCGCTGTATATGCCCCAATCAGAGTTGAATTGTTTTCAGGGTACAATCAACCCATCAGGAGAGTTGGCGATGACGGTTAATAGTTCGTCAAATGAAGCCAGTTCTGAACAATCGAATCAGGTAGCTACAAGCAATAGACTGCCCAAGGTTGGTGAGGATGAGTCCAATTCTTATGCTTACTCCCTGGCTCTGCAAGACTTTTATCGGTTAAATTCGATCGCTAGCAGCGATCGCCGCACGTTAGAAATGTGCAAGTAATCCTAATGTCTTAAATTATGTCCTTTTGGACTAGACACACTCAAATAGCCCTGAGTGTGTTATTAAGCAATCCTCAGTAGTTTTTTACAACTTTTCCGCCACCCGTTAAAATCGCTGACCTGTAGTCACTTCAAATCTAAGTTCTCCTCGATCGCTAATTCCTAAATCACCTCGAATCAGCCCAAAGGATGACTTGACGCGCAATCCTAAGCCGTAACCAAACCCACTTCCAGGTTTATCTCGTAGCACTCCTGGTTCTCCTAGCACGGTTTCGCTAGACCCAAAATCTGAGGCGAAGTCAGTAAAAAGAACTCCTCCGATTGAGTAAAAAATTGGGAACCGATATTCCACAGAAGCTAAACCATAACTCCGACCACTGGCAACTTTTCCATAGCCGTAACCTCTGACAGAATTTAGTCCACCAATATTAAAAGCATCAGCTGGTGGAAAGTCGCCAATAGTCGTACCAATTTGTAAATTAATCGCCAACATTTCTGGATTGTCAGTTGGTCTACCATTACCGATCCAACTGACTGGTAAATACTGAATATAATCTCCCTGTAGACGGTTGCTAGAAATATTACCCAATCCAATCGGAATTGCTTGTTCTGTGCTGAGAGTCAGAATCGATCCTTGAGTCGGATTTTCTCGGCGATCGCGTTGATCTCTGGATACAGAAAATAATACTGTAAATAAGTCATCAATACCAGTACCGCTGACAGATAAAGGATTCCCTAAACTATCGACCTGTACAACTTTATAGTCGCGATCGCGTAGGCTAATTCTGGTATAATTCAAACTTATACCTGCATCCCACTCATCAAAAGATCGTAAAACTCCTACAGAACCGCCAAGCCTTCCCTCGCGTACTTTGTCACCGTTAGACAATTTGATATCTTCATTGAAGGTTCCCGATATATTACGATTACGAAAAGCTTTGATGCTGTAGCCTAAGCGGTTTGGTTCTTCAGGACGATAACGACTAGTAAACTGACCATTAAATTGGACATCTTTACCGCTGATTTGTACAGTCGTATCTAATTTATCGTTAAGACCGCTGATATTTTCATCTTTATAACCCACCCGACCGAATAATCCAACATCTTCGTTACTACCGCCTCCTAAGATTAGAGAAGGGAAGTTACGCTCTTTAATTTCATAGATGAGATTAACGCTGTTGGCATCTTCTTGTCGATAAACATTGACTTCATTAAATGACTCTAATCTCCGCAATCGTTGCAAGTCTGTTTCCAGTAAATCTTCACGGAATACCTCACCAGGTTTGAGTTTCAGCAGACCAATGATAAACTCTTTTTGAGTGCGTCCTTTGATCGGCTGACCTTTGTCATCGATCAATTGATCTTTGTTATTGACAAAACGAATCTGGATATCTTTGACAATTCTCTGAGAAAACTCCACAGACTGGGTATCTACTGGAGTTAATCCGATATAATCACCATATTTTGCATACCCTCCTTCTATCTCTAATGTTGGTTTTGTTGCCACAATACTACTAGTGCTATCTTCGGTAGAAGATTGAGAGTCTGCAACGGCCTCTAGATTTTCTCCAGCTATTAAGATGACTGCGATCGCAACTACAGCTATTTGAATACGCATAAATAAAGTTTTATCATTACCCGCATTTTGGGAACAGTTAAATTGTCCCATTACGACAGGACTATCTTGAAAATATCCTTTTAAGTTGTCACTAATAGCTAGTCTGCACCCCGTAATATCATGTCCGGTTCATCAAGCTGAATAAAAAATATTCGTTCGTAGTCAGGACTTGAGTCCTGGCTTTGGGGAATGAAGCCCCCACTATAAACCAATACGGTTCAGTTAAGGCTAAAACTCTTTGTCAAAGTCAATTTTTTTAACGAACCACAGAGGCGCAGAGGACACTGAGAGAAGAAAGAAATGCTTAACTGAACTGTATTGCACTATAAACTGCTTATTACAGGTGATTTCGCGGACATTGATTTGTCATTATTCTTTACCAGTTGCACTCAGGAGCATTTCCATCTAAGTACAGCTTTGATTACAGGATTTTTGCACATTACAGGGGGTTTCTTTTTCAGATAAAGGACTGTTTCTTCTCTTAAAGTATACGAATGCTGACAGTGAGTTTGGGGTTCACCAGGCAGGGGAAAACCTCGGCATACCAGGTTTAATCTTGAATTATATCTTTTAACATCTTCTACGGCATTCATAGCTATTTTAATTTCTTTTAGGGCATTAGTTATTGCAGAGCGTACCTTACCATTTCTATCTATACGAGCAGTGTTTAAATAGGGAACTGCATCTTTTGCATTTGCGCCAATTTGCCCTAAAGCATTAGCAGCACCAGCGCGGATATTACTATCTGGATCTTTTAGAGCAATAATGAGAGCCGGAACTGCATCTTTACCAATTTGTCCAAGTGCGTTAGCAGCACTGGAACGAACATCCTCATTTTTATCTTTGAGAGCCTGAATTAGAGGTTTAACAGCGTCTTTACCAATTATTTGTCCTAGAGCATAAACAACAACAATAGGAATATTTTGTCTTGTATCCTTTAATAATCCATTTAATACAGGAACTGCTGGTGCTGCTGACGCACCAATATCACCAAGTACAGCAATTGTGATGATGTTAAAGTTTTCGTCTTTATTTTCGTCGAGGGCTTTGATAAGAGCAGGAACAGCTTTTGAGTCGCAGGCTACTAACAGTTTTATATCAGTGCTTTCACCTTTGTTTAATTGCTGAATATGCTGTTTAATGTCTGCTTCCGTACATTGAGGTTGAACCGATGGAGTTTGAGCGAGTGCTGTTGCATTCGTAAACTGGGGTAAGGTTATAGCTCCCAGCACAGCCAAAGTCATAAATATAGCTGCTGTTCCAGATTTCCATTGATTCTCAATCAAAACAACCTCCTGCAAAAAACACTTATTAAAAAAATGCGTATTCATTACAACTCACTTAGCATGAATACATGTATCTCACTTATAAAAATAGAGCAGATCGCACATTGATGAAGTATTAAGATAACTACTTTTAGGTTTTATCTTGTTATTCATTTACTTTCAGAAACAATGTTTATTTAAACAGGTTTATACTAGAAGCAAAACTTTGCTAATTATCGGCAGTATTTTAGTACATGCCTCTGCAAGTTTTGCTGCTTCAGGCAAGCTAGAAACAGTACCTTTCAAAATCTTCATGGCTGTTTTCGCAGCCTTTTGAAGCGCACCATCTTCAGGCTTTTGCCCTGCATCTGCTAAAGCTTTTACTTGCTCTAAAGCTTCTACTTTATCTTCATCAGGTAAATCTGATTCTGCCTCAATAGCTGCTTGTAGTTCAGTTAACAACTCTTTGATGCCAACTTTGCCTGATTCAGAAGAGTCTGGTAATTGACTAATAGTATTGGTGACTGAGCCGCTAATTGCTCCAATTGCAACTCCGGTCATAGTTTGGTTTTCACCTGCTACTGCAACACCACTAACACTTCCTTGAACTCCGCTAATATTAACATTACCTTTACTTTCTGACATAATAAATTCTCCTTGATTTTGATAAGTCTCTACATAAAATTTGGGCTGATGAATGGCACTCTCTAAGAGTTTTTCCAAACTCCTAATTCTTTCATCTTTTTCTTGGACTCCTAACAAAAGTGCTTGTAAATCACTATAAGGTAAAGATTGAATTTCACTATATTTCTGAAAATATTCTTTGTATAGTTCAGAGCGATTTGCATTACCAGCAACTTTAGCTTGAAGTCGAACTTTTTCTTGACCTCTACCTTCCAGTGCTACTATTTCTAACTCAGCTTCTGGGTGATTCTCTGCTAACTGTGTAATGGCAATAGCGGCAGCACTTGGATCAATCCCTTCATAGTGAAATAGGTCAAGAGTTTTGAACTTCTTGCCTATGTCGCGCAAATCAACATTTTGAGTTTGGTACAGGTCAAGAGTTTTAAGAATCGGGGCAATAAAATCAGCAAAATCTCCTTCATTAAAGGTTTCCTGTCGATTATCAGGTTTACGACAAGGATCTGGGTCGTCCTTAGTCGGTAGTTGCATATAAATGTACTCGCACTTTACCGCATCTAGTTGGGTGTCAGTGGAAATACCCCAATTTTCAATATAGGCTCCAGTTAAACAAGCTTGCGTTAAGTTAGTATCATATAGCTGTGCTTGGGCAAGTTTTGCCCCTGATAAATTAGCATTCTGTAAAGTAGCTGCGCTGAGATCAGCACGTATCAAGCTAGCATCTTGCAGATTAGCATCTTTAAGGTTGAGTTCTCGCAAATCTAGGCGATCAAACTTTTGCTCTCGGCCATCTTTAGTGATTAGCAACTGTTGCACCTTTGGATGTTCTAAATATGTGCCTTCAACACGAGCTTGTTCTAGTTTTTGTACACCAAACCAACAGGTACGGGTAAGGGTAGCTTTTCTCAAATCCACACTTTTGAGGGTAGCTTGGGTAAAGTCAGCATCTGTTAAATCTGCACCCCGAAAATTGGTTCCTTTTTGAGCAACCATACCAATTGCCAGCACTCGAATTAGCGAATATTTTTTTTCTCCAGCTATGGCTTGCCAACCAATATAAATACCAGATGCGATCGCAGCTAAACCAATCAACCCCGCTATAAGGTAAGCTGACTCCTGTGACCTAACTCCTAGTAAAACGCCAAGTACAGCACCGATAAAAGCCATTACTCCTGCTAAAGTTCTCGCTTTTGGTAAAGTCATTACTCTTGCTACAGCTACAGCTACAGCCATATTGCCAATTCCGGCAAGCACACCAGTTAAAGCTAGGGTAGTAAATACTGCACCAATTACTAAATTTCTTCCCGTTTCATTTTCTGGAAGAAAAGCCAGTGCTGCGATTAAGCAAGCAGCTACTACTTCAGCTAGTATTGTTAGTATTGCTCCTAATCCTTGCCAGAAAATAATAATCAAAAATATCGCTAAGGTGATTAAGGAAAGAATACCGAAAAATAAATTTTCATAAATATTATCACTTAATAAATCAGCGATAAAAGCACCAGCATAAGCTGAGATTAATCCTGCAAATAATGATAAAATTAGTGACAATACAACTAAGCCAATCGCCCAAAAAATTGGTAAACCTGCTTTGGTATTGCGGAAGTTAGCACCAATTAAAATAGCATCACGGAAGTCTGCACCTCGGATATCGGCGTGGCTGAAGTTCGCGGCTGCGAGGTTTTTTCCCCGGAAATCTGCACCCTGTAAACTAGCACGGTGAAATTCATCTACCATTATTGTTTACCCGTTGCACTCTAGGGCATTTCCATCTTAGTAGATCCCCGATTGCTGGTATTCTGCACATTACAGGAGAGTTAGCACTTAGACGCTTTTTTACTGTTCGTGATATATGACTAGAATCACTACAGGTCGTGCATAAGTCAAGTTCAAATATGTCTATAGATTCGTAAATTATTATAGCTGCGTTAATCTCTCTAAGAGCATTCACAGCTGCATAACTTACTTTGGCACTTGTATCTTTTAGAGCAGTCTTCAACAAAGCCGGAACAGCATGTCTTGCTTCTATACCAAATTGTCCTAGAGCTTTAGCAGCCCTGTAACGAATAATCAAATTTTTACTTTTAAGAGCTTGAACAAGAGGGCGAACTGGGTTTTGACCAATTTGCTTAAGAGCATGGACAGCCATTACCCTAACATCCTTACTTGTATCTTCTAATGATTTAGTTAATAGAGGTACAGCTGGTGCTGCTTTCGTGCCAATTTCACCGAGCGCAGCAATTGTAATAATCCGAAAGTCTTCATCCTGATTTTCTAGGGCTTTGATGAGAGCAGGAACTGCTTTTGAGTTGCAAGCGACTAAGGCATTAAAATTAACATTTTCAAATTTTTCAAATTCATTTAATTGCTGAATATACTGTTTAATGTCTGTTTCATTACATAGAGGTTCCACTGATGGAGTTTGAGCGATCGCTTTTGTATCGGCTAACTGAGGTAAGTTTATAGCTCCTAATGCAGCCAAAGCGATAATTACAGATGCTGTTCTAGATTTCCATTGCTTCTGAGTCAAGTATAACCTCCATCAACAAATAGTTTTAAGCAGAAATAAGTAGTAATTACAACTTAATTTATTCTAAATGCGTAAGTATAGCTATAAAATTAAATTGTATTATCCAGGTTATTTGCAAAACAAACTAATTGTCAAACAATATACACCTTTAATAAGTGTAACCAGTAAAAATACTGTTAGACAATAAATTATGCGGACATGATATAGCGGTTCTCGCTTGGGTACAGTACAGAATGGCACTAAGTTAATCGCAAAGCCCTGATATAACAAGATTTTTGAGTGTGGGGAGAGTGGGAAGTGTGGGAGGTGTGGGGAGGGTGGGGAGAAAGAGGAGAAATTGAATAACTGCACATCAATGAACGCTGCATTGCCTCCCACACCCCCCACACCTCCCACACCCTGCCAGCAAGGAGGTTTCAGCTTTTCTTAGTGCCATTCGGTACAGTACAGTTTTGAGTCTTAATCCCCTTCTAGCAACAAAAGTTTTTCTGCTTCCCTCTGCTCTTAGGCTAGGGTATACACATAAGTATGACCAGCATAGGTTTCAACTCTTCTCGTAGTTTCGTAGGGTGCGTAATGGACACGCCGAAATAACAAATGAGTCCGCCGAAATAACAAATGCTGTCGCCGAAATAGCAAATGCGAACCCCGAAATAGCAAATGCGAACCCCGAAATAGCAAATGCGAACCCCGAAATAGCAAATGCGAACCCCGAAATAGCAAATGCGAACCCCGAAATAGCAAATGCGAACCCCGAAGTAACAAATGCGATCGCTGAAATAGCTTGCAAACCTGGATTTTACCCCACCCTAACCCTCCTTTAGAGACTACGGTGTATACACAAGTCTGAAATAGTTTACTCACCTGGCTTTTCGCGTCAGTTTTACCCCACCCTAACCCTCCCCGTATGTATTGGGGAGGGAACTAGATTCCTGTTTCCACCCTTTCCAAGGGGGGATTAAGGGGGGTAATTTGACTTGTGTATACACCGTAGCCTCTTAGGAGAGGGAACTAGATTTCTTTTTCCCCCTGTTTATTGGGGTGATTAAGGGGGGTAATTCGACTTGTGTGTACACCGTAGCCTCTTAGGAGAGGGTTAGGGAGAGGTAGCGAAGGGGTTGGGGGTTAGGTCTGTATTTAACTCAACTGCAAACCGCTATATCAAAGCTTTCTTTCTTCAATAACTAATGTCAGACTAACCCATTCACCTTTATCGTTGTAGCTGCGAATCATCCTCTGGCGCAGGTTTGGCTGGATTAACCAACCCGCTTCTATAAAAAATGGTTGACGTAACTGCACCTTGAGAGGTGAAGTTGCAGAAGCGCCATCTGGTAAAAATAATACTTGCACTTGCTTTTCTGGATCTTGGTCAAAGAGAACGATGGGGCCTTTGATGGTAGCAGTTGAGGTAATTGTGCGTTCTGCAAAAGATGTATTTTGAATTAATCGCCCAGCATCATCAAGTTGTAATTTTAAAGTTGTAGAGTAAGTATGAGGCGATCGCCAATCTGGATATATTGTTACTGCTTGACCTTGCCATTCTCCCAACAAATCATTTATCTGTAAAGTTGGACGTTCTGTTGCTGGGGTTCCAGCGAGATGTTCTCGAATTAAAATTAATTCCTTTAGCTGACCGGTAGTATCAAACAGTTGTACCAGACGCAAGCGGCGATTTTCATGAACAAAAGCAAGTTCTCCACCAAATTCGGAAAATGGCCCTAGCTGAATTAAACCTTCTGAAAAGGAACCATTTTCAAAAAATAGTAGACTCCGCCCCAGAGAACTATATTCTTTAACTAAATCATCTCGTCCAGAACGGCATAGAGTTAAACGCACTGTCTGGTTATTGTTCAAACCTTCTAGGGAAAGACGACTAGGAGTATCGTTCAAAAGTGTTCCTTGGGGAGAAAAATTCGTAAATGAACCTTCCCAAACACCGAGATTCTGCAAAAAACATTCCCATTGCGATTTCATAGTGATTTTGTCATTTGTTATTTGTCATTGGTCATTTGTCATTGGTCATTGGTCATTGGTCATATCATGTCCGCATAATTAGTTTATGATTCCCACAGTCATTGCACCCCACCCCTTAATCCCCTCCCCGCTTGCGGGGAGGGGAGACAAAGCGTAGCTTTGGCGGGGTGGGGTTCTTCGGGTTTGATAAGTAATCAAGCGGACATGATATCATTTGTTATTTGTCATTTGATTAGCCCTGTTAAGTTGATATATAGGTTTAATTTCATATTCGTTCAAGCAAAACTTCAGTTATTCTTTTAAAATTTTGAAAATTTCGAGTTCAGAGGTCAAAGTTCTGAGTTCAGAAGTCGGAGTTCCGAGTTCAGAAGTCGAAGTTCCGAGTTCAGAAGTCGAAGTTCCGAGTTCAGAAGTCGGAGTTCCGAGTTCAGAGGACAAATGACCAATGACAAAGGACTAATGACCAATGACTATCCTTTAGCAAAACGTCGGACAGCAAATAAGCTCCCCATTAATCCTACACCTGCACCGAAACTCAAAAGAATCAGGGGCAATAATAAAATTTCTGCTGGCGTGAGTTGCACTCTGTTGGTGATGACTTGGATAAACTCAGGTTGATTGACTAGCAACTTACCGAGAAACTGTTGAATTACAGAAATGAAACTCCAAGCGATCGCACCACCAACCAAACCAAAGACAATTCCTTGTAAAATGAACGGGAGGTAAATCCAAACAGAAGTCGCTCCCACTAGTTGCATAATTTCAATTTCCTGGCGACGCGCCATGACAATCAGCCTAATTGTGGTGGTAGTCACTGCGATCGCTGTTAAAGTCAGAATCATCGTAATTGTTAAAGTAATCCAGTTCAGACCCCGGTGCAACTGGGCAATGCGTTTAACGGCTTCATCGACATACTGCACCGTCTCAACTCCTCGTAATTTAGCCAACTGTGTTGCTAAGGTTGGTACAACTTGAGAATTACGTGCTTTTACCTTCATCTCATCAACCAGAGGATTCTCACCTAACTGCTGGGTAGCACCCTCAATATCAGAAATTCTCATTTCCTTAACTAACTTAGTCCAAGCTTCTTCTTTGGTAATGGTTTTTATCGCCGCCACCTCTGGCATTTTAGCGATTAGTGGCTCAATACTTTCAATTTGCGTATCCGGTTCGAGATAAACTGATACTTCTAGCTGGCTACCAAACTGATAGAGAAGTTTTTCAACTTGCCAAGAGGTTTGCAAACTCAAGCCGAATAAAAACAGTAACACCGTCACAGTGCTGACAGCAGCCCAATTCATCCAACCTCCCCGCAGTAAACCGAGGAAAGTTTCTTTCAGCAGATAATCAAGTTTCGTGAAAGATTTAAACACACATCACCTCAGAATTTGAACTTAACGCCAAAGCAATAAGTTCAGCTTTTGCGTCTTTGCGTCAATAACACCACTATTTATAGTCAATGGTGCAAAGTTTGCCAATATCTCAGCTTTTATTTATTGCTACTTCCTTCTTCTGTCCTCCTGCTGCCTTGACCATTTACTCGCTCTTCATGCCATTTGCCATAGATATATTCACTATTGCCTCTAACAGTTATTGATAATAATTGGCTAGCTGTTTTAGTTTCTCAGCAATTCTACTGTTCTTTAAACTGACCTCCAAAAAGTGGGGAAATAGTTTGGTATTTATACGATGTTTTTCTCTGGAGATCGTAGTAATTTGATAGGGAGAAACAGATTGATTTAAGGAAAGTTAAACCATGAACTTATTAAATAAAGCCAATTTGGACAATAGCTTCTTAAACCAGATCCGCTATCAGCTTGAGTCCGTAGAAATACATAATTCTAATCTAGCCAGACTATTGTGCAAGATCATTCCTTCCAATTGCCCTTTTGAAAGAACCGTTACAGTTTTCGGTCGGACTCTGCTTCGCATTCCACCTTTATGTAAATTGAACCCTCTTTATGAACAGATAGTTGGTCTTCGTTTTAAGTGTTTATTATATTTAGTCAATGAATGTGGTGAGGATGCCAGAAAATATTGTTAAACATAGGTTTACATCAAAAAATAGATTGAAAAAATCTTTTTGCTAAGAAAAATTGTAGAGAAATTCTAGTTGCAATCAGATGTAAATCAGAAATAGACTGGTGAACGACTGACAATCAATTTCACATTTAAAAGTACTGTTTAATGATGTCAGCCTCGATAAAAGGATCGCTCCAAGTATGGTGCAACGTGACTTCACAATAATTATTTTGGAGATTGGTACTACGTCTAAGGGGATGTTTAAAAAGTATTATTGCTAACAATACAAACTCGGAGACGTAACCCTCCTAGCAAGCTTTATTTATAATAAATAAGGGTTTCACAGCCTCTCACTCTTGGCATCAGCCTGCCGTTAGGCAAGCAAAAAGAGGAATGGCAGATGGGTTTTTGCTATACTCCAGGACTTTTTAAACATCCTCTAACTGAGATTGATAGAATGAAAATAGTACGGAATTTTCACCATCTAGCCATCGAGACTCATGCCCTCTGAAATTGCTGTCGAGAAAAAAAAGTTAAAAAATCCACCTTTGGAGCTTCATTATTTAGGCGATCGCGTGCTGCGTCAAGCTGCAAAGCGGATTTCTAAAGTTGATGACGAACTTCGCCAAATAGTGCGCGAAATGCTGCAAACTATGTACAGCAAAGATGGCATTGGTTTGGCTGCGCCCCAAGTAGGAATTCACAAACAATTAATTGTCATCGACCTGGAACCAGAGAACGCAGCTAATCAGCCTTTGGTGTTGATTAACCCCACCATTAAACAAGTCAGCCGCGACCTCTCTGTTGCCCAAGAAGGATGCTTGAGTATTCCCAACGTATATTTAGACGTGAAGCGCCCCGAAGTCGTAGAAATTGCCTATAAAGACGAGTATGGTCGTCCTCGGACATTAAAAGCTAATGACCTCCTGGGACGCTGCATTCAGCACGAGATGGATCACCTTAACGGCGTGGTATTTGTAGACCGTGTAGAAAACTCCTTGACTTTAGCCCAGGAGCTATCTAAGAATGGCTTCTCGTATCAAGCGGTGAAACCAATAGCATAGGGGGGCAATAGTGTATTTAACTCCAAAAAGCAGTTTATTTCTCGGTGGTTCTTGTGTAAGTGCGATCGCCGCCGTCGGTTCGATTTTTGAACTCGGTTACGGACAACCAGATTTTGGTTTCACAGCCACGGCAATTATCCTGGTATTGAGCATTCCACTCACAGGATTATTTTTCTTTGCCGCAGTTAAGGACGCAAGGGCTAACATGAAATAAGCATCAGGTACATAAAAAAGGTAAAGGGATGAAGGAAAAGGCAAAATTCATTCTTTTACCTTTTATTTTTGGGACTTCCAGAAAATAAATTATCCAATTTACTCAGATAATATTTTGTTGTCTTCCCCCTGCTCCCTGCTCCCTGCTCCCCTTTGCTCTCCA
>NZ_NOLJ01000007.1:431830-460214 GCF_002246015.1 Nostoc sp. 'Peltigera membranacea cyanobiont' 210A
ACCCCACCCCGCCAAAGCTACGCTTTGTCTCCCCTCCCCGCAAGCGGGGAGGGGCTAGGGGTGGGGTGCAATGACTATGGGAATCACAACTAATTACCCGAACATGATATAATCAGGGTTTGACCATCGGGACTAAAGGCAACTGACTTTACCCAATTAGCCCCTTGTAAAGTTTTCAGGCACTTGCCATTATGGACATCCCATAATTTTAAAGACGAGTTGAAATAGCAGACGTGAGAACTATCTTTCAGGAGTGCTGAGTACTAGACATCTGGTGAAAATTAAATATGCATTACCTGAAACCCTTTGTAGAGATAATTCATGTAGACGCAAAGCGGCTTCCCGCAGGGTATTGTCCCTACGCCTTTTCTGGAGATGTCTACTGAGTGCTGTTAGCCGTAGCGGGGCGTTTAACCAGTGCGATTCTTTTTTTACTCAGCACTCGTTACTCAGCACTCAGCACTATTTCGGTGAGTTGCAGATTATAATTTACTTCTAAAATAGAAGAATGCTGTCAACTCCCACTCAACTATTGCGACTGTCTCAAGGACAACTTAACTTACTAGAAGCTTGTCCGCGTAAATTTCAACATACCTATCTCGAAAAACTCAATTCCCCCTCAAATCCAGAACAAGAAGAACGGCTAACTTTGGGTAGTCGTTTTCACTTGCTAATGCAACAGCGAGAAATGGGTTTGCCAATTGATAGTTTCCTAGAAGCAGATGCTCAACTGCAAAGCTGGATGCTAGGTTTTGCTGATGCAGCGCCAGAAATCTTAACGGCTGCATCAGATAATCAAACTTTCCGTGAAAGCGAACACTACCGCACTCTGCAAGTTCAGGATTATTTGCTGACGGTTGTCTATGATTTATTGATTGCAGATAACCAACAAGCGCAAATTCTCGACTGGAAAACTTATCCTAAACCACCCAATAAACGCAAGTTAGAATCCAACTGGCAAACACGTCTTTATCTATATGTATTGGCAGAAACTAGCGATTATTTGCCAGAAAAGATTTCTATGACTTACTGGTTTGTCCAATCTGAAGGAAAACCGCAAAATATTAAATTTAATTACAGTACTACTCAACATGCACAAACAGGAAAGAAACTTAATCAACTATTAAGTCAGTTAACTAATTGGTTGGAAAATTACCAAAATAACCAGCAGTTTCCCCAAGTAGTGGAGGGTAGTAAAAACTGTGATTCTTGTCAGTTTGCCAAACGGTGCGATGCCTCCGGCGGTAAACTACGCATCCAATCTACTGAAGAAGCAGCGAAAGACTCATTGCCAAATTTCGACAGTATTCAAGAAGTCTCACTTTGATTTGATCCGCAGGATTGTTTCGCTAAAACAAATTCATTATATCTTTAGACTCTTGCGTAAAGTCAAAAAGTAATGTAAAGTCCTTTGTCTAAATCTAAAGCATTTGCAAGCATTTTTATTAAAAGAGCTAGATTCGGTAAATACTCTTTTTTTTCATTCAATAACAAACTAAGCAATTCAAAATTATTCTTCACTTGCTCAAGAGATTGAAAATACGACCCCATTTTGCCAGGGTTAAAATAGTTTCCTGGAATGCCAAAATTTTTACCTAACAAGGGAGATATATCTTTATCCAGTTCATTGAGTAACATATCATAGAGAGGCAACCAATCATAACCAAGTCCAATATCACATTGAGGATTATAATACTTGGTAATTGCAAAATCACCATACTGGCTTATGTCATTTGTCTCGATCGTTTCTTTCCAGAAAGAATCTAAAGGTTCGCCTTCATCAGGATATTTCAGGTATGAAAAATTATTTTCGATAAAGGTAATCAAATCGTTGCTTTGGTTAATAACAAGTGCATTGACTAAGATATCAGCCAATTCTTGAAGAAACGTATCGTAATCAAAGACAAATGCTTTATGCTCCATTGACATTTTTTAAAATTCCTTGTCGCCAAAATTTAACATAGTGCTGTTAGCTGACAAAATAAATCTTCTTAAATAGTTGAGAACCCTAAAAGCCCGTAATCATCTATGTAAATAAATCACAACTTCTAAATTTATGTCAACTTTTGATGAAACTGAAGCAATTTATGTGCGCGAATTAGGAATTGATGACATTGCTCCTGTTTACCACTTGGGAGAAAGCTTATTTACCAGCGATTTATATCCTTATTTATACCGTACCTGGGACGAATGGGAGGTAATTGGACTTTACAACACCGATCCAGAATACTGTCTTGTGGCCGAAACAGATGGGGAATTAGCAGGATTTATTTTGGGAACCATCATCACCAAAGCATCCTGGACTTATGGATACATTTTATGGCTGGGAGTTAGTCCAAAGTATCAGCGTCGGGGAGTAGCAGACAAGTTGGTTGATAAAGTCGTCGCTCGGATGATTGAAGATGGGGCGCGGTTCATGTTGGTAGACACTGACCCTACCAATACTTCAGCATTAAAGTTTTTTAGTCGCAAAGGTTTTGGTAATACTCGCCAGCATATTTTCTTGTCGATGAATTTAAGCAAGCACGAATATTATGGCAGATTGATTGATTACGAACACCAAAAAGCTGAAAGAGCCGGTTACAAGCGATGTCTACGACGGGCTACGCCTACTCGTCCAGCAATTCGTGCCCGTAAAGCTGATAGTGTAGCTAATGAAGTCATTCTCAATCCTCTAGCGAATGAATCTTCAATAACTGAGGAGCAATCTCCAATCTAACAAAAGTTAGGGGTAGCCCTTTCCAAGTGGGTAAAATTTCTGGACAATAATTCCTCTTTTTTCCGTGTTCTCTGTGCCTCTGTGGTTTAATAAATTACTTTCAAACTGTAGAAGCATAGAAAACGCAGAGAGAAAAGCATGATGGCGATTGTTAATTTTGAATTTAGAGCAAAGTGGCGTGACTTATGTGTATAGAATTTGGGCGGGAAATCTGCGGCAATCTTGACATTGCAGAATCGCGGGAGTGGTTAGTTAGTAACGGTATTGGTGGTTACGCCTCTGGGACTGTGGCTGGTTTATTGACTCGCCGCTATCACGGATTATTGGTAGCAGCATTAAAACCACCTCTGGGTCGCACCTTAATGCTGACAAAACTAGATGAAACTGTCCTGTATGATACCCGCTCTTATTCTCTAGACACCAATCGTTGGGCTGATGGTATTGTCAGTCCCCAAGGTTATCAAAATATTGAACGTTTTTCTCTGGAAGGTACAATTCCTGTATGGCATTTTGCTGTTGCTGATGCCTTATTAGAAAAACGGGTGTGGATGCAACAAGGCGCGAACACAACTTATGTTCAATATACTTTGCGTCGTGCCACTCAACCGCTAAAGTTGACGCTCAAAGCAATAGTCAACTACCGCGATTATCACAACGACACTCAAAGCAATGGTTGGCAGATGTCTGTTGAGGAGGTAGAACAGGGGATTTGTGTAACTGCTTATCCGGGTGCTGTACCACTGTATTTACTGAGTGATTCAGCTAAAGGCGATGCCTACGGCGGCAAGCTACGCAACGCTTCACGCCCTAGTGTATCTGTTGTCCACAATTGGTATCATGGTTTTGACTTAGCAGTTGAACGCTATCGGGGATTGAGAGATAAAGAAGACCACCTCCACGCCGCCACCTTTGAAGTTACACTAAATCCTGGAGAAGCAATCGCGTTTATAGCCAGCACAGAAAAAGAACCAAATCTCAATGGTGAAGCTGCACTTAAGTTACGTCGCGCTCAAGAGCAGAAGTTAACAGGATTTTGGAAAACTAATCGACCTCTCAAGACTAAGGAATCACCTAGCTGGATCAACCATCTAGTACTAGCTGCTGACCAGTTTATTGTCGATCGCTCATTGCCAGAAGACCCCTACGGCAAAACCATCATCGCTGGTTATCACTGGTTTAGCGACTGGGGACGCGACACGATGATTAGTCTACCTGGTTTGACAATTTCCACTGGTCGCCCAGAAGTAGCACGCTCAATTATTCGCACCTTTGCCAGATACGTAGACCAGGGAATGTTACCTAATCGCTTTCCCGATGCGGGTGAGCAACCAGAATATAATACAGTCGATGCCACTCTTTGGTACTTTGAAGCAGTCCGCGCCTACTACAGCGCTACAGACGATGATACTTTGCTTGGTGAACTCTTTCCCATACTTGCAGACATCATTGATTGGCACTCTCGCGGTACACGCTACAACATCCATCTCGATGCAGCCGATGGCTTACTTTATGCAGGTGTTGCTGGCGTACAACTGACCTGGATGGATGCCAAAGTTGACGATTGGGTAGTTACACCCCGAATTGGCAAACCGATTGAAGTTAATGCCCTCTGGTATAATGCTTTACGGACAATGGCAAAGTTTGCCCGTCAGCTTGGTAAACCACACCAAGAATATGAGGCAATGGCAGAGCGTGCCAAGTATAGATTTTCTCGCTTCTGGAATGAAGAGACAGGTTATTGCTATGACGTTCTAGACACTCCTGATGGTGATGATGCGGCGTTACGTCCTAATCAAATATTTGCTGTGTCATTACCAGAAAGTCCGCTCACACCTACCCAGCAAAGGGGTGTGGTGGAAGCTTGCGGGCGGATGCTGCTAACTTCTTATGGATTGCGATCGCTAGCCCCCGATCATCCTCAGTACCAGGGTAAATACGGTGGCAATCAGTATCAACGTGATGGAGCCTACCACCAAGGGACAGTTTGGGGTTGGTTGTTGGGGCCGTTTGTCTTAGCACACCTGCGCGTCTACAAAAATCCCGAACAGGCTCGTCAATTTTTGGAACCAATGGCTAATCACCTGAACGCGCACGGTGTTGGCAGTCTCAGCGAAATTTTTGATGGTGATGCCCCGATGACTCCACGGGGATGTATTGCCCAAGCGTGGACAGTAGCTGAGGTTTTGCGTGCTTGGTTGGCTACGGAGAGTTGATACGCCGAACCGTGGTCTATCTACAAAGTCGATTTTGTCAAGAATTTTTAAGAAATTAACATCCTTCAGAAAAGGAAAGACGTAATGCTGAAGTAATCCTCAAAAGTTTATAGACACGCCTTAGTGTTAGGAGGAAATTATGGCGTCAGGAATGATGATCGAAGGCAAATGGACAACCAATAGGAATAAATCAGATCCCAGCGGTAAGTTCAAGGAAACGCCGACAACGTTTCGCGATCGCGTCACCGCCGATGGTTCTAGTGGGTTTAAGGCAAAAGCAGGACGCTATCACCTCTACGTTTCCTTGGCGTGTCCGTGGGCGCATCGCACTTTAATTATGCGAGAAATCAAAGGTTTGAATGATGCCATCTCAGTCTCTATCGTCGATCCGATTATGAGCGACAAGGGATGGATGTTTTCTGAAGCACCGGGAGCTATTCCTGACTGGGTGAATCACACTCAATATTTGCAAGAGATTTATCTGAAAGCTAATCCCAAATACACAGGACGAGTTACTGTTCCGGTGTTGTGGGATAAGCAAACTCAAACAATCATCAATAACGAATCTCGCGAAATCATGCGGATGTTTGACGTAGAGTTTGGGGAATTGGCAACACAAAAAATAGACTTATACCCACGCGACCTACAGCATAAAATTGATGAAACAATCGATGCAATTTATCTGCCAATCAATGTTGGTGTATATCGCGCTGGTTTTGCGACTTCACAAGCAGCTTACGAAGATGCGGTGACAGAACTCTTCGAGAATTTAGATCGATGGGAAGCCATTCTGAACGAGCAGCGGTATTCATGCGGCAATCAACTCACCGAAGCCGATATTTGTATGTTTGTAACTCTGTATCGCTTCGACTCAGTGTATTACAGTCACTTTAAGTGCAATTTGCGGCGAATTATCGACTATCCCAATCTCTGGAATTATTTACTAGACCTATATCAGCGTCAGCCATTCAAAGCGACCTGCAATCTAGACTATACTAAACGCGGCTATTACATGAGCATGACTGATATTAATCCAAATCGAATTGTGCCGAAGGGGCCGATTGTTGATTTTAACCAACAGCACGATCGCGAACGCTTCACTAAGGCGTCTCGTAGAGAAGTTATCGCTCCCTATTCATAGAAAATAAATTGCACAATCTAACTGGAGTAACACCATGAGCCTTGTATCAGGTATCCACCATGTTGCAGTGGTGACAGCAGATATCGACCGCTTTATCGACTTCTATACTGATGTATTTGAGATGCCAGTAATCTTTCAAGAGACGACCCCAGCCTTTCGTCACGCACTTCTGCTAGCTGGATCGCAGAGCGTGCTTCACGCAGCAGAGATGCCTAATAATATTCATAGTTCTGGATTGCCAGATATGTTTAGACGAGGACACATCGACCACTTGGCTTTGAATGCCCCAACAGAATCAGCATTTCAGATTATCCGCCGCAAACTGATAGTTCGAGGAGTGAGTGATGGCGCGATCGCTGACCTTGGCCCAGTACTTAACTTATCATTTTCCGATCCTGATGGTATGCATATCGAAGTTTGCCTCATCGTCGATGCTTCACTCCAGGGTTTTCACCAACCGCGACCATATCTAGAGACTATCAACCAATAGGTTGAAGTTAGCGTTAGCCCCGTTCGCTGTTTGTGGTTAATTAATAGTTTTGCTTATTTTCAACTTGCGATCGCATTCAAAGAAAATAATCATGATTTATCATATTTTGATCGCAGCCAATTGTTTTGCCCAATATAAAGAGTGCCCCTATGACTAAAATCGAAATTTACAGTGCGGCTTTGTGTCCCTTCGCACACCGAGCGCGCTTAACCCTAAGCGAAAAAGGGGTTCCTTTTGAAATCGTCGAAATCGACTTACAAAACAAACCTGCCAACTTTCTAGAAATTTCTCCCTATGGCAAGGTGCCTGTTCTCAAGCATGGTGATATTCGGGTGTGGGAATCTAGCATTATTAATGAGTATCTGGATGAAATATTTCCCGAACCACCTCTGTTACCCAAAGAGCCGATTCAGCGTGCCCATGCGCGGATTTGGATTAATTTTGCTGATACCCGATTGTTCGCTGCTTCTGGCAAATTGTTACACAGCCGAGATCCTCAACAGCAGGCAGGGTTATTACAAGAGTTAGCCGAACACTTGCTATTTATCGAACGTGAGGCATTGCACAAATTGTCAGATAGCGCTCCCTACTGGCTTGGGTCTGAGATTAGTCTAGTCGATCTGACTTATTATCCTTGGTTCGAGCAGCTAGATGTATTAGAGCATTTTCTAGGCTTCCAATTACCACCGGGACTCCATCGGCTCAAACAATGGTGGGCAGCCGTAGCAAATCGTGAATCCGTGCGCTCGATCGCCAATCCTCCTAAGTTTTATATCGAACATTATGCTCGATTTGCTCAATGAGAGTAAAGCTTAGGCACTAACCGTTCTCTTAAATATCATATAGTAATCCGCATTCCTTGAATACAAAGTTTACCAAGGATCAAGAACCAGAAATAGAGAAGGATAAAGACACGATCGCTTTAACATAACAACATCCAAATTCGATTCTCTCTCGCCCTCATCAAAAAGGTTTGTTATTACCAAAATTTGCTTTGTTACCATCCCCCCTTAGAATTAATTTCGATGATTAAAAATTTTAAGGTAATTCTCAGCAGAAATTAATTTAATTACTAGTAAATGCATTTAGATTATTATTAGACAAGAATTCGCGGGTTTGAAAGGGCAATTAAATAAAAATATTTAGCAATCTTTTTGTAATGGCTGCACTTTTGACTGTAGGTATGCAACAGAGGTAAGTTCAAATCAGCTATAACTAAAGATGTAGCGGTTAACAGTAACTTTACATTTAGCAGTTTTATTTTATTTTTAAAGCCTTATTAAACACTTAAAACGCAACCGGAACAGTGAAGCAAATCATAAAATTTGGGATAAATATAGATCCATTTTCCTTACAATCACGCCTCACGGTTGGTATTGCATCATTTTCAGCTTTGGTATTAGGTAGTCTTGCTACATGGACTAGCTGGAAAATGCAGCAAATTTTAGTTGATAGTCATAAATATAATATAGAACAAATTGCCAGGCGCTTGCCGCAAGATGTGCAAATTTATAGTGAAATGATGCAACCTGAAACTGGGTTGCAAAAGGCTATTAATAATTTAGCAAATACCAACACATTATTATGGCTAAAAAGTCCTGATAATAAAATTTTAGCAAAATCTACCACTTTAGATTTATTATCTGTTACTACGGTAGCTGAGTTAATGACCCTGACTAAGATGCCGATTAAACCACAAGTTTACAAAGTGAACCAAAGCTACTTTGTTTTATGTGGTAGTACTGTGCAAGTACAGGGTAAGTTACTGGGTGAGTTATTTGTAGTTAAGGATATTACTCGCGAACAGAAAATGTTTGTCGTAATGGTACAGAGTTTAGGTATTACTAGTGCTTTGGCAATTATTGTTTTAACTGCTGCGATCGCATTTTATATTAAGCGTTCTCTGCAACCCCTGCGCCAGCTAAATCAAATGGCTTCTGTGATTTCCGCTGAAGATTTAGGACAAGCGCAGCTATATCTTGATAATGCACCCAGTGAAGTTAAAGAACTAGCTCAAACTTTAACCATGCTGTTATCACGCCTTTCCCAATCATGGGAGCAAGAGCGAGAATTTGTGAGTAATGTTTCTCATGAATTACGCACACCTTTAACAATTGTACATGGTTATTTGCAAAGCGTCTTACGAAGGCAGAATAATTTAACTCAAACTCAACAAGAAGCTTTAGAAACTGCGGCATCGGAAGCTGAACGCACTATCCGCTTGCTACAAGATTTACTTGATTTAGCACGTGCAGATAGCGGATACCTATATTTTCAAATGAAATCTTATGTGCTGAATGACTTGGTTGAAGAAGTTGTCATGATGGCAAAAAAATATAGCGATCGCACAATTACAATCGAGTCAGAAATTTATCCAATTGAGATCAAAGCAGATTATAGTCGCTTTAAACAAGTGTTATTAAATTTAATTGATAATGCCATTAAGTATTCTGACGCTGATACACACATAACTTTTAAGTTAGGTCGGCTTCAAGATCGGGCTATTATTCAAGTTTGTGACAAAGGTTATGGCATTCCTTTGCAACAGCAAGCACGGATATTTGAGAGATTTTACCGTGTAGATGAATCTCGCTCTCATACCACTGGGGGTTGTGGTTTGGGTTTATCGATTGTTAAGACACTTGTAGAAGGTATGGGTGGTAGTGTCAGTGTGGAATCAAAGTTGGGAGAAGGGAGTATGTTTACAATCAGTTTACCTACATATAGTAGCTCTATCTGATTTGTAAAAATTGCAAGACTTAGATCCCCAGTTTCTTGATTTGATTGCAGACATAGTAAAGATGACAGAGAAATTTGGTGTTGCAGAATTCCAGTATGAAAAAGATTTTGCGTGATTTCAAAACCTTTGTAGATAACTTGCAATGCAACATTTCTACACCAAGATTCATACATCTAATTAGCAATGCCAGAAATTTAAGCATCGGGTAATCTATTTGGAAGTCACCCCGTTTCCTGTGAGAATAAAGGCAGCCCTCGTTTAACTGGCAAAGCAGATTTGGGTTTATCGATTGTGAAACACCTAACCGAAGGTCTGGGAGGCAAAATTGCCATCCTTTCAAAGCCAAGCTATGGTAGCACTTTTATTCTCACATTACCTGCTTTAGGAGCAAAAATATGACAGCACATATCCTTTTAGTGGAAGATGAAGTCAAACTGGCGCGATTTGTCGAATTAGAACTTAATAGCGAAGGATACCGGGTAAGTGTCGCCCATGATGGCATCGCAGGCTTGACTCTGGCGCGAGACTCCTCACCAGATTTAGCGATTCTAGATTGGATGCTTCCAGGGTTGACAGGTTTGGAAATTTGTCGGCGTTTGCGAACAACAGGTAGTACAGTACCAGTGATTTTGTTGACAGCAAAAGATGAAGTGAGCGATCGCGTCGCCGGATTAGATGCAGGAGCCGATGATTATGTAGTTAAGCCCTTCAGCATTGAAGAACTATTAGCTAGAATTCGCGCTCATCTCCGGCGCACCCAAGAAACAGACGAGGATTTGTTGCAATTTGAAGATTTAAGCTTAAATAGGCGCACTCGTGAAGTATTTCGGGAAAAACGAAGCATTCAGTTAACAGCAAAAGAATTTGACTTATTAGAATATCTCCTTTCACATCCCCGTCAAGTATTTACTAGAGATCAAATTTTAGAAAAAGTTTGGGGTTACGATTTCATGGGTGATTCTAATATTATTGAAGTATATATTCGTTATTTGCGACTTAAGTTAGAAGAAAATAATGAAAAACGTTTGATTCATACAGTCCGTGGTGTAGGCTATGCACTACGGGAGTAATCGTAATAACGTGGTGATTTCGAGAAAAAGCAACATATTCAAGATAAAAGAAAATTATGAAGAAAAAATGGGCTGTTAAACGACTGACAGTAAATCTCACAACCGAGGAAATGAAGAAACTTGAACAATACTGTACTCTCACAGGAAGACCAGCAACAGATGTAATTCGAGAATTGCTCCGAAGTCTTGAGGTTGACAATGCTGAAAACTCTGAGATGGGAACAGCAGACTCAAAAATCACTGTTGGCAGTTCGTCAAAATCACACTAATTATCGACTCGAATATAGCGTTTCTTAATCAGAATCAGCTACAGCTTAACCTCACCCCCAACCCCTCTTTTCACCAAGGAGAGGGGTTGGGGGTGAGGTTTTGATATGTACTTTATGCACCTGGGAACTTCTATATCCCGCCAAATTAACCCCTTTACGCCTTTTGCCTTTCCTATGTCTTAACAAGCATCGATTATGGGCATCATAATCCCAGTCCGACTACATCAGCTAGCAGCCAGAAAACTATTTGGCAGCAAGTTTTGCATTTACAAATATAGTATCAACCGATGGTATATAGTTTTAGACCTTATCTCTTTGTTTCTCGATATAATTTGTACGCTGTATTTCTTTTGGGATGCCTACAGATTCAATTGGGAGTAATCTGTAGCGTAGGTATTTGGATATTATCAGAAGCTAAATTACAAGCAGCCCAAGCACATCAGACCTGGAAATCACCTTTAGGATTGACTGAGCAAGTCACCACAATAAATCCTGAGTCAGCAGAGCAATACTCAAAACCACTCCCCTATCGATTAAAATCAACACCTATTTTGCTGGCGGCACCCGAAAACTTCAATCCTGATTTGCGATTACCGCCATCGCTACCCGAATCACCGCAGAATTCTAGCCCACCATCGCTACCCGAACCACCGCAGGAGAATTCTAGTCCACCAACAACTGCCACCGAAGCAAAAACGCCGGATGCAGTTTTGGAAAGTATTCATACAGACTATCACTATCAGACAGACAACTTTGGTCAAACTAATTTTTTCCTAGAACCAACAGTTCAGTTTCGATTGAGAAATGGCAATAAAATATTTTTCAAGACAGGTTTTAACTTCTTTGAGCAACGCGGTGTTGAATCAATTAGCAATTTTCCCTTGCAAGTTGGATGGCAAGGAAAAATTGGACAAGTGACTCTACAAACAGCAGCCGGAGTCGATGTGTTCAATCGTTTACCTACAGCTATCAATCTCAATGTTAAGGTGGATGTTCCCATTTCGCCGCCGCGAGTTTCGTCATCAGGTCGATTGCTATCGGCAGTAATAATTTCAGGTAATTTAGAACAAGGTCCCTATAAATCCCATGCTCGAACTTTAGACAATCAAATTACCGCTTGGCGATTTGGGCCTGATTTATACTGGCAGATTGACCGTAATACCAGCTTATTTTCGTCATTGCGTTTGGGTAATTACAACGATGGTAATTCTGAGGTGCAGTCTTTTAGTAGGTTAGAGCGCAAGTTCGGACAATTTTCTTTGGCAGCTAACCTATTCACTTGGAGTTACGAGCGCGATTTAGAACGCACAAGCGGTTATTTTTCTCCACCAGATTTTCTAGTTTACAACGGTGAGGTAGCTTGGGAGGGAGATATTGCTCAATTCTTACGCTGTCGCCTTGCTGCCAACTTAGGACGGCAGCGACTTAAAGGAGAATTTGACAACGCCAATACCTATCAAACGCGCTGTACCGTAAAACTGTCGCCCAGTATAGAAGCAGACTTGAGCTATAGCTTTAGTAATGTCCGCAATAAAGAAACCGACGGAAGCGCCTACGGTGGTAATTCCTTCACAGGACAGTTGCGGGTCAAATTTTAACAAAAAAGAATTCAGGAGTCAGAATTCAGGAGTCAGAATTCAGAATGTATATAGAATCAAGCACTATATATTTTTGATTTTTTGATTTTTTGAAAATTATAAACTTTGACTATCAAAGTATTCTTAATTTTAACTTCTAACTCCTGGATTCTGAATTCATAATTATGAATTCTGTTTTTAAAATCCAAAATGGTATAAGGCTGGAGAATGAAAGCACCATTACCTGATAACGAAACACAGCGAATCGAATCTCTTTTGCAGTATAAAATACTCGACACTCCTTCAGAAGCAGCCTTTGACGACCTCACCCGTTTAGCCTCGTATATTTGTGGAACTCCCATTGCCTTAATCAGCTTAATTGATACTAATCGTCAGTGGTTCAAGTCAAAAGTTGGTTTGGATACCCTACAAACACCCCGCGATTTGGCATTCTGCGCCCATGCTATTCTGCAACCTGAAGTTTTTGTTGTGCCTGATGCCACAGTTGACGAAAGGTTTGCGACAAACCCCTTTGTCACCTCTGACCCAAATATTCGGTTTTATGCTGGTATCCCGCTGACTAATCCTGAAGGATATGCACTAGGAACACTTTGTGTAATCGATCGCGTACCAAGAAACCTCTCTCCAGAACAACTTGAAGCATTACGAATTATTGGTCGCCAGGTAATTAAGCAACTAGAAATGCACCGCAATTTAGCAAGTTTGGTATTGGCAAGTGATACACGCAAACAGACCCAGAAGACACGCAAACAATTTTTTCAAAGGATAGCCGGAGGGTTTGGGTTAGCATCGGCAGTTTTAGTTTTGATTGGCGTGATTTCTTTTCAAAACACAGACAGGTTGATTGATACGAATAATCAGGTACAACAAACCCAAGAGAAAATCAATAAACTAGAAAAATTACTGTCCGAGATGAAAGATGCTGAGACTGGACAACGCGGTTACATCCTCACTGGACAAGAAAGTTATCTAGAACCCTATCAAGCAGTAGTTGGAAACATCGATCAAAAAATTGTAAAACTGAAAGATTTAATCGCAGATCAACCTAACCAACAAAAGCAGTTCGCAACCCTTGAATCTCTGATAGCTGCAAAACTTGCCATACTCAAGCAGACTATATACCTGCGTCAAAATCAGGGATTTGAGGCGGCATTGCAGGTAATCCAGACAAATCAAGGAAAACATCTCATGGATGATATCCGCAAGATCGTCCATGAGATAGAAAATCAGGATAGAGGGTTGCTTCAACAGCAGTCACAAGCTGCAAAAGCCAGTGCTAACAACACAGTTTTGACACTGGCGATCGCTATTTGTTTAAGTTTTTTAATTCTGGCCATAGTCTACTACTTTATTTACCGTGAAGCAAAAGAGCGGAAATTAACAGAAGAAATACTGAATCAAGAACGCAATTTTATTTCAGCAGTCCTTAATACAACCAGCGCTTTGGTAATAGTTATTGACCCGAAAGGGCAAATCGTTCGCTTCAATCAAGCTTGCGAACAAATTACTGGTTACTCATTAGATGAGGTGAAAGGAAGGCATTTCTGGAACCTGTTTCTACTTCCTGAACAGGTAGAGCCGGTTAAAGCAGTTTTTGAGCAGTTGCGATCTGGTGAAGCGCCCAAAGAATACGAAAACTATTGGGTAACTAAGGATGGCAGCCGACGGCTCATTTCTTGGACTAACACTACCTTGAAAGACTATGAGGGCTACGTTGAATATATTGTTGCTACAGGTATTGACATCAGCGATGTCTTTGAGGAACTTCGCTTACGCAAACGAACTGAACAGCATTTGAAAGCAGAGTATGCTACAACCCGTGTCTTGGCAGAGTCAGCCACAATCAATGAAGCCATGCCCCAAATCTTGCAAGGAATCTGCGAAAGTTTGGGATGGGATTTAAGTGAATTTTGGATGGTAGATCGGCGTGCAAATCTACTGTATTTGCTAAATTCATGGTATAAAATCTCCTTCGAGATGCAAGAATTTGACATTCTCAGTCACCAGACCATGTTTGCACCAGGAATTGGGCTGCCTGGCCGTGTCTGGGCTAGTCTTGAACCTGTTTGGATTACTGATGTCGTTAAAGATCGGAGTTTCATTCGCTCTCAAATCGCTGCCGAAGCAAAACTGCACGGAGCTTTTGGTTTTCCGATCTGTAGTGGTAAAACAATCATCGGTGTGATTACCTGCTTGAGCCATGAAATCCAGCAAGCTGACCCGAATTTGGCAAAAGTTATGAATTCGATTGGTGAGCAAGTAGGGCAGTTTATTGAGCGCAAGCAGGCAGAAGAACAACTCCAACGCCAAAACTTGCGATCGCAACTATTTACTGAAATCACCCTCAAAATTCGTCAGTCTTTGCAAATCAAAGAAATTCTCCAAATCACTGTCACCGAGGTACAAAAAATTCTCCATAGTGACCGAGTTTTGATTTATCAGCCTTTGGCAGATGGCTCTGGAGCCACGGTAGTTGAGGCAGTCATTTCTGGCTGGCTGGCAATTAAAGAGAAAGAGCTAGTCGATACTTACTTTCAAGCCGAATATATCCAGCAGTACTATCTACAACAGTACCGTCAAAAACCGGATCTGGGGCTTGCTGACTTGGATATAGCTGAAGTCCAAAAAAATCATCTCGAATTACTGCAACAATTTGGAGTCCAGTGTAATTTAGTCATACCCATTCTTGTCAAAGAAGAACTCTGCGGTTTGCTGATTGTCCATCAGTGCGGCAGTTGCCGCCAATGGTCTAGCTTTGAAATTCATCTTTTACGGCAAATAGCTGATCAAGTAGGTATTGCCTTAGCCCAAGCCCAAATGTTAGACGCAGAAACTCAACAACGACGAGAACTCGAAATTGCCCGTCACCAAGCTGAATTAGCATCTCAAACCAAAAGTGCCTTTTTGGCCAACATGAGCCATGAAATTCGGACTCCTATGAATGCTGTGCTGGGGATGACAAGCTTAATGCTAGAAACTCCCCTAAATTCCGAACAGCGGGATTTTATGGAAACAATTCGCATTAGTGGCGATGCTCTCTTAAGCCTGATCAACGAAATTTTGGATTTGTCCAAACTAGAGGCTGGGGAAATGGCACTAGAAACTCTAGATTTTGACTTATCTACCTGTGTAGAAGAGGTGTTGGAATTATTAGCTCCCTCAGCCCATCATAAGGGATTAGAAATTGCAGGATTAATCTATAGCAACGTCCCCACCCGCCTCCAAGGCGATGCTGGCCGCCTGCGGCAAATTCTTATGAACCTGATTAGCAATGCAATCAAGTTCACCAGCAAGGGTGAGGTAGTATTACGAGCAGAATTGCGTACGCTTTCGTTGACTACAGCCACCATCTATTTTGCGATCGTAGATACCGGTCTTGGCATTACCCCTGAAGATCAATCCAAACTCTTTAAGCCATTTACCCAAGTAGATGCTTCCACCACCCGTAAATATGGCGGCACAGGTTTGGGATTAGCCATCTGCAAGCAACTGGTAAGCTTGATGGGAGGAGAAATGGGCGTAGAAAGTCGCTTGGGGAAAGGATCTAAGTTTTGGTTTGAAGTAACTTTTGCCAAGCAACTTGACCCTATTTCCTTAAAAGGCGAACGCGAACTTTTACTCAATCGGCGCTTGTTAGTGGTGGATGATAATGCTACAAATCGCAAAATCATCTACCATCAAGCTACCCGTTGGGGGATGCTGGTGGATCAGGCTGCTTCGGCTACTACTGCCCTCAAAGCTATTCAGGAAGCCGCCAAGCAAAAAAATTTCTATGACGTTGCTGTGATTGATATGCAGATGCCAGAAATAGATGGCATGACTTTAGGAGAAAAAATTAAGGCAAATTCTGCGATCGCTGGGCTACCTTTGATTATCCTTACCTCTACTAATCAACGCGATGAAATCCAGCGATCGCTAAAAATAGGATTTGCGGCTTATTTAGTCAAACCTATTAAGCCATCCCGACTCCTCGATACCATCATGACCATCTTAGGAATGCAGGCAAAAGAGGAGTCAGAAGTCAGAATTCAGGAGTTAGAAGTCAGAATTCAGGATTTAAAACTGAAAAATTCTGAAAACAACCGCAACTATTATTCTCCTAACTCCCACAAATTAAGAATTCTCTTAGCCGAAGATAATTTGGTGAATCAGAAAGTTGCCTTGAAGCAACTCCAAAGCCTGGGTTATAGCGCTGATGTCGCTGGTAATGGGAAAGAAGTATTACAGCTATTAGAAAAAATTCCCTACGATTTAATTCTGATGGATTGCCAAATGCCAGTTCTCGATGGTTTAGAAACCACAAAAGAAATTCATCGTTGGCAAGAAAGCAGCTTTGCTAGTGGTTATCGTCCTGTGGTAATTGCAATGACAGCTAATGCCATGAAACAAGACCAGCAAATGTGTCTAGATGCCGGCATGGATGACTATTTGAGCAAGCCAGTAATAAAAGAAAAATTGGCGGGAGCGCTAGAGCGTTGGGGAAATGCGATCTTCGAGGCAAAAGAAACAACTGCCACAGAACAAACTACGACAGATGTCGGTGCAGTTAACCTTCCAATTGATTGGGAACGCTTACACCAACTCTCAGAAAACAACCCAGAATTTGAATTGGAACTACTGCAAATATTTGTTGAGGATATTCAACCTCGTCTAGAGTTAATTAAAATAGCGATCGCAGCTCATGACTTTGAGCAAATAGTACTCCAAGGTCATCAAATTAAAGGTTCTAGTGCCAATATGGGAGTTACAACCATGCATCTGGCAGCAGAAAAACTAGAACAACTAGCTTATAAGCAAGAGCGTCGAGGTTCTAATAACTTAATCGTAGAGTTAGAAGACTTTCTTAAACGCATCCAAGAATTTTTAATCAGGAGTCAATAGTCAGTATCTCCCGACTTTCTACTCCGATCCTTTTTTGTAAGATTTACTAATAAATAAACAGTAACGATTATCTCCTGTCGGCTCATAACTCAACTTGTCAGCAATGGCGGACATGATTTTTAAACCCCGCCCACGCTCTCGATCGTTATCCTCAAATTCAGATGTTTGGTGCAATTTCTGTTCTAAGTTAAATGGTTTGCCTTGAGACCAAATGCGAATTTCTATGTATTCATCTAACCGCACAGCTTCCATCTCAATCGGAGTTTCAATAGGTAAATTTTTGTGGGCATGTTCAACAATGTTGGTAAAGCCTTCTATCATCAGCGTTTGACATTGCCACCAAATTTCTTTATCGGTAATAGGTGGTTGATTCATTTGCTCGAACCAAGACAAAACTTGAGGTGAAGCTGTCAGGTCTGTATTGACTTTGAGATAAATTTTATGATTCACTTCTTAACTAAGAAAATTTTTTAAAATCATCATATTCGTTAATTAGTTTATTTAATTTGAGTACTTTTACTATACATGAAACGCTAAATTGCATATAACTTAAATTAAAGCAACTATTTATCGATCATTTTACTTAGAAAACTGTAATTTATGTTTAAAATTCTGGTTATTGATGATGACCCGACGGTGCGAGCAGTACTGAAAAGCACACTCCAAAGGCAGGGTTATGAGACTACTGTAGCCAGCAATGGCGAAGAAGGAATTAAACAAGCACAACTGCTACATCCGGCTCTGATTATCTGTGACTGGATGATGTCACAAGTAGATGGGCTAGAAGTGTGTCGTCGAATTAGAACAGATCCAAAATTGGCAACTACTTTTTTTATTCTATTGACGGCTAGGGGAGCAGCTCGAGGAGAGGAGGAAGATAGAGTTAGGGGCCTTGACGCTGGAGCAGATGAGTTTATCTCTAAACCGATAGAGATGAATGAATTGAAAGCACGCGTAAGAGCAGGACTAAGGTTACACCAGCTAAATCAGGATTTACAAAGTCAAAAGCAAGCTTTGGAGACACTAAATCAGGATTTGCAAACTCAAAAGCAAATTTTGGAAGCAGAATTGTCTGAGGCCGCTGATTATGTGCGATCGCTTTTACCCTCACCGCTTGTAGGAACAGTAACTACAGAAAATCTGTTTATTCCCTCAGCACAACTAGGGGGTGATTGCTTCGACCATTATTGGATTGACGAGGATCATTTGGCAATTTATTTGTTAGATGTATCAGGTCATGGGGTGGGTTCAGCCCTCCTATCGGTATCCGTACAGAATGTTTTGCGATCGCAATCTCTACCTAACACTAACTTTTGTCAACCAAGTGAAGTTTTAAAAGCTCTCAATCATGCCTTCCAAATGAATAAGCACGGTGATAAATACTTTACAATCTGGTATGGAGTTTATCACCGCCTTAAACGTCAACTCATTTATGCCAATGCCGGACATCCACCAGCTTTACTGTTATCTAATACCTCCACTAACAACATCAAAGTTAAACAGCTAACTTCTTTAGATTTACCAATTGGCTTTTTACCTGAAGTTCAATTTGAGGATGCAGTTTTGGAAGTCGAAGAAAACAGCACTTTATACATTTTTAGTGATGGTGCTTATGAAATTAATCAGTCAGATGGTAAAATCTGGGGGATCGATGCTTTCATTGAATTACTAACCAAATATAGTCAAAAACATACTTGCAACCTCAATCAAGTATTAGCAAAGATTCTCACTTTAAATGCTCAAGACAATCTTGATGATGACTTATCTTTAGTAAAAGTTAATTTTGGTTAGAATAGCCAAATATGCATAGTTAAGTTTGGATTGGATAATAGCTTATTGTGTTGCCAATATTTGGCGGCGAAATTCATCTTTGTCAGCAAAGGTTTGAAAAATTCTATCCATTTTAGTCAGTTCAAACAACATCCTGACTTGATCGCTTATCGAACAAACAAACAGTTTAGCATTAGCAGTTCGTACCATTTGCATCGCTGATACTAAAGCACCTAAACCAGAGCTATCAATGAACTTGACTTCTTTCATGTCGATCAACAAAATATCGGCTCCGTTTGCTAGCATACCTCTAACTTCACGACGTAGTTCGTTACCTCTAATACCATCTAAAATTCCAGATATTTCTAGTACTTTTACACTCAAATTCATGGTTTTATTTCCCTATTGTGTATTTATATAGGACTTATATTTGATTTTTGAACAAAACTCAGTACACCTTTATTCCTTCTTCCCAGTCCCCAGTAAAGAGTCCCTTACCTCTACGAGTGATTCATAAATCAAAGACGCTCGATAGCGCAGCGTTAGCGACGCAGGAGCGTCTGACTCGCTACCGCTTCGCTATCGGATTGCTATATTTTGGCATTGACTTCATGCAAACTGCAAGAGATATCTACAATTAGTTTTGTTTTAATACTTGCTGATTACTATTATTTGCTATAGCACTAAAAAAGCTAGCGTCAACCCATTGCCGAGAAATTTCAAAAGCTTCAAAATAGTCATCTTTTTGGCCTAACTCTCGTGCCCATTACTTACCTTTTCAACCTTTTTTGGAGGCTGCCAAACAGATGCGCGGATGATCGCCCACAAAAGTAATAAATTATAGATAGCCCATGCACCATTGAGTAGGTGAACATCAGGATTATTTAAATGGCCAATTGCGAATTTGTAAAGGCTCCATAATATCCCCAAGATGGTAAGGATAAAAACAACCAACTGTGGCCAAACGAGCCGGAGATAAATCCCGGATTGGCGCTGCTTAGGTGTGACTTGGAAATTGAGTTTTTGTCCTGTTAACACACTCCATACAGCTTGGATTAATAAGGGAAATAAAGCGATCGCATATTGTTCAGAGCGCCATACTTCTCTAGCTGGAATGCCCCAGGTGGCTGTAAGGAAAGTCAGACGGTTAATAATAAAAGCTGGGAAAAAGTGTATGGCAAAGTCAGGTCCGTAGGTTTTAACTGGAACAATGTCCGTAAAAAAATAGATAATTGGACAAGAAATAAAAACCAGAGTTGCAAAACCAGAGAAATAACTATACATTGTCTTGAAATATTGCAACCTTTGCCAAAACGTTAGCCCTGATTTTGTCAGTGGATTTTCCCTCACTAGCACTTGGATAGTTCCTTGTGCCCAGCGTAGCCGCTGTTTAAGAGTAGAACTTAGATCGTCTGGGGCTAAACCTTCTGCCAAAAGTTCATTGTGATAAATAGATTTCCAGCCAGCACTATGCAGACGCATCGCTGTATTCATATCTTCCGTAATGCTATTACTGGATACACCACCAACTAAATCAAATTCATCTAAACGTTTTTCATCTTTGGCAAATTCATCAGCAAAGTTTTGCAGTCCGACACTAACTAATGCTTCACGTCTGAGGATCGCATTTGTGCCCGTATAAAACGCGGCATTCATGCCATCTTTACCTTGTTGAAGTGGCCCATAAAATAAATTTGCTCGATGTCCAAAAGGATCGCCTGGAGGAATATTGTAAAAATCTTGGCGGGTCTGTACGAAAGCAATTTGATTCTGGTCGTATTTTCCTGTTGAAAGATTATAGGCGTAGAAATAAGGCAGAACTCGCTTGAGAAAATTTCGCTTGGGAATGTGGTCAGCATCTAGAGTAACAATAAAATTTCCTGAAGTTTCTCCAGAAAAAATTGCGTAATTGATGTTACCTGCTTTCGCATGATGTGCTACACCAGGCGTCTTAGGACGAGCAATGTAGCGAAAACGAGTGAGTTCAACTAGTTCTAGTTCTTTTTTGTAAATAGCTTCTTCTAAAGTTTTCCGTTCGGTAATTAGGCGTTCGCGTAGCGTCTTTGCAGGAGAATCGCGAATACTTTGATGAGTCGGAGGTAGCCAAAGAATCAGCGATCGCAAACTTTGCACAAATCCAGCCGCAGGCTGATTCACCACTGATTCTGATGTTTGCAGCCATTGTTCGGCAGCTTGAGTATTAGGTGTCAGATTTTCCAGTTGCTTCAAGCGCTCCAACAAACCAGAATGTTCTGCATCAATCCGTTCCGCTTCTACCTGTAATTGTGCTGACTGCAAATCTTCAATACACAATCTTTCTGTCATCGCTCGCATATCAGCCGAGTTACCATCATCCAGCACATAAACGCGTAACTTGATGGGTGGATAATCCATTGCTAGGGCGGCTTTAGCAGTTTCTTCGACAATTTCCGGCGGCTCATTGTAGCAGGTTACAAACACATCTACTGTTGGCCAGTCGGCTCTGGGTATGGGTGGGGTCATCTGGTCGAGAGACTTAATTTGTCTAACCAAAGGTCGCCACAACCCAATTACAAACATTACGCTACCGAAATAGCTGTAAATCTCAGCTATCAGCAAAGGAATAGAAATCCAGAGGGCATCAAAATTGATCGAATGGGTGATGCGCCATTGCAAATACCAGATACCAAAAATTAAATTGATTTCTGCGAGATAACGAAATAACAGCGTTCTTTTTTTGAGTAATGAGCGGCTGTTCCCAGAAAAGTTTGTCAGAGAAACTGAAGTCATGTTAGTACCGATAGTCAATGTATCTGCATCCCCATCAAAATAAGTATTCCCTAGTTAAATTTGTGACTAACAACTTTTTGTCAATCAACCCAAAATTGGCGTTGCTGAATTGAGTTATGAATCTGGATGTAGAGATGTAGCACTGCTACGTCTCTACAAGGATTTTGGTATTACTAGGACTTATGCAAAACTAGATACTGTAGGGGCAATTTTATGAACATTGGTGTCAACTTAAGTCGAAAACTATATCGGACAGGCGTTTTGCAAATCCCTCACGCCCTCATCCCCTAACCCCTTCTCCCAAGGGAGAAGGGGAATTGAATGTCTAGCTCCCCTCTCTCTTGGGAGAGGGGCTGGGGGTGAGGGCAAAACGTTGTCACCAAGCGGGTTTAGCGTTAAGTTGACACCAATGTTTTATGAATTGCCCTTATCTGAAAATCAGAATTTTGGTTATGTTATTTTGTGCCAGTTACTAGGTGAGTTTTTTCACTATCTGAAACCCAGTAACTTCCAGAACTATCAGAAGTTAACTTGGTTTGTTGTGTGGCAGTATTTGGTAGACCTCGCCCAGAATTTCCCTTAGCAACTGTCTGCCACCAAAGAGATTTCATAGTGGTCGGACGAATTAAGGGTTGTCGATTTGTCAGATTGTATAGCAAGGATTGCAAAATCATACTGTTGGTGCTGCTGGTGAAACCAACTGCTGTTTTGCCGGTGGTTTCGTAGAAGCCCTCATAAAATCCAACTAATGGATTATATAAGTCAGTCGTTCCTTCCTGTAACTGTTGACTATACTTATTGTCTGGAAGCAGGGCATGATAGGCAAACGCTACTGCTGTACTTACCAATCGCCCTTTTGGTACTGGTTGACCGTCATCTCCTAAAGCTACCCAAGACTCCCCTTGTCCAGTAATTGTACTGTGGACAGTGTAAGGTTTACGATCGATTAAGGTTGTGGCTGAGGCTGTGAGGGTGCCGGTGCGACGGTAACGTTCAGCTTGTGCTTGGAAAATTGGCTCAAAGAGCGATCGCATTTTTGGATCTAATCCAAACTCCAATGCATAGAGTACAAAAGGATTGCTAACTGTATATTGGTTAACTTTAGAATTAGTATCTGTGCGATGGCGTTGAATTGGGACTTTCAATCCCTCCACTGAGGCAGTTTGATATTCACCCCCAACAGCAGAACGATCGAGATTAAACCCCCATAATTGAAAAGCACGAGCGGCATATTCCTCATAACCCAAGCGGATTTCTGGGTTAACGCGGGTGAGATATCGCCCATCTTCCTCTTTGGTAACGGTGGCACTAGAAAGAATACCTTCGCGCACCACACGCAAGTATGACCAATCCAGGACAATTTTATCTACAGCAGCCGTGTATTCTGGATGACAGCTTTTTAAATTGTAAAGCGCTGCCAGCATTCTACCTAAATCTAAAGCTGACCAACCGTTGCCTTCGGGAACTGGATTGCCACCATAATCGACCGGTTGGAGCGATCGCGTATCATAACTCCGACTCGGCAATTCTCCAGCAAATAATGGTAACTTTGTCAAGGCTCCTAATAGATGGCGGGTACGCTGGTCAAATTCTTTGGGGGTAATTGTATCGAGCGATCGCGCTGCATGGAGTGCTGCGAGATAATCTCCCAATCCCCAGAGGGTTGCACCTTTGAAATCACTGCGATCGTCTATCAGCCCACTCTTGGAGTGATAATTTGCTTGGAAGTATCGCCAAGCCGCTTCTGCATAGCGCCGTTCAACAGGCGTTAGCGCTCGATCTAGTTTCAGGTTAGATGATGGCTGGGGACTATCCACTGGTGGAATAGGTGCAACAGCTACTTCTGTAGGTTTAGAAGTTGCGATCGGAGTCGTAACAGTAGAATTCGGTTGATTTGTAGGGGTTGCGATCGGAGCCGTAACAGTAGAATTAGGTTGATTTGCAGGGGTTGCTGAAGAAGTATTTTCACTAGGCTTGCTAGTAGACACACTCGTAGAAGCGGAAGCAATTAAAGGGTGATTTCCCCTAGCTTTGTAGTATAAAATCTCCAAAATTAACCCATTCGTATTACCTGTTAAAGCTTTGTTGGGTTGTTTTGATTCTTCATAGATGCCAGCATAGTAACCGCTATCATCAGGACTGCGAAGATCCTTGACTGCATCAAAAACTTTTTGGGCATAAGCATTATCTGGAAACAGATAGCGCCAGCCAAAAGCAGCTTTTGTACTAAGGCTGCGAAACTGTGGGTAAGGTTGATTGGTATCGGTAATAGTTGCCCAATTTGTACCGTTGGCGTAAACGGTGTTGTAGAGAAAATAAGGTGGTTGGTCGATATTATCTTCTGTCACCGCAGTTAACTGACCTGTGGTATCAAAACGCCGTTTTTGCACATCTAAAACCCTAGCAGCAAAATCAGCTAACTCACCTTGCAAGCCAAATTCAATCCCATCAAGGATATAAGACTCACTCACAACGTAATTATTAGCATTGGTGCTTTGAAAGTCACGGCTATCAACAGGGATTTGCACACCATTAATTTCAACTAACTTAAATGGTTCTAAAGCAATAGCCTTGGGTGCTGAGAAACCCCAAAGTTGATAACCCCTAGCGCCATATTCTTCGTAGCCGAGTCGTCCTTCTTGTACTAGTAAGGTTTTGTTGTCAGGGAGAACAGTAGCGCCAAAAAGTTGTCCATCTTTGAGCGATCGCGCCACCTGCCACTTCGCTATAATTCCTTTGAGCCAGTCATTATATTGAGGATGGCAGGTACGGATGACATCAAACGCAGCCAATATTCGCCCAACATCCAAAGCAGACCAGCCAAGACCACGCTCCAGCGGATTGTTACCATAATCAACCATCTGTGCGGTGGCTGCGTTATAGACTTTATTTGGTAAGGCATCTTCAAATAACTTCAGACTGCTAAGAGTCGTCAAAAACTTATTGAGGCGGGAATCGAAGTCTGCTTGATCGGTAAGATTCAACCATCGTGCAGCATTTAATGCCATCAGGTAGTTACCCATATCCCAGAGTGTACCTGAAGGATAACCCCCAGTAGAATTGGTAAATCCCGTTGCTGGCTGATAATTTTTCACAAAATACTGCCAAGACGCACGAGCATAAGTTTGTTCTTCAGATGTAAGCGGGGTTGTAATATTGCTACAGCTATTAGAATTTTGGGATAAGACTGGTGTCGGGATGTAAAACAAAAATTGCAGAAATGTTCCAATTAAGAACAATGCAATCCATCTCAACAGCTTTGGTTGAGGGGGTTTGTATATCATAATTTAAAGAAGAAGTTAGGAGCGTCATAGCCCGTCTGTACAGTTATAATTCATAAATCAAGTTTTATCCGGTATAAAAAATAGACTTGGCGATCGCTTTGGTCAATGGCGTTCAACTATTTCCAGCGCAGAGATGCCACCTCTACTAATCTGTCGGTTAGTCCTGTAGAAAATCAAGATAGCGAAAATGGAAGCTGGAGCGATCACAGCTAAGATACTCAAAATTATTTTTTAGACTAAACCGTTTAGTTTAAAATAGTGATTAGTAAATTTTTGACTTACTTGTAACTAATAATTTCTTGAGAAGTTACGATGAAATCACAATCGAACTTCAGTTGAGACATTTCCTTCCCAGGCAAATAAAAGCATCGAACAGCAATGCCTCTTCCGTCGAATTCTACCAATTTATAGTAAATCTCACTTAGCAAATCCCATGCCACATCGTCATTATCCTCCCGCCTACTTACGCTATCTCAAAGCCAGGTTATGGAATCTAGGGCGGCCTGGTTTTTGGGGAACTGCGATTTTTTTATCTGTAGTTGGGCTAGCAACCTGGGAATACTGGTCAAACCCAGGTATTTTCGTTTATAAGCAAAAAAAACCAGTCGTTTTACAAAAGTCTGCTGATTCTTCCCTGTCAGAAGAAAACAAAGCTATTGCAGCAGATATTGATAACCTGCCAGTTTTATTTAATGACTTTGAGCAAGCAACTCTCTCATTAAACGCAAATGCGCCTGAAGAAAAAACTGACGCAAAAAAGAGCAAAGGCTTATTAGATGATGTAATTAACAAACAAAAGTCTGCTAATAATACCAAATTAAATCCTGGTTTAGGTGTTAACGGCGACACCTCCCCAGCCGCGAAAAATCCCTTTGTCCAACAAACAGACAATTTATTGCGTACTGGAACAGTTGATAGTAGTAACCCGTTTCTAGGTCTTAAAACCTTAAATACGGCGTCTGAACCAACAGGGGCAGACCAAACATCTTCTAGCCTGGGTGTTGGATTTACTAATCAAACCAATAAGAATCAAAATTCTCTCTCTATCAACCCTCTGCAAGCAGCGCTTAATCAATCGACAAACCAGAAATTGTCTAGCTTCAGTGGTACCACTGCAACTCAGACAAATGCTTTAGGGCAAGTCTCCGCTCCAGGAACAACCCTAATGCCACCCATCAATAGCTTAACCAGTCAGAATTCTCTACCAAACACTGGGGTAACTCCTGGGACAGACAACACGTCAACGGGTACGAACTTCCCACAAAATCCCTACACTTATTTAAATAACGGTCAAGTAGTTCCTAATAATGGGTTAACTACGGGTACGAACTTACCGCAAAATCCTTACACTTATTTAAATAACGGTCAAGTAGTGCCTAATGTAGCACCGAGTAATATTGTACCTTACTCTAGCCAGAGTCCAAGTCAAAGTGTTGTCACACCCACAAACCCTGTAGGATATGGGAATTATGGCTTGCAGCAACCCACGCAACCACCACAATCTACCTATGGGAATTATGGCTTGCAGCAACCGATGCAACCACCACAAACTAATTATGGTAATAATGTGTTGCAACAACCGACTCAACTACCACAATCTAATTATGGGAATTATGGTTTGCAGCAACCGACCCAACTACCACGAACTAATTATGGGAATAATGTGTTGCAACAACCAACACAGTCTAATTCCGTATATCTTCGTCAACTTCGAGACAGGTATAGAAATCCTGGTCAAAACTGATTTTGAGTACGTTGGCTCGATAACAGTCTAGTTAAGGTGATTGTGGGCTATTTGGAATTATCGGAACTTCTGGTGTTTCGGGTTGTTGCTGTTGTCGTTGTAAATATTTACTCAATACATAAGCCATATCTCCACGGGTTACGGGTTTTAATGGGGAAATATTGCCTTGAGCATCTGTATTCAGAAATCCCTCGGTAGCTACTGTAGCGATCGCTTTTCTAGCCCAAGTTGGGATAGACTTTTCATCTGGATGTGAAGCCAGAATCTCATTCACAGCGGCATCAGGAAATTGAAATACACCATAAGCCTGGGCGAAAATAGCCAGAGCTTCTGCCCTTGTCACCTTTTGATTAGGGAAGAATTCATTGCCTCGATAGCCTTTCATGATGTCAGTTTTTAACACTGTCTGTATATCATTAAATGCCCAATAAGAACGAGGAACATCTGGAATAGTTAAATTTTCTTTGGTAACAGCTTCCCTTTTATCTAGGCGAAATGCTTTTACCATAATCGAGGCTAACTCTGCCCGACTCAGTAACCTTTCTGGATAAAATTTGCCATCAGGAAAGTTTGTCATCCATTTGACAGCAGTTACTTGTTGAATGGAATCAGCTGGTATTCCAGAATTAGATTCTGGTACTTGAGCAATTGCTGGCAAGCTTTGTAGTAGTGCCATTAAAGATAGAGTAATTGAAAGCTGACGCATCATAATAACTACTTGTAGCTGCTAACGTGAATTAAAAAAACTACGTTACTGAGGTTATAGCGTTTCCTAATCACATGAGGTACATCTTAGCCCCCTCCTCGCTTGCGGGCTATGCATTAGTCACATGTTTCTTAACATTGCTGTAAGTAAGTCAGGAAAAGGATTATGGAACAATGCAACATGTAGATAGTTGACAAAAGGAGGAGAATGTGAATAAGGTTAATTTGATCGGCGATCGCTAAATACATATTTGACAATTCTGGTAGAGTAGTTTCCAGGTTGCAGCGATATCGTGTAATCGCTGTAATCCCCGCCAAATAGTCTTAACACCAGGTTCTCCATCACCCTTTCGACCTAAAAAGCCACCTAATATTGCAATCATTCGTACTGCTTCGCGTAAAGAAGGCGGCTTTTTGGGTGGGATTGGATTTTTGTTGATAGTGGCACACAAAGACTGCCATTCATCGATTTCTAGAACAGAACCACATGGCATATCAGGGTTAAATCTGGCTTCATAAGTTAGCCATAACAAACGCCACGCCACAATTGAATATGTTGCCAGTGCCATATCGATTCGCCTTGCGGTTTCAAGCTGTAATTTTTCAATTCCACAACCACTTTTTAATGTGTAGTGGTAACGTTCTATCAACCAACGATATGTGTACCAGCGAACGCAACGGGCAGCCTCTTCAAAACTGTTAGCTTTAAGGGTAGTAAGCAACAACCAGCTAATCGGTTTGATTCCATCTGGCGGGTTTTCTTCAAGTGCCAGAATTACCTGCAATTTTACAGGCTTCAACTGTAAACGTCGGATATGGTGTAAGGGTACTTGTATCTCAAAAGTGGCTTGAAAGAGTGTTAGTTTTGCTGTCCTTGCATCACGCTCTGGGTTTCGCTTGACTTCAACCGTAAGCGTACCGCATGGTTCTGTTTGGCGTATTGCTTGATGTAGGTATTTTGCATTATGGTCTACTTTGCGATTGTGGGTTC
>NZ_NOLJ01000007.1:460224-496452 GCF_002246015.1 Nostoc sp. 'Peltigera membranacea cyanobiont' 210A
GAATCGTATGCTGCGCTTGTTGCTGCTATGTTTCCACAGGCTTGAGGTACGCTGCTGCTTGGTTGTGCTGCCAAGTCTTCTACGATCCTTACCAGACGCTTGTTTCGTCTTGCGTCTCCTAAATCTGCCTGTTTTAATTCGGATGCTGCCCATTTTTCCATGATGCACCATTACCCTCAAATATTCTCTTCTCTCAAAAACTATACCTATCAATGCTTTTGGCATATTTTAAGTAAGTTGTATTTTTGTTGAGAAAGATGCGGGTAATGGATAGCTCGCTTGCGGGGAGGGGGTTGGGGGTGGGGTTTTTGTACCTCACTCAACCGAGAACCGCTATAACGCAAAATTTAGTCTCAGTTAATGACGAATTTCGGCTAGGCAATGTTGCTCCCGTTACTTAGTGCGTTAGCTGGTTTTGATCGTCAAGAGAGTACAAATCAGCAAAAACTTGTTTTTTACCTTTAATGTTTTGGCGTTATCCGCCCACTACTATGGACTATAGTCAGTTTTTCAGGAGTTTTGGGAATGACAGCAGCAGCAGATCCCGTAAAGTTGATGAAGCAAGAAGTTGGCAAAGCCGCCGCCGCCCTAGTCAAGTCGGGTTCCATTGTCGGGTTGGGTACGGGGTCAACTACAGCATATACGATTCAGTTTTTGGGCGATCGCCTCAAGTCTGGTGAACTCAAAGATATCATCGGTATACCTACCTCGTTTCAGTCAGAAGTGCTGGCGAAGCAGTATGGTGTCCCCCTCGCCACCTTGGATGCTATTGACCACATCGATATTGCCATTGATGGCGCAGATGAAGTCGATCCGCAGAAGAATTTGATTAAAGGCGGTGGTGCAGCACATACCCGCGAAAAAGTCGTAGACTACCTAGCAGAACAGTTCATCGTCGTAGTAGACAGTGGCAAGTTAGTAGACCGTTTAGGTTCTACTTTCGCTGTACCAGTGGAAGTGATTCCAATGGCAATTACCCCTGTCACCAATGCCATCAAAAAACTCGGTGGCAAACCAGAACTCCGTATGGGTGTAAAAAAAGCTGGGCCAGTAATCACTGACCAAGGCAACTTTGTCTTAGATGTCAGATTTGACTCTATTGAAGATCCAGCCGGACTAGAAAAGACATTGAATAACATTCCCGGCGTTCTGGAAAATGGGATCTTTGTGAACTGTGTCGATTTAGTTTTAGTTGGCGAAGTCAAAGATGGTCAGCCATTAGTGCGGCAACTGTAAGAATTTTGGATTTTAGATTTTGGATTTTAGATTTCAGAGACATCTAAAATCCAAAACTAAGCACGATTCCAGTGAGTTTAAACAGAAATTTCCCAAAATTCGCCAGTTGTACATCATTCATTCTGTTAGCGGTAGCGGGGCGTTTAGCCCATTCTGAATTCTGACTCCTGAATTCTGTTTTGACACTAAACTTTAGCCTACTTTTCTATAAAACCTCAAAAATAGCCTTAGAGGGTGTTTGAAAAGTCTAAATTATTACTAGCCTTGGCGACTAGAAGTCACGGCTACATAGACTTGTGTTGAGCGGAGTCGAAATACAAAACCCACCTACGTGGGTTAAAGAGTTTGATTTTGTGTTAGTCCGCGCAGGCGGACTTTGCTTGTGTAGCCGCGATTTCCAATCGCCCAAAACTTTTCAAACATCCTCTTAGCCCGTCTTCCGCTTTAAGCTTGCCGCACTCCCGCGTTATCATCTGAGAAAGATAAAACTGTTGTGCTCATGGGGAGGTCTTTCTCACTTCAGGAATTCCAACAACTAAATCATCCCGTAAAATAGACAGGCAAGAATCCTGCCCGATAAAAATATGGGAAAATTTTTGGGAAATCCCTCAAAACTCAGGACTCGCTACTTATCTGCTCACTCAGGACTCAGGACTCTTTATGTTAGCAGGCACAATTTTGCAGGATGGAAAATACACCCTAATTCAAGAAATAGGGCGGGGTGGCTTTGGCATTACCTTTAAAGCTACGCATCACTACTTGGGTCACGAGGTGGTGATGAAAACCATCAATGAACGGCTGCGACAACATCCTGATTTTGCCAAATTCGAGCGCCAATTCCAAGATGAAGCCAGACGACTGGCTACGTGTATTCACCCAAATATAGTCCGAGTTAGTGACTTTTTTGTGGAAGCTGGACTGCCTTATATGGTGATGGAATACATTCCTGGTGAAACCTTGGGAGACGCATTTGTATTACCAGGGATAACTTTGCCTGAAGCCACAGCAATTCATTACATCCGGCAAATTGGGGCAGCGTTGCAGGTAGTACACAACAACGGCTTGTTACACCGCGATGTCAAACCAGATAATATTATTCTTCGTCAAGGAACACAAGAAGTAATACTAATTGATTTTGGCATTGCCAGGGAATTTAATGGCGGTGTCAGGCAGACTCACACAGGTTTGGTTTCTGAGGGTTATTCTCCGATTGAGCAGTATATGACGCAAGCGGCGCGCACACCCGCCACGGATGTTTATGGTTTAGCGGCGACTTTGTATGCACTGTTGACAGCCCAAGTTCCCATGCCAGCATTATTGCGCGATCGCGAACAAATGCCTTCCCCCCGTGAACTGCAACCACATTTGAGTGCTGCTGTCAACCAGGCGGTAATGCGCGGTATGGCAGTAGAGTCTCGTTTTCGGCCAGCGACAGTTGCTGACTGGCTGCAATTGCTACCTGGAAATGGGGTGAATGGAACACCGCAAGTTTTACCCACTTACGCAGTGCCAACTGTCAATTTATCTGCCCAGCAAGCAGCAACTTTAATTGGAAAAACAGCCCAAAATTCTATTCATAGACCATCTGTGTTGGCGCAGCCCAACCCAGGTATGGCTAAGGAAACTGTACTGGCCAAAAACCTGGGATCATCTAAAGTATTTATTGGTATGAGTGTAGCCTTAGTTGCTGCTACAGCAGGTTTTGGGATCGCGAGTTTATTACCCAAATCTCAGCAGCCGACTGCCAAGCCACTTGTTGAAAAGCCAACTCAAGAATCAGGCGCGAAAGCACCTAATTTTGATAGTACATCTTCACCCAGAGGTGAACAGACTAACACTACCTCAAGAACCGAAACAGCACCTGGCTCTAATTCCAGGCAGCGTCGCCGCAATCGTCGTTCTTCTCAAGAAGAATCTACCAGCAGCCCTACAAGAGAATCGCAACGCGGTGATTCCGAACAATCCACACCTTCACCTAGCGTTTCTCCCACACCCTCGTTAGTAGAGAAACTAAGGGCAATCCGCTCATCTCGAAAAGCTTCCCCCGCACCATTGCCATTCCCACAAAATAACTTACCCGCTTCTAGTCAAAATCCTGCCTCCCCTCAACCCGTAAGTCCATCAAAACCTCTACTTATACCACCAGCACCACCAGCAGAATCCAAACAATCAGATCCTTCTGCTGTGGTAGTACCAACACTGGAAAAGCAAAATTCACCGACTAATAGTCAACCCCAGAATATTCAGAAGTTCGAGCAAAAGCCACAAGATGATAATAACTAGTACCGCAAGGCGGAATTAAAAATTAAAAATTAAAAATTAAAAATGAATACAGCATAAGGTTTGGTTGATTTGGAATGATT
Organism: Nostoc sp. 'Peltigera membranacea cyanobiont' 210A; assembly: GCF_002246015.1. Lineage (GTDB taxonomy): Bacteria > Cyanobacteriota > Cyanobacteriia > Cyanobacteriales > Nostocaceae > Nostoc. The sequence continues at coordinate 463,824 of NZ_NOLJ01000007.1, forward strand.
GGTTTCTTTCCGCCATGTTGTACTAGTCAATTTTATATTTTCAATTTGGGATTTTGGTGAAGCAGCGCGGTGAGTCCAGCACAGCGCTGACTCCTATTAGCTAATTATGAATTAGGAATTACGAATTACGAATTACGAATTATTTTAGGAAGGATTAAGTTTATTCTGTACAACAACTTCCCCCTTTTTATTAATCTTCACCGGATTCTTGGGAAAAGCTTGATTATTCAAATAACGCATAAGTTTTACAGTTTGAAAACTCCGATCGATATGAGGAATTCCGAATTCCGAATTCCCTGCCGATCCATCCGAACGGGAATAATTTTACTTGATACCAAATCTCCTGCTGAGTTGAGTTTGACTTCTAAAATCATTGAGTCACCTGTTTGGGCATTTGTAGATAAAGTCCGATATCCCAAAAAGTTTCCTAAAGAATAGGCAATGATTTTTCCCTGATAAATTTCCATCGCTCTGGGAACGTGAGGGCCATGTCCTAGTACTAAGTCTGCTCCGGCATCAATCATGTTTCGAGCAAACGCGATCGCATTACCTCGGTTTTCTCCATAAAAAAACTCTGTTTGATTCTTAACGTGTAGTGCCCCCGTTCCTTCCGCTCCAGCGTGCATCGATACTACTACAATATTGGCTTTATTTTTGGCTTCTGCCACGAGTGCTTTAGCTGTTCCTAAATTATGGATGGAGTTATACATTTCATAAGGAGAAAATCCGATCATTGCCACGGGGATATTGTTAGCTTCCAAATAAAGAATTTGATTTTTATGACCTAATGTTGCAATGCCTACAGACTGAAGATTTTTCATTGTATCTTTGAACCCTACTGGGCCAAAGTCCATTGCATGGTTATTTGCCATATTGAACACATTAAAACCAGCCTCAGCAAATAGCCGAGCATATCCAGGTGGAGAGCGAAAGGCAAAGACTTGTCCTCGACTAATATCTTTGGCAGTATAGGGATAATTAGTTAGGCTACTTTCAAAATTCCCAAACAAGATATCAGATCCTTGCAAGTGAGTTCTCACTGACTTTGGTAATAATTGATCTCGAAAACGGGGTAATCGATAGTTAGGGAAATTAGTGCCGGGAATAATATCGCCAACAGCTTTGATGGTAATAGTATTTGGAAAGGTTTGTTGTTGTGTTTTTGATGGCGTAACAGGAATAACTAATGGAAATTGCACAGGCTTAGTAGGCATAGTAGCAGCGTTTAATCGCTGTGATTGACCAAGCCGGATAATGACTCCTATACTAATACCCAGATATAAACAAATGCTGATTAGACTAAATGAGAATACTCGCCCCAAGCTGCGATCTACCATCGTTCACTCCTCACACGATGGCATTAGTTTATCCCAAAAATCTGAAAAATCTGTGTTGGCGGTGTATATTTTAGTCTTTTTAGCAAATATTTGACTACGTGAATATTAAGCGATAATCCTATCTAACTTGCAAATAAACAGACAAGTTGCTCAAGACCCTTGTTAAAGGTAGGCAAATTTCCGCCACATTGTAGTAAATTTTCAGTAATCTTTTGAACGGAGAGGGGGGGATTCGAACCCCCGTTGGGTTTCCCCAAAACGCATTTCGAGTGCGTCACCATGAACCGCTCGGACACCTCTCCAACTATTTATTCAGACATTTGAGTATCTATTGTACATTCAAATGCTGTAAATTTAGGGAAATTTTGCTGGATTCCCTATACTACTATAGCATTATCGCTTTTTTTGCGTAATGCAATTCTCTAGGAATGCCAATACTACTAAAGCCCACGACATTTTTCATCATGACGGTTGGTGAAATTATCTGACGAGTCAATGAAACGCAGAGATTTATATAAAGTTGTGAAAAAACGTTTCTTATGCCAGAACGAGGGGTGCAAGAAAGCGTCAGGAGTACGAGCTTGTTTGAATTGGGATAGTTTGGGTGCCTAATTTCGATTAAGTAATGCAGAAATACCCAATTTACTTTACTTGGTAGGCATAGAGACTTCCCAAATTCCTTGATTTCCGCCATATTCTAGAACATAAATCTTATTGCTAATAATCTCAGCATCAATGGGATTACTAAAACCTCTGACAAGGCGTGTAGCGTTAAGTTTATAGTTGTTATTTCCTACTTTAGTTAACTTTAAATGTAGTAGGTCTTGGCTGGCATCTTTAAAAGGGCCTATTAGTGTTTCGCCAGTGGGATCGCCTGCTGTCCAACTCAGCATAAATCCATCTCTGTTGAATTCTGGACTCATTACTCCTTGTGTATCAAAAACTAAGCCTAAAGGAGAACGGTGTGTTGTAAAAGTGCTAAAAGGTTGCCCAAGAACACTGGCATCTTTAATTTTTCCATCTACAGGATCGCGGTAATTATCTGCGTCCGGCCCAAGATTAGGAATTGGTTCAATCAAATTTCCAGTAGGCCGAATAGGAAAGGTTGGATCGTTACGATAGTAGCCCCTTTGGATGGCGTTAAATTGAGGGCTTAACAATCGGTCAGTGGCAGGATTATAATTGGGAAATTGTTGTGGATTGTCTGTCCCCCCAATACGCCAAGGAAAGCCGTAATTACCACCTAAACGTAGCCAATTTAATTCTTCTGACATATCGCGATCTGGCCCATTTTCTGTGCCAAATAAATCCCCATTGGGTGCAAAAGCCATATCGAAAGTATTACGTGTTCCTTCTGCAAAAATATAGCCAGCTGTCTTTAAAGTTGCTCGATTGTTTGCCAGAAAGAGATTGTTACCATTACTAGGAAGACGGAGTATACAGGCGGTTAATCCGACTTCGCGAGTATTGGGATATAGACCATCAACAGACTGAACCTCACCATGATCGGTACGAGAACCGCTATTCACATAGATAAATTTACCATCCAGGCTAACAACTACGCCGTTGAAGCGATGATCATAAGCTGTTTTGCTTTTGGGATAGGCTGCACTCTTAGCTAAGATAGACCAGATACGCTGTCTTGTACTCGAATTAATTACACCTTTAACAATAATTGCTTGAGTTTGGTTATTCACAAGGTCTGCATTGCCAACTAAATAAATTGTGCCGTTAGGGCCAATGGCCATACCTTGAGTTTCACTTATATTATGATTACTAGAGTTGTACACAAGGGTTCTAGTAGAAGAGGCTAAATTGACTTGATAAATCTCACCATTTCGTTTGAGGTAATAGAGAGTATTGTTTCGTGGATCTTTTACAATCCGCACAGAGGGAGAGACTGAGAGTGTATTAATAATATTGCGAACCTTGATATCAGGACGCAGGCTTTGAGGGACAACATTTACTCCAATAGTGCTAGGATTTAATAAAACTATTGTAAATAATAGTGTTATTGTAAATAACAGCGCTTTAACAGCAAGATTCCCGATAAGTCGGCGTTTAAATTGGTTAGAAGATTTAGTGTTATTCATGATTTTCTTGATAAAATAGTCAATTAATTTTGTTGTTAAATCCCTGTTAATAAGGGAAAACTTTTGAAATTTTAGCTTTGGTTTTAGGAGACCATAGTGCTGAAACATTTAAAGCTTTATGGGACATTGTTTGCTGTTGGCAGTGCTATTTTTATGTGACGGATGGAAAGTTTACCCCAGTTTTATTAACCCAGAAGATCATATCGTCAGTAAAACATATATGACCAGAGTAGTTCGCGTAGCGTCTCCCCTTGGGAGAAGGTAAAAATACACATTTACGTGATTATCTTGCACGCCTACAGACGCTCCTAACGTCGCTACCGCTTCGCTATCGAAAAAAATTATACTATTCCAAATCAATAGATATGCTTAAATATTCAATTCGATTGTTGCTTAACTGTTTTAAGTATAGAAAAATACCCATACTTAGGTAATTTATCCTGCATTTATGCAACGCCTATTAGTGCAATCATGCTACGCTCCCATCTTTGAAAAGCGAAAAGCAATCCGCACTCAAAAAAACTTTCCAGCAAAATATTTCGGATTTTCTGATAACTTACTGTATTCTGGGATATCCTACCTTGTGGAAAGCCAAATAATGACTATGAATATGCAACGACTCATCAAAAAAACTTCTAACCCAATTCGCAAGATAACAGAAGAAACTCCACCATCGACTGAACCGATTGAGATGCCTGAGAGTCAAGATATTCCTGAATCGGTGGTTGAACCAAATCTACCTGTGTACATGGAAGCATCCGAATCGGACTACATCTGTGAACACTATCGCCCTTTGCGCTCCGTTGGTAACTCTGGCTGGCAACCGTCTGATGTGTGGCGCGAGTTGAGGGTTGATAATTTCTGTGGGTGAGTAATATGAACGCAGAGAGCCATTCGATTTATGGCTGAATAAAATTATACGTTTGTGTCAGTCTTGCTGAAATGTAATTCCTCAGCTACAGCAATAAAGTAGCGCAGATTTCGTAGCCCCATCTTTTTGATACTTTATAAGTCTCAATTTTAAATATATATATATTGGACATCTCAAAAAAGGCTACATATCATACTCGTACAGAGATTTGATTGAGGCCAGAGCAATGAGTGAAAAAACAACGTCAGAGAATTTCAGAAGTAAAGTTGTTACACAAGGGGTACAGCGATCGCCAAATCGGGCTATGCTGCGTGCAGTAGGTTTTCAGGATGAAGACTTTAAGAAAGCAATTGTGGGTGTGGCTAATGCCTACAGCACCATCACTCCCTGTAACATGGGGATTAATCAACTAGCACTCATAGCTGAAGCTGGAATTAAACTTGCCGGGGCAATGCCGCAAATGTTCGGCACAATCACTATTAGTGATGGGATTTCTATGGGAACTGAGGGAATGAAATATTCCCTAGTGTCACGAGAAGTTATTGCTGATTCCATTGAAACCGTCTGTAATGGTCAAAGTATGGATGGCGTGATCGCTATCGGTGGCTGTGATAAAAATATGCCAGGGGCAATGATTGCAATGGCACGGATGAATATCCCGGCTATCTTTGTTTACGGTGGGACAATTAAACCCGGACACTACAACAGCCGTGACTTGACTGTTGTGAGTTCCTTTGAGGCTGTGGGTGAATACAGTGCTGGTAAAATTGACGACACCGAACTGATGGAAGTAGAACGCCACGCTTGTCCTGGTGCTGGTTCTTGCGGTGGGATGTTCACAGCTAATACTATGTCCTCGGCCTTTGAAGCGATGGGTATGAGTTTGCCCTATTCTTCCACAATGGCGGCGGAAGATGATGAAAAAGCCGATAGTACTGAAGAATCAGCCAAGGTATTAGTAGAAGCAATTCGTAATCAACTGTTACCCCGGCATATTATCACGCGCAAATCTATAGAAAATGCTATCTCTGTAATTATGGCTGTGGGTGGTTCAACTAACGCCGTGTTACATTTTCTGGCGATCGCTCGTGCGGCTGGTGTAGAACTTAATCTAGATGATTTTGAAATTATCCGCGATCGTGTCCCTGTTTTATGCGATTTAAAACCCAGTGGTAGATATGTCGCCACAGACTTACATCAAGCTGGTGGTATTCCCCAAGTGATGAAAATGCTATTGATACATGGATTACTTCACGGTGACTGTATCACCATTACAGGTAAAACCATCGCCGAAATTTTAGCAGATGTCCCCGATGAACCACCAAGCAATCAAGATGTGATTCGTCCTTGGAATAACCCGATGTATGCCCAAGGTCACTTAGCCATCCTGAAAGGGAATCTTGCTACAGAGGGAGCAGTAGCAAAAATTACCGGGGTAAAAAATCCCGGCATTACTGGCCCTGCACGGGTATTTGATTCGGAGGAAGAATGCTTAGATGCCATCCTTGCAGGGAAGATTAAAGCCGGTGATGTAATTATCGTCCGCTACGAAGGGCCCAAAGGTGGCCCTCGGATGCGGGAAATGCTAGCACCCACCTCAGCAATTATTGGTGCGGGTTTAGGCGATGCAGTGGCGTTAATTACTGATGGACGCTTTTCAGGCGGTACTTACGGGATGGTAGTCGGACACGTTGCTCCCGAAGCCGCCGTTGGTGGTGCGATCGCTCTGGTCGAAGAAGGTGATAGCATTACTATTGATGCTAATTCTCGCTTGTTACAAATCAACATTTCTGATGCAGAATTAGCCAGTCGCCGCGCCAAATGGCAACCCCGTCCACCCCGTTATACAAAAGGCATCTTAGCAAAATATGCTAAGTTAGTTTCCTCTAGCAGTGTTGGTGCTGTCACAGACTTGGATTTATTTAATGAGTAGGGAGTAAGGTTGGAGACGCGACATTTCGCGTCTCTCTACAAGAGTTTTTTGTTTTTTCCCGCGATCGCGATCTGTATTTATCCCTCTTCTGTCACTTTCCGCGAGGGCGATCGCTAGAAGCCTCATGAGGCAACCAATACAAGCTACACTATTACAAAAAAATCCGTCTTGTATTTGTTATTAGAAAAGAATCGCGCGATCGCTTGCTATACAAAAGCTCTAGATTTTAGAAAAGGCAAATGTTTTCGGAGAGTGACAGAAGAGGGTTATATCATGTCCGCATAATTAGTTATGCTAACCACAGTCATTGCACCCCACCCCTTAATCCCCTCCCCGCAAGCGGGGAGGGGAGACAAAGCGTAGCTTTGGCGGGGGTGGGGTTCTTCGGGTTTAATAAGCAATCAAGCGGACATGATATTACTTATCTTCACATAGTCTGCTTCTTTTAAGTCGCTCTACTTATGTTTTAAAGTAGAAAGTAGTTGATTCAAAGTGTTTGTTACTACCAATGAAAGTTTTAGGGTTATTCCTGCCAGTCCTGTTGCTGCTATGCAGTCCTGCTATGGCAGTTGAGCTTAAAGGACAAAATATTGATGGTCAAAAGCTGCCTGCTAGAGCTTATTACTATGCAACTGGTGGGGTCTACAAAGTTCAGGTGCGCTTTCACAACAAACGAGCCACAATTTACTTTGACGACGGCAACCAAACAACTATACAGTTGAACCAGCAAGCGATCGCTGACTCAAAGAATATTGAAGGTTTTGGAAAACTAGGACAATATCCTCTAAATAGAACATTCAGTGTGGGGTTGGTGTATGACAATAATTGGCTCGGTAGCAATGATAGTCAATTCCAACTGTCTAATCCGCTAGATGGGTTGTGGAAAATTAGTTTGGAGTGAATACACATCCGACTTAAAAAAGGTTTCTCACTTCTGACAGGGCAACTCAACAATATGTCCTCTGCTAGACTCGGAGTAACTACTTAATTCATAAAGTAACATATATCTAGGACTCCTATTTAATTTTTGAATAACTAAGCTGCTTAAAAGCTTGCCTGACAAAGATTTCCTTTTCAGGATACTGAGCAAGATTCAAGTAGGATTACTAAATGTATAGGAACATAATAATTACATAAATGAAAGTTGGCATTCAAAATACAGTAGAAATTCTAGAACAAGTTCACCAATTAGAGTCCACACTAGGTCTTAAAAATGAAGCCTGCCGTTCTAAATTTTTGATTCATCCTGACTTCACGTCAAAAGTTTTTTTGTTTTTGCATGGTTTTACAGCAGGCCCTTACCAATTCGAGCCGCTTGGTAAAGCCTTCTTTAACAAGGGATATAACGTTCTGATTCCTTTACAACCCGGTCATGGACGCTCAGGTGACTGGAAGTCTCAAAATCCTCCACCGCTGCCAACAGATATTGAGATTTATCAACAATTTGTCATCAAATGGTTGCAGATTGCCAAAACGCTAGGTCAACAAGTTGTAATTGGTGGATTATCAACAGGTGGAACTTTAGCTGCTTGGTTAGCTTTAGAACATCCTCAAGAGATTGACCGCACTTTATTGTTTACGCCTTATTTAGGTAGCCGTTATTTACTATTCGATCAACTCATCAAAATTCTGCCAATTTACTTTGAATGGTTCAACAAAGATGCACCTGGGAATTTTGGTTATAAAGGTTTTCGTCTCAAGGCCTTACGGATATTTCTAGAATTGGGATATCAGGTTTTAGACAAGGCTCAAGGCTGTGTTTCTGCTCCAATCTTAATGGTATGTAGTGAGGCAGATGGTGCTGTTAGTCGCTCGAAACAGCAGGATTTCTTCCGAAGAATACTTAAGCAGCAACCGAAATCCTGGTATTACTGTTTCGATGATTCACTTCACATTGAACACCGAATGATGACAAAATTGGAAGACAATGATTATGAAGAACTGGTAATTACACTTGCTAAAGCATTTGTTGAGAGTAATTTAACTTGGGTAGAGTTTCAGGAAATGGCAAAGCGGATAGCGCAGGGACAAGGCCATGACCAAATCATCCGAGAACTCAACTTTGATGAACAAGTTTTTCAACAGCTATCTGCAATGATGACTCAAGGTTTTGGCTGTGAGCATCTTAAATGTATCAATCCAGATTCCTAATGAGTATCCCAATTTTGCAAAAAATGGAGAGGTTAAAAAATATTTACCATTTCAAAATCTAGTTCAAGTCTCGATAGGTTCAGTTAACAGCTATTAGTGTAGATAATTAGTTTTTCAAGACGCGATTTTTCGCGTCTCCATATCAGCATTTTGGGCTTATATGAACTGTATTGGATCAACCTAATACCAATTTAATTAATGATTGGCTAAAGACGCGATGAATCGCGTCTCTACAAATGGTCGATTTGTCGCATTCTTTTTTGAAATTGGTATTAATTTTGAGTCTGAGCCAGAATCGGTAAGGTAATTACAAATTCTGTTCCTTCACCTTGGGTAGAATTCACAACCAGTGAACCGCCATGTTTTTCTACAACAATAGACTGAGCGATCGCTAATCCTAATCCCGTTCCTTTACCAACACCTTTCGTAGTAAATAAGTGGTCAAATACTTTTTGTTTGACTGATTCACTCATGCCTTGACCATTATCAGCAATGCTCACCTCAACTTGTTTATTTTTTAAAGAGGTGGTAATTGTAATCCGGTTGGGATTGGCTTGAATCTCTTCAAAACTCTTACCTGCATTTGATTCATCCAAGGCATCAATGGCATTTGCTAAGATGTTCATAAATACTTGATTTAATTGACCAGGGAAGCATTCAATTTGGGGTACATTTCCGTACTCATTGATTACTTCAATAGCTGGACGTTCTTCGTTAGCTTTCAGGCGATGTTTGAGAATTAAAATCGTACTATCAATGCCTTCATGAATGTTAAACGGTACTTTGTAATCTCTATCAGCGCGGGAGAAAGTACGCAGACTGGTGCTAATATTCTTGAGCCTATCACACGCTATTGTCATCGAATCAATCATCTTGATCAAATCTTCTAAGCTATATTCCAAATCGATTTCTTCGGCATGGGTAAAAATTTCATCTCCAGGAGTAGGAAACTTTTGTTCATATAGTTTCAAGTGTTCGATAACATCAATAAATGTTGGTTTAGCTTGTTTGAGACTGGCAGCAATAAAACCAAGAGGATTATTCATTTCATGAGCGACACCAGCAACTAAGTTACCCAATGCAGACATCTTTTCACTTTGGACGATTTGTAATTGAGCTTGTTGCAAATCTTGTAAAGCTTGCCCAGCTTGCTGATAAAGCCGAGCGTTTTCTAAGGCAATTGCTGCTTGGGAGGAAAGTAGATTAATCACCTGCAAACGGTTACTAGTAAATACTCCTTGACTCAATTGATTTTCTAGGTAGAGAATCCCCACCAAATGACCTTGGTTAACAATGGGCGTGCATAATACACTTTGAGGTTGATGTAGGAGCATATATTCTCCAATTACACCAGGAATACTCGTTTCACAATTGTCTATGATCACAGTTTCTTGAGTATTCTTAACGTAATTTATCAGTTTTCTCGGAATATATTGACAAGCATCTATTAGTTGTGAATCAAGAATGGTTTTGACATCAGTCTGGGAATTTGACTGTTCATCGATAAAGGTAATTGCCCGCACTTGCCAAGTATCTTTTTCAGGAAGAATTAATACAGATGTTTTCGCACCAGAATTTTCTAAGATAATGCGAGTGAGACTGCTGATAAGTGCGTCTAATTCGATACAACTGGAAATAGTTTGAGCTGCTTTGAGAATGCAGGTTAAATCTAGAGCATCAGAAATATTAGTGCTGCTGGTAGTGTAACTAGATGTACGAGCAATGCTGGCTATGGTTTCTAAGGGATTTAAGTTGAATTCTTGCTGTTGCAAAATGGGTTTGAGTAATTTGGGATAGCGTTTTTCCAAGTCATCAGTTTTGGCTTTTGCTCCCCAACGGGCATAACTGTAATATGCTTGTTGCAGATATCCTTCTGCGGCTTTTTCTTTACCCCATTCTAGGTAAAATTTGGCAGCGAGTTCGTTAGCGATCGCTGCTTCCTGAATATAGTCATTGGCGATCGCTCCTTGGATCGCTATTTCATAATAATCTGCGGCTTGTAAGCGATCGCCAGTTACACGAGCTTGTTCAGCTAAAATTAAATTGTACTTGTGCTGATAATTGACTGGCGCATGAGCCGCCCATTCTTGCATTTTTGACTGGTTTTCGGCTACTTTCTGGAGATAAAGCTGTTGCTGTGCTTCATTTACCTGAGAACAAAGAGCTAACAAACTCAAAGATTGATAGAAATTCCGCAAAGGAACAATTAATAAGCCTGCTGCTCCCTGCTCATACTGCTCAAATTTTTGAGAAGATTCCCAAGCAGATTCGTATTCACCAAAAAGATAAGCCAGAAGCGTTTTTGCTAGATAGACATAACAAATACCATTGATATTATTAGTTTCAATTAAAGTCGGTAACATTTCGACTTCGTGAAAATGTTTACCAATTAAACAGCAGGGATTAGCCGCTTCTCCTTGTAAATTTAGCACCGTCTGCCGCCAGATATTTCCCCAAACCAGAGACACCTCTTGTTTTATTTGCTGCATTAGATCGCAATATTTATCTGCTTCCAGCACAGCATTTTCTAGGTTTTCTCCACTCCAAAAGAGAAATTGACAATAGCAATTGGCACAATAGCCTACATATTCTAAATTTCCGGTTTCTAATCCACTCTGCAATCCCTCCAAAAATAGATTCAATGTGGATTTAATTGAATCTTTCCAATGTTTAATAAACAGACTAAATGTTAAATAAACCCTACTTTTAAGTTCTTTAGTTTGAAATTTTTCTAAAAGTTGTACTGCCAGTTTACCAAACTGATACCCATCTTCAATTGCACCAATACTGCACAAAAATAATCCATAGAGACTATAAGCAACAGCTGCCTGTGGTGAGTTGCCGTACTTGATACAAATTTTGATCATTGTAAAAATTTTGAGCGGCAATAACATCGGTTTGGCTATATAAACTGGAGCAAACAAACCCGATAATATGCGGAGCGCAACTAATTTTTGGGGATCAATGATTTCTGGCATATCTGCCAATGCTGCAATCGATTGATGAACAAACATTTGTTGTAATTGGTCATGTTCCTCAAAAATAATTTGAGTATTACTGTCTTCAGGTAACGTCAAATCTAGTAATTGCAGTGCTTCTCTACCTGTAGCTATTGCTTCAATGAATTTATTTTGCGCCGTATAAGATTGGATTTGAATCTCATAGGTACGAACCTTTTCTAATGGAGATTTAGCATTTTTAAGGATAATCTCTACTAATGATTTTGATGATTCAAAGTTTGTATTGAGATATTCTGCCTCAGCCGCAGATTCGTAAACAGCAAGGGCCAAATCGTAGCTGCTTTGCCAAGCATTTATCGGTAATAAAAGAATTGCCACTTTTAAATACTCAACTGCTGTCGCATAAGCTGTCGAGTTTTTGGCTTTACAACCAGCTATCAGATTTAACCGGGATAAATGTTTTCGTTCGTCAGCTTCCTCTAATAATTCCAGTCCGTAATTGAATTGGTTAACAATTGCAAAAATTCCTGACTCTTGCTGCTCTTTAGGTGTATTCTGCAATAACAATTGCCCAATTTGCAAGTGTGTTGACTGTTTTTGTGCTTCTGGAATGAGTGAATAGGCAGCTTGCTGGACGCGATCGTGTAAAAATTTATATACAACCATCTCAGACTGTTCTTGAGTAGCTGCTTGATTTTCTGAACCAACAAAAAACTTATAAACCTCACTTTGCGGCAAAATCAACCCTTCTTGCAAAGCCTTCCACAAGCAATCTGCGGTTTCTACCTCCGATTGTTTAGAAACAATCGCTAATGTTTTTAAATCGAACTGATTACCAATACAAGCGGCTAGCTTCAATTGTTGTTGAGTTGATTCTGGTAGTCTTCGTAATTGGAAAACCATAAAATCCACAACATTGTCTGCTAGAGTTTGCTGATTGATTTGAGAAATATCACATTGCCAACATCCCTCGGCAAAATTGAATTGAATTAGTTGGTCTTGATGTAATGATTTCAGGATTTGAGTTGCAAAAAATGGATTTCCTTGAGCTTTACGGTAAATCAATTGTGAAAGAGATAATGCCACATTCTCTGCACAATTTAATGTATCTGCTACAAGTTGATTCAATTGTAATTGGTTGAGTGGTTTTAGGTTAAGACTATTTACCTTTACACCTGTTTTGCGAATTTCATCCAACATTACCATCAATGGATGGGCTGGGAATACTTCATTGTCTCTATACGCACCAATTAACAATAAATATCCCTGATTAGCTTCATTCATTAATAATTGTATGAGTTTCAATGAAGCCGAATCTACCCATTGCAAGTCATCTAAGAATATAACTAAAGGATGTTCTTTAGTTGTAAATATTTGGAGAAATTTCTGAAATAATAAATTAAATCGGTTTTGTGCTGCGTTACCTGATAATTCTGATGCAGGTGGTTGTCTGCCAATAATTTTTTCTAATTCGGGAATGACTTCAATAATTACCTGTCCGTCTTCACCTAATGCTTGAATAATTTGATTTTGCCATTTTTGTATTTGGACATCACTTTCTGCTAGTAATTGCTCCATGAAGTTACGGAAAGCTTGAACAAATGCAGAAAAAGGAATATTCCGATTAAATTGGTCAAATTTGCCTTTGATAAAATAACCGTGTTGACGAACAATAGGTTTATGGACTTCGTTAACAACCGCAGTTTTACCAATCCCTGAAAACCCAGCTACTAGCGTTATTTCTGTTGCACCCAGGCTGACATTTTCAAATGCTTCTAGTAGAGTTTCAACTTCTGCTTCTCGTCCATATAGTTTATCAGGGATAATAAATCTGTCGCATACATCTCTTTGGGCAATTGGGAAACTTTCAATTTTACCTGTTGTCTTCAGTTGAGAAAAACAAATTTCTAAATCATACTTCAATCCTAATACACTCTGATAACGGTCTTCAGCATTTTTTGACATTAATTTGCTGACGATATCCGAAATTACCGGCGGAATTTGTAAGTTAATTACATCTATTGATGAGGCTACCTTAGCAATATGGGAATGCACCAACTCCATTGGATCGTTTGATTGAAAAGGCAACTCACCTGTGAGTAATTCGTAGAAAGTTACACCAAGTGAATAAAAATCAGTCCGGTAGTCAATTCCCTGATTCATTCTCCCTGTTTGTTCTGGAGAAATATAAGCTAGTGTTCCCTCTAATACATTGGGGCTGATTAGCGTTTGCGTTTCCCTTGGTAATAGAGAGGCAATACTAAAGTCGATTAATTTAACTTGTTTGGAATCAGAATTAATTAAAATATTGCTCGGTTTGATATCTTTATGAATGATGCGCTGACTATAGAGTATATCTAAGGTATTACACAGTGCGATCGCTATTTGAAAAAACTCTTGCAAAAACCTAATATCTCGCGTTTGATCGTGATCAAAATAATCTTTTAGAGAAATGCCACCAAAATCTTCCATCACCAACGCATAGGCATTTTGATACACCTCCAGGCTGTAGGTTTGGACAATTAAAGATGAGTTGAGATTTTTGGCAATGGTGTACTGATTGCGAAACTGCACCAGTTCATTAAAGGAGGGATATGGATTTTTCAGTAGTTTGATTGCTACAGGTAATGAATCAGTTTCTCTATACCCTCGATAAACTATAGTTCTCGAACCATTGTAGATTTCTTCAATGATTTGGTATCCAGAAATATTAACATGAGTGCTAAACATACTGTTAAATGCGAGGTAATTTATAACTTGATTATTCCCAAATTAATAACGGCAGTTTAATGTTAATTAGTAAAGATTACTATGGCTTTACTTTAGAGAGGATTTATGAAGATAAGCTTTACATTGTAGTGTACATTACACGCCGCTTTAGCTTTAAAGCATTCAATGCAGAGATAGAATATCTGGCACAAAGTGTCAAGGTTCTCAATAGTAAATTAGGAACCTGCAAAGCGTAAACTAGGAATTTTTCAACTCAAAAATATGCTTGTAAGGGCTGGGGAAAGATGAAAAGGGAAGAGGTTAAAAACTTTCACCTTTTCCCTTTAAACTTTAAAGAACCAAGTTAACAAGAGCAAACTACTAGTACCTGCTGAGATTTTTAGTTAGGTTTCGTAGTCTGATTAAAGGCAATTACTACTAAAATAGGAGAGACGATTATTGTTATTGATTGACAGTAACGGAAGTTTGTTATTCCGCCGACTGTGATTGATAGGGTTATATTGAAACCAGCCCTCAACTACGGTTTTCTGGAATTACCGCATAAGCATCAATTTCAAACAACATACCGTCAAGTGCAAGTCTAGGAACGGGAATAAGAGTGTTTGCTGGTGGTTGATTCCCCCATAAATTTATAATTTCACGTCCTAATGGGATCAATTTATTTTGGTTGTGGTCTACTATAAGAATAGTAGTTTTTGCGACATCTTGTGGTTGTGCCCCAACGGCTGCTAAGGCATAACGGAGGTTTTTAAAAGCCTGTATTAACTGCTTTTCAAATTCATTGGAGACAAGATTTCCTTGTAAATCGGAACCAAATTGACCAGAAATATAGACGGTTCTTGCCCTTGATGGTGTCACAGCTATATGGCTATAGCCATTTTGGGGTGCATTATATAATGTTGGTGGGTTCACCAATTTCAACTCTTTGTTGTCTTTAGCGCTCACTTCCTTTTGTGTTACCACCATCAAGGCGGTAGTTATTCCACTACCTCCAAGCCACAAAAGTGCATTTCGTCGCGAGAAGTTTGCTACTAATGAATTTACAGCACTGCTAATAGGTCTAGTCATTAAAGCTCCTTAAATGTGAGTTCTCTATTTTTGCTCATACTTAGTTTTATTATCTATCTAATCAAGCTAAAAAGCACTAGTTGGAAAATTTATTCAGTGCAATCACATAAATAATAAGCCTGGATCGGTTTCAGCTCCTTTAACTTTCGATATGGATACAGTTAAAACTTATACCAAATCAGGTTATTAACCCTCCAAAAACTGTATTAGGCGATCGCAGTGCTTCATATCTTGCACCTAGCCCTGGCGATTAGAAATCGCGGCTATACAAACTTTCGTCCGCCTATCGCGCTTGCGCTGCGCTTTGCGCACCACGCGGACTAATGCAAAATCAAGGTTTTCAACCCGCGCAGACGGGTTTTGTCTGTGTAGCCGTGACTTCTAGTCGCCAAGGCTAGTAATAATTTAGACTTTTCAAACAGCCTCTAAGCTTCTGCGCAAGTTTCTTTTGCAGCCCTCAATATTATGTCTGCATGATTACTTATGAAACTAGTGAAATTTTATATAAGGATATCTAAGTTTCCCGGCTTAGATATCCACTAGCAACATAACCTACATTTAATAGATTGTTAACTCTATTCTAATTACTATTTTTTGTTTTTAAATGGTTCTTGGGACAGTTATAAATTCGTCCTTAAGTTGGATGTCAAAATTAGATGGATATTTTAACTTAATACAGGTTACAAATTTAATTAAGATTTTTGTTATACAATAGAATTTTACTTGTTAATCATACCTTCCTAAAAAGTTATTTATTAAATAAATTTTTCTGAGTTTTACCTTAAAGTTTTATACTGAGACTAACTTCTCAAGCTGATTAGCGATCGCAAGCATAAACATAAGCTATGTGCAGGTGCGTTACACTGCTTTACACTGTGTTAACGCACCCTAATTTCTAAGAAAAGTTAGGAATACTAGACTTTTCTAAACTTGCTACTAGTTTCACTCCAAACTCTTCCTCAAACACTCCTTTTTTATAATCTAAGCTCCAAAGTTCTAAAGCACAATCATCATCTGATTGAGATGGAAAAATTAGCAGGTTGACCTGATTAAGTTGTGGATAATACTCACATTGCACTTGAGCGATCGCACCAATTTGTCGTCTATCTAATGCTACTGCCAATCTTAAAATTGCACTTAATTGACTAACAATTTGTCGCTGTTGTTTAGTCAGCAAACTCTGGTAGTTTTCATGTTTTTTCTTGGGCGGCGATTTGCGATGATAACGCGCTAAATTGGCAATAATTTCAATCTCAGTTTCTGTATAACCGAGTAATTCACCATTGCGAATTAGATAGTAAGAGTGCTTGTGGTGAGACGAATGGCTAATATAGTGACCGCAATTGTGTAATATTGCCGCTGCCCACAGCATTTGTCGCTCGTCAGTTCCCCAATGATGTAGAGTACCTTGAGTTTGGTCAAATAAACTCTCGGCAAATTTTGCCACGCGATCGCTGTATTCTAAGTTGATGTGGTATTTATCCGCCAGTTTGAGAACATTCCGTTCCCGAACTGAACTTTGATAGCGCAGCTTATCTTCAATTAAACCGTGGGTTAGCATCCAGTCTACAATTACGCCTTCTCTCAGAGAACGCTCACAAACTGTAACCGATTCACTACCCAAAAGGGTCATTGCTTCTTGTAATATGACTGCGCCAGCGAGGATAACTTCAGGGCGCTTCTCTGGCATACCAGGAATCTCAGCCCTTTCGGAATTACTCAGTTTCCGCAAGCGATTTACCAACTCTTGCAAGTCTTTAAAACTAAATTGGTAGCCGTTGAGAGTGGAAGGAATAACACCCGACTTTTCTCGTGCATGAATCATTGCCAGGGTTTCAATTGTGCCCGCCGTACCCACCAAACGCGGAGATTCCCCAGACTCTAGGTTTGCTAAGATTTCTTCTACAGAACGTTCCAACATCCCGTGTGCATAAGCTTGCAGATACTGGAACTCATTGTTGCTGATGGGATCAGTGGTGATTAACTCGCTAGTGAGTCGCACTGCACCAACTTTGGTACTGGTGAGAGTCCGGGCTTGGTGACTATCGCCTAAAATCAATTCCGTGGAACCACCGCCAATATCAATAATCATGTGGGGCTGGTTATTAAATTCCATCCCCGACAGCACGCCAAGATAGATTCGCCGCGCTTCTTCTTGACCAGAAATTAAGTTAACGCTTAAGCCCAACTCCGTTTCTATTGTGTGCAAAAAATCCTTACCATTGGGCGCTTCTCGCACAGCACTAGTTGCCACAGCGATGATTGTTTCAGCGTTGATAGTTTTGGCAACTTCTTGGAAGCGTCCTAAAGCCGCGATCGCCTTTTCAATTATCTCTGGTTTGAGTTCTCCAGTGGTAAGATTGCGATCGCCAAGCCTCACGGTTTCCTTTTCTCTAGCAATAATGCTGAAAGCTGGTAGTGTGGGGTCAATCTTGACTACTACCATGTGTAGAGAATTTGTTCCCAGGTCAATGGCAGCAATAATCCGATGTTGCTTAGATGGTTGAGTAGGAATACTCTCCCAGCTAGAAACTAAATTCAGCATCTAGTTTTCTCTCTTTATTAAGAAATGATGGCAAACGGTGATACGTCGGGGTAGCTAGCACTGATATTTATGACAACACACTTGCTCAGACTGAGTGCTGTTAGCGGTAGCAGGGCGTTGAGCCAGTGCTGAATATTGAGTAAATTAAAAAATACTCAGCATTCGCAACTCAGCTTGGTCGAGGGTAACTGAGCTATGTCTATTCACCCTACTATTTATAACCTGAGTGACTATTTTAAAAATATTTAAAGTTGCCATTTTGGGTTATGTTTTTACAAATAACAAATAACGTTATTCTATAGATGTAAAGAAATGTGAATTAGGGAATAGGGAATAGGGAATAGGAGTAAAAAAGCAAGGGGAGAAATAACTAATCCCCAATCCCTAATCCCCAATCCCCAATCCCCAATCCCCAATCCCCCATCAATCCTATGTTAACGACGCCAGAACGCCCCCAGTCACCAATTTGGCTTGTAATTATCCGGCTTTTACGCTGGCATAAACCAGAAGGGCGGTTAATTTTAATGATTCCTGCGCTTTGGGCTGTGTTTTTAGCAGCTTCAGGAAAACCGCCTTTACCTCTAGTTGGTGTGATTATATTGGGTACTCTGGCCACAAGTGCGGCTGGGTGTGTTGTCAACGATTTGTGGGATCGGGATATCGATCCAGAAGTGGAGAGAACACGCGATCGCCCCCTCGCTTCTCGCGCCTTATCTGTGAAAGTTGGGATTGTAATTGCGATCGTCTCTTTAGCGTGTGCAGCAGTCTTAGCCTTTTATCTTAACCCCCTGAGTTTCTGGTTATGCGTGGCAGCAGTGCCTGTAATTTTGCTTTATCCAGGTGCAAAGCGGGTGTTTCCCGTACCGCAACTGGTGCTTTCCATCGCTTGGGGTTTTGGAGTCTTGATTAGCTGGAGTGCAGTAACACAAAGCATTTCTCAACCAACTTGGTTGCTTTGGGGCGCGACTGTATTGTGGACATTGGGATTTGATACAGTTTACGCCATGAGCGACAAAGAAGACGATCGCCGCATTGGCGTTAATTCTAGTGCCCTATTTTTTGGTAATTATGCCCCTCTAGCTATTGGAATTTTCTTTGCTGGCACAATTTTGTTATTGTCTTGGTTAGGCGTAGTTATACATCTGCACTTAGCCTTCTGGATTAGCCTTGCAGTTGCTACTATCGGATGGGTTTGGCAGTCTCTGCGATTAAGAGAGCGACACTTACCTAATTCTGCTTATGGTGAAATGTTCCGGCAAAATGTGTGGATTGGTTTTATTTTACTTGCTGGGATGATTGCTGGATCTTTATAAGGAGGCAGGCATTGGTATCAACTTAACGTGAAACCCGTTTGCTGAGAAGGTTTTTCCCTCACCCCCAGCCCCTCTCCCAGGGGAGAGGGGAGCCAGAGATTCAATTCCCCTTCTCCCTTGGGAGAAGGGGTTAGGGGATGAGGGGATGAGGGCGTGAGGGTTGAAAATTTCCCATGCTATTTGATGCGTTTAAAAATCGTAAATCTCCTAAAATCGAATTCCTCAAAACTAACCCAAGCTGGCGCGTAGCGTGGGGAACAATTGATGCAAACTATGAAGATATAGCTTGGCGAGATGAAAAAATTTCTGTAATTTTACCACGCACAACTTCGGAATTGCCGACGGAGAAATTAGCAATCAGTTCTAGAGGACGATTTGTTGTTGTTGGTGATGTTTGGTTAACTAACCGAGTGCAGTTGTTGCAAAAGTTGGGAATTGAACCAGATAGCTTTCAAGGAAGTTCTCTGCAACTGGTGGCCAAGCTTTGGGAACGATGGGGTAATGAAAGTCTTAGCCAACTTGTAGGGATGTTTGCGCTAGTGGTTTGGGATAGAGAGAAACAGGTGTTGAGGTTGATTCGCGATCGCATCGGTGTTCGTACTCTCTATTACACTACCACCGGTTCAGTTCGTTGGATTGCACCTCAACTGAGAACTTTAGCACCCCATCGTTCATCTGATTTAGATTTGGTAGCGTTGCGAGATTATCTTTGTTGTGCCTTTGTTCCTGGAGAACGAACCCTTTGGGAACAGGTACGGGAACTGCGACCTGGAACCGTTTTAGAATTTCCTGACCATAAAGTTACAGCTTATTGGCAGCTTCAAGAACAGATTGTAGCAATAGATCAACCCTTAGCATGGCATGGCGATCGCTTGCGAGAACTTCTAGAGCAAGTTGTTCAAGAATATTTACCACCAGCAGATGAACCCGTTGGCGTTTTTCTTTCTGGTGGTTTGGACTCTAGCAGTATCACTGCTTTAGTAGCAAAATTCCACAAAGCACCAGTCCACACCTTCTCGATTCATTTCGGTTCGGAATGTCCCAATGAGTTAGAATTTTCCAGTCTCGTTGCATCCCATTGTCAGACGCAGCACCACATTTTAGAAATTACTTTTAAGGATATGTGGTCACGTTTGCCGGAAACAATGACTTATTTAGATGACCCCATTGGCGACCCACTGACTGTTCCCAACCTCTTGCTGGGACGACTGGCGAGAGAAAGCGTAGAAGTAGTTTTGAATGGTGAAGGTGGCGACCCCTGTTTTGGCGGGCCAAAAAATCAGCCGATGCTAATTAATAGTTTATATGGCTCTGTCACCAATCAGGATGCATTGCAAGCTTATTTAATTTCTTTTCAAAAGTGTGCTGTTGACTTACCGCAACTTTTAAAACCAGAAGTTTGGACAGCAGTACAAACAGCGCCTTGGATTTTCGCAGAAGACTTATATTCTCAAGCAAACTATCTGAATCGTTTGATGGCAATGAATATCAAATTTAAAGGCGCTGACCAAATTCTGACCAAAGTTAGTAACTTGACTCAAGCTGCTCTTTTGCAAGGTCGTTCTCCTTTATTTGACCAACGAATAGTAGACTTAAGCATGGAAATACCTCCAGAGTATAAGCTTTCTGGAGTGGAAGAAAAAGCAGTTTTAAAGCAAGCGATTACCTACGGTAAGTCTCCGACGATCGCAAATATTTTACCAGACACAATTATTCATCGTCCCAAAAGTGGCATGATGGTACCGGTGCAGTTAGGATTTCGGAAATATTGGCAGCAAGAAGCCAGAGATTTATTGCTAAATCGGAATGCAGCTATCACTCCTTACTTAAACCAATTGCCAATTCGTAATTGGTTAAACTATCAAGGCGATACTTGGAGTCGGTATGGAGTAAAGCTGTGGTTGCTTGCTAGTTTAGAAATTTGGTTACAAGTAAATCAAAAAGCGCAGTAGTGAAAACAACAAAAAGATACGCCATGACTAAGTTGGGTTATGCCTAAGCTATCAATCCTGAGTGAGGATAAGTACTCAGTACTAATAAAAATTTTGAATCTTAACTCATCCCAAGGCTTTTCATGAAAAGCCGTGAGAAAATCGAAGTCATATCATGTCCGCTTGATTACTTACTAAACCTGAAGAACCCCACCCCGCCAAAGCTGCGCTTTGTCTCCCCTCCCCGCAAGCGGGGAGGGGAGTGGGGTGCAATGACTGTGGAAATCATAACTAATTATACGCACATGATATCATCTGTCATAAGTACCAATAACCAAAGACAAATGACTCCGATCGTATCAATATTTCCTGACTTATGTCAGCATTTTTTGTTTTAAAAACCACTGAAAAAACGCATTTTCAAGTGATTGCCGATTTTCTTTTAATTTATTTTTGATTATTTACTGAGCTAATCTCCGTTTGCGGTGTACTCTCAATATACGGTAACTACCAATACTTCTCGGTTAAGGGGAAAAAAGAAAGGGAAAAGGGGAAAGAAAAAACCTTTAACCCAAACCCAGTAACCTTTTGCCAAAACCCGATTCCGAATTAAAAATGCCTAACCGAGAAGTATTGCGGTCACTAACACACTCAACCTTTGAGATCAATTACACCCAGAGGTGAATACCATGAACAATTATGCTCAACAACAGGAATTTATTTTAAGTCAAATCACAAATAAATATTTTCAACGCCGAGATTTCAGTGGATGCGACTTGAGTGGAATCGATCTGAAAGGAATTGATTTAAGTGGTATTAACTTAAT
The DNA here is from genome assembly GCF_002246015.1 of Nostoc sp. 'Peltigera membranacea cyanobiont' 210A. GTDB lineage: Bacteria > Cyanobacteriota > Cyanobacteriia > Cyanobacteriales > Nostocaceae > Nostoc. Next base: position 485,582 of record NZ_NOLJ01000007.1, read on the forward strand.
TGGAGCGGATTTGCGGGGTGCAAATTTGTCTGGCTGTGTTCTAACTCGTGCTAATTTAAGTGGCGCAAATTTGATGCAAGCTAGCTTACGTGAAGCTAATTTGTATGAAGCATCTTTGTGTGAAGCTAATTTGACTAATGCTGATTTAACAAGAGCAAATTTGTGCGGAACTTTCTTATGGCGGGTGAAATTTACAGGTAGTAATCTTTGGGGTGCTTCTTTATGTGATGTGGATTTGAGAGAAGCAGACTTAAGTGAAGCCAAATTAATTGAAGCATCGCTGATTGAAGCTAACTTAAGTTTTGCAAATCTCACACGAGCAAAGCTATGTGGAGCAAAATTACTAGAAGCTAATTTGACTGAGGCTAACTTAACTAGTGCAGACTTGACATGGGCAAATTTAACCAAAGCAAACTTGAGTAAGGCAAACCTTTGGAAGACAAATTTGATTTATGCAAAGTTGCGAGATACTATTATGCCTGATGGCACAATTGAGCAACCTCAGATAGTTATTTATTAGCTAGAGTTAGCCTTGTAAAGAGATAATTTTTTGATTTGGTTCCCATGCATAGCATGGGAATACCTATATAGTCATCCTGTCCATCAAATGCCAGAACAGAAACCAAAGATTTTTTCCTCCTTTATATATGTTTTTTTAGAGGCTTTTAGTTCTCTTTTGTCTATAACTACCGTGTATACATAAGTCTGAAATAGCTGATTAACCAGGGTTTTACCCCACCCTAACCCTCCCCTTATAAAGGGGAGGGAACTAGATTTCCGGTTTCCCCCCAATACATTGGGGGGATTAAGGGGGGTAAGTTTCTGATGAATCGCTTGCTGTTCGTCAAGAGAATGCGATCGCACTTGTGATTATCTTACTATGCGATCGCTCTAAAAGTGAAAGTGTCAGAGGGCGATCGCTCTGAACTTCCCCTTGTATTCTCCCCCATGCCCAATCTCTAAAATTCGCGTTGTGAAAAGATAAAAATAGCGATCGCTAATAACATGGCACTATAAAGTAAGCCATAACTAGCATTCATAATCAGTGCAGTGGTGTCAGGTAGTGCTTGCAGACCATAAACGGCATCATTTTTCAAATCTAATCGAGATAAATCTGGCAAGAAAAGAAACAAAGCTTGAGTTAGACGTTCCATACCAGGGTTACGGCTAAGACGACCAAGTTGTACTAAATCTTGAGTAATATTTCCGATTAAATATACCGCAAAGGTTAAAACAGTCGCTAGCAGAGAAGCAGTAAAAACACCGAAGGTAATAGCCACAGCAGTAATTAATGACAACTGCAAAAATAAGAAAATTGCAGCAATTAGAATGCTTGCTGTAGGATGAGGAATATTGCCAATTTGCAAAAATACTAGATAAATTGCTGTCATTGTAGCGACAAGCACAGCTAGAACTGCGGATAAACCAAAGTATTTGCCGACGATAATTTCGCTGCGACTAACAGGTTTAGCAATTAATACTAAAATAGTGCGTTTTTCAATTTCTTTATTAATTAATCCCGTACCAATAAATATCGTAATAATTAACCCGATGGCATTCATCGCCGCCATCCCAAAGTCTAAAAACATTTTATCTTCAGCCGTAGCTGCAAATTCAGGAAGGACGCGGAAGGCAGTGGCGAGTACTAGCGCATAAAAACCAATAATATATAGGATGCGATCGCGTACCACTTCCTGAAACACATTCTTTGCCAATACAAAAATTCTGTTAATAGTCATTTGTCATTAGTCATTAGTCATTGGTCATTTGTCATCGGTCATTGGGAAGAGGCAGAGGGTAAAAAGGTAATTTTATTATTCTTCCCCCTGCTCCCCTGCTCCCCTGCTCCCCTGCTCCCCTGCTCCTCTGCCCCTCTGCCCCAATCCTCACTGCTGCGGAGGCGGTGAACCAGGAATTAATTTACTGGCGCGATCGCATTCAATTTCTGCAACTGTAATCTTATTCTCTGAATTAGTAGCTGTTGCAACTGGTTCAATGCGACAAGATTTTTTTAAGTAATAGCCCCGTGGGTTAGAACTTGGGCCTATCCAAATACTTAATAAATCTAATATATATCCAGACTTAGTATTAGCTACACGCGGTTCAATGCGCCATAGTTCCTTCTCTTCATATTTACTCAGGTTCTTTTTAATGATTTCCCTACCCAGATTTCCTACCCGCTGTTTTGCATCTAGCAACCATTTTTCTACTTCTGACCAAGGTCTTTCAGCTATTTGCTCTACTACTATTGGTTGAAGTTTTTCTAGAATTACAGCGCCATTTTGGGGAATTTTTACTGCTGCTTCTGTTCTGACAATAAAGGTACTATGTTTAAAGGTATCTGCTTGCAAACTCGGATATTGTCGTAACCAATTATCCGTCACAAAGTGAAACTGAATCCAGCAACTTAGCAGCATACTACTAGCAACTAAAATTATGATTCTTTGGCGGTCTTGTGGCTTAGGAATACGAGCTTTTGCGTCGGTGTCATTTCCTTCAATAAACTCTGGTATTGCCGTAATTAATGCTGAAATTGTTGGCCAACAAACGATTGTTCTTGGTGTAATTACATCTCGTTGATCTCCAAATGCAAAAACACTCACTAAGAATCCAGTGATTACTGCCCCGACTGGCATAAAAGTCCCAGGAACCCTCAAAGGATCTTCAGTTGTATACCAAGCTGTACCAGCAATTAAAAATAACCAACCGAAAAAAGCAATTACATCTTTGATATAACCTGTAGCACAATATGAAATTACCCAAGAAAAAATACTCAAATAAATAAATGTCTGCCAAGAATAAGCTTTGGGTGGAACTAATATTTTTCTAATTCCTGCATAAAGCCCTTCCGCAAATTTAAAAACCCCAAAAACATCTTTGAGTAGCGTATTCATATTCCTCCGTACACCTGATTAATCAATATTTTTCCTCTAAATTAAACAAGTAATTTCTTGCTATTTTGAACGGAATAATAAAATAATAGTTATTGCAGTATAGCTCAGAGAATTTGCTATTAGTATAGTAGTAACTAAATTAGTATTTTGGAAATTAAGGGTGCTAAAACGACGCCGTTGCAAGCGCTGGGATGTTTTAGGTTCCTCTTCCTTTTTCGCAAATGATTCATTTAATGAGAATAGCAAAACCCTTAAAATGAAAAATTTCATCAAAAACGTAGCAAAAAAAATTATACAAGCAGTTAAAATAATTAAAGGTTGTGTATTCGGCGATTTAAAATTATTAAAAAACATATAGTTAATTAATTCTGATTTCACCTGTATTGGCAACATTGGTTCTGAGACAAAAAATATGAACCAACCAATTACACTTGAAAACAGATTGATAGAAATTGCATAAAAAGTACTGGTTTTTTTATCAAATTTTAGTCGAGAATGCAAAACATAAGCTTCGATGGGGATGGCAATCAGTACAAATAAAAAGTCAAACAGAAATCCACCAATGGGAAAAATCCTGGGAAGCATCCAATTGTCAGGCATAAATGGTTATAAGTAAGGGTTAACTGTAGTGAGTATAACTGGGATGGTAAGGGTGATGGGGGAAATTATCCCATTGTTCTTGTCCTTTACTATGCGAGTGTGCCAGTATTCCTCTATTGATATTGTTAATAGATCGAACTGACGCTTGTACAGACGCATTACCCGGATTTCTCACGCATAGTGTAGGCAGAGGGGGAAAAGGAGTGTGGGGAGTGTGGGGGGTAAGACATCTTCCCCATCCTCCCACACCTCCCACACCTCCCACACCCCTTGGATTTCTCACTTGTGAGAAATCCAGGATTAGAGGGGTAGTTTCTCTACCTGAGAGTACAAGAGGTTAGATAAGATTAAAGACTGCCATAGTTATAGCTTTTCGAGAGATGACAAGGAACGGTATTGGGATTCGGACGGCGCAAGTGCGTCAAGAACGGCTTATTGGTCAAATTCACGTCTATGATGGTCTGGGTAAAGGTAAATCTCAAGCGGCTTTGGGGGTGGTTTTGCGCTCCATTGGCTTGGGAATAAATACGCCTAGCAATTCTAATCGTGTTTTACTGCTGCGATTTTTAAAAGGGCCAGAACGTGATTATGATGAAGATGGCGCGATCGCAGCTTTACAACGCGGGTTTCCCCATTTAATTGACCAAGTTCGCACCGGAAGAGCGGAATTTTTTGGCCCGGAGGAAATTACCACTTTTGACCGAGATGAAGCAATGCGGGGTTGGGATGTAGCCAAAGGTGCGATCGCTAGTGGTTTATATTCAGTTGTCGTCTTGGATGAAATTAACCCAGTTCTGGATTTAGGTTTGCTACCAGTGGATGAAGTGGTAAAGACATTAAAATCCAAACCCCAAGAGTTGGAAATCATTGCTACCGGACGCGCCGCACCCCAAAAGTTGCTCGATATTGCAGATTTGCACTCAGAAATGAAACCTCATCACCACCCAACAGCCAAAGCTCTCTTCCTGGAAGGGATTGAAATTTATACTGGTGCTGGTAAAGGCAAGTCTACTAGTGCTTTGGGCAAAGCCTTACAGGCAATTGGTAGAGGAATTAATCATCCAGGATCAACCCGTGTATTGATTATGCAGTGGCTTAAAGGTGGTACTGGCTACACAGAAGACGCAGCGATCGCTGCTTTGCAGCAGTCATATCCAGAAGTGGTGGATCATCAGCGTTGCGGTGGAGATGCGATCGTCTGGCGAAATTCCCGACAAGAATTAGATTATGTAGAAGCCGAACGAGGTTGGGAAATTGCAAAAGTTGCGATCGCCTCTGGATTGTATAAAACTATTATTCTCGATGAACTCAATCCCACTGTTGACTTAGAACTACTCCCCGTTGAACCCATTGTCCAAGCTTTACTCCGCAAACCCCGCGACACCGAAATTATTATCACTGGCCGTTGCCAAAATCCACCTGCATACTTCGACTTGGCTAGCGTCCACTCAGAGGTTTATTGCCACAAACACTATGCTAATCAAGGTGTAGAACTTAAACGAGGTGTAGATTTTTAGGAATTGCTGATTAAGAGTCATGAATTTAGTCTCACCAAACAAGACAAAAGTTAAAAGAAAGAAAAAAAAATGGTTTGAGAGCAACTAAATTTATTTATGAAATATTGAAAAAGATTTGTTTCAACACATGCAGTGCAAAAAACAAAGTATCCTGATTAAATCCCCTAAATTTATTTATGGGGATTATCTTTTTGCTTTTTACTTTTATTTTTTGGCTTTTTAACAGATATCCAATAGGCGAACCGATTAGATATCTGGTGAAAATAATTTGCAACCCTTGTACAGCTTGGGCTGATATCTAATTTCTAGAGATATCTATTATTTAACAGCTGAGAAGTTGTAGTTTCCAAAACTGCCTAAAATAGACGAAAATGACCCACCTATTTTCAATACTGTTCCATTCTGTGAAAGGTTTCCCTCATAGTATTGAATTGTCGTGCCGTTATTTATACGTGAAAATCCAATGTTGCCACTAAAAGGGCAATAGAAACCTTGAATTCTATCTGTTGTAAAGATAGTACCGCTGATAGGTCGGCAATTTAGAGTGCTGCTCGGCTGAGTGATTACCAATGTACCCTGAGACTGATTTGCTGATACAGACCAAGTTCCTGCCACGCTGACTGGCCAACCGTCTGCACGGGCAGCACTAGTCCAACACAGTGTACTTAGACAGACTGTGAGCGCAGCACTTTTTTTCAAGTTGAAAATCATCAGATTTCTCCCAAGAAAATTTTTTATTTAATTTAGTTTTCTTACAACTTCAAGATAGATCAACTCGTAATTTTGCGATAGACTAAGCCTCTTTACTGCAACGAATCTTGATTAATTCAACTCAGTACCAATGCTCTTTAATAACTCTCGCCAGAGAATAAAATAAACTTCTGATATGGCACAATACTTAGTACCAATAAATTCAACTCGATTGGTTAATATGTTAAAATTAGGGTAGAAATATGTGAAGTTTGGCGTACTATTACCGCAAGGCAGAATTAAAAATTAAAAATGAATACAGCGTAAGGGTTTCGTTGATTTGGAATGATTGGTTTATTTCTACCGTGTTGTACTAGCGGAAATTTGTACTTTCAGGTAGTAGAATATATTGCACAAAGCGATCGCGTCCTGCTGCCTTTGCTTGATACAACGCCCGATCTGCTGCGGCAATCATTTCTTCTAAGTCAGAATCTGGCTGAGGAATTTCTGTCGTAAACCCAAGACTAATAGTTACATAACGACTAACTTGGGAATTTTGATGAGGAATTGCTAATGCTCGGACAGCATCACAAATTTGTTTGGCAACATGAGTCGCTCCCTTAGTGTCTGTGTTCGGTAAAATTACAGCAAATTCTTCCCCACCATAACGGGCAACTAAATCTCCGGGACGTTTAATCATATCTTTGATAGCTTGAGCAATTTTCTGAAGACAGCGATCGCCTACCCGATGACCATAGGTATCATTATATAATTTGAAGAAATCAACATCGCAAAGAATCAGAGAAAGCGGACGTTGCTCGCGTTTTAGGCGCTGCCACTCTTGGGAAAAATACTCTTCAAACCGTCGGCGATTAGCTATTTGAGTTAACCCATCGATAGTAACTAATCGCTGCAATTCCAGATTTACAGCTTCCAGTTTTTGCTGTAACTGAGATTGCTGAATCAAGCGTTTTACCCGTTGTCGCAAAACTGGCCAGTGAATTGGTTTGGTAACAAAATCCATTGCTCCCACTGCAAATGCACGGTCAACTGACTCTTGATCTTCAAGTCCTGTAATCATTAAAACTGGAGTGTGCTTGTTACAATCCAGAAGCTCCAACTGAGTGCAACACTCGAATCCATCCATATCCGGCATTATGGCATCAAGGAGTACTATATCAGGGTGCAATTGGTTAAAAACACTTATTGCCTCTATGCCATTTTGAGCTTCCGCTATTTGATAGCCTTCCCGCTCTAAGAAATGCCGCAATATCAGGCGAATAAAAGGTTCATCATCAACAATTAAAACTAAAAATTGGCTTTCTTGAGCAGTGGCTTTCATGGTACTTCCTTCGCAAGTTCTTTTTCTAAGGCAGTTTTAACTTGTTCATATTCTTGATACAGTAGTGAAAGTAATTCTAGATTGTTTTCTAAGTTACTGCTGCGTGCCTGTGCTTCTAACACCTTGCAAAGCTGTGCCAAGGCGATCGCTCCAATAGAAGCACTGCTGGACTTGATGTATGCTATCTGCCATATAGTCTGGATATCCTGAGTTGCGATCGCTGTGCTGATATCTTGCACTAGTCTGGCTGTCTCTGTAAGATAACACTCAATCAGTTCAGCAAATGCCACACGATCTCCTCTAAGCATAAGCTGCAAAGATTGGAGGATTTTGGCATCAATTTTGGCACTTTTTAATGTCTGGTTTTGCCCTGACTGTAAGAGATTTGACGAAGGTTGCAATTCTAGGCGCATCACTTCCCCTTGTTGTTTGATGGAAGTGAATTCAGAATTTCTTTGGGGTGGACATTTGCTGAGTGCCTGAGCTAACTCTTGCAGTTGAATGGGTTTGCTAATGTAGTCATCCATACCAGCGGCAAGACAAAGTTGGCGATCGCCCCGCATAGCATTGGCAGTTATGGCGATGATATGGGGACGAAAACCCACCCCCCATTCTTGACAGATTCTCCGAGTTGCTTCTAACCCATTGCTGACGACATCTGCAAAGAGTGCCGCCATCTTACTAAGCCGCTTACTAATCGCCTAATATCATGTCCGCCAAATTACCCATAATAAAAGAACCCCACCCCCAACCCCTCCCCGCCTGCGGGGAGGGGAGCTAAAGCGCAGCTTTGGCGGGGTGGGGTTCCGGGTATTATGTTTAATTGCCCGGACATCATATAACAAGTTATTTTGAGCAACTTATCTGGTTCATTGAGATGGAAGAAGGTACTACAAATCAAAAGATCCCCAACTGTTTGAAGTAAGTTGGGGATCTAAGCCTCTCGTTAGAGAGCAAATTAAATATAGTGGTTCACGCAAATTTTAAGTAGACTACGCCCGCGATCGCAACAAAAGGGTAATGGAGATTAAAAACCAATACAGTCCAAATAAACCCAAAACCAGATTGTAGAGACGCGATTTATCGCGTCTTGATTTATCGCGTCTTGAAGACCAATTATCTACACCAATAACCTTTAACCCAAGCGTATTGGATGAAAAACAAGGGTTAATGCCATTCGCTTGTACTTTAAATTACGGCTTCTTGGCGTTGACAATCAAAAACAACCATGTAGGAAGCATTTGGTATTTCTTGAGGAAGGTGCCGCATGTAGCCATCGGCATCAGAACGGCTGCGGAAGCGAGCAACAATCTCCCGTTGCGTATTCGGAAGTAGACGAGCGATCGCCCAAGAATTGAGGCGTTCTTTATACGCAATAGTCTGATTGTCTGATTGAGAAGTTTTGTTATCCGTATTTTCTGGCATAATTATGTTAACCGTATGAAGTTTAATGAAGGGCGTTAATTAGTTTCTAGGTAGGAATGCACTAACGCTTTTTTTTATGCTGCTGCCACCTTGTTATTCGATTATTAATAAATTGTCAACACTGAGCGCTATATTTTAGACCAATTAAGTTGGAGTTTTCAGGTGACAATGAATCTCAAAGCCTTAACTTGCAATTGTTTCCAGGATACAACAATGTTCAAGCAGAAAGTTTGGCAATTATTGGGTTTGCATGATTTATATGCATACACATAAGTAAAGTCCGCATCAGTGGTAAAACCAATATTAATGTCTGAAAACATACTATTTAGAAACTGAAGAGAAAATGAATAATAACGTACCTAGAATTAATCAGCACGTACACAGTCTTAATTTTTCTATAGTGTGATTAGTAAAGCTACATTGCAGCATTTACATTTTTTATAATTAGTTGAGAATAATTAAATTTTCAGAGTTGATTGAAATATTCAAAAATGAATTTTTATTTAGCTTTTGACTAGAGCTTTAGGGATAAAACATGGTGCAATTGTTTAAATTAAAAATTATTGACTAATTGTCACAAAATAGTTAAAATTTTCTCGACAAAATTATAGTTATCGATAATGAAAACACCATTTGTAACATCAATAATTCAAAAAGTAGCAGAGGAAATAGGAGCAGTAGTTTTAGTAGACCCAGAATGCAGCTTTATGGGACTGATTACATTTAAAAACGGCAATAAAACCTTTTTTCGTAGTGCCAGGTTTAGTATTAATTCTTCTGGTTCAGTAGCAATCGCTAAAGACAAAGGAGTTTCAAACTTTTTTTTAAATAAATTTGGCTATAAAGTTGCTGAAGGAAAAACATTTTTTAGTGACGAATTATGCGAAGAAATAGCTAATCATAGAAATATAGATACAGGATTTTATTATGCTAAGGAGTTGGGATTTCCTGTAATTGTCAAGCCGATTAATCTTAGTCAAGGAATGTTTGTCACCAAGGTTCACAATAAGCAAGAATATTATCAAGTCGCTAAGAAAATATTACAAAAAATCTCAGGATTTATTGTTGAGAGATTTTATAGTGGGAATGATTATAGAATTGTAGTACTTGATGATAAAGTCGTTTCGGCATATCAAAGAATCCCCTTATTTATCATCGGAGATGGTCAATCTACTGTTTTGCAACTTATGCAACAGAAGCAAGAAACTTTTATTAAAAATGGTAGAAAAGAAATTATAGATTTTGAAGATTACAGAATCAAAAAAAACTTGCAAAGGCGGAAGCTAAATTTTAGTAATGTTATACCTAAAAATAATATAGTCTATCTTTTAGATAATGCAAATTTATCAACTGGAGGTGAGGCAATAGACTTCACTGACAATATCCATCCTGATTTTAAAAAATTAGCAGTAAATATTACAAAAGATATGGAGTTAAGATTATCAGGTGTGGATATTCTTGCTAGTGATATAACGTCACCAATGGAAGATTATACAATTATTGAAGTAAATGGCGCTCCTAGCTTAACTCACTATGCATCATTTGGTGAAGTTCAGACGAAAAGAGTAGAAAACTTATATCTCCAAGTTCTCAAAGTACTTGAAAATGAGAATAACAGAGTAAATTATTGATTTTGACTGGAGGCGGAGCCGGAATTGCTCCCCTCCTGAACTATTTTTAAATTTTACCTATCTCTTCACCAATCCTTATCTAGTAGGGATTCAAATTCAGCTTGCAAGGCGTTTATATCTGCCAACCTTGTGACTAGTAAATTATCTTTACCAGCATCATTTAAACGTACTTTCCAATAACGAATACTGTCTGAGTTATTCAACCAAAACTTAATCACCGTATCTACTACTTGATCCAGATTCCAATCCCACTTTGCTGGAACTGATTCCACCGATTCTAAAAACGTATCTAGCGTACATCTATGCATTCCCAAGTATTCCACACCTTGGTGGGGTGGTTTTTGCCCATTTTGCTGTTGCTGATTAAAAAACTGCAAAAGTGGAGATATTCCTACAATATCAAAAGTGTATTTCATGCCAGTACTCTCAATTTTATATTACTTACAGGAAATATTTAGTTTTTTCTATTTCTAAAATAATATCTGGAAAGGAACTAAAGCATCTGCAAAAAGTGCAGTTTTGGTCTATATCATAGGCGTTAAATCTCAGCTATAAATTAGCACTGACAAGCATTGAGTGCTAATATTTATTTGAGAGTTTGATTGATTACTAAAAAGTTTCGGGCATTAATTCAAAGATGTATATATCTTTAATAATTATTTAATTAGTTACGTTACGGCTTGTAAAGGCTAGATCCTTTTTAAGACTTGTGATGATAAATAATATCATGTCCGCCAAATTACCCATAATAAAAGAACCCCACCCCCAACCC
>NZ_NOLJ01000007.1:496718-572702 GCF_002246015.1 Nostoc sp. 'Peltigera membranacea cyanobiont' 210A
CCCCCAACCCCTCCCCGCCGGCGGGGAGGGGAGCTAAAGCGCAGCTTTTGCGGGGTGGGGTTCCGGGTATTATGCTTAATTGCCCGGACATCATATAAAGTGGCTGTGTAATGAAATCAGCAGCCCAACACGTATGCTAAATGCTATCAATGCCAACCAAACCGCTTTTCTGGAGCGATCGCACCCAAAATACAGATGGGGTCAAGTCAAGGGAGTATAAATTTAAACTCACTTGACAGTGCAGCTTTAAAAGTGTCACTTACTAGACTCGCCTTTTGATTGAACCAGTGATACTATCTAATTGTGTGAGGAGCAAGTTAAAAATAAAAAACGCCTGGGGTGGAAACACGGCAACACTCCCAAGCGTTTTTTAATTGGTACACAGAAAAAAGTCTTTGCAGATTCGCCCAAACCGGATTGCTATGCATCGGATGTAGCAATAGCCCAATCTAAAATCTAAAATTCCTTAAGTTGCACCAAATTCAGTTTGTAAGGCTTCATCGTTATTATCAGCGATCGTTGCCACAACGGTAATTAATCGAGATACTTCGCCAGGAGATAACTCTGCTAAGGTGCGTGTTGATATTACAACCACCCGGTTTTCAATAATGCCGAAACGCGCCTCAAAAGTGCTAGAGCAGTTTAACTCCAAAAGATACCGCATCAACTTAGGTTCATCTTTGGCAGGTAAATTTAGCACCGCAGACCAAACTGTTATGGTGTCTTCATCGCTTGTGCCGTTGAGTTGGACAAATACTTGCACACTTCCATACTTAAATTTCCAGAGATAACCACCCTCTGGAGTGTGGCTAACCATCGCACTATCATCTTGTTCCAAAGAATCGATGACATTTTCAATTACCTCAACATGGTTAATGCTTGTCGTCTCGGAGATTAAATCATTAACGGATTCATTACTAGTTAGGGTTTCTGGGTAGCTTGTCATACAGATTTTTTCTCAACATACTCGTTCTACACATACTTTATAACTTGTGGACGCAGTTGTAGGGGCAATTCATGAATTACCCCTACTAACCCGGATTTCTCACGCATAGTGTAGGCAGAGGGGAAAAAGGAGTGTGGGGAGTGTGGGGAGTGTGGGGAGTGTGGGGGGTAAGACTTCTTCCCCATCCTCCCACACCTCCCACACCCCTTGGATTTCTCACAAGTGAGAAATCCAGGACTAATTGCTCCCGCCACCATTTGGTATGGTAGCGGGAGGAACAAAGAATTATTCTGGAAAAATCAATGACGATCGCACTTAACCTACATCATCATGGGCAAAGCGGTTAAAGAGGAAGTCTAGGGCATAGTTACGCAGTTGGTAGTATTGGGGATCTTCCATAATGCGGCTGCGATCGCGGGGACGAGAAAAGGGAATTTCCATGACTTCGCCAATTTTCGCGTGTGGGCCGTTGGTCATCATCACCAATTTATCTGCTAAAAATAGTGCCTCGTCGATGTCGTGGGTAATCATCAGCACTGTACAACGGTTATCGCCCCAAATTTTGAGCAATTCTTCCTGTAATTCTTCTTTGGTGATGGCATCTAGCGCCCCAAAAGGTTCATCTAAAATTAAAACTTTCGGACGAATCGCCAAAGCACGGGCGATAGAAACCCGTTGTCTCATCCCGCCGGACATTTGCATTGGTTTTTTTTCCATCGCGTCCGCCAGTCCCACCATTGCGAGATGATCGCGGACGATCGCTCTTTTTTCAGCTTGTGGTTTGTTAGGATAAACGGCGTTGACAGCTAAGTAAATATTTTCAAAAGCAGTCCGCCAAGGTAGCAAGGCATAGTTTTGGAAGACAACCATCCTGTCTGGGCCTGGTTGGGTAATGGGTTCTCCTTCGAGTAACACTTGCCCGGAGGTGGGAAAGTTAAAACCGGATACCATATTTAACAGTGTCGATTTGCCACAGCCAGAGTGGCCGATGAGGCAAATAAACTCGCCTTGTTCGACGTTGAGGTTAACGCCGTCGAGTACAGTGAAGGGGCCTTTCTTTGTGGGATAGACTTTGGTAACGTCTTTAATTTCTAGGAAAGGTCTGCGGCTGGTGGTTGCAGTGGCGAATGATTTTTCTAGTGTGTTTGTAGCTGTTGAGTTGCGGTTTTGCATGGTATCCGGTTTTAACTTTCCCACCTCCGGGCAAGNGGGGACTGGGGACTGGGGACTGGGGACTACTCGCTGCAACCTAGAGGTTTCTTAATGGAGTTCAAAGACTCGTTAACGGAGTTCAGAGGTTCATTAATGGAGTTCAAAGGCTCATTAATGGAGTTCAAAGACTCATTAATGGAGTTCAAAGACTCATTAATGGAGTTCAGAGGCTCATTAATGGAGTTCAGAGGCTCATTAATGGAGTTCAGAGGCTCATTAATGGAGTTCAAGAGATTTTTAACAACTAAAATTATTTAATCTTGTGGGGTGGGCATCTTGCCCGCCTTTAATTACGGGCTTTCGTGTCGCCCACCCCACAAGAAGTAAAATGTCTTACTCCTTCCACTCCCTCTTTCTCTCACGATTCTTTTATGACGCAAGTCTCCTTCTCGGTGCATCAAGAACAACTTCCGCGACTGAAAAATCACGTTTAATTTTCAAGCTGTTGAGATAAGCGATCGGATCGTCGGCGTTAAAGGGAGTACCATCGAACAGTTGGATCGGTTGGCGAATATAGCTAATATCCAAACCTAATTCTCGTGCGGCGGTGCTGAAAACTCGCACTCGACACACCCGTTCCACAACTTCTACCCAATTTCTGGGGAAGGGAGTGTCACCCCAACGCGCCAATTGACTCATAATCCAAATTTGTTCGGTGCGACTGGGGCGGTTAATGGCAGACTCAGAATAAAACTGGTGATGGGCATAGTCCTGCAACGGATGGTCTAAGTCACAGGTGAGATTATCTGGATCTTCGAGTTGAATGTATTCTAAATCAGTGCTAACGTACTCTCGCCCTGCTAAAATTTGCCGAATTTCTTGGGTATTTTCGGGATTTGCACAATACTGGCAAGCTTCTAACAAAGCTTTAGTTAAGGCAATATGCGTATTTGGATAATTTTCTGCCCAATCTTCCCGCACACCAAGAACTTTACCAGGGTGTCCCAGCCAAACTTCTAAATCGGTAGCAATAGTAAAACCGACATTTTCCACAGCAGCGCGGTAGTTCCAAGGTTCGCCGACGCAGTACCCATCAATGCTTCCGGCTTTTAAGTCGGCTACCATCTGCGCTGGGGGAATGGTCTTCATATCCACATCGCTATCGGGGTCAATTCCTCCAGCTGCTAGCCAGTAACGCAGCAGCAAGTTGTGCATAGAAGCGGGATGCACTACCCCCATTGTGTGCCTTTGTTCGTGGGTAAGAATCAGGTGATTTCTAAAGTCTGATAAGGTTTGCACGCCTTGGTTGTAAAAGCGTTTTGCCAAGGTGATGGCGTTACCGTTGCGAGTCATGGTGAGGGCGGTGACAACGGGCAGAGGTTGGTTATTATGTCCTCCCAAAGTTAACCACATGGGCATCCCTGAAGGCATTTGAGCTGCATCCAAATAACCACCACTTATGCCATCTTCTATACCCCGCCAGCTACTTTCCCGCACCAGGTTAACTTCATCTAAACCATGCTTGACAAAAAAGCCTTTTTCTTTGGCAACTGCTAAGGGGGCGCAAGCTGTCAGAGGTAAAAAGCCAATTTCTAGGTTAACTTTTTCCAACCCATGACGGGCAATGTCAGCAGTTTTCCGCGCCCGAATTTTCTTGATCCGTTTCTGCTGATTGAGGAAGTAAATCATCTCACTTCGCAAGCTATAGTAGCTGGGATGTTCTACTACTTCCATCCGCTTGCGGGGTCTGGGAATATCCACTTCTAAAATGTCGCCGATTTTAGATTCGGGGCCGTTGGTCAGCATCACGATTCTGTCAGATAACAGCACGGCTTCATCTACATCATGTGTCACCATCACCGCAGTGACTTGATTTTCTTCACAGATTTGCATTAGTTGTTCTTGCAAATTGCCGCGTGTGAGTGCATCTAATGCACCAAATGGTTCATCTAGCAGCAGTAATTTGGGACGAATCGCTAAAGCGCGGGCGATCGCAACTCGCTGCTTTTGTCCACCTGATAACATTCCCGGTTGTTTGTCAGCATGGGGACGCAAACCCACCATATTTATATGTTTTTCGATAATGGCATTGCGTTCGGCTGCGGGTAAACCTTTCATTACCGAATCCACAGCTAAGGCAATATTTTCTCTTACCGTCCGCCAAGGTAATAGTGAATAATTTTGGAAAACCACCATCCTGTCTGGGCCGGGTTTGGTGATTTTTTGTCCTTCGAGAGTGACAATACCCTCAGTTGGCAAATCCAAACCTGCAATCATATTTAATAGAGTGGATTTACCGCAACCGGAGTGACCAATCAAAGAAACGAATTCTCCTTTTTTAATTTGGAGATCGATTCCTTTAAGGGCAATATATTTGCCACCACCAGTTAATTCAAAAACTTTTTCAATTTGATCGACAGCTACAAACATAGGGGTCAAAAGTGAGGAGTTAGGAGTTGAGAGTGAGGAGTTGAGAGTGAGGAGTTAGGAGTTGAGAGTGAGGAGTTGGAAGTTGAGAGTGAAAAGTTGGAAGTTGAGAGTTGGAAGTTGAGAGTTGGGAGTTAAAATTTTTAAATTCATAACTCCTAACTCCTAACTCCTAACTCCTAACTATTTTTGCTCTGCTGGTAAAATCTTGTTTTGCAGCCAGCCCATCGCTTTATCTAGCACCAACCCAACAATGCCGATATAAACTAGAGCTAAAATTACTTCGCTGACGTTGTTATTTTGATAGGCATCCCAAATAAAGAAGCCGATTCCGACAATACCAGACATGACGATTTCGGCGGCGATAATTGCTAACCAAGCTAAACCGATCGCAATTCTCAACCCGGTAAAAATGTAGGGTAATGCCGCTGGAATCAAAATATTAGTGAAATACTCTTTGCGGCTAAGTTGCAGAACTTTGGCGACGTTGTTGTAATCTTGGGGAATTTGGGTAACGCCGACAGCAGTGTTAATTAAGATGGGCCAAATGGCGGTGATGAAAATTACGAATAAGGCTGCGGGTTCGTTTTGTCGTAAGGCTGCTAAAGAAATCGGTACCCAAGCTAGAGGTGGTACTGTCCGCAGTAATTGAAAGATGGGGTCTAATGCTTTGGACATGGTTTTATTCACCCCAATCAAAATGCCCAAGGCAATACCAACGATCGCAGCTAGGGTATAACTGATAGCAACCCGTTGTAGACTAGCAAGAATCTGCCAAAATAAACCTTTATCAAGCCCACCCCGGTCATAAAATGGCCAGAAAATGAGAATCCAAGTATCTTGAACAACTTGTATCGGCCCTGGTAATGTAGCGCCCGGAGTCCAAGCGAAAAGTTGCCAGAGAACGAGGAAGATTGTGATGGCAATCGTTGGTGGTATCAGGTCAGGAAATTGCTTTTTCAGGCTGGCTATAAAGCCATTATTAAATCTAGGGCTTGCAGGGCGTTTTTGAGCTATTGTCATGATGTTGTATTCTCCGCAAATTTTATTTGTTATTTGTCCTAGACGCGATGAATCTTTAGACGCGATCAATCGCGTCTCTACAAGAGATTAATCGCGTATCTAAACACTGACCTTCTTGATTTTGAGACTCTTCAAATATTCTTCTGGCTTTTCAGGGTCGAATTTGATGCCATCAAAAAACTCTTCTACACCACGGGATGTATTTGTGGGAATGTCAGCTACGGCGATGCCAGCTTCTTTTGCAGCTTCTTTCCAAATATCTTCGCGGTTGACTTTGTTGATAAGTTCTTTAGCCTTGGCAGCATTATTATCTAGGTAATCTTTTGGCAAGAATCCCCAACGAACGTTTTCAGTGATGAACCATAAATCATGACTCTTGTATGGATAAGAAACACTACCTTTTTCATCTTTCCAGTAGTAAGCAGCCATTGATTTATCATCAATTTTGCGACCATCACCCATGTCATACTTACCTTGGTATGGATCGGCTAATATTTCCGGTGAAGAAAGATTGAAATAATTTCGTCCAGCGAGAATTTCAGCCGCTTCTTTGCGGTTGTCAAAATT
Organism: Nostoc sp. 'Peltigera membranacea cyanobiont' 210A; assembly: GCF_002246015.1. GTDB lineage: Bacteria > Cyanobacteriota > Cyanobacteriia > Cyanobacteriales > Nostocaceae > Nostoc. The sequence continues at coordinate 502,834 of NZ_NOLJ01000007.1, forward strand.
ATCTAACCACTGTTGGGCTTCCATAATTCCTTTTAAAATTGCTTTGGTAGCCTTGGGATTTTTATCAACCCAATCGCCTCTCATGGCAAGGTATTCTTCAGGATGATTTTTCCAAATTTCTGCGGTTAATGCTGCTACGTAGCCGATTTTGTCTTGCACCAGACGATAAGGCCAGGGGTCGCCTGTACTAAAGGCATCCATTGTTCCTGTTTTCATATTGGCCACAGTTTGCGCCGCTGGTACTGTGAGCAATTTGACATCTGCATCTGGGTCTAAGCCACCTGCTGCTAACCAGTAGCGAATCCATAAATCTTGGTTGACGTGGGGAAAGGTGAATGCAGCTGTGAAGGGTGTTGAGGATTTTAATTCCTTAAATAAAGACTTAGCGCTGGCGAGTTGTAAACTAATACCTTTGCCTTGGTGCTTGCTGGCGATCGCAATTCCATTTCCATGCGTAATTAATTGACATAATACATACATGGGAATTTTTTGATTGCCTTTGGTAATTAAACCTTCTGTGATTAAATGTGGCATTGGCATCTGCCATTGACCGCCATCTATCCCACCACCCGCCGAACCAATTTCTACGTTGTCTCTAGCTGCACCCCAAGAAGCTTGTTTGGAAAGGTCAACATTGCTCATCCCATACTTTGCAAAAAAGCCTTTTTCTTTAGCAATAATTAAAGGAGCCGCTTCTACAATGGGAATGTATCCCAGCTTAACTGTAGTAGTTTCTGGTGTTTGTTCAGGGCTAATATTAGCAACCGTTTGAGCAGTTGGTTGTACTTGGTTGCTTCCACCAGTAAGGTTTTCAGGAGGATTACCCAAACAGCCTTTGAGGAATATAGTACCCGCAGATGCTCCGGCTGTGAAGATAAATTTGCGGCGAGAAATTTGATTAAAAAATTCTGTCATAAATATCTCCTGAAAACGTGAATGTTATTTTTTATAGCTATGACAATTTAGGCAAAAAACCTTGTGTTTCTTGCATTATTAATGATTAATCAAGCTATATTTGGCCAAGCGATCACAGCCATTTCATAAATGAAATAGCTACCTATATAAGAACTCGGTTAAATTATTGACTCTGCTTTTCTAGTGTGATGCAGAGGTATCATTCACCTTGTTGAAATCAGTTTACAGCCTTTGAAGCCGAAATTGTTAACTTGGAGTCGGGATTATTAAACAAATATTAGATTGGATATATAAGGAAAAATTTATCTATTATCCTTAACTACATGAATAACTTTGAATATATAAGTTTTTATTTATGAAGACTATTAGGTTTATATTATGCTTTGCTATTTTCGTTTCTTTCCTAACTTAATTTTAATATTAAATTGCCATGTATAAGTTTTTATCTATCCTAACTATAGCAATCCTATTTGAGGTGTGAAATTAGTCGTGAAGGCAGGTAATAAGTATTTAAACTCAATAATAAAATGCTCGCTACTCCTGTTTTTAGAGCAACACAACGACTGAAACCTTTATGGTTGATACATTCTTACAAACACTGGTTCCCCTGCTTTTCAAAAATTAGCTTACCAGTGAGAGGATTTGATTAATTGGAAAAATCAAGGATATCTCTTTTTTGCTCAAGTGCATAAATTAGAAAAACCCTACGTAATAAACAACGTGGAAGGGTTTAAACCTGAAACATAAAAACTCAAGTAATGAAAAAACCATGTTAGACTTCGACAAAACAACTTCTAATCTGTCTCGTCTTAGTTTAGAAAATTTGTTCACTGAATTAACTTCCGAACAATCGAGTGCTATTGAGGGAGGAGGTTTTCTTCTTATTGATGGTTTTCAAGTCATCAATGCTGGTGCAGACAGTACCAGCGGAGACGATCCCTATATTACAGTCAATGGTCAAACGCTTGCAGGAAGGTTTGATGATGTAGGTACAGGACAGTATATTGCAGTTAACCGAGGGCTAGGGTTCGAGGGTTCCGCAAACGTCAACCTTTTTGATTATGACGACTTTTTGAACGGTGATGACGACTATTTAGGTGGTTTTACCGTTACAGGAGCAACAAACGGTCAGAACGTAACGCAAGTATCTGGAGGAGGGTCTACCTATGATGTGTACTACAGAGTCTTCTGATATACACTGCCCTGTCTTCGCCTGAAATGACGCTAAAAATCAAGCTTCAACCATCTCAGTAAGCGCAAAAGCCAAAATAACTAGATGCTTAGAAGGAATATCTAATTAACTGAACACTAGATCCAGTCCGAGTGAAAAACCCTGACTGGATCTTCTCTATACCTCGTTATATCATGTCCGCATAATTAGTTATGTTAACCACAGTCATTGCACCCCACCCCTTAATCCCCTCCCCGCAAGCGGGGAGGGGAGACAAAGCGTAGCTTTGGCGGGGGTGGGGTTCTTCGGGTTTAATAAGCAATTAAACGGACATGATATTACTTGCTAGAACTCTTATTAGACTTGTCCGAAATATTAACTTAGGAAAAGAAAAATGGTAAAACGTTAAGTTGAGTATCTACCATTTTTCAAAATTGTTGTGAGTAGTTTATGTAGTGTATTCGGCGTTAATCTTCACGTAGTCATAACTCAAATCACAACCCCAAGCTTTACCCACACCATAACCATTGCCAACATTAACGGAGATTAACACCGTATCCTGTTGCAGATAAGCACCCACCGATGCTTTTTTCAAATAAGCACTTGCTGCTGCACGGTCAAATTGTAGAGGTTGTCCATTTTCTAACATTAAGAAATCCCCTAGCTTAATTTGCAGGTTTTCTTGCTCAAATGGTACACCTGCACGTCCGGCGGCGGCGGCGATGCGTCCCCAATTTGGATCGCGTCCAAAGATTGCAGATTTAACTAAGGATGAACCTGCGATGGTTCTGGCTATTTGTCGAGCTGAGAGTTCATCATGAGCGCCAGTTACTTCTACTTCAATTAGACAGGTTGCACCTTCACCATCACGAGCGATCGCTTTGGCTAAATGCTGGCAAACTGCTGTTAACATCGCCTCTAATTTCTCTGCCTCTGCGCCCCATTCTATAATTGCTGGGGTGCGAGATTGACCGTTTGCCAAGGCAATTAAGCTGTCGTTGGTGCTGGTGTCACCATCCACAGTAATGGAATTAAAGCTTCTATCAGCTGCCCTTGCTAACATCTGTTGCCAAAGGTGAGGCGAAACCACAGCATCACAAGTCACAAATGCCAGCATGGTTGCCATATTGGGGTGAATCATGCCGGAACCTTTGGCAATGCCGCCAATTCGTACCGGGCGTTGGCGCAGCCCGCCGGAGGCATCGCTTATAGTTGTCTCTAAAGCAATAGATTTTGTTACCAAGTCTGTAGTGATAATCGCCCCAGCGGCGGCATCCGAGCCTGTTTCTGATAGTGCTGCTACTACTTTGGGAATCCCGCTTCGCAAAGCATCCATCTTAATTCTTTGACCAATTACACCAGTGGAAGCCAATAACACAGATTCAGACGAGATGTTCAGGGCTTGGGCTATTGCCATAGCAGACTCTAAGGTATCAAGGTAGCCTTGAGTTCCTGTAGCGGCGTTTGCTTGTCCAGCGTTGCAGAGGATGGCACGAGCGCTATGTTTGGCTTGCAAGCGTTGGCGACAATATTCTACGCAGGCAGCTTTCACTTGGCTGGTGGTGAACACACCCGCTGCGATCGCTTCCACTTCTGAGAATATCAAAGCTAAATCTGGCAACCCCGAAGGTTTCAATCCTGCGGTAATTCCCGCCGCCTGATACCCCCTTGGTGCTGTGATACCACCTGTTATTTCTTGCCAATCTGCCATTATTCTTCCTTACAACTATCAGGTTGGATAGGTCAATTTGTACTTTACAAAAGTGCTGAGTTAGGAGTTACCAGTTAAGAGTTATTAGTTTCCCTCTACTCCCCACTCCCTTTTATTGTGAGTTTATTTGCTGATGGCAATAATAATGCACCAGTTGGCGATTGGCATAATTGTTTTTACCTTTCTTATGACGAAAAACCAAAACAAAAAAGGAGAGCCACTTGGCTCACTCTCTAGATCGTCAGGATACATCTACTTACTGATCTCTCTAATTTACTTTTTAAGGGTTAATACTTATTTATTGAGATTATTTCTAAAAATTTTTGAGGTTTATCCGTAAATACCACGAAAATAAAATAAAAAAGAGAGCTACTTAGGCAGCTCTCCAGATCATCAGGGTGCATCTACTTACCACAGCATATCATTTTACGTATGAGGGTTGTCACCAGCTTTTATATGAAGATTGTGTGAAGCAAGACCGGGAAAATACTTAGTTGGGGAATTGGGCATGGATGAAGAGACAAGGGAGACAAGGAAGAGGGGGGAGACAAGGGAGAGACTTGTTCAATAATTCCCCCTTGTCCCCCTTGTCCCCCTTGTCCCCTTGTCTCCCCTACTTCCTCACCCAGCAAAGTTAACTTGACAGATTGCTAGGCGTTCAGTTTTTTCTCGACCAATTCGTTAGTCAGCTTAGGATCGGCACGTTTATCTGTCTTTTTGAGAACTTGTCCAACAAAGAAGCCTTTGAGATTGGTGTTACCGTTGCGATACTTTTCTAGTTCTTTGGAGTTGGCGGCTATGACTTCATCAATAATGGGTTCCAGTACACTAGGATCGGTGATTAACTCTTGTCCGGCAAAGGCTTTCTCAGGAGAAATACCACTAAGCAAATCTGGCAACTTTTGTTTAGCTTGAGCATTGCTAATTTTGCCCGTTTCAATGCGAGTGATAATATCTGCTAAATTGGTTGGAGTCAGTCCGATTTGAATAATAGTGAGTTTTTGCTTATTCAGGTGGGCTGCAATATCTTGAGTAATCCAGTTGGCAGCAGCTTTGGCATTTGCTCCAGATGCGATCGCAGTTTCAAAATATTCGGCGATTGAACGATCTTCTGTTAAAACTCGCGCATCGTAAGGGGAAAGCCCCAACTCACTTTCGTAATGATGGCGTTTTTGGGCTGGTAGTTCTGGTAATTCACTACGCCATTGCTCTAATTGTTCATTTGACACCTCAATTGGTGCTAAATCTGGTTCGGGGAAGTAGCGGTAATCGCTAGAACCTTCCTTCACCCGCATACTACTTGTGCATTGAGCGCCTTCTTGCCACAGCCGAGTTTCTTGGATGATGCTCGCGCCTGCTTCGATGGCGGCAATTTGGCGTTCAATTTCGTAGTCAATCGCCCGTTGGATGGCGCTGAAGGAGTTCATGTTTTTAATTTCTACCTTGGTGCCAAACTCCTTTCGTCCCACTGGACGCACAGAAATGTTGACATCGCAGCGCAGAGATCCTTGTTCCATGTTGCCGTCACTCACGCCGAGATACCGGACAATCCGGCGCAATTCTTCGGCGTATTCAGCAGCTTCTACTCCAGAACGCAGATCGGGTTCTGAAACAATTTCTACTAATGGGATACCTGCGCGATTGTAGTCTACCAGAGAATAGGAAGAACCAGAAAGGCGATCGCTACCTGCGTGTACCAATTTTCCCGCATCTTCTTCCATGTGCAGACGCGTAATACCAATGCGTTTGCGAATCGGATTACCCTCAGCATCTACCAACTCAATTTCTAACCAACCATGTTCTGCGATCGGTAGATCGTATTGAGAAATTTGGTAATTTTTCGGTAAATCTGGATAAAAATACTGTTTACGGTCAAATTTGCTATATTTAGCGATTTGACAATTTAGTGCCAAACCAGCTTTGACAGCGTATTCTAATACTTTTTCATTGAGTACAGGTAAGACCCCAGGTAAACCCATACAAACCGGGTCAATGTTAGTATTGGGGTCAGCACCGAATGCCGTAGAGCTATTAGAGAAAATCTTGGTGTTGGTACTCAGCTGACAATGGGTTTCTAAACCAATAATCGCTTCATACTCAGTTTTTACGGTCGTAGCAGTGGTCATAATATCAATAATTTGGGCATAATCCTTGTAGTGGTACTATTGTAGCGGCGTATTGGGTTGCCCTGAAGACGGTTATTTGGGTGAGCAATGCTTACCTTTTGAGCTTGAAAAGGGAGATGCACATCTAAGGTGAAGAAAATCTTAATCATTGGTTCTGGAGGTGCTGGTAAATCTACCCTGGCCCGCGAACTGGGAAACATCTTAGGTTTAGAAGTGATTCACTTGGATGCTTGGTACTGGAATCCTGGTTGGATTGAGACTCCAAAAACTGAATGGCAGAGCATAATCCAAGACCTAACCCTATGAGAATCTTGGATTATGGATGGTAATTATAGCGGTACTCTCGACGTTCGTTTGCCAGTTGCAGACACGGTAATTTTTTTGGATTTTCCCCGGCTTTTATGTTTATCACGAGTGATTAAACGTCGCTTCATTTATGCAGGAAAATCCAGACCTGATATGGCATCAGATTGCCCTGAAAGATTGAATTGGGAATTTATCAAATATATCTGGTCATACCCAATTATTCGTCGTCCTGGGATTTTAGAAAAACTTAGTCAACTAACACCAAATCAGCAAGTTATTATTCTCAACAAATCAAGAGAAGTTAGAGAGTTTTTGCAAAATATTTCCCACAACTCGGATTTAATTAATTGATTTTTATTAAAAATAATTAAATAAATAGGGAAAGTAGATATTGTTACTTATGTGCTAATCAACTATCAGATAACAAGGTTAACTTATACCAATTAAATTAATCATTGCAACACATCCTTGGCTAAAGACGCGATGAATCGCGTCTCTACAAATGGTCTATTTGTCGTATTCTTTTTTTCAATTGGTATTACTATAATAAACATTGAATTAGCAAATTATGTCAGGGAGCAATTCAGATTATGATTGATGTCAAAACAGCAGTAAATGCTGCATATCAATACATACAATCCATACAAGACATCATGGGTTCTTCATTGGTAGATTTGAGACTTGAAGAAGTAGAACTTTCTGAGGATAAAAGCTTCTGGTTGATTACTTTAGGGTTTGATATTCCTAAAAAACCTCCTAAAAGCCGATTGGAAGATTTAATTCCTCCCTCTCTTGCTTCTACCCCTGTGTTGTATGAACGAGAATATAAACTTTTTAAAGTGAATTCTCAAACTGGCGAAGTAGAAGCAATGAAAATTAGACAAGTATGAAAAATTTGATTGCTTCCCTTGTTCGCCGTTATTCCCAAAAAGGGATTTTAATTGATACAAATATCCTGCTTCTCTTGTTAGTTGGGAGCGTCAATCAAGAACGAATAACTAAATTTAATCGAACCCAGCAATTTATACCAGAAGATTATGAGCTTCTGCTAGAATTTATTGCACACTTTCAAAAGCTTGTAACAACTCCGAATATTCTGACAGAAGTTAATAGCCTTGCAAATCAACTTGGTGAACCTGAACGTTCTCAATGCTTTACAATATTTGCTCAATTCGTTAAAAATGTTGCTCTTTTGGATGAATACTACGTAAATAGTTTAGATGCTGTTAATACTGAAAAATTTGTCAAGTTCGGACTTACTGACAGTGGAATCCTGACTTTATCTAAAGAGAAGTATCTTGTACTAACTGATGACTTCAAGCTAGCAAGTTATCTTCAAAGTGTAGAAGTTGACGTGATCAACTTTAACAATATTCGTATCTTTAACTGGAAGTAAAAATATGAAATTATTTTGGAAGCGTTAATTTCTATAATTTCTATATACAAATTAAAAAATGCCTGGGAGTGTTGCCGTGTTTCCACCCCAGACATCTTTTATTCTTAACTTGCTCCTCACACACAAATAGATATTATCACTACTTCTATTAAATGGCAAGTATATTGAGTGACATTTTAAAATCCCACAAGCAATCTAATTGCTGACAAATTAAAAAGCGCCTGGGAGTGTTGCCGTGTTTCCACCCCAAACGCTTTTTATTTTTAACTTGCTCCTCACACACGACTCTACGATATCACCGCTTCTATCAAAGGGCAAGTAAATTATGTGACACTTTCAAAACTGCACACCTTATGGTCAATGATTTAGTGTAAAAAGTGACGTACACCAGTTAAGACCATCAGCAAACCCAGTTCGTTAGCAGCTTTGATTGAATCTTTATCGCGCAGACTTCCGCCTGGTTGAACAATGGCTGTAATTCCTGCTGCTGCGGCTGTTTTGACTGAATCATCAAAGGGGAAAAATCCATCGCTGGCGAGAGTTGCACCTTTGGCTTTTTCTCCAGCTTGTTCTAGGGCAATTTCAACTGAGCCAACGCGGTTCATTTGACCAGCGCCTACTCCTAGTGTAGTGCGATCGCTAGTTACAACAATGGCATTAGATTTAACGTGTTTGCAAACTTTCCAAGCAAACAACAATTCGGCTAATTCGTCGGGTGTGGGTTGACGTTCAGTTACAACTTGCCATTGACTGGCGTCAGTAATCACATCATCGCTAGCTTGGACAAGAAAACCACCTGCGATCGCTTTCACTGTATCCTTAGGGCCACTGCTCAAATCAGCTAGAGTCAAAACCCGCACGTTAGATTTCTTGGCAAGGATTTCTTGAGCTTCGGCATCACAACTGGGTGCAACCACACATTCTAAAAATGTTTTGGTTAACTCGCTGGCTGTAGCCGCATCAATCGGACGGTTGAGTGCGACAATACCACCAAAGGCAGAAGTGGAATCAGCGTTAAAAGCTTTTTGGTACGCTTCAGAAATACTGCTTCCCAATGCCGTACCACAGGGATTTGTATGTTTGATAATCGTTGCGGCGGGAGTGTCAGTGAATTCAGCAATGATTCGGCGTGCCGCTTCTAAATCAACTAAGTTATTGTAACTAAGTTCTTTACCTTGCAGTTTCGTCGCGGCTGCCCATCCCGTTGGAGTAGTACCAGTTTGATACCAGGTAGCGGGTTGATGTGGATTTTCACCGTAACGCAGAGATTGCAATTGTGTACCGCTAAGGGTGTACTGCTGTGCTTCTGCCAGGTAAGATGCGATCGCGCGATCGTAACTAGCAGTGTGCGAAAATCCTTTTAATGCCGCCTTTTGCCGAAACTCTAGGGATGCTATGCCGTTATTTTGGCGCAATTCCTGCAAATACTCGTCATACTGTGCCGGATCGCATAATACAGCGAGATGGGCGAAATTTTTCGATGATGCCCGCAGCATAGCAGGGCCACCGATATCAATTTGTTCTACAGCCTCTAATAATGTTACCCCTGGTTTAGCGATCGTTTCCTCAAAAGGATATAGATTCACCACCACTAAATCAATCGGGCGAATTTGGTTATTTTCTAAATCTGTAATATCTTGGGGAACATCTCGCCTGGCCAAAATCCCGCCATGAATTCGGGGATGTAGCGTTTTGACTCGACCACCTAAAATTTCTGGAGAACCTGTATAATCTGCAACTTTGGTGACAGGGAGTCCTGCATCTTTGAGGGCTTGGGCTGTTCCCCCACTGCTGATTAAATCAAAGTCGAATTCTTCAACCAAGCTACGGGCTAGGTCAATTATACCAGTTTTGTTAGATACACTCAGCAGGGCTAGACGCGCCATCGATCAATTCCTCAGATGTTAGGTTGTGAAGCAAGGGATCTCAAGTTTTGCATAAGCCTTGGTTTACTTCAATACTGCTAAGACCGACAAATAAATTAACTTTTGATCTCGCTACACCCATAGAATTACTCACTAAAGCTATTCTTCCCAGCAGTAATCAGGCAAATACCGACCAGCCAAACCCTAAAGGGATGCCGCTGTTTGAATTTGATGACAAACAAAATAAACGCTTGAGAATAAATACTTCAGCCGTTCTGCGTCGGTTTTTTACACAGCCTGACTTCCAAGAAGCTTTCAACCCAGCTAGAGACGGTGGGTTTATTCAAAACTTGTCAATGCCAGCATTCGGGAATAGGTCGCGCATTGGTGGCTGTTTGAGTGATGGCAATGCAACAAAGTTACCCGGTGCAATAGACAAATTAATTGCTGCTATCGACCAAGCATTAGATACTGCATTACCTTCCGATACCTCATTATTGACATTGCTGTTAGATGATGCTGATAAGCAACTCAAACAACTTGCTACACGTGAAGGTACTAAGTTTCAGAATCTAACTAACACTGCTAACCTCGTACCGATAAAATTTCAAGCAGGAGATACCAAGCCTAGCAAGTCTGACAAAGTTGTTGCCAAAGTTATTTCTGCACGTGAACGAGTAGAAGGAACTGATTATTTTGAGCAGATGTGTAGTGCAGCTACCAAGCATTTGGAAAATCAGTTTGATTGCGATGAAGACGATATTCATTCAGCGATCGCAACATTGGAAGCCGAGAAAGACAGAGAATATAGCCAAATCCAGCGTTTTTTGAACTTTTTAGACGATGAAGCCTTGTCTAGAGTCCGATTGACTATTACCTTTCGGATTATGGAAGCGATCGCAGACAATGCCCGCTCAAAATATCAACTAGAATACAAACTTTTAGCAGAATATGTCAATCGAGTACTCATTTTGGTTACGTCCTCTAAAGAACATGGCTATACCGTTGATTTAACTGCTCATTTCGGTAGTGCTGTGGAGTTTGACTTGTCAGATGAACTCAGCAAAGTAATATTTTATTCCTGTCTGCCTGTTTGGCCTGAGTGGAAAACCCAAATCTTCGAGCAAAAGACTAAAAATCAAGTTGACCGTGAGGTAAGCTATCGTTTTCGAGTCAATGGACAAAATCCAGAATTAGGCAAACCCGCTTTTGAAGCGCGACTGGATCAAATTGCAGAAGCCTTACTAAGTAACGATCAATCTTCCCTACAAAAACCTTGGTCGATCTGTCGTCGTTTAGCTGAACTTATCTTTTTAGACATTGTTGTTCCCAAAGATGCTGAAGAATCGCTAACTTCAGAATCACTAATTAATAAAGTAGTTCAACTCATCGAAACTCTGAAATCGGGCAAACAGGCAGCTATTAGCCAAACTTTACAGGAATTACGGGAACGCGCCAAAGTAATGAATTCCATTGCAACGGCACTAATGAACGTAGTCCGTGACAAGAGTCAAAAAGTAATTTCTCAAGTTCAGCATCGTTCCTCCCAACAGTTTATCTGTGTGAAAAGAGGTATCTATCTTCCAGTGGACGCGACTAATAGGAGCAGAAGAAGGCGTAAGAGATTTACTTGTGGGGCCACAACAAAGTTCCCGCGAACAGGTGGAATGGTTTAAACATATTGAAATTTGCGATCAACCAGACACATTCGGATTACTGTTCTCGGTTAAAGTTACAGCCGAGCTTTCGGAATATGACTTAACAACTCAAGGCCCAGCAAGTAAATTGCAGGCAAAACGTTCATTACCAGAGCGACTTCTGCAAATTTGTTGGGTTCCTCGTTCTTTTCGCAGGGATCAAAATCGTCAATGGACTTATGAACATTCTACAAATGCTTCTAAGGCAGCAGGATGGGTATTATCAGCCGCAATTATAGTGGAATACGATGTTGATACCGTAAAGCGGCAACCAGATAAAAAAGGTTCTGAAGAAAGTAAGCAGTATCATGCAGCCGTAGTTGCTGCGTTTTCTGTACTAGTTTACTGCTGTTTGTGGCGTATCATCAAACGATTGCAACAAGGTGATAACGGCAAATCGGTTGATTTCACAACTTTAATGCTCAGGCTGCAAGAATTGGGCAAACAAAGCGATGACAGTAGCGGTGATGCTTATATTTATGCAGCAGCCCAAACTTTAGAAGCAATACTAGCTGAAGATACTCCTATCAGAATGCAAGGGCTGACTCTGGAAAATATTGCTCAACAAGACCAAAAGGCAAAATTTACTAAATCTGGGACTTTTAATGCTCTGTTAAGTGCATTTCCACTCTTCATCAGCACCCCAAGCGCTCATTCAGCACCCAAGATTGGTTTAATTTCCTATGCCAGTCGTCCTTGTGATGAAGAAACTTTTCTGGATCAAGGTGAAAAAGGATATCTTTTTCTCACCCAAAGTTATGTTGCGACAGCAGTTAATCAACCATTTTTAGGTTATGAACTCAAAAGAGAACGGATGCAGTCTGATGTGCTGGATTCTTCAAAAGGTTTGAAAAAGCAACGCTTACTCCAAGAAGAAATTAGTTACCTAGAAAGCCAAGGCTATCAGCACATTATATTATTGGCTCATGCCTATGGCGATCGCCGAATTAATCGAGCCGCAGATTACAATTCTTCTTTGATACCTAAAGAATTTTTAGAACAAGTTTTTGAAACTTTTCCCGATCTCAATATTTACTCAATGGTGCGGGATGTATTTCCTGCCACTCGTTTGCATAAGCGCGGTTTCAATGAAGCAGCATTTGAAATTTTGCAAGCTGGAGATCATACAGATTTCCAACGCTCCGTTACCGGCGAATATTTTCGTGATTTGATTCCGGTTTATACTTTTGCCACCCTTTTTGCTGTTCAAGAAACACAGCGCCCACAATCTGGTTTTTGCATTTATTTCCTAGTATCAGATGGGCAAGTCCGCGATATCAACTGGACTGAACGCGCCCGTCAGCATTTGATAAATCCAGAACATAATTCTCCTATTCATCCCTGTTTAATAGCTGTACTCCGGGGATTGCATTTTCTCGAAGCTGAAAAAGGTCAACTTATCCCAGTCCTTGACCCCTTCAGTTGGATCTCACCTACCACAGTTGAAGGGGCTGGGGAGGTGAAAGTTTTACATCATCGTCGCAAAGGACAGGTATTACTCAATTATCCTGCCTTACTCACCCACGTTTCTCAAGTTCTGCACCGGAGGAAGTGATGGATTTATCTTTTTTAGAACAGGCTTCCATTTGGGGGCAGGTATTTGAAATTGCTGTCAAACGTGGTGTTCTGCAACACTTAATTCAGCAAAAGTTGGTCTTGGACGATCATCCGGTTCTGCAACCTTGGCAATCCGTGAAGAATGCAGATGTCTACCACCAGCTGGTAAAAGCATTCAAACTGACAGATCCGAATACAAAAGAATGGGTAGAGACGATGCTACGTCATCTGCTGGTACTCGGCTATGGTTTAGGTTGGACAACAATGCGAGAGTGTCTCAAACACAGTGGAATTCGTAAAGCAAAGCTGGAAGCAATTTGGTGTCCGTTGACATTGCCAACACAGGAAATGCAACGCGATGAGGAAAAAGAAGAGACAGCAAAAGCATTTCAAGCAGCTTTCAATTTACCAGGAAAACCAGTGATGGTACAAAACAGACAATTCGACAAGCAGTTCGAGAGCAATTAGAAGACCAGTTGCTAATGAATGCCTACTTGGAAATCGAACGCGGGTTACAACAGGGAGCGGAGCAGCTAATTTTCTTTGCTCAGGACAAAGCTTTCTTACGTCACTTGCAAGAGAAATTGACCAGTGGTAAAGATGCTCTGGTAAACAAGGGACAGGTAGCAGTTTTGGATCAAAGCGTCCCAGCTAATAAGCGATTGGAATTAGTAAAAGAACCACGACGCGATCAAATCCGAGTTTTCTTGATGACTTCTTCAGGAGCAAGAGGTGTTTCTTTCCCAAAAACAGATTGGATTATTGCAGCAATTCCCCGATTTAATATTGAAGCCGCTTTAATGGAAGTCGCGCAATTAATTTACCGGGGTCGAGGAATGTATACAGATCCAGAAACCGGAATGCAAGTTTCTGGAGATTACAAAGATAGACGGTTAGTCATTCTAATCAATGATTTCATCATTGAAGGAGAAGATATTGACCGCGAACGATTATGGTTGCGTCAGTCAAGCGATTTATTGACTTTGCTGGTAATGCTGCGCTCTACAATTCACACTCGTATAAAAGCAGGGTTAGCGTATCTCAAACCCCATTGACAGTTGGATTATAGGGGAGTGTTGAATTTGGGAGAGCCGCCGCCAAAACAGAAACCATATACTGATCATTCATCGCGGCTCGCCGTGACTTTTGGCGAATACTGCGGCGGAAAGATGATTCTCGCTCTAAGGCGAATGGCACTAAGAAAAGCTGAAACNTAAGCTGTTCCACATTTAAATTGCATAAATGGTAAAATAGATATATCCGTGTCTATAGCGTTATCATGCCTGCTAAAGGGTTTCTAGCTCAATCTCAAAAAGACAATTTACAAAAAGCTTTAAAAGATAGCGATCGCTCTCAATTTATACAGAGAATATTGATGTTACTTCTGATGAATGATGGAAAAACTTATCAGGAGATAAGTGAATTTTTAGGCTGTTCATGTAGAAGTGTAGCATATTGGTGTGTTCATGGTGATCCAGACAATTTAGAAAGTCTAAAAGATGGCAGGAGAAAAGGAAATTACCAGAAAGCAACAAATGAATATATTGAATTATTAATGGAAGTTATTGACAAAGAACCAAGTGAATTAGGCTATGAATTTGGACGATGGACAACAGCAAGATTAGCTACATATTTAGACAAAAGAACTGATATTAAGTTAAGCGGAGAACAAGTCAGGAGAATATTAAAGCAAAAAAAGTATGCTTACCTTTGGGCAAAATACAGTCTAGAGGATAAGCAAGATCCGATAAAAAGAGAGGTCTTTAAAGAAAAACTGCTTGGATATCTAGAAGCTTCAAAGTCTTGCCCTGAAAGGTTACAAGTCTGGTTTTGGGATGAGAGTGGTTTTAGTCTCAGGGTAATTAGACGTAAAAATTGGAGCAAAAAAGGTTCGAGTAAAAAAGTAACAGGTCAGAGGAGTCGCGGGCGTGTAAATATAATGGGAGGAGTAAGATATCACGACAGCAAGAGAATGTGTTATTTCATTGAGAAAGGGAATGGTGAAATTTTTTATGCGCAGTTAAAAAAATTAAATGAATTTGTGAAAAAAGAATGGGTTTTAGCAGGAAATCTAGAATCTAATTTTTCCGAGAATGGCCCAGTAATTTTAATTATTCTGGATAACGCTAGTTACCATAAAAAGAAAGTAATTATAGAGGCAATTGAGAAAGAGTTGCCAAACATTCAACTATATTTTCTGCCGGCATATAGCCCAGATATGAATTTAGTAGAATTGGTATGGCATTCAGCTAAAGAATATGTAGCCCACAGGTTATTTAAATCAGTCGATGAACTAAAAAATTTACTTGATAAGCTGTTAAATCAAGGAGAATTAATTATTAAATGGGGAAGAAAAATTAAGAATAAGGGTAATATTACTATTGCAACTTAAATGTGGAATAGCTTATTAGTGACAATACCTTAGATGCTTCAGCGTTTAGTCTAGGTACCGTCAATCTTTCTGGGGGCGGTGGTAATGATACGATTAATGGTGGTGCTGGCAACGATTACCTTTTAGGGCAGGATGGTAATGATTACCTCATCAGTAATGCTGGTAATGACTATGTATATGGGGGTAATAATAATGATACTCTTGATGGTGGAATTGGCAATGATTTACTCTATGGAGAAAGCGGTAATGATCAGGTGATTGCTGGTGCTGGTAATGATGTCGTTTCCGGTGGTGTCGGTGATGATGTCTTAGATGGTGGCGACGGTATTGATGGGTTAAGCGAATCAGCTGATGTCAACTTTACCTTAACTAACACTCAACTTGCTGGATTAGGAAGCGATATTTTCAGCAATATCGAACGGGCAACGCTGAGTAGTGGTACTAGTAACAATATCTTGGATGCTTCAGCCTTTAGTCTAGGTAGCGTCAATCTCTACGGCGGTGCTGGTAATGACACTCTTATTGGTGGAAGTAACAATGATTACCTTTATGGAGAGGATGGAAATGATCGCCTCATCGGTAGTGCTGGCATTGATTACCTTAGCGGTGGTAATGGAGATGACTTACTTGATGGTGGTGCTGGCAATGACCACCTCTACGGACAAGGCGGTGCAGATATCTTTGTTCTCGCTTCAGGCAATGGTATAGATACCATCTATAACTTTGAAGACGGCATTGATAGACTAGGTTTATCTGATGGTTTGACTTTTGGAGCTTTGACAATCTCTTCTGCAAGTGGCAATAGTACTTCTATTATTGTTACCTCCACAAATGAGTTAATAGCCTTTATAAGCGACACCAATCCTAGCTTGATAGGCGAGAGTGACTTTATTTCCTATAACGGTTAACGCAACTTAGCAGTGCTGAGGTGGGGGGGTTAGAAGTCAGCTTTTATTTTACTTGTTCTTCCAAATCCCCATCTCCCTTGCTTTTTTGGTATCATATATAGTCTGCATTCTTAACCTTCAGATGTAGTAAAGGGCAAAGGGCAAAATGCAGAAAGTTGATCACAAAGCAATCTATTTCTGCGCTTTTTAAGAAAAGATCCATAGATTACGCCATGTGTAACTTTCTCTCAAACCCTACAAATTCTATCCCCAGATTTCCTTACCTAGCACCCCATCACCAGCAACCATATTCTGTGCCCCGCTAAGGAAGAAGCTCAAAATCGTGGATGCCGTCTGTAAGACGCTGGCTGATGTTGACTTCTAAACTTTGTAATGCCAACTTCAAGATTATTCGTTTTTTGCGTAAAGCACGAGACTTGAGGTGAATAGTATTATATAACTTAGCGTGGCAAAACTTACTAGAGAAGAGTGGAAATCCTGTAATCTTGACCTTGTAGCGAAATAATGGTGCAAAAACTTGGCAAGAAAAAGTCTAAAACCAGAGGCAACATCATTTGAAGTTCTCGATTGTGTTCAAAAAAAATGCCCTTCGTGCGGTCAAGGAATGTGGAATGAATACAATAATCCTCGACATATACAGCAATTTTCAGGTAAATAGACCACAGTGATTGAACCAACCGAAGGCATCATCTTCAGTAATGTAATTGAGAGCCTCAGCCATTGCTTGGTCGAGTGATTCGGTGGTGCGTGCCTCACAGCAACGGAGAAATTGCTTCAGTTTCGACCAACACAGTTCTATGGGAGATAAATCTGGAGAGTAGGGGGGCAAAAACTTGACTTTTGCACCGACGGACTCAATAGCAACCCTTACACGTTCGGCGTGATGAACTTTCAGGTTATCCATGACCACAATCGCCCCTTTCCACAACTGAGGTGCTAAGACTTGAGTGATATAAGTGAGAAATACCTCAGTATTTATACTTCCTGGCACAGTCATTGCTGCAATCAGTCCATCAAGGTTTAAAGCACCAACCAAAGAAACGTTTCTACCCTTGTTTCCAGGGATACTACCAACCGCTCTTTCGCCATTTACTGCTCTGGCGAACAACCCGCGCAGCGATTGATAAATTTAATCCAGCTTCATCGACAAATACTAGGTTTCGGACATCAATCTGATCTAAAGAGGAGCGATAATCGTGCCTTAACTCTTGGACTCGTGGGGTATCTTGCTCGCTGGCATAAAGACTTTTTTTTTACACCTAAGCCTAATTTTTCTACCGCACGATGCATTGTCGTGATACTCACACTAATCCCTGTGCGTTCTGTATAGCGATCGCATAATTCTCTGAGTAACAAATCATTTTTTTCCTCAACCAAAGACTGGATAAGCGATAGATGCTCGTTTATTATTGTTGGCTTTTGGTATCCTCCACGTCGTTTCGCCTCAACTTGTCCGTTTGTGCGATACTGACGCAGTAACTTTCGCACAAATGACAAGCTGACCTTAAATCTTTGCGCCAACTGGCGTTGAGAGCCTTCTTTTGCTTCCCAAGCCATAATCACACGGTCTATTGCTTGCGGTTGAATCACTCAATTCCTCCTTCACCGCAGGTGATGGTAGATGCTTGTTGATCAACATCATCCCACTTTTCTTATTTCTCTGCTCGCTTTGGCATTTCTAGGGTTTTGAAATGTGAAGAAATATTTCGCCAACAGCATCAGTATTGGGTCAGATCCGAATCGGATTTACTAGTTTGTGGGATAGGTTCATCATTCTGAACGTAGGGCTTTTACTGGGTCGATCTGGCTGGCCCGCACGGCGGGAAGCAAACTAGCTCCCACCCCTACCGCTAGTGCTGACCCTAGTGCTAGCACTGCAATTTTGCTATCAAACTCATAGGGCAAGCTAAAGGTATCCGTAACCACAACTGTCAATCCATGCACCACTCCCAGCCCTGCTGTCCCTCCTATTAGACTTAAAAGCATCGCCTCTAGAATAAATTGCTGCATGATTTCCCGTTGGGTTGCACCCACCGCCCGTCTCAAACCTATTTCAGCGGTTCGTTCTGTTACTGAGGCAATCATAATATTTGCAATCCCAACACCGCCAACTAATAGCGCGATCACTCCTACTGCTGTTAGACCTTGGGAAGCCATCTCTAGAGTTTTCTGCTGCTGTATAATATCTGATACATTATTCCAAAATTTAAATTTGTAACCTGGAAATCTTTGTAACAGCAATTTCTCTGCTTGGTGGCTTAACTCTTCCACATCTTCAAGTGAGTAAGGGCGCATTTGGATACTCCCAATGTCGCGGCTACCGGTCAAAGCATTGTAAATAGACATCGGCACATACAGTTGACCCGCCGGGGGTGCATTTTCATTTAGACTAGTCGCTACGACCCCTATGACGATATAGGGTCTTTGCCCAGCATAAATCAGGTGCCCCACAGGTTCCTGCTTTTGGAAAAGTTGTTCTGCCAGCAATTGATCGATTACTATCACCGGACGGTAGTTAGCAAAATCTTCAGATGTGAAAAACCGTCCCGAAACCAATGATTTCCCTGAAGTCAGCAAAAAATCTTGGGAAACAGGTGACATGGGTGGAGTAACTTCCTTGTCCCGAAATACAGTTGGCGTAGAACCAGCCCAATTAAAAGAACTGATCGCCTGCAAGCCTACCATTCGCTGTCGTAAGAATTCCATGTCTTCCAACTTGAGTTGGGTGGTTTGACTGCCAGAATCCCAGTTTGGATAAACTGAAACTTGAGGTGCGCCTCGTTTTGCTAATTGTTGAGCGATCGCGGCCCGGCTAATATTACCAACCTGAAGTGTAGCGCTGACAGCAGCCACACCCATAAACACCCCTAGAGTAGTCAGAGCAGAACGCAAGGGGTTCCTACCTAATGAGTGAAAGGTAATATTTAATAAGTCAAAAGCTGAAAGAGCCATAATAGTCGCTTTGCTCTAGCTTGAAAATAGGTGGGTATAAGGCAATACGGTTCAGTTAAGGCTAAAACTCTTTGTCAAAGTCAATTTTTTTAACGAACCACAGAGGCGCAGAGGACACTGAGAGAAGAAAGAAATGCTTAACTGAACTGTATTGGGGTATAAGGGTGTGGGGTGAATGTCAAGAAAATAAGCTGGGAGAGTAAAGTCGAAATATTAATTTATTTATTACTTTTCACTTGCCTTAACTGGCAGCCCTGGCTTGAGTTGCGACTCAACGGGCGGCAGTATGACCTTTTCACCAGGATATAAACCAGAGGTTACTTCTACAGCCATTAACCCCTCTAATCCCAGATTAATGGTACGTTTTTGGGCTTGGTTTTGGCTATCCCGAACCCATACAAAGGGACGCGCTTGCGATCGCACAATCGCCTCCGTCTTCAAAACTACTACGTTCTGCCGTTGCTGCAACACAACCTCGACATTTACCCTGCTACCAGGGAGCAGTGTCCGAGTTGGGGTATCAAGCTGAACCGTTGCGGGTACTGTTGGTTGATCTGATTGTTTTGCACTGCTATCATTTTGTTTTTGGGCTTCAGTGGTAAGTGCTTGAGGATACAGGCTTTGTACGCGTCCAGAGAATGTCTTTGCATTCGGGCCGATGGCATTAATCCGGGCAAGTTGGTTGACCCGGACTTGAGCAGCGTTGAGGGTAGAAAGCTGGAGTTTCACCAGTACTTTTCCTGGATCACCCAGAGTCAGCAGATTGGTACGCAACTCGACCCCATCACCGTCCTCTACATTGACACCCAAAACTACACCATTCAATGGTGCAGTCACAATATTATCTTGGAGTTGCTGCTGAATAAGTTGGCGCTCCAATTGCAAAGTCTGAATTTTTAAGGCAGTTGTACGTGCCTCTGCTTGAGTATCTCGCAGGGTAGACCGAGCAACGCGGGCTGCGTCTTCCTGCGTTTGGGCTTGTTGTTGTGCAATAGCTCCCTCTCGCACCAGGGGAGCAAGCCTCTGGAGTTGTCGTTCCTCGGCTGTTAATCGTTCTTGGGCTTCAAGAATTTTCTGGCGACTACGTGTTAGGTTGAGTTGCTCTTGTTGAATTTGCAACTGCTGATTGGTAAGAGCAATCTTTCGCTCAGGGTAGCGCAGCGTGAGCAGCACTTGACCAAGTTTTACCCTGTCACCAGGTTTTACCATTACTCGTTCTACTGCACCCTCTTTTGGGGACTTCAAGATCCGTTGTTCCCGCAACTCAACAGTACCGCTCTCATTGATTGTGGTTTCAATATTACCTCGCTCTACACTTAGCAAGCGTACTGCTACTGGTTCAGGAGGTTGGTTGAGAACTAAAAAGTAGGTCAGCCAACCGCCAGCGCTGGCTAAAGCCAAAACTCCTGACCAGGCTAGCCATCGACCAGGGATATTGAATTTACCTTTTTCATATTTCCAGTTCATGAAAACTTGATCCCGTGAGTTTGCAGTTCACAACAAGCGATCGCAGCCCAAGGCTTTCACCGCATATTAATAATGTTGGAGAATCTCACAGCCGCAGATCAAACACGACGAGGCGACTGTTGTCCAAAACACAGCAGAAATTTGAACTGAGATAATTTCGTAGCCCAGAGTAATAATCAAGCCACCAGAAGGCTGGCCATGCAATGACCATGAAACTTGCTCCCGCTTGACGCATTCGTTCAAGTTCCTGGATGGCGATCTCGTCATTCAGTGGCGCTCCCCAGTACTGACCCTGATGTTCGACGAAGGGCAGAGCATCGAATTCCGGCAGAATCTCCGAACCCCATTGATTTTCATCCACCAAAATCAAACGCTTCCCTGCTGGAATCACAGATGCAATTTCCTGCATAGCAATTTCTAGCCGTTCTGACCAACTCAAATTAAGTCTAGGTATCAGATCAGACGTGAACTCACTACGGCGCATACTTATATGCAACAGGCGCTCTGCGAGCCACTGACGATAAGATGCATCTTCTGCACGCGGCGACTGTAACAAATAAGCGATCGCATCAGTACGTTCTGCTACCACAGCCAGCGAGCCTGTTCCCCCTGAAGAGTGGAAGGTAACCTGGGAATCCTGTTCTAGGTGAAACCGGACTTGGGCCAACTCTTGAGCAATAAAGAAGATGTCGAATTGCGCCGCGATCCGCAAGTATAGGTTCAGGTCTAGCATGTACTTGGAGTGCGGTATGTCAAATGTCCCAACTGCTGCAAGTGCATAAGCACGAAACATGACTGCTGAGGAGCGCAAAATCCATTTTTGCCCATCAACAATTTGGTGGATGAACTCTAGCCCGTTGATCAGTCCTGCTGGCAAGTTGTCCGAAACTTCCGGGTCTGTTATGTCCACTCGAACATTATAAATGTCAATAAACCCGGCTTGGGCAACCGAGAAACCAGTATGTGGATGGTTGTCTAATGCTAAGACAGATTCACGGATGAAGTCGGGCAGCAGGATGTCATCGTCCGACAAGATATTTAGATAAGGGCTAGAATTTATCTTAACAGCCAGCTGCCAATTGCGAAACATTCCAATATTAGTTTCGTGACGTACATAAGTGATCCGTGAATCCGCGAATGAGCGTACAACTGCCTCTGTATCATCTTCAGAAGCATTATCCAATACAAGCACCTGGTAATCTAGATAGTCCTGTGCCAATGCGCTCTCAAGGCTAGCTTTTAGTAACTCCGAGCGATTGTAGGTTGGGATTGCGATCGTAACTTTGCTTTCAGGTTTCATATCGTTCGGTAATAACGGCCAGGTAGTATCAAGCTAAAATGCCTAAATCAAAGACAACCAAGCGCTCATTTTCCAAAACACAACGAAACCTGGTACGCAAATAGCGAGTAAATTCAACATAGTAGTCAAGCCACCAAAAGGCAGGCCATCCAAATACGATGAAACTTGCGCCTGAACGGTGCAGTCGCTCCAACTCCTGAATAGCAATAGCGTCATTTGCTGGTGGCCCCCAATAGATACGATTTTTTTCTAGGAAGGGGATTGAGTGACTATTTTCAAGTAGTTGATGTTGCCCAAATTCATTCATGTCAACTAAAATATAGTCTTGTTCTGCTGGAATGAAGGGTTCTAGTTCTTGCCCCAAATCGACCATCCTTTGCAGAGATTGATGATAAGAACCTTTCCAGTATTCAAAAGCATCATCAATTTGAATGCCCTGCTCCTCTAAATACTCGCGTAGGACTGCCACTTCATTGTGATAGTGGTTAAGTCGCCAATTGTAACTACGCTTGCTAGTGCCATTGCAGGCATGAATGCGATACAAAGCTTGATGTTCAGTAATGCGCTTGATGCTGCCAGAGAAGGGAGCAAGAATTGCTAGGTAGGAATCAGCATTGAATCGATAGCGGCTTTCCGGCAGGGGTAAAATTTTTTCTAAGTAGCTGCGTGACCAGGCATTGCCGCTCGTAGGGGAAAAAATATGACCTTCTATACCGCTTTTGATCTGTGCATCACGCAAATCTCCCTCTGACAAAGGATCTTCGGGAATTAACTTTCCTAACAGCTTGCCATGAGCATCAACGGCGGACAGAGGCCAATGTACTTTAACCACATTCGGATCGCGCAGCAGTTCAACTGCTTTTCCAATAGCAGTAGGCAGTAAAATATCATCCGCATCTAAAAAGCAGATCACCTTACCTTGGCTAATCTCAAACCCCGAATTGAATGCGGAGCCTTGTCCGCCATTTTCCTTTAACAGGGGGATAATCTTTTCCCCATAATCAGCAACGATCTGCTGTGAGTTATCCGTTGACCCATCATCAACCACAATTACTTCTATCGGCTGATAATCTTGATTCAAAGCACTTTCAATCGCTTCAGGCAGAAAATGCCCGTAGTTGTAGTTATTGATGATAATACTGGCTAGAGGTTCTTTCATGAGCGTAGGTCGAATATAATCACACAGTCATTTCGCAACACACAGGGGAATTTTTGACTTAAATAGTCATAAAATTCAACGTAATAGTCCAGCCACCAAAAAGTGTGCCAAAGGAAAACGATCGCACTAGCACCTGTTTGGTACAGGCGATTGAATTCTCGGATAGCCGTTTCGTCGTCTGCTGGTTGGCCCCAATACTGCCCATTGTGTTCTGTAAAGGGGATAGTCTGAAAACCCTTGATGATTTCGTTACCGTTCAGGATGTCCTCATCGACCAAAATAAAGGATTCTTGCGGTGAGATCAGAGCTTTGAGTTCTTCGGCGATCGCATGAAGTTGACCGATGCGATTTCGCTCCATGACAAAATCTAAATCTGTGGTTACACGAACCAGATTCCACTTTTTTTGAATGCGATCAATCTCGTTAGCAGCTTGTTGAAGATCCCATCTTCGCCAAAAATAATCGAGTTCATCTAAATGGGGAGGATAAGGATGCCAAAAATGAATAACAGACTTCGGCTCAAACACAACTGGAATTTTGGCATTATATAAAGCCAAACTAGAATCGATCCAATCTAGATAAATGATGTCTTGATCGAAAGGAGCAACTTTGTCGAAAACACTCCGGCGGTAAAGCTGACAGTGAGCCTCTCCAGACAACTCTATCGTCCGGCGATCGCAACCTCGATCGAGTTGTAGATCGCCTGTGGGTGGCAGGATTTCCCATTTGACTCCGTTGGTTGTTTGCACTGGCTGAACTTGACCCAGACCAGGGTCCCAGTGAACTTTTGTCTCTCCTGGAGGCCCTTCAATAATGCGTGGTATTGCGACATCTGCGGGATGCTCTTCACAGGCGGCGATCAGATGGGATAACCAGTCATCCTCAACCAGAACATCATTTTCTATGAAGCACACAAAATCATCTTTGGCTTCCTGAATCACCAAGTTTTTTGACTGGTTAGGCATTAGGTAATCATTCGCGTGAATGATTTTGACATTGCTACGCCCTTTTAGTACCTGTTCTATCTGCTGCCAATATACCTTTGGGGTGTTGCAGTCCACTACAATCAGGTTGAAGGGGATAGAGGTGTAATCAAAAATCCTCTGCAAAGATTCAGCAGCTAGGGAAAACTGTTCGCGAGGAGAAAAGCCAATAGTTACTGTTGCCATAATTAATATCTCCTAAACTCAATGGCAGTTAGTTCATTGCCGCCTCTAGAAGAGACGAAAGAACTTTATCTGAGTCAAAATATTCCTCTGCTAACCTCCGTGCTGCATGTTGATGTCGCTCATAGTCAGCGTTGATGGCTTCTACACCTTTTACTACCTCCTTTTGGTCGCGGAAAGTTAAAATCCCTTCTCCTATCGGCAGCCAATCGCTTAAACCTGTGTCTTGAACTAGAATTGGCCTGCCAGAAGCTAGGTAACAGACGCTGCGATCGCTAAACCAGCCACCCTTTGTAGCAACATAACCCTGTTTTGCTACTCCAAACTCAGCACGGGATGCTTGAACAAATTTCTGGTAAGACTCTGGTGTAAAGGACGCAATCCATCCGGGGATCACCTCCCAGCCGTATTGCGATAGTTCATCAGGAAAGCCGCCGCTTAAGGCAATCCGAAACTGCTGTTTGGTGAGTTGCGGTATATCAATAAACTTTAAAAACTCTTTATCCTTGTTACCGTAGGTGACTCCTTCGTATACCACCTCCTGATAACTGTGCCACTGCATAATCGAACTGAAATAGGTGGTGTCATTGTCTTCAATTACTGGCCAGTAAGGCAGTGCTACTGGAGGTAATGTCTTTAGCCAATGCCTACCCTTTGTGGGGATAAGACAGTCTTCAGCACCAATGCGTTGCCCAATTGTGAACAGACGATCGCAATGTTCAATCGTCTGTACTAATTCCGAATTACCGTTAGCAATGTTAATCTGAGTAAAACCGGGATCGGCGTCAATGTAGATGCGGCGCTGTGGCCATCCATACTCATCTCTCCAAACAGAAAGTGGTGAGCCACGGATAATCATTAAATCAGCCTGGGAGCAGATGTCGCTCAAATTGTCAATCTCCATACCGACTGAATGCTCGTCAGTTCGGTAAATCCACTTATCTTTGAAACCAAGCGGTTCTAGGCAGTTTTTAAGATAATTTTTAGGATACTCTAACTCCGTCGTGATTTGCTCGGTCTCCCAGTTGTAAACCCACGACTTTGATCCACATTCTTCCAAGTAGAAAATATCATGCCCAAGGGCACGCAGACCCAGAAGGTATTGCAGGTCAGACCAGGCGTTGCCTCCTATGGGAAACCGACCTATAGCACTAGCAAAAATTATAATCATCGTACCTCAACTCTTTCTAACTCGTCTTGAGCGGTAAATGCCAGTTCATGCTGTAGATTGAATACGACAAAATAGTTGTTTTCTAGGATGCAGTCGAATTTTGTTCTCAGGTAGTCATAAAACTGGGAATAGTGCTCAAACCACCAAAAGGAAGACCAAGCGAAAACAATAAAGTTGACTCTCAATTGGCGCAACCGCTCTAGCTCCTGAATGGCAGTGCTATCATCCGCAGGTAAACCCCAGTATTTTCCTTCACGTTCCAGAAAAGGTATAGTCAACCACTTGGCAAAAGTGTCTTTTCCGAGTTTGTTTTCATCAACAAGAATAAAGGTTTCTTCTTTGGAAATAATAGTTTCCAATTGTTTTGTCGATTGCCTAACCTGCTTTAGCCAGCGTGCTTCAGAGCCTTTGCTATAAGCTTTGGCAAGCTCTGAACCCATAACAGGTAAGTATTCAGTAGCAACAATCAAATCGCGCCCCAAATTTTGTTGATGATTTTTCGCCCATTTGGCTAGTTCACTGTAACAAAGTAAGCGATCGCGCCAACTCAGGGGCGCTCGATTGATGCCTGCCATATATTCGGCAAACATCCTCCAGGATGGAAAAATAAGCTTTCCAGCCATTTTTGGGTCGAACCAGACAATAGCCTTATGAGGTTGGCGATAATCATAGGCACGCGATCCCCGCTGACTGTGGTCTCGACTATAGAAGAGATACTCAGAAATCTCATAAAATCTTCCATAAAGACTTAATTCAGCAAGTAAAGGCAGATCGTGGGCCGGATAATTTCCCAGCAAAGGAGTTTTGTTCAGGACATCTGTCCGAATTACCCCTGATATCGGATTAGATGACTGGAAAATATCCTCGCTAATAACCTCTCGAAATCTTTTGCAGGGAATTGTTGAACTGATCTCTGCGTTGGATTTTAACTTTTTGAAAGGTTTTCCTTGAGCATTAATAGTAATTGTTCTGGCATGGCACAAGATTATTGTCGGTTCTCGATCAAGAACATTGACGCATTCAGCTAGAAAAGTAGATGCACACACATCATCGTGAGCTGCCCATTTGAAATATTCGCCGATAGCCGCTTGAAACACGCGGTTGAAGTTGTCGGCAGCTCCAAGGTTTTCTGAATTACGAAAGTAACGAACTCGCTGATCTTGAGCTACATACGCCTGACAGATTGCTTCAGTTTGATCGGTCGAAGCGTTATCTGAGATGATTAATTCAAAATCCTCAAATGTCTGATTCAGGATAGAATCAATCGCCTCTTTTATAAAGCTTTCTCCGTTATAAACAGGAAGACCAATACTTACCTTTGGTGATTGAGTGTTCATAATCTCATTTATTTTAAATTTGTTAAATGTTTTGATTAGATATATTACCTGATGATTTCTCCTTCTCTATAGGCAGTCAGACTCGAAATGGAGATAGATCAGGTGTGTCCGTGGTTAAAACTGTCTCCAGTAGTCGAGGTAGCACCACTTTGTAACTGAAGAATTGCTCGGCTAATTCCCGTGCTGCCTGACAGTGAGCCTGATAATTTGTATTGACGCGCTCTATGCAGCCTACGGCTTCTTCCAAGGATGAAAATGCCAGCACACCTTGCCCCGTCGGTAACCAATCGCTAAATCCGGTATCTTGTAAGATGACGGGACGACTAGCGGCGATATAGCAGACGCTGCGATCGCTAAACCAACCGCTACGGGTTTTGACATAAGCTTGTTTGGCAACGCTAAACTCCCCACGGGAGCCAATCAGGTAAGTTCTGTATGTTGACAGACTAGCGCTAATTTCCCTACCATCTCGAACTAACCAGCCTTCTGCCTGTAAAGATTTCGCAATCTCTGCTATTTCTGCGTCCTTGCCGGCAAGAGCGAGTTCGAGTTTCTGCGAACAGTAACTAGGGAGTTCCAGCAAGCGCATGAATTCCTGATCTTTCTGTCCATAATGTTCGCCTTTGTAAGTCACACCCCCATAAGCATTCCAATTGGCAATTGTAGTGAATGGTAAATTTGCGCGTTCTTCGCCACTATCTTCTGGAGTAAGTATCGGGCTTTTCCAGATATCTGATACAACGGGCGGTACGGTGGGGAGCCATTCAATTCCATCACTCGGTATGCCGCAATCGGGTTGTCCAATATTAACGCCATAACTAAAGTAGGCGTGATACTCGTTGCGCCCTTCGGCAGCAAATGTCCCAATCTGGGTAAAGAATGGGTCCATATCGATTAATATTCGGTGTTTACATAAAAGAAATTCAGGTAACCAGCAAACTCCACCGATATTCAATAGCAGATCCGCCGTCCTGAGCATCTGCTTTATTTCTTGCCAATCCGCACCGTAGACAGTTCCTGTATCCCGATTTACATAGCACAGTGTTGCATTCACGCCATAGGTGTTTATTAGGGTCTGGACTGCGTGCAAACCAAGGTGCGGATCATCATTGTAATTGTGGTTGATCGGGTTGTAGCAGGACTGAGGCCAGCCGCTTTCCTCCAGGTATAAAACTTCATGTCCCAGATGATGTAGCCCTAACACGTAGTGAAAGTAGGCTAAAAGATTGCCAGCTACTGGATGTCGAATCATATATCCACAAACAACAATGCGTGCCATGCTTATAACCCCGCTCGCTCCATTAGGCTGCCAATCACTTTCTCTGCGGCAAAGTACTCTGAGGCAATTTCACGGGCTGCCCGGCAATTGCCTTCGTAGTCGCTTTCGATCGCATCCACTGCCGCCAGAATATCTTCCATAGTGTTAAATGCAAATAATCCCTTCCCCGTGGGCAAGAACTTGCTAAACCCTGTTTCTTGGGTGATTACAGGACGCCCTGCTGCCAAATAGCAGGCAGAGCGATCGCTAAACCAGCCACTATGCAATCGCGTGTATTGATCCTTAGCTACAGTAAATTCTCCGCGCGATCGCTGGATATAACTGCGGTAAGAATTTAGATTTTGGGAGAGTTCTATTGAATCTACCTGGCTCCAACCGTGTTTTTGTAGCAGGTATCGCACATCCTGACTTACATCAGCAGCCGCAATCTCAAATTGCACTGAACGCTGGTGCGGCAGATCGATAAATTTTTTAAACTCGCGTGCCTTTCGCCAGTAATAGGTTTCACCCTGATAGGTAATATCTTTACCTCCCTTATTGTCCCAGGTGGTAATAGTGTTGTAAGCTATGCCTGGTGTGTTATCTGACGTATTCCACAAGTCTGTTGCGATCGGTTGACGAGTCGGCAACCACTGAAAGCGATCCGTTGTTACTCCACAATCAGGCGCACCCAGATTTTCTCCAAAGCTAAAGTGTGTATCATGGGCTTCCAGGTCAGCAATTAAGGTTTCGTCTCCCTGAACAACCCGAATTTGAGATCCAACTGGATCGGACTCAACATAGATGCGGCGACGACAAGCCAAATGCTCCTCACGGATTTCTTGAGCGCCAGTTACATTCAAGAATGCGTCTGCTTCCTTATATAGGTTGAGGATTTGGGTTTCGCTCATCCCATAACACTCGCCCCCTGGATAGTGGCCGCGAAATCCCCAACGCTCTTTAAAGCCATAGGCCTCCAAAATGGGTGCGACTCGCTTAATGTTCTCGGTAGCGTCTGGAGATAGATCGTTGATTAAGGGGTTGTAAATCCAGCGTCCTGAATCTTCGATGTAGTAGGGGTCATAGCCGAGTTGACGCAGCCCTAGCATATAGTGGAGAAATTGATAGGTTACTCCTGCTAAGGGATACCAGAACAAAATCCCGAAGACAATAATTTTTCCCTTAGTAGGGGGTTCACAATTCATGCTTGCTACCTCCTGCCTCTAACTGCCGAACGATCCGGGCAGGATTGCCAGCCACAACGGTGTACGGTGGAACATCCTGGCTAACAACAGATCGGGCACCGACGATCGCCCCTTCGCCTATTGTTACCCCCGGCAAAATACAGGAATCAAATCCAATCCAGACGTTATCTTGAATCCAAATTGGTTGGGCTGGGACATCGGCGCTAGAGAATTGAGAAAGTTGACACGATGCTCGTTCTAAAATTTTTCGTCGCTTGGCAATGTCGAATGGTAAACGGTAGGTATCCATGAGGACAACTTGCCAGGAGATTAAAGCATAATTGCCAATCTTCAGTTCGGCATCACAGACGATGCGGGCCCCGTGAATCAATGCATGTTCCCCCACCTTTACCTGAGCGTCGGAACCCAGGTCAAACATAGTATCTTTATATACAGCAGAGCCATTACCTAATCGTAGCCCTACTGGCAATTGGCTGCGGTAAAGTTTAAAGCTGAGACTAGTCTCAATGTAAGTGTCGTCTCCTAAAACAACATTATCGGGAATTGTTCCCGGATACCAGTCCCACGGTAATGTTCGTGTGGCATCCATTAGGCTTCTACCTCCCCAATCACCTGGGCTGGATTGCCCATCACCCTGCTACAGGGTGGTATATTCCGTGTCACCAATGCCCCAGCCTCAATCCAAGCTCCGGCACCAATGCGAACTCCTTTGAGGATTGTGACATTGGGGCCAACCCAAACATCATCCTCGATAATCACCGGCTGGCGCATCACAGGAGGGCGGAGCCGTCCTTTTCCCAGAGGAGAGCAGGCGATCGCATCTGCAATTCGTTCTGCTGGTGCGATTGGATGAAAGTCAGTGTCAGCGATCGTGGTATTCCATCCCAAAACCACATAGTTGCCGATGGAAATTTCCTGTTCGCAAAGCAGGATAACACTAGTCAAATAGCAATAGTTTCCAATTTCAACCCTAGCAGCTTCGCCCAACGCAAAGTGGACATAATCCAACGTGCAGTTTTCTCCGACGAGCAGCGCGGGATTGACACGGCTCTGAAAGCGAGCAAAACAGCGCTCATCGTGGTTGATAACACTGTTGAGTCCTACTTGGACATTGGGTGGAATAGTTCTTGTCTGGCGATCGAGTGGCTGGCTGGTTAAATCATTCATGAATTCAAGGGAGCGCTGTATGTTGTAATGCAAATCAAGATGAATTGGTAAACATATTTTTGTAATAAAGTTAATCAGTATTTCAATCCTCGGATATTTTTGGCAATTGCTGTATTTACGTCTTTTAAAATGCTTCAAGTGTCTAGGCTGATGCTGGTTGGGTTGAGCCAAAGTGTAATTTATACAACCTCTTGTAATAGCCACTAAACGCTAGTAACTCCTCATGAGTTCCCATCTCTACTACTTTCCCCCGATCCAAAACTACGATTCGGTCGGCTCGTTGAATTGTCGAAAGGCGATGGGCAATGATAAACGTAGTCCGTCCTGCCATCAGTCGCTCTAATGCCTCCAGCAGCAGAAACTCGGTTTGAGCATCTAGGGCAGAGGTAGGTTCATCCAGAATTAGCACTGGAGCATCCTTGAGCAGGGCGCGGGCGATCGCTAATCGTTGTTTCTCGCCCCCTGAAAGTGTGGCTCCGCGCTCACCAATTACCGTGTCATAACCTTGGGGTAATCGTTGAATAAAGGTGTCAGCATTCGCAGCTTGGGCGGCTTTGACGATCGCTTCGCGGCTAGCATTAAAGCAGCCATAGGCAATGTTCTCTGCGATAGTTATCGGCAGCAAAAACGGCTCTTGTAGCACTAGGGCAATCTGCTCGCGCAAGTTTTTGACTGGCACACTTTGGACATCTACTCCATCAAAAAGAACTTGTCCCTGCCAGGGGTCAAAAAAACGGAGAATCAGGGAGACTAGAGTAGTTTTGCCAGCACCCGTTGCCCCTACTAGTGCGATCGTTTCTCCCGGTCGCGCTTCTAGGGTAATTTCTTGAAGGACGGGATAGTTCGGTTCGTAACCGAAGGTGACTTTCTCTAAACATACGTGTCCGCGTCCTCCCACTGGACGAACTGGCAATGGTCTAACATTAGGAGCATCCTGCACCCCATCTTGAGCATCCAAAACCTCTAGCACTCTTTGAGCACTAGCAGCTGCGCCAGCAAAACTAGAGGACATATAAGCCAGAGTCGCCATCGGCACGTACAAGGAGGCGAGATAAGAAAGAAAGACTAGTAAAGAACCAATTGAGAGTGACCCATCCAAAACCTGGAAGCCACCGTAAGCCATGATTGCTGCTGTTCCGACTGCGGTTACACCGCCCACCCCAACTTTGAATTGCATTTGGGCAAGGATAGAGCGTACATAAG
The DNA here is from genome assembly GCF_002246015.1 of Nostoc sp. 'Peltigera membranacea cyanobiont' 210A. Lineage (GTDB taxonomy): Bacteria > Cyanobacteriota > Cyanobacteriia > Cyanobacteriales > Nostocaceae > Nostoc. The sequence goes on from NZ_NOLJ01000007.1 coordinate 534,263, forward strand.
CTTGCAGGGCTTTTTGAGACAGGTAGCGAAAGCGCTCATCTTCGTGTGCTTCACGTCCGAATGCTTGAATAATCGGTATTGCTGTCAAAGTCTGCTCGCTGAGTGCGACGATCTCACCTTCAAATTGTTGATACTGATAGGTTCGTTCAGTCATGGGCTGGTTAAAGACCCAAATTAGTAAGATTATTAAAGGAGCAATCATCAGCGAGAGCAGTGAAAGCAGTTGATTAATCTGCCACATCACGGCGAACATTGCGACCAAATTCACCAAGGAAGTAAGCACGGGTAGAAAAACCCCCATTGCCAGATTCTGAATACAGATGCTGTCGGTCATTACCCGCCTAACCAGATCGCCAGCACGCTGTTGGTTGTGGAATCTCAAAGAAAGATGCTGTAAGCGATCGAACAGTGCTGCTCCCAAGTCATAAACCATCTGGCTGCCAACACCAGCTCCAACATATTCCTGTATCAGTCGAACTCCCTCACTGGATAAAAATAAAACGATTGTGGCAGCTGCTAACCAAGCGAGCAACTGAATATCGGATTCACTACCAGGCAAGGTTTTGAGCCAAAGAACGCTATTTGGCAGCGATTGGTTGTTCAGGACGCAATCAACAATTAACTTCAAAGGCCAAGGCTTGAGTACATTTAGCCCTACATTAATCAGCATTAGCAGCATGACAAAAATTAGTCCGCGCCAACGAACCAGGGCGTAACGTGCCAATCGCAGCCACCACAGTTTCATAGAACGACCTCCTGCGGCGGTTTGGGAAACTGCAAGGAGTGCAAACGCTGGTAGAAACCACCGATAGCCAGCAACTCCTGGTGCGTTCCCATCTCCACAACCTTTCCCTGTTCCAGAACCACAATCCGATCTGCTCGTTGAATCGTGGAAAGTCGATGGGCAATGATAAACGTAGTCCGTCCTTCAATCAGGCGATCTAAAGCTTCCAGCAGTAAAGCCTCAGTCTGGGCATCCAGGGCAGAAGTAGGTTCATCAAGAATCAGTACTGGTGCATCCTTGAGCAACGCGCGGGCGATCGCTATTCGCTGCCTTTGTCCCCCAGAGAGGAGCGCTCCTCTTTCACCGATCGGGGTATCATACCCTTGCGGCAACTGTTGGATGAAGTCGTCCGCCTTAGCCGCTTTGGCTGCTGCGACAATCTTCTCTAGGCTTGCTTCTGGACACCCGTAGGCAATGTTCTCTGCCACCGAAAGCGGCAGTAAAAACGGCTCTTGCAGCACCAAGGCAATTTCCTCCCGCAAGCTTTTCAGTTGCACATCTCGGACATCTACCCCATCAAAGAGGACTCGTCCCTGCCAAGGGTCAAAAAAGCGGGGAATCAGGGAAACCAGTGTACTCTTACCAGCACCTGTCGCGCCTACGAGTGCGATCGTTTCTCCTGGTCGCGCTTCCAGGGTAATTTCTTTGAGGACGGGATAGTTAGGTTCGTAACCGAAGGTGACTTTCTCTAAACATACGTGTCCGCGTTCTCCCAACGGACAAACTGGCAATGGTCTGGCAGCAGGGGCATCTTGTACTCCATCTTGAGCATCTAAAACTTCTAAAACTCTATCTATATTGGCATCTACAGACTTCAGGCTCCCGTAGATGCCAAATAGACCCTTAAATGCTCCTTGTATAGATTGTAGATATGCTAAGAAGACGAGCAAGCTACCGATACTCATAGCCCCCAATAACACCTGCTGCCCGCCCACATACAGAACGATCGCAGTACCAATCGTTGTCACAGTACCATTGGCCACACCGTAAACGCTCTTGAGCAGAGTTTCGCGTTGTGAGAGAACAACTGCGTCTGCCGCTAGATGCTCAAACTGCCGGGTATTGTAACTCTCTCTACCAAATGCCTGAATCATGGGAATTGCTGTTACCGTTTGGTGGACAAAACTGGTGAGGCGCGACTGGGCTTCGCGGTTAAGTTTTGTCCGGCGCTTGAGTCGAGAACCAAAAACAAGAGCTGAACCGCCCATTATTGGGGCTACGAAAAGCGAAAGCAGCGTTAGCAAAGGACTCAGATTCCAGGCAACAATGCCAATAGTTGCTAGCGTCAGCAAGTATTGCACAGGTGAAATCAGCAAAGCACCGCTCAAGGTATAAACGCAATAGGTATCTCCGGCCAGACGGCTGAGGGAATCACCGACAGTCCGTTGGTTATGGAACAGCAGTGAAAGGCGTTGCAAACGATAGAACAGTCTTTGGGCTAGTTCGTAGACCATACCTTGTCCGGCAGCGCTCCAGGCCCAGCTAAGGCTAGTTTCCAGAGTAGCATTTAGGGCATAAAGTCCAAGGCTACAAACAGCGGCGACAATGACCAGTAGCGGTGGTGTGAACGCCAAGTTAAAAGTCCCCAGAAATGAGCGAACCAGCGGGGGGATGACTGCCTGTCCGAAAGCATAATCCACCAAGATTTTCATTGGCCAAGGTTGAAGTGTGGCGGTGGCACAAGTGCCAGCCGTGAGACCGAGGATTGCGATTAAGGTACGCCACTGGCGCAGCGGATATCGGAGCATCTGCCCGTATCGATGCATTATTGCTTTGATCTCTTGCCTCACTTGCAGATCTACCTCCCGTCTGGCCATTTGCTTACTGGAGTACCAAGACGTTTGTCATGGCTGTAATATTACACTTTCTGCGACAGACTGGTTGTTGGTGGTTTGTATTGGCAGCAAGTAAACTCTTTTGGCAACAATCTCCAGTACCTGGTAGAGAATACGTCCTAACTGGAAGTTCTGATATAAGATGACAGTGGCGTTGAGCGTACCTAGTGCAATTGTGAGTTTTGCTACTTCTAGCATTCCCAGAATGATCGCCACAATTGTGAACAGACAATAGCCAACCATAGCCATAATGGCTAACTGTGACATTCTCAAAGCACACCGCACCCTCAAAACTCTTTTGTTACCTCCATGATTTTCGGTACATACTTTCAGCTGAACTTTTGACCAAATTCCCTGGTAAATCTCTAAATCCCAGTCGCTCCAGCCTTGATCCATCGCAATGAAGTACTTGCAAGGCAGGAGTAAATCCATTACCTTTTGCAGCAGGTTCTCCTTCTCTATTCCTGTTTCTGTCCAATAGGACAACTCATAGGCGCGATCGCGCCAGGAAATATTTACTCTGTGGGCTGGCAAATCAAACTGAATTAAATCTGCTTGAGTTAGTGTTTGAGTCATTTTTTTAATGCTTTTATTTTTATTTACAGTTCATCAACGTTTATCGGCTCGGCTTTCTTAAGTTCTTTGATTCGCCATTTGTAGCGCTCTATACTACGTACAATCGGACCCAGGTAAATCAGTAGCGCCACAAGCAACCGTGCCCTTCTTTTAAGAAAACGAGAGTCAATCCGCGCTTGTATAGCACCAGTTACACACCAGCTAAAAGAGATAAGGAACATTACTGCACCCAACCAGGGGCGATCGCCAGACAAAAGCGCAGAGACAAATAGGATCAAAGCTGCGACATTCCACTCCAGTGTCAGGGGGAGGTAAGAAATGAGAGATGAGGAAGGCTCATACAACGTTTGAAACAGACCACGACCAAACACCCCAGAATAGATAACTGGTTGACCAATACGAAGAAATGTAGATAAATCTCCGTAGATTCTCCCCAACCAAGAGGGCTGTCCCAGAAGGTTAAAGCGGTAAGGATGCTGAAAATAAACGAGTGCTTCTGCCTTGCCATAACCTTGCTGCTGTTTGAGATAGGCAGCTACTGTATTACGGCGAAAGTGCCATACGATTGCTGTTGGGCTAAAACCAATGGTGTAACCTCGATCTTGTAGTTGCCAGCAGATATCGACATCATCCCCAGCAGTACGAAATATCGGGTTGAAGCCGTTAATTTCTTGTAGAACCTCCCGACGAAAAGCCATGTTACAGCCAGCAATATGTTCGGCTACCTCATCACTCAAAAGTATGTGAGTAGGTACGCCGGGAGAGACGGCAACGCAGGCGGAAACAAGAGAGTCCTCTGGGGGAGATAAGTTTGGCCCGCCTACGGCAGCTAGTCCAGAGGAGAGAAACTTGGCGACCAGATAGGTAAGCCAGTCTGGATCTGCCATACAATCAGAATCTGTATAAGCCACAATTTCGCCAGTTGCCGCGGCCATACCGACGTTGCGGGCGACGCTTAATCCCTTGTTTTCTTGGTTAATTAGGCGTACATAGTCGTAATGCTGAGTAATTTGGAGAGTGCGATCGCTCGATCCATCATTAACTACAATGACTTCATAGTTGGGATAGTTGAGTTCTTTGAGAGAAGCTAGACAACTATCCATCGTGCGTTCAGCATTGTAAGCGCATACAATCACTGAGACTTTGGGATAATCAGGTAGCGCTGGCGGTAGAGGCGCTGTGTAATACTGCTGAACTGTCTCGAAGGCGGGCTTTTTGAGCCGTTCGGCGTCAACTAGACCAAAAGCCCAATCCTGTATGGCATATCCGCCAGTAAACCATTCATCCGTCCAAGAAAATATTATTGTCCCGGCTGCTCCCATCTCAAAACTAGATGACAGCTTTTGAGAGAGAATTTCGGCTTGGGCTTGGGTTCCTTCACGCATTGAGTCAACGCCAAACTCACTCAGCACTAGAGGTTTATCCTCGGCTAGGTTATGAAGCCGTGAGAGGTAGCGACGAAAATCTGTTTCCCGATGCAGGTAAACGTTAAAGCATGAGAAATCAGTAAAGTCAATATTTAAATACTCTGTAGAGGGGTAATTGGCATAACTCACCAAACCTTCGGGATCGCTGTCTTTTGCTACCGCCATTAACTCTTTAATAAAAGCCCGAACTGGTTTTGCTCCATGCCATCGGACAATATCTGGAGGAATCTCATTGCCCACCAAATAGGCAAAGGTAGCGGGATGATTCCGGCAAACTTTAACTCCTTGAACAATGCAGTTACGGATTTCTGCTTTTACAGCAGAAGAGTTAAGGAAGGCAATATGCTGAGACCAAGGTATACCAATTAACAGCCTCAGACCATAGATTGCAGCTAGATCCAACAGCCAATCAGGTGGAACAGTATAGGTACGCAGACAGTTAGCCCCCATTTCTGCTATCATGGCGAAATCTTTTTCCACAACTGATTTTTCTGGAAAAGACTCACCGTGGCTACCAATGGAAAAAGGGCCGTAACTCACTCCTTTGAGGAAAAACTTTTGATCTCTAATAAAGAAAAACTTACCTCTTACTGTGACTACCTCGCTTTTTGCAAGTGGTTCAGCACAGAAGCCAGAAGGTGTTGAAGTCAAGTTTTGCAAATTACCCCCGACAATTGACTGCAAATTTATTTCCTTGCTGCTGAAACGCTACGTCAGTTTGCTCAAAAACAGAAACACACATATACTTAGCTCATTAATGCATTCGCAGCATATTTGGCGTTAGCACCACCACAATCGCTATTAATTAACAATTTAGTAATACTTAATACTGTGTCAGCAGTACGTTTGCGATCGCGTTTACGAAAATGTATGAATTAACGTATACTTTCAGTCTAGTTTTGTATCCAGTTGGTCAATCAAACTCAGCAACACCAGTTGCTGAGTCAGTTCAAAAATTTGCAGTTTAATACATAGATTCAGGGTTAAATTTCAGCCAATGGACGAAATATTGCAAAAAGTTTTATACTACATATACTCACCCTGAAAACAGTACTTTTAAAAATTGTTACTACTATGCTTCATAAATCTGCTGTATGCTGTTTCTCATCAATATTTTAGGGGTGGGTAACAATAACGTTGCTAAAAGACTCTCTGGTATGGTGGGAGTTGCTTTACAAGCACTATTGAGGCAATCTACCAATAACTGGCTAGCAGTATAATACTGTTTGAGTATTTCTTTCTGCTGCTCGCTAAAATGCCATTGATGACCAATGTTGCGACACCGAATTATCACCAATCTCAATTCATCAGCCCAAATTTGACCGTTACTATTCCACCATTCTTTTAATTTTTCTCTGCCTTGAACCGGGGTTGGTAATTGTTCTTTGAGTTTTTGCAAAGAACTTTGTAACTCAGAATTACAGACAAGAGTTTGGCGATCGGGGAGAGCAAAGCTTAAAGCTAAAACTCGATCTAAAGTAGGCTCGTTAGATAGGGCAACGCTTAAGTGAAGGGCACACTGAAGAGCTATATCTAGAGCTAAATCAGGGGTAAGATTACTAGTAAGTCTAAGATCGATGCCAAGGGAAAAAGCCAGGTCATTAGTCAAGCTCAGGTCGTCGAGAAGTTCTAGTGTTAGATAAAAAGCACGAATAGCGACTCTTTTATGAGTAGACTGAACTGAAAGAGACTTATGGTTAAGCCAGTTGAAGAAATTTTCTAATTGCTGATCAAAGGCTACAAGCCGATCGAGCTGTTGCTTCATTAATTGCAATAGACAAGTGGGATTATCCAACATGCCAGCGATTAGTAAAAAGATTTTGCGCCAACGTGGTTCAGTCAAATGGCTAACCAGATCGATTAATTTTTTTTCTAATATTTGTGGGTTGGGGCTAGTAATAATATTTTTAGCTGTTAAATACTCCTGAAAAGCTATATGTGAGAACGAGTAAATTCCCCGCGCCTGCTCTATCAGTAATCCATGTGTCTCAAGCAATCTCAGCACTGCTTCACTGTTTAGTTGGAGCATCTCAGGCTCAGTTTGAGCTATGTTTAAGTTGCAGAGGTAGTCTGTAATGTATTGCTCGACAATACTCTGTGTAAAAAAGTAATGACCTTGTTTAAAGGTAATAGCAGCAATTTGACTCAGCAGTTCAAGCTTCTGAGCTAAAGATAAATGAAGATAAATTTCATCTCGTTTAATGCTCCTCACTTTATCCCAACGATTGAGCAAAATATCCAATCCTTGCTTGTAAAATTCGACCCTTCTAACTGGAAAGTCTGAACGGGCTTGAAACACACAACAAGCCAAATTAAGCAAAAGTGGTCTGACAGCTAGTTCTCGAATTTGTTGATTCTCCAAAAACTGTAATTTTTGCATAAATTGACAAGCTAAAGCTTTTCCTTTTTCTATGGAATTCTTGCTAACATTGACAAACCAATTTTGGACAAAAGCTTCAATTTGGGAATAATCAAAATCAGCAATTTCAACATCGCTGAATTCCTCAAAGTGATACTGTTGATAACCGATGCGACATGTAATAATCAACTTATTTTTGTAATAATTTTCAGCCAAACTGCGAATTTTACTGATAATTTTGGCGTTATCTTCTTCTGGAATCTCATCTAACCCATCCAGAAGAATTAATATTCTGCCGTTAACTAATAATGTTTGAATTTCTTGATCTGAAGCACCGCAGTCAGCAAGCTCTTGACTAAGATAGTTCAATAAACTGTAATTTCCGGTTTCTCTAGCATCCTCAGCAAAATTTTTCAAGCGAATAAAGATTGGTATCCGGTCTGAGAGTAATTTGCCTTGATTACATTGCATGGCAATATACTGTAAAAATGTGGTTTTACCAGATCCTGGTTTACCTAGTACCATTAATTTGGGATAGGTGATAACTGCTTGTATTGCAGAGGCTCGTTCTTGATAAAGTTGATTAAAATTAAAACAGTCGAATTCTTCTGTAATTAAGCCTTGTAGATCGAGGATATCTAACCATCTTCGACTTGTAATATTATTCAAAATATTAGTACTGACATATATTTCTTCTAGTTGAATTGGTTGATCGATATCTAACAACCGTGTAGTGGCACATTGAGATTTAATCTTATCACTTAGACGCGATCGCAACATTTGCACTAAGCTTTCGACATTTTGGCAGTCTTCCCATTCCTGGTTGTTTTCTGTCAGTAGCCTCGGATTGGGTAGTTCAGCTATATCTTGCCAATCTAAACCGAGTCGAAAGCATATTTCCATAAAGTTCTGACGCTCAATCGGCTTGCCTGTAAAAAATTTCCAGATTGGTTGCCGAGTCTCAAGTCCTATCTCGCTAGCTAAATACTCTTGCGTCCATTCTCTAATTTTAAAAGCCTTTTTTGCTTTCTCAATACCTACAGTAGATGCTTTCAACGAACGTCGTGCCATAAAGCAGTTTTTTAATCTCCAGTTATTGACTTAAGGAAATATTTAATCAATTAATTATTGATTCATTAATTATGTCACTTTCATGTTTAAGTTTTATCAATTTTTTTTGATATATCTAAATAAAAGTTGTAACTAACGTAATCAATGTAGTTTAACTGATATTTATTAATACGATCGGTTAAATTACTGACTTTTAAAACTAACTAATTTATTTCGGGGCTTTCTTCCCTCTTATGGCTTATATTTTACCTTTCTCTAGAAAAAAATGTTTTTTATGATTTGTGATTTTAAATACGAATTAAAACAATTTAATTAAAAGTAGGAAAGGTAGGAAAAGTAGGAAAAGTAGGAAAAGTAGGAAAGGTAGGATAGATATACAAATTAAAGCAAACTCATTTGATATAACTTATACGTTAAGTCATACATGCTCCTGAACGCGATCGCAAACATACTTATTAGACACTGGTATTTATGTAAGGAATTGTGGTATTTACCACAACATTAGGCGCAGTCGAGAGAGACAGTCTTTCTTGTAAGCGTTTCTTCATGCGAGATAGATCGTCTTGAGGAAAGGGTTTTGTAGTTTTGTAGTAAGTCAACAAAGGTTTTTTACAAAACCAAGCTCTACCTATCAGGTTTGACATGCATGATAAATACTGGTAACTGGAACTGAAGGCTATATCGGTTCTTTATTAGCCCCAATCTTAGGGCGAACGCATCTAAATATTAAAGATAGATAATCAAAGTGGGATTCCCCAACACTCCACCACACAGTACTTTCAGAAAATTTGGCATGAAACTGAATAAGAATGATAATCCTTGTAGGGGGGAGTTTGTGGCAGCCGACGGCTGCCAAGCAATACGGGTTCGTTTTTGTAGTAAATTCGATAGTGCGTTAAACAAAAAGAACCAGATTATAGTTGAATGAAGCTCAAGCCAAAAATCACAATTGCTGACTACTTTAGTGTCATAGAAGATCCACGCATAGATCGTACCAAACGACACAATTTAATTGATATCATGACCCCATTGCCGTATGTGCGGTGATTTGTGGAGCGGATGGATGGGTAGGAATCGAGACTTATGGTTGTGCAAAGTATGAGTGGTTAAAAACATTTTTAGAACTCCCAAACGGCATTCCATCACACGATACATTTACACGAGTATTTGCACAAATAAATCCCCACCAGTTTCAATCATGTTTTCTTGATTGGATGAGATCAATACAGAAGATAACCGAGGGTGAAGTGGTTGCAATTGATGGAAAAACTTTACGTAGCTCTTATGATAAAAGTAGTGACCAAAGTGCAATCCAAATAGTGAGTGCCTGGGCAACTACAAATAGATTGGTATTGGGACAAGTTAAGGTGGATGAGAAATCGAATGAAATTACAGCAATTCCAGAATTATTAAAGGTCTTAGAACTGTCTGGATGTATTGTGACAATTGATGCAATTGGCTGCCAGAAAGAAATCGTGAAATTAATCACACAGCAAAATGCAGATTATGTAATTACGTTAAAAAAGAATCAGGGAAATCTTTATGATGAGGTAGAAAAACTATTTAACTCAGGGATAAATGCAGGTTTTGAGGGGATTGAACATAGCCCATATAAAACAGATGAAATAGGTCATGGTCGTCGTGAAATCCGCCACTATGTGATGTTATCTCAAATCCAGTCTCGGCTTAACTCAAATTCAGTTTGGTCAAACTTCAATAGTGTTGGAATGGTAGAATCCGTTCGTTCATTAAATGGTGAAACAACGGTTGAAACCCATTATTTTATCAGTAGCCTTGAGTCAAATGCTAAACAGTTTGGTAATTCTATTCGCAGTCATTGGGGAATTGAGAATTCATTACATTGGATATTATATTGGATGTCGCCTTGAGGGAAGATGACTGTCGGATTAGAAAAGATAATGCTCCACAGAATTTTGCAATTCTCAGACATATTGCAGTCAATCTTTTAGGTCAAGAGAAGCGCGTCAAACGTGGAATAAAAAATAAACAGTTTCTCGCAGGGCTGGATAACAATTATTTATCAATACTTTTAGCATTAGCATAAACTAATATATCAGAAGTTGAATTTAAACCTTTAGAAAAAATCTCCCTTTTCCTCTAGATAAACATGCTTTTACAAACTCAAATCTTGAATCGTTTAGTATCAATAAATAATTCTTCAGCCACAGATAAGCTAATTCATATTTATCAAAAATGCTTCATTTGTTTTATTTATCATTCCATCAATTTTTACAATTATCTATGTCATTTTGAAATCTCTCTTAGTTTTTATTAGTAAAGAGGCTCATATGACCGAGAATCTCAGCTAAAAGCTTTACACACGGTTAGTGCATGGTCAAGTGAACACCGTCTGGTCTTGGGACAAACAAAGGTCACTGACAAATCCAATGAAATCACGGCAATTCCAGCACTGTTAGAAATGCTAGACATATCTGGCTGCATCATCACCATTGATGCAATGGGCACTCAAAAATCCATTGCCCAAAAAATCATTGCCGCAAATGCTGATTATATTTATTTTGAGCCTGAAAGATAATCACCCTACGCTGCACCAACAAGTGAAAAATTGGTTTGAAATAGCACAATCTCTGGGATTTAAAGATGTTGATGTGAATATTAGTCAACGGATAGAAAAAGGACATCACCGCATCGAGAATCGTCAGGTTTACACCGTACCAGTGTCACAACTTCCTGTACTTCATGAACAAGATTTGTGGGCAGGACTGACAACAGTAGTTATGGTAGTGCGTTCCATTGAGCATTGGAATCAGACTACCCATGAGGTGCAATTTTATATCACCAGTCTCGCCAGTGATGCTCATAAAATTGGTAGCGCCATTCGACAGCATTGGGGAATAGAAAATTCTGTTCATTGGACATTAGATGTCACTTTTCATGAAGATGAATGTCGAATTCGTTCTCTGCACAGTCCACAGAATAATGCTAAAGCTACGTCGCATTGCCCTTAATGCCTTAGAGCGGAATGGCACTAAGTTAATCGCAAAGCCCTGATATAACAAGATTTTTGAGTGTGGGGAGAGTGGGAAGTGTGGGAGGTGTGGGGAGGGTGGGGAGAAAGAGGAGAAATTGAATAACTGCACATCAATGAACGCTGCATTGCCTCCCACACCCCCCACACCTCCCACACCCTGCCAGCAAGGAGGTTTCAGCTTTTCTTAGTGCCATTCGCCTTAGAGCGAGAATCATCTTTCCGCCGCAGTATTCGCCAAAAGTCACGGCGAGCCGCGATGAATGATCAGTATATGGTTTCTGTTTTGGCGGCGGCTCTCTCAAATTCAACACTCCCCTATAATCCAACTGTCAATGGGGTTTGAGATGCGCTAACCCTGCCTTGGTTTACTTCAAGACCTTTAGGAATCATTCTGAGATCCAGTAGTTGCGTGGTAACGTAAGTAGATGAACAGGTTCTCCGTAATTGTTTTGACTTGAACAGTTTGGGCTAGCAAGGAGAAGAAGGTAGATAACTACTTAGCGACGTTACATTTCGCTTGTATTTGGATTACTTTTAAACCCATTTTGGTTTTCGGATAGGCTCTCAATATATACATTTCTCAGCAAATAATATGAAGAGTATGCAAAGATTTTTATTCGTATATAGACATATAAGTAAATATTCGGTATTTAGTTATTATCAGGTTATTTAGATGCTCCCTATTTTCAGGCTAAACACCCACGGACAATAACCCACAACGAGGACATAAAGATTCCTTCTTCTATGCTCTGTCAAGTGTTCCCTGTTTTGAAGCTAGTAAGACTTACACATTGACAAACCAACTAAATTATGAGGTGTGGTTTTCAGGCATTCAAGCTTGATTTTTAACTCTTTTTCAGCGATGCCTACGGTTTTTACAGCCTACGCTACTGATAAAAGATGATTGAAATAATCCTAAAGCTAGTTTTTTTGTGAATCGAATCCACACGCTCATGAATTTGTATAGTGCCTAAGACTTAGATAGTTCCAGATAGTTAGATAAGTGCTACGTAAAAGCCAATCAAAGGGGAAATCTTCAAAGAAAAATTCGTAACCCTCAAGGGTGACATAAAAGAATGTCGAAACGTCAACATTTGGCGAATTTTTGCGCGCTCAAACAGCACTAACTGCAACTTGAGAACTTAATTTACTCAAAAAATCGATTTAGGTAGGGAAAAGTTATGACAAATATCATTGGAACCAACGGGAATGATACCCTACTGGGCACTAACAGCGCAGATACGATTAATGGTGATAGTAACGATAGTACTATCCCAGTTTCTCAGGACAACGATATTCTCACTGGTGGCGGTGGCAAGGATAAATTTATCTACAAGATAAACTCTTACAACTTTAGTAACAACACTGATACTATTACTGATTTCGCTGGCGTAGGTAAAGGCGTAGCTCCCTCAGCAGCAATCATTGCCGAAGTGGATGTCATCCAATTCCAAGACTATTATCTTACTGCCCAAAATCTGCTGCTTACTCAGAACAACAGCAATCTAGAAATCACCTTTGAAAATGTGTCTAGTGCAAAAATTATCCTTCAAAACTTAAAATTAGAAAACCTGGATAATCTTCCAACAACTTCTTTACGACCTGCTATTGGCAATATCCTGTTTAATGGACAAACCAGCATTACTGACAGTTTTGATGTGTTTGATGCCAACTCCACTCAAACTTACTTGTTCAACAAGAACACAGTGACATTCCTCAATGACCTGAACAACAACATTACAGGTTTAGACAACTCAAATGATGTAGTGAATGGTCAAAGGGGTAATGACAAAATAGATGGCAAAAGTGGTAACGATCTGCTACGCGGGGGTACTGGCAATGATACTCTCAACGGGGGTACTGGCAATGATACTCTCAACGGTGATGAAGGAGAGGACTCTCTCAACGGTGGTGAAGGGAATGACGTTCTCGACGGTGGTACTGATAACGACCTCTTGTGGGGCGGTGAAGGGAATGACGTTCTCGACGGTGGTACTGGTAACGACCTGTTGTGGGGTGGTGCAGGCAATGACTTGCTTAATGGTGGTAGGGAAAATGACACCCTTCTTGGTGGTACTGGTAACGATCGCTTGAATGTTGGTTCTTCAAATCTTGATACTTTAGGAGGCGATCATCTGCTCTCTGGGGGTGATGGCAACGATACTCTATCTGCTTCAGGCTACGCAAACCGCGGCGAGAGCGACAATTACTCCTCTGGTAACAACACCCTCAACGGTGGCGCTGGTGACGATTACTTGATTATTAACTTTTCAAAAGGCAATAACCTGCTGAATGGTGGTGACGGCAATGATACGTTCTCTAAAAACTACAGTGGCAATGATACTATAGATGGAGGTAAAGGTGACGATTTGTTGTCCTATACCAGTGACGGTTCCTACTATGTTACCGGAGGAATCACTTCGACATTCAATGCTACTACTAACATTGGCTCAATTACATTAGGTATAAACCGGGTTAGCTACAAAAATATCGAACGATTAGAGATCAAAGGTACCTCCTACGATGACTTGATTGTGGGCAGCAACGGCAACGATACCCTTGAACCGGGCTATAGTGGCAATGATACGATAGATGGTGGCAAAGGTGACGATTTGTTGTCTTATACCGCAACTAGTAGCGAGGGAATCACTTCGACATTTAATGCTACTACTAATACTGGAAAAATTACGGCGGGCACGAGATTAGTTAGCTACAAGAATATCGAACGATTAAACATCACAGGTGGATTCTATGATGACAATATTGTAGGGAACAATGGGAACGATACGCTCGATCCGGGCAGGAGTGGCAATGATACGGTAGATGGGGGAACAGGTGACGATTTGTTGAAGTTTTTGAACTATGGTAGCGAGGGAATCACTTCGACATTCAATGCTACTACTAATACTGGAAAAATTACGGCGGGCACGAGTGGGGTTAGCTACAAAAATATCGAGCGATTAGATATTACAGGTACATCCTACAATGACTTGATTGTGGGGAGTAATGGCAATGATACGCTCAATCCAGGCGGTAGGGGAAATGATACGATAGATGGGGGCAGAGGTGATGATTTATTGTCTTATACCGCCTACCTGGGAATCACTTCAAGTTTCGATGCTACCACTAATACTGGCTTAATTACGGCAGGCACGGATCAGGTTAGCTACAAGAATATCGAACGATTACAGATCGCAGGTACAAGCGACAATGACAATATTGTGGGGAGCAATGGCAACGATACGATAACAGGAAACTATTCTTACGATGTCGGATACCGTGAATCTTATACGGTTGAGGTTATTGGTGGCAATGACACAATAGATGGAGGCGCAGGTGACGATTTGTTGATCGTCCATGACAGCGGTGGTAGCGAGGGAATTACTTCCACTTTCAATGCCACCACTAACACTGGCTCAATTACAGCGGGGGCAAACCGGGTTATCTACAAGAATATCGAACGATTAGATATTATAGGTACATTTTACGATGACTTGATTGTGGGGGGCAATGGGGATGATACTCTCAACGGTGCTGGTGGTACTGATACCTTTGCTTTCAATAGTTTCGATGAAGGCATTGATAGAATTGATGACTTCAACGCGACTAATGAACTGATTCGGGTATCAGTTGCTGGTTTTGGTGGGGGATTATCACCAGGTTTACTTAAGACAAGTCAGTTTAGGATCGGAGCATCTGCAACCACTAGCACTCAGCGATTTATTTACAACAATGTTACAGGTGCATTGTTTTTTGACCAAGATGGCAATGCAAGCGCCTTTACTCAAGTACAATTTGCACAACTATCTGCTGGTTTGTCACTAAACAAAAACAATTTTGTGGTTGTTTAATCGTGATTAGCGCTCTATTACTCTAAGCAGAGAAAATAGTAAATTATCGGATTGCGAAGTGTCTAAAATAGCAACTCGCATCCGATTTCTCGATGCAATTATAGCCAGCGATCGCACCAATAGTTGGGTTTGTACAAATAACCTCCCCTTTTGATGAGATAATCAATAAATTAAAGACCAATTTTAATTTTTCCTACTTGCGATCGCTCAAAACCAGCAATCATTTGCAACAGTGTACTTTTACCACAACCAGATGGGCGGAACAATCCCAAGATATCTCCTTGTTGCAACCTTCAAAGATGCGTTATCTACACCAGGAAAGGCACTTTCTGCAAACCGCTTGGTGACATTTTGGTTCAAAAAATTAACCAAAAGCAAAAGTTTACAGATAGGAATTATTCTTGTATAGAAATTGGTGAAAAATATTTTTAGACGAAATTACCCGGCTTTTGGTGGCTAGCACCATAGGATGTCGGTATTCTTTAGGTAAGCAGCAAATGCCGTTAAATATTAAGTCTGCTTGAAGAGATAGGATCTATGTACAAAAGTAAAATTTTAGGAGTAAACCTCTGTCTTTACAAGCCATTACCGTTCCCACAGCAACTTCTCAACCCCCAGCAGGCTTAATTGTCACTTTGCATGGTTGGGGTGCTAATGCTGAGGATGTAGCATCTTTGTTACCCTTGCTCAACTTACCCGATTACCAATTTGTATTGCCCAATGCACCTTATCCTTATCCCTATTCCCCTATAGGGAGGGCATGGTATGACCTGCGGGGGGAAAATATGTATCAAGGGTTGCCAGAAAGTCGGCAACTGCTAACAGATTTCTTGGAATCTTTAGAAAGTACCACTGGCATACCTTTGTCACGTACCATTTTGAGTGGATTTTCTCAAGGTGGAGCAATGACTTTAGATGTTGGCTCAAAATTACCCTTAGCAGGTTTAGTTGTCATGAGCGGGTATTTACATCCTGACGCGCTAACGGCAGCTAAAAGTGGGATTCCGCCGACTTTAATCACTCACGGTAGATATGATGAAGTTGTGCCCCTGAAAGCTGCTTTGAAGGCACGAGAAACTCTCAAGTCTCTAGGAGTGCCAGTAGAATACCACGAATTTGATATGGGGCATGAAATAGATCCAAAAACGTTAGAGGTGCTACGAAATTTCGTTGTAAATACAATTGCTTAGTCAGGATTACGAATTTTTTATAAATTCTGGTACAAATTCTGACAATTTTCACGAACTTAATGACTTCTAATGAGTAATATATATTGGGTGGCTGCGTTCAGCGCAACTTAACCCATGCTGAAGGCGAGTGCTGCATAAGGGAGGGGCAAGTATTATGACAACTTTAAGCATTTCCCAAAAAGAAATTGCTGCCATGAGTGCAGTAGAAGTAGAAGAACTAGCTACACGTCTGGAACTGGATAATTATAGTAATGCTTTTGAGGGTTTAAATGATTGGCATCTATTGCGAGCGATCGCATTTCAGCGTCCAGAGTTAGTTGAACCCTATATCTACCTCTTAGACTTGGAACCCTATGATGAAGCTTAGTTGAGAGTTAAGAGTTAGGAGTTAAGAATTAGAATTTATAACTATTTAGTACTAATTTTTGAACGACTCACTCTTAACTTTTTACCATGACTAATCCAAAATTGAACAGGGTTCTCATTGGTGTAGGTGGCGGTATCGCCGCCTACAAAATTTGTGAATTGGTTTCGACGCTGTTTAAAACTGGGGTAGAGGTTCGAGTTATCCTCACCCGTTCGGCGCAAAAGTTTATCACCCCTCTGACAATAGCCACTCTATCTCGTCATCCCGCCTACACAGATGATGATTTTTGGCAACCAACTCACTCTCGTCCGTTGCATATTGAGTTGGGTGAATGGGCAGATGTGATGGTAATTGCCCCTTTAACAGCTAATACATTAGCAAAGTTAGCCTACGGGATGGCTGATAATTTACTCACAAATACCGTGCTGGCTTCTACTTGTCCCGTGCTGTTAGCACCCGCAATGAATACGGATATGTGGGAACAGCTATCAGTACAGCGAAATTGGCAACAGCTATTGATCGATAGCCGATATCATGGGATGAATACAGCATCAGGATTATTAGCGTGCGATCGCGTCGGTGCTGGTAGATTAGCAGAACCTCCAGAAATTTTGGCTCACATCCAATCGCTGTTACACACTCAAGGCAAACGAGATTTAGTAGGTAAACGAGTTTTAATTAGCGCTGGGGGAACGCGAGAGTATCTTGACCCAGTAAGGTTTATTGGTAATCCTTCCACAGGTAAAATGGGATTGGCGCTATCTCAAGCAGCATTTCACCGAGGAGCAAATGTCACTCTGGTACATGGCCCAGCTAATTGGGATGTACCATTGGGAGTACAAGCGATTCCCGTTGTTAGTGCAGACGAAATGCAGCACGTCATGGTGGAATGTTTACCCAACGCTGATATCATTGTCATGTCAGCAGCCGTGGCAGATGTGAAGCCACGAGATTATAGTACAGAGAAATTGCCCAAGCGATCGCTCCCCCAAGCTTTACCTTTGGAACCAGTACCGGATATAGTCGCCCAGTTAGCAGAACTCAAGCAGTCACATCAAATATTAATTGGTTTTGCTGCACAAACTGGCGATATTGTCAAGCCAGCATTAGAAAAATTACACAATAAAAAACTTGATGCGATCGTTGCTAATCCCATCGATCAACCTGATAGTGGTTTTGGGAGTGATAATAATCAAGCGATATTTTTAGATAGTCAAGGAAATCAGGTAGAAATCGCACCTTGTTCTAAATTAGAAATGGCACATCAATTATTTGATTTTATGAAGAGGAGACCTCTTGCAAAAATCGTTGAATCACCCCTCCCCAACCCTCCCTTTGTGAAGGGGAGGGAGCAAAATTTCAAGTTTCCCCCCTTTATAAGGGGGGATTAAGGGGGGTCGATTCGACTTATGCAAGAGGTCTAGGGTGTAGGGGATAGGGTGTAGGGTATAGGAACCCCATAATTAAAATTAGGGGTTTAAATCCCCATCTGAAATGTCTAAAATGTTTGAATTTTGAATTGTTAACGTCCTGTTTCACCTATCTGATCTGCATCGTCTGCTACTCCATTGCAAAAGCGTACTTCTAAGCCGTGTTCTGGGTCCCAGGAACACTCAGCTAGCAACTCAAAGGTAGGAATATGCCGGTCATACTCAACGTGGGGCGGCACATAGATATATGAGAAAGTGACCTGATCCCAGACTTGAATGGGATTAGCCAGCAGCGGCATTGACTCATCTCCAATCATGTCACGATATACATCATAATTTTGCAGCACCAGAGAAGCAGTGATGCGTAAAACGTCTGGTGGCAAGGCTAGAGCTTGCCGAATAGCTTCACGCTGAAGCGATGAAAGTTCCCCAATCTGCCCGTGTTCAAAATCCACACAAATCGGTACACGGCGATCGCCCAAAACAGCACATTCTGCTAAAGTCCAGTGGTTATCTTCCATTCTCATCTGTCCAAACTCAGCATCGTAGTAACTCGTTGGGGATTTCATCATCTTCAAGTACTACCTTTATTCATCAAAATTATGAAAAAATATGTTTATCTTTGTTCATAGTTACATATTCTTGCTCAGGCCCTTACCAGTAATATCCCTCTCCTAAAAAACCGATGAAACAACTAGCAATGGAATCACCATCCACCTGGCGTTTCATCCCAATGCTTCAGACATCAGGAGCAGTGCAAATGGCGATCGATGCTTGGTTGTTCAATCAATGTGAAAAGGGACAGCATCCGCCTACCCTGCGTTTTTATACCTTGTGGCCCTATGCTCTCTCCTTGGGACATCTGCAAAAACAATGGCCTGCCGAGTGGCATAATCTGATTTACCAGGGACAGCCACTCGATCTAGTTCGTCGTCCAACGGGAGGTAGAGCTGTTCTCCACCAAGGGAACTTAACCTATGCCCTGATTACCTCAGCTAGTACTGGAAAAAGCTGGGGTACTTATGAAAAAATCTGTAACTTTTTAATCCAAGGCTGGCAAACCTTGGGTATTGAGTTAAGTTATGGTTCTGCTGGACGAGGTTACATTCATAATCCCAGTTGCTTCAACACAGCAACAGCAGCCGATTTAGTTACTGCCGATGGAAGTAAATTTATTGGTAGTGCCCAGCGCAAGGGAAGAAATACCATTCTTCAACACGGCTCAATGATTTTGTCTACAGACAAAGGTTTATTTCAGGAAATCTTTGAACAACTGGCTCCGTGGAATACCTCACTTTGCAATACACAGGAAGAGGCTGATTGGATTGTCAAGATTGTGGAGACATTGACAGAGACAGCAAAACAGTACTTTGGCATAGAATTAGCTACTCAACCATTCACCGATCTCGAATGGCAAGATATCCTCAAATTGCGATCGCTTTATGAAGTGCGTTAACGTAGCTCACCGTAGGTATCGCCTATTCCAAAACTTGAGGTTATGTAGGAAATACGTAGAAAACCAAAGTTTGTTGTAAGTAAAATTCCTGTACAGCGTAGTTTTGCAGTGTAAATAAAAAATTAACATTTTAATTTACATCATTTAGTGTAAATATATTAAGATGTAATTTGCATTATACATAGCCATGTACTTTGAGGACGTGCGTCAGTGGCAGGGAACTGCGGAGGCTCTGACAAAGGAGCTAAAACGCCAGATTAAACACCTTGAAATCTCTATAGAATCACCTGCCCTCCGTACCATTCGGTCATGGAGAGCAAAACAACTTTTATCACAACCCAAAGGGCAAGAATTTGGATTTAGACAAATTTTGGAGGGTTTGGCAACTGCTCTCCTATTGAAGAAGGGTTGGACACTTGCGGCGATCGCTCAAGTTTTGCCTTCCTTTGGTGAAGATGTTTTAGAGAGGCAAATTATTGCAGAGGCTCAAGGTCATGATCCTACTTGGCTACCTACAGTTTCAGCAACTTCTTTGCCTTTACCTACAGGACATCGCCCAGCTATAGATATGGCTGAAGATGCTGTGATGTTACTTGCTCAGGGAATTCTTCGCCAATATGACCGGGTTCTCCCAGGTCGAGAAATTGTGCGCCAAGACGATAGTATGCTGCCACCAGAACTCTATCAAGCAATGTGCAAATTGGGTCGTCTATATATTGAAGAAGGATTAAGCGATCGCGCTGCTTGCGTGCATACTGTTTTAGATAATGCTCGATACTCTCTTGGTGGCGATCGCTGGCAGTTAGGAGTGTTTAACCAATCAGACTTTCGCTTTTCTCGCGTCACCTTAATCGATCCAGATTTACGAGTACCCACCTCAGACTGTGCAGAGATTGCCAACTTGAGCGGGGGTTTTGGTGAAGATAATGTGATTGAGCATCGGTTATATACTGACTTATGCCAAGCAACTGAACGATTGGGCGGTCGTCGCCAACACAAAGCTTACACCGCCCTACGAGAGTTATTTGGCAGGTACTCTCTAATAGGAGAACGGCAACTATTAGACTACTTGGTTGAAAACGACTTAACCCCTTTACAGGGAATGATTATTGAGAAATTCTTCAACTCAGTACCAGATATCTGGCTAGTTGATGGACTAGCACATCGCTGCGCCCACTGTGGCACATTGATGCGATCGCATCCCAACAAAAAACTTTTTTCACAAGGGCGCTGTCCAATTCGCCAGTGCATTGGCCACAACTCGCCAAAAGTATCTGAAAAACTAGATCCCAAAGATATTTTACGAATTGCCGAGCCGCGAATTCTTACCTACTGGACAGGCCCAGCAATTGACGAATTAGCAATTTTTGATACAGCCCGACAAAATAAGCTCAATGCTGAACTTTACCCAGAATCCGATTTATGCGATGTGGCAATTAACGAACGGGCAATTGGAATTGATGCCAAATCTTACACAAGTCCCGTGACTCTGGCTTTGCGTCTCAATCGTAGTATTGGCGGGCTGATTCACTATCGCCGCCGGATTCTTGCTGTGAGCGATCGCTTAATCGAGGATAATCCAAGCTACATTTCTACCCTCATCTCAACACTAGATAAAAAGGGCGATCCCGCCAGTTTAGAAATTATGTCGGTTTCCTCTGTAATTGATTTTTTAAAGAAGATGCCTTATGCGAACCAAACCTAATTTCTGGAAAGGTATAGACCGAATTTGCTGGCTTTGCGTCTTAATGGAGGAATTTATTGATACTAATTCACTGGAGTACGCGCCAGTAATTATGTCAGGCATGGCCAGCATTTTAAATGCAGCTGTATTAGAGCAAGCCCGTCAAGCTATTTTCAATATGCGGCAGATGTCCCTGACTTTTGTTACACGGCAGTCAGTTCAACACGCAATTGCTCTCTATAACAATCATCATTACTGCAACCACACTAAAGGAGCGTATGAGATTGATACCGAAACACTGCACTTCAAAAGAACAGATCCTTTAGAAGATTCTCAAATTACACAAGCGCGTCAAATTTTAAGTGCCCCTTTGTCATACGATTTGTATAGTTTTACATTTGCCGATCCTCGTCAGGCGATGGCGGTTGCATTAGGTGAAGAGTCAACCGCCGTGAAGTTAGACATCCCTCGTATAACTGCCCCGATTGCTGCACGTCGTACACATTCTCTCAATCGCCAACCAAGAGGAAAGATTCGCATTCCCTTAAGTGAACTGCGCGATCTGGCTATTGAGATGGACGAGCGTGAAAAGCAAGATACTGAGCGACGACGTGGTAACTGGGCAGATCGTTTTGAACGCTTTGACCTCATGGTATCGGAGGCTGGAAAAGGTCTGCGGAAAGAAGAAGATGTTCTGGAATTAGAAGACATCAAGCACTTAATTGGTTTGCCAGGGTCAGGTAAAACAACCATTCTCGTCTTGATAGCTATCTGGCTGGGACTAAATGACTATAAAGCCATGTTTGTGTTTCCCTCCATTGAAGTTGCTAGACAGTACATGGCTGAACTGGCATTTCATCAAGTTAAGGTGGGAATGCTTGTCGGACAAAGTGATGAAACTCGTCGTCGTCATGCAGACAATATTGCTGAAGCTATAGCAACCGGAGGTAATGGTGGCTTTGCCTACACCTTAGAACAGGCAGAAGTTTTCGGTATGAACTGCGTCCTACCAGCCTTTTCAACTGCTGATATGTCCCTGTGGGGCTTTGGTTACGCACCTTGCAACGAGATATTGCAAGGCGGGGGGAAACAGGGAAAGATGAAGAAATGCCTGTGTCCCTTATGGACAATGTGCGGTCGAAACAAAGCAGCGCGAGATTTGTTGGATGCTAATATTTGGGTTGGTCATGTGCGATCGCTCGATACTAAAATATCACCTCACGCCATTCAGGAACAAGTACGATATTTTGAATTAATTGCCCGTACCTTCGACGTAGTTGTTTTCGACGAAGGCGACATGGTGCAGACAGTGTTAGATGGTTATGGGGCAGCAACTTTAAGTATTTCAGGCTCAGAGCATTCCATTCATCGGGTAATTTTAGAACAAATCCATAATCGTTTTGCTCGTGGTGAAAACTATCGACTATTTGATCGGGATGTGGAACTTTACAGTCGTGACTTGTCAGAATTTGGTAACCATAATACTTCCTTAATTACCACCCTTCAGAATATGTCTAAGTCGCGGGTGGGAGAACGCTACGAAAATCAATTACTGACTGTATTACGGATTGTTAGCGAATTATTGAATAGTTTAAAGAAATCCTCTCAGCAGAATGATCTTGATCAACAAGAGGTCGAGCTAGGTTTTAGTAAAAGTCGGGCGCTGACTGAATTTTGGGAAGCGGCAGCATATAACGCTTTCTACGATCGCACAGGTGTTGAGAACCCTCAAGACTTTAAAGCAGATTTGTGGCCTCGGATTTTAGGCTATAACCGTGAAACCCTTGAAAAGCAATGGAAAACTCTCATTAGTCATTTCCGCCGTTACCTGGCTGAAAATCTGATTAAGCGACGTGATGCGATCGTTGAAGAAATTGCTGAATTATTTCTCAAGCTCTGTTTTCCAGATCATTTATCAACAATAGAAGCAGAAGATTTAGCTAAATTACTTATAACTGTTACTTTCGTAATTGTGGGCTACCAGCGAATTGTACCAGGAACTAGAACGATGGTTGCAGAAGGTTTCATTCGTGAACCAATTGGGGGGTCAATTGCATCATCAGAACTCCGAAAATTTATTCCAGAAAGCATTTTAGGTTCATTTTCTGGAGTGGAATACAGTTTTTTCAAAGCACAAACAACACGTACCGCCGCCAAAAATGTGCAATTGTCCTACATTACATTTGTTGGTGCGCCTCGAATGTTAATGCATCGCTTTCATCGGTTGTTAGACGCAGATGATGGACATCCCAGCCCAGCCGTTTTAATTACCTCGGCAACTTCATTTTTAGAAGCTAGTCCCGCCTACCACATTAACGCTGGCCCGCATTATTTACTAAAACCGCGTCAGTCAGAAAATAAAGCAGAGCAGAGCGTTTATCGTTTCAAATGGTTTCCAGATAGTGAACGTGGTGATGAACCCCTCAAATATAGCGGTGCTGGCGACCTTCAAAAGCGTAATCTTCTGCGAATGGTGAATGCTCTTGTAGGAGGAAGTAAACCTGAAATTTACAAGTCTATGGATAGATTTGATGTAAAGTCTGGTATTCGTCGCAAAGCCGCCTTAGTTGTCAATAGTTATGAACAGGCTCGTTCTATCAAGAAATATATCAATGACTATCATCCTGAAGTTGGTAGACACACAAAAGCAATTGTTCAATCCCTCAGAGATGGAGAACAACCGGCAGATTTCGTTACCTCTGCTCAGTGTGAGGCATTAGGAGACGATGAAAACTGTGATATTTTAATTTTTCCTATGTTGGCAATTGGTCGAGGTGTAAACATCGTTTTCACCAAAGGAGACAGAAAACTAGATGCGGCAATTGGCTCGATTTACTTCCTGACTCGTCCTCATCCTACCAAGGATGATATGCAGCTTTTGTACAGCTTGGCAGGACGGGCAACACAAGAATTTGATAGTCGAGTTTTTAGTGAAACAGAAGATTTAAATGCGATCGCAACTTCTTGGCAGCAATCCAGAAAAGACCTTTGGAAAACTGCTAATAGATTGTTACGTGAACCCTTAATGGCTAGCCGTTTAGGCCCTGAACTTTTCAAATCGTTTACAGCTAATCAAATGGTTGCAATTTTGCAAACAATTGGGCGAGGAATGCGGAATGGATGCCCTGTATCAGTTTACTTTGTGGATGCGGCTTGGGCTAAAAAATCAGCAGAAGGTAAACCCGACTCTGGGCGAGATAGTATGCTGGTTCAGATGCGAATCATTTTAGAAGAATGTATCAACCATGAAGATCCCGTAATTCGGGAAATTTATCAAGAACTTTATGGCGCATTTTTAGCACCTTTACAACGTATTGAAGGAGTAATTTACCCTCATGAACTAGCTAATTCACAAGATTTTACGGATGAAGAAGACGGTTTTAATGATTTTTCACCACTATTGGAGATGTAAGAATGACCGACAATTTTGATAATGAAATGGAATTGGAAGAAGATTTTTTTGAAGAAGAGGAAGAACAAGAAACTGATGGTAGTTTAGTTTCAGATACCTTTTATATTCAGCAAGGTCAAATCAAACCAATTAAACAATTTCCTTTAGCCTTCACTGTACCAGATAAACTACCTCCAATCATAGTAGAGGGTTTGAAACTTAGCTGGACAAAAGCATCTCTGCTCAGTTTTACCGAGATTCAAAAAGGAGCTAATGTCAAAAATCTCCCCTATGCCTCATTGCGAGGTTTTCTACAAGTAGTACTAAAAGATGCGGCGCGAATTGAACCAGAAGTAGGTCTTAGCAAGTTTGCATTAAATTATGCTAAAAGCGATAGTGTGCCAGAACCTTTTGTTTACTTAAATAGTGGTAATCAAGAAGAAATAAATAAAGTGCTTCGTCCAATTATTAATGATTGGCTCACCATTTATCTTAGACCTTTTGCCAAGGAAGAAGATATATCAATAGAGATTATTGAGCGATTAGAAGATTTGCGAGAAAGAGGAGAGTTAATAAAAATTTCTCCATTTAAATCTCAAATATTACCTTGGGGTTCAGATGAAAAGACAGGTACAACTCAACCAAAAGATAAATATGCCTATCGGATGCTGGCAGATTACGCGGCTCGCCAAATTGCTGGACAGGTAATTTTTCCAGAGTTAGGGCCGATTAAACGCATTATTTCCAGCAACGGAACATTTACCTCTGGTATGGCAGAACTTATTACTGATCCGATCATCCTAGATAGTACAAAAGGGAAATTCAGTTTTGTAGTGCGCCTAGAAGTCGTTACTTATCCATCTTTGCGTCAACCTTTGTTGAGAGTTGAGGTTTCCAAACGTCGCTGGTTCACTCAATTAAAAGCTCCTAAATATGACTGCAACAATATTAGCGGTTTCATCTTTTCTCAAGACTATCCTGATTGTACTTTTAGCTATCAAGTAAAATGTGAACGAGATAAAAATAATAAAAAAGGTAAACATAACAAGCAAGAAAATAATAATTTGCGTTGGGTGACAGATACAGATTTTGAAACCCTGCGAAGAACATTGAACTTTCCTTTGCAATCTTTTGATGGGCAACAAATTGCTTTGGGCAAAGCCTCTACTGATAGCTGTGAGGTAGTTATGACTTACCGTAATGGACTTCAAGATATTTCAGAAAATGACGAAGATACTTCAGAAAAATATGGTATTGAAACAGGTGTACCAGAGATTGATAAATTAGACGCTTTTGAGGCGATCGCTAAAATTCTTGAACCGTTAGGAATTAAAGTATTCGATGGTTACACAGAAGTACCATCTAAGCATAAACTAGATGATACAGCATCGCGTATGATTAATCTTCCAACACTGCTTGGTGGTGTTTTGGAAGCTCTTGAAACAAATACCAGCTTGGAGTTTACTCCGAAGTATTTCGATCAACTCAATGATAAACAAATTGATGACTTACTATGTAAATACTTTGACCTTCGTTTAGAAGGGATTCATTGGGCAAGAAAAGCCTTTCAATTCAAGGGACGCATACTGAATCAGACAGATGAACTTCAAAAAATTATTCAAGCAAACCAAGCAGCGATTCAGCAATTGTATCCCAATCAAAGACCCTTATTATTTATCTTTTATGAATCTGAGTTGCAAACAGAAGCGAAACTATTGCAGAAAATTACTCAAGTTTTGTGGGGAGACACCCTCGAAATAAAGATTAATCGCTTACCAGAAGATACCCACGGGCCACGAGAAGGTTTACCTGGAAAAGAGTTGAAAGCTAAAGAGCGATCGCGTGAGCGAATTAAAGCATGGGAATCCACTGCAAAACAGATTGAAAAGCTAAATCAGCCAACTTTCTGCTTAATCATGGCGCGGAACTTTTACCCAGATCCTACTGGTCAAAACACTGTGAAACCTGATGATAAAGTTAATAAACCTTCAACCCGCCAAGCATTAGCAAAGGTTGGTGCTGGTGTCCAGTTTCTACTACCCATCGCAAAGATACGAAAAACAAACTGTCTTAAACTCGCAGACTTTTTTCATCGGATGCAGTCAGCACTAAAAGATTTGCTCTTTGCTCATTCTGGTTACATTAATGATCTGAGAGAAAAAGTTGATAAGTATCTGCAAAGTATCCCGCTAGAAGCCAGACCAAAAGAAATTATTGCAATTACAATCGTCCGTAAACAAAAGGGTCGCGCTCGTGGCAGTATTGGAAATACATTTTTACCAATAGCAATACGCCTGAATGTAGATACAGGGAAATGTGACTTTTGCTGTGCTTATGATAAAGGAAATTTAGCAATAACTCCTTGGAGTAGCTTTATTGATGCGCGAGCTTTTATTGCCCAACTTACTCCAATCAAACTAGCTGACAAAGAGGATGTACGTAAAACTCGATTCATGGAATTTGTAAAACAGATTGTTACTAACTCTGTGAAAGAAGGGATGCAACCATTAGTTATGATTGATTCTTCCAACTGCGTTAAACTTTGGAATTGGTTAGCTGATATCAAAATTAATGCTAATCAAATTAACCTTGGTCAACAGTATGAGAATATGCAGGATGAATGGCAAAGCGCACGTTTAATTCGCATTCGCCAAGAACTTGCCCCTGGCATTATTGAGAAAAAATCAAGACATTTAATAGAAACTTCTGTAGAAGATATCAGAACTAAAGAAGAACTAAATAAACTACCGCCTAATCTAGAAATTCCTTCCGCGTCAAGTGCGACTGGGTTATTTCGACTCAGCGCGACTAACCAAACTGGATGCGTAGCTTATCTATCTGTGGCGCGTGAATTACCACAAAGAAAAGCTCGTGGGCAAAGTTGCTATCGCTCAACCGATACTCTAGTAAAACAAACTGGGTTAAAGATAAGTCAACTCTCTAAAAAACCTCCATTTGCGGGTCGCTGGCCTACTCCCAACCCCCTTGAGATTGTTGTTACCTTGAGACAACCAGAAGATAATCCTGATGATCTAGCTGCCCTTGTGGAGTCACTGCGCTATGGCTTTGGTCACTATAGCGATTGGACAGGTTTGCCTGCTCCCCTATTTTTTGAGCGTGTTGTACGGGACTATATCAGTGATTTTGCGATCGCAGATGAGGACATTGAATCAGCGCAAGATTAAATATCCTGCCAGTGTAGAAAGAGGCGACTAATTTATTTACAATCAAACTCGCACAAAGAGGACTGTTAGAATGCATCCCGACGTATTGGCATTGTAAGGAAACGCATTAACAATGCGGTCGCTGTATTATACCAATTGGGAAAAAGAATGCGACAAATAGACCATTTGTAGAGACGCGATTCATTGCGTCTTTACCCAAAGATGTGTTGCAATCATTAATTAAATTGGTATTAGCATTGCAAGGGATTGCCAAATTTAATTCCCTACGAATTAATGAAATGCTGTACTTAACAAGCCAAGGTTAAAACTGCAACATAAAATTTGGCTTTACTGAGCTAGTGAAACCGCAGAACAAGCCCAAAAGCTGGCAAAAACAGTGTGATTGACATAGAGATATCAAGCAGCAATTGGGAAAGGAAACTACTACCTTGAATTGGGTATAACCCGTATGGTCTATGGCTTCAAGTCACTTTTCTAGATTTTATAATATAAGTAAGACATAAAAATAACGCTTCAATTATATGAAAATACTTTCATCAGAGCTAGTCCATTTGGGATTTGGCAAATATGTGCGTTCTGACCAAGTAACAGCAGTTATACCAATAGAAGAGGAGCGAGGCCCAGGACGACGAACCTTTGTTCACGTTCAAGGGCAGAGCGATCCAATTATCGCCTCTCGTGCTGAAGATACCATCGTGCGTGATTTAGTACAGGAACCACACGAAGTTACTCAAGCCCGTCAGCAGCAGGAAATTCTTCAAGATTTATTGGTTAATTTAGCTAATGTTAATTCCACTGTGCGCCGAATTAACCGTGATGAAGGCAGTTTGGATCTTGATTTGTTAGAGCGACGAATTAAGCAAGTCTTGGAAAATTAATTGCAGAAATCAGCAAACTTTCATAACGGAGAACGATATTGCTGAATACCATTACAGACCAAGTTTCAGTATCAGATACACAAACAAAATCGCCAAGGTTGTGGATACCTGAACGGGTACTGTTTACACCTGCTGCCCTAGATGAAGATTGGGGGCAGCAGATTCTTAAACGTGTGCAGTCACTCAACTTACCAATAGAAGAATTATCACAGAACCGCCTGAAGGGTCTGCGCGGTGAGTCTGAGCGAGATACTTACAACATCGCCAAGCGTACCTTAGCGGTGGTTACTGCACCACCCAGTTCTTTTAAACTGAGTCCTATTCCACCTTCTGCCGATTGGCAGTTTCACCTTGCCGAAGGTTGTCCGGCTCACTGTCAATACTGCTACCTAGCGGGTAGTTTGTCAGGGCCACCTGTCATCCGAGCTTTTGCAAACTTACCGCAGATATTAGAGAACTTAGCTAACTACGAGCAACAGGGAAAAACCACAAGTTTTGAAGTTAGCTGTTACACAGACCCATTGGGTATTGAGCATTTAACTGGAAGTCTTGCTGAATGTATCCGTTACTTTGGCACTCGTACCAATGCACATCTACGTTGGGTATCGAAGTTTGATGCTGTGGATGGATTACTCGATTTACCACACAATGGGCATACTCGCTGTCGGATGAGCGTTAATGCCGCACCGATTTCTGGTAAGTTTGAAGGTGGCACAGCATCCGTAGCATCCAGACTGAATGCATTCCGACGGTTGGCGTTACCACAAGAGCGTAGCGGTGGCGGTTATCCAGTAGGTTTGGTTATTGCGCCAATTATGCCAATAGATGATTGGCAAATGCACTATAGTCGTTTGTTTGACCAGATAAACGAGGCACTGGATTTTGATTGTAACCTTACCTTTGAACTCATCTCACATCGGTTCACGCCTGGGTCAAAAGAAGTGTTACAAACTTGGTATCCGCAATCCAAATTAGAGATGGATGAGGCAAAACGCAGCGTCAAGCGTAATAAGTTTGGCGGGACGAAGTACGTTTATGAGAAAGATACAATGAAGGCGTTGCGTAGCTTTTTTGAGAGTGAGATTAGTAGGCGCTTTCCAAATGCTGAAATTCTTTATTGGACTTAGAAGACTACTTCGCTCATATAGAGTTTGAGCAAATTAATTATTGGGTTAGAGAGCGATCGCTATATTATTATGCGATCGCTCTCTTTTCAGGTTGCTCAGGTTCGTTAGGGTAAAGCCGTAACACACAGAATTGGTATAAGCACTGAAGTGCTTAAAAATCCAGGACTAAAGTCCTGACTACGAACTTTTTTACCTCTCGCGTGGGTTTGGCTATGACCACTCAAAGCGAGATAATTTGGGCAGAGGACAGGCAACGTTATAAATTAATAGTGTATCTGCAATACCGGACTTGTTCTGGCTTAGTCTCAATAGCAAAGGTTTGGAGATGTTTACTTTATCAGAAACTTCTATCCTGGCGGCAATCCTACTGGTAGCTTTAGGCATTTTAGGCTGGGGCTTTTATCGCGCCAGACCTTTTGGTAAGCTGGGAATCTTAGCCTGGTTACAGTCGGTGGTGTTGATGACTCCCTGGCTCCTGTTTTTTGGATTGTTTGCCGCAGGGATTTACATCAATATAGCGGGTATATTGTTCTTGGTGGTGACATCCGCCGGATTGTATGTTTACTTGGGCAGACAGTTACGCGCTGCTGGGCAAGATGACATCCTCAAGCAACGCGCAACCGAAAGACTCGCCGCTGCTTCCTCACTTGCAGCAAATTCCCCACAACTAGCAGTCACAGAACTGAAAGCGGAAATCCCGCCAATACCGGAAGATGACTTGAATGCAATTAAAGGTATTTTCGGTATCGATACATTTTTTGCCACAGAAACGATCGCTTACCAAGATGGAGCCATTTTTAAAGGCAATTTGCGGGGAGAACCAGAAGAGACTCACAACCGTCTAACTGCAAGTTTACGGCAACGCCTTGGCGATCGCTATCGTCTGTTTTTAGTGGAAAACACAGACGGTAGACCCGTGATGATTGTCCTACCGAGCCGCAACGATCCCCGGCCGATGTTGCGATCGCAAAAAGTCTTTGCAGGTATTTTGTTAATAGCAACTATTGCGACTAATTTAGAAGCTGCGGGATTACTGCTGAATTTTGATTTTTTTGGCAATCCAGGGCGGTTTCAAGAAGCTTTGCCCATAGGCGCTGGAATATTTTCGATTTTAGTAGCTCACGAAATTGGTCATTGGTTACTTGCACAGCGTCACCAAATTCGCCTTAGCTGGCCATTCTTTCTACCCGCAGTGCAAATTGGCTCCTTTGGTGCAATTACCCGCTTTGAGTCTCTGTTGCCCAACCGCAAGGTATTATTTGATATTGCCTTAGCAGGGCCAGCCGCAGGTGGTATTGTCTCTTTGTTAATGCTGGTGACAGGCTTGCTGCTTTCCCACCCAGGTAGTTTATTTCAATTGCCCAATCAGTTTTTCCAAGGGTCGATTTTGGTGGGAAGTTTGGCGCGAGTTGTCCTTGGTTCGGCGTTGCAGTCACCCTTGGTAAGCGTTCATCCCCTAGTAGTTATTGGTTGGCTGGGGTTAGTAATTACCGCGTTGAACTTAATGCCAGCCGGACAACTCGATGGTGGGCGGATTATTCAAGCGATTTATGGACGCAAAACCGCAGGACGGGCAACGATCGCAACTTTAATTTTACTGGCGCTAGTGTCTCTCGGTAATATGATTGCCATGTACTGGGCGATCGTGATTTTCTTTTTGCAACGGGATCAAGAACGCCCTAGCTTGAATGAAGTCACTGAACCAGATGATGCTAGAGCCGCTTTGGGGCTTTTGGCTCTATTCTTGATGATTACTACTCTTTTACCCCTCACTCCCGGCTTGGCTGGGCGTTTAGGAATAGGATAGTGTTTATGGAGCCTACACCCAAACAAGCAATATCCGCAATTCGGGTGTGCGCTCAACTTACCAGGGTTTATAAACGAATTAGACCTTGTAAGATTAGACGAGCGCACCAGAAATGTTTATATCTTGGCGAATAATTCAATCGAAGCTGAGGTAACACTAACTGGAGAAATTCTTTGGTTATGACAAAACCTAACTTTCAACAAATGCCTTTAGAGCAGCTAAGAACTTATATTTTGGAGCATCGCAACGACGATGAAGCATTCCATATCTACATCGACAAGAGACGTGCCCAATCTCCAAAACAGATGCCGATGACAATTGAGGAAGCGGAGGCTGATTTACAGAGACGGTTTGGACAGCAAGCTAGTTAAAATAATTAGTAATTCGTAATTCGTAATTCGTAATTCGTAATTCGTAATTCAGTTTTTTAACGGGGATTGAGCGCAAAACCGGAGCAGTCTGACTGACGAGTATAAGTGTGAAGGATAAAGTATTAACTTTCATCCTTCATCCTTTCTTATGGTTTCCAGCCTGCTAGCAA
The DNA here is from genome assembly GCF_002246015.1 of Nostoc sp. 'Peltigera membranacea cyanobiont' 210A. Lineage (GTDB taxonomy): Bacteria > Cyanobacteriota > Cyanobacteriia > Cyanobacteriales > Nostocaceae > Nostoc. The sequence goes on from NZ_NOLJ01000007.1 coordinate 566,235, forward strand.
ATTCGGGTAAGCTGTTGGTGTGGGAAAAATTTTCTGGAAGGCAGTTTGACGCTCTTGAGGCTTTTCTTTGCTCATGTTCCAGAGGGTTTCATAGAAAAAGAAAGAGACTCCGGCAAAATTGCGATCGCGTACTTTTTGCACTTGTGTCTGAATCTGCTGCATCGGTACGGATTTATTTTTCAAGCCAGCCAAAATGCCTACACTCACTGGAATATGGCTCTTGGCCGCTTTCACTTCTGGATACTCTAATTCGCTAACAAAGATATTCAAATCATCTCGATATATCTGCAAAACTAAGTCTTCAATGATTCCTAGCCGTTCCCACTTCTGCCAGTCTGCTAAAAAGAAGTCATAAGAAAAACGTTGAGGATTAGGAGCAACGGAAACCAGGCAATTTTTTTTAGTAGCTTTAATGGCTGTAAATACCCGTTTCATAAACTCGGTGATTTTGTTAGCTCTCCAGCGTACCCATTCTGGATCTTTAAAGTTTTTGGAGGGAGCTTTTCCGCGGTGTTCTTTTTTGTAAAGTGCCACTGTATAGGCATCGTATCCTAATTCTGATGGTAAGCCAAAATGGTCATCAAATTGAATACCATCGATATTGTAGTTTCTAACAATTTCAACGATTAAATCTTGAATAAATTGTTGTACTTCTGGGCGAAAGGGATTTAGCCAAACGCGATTATGTGTCCCTTCTTTGACAATCCGAGTCCCATTACTGCGACTTGTGAGCCATTGGGGACGATTTTTAGCTAACAGGGAATCTGCTGGAGCCATGAAGCCAAATTCAAACCAGGGAATCACCGTTAACCCTTTTTGATGTCCCACATCCACAATTTCTTTGAGGATATCTCGCCCTTTGAGTCCGGGTGTGGGATCGAGCGATCGCCCGATAACTTTTTGGGCAACTTTGCTAGGATACAATGTATATCCCCAATTCCAAACCGCCGGATATATGGTGTTAAAATTGAGTTCATCAAGACGTTGCAAAGATCCCTTGAGGCGATCGCGCTCAAATAAGACATCACTATCAATATTTGTTAGCCACACTCCCCTTAATTCCGATTTTGGCGTTGACGGCAGCTTAATTTGAGCGTTCAAAGGGAACGATAATATCATCGTAGCGATCGCACTCAAGGCAAGCATAACGATAAACAAAAGAGACTTTCTACTTTGGCGGATATTCCACCAAGAAGAAAACTCAACACACCACTCTACAAACCTTTTCATCATTATTTAAAATGTCTGTGTCAGTGAAGGAAACATTGGCATGATAACTAATATTAATGCTTAACCTTTGTTTCCTGCTCTAAAAACAGATTGCCAATATCAAATAAAAGTTGCATAGTACCTCGATAGCCAACCTTGGTAAACTGACCATGATCTAAGCGGTCAAAAATGGGAATACCTTGACGATAGAGAGGAATTTTTAAGCGTTGGCTGATCGCTACTCCATGAGAGTTGGTAATTAGTAAATCAGACCCAACCGCCAATTGCTCAAAGTCTTCCAAATCGCCGATAGTGACGCTCTTGATCGGCAGTTTTTCTAGTAGAGGAAAGCGTGTTGTTGTCACCGCTGAGTGAATCTCAACTCCTAGCGATCGCAAAAAAGCAACTGTTAACCAAAGTAAATCTGGTTCCAGCGCCAAAGAAACTCGCTTGCAACCAAAGTAAAAGTGATTTTCCAACATCATATATTGCAACTGCCGGCGTTGACGGCGGTATTTCTCTGGTACGCTGACACCACTGATATCCGCCAATGCTTGCAGGAATTTATCTACTGCTGCTAGTCCCGTCAGTTCACCAAATACCTCATAAGGTATATTGAATCTCTGATCCAAAATTTGCGCCGCACCCCGCATACTATCACCTAGTGCCAAAGTGAATACAGAACTACCAATTGAGCGCAATTGTGACAAAGTAGTGCCATTAGCTGTAATGGCACTAGAGGAATCTTCTATATGACCATCTAAAGAGCCAGAAAGATCGGGTACAACAATAGGTACAATTCCAAAGGAAGTGACAATTTCTTTGATTTCCTGGACATCACCTGGTGTGAAGGCAGAACTCGCCAAAATAGTGATTTGTGTAGGGCAAGCATCTTGCTTAGAGCTTTTTTGGGGAATTTCCCTGACTATACTCTCAACTGCGCCAGCAAAGCCATCCTGTAATGTACCTTTGAAATCCGGTGTAGAGACAAGCACAATTGGTAAATAATCTAGTTCTGGGTGACGGTGGCGAATCTCCTTAACAAAGCGCCCCATATCATCGCCTCTGGTTTCCACGAGTCCAGTACTACAAAGACCGATAATTTCTGGTTTGGATCTCTGCACCAAAGTCAAGATTGCTTGTTCAACTCTTTCCTCACCACCCAAAATGGTTGCAACTTCGGTCATCGCCGTACTGGAAAGAGGAATCGTTTGACGGAAATGTTGTACTAATACCGCCTTAGTCAAAGCAGTACAACCTTGAGAACCGTGTAATAAAGGCATGATTCCCTTCAACCCCAAAAAGGCTAAAACTGCACCCACAGTTTGGCTTTGCTTCAGGGGATTAACTGCAACAGATGTACTCGTAACGCTAATAATCGCCATCAAATTTCCTCCTCTGAAGAATTCCCTGCTCCCCCTGCTTCCCCTGCTTCCCCTACTTCCCCTACTCCCTCATCCTCTGACCACGGGGCTGGCTGGTATACTTGTTCCCACACAGGGTTGTAAAAAGCGGCATACAGTTCTTGTGCTACCTCTAAGATTCCTATATACCCTGCATAGGCATGATTGCGTTCTTGATTAATATCTAGAAATGGAATCCTAGCAGTGAGAGAGGTGTCTTGATGGCGTTTATCAGCAATTAACATATCAGCTTGATTTTGGTTAATTAGCTGTAAAATTTCTTCAGGACTATTTTGTTCTAGAATTATGCCATCTTGACCCAGCAAACTTTTGACTCTAATTTTATCCTCCTCAGTATTATTCTTAGTCAGAATAGCAATAACTTCCATCCCCAAGTTCTTAGCAGCAAAGATAATCAACCAACTCTTGAAACTTCCAATAGAAAGGATAATACGCTTACCTTGCAATCGGGTGATATAAACAGCGAGTTTTTCATCTATTTCAGCAGTTTCTTCTGCAATTAGTTTTTCTGTGCGTTCCTGCAAATCAGAATTACCCAACTTGGCAGCAATATTCCTTAGACATTGATTGATTGACTCAATACCATAGATAGACTCTTCAATATAGGGAATGCCATATTTTTTCTCCATCCCTTTTGCCATGTTAATTAGTGCTTTGGAGGAGAGCAGCACGTTAAGTTTGGCACGATGGGCATAGCAAACTTCTTTGTAGATAGCATCGCCTGTAATTTTTGCCAAAACTCTGATACCTAATTTCTCCAATAACGGTAGAACATTCCATATTGCACCTGCGATATTATGTTCACCAATTAGGTTGATGTCATAAGGTGTACTAGTATCTGGTTCAGCTGTTCCAATAACATGTTCTAGCAACGCTTCACCAGCAACACGATTGCCCAAATTTTGGTTCCCAATAAAGCCAGGACAATGTACTGGGATAGTGGGTATTCCTGTTTTCTCGGTGGCATCTTTGCAAACTCCCTCGATGTCATCTCCAATCAGGGCGGTGATGCAAGTGGAGTAAACAAATACCGCCATCGGTTTGTAGCGTCTTGCTAATTCTAAAATGCCTTTGTACAGCTTTTTGGCTCCACCAAAGATGATATCGTTCTCATCGATGTCGCTGGTAAAGCGTATTTTGTACAGCATCGAACCCGATGAGAGACTGCTGTAACTTCCCCAAATACTGGCAGCACAGCCACTTGGCCCGTGGACTACATGAGCAGCATCGGTGATTGGTACTAGGGTAATCATTGCACTATCAAAAGCACAACTCCCTTGAGTAGTTCCAGGTTGGGGTAATTGTGTGGAGGACTTTTTTTTCTTTTGTTTCTGCTGACGAGCATCTTCGGAATTGGAGTCACTGAGTGAATCGTTGGTTTTTCCTGGAGTGGGATTCATTTGTTTGGTGACAATAGGTAGAATTTGTTAGATGTTAACTGAATTCCCAAAGGCTTTTATAGGACTTTCATTTATTAATGTATCTAAAACATGGAATAAAAGGGAATGATCGAGAGAATTTATCATTCCCTAAAATATAAACATCAACTAGGTTAGAGAAGGAAAAAACAAAAACATGAACTAAAGTATTAAAGTATTAATTTTGCTGTGTATACTTTAGTAGATTAGTGTTAACACGGTGACGATAAAACACTCAGAGGTTAAGATTAGCTATTCGATTACCTCCATTTTAAAAGATTGGTGAGAAAGTGGGCGAGAATAGCCCACCTAATATTTACTTTGTATTTAGCTCTTGAGTCTTAGCTACCGGAAACTATTTCTACGTTTCCTTGTTTCAGAGCTTCTAGTGCTTCGCCTTGAGCGTCTTCTAGCTTCTTAGCAGCATCTGCTTGGCTAATCATTTTTGCAGCATTTTCTTCACTTTCAAGAATGCCAAATTCAATCAACAAATCTTCTAGCTCATCCATCTCGATGGGTGTGGGAACTGTAAGATTTGTATTGCCGATAATCTTGTCCGCTAATGTGCGGTATTCATTAGCTTGTTTGCTGTCAGGCGCATACTCGTTCACTGTCATCCGGCGCAGTTCGGCGTGTTGCACGATATTGTCACGCGGGACGAAGTGAATCATGTGGGTATTCAGTCTGGCAGCCAGGGTGCTAATCAGTTCGTCTTCCCGATCAGTTTGACGGCTGTTACAAATCAGCCCACCCAAACGTACACCACCAGTATGAGCATATTTGAGAACGCCACGAGCAATGTTATTAGCTGCAAACATCGCCATCATTTCACCGGAGGTAACGATGTAGATTTCTTGGGCTTTACCTTCACGAATTGGCATAGCAAAACCACCACACACAACGTCGCCCAATACGTCGTAGGATACGAAATCTACATCTGAGTAAGCACCGTTTTCTTCGAGGAAGTTGATGGCGGTGATGATACCCCGACCGGCGCAACCTACACCAGGTTCTGGCCCGCCTGATTCTACACATCTGATATCTCGGAAGCCAGTGATTACAACTTCTTCAAGTTCGATATCTTCCACAGCACCCCGTTCAGCAGCCAAGTGCAGCACGGTGGTTTGGGCTTTACAGTGCAAAATCAATCGAGTAGAGTCAGCTTTGGGGTCGCAACCCACAATCAAGATGCGTTGACCCTTTTCCGCCATAGAAGCGAGGGTATTTTGGGAGGTAGTAGATTTACCGATACCACCTTTACCGTAGAAAGCAATTTGTCTAATTTTGCCGTCGGACATGATGATTGATCCTGTAATTGTTTGTTTGCTGGGTCTGTCAGTTTATGAGGCGTTGGCACTTTGTGCCTACCGGAGGTACTTGCACTGTAAAATTACAGCAGCAACCTGATATAGAACGTTGTTGGAGGTGCTCGTTCTACAGCAAAAAGAGTCCGAATCCAGAACATATTCAAGTTTTGGTCAGTTTTCGTTGACCATTAGTCATTACTCAAGGAATATTGCAAGTATTACCATCCGCTCACTTAAATGATTTCTCTAGCGGTAGCAATACCAATTGGAAAAAAGAAAGCGACAAATAGACCATTTGTAGAGACGCGATTCATCGCGTCTTTACCCAAGGATTGTTGCAGTCATGAATTGAATTGGTATAACACCAATTGGGAAAAAGAAAGCTACAGATTCCAAGCCGGAAACTCAAATTGAAATCCGAATTACGAATTCAGCATTACCAGTTGTTGTAATCCCCTGAAGGTTGCTCATACCTAAAGAGTGGTTGCAGCAGGAATTTAAATTTACGCCAAGTTTTCCTTTAACCCACAACCAACCATTGCAATCCACTCTAAACAGTCGCTACAACTTCCCCGATTTTGCTGATATCGTAACCGCCGAGAATTTCAAATTGGGAGTGAACCATTCGATGTCCCAAAGTACTGAGCAACTGCTGTACAGGTGCTTCTTCCAAATATTCCTTAAGAATCACCAAATCATATCGTGACCGATGTAAAGGGATAAATCCCAACCCAAAGGCGGTAGCTACAGATGCCGTACTCATACCAGCATCGGCAACTCCTCTGACTACAGCTTGGGCAACATCTTGGTGACTTTTGAGTATATTGTCAAAGCCCTGAACAGCATCGAACGGTATCTGCTCTTTTTGGAGTGTTTGTTCCAAAAGCATCCGACTACCAGAACCTATTTCGCGGTTAACAATAGTCGCTCCCCCAGCAACTAAGTCACTAACTGTTCTAATTCCCATTGGGTTCCCTGACTTTAACAAAAGTCCCTCCTCCCAGACACCAAGGGTAATCAGAACTGCTTCCCTTCCAGCCAGAACATCTCGAACAAAGGGAGTATTATACTCACCAGTCTCAGGATCGTACAGATGCATCCCAGCGATGT
>NZ_NOLJ01000008.1:0-37126 GCF_002246015.1 Nostoc sp. 'Peltigera membranacea cyanobiont' 210A
GTGCGATTCGTTGCCTAGTGAATCACGGTAATCAGTCCGTACATAACTAAGCCAGCCTGACAGCAGATTACTGTCATCAAAAGGCTGAACTCTCGGTCAGATGCAAGTGTAAGCCTTGCCATTCAGACTCAGAATTGACTCCTTATCTGCCCACACCGAACAAGCTCGGTTCTTGTAGAGTGAAGCTGGGAACAGGGCGCAATCAGACGACCGTTGCGGGTTGACACTGGTGCTAACAGGGAGTTCCTATGATGAAACCGAGCCTATAAAAGCGACTTACCAAAAGACAGGGCGCAACTCAAGATCCCCTGACCTCACTGGAGTTTATTCCCGCCGTATCTTGAATCTAATAACGGCAAAGAGTCTAGGGAATCCAGCAGTCGAATTGGCTACATCTAACGGAACAACGCCACATGCTACAACGGGGGGAACCCCCGCAACGCAGTGGCTCATCAATCTCTCCGAGGGAACGAATAAAAACTAACTGTGGGTCTTGAGACAGTCGAATCTCAGGTAGACCAGACGAGCGGAGGAATTCCCACAGTTAGGGTAGGACAGTCCGTAATTGGACTGAGGTGTTCAGAAAATACAAACTAGAGAAGAGAAAATGATTAGACACAGTAGACATACTAGTGAATCTTGGAAAGCCGTACCGTGGAAGAAATTCCGCCGAAATCTTTTCCGCCTTCAAAAGCGCGTATTTAAAGCTGTTCTTGTTGGAGACAAGCGGAAAGCTCGGTCACTCCAAAAGCTTATTCTCAAATCAACCTCGGCTCGATTTCTTGCAATTAGACAAGTATCTCAGCTAAATGCTGGTAAAAAGACGGCGGGTATCGATGGGAAGAAATCACTCTCATTTGAAGAACGCTTCAACCTTGAAGAATTACTGAGAATGAACAGTGGAAATTGGAAGCATCAAGGACTACGGGAAATCCCCATCCCCAAGAAGGACGGGACTACCAGAATACTTAAGATACCTACCATAGCGGATAGGGCTTGGCAATGCCTCGCAAAATATGCACTCGAACCAGCACACGAAGCCACTTTCCACGCTAGGAGTTACGGGTTCAGAACTGGGCGCTCTGCCCACGATGCACAAAAGTACATCTTTAATAACCTCCACTCTGCTTGCAATGGAATAGAGAAACGAGTTATAGAACTCGACATCGAAAAATGCTTCGATAGGATTAACCACTCAGCAATTATGGATGAACTCATTGCTCCAAAAGGCTTAAAACTCGGAATATACCGATGCCTCAAGGCAGGAGTCAACCCAGAATTCCCTGAACAAGGAACACCCCAGGGGGGAGTGGTCAGTCCCTTACTAGCTAACATTGCGCTCAACGGGATTGAGGGTATACACAGATACCATAAGAATTTAGGATACAGAATCACTGATAAAACCCTGACCAGTGATATTACTGAACCATCAATCCGATACGCGGACGACATGGTTATTATACTCCGACCCGAAGATGATGCAATAGAGATACTTGAAAGAATCAGCGAGTTTCTCCGCAAACGCGGAATGAATGTAAGCCAAAAGAAAACCAAAGTTACCGCCGCGACAGATGGGTTTGACTTCCTCGGCTGGCACTTTAAAGTCCAGAAAAACGGAAGGTTCAGATGCAGTCCCGCAGTGGACAACTTCAAAGCATTTCGTAAGAAGGTAAAACACATCGTCAACAACTCGAATTATGGTGCTACCACAAAGGCTGAGAAATTAGCCCCGGTAGTTAGAGGTTGGAGAAATTACCATAAGTTCTGCAAGATGGACGGGTCAAGAAACTCGTTATACCACATCGAAAAAAGAGCTTACACGGTATTCAACAAGGAAACTAATCAAAATCGCAACTCTAGCAAGAAATTACTAGACAAAGCATTCCCAAAGGTTCCTTACTCCGAAAACAAACACATTTCTGTCAAGGAAACTAAATCACCTTACGACGGAGATACAGCCTACTGGAGCGAACGTAACAGTAAACTCTATGGCGGCGAAACTTCTATTGCTCTTAAGAAGCAAAGCCATAGATGTGCTTCCTGTGGTCTGAAATTCATCGATGAGGAACGGCTTCACCTACACCACATCGACGGAAATCATGCCAACTGGAAGAAAAATAATCTTGAAGCAATTCATGAGAGTTGCCACGATTACAAACACATGAGCAAAAGCGCAAGCTAAGAACATCGGAAGCTGGGTGCGGTGAAAGTCGCACGCCCAGATTTAACTGAGAGGTGCGCGGGATAATACCCGCCATCGACTCAACCAGACCTGGATTGGGATCGAGCCTACACCTTGATGGCAGAGCGGGGTATTCGCAAAATCGTTGCTTTGGGAGGTGGCTCTTTAACAGCTGCTCTAGTCAAGGCAGGGCGAATTGACGATTGGTGGTTGACCATTTGGCCGATCATTTTTGGAGGAAAGCACGCTCCTAGCCCAGTGGAGGGAGAGGGTTTTCTTCCCGATGTTGCTCCTCATCTAGAACTCATAGAAACTCGTCAGGTTGGAAGTGATTTGTTTTTACATTACCGCACGGTTAAGTGAAAACGCGCTGCCAGAATTAAGCACTATGAGCGTTGATATTAACAAGCAGGGGAGCAGGGGTACTTTCGCTCACAATTCCACTCTAGTTTGTACCTTTTACCCTACCCCTTGCCTCCTGCCTCCGATCAACCAGGGGGCCAATCCAACTGCCGTCCTCCCAAAATATGCAAATGTAAGTGATGGACTGTTTGACCGCCGTCATCACCAGCATTGATGACAACTCGATAACCATTTTTTAGTCCAGCTTCTTCTGCAACACGTTTAGCAGTTAACAAAAGATGCCCCAACACAGCATGATCCTCAGATTCAGCTTCAGCTAGTGTCGCAATGGTTTTTTTGGGAATGACAAGGATGTGAACGGGCGCTTGGGGATGGATGTCTTTGAATGCCAGGGCTAAATTATCCTCGTAAACAATATCAGCGGGAATTTCCCGACGAATGATTTTGCTGAAAATCGTTTCTGTACTTTCACTCATGCCAATTTACCTACTAATCTGCTAGAGATTTTATATTAAGTCCGCCTAATTACTTATCATTGAGAAAATTTGATTGTGCGGGTACACCCAGATTTACTGTTCGGTTCGGTTTTTTCAGGAAAAAGCTATGAAAAAACCTGCCAATCTTTTAAAAAGACTAGCAGGTATGGCTTATCATCAATCGGAGCGGCGGGATTCGAACCCACGACCTCCACTACCCCAAAGTGGCGCGCTACCAAGCTGCGCTACGCCCCGGTCAGAATTCCTATCATATAGCAAAACTGTAGGATAATCAAGAGGCAATTTTAAAAAACCTTAAGCATCCCACTAGCTTGCAGTAAATCTGGAACCGCAGAAGCATTCCATTTACCTTCTACACATCGCCCTGTATTCAAGATGAAGCGCAGACTGTAATCATCAGGATAGCCTTCTACTTCCATCCATAATAAATCGCTTTCGGCTTCACAATTAATTTTTTCCTCTTCCATCAATTCAGCTGCGAGTTGCTTCATGGTGTCTGCTAGCTGTGCTAGTAGACGACAAAAATCATTTAACTCGGCTTCGGTTAACTCAATTGCCCAATCATCTGTACCAACTAAACCTTTAAACTCAGGTGTATCGGGGTTCCAGCCAATACGCCAACCCGATCCGGTTTTGACAACGCGTTCCATAGTTTAGTTTTTTAAACGCAGAGGTACGCAGAGGTGTAACGCAGAGGGGCGCAAAGGAAAATTTATCATTTTAGTAGTTCGGCACCTCCTCGTTGCGGTGGCTGTGGGCTAGTTGATGTAGTTGGACTGGGTGTGGTGTTGGAGTTAGGGGGTACGGTGTTTTGGGAAGTAGGATTAAATATATTGACTAAGACTTGTACTAGGGCATCTCGCTGGCTGCGGGTGAGGCTCTTGATGGCTTTGCAATCGCTTTCTATGGGATTTTTCTGTAGTGCATCATTTCCTGGATAGGTAGTATCATACATAATTTCATTTGCACCCAGGTAATCAGCTAAAGTTAGCTTCCAATCTAAGCGATAAATCGGGGCACGCCCTTTGGTATAAATGTGATATCTAATTAGGCGATTTGCTAAGGTATTGCTTTCGGCAACTTTACCATTTTCTTTGCTGATATACTTATTTTCCCGTGGGAAATCTGGCAATTGCTGATACACTAGCTGCCAAACATCGCTAGGCGTGACTCTCTGAGCAGAAGCAGGTTGGATACTAAATAAATTTCTATGTATTGATTTATCCGCCCCTGAACTTAAAACAATTACACTCACTAGTATTAAGGTAAGCAGTAGTGGTGTTAGCGGTAGCGGTGCGTTTCGCTTGTACTGAGTTGTGAGTTTTGAGAAAATTGATTTAAACAGAAATTTTTTCTTTTTCATAGAACAATATTTTGGGCGTTGCTGAGTGAAAAGATGAATTTGCCTGATTCAGAATTCAGCACTCACCACTCAGCACTCAATCTTATAGTTCGCCGATAATTTCTGGTTGAGTCAATTCATCAGACATTTCGATAATTGCCCTTAGCACTGGCTTCATCATCGCATCTTCGTTACTTTCAAAGTCTTCGTAACGCCGACGTTTAGCACGATTTGCTACCTGAACCGTAATGCGGTATCGATTTGAGGCTGCACTAATCAGATCCTCAGCCCGGTGCATAATCTGAGATTGAGTTGTCTCGAACTTAGAACGCTTTAGCATAATCAGTGGTTCTTGGGGTCATTCTCCAGTGTAACAGCACTAAATCAGTCTACTGCTGTCTGTTTAATCGCCGGCAACCTCTCTATTGATAGAGGCTAAGATATTTTAGTCACTTTATAAGTAACTTGTAGTATTAAATAACGTACCTCATGGCTGACCTTGTGGAAACTGCGATCGCAGCGGGTAATTTCAATACCCTAATAAAGGCTGCTAAAGCTGTAAATTTCATAGAAACTTTGAAAAGCCCTGGTTCTTTCACGCTCTTTGCACCAACTGACGAAGCTTTTGCTAATCTGCCAGAGGGAACTTTAGACTCGCTACTACAAGATATCCCCAAGCTCCAGAAAATTGTGGCGTATCATATCGCTAGTGGGGATGTCAGGTCTGATGATTTGGTACAGATTAACGAGGCAGAGACGCTTGAAGGTTCAATTGTCGCCATTGAATCTGCCGACGGTAAATTTAAGATAAATAACGCCAATGTCCTGAAAACAGATATTCTGGCAGACAATGGCGTGATCCACGTTATTGATGCGGTGTTGATGCCTGCAATGGTGGCGGGGAAGTAAGGGCAGAGGGGAAAAGCTTACTGCAACTTCTCCCCTGCTCCCTGCCTCTTGTCCCCTCATATCATGTCCGCGTAATTAGTTATGCTAACCACAGTCATTACACCCCACCCCTTAATCCCCTCCCCGCTTGCGGGGAGGGGAGACAAAGCGTAGCTTTGGCGGGGTGGGGTTCTTCGGATTTAATAAGCAATCAAGCGGACATGATATCATTCCCTACTCGCTACTCCCCACTCCCAGAATGCACCCACTCCGTGCGGGAACAGTCAATGACAACTGCTGAGTTTCTCCTTCGCCATTACACTCAACTTCAGCAGTGCCATATAAAAGCTTGGTGGGTTGAGTCCGCAAAGTGGCAACATCTGCATTCGCTGTTGCCGAACTTGTACCAGCGTTGATGGCAATTATCAATTCTTCTGTCCCCAAAGTTCGCGCAAAAATATAAAGTTGCCCTTGAGCAAACAGAACTTGGTAATCACCTGTACGCAAAGCTGGGTAAGTGTGGCGGAGGGCAATTAACTGGCGGTGAGTATTGTAAATTTCTTGATTCCACTTAGCCTCTAAAGGAAAACTACGACGTGAGTCTGGGTCTATTCCTCCAGGTAAGCCAACTTCGTCACCATAGTATATGCTGGCAGCACCGGGAAAGGTGAGCAACAGTAAAGTTGACAATTCTATACTGGCTATATCGCCGCCTGCAATCGTCATCAATCGGGCTGTATCGTGACTTGCAAGCAAATTGAGTTGAGTTAGCTGAATTTCCCAAGGGTAAAGTTGCAGTACTTCTTGGATTTTGGTGGCGTACTCGGCAGCAAATAAGGGTGGGTAGGGTTGATAGTCGCGGCTTTGGACTTGTTCTAAGACTACGCGATCGCCTGCTGCAAAGGCAATTGTCGGCCCAGCAAATAGATAATTCATCACGCCGTCAAATTGCGTCCCATCCAGCCACTCGCGGGAATCTCCCCACACTTCGCCCACAATATAAGCTTCGGGATTGACTGCCTTAACGCGATCGCGAAATTCTTGCCAAAAACCAGGAGTTTTGATTTCAAATGGTACATCCAATCGCCAACCGTCGATGCCGAATTTAATCCAATATTCGGCAATTTCCATAATGTATTCTCGTACTTCTGGATTATCGTGGTTAAATTCTGGTAAGGCGCGATTCCCAGCCCAACCCGCGTAGTTAGCAGGAAACTCCCCATTATATGGTGAAAGGGGCCAGCCTTCTATTTTGAACCAATTTACCCAAGGCGAATGGGGGCCATTTTCTAAAACGTCGTGGAAAAAGAAAAAGCCACGGCTGGAATGGTTAAACACTCCATCCAGAACAACTTTGATATTTCGTTGATGGGCTGCATCAAGTAATTCTTTAAAAGCTTCGTTGCCCCCTAACATCGGGTCAACTTGATAATAATCGTGGGTATGATAGCGATGATTACTGGCAGATTGAAAAATGGGTGTGAAGTAAATCGCGTTAATCCCTAAATTTTGGATGTAGTCTAAATCCTCCATAATACCCCATAAATCGCCGCCTTTATAGCCCTGGAGGGTTGGCATAGAGTCCCAATCTTCCCAACGGGCTTCTTGCAATAACCGTTTGCGCGGCTGTTTGCTTCTGGCAAAACGATCTGGGAAAATTTGGTAGAAAACAGCGTGCTTCACCCAGTCTGGTGTTTGAATTTGCATGAATAACTTTTTGTATGTTTAGAAGCGATCGTTGCAAATATTAGCTTCTTTATGGCTCTTACTTATGATAGAGAATCTGTCATTTCTCAGTATTCATTAGTGATTTAGCCTTTTTCATGCTGTTTTATACGCAAATGTTATCAGTCTTAACTATTTTGTTTTAGTTTTTAACAGGTCAACTAGATAGACTTGTCACTGATTGCATTCTGATTCCTGAATACTTTTTTAAGAAATTTATTTATTACTTAATTATTCTTAATTTTATTTTCCTCACTTTGTCCGTAATTATTTCGGCAGACAATGGATTAGTTTAATAGCTTCATAAAAATTACCTGTTACCTCAGACTTGGGTAATTGTTAGATGTAAGCAATCAAAGATGTCTCAGGAACTACAGAAAATCACTATGAGGGATACGTAATTCCAGAATATGAGTTATGAATTAGCAATTGTCTTAGGAATAACTCCTACCTCCTAAACTGATTTGATGTTATCTATAAAATAAATAGATAACTATAGTCGCATCAAATAATCGAAGCGAAAAAACTACATAGTCTGTGTTAATCCTAAAGCGACTTATCCTCCTAGAACCACTACTTTCTTCACGGCAACTCAATTTAATTTAAGGTAAAAATGAGACACGAAAAACTTTCTCCTGGACTACTTTTGGCATATCAAGACTATCAAAATGAAGGAGATGAAGCTTTACTTACACATAAGCGATCGCTTGGCATCATTGCCCACAAAAGCCCGGTCAAGCCCACTAAAAGCGTCGTTTTTATCTACTGCGACCATGATGCAGACTTAAGTTATCTATCACAATATAATATTGAAGTCAATCAAAACTCTGGGAGTGTGCGGACAGCATTCTTACCCATAGAGAGTTTAGATGTCTTATCTGAAGAAGATGTGATTCAGCGAATTAAGCCATCACGCAAACTTCATTTGAGGATGGACACTGCAATAGGAGCAGTCAAACTACCGGAATTTAAGAATAAAACCGGACTGACTGGTAAACGAGTAATCATCGGTATTATAGACAGTGGCATCGATCCGAAACACCCCGCCTTTGCTGGACGAATTTTACACATTTGGGATCAAACATTGCCAGGGCCAGGAGTCACAGAGGGCGGTTATGGGGCGGAATTTAGCGGAGCGCAACTGACAGTTTCTCAGGATACTGGCGGTCATGGTACTCACGTCGCTGGCATTGCCGCTGGTGCCGATGCTAGTTATGGCGGTGTTGCACCAGAAGCAGAATTAGTTGTCGTCAGGTCAGATTTACAAGATGCCCACATTGCAGATGGTGTGCGTTATATTTTCCGAGTTGCTAGGGAGTTGGGACGCCCAGCAGTGGTAAATCTCAGCTTGGGCGGACACGCTGATGCTCATGATGGTAGTGATTCCCTATCCAAAGTTATCGATGCCGAAACTGGCCCTGGAAGAATTGTTTGCTGTGCTGCGGGTAATGAAGGAAATGACAACATTCATGGACAAGCGACCATACTCAGTGGACGCACTCGTGGTATGCGCTTCAATGTTCCTTTGAATCAAGTAGGCATAGTTTGGTTAAACGCTTGGTATGCCAAAGATAGCGAATTGGAAGTATCTGTGCGGAGTCCTAACGGTTTTGTCACCCCCTTTCAAAAAATCATTACTGACGGTAATGCCGCCCAAGATTACCAATTACCAGATGCACGGGTACAATTAGCCACACCAGCGCCAGACCAAGCCAACGGCGACCATAATTTCTTTGTGCAAATACGTGGTATTGGCCCCTCGCAAGTCATGGGAGGTGTTTGGCAGCTGCGAGTCCGCAACACTTCTTCAACTGACACATGTTTAAATGTGTGGACATTAGATGATAGTTCATCAGTGTTTTTCACTGGTAAAAGTGTGAAGGATGCCTTAAAAATTGGTTCGCCGGGAGCCGCCAGCAGTGCAATTACAGTTGCCGCCTATACTACTAAAACCAAGTACACAGATATTGATGGCCAAGTGCGAGAAATGGGCTTAGAATTGGATACTATTTCGGAATTCAGTAGTGAAGGGCCTCTACGCACTGATGGGAAGAAGCCCGATGTAGCAGCACCAGGAGCGATGATTATTTCCACACTTTCCGCCGATGCTAATTTTGACCGCTCATCGATGATTAATTCCAAGTTTGTGGTGCAGGCTGGTACGAGTATGGCAACACCGTTTGTAAGTGGGTTAGTAGCACTACTGTTGCAGCGAGATCCTCAACTCGATCCGGCTGCTGTGAAAGACTTGCTACGTAAAAATAGTGCAATTCCCGGAAAACCCGCAGGCACATTTGATGACAAATGGGGTTATGGAGTGATTAACGCAGCTAATCTGTAATTAGACTGAGAGACGCGATATATTAAACACTATAGATATATCGTGTCTCTTTAGGGTTATAAAGGCGATCGCTTAGTACACCCTGTAAGTTAATACAAGTAACAAAATAATAAAATTATTCTTAACTATTCAGATAATTTTTAATTTTGTTTGTATATTTATTTTGTCTTCAAGTAGCAAATTTTACATAAAATTTTCATAATTCATATCAATGGTTAAACTTCGCGTTCGAGAACTAGCACAAGAAAACGTTTACCATCTACTTAGTCTTACTTCAGGAGTTTCTGAAGAAGCTATTCGGACTTACGCAACACAGACTCCTGACGATTTTAAAAAAATTTCTATAGCCCTAAATTGGCCTGTCACAGAGCCTGGTGTTGCTCAAGTATTTCAAATGTTAGATCCTGTCAAAGCTAAGGATATGGCTATTGATTTACTAAGTACAGCTTCTGATATTTCTCCAGATGATATTCAGAAGTATGCCAATGAAAATGAAGATTTTCATATCACAGAAAAAATAGAGGATTTGAGAAAAATAGCCAAGGCATTAGATATAGAGATGGTAGAATTAGTAAAGCCTAAAGAGACAAGGGAAGCCGTAAGATTCAAGCTTGTTGAACTGGCTCAAGACAAACAAATGTCTCTTCAAGAGTTGGCAAACCAGTCTCATGTTGATTTTCCTATTATTTGTTTCTATAGTTCACAACCTATTGAAAATAAAAAAATAACGCAAGAACCATTTTATACTAATCTAAGCAAAATCAGTGTAGCTTTAAATTGCAGTATTGAAGATTTACAAGATAAAGAAAAAGTAGAGTTACCTCCAACCATGCTGCGAGTTCAAGAATTTCTTGAGGCGACAGATTTAAATATAAATGATTTGAGTTTACTAACTGGAGTCAATAGTGAATTTATAGATTTAATTGCCACTAACCCAATAGATATAAGAAACATACCAAGATGGGGAGAGGAAAAAGTAATATGTGAAATAATATGTAAATTTCTGCATTGTTCCTGTGAGTAATTTACTGCAATTTTGGACGTGAATTCTTATAAACAAGACATTCGGAATCATCAATATATAGAGAAGACTATAGCTAGAAGTAATTTTCAAAATTCTCTAGCAGGACAGAAGCGTATCCAAAAAGTACTAATAGGTATTTTTAGTATTTTTATAGCTGCTTTCCTTAGTATAGTAACGCTTCTAGCGGGTGGAGTATTGGTAACTATATCCAATGTTTTGAGAGTTAATCATTTTAACTTAATAGAAATTACTGCAATTATTTTATATACTATAGCATTAATAATATTTGTAGTTCGCAGTTATGAAGTAGCATCAGTAACTTGTGTTCTTGCGTTAATAGTAATTGGAATTGTTATTTATATTTCTTTTGAGGCAAAGAACCAGAGGACTGGAATAGGATTTTGGCTCTTATGTCTAGGTTTGAGCATAGCTTTCGCATTGGTTAGTGCAACTATTAAAGCATTCTTTATAGCAATTAGCTCTATGTATTATGGAGCTATAGGTGAATTTCTAGCTATTGTGGGATATGGACTGATTGCTGAAGCTTTAATTATAGGTGTATCCAAGATTCAAAAAGAAAACGATGGTGATGGTCTTATCACTATAATTGCAGCGATTCCAGTTATATTAGCAGCCGCAATGATTGCAAAAAAAGCAATCAAAGGCTCGCCTAAATTTATATGGATTAAGGAAGCAGCTGTATTCTGGACATCAATAGGTGGAACATCTTTTTATAAAGCAGATTTAACAGATACTTGCTTTGATAGCTCACATTTACCTCATACAGATTTTAGAGAAGCTAATTTAACTCGTACTAGCTTTGAAAATGTAACTGGATTAGAATTCTCTAGATTGCAAGGAACAATATTGGAAAACCCAAAAGTTAGAAAATTGCTAGTAAATAAAAGAGGAAGCTATGAAGATTATACGGCTGCCAAATTAAACGGTGCTAATTTAAAAAATGCTAATTTGACAGAGGCAATTTTAATCGGAGTAACTGCTTTAGATGCTGATTTTTCAGAAGCAACTTTGAGCGGTGCTTGCATCCAAGAATGGAATATTAATAAAAATACTCGTTTCACAGGGGTGAAATGTTCGCACGTTTATTTAAAGTGTACTAAACAAGGCGATCGCATTATTCTTTCAGAACGGAAGCCAGACAGTGGCGAGTTTCAAGACGGTGACTTTGAAAAATGGATCGATAAATTACAAGAGACTGTAGATGTAATTTTGCGAGATGGATTTAACTTGCGGGCTTTTGGTATTTCGCTTGCTAAAGCTGCTCAAGAGCATGAAGGATTAGATTTTTCTCGTTATAGTATTGAAAATAAGGGTGGAGGCATATTTGTTGGCAAAGTAGGTGTGTCTCCACAAGCTGACAAATCGGCTATTCACCAAACAATTACAAATTACTATTATAACGAATTATATATTCAAGGTGAAAAAGCAAATATATTACTAAATCCAGCAGGAGAAGTTGAAATCATGGAAAGCAATAATCAAAATATTAATGCAGATGGAAATGTCGATATGTCTAGCGGTAATAATATTACCGTAGGTGGCAATGTCACAAACTCTAACTTGACACTGGCAGATGCAAACAGTCAAGTTAGTAATTCGATTCAACAGCTTAGAGATATTAGTACTGATACTAGCGGCGAGTTAGCAAAGATTTTAAGCACTTTGCAAAAATCGATCACTGATGAACCTGCCCTTTCTGAAAATCAAAAAAAAGAGGCGCTAGAAGCTGTAGAAACTATAGCAGAAGAAGGTAAAAAACCATCAGCAGAACGAGGAAATAAACTCTGCTCAATGGCTCTCAATGCTCTTAAAGGTATAGCATCTGCTGTTACGGATGCTAGTAAACTAGCCGAAGTCTTCAAAACTTATTTGCCTACTCTTGCAAGCATATTAGGCATTTAGGTTCTGAAGAAAGCTCAACAGCTAAAGATAACAGCACTAAATCTGTAATTGGACGTAGAAATTCATGCATTAAGTCTGTAGAAAGATAGGTAATGAAAACTCATAAATTTGATAAATTGGTCTTAGGATAGGCTAAAAATTGCCCGCCCTTTTACGAAGGAATTGCTGATGAATTATCAAAAGCTAGATGCTGCCCTTGCTACAGCGCTGAATGATACTCAAAACTTAGAGGAACCCAGTTTGGGGGTTTTTATCCATACCGAATCAGTTTTGGACTTGGCTGCAATTGCTATTTTAGAAAGTTTAGGCGTTAGTGGTGTTAGCAGTGGCAAAGATATTTTCACAGCAACACTGTCACCAAATGCCATTTCCCAGTTATCAGAGGAACCTTGGGTGAAATGTTTGAAGCGATCGCAGCAATTGCGTTTGGTAAATCAGAGGAAAAGTTTAGGTAGCTTCAGTGTTTGATCTGATGTGATGTTCCAAAAACAATTCTCTGTTAATTTTTTGGGTATAGCGATCGCACCCCATTCTTCATCTCAATTAATACAAATGTTCTATATTTCTACTTGTCAGCCGCACCATCCATACATTACCAGCATTCTGTAAAATTCATCCCAAAGAATCAGATAATACCCCTTACCTGTGGTGGCAGACAGTCCTAAACTGAAGATGAGAGTTGAAAGGCAGTCGGGAGAAATTTTGTGAAGAAAGTATTATCAATCATTCTTGGTGGTGGCGCGGGTACTCGGCTTTACCCGCTAACCAAACTCCGCGCTAAACCAGCAGTACCAGTAGCAGGTAAGTATCGCCTAATCGATATCCCTGTTAGTAACTGCATAAATTCCGAAATATTCAAAATCTACGTCCTGACACAATTCAACTCAGCTTCACTGAATCGTCACATCGCCCGTACCTATAACTTTACTGGTTTCAATGAAGGGTTTGTAGAAGTGCTAGCCGCACAACAAACACCAGAAAACCCTAACTGGTTCCAAGGTACAGCCGATGCTGTACGTCAGTACCTATGGTTAATGGAAGAATGGAATGCAGACGAATATCTAATTCTCTCAGGCGATCATCTCTACCGCATGGATTATCGCCAGTTTATCCAGCGCCATAGAGAAACGGGGGCTGATATTACTCTCTCAGTCATCCCCATTGATGAGCGCCGCGCCTCAGATTTTGGTTTGATGAAAATCGATGATTCTGGTAGGATAATCGATTTTAGCGAAAAACCCAAAGGTGAAGCGTTAACCAAAATGCGTGTTGATACAAGCGTACTAGGATTAACAAAAGAACAAGCCCAAGAGCAGCCTTACATCGCTTCAATGGGGATTTATGTCTTTAAAAAAGAGGTTTTGTTCAAGTTATTGAGAGAAGGTACAGAAAGGACTGATTTCGGCAAAGAAATTATTCCTGATGCCTCTAAAGATTACAACGTTCAAGCTTATCTTTTTGATGACTACTGGGAAGATATTGGAACAATCGAAGCATTTTATCATGCCAATTTAGCCCTAACTCAGCAGCCTCAGCCACCCTTTAGTTTCTACGATGAAAAAGCGCCAATTTATACCCGTGCTCGCTACTTACCTCCAAGTAAACTTTTAGATTGCCAGGTAACAGAATCAATGATCGGCGAAGGTTGTATTTTGAAAAATTGCCGCATTCAACATTCCGTTTTGGGAGTGCGATCGCGAATTGAATCTGGTTGTGTCATCGAAGATTCCCTACTCATGGGTGCAGATTTTTATCAAGCTTTTGTAGAACGTCAATGTAATGTAGAAAAAGGTGACATTCCTGTAGGTATTGGTACTGACTCGATTATTCGCGGTGCTATCATTGATAAAAATGCCAGTATCGGGCACGATGTCAAAATCATCAATAAAGATAACGTGCAAGAAGCTGACCGAGAAAGTCAAGGTTTCTACATCCGTAGTGGCATCGTTGTCGTGATGAAAAATGCTGTAATTCCTGATGGAACCATCATTTAGTCATTAGTCATTAGTCATTAGTCATTAGTCATTAGTCATTGGTCATTGGTTAATACTTACAAGTAACAAATGACAAAGGACAAATAACTAATGACTAAACTCATCTTACTGATTGGTCTTCCAGGTAGTGGGAAGTCAACTTTGGCAAAACAATTACTGACACAATCCCCCCAAATGGCGCTAATTTCTACAGATGCCATTCGGGGGCAATTGTTCGGTTCCCAAGCCGTTCAAGGGTCGTGGCTGCTGATTTGGCGCGAAATTGAGCGGCAATTTCAGCAAGCTATTTCCACAACTAATACAGCTATTTTTGATGCCACCAATGCCCAGCGCCGCCATCGTCGTGAAGTCATTGCTTTAGCCCGTAACTTGGGCTTTACCGACATTAGGGGAATTTGGGTGGATACACCAGTTTGGCTGTGTTTGGCACGAAATAAAAGGCGATCGCGCCAAGTTCCAGAAGAAATTATTTTGCGGATGCACCGTCAACTCCGGGATGCTCCCCCAAGTCGGGAAGAAGGATTAGACAGCCTCAGCCGCTTATCAGAAAAATCGGAGTACGGGAATTGCGATTCCTTGGTGAGCGAGAACCACACTTGATTTTCTATATTTTTTGTTAATTTGAAATCATATTCTTTTTGTTTGGCACTATACCAGGCAAATTAAACATCTCTCTTCTTCAAAAAAAAACATAACGGGAATTTCTATAGGAGGCTGGTAGATGGCTGCAACCGACTTCAAAGACTATTACGCTATTTTGGGAGTCAGTAAGACTGCCAGTTCGGAGGAAATTAAACAAGCCTTTCGTAAACTAGCCCGGAAATACCATCCTGATGTCAACCCAAACAACAAACAGGCAGAGGCACGCTTCAAAGAAGTTAGCGAAGCCTACGAAGTTGTGTCAGACGCAGATAAACGCAAAAAATACGACCAATTCGGTCAATATTGGAAACAAGCTGGTGAAGGTTTCCCATCTGGCGGCGCTGCTCCCGATATGGGTAACTTTGACTTCAGTCAATACGGCAATTTTGATGAGTTCATTAATGAGTTGCTAGGACGCTTTGGTGGCCCTCCCCCTCGTGGTGCGGGTACGGGGCGCCAAAGTCAGGCAAGAAGTCACTCTTACCGCACTTCTCCGGGTACCTCAACCCATTTTAGCAGCAGCTTTAACGATTTTGGGTTTCAAGATGGAGGTGCGGCTAGTAGCCAGGATAGTGAAGCTGCGATCGCTCTAACTTTTGCTGAAGCATTTAATGGTGTGAAAAAGCGCTTCAGTTTAGGTAATGAAACAATAGATGTCAACATTCCATCTGGGGCTAAAACTGGTACTCGCCTACGGGTGCGGGGCAAAGGTCAAATTAACCCCATGACTCAACAACGGGGAGATTTATACTTAAAAGTCGAACTTCAGCCGCACACCTTCTTCCAAATGGAAGGCGATAACTTAGTATGCGAAGTGCCAATCACACCAGATGAAGCGACTCTGGGAGCATCTATTGATGTACCCACTCCCGATGGTTCAGTGAATGTCAAACTCCCAGCAGGAGTCCGTTCTGGTCAATCTCTACGTTTACGTGGCAAAGGTTGGCCCCTCGCCAAAGGTGGACGCGGCGATCAGTTGGTGAAAGTAGCGATCGTTCCACCAAAAGACCTCAGCCAACAAGAGCGGGAATATTATGAAAAAATCCGGGCTATACGTACTTATAATCCCCGTAGTCATTTGAACCAATTCAAGCTTTAATAAGCAAAAAGAGAATCGCCATAATTAAAATCTCGTCATTACCCACATTTTGGTAACAGTCAAAGTATTATGCGAAACCACATCCTGGCTAGAACTTAAGTTCTGCGACTTAGAGCTACTGTTCACTCAAGTGGACTTGAATCATATTCGGGTGAGTGTTTAACCGAACTTCAGATAAATTGTTGTTTAGTCCAGTTAAGAGAACTTGAACTATTAGCCTTGGAATTGTATTTCGAGGCACAATAGTTCTACTTGGTATTCAAAAGCCCACTGATTCCTTATTTTAAGTAGTTTGTTTTTATATATAAAAATACAATTTTTATATTGCCAGAAATCTGATGATTATAGCGCTTCTCTTTCGGATGCAATAGACTTTGACCTCTCTCCAAACCTCTCTCCTTTTAGGAGAGAGGCTTTGAATTTTACTCCCCAACGCTAGAAGGGAAAGGCTGGGGGTTCGGTCTGTATTCTATGCAACTGAGAACCTCTATAAATTGCTACAAACAAAGCTAAATAATGTTGTTATCTTTTAATTCTTAACTTTTTTGATACCGCATACCTGGTAGTTGCGAAATTAAACCCATAAGTTCCAACTGTAACAAAGCACTGGAAACTGAGCCAGCAGCCATGCCAGTTTGTTGGACAATAAAATCAAAGGGCAAAGCATCACTTGCGAGAGCCTCCGGCACACTTGTGGCGAACGCATCCATTACTGTTTGCAATTCTGGTGATAAAGTGGGTAAACTTAACTGCTCTGGTGCTGTAGAAGCCTCAATTGTATCAATTTGTGGTATTGCTCCTAGCATTGTTAATAGTTCGTCTAGTTCTTTAAGAATGAAAGAAGCTCCCTGACTCAGTAACTTTAAGCATCCTTGGGATGGATAATCGTCTAGTCTTCCAGGTAATGCATAGACATCTCTACCAAATTCATTTGCATAGGTAGCAGTAATTAAGGCACCAGATTTTAAAGGCGCTTCCATTACCAGAATGGCGCGGCTTAAACCTGCAATAATGCGGTTGCGACGGGGAAAGTGAGTCCGATCGGGTGGGGTTTTTGTGGGGTACTCACTTACAACTAACCCAGCCGTCAAAATTTGCTTGTACAAATCCCGATTTTTATGCGGATAGATGACATCTACACCAGTTCCCAAAACTGCGATCGTTCGTCCACCTGCTTTCATGGCGGCGATGTGGCTTTCGGTGTCAATTCCCTCTGCCATACCAGAAACGACTGTAAAGCCATTTTTAGCCAAAGCTGTACTAATTTGGCGAGTCCAACGGATACCATATTCTGAGGGTTGGCGGGTTCCGACAATCCCAACCATTGGTTTTTGTCCGAGATTTTCTTGGAGTTCGACTTCACCGCGATAGTACAAAATTGGCGGTGGACTGGGAGTTTCTAGCAGTAAACGGGGATAATCTGCATCTGCTGGCGTCCAGAAATGAGAGTTTTCCTGCTGGTGCTTGGTGAAGAGTTGTTCTGGGTGCAAACGCGATCGCTGTTGTACTACTTTTTCTAGTGTCTGAAAACCAAAACCCTCTACTTCTCCTAACTGTACCTTAGTAGCGTTCCAAGCTGTTGCCAGCGTGCCAAAATGCTGTTGCAGCCGTCGCAATAATACCGGGCCAATTCCTGAAATTTGCGCCCAAGCTAACCAATATGCGCTTTCTTCTACCACCGTTCTATCCTCACGCCCACTGGATTGAGTATTCCCAAATTAGGGTTGGCTGTTGATGGAGTAGGGGCGATACTGTTCGGTTAAGGCAAGAGACGCGATGAATCGCCGTCTCTCTCTACAAAGATGCGATGAATCGCCGTCTCTACAAAGACCTCTTTCCTAATTCCCCTTGACTTTTGACTCTTGAGTCTTGACTATTAACTATTGACTATCTATCTTCTTATCTTCTGTGATGAAATATTTTTATCGTCTTCTAATAAGCCTATCTGGGTGCTTAATATTTTTACTGGTGCATAGTGGCCTTGGTTTATTACCTAGTTTGGCAGCCGAAAAAGTTACCGTCAGGTACGGATTGTTTGAGCAATCAATTCCGGTGGCAGATATACGCAACTATGGCGAGACTCAAAAGGCTTCTAGCGATTTGCAATCTTTCCTAGATTACCTTAGCGCTAAGGAAAAACAGAAGTTCCAAGAAGCCCTTCAAGTGAAAATGTCGCTTGATATTGTGGCTTTAGATAAGCTGGTAAACACAGGAATGGGCAAGCAAATTTTATCTTTTGCTTCCCAAGCGATCGCTCGTCGCGATCAAGCTAGTATACAAGCACTACGATCTGCCCTGATCATCGGAGCAAGATCGCCAGAAGGTCTAGGAATAACTAGCTTTCTACAAGCCTATCCCAGTAATCAACTAGTTATTGATGTGTCAAAGATTAAGAAGCTAGTCGGTATGGCAAATTCCTCTGCTAGTTCTGCTGATGCGCCGCCGAAAGATGACGTAAGTTCTTCACCTTTAGGAAGAATTGCACTACAATATCAAACACTCGCCGCCCAGAATAAACAGTTTTCAGGTTGCTTATTTGGCGATTCTATTTCGGCTGGACTTGGCAATACCCTTGGGAGTGGTACTTTTAATTTTGGGTTAAATGGTCTGAGTACAATCTCATTACTAGAACAACTGAAAAGTTTAATTCCTACCAAGGTTAAATGCGAAAAAGCCATTATTGCCATAGGTGGAAATGATGCTTTGTATAGAATTAGTGATGAGTTATTTAGCAAAAATCTCCAAGAGGCGATCGCACTTCTGCGCACAATGGGAACTAAAGAGATTTTTCTGATTCCGGCTTTTTATTCGACAGTGGCAGCAAGCTCAGATCCAACTGTAGCAGCCCCAAATTCTAAAGTTGAACAAATTAATGTTCTGATTAATCAAGTGGCTGAAACAGAAAAAGTACCAGTTGCCGCAGCCGGACTAGCACCATTATATGAAAATAATGTTCTTAAAGAAAATTTAACCAGTGATGGCGACCATTTGAATGCAGAGGGTCTGAAAATTTATCGGCAAGCATTATTACAAATCCTGGGTAAGTAATACCATTTTTAATTTTGGATTTTGGATTGACTGAAAAATCCAAAATCTAAAATTCAAAATTAAATGTCTGCCGAAGCCAATATTTTTGCTGTATCACCGTTAGGCTTTCCAATTCAAAAAACGTGCATAAAGATAAGCTATACCTTCATCAAGAACCGTCCGCACACCTTCGCTAGAACCCCACCATTTGTTTGGGTTATAATCTTGCGTTGTAGCAGCAATCACACCAACATTAATTTCAGGGGTAAGTATTTTTTTAAAAAGAAACCAACTCCTACGGGCATGAACGTCCAAGGAAAAAAGATTAATCGATTCTATTTTTAAATTTGAATTGGATAGCCAACGCTCAAATTCAGCAGCAGATGCATAACTACGATCCTTAACTACAAAAGGTGTCGGAACAGCTACTACTTTTTCTGCTTCTAAACCGAGTTTTATGAAAGTGTCAGCCGACACGTCTGCAAAGTTCTTGTATCCGGTAAGATAACTTCCTTTTCCTAATGTGCCTCCGGTAGTAATTATTTGATGATAAGAACCGTTTTTAAATTCAGTCAAAGCTTTTTCTATAGCGTAATCTGGTAGCCATCCTTCAACAACTAATACTTCTGCTGATTGGATCGGGGAAGTTACGGCGAGAAATGAGTGTACATGAGTAAAAAGGAAAAATATTAAATAGGCAATCAAAGCGATCGCAATCGCCCACCCTTGAGCCGTAAGTGTCCACATTTCTTGGCGTTTGATTAGTTTGATTTTGGGAAATTTTTGACACCGACGATTTTTTCTCCGCATTAACCCTTAGCTAAACGTTGTTCTTTCAAGTAGGTAAACACAGATTTATCTCCAATATCAGCAGGAATTGCTTGGACTGTCTTTCGCAAGGCAAACACTAAAAATAATATCGCCCAAGTTCCTAATAAAATACTTTCTCCCTGAGTTGGTAAAATTCCTACCAAATGTCCTAATAACAGTAGCGGTACAATTGGGGTTAATACTTTGGTTTCCAGGCGATTGAAGCAAAAAGCCTCTTTAAAATAAATACCTGTCAAAGCTACGAAGATAAAACCAACCCCAAATAAGGTAATTGGCTGATTGTAAACAGCAAGAGCTAAAGGTTCACTACTAGTGATCGCCAAAATCACTGATGCGATATTACCAATCGCCCAAAAAACTTGCAACGTTCGGTGCAGTGATGCCATATAGATATGGATGGTAAATAAACTTACACCAAGAGCGAGGCTAAAACAAGCATATAGAGGTGTCAGTAAAGTTACAACAGTTGGGTTATTGTTGAGTAAAATCAAGGCGCTGCCGATGGCAAAGCTCAGTGCTGCTACCATTAATCCAGCGCGATAGATAATTACGCCAGTGCGATCGCTCTGAGTAATTGTAAATTCCCCAAACTGACCTTGATAAACTTCTGGTGCAGAGAGTGTTTGTGTAGTCATAGCTAAGAATATAATTATGATTCTCTAGTAGAGTACAACAGGAAATTGCTCAAGGGTTACTTTTATTATTATGAGCAATAAGGCGAACTTCATGTCACCATTCCTAAACTTACGTCTTTTAGTTGTTGCTTTCTGGAAATTTTTGTCGAATTGGCACTGCCTACGATGAATGTAACTGCTTGTTTTTAAGTGGTGTGTAGTTGCCCACCCTCCGTTTTATATCTAGGATTTTCCCTTTCTTTGCCTTTCCTACAAATCAGCAACAGGCACTTTGCAGTCTGGTGATTTTTCACTGTCTTAACTTTAGCAATATTCACTGGTCTGATTTTCTGAAAAAAACAACACTTCTAGCACATCTTGTAAATTAATCTGTAATTGTGAGTGAGCATCTCCGCAATTAATGGCAATTTCTACCCAGCCGTGACTGCCAACTAAAGCTATTATCTCCCCCACTTTGACCTCACTGTAAGTTTTACAGCCTGGTACACTCAATCCGGCAACTTGCACATACCAACTTTTGCCTTGCACGTAACTCGCTGGAATGTTACTCACTAGGTTGCCAAAGTGGTCAATATATTGAATGCAACCCACTACACTGGTGGTTGTCTGCTTGCAGTTGCCTATATCCAGGTTTACCAAACTTACCGGATCGATTTCTTGTCCTAGCTGTTTGAGGGGGACACCACTAGCAAGATTAGCTGCCACAGGTGCAAAGATATCTC
Organism: Nostoc sp. 'Peltigera membranacea cyanobiont' 210A; assembly: GCF_002246015.1. Taxonomy (GTDB): domain Bacteria; phylum Cyanobacteriota; class Cyanobacteriia; order Cyanobacteriales; family Nostocaceae; genus Nostoc. The sequence goes on from NZ_NOLJ01000008.1 coordinate 21,236, forward strand.
TACCGTGAAAAGTCTTGCTTGGTTGAGGAGTACGCCAATAATTAAGATTTGTAAGTTCGACGGCAGCGATCGCAGGACTTTGACTAAGTACCCCGCTGAATATACCATTATCTGGCCCGACCAAAAACCCTTGAGTAAATTCTACTGCGATCGCTCGTCGCTTGCTTCCCACACCTGGATCTACTACTGCCAGATGCACTGTCCCAACTGGGAAATGGGCATAAGCATTCATTAGGCTAAATCTGGCTGCGGCGATGTCTTGGGGCGGAATTTGGTGCGTTAAGTCTACCACCGTCAGTCTAGGGTTGATTTGGGCTATGACTCCCTTCATTATGCCTACATAAACATCGCGATCGCCGAAATCGCTCAGTAAAGTCACGAGTGGTTGTTGATCTATCTGGTTATTAGACATATTTTGGTAGAATTATATAAAAAAGATATTTTCTGTAGCAACAGCTACAAAATATGTGTTATGTTAAGAATACAAGACATAAATTGAAAAATTAAAGCAGGTAATCACTATGAGTCAAAATAGAGTACAGAGCATAAGCAAATCACGAGAAGCTCACAGAGCGAATATTCAAAGAAGCCTAGAGCATCGCTTGGAAATAGCCAGAGCAAAAGGCGACGAACAGCTAATTCGTCAACTGGAAGCTGAAATGAGGTATTCCAGCTAAATCAAGTTTTCATTGTTCATAGTTTTGTTGTGTAACCCGCTACGGCGGGTTTTTTCTTTTTAGATAGGGAGTTTCCTGGCAATTTCGCTCTGACAGCGTTTTGCAATTAATTGAATTACCCCACTTCCTACTCCCTCCTCACGCTCCTGGCTCAACACCCAAGGCTCGTAACTGTGCTGCCAAGCGTTCAACCCGTTGCAGGGCAGTTTCTTTAGCTTCTCGCTCTTGTTCGGCTCGTTCTGCACCAGTAGGAATCACATTACCTTCAGAGTCACACCACCGCAACCAAACATCCCGCTTACCTTCATACGCACCTTCCCACAAACATAAACCTAACTCAACTTCAGTCAGCCATTGCTCGCTTGTGGGTATATATTGCCGCCCTCGCAACTCATACATCTGTAGAATTTCACCACCAAGTTGCTGAGTTGGGTCAAAGATAATGTAGTACATTACCCGCATCCTGGCATACTCTAATAATTTTCGCCCTGTTTCATTACCTTCTCGATTGGAGACAATTTCAATTACTACCTCTGGCGGTTTGCCAAACTCCCAAAAAAAATAGGAGCGATGTTTTTTTTCCCACCAGTTTTCTGCTATCTGTACATCTAGGCTCAAAAATACATCTGGCACAATCGGCGGTTGCTTACCAGTGGTAAATAAACCCACATTGGCAGCAGCGAGAAACCCTTGGGCATTACTTGGCCCGTTCCAAGAACTGTAAAGGGTTTCTGTTAGTAATTTTTGTTGTTTTTCTGATGGTAAATTATCCAAGGGTTCATCGTCTTCTGTCACCAGAAGACTAACATCTGGTAACAAATCTTCTGGTAAGAAGCCAGCGTCTGTCAAGGTAATAGATTCACTCATAAGAAATACTGGAGATAGCAGCTTAATTCTATTGTGGCAGCAGCATCAATTTCCTTCACCCTAGCAGTAGATTTTCTACACCTACTGTTGTCGTCGTAGTTGCTACCTGGATAATCCTACTGTATTGCAATCGCCACTGTAGTGCATTAGAAATTGTTAGATAGCCAATTTCTGGGGGTTGCTGCAAAATTCTTTCTGCAAGTATTTCACGCCCAATTTCATCTAAAGGAAAGTTGCGTTCCTCTAAAAATGCTATTACATCTTCTTTGTTACCATTACGGCGTAAGATTTCTATTATCCCGTAGGTTGTTTGATAATCTCCAGTTCTTTCTTTTGAGACAAAGACAACATTCTGGAATTTTAAATTAGCAGTGCGGGAGCTATGCTCATCAATCTTTTCATACGCCAATATCAGTAGATGATAGCCCAATCCATATACTTTTTGACTGGCATTACGAAAGGGGCATGAAGATTGAGGCTGACGAATTGATGTCACTTTTAAATCAACTTCTAATCCGGGAAAATCAATTCCCAAAGCAGCACTACCAAGGGTGTATTCATAATTTGTAGACAAATATTGATTAAAAGTCAACTCAACATACGTTCCTACTGTTTTGCCATCTGTAACCCCATACAAATTAGGAATCGGTGTTGCCTTAAGTACAACACAAAAATCCCGTGCAGCAGTTTTGAGGGAGGATAAGGTTAGCACTTCCATTTTTTAAATAGCCAAAGTTAATTGTTGCCAACCAGATTTACTCAATTCAAAGTTTGTCTGACCGATTCTTTTGCACACCCACTCTACACAAGCTGGTACAATAGCATTTCCAAATAATGCGTATTGATCGTAAATTCTGACAACTTGACACCAATCATCAGGAAAACCCATCAGCCTAGCATATTCAATATTAGTTAAACGTCGAAATTTATCACCTACTTGATAACGTTCATAATGCCTTGATGTTGAGGCAGTCAATGTTGATGCAATGCCATTAGTTCCGAATATAGTATAACCAAGTCTTGCACCTCCATCTTGGTTGTACAAAATTTCAACTCCATTACAATAACGATTTACAGGCTTACTTTGCTTAATCCGCTCCAGCGTATCGGCAGTAAAATCAAACTGAATATTCACCATTGACTCATCCTGAAGAATATCCTGAAGCCTCTTCCTCGGCTTCATTTCAGGCAATAACGAAACATTTTGAGTGAACATCTGATTTTTATAAGCAATTCCCCAATTCTCATTTTTACTTTTCATCGTCATGATTGGTAACATGTATTTTACCAAGGGAACTTCGATATTTGGTAATAAAATATTGTCTTTTTTAGTCAAAAAAACTGATAGCTTTTCTAAACTATTAGGTGTTATATCTGTTGAGTTTAATTTTGTACCAAAGATAAAAATTCTATCTCTATTTTGAGGAATACCAAAGCTCAATGGGCTTATTAGTCGCCATTCAATGAAATAATCTAATTCAGAAAGGGCATTTAAAATTAATCTAAAATGATAGCCGTTTTCCATTGTCAAAAGTCTTTTGACATTTTCCAAAAAAAAATATTGTGGCTGCTTCTGGTCTAATATTTCTATAATGCGCTCAAATAGTGTTCCCCTAACTCTATCTCTCACACCAAGTTTTTTACCGGCAGGGCTAAATGGTTGGCAAGGGAAGCCAGCAGTTAAAATATCGTGGTTGGGAATGTCTAAGATGGAGATTTCGTTAATATCGCCTAAAATAATAGAGTCTTTGCCAAAATTACTTTCATAAACTTTACAGCAAAGTTCATTGATATCATTCGCCCATACTGTTTGAATATTTGCATTTGCCAAACCCAGGCGAAACCCACCGATACCAGCAAAAAGCTCTAAGGCTTTGAGTTTGTTTGTTGTCATCTACGAATTTTGAAACAAATTATAACTGTGGGCCAGGAGGTATATTATAGCGCTTCTCGTTTGTATGCAATACACTCTAAGCTTTCTCCTAAAAGGAGAGAAGAATGGAAGTGAGGTCAAAACTGTACTGCACCGAAGCGAGAACTGCTATAGCCGCGATCGCACCCTTCGACCCTATTGAAGTCAGAGATTAAGGTAAAATTATAAGTAAAAGTATTAAGAATTTTAAAGAAAATAATCAATGTCCAGCATTTATCTTGACAAAAGTAACTCTCATGTCGCTGTTATTGGTGCAGGAATAGGTGGACTGACTGCTGGAGCATTATTAGCTCATAGAGGTTACAGAGTCTTAATTTTGGATCAAGCCCTCGTACCAGGAGGCTGTGCTTCAACGTTTAAACGCCAGGGATTTACCTTTGATGTGGGAGCAACTCAGGTGGCGGGGTTGGAACCAGGGGGAATTCACCACCGGATATTCTCAGAATTGTCAATAGATTTGCCACAAGCAACGCCTTGCGACCCTGCTTGTGCGGTGTATTTACCTGGGGAAACCACACCCATCAACGTTTGGCGCGACCAAGAGAAATGGCAAGAGGAACGACAAAAACAGTTTCCTGGAAGCGAACCATTTTGGCAGTTGATGGCAACTTTATTTGATGCTAGTTGGGAATTTCAAGGACGCGACCCGGTGCTACCACCGCGTAATTTATGGGATTTGTGGCAGCTAACTCAGGCGGTGCGTCCGAGTACATTAATTACCGTACCCTTTACCTTGTTTACGGTAGGAGATGCTTTACGGTTATGTGGATTGGGAAATGACCGACGACTGAGAACTTTTTTAGATTTGCAACTGAAGCTATACTCCCAGGTGGATGCAGACGAGACAGCATTACTTTATGCAGCAACAGCGTTGAGTGTATCCCAACTGCCCCAAGGATTGTTTCACCTCCAGGGAAGTATGCAAGTATTAAGCGATCGCTTGGTACAATCCTTAGAAAGAGATGGCGGCAAATTATTGATGCGCCACACTGTTGAAGAAATCAAAGTAGAAAACGGCAAAGCTACTGCTGTTGTCATTAGAAATCAGAAAACTGGCGAAGTTTGGACAGAAGCAGCCGAACACATAGTTAGCAACGTCACCGTGCAAAACTTGGTGCAGTTGTTGGGAGAACAAGCGCCATCTGGTTATAAAAACCGGGTGGAAAAATTGCCCCAAGCATCGGGTGCTTTTGTGGTGTATTTGGGTGTAGATGCTAGCGCAATTCCGCCTGGGTGTCCTCCGCACTTACAATTTCTGTACGATGTCAATGGCCCCATTGGCGAGAATAATTCCCTGTTTGTTTCCGTCAGTCATCCTGGAGACGGCCGCGCACCGGAGGGGAAAGCGACAATTATTGCTTCTTCATTTGTCGATCCTGCACAGTGGTGGCAGACTGATGATTATGAAGGACTAAAAGAAAAGTTTACCCAAGAAGCGATCGCTCGTCTTGCCCAATACTTTTATCTCAAACCAGAAACTATTATTTATCAAGAAGCCGCAACACCGCGCACCTTTGCCCATTTCACAGCCCGCGATCGCGGTATAGTAGGCGGTATTGGTCAAAGAATACCTACCTTTGGCCCCTTTGGGTTCGCCAATCGGACACCAATCGAGAATTTGTGGTTAGTTGGTGACTCCACCCATCCAGGGGAAGGTACTGCTGGGGTGAGTTATTCGGCGCTGACGGTAGTTAGGCAAATTGAAGCGCAAATGTAGTATTTTGTAAAGTTAGTAATGAAGAGTTTGTAGTAAGCACTTTAGTGCTTAGAAAATAAGGACTAAAGTGCTGACTACAAACTTGTTTACAACTATTTAGATAGAGCAGAAATTTTATTAAATACTATAAATCATACTTATAACCGATGCCAGACAGGACGAAAAACTGATGAAATAAGGTTAGTATTGCGAATCTGGAGTAATGACAGACAGCGTTTTAATTCTTGGAGGAAGAGGACGGATTGGTAGCAGTGTTGCCGAAGATATAGCTACCCATACGCAAGCAAAAATTACGATTACTGGACGTTCTGCGGAGTTTGGGAAGGCTGTGAACTTGTCTTCCGGGGGACAAGTGCAGTTTTTGATATTAGACTTGGCAGAAGTTGACAAGTTGCGAGATGCGATCGCAAACTCTAACTTAGTCATTCATTGTGCTGGGCCATTTCACTATCGAGATACTAATGTTCTCGAAACCTGTATTGCTGAAGGCGTTAATTATCTAGATGTCAGCGACCACCGTTCTTATACCAGCAAGGCTCTCAATTATCATGAAAAAGCTGCTGCTGCTGGCGTGACAGCAATTATTAATACTGGCATTTTTCCTGGTATTTCTAACAGCATGGTACGCCAGGGAGTTGAACAATTCGATCGACCAGAAAAGATCCATTTAAGTTATTTAGTTTCTGGTTCTGGTGGTGCTGGCATTACAGTGATGCGGACAACTTTTCTAGGGTTGCAGTATCCTTTTGAGGCTTGGATAGATGGAAAATGGGAAATAGTCAAGCCTTACAGTGAAAGAGAATTAGTTGAGTTTCCATCTCCTTATAGACGCAGCGGAGTTTACTGGTTTGATATGCCAGAAACCTTTACACTGCCCCATGCATTCCCATCAGTTAAAACTGTAATTACCAAGTTTGGCTCTGTTCCAGATTTTTATAATCATCTAACTTGGATTGCGGCACACGTTTTTCCCAAGTGGTTAATGCAGCGTCGTTACATGATTGAATTTCTGTCTCATGTCAGCCATTCAATGACAGATGTCACTAATAATTTTAGTGGAATTGGAGTAGCAGTTCGTTCTGAAGTGACAGGGCAAAAAAATGGTGAGACAGCCGTTTATTGTTCAACTGTAGTGCATGAAAATACAGCGTTGGCTTCTGGTTACGGCACAGGTAGTATTGCCCAATTATTGCTAGAAGGTAAACTCAAAAAACCAGGAGTTTTTCCTGTAGAAGAAGCATTACCAACAAATTTATTTGAAGAGGTAATGCAAAGCCGAGGAATTGAAATTAATCACAGTTGGTCATTTCAGTTTAAGTAAGTCATCACTAAAATTTATAGTTATGTAACAAAAGATTAAGCACAGAATAGTAACATTCTATAGATGTGGTATAAAACTGCTGTTAGGGTTGGAGTTGGTTTTAACTTCTGCCCTTAATTTTGTGGTTTTGTAGTGGTTTTGAAATGTCGTTTAATATTCCTATCACGACATCCTGCCAAGACTCAATATACAAGGACTTGAGGTATTTAGGAACTAGCAAAAGACTCACGATATTATTAACTTTAATTAAATAACTCTAAAAACTATTCAACAACTGTTGAAGTCTTTTTATAGCATTGCCCTGCTGAAAATCTTGTCAATAAGATTACTATAATTAAAAATTAATATACCTTGAGATAGAAGAAAGAACTGTACCTAAACACTTAGGATGCCTGTGAGCCTAAGATATGTAACCTATCTTCTACCTAAAAAAGCTCATCACAAAAGATTAGGAGATTTTTTTCATGCAAAAAATTCTATTAAGTTTAAAACAAGCATTACGTTCAAGCTTTTTGGTTGTTGGCTTGATGGTTTTCATCAGCTTGACAGGTTCCTTCATTTTTGTTCAGCAAAGTAGTTATGCAACTACTCTTGAAGAATTAAAACTAGTACCTCCAGAGTATAAACCAAATTCTGAAGAAAAAATTAATCGTGCTAACGAATACGATCCAGGTGTTGGCATTCAAGAAGAAGACAGAGAAAAAGCTTATGAGCAAGCAATAAAAGATTCAAAAAATCTTACTACTATAGAGAAGACTTACGAAAGAAATTTGAAGGCTGAACAAAAACAAAATCCCCCAGAAAGTTTTGGCGAAAAAGCGAAAGAAGTTATTGAAAAAGTGACAGGTAAATAGGGAATATAGACCTAATATAAACCCCTTTCCTATAAAGAAAGGGGAATTAAGACTCAAAGCAACTCTCAGGTTTGAAGTAAGGTTCAGACAATTCAACTGTCGCCACTATCTAAAAGTCACTGCAAAAATTAATTGTTTTCACTCAAATTCGTCTATTGTGGTGGGAGCAGTAGTCTTTCTCTTGTTAGCAAAATTGCGCTCATACCACTTCATTAATGGAGTTGCACTAATTCCATGCACAATTACCGAGGCTACGATAGTAGTGTAAGTTATCCAAGCAATTTGTTCGCCTGCTTCACCTTTCAGACCATGACCAAAGGCATAAGCTAGATAATATAAAGAACCAACACCGCGAATCCCAAACCATCCAAATAACCACCGAGTTCCTGGGTGGAAGTTTCGGCGGCGTGAATCTAGAGGACGTTTACCTATTGTGCTTATCCAAACTCCTAAAGGTCTGATAATCAAGAATAACAAAATTATTACTAACAGAGATTGCATAGCATAATTAAGCATTGGTTTCAATAATAATATTGAACCTAATAGTAAAATTGTCCCAACTTCCAGCAGCTTTTCTACTTGCTCAACAAATTCTAATTGTTGTATCGGTTTTTCAGAATTCTTGTAGCTGCGTTGGACAACTAAACCAGCAACAAATACTGCTAAAAATCCATAGCCATTAACCATTTCTGTTAATGAATAAGTTATTAGAATTGTGCTGATAGCAATAAAATCTTCCATTAACTCATCAGCAGGACGGCGTTTTTGAATTTTTTGCTCAATCCAAACGATAGATTTGGCAACAACAATTCCCATAACAATACCAGATGCGATCGCCCATATTAAATCAACTGTAACCCACTGTTGAAACCAGTTACCCCAATTGTCATCTTCTAAGGCATGAATGCCAAAATAAACGAAGGGAAAAGCTAAAGCATCATTTAATCCTCCTTCAGAGGTTAAACCAAATCTCAACTCATCTTGGTCATCTATACTAGTCAGTTGTACTTCTGATGCTAATACTGGATCGGTAGGTGCGAGAATTGCTCCTAATAAAATTGCTTCTGCCCAATTCATGCCTAAAAACAATTTACCCACAACAGCTAGAGCAAAAATTGAAATTGGCATCAGAAATACAATCAATCGCACTGTAATATCCCAAACACCCAACTTTAGAGGCCGAACAATTCTTAAACCACAGCTAAACACAGAAATAATTACGACAAGTTCTGTTATTTTTTCCAGTAGTTCGGTGTTAAAAACGTCATCTCGACGTAATTGAATCAGCCCAAAGCCATAGGGTCCTAGAAAAATACCAACCACTAGGTAGATGATGGCAAAAGAAAGGGGTAAGCGACTAATCCAACCTGACCCTAAAGTTACCATCAGTAAAAGTAGACCAATCACAAATAGGTCAAGAATATAGATATCTACCATATAGCGATTTACATAAATATAAGGTGTTGCTTTGTAAGCTTAGTTGCAATAGCTTTGTATTAGAATTTACCTATGGGCAGATTTTCCGGGATTAAGAATTCAGAGACACTACCAAATTGAAGAAGAAAGGAATAGATAAATTTGGCGTTGGCTTTACCCATCGTAGAAATCGTACTTTGATTATTTGTTAGAAGTCCTTTAATTAATCGGATGTAGCACGGGAATATAGCTAAGACACACCTATATGCTTTTAAGAATGGTTTATAAGCTAAACGACATCTAATCCAAAATTTATATAACTCTTGTGGCATAGGTCGAAAAGCCTACGCTAATTATGCAATTTAAATGTGGAACAGCTTAATCGTGTCCGGTTATATCATGTCCGCATAATTAGTTATACTAACCACAGTCATTACACCCCACCCCCGACCCCTCCCCGCAAGCGGGGAGGGGAGACAAAGCGCAGCTTTGGCGGGGTGGGGTTCTTCGGGTTTAATAAGCAATCAAGCGGACATGATATTAAAGGGATTTTTGGGCTTTCTGCATAGATTAGGGAATATAGCCATTAGACGGACATGATATATTTCCTACTTTCTGACTCAGATATCGCCCAATTTAGTACAAATATACTATAATAGGTGTAGCGTCCACAAAGCCTAGCCAAATGCATAATGGCTCTGTGAAAACCTTCTGGAAGATGGATTCAAGGGTTAGTTCGATGATGAAGCATTATATTCTCAACCTCAATCCGACTGCCAAGCATGAATGGGATCGGTGTATTTTACGTGACCCGCTGACTGCCAAACGCCCAGACATTGCTAAACTAATTGCCGAAGCAGTTGGTGCTGATACAGGTAGTTATTTGGTCAGCGTGAATATTGAAGTTCAAGTTTTGCAGCAAGCGGCAGTACCTCAAGCCGAACAACTCTCGCTTTCATTTCCAGAGGTGAGTGTGCCCTCACAACCACAACTGCGGGAAGCAGCTTGAGCTACAGTGCAGAATTTAGCAGAAAATAATTAGCCTGCTTATGCAGGCTTACTTTGTTAGCCGCAGACTTCAGTCTGACGGCTAAATAAGTCATGGGTATATGGGCGGACTTAATCTTAAAAGCCAAAATTAATAGTGTTATTCAAAAGACATCTCCAGAAATTAATGATGATCTACATTCATTTTTACTCCTTTGTCTAAAGCTAATTTCAAAAACTTAAAAAGTTAGCTCATACAGAGTACAGATAAAGATGAATGAGGTTTAACTTTAAAATTTTTTGAGAGTTGATTCTAACTTTGTTTTAGCGAAAATTTAGGAAAATGACTGTAAATAATTAGTGTAAAATAATTGGCATAACTGCACTTCAGACATTGCTTTTTCTACCCTAATTCAGTACATTTGGGCTATAATATATATATAGCGTCCACCAAGCTGAGTTAAGTGTAAAACTGCTCTATGACAGCCTTTTGGTAAATGGATTCAAGGGTTGGTTTTATACTTAAACATTACATTATTGACCTTAGAGGAAAATTATTAAATGATGCAACTGAGTCATTATCCAGCTGCGTTGGGCCAAGCCCTTGCCGAAGGCATCGCACAAGCTGCTCAACGGGCTAATGAAATAGACTCTCAGTTGATGGCAGTGCAGCACCAAGTTAACCGATTTGAAGGCAATGCAGACCGTACCGCTGCCTTTGAGATGGATTTGAAAAATGATGCTCAACGCAAGGCTCGCCGCTTTGAAGTGCTGCTTGTAAATCAGGAGTATCAAAAGGCAATAGACACCCAGATTCGATTAACTGTCGATAAAGCAAATGCGATCGCTCATTTGGAATATCTGCGTAACCAGTTTAGTGTAGCCAAGTTGGAAGCAAGATTAGCGTGGCTTGCCGCCGTAGGCATCGCTCAACAACTTTCTGATTTTGAGTCTCGTGAATTAGTTGGTTTGTAATCACACCCATAAACCCCAGATTCATATCTGGGGTTATCTAAACAAAATCGGTGATTGTAGATTAGTCAATTAATCATAATCTGTGAGACAGTAATTGGGAAATTTGCTGATTAATAATTGCAACATCAAAACGCTTACTAGCAGTAGCCCTGGCATTATTGGCTATAGTCGCAGTTATTTCCGTCTCCTGTAAACAAGTGATAATTACTTGTGCAAGTTCTTGGGGTTTTCCTGGTGTCACTAAAAAACCATTAAGGCCATGTTCTACTAATTCCATCGCACCCCCAGCTTTGGCTGCAACTACAGGTTTTCCACATAGCATTGCCTCTACAATCACTCTACCAAAGGGTTCTGGCGAAGTAGAGGTATGTGCCACTAAGTCACAAGCTGCCATTAACTGGGGAATATCAGAACGAAATCCTAAGAATTTGACGCGGTTTTCTAATCCTAGTTCACTAACTTGTTGGTGTAACTTTTGCACATAATCTTGTTCGCCAAAGAGTGCATCACCTACTAAAATTACTGTCACCTCTTGCGGACATTTAGCCAGGGCATCAATTAAAATATGCTGGCCTTTCCAAGGTGCAAGACGGCTAAAGTGTCCAACGACAAATTTCCCTTCTAATCCTAACTGTTGCTGTAATTGTTTAATATCAGATTCATCAGTTTGATAAATTTTTGAATTAAAGCCGTTGTAAACAACTTCGATGATATCTGGGCGTCCTCCTGCTTGTACAAAGGCTGTTTGACTAGCTTGAGAATTAGTAATTACTAATGATGCAAAACGATTAGCTAAGTTAACAGCAATACGAAGATTAGTTTGGCTAAAATGTTCTTTGGAAAGAATATCATGTAAATGATAAACCAGAGGGCGACGACTAAAAAAACTTGCCAACGCTCCGACAACTAATGCTTTTTGGGTGTTGGCATAGATTAAATCGTATTTACGCGCTTTTTTAACTACCTTAGTAATCAGAGGTGCAAGTTGTCCCAAACTCTTGAATCCTTGTAGCAAACTGCTTTCTTTGCGAACTTGGATTGCTTGAGTTGCGAGAACTTCTACTGGGATATGATTTTGTTGTAGTAAATCTTTAAACGATCCATCTGCAAATAAACCTACTAAGGCGCGATCGCCATAAGGTTTAGCAATATCTATTAAACATAATTCGGCACCGCCTGGTTTACCGCTTTGGTCTAAAAAAAGAATTTTCATAAAACCTCTAATTTATCTAATTTGACCCACGCAGCAACCATGAAATCTATTACAATCACTTGTTTAAGCTAATAAAACATTCCGTACTTGCTGGGCAATTTGATTCCAGTCGTAGTGTGTGGTGGCGTACTGGCGACAGGCCGATCGTGAAGGTATGGGGATATTACCCAAAAGCACTTGCTCTAATTTTTCAGCAATAGCTAAGGCGTCTGTAGAAGTAGTAATTAAATCGGGTGAAAATTCTGATAAAATTTCTGGCATTCCCCCAACTGGAGTACATAAAACAGGAGTACCACAGGCTAGGGACTCAATTATTACTAATCCAAATCCCTCAAAAGATTGACTAGGCATAATAGTCAATTCAGCAGCTTGATAAGCTATAGGTAATTGCTCATCAGGGAGAAAACCTAAAAATTTAACGTTGTCATCTAGTCCTAATTCTGTAGCCTGTTGTTGTAGTGCAGCTTGGATGTGACCACGACCTGCGATCGCTAGCCAAACATCTGGTATTCTGGGCTTAATTATAGCCAGAGCTTGCAATAATTTGTCAACTCCCGTTCGATGCACTAAGCGGCGTGATGTAAATATAGTCCGGCGATTATTAGGCCAGCCTAGCTTTGCACAAGCCTCCTGGGGTGATAAATTTGGTTGAAACCAATTAATATCAACTCCACCGGGAATAACATTAATTTTGCTCCACGGTACTTGATATTTATCATGTAAAACTTTACCAAAAGCTTTGCTCAAAACAATGAAGCGATCGCAGCGATTATAAGTGTTTTGTTCTATTAGCCAGTGCTTGATTAAAAGACTGAGGTTTTTGTTAACAACTTCCTGCTGACTTTCAGAAGCCCAAGGGCCATGAAAGTTAAAAGTAACTGGTACTCCCTTTGGCAAAATATCTAAAATCGGAAAGCTATATAATGCAAAGTGCAAATTAATAGCATCTGGTTTGCTGGTTCTTGTTTTCTGAAAATTCGTGCGAATCGACCATAATCTTTGCCAAATAGCACTATCGGGACTCGCCAAGTTAGTCAGCTTAATCGGCGAATTTAGTTCAGTTTTTGGTAAACCGACTCCGCATAATTCAATCCGATCGTGATTTGCTGCTAATTTATGAGTTAGTTCGTAAATATACCTTTCTAGTCCTCCGGGACTTTTGGGAAACCAGCCTAATCCCAGAGTGAGAATAGATGCAGATGCTGAATTAAAACTTCTTTCTTTATTAGCTTCCATCGATATTTATCCTATAAATATATTAAAACACTAGGGGCGCACATCTGTGTACCCCTACAGCGTGTTGTATCCAAACCCGAATCATTATAATTTCGGAATACACATTACTAATAAGAGTTTTTTTACGGAACACCAATTTATAAACTATTTATATCCCAACGTCAATAATGAATTTAAACCTGTATTTTTATTAACTAAATAACACTTACTACATATCTGCTCTACCTACAATTTAAAAAGCTGTATGGTAGATACACCAAGGAAAAACCCACTAGTAAGCAACTAAGTTTGTATCAGAAATTACAGTATAAAACCAATAATAAATACTTTTAAAAGTGTTGCTCAATATTTTATACAATAATGTAATTTTTATAAAGCTTATATAAATAGTAAAATTTTAATCCTGATAGCTTTTTATTGATATGTAATCAGATATCTTGCTCCGAAAAAACTGTATACAAGTGAATTTAAAAACAGTTATCTTTTGTGCGGATTTCATAAAATGTAATTGTATATAAATAATTAAAAGATGAAAAATATATGATAAATAAATTACTGGCGAAGTTAGGAAAACTTCGTCATGAACTCAATCAGCAAGTAAAAAAATTATCTAAGACTAGATATTTACAAAGAAGTAAAACTTTAAATTTTTTACTCAGTATGACTGTTGCAGTTATTGTTACTAGCATTGGAATTACAACAGACTGGGCAACAACAGAAACACCGACAATTACATACAAAGCATCGTCAATAAGTAATACTATTGACAGTGCAAATTTGCGGGTACAAAACAATACTGAAACACCCACGCTTAACTACAAAACATCCTGGATAGGTAATACTATTGGCAGTGGAAATCTGCGGGTACAAAATAATATTGAGGCCATGTATGTTGCTCCTGATGGCACGGTTTATACCAACAGCCATTGGGATGAGGCGGCAATGGAGGCAGGAATATATAAAGATGGTAAAGTTATTGCTGCCCTTGGGGATACTCACGGCTGGAGTCGTGGCGGTGGCAAAGCTGTAACCGCAAATAGTAAATATGTTTACATTGCCATGACTCAAGGTTCGAGGGGCGATACAAAAGAAGATTATCCACCAGAAGGAACAACTTGGTATAGCGTTAGACGCTATGACTTATCAGGAAAACCTGCGCCGTTTCCGAATGGGCGTGGTTGGGATAAAAGTATGTTGATTACCAGTACTAAAAGTGAAGTTACTGGATTAGCAACTGTGGGAAGCGAGTTGTATGTAAGTGATTTTGCGGCTAACCGGATTCGTGTTTATGATACTGATACGATGAAGGAACTTCGCAGCTTTACCGTTGCTAATCCGGGAGCAATAACTATCGATCTACAAAAAAATCTGTGGATTATTCAAAGTAAAAATGGTAGTAAGCCTGCAAAAATTTTACATTATTCCCAAAGTGGAAAGCAATTGCCCCAACAGATTGCAGATATCGTCGAACCAACTGCGATCGCTATTAATCATCAAGGTAAGCTGTTAGTAGCAGAAAATGGGTCGCGTCAGCAAATGTTGACTTATGAGATCAAAGATCGGCCTGTGCAGGTGAGTAGTTTTGGTTCTAAAGGCGGTATCTATGCAGCAGTTCCTGGTGAAGTTCGAGATTTGAAACTTTACGGACTTACCGGAGTCGGTACAGATGCTTCAGGTAATATCTATATAAATAGTAATGGTTTCAACAAATCAGGAACAGATTTGCGGAAATTTTCGCCATTGGGAAAACTAATGTGGCGATCGCTGGGATTGATATTCGTCGATAATGCAGATGCCGATCCTAAAACTGATGGTGTAGATTTATTCACCAAACAAGAACACTATCTGATGGACTTCAGTAAGCCTGCTGGTAAGCAATGGACTTACAAAGCCTACACCTTAAATCCTTTCAAATATCCTCAAGATCCACGTCTGCATACATCCCCAGATGGAACCTTTGTTCGCCGCATCCAAGGGAAGCCATTTTTGTTTCTCACAGATATGTATAACAGCTTTCTGCAAATCTATCGTTTTAATCCCGCTACAGATGGTAAAATCGCCATACCCGCCGGAATGTTTGTCGGTACTAATGGCGCAGATAAACCATTTATTACCGGAAATTGGCCACCGCATCAGCCAGAACAAGGGGAATGGATCTGGCGCGATCGCAACGGTAATGGCAAATTTGAAAAGAACGAATACGATCGCAGCAAAGATTATCCTCATCTTGGCGGCTGGTGGGTAGACAGCAAAGGAGATGTTTGGAAAGCTTTGCGAACAGAAGATGGCATTCGACACTATCCTTTACAGGGAATAGATCCTAAAGGCAACCCCATCTACAGCTATGGTTCGATGGAAAAGCAAACTACTCCCAAAATATTTAACGACTTGCGGCGGATCGAATATTTCCCTGAAACAGATAGTATGTTTTTGTCAGGCTTTACGGTAGATCGTCCTGCATTTGGTGACGATGCTGGAGTTGCTGGATCTGAGATTGCCCGTTTTGACAATTGGAGTAAAGGAAATCGTACTCCCAAGTGGCGGATTGTAATTCCCTATGACAGCACTGGGAAGCGTGAAGTGTCTACAGCAGCAATCAGTGTAGCGGGAGATTATGTATTTGCCGTGACAGTCAAAACCGCAGAAGTATATGTCTACAATGCCAAGACGGGAGCGCAAGTACAACAGTTAAAAC
>NZ_NOLJ01000008.1:37136-294202 GCF_002246015.1 Nostoc sp. 'Peltigera membranacea cyanobiont' 210A
GGGTTGGGGGTGGGGTTCTTCGGGTTTAATAAGTAATCAAGCGGACATAATATGATTCAGTAGACTTCTTGTAGAAATGGGGAAAAGGGGAAGGCGTAAAGGTATGGAATTTTCCCTTTCCCTTTAACCTTTCCCCAGTCTAGTATTGCTATATGTACAAAAATATGTGATTAAATGTATCGCAGATTTAGTGTCAATTACTTTGTCATTTCCTATTTAGCCTTTACCCGCGCCTGCTTCACCATTGCAATCAAAGTTTGATGAGCATCTTCCGCATCTACTAAAACACGATCGAATTGAATGCGAACTGGTACAGTTTCCCCATTGACTTGCGCTGTTAAATCCATACCCTGTGCATCAATTGACAGCATTTCGGCTGCGATTGCATCAGTAACACCACCAAAAGCTTTAGCATAAATAACTACAGCATCAGCATGATCGTCATTCATGTGCTTGCAGATGCGCGAACTAATTTCAGCAGAGAAACCATTAGACATTGTGAACTTAAAAGTGATGAATATGGCAAGAGCCTAAATTCTCGGCTAAGTAGTTTAAATTAGCAGAAAAAGCTAGTCTTACACCATCGATATTATAAGTTATATTTGAAAAACAATTGCCGTTGTATATATTTGATAAGTTAAGTTTATTACTCGTACAAGAATTAAATTAAAATAAACATTATCCAGTATTTTTACCTTTCATTGCGGAAACCAGACAGCGTAAACTGTAGCAGAAGTATTAGCCAAAACTATTGCAGCTAAGAGACAATGAGCGAAATTAGCCCCAGACGAATTGTAATTGGGGATGTGCATGGACACTATGAAGGTTTAATGACATTGTTGGAGGCGATCGCCCCCACGTCAGAAGATCGAGTCTATTTTCTGGGAGACTTAATCGATCGCGGCCCTCATAGCGCACAAGTAGTTAATTTTGTCAAGCAAAATAACTACTCATGTTTGTTGGGAAATCATGAGCAGATGTTACTAAACATTCTGACGAATGAAAGGACTTCCTCCTCGACGATGCAAGCATGGCTGTTTGGTGGAGGGCAAGCTACCGTGGCCAGTTACCAAGAGGCTCCAATTCCTGATGACCATCTGGATTGGTTAAAAACTTTGCCTACATACCTTGACTTAGGGGATATTTGGTTAACTCATGCTGGTGTTGACCCTTCCAAGTCGGTGACAGAACAAACTGCCGATGAACTGTGCTGGATACGAGAGGAATTTCACAGTATTGAAAAACCCTACTTTCCAGATAAACAAATTATCATCGGTCACACCATTACCTTTACCCTGCCGGGTGTTTCTCCTGGTAAACTGGCCCAAGGAAAGGGATGGTTAGACATAGATACTGGCGCTTATCATCCCCGGAGTGGCTGGTTGACTGGACTAGATGTCACAAATCAGTTGGTTTATCAAGTTAATATCTTTAAAAACTATGTCCGTACCCTGCCTTTAGAAGAGGTTGTAATTAACATTGATCCAGCCAAAATTAAAGTCGATCGCCGCAATAGGAATTAAGGAATATTTGAAATGAGGGGGAGAAATTAATTCAAAATTCAAAATTCAAAATTCAAAATTCAAAATTAAAGAACTTCTGCCCCCTGTCTGATTGTTGAGCGTAGTCGAAATACTGCCTCCTAACTGCTCCCTTCTGCCTCCTGCCTTCTGCCTCCTGCCTCCTGCCTCCTGCCTCCTCTTTCGCAATTTCCTCAAGACTTCGCTAATGGTCTAATATTTGCTTTATAACTAGCATTATCCAAGCCAGATTTTCCATTACTAGGTTGAGAGTTAATTGCACGTTTGAGGGCATCAATGCGATCGCTAGTTCCGGGGTGAGTACTCAAAAATGTCGGAGTAGAACCACCCTTTTTCAGCAGCTTTTGCATAAAAGAAACCATCCCAGACTGGGCGTAACCAGCGCGTGTCAAAGTTCTTAACCCTCTTTGATCGGCATCAAATTCATCTTGACGACTGCGAGGACGATTCAAGGCAAGTTCTACACCAATGTTCACAGCTGTATTGCGATCTAAACCACTTGCTGATGCTAAACCACTAGCGATCGCTTTTTGCCGCATCTGTTTAACCAGGTGTCTCCCGCCAATATGACCAATTTCATGGGCGATGACACTTGCGAGTTCCGCTTCATTATCGGCGGCTTTCAGCAAACCCGTATGGACATATACATAACCTCCTAAAGTGGCAAAGGCATTAATAGCATCATCTTCAACTACTTGGAACGTAAAGGGAAGATTGGGGCGATCGCTACTAGCCACTAAACGCCGACCGATTTGTTCGACATAGCTATTAACTTCAGAATTACGGTAAAGTCGGATTTGACTCCCTAGTATTTGCTGATTAATCTGCTTGCCAATATCAGTTTCCTGGCGATCGGATATATTAGAAAGCTGAAGTACCTGGACTCCCTGCAATATAAGAGGCAAGAAGTCTAAAGTTCTTCCAGGTAAAGGTGTACTCAGGCACAGACTCAGGGCGACTACCACTGAAATTAGGGGATAAAACCAGCGACGCCGCCATACACGGTAATTTGCAGCAAAACCTTTCCAATTGAACATAATACACTCTGAAGATTATTTCGGAAGAACATAAAATGAGGGGACAAATTATAAGACGGATTTAGAGTATCCTAAGTTGCATTCTTAACTCAAGATCAAAGGAGTTGTCATACAGATAATTTTGATGCAAATCTACCGAATTGCGGGAGGCTAGGGATTCTCTCTAGAGATAGGCTTAAACACTAGATTTTACTTTCTAGGTGCGTCAGTATTAACTGGTAAAAGTTTGAGGGTTAGCTGCCGTGCCTCGGAAATTACGAACTTGTGATAAACTGTCGCATAACCGCAACCCCCGAATACTTTGAGTTATTACCAAATAGGGAAAATTACCGTTTCCATCGAAAACTTTCGGGCTACAATCCATTACTTCACTATTACATCGGAAAACTTTTTATGGCTATTTTAGATTCAAAAGGTCGCTTGTTTGGCAAAATTAATCTCCTCGATTTAGGTGCTGCACTGGTAATTCTGCTAGTTATCTTTGGCATCTTTGTTTTTCCTGGCACTTCTGGTTCTGTTGCCCAAGTTGGTGCGAAAACAGTACCTATAGAAGTAGACTTAGTAGTTCGTGGTTTGAATGTACGCGACCCGGAAAAATTAATTGACAATGGTTTAAAAAAAGGTGGAAAAACCAATGTGATTATCCGCAATCAGCCTTACGGACAGATTGAAATTAAATCTATTCAACAGCTACCTAGAACAATCAATGTTTTCCAGCCGGATGGTACTGTTAAAGAACTGCCAGATCCCAAAAGCAACAATTATAGTGCAGATTTTCTTTTAACTTTAGATGGCAAAGCTCAAGTTACTGAAAGCGGACCAGTTTTGGGTAACAGTAAAGTTAAAATTGGGATGCCATTTGAGCTAGAAGGCTTTAACTACAACTTCAATGCAACTGTCATTGATATCAGATTGAAAGACAAATAGTATTATCACTTTTGTGGATAATTTTCTCTAGCAATCTTATTAAACATCTGGTGAAAAATAATGTAGAGACGCGTTAGCGCAGCGGAGCATTCGCGGAGCGTCTCGTAGAGAAGCCCAGTCCAATTTTGCGTCTCTACTAGTCATGTTAATTAAGCAAAGGCAAAAATTTGCGAATTAACCCGATTGTCACTGCTGGCAATTCCAACTGTGGTGTTAATCCAACATCTTCCAACTGTTGAAAAAATCGGATTGCTAGGGGATTGATTTCAGCAAGGCGGCGACCAATTGAGGGGCCTGTAAATTCTGACTTTTCTCCCCAAATAATGGCGGTGGGAGTGGCTAATTGTTGAATATAAAGGGATAAATCAAAGCACAAATCGCCACGGACAAAGGACAGTGCTGCATACTCAGCATTAGGCTGTAGAGCAGATTCTAGATAAGCATCTACAATTTCTTGGTAGACTCGATTGGATTGAGCAAATTGCCGTTGTTCTAAGAAGCTGCGAATACCACCACTAGTAGCAATTCCAGTGCTGTAAAGTAAACGATCGACAATGGGAACGCTAACTAACTGGGCAAAAAAACTCCGGGAGTAGTCTTCGCCAAAGTCAGAAAGTCCGGCGGGGGTGGTAAGAATTAAAGACTTGAATAAATCAGGACGATTTGCTGCTACCCGAATTGTAAATGCTGCGGTCAAAGAAGAAGCGATCGCTGTTACTGGCCCAGTACAAGTTTGCTCGAAAAATTCCCGAATCGTGGTCAAATAATCCTCAACTTTATAACTCCGTGCTGGATGTTCAGACCTACCCCAACCGAGCAAATCTGGCGCAATGACCCGATATTCAGCCGCAAAAGCCGGATAAACTTTCGACCATTCATAAGCAGAAGACCCACCACCAAAGCCGTGCAGGAATACCAAAGTTTCCCGATCGTCTTTGGCTGTCACATCATCCTCCCAAGGCGCTCCAGCAGCAGTATAATATACCATTCTACCTAGTGAGGTATCTATAGAGCGTTGTTCAAATCCTAGTGGTTGAAACATAAGTATTTTTTGTTGACTGTAGTGATTCGTTGGCAGAAGTAAGACACAATACCTGGGAGGCAGGCACACAAAGAGAAGATTCGATAATTTATCCGCCTCCCCTTTCGTCACCCTAGATGTTTACCGCACTTAGTGCTAAGTAAATTAACAAGCACTGAGGACTTGCGTACTTAGCAAGAGCAACGTCCCTTGTAGGCAGTTTTTTTACTCAGCACTTTTCATGTGTCTAGTTCAAACTCGCTACTCATTGTAATTATCAGCGAACCAATCACTCTCAGACTTCTCGCTAGCGTCAGATTAAGTAGATATAAAATTACTGGATTACTTGTAAAGATTTGGTGCTTTTTTTCATAAAAATAAAGTAATCGAACGTTGAAATTACTGTTCTATAAGGGTTTTTCATGGTAGCGAGGCTCGCTCCAGCGTGAATCCAGCATAAGTTTTTATGGTAGTCTATCAAAAAACCGATAAATAATTTTGAGCGTCAACACGTCAAAAATAGTTAAAAGGCTTATTTTAATAAGCTGTTAATTCTACTTATATATGTAGAAAACACAGCTTTTGATGTATAACTAATCTGATTTTTATCTAAGTAATAGTAAGGCGGGATGTCATGGTAAAGCAGGCTACTCTTCAATCAAATAAACTACCAACGATTGAAGACGCTAAATTTGCGCTTGACAACTTGAATATACAAAACGAAATTAAAGCTTCAGCTAGGCGGGGTCAGGTCGAGCCAGTTTTTGATGCTGCCAAACTTACTGTACCTACTTGTATTTGTTTAGACTTAGAAGACTTGAAGTGTTTTGAAGCAGTAGAGCGTCAATATGAACGTTGGGGAGTCATTTTTCACAATTCTCTAGCAATACAGCCATCAAATCCAGCATTTCCAACCTATTCAGGGCTAATAGTCTTAATGGGAGCGCCCAAAAGCGGATTTTTAGAAGCTACTTTCTTGCGTCCAGTTAATTCGGTTAGTGCCTTTGTCACTAGTTCGCAACGGCTAGTGCTTTCCGCCTACGATCGCGATCGGCAACTACTCGCTCAAACTGCACTACCAGGCTCTAATCTTGCCAATTCCGACTCGTCAATCTCCCCTAATACCTTATTATCTATAAATGTGAATAACATTTACAGCGTTACCTTTTGTACTTTTGATGGGCAATTCACCCTTGATAACTTTCGTTTTTGTCTTTAACTAAGACTTACGTACAAGATGCCCTTGCTCTTAGCAATTGAAAATTGTATCTTAATTTGCGCTATGCTGTATTCGTCTACTATCCGTCTATAAAATCGGGCATTTTGTGATTTAAGCCTTCATCCTTCCTTCATCCATAGTAAAACTTATACAATAGGTAATTTCGTAATCAAGTAGGTAAACACTGTGGCACAGGCTTCGTCTTCTTGGCAGCAATTGATCAACCAAATCCCCAACTGGAACTGGTCGCTTCCAAAATTCAAGACAAAGGGAGCCATAAAGCAGCAAACATTTAAACGTTTCTCTGGCCCTGGGGGCTTTCTTGGGTTCCTGACAATTATCATTGCCATGTTGTTGTGGAACTGGAAACTGCTACTGGCTCTCTTAATCGGCATTGGAGTAATGGTATTGGTTTACTCAATGCAGGAGTGGGACTGGCAATTGCGCTGGTCAAAAATACGTAATTTCTTAAATAGTTCAAATCGTCGGTTAGCTTTAGCAGTCATCAGTGGTGGTATTGCTACTGTCAGCACTTACATGGCAGCAGCGATATGGGTTGATTCTCACAGTCACTGGATTGCCGCTGGTGCGATCGCGCAAGGTGTGGGAACCCTGTTAACTTTAATTTTATTGGTATGGCAAATTGTCAACTTCTATGAAAATCGAGAAGAAGACCACCTCGATCGGTTGTTGATGAATTTAACAGAAAAAGATCCATTGAAGCGGTTGATTGCTCTAGGTCAACTCAGTAAATTCATCAGCCGTAAGCGAGTTGACTCTTCAGTGCAGCAAGATATTGTCCAATGCTTGCAACTCCTACTCAGTCGAGAGGAAGAAGTTGTAGTGCGAGAGGCAGCTTTTAAGAGTTTACAAGCCTGCGATCGCCTACAAGTGCTACCCCTCAAAACAGCAGTACCTTTCGTACCCGTATCAGCAAAAGTCAAACACCACGTTTATTAGTTATTTGTCATTTGTCCTTTGTCATTTGTCCTTTGTCATTTGTCCTTTGTCCTTTGCAAATGACTAATGACCAATGACTAATGACAAATAACTATTTTCGAGACAAGCTTCCATTACAAACTTGCACTATCGGATTATTGCACCGCCGTACCAATTGTTCATCGTGGGTGGTAACAATCACCGTAGCCCCAAAGGAATTTAACTTCTGGAGAATCTGGATTACTTGCCAGGAATTATCTGGATCGAGATTTCCAGTAGGCTCATCGGCCAACAGTAGGGGTGGTGTACCAACGATCGCACGGGCAATACTCACCCGCTGTTGCTCTCCTCCAGACAGTTGATCTGGAAAACAATCAGCTTTACTCAGCAAACCTACCAGCTTTAGGGTTGGTTCTAAACGTCGTTGAATTTCTTTACGGGTATACCCTTGAGCTTGCAGCACAAAAGTGACATTTTCTGCTACTGTTCGTTGGGTAATCAGTTTGTAGTCTTGAAACACAATACCAATCCGTCGCCGTAATAATGACAAGCGATCGCCCCGCAAATCCGCTACATTACATTCATCAACAATTACTTCTCCCTGGGTAGGCAACTCTTGGCCATACAGCAGTTTCAAGAGCGTTGATTTACCAGAACCACTTGGCCCCGTGATAAACAGAAATTCTCCCTTTTTTACCTCAAGGTTTGCATTCAATAAGGCGTGAGTGCCGTTAGCATAAGTCTTGGTTACAGATTGCAATTGTACCTTTGTAGTAGTATTGCTACCGTGCTGTTGAGTTTCACTGTCCTCTCCGCGAACGGAAAAGTCTTTCTTAACTTGAGTTGTTAATACTGGCATTGTTAAACTTTCCTCATACCCACAACCAAACAGTTTGACTGCTTAGATGTGACATTCTCCCCAAAATAAGGATTCCCAGGTTTCGCCTGGGAATTTAAATTTCAACAAAGAAAATTTAAAATTTTTTCAAGACTTTAATACTAACTAAGTAGGAACACCCAGAACTCAGCACGGGCTAAACCTTAGCTATCCGCTAACAGCACTCTTAACTAATTGCACCCCTTGCTGTCAAACGATAAACAAACGCTTTCACAGCAAACGCTGGCAAAGCCAACATCCGGCGCCAGCGCCAAGGTTCTTGATAAAGTCGATACAACCATTCCAAATTATTATTTCCTAACCAGGCGGGAGCGCGAGTTTTAGTTCCCGACCAAATATCAAAACTGCCACCAACGCCAATCCAAATTGCTTGAGGACACAAATGGCGGTTTTCGGCAATCCATAACTCTTGACGCGGCACTCCCAAACCAATAAAAATCACTTGTGGCTGCAATTGAGCAAGAGTTTGTCGCAATTGTGCTTCTTCTTCTGGAGAATGGTAGCCTGAGTGAGTGCCGACTATATTCAAACCTGGAATTTGCTGCTGCCAAAAATCTGCCGCATTTGCTGCTACTCCAGGCGCTCCTCCGTAGAAAAATATCTTTGTCCCTGTATTCTGTTGCCCAAGTGCTTGCAAAAGTTTTTCTGCTAATTCAATCCCTGGAAAACGCTGCACTTTTTGCCATAACAGCCATCGTAAATACAGAACAACCCCAGCTCCATCTGGAATCACCAGTTCAGCATTTTTAATCACCTGAGCTAATAATTGATTTCGCTCTGCCTGCATAGTCATTTCTGCATTGAGCGTTACGACATGAGTTCCTCTGCCTGTGTGCAGGCATTCTAACAACCAGCCTGGATAGTCAGCCATCACATGAACTGGTATTCCCAACACTGAAAATGCTTGATTGCCGTTAGACATAGCCTATTCTTAAGTAATACTCACACCAGATTTTGCATGAATGTTAAGTTTATCAAATTTTTTTATATTAGAACTTAGGCAAAAGAGATTCCCCTTTGCCCTGCAACGAGAGTAAGCATAATTAAACTAAATAGACATAAGAGTGAACAAGAATGTATATACGCAGCCTTGCTACGTATATCTAAGGGTTTTAGATAACACATAATTAATTTCACTCCTCTGTCTATTAATCTTGGGCGCTTGTACTTGGGCTGAACCAGTCCAACTTTTATTGTTAAAGTGTAATATTCACTCAGTATAAAACGCTCAACTCGCAACTCTGGTTCCGGGAATAGAAGCCCCCACTATACTGCTTGCAGTTAGTGTGGGAGTATGTCACGAAACTCAACTTTATGGTTATAGTGTAACGGGCTGAAGTTGGCTATGAGTAAAATTCGTATCGCTCTGATTGAAGATCATGACCTAACTCGTGTGGGTATTCGTACAGCACTACAGCAAAAGGATGAAATTGAAGTTGTAGGTGAAGCTGCTAATGCTGCTGATGGTCTAAAAATGTTAAAAATGCTACAACCAGATATTGCCATTGTCGATATTGGTTTACCAGATAAGGATGGCATTGAGTTAACACGGGAGGTAAAATCTACTACTAATGGCCAGCAGCTACTTACAAAAGTATTAATTTTGACGCTGCGGGATAACAAAGAAGCGGTGTTGGCAGCTTTTGCCGCTGGTGCAGACTCTTACTGTATGAAAGATATCAAATTTGATAATTTGCTGGAAGCAGTACGAGTAACTTACAATGGCAACGCCTGGATCGATCCAGCGATCGCTCGGATTGTATTACAACAAGCGCAACAAAATCCTCAAAAGTTGGAATCGGTTTTGGTCGATTCCAAGACTATTGCTCCTAACCCTGATACTTTTGAGAATCTGGAAGGAATTCAACCTTACACCCTGACAGAAAGGGAATTGGAAGTGTTACAGTTGATTGTCGAAGGTTGTAGTAATGCAGTAATTGCGGAAAGACTTTACATCACAGTTGGCACTGTTAAAACTCACGTTCGCAATATTTTGAATAAGCTATGTGCCGATGACCGTACCCAAGCAGCAGTCCGCGCCTTGCGTTCTGGGTTAGTTGGATAAATTTAATTTTGGTGTGGCTCGATTGAGGATAATCAAGGGAAACTCATAACTTTGAAAATATAACTTTTCAAAGTGAATGGCTTTTCTGATTTTCTCTTATTTATTAGGTGGGATAAACATCATGTTATCTCGCCATTCAAATATATAAAAACAAAAGTCAAATATGGCTGAGATTGGTACGGACAAACCTAAGCTCATGGTGGTAGATGATGAGCCAGATAACCTAGATTTACTCTACCGCACTTTTAGGCGAGATTTTCAAGTATATAAAGCCAATCATGCCTTTGGTGCTTTGGAAATCTTGGATCAATTTGGCGAAATGGCGGTAATTATTTCTGACCAAAGAATGCCAGAAATGAATGGGACTGAATTTTTTAGTCGCACCGTAGAGCGCTTTCCAGACACGATTCGGATTTTGTTAACTGGTTTTACTGATGTCGAAGATTTGGTAGATGCGATTAACTCCGGTCAGGTATTCAAGTACATTACCAAACCCTGGAATCCAGAACGGCTCAGAGGTTTAGTTGAGCAAGCTACTGATACATATCGCCTAGTTAAGAAGCGCACCCAAGAATTACGTCGGGCCCTACGGCGAGAATCTTTGTTTAATGCGGTAACAACAGCAATTCGGGAATCTTTAGACTACGATAGTATGCTGCAAAAAATTGTCGCAACTATTGGAGAAACATTTGAAGCTACCAGTTGCTTGCTCAAACCAGTAGAGGGCGATCGCCTCACACAAGACGAGTTTTTCTACCACGATCCGAAATCTGATGTATTAGATTCCGTCTTCGACTCCAGTGTTTTAATCGAAAAGGTGCTGGAAACCCGTCATTATCAACTTGCTCAAGATATATATAACGGTAATCCTAGTCACCACTTAGTTGTGCCACTTAGCTACCATCAGCATCTGTTGGCTGTGCTGACCCTCCACCAATGGGGACGCGATCGCCCTTGGGAAGACGAAGACATCCAACTAATTGCAGGTGTGGCCGAACAAGCAGCCTTAGCCCTCTCTCAAGCAAAACTCTACCAACGTCTCCAAGAAAAGCAACAACAGATTCACACTGAGTTAGAGGTGGCTCGCCAAATTCAATACAACCTGCTACGCCAAAGTTTACCTGATATTAAAGGTGTAAAGGTACAAGCTTGCTGCTATCCGGCGCGCGAAGTCGGAGGCGATTTTTTTGAAGTTTTTGTCCATCCTAAAGGCGACTTGTGGCTGGCAGTGGGTGACGTTTCTGGCAAGGGCGTCCCAGCAGCTTTATTTATGGCTAGTATTATTTCAGTTTTGCGCCGAGAATTATCTCAAGAGACACCAGCAGAGCCGAATGTGGTCATGCAGAACCTCAACCACGCTCTCAGTGAAGATTTAATTAGCAACAATTATTTTGTCACTCTTGTGTTAGCTTGTTATACCCCTAGCACTAAGGAACTGGTCTACACTAATGCCGGTCATATTTATCCAATATTATGGTCACGCCAAGGTGCTTTAGCCGAAAACCCCAATTACTTGAAAGTTCGCAGCGTTCCTTTGGGGATTTTGCCTAAGTGGCAGGCACAGTCTGGTCGCTTGGTTCTCGCTGCTGGAGACACATTGTTACTAGCCAGCGATGGAATTACAGAAGCAATGGTATCAAATAATCCTGATTCAACAGTAAAAACTGAGGCTGGGGTTGAGTCAGTGAACCGTTCGATGCTGAATCAAGATGGTCTTTGGCAACTCTTACAACAAGAGCAACAACCACTTTCTCTTAACCATTTATTAGCTCGCATCCAGGCAGATAATCACGTTCAAGAAGACGATCAAACTATACTTTCACTGGAGATTTTGTAAGTCATGAAAAGTGAGCTTCATGTACCAAGCGACTTGAATTTTCTGAATATTGTTGAAAACTGGTTGTTGGGATGTTTGAAAATTCAGCTAGGGGAATCTGTGGATTGGTCGCGCCAATCAAGTCGTTTGAGACTGGCTTTAGTGGAAGCCTACTCTAATGCAGTCCGTCACGCCCACAAGGATCAACCAAATTTACCCATTTTACTACGTTTAGAAGTGAAAGACCGGGATTTTGCCCTAGAAATTTGGGACTACGGCGAAGGCTTTGATATGTCTAACTACTACGCTCCAAACCCGATGGAAAAGCAAGAAGGTGGTTATGGTTGGCTGATTATGAATCGTCTCATGGATAAAGTAGATTACAAATTGCAGGTTAATGGCGCCAACTGTCTGAAGTTAGAAGCTACTTTACCCGAATTAGTCCAATAGACAAAAGTGACTATTTTTCAAGTCATGCTATTTATGAGTCAGAATTCAGAATTCAGGAGGGAGGTACTGCGTTATCCTGACTTGTTGGCTGTTAGCGTTCCCATAGGGTAGCAACTACCGTTCAGAATAAATCCATGAATTCTGTGTGACTGGGTGAGAAATATTGGTTTAAAACTTTGCCCTTTGTAGTTATTTGCTACTTACTTTTCGCGACGTAAATTAAGTAACTCTTTAGGAGAAGCTAAAAGTTTGATTCTAGTATAAGAAATTTGCCGTTGTTGGTTAAGGATAAATAGCCACAAGACATTGACACTACACCACGAAGTTTGTGCTTTGCCTGTTACCTGGACTTGGATATCACCATTTTCTAAAGTCTCGGCTATTCCTGTGTTCGGGTAAGCTTTGATGTTTTGACCTTCTTGTTTTAAGTAGGCTGCGATCGCATCTGTCCCCACAATATCAGATTCAAATGGCGGACGCATTACACCATCTATCGCAAATAAGGCAGCAGTTGCCTCAAATTCTCCTGCATTTAAGGTTTCAAAATAACGCAGTACGCTTGGTTCTGTAATTCCCTCAATCTGGAATTCTTCTTTAAACTGCGCTGGCGATATAAATTCAGCAGAGGTCATAAAATTACCTGTATTATGCTATCTGAATATTAATTTCAATACAAAAATAAGTAAAAAAAAAGCTGCTGTTGAGATAGATTGCTACATATTAATAAATCTTTCTAACGATGGAAGTCTTGAACTGCTACGCACCTTAAGACAGGCTATATGTTGGGTAGGTAACAAATCTTAATTAAATGTATTGGCTACATAATATATAATTAAAGCGCCTTTATTTGGGCAAAATCCAGATAAAAAAATGAATCAGTATTCTGTAACGAGCAGCAGTCTGGTGAAAGAAAAAGCCAGCGAGTTGGGCTTTCACAAAGTTGGAATTACTGCTGTAGATCGGATAAATGCCACAGAAGCCCAGAGGTTGCAAGCATGGATTGAACTAGGTTATCAGGCTGATATGAAATGGATGGCTAATCCAAAGCGTCAGGATATCCGCTTAGTGATGCCAGAGGTGCGATCGCTAGTGTGTGTAGCGCTGAATTACTACACACCACATCAACGTCCTGAAAGTGAGGAATACGCCAAAATTTCCCGTTATGGTTGGGGAAGGGATTATCACAAGGTGATGCATGGAAAACTCAAGCAGCTATCTATATGGCTAAAATCACTTGATCCAAGCGTATTAGCTCTTTATTATGCAGATACTGGCCCGGTGCCAGATAAAGTGTTGGCTCAACTTGCCGGAATTGGTTGGATTGCCAAGAATGGTAATGTGATTACACGGGAATATGGCTCTTGGGTATTTTTGGGAGAAGTGTTGACAAATTTAGAATTAGAGAGCGATCGCCCACACACAGAACACTGCGGTAGCTGTACTCGTTGTCTTCAGGCTTGTCCCACAGGTGCAATTACTCAGCCTTTTGTTGTCGATGCTAATCGCTGCATTGCTTATCATACGATTGAAAATCGTGACAAGGAATTGCCAGAAGCGATCGCATCTAATTTGCAAGGCTGGGTTGCTGGTTGTGATATTTGCCAAGATGTTTGTCCTTGGAATCAACGTTTTGCCCAAACAACTGATATTGAAGAGTTTCAGCCTTATCCTGGGAATATTGCTCCCCACCTGCTAGAATTAGCCCAAATCTCAGATCGGGAGTGGGATAAACGATTTCCAGCATCTGCCTTGCGGCGGATTAAGCCAGAAATGTTACGACGCAACGCCCTAGCTAATCTTGACGCATCCAGGCAGAAGAATGACCCAGAAAGTAATTATTTTTGATTTTGATGGCACAATTGCTGATACAGTAGATGCCCTTGTAAGTATTGCTAATCGTTTAGCTATAGACTTTGGTTATAGACAAATAAGCCCAGAACAATTATCCTTCCTCAAGAACTTAACATCTAGGGAAATCATTAAGTACTCAGGAGTTTCTCTATTTAAGATCCCTTTTTTAGTTAAAAAAGTTAAAGGGGAATTAAAAAACAAAATCCCAGAATTAAAGCCCATTCTGGGTATTAAGGAAGCATTAACAGAACTCCAAAATGAAGGATATAAACTAGGTATTATCACTTCTAATTCTAAAGAAAATGTGACGCAATTCCTCACAATCAATGATTTAAATCACCTATTTGACTTTATCTACTCAGGAATTACAATTTTTGGCAAAACAACTATCATCAATAATGTCTTGAGGCAAAAACAACTCAAACCTCAAGAGGTTATTTATGTTGGAGATGAAACCAGAGACATAGAAGCATCAAAAAAAGCAAATATCCAAGTGATTGCAGTCACTTGGGGCTTTAACTCATCGGAAGTACTAGCCAAGCAAAATCCAGATTATTTAATTCAGCAACCTAGCGAACTACTAGGAGTGATGAACAGTCGTTAACTAATAAATAGTCAAAAGCGGATTAACAATAGTTCAAAACAGTAGAGGGGGCAATGTCTACCAATGCCGAGAACCTCAATTTTCTTTCATATTGGTGACATTGCCCATCTGACAAAATAAACCTCATCTATGTTGAAACCTAGAGTTTTTTAAAAGATATATTTATGTAGGTTGGGTGGAGTGAAACGCAACCCAACATTACTACCAAATTTTATGTTGGGTTACGCTATCGCTGCACCCAACCTACAAAACTACGGTTCTCAACGTAGACGAGGTTTAGCAAGATATCAGGAAAAATTAATTTTTCCGTTCACCCTTTTCTAAAGCTTGTTTTACTAAATCATCACTAACATTAGTTGCATCCCCAGCCTGAGAATTCCCAACTTCTTTTGCTAACTGTATAAAATCATCAGGATTGCCAGTTGACTGTGTTTGAGTTCTTGTCTCTTGTGGCTTAGAGGTTTGATATTTAGGTGCAGTAGCAGATTCGGCTGCTGCTCCACCTTCAGCTGTGCGATCGATTTCACTCACGCTGAATTTTTGTGCAGCTGCATAATCAGCATCAAAATCTACCGTTGGTGCTTTTTCTTCACCACTAGCTATGCTTTCAGCAGCTAATTGGGCCTCATGGGTGGGAGCTTCATTAACATTGGGCTTTACTTCATCAGGCATAATTAAAATCCTTAGGTTAAATTTTTTATTGCTTACTTGAAAGAGCATAGCAAAGTAATTAGTTCTTTCCATGCTCCCTTGGGAGAGACTTTACCTCTATTAAAAGGTAGATTAAAACTGGAATTTGCAATTAATATAACTCTTTCTATCGATAGTAGAATCTGATGCTCAAACTTTGGTAAGCCTTTGTTTGATGTGTAAAATTTCTTTGGAAATAAAATTATGACTGCAAGTTACGACAAAAGTATTTCTCAAGCTCAGAGCAATGAAACTCAAAAATTTGTGGATGGGTTTAACGCTTTAGATACCGATGCCAAATTAGCTTGGTTCTATTTTGTTTATGAAAAAATGGGTGATTCCATCACACCAGCGGTTCCTGCTGCGGCTGAACCAGAGTTAGCACCAATTCTGCTCGGAGATTATTTTAAATTATCCGATGAGCAGCAACTAGATATTATGCGGGATATCGTTAACCGCAAAGACACAGAATATTCCCGTGCTTATGGGGCGATAAAAGAAAACAACCAGCTGCTAGTTTGGTATGCTTGGGCGGTAGCTATGGGGGATACGGTGGTGGGAATGCCAGCTAGCTACCAGGCAAGTAAGGCAGTTAACGATCTGCTTTCCGAAATTGAAGGACTAGATTTTGAAGAGCAAATGTCAGTGTTTCGGACAATAGCTGGTGAAGTGGGTTACACGGATGTTAAGCCGATCGCAACGCAAGCAGAAACTGGAAAAACATCAAGTTTGTAATCAGCTTTGGCGATTAGAAATCGCGGCTACACAAACCAAAGTCCGCCTCTGCGGACTTTAACAAACTACGAGACAGCTAACTGACTCAAGTCGGCTGGGGTGAGGTTGGAGTGTACTACTTGACCATCACGGAACCAAACGATGCGCTGGGTTTGACGGGCAACTTCTGGTTCATGTGTCACCATAACAACCGTGATTCCACTGCCATTGAGTTCGCCAAAAATATCTAAGACTTCTTGGGTTGTGTGCGAATCAAGTGCGCCTGTGGGTTCATCGGCGAGGAGTACCACGGGACGATTGACGATCGCACGGGCGATCGCTACTCTTTGTTGTTGTCCACCAGATAGTTGAGTTGGTTTGTTGTTAAGGCGATTTGCTAAACCTACTCGCGTCAATGCTTCTGTTGCGCGATCGCTTCTTTCTTTCGGACTCACACTAGCATAGACCATTGGTAGCATCACATTTTCTAATGCTGTGAGTTGGGGTAATAAATGGAATTGCTGGAAGACAAAACCCAGCTTTTTATTACGGATGTGTGCCAAGGATTTATCATCCATTTGTGCCACATCAATATTATCTAAGTAATAATGTCCGCCTGTGGGTCGGTCTAGACAGCCAATAATATTCATAGCTGTGGATTTACCTGAACCAGAAGGCCCCATAATTGAACAATATTCGCCCTCGTGGATAGTTAAATTCACATCGTTAAGTGCTTTAACTTCAGTTTCGCCACTGCCATATATTTTAAAGATATTCTCCAAACGAATAATTGTTGATTTAGGGACGGGGTTAGGAACTAGAGAATCGGTAATTGAAATAGTGTTTGCCATAAGGATTTAGTTATTATTTGGTAGAGATGCAATTATAGCGATCGCTCAATTAAACTATAAGAAGCAGAGAAATTCTTCCAAGCTCTTGCTGTGATAACTCTTTAAGGTGATGTAGTAGAGCAAATAAAAGCTAACTATTATCTAGCATACTGAAGGGGGTGGTTGTAGTGTTGTCATGTTTTAACGTAGCAGATTACTTTATCTGGTTAGCAAATGAAACAGGCTCTTTTATCAGTAATCTAAAGCTGCAAAAGCTTGTGTACTATGCTCAGGCTTGGCATCTTGCAATCAATGACACTCCTCTATTCCCAGAGGATTTTCAAGCCTGGATACATGGCCCTGTGATACCTGCGTTGTACCAGAAGTATAGGCTTTTTGGATGGCAACCAATTTTAGAAGATGCTAACCCAGAATTACCCCAAGAGGTTCAAGAGTTTCTAGATGAGGTTGCACAAGAATACTTTGCTTGTGATGGTTATGAACTAGAGCAGATGACTCATGCCGAGACACCCTGGAATTTGGGTAGAGGAAATCTACCACTTGATGAAGCTTCCAACGAAGTTATTCAGAAACAGTGGATGAAGGAGTACTACGGATCTCGTGCCGACGAAGAAAACATCACAGATGATCAATTTGGAAAAACTAATTCAGCAGCATGGTGAAACTGCTAAATCCTACGCGAATGAGGCTATCGAAATTGGCAATACATACATAATTCCAAACTTTGGTTTTGATGCAGCAATGCAAAAATCTCTAGATATAATGCTAGGTGGCAGAAAAACCTGGAACCACGGAGTGGTTGATATTCGAGTTTTTACAAAACCTGAAGACTTTACCCTATTTGATTGTGACGAAGAGACTACAGAAATTGAAATTATTGATTTATTGACACTTTGCCGAAATCTTTATCCAAATGACTATGATTATTCCCAATTACCTGAATGGTGGACTGAGGAAGATATGCAAGATTCCGCCGAGGTGCTTGAGGCGCTTGATTTTGCAATTTGGATGCAAGATATATTCCGTCCAGATGAGTCAGAAGAGGAAGCACTTAATATATGGCTCAAGTCTGTGCAACCTTGGTTAGGAGACGAGATTATCTTTTACAAGATGGAAGATGATGATGACTCAAATTGTGGTTTTGCGCCATACCTTTTTATAGGAGATCGTTGTCTTATTCTTGTTGCACGATGTTGGCAGCTATAGACATCGCTAGTTCAGGCATCAAAGACGAGGATCGTCTACAGGTGGGTGCCACCCTCCTTGTATCCATAACTGCCTAGATTCTTGGATAAATCCTTGGTTGTGAAATTCATCATTGATATCTAGTCGATGACAAGTTGCTCTACCTGTAGCACTTTTGCCAACGATCTTTAGTCCATCGCCTGTCCAGATGAAGTGATCTACCCACTGTTGCTGACGAGGATTGAATAGGGCGACTTCTTGCTGAGTTTCAGGATCAACGCCAGTTGTGAAGTTGTAACGACGCTCATTACAGCGACGACAAGCTAGAGCTAAATTGTCATCTGCATCTGAGCCACCTAATGATTGTGGAATGAGATGATCGATTGTGAAGCGATCTGAACTGGAGCGTTCTGGAGAGTGGCAATATTCACACAGATATTTAGCTCTTTCGCGCACAAATTGCCGAGTGCCATCTTTAACACCCACGACTGGCAATCAGTTTAGCGTTAATAAAAGTCAGGATGCGCTCTAGTTCAGCAATTCCAGCATATTCTGCTTCTTCTTCAGGAGTCAGCAATCCAGATTTTCGTTTCTCAAGCAATTCTTCTAGACGAGTATGTAACTCATCTGTGAACTTAGCAAGGTTAACATTATCAACTTTCTCAATGGTAATGCCAGAGCGGAGCCATGATGAGGGTTCAATCATCAATACTGGGGTAATGACTTGAGGATTCATAGTGCTTTAGCCCTAAGTCTGTGGTGCTATAGTCATTGTAGTGTGCCCTATGAATTGGCTGCCAAAATACTAAGGAATCATTGCTACCTTAATTACTTTACGCGCCTTCATATCAGAAAACACCTGTTCTAAATCTTTTAATGGTCGTTGTTCGCTAATAAGTAACTCAAAGGGAATTTTACGACTAGCTATGAGTGCAAGGGCCGATCGCACATACTCTGGTGTATTATGAAACACGCCTTTGATGGTAAGTTCGCTATAGTGTAGCTGTTCTGTATTCACAGTAATGCTGGTATCCCGTGGACATCCACCAAATAAGTTGACTGTTGCACCAGGACGGGCACAAGCGATCGCAGTTTCCCAAACGCTTGGGACACCAGTAGCTTCAATTACTACATCTGCACCCCATCCTTGGGTAAGTTCTTTCACTACACTGGGAATATCTGGAATTTGATGATAATTAAAGGTCTGGGCTGCACCCAATTTTTGACCAATTTCTAACCTGTGGTTACTACCTCCCCACAGCAAAACTTCAGCTTTCTCACTCAACGCCGCCACAAACATCAGCCCAATTGCTCCATCTCCCAAGACGACTACTTTATCTTTGGGCTTAATATTAGAACGCGCTACACCATGCAACACACAAGCTAAAGGTTCCGTCATCGCTGCCAATTCCCACGGCAACTCATCGGGAATCTGCAACAAATTATGCTCTACTATCGGTGCAGGAATTTTCAGGTATTGGGCAAAGGTACCATTATTCCATGTCAAATTTGGGCATAAAGAATATTCTTGACGTTGACAAAAAAAGCATTTCATGCATGGAGCAGAATTATTCGCAACGATGCGATCGCCTACTTGCCAATTTGTCACCCCTGCACCCACAGCAACAATTCGCCCAGCCGCTTCGTGACCAAATAGCGTCGGCGGGATCAGCATCCTGGCATGACCACCACGCCGCCAGACTTTCAAATCTGTACCACAAGTTGTTGCTGCCCCCACTTGCATCACAACTTCGCCAGCCGCCGGAGTGGGGTCAGAAACTTCCTCTAGGCGTAAATCTTCTTGACCATGAAGTAACGCTGCTAACAAAACTTTAAACCTATCAATTAGCTTCATCTGATTTTACCAGTTGAAGTTGGTTGATAGGTTTAAACAAATTAGTCTTGATTTATAGTAAGCTTTTATGAATCGAAAATAGCGAAAAACTAGTACAGCGCGGCGTAAATCAACCTACCATTTGAAAACTTGCAAAAGCCTTGATATACAAAACTTTTGACTTTTGACTTCCGCCTTGCGGTACTAGGTATTCACCGCTGGCTGAGGAACCACTCCAGTGTTCCGGGTTTCCACATTAGGCAGGCGAGTAGTATTTAATAGCGGTACAGTTAATAGTGGTACTTCTTGTCGGCACGACAGGCAAAACCAATATAGTTCACCATGACGGGCATGACGCAGGAGGGAACCACCGCAGCATGGGCAGGTGTTGGCTCTCGTACTCATACCAATGTCCTCCTTCAAAAAATTGTTGTTTTAAACTAAGTCAAAAAAGCAGTTGATTAAAATTGAATGTTGGCTGCATGAATGCGGCCATTCGATTCTATGCGGTCTTTAATAATTTGTCTGTAAACAGCTTCATATCCGTTAACCATGTGGCTAACGCTAAAGTTGTTTTCTACGTGTTTTCGACAGTTTTCACGATTGAGTTCCAAAGCTGGTGGAATCATTGCCGCCATTTCTGCGTAGCTATTGCAGATAAAACCTGTTTTACCGTGGGCAATAACTTCAGGTACGGAGCCGAAATTCATGGCAATTACTGGCGTACCAGTTGCCATTGATTCAATCATTACTAAACCAAAAGGTTCTTGCCAGCTAATCGGGAAAAGAGTTATGGCAGCATTGCCCAGAAGTTCAGTTTTTTCAGTGTGGTTAATTTCACCGAGATATTCAATTTGCTGACCATCTATGTGAGGGACAATCTCTTGTTCAAAAAACTCAGAGTGAACTGCATCAACCTTCCCTGCCATCTTCAACCGCCAACCACTTTGTTTAGCAATGGCGATCGCATGGTGCGGGCCTTTATCTGGCGAAAAACGACCTAAAAATGCTAAATAAGGAGGTTCTAAGGGTTGAGCTACAAATGGGTAATCTGCTAGCTCAATTCCGTTATAAACCGTGCCAACATAATTAAGATCGATTTGACGCTGAGAATTACTAATGCTGATGTATGGTTGCTTTTGGTAGTAGCTAAATGCGTGACGGTTGTCAGTTGTAAAATTATTGTGCAGGGTGTGGACTGTAGGAGTTACTGTTATCAAAGTCGCTAAAGGTAATGCCGAAATCCCTACATGAGAATGGATAATATCGAATTGGTCGGCATACTGGTAAACTTGGCTTAGTTCTAGCATTTCGTACACTGCATACTCTTTCACATTTGGGTCTAAGCGTAATGCACGTGGATAAACTGCTTCTAAATGAGCCAAAGTTTGAGAATCACCAGAGGCAAATAAAGTTACCTCATGACCGCGACGAACAAGTTCATCAGTCAAGCGACTCACTACCAGTTCTATTCCTCCATAATTAGGAGGTGGAACCCTTTCCCATAAGGGGGCAACCTGAGCGATTTTCATAAGTTTTTCTGGTTCAGTCTATGAAATTGTCCTCAATAATCAGCTAGATCATTATTTTATGAGTAAAGAGCATTTCTACTTACTCTTTTGACATTTAAATTAACCTAACAGGCTATCAAAAGCGCAATAACGGTTAACCGTACCGCAAATTTTCTACCAACAAATCTAACTGACTATCGGCAAAACTCAACTCTGAGCTACACTTCTAACCGTACAGCTAATCTATTATTTGTTGCATCTGTCTTGGGGATCATAAAGAGGTAGAATGTTTTGTAGCAGAACTTACAAAATTGAATGTTTTGTAGCTGACAATACTAAAATATTCAATGGGATCAAGCCATTAAAGCTTCATTTAAAGGTAATTGGGAAAGATAACAGAAAATATAAATATTAAGTAATTGTACAATAATTACATAATTTGTAATTAGTAATTTACAAAAATTCTGATAATTAACTAATGAAAATCGCTACTTGGAACGTCAACTCAATTCGCACTCGCCTTGAACAGGTTATCGATTGGTTAACCCTAAATCCCGTTGATGTTCTCTGCTTGCAAGAAACCAAAGTTGTGGATGCTGAATTTCCGCGATCGCCTTTTGAGGAGTTAGGCTATAACATTTATATGTCAGGACAGAAATCTTATAATGGCGTAGCCCTGATTAGCCGCCAGCCACTCGTAAATGTTAGTAGCGGGTTTAGGGCAATTTTGCCAGGTTTACACCACGAATGGGACGAGCAAAAGCGCGTGATTACAGGTGTAGTTGATGGTATTCGGATTGTAAACTTATATGTTCCCAATGGCGCAGCGGTAGGAACGGAGAAATACGAATACAAATTGCAGTGGTTGACAGCGCTACACGAGTATTTGCGATTGCTGGTGTTGTCAGAATCTGCAATTTGTGTATGCGGCGACTTCAATATCGCCTTGGAAGATAAGGATATTCACGAGCAAGTGAGTACAGAAAATCACATTATGGCAACAGAAACAGAGCGCCAAGCCTTACGGGATATTCTGGCACTGGGATTTGCCGATGCTTTCCGCAAATTCACCACAGAAGGCGGAAATTATAGCTGGTGGGATTATCGCTCCGCCGCTTTTCGTCGCAACTTAGGTTGGCGAATTGACCATCACTATCTTACGCCCATCCTGTATGAGCGTGCTACAAATTGTATCATTGATGTCGCACCCAGAAAGTTAACTCAACCTAGCGACCATGTGCCGGTAATTGTGGAATTTTGAATTGGCATGGATAAGAGGCAGAGGGGAAAATTCTTCTCCCTTGCTCCCTGCTCCCCTGCCTCTTTCACACTCTCCATCAATTTAACGGCTTATATATATCCTCAGAACTGGGATTGAGATAAGGACGTTGTAAATCTATTAGGTGTCGCGCAAAGTGTTGGTCAATAACCCTCATCCTTTCTTCCATCGCATTTTTACCTTTTTGCCAAGCTTCCAACAAAGCATTTGCGACGATTTGGCAACGGTTCATCCCAAAACTTTCTTGTGCCGCAAATTTTTGGGTTGGTTCTTCAGCTAAACCTAACCCTGGAGCTAAAAATTTGGTAAACAAGGGAATTTCGGGCTGGAAATGGGATTGATTTTCGATATAAACAGTCTGAAGGATTGTGCGGATTGCTGGATAGTCGGGGAGTTCAAAGTAAAGTAGCCCCGAATCATAGCGTCCGTATGCAGAAGGGTTGTGGAGAACCTGAAAGCTAAAGGGAATCGAGGCTGCATTTAGTTGCAGTGTCAAGCTTTCCATGAGAGCGATCGCACCAGATGCCGTAAAGTTAAAGTAGATTCGCCCTGCTCCTAAATCGGCGTCTGGGTTGCTTTGCCGTTCCTGTCCAACATTGCTAACTGCTAAGTAAGAGCCGTTTTGCAGTCGATTTTTGGGCATCCAGATTGCTACCATGTCACCCACTTTGGTAGATTTCTTACTGGATTCTAGATGGCAATCTGGCTCAACATAAAGTGTTAAACCGCCTTTAGTCACAGCCATAGTCCCATCAGGTTCTCTCCGCAACACCTGCCATCGAGGGTCAAAGTAACCTATGCCGTGATTACTGGCGTGCAGTTGTTCGTAAAAGTCCCAGTCAATCTCCAAAATAGAATTTGCTAAATTATGCTTTTGCGGTTGATTAGTATTATCAGTATTGACTGCCAAAGTACTTTGCAGAGAGCCATTGTAATAGATTCCATAGAGAAAATTTCGCAGCAGGAGAGTAAGATACTTCTGTTGTAAATCTACGGAATTTTGCTGAAATCTATCGGCTATTTTAGTCGGCAGAGCGAAGGGTTGATAATTGGGATGGTAAATACAAAAATTAGACTCAATCTGGATATTCTGAGCAATATCAAATAGAGAATTTAGCGATTGATTAATAGAGGAATTTAGCATTAATCCATTCAGACTTGAAGTATTTATGACTGGTGCTGTAGAGCAGTTTTATCCTTTAGTATTAACAACCACGTAGCCGAGTTTTTTCGTAATAAATCCGAAGTAACTGCTGCTCCTTTACAGGCTGAGGAAATTTATGAATCTTTGCCACAGGATTCAGGATTTCTGACTCTGACATCCCAAAAATGGTCAGTACAGCTTGCTCTGGCATTACAAGTAAACTTTTAGCTACTTGCAGCATACAGAGTTCAACATTATTAAAGTGTTTCCGGCACGTAATCATCTCCTGAATTTGATGAATTAGTGCCAGCCCCGCAAACTGGATAACCCGCGAAATAAAGTCACTGCGGTATTCCAAAATCATTGGGAAAGCATTTATATAAGCCCTAATTAAGGCAATAATTGAAGGTTGTAAAATCTCTAACGGTGTTAACGCCAAATGTAGAGATTCTTCTAACTCAATGGTGGGGTCTACTACCAGACTCTTAAGCCAAATTTCTAAATAGCTTGCCAGTAAAGTTCCTAAATCAAAGGCTGGGTCTCCCCAAGAACAAGCTTCCCAGTCAATTAGTCGTATAAGACAATTGTCTAATTGCTCCCATCTGGAATGCACCAAAATGTTGTTCAATTTCAGGTCGTTGTGAGTTAAGCAACAAGGATTCCAGCTATATGCCAAATCTGCGATCGCAGATTCCAAACTCTCGTATTGTTGATAAAGAACATAGAATTTTAGTGCATCCGTGGGAACAGTCCCAAAAATCTCCGGCCCAATCGGCCCTACCCCTTGGGCTGGATTGTAAAACCCGTAGCGAAACTCTCCTTGGGGAGCAGTTGCCATAAAATCCCGATATTCTCGGCGGTTGTAGGTGGCGCGATGCAGTCCCGCCAAAGTTGTGCCGATGGCAGAGGCAATTTCTTGTGGAAAAATCTCATTTTTGTGGTACAATGTCGCAAGCTCTAGATATTCATTCAAGTAGCTACGGACAAGAATCGAATTTTCTTCGTCAAAATGCACTACCAATGGCGCGATTGCTGAAGTATTACCTAGAACTGGAAACTGTTGTAGCAACTGGTGAAACAGCCACTCCTGAAACAATTCATGAGGCGCGCCGTCATTGTTGTTAACGTTACATTCTTGTTTAATGAGCAGCTGGCGATTATCTGCTAAAGTCACTAGTAAATTGAAATTGTTCTGACTACTTCCTGGCAACTCAGATTTGTCTGATGGGCCATCTTCTGAGCTACACAGACCCGCGTCTTGCAGATACTGGATAACGTTATGAGAAGACAGTGATAATACCATGTATTATTTCCTACTTCATTAAATTACTTAAACTTATCGTGTCAAATTTGCTTGGTCTTAAGAGTTTTCAGTA
The DNA here is from genome assembly GCF_002246015.1 of Nostoc sp. 'Peltigera membranacea cyanobiont' 210A. GTDB lineage: Bacteria > Cyanobacteriota > Cyanobacteriia > Cyanobacteriales > Nostocaceae > Nostoc. The sequence continues at coordinate 62,089 of NZ_NOLJ01000008.1, forward strand.
GATAGGAACTAATGCAAGAAGAGAGATGTGAATGAATAACAATAAAGATTTCTACAATCTACTAATATCTCATATTTGGGAGTAAAACCTGCCAAAATGGCACCAATTCCTTTGCAATTCCTTTAAAATTGGCTCCCAGATACCGTAACATCTTTACACTTTATCAGCATAGTTACTTAGATACATCTAGAGTAAGTTTTGTGGTAAAGCCTTTTTTGTGGCAAAGAAGCATCCCCAGCAAAAAACTGATTGGTAGCAGATGTTGTTTGATGTTCAGTAGTCATCCTCAAAGCAGCGAAGAATTTGAGTAATCCTTCGCGATACGAAGCATGACATTCAACACTATTACTTTTATTTATCATCACAAAGCCAAAAAAACCGGAGTTTTTTAGCAATTAATAATTATTTTTTGATTTAATTTTCAGAATTTGTGTCTGGAAACCTTGTTATCACGTTATTTTTGTCACCTACAAATTGTAGATGACAATGGGCGATCGCAAACAAACCCTACATGAGCGCATCTTATGTAAGTGTACTTTTGTCAAGCTTGAAACAGGGCATTTTTCAAAGGCAAGGGTAATACCAATTCAAAGATTCAAAATGACGCTCTCTACGTTCGCGCAGCGTGTCGCAGACAGACGCTGCGCGTAGCTTGCTTCTCTGTAAGAGTACGCGGACTCGCTTGCCGCCGGCGCTAACAAAATTCAAAATTAAGAAAGTAAGACGTAGCATAGGTTTGGGCATTTGCATCTGTATCATATTTTTTGTGAAATGGTGTATCATGTCCGCTTGATTGCTTATTAAACCCGAAGAACCCCACCCCCACCAAAGCGTAGCTTTGTCTCTCCTCCCCGCTTGCGGGGAGGGGATTAAGGGGTGGGGTGCAATGACTGTGGTTAGCATAACTAATTAAGCGGACATGATATAACAACCCACAGTAATATAAATGTACTAATATAATTCAAAGCAGGGAAAGTCATGCCATACCAAAAAAACAGGAGGGTGGTTATTGCTGAGAGACTAATGCTACCTTAAAGCCACCAATTGATTCACCATCACCGCCAATGCCAGCATACCCAAAATTGTCATTAATCCCGCAGGCATAAACTTACGTGTTTTTGCCAATCTAAATGTAAAAACAACTACTAAAACAGCAGTAACTAACACTGCTAAAATCGCACCCCAAGTTTGTCCTTGGAGTTGAAAGTAAGCGGCAAGTATTAGTAATAAACCGCTAATGCTACCACTTACGAGTGAAACTTTACTTGTAGCTTGTATGTAGCCAATAACGCCACCAACAATCGCTAATATGCCGTAGGCAAAAGCAGCAACTATACCTAAATTCATTGTTAAAACCTATGTAGACTTTGACTTTACTGCCAGGGTCAGCAGACAATTTACCATAGCTATTTAGCTATACCACACAGTTGATTAATGGATAATCTAGCGATGCCAATGGCAAGTACTTCCTCATATACAAGGGTTCAATATCTCCAGCGCCAAGCAGCCTCACTTTTACTGTACCAATCTGTTCTACAAGGTGAAGTGGGGATGGCATTTCTGGAACTGTTGCAAGCTATACGTTACACTGAAGCCGATGCACGAGGTTGTCTCCAAGCCTACGGCAGTTACTTTCACGCTTTGGCTGCTAGAAATCAAAACTGGGAAGACTATTTAATTACTCAAATTCTCTTTTCTGAGAATCCTTTTACAAGGCTGGCGGGAGTGCGAGAATTTGAAGATTTGCCCCCAGCTTTAGTAACAGCAGTTCAGCATGATTTACAAGTATTGCAAAGTCTATATGAGTGTAGCAGCGCTTCTTTGAGCGAGTGGGTACAAGGCGTAGCTCACATGCCGATTTCGCCAGTAGTGTGGTATAAAGAGCAAGAATTGCTAGGAGTAGAGACAAAATTCACTACATATCTACAAGAGTTAGATAATTGGGGTGATGCTGTAGAAGAGTTAGCAGCTTATTATCGGCAATGTGGCTCTGGTTTATTTGCAGAATATCGCGCTTTGCGATGGCAATCTGGGCAGTTTATCGGTATCCGGTATTCTGACCAAATTAAGCTGAGTGCGCTTGTCGGTTACGAATCTCAAAAAGATGCTTTGCTGAAAAATACAGAGTTTTTATTATCAGGAGAGATGGCACTGCACGTATTACTTTACGGTAGTCGCGGTTCTGGCAAATCTTCTTTAGTGAAATCTTTGTTGAATGAATATAGCAATCGCAGCCTCCGCTTATTAGAAGTGGCAAAATCTGATTTAAAAGACTTACCAGAAATCGTGGAACATTTACGAGGTGTATCACAAAAATTTATTATCTTTGTCGATGACCTTTCATTTGAAGAAGATGATGATGCCTTTAAAGCTCTCAAGGTAGTTTTAGAAGGTAATTTAACCGCGCGGCCGCAAAATGTAGTTGTGTATGCTACTTCCAATCGCCGCCACCTGATTCGGGAGTTTTTTGTGGATAGACCGACTCCCAAGGATAACGAAGAAATCCATGCCTGGGATACGATGCAGGAGAAGCTTTCGTTTAGCGATCGCTTTGGTTTAACCTTGACTTTTGAACCAGCCAATCAGAAAACTTATTTAAAAATTGTACAACATCTAGTGGCACAAGCTGAAATTAATATTACCCAAGAAGATTTAGAATTTCAGGCATTACAATGGGCAACTCGTCATAATGGTCGTTCTGGACGTACAGCACGGCAGTTTGTTGATTTTTTAAAAGCAGATTTAACACTTTTTCATGCAAATAAAAACATATCCAACACTTAACACTAATATTGTTTCATTGATGATTGCGCTTTTTTGTAACTTACAGAACAATGTTATGCAATATTAACTAAAATTAGATATTTCATAACAATTATGATACTAAGTATGGGAAAAATATCTTGACTAACCAAACAGAAGAATGAATTACAAACCACTTAAATTAAGTATTTTATGTATATGTGCTGTTTAATTACGAATTACGAATTACGAATTATAAATTAGTATGACTACTTATTCAGATAATTTTACTACGCTAAAAACCAGCAATATGCAATCAGTAACGATCAGCAATAGATTTATACTAGTGATAGTTGCCTTTAGTGTGAGTTTTGGTCTTAGCCTTGTCCCCAGCTGGGATTTTAATAAAGCCTTTCTCACAGGTGTAATTACTGCCGTTACTATCCATACAACAGCATTATTCATAGACAAGCGGCGCAGAAATTATGAAATGTATGTTTTAGGTTCTGTCCGCAAGCGAATTAAAGATATGGAGGGATTAAAAGCTCGCGTAGTCAGAGAAATAAATCAAATTGAGGAACATCATAATTTATTATATTCTGAATCACAACATCTGCAAAATCAAGTCATAGAAAGCCGTAGCCAAAGAGATAGTCTACATCGAGAATTAAGAACATTTGCCGGACAAAAGAAGCAATTAGAAACAGAAATTAGTAAACTGCAAACTGAAATTAATAACTTGCAGAACAATCAAACTGAATTGAACAATGCTTTTTCTATCCTCACAGCAGAGAAGCGCCGTTTAGAGTCAAATTGTAATGTAGCTCGCGCTGAAATCACCCAATTGCAAAGTCAAATTTCCGAGCTACAACACGATAAACAAGAAGTTGAAAGTAATTTAACTCTTTTAGGCAGACTCAAACCCCAATTAGAAGAAAAATTATACGAACTGCGAATTGCAATTCAAGAGCTAGAAGTTGAGACAACCCAAAACAATCAATTGCTTGTTGCAACGAAAACCGAAAGAGAAAATATCCAAGCTATTCTTAATTCTTCACAAACCCAACTAGCAGAACACAAAGCCGAATTACAGCAGCTACAAGGACAAGTTTCATTATTGCAAGAAGAACGAGACTCATTACAAAATCAAGTATGGGAATTACTACAACAAGTAGAAACATTGAATCCAGAGCCTTTGTCGGACAATTCCCAAGAAGATGATATTGAATTGTTTCCATTTTCTGAAATAATTGCATCTTCAGATATTATTAAAAACTCGAAATTTGAGACATCGGAGAATATTCCCGAAGAATGGAATAATTTTCTCGAAAATCTTCCAGGACATGAGTTACAAGTATTAAAAGCTATAGTTGAACAAGATAATCCCAATAGTACTATTAAAAAAATTGCCGAAGCAAATATCACTATGCCAAATTTATTAATCGATTCTATAAATGAACAGGCAAATGATACTATTGGGGAATTAATAATTAATTCTGATTCCGAAAGTCCTAAAGTTTATCAGGAGTATATAACAGATGTCAAAAAAATTATTGCGATGTATGAAGGCCTGATGGCTAGACATACTTCGTCAAATTAAATTGTTATTGCCGTCGTAAGATTTAGTAGTAAGGTGATGTACCTTACCTACTTACTGCGTGCTTCTGCGTTTAGAATAAAGTGAAGTGTAATACATGGCAAAGCTCAAAATCTCGAAGAAAATATCCACTGCTTTAATCAATTCCCTTGGTGCGGGGGTAGTACCAAGAATGGGAGTTGAATATATCGCAGTAGGTCGAGAAAAAGAACTAAAAAGCCTATTACAAAATCTCGATGATATTGCAGAAGGTGTCGCAGCATTTCGCTTCATAATTGGTAACTACGGTTCTGGTAAAAGTTTTTTATTACAACTAATTCGCAACCGCGCTATGGAGCAAGGTTTTGTAGTAGCTGATGCTGATTTATCGCCTGAGCGGCGATTAGCTGGAAGCAACCATGAAGGTGTAGCTACCTATCGAGAATTAATGAGCCATCTAGCTACAAAAACTCGTCCTGATGGTGGTGCTTTAGTTTCGATTTTAGAAGGATGGATTAATAAAATTCAACAAGAAGTAGTTAAAGAAACTGGAATGCGTCCGAATGACGATGGTTTTGATGACAAAGTTGAATCGAAAATTAGGGAAGTAGTTCAGTATATTGAAGATTTAGTTCACGGTTTTGATTTTGGTAGCGTGATTATCGCTTATTGGCGTGGCTACCGATTGGATGATGATAATTTAAAAAATGCGGCGATGCGCTGGTTGCGGGGAGAATTTACTACTAAAGTTGAGGCAAAAGCAGCTTTAGGAGTGCGCGTCATTATTGATGATGATAGTTGGTATGACTATATAAAACTATTTGCTAAATTTGTCGCTGAGATTGGCTATAAAGGATTGTTAATTATACTTGATGAAGCTGTACATTTATATCAAATATCTACTACAGTCACGCGGGAAAAGAATTATAATCGACTCCTCGCAATGTTTAACGATACCATGCAGTGCAAAGCAGAACATCTTGGTATTGTTGTTGGTGGAACAACTAAATTTTTAGAAGACCCCAAACGCGGACTTTTTGCAGACCAAGCTTGGCAAAGACGCACAAAAGAAAGTCGTTTTGTTGCACAAGCTAATGTTCAGGAACATTTAGGGCCAGTGATTCGGTTGAACCCGTTGAGTGAAGCAGAAATATTGACGCTTCTGCAACGTTTAGCTGAGATTCATGCACTAAATTTTGGGTATGAACAGACTTTGACAAATCGTGAGTTGAAGGAGTTTGTACAAGAAATTATTAATCGCTTGGGTGCAGAAGCATTAATGACACCAGGGGAAATTGTGCGAGATTTTATGAGTGTGCTGAATATTCTTCACCAAAATCCAGGAATTGTGTTTGGTGAATTAATTCATGGTTCTAAATTTAAACCTACTGGTGTGGCTAAGGATGCAGATGTGGATGAAGATGGCGCAGCGGAATTTAGTTTGTAGTTTACTCTCTAGTAATTGGTAAGCCTAGCCAATCCTAAGTTCATAAGATGCTTTAGGTTGTGATGTGGAAATAGTGGTGAAGTTGAAACCAAAATTTCAAATACAGGCTCAAACCAAAGTTTGTAGTTATGTATTAGAAAACTGAAAAATGCTTACTTACAGCATAGACGATCGCACCAACAAAATCATTCACTAGCATCCTTTGGAAACAATCGGCTCAAGTCTAATAATGCATCTTCAAATCCAGGAATCGCCGCTGACTGGTTAGATAGAGAAATCTGCTTGCTGAGATAGCTAAACTTATTTTGAGCATTTTGATATGGCTCACTATGACGCTCAAGTTGACGAGCCGGCAAATTTACAATCCAGTAATAAGAAATTCCAGCTTCTGCATACAATGACAACTTGATTGTTTGATCGTAATCTATAGTTTTATCCGAAATTTCAATTACTAACAAAATATCTTCTGGATAGGGATGATGAGCAAGATAATCTTCATCTCTTCCTTTTGCAATTACAACATCCGGTTCAGGCTCACTTTGATTAGGAAGGGTGATCGGATCTTGTCCGCGGATGACTGCTCGATCGCCTAGAAGCCGAGCCAATTGACGGCACAGGATAGAACTACAAACTGTATGAGGTGTTCCCTTTGCTGTCATTTGAATCAGTTCCCCTCGAATCAATTCAATACGATCGCCCTCTGTCAGAAATCCGAGTTCAATCAATTGATGGTATTCTGCGATCGCAAATCGTTTAGGTGTCACAGCATTCATGAGACATCTTTCCAATACTATTTGTACACTAACAGAGATTAAACTGACTGCGTTGTTTACTGCCGCAGGCGTTGCAATGACTCAAATTGCTGCCAACAAAGGTACAATGCACGCGGTACGTGAAAACATCCTTTCCATTTGCCGCCTTTGAGGTTCAACAATACTTCTCCACGCCGATTCAGATAGCCAAACCACTCACCGTATTCTGAATCAGCAAAGTGTGACCAGGTGTAATCGTGCATCTTTTGATACCATTCCCAACAGACCTCACGCCCTGTCAGGCGATAACCCATCGCTAATGCAACCAAAGACTCTAGGTGAACCCACCACAGCTTTTGATCCCATTCCAATTGTTGTGGGGGATGACCTGCTGCATCCATAAAGTAATACAATCCGCCATACTCGTTATCCCAAGCAAAATTCAGGATGTTTAGCACCACATCAACGGCTTGGTTAATAGTTTTGGTATCGTTTTGGCGACGCGCGATGTCCATAATGAACCACATAGCTTCGATACCGTGACCTGGGTTAATCAACCGCCCCTCAAAACAATCGATGTGGGAACCGTCAGGGGCAACGTTTTCGTACATTAGTCCCCGTTCTTGGTCGAGAAAATCGGTCATCACTTCGCGGACTGTCTCAGCTAGGACATTCTCTAGTGTTTCTTTTGGCAGCAACCATTCCATTTCTAGAGTCAGGTTGGCTAAAATCATTGGTACAGCCAATGATTTCATCGGGCGTGTGCCGGGATAGGTTTTATTATATTTGCCCTTGGGGTTATCTTTGCGGCGTAATACGTTGTTGTAAGCTTGTATAGCTACATCCTTTGCCCATTCTTCGCCGCCAGCGAGTGCATATTTACTAAATGCCATCGCCGCAAAGCAATCAGAAAAGATGTTGTAAGGGTGAACCAATGGTTTCCCTTCACGGGTGAGGGCAAAGTACCAGTTACCATCGCTATCTCTACCATGTTGGGCGAGAAAATTAGCGCCGTTGCTGGCAATTTTTAGCCAATTTTCGCGCTTTTCTAGCTGGTTGTAAAGCATGGAAAAAGTCCACACTTGGCGGTTTTGTAGCCAGATGAATTTGTCTGTATCATAAATTTTGCCTTCGCGATCAAGGCAGGTGAAATAGCCGCCTTGCTGCCAATCGAGAGAATATTTTTCCCAAAAGGGGAGTACGTCGTTGAGGAGGGCGTTTTTGTAAAGTTTAGCGTAGGCGTAGCCCGCACTTCGGCTCCTTTCGACTTCGCTCAAGGCAAGTCGCTCAGTGACCGCTGGAGGCATCGCTTGAAAGTCCTTCTCCATAAATTTGCTCCCCTTTTATACCAAAACCAACAGTTTAACAGTTATCATATTTTGACTCGAACATGGAGCGTAGGCGTAGCCCGTCGTAGACATCGCGTCTGTCTTTTACAAGATTTAGTCAGCAGCAGGTATACTTCTATCTTGTATCTTGCACCAATTCTCAATAACTGTAGGGTAGTTTTTTAGATATGAGGTTGTTATGAGTCAGATTGAACGAGTTGCGATCGTTGGAGGAAATCACGGTAATGAGTTAACAGGAGTACATTTAGTCAAAAAGTTTCAGCAATATCCTAATTTAATTAACAGGGCAAGTTTTGAAACTCTGGCATTACTTGGTAATCTCAAAGCTATTGAAGAAGGCAAACGATACATTGAAAAAGATTTAAATCGTTGTTTCACTAATCAAGGCTTACAAAATCCCCAACTCTCAAGTTATGAAGATACGCGGGCGAAAGCAATCCAACAGATACTGCAACCGCGAAATCAGCCCTTTGTAGATGTAATTGTTGATTTGCATAGCACAACTGCCAATATGGGGTTAAGTCTGATTTTTTGTGATATGCATCCTTTATTACTGCGCTTAGGCGCTTATTTAAGTTCTATTAATCCTTTAGTGAAAGTCTGTATTAATCAGGAATCCAAAGAAAATGGTTTTCTCCGTTCTTTGTGCGAATTGGGTTTTGTTATAGAAGTTGGGGCTGTGGCTCAAAATGTTTTAAACGCCGAATTATTTCAAGAAACAGAACAGCTTATTTATGCAGTTTTAGATTATTTTGAAGGGTGCAATCAAGGGAATATTCCGCAGACAAGCAATCACCTTACACTTTATAAATACATTGGAACTGTCGATTATCCTAGAAGCGATGCCTACGGTGGGCTGCGCCTACGCGGGGAAATTCAAGCCATGATTCACCCCCAGCTTCAGTTTAGGGATTATGAACCTTTGCATCCAGGCGATCCAATGTTTCTGACTTTTGAAGGAAAAGATATTTTCTATGAAGGAGCGTCTACTGTTTATCCTATTTTTATTAATGAAGCAGCTTACTACGAGAAAGGAATTGCGATGTATTTAAGTCAAAAGCAGGAAGAAATAGTTTAATTTTTCATCACCTTCGCCTCAGTTTTATCTCTATTTTTATTCCCTAAACCCCTAAACCACAAATCCCAGAACTACAAATTAGTCGATTTCTTTAGCTATAAAAATTAAGCAGACAAATATTTTTGGCAATTAATATCAATTTTCTGCTCGCAATAACCAAAAGCCGCTATAAGTCATACCAGAATCATCGGGTTGAACTAACAAAAAATGCAATCCTCGGCTTTGCTGCTTGCGTTGTTCAAATGCTTGGGCTGCTGTGGTAACTTCTGGATCTTCAAATGTGGCAACAATCCATCTATCTACCAAGCTAGCTTCTAATATTAAGCCATCCGGTGCGCCAGAAATGTAGTTCAAGCTGACGGCACGGGCTTGCTGCAACCACCGTGCTATACGCATTGATTGCCGTCCCCCATAAATTACTACCCCAGGAACAGGAACTGTTGATGCTAAACCCAAATTGATTGGTTTGAGATGTTCTGGGATGTGCAAAATGGGAATGGGGCGATCGCTAAATCTCGTTTCTACATCACTAGCAGCTAAACTTGCAAAACGCCATTGTTCTCCCCAGAGATTTTCTGGTAATGGTGCTGGGGGTGGTTTATCCAGCGTTGAGGGATATTGCTTTTCTTGTAACCACTGCTTTAACGCCAAGGTGTGGCGGGTAGGTTCGACATTAATACTTAAATTGCGTCCAGCCGCCTCAATTAAACTTAGTGACTGCGGACGAAACACCTGAATCACATCTGGCAATTTTTCACCTGCGGCTAGCTCAAGTTGAGTAGTAACCCAATTAGAATTTGCTGCTGACTGGAGACAGGTGGCTTCATACTCAAAGCTGCGAGTTGCGTCACAAATCAACAAATCCCATAAAATTTGTCCAGATGCATCTTGTGAGGGACGACGATAAAAATCAACCTGCCAAATTTTCATTTATTTGAAACCAAAAGCGTTAATTGCCTTTTCTATTCAGATTACTCCCTTTGGGCCATGAGATTACTTGTAGCAGTTTTCAATTGCCTGGATTACACACAATTCTTAGGGGCGCTTTGCGCCCCGCAGGGATGGGATGTTTTTTAGCTGGAAGTCCTTAAAGAGCTTGAATCCATTCTTTGACAGAATATTCAGTCCAAATCCCATTTTTCCAGTAAGGGTCATTTTCAATCAACTGGCGGACAGTAGCTTCGTCTTCAGCTTCGTAAATCCCAAAAACTTTTGTGACATCTTTGGTGGGGCCAATGGTAATCAGCACACCGGATTCTTTCTGTTTTGCTAATCCGTCTAAATGAGCTTGACGGTGAGGGGTGCGTTTTTCGAGAACGTCTTCACAGTAAGTACCCCAAAGTACATATTTAGTCATAATTGCTTGTTACTCCTACTGGTTAATAAAATATTACTCTGGCGGTTTCTAAGCGCCCTTTTAACTCAAACTTTAGACTCAATTCGTTGCCTCAACCAATCACGAAAATTAGCATGATAAATACTATAATGTATTTCTGCTGCTATTGATTCTAAATGTAAAAACTCTCGCCATTTGTCTAAAATTACCTTGATTTCATATTCATCTGTATCTAATCTTTCAGCGATCGCTTCTATTGATATTGATTGCTCTTGAACTAAGATATTTAACACCTGCAAAGCCATTGGTTGCTGTTTACGGGTTGCTAAATTCATTTTTTCTAAATGATTTTGGTAATATATCTGTAAATTTTGGGGGTAAATATCCTCATTAATAGCTGCTAATATTTCTTTAACATACATAAAATTCGTTTCATCATCAAAACCTTGTGTCATCTTGAGCAAAACACCTCCGGGATTCTTCTTTTCGCTCAGGCTACGCACCCTGTGGGTAGCCGCAGAAGCTTCTACAGAATGAGATAATTCATTTAAATAAGTTTTAATATATTTCTGGATATCAGCGCGATTTTGTTCAGGGTAATTTGATAAATCTAAAGATTGGGCTGGTGTTTCAATTAATAAACCTGATTTATCTGCCAAAAAAGGACGACGGCTAAGGATAAAATAAACTTTTTCGGGTAGATAACGGGGTAAATAGAATATGTTTGAGCCGCGTGGTTGATTGTTGATATCAATTCTATCGCAGCCATCTATAGTAATAATTAAGCGTTGTTTTGGTTGCAATCTATTGCTGATTTGTTGCAGTAACAACGATAAAAAACCACTGTCTTCTGTGGTAGAGTCAGGAAAGTTAGCGGTGAGATTTTTAATACCTTGATTTTGGGCGATTTCTATTAATTGAGTGCAAATCGTCGTCAGAAATTCCTCAACGCGATTTTTACCAGTAATTTCGACATTGTAATAAACAACTCCCGGATTTTGACTTACATAATGGGCAAGAATGGCACTTTTACCAATGCCAGGATCGCCGATAATAGTAAAGTAGCCCCGGTCAGATTGATTGAGAAATTTGTTGATAGCAGCAAAGACAAATTCACGACCGACAAAGTTTTGATTTTTAGCGGTAATGATTTGCTGAAATTCTAGGGGATATCTGGGGATATTGATAGGATTTTCAATGATCGGTTTCATTTTTTAACCCCCTTCTAAACGGAGAAAATGAACACGCCCTGATGGTTCTCCTGCTACAATTGTCAATCCATCTGGGGAAACTGCACAGCAAATTATAGGACTATCACCAATAAAAGTAGAGATTTCCTTTCCTGTCTGCAAATCCCACACTTTCAGGGTGTTGTCCTCTGAAGCAGAAACGGCTGTTTTTCCATCTGAGGCGATCGCTACTGCTCTTACCGAGTCGTTATGACCAGTCAGGGTAGAGATTTCCTTTATTCTTAGTAAATTAAATCGTTGCTTGAAAATGTAAATGGCATACTTGAAAAGATTTTTCTTTATTTCTTCTATTTCCTTACCTGTGTGCAAATCCCACACTTTCAGGGTCTTGTCCTCTGAAGCAGAAACGGCTGTTTTTCCATCTGGGGCGATCGCTACTGCATATACCGGGCGGTTATGACCAGTCAGGGTAGAGATTTCCTTTCCTGTCTGCAAATCCCACACTTTCAGGGTGTCGTCAGATGAATCAGAAACGGCTGTTTTTCCATCTGGGGCGATCGCTACTGTATTTACCCAGAAAGTCAGAGTCAGGGTAAAGATTTCCTTTCCTGTCTCTAGATCCCACTGTTTCAGGGTCTTGTCCTCTGAAGCAGAAACGGCTGTTTTTCCATCTGGGGCGATCGCTACTGCTCTTAGCCAGGAGTTATGACCAGTCAGGGTAGAGATTTCCTTTCTTGTCTCTAGATCCCACTGTTTCAGGGTCTTGTCATTTAAAGCAGAAACGGCTGTTTTTCCATCTGGGGCGATCGCTACTGCATATACACTGTCGTTATGACCAGTCAGGGTAGAGATTTCCTTTCCTGTCTGCAAATCCCACACTTTCAGGGTGTTGTCATTTGAAGCAGAAACGGCTGTTTTTCCATCTGGGGCGATCGCTACTGCTATTACACTCGAGTTATGATCAGTCAGGATAGAGATTTCCTTTCCTGTCTCTAGATCCCACTGTTTCAGGGTGTTGTCAGATGAAGCAGAAACGGCTGTTTTTCCATCTGGGGCGATCGCTACTGCATATACACTGTCGTTATGACCAGTCAGGGTAGAGATTTCCTTTCCTGTCTCTAGATCCCACTGTTTCAGGGTGTTGTCAGATGAAGCAGAAACGGCTGTTTTTCCATCTGGGGCGATCGCTACTGCACTTACCCAGGAGTTGTGACCAGTCAGGGTAGAGATTTTCTTTCCTGTCTGCAAATCCCACACTTTCAGGGTCTTATCCTCTGAAGCAGAAACGGCTGTTTTTCCATCTGGGGCGATCGCTACTGCATATACACTGTCGTTATGACCAGTCAGGGTAGAGATTTCCTTTCCTGTCTGCCAATCCCACACTTTCAGGGTCTTATCCTCTGAAGCAGAAACGGCTGTTTTTCCATCTGGGGTGATCGCTACTGGATATACCAGGCGGTTATGACCAGTCAGGGTAGAGATTTCCTTTCCTGTCTCTAGATCCCACTGTTTTAGGGCGTTGTCATTTGAACCAGAAACAGAAACGGCTGTTTTTCCATCTGGGGCGATTGCTACTGCTATTACATGGCTGTTATGACCAGTCAGGGTAGAGATTTCCTTTCCTGTCTGCAAATCCCACACTTTCAGGGTCTTGTCATGTGAACCAGAAACGGCTGTTTTTCCATCTGGGGCGATCGCTACTGCATATACCGGGCGGTTATGACCAGTCAGGGTAGAGATTTCCTTTCCTGTCTCTAGATCCCACTGTTTCAGGGCGTAATCCTCTGAAGCAGAAACGGCTGTTTTTCCATCTGGGGCGATCGCTACTGCATATACCGGGCGGTTATGACCAGTCAGGGTGCGTATTAGGTTTCCCCCTGGAGTGGTTAAACTGGCTGTAATGGGGCGAAATCGAGGAATTTCACTTTTACTTTGTGCTGCATCTGACAATATTGTCTGAATTTCTGGCTGGGGAAAACTCTGCAACCTTCCCCATAATTGTCCTACTAATTGATTAGGATCTTGATTCAAAACATGGGCTGATAACTGTAGCGCACGTTGAATTAATTTGAGGATTTTGACTTGTTCGGTTTCTAGTTTTTCGTCTTCTTCTAACTTCTGTAATATTTCCGGCTCTTCAATTAAGGCATAATCCCTAATTAGGGCTTCTATTCCAAATTTCGGATATTGAATTTTTAAAGAAATAAAATCAAAATCCGTGAGAGTTCGATAATAAGTTTCTGAGTTCCCTACCTTTAATTGTTTTTCAGGAAACTGCCCTAGAAATAAACTTTGAAATTCATCAGTTTTTAAGGCTATTTTATTGGCAAGTCCGCCCATTTTATTCTATCTCCTTTGCCATATAGTTAGCCATACTCTTATTAACTTCTCTAAACAGCTTTCGACCTTTATCTAGTTCTTCTTGTCCTTTGAGAAAATCTAAAAAACTGCGATGATAAATACTATAATAAGGGTTTTTTACATCTTCTTTTACTTTGGGTGTTACATACTCAACCCAATCATTTAAGACCGATTTAACATCCGGTTTATCCTCATCAAGAATTTCTGCAATCATGTTTAGAGATATTGGCTCACCTCTTTCCACCAATATATACAGTGTTTTGACCTTCTTTTCATTAGATTCCTTATCCATGCTCATCCGATTCCAATGAGTCCAATAATAGTCCTGAAGACCTTGCGGTAATCCTTTTAAAGTTAAATCATTGTATTTACCTTTAGATATTTCCGGTAATAGATAACGCAAATATATGAAATTATTTTCACTCTTGACAGCTATTTCCTGAGTAAAATTATCCTCAGAAATATTGCGCTCATTAATCCAGTTTCTTAGTTTTTGCTCATTATTCAAAAATAAGTGAAGATACTCTTTGACATCTTCCTGACTCAAGGCTGTATAATCACTTTTTGTTAAATCTAATTCATCTACAGGAGTATCTGGAGACAAAGTTAAACGCTTTGTTTTTTGATTATAAGGTCTTCTAGTCAGTAAAAAATAGACTCCATCGGGAAGATGTTTTGGTAAATCTAAAAGATTACCATTTCCTTCTTGCTCTACTTCATCTAGCGCATCAACAACAATGACAAGTTTTTGTCCTTTTAGTTCTTCACTAGCTTTTTGCAATAAAGTACTTAAATCGACATTTTCTGCATTTTGGAGGGAATAACGCTTAATTAATTGTTGACGAATACTTGCTAAAAACTTTTCTGGTTTGTTGCGTCCTTCCGCGAAAACATTAAAATAACAAAGAACTTTAGTAGCTAAAACATATTTAGCAGCGATCGCACTTTTACCCATACCTGCATCCCCAACCACAGTAAAATAACCCTTTGGTTGAGTGCTGAAGAATTTTTGAATAGCCTTGAACACAAAATCACGACCGCAGAATAAGCGTGTTTTTTCAAATATTAAGGCTTTAAACTCTTTGGGATAAACATCTAAATTCCAATCTGGATAAGACTGATATCGTGAGGCTTTCGTTTGTTTAGCGATTGTAATAAAAACTTCACCAAATTCTTCTAACTCGCCCAAAAAGTTAATTTTAGCATTGATTATCTGGGCTTTTAGTTCGCTATTTTGATGAAGAAATTCTTTTGTTTGATCTTTAAATTTAACGGGATCATTATTACTGTAAGCATCCCAAAAATAATCTTTAATTTCTTTTTCTCTAAACAAATTTAAAATTGCTTCAGGTTTAAATACACCATACTTTACCAGAGTGTAACCATAAACAGTATCAACATCATCAGGAATTTGGGTAGGATTGAGTTTTAATTCCTGTAAAATTTTGATAACAGCTTCGTTTTTTTCAGCTTGTTTAATAATTAGTTGACTAACTTGAGGAGCATACTTACTAATCACTGAAGTAATGGCGGCAAATTCTATCATGGCTTATGACCGAATATTTATTTTTTTATGAGTAGCGTCAGAGCAAATTATATAGTAAATACTGTTGATTGGTAGTATGTAATACTACTGTATTCAAGCAACTGGGATTAGTATTATTAGATGCGATCGCCTCCTCCCCGTCTACCCATACACGATTATCATTATTATTAAAGATATTTTGAGTATTTTAACTGATTGACAAAAGACACTTTGTCTCAACTTATCACCTATGGGCTACGCCTACGCATTTGTTAATTCGGCGAACTCATTTGTTGATTCGGCGATCGCATTTGTTGATTCGGCGAACGCATTTGTTAATTCGGCGAACGCATTTGTTGATTTGGCGAACTCATTTGTTATTTTGGCGAACCCATTTGCTATTTCGGCGATCGCATTTGTTGATTCGGCGAACCCATTTGCTATTTCGGCGAACCCATTTGCTATTTCGGCGAACCCATTTGTTATTTCGGCGAACCCATTTGCTATTTCGGCGATCGCATTTGTTGATTCGGCGAACCCATTTGCTATTTCGGCGTGTCCATAACGCACCCTACTGGCGAATGGCACTTACTTAAGCAGGATTTAGATCCCCGACTTCTTCAAGAAGTCGGGGATCTGGGCACCAACTTTATATAACTTCTAACTTCTCAAGTTGACGCCGAATTTTTCCACCAAAGCTTCGCGGACTTTATTGTGTACTGGTTCAACTTCAGCCTCAGTCAAAGTGCGATCGCTAGCCCGATAAATTAAGCGGAATGCTAAACTCCGCTGTCCTTCGGGGACGTTTTCACCACGATATTCATCAAATAATTCCACCGATTCGAGCAACTCTTTACCAGCTTTGGTAATTACTTTTTCAATTTCGACAACTGAGATTTTCACTGGTGCGAAAAAGGCGATGTCGCGATCGCTAGCTGGATATGTAGAATAGGGCAGGAATGTGGGGACGAGAACTTCATCTTGTTCTAGCGAATCTAAAAGCACATCTAGATCCAACTGGAAAACGTAGACGGAATCTGGTAAACCTTTTTCGCGTCGCAATTGGGGATGGAGTTGCCCAAAAATACCCAGTCTGTTACCCCGAATCCATAGAGAAGCGGTGCGTCCTGGATGTAAGCGATCGTCGCGGCGATCGGGTTGAAATTCGATTTCCAAGCTAAGTTGCCGAAATACACTTTCTAAAATGCCTTTGGCTTCAAACCAGGTGATGGGTTCTTCGCGTCCACTTTTTGACCATTTGCCAAGGGTGCGATCGCCTCCGATAATTCCCGCCAGGGCTTCTGTTTCTTGCAAACCGTCTTCTTCTTGCCAGAAAATTTGCCCGATTTCAAAGCCGTTAAGGGCACCATTACCCTGCTCTAAATTGTATTGAAAGGCATCAATTAACCCAGATATCAAATCGGTTCGCAGCGCTGAATATTCGACAAATAAGGGGTTGGACAGGACTATATTTCTGTCTTCTCCTGGTTTGACTAAAGAATAGTGGATTAATTCTGTCAATCCTTCAGCCCGGAGGAAAGCTCGTAATTTGCGAATTAGTTCTTGATCTAAAGGTAGATAACCAGCTTCCGCTTTTTCTGGTAAAGTATCACAGAATTTGTTGTAACCATAGAGACGGGCGATTTCTTCAATTAAATCAATTTCTCGCTCTAAGTCACGGTAACGATAGGGTGGGACGGAAACTGACCACGTAGGTTGATGGCTGCTATCTTCTCCTGAAGGAGTTAATTTACATCCCAATGCAGTCAGGATGCGCTCAACATCTTGTTTTTGCAGTTCACCTGTATCCTCTTCTAAATCGATGGGACCTAATATCTGATTAACTCGGTCTAAACGCAGGGCGATAGAACGACTCCAAGTAGACGGATCGGGGCGGGTGTCAGCAATTTCTTGCTGGACTATAGTTCCACTAGCTAATTCGCTAATTAAGGATAAAGCGCGGCGATTAGCTGTTTCCAACTCAGCGCGGTTAACTCCCCGTTCGTATCTGCCAGAAGCCTCACTTCTTAAGCCCACACTCCGGGAAGAACGGCGAATTGCCACGGAATCAAATAAAGCTGCTTCCAAAACTAGACTTTGAGTACCTTCATGGACTTCCGTTTCTTCCCCACCCATGACTCCCGCCAGTGCAACGGGTTTGTCGTTAGCGGTAATTAACAAATTTTGGGATGCTAGGGTGCGAGTTTGTCCATCCAGGGTTTTGAGAGATTCCCCATTATTGGCGAAGCGAACGCCGATGGTTAAATTTTGGCTACTTGCAACAGATTTTATGCGATCGCGGTCAAAGGCGTGCAGTGGTTGTCCCCATTCCAACAAAACGTAGTTAGTAATATCCACCACATTACTAATGGGACGTACCCCAGCCGCCCGCAAACGCTGTTGCATCCATTCGGGAGATGGAGCAATTTTCACCTGTTCAATTACCGTACCGATGTATGCAGGACAAGCTTGGGTATCGGCAATTTTTAAAGCTAAATTTCCGGCATTTTTGGGAATAGAGACTTCACCAGGTTCAGGAATGCTCAACTTTCCACCCGTTAAAGCTGCTACCTCTCTGGCTACACCTACCATACTCAAAGCATCAGCGCGATTAGCAGTTGCGGTGAGGTCTAAAATTACATCATCTAAACCCAATAACGGCCGGACATCACTACCCAATGGTAAATTTTCCTGGGTAAAAATATGAATTCCATCGACATCGGTGGGCAAACCGAGTTCCTTTAAAGAACAAATCATGCCCTGAGATGGGACACCACGTAGTTTTGCAGGTTTAATTTTTAAATCGATGTTGGGTAAGTAAGTACCCGTAGTTGCCACTGGGACATAGATATCTGCCTTCACATTGGCAGCACCACAGACAATATTTAAAGTTTCACCTGTACCGATATCGACTTGGCAAACACTCAATTTATCGGCGTTGGGATGGGGTTGACGCTCAAGCACTTTGCCGATCACCACGCCATTTGCCCAAGTGCGGCGGTCTTCAATCTCTTCAACCTCAAACCCCGCCATTGTCAGGGTTTCGGCTAATTCTTCTGGACTAAGTTTTATCTCTACTAGTTCGCGCAGCCAATTTAGAGAAATACGCATGGAGTGTGCTTGTTTTAGGAATCGTCTTTTGCTCTTATTTTAGGGTGCCTGCTAGCGATCGATGGCTACTCGCCCTGCAAGGCGTACCCTTTCACTTGAACAATCCTACTACGTTAGACTGCCAATGTAAAAATTAAGTAAATACTGAGAATGTATCTACGCAGGGAAGTAAGACATTATTTTATTTGGTTGATTTTGACGTTAAACTACATACGCCCGGATTTTTCACAAGCGAGAAATCCGGGTGTTTTGTTTCAGACAAAAGCGTGTCAAAGGTTAGTCATCTACGGTTTACTAACAACAATTTTAGCAATGTAGTCTTTGAGTACAATCGTCTTTTTGCTATTTGGGTACGGGGAAACTCCTATCAATGTCACCGAATATTTATCTAAAAATTGAATTGGTAAAGCATCACGACCTGGGACAAGGGTTAGCATTAATGTTGAAACTTGCTTACCATTTTTTATGATGTCTAATCCAATAATAACTTGCCCTTGCCAAATACAAGTTACATCAGAAGGACACCGAGAATCCTGGATAACTTTTGAAAATTTGATTTCAATATTTTCAGTGGGGAGGTAAGCTGTCTTTCCATATTTTAGATAAAATGGAGTATTAAAAGTGGTTCCAACTCTAGCCATCAATTGTTGATGATGACCTTGAGCAATTGATTGAACTTCTATGTTTGAAGGCTTGATATTTGATAAAAGTCCATAGCTAGGAAGAGAATTTCCTCCACCAATCAATGTTAATATAACTGCTGCGCTCACTACACTTTTCATTTTTTATGCTCCATAGTCAGGAATTTTATTATTAGTTGAGCCAGAAAGTAGACTTATAAATTGTTCTGTTTTCTCCTAGAGTTGAGTTTTTGCGTCTGAGAGCTAAAGACCAGACTGAAGTATCAACAATGACTTTCATCGACTCCGGCGCTGTTGCTTGTAGTCATAATTATCGTCGTATTCAATCGTACCAAATAGCTCCAGAATTTTCAGTTGTTTTCGACGCTGTACATACTCTCGTAATGCCTCTTCAACAACAGCATTCTTAGTTGGATGATCGCCAAGTTCCAGTAGCTCTCCTTAATTAAGTTTTTGTCAATTTCGAGATTAGTAGTCATGTGTAGATTATCGCACAAAGTAATGTGCATAAAAAACTCATTGGAGTGGTTAATTTAAGTCAAATGCATAAAGACTATTTTCAGTAATTCCGCGCGAGTAAACGGTTTAGTCAGATATCCAGAAGCCCCAACTAATTTCGCTTTTACTTTGTCTACAATCCCTTTATTCCCAGTAACAAAGATAATAGGAGTGTTTTGAAATAGGGAATTATTTCGTATAATTCGGCACAACTCATAACCATCAATTCCTAGCATGTTTAAATCCAACAAAATTAAATCCGGTTTGTGCCTTATAATTGACAAAACTGCTTTCACTGGATCGTTAATAGTCACTACGGAAAAATTTTCATTTTCTAAGAAATAACTAATTTCTTTAAGAATTGTAGGGCTATCATCTACAGAAACGATTTTGTGGACTTTTTTTACTGTTACAGTAGCAGCCGTTACTCTTTGGGAAGCAGAATTTATGTTATTTGATATTGTTGGTTCCTGAAAGTTTTCTTTTGAAGGAGTAGAAATCTGTGGCAATCGCTGAACAGGAACTATTTTCTCTTCAGGAATATTTGGGTAAGAATTGACAGTGCTACTTAGTTCTTGTTTGGTGTCAACTAACCCTGAAATCAATTTTGAGAAAAGCGATTGCTCCTCAAAAATCTTTGGTAATTTATCATAAGGTGGATCGGGTTCATGAAGGATAATCGCACCCTTAAGGATGTAAGGGTATAAATTGCGAGCTAGTTGAATTTCATCTTGATTCAAAATTACAGCCAGATGACACAGGCTAAAACCTTTCATCCAGTTAATTAAATCTGGCTGTAGATTTGGTAAATCTTGGTCATCAAACTTACTGTTAATCAACAGATATGGCCGTTGATATTGAGAAGAAATTTTTGGTGTAAAAGCCTGCCAATTCTGTAATTTTACTTGGCAATACTCTAGAATTTTTTCTACACCTAGCCTACAAATTTTTGGCATTCTCTCAATTGGTTCTGTTAATTCATAAGTACCTTCTTTGATAAGTAAAAATGATTCAATTACCTCTTTAACTAATTCTTGAACCAGTACTGCTGCTTGTGTAGAATGTAGATGTTGTTGACTAACAAGCCATGATATAGCCTGATACTCAGGAGGGTGGCTTCTCGAATTACTGTCATCTTTGATGAACTGACTGTGTGAGTCAGGTTCAAACATCAGTCTTACTTGTACGCGAACCTCATTAGTAAGGAGTGGAATTTGCTGGCTGAGGCGTCGCAAATGGCGTTCTAGTCGGTCAAAGGGTTCCACTGAATGGGTAGCGTAAGTTATTTTGCCCTGTTCTAAGTAAATCGACCAAGCAACTGAATTACTCAATACTTGTAAACAAGTACTGTCGGAACAATTGGATAATTGTCTTAACAAACTTAGAGGACGTAGTTTGGTGAATGTACCTGAGTTATTCATATTTTTCAAGTTTTTTGCGGAATCAACAACCGAACATTTGTAGATTGAAAATATGATCTATAAAGTATTCTCTTCTTTGTAATATTTTTCTACCCACAAATTATTTATTTGAAAATATGTACATATATTAAAAAATGTAAGGCTCCTAAGTCCTTTGTTACATTTGACACATTCTACTTAATCTATCTCAAAAAACAAGTAAGTGTGAATAAAGGTAAGCATCTATCATAGCTAGATTATCAGTAGAGGTTGGTTAATTCTGGATTTTACTAACTACTGACAACTCTTGAGTGAAGACCTTAATAATGATGTTTATTTATGCCCACTCACTTCCAGAGGCAAATTTGATTCCAAGTTCGCGCAGTTACACTGGTATACTTCTAGAGTGAACGAGCTTAATTATGGTTAATTACTTTTCCTTAAAGAAACGATTCTTCTACATAAAATCTTTAAAAACTTATCTAGGAAAGTTTACGTATTTATTGTACTGTAGGTTTAATGGATATAACTTTTTGGTAGATACATTACAACAGATAATGCTGGGTTTTGATAAACTCTTTTTTGCTAAACTAAGCTGTACTCAAGTTCATCTTAAATATATAGAGAACTTCATGAAAATAATTTGTTTAATAAAGATTAGAGCATCTACCAATAGATACTATATTCTGTAGTCGCCTCGGCGATTGAAACTATATACTCTGAGCAAAGGGAAATAAAGCTTTGGACTTTAACATAACACAAAAAGTTATGCATGATACATTAAGACTTGATGAAGTAGTAGAATTTGCTGAGAACCCAGAACCACGTTGTCCTTGTGTACTTTTATTAGACACATCTGGGTCGATGCAAGGAGAGGCGATTGAGGCTTTAAATCAAGGTTTACTAAGCTTAAAGGATGAATTAGTCAAAAATTCTTTAGCTGCCAGACGGGTGGAAGTGGCGATCGTCACTTTTGATAGTAATATCAATGTAGTACAAGACTTTGTGACTGCCGATCAATTCAATCCGCCGATTTTGACAGCCCAAGGCTTGACTACAATGGGTGCGGGAATTCATAAAGCTTTGGACATAATTCAAGAGCGTAAATCTCAGTATCGTGCCAACGGGATTGCTTACTATCGTCCTTGGGTGTTTATGATTACCGATGGAGAACCCCAAGGTGAGTTAGAACAAGTGGTAGAGCAAGCATCCCAGCGCCTACAGGGAGACGAGGCGAACAAGCGGGTAGCATTCTTTACAGTTGGTGTAGAAAATGCGAATATGACGCGTTTAAATCAAATAACTGTACGTACTCCCTTAAAGCTTAAAGGATTAAATTTTATCGAGATGTTTGTCTGGCTGTCAACTAGTATGTCGGCTGTTTCTCATTCCCAAGTAGACGAACAGGTAGCACTACCGCCCATTGGTTGGGGGACTGTTTAATTAAAAATTGCAGCTTGATGTTTACACAGCTAGCTGCTTGAAAAAAAATTTATGAACATATCAAAACAGATTGCTCAATGGCGGATTGTGGCTGCTTCTGTATGTGGTACAAGTCACTTAAAAAACAATCAATTATGTCAGGATGCTCATCACTGGCAGATATTGTCAGATAATGTTTTAGTGGCAGCCGCAGCAGATGGTGCGGGTTCTGCTAGCCTTGGGAAAGTGGGAGCGATGGTTGCTGTGGAGACAGCAATCGAAAACATTTCTACCAAGGGGCTGACCCGAAAAAGTTTGACTGATGATACATTGGTGCGATCGCTCTTAAATGATGCCATATTAGCTGCCAAAAAAGCTGTAGAGGATGAGGCGGCTACTTGTGATAAACAGCCTCAAGATTTAGCAACTACCTTAATTATGCTGGTTGCCACACCAGAAGTTGTAGCTGTAGTTCAGATAGGCGATGGTTTGGCAGTGGCTAAAGATAGTATGGGCAACCTGCTGGCACTGACGATGCCTGATAGTGGTGAATACATCAACGAAACTACTTTTTTAACTTCGCCTCATGCCTTAGATACAGCACAAATGAGATTATGGCGCACAGACATAGTAAACGTTGGTATCATCACCGACGGATTACAAATGCTGGCTTTGAATATGGTTGTTGGCGAACCTCACAAACCATTCTTTTTTCCGCTGTTTGAATTTGTCGCCAATACTGAGGATAAGACAGAAGCGAAGGAGCAATTGGTAAAATTTTTACGCTCAGAGCGGATTACGCAACGCACTGATGATGATTTAACACTCATTATAGCCGCATTCAACGACTCATGAGCAATCGATTTACAGGTTTCACATCTTACAATAACTTCCGTTAGCGGTAATTTCATTATGCAGGTACTACGTTGTTCCCCCAGAAAAGAAATCCTCAGTCTCAATGTCAGTTTGGGACGTGGCGGTGAAGCTTGTGTTTATGCTGTGCCATCCGATAACGACTTGGTGGCGAAGATTTACCACAAGCCAACCACTGCCCATGCTGAAAAACTCCAGGCGATGCTTGCCAACCCGCCAGAAAACCCTACGGCGAGTTTAGGGCATATCTCTATCGCTTGGCCAGAGGATTTATTACGGGCGGCAGATGGCAAAAATAGCATCCTGGGCTTTTTGATGCCACGTATTCAGGGGATGCGTCCAATCATCGACTTTTACAACCCCAGAACCCGTCGGCAACATTGCCCCTTGTTCAACTATCAGTACCTGCTCCGCACGGCTCGTAACCTGGCGGCAGCTTTTGCCGCTTTGCACGCTAGTGGATATTGCATTGGTGATGTGAACGAGTCTAATATCCTCGTCAGTGATACAGCACTGGTGACTTTGATAGATACAGACTCTTTCCAAGTAACCGACCCAAACAGCAATGTTGTTTATCGCTGCCCAGTAGGTAAACCAGAGTTTACTCCACCAGAACTACAGAATAAAACTTTTGCCCAGCACGATCGCGAAATCTCTCACGATTTATTTGGGTTAGGGGTGCTAGTATTTCAACTCTTAATGGAAGGCACCCACCCATTTTCGGGGATTTTTCAAGGTGCGATTGAGCCACCACCTTACGAAGCACGCATTGCATCGGGTCATTTCACTTACAGCGAAAAGCGTTACGTACCCTACCTGCCGACACCTATTGCCCCCCCTTGGGAAATTCTCCATCCCAGTTTACAGGAATTATTTGTCCGTTGTTTTGAAGAGGGTCATAACAACCCACAACTACGCCCCAGTGCCCAGACTTGGCTCTCAGCCATCGCTGAAGCCGAAGAGTCCCTAATTACCTGTACGACAAATCCCCAGCATCGCTACAACAACCACATGCGTAGCTGTCCGTGGTGCGAACGTACAGTGCGATTAGGTGGACGCGACCCCTTCCCATCACATCGGGCTATAGAAGCTAGAGAACATCTCCAACCGCGAGTCAAAGCGAGAAAACGCTACAATCAGACACCGCATTTTCCCCAGCGCGCCATGTCACCGCAGCTAGCTAATTACTGGCAGCCAATGACTCCTAGCGGTTCATATAAACCTTCCAAAAAGTCAAAGTTGTACCCGATTATTTGTTGTTTGCTGGGTTTTGGTTTATTGGGATATGCAGATGTAATGATTAAATTTACTCAGCCGTTAGTTTCCCAAAATGCTTACACCCAACAAACAATCAAGTCTTCCCAGCCAAATAATAAACTCAGCTTCGCTGATTCTTATCAGCAAGGTTATATTGCTTACAAAGAGCGAGACTATGACAAAGCAATTGTCAATTTTAGCCAAGCAATTGAACAAGAACCTACACATGCTAGAGCAATTGTAAATCGTGGCAATGCCCGCTATAACCTGAAAGACTACGAAGGAGCAGTCACAGATTATAGCCAAGCTCTGAAAATCAATCCCAATCAAACCAAAGCTCTGGTAAATCGGGGCAATGCCCGCTATATGCTCGCCGAATATAGCAACGATCCCGATCGAGAATATAATCTAGCGATCGCAGACTATAATCGAGCCATCGGTCTGGATAATAATGAAATTGAAGCTTATGTCAGACGGGGAATTGTCCGCGCCCAAATGGCTAAATACAGCGGTGAATCTCAACAAGCTTACAAAAAAGCGATCGCAGATTTTACTCAAGCCATACAACTTAATGTCTCCAAAGCCGAAGCTTACTTCCAGCGGGGTGTTGTCTATTATCAAATTGCTCAATATAGCAGCAATTATCAGCAAGAATATAATCAAGCGATCGCTGACTTTAACCAAGCATTAACCCTAAGCCCTAAACTAGCAAAAGCATATCTCAAACGAGGTATGGTTCGCTATGAACTGGCACAATATGGCGGTAGTGAAGCTAACAAAAACCAGACAAAAGCTGTCGAAGATATACAGGCATCTGCCAAAATATTTCTTGAGCAAGATGACATGGATAATTATCAACAAGCACTCAGTAATATGTGTGTAGTCATCGAAAACAAATGTGACCCTTTATTCCAAGGCTCAAGTAACATGGAAAAAACTAACTAGAAACAAGTAAGTTTTGTTACTAGCATATTGTTGGTTTTGATTGAAAAAATCAAGCCTGATATCATGTCCGCTTGGTTACTTATTAAACCTCAAGAACCCCACCCCGCCAAAGCTACGCTTTGTCTCCCTGCCCCTAATCCCCAGAGGGGGCCCCGAGTTCCCCGCAGGCGGGGAGGGGTGCAATGATTGTGGAAATCATAACTAATTACCCGGACATGATATGACTAGGGTTAGCGCCAGCTAACCCTAGTTATTTTATAGGTAACATTTTTATTTCATTGAGTAATTTATTTCTGTATTTATAGATATTCATAGAGCTTTTATATAGAAAAGATTTTAATTTATCTTTCCTTTATAATTTCATCGGAAATTACAGTTAGATTATTGACGGAGAAACAGAAATCAGAAATACATTTCTCTCCCTTTAAGTGCATCCGCTTCATCTCGAAAAAGTCAAATAATCATATCCCTACAAATCTCCGAGGTAATTGCATGAAAGCGGTGATTTTGGCTGGAGGTCTTGGTACACGCCTCAGTGAAGAAACCAGTGTTAGACCCAAGCCGATGGTTGAGATTGGTGGTAAGCCAATTCTCTGGCACATAATGAAAACTTACTCTGCACACGGCATTAATGATTTCATCATTTGTTGCGGTTATAAAGGTTACATCATTAAAGAGTATTTTGCTAATTACTTCTTACACATGTCAGATGTTACCTTTGATATGCGCTTTAACCAGATGAATGTGCATTCTGGTTATGCAGAACCCTGGCGCGTCACCTTAGTAAATACGGGTGATAATACAATGACAGGCGGACGCTTAAAGCGAATCAGCGAACATCTTGGTAACGAGACTTTTTGCTTTACTTATGGTGATGGTGTCAGTAATATTAATATCACCGAGCTAGTTAAATTTCACAAAGAACAAAATAGCTTAGGAACACTTACCGCTGTTCAACCAGCCGGACGTTTTGGTGCTATTTCTTTAGGATATGAGCAAACCAAAATCACCAGCTTTCGGGAAAAACCGGAAGGTGATGGAGCTTGGATTAATGGCGGCTATTTTGTCTTAGAACCAGAAGTAATCAACTTAATTGCTGATGACTCTACAGTGTGGGAGCAAGAGCCATTAGAAAAGCTAGCTGATATGGAACAGCTATCAGCTTTCAGACATGATGGGTTTTGGCAACCAATGGATACTTTACGCGATAAAAACTATCTCGAAGGGCTGTGGAAGAACAATCAGGCTCCTTGGAAGGTATGGTAAGGAGATTGGGGACTGGGGATTGGGGACTGGGGACTAGGGACTAGGGATTGGGAAGATTTGAATGAAGATTCACATCCAAACCAAATCTTACTCATATTTTCTTACCCATTACCCAGTACCCAGTACCCAATCCCAAATAACTTTATGTATTTACTGTAATTTGAAGTGCGATAATACTAATGTATGATTTTGCGATTATAGGTGGGGGAATAGTTGGACTCTCGACAGCATTGGCTTTAGGAAAACGCTATCCCAATGCGCGTATTTTAGTACTAGAAAAAGAGAGTCAATGGGCATTTCACCAAACCGGCAATAATAGCGGGGTAATTCATTCTGGTATTTACTACAAGCCAGGGAGTTTCAAAGCTAAATTTTGTCGTGATGGTTCTCGTTCAATGGTAGAATTCTGCCAAGAGCATGGAATTGACCATGAAGTTTGTGGTAAGGTAATTGTTGCAACTGAAGAACAAGAGCTACCACGCTTAGAAAATCTCTACCAACGCGGCTTAGACAATGGCATAGAAGTCCAAAGAATCAGCCCCGAAGAAGTCAAGGAAATTGAACCTCACGTAAGATGTGTAGGTGGAATTCGCGTATCTTCAACTGGTATTGTTAATTACAAGCAAGTTTGTTTGAAATATGCCCAGCTAATTCAACAGCAGGGTGGAGATTTACACCTGAATACAAAAGTCCTGAAAATCTCTCCAAGTGGTAAAAATCAGGTATTGGAAACAAACAAAGGTAGCTTTGCAACCCGCTTTGTAATTAATTGTACTGGATTGCATAGCGATCGCACCGCCAAACTTGGGCAAGTTGAACCCCAAGCCAAAATTGTGCCATTCCGGGGAGAATACTACGAACTCACCCCAGAAAAACGCTATCTAGTCAAGACACTAATCTATCCAGTTCCCAATCCAGATTTCCCCTTCCTGGGTGTCCACTTTACCCGGATGATTGATGGTAGCGTCCATGCAGGGCCAAACGCAGTTCTATCCCTCAAACGCGAAGGTTACAAAAAAACCGACTTTGACTTACGAGATTTTTTGGAAGTCATCACCTATCCCGGTTTCTGGAAGTTAGCAGCTAAACACGCTGATGAAGGCATTCAAGAAATCATTCGTTCTTTTAGCAAAGCAGCCTTCACCAGAAGTTTACAAAAACTAATTCCCGAAGTGCAAGCAGAAGACTTAGTTCCCACCCATGCAGGAGTTCGCGCTCAAGCCTTAATGAACGATGGCAAGCTTGTAGACGACTTTTTGATTGTTTCTGGTCAAAACTCCATTCATGTTTGCAATGCTCCTTCTCCTGCTGCCACATCTTCTCTAGAAATCGGCAAAGCACTTGTGGCAGAAATTCCCCAACTTTCGCATCTAGAGAGTGTAGTCACTGCATAGATATCATAGTTGTTATTTCCGGGACTGCTGAGGTAAGGGATGAATCTTGTATAGTGGGCATCTTTCTTTGCCTCGAAATACAAGGGACGGTTAAGATACCCATTCCACAACAAACAAAAAAGTGTCGTGCATCAATTCAGAACCGCTATAGAGTGCTGCTACCCAATGGGTTAGTCGGCAAACTATGTAATAACTTTATATATAGCGCTTCTGGGTTGAGTCCAATGACCTCCAACCTCAAGAAAAGGGGTAAGATTCAAAGCCTCTCTCCTAAGAGGAGAGAGGTTTGGAGAGAGGTCAAGTTATTGCATCCAAATGAAAAATATAGCGGTTCCCTTCTAGATGCAACACACTCTAGGGCGTACATCTGTGCGTCCATGCTAAACGAAGAATTTAACTCATCAACACCATACAAAGGAATTAACCACAATGAAAATATTAGTAACTGGAACAGAAGGCTATCTAGGTTCGCTATTACCGCCTCTGTTAATTGAACGAGGACATGAAGTTATTGGTCTAGATACCGGCTTCTATAAAGTTGGTTGGCTTTACAACCCTAGTGGAGTCACACCCAAAACCCTCAACAAAGATATCCGCAACATCACCCCTGATGATTTGGAAGGTATTGAAGCCATAGTTCACATGGCGGAACTCTCCAATGACCCAGCCGGACAATTGGCACCCAATATTACCTACGAAATTAATCATGTAGGTTCAGTTCGTCTGGCTAGTCTGGCTAAGGCTATGGGTGTGCGTCGCTTCGTATATATGTCTTCGTGCAGTGTCTACGGTGTTGCTACCGCAGGTGATGTCACAGAAGAATCCCCAGTTAATCCCCAAACAGCCTACGCAGAATGCAAAACTCTCGTAGAAAGAGATGTCAGACCACTCGCTGACGATGACTTCTCTCCCACCTTTATGCGGAATGCAACAGCCTTTGGTGCTTCTCCCAGAATGCGCTTTGATATTGTTTTAAACAACTTAGCAGGGTTGGCATGGACTAGCAAAGAAATCAAAATGATTAGTGATGGCACACCTTGGCGGCCATTAGTCCACGCATTGGATATTTGCAAAGCAATAGTTTGCACCTTAGAAGCACCACGAGACATTGTACATAACCAAATCTTCAACGTGGGAGATACAGCGAATAACTATCGCGTTAAAGAAATCGCAGAAATTATTGCTGATGTTTTCCCAGATTGTAAATTGTCCTTTGGTGACAACGGCTCAGATAACCGCAGCTATCGCGTATCCTTCGAGAAAATCAACACAATCCTACCCGGATTTAAATGTGATTGGAATGCCCAACTTGGTGCCCAGCAGCTATTTGATTTATTCAGTCAGATACACATGGCTGAAGATACATTCTTATTTAGAGGATTTACTCGCTTAAAACAGCTAGAGTATCTAATTCGGACAGAGCAAATTGACAAAGATTTCTTCTGGAATAAAAAGTAGCTAAAGTCGTCTAGCAGCAACAGACAAATAATTTAAGCTTCCGAATCAAATAGTGTTGATTCGGGCTTATTTCATCCATCAAATTATTTGCAATCAGCGAGTTAAATTTTATGGCGCTCATCTCAGCATTAGGAGACGATTTAGCCATCGGAAAGCTAAAGAGATTGCCGCTGCATTGCATCGCTACATTTTGAGAAAAAGCCAAATAAATAAAGCAGAAGATGAATAAATTGCTGACTATCGCAATTCCAACATTCAATCGTGCCCAAATTTTAGACAAACAACTTACTTGGTTAGCCAAATCTATTAAAGGGTTTGAGTCTGACTGTGAAATCTTTATTTCTGATAATTGTTCTACAGATAATACCCAAGAAGTTATTAAAAAGTGGCAGACAATTCTTAGCAATGTAACATTTAACTCAAACAGGAATAGTGAAAATATCGGGGTTATGGGTAACATTGCCTGTTGCTTAAAAGCTCCAACTAGTAAATATGTTTGGACAATTGGTGATGACGATCCAATTCAAGAGAGAACCCTAGATTATGTGTTAAAAACACTAAAAAAACATTCAGATTTAGCACTAATGTTTTTAAATTTCTCTGGTCGTCAAAAACAAACAGGTCAACTTGTTGTCGAACGCTGGTTGAATAGTGATAACGACGAATTAAGAGTTGATGGTAAAACTGTATTTCAAAGTTATCTGAATGAAAACTTTGGTGGTGTACTTTTTATATCAGCAGCAATTTATCGCACAAATCTAGTGCAACGCGCTTTACAAAAATGGCCGTCTGCTACTAATAATTGGGCATCTCAAGCATATTGGACTGCATTTTGTGCTGCTCATGGAAGTGTCATCGTCACTAAAGACACTTATTTAGAATGTACTATGGGCGCTAGTCTTTTGGATCTCGACCCGACATGGAACTTTAAAATGCGATATGCATACATACCTGAAGTTTATATAAAACTACTCAAGGTAGGATATCCTCATAAATTTTGTCAGGAAATGATTTGGCAGAATTTCCATCAAAAAACTGACTTGAAAATCCTATTAGGTGCTTTAAAACGTTGGCCTTTATTGACAATCAAGATATTTATTCCTTACCTACGTTTATTAAGCATATCAGCTTGGGCAATTCTTTTTCCACCCAAACAGCTAGAGACTAACCTGTAACCATTCATATATCAATTTATTAACTACTATTTTTTACCATGCAGAAATTACTGACCATTGCTATACCGACTTATAATCGTGCTGAATTACTGGATAAACAGTTAGCATGGCTAGCTCAAGCTATCAAAGGTTTTGAAGATGATTGTGAAATTTTAGTTTCTGATAATTGTTCAACAGACAATACTCAGGATGTGATTAAAAAATGGCAAATAATACTTAGCAGTATCCCATTTAAATCAAATAAGAATCCTCAGAATTTAGGCGTTGTCAAAAATATTATGTATTGCCTAAATTCTAGTACAACAAAATATGTTTGGACGATTGGTGATGATGACCCAATTCAAGATAGAGCCATTGCTTATGTGATTAGCAAACTTAAGCAATATGAAGATTTATCATTGTTGTTTCTCAACTTTTCCGGTCGGAACCAAATGACTGGTGAACCAGTTCATCCACCAACAATTGTTGGTAATCGCTGGTTTGATATAGATAGTGAAGATGGCGATGGTGATGGTAAAGCTATATTTGAGCATTGTTTCTCAAAAAGTGTCGGTGCAGTCATTTTTCTGACTGCTACAATCTACCGCACTGATTTAGTGAAACGCGCTCTACAAAATTGGCAAGATGCTGAGAATAACTGGATATCTTTAGCATATTTAGCCGGGTATTGTGCCTCTAATGGTCGTGTAATTGTTACGAAAGAGACTTATTTGGAATGTGTTGTGGGTGTGAGTTATTGGCAGAAAGAACCAAAATCTGCACTTTTAATGCAATACAAACACATACCCGAAGTAATTTTGAAATTGGAGCAGAGTGGATATTCTAAGCAGTTTTGTCGGCGGATGCTTTTGCAAAACGGTAAAGAAGTCAACTTGAAAGTTTTCTTAGGTGCTTTAAGAAGATGGCCTATGTCTGCCATTCAGACAGTAGTCCCATTTTTGGCTTTAGTCGGTTTATGTGCTTTTGACGTGATGATTTCTAAAGAATTTAGTTTAGCAGAATCAAGTGAAATACCTGCTCAAGAAATACGGAGCTATGAGCCATAAGCTAATAAATTACTGATAAATCAACATTGAAATTAGAAAGAGTTTCCCACATGTTTAATCTAATTAAACGCAAATTATCTACACTATCTGCTGACTTTGAATATTATGTAGCTCGTTGGAAGCATAGCAGAAATCTGCCAGCATTGGAAGGGCGCGATCGCAACATTCTCAAAGCTCTCAAAAAAGACGGTGTTTATGTCACAACACTGGCAGATTTAGGCTTCAACTCTAGCTCCGAACTGCTCAAAGCTGCTTACCAGCAATTGTCTCAGATGGAAAATCCTAACAACGACCATCTAGATGAAAAGTTACCACAAATTTACACAGTTACAGGCTTACCAGAATTTTATGCCTGGGGAATGGAGAAAAGACTTCTCAATCTCATCGAAAATTATATTGGTCTGCCTATTGCTTTTCACGGTGTACATTTACGTAAAGATTTCCCTAGCAAACATCAGTTTGGCACGCTACTATGGCATGGCGATTCCGAAGACCGTCGCATCATCAAAATCTTTATTTACTTGAATGATGTCGAAGAAAAAACTGGGCCTTTTGAATACATTCCCCGCTCTTTAACTTCCTTATTTAGTTGGAATTATATGCGGCTGTTCTACAAACTTTGGAAGTCAGGCTATAGGGGCATCGATGATGAAGAAGTGAAAACAGTCATCCCCAAATCAGCTTGGAAATCCTGCCCAGGCCCAGCAGGTACTGTCTTGATTGTAGATGCGAAAAATACTTTGCATCACGGCACAGTCCGCACAGAAGAACGCTTAACACTATTCTTTTGTTACACCGCCAACCCCCCTGAAAAGCCAGAACTCTGCACCCAATACTGGGATGATACTTATCCCAGAGCAGAGCTAAGGCAGCAAGTCGAAAATAGCCGATAGTGTACTAAAGGTAGTCATGCAATGCTGATCAAGATTAAACGCAAAATATCTTCACTGGGATCTGAGTTCGTTTACAGATTAGCACTTTTGAAACACACTGCTAATTTGCCTACACTAGAAGCAAGCGATCGCAAAATTCTTGACGACCTTAAATATGATGGTATTCATATTACCACACTTGCTGAATTGGGATTCGATTCAACACCAGAATTGCTCAAGGCAGCTTATGGTTATTCGTCGCAAATGGAATCTGGCAATCATGACGATTTGAATGAAAAAATTCCCCAAGTTTACACAGTTACATATTTACCTGAATTTGCTACTTGGGGAAGCGAAAAAAGGCTTCTAAACATCATTGAAAACTACATTGGTCTGCCAATCATTTTTCATGGTGTACATCTCCGCAAAGATTTCCCTAATAAAAGTCAGTTTGGTACACAACTATGGCATAAAGATGCAGAAGACCGCCGCATGATCAAAATCATTATTTACTTAAATGATGTTGAAGAAAAGCATGGTCCCTTTGAATATATCCCAGCCTCTTTAACCTCTTTATTTAGATTAAACTATTACCGTACTTACTACAAGCTTTGGCAATCTGGTCATTTAGGTATCACAGATGAAGAACTAAATGAAATCATCCCGAAAGAGGCTTGGAAATCTTGTACAGGATCAGCAGAAACAGTCATTATTGTCGATCCCAAAAAAGCCATACATCACGGTACATCACGCACAGAAGATAGGCTAACTCTATTCTCCTGCTATACATCTACTTCTCCCGATCGCCCAGAAGTTTGTACTCAATATCGAGACAATACTTTTCCCCAACCAAAGTTAACTGAACCAGTGATTAATAGCGCCATATAGTTCAGTTAAAGCAAGCTGCTTGTTAATCTCAAAATTCACTCAAGACTATTCTTGATGAGGTTTATAACAAGTTAAGTTTTTAAATTTGCCAAGTTTTGTTGTCGTCAATATTCCTATCAAGGTTATTCATTCATGCTCTTCACCCAAACTGCACTCAAAGACGCATTCATCATTGATTTAGAAGAAAAGCCAGACCACCGTGGTTTTTTCGCTCGGTCTTTCTGCGCTCAAGAATTTGAAGCACACGGATTAAAGCCAACAGTTGCCCAATGTAACCTGTCTTTTAATTACAAAAAAGGCACTATCCGGGGAATGCACTATCAAGTTCTGCCAGCAGCAGAAACAAAATTAATTCGCTGTACTAAAGGCGCAATTTACGACGTAATTATTGATATGCGTCCTGAATCTCCTAGCTTTTTATCACACATTGGTGTAGAGCTAACTCCAGAAAATCGCCGCGCTTTATATGTTCCAGAAATGTTTGCTCATGGCTATCAAGCGCTCACCGATGAAACTGAAGTTGTATATCAAGTGGGTGAATTTTACACCCCAGGATATGAAAGAGGTTTACGCTATGACGACCCATTCTTTAACATTGATTGGCCTCTAGATGTGACTGAAATCTCCGAGAAAGATTTAAATTGGCCCTTGTTGAGAATGATGACTGTTGGCGTATAGACTATTTCTCTGTGCCAGGTGTTTTTAGCACAACACACTGGCTCCTCTGTATGAGGTAAGGTACTTCCAAAAACTATACCGCAGGGAGCAGGGGAGGGAATATGCAAGAGCAAATCAATAAGAAAAGTTTGCCCAAGCCTACAGAAATGCTGTGGAGCAAATTATCAAAAATCATAGCTGGAAAAACAGACTGCTGTTATAGCATCTAGCAAGCAACCAGTTAGTAGCTATCATTAATGATAATTACCATGAAAATGTACTTAATGTTTAGCTGTAAAAAATTATTAAGTGCAAAATTATCGAGAATTTGTAACACAACAAACAGTTCTAAAAAGGAGTTTAGTTCATGATTATTATCGATCGCGCCTTACAAACCCGTGCAGCAGCAGGAAATCCTATCAAGGTGGGAATGATCGGTGCTGGTTTTATGGGTCGAGGAATTGCCAACCAAATTGTCAATTCAGTGCCAGGAATGGAGTTAGTTGCTATCTCTAATCGCCAGATTAGTGCAGCTAAACAAGCTTATTCGGAAGCAGGAATTGAAGATATTCAAGTTGTTGCAACTGTCAGCGAATTAGAAGATGCGATCGCTAACGGTAAGTATGCAGTCACAGAAGACGCTAAGTTACTGTGTCGGGCTGAAGGCATCGATGCATTAATCGAAGTCACAGGTGCAGTGGAATTTGGCGCTCAGATCGTTATGGAAGCGATCGCCCATTGCAAACATGTGATCATGATGAATGCCGAACTCGACGGCACCATTGGCCCCATCCTGAAAGTGTATGCCGACAAAGCAGGCGTGATTCTCAGCGCTTGTGATGGCGATCAGCCAGGGGTACAAATGAACCTTTATCGCTTTGTAAAAAGCATTGGTTTAACTCCCTTATTGTGCGGTAACATTAAAGGACTCCAAGACCCCTATCGCAATCCCACCACCCAGGAAGGATTTGCTAAACGTTGGGGTCAAAAGCCCCACATGGTGGCTAGCTTTGCCGACGGAAGCAAAATTTCCTTCGAGCAAGCGATCGTTGCCAATGCCACAGGCATGAAAGTCGCCAAACGGGGAATGTTGGGATATGACTTCAGCGGTCATGTCGATGAAATGACCCAGTTATATGATGTTGAACAACTCAAAGAACTGGGTGGCATTGTCGATTATGTAGTTGGAGCAAAACCAGGCCCAGGCGTATATGTATTTGCCACTCACGACGACCCCAAGCAACGCCACTATCTCAACTTATACAAATTAGGCGAAGGCCCACTTTACAGCTTCTATACTCCTTATCACCTCTGTCATTTTGAAGTTCCCTTGTCCGTAGCGCGTGCTGTTTTATTTGGTGATGCCGTTATGTCTCCACTAGCAGGCCCGCTAGTAGATGTTGTCACCACCGCCAAAATCGACCTGAAAGCAGGAGAAACCTTAGATGGGATCGGCTACTACATGACCTACGGACAATGTGAAAATTCCGATATCGTCCAACAGCAAAATCTTCTACCAATGGGTTTAGCTGAAGGGTGTCGCCTCAAACGAGATATTTCTAAAGATCAAGTCCTCACTTATGAGGATGTAGAATTACCTGAAGGCAGACTCTGCGACCAACTACGAACTGAGCAAAACACCTATTTCGCTCCAGAAAAAATCTTAGTAGCAGTTGGATAATATCGGTTCTCAAAACATTTGCCACAAATGAATTGGCTGTAGGGGCGTAGAGTAGAGCCAAGGCGAATAGAATTCGCGGCTACACAAGCAAAGTCCGCCTGCGCGGACTAAGAAAAAACTGAGGGTTTGAAATTAAACCCACGTAGGTGGGTAAAGCCTCGTGTAGACGCGGTTTCTAACCGCCGATTTAACTAAAGTTGTTGATAGTAACTTGCTGGGGAGCGTTTCAACAAACCCGATCGAAACTTTAGGTCAAATTTCATGAAAATTGCTCTCGTCCATGATTATTTAACCCAGCGAGGTGGCGCAGAGCGTGTGTTTGAACTGCTTTGTAAGCGCTATCCCGAAGCAGATATTTTCACATCTTTGTACGATCCCCAAAAAACTATCGATTTAGGCGATCGCATAGTTAATACAACTTTCTTACAAAAGATTCCTGGTGCAGCAAAATATTTCAGGTCGATGGCTCCTCTATATTTTCCTGCCTTTCGTGCCTTGGATCTGCAAGACTACGATTTAATTATTAGTAGTAGCACCAGCTTTGCCAAAGCAGTACGAAAAAATCCCAATGCCCACCACATTTGTTTTTGCCATAACGTCACCCGTTTCTTATGGGATACAGCAACTTATTTAAGAGAGTACGGGGACTATAGATATTTTGCTCCTTTAATCGAACAAGTATTTCAAGTCATGAGAAAGGTAGACTTGAAATATGCACAGGAGCCTGACCTTTACATTGCTAATTCTAGTGTTGTTGCCCGCCGTATTGAAAAGATTTATGGCAAAAAGGCAATGATGGTAAACTATCCAATTGATACTAGTAAATTTGTTTTTTCAGATATAAAAGATGAATATTATCTGGCCTCCGCCCGGATGATCAGTTATAAGCGACTTGATATAATAGTCGAAGCTTTTAATTGGTTAGGGTGGCGGCTATTAATATCTGGTGACGGGCCAGAACTAGCACGGTTAAAATCCAAAGCATTACAAAATATTGTGTTCTTGGGACACGTAAGTGATAGAACTCGCAAAGACTTGTTTTCCAAAGCCAAGTCTATTATTGTCGCAGCCTTAGAAGATTATGGATTAGTTCCAGTAGAGGCTAATGCAAGCGGTACACCAGTCATCGCTTATGGAGCGGGTGGAGTATTAGATACTCAAATACCAGGTGAAACAGGAGTCTTTTTCAAAAGACAAACACCCGATTCTCTACAAGTTGCTTTACTAGAAGCTAACGGCATTTCTTGGGATTACGATCGCATCCGTAATCATGCAGTAGCAAATTTTTCAGAAAATGCATTCTTTGGCAAGGTTGAGCAAATTATTAACCAAGCTTGTGGTGTGCAGCAATTATTCATTTGATTTCTGAATCTCTTTCCACTATCAGATTACCTATTTATTTGCTCTCCCCTGATTGGCGGTTCGTAAAAAAATAGGTATTCTTCGGAGAATCTCTTAGCGTAAGTCTTGAAGACAAGGATATAAAAGTGGTTCAAACTAGTCTAAATCCTCATCTAGCTCCAGCTTCTGAAAATGAACCAAGTTACGGGCAAATGTTTGCCGTATTTGTGCGGAGATTTCCTTGGTTCTTAGCAGTATTAATTAGTTCTATTGCGATTGCTAGCATAGTAACTGTAAAAACAAAGCCTACTTATAAAAGTTCTATGCAACTGCTAGTAGAACCTAACTATCAAGGTAAAACGGAAGGTGGTGCGGGGGTAGACAATCAGTTTACTGACTCTAATGTGGTCATAGATACTGCCACTCAGCTTAACTTGATGCAAGGTTCGGGACTCATCCAGAAAGCAGTTGATAAACTTCAGTCTAATTATCCAGATATAACTTCAGCTGAAATTAAAGCTTCTTTGGTTTTAACTCAAATCAGGAGCAAAGAAGATAATGTCGCTACTAAAATATTTCAAGTTGAATATACTGCTGGAGATCCTGAAAAAACCCAAAAAGTTCTGGATGCAATTCGACAAGTTTATCTGGAATATAACAAACAACAACAGACTTCGCGTTTACAGAAAGGTCTGCAAATCATTAGGGAACAGCTAAGTAAAGCTAGTGAAGAAGTAAACGCTTCTGAAACAAATTTACAAAGATTTCGCAGAAATCAGAACTTAATCGATCCAGAGTCACAGGCGAAAGCAATTGAAACAGCTTTAAATAATCTTTCCCAAGAAAGACAGACAACTCGCGCTCAGTATGGGGAAGCTTTAGCACGCCAAAAATCTTTAGAAGAACAACTTAACCGTTCTCCCCAAAATGCTCTAGTTGCTTCTCGTTTGAGTCAGTCTACTCGCTATCAAGGCTTACTAAACGAAATCCAAAAAAGCGAATTGGCATTAGCACAAGAACGCTTACGCTTTACAGATCAAACTCCGAGTGTGCAAAAGCTCAAAGAACAGCTTCAGGGCCAGAAGGAATTATTGCAACAAGAGGTAGGAAGAACTTTAGGCGAAAAGTCTGCTGGTGCATTCACTTCTGGAGACTCTCTTCTCGAAAAAGGACAGCTCGGCCAAATCGATCTCAGCCTTGCTGGTCAGTTAGTAGAAACGCAGACAACTATAGTTGCTTTAACTGCTCGCGATCAAACTTTGGCTCAGAAAGAAAACGAGTTGCGTTTGGAAATCAAACGCTTCCCGCCTCTGTTGGCTTATTACAATCGAATGCTACCGCAGTTGCAATTTAGTCGTGAAAGATTAGAGCAGCTTTTAAGAGCAGAACAACAATTACGACAAGAACTTTCCAAGGGTGGATTTAATTGGGAAGTGGTAGAAGATCCTCAAAAAGGCGCACAATTAGGCCCCAATCTCCAACAGAATTTGCTGTTAGGTGCTGTGGTTGGCTTAATGTTAGGAGGCATTGCTGCCTTTATCCGCGAATCGGCTGATGATGCAGTTCACACCACTGCTGAGTTAGAGAAGCAAATGGCCATGCCGTTGTTGGGGACAACTCCCAAGTTACCGCCAGCTAAACCCAGAGAATCAATGATCAAGTTGCCTTTTGGCAAGCCAGAAGTTCTCGCTCCCTGGACGATTCAGGTATTGCAATCTCCACCGCGTTGGGAATCGCTGGATCTGATTTACAAAAACATTGAACTTTTAAATACTGTTACTAATTTAAAATCTTTGATGATTACCTCGGCTTTAGCCGATGAGGGTAAATCAGCTTTGGCGTTGGGTTTGGCAATGAGTGCTGCTCGTTTACATAAAAGGGTACTGCTGATTGATGCCAACTTACGCGATCCCAGTTTGCACCATCAACTGAATCTTCCTAATGAGCAGGGGCTTTCAACTTTATTGGCGAGTGATACAACTCTACCCAACCAAATTAGTCTGCAATACTCAGGTTCCGCCTACATCGATATTTTGACCGCTGGCCCCAAACCTACCGACCCAGCTAATCTGTTGAGTTCCCCTCGAATGATGCAATTAATGGCAGCATTTGAGGAAAACTATGATTTGGTTCTGATAGATGCGCCCCCTGTTCTCGGTTTGGTGGATGCGATGCTTACCGCATCATCTTGTCGTAGTGTGATTATGGTGGCAAGCATTGGTATTGTGACGCGAAGTCAGCTTAATCAAGCGACAGCTATGTTGAGTAAGTTAAATCTGATTGGGGTTGTAGCTAATGGGGTATCAAACTCTAGTAGTAATTACGTACCTAATGTCAAACAACAGCAATTGGCTCTACGTCAAGCTGTAGAAAAGTAGCTAGTACGGCTAAATGATAAATCCCCGACTTCCTAGAGAAGTTGGGGATTTTGCGTTTTTTCTCGTTTTTAGCCTCTGGTTAGAAATGCTGTTCATTAGACTTCTTGCCCTCACCCTAAATCCCTCTCCCAAAAATGGGAGAGGGACTTTTAAATTGGCTCCCCTTCTCCCAAAAATGGGAGAAGGGGTTGGGGGATGAGGGCAAATTTTATATTTGTGCAAGAGGTCTATTGGGCAATACGCTTGGGTTAAGGCTAAAACTCTTTATCAAAGTCAAATTTTTAACGTAGACGCATTCGCGCAGCGTCTCGTAGAGAAGCGGCTTGCCGCAGGCTACCGCAGAGGCGCAGAGGAAACAGAGAGAAGAGAAAAAATGGTTAATCCAAGCGTATTGGTTCATTGGGCGCTGCCGCGAGTAAAAGAGGCGGAGCCTCAAGGACGGGCATTCCCAGTCTGAGACTGGGAACGAGACAATCAATCTGTTAAAAGCTGGTTTTAGACTGGCTTTTAGCTTAAATTGACAGCAATGATTCATGAATTGCCTTTACGTTTTGATGAACCAAATTGAATTTTGTTGCGATCGGGAAGAATTCAGTATATTTATGCTATCTTCACAGATTTTCAGAGAAATCACTGACTCTTTAAAGAATAAATAAAGAAGTTATTTGAGCGATCGCTATTTCTATATAGTCTTATATTCTAGAGATTAAAGCACCTTCATAAAGGCTAGAAGACAAGAGCAGACTGGTTTTTCAAATCTATCGAGACAATGAACACCTCAGCGTAATTAAACGTAGATATAGATTCATGGGTAATTTCCCTCTACACTTCTCTACTGTCAGTAGTTTCCGGAGAATCAAGATTTGCCCATGAATGTTAATAGTAGCGGTGATTGCTACCTATCTAATTAGTATCTGTCTAATTTGTAAATCTCTACACCAGCAGAATTCTACGTAATACGTGCTTGGCTGAGTGGCAAATACTATAGCATATTTTTGCCCTCAATTATCTCCAACTTTTTGGACTTACAACAAGATTCGGATTTGGGTCTTTGGCATTAATAGCCTTTGATAACGCCTCAGTAATTCACTCCTGTATAAACCCAAAGACATTATGACAACTTCAATAATTCCAACTCTAGAGAATTTATATGATGTAACCCAGTCACAGCAAGATAATCGTGGGTACTGCACACTCCTGTGGCGACGGGGTAAGTTGTTGGTGAAGCCGCTTGGACGAGTGAAACAACCATATCTGGCTTCATTAGATAATAAGCGATCGCTAGTAGAATGCTTAGAACATTCTCCAGTAAGTTTGGTCAGCATAGATCCAAAATTGGGTGAGACTTTGCTCAAATTTTGGGCAGATGCGTGTGAAGAGGCTCAAAAACCAATATTTCTAAGCATACCCGCCGGTAAAAAACTTCCTAACCAACCCTTCAGACAATTGCAGCGAGTAATTGATTGGATTGCTGCTTTTATATTGCTGCTATTAGTAAGTCCAGTCATGTTGGGATTGATTGTATTAATGCAAGTTTACTCGCCAGGGCCACTTTTTTGTCATGAATGGCGTGTTGGAGAACGGGGTAAACTCTTTCAAGCGATGAGTTTTTGCACCCACAATAACACACCACTAGGGCGTTGGATGGGTAAATACAATCTCGACAATCTGCCACAGTTATTTAACGTGCTACGGGGTGACATGAGTTTAACCGGATCTCGTTGTTGGACTTTGGAAGATGCAGTACAGCTAAATAAATTACCAGAAATTACAGCTTCCTGGGAAGTAGAGGCACAGTCTCACCTGTTACATCTGGATAGCCAAACTCTGTAATTTATCTGTGCGGTAATTGATAATTTCATTTATCGCACTAAGGGTCAAAAAAATTATTTATGTAGCATCCGATTCTAGATAATTAGTTTTCCAAACGCGATAAATTGCATCTCTACATCAGAGTTTTGTTGCTCATTCTGAACTGTATCGATCTATAGAGGTCTATCTACCTTGCCAAACTATTATTATAAAATCCATGAATTTCCAGCTTCCTCAACCACTCAGTAATCTGCTCAAAGCTAGCAGCTTTTGGCAGGACAACTATTTGATCTTGCGAGAATTTAAACACTTTCGCAAAATTGCAATTTTAGCTCTGGTTTTCTCAATTTTGGCCGCAACCTTTGAAGGTGTAAGTATTGGTTTCTTACTTTCCTTCTTGCAAAGCTTAACTAGCCCCAATGCTCAACCTGTCCAAACAGGAATAGAATGGTTTGATCTTTGGATTTTGGGAGCCAAGACCTCAGCAATTAATCGTTTATATCGGGTATCTTTGCTGATTCTATTCAGCACTTGGTTACGTGCCACCTTTAATTATTTTTCTCAAGTCTATACTGAATTATCTCAACTACATCTTGCCGATCGCTTACGCAAGCAAATTTTTGAACAGTTACAATCCTTGTCGCTAAGTTACTTTAGTAAAACTCGTTCTGGTGAACTAATTAACACAATTACTACAGAGATTGAAAGGATTAGACAAGGTTTTAGTGGCGGAGCTTTTTTAGTAACTAGAGGACTCACAACCTTTGTCTACTTAATATCAATGTTTTTGATCTCATGGCAATTGACGATAATCTCAGCATTACTATTTACACTTTTAGGTGTAGGGTTGTCAAATCTGAATGCCAGAGTCAGAGAATCGAGTTTTGGTATGACAACTGCTAATGCTAATTTTACATCAACAGCCATAGAATTTATTAATGGCATTCGCACTGTTCATTCTTGTGGTACTCAAGAATTTGAGCGTCAGCGTTACTATAAAGCTAGCGATAAGGTAATAAGTAGCACAACAAAAGTTGTATTTACCTGGACACTTGTGAAGCCAATTGCCGAAGCGGTAGCGACTACGGTATTGATCGGAATGATTATTTTGGCATTCACTAGTCTTGTCACTAATGGAACGCTACAAGTTGCTTCTTTGCTAACCTTTTTCTTTGTACTATTTCGCTTTATTCCATTTGTTCAAGATATTAATGGCACGAGAGCATATCTTAGTACTTTACATGGTTCAGCAGACAATATTAAAAATCTGTTGAAAAGTGATGAAAAATATTACTTTCAAAATGGCAGAGTTCAGTTTAAGGGATTAAACAGGTCAATAGATTTAGTATCTGTGGATTTTGGCTATGATGATGAAAATCTAGTGCTGCATAATATTACCCTGACGATTGAAAAGGGAAAGATGACAGCGTTAGTTGGAGCATCTGGTGCTGGTAAAACAACTCTTGCTGATTTGATTCCCCGATTTTATAATGCTACAGATGGCTATCTTTACATTGATGAAATCGATATCCGGCAGTTTGAAATTAACTCTCTACGTCGCAAAATAGCTGTCGTCAGTCAGGATACCTTCATCTTCAATACTAATGTTTGGCAGAATATTGCTTACGGAACTCCAGAAGCGACTAATCAGGAAATTCAAGAAGCCGCTAAACTAGCGAATGCACTAGAATTTATTTTAGAAATGCCCGAAGGTTTTGATACCCAATTAGGAGATCGGGGTGTTAGATTATCTGGAGGACAAAGACAGCGAATTGCTATTGCACGAGCTTTACTACGGAACCCAGAAATTTTGATTTTGGATGAAGCAACTAGTGCCTTAGATTCGCTATCTGAGCGCTTAATTCAAGATTCATTAGAAAAGCTATCTGTGGGTAAAACAGTAATAGCGATCGCTCACCGTCTTTCTACTATTTCTAAAGCAGATAAAGTTGTAGTTTTAGAACAGGGACGGATAGTAGAGCAAGGTAAGTATCAAGAACTATTGGAAATAAAAGGCAAGCTTTGGAAATATCATCAAATGCAGTATGAACTAAGGCAGCCAGATTAGAAACAACATCCAATTACCAAAGTAATTACAACATATTAATCGGCTGTACATCTCTACAGCCGTAAATCCCTAAATATGTATGAGTAATTTTGCGAAATCGTAGAACAATAATAGGACTTACACAAAAACCCTCTCAAACTCTCATTTCTCCGTGACCTCTGCGCCCTCTGTGGTTCGTTTTCCGTTACCAGTGCGTAAGTCCTAAATAAGATTTTAAACACTTATTACCTCTACAAATAAGTTATTAGAATTAGCCCTATATACTTAAAATTCATAGAAATATGTCCCAGGAAATCTTTGACAAAGACCTCATTTATCAATGCTCAAGTTTCGGTGTCGGTGGGAGCGGAGGTGTTGAAACTTATTTAGCTTCTTTGTTTAAACATCGACCACCTAATGTTAGCGATCGCGTGATAAAATCACTTAAAAATATCGATCAAAGACAGTTCAAACTGCTGCACATCCATAGTCCAGATTTGCTATTGCAGCTTACAGGCGAATGTCCTGCTATCTTCAGCGTTCATAATCACTCATTCTACTGCCCTAGTGGCACAAAGTATTTAGCAGAGCAACGGACAATCTGCGATCGCAACTTCTCTTACTTAGGATGTACCTGGGGTAAATTAGTCGATAAATGTGGTAGCCGTAGACCTTTAAGAACTATTAGAGAACTTCAAACCACTCATCAGTTTTTAGATGTCTTGAAAAGGCTAAAAATTACTTTCATTGCGAATAGCGAATATGTGCGGCAAGAGTTAATTCAAAACGGTGTATCCCCAGAACAAGTTATAACGCTACATTGTGGAATCTCTATACCAGAAACAGCAAGTTCACCCCTAAGCTTGGAAGTACATCAAAATCATCGAATTTTGTTTGCTGGACGAATTGTTTCTGATAAAGGTCTGGAATGGTTACTGAAAACCTTAATACATACAGACCCGAAAATTCAACTTGATATTGCAGGTGAAGGTTGGGAACGATCGCGATTAGAAAAGTTAGCAAGCACACTCGGATTGAATAAGCGAATTACTTGGCATGGTTGGTGCGATTCGGATAAATTAGATAAACTTTATCAACAGTGTTTTGCAGTCATCTTTCCCAGTGTTTGGCCTGAACCTGCTGGTCTTGTAACTCTAGAAGCATACTCTCGTTGCCGACCTGTAATTGGTAGTGCAGTCGGAGGGATTCCAGAACATTTACGAGATGGAGAAACGGGTATTCTTGTTCCAAGCAATAATATCCAAAAGCTGGCTGATGCTATTAATGAATTGTATAGAGATTATCAAAAAAGCCGATACATGGGTGAGCAAGGTCATACTTTATTGATGAAGGAATTTACAATGGCTGCTCATGTAAATAATCTCCGAACAATTTATAC
The DNA here is from genome assembly GCF_002246015.1 of Nostoc sp. 'Peltigera membranacea cyanobiont' 210A. Lineage (GTDB taxonomy): Bacteria > Cyanobacteriota > Cyanobacteriia > Cyanobacteriales > Nostocaceae > Nostoc. The sequence continues at coordinate 107,006 of NZ_NOLJ01000008.1, forward strand.
AAAAACAATAGCTGAATTCTCTTCCCAAGCCAACAAAGTATATAGTATCTCTCCAGCTAAATAAGCTCAATTAAATAGTGCATCTTTTACTTAGAAAATATAAAGTGAGAAAAATATGTCATTACATCAAGAATGTCAACAACCTTTAGTCAGCGTTGTTATCCCCACCTATAATCGACCAGACTATCTCAAGCAAGCGATCGCAAGTGCGATAAAACAAACTTATCAAAATATTGAAATTATTATTTCTGATAATTGTAGTTCAGAAAATCCCCAAGTAATTGTCGCATCTTTTGGTGATTCACGCATCAAATTTTGGCAGCATCCGCAAAATGTGGGAATGTTAGCTAATCAGCAGTATGGCTTTAACATAGCGCAAGGTAAATATGTTGCTAGTCTCCATGATGATGATATTTGGAATGAAGATTTTTTAGCAAAGCTTGTACCACCACTAGAAGCAAATTCTGATTTAATTCTCGCTTTTTGTGACCAATATATTATAGATGCTAATGGCATAATTAATCATGCTGGTACTGAAGAAAATACACGCGCTTACAAGCGAGATAAACTAGCAAAAGGAATTCATAAACCTTTTTCCAAAATTGGGTTAGTAGATAAAAGTATACCTACTGCTGCATCTTGCGTGATTCGCAATAATTTGGTGGATTGGTATAGTATTCCCTCAGAAGTTGCTGGGATGTGGGATTTATATTTAACCTATCTATTCTGTATATCTGGTTATGGCGCTTACTATTGTCCAGAAAGATTGACGCGATATCGTGCCCATGAGCAAACTGATACTATGCTCAGTGGTAGTCGAGATGTACAAGCAAAAATTCGTAAAGCGAAAAGCGAAATGTTTTGCTATCAAGTATTTATGGAAGACCCTCGGTTACAGGAATTTAGAACTCATTTTCAGCAGAAATGGTTAGAAGCTAATACTACTTTGGGAATTGGTTTGCTACGAAGCGAACAGATAGCCGCCGCACGTCCTTATTTTTGGCAAGCTCTAAATCAACAAAAATTTAATGTGCGAACTATGGCAGCACTTAGTCTTAGTTTTACTCCGCAATTTTTAGCAAGTAAGTTAATAGGAATATCGAAATAATATCTCAATATCTCTGAGTTGAGGAATTTATTTGTTAAAGAGACCTCTTGAATAAGTCGTAGGACTTACGCACACTCTACGAATTCTCGGCGCTCTTGGCGTCTTGGCGGTTCGATAAATTAAGCTTTTTAGCAATTTTTGCGTAAGTCCTAAGTCGAATAGACCCCCCTTAATCCCCCCTTATAAAGGGGGGAAAGTTGAAATCTTGCCCCCTCCCCAATACATACGGGGAGGGTTGGGGAGGGGTGATTCAAGGATTTTATCCTTAAGGAAGTAGTGTATGAAACTTTGTATTGTTACTCATAAAATCAAAAAAGGTGATGGTCAGGGACGGGTAAACTATGAGGTTGCTAAGGAAGCAATACGTCGCGGTCATCACTTGACATTATTAGCTAGTGAAGTTGCACCAGAACTAGAAGAAAATAGTCAAGTTAATTGGATTAAAATTCCAGTCAAAGGCTATCCTACAGAATTTTTACGTAATTTCATCTTTGCCCAAAAAAGTGCAGATTGGTTACGTAAACATCGCTCTGATATTGATTTAGTTAAAGTCAATGGAGCAATTAATCTGGCTGCGGCTGATGTAAATGCTGTACATTTTGTCCACAGTTCATGGTTGCGATCGCCTGTTCATATTTCCCGCAACCGCCGCGATTTATATGGTTTTTACCAGTGGCTATTTACGGCTTTTAATGCCCGTTGGGAAAAACAAGCTTTCCAAAAAGCGCAGGTTGTTGTGGCTGTATCTGAAAAGGTAGCCCAAGAATTAGTCAACATTGGTGTACCGCGTTCTCGGATTCGGGTAATTGTCAATGGCGTTGATTTAGAAGAGTTTACCCCTGGTGAAAGCAATCGCCAAAAATTAGGTTTACCGGAGAATGTCACCCTAGCCCTGTTCGCTGGAGATATCCGCACACCCAGAAAGAATTTAGATACAGTATTACACGCCTTGGTGAAAGTTCCCGATTTACATTTGGCGGTAGTAGGTCATATCGAAGGTAGTCCTTTCCCACAACTAGCGGCATCCTTGGGGTTAAGCGATCGCGTGCATTTTGTCGGATTTCGCCGTGATATCCCCGAAATTATGCGGTCAGTAGATTTATTTATTTTTCCTTCCCGATATGAAGCTTGTAGCCTCGTATTGTTAGAAGCACTTTCTTCAGGACTACCAGTAATTACTGCCACAGCTACCGGAGGTGCAGAGTTGGTGACACCAGAATGTGGCATCGTCTTAACCGACTCAAATGATATCGAAGCTTTAGCTGTGGCGATGATGTCCTTGGTAAGTGTAGACATGCTTATGCAGCAAATGAGTCAAGCTGCTCGTTCTGTGGCAGAACAACACAGCTGGACTACTATGGCACAAACTTATGTGGATTTATTCGAGGAGTTAAGCAAGAATGCGGAACACCGTTCTGATACCGACTTATCGCCGTCCACAAGACCTCTCACGCTGCCTTTTGGCGCTACAGGAGCAAACTAAACCAGTCGATCAGGTGATAGTGGTTGTCCGCGATACGGATGCAGAAACTTGGCAATTTCTTGCCCAATACACAGCGCACAATTTGCCACTGCATCCCGTGAAAGTGACACAACCAGGGGTAGTAGCAGCTCTCAACGCCGGATTAGCAGCAGTGGAGGGCGATATTGTTTCCATTACTGATGATGATGCCGCACCCCACCCCGATTGGTTAGAGCGGATTGCGGCTTACTTTACCTGTGATAGTCGCCTCGGCGGACTGGGAGGGCGTGATTGGATATACCACGGCAGCAAATTAGAAGACGAATCCCGCCCAGTAGTGGGACAGTTGCAATGGTTTGGGCGAGTCATTGGCAACCATCACCTGGGAGTGGGAGAACCCCGCGAAGTCGATATTCTCAAGGGCGTAAACATGAGTTTTCGTACCCAAGCTATCGGACAACTACGCTTTGACGAGCGGATGCGTGGTACTGGAGCGCAAGTACACTTTGAAATGGCATTCACCCTGGCATTAAAGCGGGCTGGTTGGAAGATAATTTACGATCCTAGCGTTGCTGTAGATCATTATCCAGCACAACGTTTTGATGAAGATCAGCGAAATAACTTTAATGAAATTGCCTTTATTAACTTAGTCCATAATGAAACCTTAGTTTTACTAGAACATTTACCATTTATCCGCCGGATTGCATTTTTGTTCTGGGCAGTATTTGTAGGTACATGCGATAGTTTGGGCTTAGTACAATGTCTGAGATTTTTACCTAGTCAAAGGCAGTTGGCAGGGAAAAAGTTATTAGCATCTTGGCGTGGGCGTTGGCAGGGATATCAAGAATTCAAAATTCAAAATTCAAAATTCAAAATTAAGGAAATTTGAATTTATTGGAAGCTGCCAAATTTATTTATCTGTACATCTAAAATTGAATGAATTCTAAGCAGATACTTTTCAATAGTTTTTTACAAGAAAACTATTCTCCCGAAGAGCGATCGCTACAGGGTTGGATGGCGATCGCAGGCTTTATATTACTAACTGTAGTTTGCTATTTTGGTGGTGTTACTGCCGCATTGCGCCTAATTTACCCGGCGACAGCTTTAGTAGTAGCCTTATTTTTATATTGGCGACATCCCATTCTCTACATTGGCTTTACTTGGTGGATTTGGTTTCTCACGCCCTTAGCGACTCGCTTAGTTGACTATCGCGTAGGGTGGGATGCTAGCCGGCAAATGCTCATAGCACCCTACTTAGTGGTGTTTATAACTATAGCAACATTTTTGCGACACTTTCCCCGCGCTTCTCGCCAAGGGGGTTTGCCGTTTGTTTTGGCTTTTATCGGAGTGTTTTATGGCTTTCTCATCGGTCTAATTTACAACGCACCTATTCCTGTAGCACGCGGATTGATGGATTGGCTCAGTCCGGTTATTTTCGCTTTTCACTTATTTATCAACTGGCGAGATTATCCCAGCTATCGCCAGAACATTCAGCGAACATTTCTCTGGTGTGTGTTGATTTTAGGAACTTATGGCGTATATCAATTTGTGGTAGCTCCTGAGTGGGATAGATACTGGCTCATACAATCAAAATTATTCATGAGTTCGGGAAACCCTGTACCTTTTGGGATGCGCGTCTGGAGTACATTACACTCAGTCGGCCCCTTTGGTTCTGTTATGCAGGCTGGGTTACTGTTATTATTTACCGGTTCAGGAAACTTAATTTTTCCGGCTTCAGCTGTTGGTTACTTATCTTTTCTATTAACACAAGCACGTACTAATTGGGGAGGCTGGTTATTTGGAATAATTATGATTATGGGTTCAGTCAGAGCCAAAATTCAAATGCGCTTAATTACCATAATTGTGGTCATGGCTATTTGTGTTGTGCCATTGACAACTATCGAACCAATTGCTGGAGTAGTGGCAGCACGTTTTGAAACTTTTTCTAATATTCAAGAAGATGGCAGCTTTAAAGATAGATCGGGAACTTACGACAGAAATCTTGGTTTAGCCCTTTCTAATGCTTTAGGTAATGGCTTAGGAAATATTTGGAAGGTCAACGAAAAAACTGGTCAAATTGAAGTAGTAGTAATTGATAGCGGCATTTTAGATATGTTTTTCACCCTTGGTTGGTTTGGAGGCATATTTTATATGGGTGGATTAATTTTCTTGATTATTACTGTTAGCAGCTATGGTGAAGGTCGTTTCGATAGTTTTGTCAGTGCTGCCCGCGCCATTGGGATCAGTTCTGCTTCACAGTTAGTTATCGGTAGCGGGATGTTGAGTGTGTCAGGGATGATTCTTTGGGGATTTTTAGCTATGGCTATGGCAGGACATAAGTACTATAGCAATCCTCAGATGTTCTCCAATATTCCTAACTTCTCCAAGAAATCGAGAATCTCATAAATTTTACAACTTAAATAGGACTTTTATAGATTATGAAAGTAATTATTGTCATGCCACTGGCCGAGCAACGAGGCGGTGGTGAAATGATGCTTTGGGATTTGGTGCAGCAGGGACGTAATGCTGGTGTTGAGTGGCTGGTGATATTTTTAGAAGACGGCCCGATGGTCGAACAAGTAAAGTCTCTCGGTATTGATGCGCGAGTTGTAGAAAGTGGACGTTTACGGCAAATCCACCGTTTTATTGGTGCTGTTTTGCGGATTGCTGCGATCGCACGCCGCGAACGTGCAGATATAATTGTCAATTGGATGTGGATTACGCATATATCTGGAGGCTTGGCGGCGATGTTGGCGGGCTTGCCTGCTGTGTGGTATCAACTAGAAGTACCTAGTGATAAAACTTGGTTGGTGCGAATCGCAACTTTAATCCCAGCGCGGGCAATTATTACCCTTTCGCAAGATGGTAAGCAAGCACAGGCAGAGATTTGGCCCCACAGACCAACACCTTTAGTTTATCCTGGTGTCGCATTAGACCGATTTGAGCCTAATGCTTTACCAACTCCAGAAGAAGCACGGCGAAAACTAGGCTTACCTTTACACGGGCCGTTGATTGGAATTGTGGGACGATTGCAACGATGGAAGGGAATGCACGTATTGGTGCAAGCGATGCCCAAAATTTTACAGAAGTATCCCGATGCCCATTGTGTGGTGGTTGGTGGTAAACACGATTTGGAACCGGATTATGAGGACTTCTTAAAAGCCGAAATCACCGCCTTGGGCTTGAAAGACCAAGTAATTATGGCTGGGCTACAGCGCAATATCCCGGAATGGGTGCAGGCGATGGATGTATTTGTTCATGCATCAGATAATGAGCCATTTGGGATTGTGATTATTGAGGCGATGGCACTGGGTAAACCTGTAATTGCTGGCAGTGCAGGCGGCCCCACAGAGATTATTACCGATGGCATGAATGGACTATTAACACCTTACGGTGATGCGGATAAATTAGCGATCGCAATTCTCCGCTATCTTGACGAGCAAGAATTTGCCCAGAGTGCGGGAATAGCTGCCAGACAACGCGCCCTCGATTTCTCAACGCAGAATTATGCCCAAAATTTTATTAATGCAATTCGCTCTGTAATGCCTAGTCCTCTATCGCAAAAGTTTTGATAGGTTTGTAGTAAGCACTTTAGTGCTTAAAAATCCAGGACTAAAGTCCTTACTACAAACACATTTACGCCTCATAATTAATACCCTTTATGCATCTGCGCAATATAAAAAACATTTATGCAAAAGGAACTAAATCAATGTTGATTGATAGCCGCAAATTGCCAATAGATGAAATTATCAATACTGAAGTTTGTATAGTTGGTGCTGGCCCAGCAGGAATTACACTCGCACGAGAATTAATTGGGCAAGACTTTCGAGTTTGCTTACTAGAAAGTGGTGATTTGGAATTTAATCAAGAAACTGCATCTCTTGGTGAAGGCGAAACGGTTGGAGATCCTTTTCCACCCTTACAAGATATGCGTCATCGTCAATTTGGTGGAATGGCTAATGTCTGGAATATTGAAATTAATAAAAATCAACTTGGTTTGAGGCACGTACCGTTAGACGAAATAGATTTTGAAAAACGAGATTGGGTTCCATACAGTGGCTGGCCTTTTAGTAAATCTCACCTGAATCCATTTTATGAGCGCGCGCAAGCAGTCTGTAAACTCGGTTCTTTTGCTTATGAAGCTGAGGCTTGGGAAAATGCTCAATCTCCTCGGACACATTTCACAAGCGACCGAGTTACTACCAGTATGTTTCAGTTTGGCCCGCGCGATATTTTCACCAATGAATATCGCCACCAAATTAATCAATCTCCTAATATAACTACATTCCTCAACGCCAATGTGGTAGAAATTGAGGCAGATGAAACCGCCCAAACAGTGAAACGCGTGCAAGTTGCTTGTTTATCTGGTAAGAAATTTTGGGTTGTTGCAAAAGTATTTATTTTAGCCGCAGGTGGGATTGAAAACGCGCGTTTATTATTACTATCAAACAGAATTCAAAAGAATGGATTAGGCAATCAACATGATTTAGTGGGTAGATTCTTCATGGATCATCCATTTATCCGTTGTGGTATGCTTGTTCCGCAAAATCGCAAAATCTTTAATTCGATGGCTTTGTATGATTTACGCCGCGTGAATAATGTCACAGTCATGGGAAAGTTTGCGCTGACGGAACAAGTGATGCGCCGCGAGAAATTACTAAATATGACCGCGTTGTTATATCCCAGAGATGGAAGGTATAGATCGGCGGCAAAGGCTTCTGCAAAAATTTTGTTCTCTTCAGTTCGACAAAGACAGTTACCTAAAAATATTTTTCAGCATTTGCAAAATGTGATGACGAATATTGATGATTTAGTAGCTGATTGGTATAAATATAATCTCAAAAAGGAATATTTATTCCCTGATTTAAGTCATGGAGGATGGTCTGATCGTGAAGGTAATGAACAGAAATATACAAAGTTTGAAGTTCTTAGCCAAACAGAACAAACCCCAAATCCAAATAATCGGGTAACACTCAGTAATCAACTAGATAAGCTGGGTTGTGCGCAAGCAAAATTAATTAATTATTGGAGCGAAATAGATATTTGCAGTGTGAAGCGATCGCAGTTAGTATTTGCACAAGAGTTTGCTAGCGCCGGACTGGGTGAGTTGCAGATTGAATTAGATGGCGATCGTCCAGTTGCTTCTCTTAGTACCCATCATAATATGGGAACAACACGTATGCATCACGACCCAAAACAAGGAGTAGTCGATGCAAATTGTCAAGTTCACGGCATCTCTAATTTATTTATGGCAGGTAGCTCGGTTTTCCCTACAGGAGGCTATGCTAATCCGACACTTACCATTGTTGCCTTGGCAATTCGATTGGCCGACCATCTGAAAGCTGAATTGTCTCACTAAGTATAACTTTGTGTAAAATCGTCACGTTTTAGAAGTAGCGATCGCCTGAGCGCACATCACCACATTACAGTATCTGCACCGATCCCAAGCCTGTTGCTACTGCCACAAGCCAGTGAAAAATGACTTTTTACTGGTCTATTGCTGGATTAGAAGATAAAAATTGATTTTTCTTTCACCAAAAGTCCTCCAACTGGGGTTGGAGGACTTTTGGTGGGATACTTACTGTAAAAGTTTGTTTCGCTCATTTCGTACATTGCGTTCATTTTGAATAAGAGTTATTATATGGTGGTATAATGAAATTGCAATCCATATTTTCGTATGGATAAGTGGAGTGCAATTCGATATTAGACAGAGAGAGGCTGATATCTATGACACTCAGTACATATCAATCTAGTAGGACTGCTGTACCTACGGAAGAAGATGCTACGCTAGCTAAAAAAAGTAGTCAAACTTTGGCATCCTATGTACGGGATAATGATGCATACCGCACTATCAAAGTTGTGCAAGATAACGCTATAAGTGAAACAGTTACCATACCAGCAGCTGCTTTTCATCTGCTTGTTGACATCTTGACGCAAATGGCTAAAGGTAATGCTGTTACTCTTATACCCGTACACGCAGAACTGACGACACAAGAAGCAGCTGATATTTTAAATGTTTCTCGTCCTTATTTGGTAGGGTTATTGGAATCTGGAGAGATGCCATACCGTAAAGTAGGAACGCGACGACGGGTGCGTTATCAGGATCTACTCAGTTACAAAAATCAAATTGATACTTTACGAATGCAAGCTCTTGATGAGCTTACTGCTCAAGCTCAAGAACTAAATATGGGGTACGAATAAGAATCCTGATACATAACAGTTTCGCATGATTAGCCAGATGCTCTGCTAAAGGCAACTCTAGGAATAAAAGTACATCTAACAATCAAGTAAACTAAGTCAGGAAGCCCTCTAGTAACCAATTGACTTAGTTTTAACTTTAATGCGATTGAAACTATAAGTTAAGATCAAAAATTTACTTAGTATAAAGGACATTTATAAAGAAAATTTGTTACCACTGTTAGGGGTAATAATTTCAAACTAATAGAGCAATTATAGTGTCTAATTTTACAGCTATTTATGATGCATGTGTCTTATATCCAGCACCATTGAGAGATTTTCTTATGCGGCTTGCAGTCACTGACCTATTTAGGGCACGGTGGACGGATGCAATTCACTCAGAATGGATTAGAAACCTTTTAAAGAATCGTCCTGATCTCACGCTTGAGAAGCTTACCAGAACTAAAAATCTGATGAATAGCCATGTCCGAGATTGTCTCGTTACAGGTTATGAGGCACTGATCGCAGGTTTACAACTTCCAGATCCAGATGATCGCCATGTCCTCGCCGCAGCGATTCGTTGTAATGCAAGTATTATAGTCACTTTTGACCTTAAAGATTTTCCTGCTCAAGCTCTTTCACTATATGGTATTGAGTCCCAGCATCCAGATGACTTCATTGTGCATCTGATTGACCTTAACCCAACAGAAATTTGCAAAGTGGTAAAGAGGCATAGAAGTAGTCTTAAGAATCCCCCTCAAACATCTGAAGAATACTTAGAATCGCTTTTAAGGCAGGGACTACCACAATCAGTTACTGCTCTACAAGATTTTTGCTATGACATTTAATAGAAATCTACTGAGATTATGAGAAATAAAGTATTTTAAAATACTATTGTTATTTTACTCTTTTAAAAGAGCGTAATTAGCCCCAGACGGCCAAAATTCGTGTGAAGCAGTGGCTAGATGAACCTCTTTTAAAATATTGCCAAAATATCTATAAGTATTTCTCTCAAACCCTTGTAAAAACTTGATTGCAAATTTTCGGACAGGTCTATTTATCTTTCCTTTTTGAATGCTTGATCTGCCGCCCTACCGATCGCCTTGGCAGAAGTGAAGCACGAGTTCAAAAACGCCGCCCAAAAGCTTACCCCTTAATGACAAAACCCCAGCATGAATTACGCAAGAAATTGTAAACTGTTTAACTATAAGTGTTTGAGCTTTTCTTAGTGCCATTCAGTGCGAAAACTTACTTGCCTGTAACCGAATGTTGTACCAGCCAGCAATGTAAGCCCACCATTAACAGCGCCAATGGCAGCATCAACATTGGGATGATTTCTAAACTTGTCCAACTTGCAACCCAGCCTGCTCCAGTGGGTACGATCGCTGCCCCCAAACTGGCGGCACTAGTGGCAATGCTAACAGCCGCAGGAACATGAGGGTCTGGCAATCGTTGAGGGATTAACCAAATGGTTGCAGGAAAAATGGCTGCCAACCCAAAGCCAATTAACGGTAAGCTAATCAATTGATCTGGCAGTTGCCACCAAGCAAGCAATCCAATGATTACAAGACTGAGCGACATACTGATTGTGCGGACTGCTCCAAGCCGTTGCAAGAAATAACCTAAGATGAAACGTCCCAATGTTAATCCCACCCAGTAGGCACTAACGCTGTAACCAGCAATCAGCGTGGGAGTGTGACGAGCGACAGATTGCACAGTGTATGCCCAGTTGCCGATACAGGCTTCAGTGCCAACATAAACCAGCAAAAGTAATCCAGTTAGCAATACTATCGGAGTTTGCAGCGCTCTGCCCAGATTTTCTAACGCAGTTGTCTTTGATGGCAATACCCGTACTGTCATTGGCGTGTAGTTGAAGATGATTACGCCCAGCACGCTCACAATGAATAGGCTGACAATCCCGGCTAATACCCCATAAACTTGTCGCCAGTTCATCCCAACTGCTAACAAAGTAGTAGCGATCGCGGGGCCTGAAAGAGCGCCAATACCATAGAAAGCATGGAGCAAACCAATCAAACTGGCACTGCGGGAATCTTGCACAATGTAGGTGTTAATGCCTGCATCAATCAACCCAATGCCCAATCCCAACGCCGATCCAGCCGCAACCATGAGATACCAGGAAGGTGAGATGGCATAGATTGTCAGTGCCATCGTCAGCGCACCCGCAGCAATCAACAGCATTCGCGCTAATCCCAGCCGACTACTCACCAGACTGCTGGTGAATGCTGCTAGAATGTAGCCGCTAATTTGACTGAGAAACAGCAGGGTGACGGTTGCTGGAGTCAGGTTATAGGTAGAGAGAATGGAGGGCAGAAGAACTCCTAATCCTGCTTCAGCGATGCCAATGGCAATAAAGGCATAGAAAGCGATCGCCGAACCTATCCACTGAGGCGGTAAGGTGCGTTGATAGTCTGTCATTGGCTGGAATGCTCCTGGATCGGACAATTTAACTGCTGAGATTTACTCAATTAATCAAGAAATTTATGGTTGTGCAAAGTATGAATAGTTAAAAATATTTTTATAACTACCAAATGGCATTATTAGTAATTATCTCAAAATCTCATCACCATGTTGCTAAAAAGTCTACAAGGATTTATCTCAAATCCTTGTAAAAACTAGATTGCAAATTTTCCGAAAAGTTTATTTATCCTTAATCTTTGAATACTTGAGCTGCTAGGAACGCTAATGTTGCTGTACCAGCGATCGCACCCCACTGAAGAAGCGGATTTTTATCTAGCCAGTCGGAAATGCTAGGTATAACTAAGTTACTAAAATCACCCTTAACTCTGTCGTCTTCAGGAACAGATTGGTAAAAATTATTTGGTGCATCTTCAGACTTCGCCTCAGAAGAACGTAGTAAATCGAAGCCGACGAGCAGTAACAGTGAATCTACTAATGATGGTGAGATGCGCTGTACCACATCTAATATTTTAGCTACATCCCCAACCAAGAAGTCACGAGTTGGATGTTCGGCTACGTAGAGGATAGCATCAGCTACAAGTTTGGGGTCGTAGTAAGGTGGTATCCCGGAAGGCTTTACGCCTAATTTCGTCAGACCATTATTCCAAAAGGGGGTATTAATCACCGCTGGTTTCACACTCGTGACGCTGATCGGCCATTTTTCATGTTGCAACTCAAGGCGCATGGCTTCGATAAAGCCCTCAACCCCGTGCTTGGCTGCCGAGTAAGCACTTTGGTAGGGGAGCGATCGCCTACCTTCCATTGAAGAGACATGGATCAGTGCCCCCCGTCCCTCACGCTTCAGATGGGGTAGGGCTGCCATTGCACCATACACTTGTCCCATGAGATCGACATCAATGACATGCTTAAACTCTTCTGGTGTTGTGTTGTCGAAAGTGGCAAAGATGCCGATAGCAGAGACATGTACCCATGTATCGAGTCGCCCGTACACTTCCACAGTTTTATCTGCGATCGCTTTAACTTGCTCAAATACTTCCACATCAGCTACGTAAAAAGTTGCCTCACCGCCAAAGCCGCGAATCTCCTCCACTAAAGACTTTAGCTTCGATTCACTCCGAGCCGAGACTACGACTTTTGCGCCGCGTCTAGCAAACTCAAGAGCTGTGACACGTCCGATACCGCTGGAAGCTCCAACGACAGAAACGACTTGCTGATTGATTGGCTTTAATTGCATAAGTGTTACTTTTTAAAATAAATTAGGGATTGGGAATTGGCTTCGACGGCGTTAGAGACTTAGCTTCAGTAGATAATTCAGTCCTTTTGTTAGTATTAGTTGTTATTAAAAATATTTCTTAATAACTCTCCTAATACATATATATATGTTAATTATTATTACGGTTGCATTTCTCTGTCTATTGGGGAATCTGAAAGCGCCACAGGAAGTAGATGTAAGCATTTTCTAGACTTTTAAGACTTTCGACTAATAAACATCAGGAACTTAGTCAACAAATCTCACAAAATCTCATCTGTCGCCTTTTACTTACTTTCAGAGGATGTTTGAAAAGTCTGTAGTAGTGTATCAAATATTTGTTTACCCCACCCTAACCCTCCCCGTATGTATTGGGGAGGGAACTGGATTTTCCGGTTTCCCCCCTTGGAAAGGGGGGAATAAGGGGGGTAATTCGACTTGTGTGTACGCCGTAGCCTTTACAAGAGGGGTGAAAATGTCATTCAAACCACAGCCAAACACTTTTCAAACAACCTCTCAGACTCAACTTTCAAATGACACAATCTCCTAATGCTATTTACTTTTTTTACAAATAGCTTTTTAGTCTGATTCACTCCTCAAGACAGATGCGAAAGCAGATTTAATTTAACCTCCCGCTTCCTTGAGTTTCTAGGGCGATGGGTTGCACCCAAATCAATGCTACAGTGTGTGGCAATGCTGCAACTTTATCTGATTAAATCTGTTTAAGGGAGCCATTGTAATCCCTTATTCTGTAATTTCTGCTCGATATGCTGCATTTCCTGGATAGTTTCTCCACTCACGATCGCATAAATTTCGGTGTAAATTTTTCCGTATTTGACCCTCTCTAAAGCCGACAGAACGATTAAGTCTTTGCGATCTAGTTCTGGTTTTAAGGTGACTAAAATTGAATCTAATGTTCCTTCCATGCGGTAGCTACTAGAATATTGAGCAACTTCCTTTCCCAGTCCCAGTAGGGTGTGACGCTGCAAGCACAACGGAGTCGATCCATTAACTCGGAAATTGGCATCGATCGCATAAAATTGTCCGTCCCGATCTTCCAGCACATCGAACCCAATCACGCCGAAATAACCCTGTTTGTGAGCATACTGACCAATGGCGGCAATCATCTCAAAGAACTTGCTCATGTCAGTGTTGCGGTAGTCAATCAGTCCCCCTAAATAGTTACCTTCTGGAGTGACGAGTTGGCTGGTAGTGCCGATGAGGGTTATCTCTCCAGTTTTGTTGACATAGAACTGTACGCAGTAATTCTGTACCTCATTTTTGACGAACTCCGAGACAATAATCCTATCGAGCAACTTAATATCTAGGTATTTCTTAATTTCTTCGAGACAGTAGTTCAGATCGCTGAGGCTTTTGATGATATAAGTGCCTTCCCCTGAGAGTCCGTGGGACGTTTTAATTAAGTAGGGAAATTGTGGTAAATGAATGTCTTCTAGACTATAAGTGTGTAAATCGTAACTCTCGTATTTTGGACATTGTACCCCCAGTTCAGCTAGGGTTACTTTGCTGAGTAAACGGTAATGAGTGTCTGAATCAACAGCGTGTTTTTCTTTTTTGAGGCGATCGAAGGGAAATAGAGTGATGAGTTTGTCAAAGCGTTCGCTGTGGCTGAGATCGTCCAGATAAGTTAAGCGATCCATCATCAACCTATTGGAGTAGCTGAAGCCAAAATGCTCTTGCCAGTATGCAAGCAGCGACTTTGGCGGCGGATTAATCATAATTCCTGGAATGCGATCGCCTAACACAGCTAAAATTTTCCAAGGTTCCTTTTGGCAAATCTTGTCAAAGGAGGTTTTGGTGGCTTCACTACTGCCATCTTGAATAAAATATTTTTCCAGGTTGGGATAAGCAGCCCAACTGGCAGTTGCAGGGTAATTTAGAATAAACCCATAAGATCCATCTGTGATGTCTTGAGCAAATAGATCGGAAAGAGAACTCCCTTGAAAGTATTGAAAGTTATATTTTGAGTTCATTTAGCCCTCCGATAAACCGCATACTCAAACAATTGGACAGATACATCTTCTGTCTGCACTCCTGCCAGCAGCACCCTGTCTTGCTCAGAGACAATTTCTTTAGTAAGTGCAGCTAAGGCTTGGGCAAGTTTCGGCGAAATGAATCTATCTTTTGGTTGATTTTGCTTGTAAAGCAGTTGTAATTGTTTGATTTGACTAGATTTTATACCCTGAAGATTGCCATATTTTTCTTGCATAAAGCTAATATTTTGATAATTTACTTATTATTTATATAGCTTAATATTTTACTCTTTTAAATTTTAATTAACTCTATCAAACGAAATAATTAAATTAGTTTATTTACTGACTTTTCACGGGAAGTCCTCAAGCCCCGAAAAAGTGTGACTTTTTCCACAAGCTAATTCTCAATAGCTTAGAGTTAATGAAAATAGCTCACGGCAAAATCAGGGATTGGGAAAATTTCAAAATGACCTTTTCTACATACCGTGAAAAGTCAGATTGTAGGTTATGACTCACCGCTAAATGAGATGATTTTGGATTTGAGATTTTGCGCCAAGTCTGTAGCAAAATCCTGAAGGGTGCGCCGATTTCCAGCGATCGCGCGGCGTTAGCAAAGATGCACCAGATTCAGAATTAGGTGCTAGGAACAGATAAGCTTGGCTTAACGCGTTTCACGAAGGTTAGCGGCATTACTCCCAACCATTTCTCTCGAATTATACCTTCCTCTAACAATACAGCAGTTGGAAAAGCATTGGTTAAGCGTGCCACGACAGTAGGACTCATTGCCACTACCGGAAAGTTGATATTATTAGATTGAACAAATTCTTCAACTTGTTCTGATGTTTGGGGAACTCCCGCTACTACATCAGGTAAATCAGTTCTTTGGTGAACCACTTTCAGCACTTTAAGCCAGTTTTTGCACGTTGGACAACCAGGCATTAAAAATACAACCAGTTTTTCTCCTGTTGTTAAGCTTTCGGAATATTCTTTTAGCCATTGGGGTTGCCAAGGACGATTAATTTTAAGCGGATCTAAGTCTAGTATAGGTTTTTTCTTCTTCCATAAATACACGTATGAAACAGCAGTTAATAGACAACTTGTTGTTAAAGAAATCAATAATGCTGTCACTTGTTGTGAAACAGTTAAAATATCGGCAACCGGATAAAACCAAGCCAACCCCATCAAAGTAATGTAGAGAGCATTGAGGAGTAAGCTTTGTTTGGGACTGATATCAATTAGACCGTTATAACAACCACAATCATCTGTGCGTTTGGTCGAAGTACTCCAGTAAGTTAAACTTGATAGGAGCAATAGTAAAACAATTGTACCGATAAATAGCCACTGGGGAAACAGCCGCAAAATCAGGGATATTCCCAGGACGCACTCTATAATTGTAAAAGCGATCGCTGCACCTATATTCACTTTTTGCGGAAATAACTGCAATTGACTGATGTGGATAAGAAACCTTGTTGGTGCAAGTGCTTTGACAACACCAGTCACGAGAAATACACTGCCAACCACCAAAGAACTTATCAGAGAAATTGAATACATAATGCTTGCGATCGCCATTTAATCGTAATAGTCAATAGCTATATATCCCATCTAAGTTTCAGCTACCGACAGAACCATTTCCAGACAAAACTGGTATATTATCTAGTATGTATGACAGGGGTTCATCTCCTTTTGCTTGTGTTGAATTCTCTAAACATTGTTGATTTTGTGGCGAACTTAAAACAGGAATATCTTGAACTCCTACATTTACTAAAGCAAGTACAGATTGAACATTAGCTTTAGCAGGTAAACCTACACATGGTTTGGCAATTAAGTCTAACGTAAAACCTCCTACTACTGCCATTAATTCTGCATCACTCAATTCTTCAAACAAGCTAGTTTCTAAGTCAGCAATTTTGTTTTTTGTCATAAGTTTTTTGTTCATTAATTGAAGTTGCATTGATTTGAGCATGTTGTAACGCTTAATTTGCTTCAGATCAAATGTATTAGTTTTTAAACAAAATCCCTTAACCTTTCAAAAATTTATCCAACATGCTTGCGATCGCCATTTAATCGTAATAGTCAATAGAGCGCAAATTGTTAAGCATTTACACAAGTATTCCCGAAAGCTGGGTTAAGTAGACCAATCACATTGATACTATTACCACAAACGTTAACGGGTACATGAACAGGTACTTGAATAACATTCCCCGAAAGAACTCCAGGACTACCAACAGCAGCACCAGCATTAACATCAATTCCGCCAATTACAGTCAATAAATCAGCATCATCTAGTTCTTCAAACAATTCTAGGTCTTCAAACGATTCCCTATCTTCTTGAGTGACTGTAGGTGCTTGTTTCTTTGTTGAAAATATTTTTAACATAATGGTTGTACTCTTTTTAGTTGTTTTCAAAGTAATTGAGTGTGCTATGACTCTCTTGCATGAATTATCAAAAAACAGACAATTCCTATTTGATAAGGCATAAGCCGTTTACTTTTAAATTTATTGTGCCTGAGAGCCACTTGAAAACTAACAGGTTATTTGACAGCTTGTCAACAGTTTTTACTCAAGATCCTACTTTTCCTACTTTTCCCACTTTTCTTGCTTAGAGATGGCAAACTAACAGTTAAAAGACTTCTATAGCAGTTAGAAATGAGTTGACACTCAAAAGTCGATACCCTATTAGTATTTTCAGATTAATTTTAGGTATAACTTACAACCTTAGAATAAAGCTGTTTCGGAGATGAAAGTCAGCCTCCGCGCCTTGATGAGTTAACGCCCAGTAAGTCACCTCACCATCTCTGTGTTTGATAACGGTAGTAATTGCAACTTCAATTTCTTGTTCTGCCGAGATAATTTTATCCAAATCGACATCCAACACAAGTGCTAAACCATCAGCTTGATTCTGCACACTAAACGGTAGCTTTTCAAAAGCTGTTTCCTCTTGCATCCCTTGACGATACTCATCAAAGCCATAGACATTCCAGTGTCCGACAGGAGAGAGGTTGAATTCCCAATACCGTTGAGAATCTTTGATGCCAAGAAAGAACTCAAAACAAGTGTCTTCCCACAATTCGTACTTGCGTGATGGTGCATTTGATGGTGAGGCAATTGCAATTTCTTTTAAGTCACCTCCAAGGTTGTAGCAGATGGTAAGTTGATTAGCATTTCGAGAGAGATTGCCTGTAATTTTCAAATTAGGAAAGGACTCTGTAGAAGGGAAAGGTTGCAGGGAAAATGTCTGGTTGCTCATTTCATATCTTGGATAATTTTGCGAATCTGCGTTTCTTGAGATTCAATACTTTCAGTCAGCTTAAACTGGACGATCGCTCTTGCCAAGTTATGTTCTGGGTGCTTAACTTTAAAGTAGACATTCCCTGCTAAATAATCAGCAAAGAATCTTAGTCCTAGTTCAAAAGAAATTAGACGAATGGCATCATATATGTATGCATAATCATTTTCGGTCAGAAATGCCTTGGCCACAGCGAGATAACCCTGGAGGATTTCTTGACACAGATCGGTATCGAAATAAATACTTTCCCAATTCTCGGTTTCTTCACCAGCAGGATTACAACCCGATCGCAGGCAATCACCAATATCATAATGTACCAAACCGGGTTTCACAGTGTCCAGGTCGATGACGCTGACGGCTTGCTGGGTAACAATATCAAACATCACGTTGTTAATTTTTGGATCGCCGTGCATCAGACGTAGTGGTAAGATACCTTCAACTTTGGCATTTTCTAGGATATGTGCAAAGGTTTGGCGATCGCTAACAAACTGTAAACAATAATTAACTTCCGAAGATTGAGGCACACTAGTTTTCGCCAAAACTTCCTCGTAATGCTGGAGATAAAACGGTGTAATATGAAACCCTTCGAGAGTGTCAGCAAGTTTTTCTGCTGGCAAATCGCTGATCAAATTGTGGAACATCCCCAAGGCATAACCGATTTCTTTCGCGTATGAGCGATCGCGCATACTATCAAAAGACTGGGAGCCTTGAATAAAGCTGATTGCCCGCCAAAATGAGCCGTCTGCATCCTTCCAGTGGTCTTGAGCGTTTTTGGTCAACAATACGCGTGGCACTTCCCAGCGACGATTAAGGGGTGTATCCTGCAACCTTTTTTGAACGTGTTCAGTTAAGGTACGCATATTCTGCATAATCAGTTGTGGCTGACGAAACACCTGTGTGTTAATGCGTTGCAGGACAAAATGTTGTTCCTTTGAGGAATCTAGAGTTGCTAAAAAGGTATCATTGATATTACCACTGCCAAATGCTTTAACGCCTGTAACCTTCCCCAGTTGGGCGAATTGGTTAGCGATCGCCACCAGATTTTCTGCACCTTGTGTATTGAATTCTTTTATCATTTGTTTTACCTGTACTACTCCTCACGTACATTGCACGAAAGCAATAGGGGATATCGTAGCGCAAGTATCAAGATAATTTGTAATTCGTAATTCGTAATGACGCTCGCGGACTCGCTACCGCTACGCTAACGTAATTCGTAATTGATTAACGAGATGTCAATTATAAATCTTTAAAAGTACTAGAGCAATCCTGAATCCATTCGTGAAAAACAAGATTCCCGGCTTTTTTGAAAAGTCGGGAATCTGCGGGTTGCAATTCTCGTCAACCCCTTGCTAATTCAATAGTTAGGAAATCTCATCGCTATCAACCCACTCGTCATAAGATGAGTCATAATCAACGTAGTGAAGAAAGTATTGCTGTCCTTGGATTTGCTGAATCGTTGCGGAATACCAAGCCTCTTGGTCATCATCCCAACATTTTACTTTTTGACCTACTGCATATCCATTTTCATCAGTGGAGCGAAGATCGCGAGTCCGAATGTCATCTTCGCCCACCCACTCGTCATAAGATGAACCGTAACCAAGGTAATGAACAAAGAACTGGTCATCTTGGATTTTCTCAATAGTTCCTTGATACCAATCCTCGTCATCATTATCCCAGACTTCTACTGTTTTGCTGACTTCATACTGAGTCTTATCTGATTTATCTGATTTAGCAGCAGATGAGACATCTTGAATCGGCTTTTGCTCCTCTTGTTTAATGTCTTCTTTTACTAGAGCATAAGCTTGCACAATCAAACTGCGAACGACAGTTTGAATTCCTGTATGCTCGTAATAATTGGTAGTTTGATCTAGGAATGCTGCAACTAAATCTAAATTATCATCAGCAATCTGAATAAAATTACCCAAATGACTAGAAATTGATTGCGGGGTTATGCTTGTCTTGGATACTAAATTATTCATCCAGCCTTGCACAGAGTTGAAACCCTGACTGATAAAACCAACTTTATCAGACGGATTACTGCCTGGAAGAAAGTTATTAACAGCTAAAAAAACGGGATTTTGAGTTATTGCACTAGAATCAGTGCCACTAATAACTCCGTGAATTTTGCTGAGAAAATCAGGCCCCAAGGGCAGAATTCCATCTAGACAAACTAAAGCTACCATCCGCATTAGAGATGCATTTTGATAGTTGTTAGTCAGGGAATTAGCAAACTCTTGGGGATTAGGTTGAGGAATACCGTTTAGTTTGCAAAAGGCAATGATTTCGACGGCAATTTTCAATAATAAATCAATAGATTGAGTGACATCAGCTTTAGGAGTAATTTTACCTAAAAAAGAGAGAAAGCCGATTTTTTCACTAACTTTATTCGCTAAAGCCGCCGCTGCCATCGCTGTGTCTGCCTTATCAATTGTTTGATAAAGTTTGATGGCAAACTGGTAGCCTTTTTGAGGATCTTCGTATAAAGTAACAGCGCGATCGCGGATTTTCTGAATTACCTTAGCATCGGTTTCTCCAGTAATAGCGCGGATACTATTGTCAAACCCAGTTAAATTGCTCCATTCACCTGGTGCTACATAATCAAGAGCTTTTAAAACTTTGACAGTAATATTGTCAGTCGGTAACTCGTCAACCAACTGAATAATTGATTTATCCATCAACCGATCCTTAAAACTTCAGATATTGTTACAACACGGTTCAGAGCAGCCCACATCTAACGCTGGGCAATTACTAAACCCTATTTATAGAGTTCCCCAACCTGACCAAAAAATAACGATGTTAGTAACAGACGCTACACCTTAAGATATTGCATAGGCGATCGCATCCCAAACGCAAAGCTAAATCAACAGCTTGAGTCTGCGACGGATGCGTAGGCGCAGCCCGTCGTAGACATCGCTTCCCAGACAAAACCCAGATGGATTGGCAAGCCTAGACGCAGAGAGCAATTTTCAATCCAAAATGGTATTACTTCTACAAAACCACGCTTTGACGCACAGTGCGCTTGCGATCGCTTTTACGAGTACCTCCAGCCATCTGATACTCGTGGCTATTACTACCATATTTATAAGCGACACCACGCAAAATTTTTTCTGAATAGTCTGCTAAATCCTGTTCATTTTCGACGAGTTGGGTTAGTAAAACATCAATAGTGGAGAGCGTGGTATTGTATGCTTCTAGAGATTGCCGCACCCTTTCGATTTTTTCAGTATAATCTTTGACTGTTAACCCCTCTCCGACATCGAGAGTTTGACTAATAGATTTAACGCTTGCTAGACGTAGTTCAGCTTTGCCAAGAGTACGTGAATTGCGTTTTCGCCTTCCCATAATTAATACTCATTTTCTCAATTTCTCATAACTCTATAGTGGACAATTGTTGAAAAGATTGTCATACGTGGAATTGTTGATTTTTCTAAAAAAGCCTAAAATATATTTGCTTTATACCAATTTCTAATTACGAATCATGAATTACCAATTACGAATTGGTATAACATCAAAGCGGAAACTGCTACAGCTTGCGCGAAACACGGAAACGTAAAAGCAGAAGTTGCTGCCAGCAAAGCGGAAGTTGCTACAGCTTGCGCGAAACACGGAAACGTGAAAGCGGAAGTTACTGCAAGCAAAGCGGAAGTTGCTACAGCTTGCGCGAAACACGGAAACGTGAAAGCGGAAGTTGCTGCAAGCAAAGCGGAAGTTGCTACAGCTTGCGCGAAACACGGAAACGTGAAAGCGGAAGTTGCTGCAAGGAAAGCGGAAACTGCTACAAGATCAGTCGCTCCCTTCGACTTACTTCGACTACGCTCAGTACAAGTCGCTCAGGGAGCGTTTTTGTGTTGAAGTGTCGAAGCCATCACCACCGAAGCTAGCCAGCCTACTGTAATGAGTTTCATTTTGACATTCGGCTAACTTATGCAACAAATTTGTATCCCCTGAAATTAGAGCTTGCTTCTTTTTTCGACTCCAACCTTGCACCTGCTTCTCACGCTCAAAAGCATCTACTACGCACTGATAATACTCACAAAAAACTAGCTTCACAGGCAACCGTTTTGCCGTGTGGTTTGCGCCCTCACCTTGTTGATGTTGCCACAGCCGCCGCTCAATATCCGTTGTACTACCCGTGTAGTAACTACCATCAGCACATTTAAGAATGTACATATAAGGCATAAATTGATTTGCGCGATCGCTTTCTATTAGAAAAAGTGTTCCCTAAGTAAATTGTTCCCTTCCCTGCGGGACGCTACGCGAACGACTTCGCTCAGGGAACACTCCTTCTGAATTTTTATTAGGAGTCAACTTTAGATCAGCAAAGTCGCCTATTTTAAGAAATGCATTGTTTGACTTTTAGATGCGATCGCCCCGAAATCCCGAAAGTGCAATGGCTACGCCCGCCGCAGGCATTGCAGTAGCAGTAATTAATTTCCTTAATAAACGTTCCCTGAGCAAAACATTCCCTGAGTAAAACATTCCCTGAGCAAAACGTTCCCTGAGCAAAACGTTCCCTGAGCGAAGTCGTTCGCGTAGCGTCCCGCAGGGAAGGGAACATTCTAATTGCTCTTAGTACCAATGCCGTCGCAGAGGGTGCGATCGCTTACATTAGGATTTGCACTTTTTACTCAGCACTCTTTATCCTTTACCCCTTATCCTTTTCCCCACTTCTGCAAGAAGTCTACTGTGCAACCCAAAACAACGGTTAATTTATCAATTAAATGTATTTAATAGCTGAAAGCAGGTATTATAAGAATCTATAAGCAATCAAATCTTAATTCTTTCATCTGGGTTGGAAAAGCATTGAGTGCCAGTCAAGAGACTTGATGAACTCAGTATAACTATTGATTGTAACTAAAACCGCCATGAACCCTAGTTTTTTAACTGCCCATACTCCAACCACGATCGCTATTGTTGGCGGAGGTTTTAGTGGTTCTTTAGTCGCTACCCACCTATTGAAAACTGCCAGCCAACCCCTCACCATTAAGCTGATTGAGCGTAGCGATCAGATTGGCAAGGGAATCGCCTACAGTACAGATACCAACTGTCATTTGCTGAATGTATCGGCAGGCAACATGAGTGCATTTGCTCACGATTCAGGGCATTTGTTACGTTGGCTTCAGCACAACCGCGATGAGTTAACAGTATTTTTTTCAGAAGAAGTAAATGCCAGTACCTTCATACCTCGTAAGGTTTTTGGTTTATATATTCAATCGGTTTTAGCAGAAGCAGAAGCCACAGCACCCAGTGATGTGCGACTAGAACGCTTCACCGATGAAGTAGTAGGGGTACAGCCTGAAGAAAAAGGCGCAATGATTTCTCTACGTAGTGGTCGCTGTTTTGCCGCAGATAGAGTTGTGTTGGCATTGGGGAACTCACCTTCTGCACCCCCCGCCATTCAAAACCCAAACAGTAATGATGAAAGTTATCTGCGGAATGCTTGGTCAGCCGATGCTTTAGCAGACCTTGATGCTGATGCACCTGTGTTGCTAATTGGTACGGGACTGACGATGGTGGATATGGTTTTATCTCTGAGCGATCGCCAACATCGGGGTAAAATTTATGCTGTGTCCCGACGGGGATTATTTCCCCTCAAACATCAAGCGGCTCAACCTTATCCCTGCTTCTTAACGCCAGAAAATTCACCAAAAAGTGTGCGCTCCTGGTTACGTCGGCTACGTGCCGAGGTGGAAATTGCGGCTACCCAAGGCTACGACTGGCGAGCGGTAATTGATTCTCTGCGTCCCATGAATCAGAAAATCTGGCAAAAACTACCGACTGAAGAACAGCAACGTTTTTTGCGTCATCTGACACCTTATTGGGATGTGCATCGTCACCGCATTGCCCCAAAAGTGGCGGATGTTGTAACCCAAATGCTGGATTCTGCTCAACTCACCATCTCTGCCGGGCGGATTCGGGAATATCAAGCTTTGCCAGACGGTGTAGCTGTTACCGTGTACCAGCGCAAAAGCCAAAGTAATAATATCTTGCACGTTCGTCGAGTAGTTAATTGTACAGGGGTAGCAGCAGATTATCGCCGATCGCTTCATCCTCTGATTACTGATTTGCGATCGCAGAAATTAATTCGCCCCAATGCTATCGGTTTAGGATTAGATACAGATACCCACGGTGCTTTATATGCAGCAGACGGTAACGTTTCGACGCTGTTTTATACCTTGGGAACCCCGCGCAAAGGCGACTTGTGGGAAACTATTGCCGTTCCAGAATTACGGGGACAGGCGCAGGAATTATCTAAAGCGTTGTTGCAGTCGCTACCAGTGCGTGTGCGTCCTATTCCGACGATGCCTTTGTTAAGCGAGCGCAGTGCAGAGATACCGCAGTCAACTTTCCTATTCCGGCAATTTTTTGACCCTGCAACTAGTAGTTATACTTATTTAATTGGCGATAAGCAAACAGGAGATGCTGTTCTAGTCGATCCTGTATTAGAGCAAGTTGACCGCGATTTGGAATCTTTGAGTGAACTGGGATTAAAGCTACGCTACTGTCTAGAAACTCACCTTCATGCCGATCATATTACAGGGGCAGGCAAACTCAGGCAAAAAACAGGCTGTGAGGTGATCGTTCCCCAGAATACTGCTGTGACAAAAGCCGATCGCTCCCTTGTCGGTGGCGAAACCTTAGAGGTGGGATCGGTAATCATCGAAACAATTTTCACACCAGGACACAGCGCCAGTCATATAACATATTTGGTGAATAAAACCCATCTGTTAACTGGTGATGCCTTATTTATTCGTGGTTGTGGACGCACAGATTTTCAGGGAGGCGATCCTGGAACTTTATACGATGTGGTGACACAACGCTTATTCACCTTGCCAGATGAGACTTTGGTATATCCTGCCCATGACTATAAAGGACGCACAGTTTCCACCATTGGCGAAGAAAAGCGGCTTAATCCCAGATTTAGCGATTCCTACGGAGCGCTGCGCGAACGCAGCCGTAGTCAATTCATTACCATCATGAATAATCTCAAATTGAGTTATCCCCAGAAGATGAATGCAACCGTACCGGCGAATGAATACTGTGGTGATTTTATTCCTCAAGAAAGTTTAGACCAGGCTACGAATTCGGCAACAGATGAAGAACAAAAACAAATAGAACTCACAGTTATGACTAATACAGAAATCTACAATGATTACTTTGCTATGTATATCTAAGATGAATTCTAGTAATAAATTTACCTGAGTTGTTGGTTTTGACTACGCGGTAGTTGAGCGTAGTCGAAACTCAAGTAACTGAGTAGTCGAGAGTTGAACGTAGTCGTTCACGTAGCGTCCCGTAGGGAAGTAGTCGAAACTCATCAGCCTTCGGGTTAAATTATATCTGTTGAGTAATGGCTCTAGAATGTTAGATATTGGCTCAGTTAACATACGCCTATGTCACTCCAAGAAATTAAAGAACAAGCTTTCAATTTGTCGCCCAATGAGCGACTAGCTCTGGTAAATTTCATTGTTGAATCACTCCAAGCTGAACTAAGTCTTCAGACAAACCAAACACAGACAGAACAGGCACTGAGTCCACTACCAGCCCCAACAATCAATGCAATATTTGTCATACCCTCAATTTCTCCCTCAAATGAATAACATAACCAACAATTTACTCAGGTTTCCAGCATCTTGAAATTGAAAATTTCTAGGTTGGTTTTAACTCTTAACTTATTATTTGACTTGTAAGGAAGCAGTCACGGCAAGAAATTCTTGGATCATTTTTTGGATCAGTTCCCCTGCTGGTAGAGCTTCAGCTAATCCTGCTCCCTGTCCTGCCCACATACTGACAAAATCTGGACTTGATTGTTGAGCAGAAGTTTGACGTAAAACCCGCCCTATAGACATTTGAGCCGGGAATGGCAGTACCTTGTCCTTGTGATTCTCCATTTCACGTATAAATCGATTTCGGATTGCTCTGGCGGGCCTGCCGGAAAATACTTCAGTAATAACCGTGTCTTCGTCCTTACAGTTGAGTACCGCCTGCCTATAGACTTCCGGGATATTATTCTCAGGACAGGCGAGAAAAGCGGTTCCCATTTGTACCCCGCTTGCCCCAAGTGCAAATGCAGCAACGATTCCACGAGCATCCATAATTCCCCCTGCCGCGACGACTGGAACCGATACCGCATCAGCTATTTGCGGCACTAAGGCTGCTGTTCCAATCAATCCATGTTCATAAGGCACAGCAAAAGTACCGCGATGACCTCCGGCTTCAAAGCCCTGGGCTATGATCACATCGACTCCTGCTTCGACCAGAGCTTTTGCTTCACTAGTTGTTGTTGCGGTAGCTAACACAATTGAGCCTATAGCGTGTATCTCACGAATTGCCTCAATTGGTGCAGGCCCAAAGTGGAAACTAAATACAGGTATTTTCTCTTCAAGCAGGACATTAAATTGTTCTAGGAATGGCCCTAGTATCGGTATTGGTTCGGGAACAGGCCCCGCATCAAGTTCGTTATGCCATATTTTTAATAGCTCAGACATTGGGTAAGACTGCTCAGGCGCAAGTTCATACACTTCAACTGCTGGTGCAAACAAATTAACTGCAAAGGGTTGGTCTGTCAGTTCTCGAATTTGCCTGATAAAGGAGCGAAGTTTGGCTGGTGGGGTGGCCGCACCCCCATAGGAGCCAAGACCTCCTGCATTAGAAACGGCTGCCACCAACTCAGGTGTGGAAGCGCCGGCCATCGGAGCCTGAATTATTGGGTGTGTAATCTTGAGCAAATCTATCAGTTCTGTCTTAGGCCACATGAGTGTTGCATAAATGCGGGATAATTCAGTTTAATACGGGTATTTGCCAGATTGTGATGCAGGTTTACTTCTTCGCTTACCATTTTTTCTGTACTTTACTTGAGTTTACAAATTAGCTCTGATAGAGTTAGCTATTTAGTCAAGCTCCTGACTTTTTAACTATAAATTAACCCTCTACCTGCTCTATCTCTACACCCATTCCTTGGTCTAGTTCTATGAACTTTGGCCCGGCGATCAGAACTACGATCATCATTAAAATACTCGTCACCATGATGATGCTGACTACGCTGGGATCTTCAAAATTACTTGTAGCTACTAATAATGCTGCGGCAAAATTGCGTTGAGCCGTTCCTACTCCTAGCACTCGTTGAGTATCGATACCAGGGCCGCCCAAAAGATAACCCACGGTAAAGGAGAAGACTATGAAAACGGCACAAACTAAAATTGCACCTGTTTGTAATAAGCCAATGATATCGTTAGTGTGAACTATCAGCCTGACTACTAGACCCAAAAGCAATCCAGCATTAGATAATTTGAACAAAATCGGCTGGATAGTAGGGGCGATCGCACTCAATTTTGCTTTGATGAATAACCCAATGATCAATGGGCTAACCATCATTAACAATAGGGGTTTGGCAATGTCCCAGGAGTTAATTTGCACACCTTCTACCACTAAGGGCAGTACAATCGGCATATAAAAAATTGTGCCCAGCATTAGCAACATCATTAATCCCACCGAGAAAGCTATATTGCCTTTGACTATGTGGGCAAGTTTAGGTAATGCTGGAGGCCCTGATGCTACTGCCATAATCAGTAAGCCATCTCTTAGTGGTTCACTTAAATGTACTACTTGTAGTAACAAATATACAAAAAGCGGCACTAGTACAAAATTTGTCAGCAGCGATGAGATAACTAAGCGAGGGTTGCGAAGTGGTTCCCAAATCTGTTGTACGGTGAGACTTAACCCTGCACCCAGCATGGTGAACACGATAAATGTGAAAAGTGCGAGTTTATCGATTAGTGGCAAGATTTCGTTCATGATTTTTTTTCAACGCAGAGGGCGGAGGGGCAGGGGNCAGGGGGGACAAGGGGACAAGGGGGAATTATTGAACAAGCCTCTACCTTGTCTCTTCTCCATGCCCAATGCCCAATGCCTATTACTTCAATTCCAGGGTGACTTGCTGTAAGTTGCCGGTGAATGCAAAGGGTGTTTGGTAAGTATCTACCGCAGATGTGCCAGTATCTTGACCAACATCAAAGGTTTCATCTAAACCAAATCGATAGCCTACGGTTTTATCAATGCGGCCTTCCGCAACTTGCTGATCATTGATTAAGAGCTTACCAGTACCACCTGCTCCCGGAGCGCCACCATCATAAGCAAAGTCAAATTTGATTTGGGATTTACCGATCGCAATTGGTTGAGAAGATTGAATGATTGTGCGTAGGCGTAGCCCGTCGTAGACATCGCTATTTAAGAAGTTGTAAGCAAAGGTGGGTTTACCCTCTTTCAAGAAGAAACTCCAACCCGCAAAACGTCCGCCTTGGGTGACTAAAACGCCTTCAGTACCATCTTTGACAGCATCCACATCGGCAGTGATGCTAAAGGAGCGATTCTTAATATTGGGAGCGCTGCCTTCGGGAATCCCTGCAACAGATGTGTAATAAGTAAAGCTATTGCGTCCCGTGATTAGGTTGGAACGGATTTTGACATCAAACCGTTGAAGTAAGCGATCGTCCAAGGGCAGAACTTTGTATTTCTCTGCTTCCTTCAGAAATAGATTTTGTAGTTGCGCTAACTTGTCAGGGTTCTGCTTGGCTAAATCGTTGGCTTCACTAAAGTCTTTGGTAATATCGTATAGTTCCCAATTATCTTCATCGAAGGTAGTTTTGGAGACACGCTCCCAAGGTAAGCGTCCATGACGGGCGGCTGCTACCCAACCTTCATCGTAAATGCCACGATTGCCCAACATTTCAAAATACTGGGTTTTGTGATGGGATGGTACAGCAGGATCATCAAAGCTATAGACAAGGCTAGTACCTTCGATGGGTTGTTGTTTTACACCGTTGACTACCTCTGGTTCTTCAATCCCCACAGCTTCCAGAATTGTGGGAGCAATATCAATTACATGATGGAATTGGCTTCGCAGTCCACCACGATTTTTGATGCGATCGCCCCAAGCCACAACTAAACCATTGCGGGTTCCGCCGAAGTGAGAAGCAATTTGTTTTGTCCATTGGAAGGGGCTATCCACTGCCCAAGCCCAAGCTGCATGAAAATGATTGAAGGTTTTTGGCCCGCCTAAATCATCTAAAGCCGCGAGAACTTCTTGAGGACTTTCTGCTACGCCATTAAAGACTTTTAATTCATTGATACTACCTGTTAAGCCGCCTTCAGCACTCGCACCATTATCGCCGGCGATGAAAAAGACTAAGGTGTTATCCAATTCACCCAGTTGATCGATCGCGTCAATAACTCTACCAATTTGTGCATCGGTATGGCTGAGAAAACCTGCAAATACTTCCGCCTGACGCGCATAAACTTTCTGCTCGGTGGGAGTGAGGGAATCCCAAGCTGGGAGTTCCGCCGGGCGAGGAGTCAGTTTAGTATCGGCGGGAACTACACCCAAGGCTAACTGACGAGCAAAGATGTCTTCGCGTAATTTATCCCAACCTCGATCAAATTTACCCTTGTACTTGTCGATCCATTCCTTGGGCGCATGGTGTGGCGCATGGGTTGCGCCAGTGGCAAAGTAGGTAAAGAAGGGTTTATCAGGAGCGATCGCTTGTTTGTCAAAAAGGCGATCGCGCCAGAAGTTAACTTGAGAGATGCATACAAAGAATCTCTCTTATGAGGATCAGTCATACAATTTTGGATTTTAGATTTTGGACTTCGGCTACGCTCAGTCGAACGATTTTGGATTTATAGGTAGTGTGCTGGAGGGCAAATTTTTAACTAGCCGAAACCCGATATGAGTAGTTCCCGTATCGGGTGATTCTGACTCCCGCGCCGCCGGACGGAAGCGGCTACAGTAATTGGGGGCGCAGAGATACGATCCCCCCTTGATGACGTGTAGTTCTGATTCATTGGGCTTATTGGGATCAAAGCTTTGATTTAAGGCAATAGGATTAATTTGATGGGATTTGCGATCGCGTCCGACTTGAAAGAAATCAGTAGTCCATTCCCACACATTGCCGGTTATATCATAGAGTCCATAACCATTAGGTGCAAAAGAACCGACGGGAGCAATGCCCAAGTGACCATCGGCTTTGGTGTTGAAAAAGGGAAAAATTCCTTGCCAAGTGTTGGCTCTATGTTCAGAATATTCATTGCCCCAAGTGTATGTTGCACCATCCAAGCCACCACGGGCGGCGTATTCCCATTGGGCTTCGGTGGGTAAAGATTTTCCTGACCATTTGGCGTAGGCTAAAGCATCTTCGTAAGCTATGTGAACAACTGGGTAGTTGGATTTGCTAGCGATTGCACTGTCTGGGCCAAAGGGATGCTGCCAATTCGCACCAGTAGTCCAATGCCACCAACTCAGAAAGGAAACTTGCTTGACACCCGGTTTTGCCATCTCAAACACTAAGGAACCCGGTAATCGCTGCTCATCGGGTAAATTGGGAAACTGTTCTTGAGATAAGGGACGCTCTGCAACTGTCACATATCCTGTGGCTTTGACAAATTCATCAAATTGTGAATTTGTCACCTCATATTTATCAACACAGAAGTTAGCCACCGTTACATCTCCAGGCGATCGCTCTTCCACAAAACTGGAATTATCAGACCCCATTTTGAACGTTCCTCCTGAAATCATCGCCATACCTTCGGGACAGGGATTAAGTGTGGCTGCAAATGCGGTTGTATTGATGAATAAAAGTGCGATCGCTATTCCCTGAATGAATATTAGTGTGAGAAAGTAATGTTTTTTTACAACTCTAATATTCTCACTATTGCTATTTCTAATTGAATATCTGTAGTTCATCAATAAGATTCAACTTTTCTTAAGACTTATATTATGTAAAATTTTAAAATTAAATTGCTTTATAAACCCATATTTCAAACTTAGCTTCAGAGGAGAGATTAGTTTTTAAAGAGCCATAATGATTGATACAAAATTCTTCAAATTCATTTATTACTTGATGAAATATACCGCCTGTTGACGGCTTGGGCTTGTACAATATCTCCAATATCTCCTCCGTTCTTTGAGGAGAAAGGTGAACCTAAAACTCCTGCAACAACGCTAGCGGCACTAAACAAACCAGCGCGACCGAGAAATGAGCGTCTGCTGGCATGACTACCAAAAAAACGTTTGTTAGCTACGCGGGGTTGTTTCAGTTTATCTTCACTATTAGCCTGAGTATCTTGCTCGGAACCTTGATGAGAATTTGGATCTAATTGCATGAGATGTTCTCCACTAGAAAAAATAATGCAAAAATTTAGTCATAAGTGAATACATGAGCATCTGAAAACTAGAACAACTAGCCACACACGAAATGCCCACCTCTAGAGAAACAGGGTAATCTAACGAGATTTGGGATGATATTTGGGGTTACTTTACTGGAAGGGAACTTGCATAGGAGTGATATCAGGTTTGGTTAAACACTTAATAATATCTGTAGGTTGGGTTGAAGAACGTAGAACCGAATGGGAACAGCGTCTAGTAGAGAAGGGGCTTCCCGCAGGGGAACCCAACATTTCATCCTTGTTCATCTTGGGTTTTACTGCCGTTAAACTCAATCTACATTGATAGATTTTATTAGAAGTAATCACCCAAACTTGATATGATTCTCCTGACAGTCATACCAGCACTGAATGCCGATATTATGCTTTCATTGCATGGCTGTTATAGTTTTGTAGTTGTAATCAGTCCGATCGGATGTTGCCGGGATTAAAGCACAGCTAAAACCACCGCTTGTTTCCAGTCAAGCTAAATAATCCTGTAAATGTATCGTTTTACCGTATTTTGTAGACATTAAATCAGACTTTCTCACAATCGGTGATAAAAATCAAGAGGTTTTTACTATAAACTTAGCAAGAGCGTGAAAGCCTCAGAGAAACAGGCGCACAGCGTCGTATTCTCTGCTTGAGACTGTGGATGAAACGCGACACGATAGGTTTTGATTAAGTATCAAAGGCGGTTGTTGTTGAAAGGTTGAGTTGAGATAACTAGGTGTAGTCCGTCGTGGACATCGCTTCCAGACAACATCCCATAAAAACGGATTTAGCCTTTATTGGACTGGGTAATTAAGCCCAACTCTGCATAAATTGGATGCACTATTTTTCTTATTTTGGGCAGTTGTCTACTAAAGAAATATGCTCCTAAAATACAACAAGCACCGCCAAAGAATAAAGAATTATCAACACCAAAGTAACCTGCCAATGCTCCGAAAAATAAATTACCAAAAGGCAGTATTCCTAAAAAACCAGTTGTAAATATACTAGTTACTCGACCTCTTTTATCTTCATCAAGAAGAATTGATTGCATAAAGTTACTGATTGAAGCCAAGGTTAGAGTATTATTCATGCCGATGATAAACATGAGTATTAGACAAATCTCTAAATTTGTTGAGCGAGAAAAAACTATTAAACCTAAACCTAAAAGTGCGGCAGAGATTGCTATAATTTTTCCCAGTCCCATAACATTTTTTCTAGAGATGAGATAAATACCTGAAACTATGGAACCCAAAGCCGAAGCTGTCATCAAAAACCCCATAGTTTCAGCGTTACCATTTAGTACTTCTTGAGCAAAAATCGGCACCAGATTGACATGAGTCATTCCCATAAAACAAATAGTGAATTGTAATATTAATAAATATTTAATCGGCAAAAATTCGTATGCATAAACAAACCCTTCTTTAAGGTTTTTCCACATTTGGGGTTTTTGAGCCAAGGAATTATTGATAACTGGGTTGACTTTGATAGTTAAGATTGCAGATACAAATGGTAGATAGCTGATACTATCTACTAAAAAACAGGAAGCTGCGCCAGACCTAGCAATCAGTAAACCCCCAATCATCGGGCTAACAAACTTCGCTGTATTAATCAAAAATGAATGGGAAGCCATTGCGCTATAAGTATCTGATTTCTGAACCAAAAGTCTGGGAATAATTACCTGGCGTGCTGGTAAATCGAAAGCTTTTACAATTCCCTGAATCGTCCCTATGGCAATAATCCATGCAACATTGATGTTATTGCTAAGAGTTAAAAAAGTTAAGATAGAAGATAGCAGAATAGATACTAGCTGAGTAGTTAATAGAACATATCGTAAGTTCCAGCGATCTAGCAATACTCCTACCAAGGGTGTAATAATTAAGCCCATAGCTTGATTTGTAAATCCAGCTACACCAACCAATACAGCCGAATTAGTTAGTTGATAAACTAGCCATATCAAAGCAATTTGAGTCATCCAAGACCCAAAAAAAGATAAACTTTGTCCAATAACGAAGCAAGAAAAATTTACAGATTTAAGTGCAGGGGGAAGTTCAAAAAAAAACTTTGGCTTGTGTTTTTGGACTTTTTCTCTATTACTTGGTATCATCAGGTTTTCCCTATTTGAAAATTACTGCAACCCTGTTTAAGGTTTTTATCCTTCGTTCGTTGTTAGGACTTACCCACAAAAGATCCCCTAACCCTCTTTTTAATCCTCTTTTGTCACTTTTGGAGAATGCAATAACCCAAAGGTTTATGAGGCTTTGGCTTTCATTTTTTGTCTATAAATTTTAGTTTCTGTTAAAAAATAAAGCCTCAAACCTTGATTCAATCTAAGTTTCAGAATCTGGATTCGATTATTGTTTTCCGAGGGTAAGAAACCAAGGTTAAGGGGGGATAGACGTTTCTAGTTGTTAGGGCGTAAGTCCGCTTTGCGTTCACTCTGTTCATAGTGCTTTTTCCTTACCCTTGGATTAAGATAATTTGCACGGATGAGGACATTGGTAGAAACATTGCATTTCAACGTCTCTACTAATTTTTTTGATGAAATTTTAGCAGACTTGCATATCACCAGCTTGAAATAGTATTAGCAAAGCTTAATGTTAGCAACTCAGAAAGTTTGTATACTTAGTATTAAAGCAAAAAAAACAGTCGGCACTACGACCAGAATGCATAACATACCATGTTTGGTCGAATAGCCCAACCCCTACCGCTAAACAGCAGAGGTTTGAGGTGGTTGATGCTCAATTAAACACAGTTGACATCACAGCCAAGCGCGATCGTATTGAACAAGCCAGAGTTTATCGTGTCCAAGTTGTTTGGCTGCCAGATGAACGCACTGATCATGTCTAAGTATTTATTTAGTTACACGTAATAATTAGGTATGCATATTTTCATAAAGACTGTATACTATTTAAAGTACATTAAATCGACCGATAAACTGTAGTATATCATTTAAACTGACGTAGATACCTGCCAATCAATTATTTAACTGCACCAATCAACACATCTAGCTCCTAAGAAAACAGAATCGTTTCTTTCATCCATAGTGGGCGATCGCTCATGAACAGCTTCTGTTTTATTGCTTTAGGTTGAGTTGTGCAATCTCAAATAGTCTGCATGTCACGATTATTACAAGGAAAAGATTTCATGAGCAACATCCAACTATACTTCGCCAAAGCCTCTACCTTCTCTCAACGGACTCGTGTCGTCTTACTGGAAAAAGGTATTGACTTCACTCCGATAGAAATTGACCTACAAAATAAACCAGATGGGTACACGCAGATTTCGGGCTATGGTAAAGTTCCGGCTATCAAACATGGGGATGTGGAAATTTACGAGTCCGCCATTATCAATGAATATCTAGATGAAGTTTTTCCAGAACCAGCTTTATTACCCCGCGATCCCGCAGCTAAAGCGATCGCTCGGATTTGGATAGACTACGCCAATACTCGCTTTGTCCCGGCTTTTAATAAATTGCTGCGCGGTAAAGATAGCACCGAACAAGAACAAGGACGAAAAGAGTTCACAGAAGCACTTTTATATATTGAGAAGGAAGGATTAGGCAAAGGTGATTACTTATTAGGAGATCAGTTTAGCCTAGTTGATATCAGCTTCTATCCTTGGTTTGAACGTTTACCACTCTTAGAACACTTCCGCAAATTCACACTACCGGCAGAAACACCTCGTTTGCAGACATGGTGGAATCTGGTAGGCGATCGCTCCTCAATCCAAGCAGTAGCAAACCCTGTGGACTTCTATTTGCAAAGATTTGCCAAAGTTCTCGGTGAACCTCTTCCCGTTGGTGCATCTCAAAAATAGGACACATGACCAACTAATTAACCAAAATCCAAAATGGGATAACCTATGAGCTTAAATAACCAAGTTATAGACAGACCGATTTCCCTGGATCTGGCATCCGTAGAGGCTAACCTCACTTACCTGATTCCAACGGCAGAAAAACCTGTTAACTATACTTACGAACCGCCAGCCGGGATTCCCCGCACAAATGCGACTTATCAGACGCACAAACTGCCAATTTACAATGCTCGTTCTATCTCAGAAAACATCTCGTTAGATCGAGAAGGTTTCGCCTTTACTGGACATAATACTAATGTTCGCAACTTTTACGATGAAGACGAAGTACGCCGCGTCTACTATCCAGAAGCCGAGCAATTGTTAAAAGAAGTGACAGGTGCAACGAAGGTAGTCATATTCGATCACACCTTGCGTAACGCCGGTCAGTCAAAGCCAGGTGAGAATAATATTAAAGAACCCGCCAAGCGTGTACACAACGACTTCACCGCCAAATCTGGCTATACTCGCGCCCGTTTGGAACTGGCAGCACGAGGCATAGATGATGATCATATTGATACGTTACTAAAACAACGATTTGCCATCATCAATGTTTGGCGAGCGATCGCAACACCAATTCAAGAGTCACCATTAGCAGTGTGTGACGCGCAAAGCATTGCAATAACAGACCTTGTAGCTGGTGATTTAGTGTACCGCGATCGCGTTGGTGAGACATACGGAGTCACGTATAACTCCAAACATAAATGGTTCTATTTCCCGCAAATGCACAGAGACGAAGCACTATTTATCAAATGCTTTGACTCCGCAGAAGACGGACACGCCCGTTTTGCCGCCCATACAGCCTTTGAAGACCCCACCAGCCCAGCCAACGCTCCCCCACGAGAAAGCATCGAACTCCGAACATTGGTTTTTTACCCCGCATAGATCGCAAAAACTTGTCTCAAACTCCTACTATCTGCGCCTCTGCGTCAAACAAATTACATCAGTTTTCGTGTATTTAAACACACCTGTTGTAGGGGCGCAAGGTCTTGCGCCCCTACCTCGTGGTCTATTTGCTAATCTAGCGGTAAGCGTTAGCTATGCCGTCAGGCTTATTGCCCACATAAACTCAAAATGAGCCAAATTGTAGAAGAAGTTCTAGCAACCACCTTTGGCTACGGGAAATATCGATACATTTCCTTGCGATGCAGTACGCGAATAAAGGTAATCACACCTTCATCCTCGGTAAACCCAACTCGATAGTTACCAACTCGGATACGGTAGTAATTCCCATCTGCTTTGAGCTTTTTGGTGTTGTTTATATCCAGTAGAATTTCTGCATTTTCAACTTCTTCAATCACGGCTTTTATTTTTGCTAGCAAATCGCCATCCCGAATTTTTTCAAGATCCTTTTCAAAGCTTTTCCTAAACTCGGCTTTCACGCTTTCGGCTCCAAAAGTTGAAAGATGGCCTCACGGCTAACCAGTTCAGTTGTTTCACCTTCGGCGATCGCTTGCTCCATTGCCACGTCTTCAATAATTTCTGCCAGAAATTCAGAGACTTCTTTTCGATTGTCACGAATTAATTCGATAATCGCGCTTTTCAAGATTTCCTTAAGTTGATCTGGGTTTATAGTAATCTCAGACATTGCGCCTCCATTAGGTTAGTTTGAGTTTGATAGATTGATTCCTAACGCTTCAAGCTGCTGGTTGATCCAAGTTGTTGCTGTCGCTTCATCAGTTTCGATCGCTCGTTCTACTCCTGTTTTAGCAATTTCTAGCAGTTGCTTGGATTGCTCCCGCGCTTTGCGAGATTCCCTGACCTTTTCTGTGACTTTTTGACGAGTAGATTCTTTTGGTACAGTGATTGGAATCTTCAATAAATCCTCAGTTGAAATTGCTGGGTACATACTGGCAGTCGTATGAAGATCCAGAATTTCGCAGACAATAGGCGATCGCAAATAAACTAGTAAAACTTCTGGCTCAATTTTGGTTGGTTTGAGAACAGCAAAACCAGACGAGCAAATGTAGTTATTTTGCTCGGATTCAATTAAGGCTGAAAGTCTGCGGATAGGGCGAACTGTTGACGTAATTACATCGTTAGTTTTGACAAACCATTGCGCTCGACTAGGGGCTTCTTCCATAGCCACCACTTCACTATTAGCAAAGCCTTCTCCACTGAGATTGCCAATTTCGATATAGTTAAATGTGCCTTGTTTTTCGGGCTGAAACTTGCGTTTTGCTAGTGAGACAATATCCCCAATGCAAAGACCAGACTGACCCATGATTGCCATTACTTTTTGCTGTTTTGGTTGATAATACTCAGCGTCGAGGCGACCAGACGACAAAAACGACTCAGAAAAACTCTTGATGGCAACGGTTTCTTCTGTGGGTTGCCAGCCTTTCAAGCCAAGCTCCCACAACAGCAAATCCTCAGCTTGTTGGTAAAACTTAGACGACCTATTCTTTAAATCATGAGCGGTTTGGACTACTTTCTGAATTTCTATTTGAAATTCCTGTTCTAAAATTGGAAGCAGGATTGATTTTACTTGAAGTAAATTTAGTAAAGGCTGAACATTACCAGTAGAAAGCCGTTCAGTTTGAGATTTTCCATAGTATGAATTTAAAAAAGTAGATACGAAATAAGGGGAAAAAGTGGAGTCTATATTTTTAATAGTAGCTACATTTCTATCCGTATTACCAGTAAATTTTTCATATACAACACTGGCATTTCCAACTGTCCCAACTATTGAAATTAAAACATTTCCAACTTTGACGGAAGATCGAAGATTTTTATTGTGTAGTCTCTTTGAGCAATATTGTATGTCGGATAAATCTAGAAAATTTCCTTTAACATTTTGTCCAGACAAATAAATTATTCCACTATCTTCATCTATATCTGGCGATCCATGCTCTCCATCTGTAACAGTAGCAACTTCACTTATTTTTTGACAATTTTTCCTGCGAGTTACTTTGTCTGCTTCTATGAAACGTTTGTAGTAGTATTCAGAATCAATTCTGAAATAGATATTGTTATCTAAAACTTCGTTCCAACTTAATTCTGTTGCTTCCAGCCCATCCATTAACTGCTGATACCTCACAGCATCAAACGGCGCAACAGATGGGCTGGATTCAAAAAAACTGAGCTTCTCCTTTTTGGCAAACTCAATAAACGCTTCCGCAATGCCGTCTTCCGTCAGTCCTTCGTGGTTATACAAATCATGATCCACCACTAAATGACCGTGAACATCTTGCAAAAAATCGCCCTCTACTCCCACCACTCGCTGCATCGGAGAAGGCGGCATCAATTCGCTGAGTTCGTCATCAGGTGGTGAACTAGACGATGAAATTTTGCGCCAGATTTTATCCCCAGAATTATCCTTCCCCGATTTCCGCATTGTCGCAAAAAAGATGTTGTAGTCATCCTGTCGAGGGCAGAGTGCGCCCGCCTTCGGGTCATCATTCCACTTCTGCACAAACAGCACCGAAGTCTTCGTACCCGTGTGCGGCTTAAACGTATTGCCATGCAGCCCCACCACCGCCAAAATCCGGCAGCGTTCGGCAATGAAATCTCGAATATTCTTATCCGATGAATTGTTAAACCGTCCTTGGGGCAACACGATCGCCATTCTACCCCCCGGTTTCAAAAAGTCCAAATTGCGCTCAATAAACAAAATATCGCGCCCTACCTTGCTTTGCCACTTACCATCCGGCTTTTTTGCCAAATCATAGCGGGCAATCATGCGCGGTTCTTTGATATCTCCAGCAAAAGGCGGATTCGCCATCAACACATCAAACTGAAACTCTCGAAAATCTTTATTCCCTTTCGGTCGCAACCGTTTCAGCCGTTTGAACCCAGCATTATAAATGTTATCCCATTCTTCTTGTTCTGTTACTTCATTCCACAGTTCATAGTCCAGGGTGTTCAGGTGCAATACATTCGTCTGCCCATCCCCCGCAATCAAGTTCAGCGTCCGCGCCACCCGCACCGCTTTTTCATCAAAGTCGATGGCAAACACCTTCTCTTCCACATATTCACTACAACGGGGTGGTTTATCTTCCAACGAAAACAAATGACTCGCCTGCAATCCCTCATCCGCCAAAATCTGCCGCCACACATGAAAAATCGTATGCACCGGAAACCCAGATGACCCCGCCGCCGTATCGATCATGTACTCATCCTCTTGGGGATTGAGCATTTTCACGCACATATCAATCACATAGCGCGGCGTAAAAAACTGTCCTTTATCTCCCTTACTGCTCTGGTTAATCAAATACTCAAAGGCTTCATCGATTACATCCAAATTGGAGTTAAACAGCTTCACATTCTCCAAGGACGACACACAAACCGACAGGTGCGAAGGCGTGAGGCTAATTTTAGCATCTTCACTAAACACCCCTTCCCACTTTTTCTTTGCCCCATCAAACAAATCCTGAATCTTGGTTTTGAGCGCTGCTTCTGTTTGTCCCGTATTGCGAAACTCTAGAGAACGGGTTTTACGCGGTTTCCCTGCCCAGAATACCACTCGTCATAGAGCTTCGTAAAAATCAGCTTAAATAGTTCCTCAAATACATCTACCCCAGCATTCGCCAGCACCTCGTCTTCCATTTCTTCGATCAGGGTTTTGAGAGATTTATTCTCCTTGATCAACTTGTCATTAGCAATCAAGTCTTCCAGGGTAAACTTAATCTGAAGAATATCTGCCAGGGTTTGATTAACATTGGGCAAACCAGGGATATCTTCAAAATAATTAGGATCTTTGCGCTGGTAGTAGGAGATTTGATCGCCATTTGTCCAAACTGCGATCGGCGCATTTGTGGCATTACAATATGATCGCAACTGATCCTTCCCGTCTTTGAGCTTTGGCTTCTTTAGCTCCACCAGCATATACACCGTGTTTGGACGGTCTTTGTCCATTACCACAATATCTGCCCGTTTCACCTCGCGCCCAAAGTTCACCCCATACTCAACTTCAATGCGACTGAGAGGATAGTGCAAGCGTTTAATCAAAACCTGTAAATATAGCTGCCGGATTGCTTCCTCTGGCGTAAGCTTAATTGCCTTCTGACGCACCAAACAAACGATATAAGGCACTTCGCCACTTTTGGTTGCTTTCAGAGTAATGCTCTGCTCTAACTGCTCAATTTCCGCCGCAGTAAACTGCGACAGTTTGTAGTTTGAGTCTTTGAGGATATCGGCTAGGTTCATCAGGCGCTACAGGATCTACATAAAGGCTTAGTCCGTTATAGAGTGTAACGCTATTGTAGAAACTGACCTATAGGTTTTCTTAATAGTTTGAATTTTTTTGCGTGACATCAATGCACACCTTTGACTAAACTTATTTTTCTAGGGTGTCTCAAAGACTTGTGTTCTGAACGAATGAACTTGTGTTCTGAACGAATGAACTTGTGTTCTGAACGAATGGACTCGTGTTCTGAACGAATGAACTTGTGTTCTGAACGAATGGACTTGTGTTCTGAACGAATGGACTCGTGTTCTGAACGAATGGACTCGTGTTCTGAACGAATGGACTCGTGTTCTGAACGAATGGACTCGTGTTCTGAACGAATGGGCTTGTGTTCTGAACGAATGGGCTTGTGTTCTGAACGAATGGGCTTGTGTTCTGAACGAATGGGCTTGTGTTCTGAACCAAAACTATCAAAATTCTTCCAGGTGCTTTGGTTATTGTAGGCGAAACAGTTGCAGAGGCGATCGCCCTTTTTGAACAATCCCCTGCGATCAATCAACCCGTCTTGTACGTCTTCTGAATTTATCCAAATCCAGGGTATGCGATCGCCTCTGGTGAAACAGATATTTTGAACAGGATGAAAACTGTTGCGGATTGAAAAGGAAAAACCGCAGCGATCGCATTTTCCTTTTTCTTTCTTTTGCCTTATTTGGTCAAAACAGGGCAATTGATTGAAGTTCCTGAAGCTACTAAGCTGGGTCAAGCTGCCTAGTTTTATCGTGTAATGTAAAAGTAGTATTTAATGAAGTAGCTATTTGTGTAAAAACCTCCTTTGCTGGTGAACTGTATTCGCTTATCGCAATCGGATTTCCAGTATCACTACCGCTACAAATGCGGGGATCGATGGGAATTTGTCCCAACAGAGGCGCTTGTAATTCTGCGGCCAGTTGTTCGCCACCACCACTACCAAAAATTGGTGTACGTGAACCACAATCACCGCAAATTAAATAACTCATATTTTCAATGATGCCAAGGACAGGAACACCCACTTGGCGAAACATATATATATTACGTCGTACATCTGCAACAGCCACTTGTTGAGGAGTTGTCACTAAAATGACTCCACAAATTGGGCTTTCTTGGATAATTGTAATTTGAGCATCACCTGTACCGGGAGGTAAATCTATCAATAAATAATCTAATTCTCCCCATTCCACATCTTGCAAAAATTGCGTGATAATTTTATGCAATACAGGCCCCCGCCATGCCAACGGACGATTTGCTTCTGCAAGTAAACCCACTGACATGATTTTTATTCCTTGAACTTCTAGAGGTAAAAACTTATCACCTGTGGGAGTATTAATCACTTGAATATCAGCTTGTCCTAAACCCAACATTTGGGGAACATTGGGGCCATAAACGTCAGCATCTAATAATCCTACTTTTGCACCTTGTAATTTTAAAGCTGCGGCGATATTAACCGCTGTTGTGGATTTGCCCACACCACCTTTACCACTAGAAATTGCAAGAGTTCTTTTAACACCGGGAATTGTACAAATTTGAATATAAGTTTTTTTACACCAAGATAGATATGATAATTTAGATTGAATTTCTGGCTGTAATTGGTGTTGATGAGAACCAATATATAAACGCAAATAAACGTAGTCATCAACTATGCGGAGATTTCGCACCATTCCCAAACTAACAATGTCATTATTTAAAATAGGTTCGATGATTTCTTTGAGTAGTTGGACGACTTCTTGCTGATATAAACTAGTATCTGATTTTACGCGATCTTCTGGATGCTGAAAGGGGGATTGCTGGTTAGACATAGTTAAGAGAAGCTTAGGGAGCGGAAATTTGCTAGTTGCAGTATAGTAAAAGCGATCGCTCTATTTAGATCCTCTGCAAAACTTCTCTCACCCAAGCTTCTTCTTCGGGCGAGGGCACTATCTTTAAAGGTTGTGAATAATCAATTGCCAAGTCAAATCTAGCACGTTCGTAAACTTCGTTTAATAACCTTTGTAATTCAACTATCGGTTCAGGTTCTCCCTCACGCAAAGGTACAGGAAAAACAGGAATTGGGTTTTTTAAATCAAAAGTATATAAATCTGCATCAGGTCTGTTATGGCTGCGACTGACCAAGATACTATAACTATAATCTGTGGTTGATGCTCCGAAAATAGGCATTGGCTGCCCTTGTCTCAAGAGGTCAATTTCTACTAAGTTGGTTGCAGAAGCCAAAATTTTCTGTCGTTTGCTTTCGTAGGCGGCTCTACCTTCTTTGGAGCGTTTATTTTTGGGGGAAAGTATTTCAATCACAGCAACTACTTCTTTGGTTGGAGTTGCTCGCACCTCTAAAAATCGCTCAGTTATCTGTTCAGGTACAGGAACTTTCACTTTACTGGGTTCAGCAAGTTTTGCAGCAGTCAAAGTTGTACTGTTATCTGTAGTGTTACGTTTAGCAACTGCTATATCAGCAATTCCTACGAGTAAGATATCATCTACACTAGTGTAAACTCGCTCTTCGATGGAAACTCGGTATTTAGGGACGATTTGAGGAGTTAGGTCATCAGCGTAGATGCGAAGCAGCTTGTCGTCAGACATCGCTACAATCAAACGATTGTGAACTTGATGCCAAAGTTCAGGCT
The DNA here is from genome assembly GCF_002246015.1 of Nostoc sp. 'Peltigera membranacea cyanobiont' 210A. Classification (GTDB taxonomy): domain Bacteria; phylum Cyanobacteriota; class Cyanobacteriia; order Cyanobacteriales; family Nostocaceae; genus Nostoc. The sequence goes on from NZ_NOLJ01000008.1 coordinate 149,540, forward strand.
GTTCCAAATACGGGTTCATTCCAGGAAATGGATTGTCCATTAAGCTTTCCCTTAGTTATTTACTGCTCCCTTGAGACTATTCTATCTGTTTGAATCTTCTGAATTGCCCGTTGCGCTTGGATGGACACTTCTTTGTCAGGATCATCTAAGGCTTGTTGCAGGGGGTTAATAACATCAGGGTGAGCTAAATTCCCAAGTGCGATCGCAGCTTCTTTGCGGACATCTGCATATTCATCTGTTAATGCTTGAATTAATCTTGGCATAACTTGAATATCTGGAATTTTTTGCAAAGCTTGTGCTGCTGATTTCCGCACTTGCCAATGTTCATCATTTAAAGCTATTTCTAATGCTGAAATTGCTTGATTATTTGCATGAATAGCCAGAGACTTAGCTGCATTCCGACGAACTTGCCAGTCACTATCATTTGTAAGTGCTTGACAAAGTATTGTAATCACTTCTGCATCTTGTAAATGTTCTAAAGTTAAAGCAGCAGCACGACGTACACTTGCTTCTTTATCAAAGATTAAATTTAAAGCTTGTGGACATTTTTCTAGTTGATTTATATATCGCAGTGTCGTAACGGCGGCTTCTCTTAACTCAGGGGTTTTTGATTCTAAAAATGGTAAAATGTCGGGTAAAGATTGAATATCATGTATCTTCCGCAAAAGCACTAAAATATTTAATTGAATATTTACATCATTACTTTGGAGTTTATTTAGTAAAAGTAACAAATGGTCTTGTGTAACTAACTCGTTTAATGCTGATGCGGCTTCAGTACGAATATCTGTATCTACTGAACCGAGGCATTCAATTAAAGCCGGGATTGCAACAGGATTAGCAATTTCCCAAAGGGCAGCGATCGCTATTTTCTGAACAGTAATATGTTCGTCTTTCAAAGCTATAATTAAAGCATCAATTGTTTCATCATCGCCTAGATGTTGCAAGGTTTTGACAGCTACTATACGATCATTTAGGTCAGGCGATCGCAACATTTCTAGCCAATGCTTTAGGTCATCATTCATTAATTTTTACCACAGATAGTTAACGTAACAAAAAGGGAATTTGTACTGTAATTGCATTGGTTGGACATTCTTTTTCACAAGGTAGACAAAACCAACACTCATCATATTTCATGTAGGCTTTGCCTGTTTCTGGATTTTTCGCCAATACATCCAAGGGACAAACTTCAATACAGGCTGTGCATTTTTCTAAACATTTCGATTCATCAACGATCACAGGAACATCTATTCTTTGATTTATTAAAGCCATAAAATAACTCCATGATTTTGTACTGAAACTGCTAAACGGTAAAATAAATGGGATAAGCTTGCATGAATTATCTCACAATTGTAGGTTGTTTATAGGCATTATGGAATATCGCAGGGCCAAGATAGAAGGAGGTACATTTTTCTTTACCGTTGTTAGTCATAACCGCCGGGAATTTCTTTGTAATGCAGAAAATATTCTGCTGTTAAGACAAGCATTCAGAGAAGTAATGAGCAAATCTCCATTTATTGTAGATGCCATTGTCATATTACCAAACCACATACACTGTATTTGGACATTACCACCAGGGGATAGTGATTTTTCGGATCGTTGGCGATTAATAAAAAATTATTTTACCCATCATTGTGATATTCAATATCAAGGAAAAATCTCTTTGTCACGTCAAAATAAAGGTGAAAAAGCTGTTTGGCAACGCAGATTTTGGGAACATCAAATTCAAGATGAAATTGATTTCATTCGTCATGTTGATTATATTCATTATAATCCTGTCAAGCATGGATACGTTAAAGCACCTAAAGATTGGAATTATTCAAGTTTCAGTTTGTATGTAAATAAAGGAATTTACGATATAAATTGGGGTTCAGGGATAGAGATAGAATTTCCCGAAGATGTCGGAAACGAATAATTTATTCGTAGGTTGGGTGGAGGCACAAGTTAGCATTTTGGCAATAAATGAACAATTTATATTGCGCCGTAACCCAACATGAAGCGATATTAATCTTAGTGCATAACTAAATATATAAAATAGGTTTAGCATTAATTTTTACAATAAATCGAGAGATTATTATAGTGTGAATATTTTCTGTTTTCCCGATGTCATGTGTTGGGTTCCACTACGTTCCACCCAACCTACGGGATATAGCGATCGCACTAGCACAAGTTATTGTAGGTTGGGTGGAGGCGCAAGTTAGTATCTTAGCAACACAATGAACAATTTATATTGCGCCGTAACCCAACATCAAGCGATATTAATCTTAGCGAATAATTAAATATATAAAATAGGTTTAGCATTAATTTTATCCAATAAAATGAGAGATTACTATAGTGTAAATATTTTCTGTGTCGGAATCTCTCAAGTTGGCGCAACTGAGGTTGGCACGAATCAGGTCAGCGTTTATCAAGTTGGCACTACTCAAGTCAGCACGACTCAAGTTAGCACAACTCAGTTTGGCATCAATCAGGTCAGCATGAATAAATTTGGCATCACTAAAATTGATACCAACCAAACGACTTTTACGCAGCTTGGCTCGACTGAGATTAATTCCACTCAAATCGGGCGCACCAATTGGGTTTTCCCATTTATCCCAAACAGCACCACTCAAGTCAACCTCTCTAAAATCTCTCTCCCCAGCAGCATATCGCTGGATCAATTCCTTCCTATCCATAACTCATCGTATTATCGAGATCGAAAATTATTGCTTCGTAGAGTATTTTATAATGACCATTTCACTTAACAGCAACACTATATACATCCTTGACTGCATCTACTTCCATAATGTAAGGATCTACAGGACGCTTAAACAATACCATTTCCCCTAACTCATCTTTCTTTAAATTGACATGACAAAACCATTCATCATCATTTTTATCTGGATAATCTAAGCGGTAATGATAAAGCCCCCAACGAGTTTCTTGACGATATAATGATGCTCTGGCTGCCATTTCTGCACAGTCGCGAATAAAGTGAACTTCTTGACTACGCATCAATTCATGAGGGTCACGAGCGCCCATTAAATCTAATGTTTCTTGATATTGCACAAAATGTTTTAAACCAATCTCGATTTTATTACCTGATTTTGGTGGTTGCAGATAATCATTAACTAAGCGTCTTAATTTATATTCTACCTGGGTGTGAGGTACACCATTCGGACGAGTTAAAGGTGCATAAATTCTGGCTTTTTCAGCTTCTAAAAAATCTGTATCTGGTTCAAGAAAATCTAAATCTTGGATATATTCAATGGCATGAGTTCCGGCTATGCGACCAAAAACAAATGCCCCAATCATATAATTGTGGGGAACGCTGGCCATGTCTCCGGCTGCATATAAACCTGGGATGGTTGTTTGAGCGTTTTCATTTACCCATACACCAGAAGCACTATGACCGCTACATAAGCCTATTTCTGAGATGTGCATCTCTACGCCGTGGGTACGGTAATCTTCATTTCTACCTTGATGAAAACGTTCTCTACTCGGTCGTTCATTCGCCCACAGTATGGATTCAATTTCTGCAATTGTATCTTCATCCAGATGGGTCATTTTTAATTGGACTGGCCCTTTCCCAGAATTTAATTCTTTCCAGATTTCCAACATCATTTGACCACTCCAATAGTCACAGCTAATGAAGCGATTTCCTTCGGCGTTGGCTGTATGTGCGCCAAAAGGCCCGGCGACATAAGCACAGGCGGGGCCGTTGTAATCTTTGATTAAAGGATTAACTTGAAAGCATTCAATGTTGCTGAGTTCTGCACCTGCATGATAAGCCATTGAATAGCCATCTCCGGCATTAGTAGGATTTTCATAAGTGCCGTAGAGATAGCCGGAAGCAGGTAATCCTAATCTGCCACAAGCACCTGTACATAAGATAACGGCTTTAGCTTGAATGATAATATAATCACCGTTTCTGACATCAAATCCCACCGCCCCAATAGCACGTCCTGCTTTGACTAATACACGGGTTGCCATAACGCGATTTGTCACTTTGACTTTGTGACGTTTAACTTGGCGGGTAAGAATGGTTTTGAGGTCTTTACCTTCCGGCATGGGTAAGACATATTTACCCACACGATGCACTTGTTTTAAGTCATAGTTGCCTTGGGCATCTTTTTGAAATTTCACACCCCAACTTTCTAATTCTTGGATGACTTCGTAACCTAATTTGCCTGTTTGATATACGGCTTTTTGGTTGACAATCCCATCATTAGCAAGGGTGATTTCGCGCACATATTGTTCTGGTGTGGAATGACCGGGAATAACTGCGGTATTCACGCCATCCATACCCATTGCGATCGCACCACTCCGTCGGATGTTAGCCTTTTCTAAGATCAGCACCTCTGCATCGGGATTCGCTTGTTTGGCTTTAATTCCAGCCATTGTCCCGGCTGTACCGCCACCAATGACAAGTACATCCGTTTTTATTTGTTGGGTGTTGATGTCCATAAGCTTTTGCGAGTAGGAAAGAACTTCTAAGATTTATTACCGTTCCAAACAATATCTTTGACTTGGATTTGCTTGGGAACTAGCTTGATTTTGTAAAAAGTATCGGCAATGTTTTGTTGCTGAGTGATTATTTCATCTGTTAGCGGTAAAACGCCATATTTTCGCCGTTTTTCGGCAATTTCTAATGCTGCTGCGGGGATACCTAACTCTGGTGCTAAAAACTTGGCAACTTCTTCTGGATTATTTGTTGCCCATTCATTTACTTTGCTGACTTCATCTAACAGGGTTTTCAACAAATCTGGATGAGAATTAACAAACTCTTGACGCGCAAGATAGTAACCCCGATTCGGTGCTAAATTTGTTGCATCTGTTAATATCCTAACCTTTGTGTCGTGTTCAACTGCTGCTAGGTAAGGGTCCCAAATTGCCCAAGCATCAACGTTACCACCAGTAAATGCTGCACGGGCATCTGCTGGTGTTAGATGTGCTGGTTGAATGTCACTATACTTTAATCCGGCAGCTTCTATAGCTTTGACAACAAGATAGTTAGTGTTCGAGCCTTTAGCAAAGGCTAATTTTTTCCCTTTAAGGTCAGCAACCGTTTTAATTGGTGAATCTTTCGGAACAATAATTGCTTCAGCTTTGGGACTCCAAGGATCGTAAGCAACATAAAGCAAGGGAGTACCTCCGGCTTGGGCAAATATTGGTGGTGATTCACCTGTATAGCCAAAGTCAATACTACCTGCGTTCATTGCTTCTAGCATAGGTGGGCCTGCGGGAAATTCTGCCCATGTCACCGAAGCACCAGCAGTCGTTAAAGTTTGCGCTAAATTACCTCGGTTTTTGAGAGCGCTGAGAATAGTCGCCGCTTTTTGATAGCCGATACGAACTACTACACCTTGATTTGCTGTCTGTGTTGCTACAGAGTTACCTGTCTTGTTGGCAGAACACGCAGATATCACAAGAGTCAAAGTTAACCCACAGGTAAAGAATAAGGCAAATATGCCAATTCTGGGTCCCAAACCTTGTCCTGCTCCAGTTACTAAGGCAACTTTTCTAGCTAATGAGAACTCTGATAACGTCACAAAAATTACTTTTCAGGGTGCTATTGAGCCTATATCTGACCAAAAACTTGCTGCAAAGGCTTGATTCTTAGGAGAGGGATACAACTAAGAATCAAGCCTACTGAAATTAACTTTGATAGGGGCGCGGTAGTTGGCGTAGTTTATGAGCAGTATCTAATTCACTATTGTTTTTTCTGCCATATCCCCAACCCAAGATGCGACGATATTCACCCATGATGCCACTTTCAATTAAATCATCCTCATCGACTGCAACATTGGTGTGAGATTCGGGTGCAACATAGAGCGCATCCGCAGGACAATATGCCTCACACATAAAACAAGTTTGACAATCTTCCTGTCGAGCGATCGCAGGTGGCTGGTTAGGTACGGAGTCAAAGACATTGGTAGGGCATACTTGGACGCACAGATTGCAATTGATACAGAGTTTATGGCTGACAAGCTCGATCATGATTCTGCTCCTACTACAACTTTGATACAGAGGGTGTGGTTTGAGTGGTTAGTGCTGGTGGTGTAGCGATGGCATCCTTAATCCAATCACGTCTCACCCAAAGTCTTTCTAAGCCGCCGGTTGCTTGGTAATAACGCTGATTTGGATCGGTTTCGGGATAGTCCATACGAATATGTTCGCTGCGTGTTTCCGTGCGATGTAAAGCACTAAAGTATGCCCATCGCGCTACAGCCGTCAGAGCAGCCGCTCGACGAGAAAACTCCACATCGCGCACTGTATCTTGTTTCGGGTTCCCTTGTACTTGCTGCCACAGCGTTTCTAACTTGGCGAGGGAATCCAGAAGTCCCTGCTCAGAACGCAAGTAGTTCTTCTCTAACGGGAACATCTGGTCTTGTACGCCGCGCACGATCGCCTCACTATCGAATGTTTCAGAAGATGGTGAAGGCGATGTACGCCCTGCCATAGGCGATCGCAATCCGGCTTGACCGGTAGGACGTGCAACCCGTTCATTTGCTTGAGCGCCCAAACTTTTCGCAAACGTAGCCGCCCCAACTCCAGCCCATTGCCCTGTGGAAATTGCCCAAGCAGCATTAGGACCACCGCCTCCAGAAGCTAACCCGGCTAAAAACTCCCGCGATGCAGCATCACCGGCGGCGTAGAGTCCAGGAACCTTTGTACCGCAACTATCATCAGTCAAACGGATTCCACCTGTACCACGGACTGTACCTTCTAAAATTAGGGTTACAGGCACTCGTTCTGTATAGGGGTCAATGTCAGCTTTTTTATAGGGTAGAAAAGAGATGAAATGAGACTTTTCAATTACTGCCTTGACTTCAGGTGTGGCTTTATCCAAACGGGCATAAACGGAGCCTTTCAGGAGGGCATTGGGAAGGAACGATGGATCGCGACGACCATCGATATAGCCACCAAGATCGTTACCGGCTTCATCGGTGTAACTAGCCCAGCCAAAGGGAACACCCCGCGTCACTGTGGCATTAAAAGCGGTCGAAATTGCATAGTGATTGGAAGCTTCCATACTAGAGAGTTCCCCCCCAGCTTCCACTGCCATCAGCAGCCCATCACCTGTATTGGTATTGCACCCTAATGCTTTACTCAAGAATGCACAACCGCCATTCGCCAAGACTACTGCACCAGCACGAACGGTATAGTTACGATGATGTTGCCTCTGCACACCTCTTGCCCCAGCTACTGAGCCATCGTCAGCCAATAAAAGTTCTAGAGCCGGGCTTTGGTCGAAAATTTGTACGCCAACACGCAAGAGGTTTTTGCGAAGTACCCGCATATATTCAGGGCCATAATAGCTCTGGCGTACAGATTCCCCATTTTCCTTGGGGAAACGATAGCCCCAATCTTCCACTAAGGGCAAACTGAGCCAAGTTTTTTCGATCACACGCTCAATCCAACGTGAGTTAGCGAGGGTTTTTCCTATGCGATAACGCTCCGATAAAACTTTATCCCAATTCTCTGGAGAAGGAGCCATGATGCCGTTACCACTAGCAGCAGCAGCACCGCTCGTACCCAGAAAACCTTTATCAACAATGATGACTTTGACTCCTTGGGATGCGGCTGCCCATGCTGCCCATGCGGCGGCAGGACCACCACCAATTACCAGTACATCAGCAGATAGTTGTAGTTCATTTTCTGTTATCAATTCCTTGTCCTCCTTTTAGCAGTCAACATAATTTCTTTGCCACTGTGAGCAGCTTCTACACGCAAAGATCCACCCGATTGCGTTTTAAGCACCACTTAATTTGTCATCGGTGTCATCTTCGACAATGAGCTACTATTACTGGCGTGTTTTGCTCATCTGCTTTTTTGTCTATAAAATTGCGTTAGCGATCGCTATACCAGAGGTCTCGCTGATTTGTCTGACTAACTTATGCAGTAGATAGAGTTTGCATAATATATACAAAGAGTGTACGGCGAATTACAGTTAACATGATACTCTAATTGTTAGTTTATCAAACATTAAGTATTGCAAGTTAATTTCTTATCTAGTTGAAAAGGTGCTATGCGACTAAGGTTGCGACATATCCTAAACGTTCTGCTTCTAAATACTAGCGATCGCGTACGTTCATAACTAGCATCAATCGGTTCATCTAGCGTATTGAGAGGGCCAAAGTTACCCCCAACAGATACAATACGCTTGGGTTAAGGCTAAAAACTAAAACTGGCGTAGGTTGGGGAGCCACTGCGCCCTTGCGGTTTCCCGACTTGAAGCAAGTGGCGTTTGAGGAACGAAACCCAACATTATCAAGGCTTTGTTGGGTAACGCTTAAGCTCAACCCAACCTACTATTCTTCTTAACCCAAGCGTATTGCCAACAGATACCCAAATACCGTAGCGTGGTGCTGACATTCTTACCTCCAAATTAAATGGGGACTGGGGAGATATACCTTGTTTTTTATCCTCACCTATGCAAATCTTATAGCATACTACTATAAACTTATCGATTTACCGTATAAAGTTTTAGTCCGAACTACAAAGGTTCTAGAAAACTATGTCTGAGTGGAGTGGAGAAAAAGTCAATTTCATTACGAATTAGTATGATGCTCAAAGGAAAATTTATGACTACAACTCTAACTCGTCCGGCTTGGACTACTAATTTAGAACTGGAAATATTTGAAAAACTGCTTGATAAGTACGCCCCTCACATTCCGAAAAAGCGATGCCTGCGGCGGGCTACGCCTACGCAAGAACCTAGATCGCCGGATGAATGAGGAAAGAGAGAATTTCTACCGCTTCCGTGTGGTTGGTGTAGCCCAATATCTGTTTATTGTGCAAGTCTGCGCTAAGATAATTGACTCCTTTCCTTTTAAGAATCAACAACTACCTCAAGGGGACATCGCCCCAGCATTCTAAACATGATACGGAGGGCTAATGAGCAGATCGAAGCAATTAAAACTGGGTGCTTTCATGCGCCCGGTAAGCATACATACAGGCGCTTGGCGCTATCCTGGGGCTTTGCCTGACGCTAATTTCAACTTCCCAGCGCTGAAACGATTCATCCAGAAACTAGAGCAGGGCAAGTTTGACGCATTCTTCATGGCAGATCACTTAGCAGTGCTAAATATGCCAATCAACGCGCTCAAGCGCAGCCATACTATCACATCCTTTGAACCTTTCACCTTGCTTTCTGCCCTTGCCAGCGTCACCGAACACATCGGGCTGGTAGCCACCGCTTCCACAACTTATGACCAGCCTTACCACATCGCTCGCCGTTTCGCATCTCTGGATCATATCAGTGGCGGTCGCGCTGGCTGGAACATTGTCACCACATCAAATCCAGATGCAGCGCTCAACTTTGGATTAGAAGAGGAGGTAGAACATGACGAACGCTACGTGCGGGCTAGGGAATTTTATGATGTCGTTACGGGTCTTTGGGATTCCTTTGCTGACGATGCCTTCATTCGAGATGTGGAATCAGGGATTTATTTCGATCCCGCAAAAATTCACGTTCTGGATCATAAGGGAAAAAATCTCTCGGTGCGGGGGCCATTGAACATCGCCAGACCTGTCCAAGGTTGGCCGGTAATCGTCCAGGCAGGAGCCTCTGAAGCAGGTCGTCAACTGGCCGCCGCAACCGCCGAGGTTGTGTTTGCATCAGCTGGCAGCTTAGAGGCAGGCAAGGCTTTCTTTGCCGACATTAAGGGTCGCGTAAAGGCGATCGGACGCGATCCAGATAGCATCAAAATTCTTCCAGGTGTCTTAGTAATTGTGGGTGAAACCGTTGCAGAGGCGCGTGCCAAACGTCTTCATTTGGACAGTCTAGTACATTATGACAGTGGGATCGCCAGCCTGAACAGTGCCCTTGGCTACGATGTTTCACGCTTTGATCCAGACGGCCCATTACCGGAAATCCCGTTGACTAACGCCGGACAGACCTCACGCGAACGAGTGATAGCGCTGGCACAACGCGAGAACCTGACCATTCGACAGCTAGCTCAACGCATCGGCAGTTACGGCGGGCTGGCCTTCGTCGGCACACCCCAAACGATCGCCGATGATATGGAGCAATGGCTGACAGAGGAAGGGTCTGATGGCTTCAACGTTATGTTCCCTTTTCTTCCTGAAGGGTTGAATGACTTTGTAGACAAGGTTGTGCCAGAACTCCAACGACGGGGAATTTTCCGCCACGACTATGAGGGCAAGACGCTGCGCGAAAATCTGGGGCTGGCACGCCCCGCCAACCGCTTCTTCCAGACCACTACTGCGTCTGTCAGCTAGACATCACACAACAATGTGATGAAAATCTCTTTTCCCAGTCAGAATTATGCCAACTTGTATGGTTTTCCCTAGCTCAACCAAGTCAGCTAGTAATAACCTGGGTAGAAGTTGTTCTAGCGATCGCTTGACAGCGATGATCTGAAAAGGTATTGGATCAAATGCACTTAACTCCTCTAAATCAGCTTCTTCTCCCGCCGCAGGCATCTGCCTCAATTGCGCTTCTTTGCTGCGTTAGCTCGGAGTATAATTTTACCCTTTACTGCAAATCCAGCGAATACTTACTTAAGTATTAATAAATATATTATACTTATAATTATTGCCATAAAAATGGCTTCTGCAAGCCATAGAACTTCTTCAGAAGCCATCATACTTATTTTTTGGGTATAAAATTATACTATTCCACGGTAACACTTTTAGCAAGGTTACGAGGCTGATCGACATCCAAACCGCGACGGGCGGCAATATGATAAGCCAATAGTTGCAAAGGAACTACTGTCAAAATCGGAGAAAGTAATTCTTCCACATGAGAGACGGGAAGAAGATCGTTAAAAATTTCCGCAGCTTCGCCATCGTTGACGGGAGTCACCCCAATTAAGCGAGAATCTCTGGCTTTGGCTTCTTGGGCATTAGAAATAACTTTTTCGTAAACACTACCAGGAATTGCGATCGCAACTACTGGTACTTTCGCATCTAAAAGTGCGATCGGGCCATGTTTCATCTCTCCAGCCGGATACCCTTCGGCGTGAATATAACTGATTTCTTTTAATTTCAACGCCCCTTCTAAAGCAATGGGGAAGTTAATTCCTCTTCCTATAAAAATGAAATCTTGGGTTTCGGCGAACTCATGGGCTAGCTGTTCGGTTAAACGTTCCTGAGTTTCCAAAGTTGCTTCAATTTCTTTGGGAATCTGCCGCAACCCATTAATAATTTGATCTAATGTATCTTTTGAAACTGTCTGACGACGAGCTGCTAAATCCAATGCCAAAGCATAAAACGCCATCAGTTGAGCAGTAAAAGTTTTCGTCGCTGCTACCCCAATTTCAATTCCCGCTAGGGTACTTATAATATGCGGTACTAAATGACCAAGGCTGCTTTCTGGGCGATTGGTAATGCCCAGTAGTCGCGCTTGATATTTGGGTTCTTTCCCTTGGCGACGTTCTTTTTCCATTGTCAAAGCTGCTAGGGTATCGGCTGTTTCACCTGATTGAGTAACACCAACGATTAATGTGTTAGCCGTCACGGGTGATGGTGCATAACGATACTCAGAAGCATAATGTACTTGAGTTGAAATTCCTGCTAGTTGTTCGAGTAAATATTTTCCGATTAATGCTGCGTGCCAACTGGTACCACAGGCGACGATCTGAATTTGTTCTAAATCGGTATATAAATCTTCAGGTAAACCAAGATTGATTGGTGATTCGGTAGATTCGGCTGGATTAAAGTATGCGTCTAAACTAGCTCTTACTACCCCTGGTTGCTCATGGATTTCTTTGAGCATGAAGTGTTTGAATCCCTGCTTTTCAACCATTGCCGGATTGAAGTTGAGCAGTCGGGGTTGTTTTTTCAGTCTGTCGCCAGCAAAATTGTAAATCTCAGCGCCTAAAGGTGTGAGGCGGGCAATTTCGCCATTTTCTAGAGGTAGTACGGCACGGGTGTAGGCAACGATCGCAGGGGTGTCAGAAGCACAAAATAACTCCCCTTGCCCAAAACCAATTACCAAGGGTGCTTGTTGGCGAACAACAATCAATTCATCGGGGTAGTCCGCAGAAATAACTGCGATCGCAAATGCGCCTTTTAGGTGGTTAACAGCTTGGCGAATTGCTTCTAGGAAGGGAGATGAGGAAGATGAGGGAGGAAGATTCTTTAAAAATTCGGCTATTAAATGGGGAATTACTTCTGTATCGGTTTCAGAAAGAAATATGTGTCCTTTGGCTTTGAGTTCTTCGCGTAACTCGCGGTAGTTTTCAATAATGCCATTTTGCACCACCGCGACTCGCTTTGCTGTATCCAAATGGGGATGGGCGTTGTACTCTTCTGGTTTACCATGAGTTGCCCAGCGTGTATGACCAATACCAATTTGGGCAGGGGTTTCTATTTGTTCCAGTTTAGAACGCAGGTTATGCAGTTTGCCTTTTGCCCGCACACAATTTACCTCACCTTCCCAAACAGTGGCGATTCCAGCCGAATCGTAGCCCCTGTACTCTAGTTTCTCCAGTCCAGCCAGTAAAATATCTGTCGCCGCTTGAGTGCCTATATATCCAACAATTCCGCACATTCTTCACGCCACTTTTTTCAGGATGATTAAATCCAGTATAGTAGGTAGCATAAAGTGGACGTTTTGCAAAGAAAAAAGGGAGTATTTTACTCCCTCTATCACTAGGTATTGTTATAGATTTTAGGTTTTTTTACAGCGGATTCCCCGTCAGCTTTTGACTGGACGGTACAAATACAGCTTCTAGGATTTAGATACCCAGAGATTATATCCCCAATCTAAAATTGCGATTTCGTAAGGCGGGCAATGTCCACTCTACGATCGTAAAGGTGCTTGCTATTGAGACACTTCAAAGACTTGAGTGCCGAGTTCCGAGTTCCGAGTGAAGAATCAAGAAATTGTGTTTCTGATTGACTTCTTTATGCCTCAGCACCCAGCACTCAGCACTCAGCTTTTTAGTAAGCTAGACCCATACTGCGAGTTGTTTCAGCGCCCAGGTAAACCCGGATGCTCAAAAAGTCGGTGGGACAAGCGGTTTCGCAACGCTTACAGCCCACGCAGTCTTCTGTACGGGGTGAGGAGGCAATTTGAGCAGCTTTACAGCCGTCCCAAGGAACCATCTCAAGTACATCAGTAGGGCAAGCGCGGACGCATTGGGTGCAGCCAATGCAGGTATCGTAGATTTTTACGGAATGAGACATTGAATAAACGGCTCCTTTCGAGTGTTCTTCTCTGCGAAAGAATCATAATCAACGCATAGTCTACCGCAGTGGTTGATAGGCCGTAATCAAAAGGCTACATAACTTCAAACAATGTAATAAGCACCGTTAAAATTTCTTTTTGCGAGATTGTCCCTATTGACTGATAATCAGCAACATTATCAGAGCGTATTTACCACAGTGATATACCATAATGGGGTTGAATCGTAAAGATAGATGAAACAAAATTAAAAGGGAATTTGCGATCGCCACATCCCCGTGTAAATGAAAACAGTTTGGCAATCTAAATTACGCAAAAACTTATTTTTATTACTGAACAAAACTGCTTTTGCAATGTAAATGATTAATTTAGAGACTGCGATGCCTACGGCGGGCTGCGCCTACGCTCACTGATAAGTTGTATATTTAATTTCTTATGACTGGCAATTTCATAATGTTTATTCCTACATATCAGAGGATTTCAGAAATTGCAAATTCATCATTTATAGTAGGAATTTGTGTTTGAATATTTGGCAGGTTAGCGGTTACTTGCAGCTGCTCATCTAAATTTTTAGCATCATTAAAATTATCTTTTACATACTCCCTTTCTCGGATTTGTCGAACAATACTTTCTAACAGCCAAAGTTGTTCTTCTACAGACAAGGCAAGGATAGAGCGTTCAATTTCTAGTAAATTCGGTGAGATCATTTTACTTTTGATTCCTAGTAAGGTGTATTTTTCAAAGATATTATATTCAGTCTATCTGGTTAACCTAGAGCATCGCCAATTCCTGATCATTTTCCCCACGCCTATCATTTCACAAATTATCAGAGATTGCTATAAATAACTAGAAAGTCATTTTATGACTTTTTAATTAAGTATTACTGCTGAAGCAAAATGTGCGCTAAACTGACTACATGAATTACGAAACAGCTAGGAAACTCCTCATAGATCAGACAATCACAACCGAGGAAAACCCAGATGCACTGTTAACGCGTATGAAACAGGGCAAACCGCCGGTACCCGGTCAGATCACTTCGATTTTGTTGGCATTGAAAGTGGTGTTTGAAGCCCTCAAAGATGCAAAGAGCCTAGACCGAGAACTGGCTTTGGCCCTTTATCAATTAAGCATTAAGGCGCAACAGCTATTTGGTGCAGGGCGTAAAGCCGGGGTTGATTGGCCACCACTACTCAAAGAAGATTTACTACGAATTTCCTTAGCAGCTGAAAGTATCTTTTCGGGTATATGGCAAACCTTAGCTCCGATGGAGTTGGGGAAGAGATGAGGGAGCAGGGGAGCAGGGGAGCAGGGGGGACAAGGAAAATAATTCCTCACTTCTAACTCAGCACTCAGCACTCAGATAGATGCCTATTAACGAATTTGCAGTTCATTTTCTAACTTGTCTAGGTCAGTTTTGAGCAAAACTGTCATTTGACCGGTAAAAGCTTTACCAGTCTTGGGTTGGGCAACTTCCACCCAATATACATAGCGATCGCCTACTCGTAATTCTCCCTTTAAGGCTTCCCGAATCGGAGTTTTGGCCAGACGCGCGGAATTAACTACCTTCTGGTTGGGATATTGATACACGACTTGGGCGCGATCGTAGTCTTGATAAATCTCCAACCCATAAATCACCCGCAAGGATTCTTGGAGACGCGTAAATGTCATGCCGTTAATAGCATCATACATAGTAATGCGCTCAGTCCGAATTGTGCCACGGTCTTTGGAAAACTCCACCCTACCAGGAGGCAATACCGACGCTTGAAAAGTAAATCGTTGGGCAGCAGTATCAGTCTTTTGCACAAATAATTTCTCCCCTCTCCTGGGGCGGAGTGTCGGATGTGCTTTAATCCAAGTGCCTACCTCTTCTGTACTTTGTCCTGGTAAAGCATTGGCTTGGGAATCAAAAAGCGCTCCCACACACAGCCAGGGCACTAGAGAAAAAGGTAAAATTAAACAGTTAAGTAGAGATTTTTTGAGCATTTTGCTGTTCAGGATTTTCATAGAAATTTCCCCATTAGGGATTAACCATAGTTTTCCCGTTTTTCAGCAAAATTACTTCAATGGATTGTAGCGATCGCGCATCGATGCATTTATGGATCGCTCAACTATAGGACTCATATCAATACTGTTCGGTTAAGGCAAGAGAAGCGATGAATCGCCGTCTCTACAATAATCAGTCGTTTTGTCTTGACGGCGATTTATCGCGTCTTTGTGATGATTTATCTAAGCACTTCTCAAAGCCACAATGGGGTCGAGTTTAGCAGCTCGACGTGCAGGAACAACGCCAAAGAATAAACCAATAGCCCCAGAGACACCAACTGCCATAGTAATCGCTACAGGAGAAAGACTTGCTTCTAAAGGAGTCAAGGCTCCCACTAATAGGATGCCACTGATACCAACCGCAGTCCCGACTAAGCCGCCAGCTGCGGAAACAATCACTGCTTCAATGATGAACTGTAGCAAAATATCTTGCTCAGTTGCACCGATCGCTTTTCGCAATCCGATTTCTTGGGTGCGTTCGGTGACGGAGACGAGCATAATATTCATAATGCCAATGCCGCCGACAAACAGGGATATACCTGCGATCGCAGCTAGCATAATTGTTAATGCACCTGTAATTTGACCGACAGTTTGCAAAGCATCTTTTTGGCTGCGAAGGGTAAAGTCATCTTCACCATTAATTTTGTGTCGTAGACGTAGCAAATTAGTAATTTGAAACTCTGCTGCATCCACGCTATCGGAATCACGAGCAGCAGCAACCAGATAATCTAAGGCAATACCATAAGGAGAATTCTTGCCCACCAGTCGGTTTGCTGATGTGGTGATTGGTATTAAGGCAGCATTATCATAATCTGCTCCCACGCTAGAACCTTTGGCTGTTAACGTTCCAATCACTTGAAAGCTGGTATTTCCAACTCGCAATTGCTGTCCTACAGGGTTACTATTACCGAATAGTTTTTCTGCTAAGTCTCCACCCAGCACCACCACTTGGTTACTTCGCTTGATGTCTATCTCTGAGAAAAACCTGCCTTTATTAGTTTCAAAATCCCGCACAGATAGGAAACTGGGAGTTGTGCCAATGATGTTGACATCGGTGTTTCTGTTGCGGTATGTAATTACCTGTCTTCTATTTAACTCTGGTGCAACTCCTACTACAGTTGGGACTTGAGAAGCGATCGCATCCGCATCTTGCAACACCAGAGTTTTTGGCACTTCAAAGGAGATCCGCTGAGTTTCTCGATTACCTGGCAGTACAAATAGCACATTTGGCCCTAATGACTGCAACTGTTTATTCACATACTTCTGCCCACCTTCGCCAATGCCAATCATGGCAATCACCGAAGCATTGCCAATAACTATACCCAACATCGTGAGGGCGCTACGCAGTTTATTTGACAGCAGGGTTTTCCCCGCCATATTCATGCTTTCGAGGAAATTCATATCTTATACAAGTAGGTCGGTGTAAATATTTATCGTTTGGATGAGGCAGGAGGCAGATCGCTTTTAGCGTCTCCCCTTGGGAGAAGGCAGGAGGCAGGAGGGAAGAGGGTTTGAGTCTATTGAATTTTTATTAACATAGTTTGGTTTTTCCACATCGTTCTACTTAATTACGAATTACGTTAGCGTAGCGGTAGCGAGTCCGCGTACTCTGTAAGAGTTGCAAGCTACGCTTTTAGCGTCTCGTAGAGAGCGTCATTATGAATTATTTTGTTCTTTAGCCTTTTCGATTTTGTAATCTTTGGGTGGATTAACAAAAATGCGATCGCCTTCTTTAACTCCCCCTAAAATCTGAGTTTGGTTTTGAATTTGTGCCCCAACTGTAACTTCGCGGAACTGGGGTTTATTCTTTGCATCGGGTACGAGTACGCCAGTTTTACCCTTTTCGGTGACGATTGACACCGTTGGTAATACCAAGGCATTATTAACGCGATCGCCTAAAAAAGTCAGATCCACATTTAAGCCAGAACGCAGTTTATCTATGCCAGTATCGAGAGCAACCCGCACCTGGAAGGATGTCACACCTTGTTCCACCACTGCTTCGGGAGCAATCAGGCGCACATGACCTTTAAAAACTCGATCGGGATAGGCATCAGCGACAATTTCCACCTGCTGTCCCTGTTTTATTCTGCCAAGATCGGCTTCGGGAACTTGAGCTAATATTTCTAAACCCCTGGCTACGGCGACAATTGAACTGGAAGTTGCCGATGCACTAGTAGATGCAGAAGTTGTGGGTGTGACAAACGCGCCTGGTTCGGCATACTTTTGGGTAACAATTCCCGACAGAGGAGCGCGAATAATAGTATCTTCCAACTGCACTTGTACACCCTTTAACTGAGCCTCAGCGGATGCAACAGCAGCTTGACGCTGGGCAATTTCTTCAGAACGGGTTCCATCTTCTAAGAGTACCAATGCTGCCCGTGCTTCGTTAACAGCAGCTTGGCGTTGGTCGATTTCCTCACTCCGAGTCCCACTTTGGACTAACGAAAATCGTTTTTTCGCTTCTTCTAAATTGGCTCTAGCACTTTTGTCGTCGCTGATGGCTTGATCGAGTAATTGTTTTTTCTCTGCTCCTTCTTTATATAGATATTCGTAACGCTTTACCTGTTCGCTGGTGTAATTCACCCTTGCTTGAGCCGCATCTACTTGAGATTGAGATTGAGCAATCTCTTGGGGACGATTACCAGCCTTAGCTGCGGCTAATTGGGCTTGAGATTGTGCTAATCGCGCCCTAGCTTGAGCGATTTCTTGAGGACGACTACCAGCAAGGGCTTCGGCTAGCTGTGCTTGACTTTGGGCTAAGTTAGCACGGTACTGGCTCCTTTGAGCCTCAATACCGGCGCTATCCATGCGGGCGAGAATTTGCCCTTGTTGAATGCGATCGCCTTGTTCCACATATAATTGCGACAGCACTCCGGGATTCTTCGGACTAATATTTACGCTCTGAACTGGCACGACTTTGCCACTAGCTGTAATCCGCAACGTGACGGTTTGGGCTGCAACTGGCACAGTTAGTTGAGCAATATCTTCTTTATTTGTCCCTTGATTTACCAAGGTGTAAGTTGTTATAGTACCCACAAGCAAAGCACTCCCCGCCATTAGCCCCATCAGCCAGCGCAATGGATACTTAACTTTGCCAATAACTGGAATTTCTATGTGCGTAGCCATATTATAGAAACCTGTAAATCTTGCGGTATAAGAATATTTTTTAGTTTGAGGACAAGTGGAGAATACGGAGTTGTTAAAGCTTTGGGATTAAATTTGTATGAGTCAATTAACAACTAGACGCACAATAAGCTTCACAGTTGCTTAATCTTCCTTAATACTAGGCATTCGTATTTCTGTATGTCTTCACCTAAAAGGGTGACTTTAGCCACAGCATATTAGTGCAATCCTGAACTATTTCTGAGAAACAAGATCCCCGACTTTTTTGAGAAGCTGGGAATCTACGGCTGGCAATTCTCACAAATCAGATAGGATTGCTATAGTGCGATCGCGCTTTAGTTAGTCTGTATCCTT
Organism: Nostoc sp. 'Peltigera membranacea cyanobiont' 210A; assembly: GCF_002246015.1. Lineage (GTDB taxonomy): Bacteria > Cyanobacteriota > Cyanobacteriia > Cyanobacteriales > Nostocaceae > Nostoc. The sequence goes on from NZ_NOLJ01000008.1 coordinate 168,195, forward strand.
TGCTTTTTCCCTACTCCCCATTCCCTACCGCAAAGCAGTTTGTAATTATTGCTGAAATTGGGTTAACAACCAAGCACCAACTTGACTTTGATTTATTTGACGAGTTCGCCGTAATGCATCGTTTAATAAAGAAATAGCTAATCCTGGTAATACCTGAGATTCTGTAATCCGCCTACTACCTTGGTTTTCAATAGCAAAAGCCATAACGGTGTGTTACGCCGGAGGCTAACGCACCGATGGTCTACTTTAACAAAACCAGTCTTTAAGGCGGATTCATCCAGTTCAAAGGTGGATGAACGAGTATCTGAGGTAGATGAATCCAGTTCAAAGGTGGATGAACGGAGTTCTGAGGTGGATGAATAAGTATATTTGTAATTTTTGTGGGCATTGCTTATCATTCGCTCAAACCCATGTGTTTACATTGTAGGCTGGTCTAACCTACAGTTGTATCTTGAACAAGGGTTTTAGCTATGCAGTCTAGAAATTTATTTCAGGGCGGTTAAACAACGCACATATTTAAACTTACCTACTAGTTTGCAACTAGTAGCTCGGTGCAAAAATTTTCCGCTATATTTTCCTGTACTTGATTCACAATCATAGAAACAAATTCGTCAAGGTCGAATGGCTTAAGGAAATATTCTTCAAAGTCTACATCTGGAATTTGGTCACAAGTACCTGTGGTAGATGTTGAAGTCACAATGATTGGGATATGCTTATCATTGTCTGCCTCTATAGCATTCAATGTATTTAGCAATGTATAAATACTTTCACCTAAAAACCTAATTTCACTGACAATAATGTTGGGTGTGAACCAACTCAGGGTTTCTAAAGCTTCTTTTACGGAACCAGCGGTAATTACATTTGCGCTTAGGTCTTCGAGTAAAAAAGCATACAATTCTCTACTATCGCGATCGTTGTCTACAACGAGTACTTGTACACCTTTAAGTATCCCAACTGCCAAGCAAAAGTCATTGATTAAATTCATAATAAGACCTGCGATTAAGACTTTAAGGGCAAAGCGATCTGAAAAATCCTTAGTCTTAAGGAGACGAGACAAACGGATAGGTAAAATAAAGAGTACTAGAGAACCACTAAAAAACCACTAAATGGTTAGAATTACTAGGTTCTGTTCTTATACTATGAGCGGGTGTTGTTTGATTTCCTAAATGAATTGATTAACTACGACACAAAACGTAGAAAAACTTTTCAAAAAAGGGCGCGGTATGTTACCTCCGAAAATCTGTGGTTCAATTAACTGAAAATAGCTGTAAAGAATTAATCAACAAAACTATTCCCATTCCCTGTCCTCAAGTTCCTTCTGAGGCAATAATAAGCTGGCTTCAATTTCTTGCCTGATAGCAAGGGTTACTTCACAATTGCTATGCAGGCAATCGAGTCGTAACTGATTAGCATCATAGTAACGTTGTAACACTTGCTGTTGTTCAATGCTAAACTCCCACTGGTGGTTAATGTTTCGATAATTAATCACCGTTGTCTTTAACTGTTCAGCCCAGGTTGAATAGTTCGTCTGCCACCATAGTTCAAATCGTTCTTGACTTTGACGAGAATTGGGAAATTCGTCCGAGAGTTGTTGCAGAGATTTATGAAGTCCAACAATCCAGAACAATGCCGAGAATGCTTGAGAGAGCATCTCCACAGGCGTGGATATGGGCAAAGTCCTTATCCCGTTCTAGGTATGACGCTTAAGCGGACGACCGCTAAAAAACCGCCAAATCGGTTGTCTAGTCTTGAGATTGACTTCTGCGGCTAGATTGTCTTGTATCCACCCCTTGAGAGCAAATGCCCTTTTAGCCTCTTGAATTCCAGTAAGTGATGCTTGGAGCGATCGCTTGACCATAGGACAAAAACCCTGCTCCTCAAATCATGGACTTTAACTTTTATTAATATCTGCAATCTTATAGCTTTCTCTGTGATAATAACATTTTACTCATTTAAAGTTATACAAAATTCAATAAATACTCTCAAGTTTTAAATTTTTGTCACAAATTCAAAAGTTATACATCTTAAGCTTTACAAATATCTAAATTCAAACAATGTTTGATTTTCAAAGCATAAATTGTTAAATGTTGATTAGCGTATAAGTTCTATAAGATGAGTTAAAAAATTAAAAGACAGAAGAATTTAAGAATTAGAAGTTTGGAGTTAATGGAAAAATGTTGTTAGCGAGAACCCAAAATTTTTCTTAGGTTTGTGGTGGATTGGGGAAGCCATAACATACTCTACGCTATACCTCTTGCATAAATTAACACCACCCCCAACACTGAATACTGTTCGGTTAATGCAAGAGACGCGATGAATCGCCGTCTCTACAATAATCAGTCTTTCGTCTTGACAGCGATTTATCGCATCTTTAGCGATCTAGAATTTTCATCAAAAAACCTTAACCAAACCGTATTACCCCAACCCCCTCTTCGCCGCAAGCGAGGAGCTTGCTCTGATATACTTATATGACTAGGAAAAGCTATATTAGCTCTGCAATTGATTACAAGGCTAATATACTAGAAGTTTTATTTATTTCACTTTTTCAAAACTACATTGAAAGAATTTAAATACCCAGTAATAGTTTTAGCTAGTGTCTTCTGCTGTTTTTTTGTAGTTATTGCCATTACTTGATATAGTCTTCCTTCGGCAACATACATTCTACTTTTAGTAATATTCCCTCCAGAATTGATGTACTCAATTTCTTTGCCGGGATGATTATTGTAACTACGAATGTTTCGTTGACTAATTAAATTACTTTTCGTAGTCTTTAAAGCCATATCCCGTGCATTATTAAGTACAGCTTGAGGATCAGCCATTTGACCGTAACTATAAGGAAAATCATTGTAAGCAACTATGTATGCTACTTGCTGTTTTGGTGGTTGAGCGGCAAATATTTCTAAGGTAATTTCCCCCATATAAGTTTTTTGGGATTCGGTATTTCTGCTGGGGTTTCCCGGCATCAAAATTGTAAAACGTCCATCTGGAGCGGTGAATAACTTCCATTTTGGCTGCACGGGTTGAGAAACCTTTGGTTTGACAACAGCTACCGGAGATTTGGGTTGACGCGCTTCCACAAGAACAGAGCCACCACAGACTATCGTGGCGGCTATTAGTGGCAACAGACTTTTAACTGTCATATTTTTTGCCCTTTGAGATGCTGATCTCACTGATGATGCCAGCTGTTATAACCTAGCAGCACATAAAGCAGCACCAATTAGGCCGACTTGTGAGTTGAGGATAATATACACGGGGATCTCTTCGAGGAGGCGGCGCATTCTACCTTTTTGGGTGAAATTTAATAAGAAACCGCTATTTTGGATTAAAGGCAGGATTTTAGGCGCAATTCCACCAGCGATGTATAAGCCACCGTAAGGTAGGAGTTTCAGGGCGAGATTGCCGGCTTCTGCACCGTAAGCCTCTATAAATAATTGCAAAGTTTGTTCCGAGAGGCGATCGCGTTTTTCTAGTGCAGCCGTACCAATGACAGCACCGGGATCGACACTTTTCTCTTCTTGTCCGGCTTCTTGTTCCCAAGTTCTAACGACTTGGGCGATATCTGGTGATTCGGCGGCAAATTTGCGATCGCGCAAAAACTGGTAAATTGCTACAATACCCATTCCAGAAACCACACGTTCCACAGAAACGCGCTGGATATCATGTTTACCCAACAGGTATCTCAACAGTTGAAACTCGATCTCGTTTCGAGGCGCGAAGTCAGCGTGTCCACCTTCTGAGGGAAAGACTTGATAGTGGTTCCCCTGCTTAATTAAAAATCCTTGCCCTAAGCCAGTACCAGCACCAATAATTCCAATGGGGGTTTCGGGTTGAGGTTTGCCAACTTGCAACGTCAGCAAGTCTTCTTTTTGTAAACCTGAAATGCCATAGCCAACGGCGGCGAAGTCGTTAATCAAAGAAATATGCGGGATACCCAATTCTTCTTCTAAACGTTCGGTATCTAGGAACCAGGCTAAATTGGTCAGTTTGGCAGTATTTTTGACAATGGGGCCTGCGATCGCAAAACAAGCCTTTTCTGGTACTGGTGTGTTAGCTTTGTCCAAAAACTTCTGCACAATTGGTACTAAATCAGGAAAATCGGCACTGTGGTAACTTTCCTGATAAATAGTATGTAAAGCTGGTGAGTCTGATTTTTCAACCAATTGCAGAATAGTTTTCGTACCGCCGATGTCTCCTGCTAGTAACAAAGTCATAGAATTTATTCGTGAATTAAATTACTTTTTTTGTAAGATATACCCAACCTACCAGAAGTCATGAACCCAAATCTCTATCAGAGGTTTAAGCAAATCGAATAACTTCTTCTATGTGGGTTAAATGGGAAGTATCTCCCGTTAGTTCTAATAACCATTCTGGGTCTTGGCGTACCACTTTTACCAGAGAACATAAAGAAGCTTTAACTTCTGTTTTGGCAATGTCTCCTACTAGCCCCATTGCTCCGCCCAATACAGATGCACCATGCGCCACTAGCAGGATATCCTCTGGGAAGAACTCAGTAGCTAAACATCTAGCAGTTTGCCCAGAACGTTCTCGCACTTTTTCGTGAGTTTCAGGAAATTTGGCGGCGATGCGCGAAGTATAGCTGGTGTCAATTCTGGGGAATAATTTTGCTAATGCTGGAGTTGAGAGTCTTTCGGGTTCTTCCGTCATCCAAACTGGATTTAGCCATTCACTCAAGCCTGTTTCGAGTTTAATCGGCAAGTTGAGCATTTCTGCAACTGCGTTTGCTGTTTGTACAGTTCGCAGAAAAGGAGAAGCGAAAATATGACCAATCTTTTCTTTTTTTAATCGTCTAGCTAACTGCTGTGCCTGCACCATACCATCATCAGACAAGGGTGGATCGTAGCGTCGTTCGGCTGTAAGAAACCAATCAGGGTTTACGAAGTCGAGGCGGTTAGCGTGTCTTGCTATCCAGATTATTTGACTCATGGGTTTAATTATTCCGGTGAATAGAATTCGCCGCTAAACAAATATATAGATATCTGCAAGGAGGGCTATAAATATTAATATATTATGACAAAATCGTAATAATTTTTAATAATACTAACGATTAGGAAAAGTTATAAGTGCTGTCAGTGTAGCTTTTCTTAAAACCTTTAGAGCCAAGGCTCTAAAGCAATCTCGACTATAGTAATCTGCTGAAATGTTTAGGATTGGGATAGTCATACTTTGCTTATAGCCTTTGTCGCCATTTTTCTAAAGCTACATCAACTAATCCATTTATGGAATCATAGCGATCAAATTTATATGTATTAGGTCTTTCACCACCATAATTAACAGGAAATTTATTTACATCAATCTCTAGTAATTTTATTTCTTCATATGTTACAGGTTCAGAGTTATTAAATTTACTAATTATTCTGTTTCTATCTTTAAAATGTTGATGAATATATTTATATTCTCCTCGATATTTAGAATCTTCATTTTCTGCTAATTCATTCATTATTTGTGCTCTCTTCAAAAGTGTTTTTTTGGATGAACTCATCTTTGCACCAATTCCACTGGGTACATATCCTTCTAACAAAGCATTCCCTTGCCAATCTGTCCAAATCCTTGCTCTACTTATGCGATCACTACTATTATTTTTTAACCCTAACCATAAAAATAAAATTGGTGTTCCTTTACTATCAAAATAAAATTCAGCGCAGAATTTACTTGTTTTTCTATTACCATTTCCATATCTAAAACTGACAGCAAAAGACATTTCTTGCATCCGTTTGTCAAAGCTAAGAACCTTTTGACGAATTTTCAATATTCCCTCTTGTTGTTCAGAGGAGCATTTGGCTAGACGGTTCATCAGCCCTCTAGAAGGTGGGGGTATATCTTCATTCCTTTCTCTATCCTGATGAGGAACTTCTATTTTTGAAACTTTACCATTATCTAAATTTTTTATCTGTAAATAATAGTTAACCCCATCTGCTAAAACGGCAAATTCAAAGAAGTCAATAGACAAATGATTATATTTTCTATCTGTAAAATTATCTCTATGAAAATCAGGCTTAATTGCTATTAACTTAATAGGTTGCTGATAGTCTATTTCGTCTTGTAAAGGTTTTATTTCCAGTAAAGCGTCATAATATCGAGTTAATTGCTGAATAATATATCTGTCTTCACCATTTTTCAATTCCAATACCACTAACTGTTTATTTTCTCTCAATGCTAAAATATCGCAAATTTGACCATTAACATAATATTGTCGCTTTAGTGGAATTAATCCGAAAAGTTCCTTTAAATTAGCCCAGACAAAATCTTCTAAATCAGCTTCAGTCGCAAATTTCCAACTATTACCCGTTTTTATTAAATTCACTAAATCCATTATCTCGCTCTAACTTGAGTAAATTACTACTTTTAGTATTCCCAAAGCTAGACAGGAATTTATACAATTGCTTATATAGCAGTTATCAGTTGAGTAGGTACAAGAACCCCACCCCCAACCCCCTCCCCGCAAGCGAGGAGGGGGCTATGATGTTAGGAAAAGCTATAACTTCAACCATCCAAATAGTTGCCCTACAGTTAATTGAAAATCGCTAACTAAATCGGGAACTGGTAATATTTCTTGTTCTCCTTGTAAAAGTTCTGGTTGCTGCTTTGGTGGATAGACTAAAACAGAATGCTCATCTGGATCAATCAGCCAACCGAAGCGACTACCATGTTTTAAACAATGTAGAATATTTCCGGTTACTTTAGTCTGGCTTTGATCAGGCGAAAGAATCTCAATTATCCAGTCTGGATATGTCTTAAAGACATTTGCCACTTCTCCACGCTCGTCTAATAAAATCCGTTCCCAAGCAAACACAGCTATATCAGGGACAATTGAACGTCCACCAAAAGTACATCGCAATTCTGGAAATGCAAGGGCAATTTTTTGGGGTTTAGCTACAGAATTGATATTACTGACTAGTTCACCCTGAAGAATACTATGTTTTCCTTGAGGCATTGGTTTTTGAATAATTTGACCGTTGATGTATTCTGAGCTAGGCTTTGTTTCTGGTAGTTTCAAAAACTCTTCTAAAGTTAGGGGTTTAGTTGGTGATTTTACCATCTGCTTCTACTTCCTAATTTTTTACATACAACAATCATGTATCGTTTAAAATTTTAACTGGGTAAGCACGAATTGCATCATCGACAGTTACAATAGTAAGGTCATGCTGCAAAGCTTGACAAATTAGCATTCGGTCAAACGGATCGCGATGGATATTAGGAAGCTTGCTAAGTTGTACAACACTATCCTCTGTTAAAGGAAGACTAGTAATCAAATGCCGCTCACGCTGTATCGGCAGATAAATCTCAGGTGATTGAGGTAAAGTTAATTTGCCTAATTGATACTTAATGGTTGCTTCCCAAATAGAAATTATACTTAGATATACATCATTATCCGTATTACGAATAATCTCTATAAACGTATTTGACAAACGCCGATCGCTACTAATAAACCAGAGGAAAATATGGGTATCTAGTAGGAGTTTCATTTACCCTCAAACTCACTTATAATATTCTCTGGCAGTGGTTCATCAAAATCATCGGGTACAATAAACTCTCCTGCACAGAGTCCGAATGGTCTAGAGAGATCAGGTGCTTTTACCATCGGTTTAATTTCAGCAATTGGCTTTCCACCACGTATAATTACAAGAGTTTCCCCAGCTTCAACACGCTGAAGATAGCCTAATAAGTCACGTTTTATTTCATCGACACTAATCCAGTTCATAAGAAATTTATTGGATTATTACTCTAGTATAATCATCACCCTAAATAAGCTTTTTTAACTCGCTCATCACTAATCAATTCTGATGCTGCGCCTGTTAAAGTTATAGAACCAGCCTCTAGAACGTAACCGCGATCGGCAATTTGTAGTGCCAGATTAGCGTTTTGTTCAACTAACAAAATAGTCACCCCTGTAGCACGGAGATTTTCAATAATAGAAAAGATTTCCCGGACGATCGCAGGTGCTAAACCTAAGCTAGGCTCGTCTAAAAGTAAGAGTTGTGGTTTACTCATTACAGCACGTGCGATCGCTAACATTTGTTGTTCGCCACCGCTGAGGGTTCCTGCTAGTTGATTGCGTCTTTGTGACAAGCGGGGAAATAGCTCAAATTGACGCTGAATATCTGCTTTGATCTCGGCTTTATTGGAGCGAATATAAGCACCCAAAAGTAAATTATCAAATACAGTTTGCCGCGCTAATACTCTGCGTCCTTCTGGACAATGGGCGATACCAAGTTGTACAACTTCGTGAGTTTGGCGACGAGTAATATTATGTCCATTATAGATAATTACGCCACTCTTAGGATTAACTACTTTAGAGATGGCACGGAGTGTAGTCGTTTTTCCAGCACCATTAGCACCAATTAGAGTAACTACCTCGCCTTTTTGAATAATTAAATTAATCTTTTTTAAAGCTTGGATGCCGCCATAATTAACATCAAGTTCTTGAACTTCTAAAATTGTATAGTTTGCTCTACTATCGGCATTCATTGGCGGTTTACATCCAGAAATGTTGATTCAAAATCTAAGATACATCAATCATACATTTCTTAAAACAGTGCGTAGACATTGCTTCAACTTCAAACCAACGCCATAATACCGCAATCTTTATGATGTACTATTAATTACTGATAAAGATATCAAGCGTCCAGTGGCAAAAGTAGCAGATATTGGTAGCAAACGACTAATTAATTTAGCTCCCGATGCATGGGTAAAGTGGGTAACACAGTGTCCTGAAGTCGTGGCGAAAGAAATTCTCGGCTCTGAGTTTCAGTGGATTAGCCGCGAAACGGATGTGTTGGTGAAGGCATACAGTGCCACTCACGGCGATTTTCTCGTACTCAATGAACTACAACTGCGTTACACGGCACAGATCCCTTTACGGATGAGAGCATATACTGCCTTGGCACAAGAACGCTATCGACTGCCAACTTACCCAGTACTGATCAACATTTTACCGCCTTCATCCAGCTTAACTATTGTCAGTAGTTACGAGCAGGAATTTTTGGGATTACGTGCTATCCAAGATTATCGCACGATTAATTTGTGGGAAATCGATGCTGAAATAGTGTTTCAGCAACCACTACCATCGTTGTTACCCTTTGTGCCAATCCTGCGAGGAGGGGGAGAGGTATCAGTTGTGCAACGCGCATTACAGGCGCTACGAGCTGATGAACAGTTGAACCAATTAGAATCATTGCTGGCATTTTTTGCTAGCTTTGTGTTAGACACGCCTTTAGTGCAACAAATCATGAGGTGGGATATGGCAGTATTGCGAGAATCGCCTTGGTATCAGGAAATTGAGCAAAGAGGTATTCACCAGGGTGCGCTACGGCAGCTAATCCGGGTATTGGAACAACGCTTTGGTGAAATTCCTCATGAGGCAGAAATAAGGCTTGAGGGCAAGAATGTGGAGCAATTAGAAACTTTAATGGATAGCGCGATCGCAGTGAGTTCTTTAGACGAATTTTTGGTAGTTTTGTCTACGTAAATTCATTCATTTCCCAAGTAAGCTTCAATTACAGCCGGATCATTTCTGACAACTGCGGGTTCACCCAAAGCAATTAATTGACCAAAATCTAATACAGCAATGCGATCGCACAAACCCATAACTAATGGTACATGGTGTTCAATCAGAACGATCGTCAAATTGAAGTCATTGCGGAGGCTGCGAATAAATTCACTCAATTGCTGCTTTTCATTTGGGTTCATTCCCGCCGCCGGTTCATCGAGGAGTAAAATTTGTGGTTGTAATGCCAAAGCGCGGGCAATTTCTAGCCGACGCTGATCGCCGTAAGCAAAATTTTTGGCTTTTTCGTCAGCGCGATCGCTTAATCCCACCAAATCTAATAAATCTAAAGCTTTTTGCTTAGTTTTTAATTCTTCACGAGGTGCTGGTGGTAATCCTAAAACACCTGTAATCATATTACTTTTAGTGTGTAAATGTCGGGCGATTATCACATTTTCTAACGCTGATAATTCCCCAAACAAGCGGATATTTTGAAAGGTACGGGCGATACCTAAAGCAGCAATTTGATGGGGACGCAGTTGAGAAACTTCTGCACCTTGATAAATTAATTTACCGCTAGAAGGTGGAATGAAGGCAGTAATCAAATTAAACAGTGTTGTTTTGCCAGCACCATTAGGGCCAATCAGTCCAAAAATCTCATGTTGATTTACACTAAAAGATACATTATTGACCGCCACTAAACCACCAAAGCGGCGAGTTAATGCTCTTGCTTCTAAGACAATATTGCTGTTAGCTTCTGAAATACTATGTGACATTTGTGCATATTATTATGAATATATGACCCATGCAATAACTCTCTAAAACTTTTCTTACTTCGCGCCCTTTGCGTCCTTCGCGGTTCGTTTTTCCATAATTTTCCGTCTTTGAAAAACATCTGGAGTAATTAGCCCTTGAGGGAAAAAGATTGTACCTATTACTATTAAAAAGCCAAAAATAATTAATCTCCCATCTCGCAAAAACTGCGCTAACCAACTAGGTAAACCACCAGTATCAGCTAGGCTTCGCAGAATCTCTGGTAAAGCTGTAAACACCATACCTCCGACTACTGGCCCTAAAAAACTTCTCGAACCACCAATCAAAACAAAAGTTAAATATATAATACTGCTATCAAAAGTACCTTGACGAGCATTCCAGGTATTGAGGAAGTGAGCGCTAATTGCACCTACAACCCCTGCAAGCATAGCCCCTAATGTAAACGCCAAAACTTTGTAATAAGTCGGATCGATTCCCATTGCACCCGCAGCTAATTCATCTTCGCGGATCGCGATAAAAGCCCTGCCGACGCGGATACGTTCTAAACGATAAAGTAGCACCATACTAATTAATAGTAATGGCAGAGCAATCCATAAATATTCAAGTTGTGTTTGGAAAGGTTGAGGAATGCCAAAAATTCCGACAGCACCGCCTGTAATGTCTAAATTGAGAGAGATGACGCGCAGAACTTCCACAAAAGCGATAGTTGCGATCGCTAAATAAATTCCTCGCAATCTCAATGCTGGAATTCCCACTAAGATACCTAATAATCCAGAAATTACACCAGCAATTAACATCTCCAATAACAACAAGGGAATTGGAAACAAACTACTGCTAGATGTAAAAACTTTTGTGGATAAAATTGCTGCAATATATCCACCTAAAGCATAAAATCCTGGACTAGCTAAAGACAATTGTCCTGTCATTAGGGGTAAATAAAGTGATAATCCTAATAGCGCCCCTAGTACCATAGAGACAATTAAAGAAGCGTAAGTAGCGAAAAAATCAGCCATTTTATTTAATATATTTTGATTAAACTTAACCAAACTATCGCTTTTATCAAATTTTAAGCTGTTAATATTTGCTCTGCTGTCAGCGCCAGTTCAAGAAAAGTTTGTGACACAATTCGTTCTGAACCTCTAAAGTGTGTACATTGGTATTTACCCTCAGCATCTAATAGAAAAACAAATACAGCCGGAACTTTTGGATTTCCCAAATACTCTCTTAGCCCAATTGCCAAATAATCTACAATCCAATATTCTGTAATACCTAAGCGTTGATATTCATCTAATTTATCAATGTAGTCATCTTCCCAATTAGTTGATGTCACTTCTACAGCTAATTGGATAGGTTCTTCAAGTGCAGCATAAGCAGAACGATTTGAGCGCCATTTATCTTTATCTATGACACTTACATCAGGCTTGCGCCCTTGCTCTATTCCATTAGCAGTTATAGTTTTAAAGACTGCTGTGTTTTTTACTACGTAATTAAGATTTAGACGTTTAATTTCATCTTTGAAAGAGTCAGCCGTAAAGTCAGCGACATCATCATGATTTCTGGTTGCACGCACTTCTACAATTTCTCCATCCACAAGTTCATATAAACCTGACTGTGGACACTGTTCTAAAAATTGGTCAAAAGTTAACTTTTGTTTAGTATATGTTTTCATCGTGCTACGTCTCTTTAAACTTTCTGAATAAACCGCCGCCCTAACAAACCTTGGGGCCTAACTAATAGCATGATAAACAAAATTGCAAAGGCTACTGCGTCTTTATATCCAGAATAATCAGCAGGGACAAACGCCTCTACTAATCCGATTAACAAACCTCCCAACACTGCACCGGGAATACTACCTAAACCACCTAAGACAATTACTGCTAAACCTCGCAAACCAAAAGCAATGCCGAAATATGGTCCTGCAATACTAACACTAGAGGCAACTAAAGTTCCTGCTAATCCTGCTAAAAAACTGCTGATGAAGAATGTTAGGATGATAAAGCGATCGCTATTAATTCCTAACAAACTAGCTGTAGTTGGATCTTCTGCGATCGCTTGCATTGCCTTACCATATTTAGTTCGATTGATAAAATAGGTAAGAATTGCCACAATTACAACTGACACAGTAAAAATTACCACCTGAACACTGCGAATCGGAATTGGGTTTTCTGAACTACCAAAGTTAATCGCAGGTGGCAAATTACCATAAGTATTTGCGGGGTATGTATAACTTTCCGCACCTACTAAATATTGAATTAAATTCACAATTACCACTGCTACCCCCAAGCTGGAAACAACAGTTAGCAAAGGATCGGAGCCTTGACGGCGCAAAGGTTGAAAAGCAACTCGTTCCATCAATACCCCTACCAATCCCGCCAAGGTGCTTCCTAAAATCAAGGCTATAGCAAATGGTAATTTTATCGGCAAGGCTGCATTAGCTAACAAGCCATTAAATCCAAAATTCCCACCCATAAGTGCATAAGTGAAATATGCACCCAAGGTAAAAATCGCCCCATGAGCTAAATTAATAATGCCCAAAATAGAATAAACCAAGGTATATCCCAAGGCAAAAATGGCATAGACGCTGCCAATGGATAACCCATTTAATAATTGCTGCAAAAAGATATTGATATTCATGTTGCAACTATTTTAGAAATGTGAATTTACCTTGACTCCCGTCTTTTTCCATTTTGATTTGAGCAACATAGAAATCTTTTTGCACAACTTCACCTGTGGGAGTAAAACCAATTTCACCCAATGGTGTATTGTATACTCCTTCAAGTATTTGTTTGTTTAACTGCGTCCGTAATTCTGGTAGCTGTAGTTTGTTAATTTTGCTCTTTTTATCTAAAGATTGGAGTGCTTCGACATAAACTTGGACTGCTGCAAAAGCTTGGGCGCTAAATTGGGGTGGTTCTTTTTTATATTCTTCAATATAGGCTTTACGAAATGCCGCATTAATTTCACCTGGATGTTCTGGACTGTAGGCTTGAGCAATCAATACCCCATCACAAAGTGCTTTACAAACTGGCAATAAATTCGATGTATTTAGACCATTTCCACCGACAATTAAACCTTTATAACCCAGTTCTCGCAATTGCCTAACTAAATTACCACCATCAGCAGCCAAGCCAGAAATAATTACCAAATCTGGTTTGAGATTAATTGCATTGGTAGCTTGACTTTGAAAATCTGTATCACTGGTTTGGAATTTTTGGACTGTTACCAATTCCAGCCCTTGATCCTTAACTGTTTGCTGAAAAATTTCCGTTTCTGACTTGCTAAATGCATCATTTTGGGCATATAAAACTGCAACTTTTTTCAGTTGAGGATTTTGCTTAAGTGCAGCTTTTACCGAATTAGGCGCAACGATGGAAACTGGTGCAGAAACACGAGCAACGTAATCACCAATTTCAGGAATATTTTTAGCAGTATTTGATGGCCCAATAATTGGTACTTTTGCCCGTTCGCCAATCGGATCGGCACTAAAGGCTTGCTGTGACAAAGTTGGCCCGACAATTCCAACAACTTTATCTCTATTAATTAGAGTTTGAAAAGCGTTAATTGCTCCTGCTTCATCACCGCTAGTATCTTGAAAAACTAATTTAATTGGTGTGCCATTAACACCACCTTTACTATTGAAATACTTCTGGGCAAGTTTGGCCCCAGCGACTTGTTCTTGACCCAGTAATGCCACATTGCTAGTTTGGGCAACACCAATACCGATGGGAATAGCACCAGATGATGTACCCGTTGTCGCTGGGGTATTGGTTGCAGTGTTATTTGGGGTACTATTTGGACTATTAGTTGGAGAATTCGTGACTGTGCTAGTACCACCACCACAGCCTGTTAGTAGTAAAGCGCAAGTTGATAATAATGCTGTTGTCCGAGCGATCGCGTTGTTCATCGTTAGATAATCATCTAGTTATGAGATATTCGGCAAGAGTTAATAGTAAAGCTTATAATCTGCAAACAAAATAATGCAGATTTACACTTTTGCACGAATTCTATTAAATCATTCTTATTTCACCATGCAAAGAGAAATATTCAAAGTGCTTGTAAATACAAATTATTATAATTAGTAATGATTTTATCATTCCCTGGTTCTACTGCTATGAAGTCGCTGGAAAATTATCCGCGTCAGAGCGTCTGTGTTAACCAGGTAATTTTAGGTCGGTTGAGTATTAAGTAAGCAATCTTAAGTACTTTTTTCATTACCAGTTAGTTCTCTAGGTTCGTAGTGACGGCAACCGTTACATGGGCCTTCAGGATTGATCGCACAGCGGATGTAACCAGACCGAGCATTAAACTTGCAGCTGATATCGCCAATTAAATAACCCACGCCTTCTAAATAATAGCGATCGCCTTCTACAGGTCTGACGTTGTGCCGTCCCTGTACCACTGGAAAATTCATGGCTGCTTGCCTCATCCGCAAGCGTGATCGCTGGGTTTTGCGGATCATCCACAGGGAAAACAAGGACGGTAAAAAACCAACGGCAATCACTAAAAGTGTCTTTAACACCTTCTTTTTACCCCTTTTGTGCGCTGATTGATTGTCCCTGATGTTACACTTTGATTTTACGGAAGTGCAAATCTTAGGGTAGCTTTGTTTCTTTGCAACCATAGTTGATGGCAAAGAGGCAATGGCAGTGTGGTATATAGCAATTTTAAGGAATAAGTTCCTTCTGCCACTTCAATCAGCATAACTGTTACAACCTTAAGGGTGAGATGCCGTTGAATGTTGATAATTTTAAGATTTGTTTACTAACACCTTTTTAAACAAGCATTTTGTGTCAGCCTCAACCCCAATCTTGTTTTTTGTCTGTGGCTGCGATGCTAATCTTTTTTTGGTTTGCTGACGAAGTTGCTGTGCTAACTGTGTGGCTTCCCTTTCGGCTCGGAATAAATCAACTCTTCGCGTCGTCAAAATAAATGAGTTATCAGGCTTTCGTTTCACCCAAGGAACGCTAACTGTAAAATACTGACCAATATTTTTGCATGGCTCCTGATTGAGAACTGGGTAGCTTTTTTGAGTATTTAGGGTGTTAGCGATCGCTTTCAACTCGAATATCGCTGCTTCTAACTCTCCTGCCATCCGATTGATACGTTCAACTTGTGCAATCAAACGCTCTCCTTCGCTGATGATTTTTTCCTTTTGGGGTCGCAGTGGCACTATAGCAGTAGTTACAGATTTAGGCTGCAACAACGAAACTTTCCGCAAAATGGGCTTTTTGTCCGTGTCTTGGATTTTTTTCATACCACCTCAAACAAGGCTAGCTGACTTGTAAGGCATTTTAGCAGTAAATAGTACTTTTGTACTAAAAGAATTTACCTTGAACATCAGCGAATTTTAAAGTCCCTCTCCAAGCTTGGGCTACGGTGTATACACAACTCGAATTACCCCCCTTAATCCCCCCGATATATTGGGGGGAAACCGGAAATCCAGTTCCCTCACCTTTATAAGGGGAGGGTTAGGGTGGGGTAAAACCCAGATTCATTAGGTATTTCAGACTTGTGTATACACCGTGTAAGCTTGGGAGAGGGATTTAGGGTGAAAGCTCATTGATTCATGCCAGAAGTCTATTATGATGAAGCGAGAATAGTGCCGTCAAATATGCTCCACTGTGTAAACATTCAGACTCATCAACACTGATAATATTGTTAATTAGAGTTAGCGATCGTTAATTACTTTATGAAAATAAGAATATACGAAATAGCTGATACTAAAGAAATTATGAAATTGTTCTACGACACTATTCATGAAGTGAATATTCACGATTATACAGAAGAACAAGTAGCTGCTTGGGCACCAGCAAACATGGATATTGAAGTTTGGATTAAAAGTTTAGGAAGTAAGTTTACTTATGTAGCAGAAGAAGACAAAATTATTGGTTTTGGAGAATTAGAGGCTAATGGTCATATTGACCGTTTTTATTGTCATAAAGATTTTCAAAGGAAAGGTGTTGGTAAGAAAATCTTAGAACAGATTGAATTAAAAGCAAATTCTTTAAGAATGGAAAAGTTATTTACCGAAGCCAGTATTACAGCTAAACCTTTTTTTGAAAGTCAGGGATTTATTGTTATCAAAAAGCAAGAGGTAGAGCGTAGAGGGCAAAAATTGATAAATTTTGTCATGGAAAAACACTTCAAAAATTGCTAAATTCATCAGATTCCAGCAATTTCAAAAAAGTTGTTCTAGCTTATGGTTTATGACCTACAGCCAGCATCACAGAAGCGGGAATTTCCACACCATTTTCTGTGACATACTTTGAGGCTCCCTCAATAATTACGTTTTCAATATTACGCCGTTGCTCATCGCTTTGCATTGCCAACATCGACCCCAGACGCGCCGAACTTACAATAATCTTTGGCATCACATCTTCAGGTGTAGAGAAAGTCCACTTGATGGGCAGTTCCGTGACAGACACCTGAGTGAATCCCTGAGCGCTTAAAACCATTTCGCATTCAGTGGGGTCGCCAAAGCGAAACAGGGGTGGCCCAGAAGGTAAATCCACATCCATACTGCCATAAGTCTGCACCGAACCCAGTATCAGAGCCATAAACGGATTGCGCGTTGGCGGTGTCCAGCAGGTGAAAGCATACCGCCCTCCCGGTTTGAGTACGCGAAAGGATTCAGCGATCGCTTTTTCTGGGTTTGGGAAATGGAGGATACCCAAGTTACAAACCACCGCCTCAAACTGGCCCGACTCGAAAGTTAGGTTTTCAGCATCCCCATGATGGAATGATCCTTGAGGACATCGCACTCTGGCAATGTCCACCATCTTCTCTGCAAAGTCTAATCCTGTGACTATAGCCTGCCGCTTCAGTGCTGCGGCACTAAGCCAGCCAGTTCCGCAAGCCACATCCAGCAATCGAATACCAGACTTGGCCCCGACGGCATCCAAGATCGCTTCATCTACCTGAGAAGTCACAACAGCGATCGCGCGATCGTATTCTTGAGCTACAAGAGAAAATTTGTCACGCTCGAATTGCTTGAATGCCTCGTGAGTAATGGTGGAATCATCTGTCATTTATTCACATCCAGCAACCGCGAAGTTTGTAACCGACTCATCCACTTCTCTAAATAAACTCGATTATCTTTTTGCTCATTTGGATCTTTAGTATCTAAAGGATAAGGCATCAGTCCCAAAATCGTTGCTGTCGTCACGCAAAACATCGATTTTTGGAAACTTATGCAAATTTGGACTCGCAAATCATCTTCACCCCGAAGACTGCGACGATAAATTTCGTGCAAATATTCTGGAAGATAATGACGCATATCTTGCATCAACAAGGTAGGAGGAATACCCGCGCCGCCGATGGGTAAAGGATCGGCATACAATGCGCCATATTCAAATCGGGTTTGATCTGGGGGAATTTGATATCCTTGGGCGTTGTATGAAACAGTGCCGTGGAAAGGAGTTCCCCGGAAAAATACTGCCTCTACATAAGGTATTGCTGTATCTGCTAAGAAGGTCAAACCAACGCTTTTGGGAATGATTTCATAGACCTTACCTCGAATTTTGACAGCGTAGGTAATTGGGTTTGATGCATTTGCCACTAACCCAGCTTTAATGTGTTCTACAACTTGGGGAATCGATTTGATTTCGCCTCGGTCATAGCGGTCTGATAAGTTAAGGAACATATCAGCCATGACTCGCCAGAATTGACCTAAACCGGTGTAGTAAGCAGAGACACGCAAGTGTTCTGTTAAAAAATCTGGAAATAGTTGGTTAATACTCTGAATGAAAGGATTATTTTTAAATTTTGCGTTAATAACAGCTTGCGCTCTTTCTTGAAATTCTGGTGTATCTAAATACGTATCTAATCCGCCGCCACCGTGCCACATCATGCCTTTCATGCAATATTCGGCATATTCAAAATTGATTCGGTCATGCCACCAGTGACGGAGTAATTTCTGAAAAGAAACCTCTCCATTAAAGTATTTAAAAAATGGGAAAAATACTAAAAACTGATGTTCGGCAATATAGTTAAGATTTTTTGAGTAAGCATCTAAAACTACCCCATAGCTTTTAAGAATACCCACAACTTCCAGCACATTTTCTGGACTATCGGGGAGTAATGCATCTCCTTTTTGTAGACGTTCAATATACTCAGCTAAGGGATTGTGACTAGCTTTTTTTTTAATAGTTACCATTGCCATCTCTCCAAAAAGTTTAGGGGTTAGTCATTTGTCATTTGTCATTTATCATTTGTCATTGGGCATGGTTATTCTCCTTGTCCCCTTGTCTCTAATCCCTAGTACAGCACGGCGGAAGTAAACCACCCCTGACGCTCGATGACTCGCTAACGCTGCGCTAACGGGTTCGGCAGTTCCTCATGGGGGGAACCCCCATCGCCTTTGGCGTCTCCCCTTGGGAGAAGACCGGACTGCCTCACCATTTCAAATCTATGAAACGCTTATGCTGTATTCATTTTTAATTTTTAATTCCGCCTTGCGGTACTAGTCCCCATTGCTTTATCCAAGGACACTGCTAATACGACGTTTTGGGTATTTACCATTGCTGTAATTGTTGGTTCAGTCCAACGCACTAACCAACCAGGTTGAATGCCGAAAATCACAATCAGCACAGCTAAAATTGCAGCTGGGATGCGATCGCTCCAATACACACGTGGTAAGTTGGTAACTTGTGCAGATAAACGTCCAAAAAAGGCGCGGTTAACGAGAATTAAGAAGTAAACTGCTGTTAAACCAGTACCAAGCATACATAACAGGGTTTGCACTGGAAAAACTGGAAAACTTCCCCGATAAACTACAAATTCAGAAATAAACCCTAGCATTCCCGGTATCCCAGCGCTGGCCATGACTCCGACAATCATCAAGCTACCGATTACTGGCATACCCCGTTCTGGGTTCAGTAATCCTTGAATGATTGCTAAATCACGGCTTCCGGCTTTTTTATACACAACTCCTACGAGCAAAAACAGCATGGCGGAAATTAAGCCGTGGCTAATCATTTGCATCACAGCACCCAATACACTTAAAGGTGTGGCCGCCGCCGCCGCTAAAAGCACGTAACCCATGTGCCCAATGGAGCTGTATGCTACCATTTTTTTCATATCGGTTTGGGCGATCGCGCAAGATGAACCATACAGAACACTCACTACTGCCCAAGTCGCCAACCAAGGAGCCAGATAATTCCAAGCTTCTGGTAACAAGTTCATGCCAAAGCGCAGTAAGCCGTAGGTTCCCAACTTCAACAGCACCCCAGCCAATAGCACAGAAATCGGTGTCGAAGCTTCAACGTGAGCATCTGGCAACCAAGTATGGAAGGGAACCAAGGGAATTTTAATCCCAAAACCGATCAAAATTCCCGCTAGCAATAAAAGCTGTGTTGCTAGAGGTAAAGTCGTAGTGTTCAAGGTTGCTAGTGCAAAGTTAGAGGAACCACTCAGCCAAACCATGCCGAGGAAACTTGCTAAAATCAGGATTCCCGAAACGGCTGTATAAATGAGAAATTTGGTAGCAGCATAACCCCGTTTGGCGCCACCCCAAATGGCTATTAACAAATACAGCGGAATTAGTTCCAATTCGTAAAACAGGAAAAATAACAGTAAATCCTGTGCTAGAAAGGCTCCTGTCACCCCAGCGCTTAATAATAGTATCAAACAGTAATAAAATTTAGGGCGCTCTAGCGATTCATCGCTGCTGTAGATGGCTATGGAAGTTAACAATCCATTTAAAACCAGCAACGGTAAAGATAAACCATCTATCCCAAGGTTATAGTTTAAGCCTAAAGCATCTACCCAAGGGATAGACTCGGCAAACTGTTGAGTGATTTCTCCTGGATGAAACTGAATTGCTAGTACGATTGTCCACAAGAAAGCGATAATGGCAAAAACCAAAGCCACCACACGGGCGAATTTCCCACTAATGCCAGAGGGGGAGAAACCAATTAAAGCTGCGCCGATTAACGGCACTAGAATTAAAACACTAAGCATAGACTTTAGGTAAGGGGAGCAGGGGGGCAGCACTTCGGCTACGCTCAGTGACCAGGGGAGCAGGGAGAAAATAATAAATTTTTAACTCCTTAACTCAGCACTCAGCACTCAGCACTCAGCACTCTTAAAAAGGTAATTTATCTAGTAAACCCAATGACCAACTGATGAAAAAACCCAGGACGCTGACAACTGCTAGGATGGTCAACATATAGCCCTGAGATTGCCCAGAAATGCTGTACTTTAAGGTTTGTCCGCCGAAAATGGTCGCAAACCCAACCAAGTTTACTAAACCGTCAACCAAGTAGCGATCGCTCCAAGCAGAAATTTTAGATAGCAGTGCTACTACACTTACCACGGTTACAAGATAAACTCGGTCAATATAAAAATCATAACCTAACAGGTCTTGCATAAATCTCCACGCCAAGATTCTGGAGCGTGACCAAGCTTTGTGCAGATGAACTGTACACCCTACGCCTACCCCCACTACGGTAGAACCAAACAAGGCTAACACCACATACCAATTAATACTTTCCCAATCTGGTAGTAAGTACCATTGCTGTAGCATCAGAGGTAAAAGCAGAGTCAGCACTGTCAGAAACACCATTGGGAAGGCCATCTGCCAAGCAACTTCTGGGGTGCGACGGGTCTTTTGTTGCGGTTTACCCCAGAAGACTAATCTAAATACTCTCGTCAAATTCAATGCTGTCAAACCATTGACTAATATTAAAACCCCAATTACCCAAGGGCTAATATTCACGAAACCGTCAGCCCATGCTAACATTGCCCAGAAACTTCCCAAGGGGAGCAGTGTTACCATCCCGGCTGAACCGACTACAAAGGCCGTGGTGGTGGCTGGCATCCGTGACCACAAACCGCCCATTTCTGTTAAGTCTTGGCTTTGGGTAGTTAAGATAACTGAACCAGAACTCATAAATAATAATGCTTTGGCGATCGCATGAGCTAACAGCAACATCAAGGCTACACCCCCTTGCTGTAACCCCACCGCCAAAAACACTAACCCCATATATGCACTGGTGGAATGAGATAGCGATCGCTTAATGTCAATTTGAGCTATGGAGACTAATGTGGCTCCAATCGCTGTCACCGTACCCATGACTACCAAAGCATTCAAGGCAACTGGCGACAGCGCTAATAATGGTTGAAATCTATACAGTAAATAAGCACCACCAGCTACTACCAGAGAGTTTCGCATTACTGAGGCGGGGTTGGGCCCTTCCATTGCCTCATCTAACCACAGGTGTAGTGGAAATTGGGCACATTTACCAGCAGGCCCAGCAATTAGTGCCAACCCTAGCAGCGTCGATGTCATTGGACTTAAATTAGCTGTTTGCGCCCACTCATATAAATCTGAAAAGTTCAAACTCCCGGCTAAGGTAGAAAGTGTCACTACAGCCATCAGCAGCAACAAGTCTCCTACCCGTTTAGTCCAAAACGCATCCCGCGCCGCCGTTACTACTAGTGGTTGAGCGTACCAGAAACCCACCAGCAAGTAAGTCGAAAGCGTCAGTAATTCCAAAAGAGCATAGCTGAGAAACAAAGAATCACTAATCGCTAGACCACTCAGCGCCGCTTCAAAGAATCCCAGCAGCGCAAAAAAACGCGCTAACGACCAGTCCTTTTCCATGTAACCCAGAGCGTAAACTTGTGCCAGTAAGCTTAACCCTGTAATTAAAACTGTTGCCCCAATGCTGACTGGCGATAGTTCTAAGGAAAAAGATAAGTCTAAATCTGCTGCTTTGAACCAATTGATTAGTAAGTTTTCTGGATCTCTATCCCAGATATTTTTAAATACAAACAGGCTATGGATAAAAGCTAAAACGGTCGTCAACAAGTTGATGTATGCCGCAGGTCTTGGCCCTGTTCGCTGAATTATTCCTATTCCCCACGGCAAGGTCAAAATTGCGCCCAATAAGCTATACAAAGGCACAAACCAACTTGTTGAAAATAGAAATTGATCCATTTAAATTTCCCTTGATGACTCAGCCTTGATTTTAAAAAAAATTCCAACCAATTATTTATTTAATAAAATTAATTTACCAAAATATCGATGTTTTTTTACTATTATTTTAACTAAACTTCTAGAAGTACTTTTACTTAACGCTACCCTATTAAATATAAGTAAAATATAACTTTACATAAGCAAAAGCATTTACTTGCCTTAATATCACTGACCTTTTTACATTTATATTTCTACTTTAACCAAAGTAATTTATACGATATATTTGAAAAAGTTATATATGTTTCACCTAGTCATTGTACACTTAGAAATATTTGAGAAAAGATAGATACAGCAAAACATACAGCCGCTGCTTACCTCTCATCAGATAGGATTAGCCTTGGTTATGAATGTCGTTTTGTAAATGTGATAAAGAAATTATAAAGCATAAGTGCCAGCTCAAGGAATCTGTAAACTTTAATTGCTCAGATGCCTAGATAACTTTTTGTTAAGTTTTTTAAAACTTTCTTATCATAAACTATTATAGTAATTTATATTGCCAGGAACGCCAAGCTTTCCTATGCTTAATTTGGAAGTGTTTTCTTAGCTATAAGATCAGGCTCTCCCCGTCAAAAAATTCAAACGACAGTACAGATTGCATTAATTTTGTAGGAGTTCTGCGATGCCAATTGCAGTTGGAATGATTGAAACGAAGGGCTTTCCAGCAGTGGTGGAAGCTGCTGATGCGATGGTGAAAGCCGCCCGTGTCACCTTAGTAGGGTATGAAAAAATTGGTAGCGCTCGCGTCACCGTGATAGTTCGGGGAGATGTATCGGAAGTGCAAGCTTCTGTAGCAGCTGGGGTTGAAGCGGCAAAAAGAGTCTTTGGTGGTGAAGTGTTATCCACTCACATCATTGCTCGTCCTCACGAAAACCTGGAATACGTCTTGCCGATACGTTACACAGAAGCGGTGGAACAATTCCGTACTTAAAAGCTGTTTAAACAAAGTAATTAAAGCTCTTTGTCTGAAAAGAGCATCACTTTTGTCCAAGGCTAAAAACTTTGAAATAGGGATTAAAACTAATGTCAATTGCAGTGGGAATGGTTGAAACGCTAGGCTTTCCAGCAGTAGTGGAAGCTGCTGACGCAATGGTGAAAGCGGCTCGCGTCACTTTAGTAGGTTATGAAAAAATCGGTAGTGGTCGGGTAACGGTAATTGTTCGGGGTGACGTTTCGGAAGTGCAAGCTTCTGTGGCCGCAGGAGTTGAATCTGTAAAGCGGGTCAATGGTGGACAAGTGCTGTCTACTCATATCATTGCTCGTCCTCACGAAAACTTGGAATACGTCCTCCCAATTCGTTATACCGAAGACGTAGAGCAGTTCCGGGAAAATGTGAATGCAATTCGTCCTTTTGGTAGAAGACCGTAATTTGTAATGCAAATTGCCAAAGTTCGCGGCACAGTAGTTAGCACCCAAAAAGATCCAACTCTTAGAGGTGTGAAACTACTATTGTTACAATTAGTAGATGAAAACGGCAATATCCTACCAGAGTATGAAGTAGCAGCAGATATTGTGGGAGCAGGAGTAGATGAGTGGGTACTCATCACTCGTGGTAGTGCCGCTCGTCAAGTTGTTGGCAATGAACAGCGTCCATTGGATGCAGCAGTTGTGGCGATCATAGATACTATTTACGTTGAAGATCGCCTCATTTACAGCAAAAAAGATCAATATCGATAGTCATTAGTCATTAGTCATTAGCTCTCGACAAAGGACAGATGACTAATGACAGACAATACAGGAGGAATCTCGCGATGGCAGTCCGCAGCACGGCGGCACCCCCAACCCCGTGGTCAAGGAATTTAGCTGAACCCGAAATCCATGAAACTGCCTTTGTACATTCATTCTCCAATTTGATTGGGGATGTACGACTAGGTGCAAATGTAATCGTTGCTCCGGGGACTACGATTAGAGCGGATGAAGGCACACCTTTTTATCTGGGTGAAAACACCAATATTCAAGATGGTGTTGTCATTCATGGGTTAGCGGAAGGTCGAGTAATTGGCGATGACCAAAATAAATACTCAGTATGGGTTGGTAAAAACGCTTGCATTACCCACATGGCTCTAATTCACGGGCCAGCTTATGTAGGTGATAATTCCTTCATTGGCTTTCGCTCTACGGTGTTTAATGCCAGGGTGGGTGCAGGTTGCATCGTGATGATGCACGCTTTAATTCAAGACGTAGAGATCCCCCCAGGTAAGTATGTACCTTCGGGAGCGATAATTACCAGCCAGCAGCAAGCCGATCGCTTGCCAGATGTGCAAGATCAGGATAAAGAATTTGCTCATCATGTGGTTGGGATTAATCAAGCATTACGAGCTGGTTATCTCTGTGCTGCGGATAGCAAATGTATAGCACCCATCCGGGATGAGAACGCTAAATCTTATACAGGTAATGGTATTACTGTTTTAGAGTTGGAAAGGAGTAGTGAAGTGTCGAGCAATAGCTTGGGTGCAGAAACAATAGATCAGTTGCGGTATCTATTGGGGCAAGGGTATAAAATTGGTACGGAACACGTAGATCAAAGACGTTTCCGCACGGGTTCTTGGACTAGTTGTCAACCAATCGAACCAAGATCGCTCGGTGAAGCGATCGCAGCATTAGAAAGCTGTGTAAATGAGCATAGCGGCGAGTATGTCCGACTGTTTGGCATTGACAAAGATAGACGGCGTGTGCTAGAAGCCATCATCCAACGTCCCGATGATGATGCAAAACCAGCAACCAGCTTTAAAGCGCCGACTGGTCGTAGCAATAGCAGTTACAGCAGTAGTAATGGTAATAGTAACGGTAACGGTTCTAGCAGTGGCAAAGTCAGTGGCGAAACACTAGAGCAAATCCGCCAACTCTTGGCAGGTGGTTACAAAATTGGCATGGAACACGTAGATGAGCGTCGTTTCCGCACTGGTTCCTGGACTAGTTGCACGCCAATTGATGCAACTTCCACAAATCAAGTCATCTCCGCTTTGGAAGAATGTATAGCAAGCCATCAAGGCGAGTATGTACGTTTAATCGGTATTGACACCAAAGCCAAACGGCGCGTACTAGAGACCATTATCCAACGTCCAAATGGTCAAGTAGCTTCCTCTGGTGGTCAGAAATCATTTACTACTAGTGCAGCACCCTCTGGTACGGGAACAGCTAGCAGTAACCGTTTGAGTTCTGAAGTAGTAGACCAACTCCGGCACTTATTGGCTGGTGGCTCAAAAATTAGCCTTGAACACGTAGATGAGCGCCGCTTCCGTACAGGTTCCTGGACTAGTACCGGTCAAATTCAAGCCTCCTCAGAAAGAGAAGCGATCGCAGCCATAGAAGCACACCTCGGCGAATACGAAGGGGAATATGTACGCTTAATTGGTATTGACCCGAAAGCCAAACGGCGGGTACTAGAAACCATTATCCAACGTCCAAATGGTCAAGTAGCCTCCTCTGGTGGTCAGAAATCATTTACTACTAGTAGTGCGCCCTCTGCAACAGCCACAGCCACAGCTACTGCTACCCGCTTGAGTAGTGAAGTAGTAGACCAACTCCGGCATTTATTGGCTAGCGGCTCAAAAATTAGCATTGAACACGTAGATCAACGGCGGTTCCGTACAGGTTCCTGGACTAGTACCGGTCAAATTCAAGCCTCCTCAGAAAGAGAAGCGATCGCCGCCATAGAAAGACAACTTGGCGAATACCAAGGTGAATATGTGCGCTTAATTGGTGTTGACCCTAAAGCCAAGCGTCGCGTATTAGAAACGATTATTCAAAGACCATAGTAGTGCTGAGTTAAAAGTGCTGTTAGCGGATAGCTAGGGTTTAGCCCGTGCTGAGTTAACACTTTAAAGACACCAGTCACACCAACTGTAAACTCAGATTTTAGAAGATACTAATTACTCAGCACTCACCACTCAGCACTCACCACTCAGAACTACATCCGGCTTCCGAGGTTAAAATTTCCATGTCTGTGCCGCTACTGCGCCTCAGCAATAACTTTGATACTTACATTAGTGGTGAGGTGACTATTCATCCAAGCGCGGTACTTGCACCTGGGGTGATCCTCCAAGCGGCTGTAAATAGCAAGATCGTCATTGGGCCAGGGGTCTGTATTGGCATGGGAGCAATTCTCCAAGTCCATGAAGGCACTCTAGAAGTAGAAGCAGGTGCAAACCTGGGAGCCGGTTTTTTGATGATTGGCAAAGGCAAAATTGGCGCAAATGCTTGTATTGGTTCGGCTACTACAGTTTTTAACTATTCGGTTGAACCTGAACAAGTAGTACCGCCTGGTTCAATTTTAGGAGACACTAGTCGGCAGATTGAGCCAACAAAACAGCTAGAAGCATCTACAAATAACCCAACTTCTACTACAAATACACCACCGAAGGAAGAGCAAAATAGCTCAGGTGGAGTTAAGGAAAAGGTAGTTTCCTCAACTAACCTCTCAGCTTCGGCTTTTGTAGATTTCAAACAAAACAAGTCGATTTCTTATTTTAAATCTCCCACCACTCCCGAAAGTCAGTCTCCTCTCGTGGAGGAACCGACCAATGATGCTAACTCCACTTTGGAGTCAGCCACCGAACCGTCTACAGAACATAACTTAGACCCCAGTCAGTCCGCCACAGAACCCCCTAACGGTTTTGGGACTCAAATTTATGGACAAGGGAGCATAAGCAGACTGTTGACTACACTGTTTCCTCACAGACAATCCTTGAACGACCCAAACCCTGACGATTAGTCAGAGTAAGTGTTAATTGTAAGGTGTCGCCTTTTTCCGTATTTTGGAGAATTCATCATGGAAACATATAATCAACGGTCTATTCGCACCATCCAGGGAGCGAGTAGTCAAGAAACCTTTCAAGATACTGCTTTGGGTTTAGTTTCTACCCGTAGCTTTCCGGCGATCGTTGGGACGGCGGATATGATGCTGAAATCGGCAGGAGTTCACTTGGTTGGGTATGAAAAAACTGGTAGTGGTCATTGTACTGCGATCGTCCGGGGTGGAATTGCTGATGTGCGTCTGGCGGTAGAATCAGGTGTGCAAACGGCTGAACAGTTTGGTCAGTTGGTTTCTAGCTTAGTGATTCCCCGACCTTATCCCAACCTAGATATAGTGCTTCCCATCACAACCCGTTTCACTAAATTGATGGAAGAGGGCAATTACAGCCGTCTGAGTAATCAAGCAATTGGTTTGGTAGAAACGCGAGGATTTCCCGCGATGGTCGGAGCGTGTGATGCGATGCTCAAAGCTGCTGATGTTCATTTAGCAGCTTATGAAAAAATTGGTGCGGGTTTGTGTACAGCTATTATTCGGGGTTCCGTAGCAAATGTGGCGGTAGCAGTGGAAGCGGGAATGTTTGAAGCAGAACGCATTGGGGAATTGAATGCAGTGATGGTAATTCCTCGGCCGCTGGACGAAATGGAGTTAACTTTGCCATTAGCAAGCTGCTGGATAGAAGAACGCGAACCGTTAAACTTGCCAGTGAATATTAAAGAACAAGTTGCGGAAATCGAGGTACTAAGATTACCAGACTTAACCAAGCTACCTACAAAAGTTCAAGAAGAATTATGGAATGATGAATGATGATAGATGAATTTTGTCAAATCATCATTCATCGTTTAGATGGAAGGCATCTTACGCTTAAGCTATTCTGAATAATAGCTTTTTCAATCTATAAATAAAATACCTTTATTTTAATAACACTGATAGAGTTTTATCTATGATAAAACTCGTAACTTTCTGTGAGCATCACTATATCATTTGCCAGTGTTCAGCAATACTAGTTTTATATCTATTAATCGCTATATATAGGAGAATCACCCTTGAACCAAGCGACGCTGCACCAGTTAAAGGTGTTCGAGGCGGCGGCACGGCACAGTAGCTTTACTCGTGCTGCTGAGGAATTGTTTCTCACCCAACCTACAGTCTCTATGCAGATCAAGCAACTAACAAAATCGGTAGGTTTGCCATTATTTGAGCAAGTGGGAAAGCGATTGTATCTGACGGAAGCAGGACGGGAATTATTTGCTACTTGTCGGCAGATTTTTCACAATATAGCCCAGTATGAAATGAAGGTGGCAGATTTAAAAGGGCTAAAGCAGGGACAATTACGTTTGGCAGTGATTACAACAGCAAAATATTTTATCCCACGTTTGTTAGGACCATTTTGCGAACTTTATCCAGGGATTGATATCTCGCTGCAAGTCACAAATCACGAACAAATTTTGGAACGGATGAGTCAAAATTTGGATGACTTATATATTATGAGTCAAATTCCAGACAATATAGATGTGACTTGTGAACCATTTCTAGAAAATCCTTTGATAGTCTTTGCACCGACTAATCATCCTTTATCCAAAGAAAAAAATATTCCTATACAACGCCTGTCTAACGAACCTTTTATTATGCGGGAACCAGGTTCAGGAACTCGTCGCGCCGTCCAAAAGCTATTTGAAGAAGAAGGGGTAACGGTAAAAGTCAAGCTAGAATTGGGAAGTAACGAAGCAATTAAACAAGCGATCGCAGGTGGTTTAGGAATTTCTGTTTTATCCCGTCATACCTTACTATCAGACGCTTCAGAGTTCAGCATTTTAGATGTACAACACTTTCCCATTCAGCGGCATTGGTACATGGTTTACCCATCTGGCAAGCAGCTATCTATCGTCGCTCGTGCCTATTATGAGTATCTACTAGCTGCGGCAAAGAATTTTGTCGCTCAAAAAGCTGATACTGCTCATAGCACGTTTGAACAAATTCATGGATAAGAGAATTCGTAATTCGTAGTTCGTAATTATGAATTACGAATTCTCTAAAGGGGTTGACTGTTAGACCGGTAAACATTGACAATTAACCAGCAGAATGATTAAAAATGGGGGAAAACTGGCAGTGGTTAACCCGGAAATACCATCTTGGCGCAAAACAGTACAAAGCGAGATTGTAGCTGTTACCGTGTATGCTGACAGAGCATTGGTTACACGGCGAGGTGTAGTTGATTTAACAGGAATTGAACAGGAATTAGTAATTACCCCAGTGCCAATGACTCTAGAAACTGAGTCTATCAGGGTTAGCGGTACAGGTACGGTAGGGGTGCGCTTGGTGGGAGTTAGTAGCGATCGCATTTACACTACTGAACCTGTAGTGGAACGAGTCGCACATTTGACAAGGCAAATTCAGCAATTAGAAGCAGAAAAACGCCACCTGCAAGCTCAGGTAGATGCTTTAGCATTGCAATCTAGTTTTATCGCTGGCTTACGCGAAAAAACAGAAGAACCCTTTTCACAAAGTTTGTCTCGAAAAAATCTCAGCCTCAGCGAAACTTTGGATTTTTTGAACTTTCTTGGAAGCCAGTATAGTGAGTATGCGATCGCATCTGGAGAGTGCAAAACTCAACAGCAGGAATTAGATAAACAACTGCAAGCACTCTACACCTCATTGCAAATAATCCAAACGCCCCATCCTAAAGAGAGTTTTAGCTTAGTTGTAGCCGTTGAAGTAGCGGGTGAAGGAGAGTTTGAATTAGAGGTATCTTACATAGTAAATCGTGCTAGCTGGAATCCGCTTTATGACTTGCGCTTTAGCACTACCAGCGATATTGTGCATCTGAGCTACCTTGCAGAAATCACTCAAAGCACTGGCGAAGATTGGATTGGTGCAAATCTCACCCTTTCTACCGCTAAACCGGGATTAGGTACACTTCCACCTAAACTTGAACCTTGGTATATTGATGCGCCACTTCCTCAAAGAGTGCGACGATCTCGACTAGCTGCCCAGGCACCACTACTGCCTAGCATACCAGAACCGCCTGCTTCTGCTGCCAGAGCAGATTGGCAAGAACAAGAAGAAGTTGCAGAGGATAGTCTTATCGCAGCAGAAACCGTTACAGCAGAAGTATCCAAAGAAGGTAGTGTAGTTACCTTTAAATTGAATGGCGGTGGTAATATTCCCAGCGATGGCGCACCTCATAAAACTACAATTTTCAATGATGATTATCCTTGTAGCTTCGATTATGTGGCAATGCCGCGCTTGGTAAGTTTTGCTTATCTACAAGCGAATGTGAAAAATAGTCCCAACGGTGCGACTTTGTTACCAGGCAAAGCAAATATTTTCCGCGACAACGTTTTTATTGGGACAACTCATTTAGAAAATATTTCACCAGGGCAAGAGTTCAAACTGAACTTAGGAATTGACGAAGGTTTAAAAATTGAACGCGACTTAGTTGAGCGCCTGGTAGATAAAAGATTAATTAGCAACCAGCGCCGGATTACTTATAGTTATCGGTTGATTGTTACTAACTTACTAGAGAAAGAAGTAAATCTAAAATTAACTGAACAATTGCCAGTTAGCCGCAACGAGCAAATTAAAGTACGCCTCAGTCGCAGCAACCCACAAATTCAACTCGGTGAAATGGGGATTTTAGAATGGCTGTTAACTCTTCCAGCCCAAGAGCGACGAGAGATATATTATCAGTTTAATGTTGAACATCCGCCCGACTTAATGGTAGTTGGGTTAGAAATTTAGGGAATCTTAAAAATTGAAGGAGGCAGAAAGAGCAAATCAGCTATAGGATTCGATCCCTCTTGATTTGGAGCCACTGACACAGCCAAGTTGAAGAAAGGTTAGCAGCCTCAGAAACTTCTAGCTCGACTTTTTCACACAAGTACAATTATGCCCCAATTTACTGGGGTTTTTTATTGCAATCAAGTTAAAAAACTCTTTAGACGCGCAGCGACGAGTTATATCATGTCCGCATAATTAGTTATGATTCCCACAGTCATTGCACCCCAACCCCTCCCCGCTCTTCGGGAGGGGAGACAAAGCGCAGCTTTGGCGGGGTGGGGTTCTTGAGGTTTAGTAAGTAATCAAGCGGACATGATATTAAGAGACATCCGGTGTTGGCAGACTCGAATCACTTTGCCAGAATCCGCGATCGCAGATAAGTTAGCTTTATAATTACCATCAGTCTTTTTTTGTCAAGTCCTATTGACGCTTTGTAACGAAATTGTTATATTTAGTTACATAAGATAACAAAACAAAGAAAAGAAAAAACCATGTATACCACCACTAACGAAGACGGCATTCTCAACAACTACGCAGCAGAACCCAAGATGTACTACGCTGAGTACCCAGCAATTTGGGAACAACGTAAATACGGTTTACAGGGTCTTTTTGCAACTTTAATCGTCACCGCTTTAGTTTTGGTTGGTTTGAGTGTTAGCTAAGATTTTTTGATTTCAGTATCGCTGTATCTCATCGTCATTCAAACTTCTCTCTATAACCTCGGTTAGTTTCGCCGGGGTTTTTTGTGTTTTACGTATCCCAAACGGCAGTGGTGTGCTGATAAGTCAGTTTTATATTTACCATCAGTATTTTTTTGTCAAGTCTTATTGACGATTTGTAACAAAACCGTTATATTTAGTTACATAAGATAACAAAACAAAGAAGAGAAAAAACTATGTACACCACCACTAACGAAGAAGGCATTCTCAACAACTACGCAGCAGAACCCAAGATGTATTACTCTGAGTACCCAGCAATTTGGGAACAACGTAAATACGTTTTACAGAGTCTTTTTGCAACTTTAATCGTCACTGCTTTAGTTTTGGTTGGTTTTAGCGTTAGCTAAGATTTTAGATTTCGGTATCGCTGTATCTCATCGTTAATCTCACTTCTCGACTTTACCTCGGCTAATTTAGCCGAGGTTTTTTGTTTTTATACATCCCAAACGGCGAGTGTATTATATTGTCAAACAAGTGCGTTAACGAGTCTTCTTCCAAAGGCAGACACCAAGCATCACAGTTATTGGCTGGTATCGCTCAAATCAATAACATATTTTGTCGCCCCGTCAGCAACAAACCACTGGTCAGCCATAAAATAAAGACAAATCAATAAAAAGGGGTGTTTATGGCAACCCAACTCGGTGAAGCTAAATCTTCAACAGAACTGGTAATATCTTGGGAAGCATTGCCCGCAGATTTTCACCTAGAGGATGAACCAGTGGAAAATACAGGTCAGCCACTATTGGCTGGTGCTTTGCGTGAAAGCCTTGAAATAAGTGGTTTCATCCAACCGCAGATGTTAATAGCCTCAAATTTTGGACTTTGTGCGACGATAAACGGGCAATTTATAGCTAAAGCACCCAACTGGGTTTATGTGCCATCGGGAAATCAGGTTTTAGGAGAACACAAAAGCTATACACCTAATTTAGATGGAGATATTCCAGCAATTGTGATGGAATTTCTATCTGACACTGAGGGTGGAGAATACTCTTTTAAACGAACCTATCCACCAGGAAAATGGTTTTTTTACGAGCAGATTCTTCAAGTCCCAATTTACATAATTTTTGATCCAAATGGTGGTTTATTAGAATTTTACCAACTCGAAAACAGGCGCTACGAGTTAAAGCAACCTGATGAAAATGGTCGTCATTGGATTGATTCAATGGGTTTATTTCTGGGAACTTGGCAAGGAACAAAAGAAGCCAGAATTGGTTACTGGTTGCGCTGGTGGGATGAGGGAGGTAATTTGTTACTTTGGGCAGTGGAACAAATCGAACAGGAACGCCGACGTGCCGAACAGGAACGCCAGCAAAAAGAACGGCTAATTGCCTATCTAGAATCTCAAGGTATCGATCCAAATAATTTGCCTTAGCATATACAAATAAAATTTTCAAGTATTTGAGTGACTCAGTTTAAGCAAATAAGTGCTGCACCCGTTAAGTTTACCAAGGAGTGGGGCATCATACAGAAATTCAAACGGGTGAAAAAGCTACTCGCCGACAAAAAAGCACAAAAGGAAAAAAATAAGTTTTTGCTGAATCAAAAGCCAGAATTATTCGTCATTTAAACTATCAATTCCCTACTTAATTTCTCCTGGAGGATGATTTATGTCATCACAAATGCTGCGGTTGATATCTTTGGGCAGTCTTGGCTTATCTTTGTGTTTGGGCAATTCGGCAGCAATGGCGCAATATGATTCTACTGGCGATGGTGTAGTAGTACCAACAGTACCATCAGGTGGCACATCAGCACCAGTCCCAATAGACACATCGACAGGTGTACCACCTTCACCCTCCGCTGATGGTACAACTCGGTTTACCTGTCAAACTTATAATGGACAGTACACTGTCATGTATCAGCCACAAAGTCAACCAGGACAATTCTTTCCTTGGGCAGCACCTGCGGCTTTAGGTGGTGGTTGGGACGCACAAAGGCGTTGTACAGCAATTGCCAGTCGCTTGGAACTTTATCGTCCAGATGGTTTACAAGAACTTCAGACATCTGTAGAAAATAACGAAAATACTGTCTGCGTCACAACTGAAGCTAATCCAACCTGTAGAATTGTGCTGACAGTCCCCCGTGGAAAAGATCCTGTTGTTATCCGCAATAGCATTTTTCAGAACTTGACTACTGCTGACAGTGGACAACAGACTATAGCTGTTAACACTTATGGCGATCGCAGTAGTGGAGGCAACGAATTATATAATTTAGGACGCACACTTCTAGGCAGTGGCAATAATCGGGTTAGTTCATCTAGAAGTGGGATTAATCTGAAACCTTTCCTCGATCGTCAAGATGGCGGTACTGGAAACAATTTGCGGAGTGGAGTAGCAATTCGTCGTCAGTCTCAACCTAACG
Source organism: Nostoc sp. 'Peltigera membranacea cyanobiont' 210A (assembly GCF_002246015.1). Lineage (GTDB taxonomy): Bacteria > Cyanobacteriota > Cyanobacteriia > Cyanobacteriales > Nostocaceae > Nostoc. The sequence goes on from NZ_NOLJ01000008.1 coordinate 202,061, forward strand.
GTGTTCGTCTAAGCCCTGGTAAGTTCCGGTAAGCAAGAGTGGCTTTTAATACAAAATGACTTTCAAATAAAAAATATCCAACTACTTATTGTGGGGCGGACATGTTGTCTGCCTTTTTTTATGGGCGTAAAATTGCTGTCCCTCGGACTTCTTCGAGATGCCGGGTATCTAAATCCAATACTGTTTGGTTAAGGCAAGAGACGCGATAAATCGCCGTCTCTACAAAAGACTGATTATTGTAGCGATTTATCGCGTCTTTGTGATTTATAATTTTCATCAAAAAACCTTAACCGAACGGTATTCGATCTAAATCCATCTGTATATTATTTATTCTTTTAACCTTTTGCTATCAGTTTCTTAACGTTGCTGAGATAACTTAAAGTTGCTGAATATGGATTAATACTAGTAAAATACGTAGCTTTTTTGACTACAAAATAGTTTTTATTGATAGTGATATTGCGATTGTCAATGTGACTTGATTATGTTTGCAAATTATTACTGAACATCAGCTTTTCAGGCGATTTTGAAACAATACAAAATAAATTGAAGGAGACGTTATTAATGGCTTTGACACAAGGCGATATTGCTTTTATCTCTTTCAATGCTGATGAAGATGGCTGGTCTATTGTCACATTTGTAGATATAGATCCGAATACAACTATTTATTTTAGTGACGGCACAGCTTCGAGTCCAACCGCCATTGGTAGCACTGAATCTTCGTTTGTATGGAATACGGGATCTCAGACAATTGCCGCTGGTACTGTAGTTCGCTTTAGTGCAATTGACAGCACTAGTCGCGCATCATCTATTGGTACATTTACAGTTGTTAACTCAAGTAACCTGGGACTCAGTGCAACTGCTGAGACTGTTTATGCCTTTTTAGGAAATAGTGGCACTGCCCCAACTACAATTCTGACTGCCGTCTCCAGTGAGGCGAATAACAACAGTTTGGCTACTGTTGGGCTAACTGATGGAGTTAATGCGATCAAACTCACCAGTAGCACTGACTATGGTCAGTATACTGGTTCCCGTAGTGGAGAAGCCAGTTTTGTCAACTATAAAGCGTTGGTTAACAACAGTGCTAATTGGACAGTTGATGTCGGAGGTGACGGGGCAACGGTAATTCCTAACACCACAAACTTGGCGATCGCTAGTGGAAATCCCATAATCAATTTATCCGTCAACAGTAACTCAGGAACTGAAGCAGGTACAACCCAAATTACTGTCACCGCTACTGCTTCTAATCCTGTTTCCGGGAATCAAACAGTTAACTTAAGTGTAGCCGGAACTGACATCACCGCCGAAGATTACAATCTCAGCAACAATATCATCACAATTCTTGACGGGCAAACCGCAGGTTCTGTCACCTTCACCGTTGTCGATGATGCTGTGATTGAAAGCACAGAAACCGCTACCCTGACAATCAATAATCCTTCCGCAGGTATTACACTCGGCACTACTTCCCAGAATATTACGATCGCTGATAACGATATTGCGACCAACAATAACTCTAGCATTTTGAAGAAAATTGGCAGCTTCACCAGTACTAATGGAGCCGAAATATCCGCCTTTGATTCAGGAAGCGATCGCTTATTTGTGGTTGCTGGCAGCATAGTTGAAATTTATAATGTCAGCAATACAGGAACGCTAACCTTAGCTGGTTCTTTGGCAACAGGATTTACGCCTCCCGCAGGGACACAAGCTATTCCCAACAGCGTTGCAGTGAAAAATGGTATTGTCGCAGTCGCCTACGCCATTCAAAACACCACCACAAACGCCCAACAGACAGGACAGGTGAGTTTCTACAATGCCGCCGGCACATTCTTGAACTCGGTGGCGGTGGGTGCATTACCCGATATGCTCACCTTTACGCCCGATGGCACGAAGGTATTAGTAGCAAATGAGGGAGAACCCAACAGCTATGGGCAACCAAATTCGGTAGATCCTGAAGGTTCAGTCAGTATTATTAACATTGCTGGTGGCGTGGCGAATGCAACCGTTGCCCAAGCCTCGTTTACAAGCTTCAATAACCAGATTGCAACACTCAAAGCCGCAGGTGTGCGGATTACTGGCCCCGGCTCGACGGTGGCACAAGACTTAGAACCAGAGTATATTGCTGTATCTCCAGATGGTCAAACTGCGCGGATTACCTTGCAAGAAAATAATGCGATCGCTATTCTGGATATTGCCAGCGCCACCATCACCAATATTTTGCCTCTGGGTACGAAAAATTACAATCTTCCAGGTAACGGATTGGATGCTAGCGATCGCGATGGTAAAATTAATATTCAGAATTGGCCAGTCTTTGGGTTATATCAACCCGATGCGATCGCTAGCTTCACCGCCAACGGACAGACTTACTACATCACCGCCAACGAAGGAGATTCCCGCGACTACACTGGTTTTAGCGAGGAAATCCGGGTAGGCGCAAATGGATATGTCTTAGATCCAACAGTTTTCCCGAATGCGGCTGCCCTGAAGCAAAATACTAACCTGGGACGGTTAACCGTTACAAATGCCACAGGAGACACGGACGGAGACGGAGATTTTGACCGCATCGAAGCATTTGGGGGACGTTCCTTTTCGATTTGGAATGCCAGCGGCAATCAGATATTCGACAGTGGCGACCAATTTGAACAAATTACGGCAACCAAAGTACCAACTTTGTTTAACTCAGATGGTGCAGCTGATACCTTTGATACCCGCAGCGATAACAAAGGGCCTGAACCCGAAGGCGTGGCGATCGGAGTCATCAACAACCGCACCTATGCTTTTATTGGTTTAGAACGCACTGGCGATGTCATCGTTTACGAAGTGACAAATCCTAACAAGCCAAGTTTTGTTCAATATATCAACACTCCTGAAGATACTGCGATCGAAGGGCTAACCTTTGTCTCGGCGGCTGACAGTCCCACAGGCAAGCCTTTGTTAGTTACTACAGCCGAAGTCAGCAAGACGGTTGCGGTATTTGAAGTAACTCCATCTGTTCGGATTAGCGACATTCAGGGAACGGGGCATATCTCATCCTTTAGAAATCAGACTGTCAGCAATGTAGCGGGAATTGTCACGATTAAAGCAAGTAACGGTTTTTACTTGCAAGACCCCACTCCAGACAGCGACGATGCCTACGGCGGTAAACTACGCACTTCTGAAGGTCTTTTCGTCTTCACCTCATCAGCACCAACCGTATCCGTCGGCGATTCCATATTAGTCAGTGGAACAGTTACAGAATTTCGTCCCGGTAACGATGCCAATAATTTAACCAAAACACAAATCACCACTCCCACAATTGTTACCGTTTCTAGTGGCAACGATCTACCCACTACTACAATCCTTGGTAATGGTGGTAGAACTATCCCGACAACGGTAATCGATAACGACACGATCGCTAATATCGAAATTGGAACAACCACCTTTGATCCTCCCCAGGATGGCATCGACTTCTATGAAAGCCTAGAAGGAATGCTGGTACAGGTGAATAACCCAATTACCACTTCACCCACTGCAAACTTTGGCACATCAGAAGAAATTTGGGTATTAGCAGATAATGGCGCAAATGCCACGGGTAGAACGGTTCGCGGTGGGAGCCTGATTAGTGCTTCAGACTTCAATCCTGAGCGGATTCAGATAGATGATCTGAACAATTTTTTAGTGTTACCTGAAGTTAATGTTGGTACGCAACTTAGTAATATTGTCGGTGTCGTTGACTACAGCTTTAACAACTATGAAGTTCTAATATCGGCTGCTCCCACAGTAGTACAGAACAGTAACCTTCAAAAAGAAGTCACTAGCCTAATTTCTACCACCAACCAACTGACGATCGCTACCTACAACGTCGAAAATCTCGATCCAGGTGACGATCCAACCAAGTTTAACAACTTGGCTAACCGCATTGTTAATAATCTCAAATCACCAGATATCATTAGTCTCGAAGAAATTCAGGACAACAACGGTGCAACAAATGATAGCGTAGTTGATGCCAGCACTACCTTCCAAAAGTTAATTGATGAAATTACTGCTGCTGGTGGCCCCACGTATCAATATCGCCAAATTAACCCAGTAGACGATACGAACGGCGGTGAACCTGGTGGAAATATCCGGGTAGGTTTCTTATTTAATCCCAATCGTGTCAACTTTGTAGATCGCCCTGGCGGTACTTCCACCACCAGCACCACAGTTACTAATGTCTCTGGTGTTCCTACAGTTTCTAATAGTCCTGGTTTAATTGACCCCACCAACTCCGCCTTTACCAGCAGTCGTAAGCCGTTAGTAGGTGAATTTACTTTCAACGGTGAAACTGTTTATGTAATTGGCAACCACTTTAATTCTAAAGGTGGCGACCAACCATTATTTGGGCCGAATCAACCACCAACTCTTAGTAGTGAAACCCAGCGTCAGCAACAAGCTACCCTGGTGAAAAATTTTGTTGAGAGTATTTTAGCGATCGCCCCCAATGCCAATATAGTAGTGGCGGGTGACTTAAATGACTTTGAGTTTTCCAACCCTGTCAGCATTGTAGAAAGCGCCGGGCTAACTTCCTTAATTGAAACTCTGCCGCAAAATGAGCGTTACACCTACAACTTTGAAGGTAACGCCCAAACCCTTGACCACGTTTTAGTTAGTAACAACTTGCTCAACAACCTGGATGGCTATGATGTAGTTCATATCAATTCAGAGTTTGCCGACCAGGATAGCGATCATGACCCTAGTGTGGCTCGGTTTAATCTCCCTAAAAATAATGCTCCCACGGTAGTACAACCAATTGACGACCAAATCATTTCTACTAATAGAGCTTTTTCTTTCAATATCAGTAACAAATTTGCTGATGTAGATCCAGGTGACACCCTGACTTACAGTGCTACAGGTTTACCCACTGGTTCTAGTATCATTGCCAACACAGGTGTGATATCCGGCACTATCTCCCAAATCGGCATTTTCGCAGTCACAGTTACCGCTGCTGATGGTAAAGGCGGTAATGTTAGCGATACCTTTGATTTGACTGTTGCCAATAACAAGGCGACATCTGGTAACGACATCATCTTTGTCAGCGAACTTACTGGTTTGAACAGATACATAGTCAATGCTCTAGCAGGGAGCGATTGCGTCATCGGCACTAATACCAGTGAATTAATCGACGGTGGAGCAGGCAATGATTACCTGGATGGCAAGGGAGGCATAGATGTACTCCTTGGTGGCGATGGCAATGACACCATCTTAGGTGGACTTGGCAGTGACGGACTTTCTGGGGGCAATGGTAATGACCGTCTGGTTGGTTGGGGCGGTGGCACAAACGAAATTGACCTCCTTAACGGCGAACAAGGTGTAGATACTTACGTTTTAGGTGATGCCACTTCAGCTTTCTATACCAGTTCTCGCAACAATGATTATGCCGATATTCTCAACTTTCAAGCAAATGATTTAATTCAGCTTCAGGGAGTTGCTAACAATTACTCACTAGGGTCAGTTAGATCGGCTGTAGGTATTTTCACCAACAATGGAACGGAATTAATTGCTGTTGTGGAAAACGGGTTAAACCGCAATACAAATTTGGCAACAGATACTCGTTTCGTCTTTATTTAACGCAGATTTAATCAAACTCCGATTTCTCTGTGTACTCTGCGCCTCTGCGGTTCCCCACTCCCAAATTTCAAAGCAGTCTCATGTCTAGAATCTATCTCAGAATTAAACATGGTAACTACTAATACAATTCGCTTTTCTCAATTCAACGCTTCTTTGAATCGTAATGCCGAAGGTCAGTTAGTCAGCGATTTGTCTACCCCTGACAACGCTCAAGCAAAGGCAGTTGCAGAAATCATCCAGCGTAATAACCCGGATGTGTTGCTAATTAACGAGTTTGACTACTCCCCGGAGGCAGTTCAACTATTCCGGCAAAATTACCTAGCCGTTAGCCAGAATAGTACAACACCCGTTGACTACCCTTACTTCTACATCGCTCCTTCCAATACAGGTATTGCCTCTGGGTTTGACTTGAACAACAATGGCACAGCAGTTACAACCCCAGGCGAATCGGGATATGGCGATGATGCTTTCGGATTTGGGAATTTCCCTGGTCAATACGGGATGTTGCTGTTGTCCAAATATCCCATCGACACAGCCAACATCCGCACCTTCCAAAATTTTCTGTGGAAGGATATGCCTAATGCTTTGCTTCCTGACGATCCGACAACACCACAGCCAAATGATTGGTATTCTCAGGAGGAATTGGCAGTTCTACGCCTTTCTTCTAAAAGTCACTGGGATATACCCATCCAAGTAAACGGTGAGACAATTCATGTCCTCGCCAGCCACCCCACACCCCCAACCTTTGATGGTGTGGAAGACCGCAACGGTAAGCGCAACCACGACGAGATCCGCTTTTGGGCAGACTATATTACCCCTGGTAATGGTAATTACATTTACGATGATGAGGGGAAAACGGGCGGTATTGATGCTGGGTCAAGCTTTGTGATTGTGGGCGATCAAAATGCAGATCCGTTGGATGGTGATAGTTTTGACAACGCTATTCGCCAACTGTTGCAAAATCCCAATATCAATACTAATGTTATTCCTACCAGTCTGGGTGGTTCTCAACAAGCAGACTTACAAGCTGGTGCAAACATTAGCCAAAATGGTAATCCTAGCTTTGACACCGCAGACTTTGCTGATACGACTCCCGGAAACCTGCGGACTGACTATGTGCTACCCTCAGCTAACCTGACAATTGCCAACTCAGGAGTATTTTGGCCTCTAAATACTGATTCAACATTTTCCCCAGTCGGTACTTTTCCATTCCCCAGTTCTGACCATCGCTTAGTGTTCGCAGATGTGCAAGCTGGTCCAACTGAAGCAGGTAAAACCATTCCTAATGTAGGATTTTTGGGACAAACTACCTTTGTCACTGGCTTTATCCCTACTGGTGCAGCAGGAACGGTAAATGGGGTACAAACTCCAGTGGGTGGATTATCTGGTGTCACCTATGATGCTGCGAATAACCGCTACTACGCAATCTCAGACGATCGCTCCCAAGTTGCCCCTGCACGTTTTTATACCTTCACTGCCAGCGATTCCGGGGTGAATTTTACTAATGTCACAACCCTGAAAGATACCAACGGCAACTTTTTTGCAACCAACAGCCTTGACCCAGAAGGTATCGCTTTAACTAACGATGGTACTGTTTTCATCTCTTCTGAAGGTGAAGTAAACCCTGCTGCTGGTCGCGTTAGTAATCCTTTTATTAAAGAGTTTTCGCTGACCACAGGGCAAGAAGTGGCATCGCTATCTGTCCCCAGCAAATTCCTACCAGTAGTTGAAGATACCAACAGCAACGGCATTGTTGATGCGGGTGATACGCAGACATCAGGTGTTTACAATAATTTAGCCTTTGAAAGCCTCACCATTACACCCGACCAGAAAACCTTATTCACTGCGACTGAAAACGCACTGTCCCAAGATGGATTAAAGGCTTCGCTCACCAGTGGTAGCCGTTCCCGGATTTTACAATACAATCTGGTTACTGGACAACCAGAAAAAGAATACCTCTACATTACCGATGCGATTCCCGAAGCGCCCAACCCTAGCACAGGTTCAGCTGACAATGGTTTGGCAGACTTATTAGCAATAGATAATCGTGGCACTTTCCTAGCGTTAGAACGTTCATTTGCTCAAGGTGTAGGCAACACGATCAAAATCTACGAAGTTTCATTGCAAGGTGCAACTGACATTAGTTTCTACGATTCTCTAAATAATTTGAGTGCTGAACAACTAGCAGCGATCAAACCCGCTCAAAAGCGCTTACTGTTGAATTTAACTGACCTGAATCTGCCTACTGATGCAAACCACCCAATAACAGGAGTGGATAACATTGAGGGTATTGCCTTCGGCCCCAAACTAGCAGATGGTCGTCAGTCGATTGTGCTGGTGAGTGACAACAACTTTGGTAGCACTCAATATACCCAAATCCTCACCTTGGGTGCAGACTTAGTTCCCACTGCTGCACCCACACTAGAAACTCGTCCTGCTTTATTTGACGATGAAGATCCAGCACTACCTGCTGTAGATCAAAATGCTGATGCTGACGATCCTGCCATTTATGTTAATGCCACAAATGCTACTGATAGTCTAGTACTAACCTCAGTCAAAAATGCTGGACTGCGAGTTTATGATTTGTCTGGAAATTTGTTGCAAACAGTTAATCCTGGTGGCATTCGCTACAATAACATTGACTTGCAATACGGTTTCAAATTAGGCAATCAATCTATTGATATTGCTGTCGCTAGCGATCGCAACAACGATCAACTAGCAATCTTCAAAATTAACCCCAACCCCACTACCCCCGGACAATACTTGGAAGATATCACCGATAGCAATATTGCTACTATCTTCCAAGCAGCACCTTTTGAACCTCCCTATTCTGCATCAACTCGCAGTTCTTACGGACTTACCTTATACCGTAGCCCTGTAACCAATGATTACTATGTCTTTACCAGTCGGCGAGAAACTGGAGACATAGCTCAGTTTAAACTGATTGACAAAGGTAATGGCCAAATTGGGGCTGAACGGGTACGGGAATTCACCATACCCACAATTGAAGGACGCGATCCCCAAACTGAGGGTATGGTGGTAGACCAAGAAACTGGCTTCCTCTACATTGGACAAGAAAATGTAGGTATCTGGAAGTTCCAAGCAGAACCAAACGGTGGCACAACTGGTAAGTTAATTGATAAAGTCAGAGATTTAGGTGGTACTTATCTCACAGATGACGTAGAAGGACTGACGATTTATTACGGCAAAAACGGCACAGGCTACTTATTAGCATCCAGCCAAGGCGATAGCACCTTTGTTGCCTACACTCGTGAAGGTAACAACCAATATGTGGGTAACTTTGCCATTGGTAATAATGGGCCAATTGACAGCGTACAAGAGTCAGATGGTGCTGATGTCATTAACGTGCCACTGGGGCCTAACTTTCCATTTGGTTTATTTGTCACTCAAGATGGCTCCAATGAACCTGCCAAAATAGTTAGCGATGAAGGTGAAGAGGAAAATGTCAGTTCTAACTTTAAGCTGGTACCTTGGGAAAATATTGCCAATGCCTTCCCCAATTCTCTAAATATCGACACTACTAGTTACGATCCCCGCAATCCTGTTGCTCAACCCAAGCTGACTATCTATGAATTTGAAAACTTACCCAAGTTAGGTACAACCTCTGAAAATCAAGATATTTTCTTGGGTGGTTTTTCTGGGTTGTATTTCCAAGGGTTTGCAGCAAATGGCAACCTGAAATTTGTCACCAACACAGATCGTGGCCCCAATGGAGAACCTGATGGTGTCAAAAGACCATTTTTATTACCCGACTTCCAACCAGAAATAGTTAGCTTTGAACTCAACCGCACCACTGGTGAAATCAGCATTACCAACAGAACAGAACTATTCCGCCAAGATGGAACGACCCCATTAACAGGATTGCCTAACTTGCAAGCTGTAGGAAACGGTTTAGCCTACACAGATGAAATTGCCGTTGACTTAGACAACAATGTTCTAGCTAACGATCCTTTGGGTGCTGATTTAGAAGGGATTGTAATTGCGGAAAATGGAGATTACTGGTTGGTGGATGAGTATCGTCCGGCAATTTACCACTTTGACACTAATGGTAAACTGATTGACCGCTTTATCCCTCAAGGAACTGCCACAGCACCCAACCCAGATCAATCCGCTGGAACTTTTGGCAGTGAGGTATTGCCAGCAGTTTATGCCCAACGCCGCAATAACCGAGGATTTGAAGCTGTCGCCCTAGAAGGTAACAAATTATATGCCTTTATTCAGAGTCCAATTGATAATCCAGATGTCGCCAATGATGCGACTTCCAAAGCTTCTCTCAACCTGCGAATTCTAGAGTTTGATATTGTCAGCAAGCAGGTAACAGGAGAGTATTTATATCGCCTAGAAGGTCTACCAGGAACCGATAAGATTGGCGATGCAGTTTCTTTGGGTAACGGCAAATTTGCAGTAGTTGAACGAGATGATAATGGTACATCTGCTGGCAATAAACTAATTTACCAAATTGATTTAGCTGGGGCGACCAACATCAACAACCCTGCTAACTTTACCTTGCCAGTTGGTAAAACTATTGAACAACTGACCTCTGCGGAGTTAGCTACTGCCAATATTACCCCTGTCAGCAAGAGTTTGATTGCTAATGCTGCTCAGTTGGGTTACACCGGGGTGGAAAAATTAGAAGGTTTGGCATTGGTAGCACCCAATACTCTAGCCTTGATTAACGACAACGACTTCAACATTACGGGTAATACGGCTGCGGAAAAACTCGGCATTCTCGAATTACCCAATAATCTGACAACTGTACAGCCTACTTTCCCGAACGGTTTTGGTTCTAGCAACAGCGATACTGTCAATCTTGAGCCAGGACAATTCTTTAGTCCAGGTGATGGAGCAGACTTTGTAGAAGGCGTTCAAGATAACAAAATCCTGGCTGGAAACGGAGATGACACAGTGCTTGCAGGGAATAACTCTTCAGTTTTCGGGGAAGATGGTAGCGATCGCATATTTATTGGTCAAAATGGCCCAGTTCAAAATACCAGTGCTGATGGTGGTGCTGGTAATGATGAAATTACGGTGGTAGAAGCCAGTGGTAGTAATAATTTGTTTGGGGCGACAGGTGATGATAATCTCACAGTAATTGAAGGTTCTCGTCAATCATTATTCGGTGGCTCAGGTAACGACACCCTCACAAGTAATGGTAGTAACAACCGTCTCTACGGTGGTTCTGGAGATGACAAACTCTTCTCCAATGTCAATGACTCCCTGTTTGGTGGCGCTGGTGATGATGTACTATTCGCTGGTCAAGGGGGTGGTAATCGCCTCAGTGGTGGTACTGGTGCTGACCAATTCTGGATTGCTAACGCCAGTCTGCCAACTAGCAACAATATCCTAACTGATTTTGCGATCGGCACTGATAAAATTGGGCTTGGCGGTATTGGCGTGACTCAGTTTAGTGGTTTAACGCTACTGCAACAAAGTAATGACACTTTGGTAAAAATAGGAAATACCGAGTTGGTTTTATTAGTTGGAATTAGATCAACTAACCTCACAGCCAATGACTTCGTTTTCTCGGCTAGTGTTGTGGCTTAGTTTGTCGCCTAGCTTCTCATAGAAAAATCTTTCGTAGGGACGTATCGCTGTACGTCCCTACAACCTACTCATTATAAAGAAAAGTAAATGCGATCGCTAGCCAATCAAAACTAGTTAAAATCAACCTTCATCTCTTCAGAATTATCGGAAAGACTTATAAAACAAGGGAATCTAAAATTTTACATATTATTTTTATTCTTTATTTTGAAAATTCAACAAAAGCTATTTTTGTAGTTTAGATATATTTTAATCATTTCTTCTGTTTAACTTATTCTTTTCTTAATATTTCAATGAAAACATCTTTAATAATGGTCAAATTTTTTCATAACTACTATCGACAAACTTAAGCTTGGAATTTAGTTGCACACTTTTTCATTAACACAGATTAGTAGTTAACATCTGACCATCATTACTCCAGCTTTCAATAACTCTGAAAAAAGATTCGGAATTAAGGGCAAATTTCGACTGAACCGAACTATATTTTTGTAATTCTGAAATACTCCCATAATTTCGGTTTATAGAGTGAGAGGGTGATTTTTTGCATAAGCGATGTAATTAGAGAACTTGAATAGCTTGTGATGCAGCTAAATCCAAATATCCACCAAAAAACATTCTAATTATGGCAATTGAGAACGGAAGAACAACAGCATCGGCTTACGTCGATACAGTAAATAACTCTGACAATAGAATAATCGTCCCTTTATTGACTGTAGGGGATGAAGTACCCCTGCTAACTAGCACGTTTGACATCGACCAAGCGCCCCAAGTTGATGCCACCGAAAAATATGCCTTCACTGGTATTCCTGATGGCACAGGTGCTACCCAAGTAACCATCGCAGGTAAAACCTATAACTATGTTTGGGTAAACCATGAACTAGGTGGCTCCGTCACAACAGATATTTCCAGTACATTTCCTGGTGAAAAGATCACTGGTGCGAGGGTATCGCTGTTTGTGTTTGACGAAAACTGGAAGGTCGTCGGTGGTAAAAACCTAATTGACACCATTGTAGACTCAACTGGCACTTACACTTTAAATACTCAAACTGGTTTATACACCAATGCCAGTGGAGCAACTATTAGTCCTTTTGATCGCTTCTGCTCATCTTATCTAGCCCAGTCCGGTTTCGTAGACGCTAGTGGTACAGAGGTTCCCGTCTACTTTGCTCCTGAAGAAGGTGGTGATACAAGTCGGGGTTGGGCAGTCAGCCCAGATGGCACAGCAGAGGCGCTTGACGGCTTAGGTCGCTACAGAAAAGAGAATGTAGTTGCAGCTTCTCAATATCGGGCAGAGAACTCCGATCAAACAGTGCTGTTTGTATCAGAAGATAATGATGACGGCGAACTGTATCTATGGGTAGGTCAACAAACCGCAGATGACCCCAATGGCTTTAAGAATGGAGATTTGTATGTTCTGAAAGTCAATGGTGCAGAATTCGAGGGTCAAGTTAGCGAAGGCACCCAAAAAGTTGCAACCTGGACAAAGGTTGATAAATCAGTCATCTTAAATGCAGACGGTACACCAAAAGTAGATGGTAGCGATCTTACAACCTTCGTTAATTCTGCGGGCAATTCCACTAGTTTCCAGCGCATTGAAGATTTTGCTGAAGATGCGAATAATCCTGGAACTTTCTATTTCGTCACCACAGGTACTAAAAATAAACAAGGTCAGGGGACAGCAGCCGGAGCAACCGATAATCCTGCCGAAGCAGAAGACCCTTATGGTAGACTCTACCGCTTTAAATTAAATACCTCCGACCCCACAGCCGGAATCAGTGACTTTGAACTGTTGTTAACGGGCGGACCTGGCAAAGGTGTCAGCTATGACAACATCACAGTTGATAAGTCTGGCAAAATCTTGCTTCAAGAGGATCAAACCTCCTACGGTGGCGACGTAATGGCAGCAGAAAACCGAGAAGCTTCTGTTTGGTCTTTCGACCCCACTACCAAAGCGATCGCTCGTGTGTTTGCTTTGAATGAAGATGCTGCTGGTACTGTATACAACGACCCAGATGCCAAAGGGCAGTGGGAAAGTTCTGGCATTATCGAAATTCCTTCCGAATCATTACCAGGTAGCGGTGCTTACTTGTTTGATGTACAGGCTCACACCGTCAAAAACAATGTAGCAGGTGCGCCAGACCAGAATATTCTCAACGGCAACCATGCAGAAGGTGGACAACTTTTAGCCGCAATTCCCCAAATTGCTCAAAAGCCTGTTCAAGATGGCAGAACGACCGATCCCGCTTATGTTAAGGCACTCGATGGGTCAAATTACAGGCTAAATCAACTCCTGACAGTTGGAGATGAAATCCCATTGCTACAGGGTGAATTTGGTTCCTTTGTCCCCAGTGGCACTGAAAAGTATGCTTTTACAGGCATCCCTGACGGTTTGGGCATTTATGAGACTGACGATGCTTACTATGTATTTGTCAACCATGAATTGAGCGACACTACCAAAACAGATTTTTCCAGCACAATTTCTGGACAAATTACAGGCGGCAGAATTTCGCTACTGCAATTTGACAAAAACTGGAAGCTAGTAGGTGGTAAAGACCTAATACAGAATGTAGTTGACAGCAAAGGTAACGAGTTAGGCAAAATTACAGTTACATCTGATGCTGTAACCCAAACAGGTATTGCTTTTGGTCGATTCTGTTCAGCCTACTTAGCAACTTATGGCTTTGAAGGTGGCCCAATATTCTTTACCGCAGATGAGCAGAATGCTGATAGTTTGGGTTGGGCAGTAACAACTGATGGTATAGCTCAATCTATAGATGGTTTGGGTCGCTTCTCAAAAGAAAACGTACTAGCAACATCTCAGTATCGCGCCACCAATTCAGGTAAAACAGTTCTACTATCAACTGAAGACAATGGTGATGGCGAACTATATATGTTCGTCGGTAATCAGACACCAGAAGACCCCAATGGCTTGAAAGACGGAGATTTGTACGTCTTGAAGGTGACAGCTTATGACAATGAAACCTTAGCAGAAGGTACAAAGGTAAAAGCTACTTGGACTAAAGTTGATCGGTCGGCTGTTTATGATACCAAAGGTACAGAAGACCGTGCAGACGATCAGCTTCTTAATAGCGGTGCTTCTCTAAGTGATTGGGTAAATGGCAATGACAATGGAGTGCTACGTTCTACAAACTTCCGTCGTCTGGAAGATATAACGGAAGACCCAAACAATCCAGGCACTTTCTACTTTGTCACCACTGGAACAGAAGATCAACTAGCTAATGGCGCTTTTGAAAATCCTTACGGTAAAGCTTATCGTTTTAGCTTGAACGCAAGTGACCCAACAGCAGAGATTAGCAACTTTGAATTGGTACTAACTGGTGGCCCAAATACAGGAGTAAGCTACGACAACGTAAATGTTGATAGCAATGGCAAACTCTTACTCCAAGAAGATACAGCCGGTCTTGGTGGAGAAATCATAGATGCCCAACAGCGTAACGATCGCGTTTGGTCTTACGATATTGCTACCGATACTGTCAAACCTCTGTTTGAAGTTGACCAAAATGCCCAAGGTGCTGCTTTTAATAGTAGCTTTGGTTCTTGGGAAAGCTCTGGTATTATCGAAGCTGCCTCTAATCCTCAACTTGATCGCAGTTCTTACCTATTTGATGTACAAGCTAGCGGTGTACTCAATGACGTAGATTTAAACCAGTTGAATGTACTCAATGGTGAACACAGTCGGGGTGGTCAATTGTTGATTGCAACACCTGTTCCCCAAGTTGAGTTAGTCGGTTTTGCTTCTTTACCTGCTGATACCTTTAGTTATGGGCCAGCTTCTGGTGCAGATGTTGCAGCCAATGGCAGAACTGGGCCTTTCCCAGGACAGCCAATACAGGGCTTGAGCGGTGTTCAATTTGCTAACAGCGACTCTTTGTACTTCCTGTCAGATAACGGTTACGGTAGCAAAGATAATAGTGCAGATTTTCTGCTACGAATCAATCGCCTAGACCCGAATTTTAAGGGAACAGAGAATGGAGACGGCAGCGTTAAAGTTTTAGACTACATTCAACTGTCTGACCCTAACAACAAAGTTCCTTTTGAAATTGTGAATGAGGGAACTACTGGAAGATTACTGACTGGTGCAGACTTTGATGTAGAGTCATTCGTCTTTGATAAAGACGGGACAATCTGGGTTGGAGACGAGTTTGGCCCTTACCTATTGCATTTTGATGCCACTGGTAAGTTATTAGAAGCTCCGATCGCTACACCCGACCAATTCAAAACATTAGATGGAGAAGCACCTAAAGTTATTGGTCACAGAGGTGCAAGTGGCTATCGTCCAGAACACACCTTAGAGTCTTATAAACAAGCAATTGCGCGAGGCGCTGACTTCATTGAGCCTGATTTTGTTGTGACAAAAGATGGTGTGCTAATTGCTCGCCATGAGCCAGCTTTAGCAGTTTTGAATGCTGATGGTACTGTCAATTTCAACAATACAACCACAGATGTTTACAAACATCCAGAGTTTGCCGATCGCAAAAAAACGGTAAGTTTAGATGGAAACACACTTACAGGTTGGTTTGCTGAAGACTTCACTTTAGCTGAAATTAAGACTTTACGGGCAGAAGAGCGTCTACCTTTTAGAGATCACTCCTTTGACGGTCAATTTGAGATTCCTACACTCACGGAAGTCATCAATTTGGTTAAGCAAGTGGAAGCCGAGACAGGTAAAAAGATTGGCATCTATCCTGAAACTAAGCATCCAACCTATTTGGCCAATGAAGCCACTTATGTAGGCACCACAGACAAAATCAACAGAAACATCAGTCAGTTATTAATTGATACGCTCAAGGCAAATAACTTCACTGACCCCAGTCGGATCTTCATCCAGTCCTTTGAAGTGGGCAACCTCAAAGAACTACATGATACCATCATGCCTGCGGCTGGAGTGGATATTCCACTAGTTCAATTGCTAGATGCAAGTGACATTGATATCAACGGCAAAATCATCGAAAGTCAGCCTTATGATTTGAAAGTCAGTGGTGACACTCGCACCTATGGCGACTTGCGAACTCCAGAAGGCTTGGCTGAAGTTGCCACTTATGCTGATGGCCTTGGCCCTTGGAAGCGGATGATTGTGAGCGTCAAAGGTACTGATGCTAATGGTGATGGCAAAGCCGATGATGTGAATGGGGATGGAGCGGTTAATGATGCTGATAAGACAACGTTACCTCCTTCTACCTTAATTCAAGATGCTCACAACGCTGGTTTACAGGTTCACCCCTATACTTTCCGTGCGGAAGATCAGTATTTAGCAGCAGATTACAAAGGCAAGCTAGAGCTAGAAATTCAGCAGTTCTATCAATTAGGTGTAGACGCGCTATTTAGTGATTTCCCAGATATCGCGGATGAAGTACGGGATCAACTCAGAGACGATCCTCAGTATAATGTGGTGCGATCGCCACAAAACCCCGATGTTCTCTCAGGAGATGCTTTTGCTAACTTGGGTGGCTCCAAAGGTTTTGAAGGTGGAGCAATCAACGCCAGCAAAACCAAGCTTTATTTCCTCTTAGAAGGTACTGTTCAAGGCGATACTCCTGGTGCTTTGCGGATTAACGAATTTGATTTAGCTAGCCACAAATACAGCGAACAGTTACGCTACTACAAATTGGATAATCTGTCAAATTCCATTGGGGATTTAGCAGTCATTAATGATAATGAGTACCTAGTCATTGAACGAGATAACAATCAAGGGGATGCGGCTAAATTTAAAAGGATCTACAAAATAGATTTGTCTAAAACAGATTCTAATGGCTATGTCGCTAAAGAAGAAGTTGCAGACTTGTTAAATATCCAAGATCCTAACGACCTGAATGGGGATGGTAAGACCACCTTCGACTTCCCATTCCAAACCATTGAAAATGTTCTGGTTGTTGACAAAAATACCATTTTGGTCGCTAATGACAACAATTATCCCTTCTCTACAGGTCGTCCTGGAAACGATCTTCAAAATCCAGTTATAGACAACAATGAGATTCTACAACTGAAGTTAGAGAAGCCCCTTAATCTTGCTCCTGGCTTAGGTCAACCACAAGCTGAAGAAATTAATTTTGGCTTCACTACCAGCGATGATATTACCGTTCAGCCAAATCAAACCTTATTCACAGGTGATGGAGCAGACTTTGTAGAAGGTAATAAAGGTAACACAATTCAGACTGGAAACGGTGAAGACACTGTGGTAGTCGGTAGTGGCTCCTCGGTGTCCACAGGAGACGGTAACGATCAGATATTTATTGGTCAAAACGGCCCGGCTCAAAATACTACTGTTGATGGTGACAATGGTAATGATGTTATTACCGTAGTAGAAGCTAGTGGTAGTAATAATTTACTTGGGGCGGCAGGTGATGATAGTCTCACAGTAATTGAAGGTTCTCGTCAATCATCATTCGGTGGTTCAGGCAATGACACCCTTAAAAGTGGCGGTAGCAATAACCGTCTCTACGGTGGTTCTGGCGATGACAAACTCTTCTCTAATATCAATGATTCCCTATCTGGTGGCGATGGTGATGATGTGCTATTTGCTGGTCAACAGGGCGGTAATCGCTTAACTGGTGGTACTGGTGCTGACCAATTCTGGATTGCTAACGCCAGTCTGCCAAGTAGCAAGAATATTGTGACTGATTTTGCGATCGCCATTGATAAAATCGGGCTGGGCGGTATTGTTGTTACTCAATTTAGTGCTTTAACACTGTTGCAACAAGGTAATGACACTTTGGTTAAAACCGGAAATACTGAGTTGGCTTCATTGGTTGGAGTTACATCGACTAGCCTCACAGCAAATGATTTCGTTTTTATTGCTAGTGCCGTTTAGCTCAAAAATGATTACAGCTTAGGTTCAATGTTCAAAATGAATTAAGCTGTAGCGATTTTGCTAACTCTAAAGAGTGATATTGCAATCATATTTTGATTTTCTCTCTATCTAAAGGATTAGATCCCCGACTTCTTCAAGAAATCGGGGATCTTTTTGTCCAAAATCTTAACTTGTTTATAACTTTCCTTAAACATTGAACAACTATCTTTTGAGACAGTAACCAAAGTTAAGTTCATTTAATTGTCTGCACTATTTTTTGTGGACACTAAGCATTTTGTCGCCAAATACTATTTAGGTTTCTGTAGCCAAGAATTTTTTGCTTGGGTTGAGCGTAATTAATTGCTCATACAGATACACAATCGCTGCGATTAATCGTAGCTCACAATACTTAAGGAATAGTAAGCATGGCTGATACAAATGGCAACGGTAGAAATGTCATTATTTTTGTTGCAGATGGATTGCGTAACGGTTCTGTAAACCCCACTGATACCCCAACTTTATATAATGTCCGTCAGCAGGGGGTTAGTTTCGCCAATAGTCATTCGCTGTTTCCGACATTTACCACCCCGAATGCTTCTGCGATCGCCACAGGGCATTATCTTGGTGATACAGGCGACTTTAGTAACACTATCTACACTGGTTTTCCTAGTCCTAATGCCAATGGTAGTGTCACACCATTCATCGAAAATGATGCGGTTTTGGGAGATATTGACGAAAAATTCCCCGGTAACAACTTTTTAGATGAAGAGTCACTTCTAGCTTACGCGCGATCGCAGGGTTTCAACACAGCAGCAGTTGGTAAATTAGGGCCTGTTGCCATCCAAGATGTTACCCAAGTTAACCGAGAAGGTGGTACTACAGGTACTATTCCTACTCCCGATACCATAATTATTGATGACAGTACGAATGGTGCAACACCACCTACTACAACTGCTGGTTCACCTTCTGCTGTTCCACTCGATCCAGATATTGTTGCTCGTTTACAAGCTGCTGGTCTAGATGTAAAACCGACAACGCGAGTCCAGCCAGCTGGTAACAATACAACTCCAGGCACACTGGATGCCAACGTGGCTCAACAAAAATACTTTGCAGATGCTACTACCAAAGTAATTTTACCCAAGTTTCAGGAAGATGCTAAACCATTTGCATTGGTGTACTGGTCAAGAGATCCTGATGGTAGTCAACACAATCAGGGTGATAGCTTAAACACTTTGACGCCAGGTATTAATGGCCCTACTTCCAAAGCTGGGGTTAAAAATGCTGATGATAATTTAAAGCAACTTCTTGACTATCTCAAAAGTACAGGCTTAGACAAGACTACTGATGTCTTTGTTACTTCCGACCACGGTTTTTCTACCATCAGCAAACAAGCTATTGATAGCCAAGGGACAAAAACTACAAGTTATGCTGCCACCCAAACATACGAGGGCGTAAACCCAGGATTTTTACCAGCAGGCTTTGTTGCAATTGATTTGGCTCACGATCTAGGTCTACCCTTATACGATCCTAACCCTACGACTCTCCCTCCAGACCTCAACCACATCCAATATGCGGCTGTTGATGCTACACAAGGTCAACGTCCTATTTCTGGGAATGGTGTAATTGGTGGTACAGGTGAGGTAATTAATGGTCAACTTGACCCAGGTACAAAGATAGTTGTAGCTGCCAATGGTGGTTCTGACCTGATTTATCTTCCTAATGGCAATGCCGATTTAGCCAAACAGGTAGTGAATTTGCTTGCACAGAAAGACTACATCAGTGGTATTTTTGTAGACGATGCTTATGGAACCATTCCAGGTGCTTTACCTCTGAGTGCGATCGGGCTAAAAGGTGATGCTAAAACACCAGTTCCATCTATAGTTATCAACTTCAAAACCTTTAGCACCGACCAAAATAACCCAAACAACCCTCAAGCTCAAGTAGAAATTGCTGATACAACTTTACAGCAAGGGCAGGGGATGCATGGCAGCTTTGGCCGAGGTGATACCTTCAATAACATGGAGGCTATTGGCCCTGACTTTAAACAAGGCTATGTGGACTATGCGCCCGTCAGTAATGCTGATGTAACGCCTACACTTGCTCGGATTCTGGGGTTAGACATTCCCAGTAATGGCGATTTGAAAGGTCGTGCCATTACAGAAGCACTGGTGGGAGGCCCGGATGTGGTTCCCTCCACAAAAGAAGTCTTGACTTCGGAAGAAACTACTAATGGTCAAGCAACAATTCTGGATTCTCAAAGTGTAGGGAATACTCAGTACTTTACAGCCGCAGGGTTTGATGGTCGCACTGTTGGATTAACAACACTAGACCTTCAATTTGGTTCTACCAGTAGTGATGATGTCACCCTTAAGCCAAATCAAACCTTATTTACAGGTGACGGAGCAGATTTTGTAGAGGGTACTAAAGGTAACAAAATTTTGACTGGCAAGGGTGATGACTCGGTGGTGGTCGGCAGTAACTCCTCAGTGTCCACAGGGGATGGTAACGATCAGGTCTTGATTGGCGCAAATAGTCCTGCTAGCAACACTAGCGCCGATGGTGGCAATGGTAATGATGAAGTTACCGTAGTCGAAGCCAGTGGTACTAATAACCTGTTTGGAGGCGCGGGTGCTGATACACTGACAGTAGTTGAAAATTCTCGTCAATTATCTTTCGGTGGCTCAGGCAATGACACCCTCAAGAGCGAAGGTAGCAATAACCGTCTGTATGGTGGTTCTGGAGATGATAAACTCTTCTCCGGTGTAAATGATTCGCTGTTTGGTGGCGATGGTAATGATGTGTTATTTGCTGGACAAAGTGGTAGTAATAACCTGAGTGGTGGTGCTGGTGCTGACCAGTTCTGGATTGCTAACGCCAGTCTGCCAACTAGTAAGAACATCGTGACTGATTTTGCGATCGGTATTGATAAAATTGGGCTGGGCGGGATTGGCGTTACTCAGTTTAGTGCCCTAACCCTATTGCAACAGGGTGCTGACACTATCGTAAAAACCGGAAATACAGAGTTGGCTTCATTACTACAAATTACTTCAACTAACCTGACAGCAAATGATTTCGTTTTCTCTGCTAGTGTTGTGGCTTAGTCTGTTGGCCTAGTGCAGCACGGCAGAAATAACTATCAGTTGAAACAGCGGTTTTCAATTACGTAGACTACAGCAAATAGTTGGTTATTGTGGGGTGAGCATTGTAATGCTCACCCTATTCTCGTTTCGTTGGAGTCCAACCTACCTCGAAGAGTTTACATTACTTATCAGTTGCTAAAATCGCAGTATTCCTTGTTCCTCAAGGTATTAATTATTCTTGTTATTTTGAGATAAGTCTGCGTACAGTTAATATTCCCATTGCAAACATCTCTAAAGTTTTAATTTTCAATGAAGATGTATTGGAAATAACTACGATTTGGAGGAAATAGGTCAGAATAAGAGAACTAAATCTTAGAGTCAGTGCCCTTTCACACAAATATTGTAGGATTGCGGCATAATTTTTTGTCAAATTAATCTTTTAATATAATTTAAAAGCTAAGAATGTAACCATAAATTCTACGTGGAAACACTAATAAAAAATATAAAAATGCTTTCTCGCTTTTTATTTTATCTGTTTCTCTAAATACGGAAAATAAACATCTCATCTTAAATTTAAATACATCCAATTCCTTGTTCCTCATTGATACAAATATTTTTGTTCAAATTGAAAAATGGAAATAATAACTAATTCATTGGCTCAAAATAAAAATGAATTACTCATGACTAATTGTCAACCTTCATTATCAGAAAAAAGCTTAGAACCAGATAATTTAATATTACCTATTTTGAAAGAATCCGAAAAAAACCTACTAATAGAGTGGAATCATACTCAAACTGATTATCCTCAACAAGCGTGTATTCATCAGTTGTTTGAAGCACAAGTAGAGAAAACACCTGATGCTGTAGCACTAATTTTTAATAATCAGCATCTCACTTATAGAGATTTGAATAGTCGTGCTAATCAACTAGCAAAACATTTACAATCACTAGGGGTAGGAACAGAAATTCTTGTAGGAATCTGCATAGAGCGCTCCTTAGAAATGGTTGTAGCACTCTTAGCTATCCTTAAAGCAGGTGGAGCTTATGTACCATTAGATCCAGGATATCCACAAGAACGTTTAGCTTTCATGCTGTCAGATACCCAGGTATCTGTATTATTAACTCAAAAAGAACTAGTTGCCAAATTACCTACTCACACAGCATTTGTAATTTGCCTAGATGCAGATTGGAATACAATTGCCCTAAATAAAAAAGAGAACCTCAGCACTAGTGTTACTGCTGATAACTTGGCTTATGTCATGTATACATCAGGTTCTACAGGTACACCCAAAGGTGTTAGCGTTATCCATCGTGGTGTAGTTAGGTTAGTCAAAGAAACTAATTATGCTCAACTCACGCCTGAAGAAGTAATTCTGCAACTTGCTCCTATTTCCTTTGATGCTTCCACTTTTGAAATTTGGGGTTGCTTACTTAATGGTGGGCGACTAGTAATTTACCCTCCTAATACACCATCTTTAGAAGAATTAGGGCAGATTATTCAGCAATACCAAGTTACTACTCTTTGGCTGACAGCCGGTTTATTCCACCTGATAGTAGATGAAAAAATTGATGCTTTAAAATCCTTGCGTCAACTTTTAGCGGGTGGTGATGTCTTATCTGTTCCTCATGTACAGAAGTTTCTCCAAACAGTAGAGAACTGTCAACTAATTAATGGTTATGGGCCAACTGAGAATACAACTTTTACCTGTTGCCATCCGATAACAGCCCCACTGCAACCAAATGTCTCTATTCCTATTGGTCGCCCAATTGCTAACACCCAAGTTTATATATTAGATAACAACCTCCAATCAGTATCAATTGGAGAAGCTGGTGAATTGTACATTGGTGGTGATGGATTAGCTAGAGGCTATTTAAACCGCCCTGACCTAACTGCCAAAAAATTCATTTCTCACTTATTTGATAACAATTTAGCAATGCGCCTTTACAAAACGGGAGATGTAGCTCGTTATCTTCCAGATGGCAATATTGAGTTTTTAGGTCGTATTGACAATCAGGTAAAAATTCGCGGTTTCCGAATTGAACTAGGGGAAATTGAGCGAGAAATTGCACAACATCCTGACGTTCGGGAAATTGTCGTCTTAGCTCGTCAAGATGAAGCAGGTGAAAAACAGTTAACGGCTTATATTGTTCCTCAATATAACAGTGGATATACGCACAATAAATTACGTAGTTTCTTACAACAGCGACTACCTAATTACATGGTGCCATCAGCATTTGTGATGTTAGAATCACTGCCTTTGACTGCAAATGGCAAAGTAGATAGACATAAATTGCCAGCACCAAGTAGAGAACGTCCACAACTGGAACAAGCGTACATTGCTCCACAAACAGATTTAGAACGTCTGCTTGCAGGTATTTTATCCGAACTGCTCAAAATCCATCGCGTTGGGATTGATGATAATTTCTTTGATTTGGGAGCAACTTCAATCTCAATTCTACAAGTTGCTGCGCGAGTAAAACAGGAACTTGGTATTGAGCTACCTGCTGTGAAGCTATTTCAGTATTCAACAATTGGCTCTTTAGCAAACTATTTGCATTCAAACCAGAACAGCCAACCGTCTTCTGACAAGCTGCAAAATCGCGCCCAACGCCAACAAGCAGCTCGGACTCGTCGCCGTAATCATCAACAAGGTGTTTAAACAATGGTAAATATCCAAGCATCCGATAACCAAGATCCTATTGATGGTGTTGCCATTATTGGCATGGTAGGAAGATTTCCTGGCGCTGGAAATGTCGATGAGTTTTGGCGCAATCTCTGTGAAGGATTAGAATCAACGACTTTCTTTCAAGATGAAGAACTAGATCCTAGTATCGATCCGAACCTTTGCAAAGATCCTAGCTATGTAAAAGCTAGAGGGATAATTCCTGGGGGAGAAACCTTTGATGCCGCTTTCTTTGGCATTAATCCACTTGAAGCTGTGGTTATGGACCCACAGGCTAGAGTATTCCTAGAGTTGGTTTATGAAGCCCTAGAAAATGCTGGTTATGAATCAGAGTCTTTTGAGGGTTTGATTGGTTTATACGCTGGTTGTGGTCAAAATACTTATTTTGCTAACCATATTGCTGGTCGCATGGAAATTGTCGATCGCATCGGTGAGTTCCAAACGATGTTAGCCAATGAAAAAGACTTTTTAACCACCCGTGCTGCTTACAAACTCAACCTCAAAGGCCCAGCCGTCAGCGTCAATACAGCCTGTTCCACTTCTTTGGTAGCAGTCATTCAGGCTTGCCAAGCCTTAACCAGCTATCAGTGCGATTTAGCTTTGTCTGGTGGTGTATCTATGACTACACCCCAAAATAGCGGTTATATGGCTCAAGAAGGCAGTATGCTGTCTGGAGATGGGCATTGTCGTCCCTTTGATGCCAGCGCTCAGGGCACAATGTTCAACAATGGCGCAGGAGTGGTTGTCCTGAAGCGTTTAGAAGATGCACTCAATGATGGCGATCGCATCTATGCTGTAATTCGAGGTTCTGGTATTAATAATGACGGCGCTGATAAGGTGAGCTTTACCGCTCCCAGTGTAGACGGGCAAGCAGAGGCCATTGCAATGGCCCAAGCTTATGCCAACTTCCACCCAGAAACCATCTCTTATATTGAAGCTCACGGCACAGCTACACCTTTAGGCGACCCAATTGAAATTGAAGCGCTGACGCAAGCATTCCGGGTGCATACAGATGCTAAACAATTTTGTGCGATCGGCTCTCTTAAAAGCAATGTCGGACATTTAGTTGCGGCGGCTGGAGTAGCAGGGTTAATTAAAACCGCTCTCGCCCTGCATTATAAAAAGATCCCACCTAGTTTAAATTTTGAGGCTCCTAATCCCAAGATTGACCTTGCCAACAGCCCCTTCTATGTAAATACCAAACTAGCTGAATGGTCGGAGGGTGAAACTCCGCGACGAGCTGGTGTAAGTTCTTTTGGTGTGGGCGGTACTAATGCTCATATTGTGCTAGAAGAAGCGCCACAAATCCAAAGTTCCGGATCTTCGCGTCCACAGCAGCTATTGTTGCTCTCGGCAAAAACTAGTCAAGCTTTGGAGGCTGCAACAGCTAATTTACAGCAGCATTTGCAATACAATGCCGAAATTAATTTAGCTGATGTAGCTTATACCTTACAGCGAGGACGCAAAGCTTTTAACTACCGACGCAGTATAGTTTGTCACGATATTACAGATGCGATCGCAGCTCTCCAATCTTTAGATCCAAATCAAGTAAATACCCGTCATACAGAAATTCGCAATCCAGCCGTTGTCTTCATGTTCCCCGGACAAGGATCGCAATATGTGGACATGGGACTAAATCTCTACAACCACGAACCTGTATTTCAAGAAGCAGTGGATGAATGTGCTGAAATGCTTAAGCCTTTACTGGGCAGGGATTTACGAGAAATCATCTATCCAGCACCGAGCGATGCCTACGGCGGGCTACGCCTACGCGAAACTGCGGCTATCTCCCTGCGGCAAACCTGCTTTACCCAACCAGCATTATTTGTCATTGAATACGCTTTAGCGCAACTGTGGCAAAGTTGGGGAGTCAAGCCCCAAGCCATGATTGGCCACAGCATTGGCGAATTTGTCGCTGCTTGTATAGCGGGTGTATTTACCTTAGAAGATGCACTGATGTTAGTTGCAACTCGCGGTCGCTTAATGTGGGAGTTACCGGCAGGGGCTATGCTTTCAGTGCGCCTACCAGCCAAAGAGGTAGAGCCGCGATTGAGTGCAGAACTAGCGATCGCTGCAATTAATGGCCCTTCTCTGTGTGTAGTTTCTGGTCCCACAGAGGCGATCGCGACTCTGCAAAAACAATTAGAAAGCGAAGAAGTTGTTTGTCGCCATTTACACACTTCCCACGCTTTCCACTCCCCAATGATGGATAGTATCATTCACCCCTTTGCAGAGGTAGTTGGAAAGGTTAAATTATCGCCACCCCAAATTCCCTTTGTATCCACAGTTACCGCCGACTGGATTACAGCCCAGCAAGCAACCGATCCGATGTATTGGGCTACACATCTGCGTCAGACTGTGCGATTTGCGGAGGGTGTACAAACCTTATGGCAGCAACCAGAACGCTTGCTTTTAGAGGTGGGGCCGCGAATCACAACTACAACCCTAGCCCGCCAACAAGCAAAAGATATTAAACAACAGATAGCGATTCCTTCTCTGGGTGATAACGCCGAGAACGAAGCCGAATGGACGGCATTACTCAAGGCAGTAGGACAACTGTGGCTAGCAGGAGTATCTATTGACTGGAGCAACTTCTATCAAAGGGAAACGCGACAACGAATTCCTCTACCTACTTATCCCTTTGAACGCCAACGCTTCTGGATTGATCCTCCACCTCATCCCAATCGTGCAGCAACTCCCAAACTTTTAAATCCCCAATTATTAGAAAAGGCCCAAACTATGACAACATCCCCTCAGCAAAAGCTTATTCCACTGCTCAAAGAAATTATCGAAGAAACTTCAGGATTGGAAATTGCTAGTATTGACGACTCGACAACGTTTTTAGAAATAGGATTAGATTCTTTATCTCTGACACAAGTCGGGCTAGCGTTAAAGAAAAAATTTAAAGTCAAAGTAACACTTAGGCAGTTACTAGAAATTTACCCCAATTTAGGAACACTGGCTGACTTTATAAATTCAGCTTTGTCTCCCGAAACTTTATCCGAATTAGGATTAACAGAAACCGTTGCAGATATCGTTCCAGAAGCCCTATTGCCAGAACCTGCACTTGTAAACACATCACCCACCTTGGTAGTTCATGAAGTTCATACAAATGGATCAAATGGATCTGCACCTAAGATTTCCCTCCAACCTGCTGCATCTAGTAGCATTCTAGAAGGTGTGATTAATCAGCAGCTACAAATTATGAGCCAGCAATTGGCGTTATTGGGTAATAGCAGTCAATCTGTAACAGTCCCAGTTGTACCTGCGGCGACATCTCAAAATAATGGTGTCAAGCCACAAAAGGCTGTATCTATCCCCCCAACCCAAACCAGCAAAGAATCACAAGTATCTGTAGATACCGAGTCAAATGGTGCTAAAAAGGCATTCGGTGCGGCTGCTCGAATTGAAAAGACTCAGACTAAAACTCTCACAGTGCAACAACGCACTTATTTAGACAAAATTATCCAAAGATATACAAAACGAACTCAAAAATCCAAAGAATATACTCAAACTCATCGCCCTTATTTGGCAGACCCAAGAACTGTTTCTGGGTTTAACCCGACGATGAAAGAGATGGTTTACCCCATCGTGGTATCTCGTTCATCTGGTTCTAAACTTTGGGATGTTGATGGCAATGAATATGTCGATTTAAGCAATGGCTTTGGCTTGAATTTGTTTGGTTGGTCGCCACCTTTCATTACCGAAGCAATTGAAGCACAACTCAAACTCGGCATGGAAATTGGGCCGCAAACTCCCTTAGTTGGAGAAGTGGCAAAGCTAATGTGTGAGTTGACCAACTTTGACCGAGCAGCCTTTTGCAACACAGGTTCGGAAGCCGTTCTGGGAGCGATGCGGATGGCACGCACCATCACAGGACGTAACTTAATCGCCATCTTTTCTGGAGCTTATCACGGTATTTTGGATGAAGTAATTGTTCGGGGTACAAAGAAACTCCGGTCAATTCCGGCTGCTCCTGGTATCCCACCGGAAATGGTGGAGAATATTTTGGTGGTGGACTATGATTCGCCTGAGTCTCTAGAAATCCTCAAAAATCGGGCTGATGAGTTAGCAGCAGTGATGGTGGAATCTGTGCAAAGCCGTCGCCCTGAATACCAGCCTAAAGAATTCCTCCAGCAATTGCGTGATTTCACGGAAGAAGCTGGTATTGCTCTGATTTTTGATGAAATCGTTACCGGATTTAGAATTCATCCAGGTGGCGCTCAAGCGCATTTCGGTATCAAGGCGGACATAGCAACCTACGGCAAGATTGTGGGCGGTGGGCTACCAATTGGAGTCATTGCTGGCAAATCACAATATATGGATGCTTTAGATGGTGGGTTTTGGCAGTTTGGCGATGACTCCGTTCCAGAAGTAGGCGTGACTTACTTCGCCGGCACTTTCGTCCGCCATCCTTTAGCACTAGCAGCCGCCAAAGCAGTACTTCAGCATTTAAAACAGAGTGGCCCCAGCTTGCAGCAAAATCTCAATGCCAGAACCGATAAGTTTGTAGCGGAACTTATGGGCTATTTCCAGCAAGTTCAGGCTCCGTTTACAGCTTATAATTTCGGCTCCCTGTTCATGGTGAAGTCTTTACCAGAGTTTCCCTACGGAGATTTACTGTTTTACTTGCTGCGGGATAAGGGAGTGCATACTTGGGATCACCGTCCTTGCTTCTTGACGACAGCCCATTCCGAAGCCGATCTCGCTTTTGTAATGGCAGCCTTTAAAGAAAGTATTGCCGAAATGCAGTCTGCTGGCTTCTTGTCTGCACCGCCCATAGAAGTAACAAACCGCGAAGTTACCAATAACAGTTTACGTAATCGTCCTCCGCAACCTGATGCCAAATTAGGACGAGATCCCCAAGGGAACCCCGCTTGGTATATCCCCGATATCGAGCGGCCTGGGAAATATTTACAAGTCGCAAGTGTTTTCTGAAGTGCTTTAAAAAATCAAGTGCATAGAAAGTGTAATGAGTGTCTGTAATTTTTGCAAATAGTAAATACTCATCTATCCAGGTTTTGTATGTCAGTTGATAATCTACTTGAACCGAGTTCTATAAAGTCCGATCTGAAGCTTCCTGAACAAATCATTGAAACTGATGTTTCAAACTTTCGGGAAAACTTTAACTCTTCTCACTTCATGTTTTCGCATAATCTTGCAGGATACCCTTTGTTTGAGATCCCCCGCTTAGTTGAGCTTGCAAATACTATGCTAAGTCAGGGTAAAACAAATAAAATCCAGTCTTATATCAGCAAAGTTCCTGTTAAGCAAAAGTGGAATTAGCGACCTGGAATCAAGCAAATTAACGAGGCGATCGCACATATTGGAGAATCGGATTCTTGGGTCATGCTTGAAGATTTTCAAGTAGACCCAAAATACGCTACCTTGCTCAATCAGATCGTAACTGAACTCGAAACGCTTACAGGTAAACCCCTTCGGAAGCAAATGACCTGGATTATGAAAAAAATCTAAATTTTCTCAAATGACTAATTATTAAATTAGCCTGAATACTGAATCGGTGTTCTATAGCAATTCTAAATCATTTGTGAAATTTTCTATTTTAGACGCTCCGCGTAGCTTGTTTTTATGCAAGAGCGATCGTTACATCCTCTGCGGTAGCCTACGGCAAACAACTACGCGTCTACGTTAAAAAAATAATTTTCACAACTTAGATAGGATTGCTATAGGTAGAAATTAAAACCAAAAAACTCAATGTATAAACACATAAAATCGCTCACTTCTCTACGTGGTATTGCAGCCTTGGTTGTTGTTGTACACCATTTTTCTTACTACGGTTTACCGAAAACAGGTTCAACTTTATCAGGCTATAGCGATTTTTTTAAAAATGGATATTTATCGGTTGACTTTTTCTTTATTCTGAGTGGTTTTATCATGACCCACGTTTATGCAGATAATTTTTATTTAAAAGTAAGTTTAAATCACTATCGCTCGTATTTATTCTCGCGTTTGGCTAGAATATATCCTCTACATATATTTATTGTTTTTCTATTTATTGGATTAGAAATTACCAAAATATTCTTACTAAATACTTCT
This sequence comes from Nostoc sp. 'Peltigera membranacea cyanobiont' 210A, assembly GCF_002246015.1. Taxonomy (GTDB): domain Bacteria; phylum Cyanobacteriota; class Cyanobacteriia; order Cyanobacteriales; family Nostocaceae; genus Nostoc. The sequence continues at coordinate 231,832 of NZ_NOLJ01000008.1, forward strand.
GCTTTTACTGGTAAATTTAACTTAACGGCTCTTGTTGCCAATATTTTTCTTTTACAAGCATTCGACCTAAAATGCCCACCTTTATTATGGTGTAATACCTATTGGAATGAACCAGCCTGGTCAATTAGTGTAGAGTTTTTTGTTTATTGTATATTTCCATTTTTGCTATTATTTTTATTAAGAAGTAATCCTAAAAATGATTTTATAATTTATACTTTTACTCTTTTTAGTATATTACTACTAATTACCTTTACCCGTGGCAATTTAGATACTATTATTGGCATCCCTTCAATAGCTAGATGCGGGCTAGAATGCATACTTGGTATTATAACTTATAAAGTTTACCTTAGAGGTAATTATAAAAAGCATTTTAATCTTAATTTTTTGGCAATTATAGCTATAACTTGGATAATTTTGATTATGCATTACTACTGGCATCATTTTCGTAACATTCATGATTGGCTAATTTTACCAGCTTTTTCTCTACTGATTTTATCTGTATCTATCAACAACAATGGTGTGATATCAAAAATTTTAAATTCACAGTTAATGCTATATATCGGTACTATATCTTACTCAACTTATATGGTTCATTGGTTTTTTCAAGAATTGTTAAATTTTTTCTGGTTTTATAAATTTCACGATGCTTTTGGTAAAGGATTCACAGAATATCAAGCATTGACATCTTTAGGAGTATTTCTTATGATTATCTTACTGGCTGCATCATTGACATATAGATTTGTAGAAGTTCCTACACGTAATTATTTAAAGTCTACAATCTTGGGTAAACAAGGTATTTAAAGTCAGTATAAAAAAAAGATTGAGATTTAACCACATTCAATAAACTGAGAAAATAATAAACTTTTATGACCTTATCACCTGTAGATTACCAATCCACATTAACTGCGGTTGATTTTGATCCATTTGCAGATGGAGAATTACTTCTAACCGCCCCCGCCACAGAATCACAAAAAGAAATTTGGGCTTCTGTGCAAATGGGGGATGCTGCTAATTGTGCTTATAACGAGTCTCAATCTCTGCGACTAAAAGGCGAACTTGATGTCAAAGTTTTCCAATCTGCGGTGGAAAAGTTAGTACAACGTCATGAAGCACTACGGACAACTTTTAGCACAGATGGCAATACACTCTGCATTGTTGCTTATCGGCAAATTGAAATCCCTATTATTGAACTTTCTAACCTAGAACCACAGGAACAACAGGAAAAATTAGCTAGTATCTGGCGACAAGAGGTAGAGCAACCTTTTGATTTGGAACATGGCCCTCTATTTCGCGCAAAAATTGTCAAATTGCAGCCGCAGCAGCATCTAGCTATTTTGACAGCCCATCATATTATTTGTGATGGTTGGTCTTGGGCGGTGTTGATGCCAGATTTGGGTAAACTTTATTCTGGCTTGCAACAGGGTATTATTCCTGAATTGGCAGAACCAGACTACTTAAGTGAATATGCGACTTTGCAGGAAGAAGAGGCGGATAGTCCAGAAGCGATCGCTACAGAACAATACTGGTTGCAACAATTCGCTGACTCTGTACCTGTACTAGATTTCCCTAGCGATCGCCCCCGTCCACCACTCAGAACCTTTAACGCCACCCGCGAAGATTGGCACTTAAATCCCGAACTAGTTGCCAACCTGAAACAACTAGGGACAAAACTCGGTTGTAGCTTTATGACCACCATCTTGTCAGGATTCGAGGTCTGGCTGCACCGTCTAACAGGACAAAACGACTTGGTTGTAGGTATTCCAGCCGCCGGACAAGCTGCTTTAGGGCAATATAATCTCGTAGGTCACTGTGTAAATTTATTACCATTGCGTAGCCAGATTAATAGCGAAAAATCGTTCAGTGACTACTTGCGATCGCGGCGATCGGCTGTCTTAGATGCTTACGATCATCAACAATTTACCTTTGGCAGTCTGGTCAAAAAATTAGTATTACCACGGGATTCTAGCCGCATTCCTTTAGTACCAATTATATTTAATGTCGATCAAGCCTTAGACAGCGATCAACTTCCCTTTATCGATTTAGAGGTAGAATTTTTCTCCAATCCCCGCGCATTCGAGAATTTTGAACTGTTTATCAATGCTACGGAATCGCATGGTGAAATTATTCTGGAATGTCAGTACAACACTAATTTATTTGACGCTGACACTATCCGCCGCCGGATGGCAGAGTTTGAAACTTTGTTATTGGGCATAGTTGCTAACCCTAATCAAATTATTGCTAAATTGCCAATTTTGCCAGCAGTTGAGCAACAGTTATTAGCAACATGGAACAATACTCAAACAGCTTATCCCCAAGATATCTGCATTCACCAGCTGTTTGAAACTCAAGTGGAGAAGGCTCCAGATGCGATCGCTGTAGTTTTTGAAGATCAACAAATTAGCTACCGCGAACTGAATCAGCGAGCCAATCAGCTAGCCCATTATCTCCAAAGCTTAGGAGTCGGGTCAGAAGTTCTAGTTGGCCTGTGTGTCGAGCGCAGCTTGGAAATGGTTGTAGGAGTTTTAGGCATTCTCAAAGCCGGGGGAGCCTACGTACCATTAGATTATGCTTATCCTCAAGAACGTTTAGCTTTCATGCTGCAAGATGCTCAGGTGTCAGTGCTACTAACGCAAGAGAAGCTAAAATCGGGACTACCCAACCATCAAGCAGAGATTGTTTGCCTTGATAGCAACTGGCAATCCATAGATTACGGGTTGGATAACCCAACACATAACGTCACTTCCCATAACTTAGCCTACGTCATCTATACATCTGGCTCGACAGGTCAACCGAAAGGCGTTCAAATTCAACATCAGAGTGCTGTTAATCTCCTGAATGCGATCGCTAAAGAACCCGGTTTAACCGCTGAGGATACTCTCCTGTCTGTTACTAGCCTATCCTTTGATATTGCCGTTTCAGAAATTTTTCTACCCCTGTCTGTAGGTGCGAAGTTGGTGTTGGTGAGCCGTGAAGTTGCGGCTGACGGCACTCAACTGTTAAAAACGCTAACCACCTCCGGGGCAACCTTTATGCAACCGACACCAGTTACTTGGCGGCTATTACTGGCAGCCGGATGGCAAGGTAGTCCTCAACTGAAGATGATTTCCACAGGTGAAGCCTTACCTAGAGACCTTGCAAATCAATTATTACCGAAGGGAGCTTGTCTGTGGAACCTGTACGGGCCTACAGAAACAACGATTTGGTCAACAGGCTACAAGGTGACAACGGCAAATAAAGCAATAGGCATTGGTTGCCCTCTAGCTAATACGCAAATCTACATTTTAGACTCCCATTTACAACCCGTTCCCATTGGTATATCAGGTGAGTTGTATATTGGTGGCGAAGGACTAGCAAGGGGATATCTGAATCGTCCCGAACTGACTGCTGAAAGATTTATTTCTAATCCCTTCAGCCCAAACCCGGAATCGCGTTTATACAAAACTGGAGATTTGGCTCGTTATTTACCAGATGGACATATTGAATACTTGGGTCGTATCGACTATCAGGTAAAATTGCGTGGTTTCCGCATAGAATTGGGTGAAATTGAAACCGCACTCCTGCAACATCCAGGAGTAAAAGAAGCCGTTGTAATCGTTCGAGAAGACACTCCTAATGAGACTAGTCTAGTAGGTTATATTGTTGCCGAAACTGGTCAAGATAGCTTGCAAGTGATTTCGCAGTTGCGTCGATTCTTGAAACAACAGCTTCCTGACTTTATGGTGCCAACGATTTTTATGGCACTAGAAGCTATGCCGTTAACCCCCAATGGCAAAGTCGATCGCAAGGCATTGCCAAAACCAGATGCTTCCCGCCCAGAACTGGAGGCAAATTATGTAGCGCCCCGCACTCCCATTGAACAGCAGATTGCAGATATCTGGGCGCAGGTTCTTAATGTCAAGCAGGTTGGAATTAACGACAACTTTTTTGAATTGGGTGGATATTCTCTATTAGGAATTCAAGTGGTTTCTCGAGTGCGCCAAGCCTTGCAAGCAGAAATTCTGATGTCCAATTTATTTGAATTACCAACGGTAGCGGATTTGGCTGAACGAGTGGAAACTCTGCGGTGGGCAACCCAAGGCGTTCAAGCTGCTGAGAGTGAAACAGCTGATGATTATGAAGAAGGTGAGTTATGAAAACATTAAATGAACTACTATCTGAGCTACGTCAGCGCGATGTCAAACTTTGGCTAGAAGGCGATCGCTTACGCTATCGGGCCGCAAAAGATAGTCTCACACCGGAATTGCTGACCGAGTTAAAAACTCAAAAAGCCGAAATCATCAACTTTCTCCGACAAATTGCTACAGCCGCCAGTTCACAAATTCCCCCAATTGTCGCTTGTGAACGGAATGGCAACTTGCCGCTTTCCTTTGGTCAGCAACGGATCTGGTTCCTCCATCAGTTTGAACCTGATAGTTCCTCAAATAATATGCCAGTTGTGGTGCGTTTTACGGGGAATCTGAATGTTGCTGTCTTAGAGGAAAGTTTAAGAGAAGTCGTCCGTCGCCATGAAGTTCTGCGGACAACTTTTCCAGCAGTGAATGGCAAGCCTACTCAAGTAATTGCCACCGATGTTTCCTTGACATTGCCAATAATTGACTTGCGGCAAGTAGCAAATGAACAACGAGAGGCGGAAGCTCACCTACTGGCAACTAAAGAAGCTCATCAACCCTTTGATTTAGGCAATGGGCCGATTTTGCGGGTGTTACTGCTGCGATTAAGCGATCGCGAACATCTGCTGATCTGGAATATGCACTGCATAGTTTGTGATGGTGCTTCATCCGATCTGTTCTATCAAGACCTGATTACCATCTATAAAGCATTATCAGCAGGTCAGGTTTCTCCTTTAACTCCCTTACCAGTACAGTATGCTGATTTTACCAATTGGCAATATCAATGGCTCCAGGGAGAGGTTTTAGAGTCACAGGTAAACTACTGGAAGCAAAAGCTAGAAGGCAATTTACCCATCATTGAGTTACCTTACGATCGCCCCCGTCCTCAAGGAGTGCAAACCTATCGAGGCGATCGCGCAGCCCTGCTGCTATCAAAGGCGCTAAACCATGCCCTAACAGACATGAGTCAAAAATGGGGTGTCACCCTGTTCATGACTCTACTGGCAGCATTCGAGCTATTGCTCTACCGTTATTCTGGACAAGAAGACCTACTAATTAACTTTGCAAGTGCAGGTCGAGGACAAGTTGAAACCGAGGGGCTGATTGGATTTTTTTCTAATACTCTTGTACTGCGGAGTAACTTTGCTCTTAACCCAACTTTCCGAGAATTATTAGACCGAGTGCGTAAGGATTGTTTAGAGGCTTATACCCATCAAGACCTACCCTTTGAGAAGCTAATTGAAGAACTTAGACCAGAACAGCGAAGTCGCAATAGCTCACCTCTATTCCAGGTAAAATTCTCCCTCAATCCTCCTTGGTCAAATGGTCGTGGCATGGCATCAGTGCAACTACCTGATTTGACTATCACTTCTCTATTTGGCTACATCTATCATGGCAAGACCAAATACGATCTGACATTGGTTTTGCGGGAACAGGATAATGGTCTGGGCATGGTATTTGATTACAATGCCGAGATGTTTGATGCCAGTACAATAGAGCGGATGTTGGCACACTTCAAAACTTTACTCGAAGGTATTGTTGCTAATCCCGATCGCCCGATTGCTGAATTACCCCTATTGACAGCACCTGAACAACATCAATTGTTAGTTGAGTGGAATAGCAAACAAGCTGATTATCCCCAGAATACTTGTATCCATCAGTGGTTTGAAACTCAAGCTAAAAAAACTCCAAATAATATTGCAGTCAGTTATAAAAATCAGCAATTAACTTATCAGGAACTTAACCAGAGGGCAAATCAACTAGCCTACTACTTGCAAACTTTAGGGGTAGAATCGGGGGTACTCATCGGTCTTTATCTAGAGCCTTCCCTGGAGATGATTGTGGGGCTGTTGGGTATTTTGAAAGTCGGTGGAACTTACGTACCGATTGCTCCGACATCTGGGCAAGATGGTCTGGCTGTCATTTTAGAAGATGCCCAAATATCTTTGGTGTTAACCCAAAGCTCATTAGTTGAGAAGCTCTCCAAGCATCAAGCACAAGCTATCTGTTTGGATAGTGATTGGGAAGTTATTGCCGTACACGTGACTGAAAATCCAGAAAGTTATGGCACAGATCGGACTCTCGCCTGTGTAATGTATGTGTCCGGCTCCAATGGAAAACCCAACGGTATAGCTATTACCCACCATAATCTTGTCAGCCACAGCTTGGCAATAAGCCAAACTTGGGAGTTGACTCAGAGCGATCGCTTACTACTCATACCTAGTATCAGCTGCGATACATTCATTGAATCACTCTTTCCCACTTGGATTACTGGTGCTACTGCAATTCTCCAATCTCAGGAGATGCAATCGACGACGCAGTTTTTCCCATTTATTGCTCAACAACAGATTACCGTTGTCAATTTACCTACTGCTTTTTGGTATGAGTTAATTAAAGAGCCATCTGTATCTCCACAAAATTTACCAGCCAGTTTGCGCTTAGTCATAGTTGGTGGTGAAAAAGTCTCACGCCATGCTTATCTAACTTGGGTAGAAAAAGTTGGCAAGCAAGTACGCTGGCTGAATGCTTATGGATCGCTAGAAACAACTTTAACTGCAACGGTTTACGATCCAGAGACTGCCATTGAAGACAGCACTCGGTCAGAAATTCCCATAGGAAAAGCGATCGCCAATACCCAAATCTACATCCTCGATCGGCGATCGCAACTTCTCCCTATTGGTGTAACTGGTGAAATCTACATCAGCGGTATCGGTGTTACCCAAGGCTACTTTAATCGTCCCGAATTAACATCTGCGAAATTTATCCCCAATCCGTTTAGCAGCGAACCTGGAGCATACCTTTACAGAACTGGTGACTTAGGACGCTACTTAAGTGACGGCAATATTGAGTTTCTGGGCCGCTTAGACAATCAGGTAAAAATTCGCGGCTTTCGCATTGAGTTGGCTGAAATTGAAACAATTTTGGGTCAATATCCAGGCGTACAAAAAACTGTGGTGATTGCCAAAGAAGATGTTCTTAGCGATAAAAGTCTAGTTGCTTATGTTGTCCCCAAACAAGGAGAAAGTTTTGGAAGTGAGCAACTGCTGAGTTTTCTCCAGCAAAAGTTACCTGAACATTTGTTGCCTTCTGCCTTTTTCATCGTCGATTCTCTGCCATTGAATGCTAATAACCAAGTCGATCGCAAAGCTTTATCTGCGCTGAATCCAACTAATTCTAAAATAGAAAAAATATTTGCCACAGCAGAAGATCCATTACAACTTCAGTTAACTAAAATCTGGGAAAACCTTTTAGGTATTCATCCCATTGGCATAAAAGACAACTTTTTTGATTTGGGTGGAAACTCATTACTTGCAGTACATCTGTTTTCTCAGATTGAAAAAACATTTGGTCTAAATCTGCCCCTAGCTATTCTCTTGCAATCTTCAACCATTGAGCAATTAACTAATATTATTCGCCAGCAAGGATTTTTGCCAGAAAGCCATAATCAGGTTGAGAGTAGTACTAGTACCAACTCAGAAAAATCGATGCCTTGGTCATCACTAGTACCAATGCAGCCCAACGGTTCCAAGCCACCTCTCTTTTGTATCCATGCAATTGGTTTAAGTGTCCTCTACTACCGAGATTTATCACTTCATTTAGGTGAAAATCAGCCATTTTATGCCCTACAAGCACGAGGATTAAATGGGAAAGAAGCTCCCTTTACCAAGCTTGCACAAATGGCGGCTCATTACATCAAAGAGATACAAACTATTCAACCTGAAGGCCCTTATTTTTTGGGTGGTTCCTCCTTTGGCGGACTAGTAGCTTGGGAGATGGCTCAACAACTCGTAAAACAAGGTCAAAAAGTAGCTCTGTTAGCTTTATTTGATACTACTGGCCCAAATTATATTAAACAAGCGCCATTAGAAAAGCGAGTTTCTCAGCATTGGGACAACCTGACAAAACTTGGGACTAATTACGTGCTTGAGCAAATCAGGAACAAAAGCTCTTGGCTGAAGTATAAACTTCAAGAAAAGTTCCGAAAATTTATCTTTAAATTTTCCTTAAGAATTTGGCGGACTGTACCTTATAACTACCGGAAATTAACAATCGAAGAGGCCAATAAACAGGCAGCCAGAGAATACGTTCTAAAAGCTTATCCAGGTCGAGTCACTGTATTCCGAGCAGAAGAGCGCGTTGCATTGGAAAAACGGGAGGTTGACCCCCAAATGGGTTGGAGTGAAATGGTCTTAGGAGGTTTGGATATTCAAAATGTCCCAGGAAACCACGACTCTATTTTTAGAGAACCCCATGTCCGAACTCTATCTGAAAAGATGAGGGCTTGTATAGATCGAGCTATTGTAGACATTTAAAATTCATTTAATTTGCAGAAATAGTTATAGCTTTCAACCTCATCTCGCTTCCGGGATGGGGTTGTTTTATTTGCGCGTAATAATTTCAACGATGTATGTATAAATTTGATCGCCACTAAAGCCCTTGCATCAGTTATAAGCTGGAAAATACATAGTATATATACTGAGGTTTGAATAAAAATCAGACAATAAGCTATATAGTACATTCTTGTCTTTGCTAGAAAAGAACATTACTTTTACAAACTATTTTGCAATCTCAAGGGAAATATGACGCAGAAAATCCTGAATTTTGTAGAAGTTCAAAAAGATGATACAAATGGTGTCGATGGACTTGCTGGTGCTAAATCCCTCACCATCAGCCCCGATGGCAAATTCCTCTATGCTACTGGATATGATGACTCGGCTGTAGCGGTATTTGAGCGGGATACAACCACAGGCGCACTGAGTTTCGTAGAAATTCAAAAAGATGATACAAATGGTGTCGATGGACTTGCTGGTGCTAAATCCCTCACCGTCAGCCCCGATGGCAAATTCCTCTATGCTGCTGGATATGATGACTCGGCTGTAGCTGTGTTTGAGCGAGATACAACCACAGGCAAACTAAGTTTTGTGGAAGTTCAAAAAGATGGTATCAGTAGTGTCGATGGGCTTGGTGGTGTCTATTCTGTCACAGTCAGCCCCGATGGAAAATACCTCTATGCTGCTGGATATGATGACTCGGCGGTGGCGGTGTTTGAGCGCAATCAACAAACAGGCCAGCTGAGTTTTGTAGAAGTTCAAAAAGATGATACAGATGGTGTCGATGGACTTGGTGGTGCGGTTTCTGTAACTCTCAGCTCCGATGGCAAATATCTCTATACTGCTGGATATGATGACTCGGCGGTGGCGTTGTTTAGTGCGCCTTTCAATCATACGCCAGAGGTGGCAAATGAAATTCTTGACCAAGAAACCACCGAAGATAGTGTCTTCAACTTTACCCTTCCAATTGACACCTTCAGCGATGTAGATGTTGAAGATACCCTGACTTACACTGCAACTCTAGAAAATGATGACCTACTGCCTACTTGGTTGAAGTTTGATCCTGCTACTCTTACCTTCAGTGGGACTCCGACAAATAAGGATGTAGGTAATCTAAACATCAAAGTCACTGCTAAAGATATTGCTGGAGAGCAAGCTAGTGATATATTTACGCTTGGGGTTGCCGATAAAAATACTCCTACTACTCTATTCACATTAATTACAGGCGATATCTTTAGTGTCAAGACTAAGCTGAAGACTAAAGGCAATAAAGCAAAAATCTCCATCAAAATTAAAACCAGCACTTCTAAAGAGGTGAATGAACTGTGTGTATTTAATGTTGATGATGATGAAGGTAAGATTGATGGCATAGCCCCTGGTGCAGAAGGCTATACACAAGCTGCTCTTTTACGCTCCAAGGTGATTTTCTTCTCCCTTGCTAATATGCCCAAAGGTTTCAAGCATGACGATGTGAATAATGTCTTAGAATTTGACTCTGATACCAAACTCCGATTCTATAGCGTATCCAACAGTACTACTCAGGCTGTACTGTCTGGAAAAGCATCTTTTTCAAGTGTCGTTTTTTCCTCAGCCACAAATACCAACACAGGAGAAGAAGGCTTTTCTCTCAACTTCCAAGATTTTGCTGTAACGGTTCAGGCAACAAATCAAGAAATATCTTTGGGTACAAGTTTGCAAGGCAAAAAGGAAGGCGAACTGATTGATTTACGGGGTGTAGGACAATCGGTAAAAGCTGACTTCAAGGTTTATAGAGAAGCTGCATTGAACAACTTTGTCGGTTTTTATCAGGTGGCTGATGAGAATGGTGGCATTGACACCAATAGCGATGGTAAGGCAGATATTCTCGTAGGACAAGCAGGCTATGCCGAAGCAGCTGTGCGTGGGCGTGTTACAGGCATTGACTTGACGGTGAGCAATCAAGGTTCGGCAACATCTACCAGCACTTTCGGAACTGATTCGCTATTTGCACCCTTTATTATTATCAATGGTAAAGCGGATAAGTTTCTCGATAATAATGCCAATAACGATCCGAAGATTTACTTCTCATTTTTGGGTGCTAACTCAGATCAGGTAGATCACATTCGCCTGTTGGGAAATAACACCTTTGGTTTTGAAGATTTAGCCAATGGTGGTGATAAAGATTACAACGATATGATTGTGCAAGTAAATTTGAGTGTCAATATTGCCTAGATCAAAGGCGAGTAATTACTTAGAAAAATAATACAACCTCATCCCGGTTAAGGGGTGAGGTTATTTTCTGCATGGTGATTACATGGACTCATATATGTATAAATGCGATCGCCAATAAAACCTTTGCATCAGTCCTAAACCTGTGCATCAGCGTGTTACAGGCATTTTTTGACGGTGAATAACCAAGGGACAGTTAATTACACCGCGACTTTCAAAGCTGATTCTCTGTTTGCGCCATTTATTATTATTGATGGTATGGTAATATCGATCCGAAGGTTTAGGCAGTATATTTACTGAAGTTTACCATTAGCTTTTTATATTTATATTAGGATTCCGATTTAATTTTTGAAAACATCCTGAGACTGAAAAGCCCATTTTATCAGGATTTTATCTAAAATATTGTTCAGAAATCAAATATGATTCTTATATCAGTTTAATAATTGACTCCTTGGCTATGCCAAAAAAATACTGCTTCTACGTGATTTACAGGATATGGTACGTAACGGCTGTAACCAAAAAACTATTAATTAATTAAGAGTAATTATGTCAGACACTATCCCGATTGCGATCGCAAAAGAGCCAACTCAAGACTTGTATGAGCAAATACCTGCTACTCACTTAGTTTTCATCGACTCACAGGTTGAGAACTACCAAAGTCTGGTAGCAGGTGTATTGCCGAACACCTCTGTTGTAGTCTTAGACCCTGACCAGAATGGCATTGAACAAATTAGCCAAGTGCTGGCAACTCATCGGGAAATCAACAGCCTACACATTGTTTCTCACGGCGCACCAGGGCAAGTTTATCTGGGAAACAGTCAACTCAGCTACGAAACCCTCAACCATTATGCTTGGCAACTAATGGACTGGGCAAATGTTTTGAGTGCAAATGCACAACTGCTGTTGTATGGTTGCGAAGTCGGGCAAACAGAGCAAGGTAAAGCATTTGTACAGCGTCTGAGTGAATTGACAGGTGCAGTAGTAGCGGCGTCTGATGATTTAACGGGGAGTACTGCATTAGGTGGTGACTGGGAACTGGAAGTTTCTACGGGGGCAATTGTTCCTACTCTGGCGTTTCAGCCAAAAGTAATGGCAGCCTACGCTTCAGTACTAACTGCTCCACTCTTGTCCAAGGCGATCGCAGACCAAAAAGCCACCCCAGGTATTCTCTTCAGCTTCACTGTACCAGATGACATTTTCACTGATCCAGATGTCGGAGATAGCCTTACCTACGCTGCAACTCTGGACAACGATACGCCTTTGCCGAATGGGTTGAAGTTCAATGCTGCTACCAAGACTTTCAGTGGTACTCCCGATAATGGGGACGTAGGTAGTCTAAACATCAAAGTTACCGCTAAGGATGTTGGTGGAGAAACAGCCAGTGATGTGTTTAAACTTACTGTTGATACTCCTCCAGTCTTGTCCAAGGCGATCGCAGACCAACAAGCCACCCAAGGTATTCTCTTCAGTTTCACTGTACCAGATGACACTTTCACTGATCCAGATGTCGGAGATAGCTTTACCTATACTGCAACTCTGGACAACGATAAGCCTCTACCGAATGGGTTGAAGTTCAATGCTGCTACCAAGACTTTCAGTGGCACTCCTGAGAATCAGGACGTAGGTAGTATAAACATCAAAGTTACTGCTCAAGATGGTGCTGGAGAGCAAGCCAGTGATGTGTTTAAAATCACGGTTAAGAATGTCAACGATCCTCCAGTTTTAGTAAAAGAAATTGCAGACCAACAAGTTACTGAAGACACACTCTTCAATTTCACCATCCCAGCTGACACCTTTAGTGATGTGGATGTTGGAGACATCCTCACCTACACTGCAACCCTGGAAAATAATGACCTACTACCTACTTGGTTGAACTTCAATCCTACTACCTTTACCTTCAGTGGTACTCCTGAGAATGAGGACGTAGGTAGCTTGAACATCAAAGTCATAGCTAAGGATGTTGCTGGAGAGCAAGCCACTGATGTGTTTAAACTTGCGGTTGCTGACGATACTGCTGTAGTGACACAAATTACAGGCGATATCTTTAGTGTCAAAACTAAGCTGAACATTAAAGGTGATAAAGGAAAACTCTCAATCAAGATTAGAAACAACACCTCTAAAGAGGTGAACGAACTAAATGTATTTACTGTTGACGATGAACAAGGTAGGATTAACGGCATAGCCCCTGGTGCAGAAGGCTATACGCAAGCGGCTCTTTTGCGTTCAAAGGTGGTTTTCTCCGCTCTTGCTAATCTGCCTAATGGTTTTAATCTTGCCGACCTGAAAAACATATTAGAATTCGACTCTGATACCAAACTCAGATTTTATCTGGTATCCAACAGTACTACTCAGTCTGTACTGTCTGGAAAAACCCCCTTCTCAAGTGTGCTTTTTCCCTCAGGTACAAATAACAACATAGAAGATCAAGGGTTTTCTCTTAATTTTCAGAATTTGGTAGTAAATATTCAGCCAACCAATCAAGAGGTATCTTTAGGTACTGGTCTGCAAGGCAAATATCAAGGCGAACTGATTGATTTACGGAGTGTAACACAATCGGTAACAGCTGAGTTTCAAGTCAACAGAGAGGCATCTTACAATAACTTTGTCGGCTTCTATCAGGTAGCTGATGAAAATGGTGGTATTGATACCAACGGTGATGGCACAGCAGATATTCTTGTTGGGCAGGCTGGCTACGCCGAAGCTGCTGTGCGTGGGCGTGTTGCAGGCATTGACTTGGCGGTGGGCAACCAAGGCACTGCAAATTACACTGGCACTTTCGAGCCGAATTCTTTGTTTGCACCATTTATTATTGTGGATGGCAGACCCGATGCAATTCTCAATGGTAATGCCAATAAAAATGTTTACTTCACATTCTTGGGTGCTAATTCAGATAAGGTAGATCACATTCGGCTGTTGGGAAATAACACCTTTGGTTTTGAAGATTTAGCCAATGGTGGTGATAAAGATTACAACGATGTGATTGTGCAGGTCAATTTGAGTGTTAATCTTGCTTAGTATAAAATACGAGTAATTACTTAGCAAAATCGAACAACCTCATCCTAGTTGCGAGGTGAGGTTGTTTTCTGCATAGCGATGAGATGGACTAGCTATTAATTAAATTAGTAAATTTACTGAAGGCACTTGTTGTCTTTTCTTCATAAATTTAATAGTTGATTCCTCTAGGCTAACAAAGAGTCTTCCTCTTTACTTTTCCAGTTAATTTTTATTAAATTAAGCTAGCAAAAAAGTGATGGAGAACTATTTCATAATTAGGGTATAGGTGGTTTTTAACGAGGAAAGCTCCTGTTTTTCGCCATTAGTGATATTGTCAATCCCTGTATTCAAGAATTTGTCAAAAATAATTCATAAATTTAAAGTTTTTTTTTATTACATAATTCTTAACTAGGGTATTTACTTAGGAATGCATCTGTGATATTTTCATGTTGACTATCATAAAGTAAAATATACAGCGCTAAATTTAACAAGCACGTTTATTTGTTTTGGTTTGATAATAAGTATCCATCTTGCATAGTTGCAATACTAAAGATTGATTTTATTTGTATAAATTATGTAGCGTTAACCAAGTGATAACTTGTCCTCGATCTATTTACAGTATGCTTTATTTTGAAAAACGCGTAACAATCGTAACCGTGTGATATAAATACAGGTCTGGAATTAGACTAAATTTCCCTCTGTGCTGTTACACATTTAAACACCTGAATTCCACAGAAGTCTTGTCACTGCTGGCATAAAACCAAACACTGCCACTGTTAGTAAAAGAGATACTCCCTAATATTTTCGACTTAATTCCTCACTTTAACTTGTTTTATATGACTTATATTAAGAACACTTTTCCCGAATTTCTCACCACCCTAGAGGGGTTTGAGCAGTTGCCAGATGGAGCGATCGCTAATCTATCAGAACAACTGCAAGCCTGGCGCTATCGCATAGGCCAGAAAATCATTGGTAAAGAAAGTCTCCCGGAACGCATCACCATCATTTATGAGGGACAAGTGCGGCTGTTGGGATATGACCCCCAGACGCAATTGCCAATCACCCTAAAATTATTGCAACCTGGGGAAATTATCGGCGAAATTGGTTTGTTGCGCGATATCGCCTGTGAAACAGCGATCGCTTCCACCGAAGTAGTATGTTTAACCTTGAGTGCAACAGCATATTTTAGCTTTCTAGCTTCATATCCAGCTTTTGCCGAAGCTCGTAAGAACCGCAGTTATTTGGTAGAAGTTTTCGATATTCTCGCTTCCTATTGGCAAAAGCAAGCGATCGCTACTTTAAATCTCAGAGAACTGACAGAAAAAGCCTTACCACAGGCGAAAATACATTATCTCCCTTCAGGAAAAACTCCCTTCAACCAACTGGATAGCAAAAGCGTTTGGTTTGTGAGTGGCGGTGGTACAGTCACGGATTTGTCACCTGGCGATCGCCTAGAATCAGACGATGACAGAGACAAGATTCAGGTTATCAGTCAAAACCCCGCACGGTTGCTTGGTATACATCCGTCAGATTTGATCTTAGAAGATAGTCATGAGATAGAACTTGCGGTAACTGAAACCAGAGTAGATAGAGATAGCGCTGACGAACTAGAGATTATTCCCTACGCATCAGACGAAATAGTTCCACAAACAGCCCCCCAAAATTCAAAGAATTCATCAAAACAAAAATACCCATTTTTTGGCGGTAAAGGAGAACTAAATTCAGCCTTCGCCTGCTTCCAAATGATCGCGAAGTACCTAGAAATGCCGTTTCGTCGAGAGGTAGTTCGCCGCATCTTAACTGAGCAAGTCAAACGTCAGGGGACTATATCGTTTCAAGTTACTGCTTACTTGGCAGAGTTAATTGGACTCAAGGCGCAGTTGATAGAGTTACCAGTCGCTTCAGTGACGCGCATTCCAACACCAGCGCTGATTCGCTACGGTGATAATTTTGCCGTTTTATATGAAGTAGATGCCAATACCGTGGTTGTGGGTGTTCCATCAAAAGGAATTGTGCGCTGCAAACCCGCTCAATTGGTTGAACAATTAGAAGTCGATCCAACTGACTTTCCGCCCAAAGTTAGGGTATTACTGCTGACTGCTACCAACCAAACACCCCAAGAACGCTTTAGTTTACGGTGGTTCATACCCTATTTATCAAAGCACCGTCGAGTCCTGATAGAGGTCTTTATTGCTTCCTTTTTCGTGCAGTTGGCAGCCTTGGCAAATCCCCTAGTCGTTCAGTTAATTATCGACAAAGTTATCACTCAAAATAGTATTGGCACACTACATATTTTGGGGGTTTTGCTATTAGTAGTCGGACTATTTGAAGCAGTACTAACTACCTTACGAACCTACCTATTTGTCGATACCACTAATCGGATCGATATGGGTTTAGGGTCGGAAATCATCGACCACTTACTACGTTTACCGCTGCGCTATTTTGAACGCCGACCGGTGGGTGAACTTTCGACTCGCATCAACGAACTAGAAAATATCCGCCAATTCCTCACGGGTACTGCCTTAACGGTGGGGTTAGATGCTCTATTCTCGGTAGTTTATATCGGTGTGATGCTGATTTATAGTTGGCAACTCACATTAGTCGGGTTAAGCACAATTCCTGTGTTTGTCGTCATCACCTTAATTGCTTCTCCCACCATTAGCAGACAGTTACGTGCCAAAGCCGAACGCAATGCCGAAACTCAATCTTATTTAGTGGAGGTGATGTCAGGAATTCAAACAGTAAAAGCGCAAAATATCGAATTGCGATCGCGCTTTTCCTGGCAAGAGCGTTACGCCCGATTTGTCGCCGCTGGTTTTAAAACAGTTGTGACTTCTACCCTCGCTAACTCTACCAGCAACTTTCTCAACAAACTTAGCAGCTTACTAGTTTTGTGGGTAGGAGCTTATTTAGTACTGCAACAAGAATTAACTTTAGGCGAATTAATTGCTTTTAGGATTATATCGGGTTACGTCACCAGCCCAATATTACGTTTAGCTCAACTCTGGCAAAGCTTCCAAGAAACAGCCTTGTCTCTAGAGCGTTTAAGCGATATTGTCGATACCCCACAAGAAGGAGAAACAGACCGCTACAATATACCCTTACCTACCATTAAGGGAGCAGTGAAATATGAAAATGTTTCCTTCCGGTTTGGCACAAGTGGTCCTCTGCAACTTTCTAATGTCAACCTCGAATTTGAGCCAGGGAAATTTGTCGGCATTGTCGGGCAAAGTGGATCTGGTAAAAGTACGATGATGAAATTACTGCTGAGACTTTACGAAACTGAGTCCGGCAGAATTTTGATTGATGGTTATGATATCGCCAAAGTGGAACTTTATTCGCTGCGACGACAAATTGGCGTAGTTCCCCAAGAGACATTATTATTTGACGGCAGCGTTCAGGAAAATATTGCCCTAACCAATCCCGATGCCACAACCGAAGAAATTATCGAAGCGGCTCAGGTTGCGTGCGCCCACGAGTTTATCATGAACTTACCAAACGGTTACAACACGCGGGTGGGAGAACGGGGTTCTGCACTTTCAGGTGGACAACGACAAAGAATTGCGATCGCTCGTTCTGTTTTACAACGACCAAAATTATTAGTTTTAGATGAAGCAACCAGTGCATTAGATTATCCCACAGAACGGCAAATATGTCTCAACTTAGCCAAAGCATTCAAGGGTGATACAGTATTTTTTATTACCCACCGACTGAACACCGTCAGTAATGCAGACATGATTGTTGTTATGGATAACAGCAGGGTTATAGAACAAGGTAGCCATCAAGAATTAATGGCTACTAAAGGTCATTATTATTACCTGTATCAGCAACAAGATGTAAACTTGTAATTAGTCATTCTTGAGGGCAAAGGTTTTTGGCATCGGGAAACATTGCCCACTCTACAAAAAAGTCAAAATCCAAAATCCAAAATTGTTATGACTCAACTTAATGGGAATCACCTCAACGGCAATCAGAAAAACGGCAATCACAAAAATGGAGTGAAGCACGATTCACAGCTACTGACAAAACAACAAAAAGCTGCTCAAGAGTCTTTAACTAACTTAAACAATCAGGAATTTGAGCAATCTATTGTCTTGCGCCAATCTCCAATTTGGTCGCGTACAATCATGATTACACTAGTGGGGCTAGCCTGCTTTGGAATTGCTTGGGCTTATTTTGCAAAAATTGAGCAAGTAGTGCCAGCAACAGGGCAATTAAAACCCCAAGGAACAGTCAAAGAAGTTCAGGCTCCTGTGAGCGGAGTGGTGAAAACAGTTAATGTAAAAGATGGACAAGAAGTGAAGCCAGGTGATTTACTGCTAACTTTTGATTCCATAGCCTCTGTTGCCGAATTAAATTCTTTGAATAAAATTCGCCTTGCATTAATGAAGGAAAACCAGATTTATCGCCGATTGATGAATGCAAGTACTGCCAATGGATCTGAAGCGTTATATCTGCGCGGTAACTTGCCACAAGAAACTGCTTTTCTGTTGAAAAGTCGGGCAGGATTAGTAGCAGAAAATCAATTATTCCGCACTCAATTAAAAAATTCTGGTCAAGATTCTGGAGTAGGAATTGATGAACAACAACTTCTACGAGTTGCCAAACAGGAATTAGACTCTCGGTCTTCCGCAGCACGATTAGAAGTAGAAAAGACCAAAAAACAACTGGTTCAAAATCAAATTAAGCTGGAAGATAGTAAATCAAGTTTAGCTATTCAAGAGGGGATTTTAAATAAGCTGAAGATATTAGCAGAAGAAGGTGGAATTTCTCAACTTCAGTATCTTAACCAGCAACAAGAAGTTCAAAACCGCACGGCAGAAGTAGCGCAACTAGGTGAGGAACTGAAACGCCTCCAGTTTGATATAGAAAAAGGACAACAAGAGTTAAGCAATACGGTGGCTGTTTCTGATAAAAACATTTTGGATAAGATAGCCCAGAACAAACAGCAGATTGCCACAATCGATAGCCAATTCATGAAAGTTGTGCTGGAAAATGAGCAGCGTTTGGCAGATGTCAATAGTAAAATATCTCAATCACAGTTAAATGTTAAATATCAAGAACTCCGCGCACCTGTAGCTGGAACAGTTTTCGATTTGCAAGCAAAAAATCCTGGGTTTGTCGCAACTCCAACGACAAAACTGTTGCAAATTGTCCCCAATGAAAACTATATTGCTGAAGTTTTCATCACTAACAAAGATATTGGGTTTGTGCGAAAAGGTATGAAAGTAGATGTCAGAATTGACTCCTTTCCTTACAGCGAGTTTGGCGATATCAAGGGAGAAGTGACTGGGATAGGTTCAGACGCATTACCGCCAGACCAAACCCATCAGTTTTACAGATTTCCGGCAAAAGTCTCATTAGATAAACAATCCCTCGTGATTAAGGGCAAAAAAGTTAACTTGCAATCAGGTATGTCCATCAGTGCCAATATAAAAGTGCGCGAAGAACGGACTGTGCTTAGTTTATTCACGGAGTTGTTTACCAAGCAAGTTGATGCTCTTAAAGAGGTACGATAAAGAGGGTTGAGTTAAAAGACCGCAGTGACTCTACAAGGAGAGTTGCTAGTTCACTAAGTACATCAGTACTGATTACTTTTTTCTCTCTCAGCACTCCACACTCTTGATGATGGTTAATTTTCAACGCATCGAACCTGCTCCCGGACAAGAATCAGTTTGGGATTATCCCCGTCCTCCTCTTTTGGAGGACACAACCAAACATATCCAAATAATCTTTAACGGAGTAGTAATTGTAGATACTCACAGCGCCAAACGTGTTTTAGAAACCAGTCATCCTCCTTCTTACTACATTCCCCCAGCGGATATCAAAATGGAATATCTACAGATGACTCCGCAATCTAGCTTTTGTGAGTGGAAGGGAAGTGCTGGTTACTACACAATCAGAGTTGGTGATAAAGAAGTCCATAATGCTGCCTGGTTCTACCCCAAACCCACACCAGTCTTTGAATCCATCAAGGACTATGTAGCTTTTTATGCTCATTTAATGGATAAATGCTACGTTAATGGCGAAGAGGTGCAACCACAACCAGGTAACTTCTACGGTGGTTGGATAACCAGTGATATTGTTGGGCCATTTAAAGGCGCTCCTGGTACTTGGGGATGGTGAATCGATTTTGGATTTTAGATTTTAGATTTTGGACTTGTCATGAGCGTTGAGTCTAACGATTTTAAATTTTGGATAATAAAATCTATCAATGTAGTGGCGTGTCAAGGCTAAAATGTTGCAATAAATTTTCTTGTGGGGCGGGCATCTTGCCCGCCAATTAGGACGGGCTAGAAGCCCATCCCACAAGAGTTTGCTAATGCACAAATTTAGTCTTGACACGCCAGTAGGTTGGGTTGTAGCTTGCTTCCCCGTAGGGGTACGGCAGTGAAACCCAACATAAACAAGGATTAAATGTTGGGTTTCATTCCTCAACCCAACTTACTACTAATAAACTGAGTTTTTAGGATTACTGAATTGATGTTCTAGCTACCTAGCAGCTTTCGTTTCAAACATCAAATACGTCCCTCCTAGTCCTTCTACAATTGTGCGTGTGTTGGCAATCATCATTTTCTGATAAGTGTCCGCATCGCTTTCTGGTTCACCAAGTCCTTCAGTATATAGCTTTCTGTCAGAAATGTTCACTTCAGCTTCTGTGGCTACAGATTGAATCAAATTAGGATTGATTTCCACCTCAGCAAAAATCGTTGATACTTTAGCCCGTTTAATGTTGGTAGCCAAATTGCTGACTCGTTCTGCCGTCAGTTTTTCATTAGTATTAATACTTTGCAATCCTCCTGCCAATGAAATACGGTATGCTTTGGCGTAATAACTCAGTGCATCAGAGGTTGTAACTAACTTACGTTCTTTGGTAGGAATACTGGCAATTCTTGATTTAATCCAGCTATCTAGCTGAGTGAGTTCATTGGTAATTTTTTTAGTATTACTGCTATAAGCCTCTGCATCACTAGATTGTAATTTTCTCAAATTACTATTAATTACCTCCACCATTCTGATAGTATTTTTGGTATTGTGCCAAACATGAGGATCGGCTATATTTTTACCACCTGCCTGAAATTTTTGTGGCTTAGGCACTGCTAGTTGAGCGACAGCTATTTTTGGTGTAGGGTTTTTAGTCGCTTTAATTAACTTGATCAAATTTGGTTCAAAATTGTAGCCATTATAAAGAATAAGATTAGCTTGCTCAATGGCTTTACGATCTTCCGGTTTTGGCTTATAAAATTGGGGGTCGGCGGTAGGAGAAATTAAGCAGGTGAGGTTAACTGTATTTCCAGCAACCTGCTTGGTTAAGTCACACAGTACGCTTGTAGTCGCTACAACTTGGGGAAGATTCTCATTTACCTGGGTGTTAGTCTGAGTGAATGTAGTTCTTACAGCTTGATTTCCACACCCAACAAATCCAATTGTCAAGGTAGCAAGAATAGCTGGGAAGAAATTATTCAATGGTGATTTTTTTGACATCCTCAACTCCTACTGGATGTATAAAAAAAGATAATCATTATTGGTAAAGTATTAGTAAAATACCAGGGGAAAGTCTTCAGCAGGGAAGAGGTTTATGGCTGAGGGGGAAGCCTTCGGCAAAGAAAGGGGTAAAGGTTAAGGGAAGAGGAATTAAGAGACTTTCTCCTCTATCACTTATCTGTTTCCCAAGTCCACGTCCAGCAATTTTTGGTTAGTGAACCACTAGTGAGGTTTTTACAGGCAAAATATTAGTTAACTGCACACGACAGACTGGAAAACTGGTAGAGGTAGAAGCACAATAATAAAGGCGATGCTGGGGAGTCTCCAAGGAGTGTAGTGTAGTTCTCTCACCATCTGTTGAAGGGTCTATACCATTGTGCTTACATCCCACAAAGCTCTCAAATTGGCTAGGATTATCAGGTTAAGGAGTGGGAGGTAGTAATGATGGGGCTTATGAAGCATACGGGTTGATTTCGCAAACCAAGTCGTGAATCTAAGGCAATTGTAGCTGTGGTTTTGCGAGGAGTGGACATATCATTGTTACAAAATTGGCAAATTGGCGATTTTTTAGCCATCAGCCTTTGTTACACTAATTTTCACCTAGTAAAGTCTTTCAATATCGCTTAGAGCATTATCTAACTACTTTTTATTGCCAGAATACAGATGTACTTTGTACCACAAATTTTATCCTTTAATTTCTTCATCATTAAATAAGAGCCAAATCAAGTATATAGAACAATTCCTCAAAGCTAATATTGGTCAAGATAAACAATGGTAATTTTAGTTGTCATAATTAACACCCTGATTTCACTGGTACTACTCTATGTGGCTTGGCGGGTGTGGCAACTTAAGCAGCAGCTAGCATATATAGCAGATAGGTTAACCGCCTATGAAAGTTGTACCAATGCAGCACTGAATAAAGCACCCGAAAATATTTATCTCAGCCAACAGAATATTTATGACTTACGGCAGAGAAATCAAGCGTTACAAATACAAATTCAACAAGTGCGGCAAATTATCAGTCTACTTTTGCTAGGGCGGCAAATCTGGCAGCGTTATTTTCTGAAGCTAGAGTTAATATCTGGGAAAAGAAAAGTTGCAAAATGAGTTATGTCAATTATTAGTGGGATAGGTTCCTGTATAACGATGCCTTTGTGATGTGGAAGCATCGCTATAGAGGGAAATCTATTAGAGAATTTATTTGGCCTGTTTTAAAGTATAGCCATAGCCATAAAGATTAGGACGTAAACTATAAGAGTTAGCATTGCATCTACCCCATCCCAATGGCAAAAGCTTATAGCGATGATTTCCGGCGAAAAGTTATGCAAGCGATTGAATTAGATGGTCTCAAAAAGTGTGAGGCCAGCCAATTGTTCAATATCAGTCGCAACACAATTAACTTATGGTTTCAGCGCAAAGCCGAAACAGGTGATGTTAAGCCCAAACACAGGAAAGCATCGTCAGACAATAGCAAAATCGGTGATTGGCAGAAGTTTCGCTCCTTTGTCAAAGAGCATGGGGATAAAACTCAGAGTGAGATGGCACAGTTATGGGAGGGAAAGATTAGCCAGCGCACGATTTCCAGGGCATTACAAAAGATTGGACATTCGCGTAAAAAAAAACTTACGGATATAGCCAACGAGACGAAGCCAAACGGGCAGCGTTTTTAGCACAACTGAAAAATCCGAAAGCATCACATCTAGTATATGTTGATGAGTCTGGCATGGATGAACGCGACAACTATGGCTACGGATACTCTCCTGTTGGGAAACGCTTCTACGACCTTAAATCAGGTCGGCGGCAAGGTCGCATTAATATGATTGCTGGGTATCGGGAGGGGCAATTGATTGCACCATTTACCGTTGAGGGAGCGTGTAACCGAACCGTGTTTGAAACCTGGCTAGAAACTTGTTTGATTCCAGTGTTGCGTCCGGGTGAGTGGGTGATTGTAGATAATGCGACATTTCATCATGGCGGTCGCATTGCTTCATTAATTGAAGCCGCCGGATGCCAGATCATCTACCTTCCGCCCTACTCGCCAGACCTCAATCGGATTGAAAAGTGTTGGGCATGGCTGAAAAGTAGGGTTCGTAAGTTGTTACTCAAATCCGATAATTTGCGTGATGCAATAGAAACCGTTCTCAAGCAAGCAGCGTCCTAACTCATGTGGCTACAGCTATAATTACAACTAAAAAGCGCTCCCCATTTCTGGAGGGCGCTTTTTATTTAGCTAATACTTAAGTATTAACCGTTGATAGCAGGAGCAGTCATTGCTACAGGAGTAATTTCACCAGCAGCTAAGTCTAGGGGGAAGTTGTGAGCGTTACGCTCGTGCATTACTTCCATACCCAAGTTAGCGCGGTTGATTACGTCTGCCCAAGTGCTGATGACGCGACCTTGAGAGTCAATGATTGATTGGTTGAAGTTGAAACCGTTCAAGTTGAACGCCATTGTGCTGATACCCAAAGCGGTAAACCAGATACCGACGACAGGCCATGCTGCGAGGAAGAAGTGCAGTGAACGGCTGTTGTTGAAGGAAGCGTATTGGAAGATCAAACGACCGAAGTAGCCGTGGGCTGCAACGATGTTGTAGGTTTCTTCTTCTTGACCGAATTTGTAACCGTAGTTAAGAGATTCGGTTTCGGTGGTTTCACGCACCAAGGAAGAAGTTACTAGAGAACCGTGCATTGCAGAGAACAATGAACCGCCAAATACACCAGCCACACCTAACATGTGGAAGGGGTGCATCAAGATGTTATGTTCTGCTTGGAACACAATCATGAAGTTGAAGGTTCCAGAGATGCCCAAAGGCATACCATCAGAGAAAGAACCTTGACCGATGGGGTAGATCAAGAATACTGCACAAGCAGAAGCCAAAGGTGCGCTGTAAGCTACGCAGATCCAAGGACGCATACCTAAGCGGAAAGAAAGTTCCCACTGACGACCGAGGTATGCAGCGCAACCGATCAAGAAGTGGAAAACTACCAACTGGTAAGGACCACCGTTGTACAACCACTCATCTAAGGAAGCTGCTTCCCAGATTGGGTAGAAGTGCAAGCCGATAGCGTTTGAAGAAGGAACAACTGCACCAGAGATGATGTTGTTTCCGTAGATCAAAGAACCTGCAACTGGTTCGCGGATGCCGTCGATGTCCACGGGAGGAGCAGCGATGAAAGCAATCACGAAGCAAGTTGTAGCAGCTAGTAGGGTTGGGATCATGAGTACACCAAACCAACCGATGTAAATACGGTTGTCGGTGCTGGTGATCCACTCGCAAAAGCGATCCCATACGTTAGCGTCAGAGCGCCGTTGTAAGGTTGTGGTCATTGTTTTATTGTTTTATAAGTGCAATGGGTTGTTAAATATGGAACAAGCGCAGTTTATTTTCGCCTGTTGAAATACAGTCTACATGAATTTACTTGGACGCGATCTGTGACTTAATACTCTGTAATAAAATACTTTAATAAAGCTCATCGAACTGTAAAGTTTTTCTACTATAAACATATAGTCATGAAAGTAATGGATTAAGGCTTTTTAAGCCATTTTAAATACAATCTAGCTATCACTTTCAATGACGCGATCGCTTAGTTATTTACCTTTACACTTCTTTACAAGGAAGCTATGAGAAACATTTTAAGTCTCGTCAATTTGTAACGAAATAATAAGCTCTATATTGTCTGATAGTCCAGTTAAAAATCAAAGTAGATGTAGGG
This sequence comes from Nostoc sp. 'Peltigera membranacea cyanobiont' 210A, assembly GCF_002246015.1. Lineage (GTDB taxonomy): Bacteria > Cyanobacteriota > Cyanobacteriia > Cyanobacteriales > Nostocaceae > Nostoc. The sequence goes on from NZ_NOLJ01000008.1 coordinate 256,672, forward strand.
CAAACTGCCTTCAGGAGCTAATAACCAAACAGCGTAAAAACATAGGGGCACGAAGACAAGCTTAAGGGGCCAGTTAAACTCTAACTTCAGCATTCGATTGAATGCATAGACTACAGCCATAAGCGCAGCTAAACCTAGAAGTACCCAAGCGAGTTGGGATTGGCTCATATTTAAGGCTTCCACATAGACCTTTTCAGCAAACTGGGCGTCAGCCGGATAACCCCAAAGATGTCGAATTACTAAAGAAGAGTCTTGGAGATTAGGTAGACGGAACCAAATCCAAGAGGTAAAAACCATCAATTGAGTTAAAAACCAAGCGACAAAGATCCCTAGAGGATTTTGCCAGAATTGTTCTAGATTTTCAAAGCGATCGCTTATAGAATCTGTAAGTCGATGAACCACCAAAGCTAATCCGTGGAGTATACCCCAAACGACATAACCCAAAGCAGCACCGTGCCAGATACCAGCGATTAGCATTACAAGAAATAAATTCCAGCAGGTACGGACTAAACCCCGACGGGAACCACCCAAGGGAAAGTAGACATAGTTACGTAGCCAATCTCCCAGAGTTATATGCCAGCGCCGCCAAAATTCGGAAATATTGGTGCTGAAATAAGGAAAGTCGAAATTTTCAGGTAGAACCAAGCCGAAAAGCATAGCACTACCACGGGCAATGTCTACGTAACCGTTGAAATCTAGATATAACTGCAAGCCATAAGCGAATGTAGCTAACCAGAGATCCGTACTACCGGCCCGTTGCAAATTACCGAAACATAAATCTACAAAAATTCCCAAGTGGTCTGCAAAAATACCTTTTTTGACTGCACCCCTAGCAATCAACCACAGCGCCTCAGCTACTCTATTGGTATTGGGTAATTCTAGTGTATTAAATTGATTTGCTAAGTTGTGATAGCGCGTAATCGGCCCTGAAATCAGTTTGGCGAAGAATAATTTGTATGTAGCAAATTTAAGAAAATTATCAGTAGCAGGGGCACCGCGATAGACATCTATTAAATAAGCAATACATTCAAAGGTGAAAAATGAAATTCCCAAGGGTGCAATTAACTTAAAAGAGCTATCTGGTGAGTTTGTTTGCACATGAGAAAGAAACTTGAATAAAGGGGTAAAATACTTAAAAGCTAATAGCAGTAAAACATTTAGAATTATACCCACCCACAAAACTTTTAGACGGCGACGATTCCAATCAACTTGAGCAAATTGCCACTCTTCATTAGAAATTTGCCAATCAAGAGAATGTTTTCCTGGTGATGTGTTGTTACCAATTTCCAGCCCTATACGGAAATTGATAAACGTTAATGCTAATAGTAATGGTATGTATTGAATGTGCAAAGATGAATAGAAAACCAAACTGGCAATTAGCAGCGTCCACAATCGCAATTTATGTTGTGCTAAAGACCAGTAAATTCCTAACACACTCAATAGGAACAGCCCATAAAAAATTGATATAAAGTTCATTTTTTAGTCATTTGTCATTTGTCATTTGTCTCCCCATTCCGCACTCCCTACTTCCTACTTCACTGGCCAAGGAATCATCGGATCGTTAGCTAGCTTTTTCGAGACTTCGTATGCACCAAAACGATTGAGGTGGCTAGGATCGGAAAAGAAATCATTTACTTTTGGCCACTGTTGACTCAAATCACGATAAATAAAGTTGGGATTAGCAGCCAAACGCAACATATATTGCTGAAATTGTTGCTCATATTGTTTACGCACTGGATCTAAATAATCTGCCGTCAGAGGCATATTGACAAACACTAAGGAGATTTTCTGAGACTGGGTAAACTGAAGTACTTCTTGAAAAGCAGTATCTTGCTGTCCTTCTACTTGGAAAGATTTATAGTCGTTGTCATAATTTCCGGGAACTCTAGAATGTTTTTGATAGTATCTCGCGGGATTAAAGCGAATAGACAAGGGTAGAAAGCCATCAAAGTCAACGGCTTGCTGGGAAATACTTTCATCTGAAGTACCGTCTGTCAACTGTTTTTGTGATGCAACTGTCTGATTATTACCAAATACGAGCAATTGTTTTTGTAGTAAACTTTTAATTTGGTCGCGGTTTTGATAGCTGGTAGAAACAGAGGCTAGAGCCTGATTTAACGCCTGATTGACGGCTTCATAAGTACTAATCTCCTGTTTTTCTTCCTTTGTCTTTTCTTCTCCCGAATTTACTGTATTCTCAGGTAAATCATTGCTATTTGCAGTGGTTGGTGTTTTTTGGAATGCTTGCTTATAACCAACGGATGCCGCAAGGGATTTAAAGGTAATATCCTCGCGCCCACCGTTGAAAGCACGCGCCCCATCTGCCCAGATAATTATTTTGGGTAGTTCTGATGGTTCTAGTACGTGACGAATCACAAAGTCTACAACTTGTGCCGTAGCACCGTTGATCCCAAAGTTAAACACGTCAAGATTTGGATAGCCTTGAGTTGCTAAAGCTTTAGAAAGTGCTGCGGGATCTACTCCTCTGAGGGCGCGGGAGGAGCCAATAATCAACACATCTGGGGGACTACCAGTTCTAGCTAAACGCTGTTTATAGAGTGCTAGTTGCTCGTCTAACTGCCTGACATTAAAACTTGGCATCTGCGATCGCGCTGCTAAAAGAATAGCTGTTGCGGTTGCTTTTTCCTTCAGTGGTGCGGCTGCTAAATTATTTTTTGGGGTATCATCACTCTGAGTAAATTCCGAAGCATTAAATACAGAACTCTGATTTGGAGGAGATTTTGTCTTGGAAGTACTACTAAAAAATGTCGTTTTCTCAGTCTGATTTTTCCCAGATGTCAAAGATGCCTTTTGCTCGGAAGATGAAGATGGGAGGGTGGCACTAGCTACTTTTGGCGTGGGCGTATTAAGTGCAATAATTCGACCCAATACCCAATCAGTTTGGAGGGTGAGCAATAATCCCAGTGTTCCCCAAACTAGAGCAATTTTAATTCCTTGAAGATCGTGGTTACGTTCCGCTGACTCGCTGCTTTCGGTAAATAGCTGGCTTTTCAACAGGAATTTTCTCGCAGTTGAACTCGCCGTTGCTATCCAATCTCGCGCTACTTCTGTTACAAAATTTTGAACTTCTTCTGTCGTTAAGTCTGGGCGCAAAATTGGCTCACTAGTCTCAGGTGTTACTAAATCGTTAATGTATATAGAAGTAGCAGCAAATTCTGGGGTTGCTTCTGGTACTAAACGTTGGCGATGTTCAAGATCGACGCCATAATGCCAAAAAGGTTCTTTATTCCCAGCCCGGCGACCGTAGATACGTACTCCCATAATACCGGAAATTTTTAACTGGCGGATAAACTGCGTAATTTTACTCGCTACTTGTTGTCGCTGTGGACAAACAGGTGCATCACACATAATGTGCAATAAACGATTTTTGTTCAGTAGAAGTACGCGAATTCCACCTGTCAATAGTCGCCAATCCAAATCAGGATTGAGTAAGCGCTCTAGTAAAAATACCATCGCTGGTTCATCGCCAGTATTTGCCAAATCTAGTGGTGATAGGGCAAAGGCGGGATGGTTTGCTGCGGGTAAAGCCAGCCAATCAATCCAAGTGGGTTCCTTGTCGCCTGCTTTTTGTCCGTATATGGTGGCGGCGAGAATGCCTTGAGGAGCGATCGCTTCTAGCTGCGGTAAAATCGCCTCTAAGCACACTACCTTGTCTGGGATCGGGGCAGTTCCTAAAGGATCGAAAGCTGGGATACAAAAAATATGTAGCGTTGATTCTTTCAAAGAAACTTGGACACCAACTTTTAATCCTGATAGTACCTCAGTTAATAATCGAGCGATCGCTTGGACATCCCCCCAACGCGCCCACTCTTTAAGCATTACCTCTGGTGGCGTCAAATCTATCCGCAGCAGCCAATCAGGGGCAGTTTCGCCGCTCACCTGAGAAACAATTACGGCATCTTGGTAGCCGGAAAGCTTGAGATAACGCAACTTTTGTGCTATTGGTTCGGCAAGCAACGATGCATCAGGGCTATAGCTTGATTGGCAAAATATCCACAGGCGATTTTCTTCTGGCTGAGAATTCTTGGGCTTATATAGCTTAATCTTTACCTGTACCGATACACCTAACGTACTCAGAGTTTCGCTCAGATATCGAGCGATCGCTTCTGGATTGCCTTGGCGTGCCAAACTTTCGTTAGAGACAATTAGCGCCCCACCCGGTTGTTTTGATTTTTCCGAGTCTGCTAGCAGCGCTTGTTGCACCTGATCGAGATGCTTATCTATTTGATTCAAATGAACTCGATGGCACCATGAGGGGCGCTGTTCCCCTTTTCTGCGGCCATAGACAAATACTTGATATATTGAAGTTTGTTCGCTGCTTGTGAGGATATCTAAGTTTGTTTGCTGTAGTGCTTGCAGCAAATCAGACAAAGTACGCCAACGCTGCGGACATTCTGTACCTTCACAAAGAATATGAAGGTCATTTCCCCGCAACCGGACTTTCACTCCGAAAGTGTTGATCCCTGTTGCTTGGCTCACCCATTGCACTAAGGATTGCTGGCGATCTGGTAATACTGTTTTCATGCTCAGTTAACTTTACAGGAAGCGATGGTTGGGGGATAGTGCCTGCACTTGTAAACTAGAACCATAGGTCTATCACACTCTGACGTTTTTTTTTAACAATTTTGTTACCTTCGTAGCTCACAAAATCGGACAAGATAGTCTTGTATAGGTTGCAAGTCTGACTAATGTTGAGTTTTGCGTTTATTTTACTAATAGGGAGTCAGAAATCAGAAGTTAGGAGTTAGGAGTTAGGGGTTAGGGGTTAGGAGCCAGGAGTCAGAATAATTCTATATGACTGGTTGATAACTTTTCCTTGAAAGCCGGATTTGCGTCCCACTGCTCTAATGCCCCTGACGGGCGAAACAAACAATAAGCTTATCTCATTAAACTCCCTTCCTTTATCGTTGGAGTCATCTTAACTCCTAACTCCTGACTCATAACTCCTAACTCCTTCTTACTCATGCTTCCCATAACCAAAAATTAGCAATGCCTCCTACCAACCAACAGTCTTCAGCTAAACCCGCATCCAATCTGGATTTATTTCCCATTCCTCAATCGTTCCTTTTACAAATAGGTACAGCGTCTATATTACTGCTGCTGATTACTGGAAAAACTACAGTAAGAGCACTAGAAGCAATAGGAGAAGCTAGTGAAGAATTATTTCGAGGCGATCGCCTACCCAATCTAGATTTCCCAGATGAACACGAAATCAATCAAGATGAGAAGATATACACCAAATAATTATTTGCTCAGGAACAACCCGGTGAGCATTAAGTGCAAAACCTAGAACCGTAAACAGTAATTAGCTTTACAAGAATAGAGAATATGGGTTCCCTTTTATACTCTTCGTCTCAAACTGCTGATATATACCCGGTGTCGGAATTATTTTTGCGCCATCGTCTCCAGGTAGTGGAAGAATTGTGGGAGTCAGTTCTCCGGCAAGAATGTGGTCAAAATATGGTGGACTTGTTGCGTCAGTTGCGCGATTTATGTTCGCCAGAAGGACAAGCAACAAATGACCAAGCATCTTCAGCCGTCAAATTAATTGAACAACTAAATATCAACGAAGCAATACGCGCGGCTCGTGCTTTCGCTCTGTATTTTCAGCTGATTAACATCATAGAGCAGGAATACGAACAACGGCAGCAATTGAGCCGTTATGAAGCAGAAACAGAGGAAATAGAGCCGGAAACAGCGTCTAATGTTAACTATTCGTCTAATCAAAGAGAAGATGACGCGCCTGTTAGCAAGGGAATAGCAGCAGCCTTTCTCAAAAAGAATTATCTCGAAAAGGCGCAAGTCAAACCAAAAGGTACTTTTGCTGCCTTGTTTCCCTATTTATTCAAACTGAATGTACCGCCCCAGCAAATTCAACGTTTAATTGCACATCTGGATGTGCGCTTAGTTTTTACAGCGCATCCGACGGAAATTGTTCGTCATACCATCCGAGATAAGCAGCGACAGGTGGTACAACTTTTGCAAAAACTGGATACCTTGGAAAATCACTCTGGGACTACGCCAGGAGCATATCCTTGGGAAGCAGTAGATGTCCGCGAACAATTGCTTGAAGAGATTCGCCTGTGGTGGCGTACAGACGAACTTCACCAGTTCAAACCCACAGTGCTAGATGAAGTAGATTATGCCCTGCACTACTTCCAAGAAGTTTTATTTGATGGCATTCCCCAACTGTATAAACGTTTCAAACACACTCTATCCAATACCTTTCCTTGGCTAGAACCACCGAGTAAAAACTTTTGCTCTTTTGGCTCCTGGGTAGGCTCAGACAGAGACGGGAACCCATCAGTTACACCCGAAATCACCTGGAAAACAGCTTGCTATCAGCGCAAAATGGTGCTGGGGAGATATATTCAGTCAGTGAAAAATCTGATTGAATTGTTGAGTGTGTCGATGCACTGGAGTGATGTTTTACCAGACTTACTGGAATCTCTAGAATTGGATCAGTCCCAGTTGAGTGAGGTATATGACGCACTGGCACTGCGTTATCGACAAGAACCCTATCGGCTGAAACTGGCTTACGTACTGAAACGGCTGGAAAATACTCGCGATCGCAATTTAGCTTTGTACAATCGAGAAACGCCGACAAATCAAGATAGCCCCCTATATCGTTCGGGAGCCGATTTTTTAGCAGAACTGCGAATGATTCAGCGCAACTTGACAGAAACAGGTTTAAGTTGTCGAGAATTAGAAAATCTCATCTGTCAGGTAGAAATTTTTGGCTTTAACTTGACACAGTTAGATATCCGCCAAGAATCATCTCGCCACGCCGATGCGCTGAATGAGATCCTGGAATACCTGCAAATATTACCCCAACCTTACAACGAACTATCCGAGGAGCAAAGAGTTGCTTGGCTCACAGGAGAACTCCAAACCCGCAGGCCATTAATTCCGGCAGAATTGCCATTTTCGGAAAAAACCAACGATGTAATTGAAACCTTTCGCGTCGTGCGATCGCTCCAACAAGAATTTGGTCTCAACATCTGCCAAACTTACATTATCAGTATGTGCCGCGATGTGAGCGACGTGCTAGAAGTACTACTGTTAGCCAAAGAAGCCAGACTTTTTGACCCCGCCATTGCCGTCGGAACTATTCAAGTAGTCCCCCTATTTGAGACAGTAGAAGATTTACAACGCTCCAGAAGCGTCATGCGGAAACTGTTTGAACTCCCCTTATATCGCGCTTTATTAGCCGGCGGCTACGAACAGACAAAAGCAGAGCATACCGATGAAAATTCATCCCCCCCTGCCTCCCCTGCCTCCCCTGCCCCCCTGCTCCCCTGCTCCCCTACCTCCTCTCCGCTTCCCACAAACTTGCAAGAAGTAATGCTGGGGTATTCTGACAGCAACAAAGACTCTGGTTTTTTAAGCAGCAATTGGGAAATTCATAAAGCTCAAAAATCACTGCAACAAATAGCAGAAAACTACGATCTAAGTTTGCGGATTTTTCACGGACGCGGCGGTTCTGTGGGACGTGGTGGCGGCCCCGCTTACGAAGCGATTTTAGCTCAACCAGGTCATAGTATCAATGGGCGAATCAAGATTACTGAACAAGGAGAAGTTTTAGCTTCCAAATATTCCTTGTTGGACTTGGCTTTGTACCACATGGAAACCATCACTACTGCTGTGATTCAAGCCAGCCTGCTGCGAACAGGGTTTGATGATATCGAACCCTGGAATGAGATTATGGAAGAATTAGCAGCGCGATCGCGTCAACATTATCGTGCTTTAATCTACGAACAGCCTGATTTTGTTGATTTCTTCCACGAAGTAACCCCCATTGAAGAAATTAGCCAACTGCAAATTAGTTCCCGTCCCGCACGCCGTCCATCTGGTAAGAAAGATTTAAGCAGTCTGCGAGCTATTCCTTGGGTATTTAGCTGGACGCAAACTCGCTTTTTACTTCCTTCCTGGTATGGCGTTGGCACAGCGTTACAAGAATTCTTGAACGCAGAACCAGAAGAACACTTGAAATTGCTACGCTACTTTTACGTTAAATGGCCCTTCTTCAAGATGGTGATTTCTAAGGCCGAGATGACTTTGGCAAAAGTAGATATGCAAATGGCACACCACTACGTCCAAGAACTCTCAAAACCAGAAGATCAACTTCGTTTTGGCAAGGTTTTTGACCAAATTGCTAGCGAGTTCTATCTGACAAGGGATTTGGTGTTAAAAATCACCGATCACAATCGACTGTTAGATGGCGATCCGGTATTGCAACGATCTGTGCAGTTACGTAATGGGACAATTGTCCCCTTGGGATTTATCCAAGTTTCACTACTCAAGCGTCTACGGCAGTCCCAAAATACTGCTGCTACTTCTGGAGTGATTCATTCTCGTTACAGCAAAGGCGAGTTACTGCGAGGAGCATTGTTAACTATTAATGGTATTGCAGCCGGGATGAGAAATACAGGTTGATGGGGAATGGGAAGAAGCGGAGGGGCAAGGGAGACAAGGGGACAAGATGACAAAATGACTTAAGTGAAAACTTGCAACAAGTTTCTGCCCCTGTCCCCTTGTCTCACATTTTGCACCTAGCCCTAGCGATTAGAAATCGCGGCTATATAAACGAACGCGAACAGCGTCTCGCAGAGAAGTCCGCGTAGGCGGACTAACGCAAAATCAAGTCTTTTCAACCTGCGGAGGCAGGTTTTGTATTTCGACTCCGCTCAACACAAGTCTGTGTAGCCGTGACTTCTAGTCGCCTGGTGCAAGATATAAGTTGTCCTTTTCCCATTCTCAATGACAAATGACAAATGACAAAAAATAGAATTTTAATTTGCACTTTCTTGGCACTGTCATCAGGTTTTTTTGGCGCTTACACCAGTGGGCAAATCACCATGATGCTGCATAGCCAAAAGTGTCAAAACCAACCTTGGGGTTTCAAGGAGATGTGCAACGCTTGGATGACACCAGGCGCAATATGGCAAGGTAGTACAACAGGACTATGGACAGGAACTATATTAGGGGCGTTTGTTGGTGGTGTGGTGACGCGACAAGCTCGTGATTAATCTAATGTGATACCAATTCAATTAATGATTGCAACACATCCTTGGGTAAAGACGCGATTCATCGCGTCTCTACAGATTTTCAAATTGGTATGAGTTTCAGGGTTGGCAACTTTGGTGTCAGCAAGGCTGGTAAAATCTACCCATAGCGAAGAAGAGTAAATCACCATGCCTACCGAAACTAACCCAGGGAATCAAACTACTACAGGAGCTGATGCGATTGATGAAGCGATCGCACAGGGAATTGATTTTGATGGTTCTCCCATTCCCCCTGCCAAGCTAGAACTTTATGGTAAAGTTATGGCGCTAGAAGGCAATAGACAGCGCAGTGGTGTATCTAATACGATGCGATCGCGCATTGTGCGCATTGGTGCAAAACACATTCCCCAAGCAGAACTCGACCAATTACTTGTAGATGCCGATTTCGCGCCCCTAAAAGAGAAAGAAATTGCCTTTTTCTATAGTGGTAAATAAAGTTAGGAGTTAGGAGTTAGGAGTTCGTTGAGATAAGCTACTTTAGCTATGTCTGGCGACAAACTCTGACCTCCTTCGCACAGCGTAATGCTGCTAATTCCCTACCGCCACACGTCTGGGCTTAACACATCAATTCAATTTTTTACCTCACACATCTTAAATTGCCATCGGTATTTTGGCTTCTTGATTCTTCTCTTAATATTTTCAAAAAGTGTATCTTCAGCAAGATATTGTCAGCTTTGCCTTGTGTTTGAATTGGCAGATGGCTATATGTACTTGAGTAATAGCTGAAAGACTTGGAGAACACATGTCAGGAACTACGTCAAATTCAGAAATGCAATATCGAGTACTCGGTAGTACAGGAGAGAAAGTTTCCGCCATCGGATTGGGTGGTTGGCACATCGCCTTGAAGCACGTTGATGAGCAACTGGCTATCCGCATTGTGAGAACAGCTATCGATCGCGGCATCACCTTTATGGATAACAGTTGGGATTACAACGGTGGAGTCAGCGAAATTCGTATGGGCAAAGCGCTGCGCGATCGCTATCGAGATAAAGTGTTCCTGATGACGAAAATCGATGGTCGCTCTAAAAAAGTAGCAGCAAAACAGCTAGACGAATCACTCCAACGCTTGCAAGTTGATTGCATCGATCTGGTTCAGCACCACGAAATCCTGCGGCACGAAGACCCGCATCGAGTTTTTCACGAAGAAGGGGCGAATGCTGCCTTGATTGAGGCACGGGAAGCTGGCAAACTTCGATATATAGGTTTTACTGGGCATAAAGACCCCTATGTTCATCTGCACATGCTGGAAGTTGCAGCCACTAATGGGTTTAAATTTGATACAGTGCAGATGCCTCTCAATGTGATGGATGCCCACTACCGAAGCTTTGAAAAGCTGGTTGTGCCAGAGCTAGTTAAACAAAACATCGGCGTTCTGGGAATGAAAAGCTTGGCAAACGGTATTCTTTTACGGTCAAAAACTGTAACACCAATTGAATGTTTACACTATGCTTTGAATCTGCCGACATCGGTTGTGATTACCGGAATTGACAGCATGGAAATTCTAGAGCAAGCTTTTGAAGCAGTGCGGACGTTCCAGCCAATGAATGATGAGCAGGTGCGATCGCTCTTAGCAAAAACGGCAGAAGCGGCATCAAGCGGCGAGTTTGAGCCGTTCAAAACCTCATCAATCTTCGACAGCACTGCCCAAAATCCAGATTGGCTAGGAGAAGAACCACAGCGTATCCAGCAATTGATGTCAGCATAATGCTTTTTTAGTGTTGTCCGTGGAGGAACTTCACACATCGACTATGCTACCGCTGATATCTTTCTGGTTTCATTCGCTCCCTAGCAAAATTTATTTTTACCCAAGCATCCCGCCAGTAACTTTTAAAACTATTCTCTCTGGCTCGGAGTGCGCGATTATGACCAATCCAGACTAGAATCACTGGTACATAATCATCTGATTCTAGCAACTTTATTAATGAATTTAAGATTATAAAAGCTGTGGAGCGATCGCTAGCTATATATTTATTGGGCAAGCGATCGCATCGCGACTTGGTTAAAAGTCGCACTTAACACCCAAAAGTCGGGTGTTTACTCTCAACCCGTTATATCATGTCCGCTAGATTACTTATTAAACCTGAAGAACCCCTCCCCGCTCTTCGGGAGGGGCTGGGGGTGGGGTGCAATGACTGTGGAAATCATAACTAATTATACGGACATGATATTACTCCATAAAACTTTAGCGTATGATTACTATTGTCATGAATGCTGCGACTTTCTTCCTACTTGACTTTAATTAGTAATATTTAATACATTAACTCATCAACCATCAGCTATCCTATGCTTATCCATCAGCACAATTAATCACGGGATCGCTTGCTGTATTCTTCATGATTTGTTACAAAAGTACAAAGAACTTCTAGAGACCCAAAACCACATGTTCGGCGGACTTACTGGTTTACAAGATCCTAAAGGCACAGATTGGGGAGAGCGGATGCTCAACACAGTCGCCAGCCAAACGATTCGCCACCTGTTTACCCAAAGCGAGTCAGTAGAAGTCTTTGTGCGCTGCTACCCCTCCAGCAAGCTCTTGCAAGGCAGCATTGACAGCTTTAAAATGAGCGGTCGTGGCTTAGTGATTCGGAGAGATTTCGCGGTTGAGGAGATGTCGTTTGAAACTGATGCGGTGGCCATTGACTTCGGCTCGGTTTTAAGTGGCAAACTTAGCCTTAAGCAGCCCACTCAAGCGATCGCTCAAGTCATATTATCAGAAGCAGGCATAAACCAAGCCTTTAATGCGGAACTGGTGAAAAAGCGCCTGCTTAACCTCACCGTACCATCACTGACAGAATTATCTGGCGGTGAACCAGTCTCCTTTACAGATGTCCAGATACAGCTATTGCCAGAAAATCGCTTACAGCTTGTAGCAAAAGCAGATTTAAATAATGGCGAACTCGTACCCCTGAGCATGATTTTAACTGTAGGCATTGAAAGACGGCGGCGAGTTTCTTTCAAAGATCCGAATATTCAACTTGACCAAGTGCCAGAAGCACAACGGGAAATCTCGCAAACCTTGAGCGTAGCGCTGGTAGAAATTTTAGATAATATGGTCGATTTGGATCGTTTTGACCTTGATGGAGTCAAAATGCGTCTCAACCGATTAGAAACTGAAGGTCAAAAAATTATTTTCAGTGGATATGCTGAAATTGAACGTATTCCACATAGCGCTTGATGCAAGATTACACGCAAAAAGTTAATGTAAAATGAAGCTTTAAACAAATTAAATACCGCCTAGAATCATCTAGGCGGTATGTTTAAATCTTTAGGTTTTGAAAGGAGTTAGGAGTTGTTAATTATAGATTGTAATTAATTTTTATTTGTCACTCCTAACTCCTAACTCCTAACTTTCTATCTTCCCACGCCTACATATTGAAATCCAGCGCGGATCATTGCTTCGGGGTCGAGGAAGTTACGACCATCGATGATAACGGGGTGGGCCATCAGTTTCGCCATCTTCACATAATCCAGAGTGCTGAATTGCTGCCATTCGGTGACGAGTACTAAAGCATCACAGCCATCAGCTAGTCTTTCAGCATCGGTTTCTACTAACACCCCAGAAAGACCATGACGCATACCTGTTTGGGAAATAATGGGGTCGTAGGCTTTGACTTTGGCTCCCAGTCGGTTTAGCTGCTCAATTAGGATGAGTGCTGGGGCGTCTCGCAAGTCGTCGGTATCTGGCTTGAAGGTCAGTCCGAGTAGTCCGACTGTTTTGCCTTTGAGAATTTTCAGAACTTGTTGGAGTTTTTCCAAAGCAATCAACCGCTGACGTTCGTTGACACTGACAGCGGATTTCAGTAGCTGGGCTTCATAACCATAATCATCAGCAGTGTGAATCAGAGCGGAGACATCTTTGGGAAAACAAGAACCACCCCAACCAATACCAGCTTGTAAAAACTTGTTACCAATGCGGGAATCTAGACCGATACCTTTGGCTACTTGGGTGACATCAGCACCAACGCGATCGCAAATATTAGCAACTTCGTTAATAAAACTAATCTTAGTGGCTAAAAAGGCATTAGCGGCGTATTTGATCATCTCCGCCGAACTCAGGTCTGTTGCCAGAATTGGCACTGGAGGTAAAGATTGATCCTCAGCGTACTTGCGTTCCACAATCGGGGCATACAGTTGTTGCATTAAGGCTACTGCTCTTTGGCTATTGCCTCCTAGTACGATGCGATCGGGGTTAAAGGTGTCGTGAACTGCCGAACCTTCGCGCAAAAACTCTGGATTGCTGACTACATCAAACTCGGCTACAAATTCAGATAATTTCTCATCACTCGGCACTCCACCTGCGGGTACCAGTGTTTTCTGCCGCTCTGCAACACCATCTAGAACAAGCATCCGTACCCAGTCACCTGAGCCAATGGGTACTGTAGATTTATTCACTATGACTTTATAACCACCGTTGAGATTTTCCCCAATCCCACGGGCTACAGCTTCGACGTAACGAGTATCACTTTCACCAGTGGGTAAAGGTGGCGTTCCCACAGCAATAAACAGAATTTCTCCGTGGGAAACTCCAGCAGCAAGATCGCTAGTAAAATGAATCTTCTCTGTTTGAATGGCAGACTGCATAATTTCTGAGAGTCCCGGCTCAAAAATTGGAGACTGCCCAGACTTCATTAACTTAACTTTTTCTTCGTTGTTGTCTACGCAAATTACATCATGCCCAATATGAGCCAAGCAAGCGCCTGTAACTAAACCAACGTAACCAGTACCAATCACGCAAACACGCATTTATTTAACTCCTCACTTAATTTGGGCTTAATCTTCAAAAAGAAGTTCTCAATTTTACACTTACACATTTGGTAAAACTCAGCAACTAAATATACTAGCTACCGATGGGGTTAGCTTGCATGAAAATTTAGAGCGACGCTAGACGTAACTCAGGTGGTTGAATTATTGACATCGCTTTGAATGCGATCGCGAAAATCTTCTATTGTTAGTTTTAAACCTTCTTGCAGAGGAATGGTAGGTTCCCAATTTAACCAATTTTTTGCCTTTGTGATATCCGGCTGGCGACGTCGGGGATCGTCCGAAGGTAGTGCCTCGAACTTAATCTGCGCATCTGGATTGATCATATTTTGCACTGTTTGTGCCAATTGTAAAATCGTGTATTCACCAGGATTGCCTAGGTTCATTGGGCCAATGTAGTCGCTATTCATTAGGCGGATGAATCCTTCTACCAAATCGGAAACGTAGCAGAAACTACGAGTTTGCGAACCATCACCGTACACGGTTAAAGGATTACCCTGCAAGGCTTGAACTATAAAGTTGCTCACCACCCGACCATCATTTTCTAACATTCTCGGCCCGTAGGTGTTGAATATCCGCACAACTCGAATATCAACTTTATTTTGCCTGTAGTAATCAAATGCTAGAGTCTCAGCAATTCTTTTACCTTCGTCATAGCATGAACGTATTCCAATGGGATTGACGCTACCTCTATACTCTTCAGTTTGGGGATGAACTTCTGGATCTCCGTATACTTCACTAGTAGAAGCTAAGAAAAACCTTGCTTTCACACGTTTAGCTAGCCCCAACATATTCAGTGTTCCCATCACGTTAGTTTTAACGGTTTTAACTGGGTTGTACTGGTAATGTACTGGTGAAGCAGGACAAGCTAAATGATAAATTTGATCCACTTCTAACCGAATTGGTTCGGTAATATCGTGACGGATCAATTCGAAGTACGGATGGCCTAACCATTTCAAAATGTTGCGTTTATGACCAGTGTAAAAATTATCCAAGCATATTATTTCATGCCCAGCAGCCATTAGTCGGTCGATGAGATGGGAACCAATAAACCCAGCACCGCCCGTCACCAAAATTCTCATAGTTTCCCAGTTACTTACAAATATTTTCAGTAGCTATTGCACTTACTTTTAGATTACCCAGCTTGGGTACAAAAATACAAAACAAAAAAAAATAACAAGGCTCAATCAAAAATTGTTGTTGAACTTACCTATTTTTTCACGGTTGTAGTTTTGTTATATTTTTACCTGTTTTCTTAAGAATTCAATTAGCAAAATAACAAAAATTGTTTAAAAATTGTTTGTTGTTCAGCCGTTCTTTATCAAATCTTCAAAAATATAAAGTATTTTTACGGCTATTACGTTTTTAATTGGATACCAAAAATTAGTCGAGATCGGGTTGACACTCGCGCTACAAATATATGCAAATAATACAGATGTAAATCCCTACAGCCGATTCATTTATTGCCAATATGTTTCGGAAATTTGATGCCTCCGGCGGACTACGTTAACGCAGCCAAAGTCCAATTACTTGAACTGTATTCTGCCTTACATCATACAGCAGATGTAATGCTGCTAACCGTAGTAGACATAATTAAATTTGTGCTTTGAGTGCGTTGCGGTTCTCCAAGCATGATAATTGAGCAGGTGAGTTGTCTGGCTAGCTGGGTTGTGACATCGCTAATGGCTAACCCTCCAGGACTGGTACGATTACGTATAAAAGGTAAAACTACTAAATCATATAATCTTGCTGCCTGCAAAATTGCTTGGGCAACATTTTCGTGAGCAATAATTTGAATTTCTGGGGCATTGGCTAAAGCCAATTTAGATACCAATAGGGAGAGATGCGATCGCCTCCAAGCAATTTTACTAGAACTAGTGCGGCGATCGCACACATTCAGCACAGTAATGTGGCTCTGATTTGCCTCTGCTAGCATCTGGGCAAATTGTACAGGTTGTAATGTCGGTGCTGTTAAATTTTCGATTGGTACTAAGATCCGCTGAATTTTTTTCGGTGATTCTACTAGACGTGTCACTGCTACTGGACAATGAGATGCCCAAAGCACACCATCAATCACATTCCCAAATAAACGCGCTCGTAACCCAGTCCGTTTACCCCAACCCATAACAATTAAATTAGCCTTTTGTTCGCGAGCCGCTCTGCTAATTCCTTGAGCAAAGGCATCATCGATTCGCAGCATTGGTTCTGCGGCTACGCTCAAGGTTCGACTTTGTATCGTGGCTTTATTCAATAACCACTCACTCCGTTGTAGAGACGCTTCTAACTGGGGTGCATCCATGTGAGCAGCAGCAGTAGCGATCGCCAGGGGTATAATTTTGCCATGAGACTGACGCGCTAATAATGCTGCCATTTCAATCAAATACTGCTGGGTCTGAGGATTATATATAGGCACGACTATAGTAAAAGCACTGTCTGTTTCTGATGTGTTCTCCTCAGCTAGAGGTGGTGCTGGATCTTCATCTGGTGGGGAATTCAAACCAACAGCTATTCGACTGGTTATCAACGGCCCCAAGGTTGATGTGACGAGCATTAAGACAATCACACTGTGTAATACTTCTACTGGCAGCAACCCAGCCTGATATCCCACTAACGTTGCTGCTAACGTTGTACCAACCTGGGGAAGTGACAGCGACCACATCGTTAGCATTTCTTGCCATTTATAGCGGTAAACCAGTTTTGTCAACAAAGCTGCGATCAATTTACTGATAATCAAACCAACTACGATCAACAGCGTTAACTTGACTGTGTTCAGATTATTCACAAAGGCGGGTAAATCGATCAGTAAGCCAAGGTCAACAAAGAAGATGGGAATGAACAGCACACTGCCAATAAAGACCACCTTTTCTTTGACTGGGCCTTCACCCACAGCTTCATTCACCGCCAAACCCGCTAAAAAAGCACCAACAATTTTTTCTACCCCAATCAATTGAGCGCCCACAGCTGCCAGAAACACAGAAAGCAATACAAACAAAAACTTGTTTCCTTCATCGTCTCCAGACCGTTTGAAAAATTCTTTGCCTGCCCAATCAAAGCCTGTCACAACGGCCACAGAGTAAATAATTAACCAACCCGACAAAGTAAGTAGTTTCGCAAAGCTGAATGCTCCAGCATGAGAGACAGCTACACAAATGGCTAATATCAGTACTGCACCAATGTTTGTAAAAATCGTAGCTCCAATGGTGACAGTAACAGCTTCGTTGTTTACCACTCCCAAACGGCTGATTATGGGGTATGCCAAAAGGGTATAGGAACCGAATAAAGAGCCAATTAAGATTGAAGTATTCCAGCCATAGCCTAAAATCAGACCTACTAATGTTCCCATGACTAGGGGTACACTGAAAGTCAAGCTAGCAAACCCAAAGGCACGACTTTTTTTCCGGCGAAACTGTTCTAGATCAATTTCTAGCCCGGCGACAAACAGCAAATAAATTAACCCAATGTCTGAGAGTAGGTTAATCATCGGTGAGTCAGACTGAAAAAGATTCCAACCCGAAGGCCCAAGTACTAGCCCTGAGAAAACCAAACCCACTAATCCTGGTAATCTTAGCCGCTCAAACATGATGGGTATAACTAAGATGACCATCAGCAAAATAGCAAAGGGAACAATTGGTTCTTTGCCAAGAACTTGAGAAGTTGGTTCCAGAACAAGAACTTGTGATATTAGTTCCATATATTAGGAATTGAAGGGGCTATGGTAAAACAGCGATTACCTTGGGGGCGATCGCCCGATCAATATGAATAAATAGAGAAGCCACCTGACGAAAAATCAAAAATCTTCTTAATTTACAGTAACTAGGCAATTATTTAAGAATTAACTACCTACGGGTGGATTTGACTCAAAATGAACCGTAAGCGATCGTAGTCATCTTTCAGTAGCACACTTAAGCTACGTCCAGCTTTAATTAGCCATTGTCGGTCAGCTTTGCGTAACTGGTATACATCTCGAATGGCAGCTGCGGCTAAAGACTCGATTGGCGCACCATTGATACACAGCAGTGTCCGTAAAAAATCTAGTTCTTCAGTAAATTTAATGATAGCTTCTGGTTCACATCGATAAACAGCTTGATGAATTTGCGGGGGACGGGGTGGAAGATACTGATACACTCTTTGGTTATAACTTTGATTTTGCGAAGATAGTTCAAATCCCACGATCGCAGCCCGGAATTCTGTGCGGAGCATGGCAAATATTTGGGGTTGTTCCTCCCGTAAGTCTTGCAAGGACAAACCTAATGCTCTCGCTCGGTGTACGGAATCTATGGGCATAGTGGTGGCATAATACACTACCGCATAAATTTGATTGCCAGATTCTTCATCTACAGAACAGACCCAACTACCAAAGGGTGGCATTGAGGGAAAGCTTAAATCTTCCGGTTCCAAACACTGAGCTAAAAATTCAGTACTAGTAGTTTCAATCACCTCCGCAATGTGGTTCGGATGGCGATCGCCAGTGGCAAACTGTGGTAAGGGGAGGCGCATGGGAGTGCTGTTAGCGATAGCGGGGCGTTTAGCCCGTGCTGAGTTAAGAGTTAGGAGTTAGGAGTTATGAGTTGAGGAATCATAACTCCTAACTCCTAACTTCTCACTCCTAACTAAGTCTTATTTGGCTTTTTTACGTCCGGCGGTAGTTTCTACGAGTTCCAATTCGCTCAGGCGGAAGGTAACTAATTTATCCCAGTTACCACCTTCAAATAATACGGCTACTTTGCCATCACTCACGCGTTGCACGAGTCCTTCGTAGCGATAATAGGTATCTGCGGGATTCTTGACGCGAACAGTTGCTCCAGGCAGAATCATTTTTTTAGCCTCGCTTGTTTCCTTTTAATAGCTTAATACTTGTTAATAGTCATTTGTCATTAGTTATTAGCAAAGGACAAATGACTAATGACGAATCAATAATACTTCTGCCTTTGTCGAAAATTTGCTACCGATTCTACTATTCCCAAGGAAATGAAGTTAGTCAGCATCGCAGAACGCCCATAACTCATCCAAGGTAGGGGAATTCCTGCCACAGGTGCTAAACCAACAGTCATGCCAATGTTGACAATCAGCTGAAACACAATCATGGACAAAACGCCAATAGCCAACAAAGAACCAAAGTTATCTTTGGCGGTTTGGGCAACATGCAGTAGACGCAAGCAAATTAAGCAGAAGACAAACAGCACTAACAAACAACCGACAAAACCAAATTCTTCCCCCACTGCGGAGAAAATAAAGTCTGTATGCTGTTCTGGTACAAAATTCAGTTGTGTCATGGGCCCCTTGAACAGACCCCATCCCCAGATTTCACCAGCACCAATAGCAATGCGAGATTGGATTAAGTGATAACCGGCGCCTAGTGGATCGTGATCGGGATTCATGAATACAGTTAGGCGGTCTTTTTGATACTCTTTCAAAACATGGTTCCAAGCGAAGACTCCTAATTCGCCACCCAGTATATTGAGAGTCCATGCACCGATAGCACCTAAACCAAATCGACGCCAGGGAAGAGTTTGCCAGCCCACAATAGCCATTGCAACTGACCAAATTAATCCTAATGGGCCAAAAGATAGTTCTTTGAATAAAACTATCGGCTCTGTTAAAGGCCAAGATATACTAAACAAAATGGCAGCAACCACCGGAGAAATCATCAGAATTAACCAGCCTGGGTTAGCATTTGCCCAGTAAAGCATTCCTAAGACGATCGCACCAAATACCATTGATGTTGCTAAATCTGGCTGCAAAAATACTAATCCCCAAGGTATAGCGGTGATTGCCAAAACGCGGAAAACACCTTCGAGGCTAGAAGCAGTCCGCCTGTGTAGCAAGGCTGCTAATGTGATAATCATGCCGACTTTGGCAAATTCTGAGGGTTGCACGTTAAAGCCGGCGATACTAATCCACCGTTGTGCCCCTTTGGCGCTAGTACCAGCAATCATCACGGCGATTAAACTGAAGTTCGTTAATGAATAAGTTACCCAGTGCCACTGCATCAAGAGTTCGTAACGGATGCGAGATAACAACAGAGCTATAAGCACACCGATACCCGCTACCATCCAGTGCCACCACCAGTCAGTTACGGGCTGCTTCAGTTCCGTACTGAGAATCATCAGACCGCCAAAGATACTGATAACTATCGGCAAACAAAAAAGTAGCCAATCTACACCCTGCCAGGGCTTAACCCAAGACTTCCAGCGAATTTTGGGGAGCGATCGTTTTAACAACATTGTGCCAGTTTAGACTTTAGCTTTAATTGTTGGGAATTGAAAAGAGGCAGAGGGGCGGGGAGCAGGGTGCAGAGGGGAAAATTCTTCTCCCTTGCTCTCCTGCTTCTTCCCCACTCCCCAATCCCCAGTCCCTAGTATTCCCAGGAGATAGCCCAGGAAGTAGATAGAAATTAAAATTAATTATGTTAAAGCAGCAACTGATACTTTACCAGCAATAGTAAGAGCGATCGCTGTTAATGCTTTTGCTGAAGCTGAATCTGGCTCACCAACAACTATTGGCACACCACTATCACCACCAACTCGCGTGGAAATCTCTAGCGGTACGCACCCCAACAGTGGCACTCCCAATTCAGCAGCGGTTTTTGAGCCACCACCGGAACCAAAGATGTCATATTGCTTATCTGGTTGATCGGGGGGGATAAAATAGCTCATATTTTCTACGATCCCCAATACCGGAACATTCATCTGCTGGAACATCCGCAATCCCTTGCGAGAATCTAACAGAGCTACGTTTTGCGGTGTGGTGACAATTACTGCCCCTGCCATCGGCACTGCTTGGGTTAAAGTTAACTGAGCATCTCCGGTTCCTGGTGGCATATCTACAATCAAATAATCCAGTTCTCCCCATTCAACTTGATAGAGAAACTGACGAATTACACCATTGAGCATAGGCCCCCGCCAAATTACTGGTTGATCTCGGTCAATCAAAAAGCCCATTGAAACTAATTTGACGCCGTGATTAAAAGCAGGTTCCAGGATGTCACCTGTTTCAGTGGAACGCACTACAATTTGGGCATCAGCCAGACCCAGCATGGTGGGGTCATTGGGGCCGTAAATATCAGCATCTAGCAAGCCGACTTTCGCCCCAGTTTGGGCTAGAGCCACTGCTACATTCACTGCAACTGTACTTTTACCAACGCCACCTTTGCCGCTGGAAACAGCAATGATATTTTTGACTCCAGAAATGCCAGTGCGGTCAGGTAAACTTTTTTGTTGCGGTGTCTCTGCCGTCACTTCTATGCTGACATCGGTAACGCCTGGGAGTTTTTTGACAGCTTTCTGACAGTCTTCAACAATAAATTCACGTAAAGGACAGGCAGGAGTGGTTAATACTAAAGTAAAACTAACCTTACCACCGTCAATTTTTACGTTGCGAATCATATTCAGTTCTACCAGACTTTTGCGGAGTTCTGGGTCTTCAACTGGTCGCAAAATTTCTAAGACAGAGCGGGAATCGAGGACATCGTACATAAAAATTCAAAATTCAAAATGAATAAATACACTTGTGGGAAACATCTTAGCTATTAACTGGATGCCTCCTTAAGTAAGGTCAGCTAAGTTTTATCACTGTTACTGCCGTGATAAAACTTAGCAAATAGCATTATTACCTAATTGAATCTTAACTTTCTTTGGGCATTGGGCATTGTCAAAAATTCTTCTTCATCCCCAGTCCCCAGTCCCCAGTCCCCAGTCCCCAGTCCCCAGTCCCCAGNGATTCTGCCTGGAGCAACTGTTCGCGTCAAGAATCCCGCAGATACCTATTATCGCTACGAAGGACTCGTGCAACGCGTGAGTGATGGCAAAGTAGCCGTATTATTTGAAGGTGGTAACTGGGATAAAGACCAAATCAGGGGCGATAACCAACCCCGTAGAGTTACAGAATAAGATAAACAAGTACCACAAACTGTTGATTCTACTTGGTAAGTTACCCGTTCTTCTATTCCAGGAATCGCCATCACTCGGATACTCAACATCTCTCTGGGATTGACGCGTTCCACAAAAATTCTGATGGGTATCGGTGAAAAGCGTGTTACAGCTTGAAAAATTAATCCTGGTTTGGGTACTAATCCACGGGGGACATTAGTACTCTTAAGTTGTGGATGCCAGGAAACATCTGTTAAGTCAACCACTTTTTGCCACAGTTCATCTACAGAAGCAGAACTAATCTCTCGATACGTCCACACCAGAGAAGCGCAAAACCGACGACGTTTGCGGTGGATGAATTTGGATAACCAACCTTGCATTTTCCTAATCCTCCTCCCTAGACACTTTCTGGTAACTCTGGTATGGTGTGCAACTACGCTTTACTGCTAAATTAAAACTTTCTCAAAAATGCCCTAAACATAGCAAGCCCCGATTCGATACAGACCCTAACAGCCAACATCAGCAATATGGCAAAAAATTTCTGAGTGGGCCAGTCAAATCGTTGATACCTCAAGCTTAAGACTAAAATTTAGTCTTTATACCAGAATATTCCAATTAAGAATTTCAAAAAAAACTAATTCAATATACAAGCCTATACGCATTTGAGGGAAAATAACTCTAGTGATGCCCATCAATCGGATAAATGCTTAACCCAGGAAGAAAAAAGCGGGTTGGGCAAATAGAGCTAGATTGTTGGCGCGTGTTTCCCCCAAATTTTAAAATTAAAAATTTGTGGCTTTCTGGAAATTGTAATTTAGGTTCGGGAATCTATGTTGACCAACTCGCAAATACCAACTGTAGAAGCAGAATCATCCAAGTCTTTGCCCGCAGCTGACGCCCAGATTAGGGTCAGTCAGTTTATGAAACAACTGCAAGACGAAATTACCGAATCATTGGCAAAACTAGATGGTGTGGCTAAATTTAATGAAGATAGTTGGGAACGCCCAGAAGGAGGGGGAGGGCGATCGCGCGTGCTGCGAGATGGTGCAATATTTGAACAAGCAGGTGTAAATTTTTCTGAAGTTCAGGGTTCCCATTTGCCACCCTCAATTTTAACCCAACGCCCTGAAGCCGCAGGGCATGATTTTTATGCCACAGGCACTTCAATGGTATTACATCCTCGCAATCCTTATGTGCCCACAGTTCATCTCAATTATCGCTACTTTGAAGCGGGGCCAGTGTGGTGGTTTGGTGGCGGTCTTGACTTGACACCTTATTACCCCTTTGCTGAAGATGCGGCACATCTACACAAAACGTTAAAACAGGCTTGCGACCAACACCACCCAGAATATTACCCAGTGTTTAAGAAGTGGTGTGATGAATATTTCTACCTCAAGCATCGTGATGAGACACGGGGTGTCGGTGGTCTGTTTTTTGATTACCAAGATGGACAGGGTGCTTTATATCGCGGGCCAAATCCCAATGGGGAAGCGGCGATTTATAGCAACCAAGTGGGAACACCAGCAACCCGCAATTGGGAAGATTTGTTTGGCTTTGTGCAAGACTGTGGCAGAGCATTTTTACCAGCCTACGTACCAATTGTAGAACGGCGCAATGGGATAGAGTATGGCGATCGCCAACGGAATTTTCAACTCTACCGTCGGGGACGTTATGTAGAATTTAACTTGGTTTATGACCGAGGCACTATTTTTGGTCTGCAAACCAATGGACGCACCGAATCAATTCTCATGTCCCTACCTCCCCTAGTGCGCTGGGAATACGGCTATCAACCGGAACCCAATTCCCCTGAAGCCGAGTTGTATGAAACTTTCCTTAAACCTCAAGATTGGATTAATTGGACACCCAAATAGTTGTGAGTGCTGTTAGCGGATAGCTAGGGTTTAGCCCGTGCTGAGTTAGGAGTTAGGAGTTAGGAGTTATAAGAAAGCGATCTTCCCCCGCTGTCTCATTTCCCTCATCTCCCCACTCCCCACTATTTTGGTGAGTTATAACTACTAAAGTTAAGCACTTAGCCGAAAAAGGTGACAAATTTAGCTATAGCTTGTTAATCTCAAGTGACAGCATTAGAAAATTCTGTCACTAGTTAATCTTAAAAGGAATGCCACGGGGAGGGCTTTAGTGATTCATATAGACCAAAAAACTTATACAACCCAAGACGGAAACACCGTTATCGTCTTGACACCATCAGGCCGTCTGGATATCACCACGGCTTGGCAATTTCGTCTGAAGTTACAAGAGTGTATTTCCAAACTCAGTCGCCATGTAGTTGTAAATCTGGCTCAGGTAAATTTTATTGATAGTTCTGGTCTTACGTCTTTGGTAGCTGGAATGCGTGATGCTGATAAAGTCAAAGGCAGTTTCCGCATCTGTAATGTACACCCAGAAGCCAAACTCGTGTTTGAAGTGACGATGATGGATACTGTTTTTGAAATCTTTGAAACAGAAGAGGAAGCTTTAGAAGGTGTACCTCGTAGCATTGCCAGCTAAAAAAGAGTTGGAAGTTAAGAGTGAAGAGTTAATTCATAACTCAAGAACTCATAACTCATAACTTTATCTTATTGAATACTGATTTCGTTTGGTGTAGCGATAAGGCCCCATAATCGCTCCCCAGGTTGCTTTTCCAGTTGCGGGATCAATTCCTTTGTCGTAGCTGTGAAATTCTGTCGCTGTAGCTGCAAAACCTAAAGAAACATGGATGCTATTGCCAAGATAAGTAAAGCTACAACTAGTCTCTGGTAGTGGGGTAGCGGTAAAGTTATAGCGATCGCCAGGTAGTTTCTCCTGAGTAACTGTTAGGATACAACCTGGTAGTAAATCTAATTGTTCGGATGTCAGTGTGTTTAGTAGAGCAGGATTATCACCTGCGCCTTTTAATGCACCTGGATCTTGAGGCATATAATATTGAACTTCCACAGTTGCGTCAGAGTCGCTGCTTTGACGCAACCGGATAATTCGCTGGCGATAAGGTTGATCTAAGGTAATAACGTTAGCCTGTTCGGCAAATAAGGTGATACTATCTTCTGCGAACAGATTAACTGGTCTTTGCCACAGGCACAGGTGGACATACCAAACTGGTTCTGCTATGGCTTGTTCCCGATTATCAAATTTACCAGCTAAGTACTCACCTAAAGCAATTAACTGTGGCGAGAAGTTCATAATTACAATAAATAAATCATTAAGGATAATAATTTTTGGCTAGTTTTTTAGGAGAAAAGGTCTGATCTCCTGTAGCTATCAGTTTATAAAATACTTCTAATGTGTATATATTGTAAATGAAACCGTCACCCGCTAAAAGCTCAACTTGGCAAAGTAGCCTTTAAGCGAGAAAATAAAGATACGTCGCCCTTAACATTTCTTTTTTCTTTGTGAATAACGTCCGTACAGTCTCTGATACAAAGCGAACTTTCTACAATCTTCACACCCGTCCGATCAACACTATTTATCGTCGGGTAGTAGAAGAATTGATGGTGGAAATGCATCTGCTGTCAGTAAATATCGATTTTAGCTACAATCCAATTTATGCCTTGGGTGTCGTCACTACTTTTGATCGCTTCATGGAAGGCTATCAACCAGAACGGGATCAAGAATCAATTTTTAACGCCTTATGTCAGGCTATAGAAAAAGATCCGCAACAATATCGACAGGATGCCCAGAGATTGCAAGCTGTAGCTAAAGGTTTGCCAGTTAAAGATTTAATTGGGTGGCTGGGCCAAACTACTTACCTAGATAGAGATGCTGACTTGCAAGCAGCCCTACAAGCGATCGCCAATAATCCTAACTTTAAATACAACCGTTTGTTCGCAATTGGTGTATTTTCGTTATTAGAACAGTCAGATCCCGAATTAGTCAAAGACGAAAAGCAACTCACTGAGGCGCTAAAAGCGATCGCTGCTGGTTTGCACCTGTCCGATGACAAACTCAACAAGGATTTGGAGTTATACCGTTCTAACCTAGATAAAATGGCGCAAGCGCTAGTAGTGATGGCAGATATCCTCTCAGCCGATCGCAAAAAACGCGAGCAACGTAAACAACAATCAACTACCCCAGTTGCTCCCCCAAGTTCTAACGAATAGTTAAGAGTTAGGAGATGGGAGTTATTCAATTTTAGATTTTAGATTTTTACTTTAATCCAAAATTAAAAATCTAAAATTGCCAGAGTTTAGAGTTACTAATAACTCATCACTCCTAACTCCTAACTCTTAGCTTTAAACGCCCAATATTTTGTAGATTAAGCTGTTAATTATAGTCAGCGTAAATGCCCCAATAACAGCACTCCAAATCCCGTAACGCAAGCGAAAGCCCTCTACTAACCAAGCAGCAATACTAAAACAAACCACGGCAATCATAAATGTGAAAATGCCGGATAATAATTCCAAAGTGAGTAGGTTTGGTACTGCAAAAATGAGACTTAAAATCGGTCTGACTATTGCCGTCACGATACCAAGCACTGCGGCAGAAAGAAACGCTTTACCAGGAGTATCAATTTCAACTCCCAAAGGCAACTTACTAATTATTAACAAGCTGATAGCTGTTACTAGCCAAACAATTAAAAGCGTCACGATATTCATGCCACAACCCCTGATACTAATTAGTAATTTGTAATTCGTAATTAGGACACACTGAAAGACGCTTGATACAAGCGCTTTTCAATCTGTTAACCTATTTGGACATCCTTCCCCAATTTGGTATGAAATGTGGATGGTAATTGGTGATAAATTGCTCAGTCTATAGGTGGAAAAATCTTTAAAGCTCAACCAATTATTTGTAAATTAGCAGTTTTTTTTTATCTAGCTAAGATTTATTCTATATATCTTTAGGTTTGGGAAAAGGCTTGAAGGGGAAGTGGGGAGTGATGAGTTTGAGCCAGTGCTGAGTGCTTGAGTGGGAAATCTCACTTATTTACTCAGAACTCGGAACGGGCTAAACCCTAGCTATCCGCTAACGGAACTCGGAACTACTATGCCCCATCCCCAATTCCCCATTCCCCTATCTCATCTTTTAAGAGGAGGTTGGGTTTGTTTGGGTGCTACAGGCGCTTGAGGCGCTGTTGAGTTAGGAACCACGGGAGAAATACCAGGATTGATAGGACTGATGCCTTGCCCAGCTGGAGGCTGAGTGATGCTAGGAAAGGGTGCAGAATTAGGTGCTAAGGGGAATTTTGGGGTAATATTCCCTTCGGGATTGATTCCTGGAAGTGGCGCAGCACCAGGATTGATTGGGAAAGAGGGGATAGCAGGCTGGTTAGGCGAGTCTATGGATGGTTGAGATGGGCCAGGAATAATTCCCAAAGAAACGCGATCGCCCCCTACTTGTCGTAGCAAGTCCAATGTCTCAATCACATCATTGTAAGTTGCTGTGCGCGAAGCATTCAGCACGACAATGGCATTAGGGTTTGCTTGGAGATACTGTTTTAAGCTCTGTCTCAAATCTTCCTGTTTTACAGGCTGTTTTTCTATGTAAGTATTGCCCACAGCATCAATGGTAACAATCACACTTCCACTCTGTGATGTTATTCCAGAAACTGTACTGGGGCTGGCTTTAGGCAAATCAACATTTATTGCTTGTTGGCGTGTAAATTGTAAAGCTGCTAATAAAAAAAATGTCAGGATACAAAAAACGACATCAATTAAAGGAATGATTTGAATTTGGACTTCTTCAATTGGAGTATGTAGATTAACTTTCATGTCTCACTCTCAAGCCTAGTTTAGGGGTTGAATTATTGACTATTAATTAGGTGTATTCGGAGGTTCAGGAGGTTCAGAAACTCTAGTTTTTCCTGGCTTGCGGGGTGGAGTAAAATTTTCTGGCACAATTGCTGATGTCCTATTGCTAAAGTCAGGAGGAGACTGGCGATAGAGCAATTCCATCTCATTCCCTGCCTTCCGAAAAACTTTGACTTGGTTGACTACAAAACTTTGAAATAGGCGGTAAAATACCAAACTAATGATGGCAACTATTAGCCCACTTGCCGTACTAATTAAGGATTCACCAATACCAGTAGTCACCCCAGCAGTAGATTCAGTTCCCAAATCGCCAATCCGAATTGAGCGCAGAGAGTGGATTAAACCCAAAACTGTTCCCAATAATCCCAGCAACGGCGCTAAGGCAATCACGGCTTCTAAAAGTTTTTCACCCCTTCGCATCCCAGCTAATTCGTCTTCTGCCGTAGCCTCCAGTGCTAGTCGAAAGGTTTCCGCATCACTTTTCGCTAAACGTAGAGGGGCGTAGAGAAAACGCCCGACAGGTTGATGGCTTGCTTGTCTGGCGATGTCCGCAGCTACTTCCCAATTATCCTGGGCAGCATCCAGGATGCGATTGACTATTTGCTTTTCCTGAGTCAACATTCGCAACCAGAACCACAAACGCTCGAAAATGACACTCAAAGCCAGAATCGACAGAATTAGCAAAGGCCACATTGCTGGCCCACCCTTGTAAAACAAATCTAAAATATCCACTGTTTAAATTTCCTCCCTCCACGACTAAAGCAAATGTGTTAAGGCATTTTAATTCTAGAGATTAATGCAAAATGAGGGACTTCCAAAATATAAATTTCTCGAAAACCTAAAAAAACAGTGCAAGGATGACGTATTTGACTGATACTGCTGTACAAACTTGCTGCTGGGTAGGCAATTGAATGATAGACCGATAATTTTTGGCATACTTTTGTTAGACTTCCTTGTAATACCAATTTGAAAAAAGAATGCAATACATAGATAAGACCCTACCCAACCCTCTCCAAGGCTTCGGGGAGGGTGTGCATCAGTGAGGGTGAGGTGTTTTGGTCGCAAACATTTTTTGAATTGATATAACCTGAATCACCACAGGATATTTTCACGTAAAGGAGAACAAATTTTGGCAGCAGTCCGAGTCCGCCAGCATGTTAATCCACTTGGTAAAAAGTATCAAACACCAGCAAGTCCCCTTGACTGGGAAAAAATTTATGCAAAGCCAAATCAACCACTACATTTAGATATTGGCTGCGCTAAGGGACTTTTTTTGTTGAATATGGCCAAGATAGAACCTAACTGGAATTTTCTCGGCTTAGAAATTCGAGAACCGCTGGTGGTAGAGGCGAATAAGTTATGTTCTGAGTTGGCTTTAACAAACCTGCACTACTTGTTTTGCAATGTGAATAACTCACTGCAATCGCTTTTATCTTCCCTGCCTCTAGGAAGTTTACAACGCGTTACTATTCAATTTCCCGATCCTTGGTTTAAAACGCGCCACGCTAAACGTCGTGTAGTCCAACCAGAACTAGTGGCAGACTTAGCTAATTATCTCGCTGTTGGGGGGTTGGTATTTCTGCAATCAGATATGGAATTTGTTGCTGTAGAAATGCGCGATCGCTTTGCTGCTAATTCAGCTTTTCAGAAAGTTGGTGCAGGAGAATGGCTAGCCGAAAATCCGCTACCAGTACCCACAGAACGGGAAATAGGCACGCAAAAAAAGGGTGAGCCTGTCTATCGAGCTTTGTTTGAAAGGGTGAGAAGTACAGAATAGAGATGTTTATAATATCAACTCTATTCCCAAATGTTGAATTTGAAGTTTTATTGAGCAGCCTTATAAATATTTATTAATATTACTTAAGTCTTGCTTGTTATATTTTCATTAAACATTGCCCAGAATTGGAAAGTTTTTTGGGACATAAATGTTTTATTAAGGGTCAAAATTTTGAATTGGTATTACTTAAAAAGTCAGATAGCGCAATCAAGCAGACAAAAATCAATACTTAGTTTCCTGTGTCTGTGCGTCGATAATCACACTCCAGTCATCGTTGTTCACAGCAGCCTCAAGTTGACGCTGACGTTCGGCTTCACTCGCATCTATTGTTTCTAACTCTTTAGAAAGAGTTGTATCAGCCATTGCTTTCCGCAGTTTTAGCTTTTTCTCCTCGTAGGCTTGAAGTTGGGCTTCTGACATTACCGCCTTAGTCGCTTCACCTACCGTACTAGCCCACATTCCGCAATCATTTGCATTACCAGGTGGCGTACTTTCGAGTTCTGCTATCCACGCATCTCGCAAATCTTCCATTTCTTGACGCTTGGGAAACTTGAATGCTTGCACAAGTACAAAAGCACACTTTTGTTCGCCATTTTGGCGAAGATGGCCGTTTAGGGAAAGCAACACATTCCGAGAATAGCCAATGTACTGCGTGCGGCGTTCTGCATCTAATACTGCGTAAACTCCGGCAATTTTAGCGTTCTGAGCAGCCACACTCCAAGTCTCAAGGTCAATGATTTCAGTACCATTATTTGCCAGTTCAGGAGTTATACTCACCTCAATGGCGGCGTGTTCGTTGTCAGAACTATACAAAAAATCATGCAGTCCACGGTGGTTTATGGGGACATTTTGATGTTCAATTGGCGGATTGTGCTGAGTTTCCATTGCAGTTGATCTCCAAGTTATTAATTAGTGATGTTCTACGACGAGCTTCTCTACGTTCGCGTAGCGTGTCGTAGACAGAGGCTACGCCAATGCTTACACAAGCAAATAATGCCCTTAAAATATTGAAGCTTAAATCTACTCACATCTCCAAATTCTTTTTCTGACAAAGTGAAAATAACTATTAAACTTCCTATGAATCAATTGATACCTAAAAATTGGATGTTCATCAAACAGCGACTTACCCCTTATTTATTTTTATTACCCGCCTTAGTTCTTTTAGGCTTAACTGTCTTTTGGCCTGCACTACAAGCGTTTTACCTCAGTTTTACCAGCTATGAAGATATTGCCCAGCCACCACAATGGATAGGTTTCGCCAACTTCCTCAAGCTTTGGAAGGATGTAGTTTTTTGGAAAACCTTGGAAAACACTTTTTTATATCTTGTGGGTGTAGTACCAATTTTAGTAATTGCTCCTTTAATACTGGCAATTTTAGTAAATCAGAAACTGCGGGGGATGAATTGGTTTAGAGCAGCTTACTATACTCCAGTGGTAATTTCAATGGTGGTTGCAGGAATCGCTTGGAAATGGCTGTATGCAGAAAACGGATTACTGAATCAGTTATTTAAAGCTTTAGGTCTTTTTCCAGAAGGTATTCCTTGGCTAACTAGCCCAGCAAAAATTTTTGGCATTGTACCAATTTCTCTTGCCAGCGTCATGGCTGTCACCGTGTGGAAGGGATTAGGCTACTACATGGTGATTTATTTAGCGGGGTTGCAATCAATTCCCGCTGATGTGTATGAAGCCGCAGCCATTGATGGCTCTGATGGTATTAGCAAACATTGGGATATTACCATACCTTTGATGAAGCCATATCTAGCGCTAGTGGCGGTAATTTCGGCTATTTCTGCGACCAAAGTCTTTGAAGAAGTCTACATTATGACTCAAGGAGGCCCACTCAGTAGCTCGAAGACGATTGTTTATTATTTATATGAGCAAGCCTTCAACAACTTGGAAATTAGCTATGCTTGCACGATTGGGTTGGTACTATTTTTAATAATTTTAGGCTTGTCAGTTTTGCGATTAGCTATTAATCAGCAAGGTGATGATATCACAATTTAATATTACCTGAATTTAAATATATTCAATTTAGAAAAATTATCTTCTCTCATCTTCGAGAATCTGAAAATATTCAAATATCGAGAGTGCATGAAAACAGACACGATTTTTTACACCTTATTCCAAACTCTTCCAGATGTCTTATTTGAACTTTTGGAACAATCGCAAGCTTTAGCATTACACTACCAATTTACCTCAGTAGAAATCAAAGAACTAGCACGTCGTATCGATGGCTTATTCTTACCCAAACCTGAATTTCCAGAAGACACAATCTATTTTGTTGAAGTACAGTTTCAGCGCGATGATGATATTTACTGGCGAATAATCACAGAAGCTTTCCTCTATATAAATCAATATAAACCTCAACGTCGCTGGCAAGCAGTATTACTTTTTGCTCAACGTAATCTCGACCCAGGTATACCATTCATTTATCAAACATCATTAGCTCCACAGCAAATTCGTATAATTTATTTAGACGAATTAGATAATGTACCATCATCTTCGATTGGGCTAGGCGTAATTAAGTTAGTAGTTGCAGCAGAAGATCAAGCCGTACAGCAAGCGAAAAACTTGATAAAACAAGTACAACAAACGGATGAAGCTAACCGTAGTAATCTTTTAGAATTAGTAGAGAGAATGCTTATCTACAAATTTGTAAACAAAAGTCAGCAGGAGTTAGAAGCGATGTTTGGATTAACCGATTGGAGACAAACTAAATTTTACCAGGAAGTAAAGGAAGAAACAAAGCAGGAAGTAAAAGAAGAGGTTCGCGAAGAAACAAAGCTGGAGACTATACCCCGTCTGCTTAAGTTGGGTTTAAGTATAGAGCAAATTGCTGAAGCATTAGAATTGGATGTTAAACAAGTACAACAAGCTATTGAGAAGCAAGGAGAAGAGGAAACAGGAAGCAATTCGTAATTGAAGAGATTTATTTAAAATCGCTTTTGATATTCCACTACAGCACGACTGTCATCGGTTAAGTTAGTGGAGGCACGCACGCGAAATTCATTATTTATCCGGTAATTAATACCCCATTGAAAGGGGTCGTTTGTTGTCAAAATTTTGATACTGGAAACAGATATTTTGGAAGAAATGTCAACCCCAGCCTCCGCTGCTAATTCCAAACTTGAATTGCTTCTTCCGGCTTCGGGATTCTCAGAAATAACGGTAGGAAATATCCGTAGTTCACTTAAGCCAAAAGTACTCCCAATTTGGTTAAAAGCTGACTGAAAATTGTTAAACACAGCCGAACCTGCAATGTTAATCAGACCTAAAGTACTGTCTGCACGTCCTTGGGTGTCTACAAATCCACCTCCTAAAAGAGCAACAATTTCAGTTTGACTACGTGACGGACTACTTGTTAATTCTATATTTTCATTTAGTTTACTAGCTAAACCGTTGATAGTAGCTTCGACTCGAACACTCTCTAACGCTGATAAACCTGTAGAATTTACCCGGCTGAAGTCATTACTTTGAGTTACATCTAGTACTTTGGCAAATAGCCGAATATCTAAGTTGGGGTCGCGGGGTTGAGAAGGACTAAATGTTGCAGTGTGTTTATAGCCACGAGCAAGGTTAAATTGGGTAGTAAATAAATTTACCCCTCCTTTTTCTAACTGGATGGTGCCATCGGGTATCGGCTGATTGATTAAGCCGTTAACTATGAGATTACCAGTGGCGCGGAAGTTGAGAATAGGGTCACGGGTAATTTGGACGTTTTTACCTAGTTCCAAATCTAAATTATTAAATCTGGCGTTAGTATTTCCCGTCCCATTTCCAATTTCAGATTTGCTCTGCTTATTGTCTTTTGTAGGTGATACGCCAATACTACCATTTTCAGATGTCGTGGCGTCGGTAGATTCTGCCAGCAATACTTTACCATCAAATAAATTTACTCTACCGCCAATTATGGGATTAAGGGCAGAACCAGTAATCTGCAAATTGCCACTAGCGCCTCCCTGATAAAGTCCTTTGAGATTCAATGCAAGCTGATCAAGATTAACAGTCAGGGGATTTTTGATAGTTACGTTCTCATTGTTGAAGATGGGAATTTCCCCAGCAACTTCTACCGTCCCACGGCTAAATCTACCTTGAAGATTTTCTACTAAGATGCTGTCAAAATTAAACAGTACTCTACCTGTGACACCTCTCAGCTTACGTGGCAAAGCCTGGGCTGAAAAAGTAGCATCATTGATAGTAGCAATTCCATTTACTTCGGGTTTTTGCAATGTTCCCCGCACTTTGAGGTTTACTTCTCCTTCACCTTTCTCAAATACCACTTGATTAGTCAATGCGTTTAACAGCCCCAATCCCTCGTTTTCCAACTTCATATCCAAACTGATTTGATCGCTGTCTGGTGCGACGGAAGCAAAAGGCAATTTATAAGGGATGCTACCAGTAATATCAACAGGTTTTGGCCCAGCAACTGCTACAGTACTACCAAAGTTTAAGCGTCCATTGGCATAGCTAAAACTTGCTGTTGCTGATTCTATTTTGCTCTGATTTAATATTCCTTCTGTGATTTGCAATTCTCCTCTAGCTTGGGGATTAGCAATGCTGCCGGCTAAAGCTGCTGTACCGTTAAGATTACCTGTGATTCCAACTGGTAGTTTGACAACATTATTCAATAGTTGTACTGGAAAATTATTCACCCGCAATTGACCAGATTGTTCATCACCACCAACGTTACCCGTAAACGCAATCAGCCTGTTTTGAGATTCGATTCGTAATGGTCGCAAGCTTAAAACACCGTTCTCAAAGTTGCCTTCAGCAATCACTTTTTCGGCAGTATAAAAACGATTTCTTTCTTCCTTTTTACCCCAGGCAAAGTCTTGTCCATTCAAATTAAAATCCACTGATAATCCATTGGCTGTAGCTGTATTTACAGCCACTTCCCCATTGAAAGTCCCCTTTAAGTCTGCCAAATCTGGTATTGGAGTGGAATTCAGTCGCTGTTCTTCCTGTTCTGCCACTAAAGCTTCAATTTCAGAAAACCGTTGGATTTGGGTGAATAAAGGTTCATTTGGTGTTCCTTGGGGGTTGGTAGTCAGATCCGCTGCTGTGCCGTAGATTTCTGCCGAACCACCTGGCAAATTTTGTAAATCAAATACCTTTGCTACAGCCAGAACATCTTGGATCTCACCCTGCTTGACGTTTAGTTTACCTTGTAATTGAGGCCCTTTAGGGTTTTGAACCACAGTACCAACAAGGGCGTAGCTACTTTTCCCTTTGACAAATTCGCTACTAGTGAGTGTGGCTTTACCTTCACCGTAGCGGAATTGAGCAGCTATTCGATCGCCTTTAACCCGGCCAATTTGCGGATTTGCGATCGCTAAATTCCCTGTTGTTGCCAATGTCTGCTGATTAAACAGCAAATCCCCAGTTAACAATCCAGCTATCTTACCAGTACCCAATCGAGTAATTGGTGGCGGAGTCAAATTCAATATTTGTAAGGGGAAATTGGCAACTTTCAGCGCCCAATCATTTCCTTGGACATTACCTGTGGCTGATGCTTGCTGCCACTTGACTAAGAAAGATTTCGGGCGATTATTAGCATCTAAATTGAAGGATAAGCGATCGCTATTACCTGCCAAGTTTAAACTCAAACCGCGTCCCTGTACTGAATCGATGTTTCCAGTTAACAACGACTCAAAAGCAATATCTTGAACAACCAAGTCTCGTAAGTTGATTTGCCCTACTACATTTGGCAAGGGCAACTTACCAGTGATTTGACCGTTAAAATCTACTCTTCCCGCCACAGCAACTTGATTGGGAAGATTAATCGGTAACTGTTTTAAGTTGTAATTCTGCGCCTGGACGTTGAGATTTAGGGCAGTAATTTCCGGTATACCTGCTTTTTTTGCATTGGCTAATATGTTACCAGTCACACTTAAACCGGGAGCAGTTGCTCGCTCAATGGTCAGCCTTTCACCACTCCAAGCGATCGCAGCACTCAAAGGTTGCTCTAGGCCAGGGATACCTTGGGATAGTTGCACCTGTCCAGCAGCACGCACATCAGCTAGTTTGGACGATCCTAGCGTACCGGCTAATTGTAACTGACCGCCAAACTGACCCCGCAATTGCTGATTTAACCGATTTAATTCCACACCGGAAGCATCAACTACAGCTTGATAGCGACCATTAGCTACTTGGATATTAGAGGCTGTAATATTTCCACCTGCAACATCCAGGCGTCCCTGACCGTTGGCTTGGATAGTTTGTGGTTGGAAGGATTCAACAGAACCCGCCACGTTTGCTTGACCAGTTAACGTCCCTCGAAACTGTGGTGGTACTGCTGCTAATTGTTGTAACGGTACATTAGTTGCCTGAACTTGCGCCTGGTATACACCATTACCCACTTGGATATTAGAGGCTGTAATAGTTCCACCCGCAACATTTATCCGCGCCTGACCGTTGGCTTGGATCGTTTGCGGTTTAAAAGAATCAACAGAACCTGCCACGTTTACTTGACCAGTTAACGTCCCTCTAAATTGCGGTGGTACTGCTGCCAACTGGCGCACAGGTACATTATTCGCTTGAACTTGCGCCTGATAGACACCGTTAGCAAGTTGGATATTAGAGGCCGTAATAGTTCCACCCGCAACATTTATCCGCGCCTGACCATTGGCTTGAATAGTTTGCGGTTTAAAAGAATCAACAGAACCCGCTACGTTGAACTGACCATTTAACGCCCCTTGAAACTGCTTTGGTACTTTTGCCAACTTCTGCACAGGCACATTCTTAGCCTGAACTTGGGCCTGATATACACCATTCGCCACTTGGATATTAGAGGCTGTAATCGTACCCCTGCCAATAGCAAGGCGACCCTCACCACTCCCACGCATGGTTTTCAGGCTGAAATCATCTCTGCTACCTGCGATTTGGAATGTTCCCGCCAAAGGATTATCTAAAACTGGAGGAGACTGTTTCAATATTTGTCCCAACCGTACACCATTAGCTACAAGTTGAGCCGAGAAACTTTGGTCTTGCAGTTGGATATTAGAAACTGCAACTGTACCGCCACCAATTTGAACTCCTGCACCATCACTGCGAATTGTGGCAATTTCAAATGGTGCTGTGCTGCCTGAGAGGAGGAGACGACCATTGAACTGTGCCCCAGCCAAAGAGACATTTTGCAGTTGACTCTTATCTACAAAGGGTTCTAATTTTACCCCAGAGGAAACAGCCACAGCTTGCCAACGCTCATTGGCATAACTACCAGTTGCCCGAACAGTTCCACCACTGACATTCAGAGCCACATTGCGGAAAGAGACGTTGCGATTTGGAGCGATCGCAACCTCGCCTGTTCCAGGGTAAGTTCCGTTAGGAGCTTGGAACTGTACCACAGTTTGGATATTGGTGGAAGGGCCAGTTAGTTGAGCTGTACCTGAAACATTGCCGATTTGGAACGCAGGTGTTGTTTCATAAACTTTGGCGATCGCATCTCCTGGAACATTCTTGGCGGCGAAATTTAAATCCAGTCGCGGACTCTTACCAAGTTTAATTGTACCAGCGCCCGTGATTTCACCACCAACTTTAGCTTTACCTTGAATATCTTTCAGGGTAATTAAAGAGGAACTAGTAACAAGCTCAAACTTACTACTGATGCTATTAAAATCAACTTTATCAATCCGAGCAGTTTGAATCGTGGCAACTGAGCCGGAGAGAATTGGTTCTTTAGTTGACCCAGTAATCTGCAAAGAAGCTTGTACTTGTCCAGCGATCGGTACAGGTAATTTTACCTTGAGAGTCTCTTGGGCATTCGCCAAACTTACCGCATTTACACGCGCTGCCAATTTAAAGCCTGCTTTAGAGTCGATGATTCCCGTAGCCACTAAAGGAATTTTGCCGTAGTTGCTAGTCACATTATTTAACTGCAACTCCGTTCCTTGGAAGTGCAGGTTTCCTTGGCTATTACTCAACAATTGCGGGACTTTGGGTATTTGCAGCGTTACCCCTTGCACAGTAGCATTGCCAAACAATAAAGTCTGCTGTCCTGGTGTCAACCGAATTAACAAGTCGCCATTGGCTCGACCCGCCTGTAAGTTAATTGGTAACTTAATCAACCGAGTAATATTCTCAGCCAGAAAATCTTGTGCTTGCACCTGGAAAGTCCCTGCTAGCACCTTAGAACGCGTCTCTCCCTGAATGGAAATATTGCCACCACTGTCCGCTTGACCCCCGACTTCAAACCGGATCAACTGGTTATTTGCTAAAAGTTGAGCAGATCCATTGAGTTGAGAAAATGTTACGGGGGATGAGGGAGATGAGGAGGATGTTGCTCCCCCTGCCCCC
>NZ_NOLJ01000008.1:294212-334216 GCF_002246015.1 Nostoc sp. 'Peltigera membranacea cyanobiont' 210A
TCATTTCCCTCTACTCTCTCCTGCGGCATCAAGGCCAGCTTGGCATTACGAAACCGCAGGTAGTCCAAATCGGTTTTAATTGCACTGCTTCCACTTGACGACGCGATGGTAGTGGAAACCCAACGCCCTTGGTCATCCTGGTCAATGTAAATATCTGGGTTGACTAAGGTTACATCTAGCTTTAAATGGCGATTAAAAATTAGTTGTAGCAGATCAAAGCCCACCTCTACAGATTCGACTGTAGCCCGGTCTGCATCTGTGGGTGTGGCTGGGATAGCTGAAGCCCCAAACTGTACTCCTGTCAACGAAAATTGTGTGACTCTTCCCAGTTTTACCGGACGGTTGAGTGTAGTAGTTAGACTTTGTTGTGCCAACGGCGTTAACTCTGTTTGGACAAAAGTCCACAACCGCCAAATACCAACGATAACTCCTAACAGCAAAAGTCCACTCAAGGCAATGCTACCCCGGCTCAACACCAGCAACCACAAACGTTTGCGGATAGGGGAGGGGGAATGAATATCTTGGTTGGTAGATTTAATCATTTGCTTTCACTGTATTTATTGCCGGATGTCGCTGGCACACACAAGCATTAACTGGCACATTGGTTCAGTATGCCATTTCCAGGATACGCCAACTAAACCCAAGACCCCATTGGTTGAGTTACGGTATTTTCTCGATCCAATACTTATGCTTAATAATATTGGCGTTTTCAGGAAAATCTGAATAGAGTGAAAATTATTCCTGTGACTTTCCTTGAGGCACAATCTCGAACTTTAATATGAATAAACCTTAAAAAGGACAGATGATTACACCAAGGCGTCAAATGATACTCATAAGGTATTCTAGTATTTAAGCAGTTATTCAAAAACTGAAATAATAGAAATTACTATAGAATTACTAGATGTACTCAAAACGTCCAAATACTAAGGGTTCTAGCCGATTAGCCGATGTAAACGTAGGAACTGACAAAGGTTCTCTCCGGCTTCAGTTCAGTACTAGGGTGAGTCAGGAGTTCTACGGCAAACGTCAAGCATATAAAGGATTAGGTAGAAGTGATACCCCAGAGAACAAGCAATGGGCTGATGGTATAGCTAGGCGGATACAAGCTGATATCGACCATCCAGACGGAGGATTATTCGATCCTACCCTAGCTAAGTATTTGGATATCAAGCCGATGTTAGCCACTGTTACTCAGTTACCGACTGCGAGAGCATTGCCTACATTGGGAGAGTTGTGGAGTAAATATATCGCTTGGAAACTGCAAACACAACAAATTGCTGAGTCAACACATAGGACACTATACCAAACTACTTACACTACATTGCTAACACCTTTTTTGGAACAAGAGTTTGGAGAAGAGACGGCAAGTTTAATTATTAATACTTTGAATGCAAAAAAAACTGGTAAGCACTTAATAAAAACTTTGTACGGTGCCTTGTCTTCTCTTTCCTTGTGGGCAATTAACAATAACTTAGGAATAAACCGAGATTATTTTAACGAGATTAAAGAATCTTATCGACTGCCTAAAAAATCACAACAGTTACAAGAGGAAGAAGATTATAAAGCTTATACACTGGAAGAGAGAGATATAATTATCAATGCATTTTATGAATCAAATAAAAAACACGAAAGAGAAGTTGCGAATTTAATTGAATTTTTATTTCTTACTGGATGTAGACACGGAGAAGCATTCGCACTTAGATGGAAAGATATTAAATTTGATTCAGGATGGATAATTTTTGGTGAAAGTTATTCTTATTCATTGAAGAAAACTAAAACCACTAAAACAGAAGTAATTAGATGGTTTAAAATGAAAGGTATGAATAGATTAATTAATCTATTAAAAACTTTGAAAGAAAAAACAGAAAATGATGATGAATTAGTTTTTAGTAACAAAGGCAAATACTATGACTCACCTAAGATTAGAGTAGCTTGGAACCACAATAACCGTGTAAATGAGGACGGAAAGGCTTATAGTTATCCTGGGGTTGTTAGTAGACTCGCTACTCAAGGATTAATACACGGTTATCTTAAACCCTACTCTACTAGACATACTTTTATTAGTATTCAAGCTAACAATGGTGCTGATTTGGGATTATTAGCTGATAGTTGTGGTAACAGTGTAGACACTCTTATTAAGCATTATTTGCAACCAGATAAAGAAAGAGTATTGAAAGATATTTAATAACAAAAAAATAAATAGGTTAATATATATCGGTCTTCCCAGATTTCTCTAAGTAATACTCCAATAAATTTAGAGGTAGAGACATATATCAAGACTAAATAAAACCCCACACAACAGTAAAAGGTGGGGTTTTATATTAATAATTTCACTTGAATTATTCGCAATATAACTCTTTATTATTCAATAAATTTTCAAACAATGCAATTCTTTCATCGCTCCTTGGTAACTACGCTAAACACAGCTATGTTTAAAAGCAGAACTTATTAAAGTTAAAATTTTTCAATTATAAAGTTAGCCAATTTGTCATACTCTTTATCCATGTTTTCCATTAAAGTAATTTGATTTGGTGCCCATTTACCACGACCAATACTAGCCCGTGTTGGGTCTGCTTCTGGTAAATACTTAATAGGGATATTTTGAACAATACTATCAGGTGCCATAACGTTTAAATCTTCAATACTTGCAACTGGTTCTTGGTCAACAAAATCTGGAACGGCAGAATAAGCTTTAATCTCTTGAAGCCTTGGTATCAATTTCTTATTAATAGACTCTTGAACTTTCACAAACTGAGCTTGATCAGCACCTATTTTGGAGGCAATAGTAGAACCGGATTGTTTCCTAGTATCAAAACCATTAAAAATCCAACCACCAAATTTAGGTTGTCCTTTTTCGGGAATTATCTGGTCATAAGAGTTTGATTGAAGATAGCGAGATTTGCCTTGTTCCCAGTCTTCTATAAATCGAGGAAGAACTTGCCCAATTAAACCAACACAATATGCAGAGAATAAGTCAGGTGTACATGGAACTAAAAAATAATCTGAGGAGTATAGAGCAGCTCTAACAAGACTATTAAAAGATGGAGGTAAATCTATTAATGCAAAATCATATTGCTTATTAAATTCTATTTCTACTGCATTAATAAGACTTGATGGCATTAGGAATCGATATAAACCAGCTCCTCCAATAACATCAGTTCCAACATTAAGAATATCAGAAAAATTATTCAGCCAGAAATCACCAGGTACAATATCTAGATTGGCATTTTTCTTATGCTTGACACTAGCAATATAGGGTTTGCCTGAAGCACTTTGTTGAATATATGGAAGAGCAAAAGCACGAATAGTTTTACCATAAGGTAGCTCCCTTGAGCTTTCCAGATAAGTTGAAAACTCTGTATCTCCTAATGCTGCAATAGATAGGTTACATTGAGGATCGAAGTCAATAAGTAGCACTTTTTTACCTAAATGTGCTAGTGATGTCCCCAAATTCCAAATTGTGGTTGTTTTCCCAACACCGCCTTTGTTGTTAAACAATGCAATTACTTTTACCATAGATCCTTCCTTTTCCTAAGCCAGTAAAGAATTTGTCGTTGTTGAAACAGGATGAAAATCAATGGGCACGAACGCACCAAAGTTTTAACCCAGTCAGAGATACAGCTAATCTTCAGTTACGGCTTAGACAATGATCGCAACGCAGAGCCTAACCGCGTAGCTTGCCTCTTAATACATTTGGCATTGGGGGAAAGGGAAGGGCGATCACGCCTGGGGACGTATGCTGTTAGAACCTGTATATACGCCTGTTTTAACTTGGCTAAGTGCTGGTGAGAATGATATTTACACTTATTTTTGGCAAAGATATTATTGTAAAACTATAAATTGAAGGCTAGAGTTAATTTTCTAACCCTAGCCTTAAATTTGTTATATATATTGCTTTTCAACTATCTGTAGTTTAGGCAGAGTCTCAAAAATAAAGCTCTAATTACTGTTGCCTTCCTTTCTTTTCATCCAGTGCTTTTTGAACGGCATCTCTGCAAAACTGCGCTGGATTATCCTGTTGCTGTATTTCTTCCTTCATTTCCTTGGTAGCTCTAAAAGTAACATTTTCAGTTAATTCTTTACTCGGTGGATTGTCAAAGTTTTGAGGATTACCCTTACGGTTAGGCATTGTTGAGAGATGTAAATATAGCTTGTTTCGGCGCAAGCATCGAAATACAGTTTTAATTCGGTAGGTAATTCACCCTGAGAAAGTTGTTACCTACCGATACCACTTTTAAGGAATGGTTACTCTATGTTTACACGATCGGAACTTGAAAGCAAAACTATTCAGGAGCTACGAGACTTATGCAGAAGATACGGCTTAAAGCCTACTGGGAACTCAGGTTACAAGAATAGTTACATTGTAAGCTTGATGTCATTCCCAGCGATCGCACTTAAACAGATGGAAGACGGTAGAGGAATAAAAAGGTTAAGTTTTGAAGCATTCCAGAATATTGGCGCAGCATTAGATCAGATGAATGATCCGACTGATGAACAAGCAGCACTTATCAAGCTAACGATGGAAGAGAGAAGATTACGTGCGCCGCTATCCTGGGAACAGCAAAAGCTACTTAACCTCTACATAGCAAAACAGAAACTAGAAGAAGTCATGTATTTATTAGGTGAGTAAGTAGCTTAAAAATTTCAGATTAATAACTAAAGACTCTATATAGAGTCTTTTTTGTTTGTTTGTGACGAAAGTTCTTAGAGTAATAGTCTAAGAAGTACGGGGTAACTGATATATATTAGGATATTTATGTTTATAGTCTTTTCTGAGGTGAGAGATATGTGAGCATATATTGAGCATCGATATTTAGTAATTATTTATACCTAAAATAGAAAATTACTAGATAGATCAAATTACCAAAAATAGTAGTTCAAATGTACTAAAAAGGTTAAATACTAGAAAATTAATAGAAGATAGAAAAATACAACCTAAAAGTATTGGTTTAACGTTATGATTACGCCTATGCGTGTTTTTGTGTTAATTTTTAACGCTCGAACGGAAAATGAGGGGATTCACACCATTAGGGAAGGCGATGCCGAAGGCGGCAAGCTACGCAATAAAATTCTGATGTTCGAGTCAGAAGACGATGCGACACGCTTTGCCCTGATGTTAGAAGCTCAGGATTTCCCCGCACCCACACCGGAGCCGATGGATGCTGAAGAAATCAAGGAATTTTGCGAAAGTGCTGGATATGAATGGGAAATCATCCCAGAAAACAGCAATTTAGTTGTAACTCCTCCAGAACTTAACGTCGAAAAAACCGACTGGCAAGTAGACGCCCAGAAGGAGGA
The DNA here is from genome assembly GCF_002246015.1 of Nostoc sp. 'Peltigera membranacea cyanobiont' 210A. Taxonomy (GTDB): domain Bacteria; phylum Cyanobacteriota; class Cyanobacteriia; order Cyanobacteriales; family Nostocaceae; genus Nostoc. The sequence continues at coordinate 299,511 of NZ_NOLJ01000008.1, forward strand.
TACTGTTGAAGACACTTTCCCTCTCAATCAACAGCCACTAGAAGAACCAGAATTGTCTGATTCTGAATTAGAGAAGATGCGTCGTAAATTGGAAGGATTGTTGTAATGAGTCATTAGTCATTAGTCATTAGTCATTAGTCACTTGTACTGAGCGTAGTCGAAGTATTGGTCATTGGTCACTGGTCGCTAACTGACAAATGACAAATGACAACGGACAAATGACAAAGGACGAATGATAAATGACAAATTTGCAAGAACGCGGGCATCTTTTAACTGAGCTGGTAAATCCTAACAGTCTGAACTTAGACCAGCTCAGTTCTCTGGAATTGGTGGAGTTGTTTAATGACGAAGACCAAAAGGCTGTCGCAGCAGTTGCAGCAGCGAAAATTCAGTTGGCAGAGGCAATTGAGCGCACCGCAGAGCGTTTGCGCCACGGAGGGCGCTTATTTTATATTGGTGCAGGTACAAGTGGCAGGTTAGGGGTGTTAGATGCTGCTGAGTGTCCACCTACTTTTTGTACACCCCCAGAGTTGGTACAGGGGATTATTGCTGGTGGTGCTGGCGCACTAGTACGTAGTTCTGAAGATTTAGAAGACAGCATTGAAGATGGCGAGGCTGCGATCGCAGGGCGGCACATTACCCAATTAGATGTCGTAGTTGGTATTACCGCTGGTGGCACAACGCCTTATGTCCACGGTGCGCTTCATGCTGCTCGTCAGCGAGGAGCCACAACTATTTTTATCGCCTGTGTTCCTGCTGAACAAGTTAGCTTTGATGCCGATATTGACATTCGCCTATTGACAGGGCCAGAAATAATCGCCGGTTCAACTCGCCTGAAAGCTGGTACAGCCACTAAATTAGCTTTAAATATCCTTTCTAGCGGCGTAATGGTTAAGCTAGGCAAAGTTTATGGCAATCGCATGGTGGATGTAGCAGTAACAAATCAAAAATTACGCGATCGCGCTTTGCGAATTTTGCAAGACCTCACAGGTTTAAGTCGGGAAACTGCTGGTTTTTTACTAGAACGTAGTGGTAAATGGGTTAAGCTGGCGCTATTGATGCACTGGACTGGTTTGGAAAAAGACGAAGGCGATCGTCTACTTTCAGAACACCAAAGTAATCTCAGGGCAGCTGTTGTCAGCTATCAAAACCAGAAGCAACCTTGAATAAATTTTCTAAATAAATACTTTATAATCTGGCTGTTACTTGTTTTAGTAGCACGCCTTTTTTTTAAATAATATTCCTTAGAAAAGCTGCTATTAATTAACATAATTAAGAATAGTAAACTTAAATAAATATTTTTAGCCTGATATTTTAAATGTGAATAACTAAAGCAAGTCTATTTGGAGACTGCTAATCTTTTTTAAACAAAAATTCAGAATTTATACGGATAGGATTCAGTATGAAAATTCTTAAAATGAGATATAATTACACCATGATATCGACTATGGCAACCTACTTTAGTCATAAATATTAGTAGAAAAGTAAACTCTGCCAACAAAGACTTTATGCTAGATAAATTATTTCCTAGCAATAGTTTTGCTATGTTAACATCTGCCTTGCTTTTAATAATCTTGATTTAGACTGCTATATACCATATCCATTTGCACTGATTCACATATCTGCCAATCGCTATATAGCTAGAACACTGTGACAGAAGTGTTGCCTACCTTTAACAAGTGACTTCAGAAATTTGTCTGGTTAATTGAGATGGTAGGTGAATTGACACCTTGCTCTACTAGTATCGGTTTTTAATGGCTAGCTTTTTAATAAAAGGAACAAACTATGCTTTATCAAGAACTTATTTCAAATAATCTAGTAAATGAATTTAAAACTTGTACTCAGTTGCAATACAATGGCAAATTAAATATTAAGAGTTCAAAGGGCAGCCAATGGACTTTTTACTATCGGCTGGGACGGATAGTTTGGGCAACAGGAGGAACTCATCCCTTCCGACGTTGGCGTAGACATATAGCCCAGAATTGTCCCCAGATTGATGTTGATAAGTTGCAGTTACGTGGGCAAGACCTATCAATTGATTACTGGGACTATAAACTGATAGAAGTATTTTATAAAAAACAGAAAATTCAGAGAGAACAGATTCAATCTATTGCGGAAAATACGATAGCAGAACTATTATTTGACCTAGCTTTGCAAGGAAATTTTGCTTCTCTAAGTTGCAATCGCAACCAAGAAGTTATCTTAGAAACCCCAATGAGCTTCACGAGTGCAGAAATGTCTGTAAAGCACATGCAAGACTCATGGAAAATTTGGTCAGAAGCAGGTTTAGCAAATTTTTCTCCTGACTTAGCACCAATTCTACGGCGACCAGAACAACTTGAGCAGATGGTAAGTCCATCTGTCTACAAAAACTTTGTAAATTTAATCAATGGCAAATTCACTCTGCGAGATTTAGCCATGAAAATGAAGCAGAGTGTACTACCACTCACCCGTTCGTTGCTTCCTTATATCCTTAAAGGAATCATTGAATTGGTAGAAGTACCTGACTTGCCTTTAGGAATTACTGAAGTCAACAATAACTCTACCACCACACAAGGCAAGAAGCGGATTGCTCCACTAGTGGCTTGCGTCGATGATAGCCCTCAAGTATGTAAAATGGTAGAGGATATTGTCACTTCCAATGGATTTAGGTTTGTCAAAATTCAAGATGCTGTACAAGCTCTACCAACCCTAATTCAGGATAAACCAGACCTGATTTTTTTGGATTTGATTATGCCAGTTGCTAGTGGTTACGAAATTTGTACTCAGTTACGAAGAATATCTACATTTTCCAACACACCAATAATTATATTAACAGGCAGTGATGGTCTTTTAGATAGAGTTCGTGCCAAAATAGTTGGTTCTACAGATTTTCTCACTAAACCTGTAATGACTGATAAGGTAATGAGTATAATACGTAAACATTTACCTACACAGAGCGTATCCAATGAAAAGAGTAAATCTAATTTAGAAGTTTGTAATTAGGGAAAGTTAGAGGCACTTTTTGGTTCTGAATTATTCCTCAAATTTTGTAGACTTTTCCACCTCAGTAAAAATTAAATTATTGAGGTTAAATAATTTTAAATTAACTCTGTTATTCAAATCATTTATTTGCAATTTTAGATATATTATCACCTTTAAATTCTTTTGCTATCAGTCATTTTTACATTTGGAATCTTCAATCCAAAATGTAAAATCTAAAATTAGGTTATCAAGCTATTTTATATTCAAAAAACTTATATTAAATAAGATTTTTAAGTACTTTCTCTGAGGTTGATAAATAAAGATTGAATCAAAATTAGACAAATACAAATTTTTGTATTTATAGCAGTCCTATTTGATTTGTGAATATTGTTTAGGGCAAAGGGGTTAGGGCTAGTCTCTAGTCCCTTCCATGTCTTTTTGAGGAATCATTTAGGATTTGTCTATTTTGTTTACATTTTGAGAAAAAGTTAACGAGTAATTGCCATGAATACTGTTTTAGTTGTTGAAGATGGCTTAACAGATATGGAAATAATCAGCCGTTACTTGGAACAGGCAGGTTATTCTGTGATTAGCGCCACTAGTAGTGAAGAGGCTCAAGACAAAATAGATAAAAATAAGCCAGACTTAATATTTCTTGATGTAATTTTACCAGGTAAAAGTGGCTTTGAAATTTGCCGAGAACTGAAAAATAATCCTGACACTAGCAATATACCTGTGGTTTTTTGCTCTACAAAAAATAGTGATGTAGATAAAATTTGGGGTAATATGTTAGGCGCTGATGGTTATCTATCAAAACCGATCGATCGAGACGAACTAGTGGTAACTTTAAAGCGGTTACTTAATTAGTGAAAATATCATAAATTAACAAATCCTAGAAGTTACTATTTTTTAGATTAATCTCTCCAAGAATAAACAATAACTGCAAATAGTGGCTAAAGACAAATAATCAAGGACAAAGGATCGATAGCTTTGGAAACCCAGGAAAAGTTTTTAAGTTTTAATTTGGGAGTAACTGATACAGCCGTAATTTCTTTACAACACATCGCAGAAGTTTTGCAAGTATCATTACCAGAAATATGTGGCGTTCCTCAGATGCCAAGTAGTGTCTTGGGTATTTATAATTGGCGCGGTGAGATGCTTTGGTTAGTCGATTTAGAGGCAATGTTAGGTTATCCTCCAATTTCACAAGGGTCAAATTTAGTTTCAAGAATGATGGCAATTGTTCTAGAAAATAAAGGTAAGTATTTGGGACTATTAGTTCGACAACTTATAGATATTGAATGGCTGGATACTAAAGAAATGAAACCCGCAAGTGCTGAATTATTTTATCCGAAAATATCACCTTTTTTACAGGGATACTTTATTAATGATTCAGAGGAGATAATTTTTAATTTGGATGCCACAACTATTATTCAATCTCCAGCATGGGGAATTCATAATTGAATATTTAGTAAGGTGTGATTAGGTAGATTGTTTTGAAAAGTCCTAATCCTTAATGAGTAAATACCAGATAAATATTGCTTGCCACATATCCAGTTATTACCAATCACAATTTTGAGGTTAATTAAATGACATTTTTGTATAACAATAGCCATGAGAACGAGCATCTAATCTCTGAATTAGAAAATCAGAATGGTAACGCTCATATAGCAAATATTGCTAGTAATGAAATATCTTTATTAAATGCGATCGCTCTAGAATTTAAAAATTGGCGGCGACAGTTGAAAGACATCGCAACTCACATGCGCCAAGCCCCAGACCTTGATACATTATTGAAAATTACTGTAGCACAAATTAGAGAAAAGATTGGCTGCGATCGCGCCTTAATTTATCAGTTTATTTCGCGGGAATCAGGTAATGTTTTAGCCGAATCGAGAACACTAGGTTGGACACCAACTTTAGGCGAAAATATTCCGGGAATTATTTTTGGCTTATATACCAATCAAGACTATATAGAAGCTGTAGTTATTGACGATATCAATCAGATTCAACTTACCCCTTATCAAAAGCAACTGCTAGATAAATTTCAAATTAAAGCTAGTTTGAGTTTACCGATTGTAGTAGAAGGTAAAGTGTGGGGTTTATTAGTAGTCAATAATTGCTACTCAACGCGGCGGTGGCAAGAAGTAGAAATTAGCCTACTATCTCAACTGACAACAGAACTAATTTACAAATTACAGAGCTTTGAATTCCAAAAAGAACAGCAACAGCGGCTGCTAGCAAAAAAATCGGTAGCCAAAGTCATCGACAAAATTCTACGGATATCAAATGTCGATAAGCTTTTTCAAACAACCACTCAAGAAGTACGTCAATTACTAAAATGCGATCGCGTCGGTGTCTATCGCTTCAAACCTGACTGGAGTGGCGAGTTTGTCGCTGAGTCAGTGGGTAATGGCTGGATAAAAATGGTCGGCCCTGATTTTTACATGGTCTGGGAAGATACCCACTTACAAGACACTCAAGGAGGACGTTATGCCAAGGGTGAAAGCTTTGTAGTCAATGACATTTATCAAATGGGCCATTCTCAATGTCATATTGACATTTTAGAGCAATATGAAATGAAGGCTTACATCATTGCACCCATATTTGCTGGAGAAAAATTATGGGGTTTGTTGGCAGCTTATCAAAATTCTGGGCCTCGTGATTGGCAACCTTGGGAAGAAACCTTTGTAACTCAAATTGGATTGCAATTTGGTGTAGCTATCTCACAAGGGGAATATCTCGAACAAGTGCAGACAAAATCTGAGCAACTAGCTCAAATAGTTGAACAAGAAAAAGTTTTCACTAAGATAGTCAACCGCATCAGACAATCTTCAGATGTAGAAAGTGTCTTCAAAACAACCACTCAAGAAGTGCGTCAATCACTACAATGCGATCGCGTCGCCGTCTATCGTTTTAACCCTGACTGGGGTGGTGAATTTGTGGCTGAGTCAGTGAGTACTGGTTGGACAAAACTGGTAGGCCCTGATATCAAAACCGTTTTGGATGATACCTACTTGCAAGAAACTAAGGGAGGTCGGTATGTCAGAGGTGAAAACTTTATCGTTAATAATATCTATGAAGTAGGTTTAGCTCCCTGTCATATTGAGATTTTAGAGCAGTTTGAAGCCAAGGCTTACATAATTGTTCCGATATTTTTCGGGGATAAATTGTGGGGATTGCTGGCAGCTTATCAAAATTCTAGCTCCCGTGAATGGCAAAGCTGGGAAGTGAACTTTTTGGTTCAAACTAGCTTGCAATTTAGCCTAGCTAAATCACAGATAGATTATTTGGAATTAGTGCGAGTCAAATCTGAGAAACTAGCTCAAATAGCAGAACAAGAGAAAGCTGTCACCAAAATCAGTAACCGCATCCGCCAATCTTTAGATGTAGAAGAAATCTTCAAAACAACGACTCAAGAACTTAGGCAATTAATGCGATGCGATCGCGTCGCTGTGTATCGCTTCAATCCTAACTGGAGTGGGGAATTTGTCGCAGAGTCAGCAGGTCATCTTTGGGTCAAACTGGTAGGCGCCGATATCAAAACTGTCTGGGAAGATACCCACTTACAAGAAACTCAAGGAGGTCGATATGCCCAAGGGGAAAACTTTGTTGTAAATGATATCTATCAAGTAGGTCATTCTCCTTGTCACATTGAAGTTTTAGAGCAATTTGAAGCCAAAGCTTATGTAATTGTTCCTGTATTTGCTGGGGAACAATTGTGGGGATTGCTGGCAGCTTATCAGAATTCGGGAACTCGTGATTGGGAAGAATTAGAAGTTACTTTGTTAGCACGTATTGGCAGCCAGTTAGGACTGGCATTACAACACACCGAATACTTGCAACAAGTAGAAGCGCAGTCAGCAAAATTAGCAGAAGCCGCAACACGGGAAAAGGCAGCTAAGGAGTTACTACAACAACGATCCATTCAACTCTTAAAAGCCCTTAGACCCGCCCTTGACGGCGACTTAACAGTACGCGCACCGATTACAGAAGACGAGCTAGGCACGATCGCTGATGCTTACAATAATACTCTGCAAGCACTGCGGCAAATTGTTGTTCAAGTACAAGGGGCTGCTCAACAAGTTGCCCAAACTTCTAGCAATAGCGAGTCTTCACTAGCGGGACTAACTAATCTGGCACAACAACAATCTGAGGAGATTACCGCAGCCTTAGATGACATTCAACAGATGGTGGACTCTACTCAAGCTGTAGTAGCGAATGCTGAGTTAGTACAACTAGCAGTGCAAAAAGCCAATAAAACTGTAGAGTCTGGCGATACTGCCATGAACCTGACTGTAAAAGCCATCCAAGGAATTCGTGAAACCGTTGCTCAAACCAGCAAAAAGATTAAACGCCTCAGCGAATCCTCACAAAAAATCTCCAAAGTGGTGAATTTGATTGGTAATTTTGCCACACAGACAAACGTACTCGCTTTGAATGCAGCCATTGAAGCTACTCGTGCTGGTGAATATGGCAAAGGCTTTGCAGTTGTAGCTGATGAAGTCCGTTCTTTATCTCGCCAATCAGCAGCAGCAACCATCGAAATTGAAAAATTAGTTCAGGAGATTCAAGCAGAAACCGGGGAAGTTGCAGTAGCAATGGAAACTGGTATTCAGCAGGTAGTAGAAGGTACAAATCTTGTTAGCGACACTCGCCAAAACTTAAATGCGATCGTTTCTGCGACTGCCGAAATTAGTCAGCTAATCGAGCGAATTACCGCAGCAACTCAAAAACAAATGGCGCAATCTGTAACAGTAACTAAATCAATGCAAGATGTCGCAGAAATTGCCGATAAAACTTTTGCTGAATCTCAAGAAATTGCGACTGTATTCCAAGATTTATCAGGAATGGCGCAAGAGCTATTAACAACTGCTAGTAAGTTTAAAGTTAAATGAAAAATAGTTAGGAGTTAGGAGTTATTAGGTCAAAGCATTAATTATATAAAGCACTATTTGATTGGCAAATGTAAAATGCTTTGACCTTACTTAATTACTGATAACTTTTTAGTTAAAGATAGGAAAAGAGTAATTGGCAGAGAGTGTTATTTAACAGAAGAGTTTTAAATTTGCTTTATAAATTATTCACCTATATATCAAACTGCAAGAGCAACGTGAATATGTGCTTTCTAAGCAATTACTACGAAGTGGGACAAGTATTGGCGCGAATGTTGAAGAGGTTATATGATTACAGATAACGAAATCCGCGAACAAGGGTACATCTATTTTCTGGCTGAAGCCCCGGAATTAGTCCAAATTATTGAACAAGAACTATTTAGCTTATCGGAAGATTATAGCATTACTAAAATTCACAATTTAATGCGGGCTACTCATACACTTAAAGGTGGTGCAGCTAACGTTGGGCTAGAATTAATTAAGACGATCGCCCATTTTTTAGAAGATGTATTTAATGCTTTATACAATCCAAAAGTAGTAGTAGATGCAGAATTACAAACACTTTTATTACAAGCTTATGAATGTTTGAGCATAGCATTAAATACTGAACTCATAGGTAGTACTGTTAATGACGAAGAACTGCTTCACCGAGCGACTTCAGTGTTTGTACAGTTGCAAGAGAATCTGGGCGATGCATTTGGTGCTGAATCTCATATTCCCACTTCTGAAGAATTGGGATTTGATATTGTGCAATCTGTTTTTGAAGTAGGAGTAGAACAACGTCTAAACAGTATTGCTGATGTTATTAAAAATCCACCAAATAATGATGAATTTATCGAGTTTTTACACTCTCAAGCTGAAGTATTTCTGGGCTTGGCAGAATCTCTAAATTTACCTGGATTGGGAGAAATTTCCCAAACGATTCTCTCAGCGCTGCAAGCAAATCCCAGCCAAGTACAGCAAATTGCAGAAATTGCCCTTGCAGATTTACAACAAGCAAAAAAATTAGTGTTAGAAGGCGATCGCACATCTGGTGGAGAACCGTCTTCAGGTTTGCAAAAACTCGTAGTAGTGGCAAATAATGAGTTATCTGAAGAATTGCCAAATAATTCATTTGCTGACACATTTATCATCGATGTAGAAAAATTTTATCAATTTCTGACTACATCTGATACCAATAAAAATGAATCGGTAAATCCAACAACTGCTAAATTCTATTTAAAAGTAATTCACTACATTTTTGGCTGGTTTAATCACCAGATGCAAATACCAGAGACGGAACTAAATTTAACTTTACTAGTTCCCAGATTAGAAAAAAGAAGTCTGCTGAATTATATCGAAAACTGGCTGAAAGACTTTCTTGATTTTGTTCAAGATGAAGAAGATAGTCAAAGTCTTTGTATTTATCGACGTGGGATTATCTTAATCATTTTATTTGCAGTTGCAAAATTTCAATATTCTCTGAAAGCATCTGATAGCTACCTCTCAGCAATTAAAATATTACAAAACCAAATTCATAAATTAGCAAAAGAATATAAAAGTTATCCTCCTGTTACTAGTGAAGAGAAAAATTGGCTTGATAGTCCCAAGTTACAAAAACTGTTAGTTATTAAAGAGATTGTATCTTCTCAATCAACTGATAACTTACTAGAAGCAATCTGGGGAGAAGAAGCTAGGCAGAACCATGTTGTTGAAGTCGTGATAACCCAGGCTGATAATTCTTCAGAAAAGCTTGATTCATTAACTGTCAGCGAGCAAGTAGTTATAGACGTTCCGAAAACAGCTATTGAAGTCATCCCTGATATAGCTACACAAATCAACAAAGAAATAGACGATAAATCAGAGTATGTTCAAACTAAAAACTTGCGTCAACCTTCATTTATTCGGGTAGATACAGAGAGACTGCAACACCTCAATTATTTAGCAGGAGAATTGCTGATTTACCAAAAACGGCGTAGTTTACAAGATGAACAGGTCAAAGAAATAATTGAGCAACTAGTACAGCAACTCACTAGACATCAAACAACTTTAAACGATTTACGCGATCTACCTTTACAAATACAAAATATTACCTCACAACAAACGCAAAGTTTTGCAGTGGATTTTGACTCTCTAGAAATGGATGTATATACAGAATTTCACATGACATTGCATGAAGCAATAGAAGAGACATTGCAACTACAAGAAACCACAGAGTCTCTCGATTTGCTTCTGACACAAGCTACTCAAATTAGTGATAAAAAAGAGAATTTAACTCTTAATATTATAGATAGCTTAGTCGAAGCAAGAATGTCGCCTTTAGGCAATATTTTGAATCGTTTCCCCCACATGGTAAACAAGTTGGGGAATGTTCATGCAAAACTTGTAAAATTAAAACTTACTGGTAGCGAAGTACTGGTAGATAAAGCGATCGCAGAAAAGCTCTACGATCCTTTGTTACACTTAGTGCGTAATGCTTTTGACCACGGTATTGAAGCTCCGCAAGTTCGCCGAGAGCTTGGTAAACCAGAAGAAGGTTTAATCGAAATCTGCGCTTATCATCAGGGTAGCCAAACTGTTATCGAAGTTCGTGATGATGGTCAAGGATTGAATTTAGACAGAATTCGTAGAAAAGCTGCTGAACTTTATCCCATACAAACTGAAGAAAAAACTAGAAATTATGCTTCTAGTCTGGCTGAACCTGAACTTTTAGATTTGATATTTTCGCCTGGATTTACTACTGCAAATAAAGTAAGTGAAATTTCTGGGCGTGGCATGGGTTTAGATATTGTGCGTACTCAGATGCACGCACTCAACGGCTCGATTTCAGTTCAATCCTTACCCAACCAAGGAACAATATTCATACTCAAAATTCCTTTTTCTATGACTACAGAAAAGTTAATGCTTGTTCAAGCCAAAGGTGTTGTTTATGGTCTGATGTTGGACAGTATCGAAAGAATATTGATTCCCTCTGAACAACAGATTAAAGAAATTGAAGGGAAAAAAGTCTTGTATTGGAATATAGACAATGATGAGACTATGGTTAGCCTTCGTCAACTTTCAAAGTTGATTAATTATAATGGTTCATTCATTAATAATGGGACTCCATACAACACTTCAAATACTCATGACCCAAGTGTAGCGAACAATCCGGTGCTTTTGCTACAGCGAAATCAGGGAAAGGTTGCTTTAGAAGTTGACCAAATAATCGGCGAACAAGAACTGGTAATCAGACCTTTAGGAAATGCGATCGCACCGCCAAAATACATTTATGGTTGTAGTAGTTTAGCTAATGGTAATCTCATCTTAGTAATTGATGCTTTGTTACTGGTAAAATCTAGCGAAATCCAACAAACAACACTTGATATCAGGGCGCTACCAGTAGCTTCTTCGTCAAATAAAAAAGCCTTGCCGATATCAGGGCATACTTTTTCATCTACACCATTACTTGCGGCATCGACTTCCACAACAACTATCGAAACCCAACCCAGTTATTCTCAAGAGCCAGATTATCAATCACCAAAAGTTGTTTTAGTAGTAGATGATGCAATTAGCCTCCGGCAAACTCTCTCTCTGACTCTCGAAAAATCTGGCTATCAAGTAATACAAGCTCAAAATGGTGTAGAAGCTTTAGAAAAATTGCAGTTACATCCTGAAATTAAAGTTGTCGTCTCCGATTTAGAGATGCCACGAATGAATGGTTTTGAGTTATTGAGCAATTTCCGCCAATACACAAATTTAGCAAAAATTCCTGTTGTGATTCTTACTTCTCGCAGCGCTGAAAAACATCGCCAGCTTGCCCAAGAATTGGGTGCAAAAGCTTACTTAACCAAACCTTTTTTAGAGCATGAGTTTATCTCTAAAATTAAGGAGTTAATTAACAATAATCCAAATGATTTAGATCATTTACTCATAGTGAAAAATAATTGATAATTTGTAATTACGAATTACGAATTACGAATTACGAATTATCAGGTAGATTATTTGGATCTACACCTAGAGAACGTAAATACTCGGCTAATTGTTCAGCCCTTTGCCGTTCTTGTTCAGCCCGCGATCGCTCTTGTTGTGCCTGTTCTGCATCTGTAAAATAGCGGTTTCCTTGCTCGTCATACCAACATAAAAACTCCTGTTGTATCCCGCCAATTACAGCTTGGTGTCGCCCTATACCTAAACCCACCTCTGGCATTAAATAGGGTTCACCTATTTGTAGTTGGTAGTTTCCATCGATCAACTTATACACTTCAAAAGGTTGATGTTGGTCGCGTCGCCAAAACTCAGGGTTATAAATTACGTAGTACAATACACCGAGTTTTCTATATATATCTAGCTTTTCGTCGTATTCACCTCCTGGAGTATGGGATACCATTTCTAATGTGAATATTGGAACTATCCCATTTTCTTCCCAAACTGCGTAACTTTTGCGTGATTTACCACCCTTTTTGCGTTCTACTCCCAGACTTAAAAAAGCATCTGGGACTACAGGTACTCTGGGATTTACTCCTGTGGTGTGATACACTCCCATATCTACTCCGAAGTACCAATCCATGCGATTTGCCCAAATGGAGTTAAGTAAGAAGAGTAAAATATTGGGCAAAAAGTTTTGATCTTCGTTATCCACTGGGGTATCGTCTGAACAGGGAAGTTCGTCGGTAGTTGGTAACGCATTTTTGAGATCGGGTGAGAGCATAACCGTTGTCTCGCTGGCGTTTGATGCCTTTATTATAAATGAGCCAACAAAAGTTTAGCGTTTGGGTGTCGCTTCACCAAACTTAATCAAAAGTGCGATCGCAATACTAACAAACAAAATTAACGTCATACTCAAGGCTGAACCGAATCCCCAATTTTGTGTTGCTCCAAGAAACTGGTTATAAACTAACCGCGCCGCCGTCATACTAGAAGCACCACCAAGTAATTCTGGATCGACAAAATCCCCCAAGCCTGTGATGAATACAAGCATGGAAGCAGCCGCAATTCCCGAAAAAATTTGCGGTACGGTTACTTGGAAAAAAGTTTCCACCGGATTTGCACCTAAATCAGCCGCAGCTTCTAGCAACCGCTTATCTAGCTTTTCGAGAGAAGCATATAAAATCAAAACCATATAGGGTAATAAACTGTAACTCATGCCAATTAATACAGCTTGACTATTGTTGAGTAATTCCCAAGTAGGTAAGCCTAAATTGCTGAATAAACTGTTCAATAAACCAGTAGGACGAAGAATTGTAATCCAAGCATAAGAACGGAGTAAGGAAGAAGTCCACAAAGGTAAGACAAAGCCTAATAGCAATAAATTTCGCCAACGCTGCGGCGCTATCTGAGCAATCCAATAGGCTACGGGGAAGCCCAAAATTAAACAAATTATCGTAGTGCCAAAGGCAAAAAATAGCGATCGCCCAATTACTTGCACGTAAAGTGAGTCAAATATTCGGATGTAGTTTTTGAACCCGTTGGGATTGACCAAATCTCCTGGTCGGATGTCTGCAACTAAACTTAACTCGAAAATTATCAAAGCTGGCAGCACCAACAAAAGTAATAACCAAATCGCAGATGGTGCCAGCAATACCAAAGGTTGCAGCCAATTTCTGACGGGGTTCTGCAATTTTTCTATTTGAGAAATCTCATTTTTTTCCAAATTAATCACTCCTAACCCCTAATTCCTAATTCCTAACTCCTGACTCAATTAACTGCTAGTTAATTGAGTCCAATAACGATCGTAAACCTCTTCAAATTCTCTTACAGGTGTAACACGTTCACAATTTTTTAATAGTGACTCTGGTGGAAACAAATTAGTGTTGTTTTGGATTGTTTTTGGCAATTGCTCAAATCCGGCGCTATTCGGCGTAGAAATATTCAGGCGTTGAGTGATTTGGGATGCTATTTCTGGTTGCAAAATCATGTTAATCCAAGCATAAGCTCCAGCTTGGTTGGGGGCTGTTTTGGGAATTACAATAGTGTCTGTCCATAATGAAGAACCACTGCGAGGAATCACATATTTGAGTTTAGGGTTTTCTTGAGATATTTTCACCGCATCTGCTGAATAACACATTGCCAATAGTAAATCTCCTGCCAGAATTTGATTTTGCCAAGCATCTGTGTCAAAACGGGCGATCGCAGGTTTCAGCACTTTCAATTTTTCATAAGCTTGTTTGATTTCTTGTTCATTTTTCGAGTTGTAAGAATAACCGAGCATTCGTAAAGTTGCACCCATAACTTCTCGAACATCATTGAGCAAGGTCATCCGTTGATTCAGTTGCTCTTGATTTTGCCAAAGATAATCCCAGTCTTGTGGTGCATCTTTAATTTTTTCGGAGTTGTAAAGTAAACCTGTTGTCCCCCAATTAAAAGGGATACTATAGCGGTTATTGGGGTCATAACTAGGATTTTGAAAACGGGGAAATAAATTCTCTAGACCGATTAAGCGATCGTGATTTATTTCTGTTAACAAGCCTTTGTCTACCATCTTCTGCACCATATAATCAGATGGGTTGATGATGCTGTAAGTGCCACCGCCTCCAGCTTGCAATTTAGCCAGCATGACATCATTGGAATCATACACATCCGCTAGGACTTTCATGCCAGTTTGGGCGCTAAAAGTTTTCAGTAATTGGTTGTCAGTATATTGTGTCCAGGTAAAGATATAAAGTTGGTCACGCTGACCATTCGTATTAGAATTAGCACGTACTTCAGCCAGCCTCCAGCCACAACCACCTAAAGATAAGCTAGAAAGTGCTGCCACCCCTTTTAAAAATTGGCGTCTGTTAGTCATTAAGTTAATAGTTAATCATCTTTTGTATTGTTGCCGATTGGTTCTAAATATGCCTTTAATTGGAGTGCCCGTAGGTAGTTTAAAGATTAACTTAAGTGTATCTACCTGTGCAACTGTTAATAAGTTACTCCTGTTAGCTAGTGTTAGGCACGGTTTTTAATCAAGCTTGAGTTATAAAAATTAACAAAGCGAGCGATCGCCAAATTATCAAGGAAACTCAGTGTGGCAAGCTGAACTGCACTTCTGTAGTAGCAAAAATTACAGGTTTTGTCCTTACCTTAGCAGTTAAAACTGTGACAGGAGTTTTGGATTCATAAATGTAAGGAGGACTCATACAAATGTCTAATTGGCAAAACCTGCGGCAGCAAATTCAATATTGTCTGATTTTTCTGGCTGCCCTCTGGTTGAGTTTAGGGGTTCCAGGTTGCAGTTTTTCCCCACCCAATTCTCAAACAGCTTCATCTCCTGGGCCTACCCAGATCAAGCAAACTGCACAACGCTTTGACGGTGTAACAATTAACGTTATCACTCAGGATGAAACCGTTCGTACAGGTACTAAGAGACGGATTGCTGGGTTTGAAGCCTTGACTGGAGCGAAGGTCAATCTAACCGGCGTTCCTTTTCAAAATTTATACAACACGCTGCAAAAGGACTGGTCTAGCAGTGCTTCAAAGTACGATATGGCAGTTATTTTACCTTCATGGCAGATTGACTTTATCGATGCTGGCTTTGTGGAAGATTTAACAGCGCGAGTCAAGTCTGATGCAGCCATACAGTGGGAAGATATTGCACCGATCTTTCGGAATTTTAGTGCGACTTATAAAGGACGTATCTACAGTATTCCGTTGGATGGGGACTTTCACATGGTTTATTACCGCACTGATTTGTTAAAGCAAGCGGGGTTAACGCCTCCTACAAACTGGGATGAGTATCTGGCGATCGCTAAACAGTTTCACGGCAAAGACTTGAATGGTGACGGTAAAAAGGACTATGGCTCTTGTATGTCCAAGGGTTCTGCTGATAATAACACAAGCCTGTTGATATCCATTGCCACTCCTTTTTTGCAATCTCAGGGAACCGTACAAGGGGCATTGTTTGACCCAGACACAATGAAGCCTTTGGTAAACAATCCCGCCTTTGCCAAAGCACTGGATATTTATAAACAAGCGATGGACTATGGAATTCCCCAGGATCAGAATCTAGGTAATTCCAAAGCTAGAGAATTATTTATTACTGGCAGGTGCGCCCTGACCATTGATTGGGGCGATGTTGGACCCTTAGCCATTGATCAATCCGTATCTAAAGTGATGGATAAAGTAGGGGCTGTGATCACTCCAGGCACTACTCAAGTACTCGATCGCAAGACTAACAAACTGGTTGCCTGCGATAAGTTTACCTGTCCTTACGCCATTGATGGTGTCAATCACGCACCCTACGCTGCCAATATCGGTTGGACAAGTGTAATTCATGCCAAGGCAGCACCAAAAGTGAAGGATGCAGCATACTCGTTTTTCTCTTACATGAGTCAGCCTGCTCAGGCTAACGTGGATGTGACGATTGGGGCAACGGGCTTCAACCCCTACCGAATTTCGCAATTTAAAAACTCAGATCCCTGGATTAAATCTGGGATGTCGTCTGAAGCAGCCAACAACTATCTCGCAGCACTCGGCATCAGCTTGAATAGTCCCAATATGGTTTTGAGTTTGACCATTCCCCATAATCAACAATATCAATTTGAAGTTCTTGATGACGTTATATCTAAGTTCTTAGGGAACAAAATTACAACCGAGCAGGCAATGCAGCAGATTGAACAAAGATGGGAACAGATTACTAACAAAGTAGGGCTGGAGTCTCAACGCGCCGCTTACCGCGCCACCCTTGGGCTAAACCCCATAAAGACGACAGCCAAAGAAGTCTCCAATCCTTAATCCAGCTGTTCATTTGACAGATGAAGTGGGCATCCTAGAAATAATTGGGCAAAAATAACATTGGAAGTGACTAACAATGCATTGTCCATCTCAATAGTTTGGGGCTGTAAAAGGAGCCACAGAGCGTGCGAAATTGGAACCTCAGCACAAAAATTATTGCTTCTTATTCAGTGCTAATCGCGGTGATGGCAGGGACAATTGCTTCGGGAATGTACTGGCAGTTGTACTCTAGTCAACGGCAGGCAATCCGTAATCGTCTTTTGGCAATTGTCAGTCTGGCAGTTCCACAAATAGATAGCGATTATCATGGATTGATTGTTAAACCAAGCGATCGCACCTCAGCCTTTTACAAAATCAATCAAGATAGGCTTGTAGCTATTCAAGCAACTAGTAAGGATATTGTGCGTATTTATACGGTACGCGAACAACCAAATAAGAAATTTGTCTATGTCTTAAACTATGACCCTGCCGACCGAGACAAAACTGTATTGACTGGCATGGATTACACAAAGTCATTAGATGATTTGTATATAGCCGTTGCTCAAAATACACCGTTTGTTGATCGGGAATTTCACAAAACTGCAAATGGCGAAACTATTCTTTCCGGTTATGCCCCAATTACCAATCTCCAGGGTCGGCATGGCCAAACAGTTGCAAACCTCCTTTGCCACCTTAGAACAAAAGGTAGAAGAACGGACACTACAACTAGCAGAAGCAAAAGAGAAAGCCGATACTGCAAACGTTGCCAAGAGTGAGTTCCTCGCTAATATGAGCCATGAATTGCGAACTCCGCTCAATGGCATCCTGGGCTATGCCCAAATTCTCCAAAATGGTGAACCCTTAACAGAACGAGCTAAAAAAGGTGTAGATATCATCTATCAGTGCGGCAATCATTTGCTTAATCTGATTAATGATATCCTTGACCTCGCCAAAATCGAAGCCCGCAAGTTGGAATTATATCCTGACGATGCTTATTTCCCGGCACTTTTGGAAGGCATTGCAGAGATGATGCGCGTGCGTGCTGGTCAAAAAGGAATTTCTTTTACCTATCAACCTGATTCTAATTTACCTGTTGGCATTACAGTCGATGAAAAACGCCTCCGCCAAGTGTTGATTAACTTATTGGGCAATGCCATTAAGTTTACTGACGAAGGCGGAGTTACATTTCGCGTTAAAACTCACAAACTGGAAACTGCAACCTATCAAATTCGCTTTGAGGTTGAAGATACAGGTGTCGGAATATCGCCAATCGGACTCACAAAAATCTTCCAACCCTTTGAACAAGTGGGTGATGTGAAGAAACAAGGAGAAGGTACTGGATTAGGACTAGCAATCAGTCTGCAAATCGTTTCTCTGATGGGTAGCACCCTAAATGTGGACAGCCAACTTGGACAAGGTAGCACCTTCTGGTTTGAGGTTGAACTTCCCGAAGCTCAAGAATGGGCAGCAAGTCTGCGAACAACTAAGCAAGGCAATATTGTCGCATTTGAAGGCAGCAAGCGCCAGCTACTGGTAGTCGATGACCGTTGGGAGAATCGGTCAGTTTTGGTCAGTTTACTGGAACCTTTGGGTTTTGCAGTGATTGCCGTCAGTAACGGTAGAGAAGGATTGGACAAGGCGAAAGAGATTCATCCTGACCTGATTATTACAGACTTGATGATGCCAGAAATGGATGGTTGCGAGATGCTGCGACAGTTGCGACAGATTCCTGAGTTGCAGAATGTTCCAGCGATCGCCTCTTCAGCTAGTGTATTTGAAAGTAATCAAAATGAGAGTATCGCAGCTGGAGCCAATGCGTTTTTACCTAAGCCTGTAGAAGGCCCAGCGCTGCTGAAGTTGCTGGAAAAATTTCTGAATCTGAAATGGATTTATGAGCAAAACTCTATTGTTGTGGAGCCAATAACAGCCAATTCAGAGGCAATATCTTCATCCACCCCAGACGAGATAGTTCCCCCAAGCGAGGAGGTTTTGTCACAGTTGCACACATTAACGTTGCAGGGACGCTTGATGGCGATCGAGCAACAGCTAAAAACTTTGGAAAAAACAGATGAGCGATACCAAACATTTGTTAAAGCAGTACGTGAGTATGCAGATAATTTCCAGACTGAGAAAATCCGAGCATTCATTGAACAGTATCTTCCCCGATCGAAGGAACTGGGGACTAGAGACTAAAAAAGAATTTTTGTAATCCCAATCCCCAATCCCAAATCCCCATTTTTGCTATGACAGCATTCTCTAGTAATTCCATTACATTTAACAATCCTGTTACCAACGTCTTTGACAATGGCATTATCCTCATTGTCGATGATGTACCAAATAACTTAAAGGTGCTTTCAGACACCTTAGCCCAAGCTGGTTTTGAAGTTGCGATCGCCACCAGTGGTGAAAGTGCGATACAACAATTAGAACATACTCCAGTATCTTTGATTTTACTGGATGTAATGATGCCAGGGATGAATGGTTTTGAAACCTGTGAGTGCATCAAAGCGAATCCGAAAACCCAAAATATCCCGATTATCTTTATCACCGCCCTATCTGAATCGGTGAATAAAGTTACAGGCTTTGAACTTGGAGCCATTGACTACATCACCAAACCGTTTCAACAAGGTGAAGTTTTAGCACGGGTGCGATCGCACTTAAAGCTTAACCACTTGAGTCAGTCTCTTGAAGCCAGAAATACAGAACTGCAACAACTCACCCAGCAACTAGAGCAACGAGTTACTGAACGAACCCAGGAACTATTTGGATCGATTGAAACCCTCAAACAAACTCAACAATTGATGCGCTTAGTATTTGATACTATTCCCCACTGGGTAGGTTGGAAAGATATCAATTCAGTTTATTTGGGCTGTAATCAAAGTTTGGCTACTGTATTAAACTTAAGTTCGCCTGATGAAATTGTGGGTAAAACTGACTATGATTTACTGATAAGTAAAGAAGAATCCGATTGGTATCGTGTGTGCGATCGCCGCGTTATGGAATCTGGTAAAGCAGAACTTCACATAATTGAACAATGGCAACGGGCGGATGGTCAGCAAATTTGGTTAGATACGAGCAAGATGCCTTTACGCGATGCCAAAGGAAATGTGTTCGGAATTTTATTAGTGACAGAAGACATTACTGAACGTCAACTGGCACAAGAAGAACTCAAACAACAAAAACAAAATCTAGAAGAAGCACTAGCAGAACTTCAAGGCACTCAAGTACAATTGGTACAAAGTGAAAAAATGTCGGCACTGGGAAACCTTGTAGCGGGGGTGGCACATGAAATTAATAACCCTGTTGGCTTCCTGGGCGGCAATATTCAACCTGCCTTAGATTATATCAAGGATATATTTAGCTTAATTGATTTGTATCAACAGGAATATTCTCCTCCCAGTGGAGTAATTCAAGATGAAATCGAAGCAATTGACCTCGATTACATCCGCGAAGATTTACCGAAGTTAGTGGGTTCTATGCAAGAAGGTGTGAAGCGAATTCGGGATATTAGTACTTCTCTACGAACCTTCTCTCGTGCTGATAGCGATCGCCCCATTGCTTGTAACATTCATGATGGCATCGACAGCACTATCCTGATTCTTAAACATCGCCTCAAAGCTTCAGAAAGTCACCCAGAAATTCAAGTTCTCAAAGAATATGGTCAGCTACCATTAGTAGAATGCTTTGCTGGGCAGTTGAATCAGGTGTTTATGAACATTCTGGCAAATGCTATTGATGCTTTGGAAGAGTCAAATATTGGACGTAGTTTTGAAGAGATTAAAGCTAATCCCAATTCTATCACAATTATTACTCAAATTAGCGATGACAAACAACAAATAATTATTAATATTAAAGATAATGGCAAGGGGATGAATGAAGAAATAAAACAAAAGATATTTGACCATTTATTTACTACTAAAGCCGTTGGAAAAGGGACGGGGTTAGGGTTGGCGATCGCTCGTCAAATAGTTGAAGAAACTCACGGCGGAAAATTGAGTTTTAACTCGACTTTAGGTGAAGGTACAGAGTTTCTCATTGAAATTCCGGCGTAAATCTTTGCTCTTTTTTATAAATAACTTTATATATTCTGGGAACACTAAATCTGGAAGTCTTAAAGATTTAGCAGTATGGTTAGCACTCTTGTCAATATTCCCGGATATAAAGTAAGCGAAGAACTCTACAATGGTTCCAGAACCATAGTTTATCGAGGGTATCGAGAGACTGACTCATTACCTATAGTTATTAAACTGCTGAAAAATCCTCATCCCACTTTCAGCGAACTCTTGTCGTTTCGGAACCAGTATACCATAGCTAAAAATCTTAACTCACCGCTAATCGTCCAAACTTATAGCCTGGAACCCTATCAAAATGGCTATGCGCTGGTGATGGAAGACTTTGGGGGGATTTCCCTCAAGGAATGGGGAATCAAGGGAAGGGGAAAATCTTTACAGGAGTTTTTAGAAATTGCGATCGCACTCTGCAATACCTTAGATATATTATATCACGAACGGATTATTCACAAAGACATTAAACCTAGCAATATTCTCATTAATCCCGAAACCAAACAAGTTAAATTAATCGACTTTAGTATTGCATCTTTACTACCACGGGAAACCCAAACGCTAGTCAATCCCAATATCTTAGAAGGAACACTCGCTTATATTTCCCCAGAACAAACAGGAAGAATGAATCGGGGGATTGACTACCGAACTGATTTTTATTCTTTGGGTGTGACATTTTACGAGTTACTTACAGGAAATTTACCTTTTGCATCAAATGAGCCAATGGAATTGGTGCATTGTCATATTGCTAAACTTCCACCACTTTTAAGAAATAGAGAAGATATTCCCCAAGTTCTTTGTAATATTGTGATGAAATTGATGGCAAAAAATGCCGAGGATCGATATCAAAGTGCCTTGGGACTAAAGTTTGATTTAGAAAATTGTTTACATCAGCTACAAGTTGATGGGGAAATTCAGAGTTTTGAAATTGCTCGTATGGATGTGTGCGATCGCTTCATCATTCCTGATAAACTTTATGGACGAGAAACCGAAGTAGAAAACCTACTCCAAGCATTTGAGCGAGTCAGTCTTGGTGCAACAGAAATGATGCTGGTAGCAGGTTTTTCGGGAATTGGAAAAACTGCGGTTGTCAACGAAGTTCATAAACCGATTGTTCGCCAACGCGGTTATTTTATCAAGGGCAAATACGACCAATTTCAACGGAATATTCCCTTCAGTGCATTTGTGCAAGCATTCCGGGATTTAATGGGGCAATTGTTAACAGAAAGTGATGCACAGATTCAGGAATGGAAAAGCAAGATTTTAGATGCTGTTGGGGAGAATGGACAGGTAATTATTGAAGTCATCCCCGAATTATCAAGAATTATTGGCGAACAACCACCCGCCATAGAATTATCAGGAACGGCGGCACAAAATAGATTTAATTTATTATTTCAACAATTTACCCAAGTTTTCACTAGTGTTGAACATCCATTAGTGATGTTTTTAGATGATTTGCAATGGGCAGATTCGGCATCATTGAAGTTAATGCAGCTTTTAATGACTGATACAGGTCATCTTTTCTTAATTGGTGCCTACCGTGATAATGAAGTCAATCTAGGACATCCATTGATGTTGACTTTGAGTGAAATCAAAAAAAACAAAGCGACGATTAATACAATTACGTTAGCACCACTGAGTCAACTCAAATTGAATGAGTTAGTTGGTGACACACTTAAATGTATAGAAACTTCGGCATGGACTCTTTCTCAATTAATCTATCAGAAAACTGAAGGAAATCCGTTTTTCGCAATCCAGTTTCTCAAAGCATTGCATCAAGAAAATCTTATTCAATTTGATATTGAGTTAGGCTGTTGGCAATGTGACATTACCCAAGTGATGACTCAAGCCGTTACAGATGATGTTGTTGCCTTTATGGGTTTTCAATTGCGAAAACTAGCGCTATCAACTCAACAGGTGTTACAGCTAGCTGCTTGTATTGGTAATCAGTTTGATTTAGCAAGTTTGGCAATTGTTTCTAAACAATCTCAAATCGAAACGGCTGCGGCTTTGTGGAAAGGATTACAAGAAGGGTTGATTTTACCGAACGGTGATGTTTATAAATTTTATATTGGGCAAGAAAGTCTTGCACGTACACCGGAAAATATTCAGACTGTTACATACAAGTTTTTACACGATCGCGTCCAACAAGCCGCTTATTCTCTGATTCCCGATGACCAAAAACAACTGACGCACTTAAAAATTGGGCAATTGCTTTTAAGTGTAATGAGCGAGACGGAAAAAGAGGAAAAAATCTTTGAGATTGTCAATCAATTAAATAAAGGAGCCGATTTAATTGTTGCAGAAACTGAACGTGAGGAATTAGCAAAGTTAAATCTAGTTGCTGCCCAAAGAGCTAAATCTGCAACCGCTTACGTCGCAGCAATTGAATACGCCACTAAAGGTATACAACTTCTCCCAATAAGTTGTTGGCAGCAATGCTATGAACTAACGTTAGCTCTGCATGATTTAGCCGCAGAAGTAGCCTGTCTGAGTGGTGATTTTAGGCAAATGGAGCAGATAGTTGACGAAGTAGTGCAAAATGCTCGTCAATTACTAGACAAAGTGAAAGTCTATGAAGTGAGAATTTTGGCCGAGGTAGCCCAGAGTCAACAGCCCAAAGCTATTAAAACCGCTCTTTCGACTTTAAAATTATTTGGAGTATTGTTTCCAGAGCAGCCGACTGACGCAGATATTACTGAAAGTTTGCAACAGACTCAGGATGTATTAAAAGGAAAACATTTAGAAGATTTCTTGGAACTGCCGGAAATGACAGACTTCCAAGCCCTGGCAGCGATCCGAATTTTAGCGGCGGTGACAGCAGCAATCTATCAAGCGGTTCCAGAATTACTGCCGTTAATCGTGTGTAAGCAGATTAGGTTATCAGTGGAATACGGTAATGCTGCGGTATCAGCACAGGCTTATGCTTGGTATGGAGTAATTTTGTGTGGCATTGGGGAAATAGATTTAGGCGATCGCATTGGTGAACTGGCAATGGGACTACTATCACGCTTCCAAAGCAGAGAATTTAAAGCCAGCACGATTAACATGGTTTATCCCTTCGTGAAGCCTTGGAAACATCATATTCAAAATTCACTCGCTCCTTTACTCGACGGATACCACAGCGGTCTGGAGATGGGTACTTTAGAGTATGCTGCCTACTGTGCCTACAATTACTGTTCGCTTTCCTTTTTTCTCGGAAAAGATTTGTCAATCCTAGAACCAGAGATGAAGGTTTACAATCAGGCATTGGCTCAACTCAAGCAGGAAGTTGCTCATAATTATCTGAGAGTCTTTTACCAATCCGTTTTAAATTTACTCGCTCAGAGCAAGTGTCCTTGGGAAATTCAAGGTGTAATCTATGACGAACAAATCATGTTGCCTTTGCATCAGAAGGCAAACGATCTTTACGCAATAGGAACACTGTATATCAATAAATTAATTCTTTGTTACTTGTTTAATGAGTGGGAACAAGCTATCAAAGTCGCGGCTGATGCTAAACAATATTTAAGTGGAGTATCCGGTTGTTTTATGGTGCCGGTGTTTCACTTTTACGATTCATTGACTCACCTGGCGATGTTACCCAACGCTCAAGGTAAGGAATGCCTCCCCCAGCAAGTTGTTGACAACCAGAAGAAGCTGGAACAATGGGCAAACCATGCACCCACAAACCATTTACACAAATTTTATTTGGTTGAAGCAGAGCAGTATCGGGTATTGGGGCAGATGTATGAAGCAATGGATTACTACGATCGCGCGATCGCCTCTGCCAAAGCAAATGCATATATCCAAGAAGAAGCACTAGCGAATGAACTTGCTGGCAAATTCTACCTCAACTGGGGGAAAGAAAAAGTCGCCCAAGCATATATGCAAGAAGCATACTACTGCTACGCACGTTGGGGGGCAAAAGCCAAGGTTGCCGATCTGGAAAGACGCTATCCGCAACTGTTAGCCCTTATCCTCCACCAAACCCATTCTCCCTTCTCCACTAACGAAACAATCTTCTCGTTAGCAAGTGTTACACCCACGAATTCCGGCACTTCTCACAGTAGTAGTGTCTCTGTTGCTTTAGATTTAGCTACTATTCTCAGAGCTTCTCAAACTCTTTCCGGCGAAATCGAATTTGAAAAACTGCTTTCATCGTTGCTTGAAATCGTCATTGAAAATGCTGGGGCTGATAAATGCGTGTTCATGCTGTTGCGAGAGGATTTACTAGGCGATGCCAAAAGTGAACGCCTGCTAATTAAAGGATCAATTACCTTGGGGATGCAGCCAGTTGTATTGCAGCGCCTTCCTGTTGAGGAAAGTCAAGACATTCCCCTGAAGCTGATTTACAAAGTGAAGCACGATAGGCAGACTGCTGTGATACTTGATGCAAGCACAGATCCGATGTTAGCTAACGACCCGTATATCATGCGTCAGCAGCCGAAAAGTATCTTGTGTAGCCCGATTTTGCATCAAGGTAAATTGATGGGCATTTTATATCTAGAAAATCATTTAGCAACGGGGGCGTTTACTAGCGATCGCGTCGAACTCCTGAATTTACTCTGCGCTCAAGCGGCGATTTCTTTAGAAAATGCCCGACTTTATGAACGTTCTCAGGAAAATACCCAACAGCTAGAGCGATCGCTTGAGGAGTTAAGCACCGCACAGTCTGTCTTGCAATCATCCCAGCAACGACTCCAACTATTGGTTCAGCAAACTCCATTAGCAGTTATAGAGTGGGATACCAATTATCAAGTTACTGACTGGAACCCAGCCGCAGAAAGAATCTTTGGCTACAGCAAACAAGAGGCTTTGGGTTGTGGATTCAAATTCATCATTCCTGAAATAATTCAAGCAGAAATGGAGCGAGTCAGCGTCGAAATTATATCGCAGGAGGGCGGCAATTACAGTATTAATGAAAATGTGACAAAAGATGGTAAAATTATCATTTGTGCTTGGTATAACAATCCGCTTGTAAGTGCAGATGGCGAGTTAATCGGAGTTGCTTCCCTAGCAGATGATATTACAGAACAGCAAGCTGCGCTACGCGAACGCAAAGTTGCCGAAGTCCAACTTCAACAAAAAGCACAAGAGCTAGAAACTGCTTTACAAAACCTGCAACAAGCACAATTACAAATGGTGCAAACTGAGAAAATGTCTGCGCTCGGCAACTTAGTTGCTGGTGTAGCTCACGAAATGAATAATCCCCTTGGTTTTATTGCTGCTAGTCTCAAACAAGCGAAACCTACTATCGCTGATATTGTTGAACATCTCAGACTATATCAATCAAGTTTCCCCAACAAAAGCGATGAAATCGAAGACCACGCCGAAGAAATCGACTTGGATTATAGCTTAGAAGACTTACCCAAGATGATTGATTCTATGTCTATGGCGTGTGACAGGCTAAAGAACATCAGCACCAGTTTGAGAAGTTTCTCTCGTGCCGATCAAGACTACAAAGTACCTTTCAATATCCACCAAGGCATTGATAGCACTATTCTCATTCTCAAACATCGTCTCAAGGCCAATGAACAACGTCCGGCGATTCAAGTTGTTGCAAACTACGGTAATTTACCTCAAGTAGAATGTTTCCCAGGTCAATTAAATCAGGTATTTATGAATCTTCTCGCAAATGCTATTGATGCATTAGATGAATCTAATTATGGACTCAGCTTTGAAGAAATTAAAGCCAATCCTAACTGCATTACAATTACAACTTCAGTCGAAAATAATCTCGTTAAAGTTGCCATTCGGGATAATGGTAAGGGAATTAACGAACAAGTTAAACAAAAAATATTTGACCATTTATTTACTACAAAAGCGGTTGGTAAAGGTACAGGGTTGGGGTTGGCGATCGCTCGTCAAATTGTTGAAGAAACCCACGGTGGAAAATTAAGTTTTAACTCGATTCTAGGTGAGGGGACAGAATTTATCATTGAAATTCCGGTATAGTTTTTGGCAATTTTGATTTTCTCTCCACCAAAGGCTTTAGATCCCCGACAACTTTCGCGAAGTCGGGGATCTTTTTAAGATTGCTATATATCTGGGAATACTAAATTTGGAAGTTTCACAGATTTAGCAGCATGGTTAGCACTATTGTCAATATTCCCGGATATCAAGTAAGTGAAGAACTCTACAATGGTTCCAGAACCCAGGTTTATCGAGGGGTTCGAGAGACTGACTCATTAGCGGTAGTGATTAAACTGCTGAAAAATCCTTATCCCAACTTTTCTGAACTATTGTCGTTTCGCAATCAGTACACCATAGCTAAAAATCTCAACTCACCGCTAATTGTCCAAACCTATAGCCTCGAACCCTATCAGAATGGCTATGCGCTGGTAATGGAAGACTTTGGGGGGATTTCTCTTAAAAATTATTTCACCTCTGACCAAGGGCGATATATCGCGTCTGGTGAAGAGTTTTTAGAAATAGCGATCGCACTCTGCAATACCTTAGATGTACTCTACCGCGATCGCATTATTCATAAAGATATTAAACCCGCCAACATTTTAATTAATCCCCAAACCAAACAAGTTAAATTAATTGACTTTAGTATTGCATCTTTGCTACCACGAGAAACGCAAACCCTAATAAATCCCAATGTGCTAGAAGGGACACTAGCTTATATTTCTCCAGAACAAACAGGCAGAATGAATCGGGGAATTGACTACCGGACTGATTTTTATTCTTTGGGTGTAACTTTCTACGAATTACTGACTGGAGTTTTGCCATTTCAATCAAACGATCCAATGGAGTTAGTGCATTGTCACATTGCAAAAATTGCACCATTAGTATCTGAAACTAATTCCGAAATTCCATCTGTGATCTCAAAAATTGTCAGCAAATTGATGGCGAAGAATGCTAAAGATCGCTATCAGAGTGCATTGGGGCTGAGATTTGATTTAGAAAATTGTTTACATCAGCTACAACTTGATGGTATAATAAGCGGTTTTGAAATTGGAGAACGGGATGTGTGCGATCGCTTCATCATCCCAGACAAACTCTATGGACGAGAAACCGAAGTATCAACTCTGCTGCAAGCATTTGAAAGAGTTGCTAACCCCCCTATGTCCCACGCCAGATGCTACCCTGCGGGAACGCTAAAAGCGAACAAGTCGGGAAACCCGCCCAACGCACTGGCTCCCCTTAGCAAAGGGGGACATGGACATAGGGGGGTAGAAATGATTCTGGTAGCAGGTTTTTCGGGAATTGGTAAAACGGCGATTGTCAACGAAGTTCATAAACCGATTGTGCGCCAACGCGGTTATTTTATCAAAGGCAAATATGACCAATTTCAACGCAATATTCCCTTCAGTGCATTTGTGCAAGCATTCCGAGATTTAATGGGGCAACTGTTAAGTGAAAACGATACACAAATTCAGCAATGGAGAAACGAAATATTATCAGCAGTTGGTGAAAATGGACAAGTAATTATTGAAGTTATCCCCGAATTATCAAGAATTATTGGTGAACAACCACCCGCCATAGAATTATCAGGAACGGCGGCAGAAAATAGATTTAATTTATTATTTCAAAAATTCACCCAAATTTTTACCACTGCTGAACATCCCTTAGTAATATTTTTAGATGATTTGCAATGGGCAGATTCGGCATCACTGAAGTTAATGCAGCTTTTAATGGCTGATACAGGTCATCTTTTGTTAATTGGTGCGTACCGTGATAACGAGGTCAACCCGGTACATCCATTAATGTTGACTTTGAATGAGATTGAAAAAACCCAAACAACGATTAATATAATTACCTTAGTACCACTGAATCAAAAAACAGTCAATCAATTAGTTGCTGATACACTTAAATGCTCCCAGGATTTGGCATCACCTCTTTCTCGATTAGTGTTTCAAAAAACTCAAGGAAATCCGTTTTTTTCTATCCAGTTTTTGAAGGCATTACATCAAGAGTTACTGATTAAATTTAACTTTGAGTCAGGCTATTGGCAATGCGATCTTGCCCAAGTTAATCAACAGGCAGTTACAGATGATGTCGTTGAATTTATGGCGTTGCAGTTAGATAAATTACCATTAGCAACCCAGAATATCCTCAAGTTAGCATCTTGTATTGGCAACCAGTTTGATTTAGCAACTTTGGCAATTGTTTCGGAACAATGCCAAATTGATGCGGCGGCTGCTTTGTGGAAAGCATTGCAAGAAGGATTGATTTTACCGATTAGTGAGGTTTATAAATTTTATCAAGGAGAAGAAAGCGAACAATTGGCACTGTCATATCAGAATATTGAGAAAAAAATAGCTAAATATGCCTTTTTACATGACAGAGTACAGCAAGCGGCTTATTTCTTGATTTCCGATGAACAAAAAACAGCAACTCATCTGAAAATTGGACAATTACTGAGAGAAAACTTGTCTGAGTTAGAGATTGAAGAAAAACTCTTCGATCTGGTTGGGCATTTGAATTTAGGAATTGAGTTAATTAGTCAAGCAAGCGATCGCCAAGCCCTAGCTCAACTCAACTTCAAAGCTGGTAGTAAAGCCAAAAATGCTACTGCATACACCGCCGCCAGAGTGTATTTCCAAACTGGGATTGCCTTACTCCAGCCCGACTGCTGGCAAACACAGTACGAATTAGCCTTGAACCTGCATTTGGCAGTAACCGAAGCCAGCTATTTAAATAGTGACTTTGAGAGCATGGAAGAGATGGCTGGAGTGGTTTTGCAGAACGCCCAGACCATTTTTGACAAAGTGAAAATCTACGAAATTAAAATTGTGGCACTAACGGCTCAGAGCCAAATATTAGGGGCGATCGCCGTTGGCGCAGATGTCCTGAGTCAATTAGGGGTGGATTTACCGAGTGCGCCAGAGTCAGCCGAAATCGGCAAAGCCCTGGAATACCTAAAAGAGCAACTCCAAGGCAGAGAAATTCCTGAACTGATTGACTTACCCGTGATGAGCGATCGCACAGCTCAAGCCGCAATGCAATTATTAGGAATATTGTTTGCACCAGTATTACTGGGAAATCCGGGTTTAATGCCCCTGTTGAGCGCAACAATGGTGCGGTTGTCGCTCCAGTTTGGCAATACCCCCGCCTCGACGGTAGGATATGCGATTCACGGTATGGTGCTATGTGCTTTTTTGAGCGAAGTTGAAACTGGCTACAAGTTTGGTTGTTTAACTCTCTCGTTGCTAGAAAAATTGAACGAGCGAAGTATATGTCTCCCTTTAAGCCTCTTTGGGGCTTTCATCCAACATCGCCAGCAATCGTTTTTGGCAACGCTATCGACGCTGAAAGATAGCTACACCAATGGTATGGAAACAGGCAGTTTTCTGTACGCTGGCTACAGCATACAATGTTACGAGCATATAGCGCTGTTCGCTGGTGTAAATTTAAATACGTTGTCAGCCGAATTAGTTCCTTACAGTGTGGTTCTGACTCAGGCGAAACAAAATGCGGCGTGTATTTTATTGGATACAGTGCGGCAAGTGGTGGAGAATTTGAGAGAAACAGGGAGCCAACCCCATCGCTTAATAGGCACTGCCTACGATGAAACAATTATGCTGCCAAAGCACCAGCAGGATAACGATTTCACCGCGATCGCCTACACCTATACCTACAAACTGATGCTTGCTGCTCTCTGGGGCAATTATCATGCTGCTCTTGACTATATCACCGGAATCAAGCCCTATTTTATGGCAGCAGCAGGGGCAGTACATATTCCCGTTTTCCATTTTTATGCTGCCCTCACATACCTAGCACTCTTCCCCACCCAGCCAGAAGCAGAGCAAGCCCAAACTCTTCTTGAGGCGCAAATTCACCAAACAATTCTGCATCAATGGGCAGAAAATGCCCCGATGAATCACTTGCATAAATGGTATCTAGTGGAGGCTGAACGGTATCGAGTCTTGGGTGAAAAAGCCGTAGCCAGTGAGTGTTATGACCAAGCCATTGCTCTGGCTAAAACACATCAGTTTATTAATGAAGAAGCCTTAGCCAATGAACTGGCGGCAAAATTTTACCTTGACTGGGGCAAACAGCGTATTGCTGGGGAATACATGATTGAAGCCTACTACAGCTATATTAGTTGGGGTGCAAAAGCCAAAGTTGCTGACTTAGAAAGACGCTATCCCCAACTGCTTGCTCCCATCCTCCAGCAAACCCGTTCTCCCCTGTCAATTAATGAAACTATCTTGGCGCTGGGGAATGTCATATCCACTAGTTCCCCCACTTCCAACAGCAATGTCTCTGTTGCTTTAGATTTAGCTGCCATTCTCAAAGCTTCCCAAGCTATCTCAGGGGAAATCGAACTCGAAAAATTGCTCTCAGTATTGCTGGCGATCGTCATTGAAAATGCAGGGGCTGATAAATGCGTATTAATGCTTTTGCAAGACAAGCGCCTATCGATCAAAGGGTCAATTACCCTGGCGACAGAGCCAGTGGTGTTGCAGAGCCTTCCCGTTGAAGATAGCCAGGATATTCCCCTGAAGTTGATTTACAAAGTCTTGCACAAGAGGCAGACCACTATGTTAATTGATGCAAGTGCCGATCCGACCTTAGCCAATGACCCCTATATTATTCGTCAGCAGCCTAAGAGTATCTTGTGTAGCCCGATTTTGCATCAAGGTAAGTTGATGGGCATTTTATATCTAGAAAATAACTTAGTGACGGGGGCATTTACAAGCGATCGCTTACAAGTTCTCAATTTCCTCACTACTCAAGCAGCAATTTCTCTAGAAAATTCACTATTATATCATAAATTAGAGGACTATTCTCATACTCTGGAGCAAAAAGTAGAAAAGCGCACCCAGGAAATCACAGAAAAAGCCACTCAGCTAGAATCAACACTGGAGAAACTTTACTCGACTCAATCCCAACTAATTCAATCCGAAAAAATGTCCGGTTTAGGACAGTTAGTTGCTGGGATTGCTCATGAAATTAATAATCCGATTAATTTCATCTATGGCAACTTACAACCAGCAAGTGAATATGTGGCATCTTTAATTGAATTAAATAATTTATATCAAGAACTTTATCCGCAACCATTGCCAGAAATTGCCGAAAAAATCGCCGACATTGAGCTAGAATTTATATCTAATGATTTACAAAAGCTCCTGTTATCGATGAGAGTAGGAGCAGATCGCATCCGTAAAATTGTGCTGTCACTGCGAAACTTTTCCCGTTTGGATGAATCAGAAATAAAATCAGTAGACATTCACTCTGGCATTGATAGTACGCTGTTAATTTTGCAGCATCGACTTCAAAGTAATAGTAAACATCCAGAGATTGCAGTTATTCAAAAATATGGTCAACTCCCTTTAGTTAATTGTTATGCCTCTGCTCTGAATCAAGTATTTATGAATATTATCAATAATGCCATTGATGCTTTAGAAGAATCAGATATAAATCGCCAACCGACTATTATAATTCAGACGGAATTCAGAGAAGCAAAAAAGGTAGTTATCCGCATTGTAGACAACGGCATAGGGATGAGCGAGTCAGTGCAGAATAAGATATTTAATCCATTTTTTACGACGAAATCAATAGGTAGCGGTACAGGTTTAGGATTATCAACTAGCTATTCGATTGTGGTAGAAAAACATGGGGGTAATTTAAGTTGCAATTCTGCACCAGGAGAAGGTACAGAATTTATCATTGAAATTCCGTTATAGTACCCGAATTTCTCACTCATAGGGTGGGAGGTGTGGGAGGTGTGGGGAGTGTGGGAGGTGTGGGAAGATGAAGAATGGAGCGGTCGAAATTAAAGAAAATGGAAGAAAAAGGGAAAAAGTATTTTAGAACTCATGAGGATTTAGCCATTTATCAATTAGCATTTGAGACAGCAATGCAAATTTTTGAATATTCTAAAAAGTTCCCAGTTGAAGAAAAATATTCATTAACTGACCAAATTCGTCGCTCCTCTCGCTCTGTCTGTGCAAATATGGCAGAGGCTTGGAGAAAACGGCGATATAAAGCCGCTTTTGTCGCTAAACTGAATGATTGTGAAGCAGAGGCAGCAGAAACTCAAGTTTGGTTAAAGTTTGCTGTGAAATGTCAATATCTTACAGTCGAACAAGGAAGAGAACTCTACGCTCCTTACAATCAAGTCCTTAGTGGATTAGTCAAGATGATTACCTATCCAGATGATTGGTTACTTGACTAAATTCCCACACCTCCCACACCTCCCACACCTCCCACACTCCCCACACTCCCCACACTCCCTGAATTTCTCACTTGTGAGAAATGCAGGTTTAAGGTTCAGATCCCCGACAACTTTCGCGAAGTCAGGGATCTTTTTGGGAATACTAAATTTGGAAGTTTCACAGATTTAGCAACATGGTGAGTATCTTTATAAATATTCCCGGATATCGCATTAGTGAAGAACTCTACAATGGTTCCAGAACCCTAGTTTATCGAGGGGTTCGAGAGACTGACTCATTACCGGTAGTGACTAAACTGCTGAAAAATCCTTATCCGGGTTTCAGCGAACTCTTATCGTTTCGCAATCAGTACACCATAGCTAAAAATCTTAACTCACCGTTAATCGTCCAAACTTATAGCCTAGAATCCTACCAAAATGGCTATGCGTTGGTGATGGAAGATTTTGGGGGGATTTCTCTCAAAGATTATTTCACCTCATCAGGGATGGAATATATCGCGTCTAGTGAAGAATTTTTAGAAATAGCGATCGCACTGTGCAACACCTTAGATATACTCTACCGAGAGCGGATTATTCATAAAGATATCAAACCCGCCAATGTTTTAATTAATCCCGAAACCAAACAAGTTAAATTAATTGACTTTAGTATTGCATCCCTACTACCACGAGAAACGCAGACACTAATCAATCCCAATGTATTAGAAGGGACACTAGCTTATATTTCCCCAGAACAAACAGGAAGAATGAATCGGGGAATTGACTATCGGACTGATTTTTATTCTCTGGGTGTGACATTCTACGAGTTACTCACTGGAGTTTTACCATTTCAATCAAACGATCCGATGGAGTTGGTACATTCTCATATTGCCAAACCAGCGCCTTTAGTACATGAAATTAACCCACTAATCCCGTCTGTAATCTCAGAGATTGTCAGTAAATTGATGGCAAAAAATGCTGAAGACAGATATCAGAGTGCTTTGGGATTGAAGTTTGATTTAGAAAATTGTTTATATCAGCTACAAGTTGATGGTATAATTAAGGGTTTTCAAATTGCACAGAGGGATCTGTGCGATCGCTTTATTATCCCTGATAAACTTTATGGACGAGAAACAGAAGTAGAAACTCTTCTGCAAGCATTTGAGCGCGTTAGTACAGGTGCGACAGAAATGATGCTGGTGGCTGGTTTTTCGGGTATTGGTAAAACCGTTGTAGTTAACGAAGTTCATAAACCAATCGTCAAAAAGCGCGGTTATTTTATCAAAGGGAAATATGACCAATTTCAACGAAATATTCCCTTTAGTGCTTTTGTGCAAGCCTTCCGCGATTTAATGGGGCAATTATTAACCGAAAGCGATGCTCAAATCCAGCAATTTAAAACCAATATTTTAGCGGCTGTAGGTGATAATGGACAGGTAATTATTGAAGTTATCCCCGAATTAGAAAGAATTATTGGTCAACAACCACCTGCTACAGAATTATCAGGAACTGCCGCCCAAAATCGGTTTAATTTATTATTTCAGAAATTTACCCAAGTCTTTACCAGTGAAAAACATCCATTAGTGATGTTTTTAGATGATTTGCAATGGGCTGATTCAGCATCGTTGATGTTAATACAGTTATTAATGGCTGATACAAAACATCTGTTCTTAATTGGTGCTTATCGTGATAACGAAGTCAATTCAGCACATCCATTAATGTTGACTTTGAATGATATCCAAAAAACAGCAGCCACAATTCATACGATTACTTTAGCGCCTCTGAGTCAATCGCAACTGAATCAATTAGTGGTTGATACACTTAAATGTACAACAGATTCGGCATTACCTGTTTCTCAATTGGTATTTCAGAAAACTCAAGGTAATCCGTTTTTTGCCATACAGTTTCTCAAGGCATTACACCAAGATGGATTAATTGAATTCACCCCCCCAACCCTCCCTTACCAAGCTAGGGTGGACACACAAGTTATCGAATTACCCCACCCTAACCCTCCCCTTGGAAAGGGGAGGGAACTAGATTTTCTTGTTT
>NZ_NOLJ01000008.1:334226-414441 GCF_002246015.1 Nostoc sp. 'Peltigera membranacea cyanobiont' 210A
AGATTTTCTTGTTTCCCCCCTTTCCAAGGGGGGATTAAGGGGGGTAAAACCCGGATCTCAAAGTAACTCCGATTTGTGTGTACACGGTAGCCCTTACCAAGGGGGGGCTACGGGGGGGTGGCAATGTGATATCACCCAAATAAATCAGCAAGCGGTGACAGATGATGTTGTTAAGTTTATGGTATTTCAATTACAAAGACTGCCTCAATCAACTCAAAATGTATTGCAGTTAGCCGCTTGCATTGGCAATCAATTTGATTTAGCAACTTTGGCGATTGTTTGGGAGTCATCAGAAATTGAAACAGCTGCTAGTTTATGGAAAGCTTTACAAGAAGGGTTGATTTTACCAATTAGTGATGTTTATAAATTTTATCAGGGAGAAAATCACGATCGATTGGCGCTGTCAACTGGGAATACCAATAAACAATTAGCCAAATATAGATTTTTGCATGACAGAGTACAACAAGCTGCCTATTCTCTAATTCCTGATAACCAAAAACAAGCAACTCATCTCAAAATTGGTCAATTACTTCTAGAAAGTTCCTCTCAAATAGAACAAGAAGAAAAACTGTTTGATATTGTTGGACATTTGAATTTAGGGCAAGAGTTGATTGCCCAACCGCACCAGCGAGAAGCCTTGGCTCGACTTAACTTAGCAGCAGCAGGTAAAGCTAAAAATTCTACTGCTTATGCTGCTGCCAGAGCCTATTTACAAACTGGGATTGAGCTACTCACAGTGAATTGCTGGCAAGATCGATATGAATTGACCCTGAGTCTCTATGTTGCCGCCGCCGAAGCCGCCTACTTAAATGCTGACTTTGATGGCATGGAACAGATAGCAGTACAGGTGTTGCAATCAGCCCAGACGATTTTAGACAAAGTTAAAATTTACGAAATTCAAATTGCTGCCCAGACTGCCCAGAGCAGACTATTAGAAGCGATCGCAGTTGGCAGAGATGCTTTAAAACAATTGGGGGTTGAGCTACCCATTGAGCCAAACAATGCTGAGATTGGTAAAGCTTTACAAGTCCTTGCTAATCAACTTGCAGGCAAACGAATTGAGGAACTAGCTGACTTACCAGTGATGACCGATCCTCAAGCTCAGGCAGCCATGCAACTGTTAGGAATGTTGTTTGCACCCGTTTTCCAAGGAATACCGGGTTTATTGCCCCTGATTAGCTGCACAATGGTCAGCCTATCGCTTCAGTTCGGGAATACGCCCGCCTCCACTGTGGGGTATGCGCTGCACGGAATGGTGCTGTGTGCCTTTTTGGGAGAGGTTGAAGGGGGCTACGGTTTTGGGCAATTGGCATTGAATTTGCTAGATCGGTTCAATGTACGGGAATTCAAATCCATAATTTCCATGTTGTTTGGTGGCTTTATTCAACATCACCAAGAAGCTCTCTCAGCAACGATACCGTTGCTGAAAGCTGGTTTTACCTCTGGTATGGAAACTGGCGATTTTTTACACGCTGGCTATAACGTATGTTGTTACAGCTATGCAGTCTTTTGGAGTGGCTCTGAACTTAGCAATTTGGAATTAGATATCGCAAGTTACAACGCCGCCTTAACTCAGGCAAAGCAACATTCTGCCCAGACTTATGTAAGTATTATGCGACAGGCGGCACAGAACTTTAGGGAAATCCAAATTCAGCCTGATTGTTTGAGCGGCAGTATCTACGATGAAACGGTGATGATTCCCAAACATCGTCAGGCTAATGAACTCACGGTGATGGCTGAGTTGTATATCTACAAACTGTTGCTTGCCTATTCTTTTGGTGATTACAAAGCTGCGATCGCTTACATTGAGGAAGGGGAAAAGTATTTACTTGCAGTATCAGGATTGATTTTTGTTCCGATTTCCTATTTCTACGCAGCCCTGACATACCTAGCCCAATTTTCCACCCAGCCAGAAATTGAACTTTCCGTAATTCTCGCCCAGGTAGAAATCCATCAAACCACTCTCCACCGTTGTGCGCAAAATGCTCCCACAAATCATCTGCATAAATGGCATTTAGTTGAGGCTGAAAAACAACGAGTGTTGGGCAATAAAGCCGAAGCACTTGAAAATTACGATCGCGCCATAACTCTAGCTAAAGCCAACGGCTACATCCAAGAAGAAGCACTTAGCAATGAACTAGTAGCCAAATTTTATCTCGATTGGGGTAAAGAAAGAGTTGCCCAAGCATATATGCAAGAAGCATACTACTGTTACGCTCGTTGGGGCGCAAAAGCCAAAATAGAAGACCTAGAAAAACGCTATCCCCAACTACTCCAATCGATTCTGCAACAGCAACGAATCAACTTCAATACCCTAGAAACTATTAGCTTTCGTAGCACTTCCTCATCTACTCGCACTTCTACCACTGGCAGCACTAGTATTTCCCAGACATTAGATTTTACCTCTGTCCTCAAAGCCGCTCAAGCTATCTCCAGTTCTCTGGAATTAGATCAACTCATTGCCACCTTGACCCAGATTATCCTAGAAAACTCCGGCGCGAAAAAAGCTGTATTAATTCTTCCCCAAGATGAGGACACTGCCGTGCGGGGGGAACCCTTATTGAAGAAAGTGTCTGGTGATAATTGGCAAGTTAGGGCAATTACCTTTATCAATCATGACCAAATACAAACCATTCTTGAGCCACAATCGCTCGCTAATTGTCAAGAAATTCCCGTAAAAATTATCAATTACGTCAAAAATACTCAACAAACAGTTGTTATAGACAATTGTAAAACAGATACTATTGGGTTGATTGGGGAATATATGCACCGAACACAACCCCAGAGTGTATTATGTACCCCGATTATTAATCAAGGGCGTTTAATAGGGATTCTTTACCTAGAAAATCAACTGACTCAAGGGGTATTTACTAGCGATCGCCTTTCTGTTGTAAATTTCCTCTGCACTCAAGCCGCAATTTCTTTAGAAAATGCCCAGTTATATAATCATCTCCAGGAGCGAGAAAAGTTCCTCAGTAGTATTTACGAAGGTGTTGGTTGTCTGATCTGTGTGATTGATGTCCGGGATAATGGTAAGTTTGAGTACACAGGATGGAGTAAATCGTGCGAAATAGCAGTTGGTATACCTGCTTCCCAAGTGCTGGGTAAAACTCCGCAAGATTTACATGGTGATGAAGGTGCAGCAGTATCTCAAAATCATCTGCGTTGTTTCCAAACCGGAATACCCATCACCTATGAAGAATGTCTAACATTTAACGACCAGAAAACTTGGTGGTTAACCACACTCAGTCCATTAAAAGATGGGACGGGCAAAGTTTATCGCATAGTTGTAACAACTATTAATATTAGCGATCGCAAACAAGCTGAATCAGCAGTTACAGAAAAATCTCAAGCACTCGGAACAGCCTTAGAAGATTTACAGCAAGCCCAATTACAAATTGTTCAAAGTGAGAAAATGTCTGCACTGGGTAATTTAGTTGCTGGTGTAGCCCATGAAATGAATAATCCTTTGGGCTTTATTGCTGCAAGTCTCAAACAAGCTAAACCCACTATTGCTGATGTTGTGCAACACTTGAAACTTTATCAAGAAAGTTTACCTAATCCGGGTGCTGAAATTATTGACCATGCAGAAGAAATTGACTTAGATTATAGTTTAGAAGATTTACCCAAGGCAATAGATTCAATGGTGATGGCGTGCGATCGCCTGAAAAATATCAGCACTAGTTTAAGAACTTTCTCCCGCGCTGATAAAGATTACAAAGTGCCATTTAAAATTCATGAAGGGATTGAAAGTACAATTTTAATTCTCAAACATCGCCTCAAAGCCAATGAGCAACGTCCAGCAATTGAAGTAGTAACCGAGTATGGCAATTTGCCTCAAGTTGAATGTTTTCCTGGACAATTAAACCAGGTGTTTATGAATATCCTAGCTAATGCCATTGATGCTTTAGATGAGTCGAATACTGGGCGGAATTTTGCAGAAATCCAAGAAAATCCTAACAAGATTACAATTCAAACCTCATTGCAAGATAATCAAGTGAAAATAACGATTGCTGATAATGCTAATGGCATGAATGAAGCAGTCAAGCAAAAGATATTTGACCATTTGTTTACGACGAAATCTGTGGGAAAAGGAACGGGTTTAGGATTAGCGATCGCCCGTCAAATTGTTGTGGAAAAACACGGGGGTTCAATACGCTGCAACTCCTCACCAGGAAAAGGTACAGAGTTTGCGATCGTAATTCCAGTGCGGCATTGAAGAAGAATTCAGAAGTCAGAATGGGCTTACGCCCCGCTGCGCTAACAGGAGTCAGAATCAAGACGCTCGTGACGCTCGAAGACTCGCTTGCCGCCGGCGCTATCCGCTTTTTCGGTCAGAAAACATTGCTGTTAGCGGATAGCTAAGGTTTAGCCCATTCTGACTCCTGAATTCTGTTCGATAAACAGTACTGAGTAGACCAACTTTAGCTAAGAAGATTCTGTCACCCCACTTGCAATACGGTTCGGAGTAAATCGGAGTTGAACATGTGTACTGAAAAAATCAATGAAGAGATATCGCTTTTACGTCAGCAAAATGCCCAATTGCTGCAACAGCTAGAAACTATGCAAGACCTTTATTCAACTACGCTGTTAGCCGAACAACATCAAATTTGGGAATTAGTTACTGATAAAGTCCCACAAGATTTACAACTGATAGAATTACAGTCGAAATTGACCAATAATTCTGCCTTTGTAGAATCAGCAAATAAAATTCGCGGACAGCATCACCAAGCGGCGGCAACTGCTTTGGCTGAGAGTGAGGCTAAGTATCGCCAACTCGTGGAAAATATCAGCGATCTGATTTTTTCTATGTCAGTGGAAGGTCTTTTTACTTATGTATCACCACAGTATAAAAATGTTTTAGGATGGGAACCTTCAGACCTACTTGGTCAAACCTTTGCCCCCCTGCTTCATCCTGATGATTTCCCTTTAGCCCAGAGAAAAATTCAAGAAATGGTGGAAACCAAGGGACAGCGGATCGCAATAGAATTTCGCCACCTAAAAAAGGATGGAGATTGGTGCTGGATGAGATCAGTGGCTTCGCCAATTTTCGATTCAGATGGTG
Organism: Nostoc sp. 'Peltigera membranacea cyanobiont' 210A; assembly: GCF_002246015.1. GTDB lineage: Bacteria > Cyanobacteriota > Cyanobacteriia > Cyanobacteriales > Nostocaceae > Nostoc. Next base: position 339,292 of record NZ_NOLJ01000008.1, read on the forward strand.
AAATTATTGGTCTTCATGGCGCTATTAGCGATATCAGCAGTCGCAAACAAGCTGAAGAATTAATCAAAGCCTCGCAATCAGAATTACTCGCCTTGTTCAACGCTATACAGGATGTGATTCTTGTCTTAGATGCCGAAGGAAGATACCTAAAAATCGCTCCTAGTAGTGCGCCCTTACTCTACCAACCTCCTGCGGAACTGCTGGGCAGAAAAATACATGAGGTTTTACCCTCTGCTTGTGCCGACTATTTTCTCAACTCTATTCAACAAGCACTCTTAACGAAAAAAACTGTGAAGGTAGAATATAGCTTGCCTATAGGCGACCGAGAGGTTTGGTTTGAGGCGAATATTGCCAGTGTGACCGAAAACACCGTTGTTTGTGTCGCCAGGGATATTAGTGAGCGCAAACAGATGGAAGACCAATTGCGACAACAAACAGAAAATTTAGTACAAACTCTTCAAGAACTCAGACAAACTCAAGCACAAATGATTCAAGCAGAAAAAATGTCTAGTTTGGGTCAACTTGTGGCTGGAGTTGCCCACGAAATCAACAACCCCGTTAATTTTATTCACGGTAATCTCAGCCATCTTGAAGAATATACTCAAGACCTGTTACGAATAATTCACCATCAGCAGCAAGAGGCTGGTAATAAGTTGGAATTTCAGGCTTTGTGTGAGGAAATTGACCTAGAGTACATCCAGAAAGATGTACCAAGAATATTAAGTTCGATGAAAGTTGGCACTCAGCGCATCCGTCAGATTGTGCTGTCGTTACGAACCTTCTCACGCATAGATGAAGCCGAGTTTAAAGCAGTAGATATTCACGAAAGCATCGACAGTACTCTAATGGTATTGCAACATCGCTTCCAAGAAACAACAAGGCTTCCAGCCATTCAAGTCATCAAAGACTACGGCACATTACCTTTAGTGGAATGCTATGGCGGAGAACTCAATCAGGTATTTATGAATATATTAGTGAATGCCATTGATGCTTTAGAAGAATGGACAATTGAGAATGCACAATTAAGAATAGACAATTTAACATCGGGGTTGTTAACTCCCACGATCGCCATTCGTACTTCAGTGCTAGATTCAGGTTGGGTAAAAATTGCGATCGCTGATAATGGCATAGGTATGTCAGAACAGATTCAAAAACAAGTTTTTAATCCGTTTTTCACCAACAAGCCTGTAGGTAAGGGAACAGGTATGGGAATGTTTATCAGTTATCAAATCATTACAGAAACACATGGTGGCAAACTAGAATGTCATTCAACACCAGCAGTAGGAACAGAGTTTGTAATTACAATTCCAATTCAGCATTAAAGTTTTTTTTGCAACTGTAAAATTATATCCCTTATGGGGCGGTTGTCCTACTTTTCCATGAGGTTGACTGATTTGCCACCGCTTTCTATGACAATTAACTATTGACTAATAGCTAAACAATCAGTTTCTGCCCACCAGGCATAAATAGGTGTGTCGCGGTCTGGTAAAGTGCCAAGAGTATTAGGTTGCAACACATTAATATTAATGCCATTTGTTAATTCCATAACATAATTAACGTGTGTGCCCAAATACATAACGTTGATAAGCCGTCCTTCAAAGCAGTTAACTGGCAAATTAGGTGGATACAACGAAAGCTGTATTTTTTCTGGACGCACACTCACTACTACAGCTTGTGATAATTCAGTTGGTGTATCTTCAGCGCGGCTAATAACGATTGATAGTCCCATTTTTGTGGAAATTTTAATATTAGAGGAGTCTACCGCGACGATTTCACCACTGAATAAATTAGTATCACCAATAAAATCAGCAACAAAGGATGTACAGGGACGTTCGTAAATTTGGCTGGGAGTGCCAACTTGTTCAATTTTGCCTTGATTCATCACGGCAATGCGATCGCTCAAAGACAATGCTTCTTCTTGGTCGTGTGTCACCATCACAAAGGTTAACCCCAAGTCTTTGTGTAAATTTGATAACTCAACCTGCATTTCTTTACGTAGTTTTAAATCTAACGCCCCTAAAGGTTCATCCAGTAGTACCACGGTGGGACGGTTGACTAAAGCCCTGGCTAAAGCGACTCGCTGCTGTTGACCACCAGAAAGTTGATTAGGAAAGCGCGATCGCAAACTTTCCATTTTCACCAGTTTTAAAACTTCTTGGACTCTAGCTTCAATTTTCGATTTGGGTATTTTTTTTAACCGCAGTCCAAAAGCGATGTTATTCCAGACATTCAGGTGGTTAAATAGAGCGTAACTTTGAAATACAGTATTGACGGGTCGGCGGTAAGGGGGCACATTAGTCATGGACTGACCCTGAATAAACACCTTACCAGCGTCAGCAATTTCAAACCCAGCAATTAAGCGCAGTGTTGTTGTTTTACCACAACCGGAGGGGCCTAAAATACTAAAAAATTCTCCTTGTCTGACATCCAAATCAATTCCATTTACTGCTGGTTCTTGGTTAAAAAACTTGAAGACGTTACGCAGTTCAACATCAAGTGGCTGAAAACTTGTTATCCCCCTCTGATCTTGCATGACGATTTGAGCCATAATCCTCAGTAGAATGCCGTGATATTACGTTATTTTGTCAATTGCTCTAGTCTTTTGGGCAGACTATATTTGACACTTTGGTTTATTGTATCCGCCAAAAACAATTGTTCAAGAATATACTCGCCCGATTCTTTCATACCCAGTAATGATAATAAAAATATAGTAATTTTTTATACTAATTTTACTACTTAGAGATTTTGCGATTAAGTTAACAAACCTTAAAATTGCATATTAGCAATTGCTAAAAGTCTGGCTGGAATTGCATTTATTCATTTTGAATTTTGAATTGATACTTATGTCATTATTCCCATCACTTGGCAGCAAAAAAGATACACGTACAGTTGGACGTGGTTTCCAATCAATATTTTTAATCGTATTTACCCTATTAATGGCCAGTGGGATTGAGGCTCGTTTGGCTTACTTGCAAATTGTTGAAGGGCCAAAACTCCGAGAACGAGCTGAAGCAAACCGAATTCGGATGATTCCCAAACAACCAGAACGGGGCAATATTTTTGACCGGAATGGCAAACTTTTAGCTAGCACTCGCTATCCTAGCTCTGTATATTTGTGGCCGATGGCACATACTAAGCCTTCCTGGTCTGTAGTCGGCCCCCGTCTAGCGCAAATTCTCAACATTCCCCAAGATGAGATGGAAAAGAAATTAGAACAAGCAGGTGCTAATTCTTCTTCACTCATCCGGGTTGCTCGCGATTTAAATGAAGCAGAAATTACGGCATTAAAGGAGTATAAAAATGAACTTCCTGAAGTGGAAATTAATACAGATTCTGTACGTTATTATCCCCACGGTAAGCAATTAGCGCACGTATTAGGTTATACACGGGAGTTGACCCCCGACCAGTTAAAGGGCAAGAAGGAGTTAGGCTATCGACTGGGAGATGTCATCGGTCAGATGGGCGTGGAAAAGGCTTATGAGAAAGCTCTACGGGGCGAATGGGGCGGTCAGCAAGTGGAAGTGGATGGTGCGGGTAGACCAATCCGGGTTATAGGGGAGAAACAGGCAAAAGCTGGTAATGATTTGCACCTAACCATAGATTTGGATGTGCAAAAGGCAGCCGAAAAAGCTTTAGGAAATTACCGAGGTGCGATCGCAGCACTCGATCCAAACAATGGTGCTGTTTTAGCGTTGGTATCTTACCCCACCTTTGACCCAAATATCTTTTCCAAACAAAAACTCTCTCAAAAAGATTGGGAAAGTGTCCAAGGTAAAGATCATCCCTTGGTAAATCGTGCCCTGAGTGCCTTTCCGCCCGCCAGTACTTTTAAAGTTGTCACTACGACAGCTGGACTAGAATCAGGTGAATTTTCTCCTGACTCAATACTACAAACCTTTGGTTCTCTTACCGTAGGCGGGGTGACATTTGGTGAGTGGAACCACGCCGGATTCGGACCATTGGGATTTCCCAGAGCGATCGCTATGAGTAGTGATACTTTCTTCTATCAAGTTGGCAGAAAAGTTGGCGGCCCAACTTTAATTAAATGGAGTCGCAAATACGGTTTTGGTCAAAGAACTGGTATTGAATTTCGTGATGAAGAATCAGTAGGCTTGGTTCCAGATGAAACATGGAAGCGGAAAGTTTTGAAAACGCCTTGGACTGTTGGCGACACCATTAATATGTCAATTGGTCAAGGCGCTTTGCAAGTGACACCTCTGCAATCAGCGATTATGTTTTCTGTCCCTGCTAATGGTGGGTATCGAGTTCAGCCGCATTTGCTTAAAGATAACGAAGAAGCAAAAAGTTGGCGAGAATCCTTAAATATGAAAGCGACAACTATCAAAGTTCTCCGCGACGGACTGCGAAAGGTGGTGAGTGAAGGTACTGGTAAGCGCTTAGACGTGCCGACAATTGCCCAAGCATCTGGGAAGAGTGGCACAGCTGAAGCTGGTGTTGGTCGCCCAAATCATACTTGGTTTGGTGCTTATGCGCCCAGTAATAAGCCAGAAATTGTGGTTGTGGCCTTTGGGGAAAATACTGGCGAACATGGCGGTACTATTTGCGGGCCGATGGTTTTACAAGTACTAGAAGCTTATTTTCAGCACAAGTATCCAGGTAAGTATCAAAAACCTCAGCCTGACCCATCAGAAGCTAAAACTCAAAGTTCAGGACATAGCACTGGAGATTAGTACCGCAAGGCGGAAGTCAAATAGGTATACACCCGGATTTCTCACGCATAGTGTAGGCTTCAGGGGAAGAGGAGTGTGGGGAGTGTGGGGGGTAAGACTTCTTCCCCATCCTCCCACACCTCCTACACCTCCCACACCTCCCACACCCCTTGGATTTCTCACTTGTGAGAAATCCAGGTACAGCGTAAGAGTTTCTAGTCTATCTCATTAGTTTTGATGACTGAAAAAGTTCGTAGTAAGGACTTTAGTCCTAGATTTTTAAGCACTGAAGTGCTTACTACAAACTCATCAAAATTAATGGGACAGACCAGTAGTGTGCAAAGTTCAAAATTCAAGAAGCTTTTAGGCGAGGCAATAGAAGAGATGAGCTTATGGTATCAATTGAAAACAATTAATTACTGCCAATTAGTTTGTCCTTAAATACCTGCTAAGAATTTAGCAGAGTTATTTACAGATAATCTTAATTTTGAAATCCTCTTTGCCTTATGACTTTCCTGAAACCATCTCCACTTGGCGGACAAAAAAATACACGTACTGTTGGACAAAGTTTCCAGCCGATATTTTTAATTATATTTACTCTATTGATGCTGACAGGAATCAGCATTCGTTTGGCATATTTGCAAATTACTGAAGGGGCAAGCCACCGAAAACGAGCCGAGTCAAATCGGATTCGGATGATCCCCAAACAACCAGAACGAGGCAATATCTTTGACCGCAACGGCAAACTTTTAGCCAGTACTCGCTATCCTCGCTCTGTATATTTGTGGCCGATGGCACATACCAAACCAGCGTGGTCATTAGTGGGAGCGCGTCTATCTCAAATTCTCGACGTTTCCCAAGAAGAGATGGAAAAGAAACTAGAAGAGGCAGGTGCTAACTCTTCTTCACTCATCCGAATTGCTCGTGACTTGAATGAAGCCCAAATCACAGCATTGAAAGAGTATCAAACCGAACTTAAAGACGTAGAAATTCATACAGAAGCGGTTCGTTACTACCCCCACGCCAAGGAATTAGCTCATGTATTAGGTTATACGCGAGAACTGACTGGCGGTCAGTTAAAAGAAAAGAAGCAGGAAGGCTACAGATTAGGTGATGTAATTGGTCAAATGGGAGTTGAAAAAGCTTATGAGAAAACTCTGCGGGGCGAATGGGGTGGTCAGCAGGTAGAAGTGGATGGTGCTGGTCGCCCGCTCCGGGTTTTGGGCGAGAAACAGGCAAAACCTGGTAACGATTTGCACTTGACCATAGATTTAAATATGCAAAAGACAGCAGAAAAAGCTTTAGGCGATCGCGACGGTGCGATCGTGGCACTCGATCCAAAGAATGGTGCTGTTTTAGCAATGGTATCTCATCCCACCTTTGACCCAAATATTTTCTCGAAGCAGAAACTCACCCAAAAAGATTGGGAATTTGTCCAAGGTGCCGATCATCCCTTGGTGAATCGCGCCCTCAGCGCCTTTCCACCCGCTAGCACCTTCAAAATTGTTACCACCACAGCCGGTCTAGAATCAGGTAAATTTTCTCCTAGCACAGTCCTGCAAACCTACGGTTCTTTGAGTTTTGGCGGCACCCGATTTGGTGAGTGGAATCACGCCGGATTCGGGCCATTGGGTTTTGTCGGAGCATTACAGTGGAGTAGTGATACCTTCTTCTATCAAATTGGTCGCGGGGTTGGCGGGCCAACTTTAATTGAATGGACTCGTAAGTATGGATTTGGTAAAAGAACTGGCTTTGAGTTTGGCAACGAAGAGGCAAAAGGGTTAGTGCCAGATGAGACATGGAAGCAGAAAACTTGGAAGATACCTTGGACTGTAGGCGACAGCATTAATATGTCAATTGGTCAAGGTGCTTTACAAACTACACCTTTACAAGTCGCCATCATGTTTGCCGTACCCGCTAATGGTGGCTATCGAGTCCAGCCACATTTGCTTAAAGACAACGAAGAAGCTAAAAACTGGCGAGCATCTTTAAATATGAAGCCGACAACCATAAGTGTTCTCCGTCAGGGACTACGGAAAGTGGTAGCTGAAGGTACGGGTAAAGCTTTGAAGCAGCCAACAGTTCCCCCTGTGGCTGGTAAGAGTGGCACGGCTGAAGCGTGGAAAGGCCGTGTTAAGCAAAATCACGCTTGGTTTGGAGCCTATGCACCTGCTGAACAGCCAGAAGTTGTGATTGTGGCATTTGCTGAACATTCCGGTGGCGGTGGTGGTAGTATTGCTGCGCCCATGATCTTACAAATTATGGAGGAATACTTTCAGCGCAAGTATCCAGGTAAGTATCAGAAACCTCAGCCTGAAAATCCAGGAAATAGCAGACGAAACTAAGCGTGTGGCGTTGGGCATTCTCCTCTGCCCTCGTCTCCAGATCACCAAATAGAAATGAGGTCAATTGTGATTGACGACTATATTCGATCTGTAATGACTAAAAACCAGATTCCGGGGCTTTCTGTTGCAGTGGTGCAGGAAGGTGAACCTGTTTTAGTTAAGGGCTATGGACTGGCGAATGTTGAACACTCTGTTCCAGCTACTGAAAATACAGTTTATGAAATTGCGTCTGTCGGTAAAACTTTCACTGCTACAGCCATAATGATGCTGGTAGAGAAAGGGATAATTTCGCTAGATGATGCGATCGCAGACTATCTTGATTATCTACCCCTAGCGTGGCAAAATGTCACAATTCAACATATTCTGTCTCATCAGTCTGGAATTCCCAGCTATACCGATGCCCCAAACTATTGGGAAATTACCCATCTTAATTTATCTAAATCTGAAATTTTGGCTCTAGTTACTCACCTACCCCTCAAGTTCCAACCGGGTGAGTTTAGCGCCTATGACAACACAGGCTACTATCTACTGGGTTTGCTCCTAGAAAAGGTAACTGGACAATCTTATGGAGATTTGTTGCAAGAGCGCATTTTTGCTCCTTTGGGAATGAATGCAACCGTGATGAACGATCCCAAAGACATAGTGCCACACCGGGCTGCTGGCTATCGCTTGCCAAACAGCAAACTCGTTAACAAACCTTACTACAGTCCTTCTGTTACCTATTCTGCCGGAGGTCAACTTTCCAATATAGAAGATATGGTGAAGTGGGAACAGGCGCTTTGTGGTGCAACTCTACTAAAGCAATCAACCCTTTATTTGATGTGGACTCCTCATTTTCCCAATCAGGGCGATGATTGGGAAAAATTAAGATATATTGCAGGTTTAGGGTGGTGGGTATTTAATTATGGCGATCACCGAGTAGTTGGTCATAATGGTTCGATACTAGGATTCGCAAGTAACATTACCCGCTTTATTGATGACAAAATTACCGTGATTTTACTTTGCAATCTAGATAAAATTTCTCGACCAGATGCGATCGCTAAGAAAATTGCTGAATACTACTGTCCAGTTCTTACCGAACTAGTGCTTCAGCCTCCATTAGGGGAGAGGAAGTAAAAGCAATTACTCCTGACTCTGCCAATTTTAGATTTTGAATTTTGGATTGAAGAAAAATCTAAAATCTAAAATTTAAAATCGAATAACTGCTATGGCGATATCTTAGCGGGTTTTAAGTTTCTGGCTTTATAGAACATTTCTAAACTATTGCGATCGCCTACAAAACGCCAGTGCCACGGCTCATAACTTACACCTTGAGCATTATCTTTGGGAAAAGACATTTCAAAGCCAAAACGCGGTGCATTTGCTTGCAGCCACCGATAAGCCTTGGTATTGTCAAAGTTTGTTTGAAGATTAGTTGCTGGTACTGCTCCGTCTCCAACATCCACAGCATAACCTGTGTGATGTTCGCTATGACCAGGAGGAGCGCTGAGGGCGGCTCGTTCTGCTGGCGTTTGATTTCGCTGGGCACCGACAGCAAAAAACAACTGCTCCTGGTCTTTGACTGAGCGAAAGCCAGAAATTGGTAGTAAAATTACACCTGAACTCCGGGCTGCTGCTACCATCTCCTCAAACTTTTGGGCAGCAGTTTTTCGCATTCTAATGCCCCTATTTGCGGAGATGGTTACTAGTTCTGACTCAGGGGCTTCTGGGTATGGAAAATGCCCTAACACAGTATCGCTGGAATTATTAGATGCTGTTGGAGTTGTAGGAGCAGAAGTAGCTGGTAAAGGTTGAGAATCTACGGTTTTTTTAGGTGCTGTGACGAAAAACAAAAAACCGCTCATTAAAGCGAGCAAGACAAATCCCGCAAATCCCCCAATAAGGATAATTCGGGGTTGCAACCAAATTTTAGGTGTTGCATCAGGGGTATCGCGTACAGCCACTGGAATATCATCACCAAGATCATTCGATGAGTTTTGCGGTCTTCCAGAAAACCCTGCCTTATTCAAGGGTAAACTCCTGTTTTTGTGGGATAACCATAACAGATTTTGCACTGGACAAAAGTAAACGTAACAGGTAGCATTTTACATCTGTGGTTCTTAGGCGCAATCTTGACAAACCTTTTAGAACTATACGTCAAGCTGGGAGGATTAGTCCTGGTAGGTTTTATTCTGGGACGCAAACTACCTGTAACAGTTCCTACACGTTTAGGACTGTTTCTTTTTTGGGTGGGAGTACCCATAAGCATAGTATCGTTTTTGCGTCAATCTAGTTTATCAGGGCAAATTTGGATTGCACCTGCCATCGCTTACCTAGCCATTTTACTAGGAGCATTTTTAGCTTGGTTAGCCATTAAAGGACAAGCCTATTTTAGAAAGACTGTCCCCCAACCATCAACTCAGGCTAGCTTGATATTAGCCGCAATGTTGGGTAATACTGGTTATCTTGGCTTTCCCATTACCTTAGCAATGGTAGGCAAGGAATACTTTGCTTGGGCGCTATTTTACGATTTGTTAGGTTCATTCCCAGGAACTTATGGCTTGGGTGTGTTGCTAGCAGCGCGTTTTGGCGTTGGTGTCCAGAATCATTGGCAGACTGCTAAGGCCATCTTAATTAATCCTGCCTTATGGAGTTTCGGATTTGGCTTGCTGGTTCGAGAAGCGACAATTCCCACAGTAGTAGAATTCTGCTTGGAGAAATTTGCTTGGTGTAGTGTAGCTTTATCTCTGGTGTTAATCGGAATGCGACTAGGGATGCTCAAATCTTGGGGTAGCCTACCACAAGCAGGAATCAGCTTGGGAATCAAAATGTTGCTAGTTCCCTTAATATTGGGCAGCATATTACCACTGTTTGGATTAACTGGTTCTACAGCAAAGGTAATTGTCTTACAAATGGCTATGCCTCCAGCTTTTGGCACACTGGTAATTGCTGAGACATTCAATCTCGATCGCGATTTAGCAGTTACTGCCTTAGCTGCTGGGGCTATAGTATTGCTGGTTACTCTCCCTGTTTGGCTGTGGCTATTTTAATTTTGGATTTATGCACTGTGACACATATCAGTTAAACTTCTACTGGATGCTGCCCATAATATGGCAAAGCCTCTGACCAATTAGGAAATTTGCCCTCTTGCCAATCGAGATTAGCTAGTTCCAAAATACTTGTCACTGTCGCTGCTAGACCAGATTGAGCTTGAAGCAGCTGATAATTAGTGTTCCAATTCGCTAAAGTTTCCTGCCACGCTTCTGGTGTCAACACTCTATCTGACAAACACACTTTTAGTTTAGAAGTATCTGGCTGAAACTGATAAATAGCAGCGAAAATTTGACCTCGTTGGGCTGGCATTTCCACAGCAAAAGTTTTTAAATTTTGACTTTTGCTTACTTCTGACCAAGCTACCGCAGCCAAAGTTGAAATCGCAAATACAGGGATATCTAACTGTTGCCCCAAAGTACGAGCAGTAACAACACCAATCCGAGTTCCCGTAAAGCCGCCAGGGCCTTTTGCAACTGCGATAAAGGACAAATCTGCCCAAGTTTGCGGTTTGATAAATTCAATTAAATATTGATGCACTAAGCTAGATAAATCACGCCCCAAATTCCAAATTTGAGAGCGGGTATCGTCTGCAAAATTACTAATTGCTAGTCCTAATTCGGGAGTGGTGGTATGTAGTGCTAAAGCGTATTTATTTATTGCAAGGTCTTCTAGTTCAGTTGTCAAAGTTACTTAAAATATCTATTTTTATAGAGTTAACGTAATTTATTTAAGCATATAACATAGCGGTTCTTAATTGAAAAACTACTGAATTAATAATCAGTCAAACAGTCTTGTTACAAGGTTTGTGAGAGCCAATGCTGTTGACTTTCTAATAGCGATCGCAACTAAGATGGGGGATTTGGATTACCGCCTTGCTGTCTCAATAGATAGTCTAAAACTCGGTCAATTCGCTCTAAAGCAGCACCCGTAGTGAGTTTAAACTCCTGAAACTGAGATTTTTGTTCCTCATAGTTTCGATCAAGCTTTAGCATGAGTGCTTCTAATCGCTCAGTTCGTGCCTTTGTTTCCTCTATCTCACTGCCTGTCTTTGTAAATAGGCGTTGCGTGTGAGTGATAAAACTATCAACCTTATCAGAAACTTGGTCAACCTTTCCCCCTATCTGGTCAACACGTACCCCTAGCTGGTCAAGGTTAGATTGGGTACGATCTTGTTTTATCGTCAACTCGTCAAGGTGAAATTGGGTACGGTCTTGTTTTATCGTCAACTCGTCAAGATGAGATTGGGTACGGTCTTGTTTTATGCTCAACTCGTCAAGATGAGATTGGGTACGGTCTTGTTTTATGCTCAACTCGTCAAGATAAGATTGGGTACGGTCTTGTTTTATCGTCAACTCGTCAAGGTGAAATTGGGTACGATCTTGTTTTATCGTCAACTCGTCAAGCCGCCTGCTTGATGATTCTGCGTAGCTAGCAGTAGACACTAGCAATCGCTTAACGGTTTCGAGTTCATCTTCTACATGGTCTAGTCGCTGTGAGTTGGTCATGCTGTTTTTTCTTGGCTAGCTTCTTTATCTTCTGCGATCGCCTTATCGCCTTCCTAAGAATAACTTTTGTGAGTTGTGGTACGCTTAAAAATTCTCTTGCCGCCCATCGTTATCCCCATCTTTATAATACATTTGTGTCTCGCTGTCTTTTACCTTATCAGGATGAAAGATTTCAGCTAATCTCAGAAATGTCTGACGAGTTTTTCTTGATTCATCTGTTCTGGGTAAAGATGGAGATTCTACAGACTGTGTTAATTAAAATATTGATTTTTTAGAGTTGACTTGATTTATCTATTCAACCACATCATAGTCAAGTTTCCATCCCCATGAGGGGAAGTGATTGAAAAATATTGCACAATATAGCGACGCGGTACTCGGAATTGAACGGTTTCCATCCCCGTGAGGGGTAAGTGATTGAAAAACAGTAGTAGACATGATACTCAACTGTGAGTGTGGCGCGTTTCCATCCCCGTGAGGGGTAAGCGATTGGAAAACTACAAAGAGTGGATCGACACGGCAATTAAGCTTCAAGGGTTTCCATCCCCGTGAGGGGTAAGTGATTGGAAAACCTTACGTATCAAAAATTGCTCCAATTATTTCACGTTTGTTTCCATCCCCGTGAGGGGTAAGTGATTGAGAAACTCAAAAAACTAAAGAAATGTTTCCCTTGATTATAGAAGTTTCCATCCCCGTGAGGGGTAAGTGATTGAGAAACCCCACCCTTCTAGAACCCTTACTGTGACTGGTCTTCAAGGGTCATTTTCGAGGGGGTCTAATTTAATTGTCAATAAGCCTAGATTATTGACAAAAATGTAACTGCACATCCGCTCAAACGCTTACACAGCAGCTTTTCGAGGGGGTCAACGAAAGAATCAGGGTTTGAGCGGTCGCTATACCCCCGCGAAAAACTTACGTGTGTAAAGTCAAAATAAATACTTTTGCTTTCACTAAGAAACTTGGTATTGAATTGTCAAGGTTCTGTTATTAATGGGCATGAACATAACATATTACTGTTGACTTGTCAAGTCGGCACTAATTCACCAGGACGCAATTTCGACCACTTACCCGTTTCCCGCTTGAAGCTCAGACAACCAACAACATCCCATTCCATTTCAATCACATCATCTGTAGTCCGAATATTGACATTGATAGAAGGTTCATTCGGATCAAAATCTGGTGTTTCAGTCAAGTGAGGCTGTTGGTGCTGCCCTTCTACGGCATGATAGGTAACACAGCTGTCTACATAGTGGCAATTCACGCAAATACACATAATAGAACCAACTCCAGGGGCCTTTATTGTTAATCTAACGTAAGCCCAACTGTTATTCATGAGTTGCTGGGTTGATTTTTATTACAATGCACGAATCAATTCCTTCTACCCTCGCTCCCGAAAATTGGCCTTTTAGTTTGGAATTCCTACCACAACCCGCTTACATGGTAGGTGGCGCTGTCCGAGATGCGATCCTGGGCAGAACTCGCGAATATCTGGATCTAGATTTTGTTATACCATCCAAGGCGGTAAAGGTAGCGAGAGCGATCGCTCATCATTACAAAGCTGGTTTTGTGTTACTCGATGCAAAACGACAAATTGCGCGTGTGGTTTTTCCCCACGCCACAGCTGACTTTGCCCAACAGGAAGGGGATAGTTTAGAAGTTGATTTGCACAGACGAGACTTTACAGTAAATGCGATCGCTTATAATCCCCATACGCAAGAAATTATCGATCCTCTGCAAGGTTATGTAGACTTACAACAGGGCATTTTGCGAATGGTGTCACCCGCGAACCTAGAAGATGATCCTTTGCGGTTAATGCGAGGTTATCGTCAAGCCGCTCAACTAGGTTTTACTATTGAGCCAGCTACCCAAGCCGCAATTCGTTCTTTGGCATCGCATATCAGCAAAGTTGCAGCCGAAAGAGTTAGGGTAGAAATTGGCTATCTACTGGCAAATTCTCAGGGTACTCCTTGGATCGCAACGGCTTGGGAAGATGGTTTACTTGCCCCTTTCTTCAAAAATGCCACCCGTGAAAGCTTGCTCCAACTAGCAGCAGTTGACACAGCCGCCGCCTTACTCACAGAAAATTGGCAACAACTAGGGGCACAACTGCAAGAATATGTCCGCGATAGTATTAAAACTACTTGGCTAGCTATTGCCAAACTTGCTTGTCTCGTCAACCCAGATCCCGAATTAGCAGAAATAGAGCTACAGGAACTAACTTATAGTCGTGCCGAAATCCGAGGTGTAACTACTGCTCTGAAATTGTTACCGCAATTTCAAGTAGTTGATATGTCGTTGCGAGAACAATACTTTTTGTTTCATAACGCAGATATTGTGTTCCCCACTACGGCAGTGCTAGCTGTAGCAATTAATAATTTGGTAGAGGCAATATCTGGCGACAAGCCACTATACACAGCAGTGGAAACTAAATCTTTGAGCTACCAAGTTTTAGCACCTTTGATCGACCGCTACCTCAACGCTAACGATGCGATCGCTCATCCCATTCCCCTAGTTAGCGGGAAGGAGTTGATCGTAGCATTAGATATTCCAGCTTCGCCAATTATCGGTCAGCTGCTGACTGAAATTGGTGTAGCACAAGCCGAGGGGAAACTTTCAACACCAGCAGAGGCGATCGCTTATGCACGTCAGTTACTTGATGCTTAAATATACCTAATTAATTTATGGTAATGTACCAAAGGCGATGCCTACGCAATTTTGGCACTCCTGGCTAAGGCTAATAAATCTGCAACTTCAAGTACCTTAAGTATGCCCTACTTACCATAAAATACCGATCTTTATAGTCAATTCTTGCAATAACATACATCATGCTACTATTTGCTTGATATTATAGGCTGCTTTGCTATGTTATTTCCTAAAATTTAGCGCCGATGGACAACCGAATGAATTATACACTAACCTATTCATTTTTATGCTTTAGTTGGTTGCCTGAAGATACTCTCGTACATTAAATTAAACACTTATTAGAAACAAAGACTTTCAGGTTTTTCTGATGGGTGGAGTTTTTATGAATAGCTTTTCTTGGACAGGACTAACTGCTTATGAATGGACAGCCTTTAATTTTGGTTGTTGAACAGAGTTTACATGATTTAGAGCTACTTAATTCTCATCTAGGAATATTAAATTTTTCATCTATTTGTACCAAACAAGGGGTGAGATCTGTGATGTTGGCACAAACTCATCAACCAGATTTAATCCTGCTAGATATGAAGCTATCTAACTTGAGTGCAAACCAAGTCATTGACGATCTCAAGCATGACTCAAAAACTGCTACCATTCCAATCATTGCAGTCACACCTCTAAGAACGGTACAAGACGATCGCTCCACGATGCTTACAGCATTTGATGATTGCATTACTAAACCCTATGATTTTAACCAATTAGAAGTGGTAATCAGTCGCCACATCAGTCAGCTAAATTCCTAACATTTATCTTAGGAATAGATTCGGGATTACGAAGTTCAGGTAATTCCTTGAGAATTACAACAATCCCACTACGGCCTGTTGCTAAATTGGTGTTTGTCATCAGGTAAAGGACAGGTTGACCAATAATTTCCTCAATCAAATTTTTTAAATCTGGTTTAATTATTTTCTCTAAATAGAATCGTACTTGTTCAGCTAAAGTATCATAACCACCTTTTAGTAAAGTTTGTTCAGCTTGGGTAACAGAGTTTTCTAAAGAAATTACGATTTCAGTATCAAAAAAATGACAAATGATTTGGCTAGGAGACTTACCTAGCCTATCATTATATAAACTTATAATCCGCTGTGATATTTCTGTTTCTAATTGTCCAATAGTCGGTTGCACCATTAGTACCTACTATGTAATATTTATTGCTACAAGCGGAAAATTGAAGTATCCAACATTATAGTAGATGATTATGGAATAGTCTGAGAAAATCAATCACTATTTTATATGAAGTTAGTGGCTCAATGTGATGTATTTAGTATGCATTTATTTAAGAATATTTCCAAATTTGACGAAGTAAAATTTGTTAACTAACGATTTATGCAGTGTTCGGCTAATAACTGGATTTGATCGTCATTTGCTCATAGGTAATTAGCTTATTTTGTGCCAAATAAGCTCCCGCGTAGCCCGCCGTGCCTACATCTCCGAACCCAGGAATAATATAGCCATGTGCATCCAAATGGTCATCAATGGCAGCCGCATACAGCGTCACATCAGAATGTAATGTACATTACAAAACTCTCTATACCTTCCAGTACAGCGAATAAGCAGACAAACTTAGGTTCTAATAAAGAGTGTGTTAGCCACTGAGACAATTTGTGAAAAACCAATACAACATATTTGGCATTAATTCTTAGAAGCCCATATCTTCCACTCTGGCGACACATTCTGTACGGCCGAAGCAACTGTGATTCCAACACTTTTCGGTTAAGGGGGAAAAGGAAAAAGGAAAGGGTTTAAATTTACCTTTACCCCAGCCCCAGTAACCTTTCCTCAGCCCAAAAGAGAGATTGTTGGGTTTATCCGAAAAGTATTGACTGTTATTCTGCAATGCCAAAGCGCTTGGCAATTGCTGGTAAATACCAAACTAACTCAACTACGGCTTTGATGATAACCAAATTACCGCCTGGTTTCATAATCTTGCTATTTACCTGCAAACAACCTTTGTCTAGTGCATCTTGCAGTTCTGGCATATTGATGTGAGCTTGAGTAATAGTGCCAAAGGGATCTGTCAGCTACCTCTAGTCAGTAAATATCTAGTGTGGTATTAGTCGTATTGTTGAACACAATCAATCACACAGGAATTTCATAATTAGCGATTAATCACGCCTAATTTAAAGATGACTTTAAAAATGATTTAATCGATATATTTTGTGAGAAAGTTAATACAAAGGTATATTCACTGATCTCAAATTCATGGATTCTTTATTTATCAATTCCTTACTTGAAGAGTTGAAAAACCCGGATGCCACAGTGCGCGACAAGGCAACCAGAAAAATCTGGCGGATCTGGTTTCAGCAAAAGGGAATCTATGGGCTGGAAATAATTGACCGCAGTCAAAAGTTACTGGATGCAGGTGAAATTGCTGAAGCTGAAACATCACTGACGGCATTAATTAAAGACCAGCCAGATTTTGCCGAAGCTTGGAATCGTCGAGCTTTCCTCTATTACAGTATTGGTGATTATCAAAAATCTTTGGCAGATTGTCAGATGGTTGTGCAGATAAATCCAATACATTTTGGGGCACTTCATGGTATGGGCTTATGTTATGCAGCACTAGGAGAGTATGGTCAAGCTATCCGAGCTTTTCAACGTGCTTTAGAAATTCAACCATATTCTCTAGTGAATCAAAAGTTGATTCTAGAATGTACTTTTAGATTCAGCTACAACGGCAGATAGGAGAGAGCATCATACTGTTTTATGAATCCGTTATCATCCTCATCAACAACAATTCATCGCCTTAGTCGCCATAGTTTTATTCAATACACTTCTATCTGAATTAATAGCAGCGTCATTGCTGCTTGTACTAACAGCAACCAACTGTCAACTAACAATTCTCGGTTGAATAAAGTTAACTTTAGTACAAACTAGATAGCACAAGTAGAGCATGGTGGATTTTACTAAGCGATGTCTACCACGGGTTGCGCCTACGCCACTGGTATTTACAAAGACTACAGTTTAGATGTAAGTATCAAAATAAGTGGTCTCTAGGTTCTCAGTGGTACTCAATTGTTGATGGGGGTACGGTAGATTTCTTTATGAGTTATGGTATTGATGCCGTGAATGCCATAGCCACAGTTACAGCAATTTTCAATAAAGACCCTTGGTGTCTTATTGCACATCCCAACTCAGCAATTACAATTTTTGCCGATCTTAGCTTTTTTACTCTGTTAAGCTAAAAGTTTTTCTAACTATAGCGATCCTAAATGAGTTGTGAAAATCGAGAGACTATAGCGGTTCTCGGTTAAGTGAGGTACAAGAACCCCACCCCCAACCCCCTCCCCGCAAGCGAGGAGAGGGCTAAGATGTACCTCATGTGATTAGGAAACGCTACAGGATATAGAGGTTTTGTATTATGTTGTTTACAATCCCCAACGCCGGAGAAAACCACCTTTAGAAGGTTATCGCTTTGTAAATGGTGAATATGTATTGCAACCAGGAAATTTCGTTTGGTTATCAGAGATAGGTTTACCAATTGGTTATGAACGGGGAACCTATCAGGGAATTACGCGGGATTGATTGTATTGGTATGACAAACAAGGAATCACTGCTGAACAACGCACTCAAAGACTGGCACAAGAATTGCGGAAGTTGGGGATCGATCCAGATTCTTTGAGTTGATTTTGTGGGGTGCGATCGCTTTGATTACACTATTATTAATGGCTTATTTGAGAACAGGAATTATAGATGGTTCAGGTGATTGTAGGCGAGATCATAAAAGCGTTCAAATATTCCTGCTCTGCCATTGTTTAGGATTACGTTTGACGTGGTAACAAGCAATTACAGTGATAACATTTTCTTCTACAATATAAATAACACCATAGGGAAATCTACGTATTAATAATCGCCGCGCTTGTCGATACACCACTGGATAAGCTGAAGGGTTACGTCCGATTAATGCTAAACAGCTATCAACTGCACGTACAAACTCCGAACCTACTCCAGAATCACGTTGCTCATACCATTCAAAAGCATCTTGAATATCCAGTTCTGCTTCTAGACTAATTATTAACTGATAGCTCATATCATGTTCGACTTAATACTTATGCCATTGCGAGCGTAGCGCGGCAATCCCAAACTTTTGCGATTGCTTCATTCCACTTCGTTGCATTCGCAATGACATATTATAAGTGATTTGCCGAACATGATATCATTCAGTTAAACCTAGTCTTTGCTTCACGGATTGCCAGGTTGAACCTTGGTTTGGGTTTTGGCGATGCATCTCCAAGCGTCTATCTAATTCTTGTTTTTGCTCATCGCTGAGAGGAACTTCATCCGGTGTAGTAAGAATGCTGTCCCATAAGTCCTCGGCAAGCTGTATACGCTCAGATACACTTAGTTCGGAAATATCGACTTTTAATATGGGGTGCATAGTTGTTGTTAATCTAGTTATTTAGATAAATCTTATTTTAGATTATAAATTACTTATTTTATTCCCAATCAAGATCAAGTAAAGCATCAAGTTTACCTGATTCGGTAAACATTTTAGCAGCTAGTGCCTGTTTGTTTAAAGGCATCCTAGCTTGCTTATGGAAATATTTATTTGCGTAGCATTAGCATTGGCACAATCACTTTTATATGCTATTACAGATTTGATTGAGTTTTCAGACATAAAATGTATCTTTATTTT
Source organism: Nostoc sp. 'Peltigera membranacea cyanobiont' 210A (assembly GCF_002246015.1). Lineage (GTDB taxonomy): Bacteria > Cyanobacteriota > Cyanobacteriia > Cyanobacteriales > Nostocaceae > Nostoc. The sequence goes on from NZ_NOLJ01000008.1 coordinate 358,178, forward strand.
TAATTGGGTTGGAAATAATATGTCTGCTACCTTAACTTTTCTATACATTTTGACTAAGAGAGCAAGTTGATGAACATTACTCCCAATAAAATTTTATATATAAATCTAGGACCAGGTAACAAATGGCGTAAAGATTGCATTTATACAGATAATACTATACTATTCGTTTAGGTTTCATAGAAGTATCTCATCAACTTTGTCTTGAGTGTAAGTCAAAGAATCAATGGAGTGAACTTGAAGAAGAATTAAAGAAATATTTCAATAAAAAGAAAGTGGCTGAACGTTGTAAGCAAATTCGCAATTTTTATGTATCTGATGAAAATACTTTATGGATAACTATTTTTGAAAAAAAGTTGTGGTGGTGTTTTGCAAATACTGATATAACTCAACGAGGAGATAATACAAAAGATCGTGCTGTTATAGGCAAATGGAATTGTAATAATATTTTAGGTGAGTCTTTAAAATTAGAATATTTTCATGAAAAACTTCAAAAGCCTAATTGCAATCAAACTATTTGTTGCAAAGAAAAATATATTCAAGAAATTTTAGAAAGAATTAATACAAGAGAATATCAGGAAATAAAAAACAATATTTTTGAACATGAGCCACATTTAGCAAATGAAAGGGAGGAAGTTATTCTACAAAGAATAAAAAGGGATCAAGAGATAATATTAGAAATTAAGAATAAATACAATAATTGCTGCCAATTTGAAAATTGTGGATTTACATTTGCAAAAACTAATGGAGGCTTTTATTCGGAAGCACATCATTTAATTCTTTTATCTCAGGAAGGTTCACAAGACGAAAATAATGTTGTTATTTTATGTCCCAATCATCATAGAATGCTACATTATGCCCAAGTAGAAATTAAAGACAAAGAGAACAATAAACGTCTTGTAAAAATTAATGGAGAAAATTACTTTTTAATTTATAAATAACTATTCTATTTTACCCTTGACCCAAGCGCGAAAGGATTTGAGTAAAGCAATTTCTCCTATACTTTTACTCTGCTCAATAAATCTGCTTATCTCACTCACTGAAACTATAGGAAAGGCAATACTAAACTTACACTCGACATGTTGCCCTTCTATCAACTGATAAAATTTAAAATTTTGCCCATCATATCTCCAAAGTTCAGTTACACCCAATGCTGAATAAATTCCCAATTTGTTAACTGAACTCCTGGTAATGTCAATCTCAATTGCTAAGTCAGGCGGCGGATCTGTTTCTAAATTTAGCGTTACCCTATCTCTGACTTTAAATTCATTTTGTATATAATAGCAGTTATCTGGTTCTATACCTCGAAGTGCTAATCGTCGCTTCAGCGTTGTAGAACCAGCACTTTTAATTTCTACTCCCACTTCTTCAGCTAAAGCGAATATCAATCGGTCAAACTGAATTTTAGGATTTTCATGTTCAAAAAGTGGAGTCATGATTTCTAAAACACCGCAGTCATAAGCAAACCGAGAACCTCTATCTTCACCTGTATCTCTCAGCAAGGCTTCAAAGGTTTCCCAGCTAATGTTCTGTAGCACTGTTCTTTGTTCAGCAGGCGTTGACTTGACAAGCATATTACAATACTTCTTGTGTCAGGATATTAGATAAAATCCCGATAATTTTACCTATGTCATTAATATAATATTCGCTCAAGTCAACTTCAATCACTTGCCCAATAAGTTTCAAAAACTTCCAGTTAGTTCCAGTAGTGACAGTCCCATAAATTGTCCGAATGTTATTACCCTCACGCTCATTAAACAATTTAGCTGCTAACATCTCTGCTACACATTGACCTAATCCGGCATTGATATTTTCTTTTTTAGCTTCTACAATTGTGACAACTGGCGCGTTAAGAATTAGTAACTCTGGTGAACGGCTAATAATAAAATCGCAATTTCCATTTAAACCTTGTGCTGAATCAACGGTAAAATCGATACCAGAAAATAAACTTATTTGATTATTTAAATATTTTCTTACCGCAATTAAAATAGGCGCAATAATCATCACTGAACGGGATTTCTCAGTATTACTAGCAAGAGCTAAAGGTACACATTTTCCCGCAATACTTCTGCAAGTAATGGTGGACACTTTACTTCATGTACAGATGCAAATATATCAGTTTTATCAGAAATAGTTAGGTCAAAGGTTTTTCTAACTTTATCTAAAGTAAAGTCACTGGATGACACTTTAGTTGCTCCTGTAAATAATCCAGATAATTAAATTGTGCCAAATATTAGCAAGATATTTGCTGATATTTGGCACAATTAGTATCTAAATATTTTGTAACTTTAAGCAAGGAAACCTGCAAAAAAGTCTAGAGTTTCTTTCAGTGCTTTGATGAAAATATCAATTTCCTCGCGGGTATTGTAGAAAGATAGACTTGCTCGTGCGGTTGCAGCAAGACCTAAGTAACGGTGTAATGGTTGTGTGCAGTGGTGTCCAGAACGGATAGCAACGCCTTCTTGATCTAATAATGTAGATAAGTCATTGGCGTGGACTTCTCCGGCTGTGAACGATGCGAGAGCGGCTCTACCTTCCCCTTTAGCATTTGGTTTAGGGCCGTAAATTCTAATTTGGGGAATTTGCTCTAATTGTTGGAACAAATAAGCCGTCAATTCTGCTTCGTAGGCGTGGATTTTATCCATACCGATACTGGTAAGATAATCTATGGCAGCACCAAGTGCGATCGCTTCTCCAATTGCAGGTGTACCAGCTTCAAACTTGTGCGGTAATTCTGCATAAGTGGAATGGTCTAAATACACCTCTGCAATCATCTCGCCACCACCAAAAAATGGGGGCATTGATTCTAGCAATTCCAATTTGCCATACAGAAATCCTATCCCAGTTGGCGCACACATTTTATGACCGGAAGCTACCAACCAGTCACAATCTATTTTCTGTACATCAATAGGGAAGTGGGGAACACTTTGGCAAGCATCAACTAAAAATTTAGCACCGTAGCTGTGAGCGATCGCACCAATTTCTTCCACTGGGTTAATACAACCCAAAGCATTAGAAATATGCACCACCGACACTAACTTTGTCTTTTCGGAAATCAGCTTTTTAAACTGTTCCAAATCAAAAGTTTCTTCTAGTGTTAATTCTACAAATTTCAGTACTGCACCCGTTTTTTGTGCTACCAATTGCCAAGGCACAATATTACTGTGGTGTTCCATCACCGAAAGAATAATCTCATCCCCAGGCTGCAAATTATTCATTCCCCAACTGTAAGCTACTAGGTTAATCGCCTCACTTGCGTTGCGGGTGTAGACGATTTCCTGACGGGATGCAGCATTAATGAATTTGGCAACTTTATCTCGCGCACCTTCATAAGCATCAGTAGCTTTAGCACTTAGGGAATGGGCACCTCGATGCACGTTAGCATTATATTGCTCGTAATAATCCCGCAGGGTATTTAATACAAACAAAGGCTTTTGCGATGTCGCGGCATTATCGAGATAAACCAGGGGTTTCTCGTTAACTTCCTGATGCAATATCGGGAAGTCAGCGCGAACTTTATCAGCAAGGGTTTTGGTAGGAGTGAAAGTCATTGGTAGATTAGTTATTACTCATTAGTCAGGGACTTGAGATTATTCACTGTGTTTAAAAGGATTTCTCGCAGAGAGGGAACTGGTATTTTATTGATAACTTCAGCAGCGAAGGCGTTAATTAACAACTTACGAGCATCGTTTTCATCAATTCCCCGACTTTGCAGATAGAATATTTCGTCATCTTCTAATTGGCTAACAGTAGCACCGTGAGCGCACTTTACATTATCGGCAGTAATTTCCAATTGGGGTTTGGTATCAACTCTGGCTTTAGACGATAGCAGCAAATTGCGATTCAACTGGGATGCATTTGTTAACTGCGCTAGTTTGGGTACAAAAACTTTACCATTGAATACCGCATGAGCGCGATCGCCTACAATACATTTATGCAATTGGTCACTTGTACCGTGAGGATAGTTGAGTGCGATCGCACTGTGAGTATCAGACAATTGCTTACCAGAAATGATCGTCAAACCATTGAGAGTAGTTTGTGTCTGCTCACCAGTTTGCAAAATTTCTAAATTGTGCCGTGACAACTTCGCACCTAAAGTTATGGCATGACAAGTATATCGACTATCACGAGCCTGTGCGATCGCAGTTTTCCCAATATGAAAAGCCTCTGCACCTTCTTGCTCAACCCTAGTGTGGCTCACTTGGGCATTGTCACCAACCCAAATTTCCGTAACCGCGTTAGTTAAGTAAACTTCTTTCTCTGCGCTCTCTGCGCCTCTGCGGTTCGTATACTCTTCAACCAATGTCACCTGCGAACCACTTTCCGCCACCACCAAACAACGCGGCTGTGAAATCGTCGCCGTCTCACCTGAAATAAACACCAAATGAATAGGCGTTTCAACTACCACATTCTTCTTCACCCACACCACAGCTGCATCAGTTATCCCAGCCGTATTGAGAGCAGTAAAAACTTCCTGCGCTCCCTCAGCTTGAGCTAAATACTGCTGTACACCCTCCTGCTCAACCACAGACAAACCAGCCAAATTACTCACCACAATTCCAGATGGTAAATCTGAAACTGCGGATAACTCCGGCGCAAAAACGCCATTCACAAATACCAAACGACTATTAGCCGCTTCTGGCAAAATATCAAATTCTAGAGACGCAAAATTTCCCATCTCTACATGAAATTGCACATTTCGCAGAGACGACAAATCAGTAAATCGCCATTCTTCCTCGCGGGTAGTCGGGATAATCGAGTGGCGTACCCAATTAGCAGCACTTTGGCGTAATTCCTGCAACCAACCTTCTGTTTTAGTTGCCGTTACTTGATTTAACAACCCAGTCAGATAATCATCTCTATCTAACATTGATGTCAAACTGACTGCATTTGAATTAGGTATTGCACTAGGAGATACTTGAATATTCATTACACACCCACCTCAGCAGCTGCAAATTCTTCTAGCACCCAGTCATAACCGCGAGACTCTAATTCCAGCGCCAGTTCTTTACCACCACTTGTAATAATCTGTCCCTGTGCCATCACATGCACAAAATCAGGCACAATATAATCGAGTAATCGTTGGTAGTGAGTAATCAAAATTGTAGAATTTTCTGGAGTTGCTAGTTGATTTACCCCATTCGCCACAATTCTGAGTGCGTCAATATCCAAACCCGAATCTGTTTCATCCAGAATTCCCAACTTTGGTTCTAGCAGCGCCATTTGCAGAATTTCATTCCGCTTCTTCTCGCCACCAGAAAACCCTTCATTCAAACTGCGACTGAGAAAACTGGGATTCATCTTCACCACATCCAGCTTTTCCTCAATCAAATCATCAAAATCAAAAGCGTCTATTTCCTCTAAACCTTGCGCCTTCCGCCGGGAATTGTACGCCACCCGCAAGAAATCCAAATTGCTCACACCCGGAATTTCTAACGGATACTGAAACGCCAAAAATACACCACTTCTAGCCCGTTCCTCCGGCTCCAACTCCAGCAGATTTTGCCCCTGAAAAATCACCTCACCGCCAGTCACCTCATACGCCGGATGCCCAGCCAACACCTTAGAAAAAGTACTCTTACCAGAACCATTCGGCCCCATAATCGCATGAATTTCACCCGATCGCACCTCAAGATTCACACCCTTAAGAATCGGTGTCCCATCAACATTAGCCGTCAGATTCCGTACTGACAGCACAACTTCACTATTTTCAATAATCATCTTCTCTCCCTTCTCTCTTCGCGCTCTTAGCGTCTTCGCGGTTCGTTACTCTTCCAAAAGATAAACACAGAACGCCGATGTCTCTGTGTTTATCCTTGCTTCCATTTATCCAACACTGCCTTCCAACTTCAAACTCAACAACTTATCAGCTTCCACAGCAAACTCCATCGGTAGCTGATTGAAAACATCCTTACAGAAGCCGCTAATCATCATCGAAATCGCATCTTCTGAAGAAATACCCCGTTGAGCAAAGTAAAATAACTGATCTTCCCCAATCTTAGAAGTAGAAGCTTCATGCTCCACCTTCGCACCGTTATTTTGCACCTGAATATAAGGGAAAGTGTTGGCATGGGCATTATCCCCAATCAGCATTGAGTCACATTGAGAATAATTTCTCGCCCCCTTAGCCGTCGGGTTAACTTTCACCAAACCCCGGTAACTATTACTAGAATTACCTGCGGAGATTCCTTTAGAAATAATTGTACTGCGGGTATTCTTACCTACGTGAATCATCTTACTACCCGTATCAGCTTGCTGCATGTGATTTGTCAGCGCCACGGAGTAAAACTCACCCACAGAGTTATCACCCACCAACACACAGCTAGGATATTTCCAAGTAATCGCTGAACCTGTTTCTACTTGAGTCCAGGAAATCTTGGAATTTACGCCCTGACACAAACCGCGCTTGGTGACAAAGTTGTAAATACCGCCTTTACCGTTGGCATCCCCAGCGTACCAGTTTTGTACAGTGGAGTATTTAATTTCGGCGTTGTCGAGGGCGACAAGTTCCACAACGGCGGCGTGCAATTGGTTGCTATCATACATCGGTGCGGTGCAACCTTCGAGGTAAGAAACATAACTACCTTCTTCGGCGACAATCAAAGTCCGCTCAAATTGTCCCGTGTCACCAGAGTTGATGCGGAAGTAGGTAGACAGTTCCATTGGGCATTTCACGCCTTTAGGAATGTATACAAAAGAACCATCGCTAAATACGGCGGCGTTCAAGGCGGCAAAATAATTGTCAGCTATAGGAACAACGCTACCCAAATATTTTTTAATTAGTTCTGGGTGTTCTTGCAACGCTTCCGAAAACGAACAGAAAATAACGCCATCTTCCGCTAGCTTTTCTTTAAATGTAGTGGCGACAGAAACGCTATCGAAAATTGCATCAACGGCGACATTTGCCAGCCGCTTCTGTTCAGATAGGGAAATGCCTAACTTCTCGAAGGTTTCTAAAAGGGTTGGATCAACTTCATCCAAGCTGTTTAGTTTTTCTTTCTTACGTTTCGGCGCTGAGTAGTAAATGATATCCTGATAATTGATTGGCGGATACTTGACATTAGGCCAAGTTGGTTCCGTCATTTTTTGCCACTGGCGATAAGCTCTGAGGCGAAAGTCCAGCATGAACTGCGGCTCGTTCTTCTTAGATGAGATCAAGCGAACAACGTCCTCGTCTAGTCCACGCGGAATAGTGTCGGCTTCAATATCTGTAATAAAGCCGTACTTGTAGGGTTGGTTGACTAAGGTTTTGACAGTGGCACTCATCAGTAATAATCTCTCGTGTTCTGAACTCTTTTAGGATGGGAGACGGGCTGCGGCTAACCGATTTCCATCTCCCGTTACGGAATGGTTACACGCCTGCTAGAATAGTGGTGGAGAGTAAAACAACAGCTATGTTGTTTAATCTATCTTCATTTTACGCTAAATTAACAACAACAATGTTGTCTAAGTCAAACAATTTTGGATTTTAGATTTGTAATTTTGGTGAAGCAGCGTGGTCTTCTCCCAAAGGGAGAGGCTAGCGCCAAGGGGGTTTCCCCCATGAGTGACTGCTGAACCCGAAGGGATTGAAAGAGACCACAAGGGTGCTTGGCTCAAGGATTTTAGATTGACGATAGCGTAGCGGGGCATATACCAGAAAACTTTTTTAATCCAAAATCCAAAATCCAAAATCGGCACGGTCAAATTTTCAAAGAAATTAATTTTTGGGGCGTTCGCTGAACGTCTCGCACCACATGAAGATGGCGACTACCCACCAGTCCTCAACCAAGCAAGATATCCTAGAATATCTGCACAAACACGAAAAAGCAACGGCTTTGGAGCTAGCTGAAGTTTTAGACGTTACCCCCCAAGCGATTCGTCGCCATCTCAAAGATTTGGAGACGGAGGAGCTAGTTTTGTATTCTACATCAGTGCAGGCGGCGGGGATGGGGCGGCCGCAGCATCTTTATCAACTGAGTCGTCAAGGACGCGATCGCTTGCATCGAACAATGAGCGATCGCTTTGGTGATGGCCACGGAAATTTTGCGGTTTCGCTGCTAGACACCTTAGCCGAAACGGTAGGACATGACCAATTTAAATCGATTTTAGAGAAACAGTGGCAGCGCAAAGCCAAAGAATACCGCGATCGCGTTGGTAATGGTTCACTGCGAGAACGTGTAGCCAACTTAGTAGAGTTGAGAAAAGCGGAAGGCTTCATGGCAGAGTATCACGCTGTTGATGTAAATGACTGCTTTGAGAGCGATCGCTTTATCTTAATGGAGCATAACTGCGCCATTTCCAACGTTGCCGAGTCTTTCCCCAGCATCTGTGGTCACGAATTAGAAATGTTTGCAGCCGTCTTACCAGATTGTACCGTAGAACGCACCCACTGGATTATTGATGGCGAGCATCGTTGCGGTTATTTAGTACAAATTCGTCAGTAAAATTATCATAGATAAACTCGGTTTACATCTAGCCCTGGTAATGGATAATAGCTGAATAGCAACTACCTATTATCAATAATCAACTAAGTTTGAGATAGCATTTATGGATGTACCACCACAGCAACCATCAGCACAATTTTTAACCCTGGAAGAGTCAGCAAAAGTAGACGCGGCGTTGTTGTCTTCCCCAGAAAAATTTTTGACAAGATTGACAATTTCATCACTTAAGCTTTTGAAGCATATCGCCCAAGAGTACAGCGTTGCTATTGAAGATTTGACAGCACAGCAAGTAATTGCCTGGTTTGAAAAAGATGGCAAAATTCGACGCGAGCAGGGAATTGAAGGTTCATATCTCAAATGGTGAACCCTGAAAGGCGGGTTTTTCTAGGTCATAGCAATTATTTCTAGTTAGTTGTAAATTTTGTTGGTAACTATAATACTCTAATTTTAAATAATAAATAAAAAGCACCTTTTTCAAGGTGCTTTTATTTGAAAATAAATAATATTTTCTTTGTCAAACAATTAAACAATTATTTAAGCATTGTAATTGTTAGTAGTACGAGGACTACGAGCGCCAGTTACGGCTCCAATCATTGAAGCTATTAAACCCAACAAAGAACCAAACACAAACCACCATAATCCCGAACGTATATTAGCTGCCGTTTCACGAGCTTGTTGGGCACTTATGTTTGTTTGTGGTACATTAACACCACCTTGCTGTTGTACCTGGTTTATGACTTCTCCTGCGTTAGAAGCAGCAACACCAAAAGCACCAGATACTCCACTTGCTAAAAGCCATGAGCTAACTGCCAAAGTCGTTGCCCAAAGAATTGCGCCGTTCAGAAGAGCTGTATTGCGGTTCATCGGCCCACAAGCACGGGCTGTAACCCAACCACCAGTAAATAGGGAAATTAGTAAAGCGATAGTTGACCAAAGCCCCGCATTACCCGCAGCGTTAGGAGCAATTGTTCTAGGTGCACCTGAACCTGCAACTGTGCCTGCCGCAACCGCAGCAATGATAGAACTCAAAATTAATTGTGTAGCCAAAGAAACCAACAAACCAGCAATAATTGGCCCCCAGCGAACACGGTCGTGATATTCAGCTACTCGACCTGCTACCACAGTATCAGTAGATATAACGTCATTGCCTGTCCGATTTACGTATGACATCGCTTATGTTCTCCAGTGCTGTTTCAGCAAAGTTCCTGCTCGGGTATATTTATCTTTATGCTTAAAATTAAATAACTAAATGTTCTATTTTAATCTCTATCGATAGAAAGATTTAATAGGTCTATCTTTAGCTAGAAAAAACAAACTTTATTTAACAATTATTAATATAATTTAGTGTTTATTTATGTATTTTTCCTAAAATTTCCATCTAAAAACTCTTAACTTAAAATATAACTATTAACTAGCTATCAGAAACCAGCTTTAACGATGTATGCCATTAGACTTAATCTAACTAAAGCTTTGTAATGAATGTCAAAAGTTAAAATCATCAAAAGCTAACGCATCCTGACAGCAGTACCTGTGGCAGTAATCAGCAAAAGCACTCCTGATTGGTCAAGATTTATTGTGCCAGTATCAATTTCAATCCCGATTACAGCGTTTGCTCCTAAACGTTGTGCACGTTGTTCTAATTCTTCTAGTGCCTTGCGTTGACCCTGCTCAAATAGACGCTCATAGCTAGCAGTGCGTCCACCAATAATATCTCGAATCCCAGCCAAAAAATCTCGCAAGAAATTGCTGCCGTAAACTACTTCTGCTGTCACAATGCCTAAATATGACTCAATCACGGCTCCTTGAATTACATCAGTGGTAGTTATAATCATAAATTAACCTCCTATATGGGATATATCTTGATATTTATTATTAAAGTATTTTGATAAATATTTCAATAATTGTAACTATTATTACAGATACAGGTTTGATAAACATCCTCTCACACAATTTTAGATTGCGCTTTGGGGTTTAGTGTTGTCCTAAACAGATTAATGCGACATTTTACAGTTTAAATTTATCTTATCTTTGAATGGCCAGAAAAGGATGTAAATGCCTAGATGATAAGTTCTCAAAAGGTAGTATCAAGGATTAAAAATGTCAGAAAAATTGGATACAGAATCAGCAAACTCTGAAATGAAATAAAAATAGGAATAAATGTCAAAGCCTATAAGCTTGGTGCATCAGAATCTAAGATTAAGTCAAATGCCTGTTGAGTTTTTCCGGGTAACACGTATAACTACTGATTAAAAACGGTGTTATTTTGCTATGGTACTAGTTTATATGTAAGGTATTTTCACTTGCTCCCCGATCGCTTACACTTCATCCTTCAGTAAAAACTCTGTTATGTAGTGCTAAATGTAAAGGAAAGGAGAATGAACTATTAACATCTTAATGAGTACGAAGAAATACAGTTTTCAAAAGTCCATATTTTTGTTTTAATGTACAAGAAAAAAGTCCTCTAAAATTTCAGGAAATTTACTGTGTACAAGCCAACATCATTCGTGTTTAGTGTGGTGTTACTAGGATGTTTTACTTTCACCATACCTTCAGTAGCTCAGGCTCAGGTATTAGTGGCGCAAGCCAAAAACCCAGAGTTAAAGCAATTACTGGAGGAAGGACGGAGGTTAGTGAATGCCGGGGATTATGGTGGTGCGATCGCTGTTTATCAGCAAGCAGCTAGTATAGACCCCAAGAATGCTAAAATTCATTCAGGTATTGGGTATTTATACGCTCAACAGGGAAATTACCAAGCAGCATTAACAGCTTATCGTCGCGCGATCGGTATCAACCCTAACAATAGTGATTTTTACTACGCTGTGGGTTACATTAAAGCCAATTTGGGCGACACACGTGGGGCAAAGGAAGGTTATCGTCGTGCCATACAGTTGAACCGTAACAACGTCAACGCCTATTTAGGATTGGCTGTAACCCAATCCCGTATGGGAGACTATAATGCTGCTACCTGGGCATACCAACAAGCAATCGACTTGGATAAAAACAACGCCCAGACTTATGAGTTGATGGGTTCGATGTATAAACAGCGGCGACAAGCCAAACAAGCAAATAGCTTGCTTCAGAAAGCCCGTGACTTGTACAAACGGCGCAATGACTCAGATGGCGTAGAAAGGGTAGAAGCCATGCTACGGCAGTTAGGAGGATGAGGTTAATCTAACTGGCGTCCCGTTAATTCCACAAAAATATCTTCTAGATTAGAGGGACGCACCATCATGCCGGTTTTATCGGGCTGTTCATTCAAGTAGATATTTGCTGCTTCCAAGGATGGGAAAAACAGATATTCCCAATTACGAGCGCCATCACTTCCCACGTTAGATACACCTAATTGTTTCATCACTAAACCTTCACCGTGAGTAGAACGCAGCTGTTGTAAAGTTCCCAAAGAAATCAGCTTACCGCTATCCATAATACCGATGCGTCCTGGCTTGGTAGAACCAAAGGCATCGCACAAAAATTCGACCTCATCCATATAGTGGGTCGTCAGTAGCATCGTCATCCCTTGTTTATTTAAATCCCGAATAATTTCCCAGAGGCGTCGCCTAGTCTGGGGGTCTAATCCTACTGTTGGTTCATCTAAAAACAAAATTTGCGGTTGATGCAATAAGGCTCTCGCAATTTGCAACCGTCGTTTCATACCCCCAGACAGGGTTTTTACCAAATCATCACGTTTTTCTGCTAGCTCAACATACTCTAGCCATTGATTAATCAATTTTTGTCGCTGCGGGTTGCTAATGTGATGTAGCCTCCCGTGCAGTTCCATATTTTCCCAGACGGTTAAATCGTTATCCACACTGACTTGTTGCAAGACTACGCCAATACTCTGTTTTGCCAACGTTGCTTGGCTTGTCACATCATATCCACCTACTTCTATGCGTCCTTGGGACGGTTTCGTGAGTGTAGTCAGCATCCGAATTGTGGTTGATTTACCCGCACCGTTCGGGCCAAGTAGAGCAAATATCTCCCCTGCTTCAATTTGGAATGATAGGTCATTGACTACAGGTACATTGTTGTAAAACTTGTAGACATTTTCTAGAAAGACAGCAGCAGTCACGTCGCTTCGCTCCGAATTCAAAATTCAAAATTCAAAATTAACAAACTAATAAATTTTGGTCATGGATAAATTTGCTCACACCAGTTCATAATCAAGACTACCATTCTGTTACATCAAACTAAATATATTTTATTAACCCTTAGATAACTCAATCTTTACTTGTTGAGATAACAACGTGTGGTAAACACTTATCCTGTAATACTTTAGTTAAAGGTTGCTGTTATTTAGTATGGAATCTCATCACCCATTGAAGCTAAATCGGCGTCAGTTTTTGCTACATTCAGCTATCACAGCCGGTGGAATTATTTCCACAAATTTTGTCGCTAAATCACCAGTTTTTGGCGAAGCACCTGCAATTATCACCTCTGATAAAATGCGTCCTGGCATACCTTATGGTGTAGCTAGCGGAGATATATCTAACGATAGCATTGTGATTTGGAGTCGGAGCGATCGCCCTGCCAAAATGATCGTAGAATATTCTAACACTGAATCTTTTCGTAATGTGCAGCGAGTTGTGGGGCCTAATGCTTTAAAAGATAGCGACTTTACAGCACGACTTTATCTGAAGAATCTACCACCAGACCAAAAATTATTTTATCGGGTGATTTTCCAAGATTTAGATTATCAACGCACCTACAGCGCTCCTTTTTATGGTACTTTCCGAACTCCCCCCAAATCTGGACGAGATGTATTCTTTGTTTGGGGTGGCGACACTGCCGGTCAAGGATGGGGGATTAATCCTGATTTCGGTGGGATGAAAATTTACGAAACTATGCGCCAACTTCATCCCGATTTTTTCATCCATTCTGGCGATAATATTTATGCTGATGGCCCAATTCAATCAGAAGTAACTTTAGACGACGGCACAATTTGGAAAAACATTACCACACCAGAAAAATCAAAAGTAGCAGAAACTCTCACAGAATATCGTGGTAACTACATCTACAATTTGCTGGATGAAAACATCAAGCGTTTCAACGCTGAAGTTCCCATATTGGCACAGTGGGACGACCACGAAACAAGAAACAATTGGTATCCTGGGCAAATTATCCTCAACGATGACCGTTATACAGTTAAGGATGTTAACTTGCTAGCTCAAAGGGCAAGACAAGCCTTTTTAGAATATCTGCCTATTGGATATGAAAGCAATAATCCAGAGAAAGCGAAAATTTATCGCTCTTTCAACTATGGCCCATTATTAGACATTTTCATGTTGGATGAGCGCACCTACCGGGGGCCAAATTCCCCCAATAATCAGCCAGTACCAAGTAAAGAAACAGACTTTTTGAGCAAAAAACAAGTGCAATGGTTGAAAAGGCAATTACTGTCATCAAAAGCAACATGGAAAGTGATTGCTAGTGATATGCCTTTGGGACTGCTAGTTAAAGACGGTAGCACCAATTTTGAAGCTTGGGCAAATGGAGATGGCCCAGCTTTAGGAAGAGAATTAGAACTTGCCGATTTACTACGATTTATCAAAAACAAAAATATCCAGAATGTTGTTTGGTTAACTGCTGATGTACATTATGCAGCAGCCCACTATTACAACCCCGCTAAAGCGCAGTTTACCGACTTTAAGCCTTTTTGGGAGTTTGTCGCCGGGCCGCTTAACTCTGGTACATTTGGGCCAAACGAATTAGAAAATACCTTCGGACCGCAATTAGTATTTCAAAGCCTTCCTCCAGGTACAAAAGCAAATCGACCGCCAAGTGAAGGTTTGCAATTCTTTGGAGGAGTTAAAATTGATGGAAATACAAAGGTGATGACGGTAACATTGCGTAACTTGGCTGGGAAGACTGTTTACAGTGTAGATTTACCGCCAGAAAAATAAATCGCCAAAATCACAGTGAGGGGTAGCCAGTTAGATAGAGTAATTACGCAATTTTTTACTTTGTCTGCTGGCTTTGCTGTTTTTTGGCTGGGATATTGAAGGATGAAAAAATTGTGCGATGCCTGGGTTGGGCTTTGCCTACGCTACTGTTAGGAGCTAAATTTAGATAGGTACTGGATTTTTTAATTGCTATGTTGGCAAGCTACATTGACCAAGCAATGGAACTAGCGGTTTATGAGATCATTGAAAATGAGCAAACTTATTGGGGTGAAATTCCAAGCTTACAAGGAGTCTGGGCAAATCATCAAACTCTAGAAGGATGTAGGCGGGAATTAAGAGAAGCTTTAAGTGATTGGCTGGCGCTACGGTTACATTTGGGGTTAACGATTCCTGTAATTGCTGGTATCAACCTCAATGAACTGACCAAACCTGTATAAATAATGTCTAGATTAACCCCTGTTTCTTGGCGTGATTTAGTAAAACGTCTGCAAGAGTTGGGTTTTGAAGGCCCCTATGCAGGAGGAAAGCACCCACAAATGCGGCGAGGTGATGTTACTGTAATTATTACTAATCCTCATGAGGGTGATATTAGTGTGGGTCTATTATCGCGGCTATTACGACAAGCTGGAGTTTCTCGTGAAGAATGGTTAGGTGAGTGAAGTTTTAAAGGTGTATTAAATAAACTCTGCGATTTGCACCCTAAGTTGCTATCAAAAGTATTAGGAATATAATTTTAGCATTTTTGGAGTTGGTCATGCTTAAGCAACTCATCTTAGAAAACTGGAAAAGTTTCCGTTATGCGGAGCTTCCACTTGACCCATTGACTGTTCTGATTGGGACAAATGCGAGTGGTAAGTCTAATATAGTTGAAGCGTTAGAATTTTTACAAAGAATTGCTAGAGGTGAAAATATTGAAGTAGCTTTAGCTGGAGATAAAACACTTCCATCTATTCGCGGTGGTGTAGAATGGGCTGCAATTAAGCCAGAAACTGAATTTACATTAAAGGCGCTGGTTCAAGGTGAGGATGATAAAACAGATTATTTTTACACTATTACACTACAAACAATACCAGTTGTTCGGATTTTAAAAGAATGCATAAATATTGATGAATATCACAATAAAAATTCTCCCAATCAAAAGTTATTTATTATAAATGTGGATGATAAAACAGCTAAAAGCCATTTGAGTAATTATGGTGGATTTAGTGTTGATATTTCTCCTTTATTTGAAGATATTTCTTTCAAAGAATTTAATGAGGTAATCAAAGAAGAAACTAAACAAAAAATTAGATATGAAATTAGGCAAAAAATGGAATTTGCTCAGAATAATCTAGATTTTTTAATTAATCATGTAATTTTGCCGATCATTAAAAACATTTTGATTTTAAATCCTATTCCCTCCAAAATGCGTGATTATTCACGACTTTCTGACACCTTAGAAGGTGATGCATCTAACATTGCTGGTGTGTTAGCAGGATTAACCGAAGAACAAAAAGCTGAAGTTGAATTAACTCTATCTGAATACATCAAAGATTTTCCAGAAGGCGATATTCAAAAAGTATGGGCAGAAAAAGTTGGTAGATTCGGCACTGATGCTATGCTTTACTGTCAAGAAGAATGGAAACCTGGTCATATCACAGAGATTGATGCTAGAACTATGTCCGATGGGACTTTACAATTTATAGCAATTATTACAGCACTCCTCACTAGACCAGAAGGCAGTCAACTAGTAATTGAAGAAATAGATAATGGGCTTCATCCCTCACGTGCAGAATTGCTAGTCAGAATACTACGGGAAATTGGCAGCAAAAGAAAAATTGATATTTTACTAACTACCCATAATCCAGCTTTACTTGATGCTTTAGGCCCGGAGATAGTTCCTTTTGTGGTTGTCGCACACCGCGATTCTGAAACTGGAGAAAGCAAGCTTACACTTTTAGAAGATATTGAAAATCTTCCTCTTTTGTTAGCATCAGGTACTTTAGGCAAACTTGCAACTAAAGGTGCAATTGAAAAGAGCCTTTCTGATAATAAGTGAAATTAAATATGAGAAAGGTTTTGATTATTGACACATCAATACTTTGCGTTTACTTAGGTGTACCTGGTAAAGAGACTTGTGGTTCTGATAATGATAAATGGGATAAAAAAAGAGTTGAAGCCCGTTTTCAGGCAGAAGAAAAACAAGGTGCAAAGTTTATACTACCAATAGCAACAATTATAGAAACTGGTAATCATATTGCACAAGCTAACTTTAAGCGATATGAAATTGCTCAAGCTTTCGGTAATATTTTAGTGAAAGTAGCAGATGGAGTTATACCTTGGGGAGTTTTTGAAACTCAAGTGGGTGAACTTTGGAACTCAGAGCAATTGAAACAACTTGCTACTGAATGGCCTATTCTAGCATCTGGCAAAATTTCTATTGGAGATGCGACAATTAAGACTGTGGCTGAATATTATGCCAAAACCAGTAGCACTTTTCAAGTAGAAATTTTTACGGGCGATGGGGGACTCAAGGCTTATGAACCAGCTATCCCAGCACCTACACGCCGAAGTACTCGCAAAAAAGCCTTGAGCGATTAGTATTTACCCAAAATAGAGATATTTTTAACTAACTTGTCAGGAATTAAGTTCGACAGGAATTGTAATAATAAATTCAGTTCCTTCTTTTACAGTAGATATACATTGCAGCTGACCACAATGTTTTTCTACAACAATTTGATAGCTGATAGATAGCCCTAACCCAGTGCCTTTACCGACGGGTTTAGTGGTGAAGAAAGGGTCAAACAATCGCTTTTGTATATCCTTGGGAATTCCACTACCATTATCGGCAATGCGAATAACTACTTGCCGATCATCTGTGACTTCAGTACGAATACGAATTAAAGGTGATTTTAGATTTGAATCAGCTGACTCAAAACTTTCGAGTATCGCATCAATCGCATTTGATAGAATATTCATAAAGACTTGATTGATTAACCCAGCATAGCATTCTACTAGAGGGAGATTTCCATATTCTTTATCAATAGTAATTATCTGACCTGTTTCTTGATTTAGAAGACGGCTTTGTAATATTATTAGAGTACTATCAATCCCTTCATGAATATCAACTATCTTTTTATCAGATTCATCGAGGCGAGAAAAATTGCGTAATGAAAGAACTATCTCTTGGATACGCTCAGTACCAAACTTCATAGAATCAAGAAGCTTGAGGTAATCAACAGTTAAAAATTCTAGTTCCATTTCTGCGATCGCAGCTTTAATTTCTGCTACTGGTGCAGGATAATGGTGTTGGTATAGGCTAATTAATTGTAGTAAATCTTGAGTGTAGTTAATCGCATAAACAAGGTTGCCAGCGATAAAGTTGACAGGGTTATTGATTTCGTGTGCAATACCAGCAACGAGTTGTCCTAAAGCCGCCATCTTTTCATTTTGAATTAATCGCGCATAGTTATTCTTAAGGGTACGAAAACCTACTTTGGTGATTCTAGATTGTTCTTGTGCTTGCTCTAGTTGAGCTAATGTTAAAATATGAATTTGGGAATAAGCTAAAAGTAAATGATGGAAATCGAGTAGCTTATAACTACCTAATTGAGTTTCTATTAAAATCGGCTCATATACAAATTGAGGTTCTCGCTGCAATGCTATCTTATTTGCTTCTACAATGAGCGTATCCTCAGAAATTATACACACATCTGGCTGAATAAAATTAATCAGATTTATCGCAGGTCGTTTAGAAAATAGTGGGAAACTATAAGGACGACTCATGTGTTCAAAAAATCTTTGTCGAGAAATCATCCCCAGATAGTCATGATTTTTCACCAGGATAATTCCTGGTAGTAAAGGCTCTTGCTTAAAGAGTGTATTCAAATTATTTGCTGGACTATCTGCTTCGACGTAAACAGACCAAAGTGGTAATTCTTGCAAAGTAGATTCTAATCGCAAGTTCAGATTATTAGCATTCGTCATGGTATGTATAGATAACATACTTTAAATCCTTAACCTTGAGTTAACATTTCTGATAACACCCCGAATCAGCTTTGCGATAATTGCAAAGTTAATCAAACTTATATTTCCCTGATTACTGCTGAAAATCACAGTTATGCTGCAAAACTGCTGATGTTAGCGCATCCGATTATTTTCTCTACTGGACAATTGATACTAATTAAAATCCTCTGTTACCTATTCGCTAACCTTGTGACGTTATAATTCTTGTTTATTTAAAATATTTAAAATTATTTTGGGATACGCTCTTACCAATGGTTAATAAAGAACTTAAACCTCAGTTATAAGCAACACTAAAACTGCATCAATGGCAGTAAACGACATTCCTCCTGAAGTGAAGAGAAAGTAATTAAAAAAAGTTTTGGAAATTTGATTATGTCTCAGACTGCTGCTCACGGTTGCAGGCTACTGTTTAGAGAAGCAAAGTATTTCCTTGTATAATCAACGACAAATGACTACCCTTTATGGGTAGTCATTTGATATCACTTAGCTAGCTAAAATGAAATTGGTACATTTTTAAATGCGGCTGTATCTGGCACAAAAATGTCCAAATTATTGATACCATCGGGAACTCTTAGCCAGATATAAGCATCTGCGGAGGCTTGTGGACGTACCTGGAACAAAGAAACGCTTCCTGTTGAGCGATTAAGAGCAACTCCTTTGTAGGTTACGCTAGTGTCAGGATTGCGGGCTGTTGTACTAGCAACCGATATAATATCGCTACCAACAACTCCGTCTGTGGCAAGGCGACGAATCCGCATTTGCAGATTTACCACATCACGGTTTCCAGTTTCTGGATCTTTAATTCGTTTTGCTGAAAGTAACTCAACTTCTGCCTTTTTGCCAAAAGCAGGCTGCACAAATTGACCAGGGCTAATTGCTGAAGTTGTAGCACTCGCTGGAGATGGTGATACTGTTGCTTGTGGAGAAATTGTAGCTGTAGGACTTGGGACTTGAGTAGGAATGGTACTACTGGCTGTACTAGTAGCATTTAGTGTCTGCCGCAACGTAAAAACTTCATAAGCTACATAGCCGCTACATCCCAAAGCCAAAGTAGAGAGTAATACAGCTACACCAGATAAAAATGTACTCACACCATTGCCTCGATTTCGTATTTCTGTATATGCAGGTTGACTTGGGTTTCTATTTTGTAGTCCCATAAATTATGTTTGTGCGTAGGCGCAGCCCGTCGTAGACATCGCCTATGTATGAAATATGTGAACATCTTCCCTATACTAATTAAGTAACTTTACTGAGCCAATTCTTCTCTCTCCGGAAAGAAGTTGTTCGCAAGGTAAAAATATCTGTCTTTGGGATAAGGAAAATTGGTGAGACTTAAGATTTTAAATCAACCACTAGGTGTTTTGTTAATATTTTTGACTAGCCAGATAGGATTTACTTCTAGAGTTGCAAAAGCACAAACCCCAGTTGCACCAACAACTACCACAAAATCAATTTGCTCTAGCCAACTGGGAACAGCGATAGATGCTGTAATCAATCGTCCCTTATTTAGTCGAGGGCGCTGGGGAATTTTGATACAACCTCTGTCAACGGGGCCAACTCTTTACAGTCGAGATGCTCAAAAATATTTTACTCCTGCGTCTAACCTCAAATTGCTGACAACAGCAGCAGCGTTGCAGGAATTGGGCGCTAATTTTCGGATTCGCACCTCTATTTATCAGAATGGCAATGGTGTTTTACGTGTTGTCGGCAGGGGAGATCCTAGCTTAAGCGATACTGAACTGCAAAAATTGGCACAGCAGTTAAAACAGAAAGGTATTAATCAAATTCAGCAGTTGAGTGCTGATGATAGTTATATTCAAGGTGATATTGTTAACCCCACCTGGCAATGGGAAGATGTGCAGTCAAGTGATGGCGTACCAGTCAGCAGCTTTATTCTGAATAAAAATATTTTTAGCTTTAAACTTGTACCACAGGCTGTAGGCAAATCTTTGCAAGTGCTGTGGATTGATCCTAGTGAAGCAAAACAGTGGCGGATAATTAATCAGTCAATAACCGTCCCTCAAAATCAACCGAGCTACGTCAATGTCACCCGCGAATTATCAGGAACAGTATTACGAATTCAAGGACAACTGGCAACCAATTCTGAAGAATCTTTAATAGATTTGCCTGTAGTTGACCCTAATTATTACTTCTTACGACGTTTCCGTACTGCTTTAGCAACAAAAAAAATTACTTTGGGACAGACATTAGTAGTAAATGGTGGTGTGAATCAACAGGAAATAGCATTTGTAGAGTCGCCACCTTTAGCTGAATTATTAGCAGAAACTAATTTAAATAGTAATAATCTTTATGCTGAAGCATTGCTGAGAGCATTAGCTGTGAAAAAGACCAGACTGAAAAATCAGACTAGTGCTGATGTCGGTTTAGAAGTTGTCAAAGCAAGTTTAACTAAATTGGGGGTCGATCCAGCTAATTACATTTTGGTCGATGGTTCAGGTTTATCACGTCGTGACTTAGTGACACCAGAAGCTTTTGTCCAAACTCTGCGGGGAATGGCAAAAACCCCAACTGCATATATATATCGCGCATCTTTACCCGTGGCTGGTAAAAGTGGAACTCTGAAAGGCCGCTTTCAAAATACACCTGCTGAGGGCATTGTGCAAGCAAAAACAGGTACGTTAACGGGTGTAGTTTCTCTATCTGGATATATGAATGCGCCGAAATATGAGCCGCTAGTTTTTAGTATTATCGTCAATCAGTCGAATCAATCTGCAACAGTTGTACGACAGGCAATTGATGAGGTTGTTGTGTTGTTGACACAGTTGCAGCATTGTTAATATTATACTTTTGACTCATAACTTTTTTCATGCCATCCAAAATCTTACCACCGCCCCTAAAACCTGGAGACTTACTACGAGTAATTGCCCCTAGTGGCGCTTTGCGAGAATTTGAGGAATTTAAACAGAGTCTAGAAATTTGGCGATCGCGTGGCTACAAACTAGAAATCAGTCCCCAGATAGATGACAAATGGGGTTATCTAGCAGGAACAGATGAAACCCGTCGTCAACAGCTAGCAGCAGCATGGCAAGATCCTGATTGTCGTGGTATTCTCTGTGCCAGAGGTGGTTTTGGCAGCACCCGCATCTTAGAAAATTGGAATTGGCCAACCTCAGGGCTTCCCAAGTGGCTTATAGGCTTTTCTGATATCACAGCTTTATTATGGAGTCTTTATACAGCAGGAATTTCCGGCGTTCACGGCCCTGTAATGACAACTTTGGCAGATGAGTCAGATTGGTCAATTAAGCGATTATTTGATTGGGTAGAAGGTAGTTCTTTCACACCTCTCAAAGGTTGCGGTTGGGGTGGTGGTGTGGTTACTGGTACTTTATTACCAGGTAATCTGACGGTGGCTACTCACCTTTTGGGTACACCAATCTTGCCACATCTAGATGGTGTAATTCTGGCCTTCGAGGATGTTACCGAAGCACCTTATCGGATTGACAGGATGCTGACGCAGTGGCGTTTGAGTGGTGCTTTGTCTCAAGTCTGCGGTATTGCGTTGGGGGGTTTTACTCGTTGTGAAGCGCCACCAACTATATCTAGTTTTAGTGTAGAAGAAGTATTGCGCGATCGCTTAGGCGATTTGGGGATTCCCATTGTCTCCGATTTACCTTTTGGCCATGATAGTCCCAATGCAGCCTTACCAGTGGGTGTAGAGGTAACTTTAGATGGAGATGCAGGAATATTAGCGATCGCGCATCCCCATCTAAGTTAAAATCAGATCCGCTTCTAGTTAAACAGTCATAATCCACTCACAGAATAATGTTCTAAATGCTTTGGTAAATTCCAATTAATTTTCGGATCTGGCTGATGTTTTACTGGTTCAACATTTCCTCGCCAAGCAGCACCCATAATTTGCATAGTTTGGTAAATGATTGTATTCCAACCTTTTTCCTTTAAGTAGTCTAAACCTTGTGCTACATCAGGAGAAGTTAAATCATGGAACAAAATTAAAGCATCGTCCTCTGCCAATGGTTCACAAACAATCGTATCATTGAGCGGAGCAGGCGCTTCATGATCGCCATCAATGAAAATCAATGACCACTTGTGTTGTAATTCTTTAGCTAACTCTTCTACTCTTTGTGGGCTATAACCAGCTACTAAAGTTAATACTAAGACAAACTCGAATATCCAAATAAAGGTAATCGCCTCTAGTGTGGTACTGCGGCAATTAGAGCAGAGCATCGATTCAGGAATCAAAAACCTAACCCTCCAGACTCCTTACTTACCAGAGAAGTAGAGCAACACTTGCCTCTTGCAACCGGGGAAGGGTTGGAAAAGAGGATCTTCCAGGAACGCTAAATTGTTATTTTCAGCCAAGCTTAAAATAAATGCGATGCCATTATAAATAAAATCGAAAATAGCTTATAATACCCAAGTCATCCTCCTGATTATAAAACTTTGAGTTATTAATTATATGCCAAAACAATATGTACCTAATGCCTTTTTAAAAGTTGAAGATTCACAGTTATATGCAATTTTTGCTTGGAGTCAGCGAACCGCAGAAATTATTCCATCAAAATCATGGTTGACAATCCTGGAAATATTTATTCACGAACATTCATTAGAGACAGCTTACCAAATATTTCAAAAAATTAAATTAGAACCTATACCAGAGAAAGTTATTCAGGAGATCAAAAAATATGAGCAGCTTCTTCAAAACGCCCTAGTTTTTTTAGCAGATAGTAGCCTGACAATTTTTGGTAAAGGCTTTCGGAGTTTTATCGAAAAAGAAATGCAATATGAACTTGGTTTATTAAGTAGAGAAACTTACCAAGTATTGCCACAATTATTTTCCCAATATCAATTAGAAGATGACCTAGAATCTATTGAGAATATAGAAGACTTTCGTAAATTAGTAGAACATCTAGAAAGTCTTGGTTTACTATCCCCTGCTACAGGTTCGATAGATTGGGGTGATTTGAAAAAAACAGTTCCCATTTGTCAAGCATTTGGATTGACAAGAGGTACACCCGTCGATAGATACTACCTCAGCAAATTTCTGAAAGAAATTCAAACCCAAATTGGTGGCAATATCTTAGAAATAGGAGGAACACCAAAAGACAAAGATTTTTATCAAATTAATCCAGGCGCATCATATCAGATTCTCAACTTAGAAGCAGGCCCAGGAGTAGATATAGTTGGGGATGCTCACGATGTATCCGTTATTAAACCAGAATCTTTTGATTCAGTGATCATTTTTAACGTCTTAGAACATTGTTACGCCCCCTGGATAGTGGTGGAAAATATCCACACTTGGTTAAAACCTGGTGGAAAATGTTTTGCAATGGTACCAAGTGCGATTAGAGTTCATGCTACTCCCGTTGACTATTGGCGACCTTTACCTGATGCTTTCGCCTGGATGTTTAGAAACTTCTCACAACAGAAGTTGTATGTCTATGGCAACCCTACCAGTGTCATAGCTAGTTATCATGGAATAGCTGTAGAAGAACTAACATCTGAAGAACTAGATGCTTACCATCCAGATTATCCCGTCGCAACTTGTATTTTGGCTGAAAAGTAAATCTAAAAGTGTGAGGAGAAATTAAATTATTTATGAAAATTGCTCTCACAAAATTGTTACCGATACAATTAGCGAGATGATTGATAAAAACCAATATTATCGTCCACAAATTTTAGAAGATGTTCGAGAAAACTTTGATTTTAGCCGGATAATTTATCATTATAATGATATCATGCACGATTTTATGAACTTACACAGTTAAGGAGTAATTTTTCAGAGTGTTAATAACTTGGTTCTGTTCAACACAGCTTTATACTTTACTCCTCAATAATTAAAAATCCCTCTTTTGTTAGTGGGATTATTGTGCGAACAATTACGATGATGATTTAAAAATGGAAACTGTAGTTTTTGATTTCAATCATGAAGTGTCAATTATCCTCTGTACCTATAATCGGGCAAAATATCTAAACAATTGTATTGATAGTGTTATTGCTCAAAGTTTTAAAGATTGGGAACTGATTATAGTTGATGATGGCAGCCAAGATAATACTTTTGAAATTGTCAATTCTTATATTAAAAAATTTCAAAATATCCGGTATTTGAAACATCAAAATAGGAAGCTGTGGTATGCTAAAAATGTTGGAATACAGGCATCTTTCGGCAAATATCTAACATTCTTAGATAGCGATGATGCGTACAAAGTAAATCATCTGGATGCGCGAATTGAATATATGAGAGCTAATCCAGAAATTGATTTGATTGAAGGTGGATTCGCCACAGAAGAAGAGGTTTGGGTTGCAGATTATTTTCAAGCAGGTCAAAAAATTAATCTCCGAGAATGTGTTTTAGGCCCAACATTTTTTGGAAAGAGACAGGTATTTTTTGAGGTGAAAGGATTTAATAATATTGCATACGGAGAGGATACAGACTTTTGGTATCGGGCGGCAAAAATATTCAGAACTGAAAAAGTAACCGAACCCCAAACTTATATTTACACAAGAGCAGAAACTAGTATTACCAAAAGTGTTTTGGAGAATATTTCTTAATCTGATTAACTACCTGGCATGAAGATTATCCTTTTTCTATCTAAAATAAGCCATTATTCTCGCCGAGTCATCGCTTCTGTTTGGCAGATGTTACTTCTAGGGATTGTTCTAAGTTCGTTCCTAATATTTTTATCTGGTTGTCAGGGACTGGTACAGAAGGATGATGGAGTAATTCATTTAACCCTATGGCAAGCAATCAATCCCCCTGCTAATCGGGATGTGTTTGAAAAACTGGTAGATAAATTTAATCAGACTCATACTGATGTGCAGGTAGAATCTGTCTTTTTAGCTCAACCACACTTGCCAAAAATATTAACAGCTGTTGTGGGTAATGTGCCTCCAGATATCTTGGCATTCTATCCGCAAATTACAGGTCAGTTAGCAGATTTAAGGGCAATTATACCTTTAGAAGATTGGTTGAAAAAATTGCCCCTAAAGTCAGAAATCACCCCTAACCTACTTGAAGAATTGCAATTAGATAGTCATCTTTGGTCAGCGCCATTATATACAAGTAACATCGGTATTTTTTACAGACCTAAGCTTTTTGAAGCTGCGGGAATTACACAAACGCCCAAGACTTGGGAAGAATTGAGGGAAGTTGCCAAAAAATTAACCATAGACCGCAATGGCGACAACCGACCAGAACAGTACGGAATTCTACTGCCTTTAGGGAAGGGAGAATGGACTGTTTTTAGCTGGTTTCCTTTTTTATTGAGCGCTAGCGGAGAAGTACTGACAAATAATCGACCGAATTTAACGAATGCTGGAGCGCTGAAAGCTTTACAATTCTGGCAGCAGCTGTTGAAAGATGGTTCAGCAATGCTTTCTTCTCCAGAACGGGGTTATGAAGAGGATGCCTTTATAGCGGGTCGCGTTGCTATGCAAATTACGGGACCTTGGACTTATATCACGAAATCTAACGTTGATTACGACGCATTTCCCATACCTACAAATGTTGGTCAAGCTACGGTGACAGGTGGCGGAAATCTGTATGTGATGAAGACTACACCAGCCAGAGAGCAAGCTGCACTCAAGTTTTTAGAATATGTTTTGAGTGAAGAATTCCAAAAAGAATGGAGTATCGGTACCGGTTTTTTACCAGTTAATCTTAAAGCTGCACAAAGTGAAGCTTATCAGCAATTCCTCAACCAG
Organism: Nostoc sp. 'Peltigera membranacea cyanobiont' 210A; assembly: GCF_002246015.1. Classification (GTDB taxonomy): domain Bacteria; phylum Cyanobacteriota; class Cyanobacteriia; order Cyanobacteriales; family Nostocaceae; genus Nostoc. The sequence goes on from NZ_NOLJ01000008.1 coordinate 384,189, forward strand.
AAATCTTGGTTAAAAGTGTTTATGGAACAAATTCCTCTGGCTGGCGCTCGACCGATTATTGCCGGATATAGCCGTCTTTCTGACAGTCTTGGTCGAGCTATCGAGGCTACATTGCTGGGTGAATCTCCCGACAAAGCTCTCAAAATAGCACAAGAGCGTTTAGAAACTATTTGGGATAACAATTAAATGGGACTGGGTAACTTGTGGTATCCTTTGAGGTGCAGTGGCTTGAGTATATAATTAACTATTAGTATTGGTAAGAATTCCTACAAGCACTCGCACTAATTCTTCCAAACCTTCTGGAACGCGATAAAGTTTAATATCTTGCATGACCCGTTTATCTTGCCGATAAAATATTCCAAATCGCCAATCTTCTCCATTTGTTACAGCACCGTACAAAGTTGGTGTTTGCGAATCTGTCCATTGGTCGAGTGCTATCAATTCAATTGCAAGTTGAGTGAATCCCCGGCTTAAATCAGATTGCTTGGCTTCGACTACTAACAAGGAATTGGAAGATGAAATATAGTAATCAAAACTTCCTTTGAGTTGTTCGCTAACATTAATGGGGTACTCAATGTTTAGTTGAGTTTGCGTTTGGTCGCAAATTTCCAACAAAATAGGAGCAATTAAAACTTCACGTTTTGCAGCTTCACTGATAGGATTTACGCGCATGATATTACGCCGTAAATAACGCTGTAAAAATTCTAAATAGTCAATTACACCTGAATATTGTGGTAGTTGTAGCAATGCGCGCTCGTAACTACATCCCAGTTCTGCCAAGATATCTGCTGGAGCATAAGGTAATTCAAAATACTTACTAAATGTATAACTTTGACCGGGTTGGAGAATGCGCGGGCGAGTCATAAATATTAAGGTTATAGAATATATCGACAAAAGTCAGGTAGAAATTTCAGTTTTGGGATGTAAATTTCTTTTTAATGTACACAAACCAATTGCTGGTATGGCTCCTAAAATCGCTGCTGTAAGTGCTTGTCCACTCCAATATAGTATGGGAGTACGGTAGGTTTCTGGAATCAAATTTTGCATAATAAAAAGCAACCAAACCAAAATAGCGATCCAGAAGAAAGAGATTGAGGGTACAAAATTCCACCACCAAATACCTGCTGTATATCGCCTCAACACCAGCCATTGGCAAATCCCTAGCCAAATTCCAGAAATTATATATGCGATCGCAGACAAAAATCCCAAAATAAAAGTATCTTCAGAAGATGATGAGGCAATGGTTGAAATGTAGTTAATCCAGGCTGTAGAAACGCCGTTGGCAATCAGCCAACCAACGCTAGTAGCAAATAGCCACTGCCAACCTGGTAAATACCGATAAAGGGCAAGGCTCTGGTCAGCAGCAAAAATTATGGCAAATATAACATTACTGAGACTTCTCACCAAAATGCTCAATGTTTGTGGTTGGATAGCAACGCTAGGTGAGAGACTTTGGAGAATAATTTTCTCTAAGGCGATACTGGCAACACCACCGACAACCCATCCGATGAGCGTCATTAAGGTAAACTGAATAAAGAACCTCTGTCGCTGCGATCGCGGAATCAAAAACTTTCCTGGATGAGGCTCGTTATTAGTAGATGCAACACGATCGGGACTGTTAGAGTCAGTTTGCATAAGAAGTTAGGGAGTGAGGGAATAGGGAGATCGCGGAGATAGGGGAGCAGGGTGAGAATTAACTAATGCCCTGTTTGCCCAATTCTCAATTAAATATTGATTCTTGTTTTACTCTATTTCTCAATCACCAGTCCCTATTTTCCATTCCCCACTCGCCACTTCCTCAAGGTGAGAATATTATGTCAATAATAACAGTCTATTCGCAATAGAATCTCATTAACCTATTCTTCTTGCTAAAGATTTAGGGGTATCCCATCGTAGACATCGCTTTGAGTCTGGGAAACTAAACCAAACGATAAATAGTGATTTTTTGTTGGTTCTTAAGCTTGGTTGCGATCAAGAGTAATTTAGATGCGTTTGTCCTGTCCACTACAATTGCACAAAAGCCTTCACTTAATCTTTAAAGATATTTTAGTATATACACCGTATCTTTTGCGAGTTATAAAAATCAAAACAGGATTACAAAGCATCAAGCTCAACTTACATCTTCGAGCTTGTTTTACCCAACAAGAGTCATATATAAAGGCCTAATAATCTTTGTGATTTTCTTCTAATTTGTTGGAGTAATGAAACCAGTTTTTCATAGCTAGGTTTCAAGAAAAGTTCAGTCTTAATTCTCTTTGTGTTCTTCAAGGTTTATTACTAGAATGCTGCAAAAAATCTCTTTGGCTTTACTCGGAATGACTGCTGTGGTATGATGTCACTCTTCAAACGCTCACAACATAAAGCGATAGTGAAAGGATAAATTTATCCAGATCCCTGTTGAAAATCCTTAAGGATGTGTCTCTATGCATGACATAGAGACACATTTTTTTATGCAGTTTTCTTCACACATTCCCCTGATGCAGAAGTGAGAGGTGCATTTCTACGTGGAACTCAAAGCAATAATTTTATGGGATAAGCCAAAAAAACAATAAATTGTAGCGCTTGCTGGCATTAATACTGTAGTCAAGCCAACCGATCGCTCATATCCAATAATCAAAATATTATAAAATATTACTATTATGCCCTGGTATTCACCTTTTCCTGAAAACCTGCTGGAAAAGCGTAATCCCAGAATGATAAGCTAAACAGTGGCATAAATAGGATGAAGTAATAAATGGGTGTTTATTCAACGACTCCTCATCTCTTACGGGCTGCTCGTGGTGAAGTAGTAGATCGTCCCCCTGTATGGATGATGCGACAAGCGGGACGATATATGAAAGCATATCGAGACTTAAGAGATAAGTATCCTTCGTTTCGCGATCGCTCCGAAATTCCAGAAGTAGCAATTGAAGTTTCCTTGCAACCGTGGAAAGCCTTCCAACCAGATGGAGTAATTTTATTTTCTGATATTGTCACCCCATTACCTGGTTTGGGCATTGATATGGACATCGCGGAAGGTAAAGGGCCAATCATCTCTTCGCCCCTCCGCACTCAAGAACAAATTGATGCTTTGCGTCCTTTAGAACCAGAAGCAGCTCTACCATTTATCAAGACAATTTTGCAAGCGCTGCGCTCGGAAGTAGGCGATAAGTCAACAGTGTTGGGCTTTGTGGGTGCGCCGTGGACATTAGCAGCTTATGCAGTGGAAGGAAAAGGTTCTAAAACCTACTCCATCATCAAAAACATGGCATTTTCAGATCCGACGATATTGCATCAACTCTTAGCTAAATTAGCAGATGCGATCGCCATCTATGCCCGCTACCAAATTGACTGTGGCGCTCAAGTTGTGCAAATGTTCGATTCTTGGGCGGGTCAATTGAGTCCTCAAGATTATGACACCTTTGCTCTCCCCTATCAGCAGCGAGTTTTCCAGCAAGTCAAGCAAACCCATCCCGATACACCTTTGATTTTGCTAGTTAGCGGTAGTGCGGGTGTGTTGGAAAGAATGGGACAATCTGGTGCTGATATTGTCAGCGTAGACTGGGCTGTGGATATGGCAGACGCACGAGCCAGATTGGGTAAACAAATGAAAGTTCAAGGAAATCTTGACCCAGGCGTGTTATTCGGCTCTAAACAGTTTATCCGCGATCGCATTCTCGATACCGTTCGCAAAGCTGGTAATTGGGGTCATATTCTCAATCTCGGTCATGGTGTCTTACCAGAAACTCCAGAAGAAAATGTCGCTTTCTTCTTTGAAACGGCAAAGGAACTGAATCTTGCAGGAGTTAAGGCTTGAGAGTCAGGAGTTATGAGTTAGGAGTTAGGAGTTATAGCGTTTCCCAATCCCATGAAGTAGATCAGAGCCACCTCCTCGCTTGCGGGGAGGGGGTTGGGGGTGGGGTTCTTGTACATCACTTGGGACGAGAACCGCTATATAAAATATAAAGTGATCAGTTGCGAGGTGCAAAGTTATCTTTTATTCTTAACTCCTCACTTCTAACTCCTAACTTTATTAATAACTCCTGATTCGGAACTTTTAACTTTATTCTTAACTCTTTAGTTTTAACTCCTAAATTTTGAAAAACTCTTTATGAGCCAGAAGCGGATTTTAGTGACTGGTGCAAGTGGTTGTGTAGGTCATTATTTAACAGAAGCCTTAATTAAAGAAACAAATCACGAACTGTATCTACTAGTTAGGAACCCAAGCAAACTGCAAGTTGATACCAAGGCACGTTCAGGCATCAACGTTTTACAAGGTGATATGCAAAATATTCGCCAGTTTACCGATTTGCTATCCACAATTGATACAGCGGTACTCACAGCCACAGCTTGGGGTGGTGATGAGACATTTGATATTAATGTCGTTAAGACTATAGAGTTGCTGGAACTGCTAGATCCAGAACGTTGCCAGCAGGTGATTTATTTTTCGACAGCTAGCGTTTTGGATCGCTACAATCAACCATTGAAAGAAGCCGGGGAAATTGGGACAGATTATATCCGTTCTAAATATGAGTGCTTAGAGAAAAAAGAAAAATTAGCGATCGCACCCAAAATTACCACAGTATTTCCCACTTTAGTATTGGGCGGTGATGCCAATAAACCCTATTCTCATCTCACATCTGGCATTCCAGAAGTGACGAAATATATTAATGTGATTCGCTTTCTAGAAGCAGATGGCAGTTTTCACTTTATCCACGGACGAGACATTGCCACTGTCGTGCGATATTTGATCGATCGTCCTGCCAAAAATAATCAACCACGTCGGCTTGTTTTAGGTCAAGCACCGTTAACTGCTGATCAAGCAGTGAAAGAAGTTTGCGCTTATCTGGGCAAAAAGATTTACTTTCGCATTCCCATATCTATAGCATTGGCTAATTTGATTATTGTTCTGTTCCGCATTCGCATGGCCGCTTGGGATCGGTTTTGCATGAACTATCGGCATTTTACATACGAAAAATTCATCAATCCTGATAGCTTCGACTTGCCAAATTATTGTGCAACCATGAGTGATGTTTTGAAAATTAGCGGTGTTGAAAAGGCTAAAAATTGATTATAATCTGTGGCTTTTGACAATGTTTGGAAAATATTAGCAGAAAATTATCCTCATCTCGTAGAGAGCAATGGGGTCATTGGGTATGAGTGAAGAATGGAAAATTACCTCTTTCCTCTCTGCTCCCCAGTGCCTTGATTTGAGTTAAAAATATCAATGGTAAAATAAAACAACTTTAATAAAAAGTCAATAACTCTTTATTTTCGTTAGAGTGGGATAACAATCAAAGTGTGAGGATTGATACTACATGCGAATCTTGTTAGTGTATCCAATATTTCCCAAAACCTTTTGGTCTTATGAAAAAATCTTGGAGTTAGTCGATCGCAAGGTTTTATTACCACCTCTGGGTTTAGTAACAGTAGCCGCGATTTTGCCCCAAGAATGGGAATTTAAGCTGGTCGATCGCAACATCCGCCCCGCAACAGAAGCAGAATGGGCATGGGCAGATGTAGTAATTCTTTCTGCGATGATTGTCCAGAAACAAGATTTACTTGACCAAATTCAGGAAGCAAAAAAACGTGGCAAACTAGTTGCAGTTGGCGGCCCCTACCCCACCTCTGTACCTCACGAAGTTGAAAATGTTGGCGCAGATTTTCTGATTCTGGATGAAGGGGAAATCACGCTGCCCATGTTTATTGAGGCAATAAAAAGGGGAGACACATCTGGCACTTTCCGCGCCACAGAAAAACCTGATGTCACCAGCACACCAATACCCCGCTTTGATTTATTAGAATTGAACGCTTATGACATGATGTCGGTGCAGTTTTCGCGCGGGTGTCCCTTCCAGTGCGAATTTTGCGACATCATTGTTCTCTACGGGCGCAAACCACGCACCAAAACCCCAGCCCAACTTTTAGCAGAGTTAGATTGCCTCTACGAACTGGGTTGGCGACGGGGTGTATTCATGGTAGATGACAACTTTATTGGCAACAAACGAAATGTAAAATTGTTGCTGAAAGATTTAAAAGTCTGGATGGCAGAACACAAATATCCCTTCCGATTTGACACGGAAGCTTCAATTGACTTAGCACAAGACTCAGAAATGTTGGAGTTGATGGTTGAGTCTGGTTTCTCGGCGGTGTTTTTGGGAATCGAAACGCCGGATGAGGATAGTTTGCAAATGACCAAGAAGTTTCAAAATACTCGTAGTTCTCTAACTGAGGCAGTGGAAACCATCATCAAAGCGGGATTGCGCCCAATGGCTGGGTTTATTATCGGCTTTGATGGCGAAAAAGCCGGCGCAGGCGATCGCATTGTCCGCTTTGCTGAACAAGCAGCAATTCCCTCAACTACCTTTGCCATGTTACAAGCGTTACCTAATACTGCGCTTTGGCATCGCCTGAAAAAGGAAGGACGATTACGGGAAAATCAAGACGGAAACATCAACCAAACAACATTGATGAACTTCCTACCCACCCGTCCTCTAGAAGAACTTGCACGAGAATATATTGAAGCATTCTGTACTTTATACGACCCAGTACAGTACTTAGATCGCACCTATCGCTGCTTCTTGATGATGGGCTTGCCGAGTTGGAAAGCCCCAGCGAAAATGCCAGAGTGGGTAGTTATAAAAGCGTTGCTAATTGTAATTTGGCGACAAGGAATTAAACGCGAAACCCGCTGGAAATTCTGGCATCATTTGTTCAGCATTCTCAAGCGTAATCCTGGAGTTATTGAGCATTATATTTCTGCTTGCGCTCACAACGAGCATTTTCTAGAGTATCGCCAAATTGTGCGCGATCAAATTGAAAGCCAGCTAGCTGAATATTTGGCACAAGGTGCAGAAGAACCGTATGTTCTAGTTAAGGAAAAAGTAGAGGAAAAAGCTGAAGCGGTAGTCAGTTAAGTGTGGTAACGGTTAATAGGTAAGAGTTAAAAAATTACTTATTACCCGTTACTAAAACCAGTATGCTATTCAAAGTATGATAGTCGTAACTCGACACTCACTGAATGGCAAAAACACCAATTGCTCTCTATCTGCAAGGTAATGCTAATTCTCCTAGAATGGAGAATGTTAGACCTGACAAGGATATTGCCAGCTATAATAAAGATGGTCAAGTCTGGGTCGTGACTACTTTACCAGACGGGACATCGCCGGGAGGAGTATCTACATTTACCACTCAAGGATATGGTAAAAACTGGTGGAAATTAGAGTCTAATACTGAAATTCCTGAGCAAATAGAATTGGTCAATGACCACCATAACCAGTGGTTATGGAAACCTTCTAGAGCGATGTTGATAGACGAATACAAAGCAGCCTTGAAATAGGTAGGTGAATTATTCTATAAAGTAAGTTAATGCTGACAATATTAAAGAATTTTTTATTTTTAATTTAACTGAGGTTTTTGTATCCAGATCGCTATTGTATCTAGGAAAATTAAAATGAATCTGTCGTTTAAAGACATAAAGTTTATTATTGAAGCCATTGATCGCCTGATTGAGAAATACCAAGAGCGACTCAATCAAATCGAAGATACCAATGAAGATGAGGCTTCCGATCTTGGTAATGATACTATGTTTTTAGAGTCACTTCGTAGAAAACTAGCGAATAGCTTGAATAACAGTACTAATACCAATGCCTTGGTAGGTAATGAAGTTGTCCAACCATCATTGAATGCTATGCCAGAAAAGCCGCGATCAATAGGGCGATAAAAAATTAAGTAAATCTTCTACTGGAAAACTCCGTAAACCACTGGCAAAATTATTGAAACTTTGCCCCATATTAGGAAAATCAGCCAACAGTTTACACTGCTGTTTAATTTTTTCATTGAGTCTTCGAGCTGCATCAGGATTGTAGCGGATAATATAGTGATTAATCTCTTTGAGGTCTTGCTTGGCTGGAATTGTTAAAACGTACCGACTCATTATTTAGCAGCCTCTGCTTGTTGCATTTGAGCTTCAGCACGTCGGATATCTTCTTCAATTTCTGCAAATACCTCTTCACCATCAACTACTTCACCACGCTCTGATGCTTCAAGACCTTCTTGGATTTTAGCTTTTAATTCTGCTAAACGTTTTTCTTGAAGGCGATCGCGTTCATCTAGCAATCTTAATGCTTCACCCATCACCTCACTCACTGAGTGATATCGACCACTATTAACTTTATCCTTAACCAACTGCTCCAGTTCTGGGGTCAAAGATACATTCACAACTATTACCTCATTCCATTTACTCTATATCCTAACCGAAAGGAGTTGGAGCAAGGCTAAAATAATTCGTAATTGATAATACTAGCCTGTAGCGATTATTACTAATAACAAATGACAAATGACAAATGACAAATTAGTTAATTCGCCGCTGTTTGAGCTTCTTGATAAATTATTTCTTGGAACTGGATCATATCTTTTTGTGGATCGGCGTGGCTAACTTTTACCACTATCTGTTCGCCTAAGTTCACAGAACGTTTGAAAGCCATTGGCAACTGCAAGCCCAAATCTTCTAACAAAATTAGGGCTAAGTTGCTGTCTTCTCGCAGCCACATCAAAACTGTGACATCCCAAGTTTCCTCTGGATGACGGCGTAAGTACTCTAGAGCATAATATCTATTAGTTTGTCGTTCCACCATCGTCACTTCTTGGGTGATGCTGGTGACAGTCATCATCACTTCTTTAAGTTGATCTGCGGAAAATGGCAGAACTTCACCCCGCAAATGGGCTTTAATTTGAAAGTGGGTGAGTAAGTCACTGTAGCGGCGGATGGGAGAAGTTGCTTGGGTGTAAGTATCCAAGCCCAAACCAGCATGACGCAAAGGTGTAATGCTCATTTCACTCTTGGGCATACAACGACGCATGGCGCAAGCGCGAACGAATCCGGCTGGAAGTAGAAGTAATTCCTCATCTGGAGGTAATTCTGGTTGCGGTTGACCGCGAAAAGGCAAAGGGATGTTATGAGTTTTACCATAACGAGCCGCAACTTCACCGGCAACAATCATCATTTCTGCTACCAGTTGCCGTGATGGGGAATCGTCCAAAATATCGATGTGGATCTCCTCACCTTTGACTTTGATCGTTGCTTCGGGCATGGTGATGCTAATTGCCCCTTGGGCGTAACGCCAAGCTCTGCGCCGCTGTGCCCAAGTTGCGATCGCAGCAATTTCTGGTTCTGCTTGTACCCGCAATTGCAGCATTTCATCTACATCTTCGTAGGTGAGGCGATAAGTCGGCTTAATGAAGCTGGTATGAATGCTGTAATCTTCTACTCCCCCACTTGTCCCTAAAATAATCCCAAAACTGAGGGCGCAGCAAACCTTTCCCTGGATCAGACTCATTGGCCCAGTTGCCAACACTTCTGGAAACATGGGAATCATTCCCGTCGGCAAATAGACTGTACTACCGCGCTTTCTGGCTTCCAAATCTAATTCATCTTCCGGTACTAACCATCTAGTAGGATCGGCGATATGCACCCAAAGGCGTTCCCGTCCATCGGGTAGAATTTCCCAACTTAGACCATCGTCGATCTCTGTGGTAGTTTCATCATCAATGGTGTAAACCTTCAGGTGAGTCAGATCAAGGCGGTTTGTATCTGAGTCAATCGGCGGGAAATCCAAACGCTGTTGCGCCACTTCTAATACCTTATGAGGAAATTGAATCGGAATTGAAGAACGACGCAGGAACAAGTTTTCATAAGGACTCCAGCAACCCAAATCTACTAATAGTTGAAAAGCCCCTTGGGGCGTTGTGGGTCGTCCCAGCATGGTCATAGTTTCTAATACTGGAGCGCTGGGCGGATAAGCACGAGCTAAGGAGTCATAATTAACTCCCGTCCGCACAGTGTCAGCTATTAGCGCTGCATATTTTTCTAGTCCTTCTAAGCGCTGGCGATCGTGGCGCTGCCACTCTACTGCTTCACCTTTGAGCGCCTGCTCTACGCGAGTTAAAAATTCCTGCTGTCCTTTAGCTTTTAGTGCCTCTACTTCCAGTTGGTGCTTGCGTTCTGCCACTTGAGCGGCAGTTCTCGGCTCGTAAGCGTCTCCTTTTTGCTTGAAATAAAGTTTGTCGTCTGATAACAAGCAATAGGCGGCGTAACGAGGAGGCGCGGCTGATTCTGAAAATAGCAGATTCGCCATTTGGTCTGGGGTAACTGTTTCGCCATCTTCAACCAGTAATTCCCAAGCCACTTCTAAACTAGATGGGTCTAAATAAGGCTTGATCTGCTCCAAAAAGCTGGCAATCTCAGAAGCCTTGTAAGTCTGTCCGGTAACTGTATAGGTTATTTGTCTAGGCGCGAGGCTGTGGGATTGACCACGTTCGTCTACCACAAACCAGCGGGTTTTACCGTCTGGACGTTCTACGATGCCCAGACGGCGATCGCCTTGAACCCTAAATTCAACTAGCGTCCCCTTCTCCACAACTCTCGCACTCTAATTTGGTGAACAGTTTAAATAGTTTTAAGTTAGGAGTTAGGAGTTAGGAGTTTTGATTCTTAACTCATCACTCATCACTCATAACTCATCACTCTTTTTAGCCTTCCGCATTGATAAATGGCAACAAAGCCACAATCCGCGATCGCTTAATTGCTAATGTCAACTCTCGCTGTTGCTGAGACGTAAGCCCGGTAATCCGACGTGGCAGTATCTTTCCCCGCTCGGTGACAAACTTACGCAATAAATCAACATCTTTATAATCGATTGGTTCTCCTGGCTTGATCGGAGAAAGGCGACGACGGAAATAACTCATCTTTTTTACTTAATTTCCTTGTGAACGGTATGTTTATTGCAGTGGGTGCAGAACTTTTTCAGTTCTAGCCTGTTAGTGGTGTTGCGGCGATTCTTAGTACTGGTATAACGGTTAACACCAGCAGAACGCTTATCCGAATTTGTCCGGCACTCAGTACACTCTAGTGTGATAATAATGCGGGCACCTTTACTCTTAGCCATAATCTTACAAACAGTGAAGCCTGAAGAGAATTAACACAAATGACTATCTTCTCACATTCCGCCGCATATTTCCAACTAATCTTTTAATTTTTATATCGAGCGAGTAGCCACGACGCGACGAAACGATGAAAGTTCCACAATAGCGATCGTGTAAAGCCTGCCGCATCTGGGTATCAGAGAAGGCAGTCCCGCAATCAATGGCTAGGGGAATTACTAGCAGTATAGCAGTGGGATTGGCTCTAATATTGCTCAGGGCAATTGACACTAATAAAGCACCCAAGCCAATAATCGCCTCTCGCTTCACCAGTGAGAGTAAATCGGGAATTCTGCCTACTACTTCCCCATCTTCAACTTCCAACACCTTTAAATCGAACGCCCAACGCCCTAAACTTTGCCCTTGATTGTTGTATACCACCACTACCCGCAAAACTAGCCAAAGTATTACAAAAACTAAGATTTCAACAAATTGAATCCCGATATCGCTGCCTCCCAGTAGGGAACTGACTAACCAGACACCAAGGAAATCAAGTCCCAATGCCATACCTCGCCGCCCAATCTCAGCTTTGGGATAGTGTTTTTGGGGAAGTCGTTCGATAGTCATACAAAATAAGTATTTTTATTTAGGGGTTGGAGAATAATGATTACTCCTGTTTTTTATATTAAGATGATGACTTGGGTTTGGCATTTAAACTGTTATACATAAAATTTTCATAATTAGGGTGGGTAATACTTTGGCGTGAGCGCTACTTCTCTACGAGAGGCTGTGCCAACGACAAGGCTCAGTACAATTCAGTCGAACGCTGTCCACCCCACAAGAGTCTGTTTTTAGGAAATCTTGTATTTTTGTAGAAACTTAAATTTTAACTAATTTGGAAGTTGTATCATGATGCATCTGTTTGCTAAAACAGCTATTGGCCTGGTGACGACTACTGCTTTAGGGTTAGCGATCGCTATAACCACCAACAACCTAGCTCATGCTGCTGAGTTCAAATTTAACTGGAAAGGAGACACTGGTTATTCAGCTAAAGGTTCATTTAACTACAAGACAACAACTACTCCAAGCGTCATTTCTGAAACTGGCTTGGGAGCTACGAAAAACTTGCAATCTCTTTCAATTTCCTTCTTTGATCCTTTGAGTAATCTGATAAATAGTTTCACTCCAGTGCTTAATGGGATATCTAACTACAGCTATTTGAGATTAAACTTTGATAGCACTAAAGAGCAAATCTTTGGCCCATTTGATGTTGGCAAGGATAATGACCTTCCTGGCGACACATGGCTTAATAATAATCTCGCACTCATAGATGAAGGTTTTAGCAATCAGGTTCTAGCTAAAGAATTTCATTTGAACAATAGAGATGCAGCACGCACAGAGCAATTACTAGATTTAAGTAACAATTCAGTTCAGGTATCCAAAGTCCCCGAAGGAAGCATAATTATCGGTTTACTAGCAGTGTGTAGCTTGGGACTTACCGCTTATAGAAATCTAGACAAAGCTACCCAAGAATAAAAAAAGTCAGAGGCGATCGCTATGTTATCAGTCAGCGATGCACAAGCAATTATTTTAAATTTGGTGCAGCCGTTGGATCGTCAACGGGATACAGAAGTTGTAGATTTATTGACAGCAGATAGTCGCATTTTGGCAACACCTGTCACCAGTCCGCTAGATTTTCCCCATTGGGATAATTCAGCAATGGATGGCTATGCAGTCCGCTACGAAGATGTACAGCACTCTACCGCCGAACAACCAGCTATTTTAGAAATTGTTGAAGAGATTCCGGCTGGGTATCAGCCCAAGTCTACGATTCAACCAGGGCAAGCCGCGCGGATTTTCACAGGTGCGGTAATCCCAGCAGGTGCGGATACTGTAGTCATGCAAGAGAAAACACGCCGCGAGGAAAACCGCGTATTTATTCTAGCTGCACCAAAACCGCAAGAATTTGTCAGACACAAAGCATCTTTCTATCAAGCTGGAACACAACTACTACCAGCAGGAATTAAGTTAAATGCTTCAGAAATTGCTGTGTTGGCAGCAGCACAGTGTCCGCAATTAAGTGTTTACCGCCGTCCGCGTGTGGCAATTTTTTCTACTGGTGATGAGTTGGTGACAGTCGAACAACCGTTGCAACCAGGGCAAATTGTGGATTCTAATCAGTATGCACTGGCAGCTTTGGTGAGACAAAGTGGCGCAGAACCGTTAATTTTAGGCATTGTGAAAGACGATCCAGTTGCTTTGGAGAAAGTCATTGCTCACGCCGTTGCGATCGCTGATATAGTTCTCTCTTCTGGTGGTGTCTCGGTGGGAGATTATGACTATATTGACAAAATTCTAGAGTCACTAAAAGCAAAAATCCACATTCGGGCTGTACAGATGAGTCCAGGAAAACCCCTCACCGTCGCCACCTTTCCCAGTCCCCAGTCCCCAGTCCCCAGTCCCCAGTCCCCACTCTACTTTGGTTTACCAGGAAACCCTGCTGCTGTGTTGGTGACATTTTGGCGGTTTGTGCTACCAGCAATCAAGAAACTTTCAGGAATTACTGAAGGTTGGGAACCAGTATTTTTGAAAGTGCGATCGCATGATGAATTGCGATCGAACGGCAAACGTGAAACTTACCTTTGGGGTAAATTGCATTTAATTAATGGAGTTTATGAATTTCACAAAGCTGGTGGTAGTCACAGTTCTGGCAATTTAATTAATTTAGCTCAAACCAATGCCTTAGCTGTTCTACCTGTGGGTAAAACATTAATTTCGCCACAAGAAGAAGTGCAAGTTTTGCAGCTTAGTAATGGGTAAGAGGGAGTCGGGGAAATTAGGAGGACAAGGAGAATAGACCTCTTGCAAAAGTCCCTAACACCCCACCCCCAACCCCTCCCCGCTCTTCGGGAGGGGAGACAAAGCGTAGCTTTGGCGGGGTGGGGTTCTTTCTTATTTTTGATTTATGCAAGAGGTCTAATAACTATGCCCAATGCCCAATCTTAAAATATCTGCTCAAAAGCCTCAATTAGGCTGTTAACTTCCTCAAGGGTGTTGTAATGCACCATACTCACCCGGACTATTCCACCTTGGGACGCTAACCCCAGGTATTCAATCAGCCGTTTAGCATAAAAGTCTCCGTAGCGAATCCCAATATTATGTTGGTCAACTTTTATCGGAATGGTTGAGCTATTTATTCCATCTACTACAAAAGATATAGTTGGTACACGGAATTTACGGTCAGCCTTTGATTGACCAATCACTCGCACATTAGGCTTACTGTTGAGGTAATTGAGGAGGCGATCGCTAATATGTTCTTCATGTATGCTAATTAAATCAAACGCTTGCACCATTTGATTTCTCAAATCAGGTGCAGTTTCATTTCCGTAGTGCAGTTGTGCTAATTCACTTAAATAATCACATAAACCTAACATTCCATAACTTAATTCAAAATTGACATTCCCTAATTGAAATTTATAAGGTACATCTGTCTGGTCAATAAAATAATGGTTAAGACTAGGTAATCTTAATAAATGTTCTTCTTTGCCATAAAGTAAGGCATGATGCGGTCCATAGACTTTATAAAAACTCAAAGTATAGAAATCAACATCTAAATCTTGGACATCAACTAATCTGTGCGGTGCATAAGCTACACCATCTACACAAATCATAGCGTTGCGATCGTGTACAAATGCAGCAATTTCTTTGATTGGATTGATGGTTCCCAGAACATTAGAAGCATGAGTCAAGGCTACCAGTTTGGTGCTATGACTCATCAATGGTTCTAAATCTGCTAAATGAAGTTCCAAAGTATCTGGTCGAACTTTCCACACTTTAACCTTCATTCCTTGTTTTTCAAGAGCGACCCAAGCACCAATATTAGCCTCATGGTCACAATTAGTAACAATAACCTCATCACCAGGTGTAAAGGTTTGACCCAGACACATTGAGAGAACTTTCAACATCATTGTAGTAGATGGGCCCATAACCACTTCTTTATCAGAATTGGCATTAATGAAAGTAGCCATTCCCCTAGTTGCTAAAGCCAATCGTTCTCCAGCAAGTTGAGAAACCCCATAAGAAGCTCCCAACTGGACATCAGAACTCAAGAGAAACTCGCTAATTCTATCTACTACCTTTTTCAGGGTTTGTGACCCGCCAGCATTATCAAAAAAAGTCCATTCACCAGCTAGAGCCGGAAAATATTGACGAACTTTATCAAGATTCAGAAGCATAGTATAAGTTTTCTAGAGAATTCTTTACCCTAGCCTACCTTCTCACAAGTCGCCCAGAGAGCATTTACATCCTCTTTTGGTCTTTGCAGCTTGTTGTGGGAGCCTTCTTGCTCTAAACATCTGGTGACAAAGAATGTAAAGAGATGTAGCAATGATATGACATACAACGTTTTGTAACTACATAAAGTACACCCCTCCCCAACCCTCACGCCACTTGCTAAATATCGGGAACGCTAAGAGCAAACAAGTCGGACTGCTCAACGTAGTGGCGACTCTTACTAAGGGGAAGGTGATGGAGTATTTCTGCATTTTACGTTGGCGCAGCCTCTGTCTCCGACACGCTGTTCGCGTTGGTAGAGAAGTTGAAATCTGTTGTATCTAACTTATAGCAACGATTAATGTCTTGATTCTTCACAATTCTCTCCAATTTTATTTGATAAGTTTAAGGGAGAGTCAAAGCAACTATTGTTTTGAGTCTTAATTCCTTGATTGAAAACAAAGGAAGGACTTATGAACACTACCACTACGGTTAAATACGACATCAAGGTTATCAAGGAAGAGGCGCTTCAACTTGTTAAAAAGGGACTTCTTAACCGTCAGCACCCAATTTACACCATCTGTAAATATATTCCTCATCGTGACTGGGTTAATTTTGAACTGGAGTTAGAAAAAAATGAATTTTTACTCAGAGATAGAATTATCGACCTACTGAATCACGAATCATGGGAAAATGATTGAGACTGCATTTAGAAGCTGAACCACCATTAGCTACATCCCAATAAAATCAAAATTACAAATTCATTTTTCAACATTAAAAACCCTCGAATAAATCGGGGGTTATAAGTAAGAGGCTATTAAAGTCAGCAATAAATCTTGATGAATGGCTTAGGTGCTGGAAAAGAGAAGAAAACCACCGCTAGCATAGCAATACAATAATTCTCTATTAAGCCTGTTTTCTTGTTCTAGCTGTGTCAGTTAATACCTTGTTGTTGGGTTGCAGCCTCGCATTTTATGGCAATTTATTACTAGAGATCAAGATAAAATAATTATACCAACCTATTTCAGTCAATTGTATTAGGTTGTATTAAGTAGATAACTCTTCTAGCCCAATCCATTCGGTAATAGATTGCCATTGCCTTGCGTAAACAGTAGTACTGCTACGTTTTTCTTTTGGAGTTTTTCTAGGTAGTTTACCCATGACAACATCAGCGAATGAACTAGATTCGTTCCAATCATAAACAGGCATTTCCTGCCAGCAGTGGCGACAAAACCAGTAAGTCTCTGCACCACGTATATGTTCTAAAAGTAAGCTTGAGCAGCAAGGACAGTAATTCATATTTTTCTCAAATCCTGTTCATAAAAGTGTTATTGCAATTCAGGGCAGCTACCTGAGAAGCCCGTAAATATTTAAAACAAACTGTCTATATTTTGACTATAGTCTTTAAATATAAGGAACTTGTGAAGATAGTTAAAATACTTAATCAATTATAAAAACTTATACATATTTTTTAAGTAATACTTTCAGGCTGATTTAGCGGTTTTTTCACAAAATCCTCAAATTATATTCAGATAAATTCCAGGAAGATTACTATAATTGACAAATTAACCATAAGATTCAACGAGCAACTGCTTAAATTAGCTAGCTTAAATCATGTTATTAATTATTCTCTACGATCGATTAGCCCTGATAGTTTTTTAGTCGAAGCTATTGTCTTGATCGGTCAGAAAATATTCAGCCAATTGAAATAGAGCAAGTCCGCAGCCAAAGTCAAAATAACTTAAAATTATGGGTTGAGGCACAATCGGCTCAAATGATGCAAGTTAATCAGGAACTTCAGCAAGCCCTCGAAGAACTCCAGGTTGTGAAAGAAAAACTGCACCAAGCTTACGAGGAGTTAGAACAACGAGTGACGGAAAGGACAGCAGAACTTGTGATGTCTAACGTCCTGTTGCAACAAGAAATTATTGAACGCCAAAGTGCAGAAGTTGCATTACGGCAGAGCGAAAACCTCTATCGCCAGCTTGTGGAAAGCCAAACTGACATAATTATCCGCATTGATTTGCAAGGGCAGATTACCTTTGCCAATGTGGCAGCTTGTCAAACCTTCGGCTGGAAACAAGATGAGTTTCGTGGTCAGTCATATTTCCAGTTTCTTCATCCAGATGACTTGACTCAAGTGATGGAAAGTATCACAGCTTTAGGATATTCATCCCATCCCTTGACTAATTATGAGCGATGTGCATTGACAGTCAACGGTATCCGCTGGTTTCAATGGAATGCGATCGCAATCCATAATGACAAAGGAGAGGTTGTTGAAATACAACAGGTAGGCAGAGATATTACCGAACAGCAAGCCACGCTACACGACCGCCAACTTGCCGAAGCAGCACTACGCCAAAGTGAGGAGAAATTTCGCACTTTTTCGGAAAATACCCACGCCACGATCTGGATTGGTAGTGCAGATTCATTCTACCCTTTGTACATTAGTCCTGCTTATGAGAAGATTTGGGGTCGATCTTCCCAAGGTCTATTTGAGCAGCCAACATCTTGGGTAGACACAGTTCATCCAGACGATCGCGATCGCGCCACCCAATCAATCGAGCAACTACTTAGTGGCAGTCAATCCATTTCAGCAGAATACCGGATTTTGCGACCTGATGGAGCGATCCGCTGGATTTGGAATCGGGGTTTTGCTGTCTATAATGACCAAGGACAAGTTAACTACTATGGTGGCATTGCTGAAGATATCACCGAGCGCAAGCTGGCGGAACAAAAAATCTCCGAACAAGCCGCTCTACTTGATATCGCTACCGACGCCATATTAGTTCGAGATTTCCAGTCTCAAATTTTATTCTGGAATAAAGGTGCAGAGCGGATGTATGGTTGGCTTTCTACAGAGGTTATTGGCAAAGACCTCCACGATATTTTATACCCAGCCGGAACTCAGCAGCAATTGAAAGAACCACTAAAAAGCGTTATTGAGAGTGGCTCGTGGCAAGGTGAGTTACATAAAGTTACAAAATCCAGTCAGAAAGTTATTGTGGAAAGCCGTTGGACATTGATGCGCGATTCTGCCGGAGATCCCAAATCCATCCTGACTGTTGACACTGACATCACTCAAAAGAAACAACTCGAAGAGCAGTTTTTTCGCACCCAGCGATTGGAAAGCCTTGGTACTCTTGCAGGTGGTATTGCCCACGACTTGAACAATATATTGACACCAATTTTGGCATCGGCTCAATTATTACAGGGAAAGTTTTTCCAAGACGAGGAGCGTTCTGGGCAATTGCTGACACTGATAGAAAGCAACGCCAAACGCGGAGCAGCTTTAGTGAAGCAAGTCTTATCCTTTGCACGGGGATATAAAGGAGAGCCGACAATTATTCAAGTCCAGTATCTGATTTCAGAAATTATCCAAATTGCTAAACAGACATTTCCCAAATCTATTGAATTTTCCACCATTATCCCAGAAGAAATTTGCGCGATCGCTGGGGATACTACACAACTACATCAAGTGTTAATGAATCTGTTAGTAAATGCCCGCGATGCTTTACCAGATGGTGGCAATCTCAATATTTCTGTGGAAAATAAGTTGATTGATGAAGCTTATACCAGAATGAATCTTGATGCCAAGGTTGGGCATTATATTGTGATTACCGTTGCCGATAACGGAATTGGGATACCACCAGAAATATTAGATAGAATTTTTGAGCCATTTTTCACCACAAAAGAGTTCAACACAGGTACGGGACTCGGACTTTCAACAGTGTTGGGCATCATTAGAAGCCATGACGGTTTTATTAAAGTGTCTAGCAATGTCGGTAGAGGCAGCAAGTTTGACCTGTTTTTACCAGCTGTAGAAGCAACCCACTCATTTAAGATAGAAGACCTGGATTTGCTCCCAGGAGAGGGAGAATTGATTTTAGTTGTAGATGATGAAGCCCAAATTCGGGAGATTGCCACAATCATCCTAGAAAATCATAACTATCAGATACTCACTGCTAGTAATGGCATAGAGGCGATCGCACTTTATGCCCAACACAAGCATCAAATCAATGCTGTGTTGATGGATCTAATGATGCCAGAAATGGATGGAATTACCGCTATTCGCACCTTGCGAAAAATGAACAACCAGCTTCAAATCATTGCCTGTAGCGGGCTGAACTCAATGGAAGTGTTTGCTCAAGGTGCTGATGTTAATGTGCAAGCAGTTTTATCAAAACCCTATACAGCCAGAGAATTATTGAACACTTTACACCACCTATTGAGAGGCTAGTACCGCAAGGCGGAATTAAAAATTAAAAATTAAAAATGAATACAACGTAAGTGTTTCATTGATTTGGAATGGGTGGTTTATTTTCGCCGTGCTGTACTAGTAAGGAGAAGGGGACAAGGGGAAAAGGGGACAAGGGGGACGAGAAGAATAAGCATATCCCATACCCAATTCTTCACAAGATCCTCAGATTGGTTTCCTAAATTTAGAGCATAGGCAACGTTGGCAAAATAGGGTTAATCCGGTTGATGAATATTGTTAGGAAGATTAATGATAACTTAGCGATCGCAGGGCAAATTACACTAGATTAGCTGGGACAAATAGCTGATGAGGGTTATAACTCTGTACTGAACCTACGTTTGCCCGACGAAATAGGCTTGCTGGCTAATGAGCAGGAGAAGACTGAGCTTTTGGGAGTGTATTACGTTAATATCCCAACTAAACCTGAAGACATTAATCATCAAGGTATGCTCCAGATATATCAGATCATCACTGAACTATCCAAACCGATTCTGATACATTGTGATAATTCAATTCGTTCAGATGCAATAGTATGGTTGTATATCGCCCTCAAACAAGGCATAGCATTTGAAAAAACACTGCAAAAAGTTATTAATTTAGGCTTGATATAAAACGAGTATTTGAATTTTTAAACTACTCGTAAGGATAGGGGATAGGGGATAGGCAATAAAAGATTATAGATATACGAATTTTTGAGAAATAAAATTGTATTTTTATATAATTTAATTCTGCTAAGACTAATTTTTTATGAAGCTGCATAGAATTCGATCCCCCCTAGCCTCCCTTAATAAGCTACCGTGTATACACAAGTCTGTTTTACCTTTGTATCCCAGAACTACCCCCTTTAATCCTCCCGTTTATTGGGGGAAAAATAAATCTACTTCCCTCCCCTTTATAAGGGGAGGGTTAGGGTGGGGTAATTCGACAGACTGGTTGTGATTCGATAACTTGTGTATACACGGTAGCCTTAATAAGGGGGGAACCGGAAAAACATCTATCAAAGTCCCCCTTTTTAAGAGAGATTTAGGGGGATCAAGATATGTGCAACTATTAAATTGGTAAAATACCATTTCACTTTAATAATGATACAAATACGCTAGTAGGGGCAGCATTGCCATGACCTTACGAGAAATCTATATATATCAGGTGTATCAGAATTTTCGTGAATTGGTATAAAACATTGCTGGATTTCAATACTGTTCGGTTAAGCATTTTTAACTTGAAATTGGGCTTTGGAAAAAGGTTACGGGGTTTGGGTTAAAAGCTTTTCTTTTCCCTTTTACCGTAAATCAAAGGGTTTAAGACCCCAACAATACAGGTAGCGCCAGTTTCAGTCGGGGTTTAAATCCCCGTCTGAACGCAAACAGCGTGCCGTAGGCAAAATGTCTTTAATTTTGAATTTTGTTAGCGCAGCGTAAAGCCTTCGGCATGGCTTCGCTTAGAGCGAGTCTTCGTTCGCTTTTAGCGTCTCGTAGAGAGCGTCATTTTGAATTTTGAATTGTTAATCATGGGGTGATGTTCTAGTAGCGATCGCTCCAATTTGGCTTTACAAAAAAAGGTGGATGTAGGGTTGCAAATTCTCATCCCATAGCTAGACGCAAAGATTTTTATAGTCATTTAGCATCATGGGGGAAATGTACCTCACAAAACCGAAAACTGGAAAGATAAATGAGGTTGTTACCTAGCTAAATTTCTGGAATTCGTCATCATGTATGAACTAGTTCAAGCTCTCTCCAACGGTGATGAAAAAACTGCTCTACATCAGTTGATTTATGCGTTGAGTACTTCAGGTAAGCATTACTTCCTAAGAAATGAGATTTTGCAAGCTTTTGCTGACTACTGTCATCAATCCCAAAAGCCAACCTATTTTTACTACTCTTCTGCTGTTGGCAAACTAATACAATATACCCACGAAATAATTCTCGAAGAGGAAAGTACTTGGTTCGTGATTCGACCGAGGATTGCTAATCAAGAAGTTTGGCAACTGACAGCTGACTTTAGCAGGTTCGAGCAGATGACACCTCAAGCGCTGTTAGATGTGAGAGATCGTCTAGTCAACCGCTACCAACCCCATATTCTGGAAATCGACCTCCACCCCTTCTATGAGAGTTCTCCAAGAATTGACGACGCGAGAAATATTGGTCAAGGTTTAGCCTTCCTCAACCGCTACCTGTGCAATCAATTGTTGACTGACTCTGAATATTGGGTAGAAATGTTATTTAAAGCGTTACATAGGTTGCAATGCAATGGTATTCGCCTATTGTTGAGCGATCGCATTTCTTCTGGTATTGAGTTAGCCAAACAAATTAAGCTAGCGCTGAAATTGCTGAGTAAGCGATCGCCTGATGAACCTTATGAAAAATTTAGCTTTGACCTCCAAGAACTCGGCTTTCAGCCGGGTTGGGGTAACACTGCGGCGCGAGTCTCTGAAACTTTAGAACTCCTCGACCGACTTATTTACTCCCCAGAACCCGGCATTTTAGAAACATTTGTAGCTCGCGTCCCCGCTGTCTTTCGCGTCGTTCTCGTTTCCGTCCACGGCTGGGTGGGACAGGAAGATGTTTTGGGAAGAGATGAAACACTTGGTCAAGTTATCTACGTCCTCGAACAAGCTCGCAGCTTAGAAAACGAACTGCGCGAACAAATCAAACTCGCTGGACTCGACCAGCTAGGCATTAAACCCCATGTAATTATTCTGACTCGATTAATTCCTAACTGTGAAGGCACATTTTGTAACCTGCCCTTAGAAAAAGTCCAAGATACCGAAAATGCTTGGATATTGCGCGTTCCTTTTGGTGAATTCAATCCAGAAATTACGAATAATTGGATTTCTAAATTTGATATTTGGCCCTATTTAGAGCAATTTGCTGTAGATGCAGAAAGAGAATTACTAGCTCATTTTCAAGGCAAGCCTAATCTAGTTGTTGGCAATTACAGTGATGGTAATTTAGTAGCTTTTCTCCTATCTCGGCGAATGAAAGTCACCCAGTGCAATATTGCCCATTCCTTGGCAAAACCTAAATATCTATTTAGCAATTTGTATTGGCAAGATTTAGAAGATAAATACCACTTTTCGGTACAATTCACCGCCGATTTGATTAGTATGAATGCTGCCGACTTCATTATTACATCGTCCTATCAAGAAATTGTCGGCACACCTGACACGATAGGTCAATACGAGTCGTACAAGTGGTTTACGATGCCGCAGTTGTATCATGTGGTTGATGGCATTGATTTGTTTAGTCCTAAATTTAACTTAGTGCCGCCGGGGGTAAATGAAAATATTTTCTTTCCCTATAGCCAAAAAGAACATCGGGACTCTAACCTTCGTACACAAATCCACGACTTACTCTTTACCCGCGAAGACTCTCAAATTATTGGTCAGTTAGATTATCCTAATAAGCGGTCAATCTTTGCCGTTGATACCGTCACCTCAATCAATAATCTCACTGGTTTAGCTGAATGCTTTGGTAAAAGTCAGGCTTTGCAAGAGCATTGCAATCTGATTTTATTAACTAGTAAACTGCGTCCAGATGAAGCTACAAACTCAGAAGAAGCAGAAGAAATCCAAAAACTCCACAACATTATTGATGAATATCATCTCTATGGCAAGATTCGCTGGGTGGGGATGCGTATCCCTAGCAGTGAACTCGGCGAAGCCTACCGAGTAGTTGCAGATTCTCAGGGGATTTATATTCATTTTGCCCGCTTTGAATCCTTCGGGCGGAGTATTTTGGAAGCCATGATTTCCGGCTTACCTACTTTCACTACCCAATTTGGCGGCTCTTTAGAAATTCTTGATAACCAAGAAAACCGATTTAATGTTAATCCTACAGACTTAGAAGGAACAGCAACGAAAATTTTAGACTTCCTTGAAAACTGTGATGCTCGTGCGGAATACTGGCAGGAAGTTTCAGAATGGATGAGTCAGCGAATTCATCACAAATATAATTGGCATTTACATAGCAATCAATTACTACTGCTTGCGAAAATGTTTAGTTTTTGGAACTTTGTTGCTCCCGAAAATAACGAAGCTAGAGATCGCTACATGGAAACTTTATTTCATCTCATTTATAAACCCAGAGTCGAAAAGATTTTGGAAAAGCATAAGGGGGGATGAGGGAGCAGGGGAGCAGGGAGCAGGGAGCAGGGGAGAGTTAGAACTCCGTTCATCCACCTCAGAACTCCGTTCATCCACCTCAGAACTCCGTTCATCCACCTCAGAACTCCGTTCATCCACCTCAGAACTCCGTTCATCCACCTCAGAACTCCGTTCATCCACCTCAGAACTCCGTTCATCCACCTCGGAACTGGATTCATTCACCTCGGAACTGGATTCATCCACCTCGGAACTGGATTCATCCACCTCAGAACTCCGTTCATCCACCTCGGAACTCCGTTCATCTAGCTCAAAGACTCAAAATCCCCACTCCCAACTTATGCAAACAAAAGGTCGTTCTCGCCATTTTATCTACACAGATTGGATATTAATCGAAACCCAGTTTGACCCTGAGCAATTGCACTCCAAAGAAACCGTCTTTACAATCGGCAATGGATACCTGGGAACAAGAGGCAGTTTTGAGGAAGGTTATCCTCATACATTGCCAGCTACTTTTATCCACGGTGTCTACGATGATGTGCCTGTGGTGTACACTGAACTGGTAAATTGCCCTGACTGGCTACCCTTGATAGTGATTGTGAATGGCGATCGCTTCCGTCTCGATCAAGGTGAGATATTGAGCTACGATCGCCAGCTTGATTTACGCCAAGGACTACTGACTCGGGCCGTGCGTTGGCGCTCTCCCAGTGGAAACACCATAGATATCAGCTTTGAACGCTTTGCTAGTCTTGCAGATCCGCACGTGTTGGCGCTACGCTGCCATTTAACACCAATAGATTTCGAGGGGTTAATTGAAGTTCAAGCTAGCATCAATGGCTATCCCGAAAATCAGGGTTTCAATCACTGGGAAGAATTAGATCAGGGCAAGACTCACCAAGGAATCTGGTTGCAACGCCGCACGCGCAACTCTCGAATTGAACTCGGTATGGCAGCTAAGGTGACAATATTAGGCACTGAAGCATCTTTGCAAGTCAATACCGCACCTGGTTATCCTACCTTGAGTACGACCTTTTTGGCTAAAGTGCAGCAGACTGTAACGGTGGAAAAACTTGTGACAGTTTTTACCTCACGGGAGATTGAAGCACCAGTTGCAGCAGCTCAAGAAAAACTCGCACAACTGCCAGACTACGCAACATTGCTAAAAGCCAATGAGCAGGCATGGGATGAGGTTTGGCAGCAAAGTGACATCCTGATTGAGGGGGATAGCACAGCTACTTTTGCTGTTCGCTACAATCTGTTTCAACTGCTGATTGCTGCCCCACGGGATGATGACAAAGTGAGCATTCCCGCTAAAACGCTTTCGGGGTTTGGCTATCGCGGTCATATTTTTTGGGATACAGAAATTTTTATGCAACCCCTATTTCTGTTTACTCAACCAGCGATCGCTCGCAATTTACTCAGTTACCGTTGGCACACCTTACCAGGAGCTAGACGCAAAGCAGTCCATTACGGCTATAGAGGGGCAATGTTTGCCTGGGAAAGTGCTGATACCGGAGATGAAGTAACACCACGTTGGGCTATCGGTAGTGATTTTTATGGTGAAGACGTGCGGATTTGGTGTCGCGATCGCGAAATTCACATCAATGCAGATATCCCCTACGCAATTTGGAACTACTGGCAAGCGACTGGTGATGATGACTGGATGCAAAAGTGCGGTGCAGAGGTGATTTTGGATGCCGCCATTTTTTGGGGTAGCCGAGTCGAATTCAATTCTGAGCGCGACCAATATGAAATTCGGGGAGTAATCGGAGCGGATGAATACCATGAATTTGTCCACAACAACGCCTTTACAAACCGGATGGCGCAATGGCATTTAGAAAAAGCGATCGCCGTCTATGATTGGCTGGCTTACAAATTCCCCGAACGAACCACCGAACTAGAACAGAAACTAAAGCTGACCCCAGAGGAACGATTGCACTGGCAAGAGATCGTCGCCAAAATATTGTTTTTCTATGACCCATCAACACGACTAATCGAGCAGTTCGAGGGATTTTTCCAATTGGAAGATATCAACTTAGCAGATTATGAACCACGCGATCGCTCCATGCAACCGATCTTGGGTATTGATAAAACCAACAAATCTCAAGTACTAAAGCAGCCAGACGTATTAATGCTCCTATATTTAATGCGGGAATCAGCAGATTTTCCCTATAACGAAAAAGCATTACAGACAAACTGGGACTACTACGCACCCCGCACCGATATTACTTATGGTTCGTCCCTTGGCCCAGCAGTTCAAGCCATTTTAGCTTCCGATTTGGGCAAATCAACCGTAGCTTACGAACAATTTATGCGGGCGTTAATGGTGGATCTTGAAGATAACCGAGGTAACACCAACGATGGAATTCACGGTGCTAGTGCTGGTGGGATTTGGCAAGCTGTAATTTTTGGATTCGGCGGCATCCAACTAACTGAAAATGGCCCCGTAGCTAATCCCCACCTACCCCCTGGCTGGACGCGCCTAAAGTTTAAACTGCACTGGCGCGGGAAATGGCATGACTTCGATTTGAAGGGATTGGGGACTGGGGACTGGGGACTAGGGACTGGGGGACAAGGGGATAAGGGGACTGGGGGACAAGGGGATAAGGGGACAAGGGGAATAACCAATCCCCAATACCCAATACCCAATACCCAATACCCAATACCCAATACCCAGTCCCCAATCCCCAACATCCAAGGATTCATCTTCGATTTAGATGGTGTACTAACAGATACAGCAGAACTTCACTATCTAGCTTGGCAGAAGCTAGCTGATGAAGAGGGTATACCATTTAATCGGGAAGCTAACGAAGCCTTACGGGGTGTATCCCGTCGTGCTTCCCTGATGCTGATTCTGGGAGATAGACCGTATTTGGAAGCACAAATCGAGGAGATGATGGAGCGTAAGAATCGCTATTATGTCGAATTGATCCAAAACATGACACCCCAGGATTTGTTGCCAGGTGCGATCGCTCTATTGGATGAATTGCGGCAAGCTGATATTAAGATCGGTATTGGTTCAGCTAGTAAAAATGCCCACCCAGTGTTAAAGCGATTGGGCATTGTGGACAAAGTAGATGCGATCGCAGACGGTTACAGTGTACAAGAACCCAAGCCAGCACCCGACCTATTTCTGTACGCAGCCAAGCAGCTAGGAATCGAACCAGCGCAATCTGTGGTTGTAGAAGATGCCGCAGCAGGTGTTGAAGCCGCTTTAGCTGCTGGGATGTGGGCAGTAGGACTTGGCCCTGTTGAACGAGTTGGAGCTGCTCATATTGTTTTACCCAGCCTAGAAGGTATTAAATGGGCAGACCTTCGAGAGCAATTGAGTAACATTTCCAGACAAAAACATTAAACAAACGAGAACTGCTTGATTACTTACAGCAGATTTCAAGGAAGGTGAAATACACAACGATTCGTCTTAAAGCCAGGTAGAAAGAGTATTTTACTTCTGTTATGCGTAGCCCATTCACCAATTGTTCCTCCTGAATTCTGCTGTATTAAGTCCTAATCACCCCAAACAACTAAAACTCCCTAAAACTACGCTGAAATTGCTGATAACTGCTAAACTCCAAAAGCTAAGATCGTCTAAGTAGGGAATCTAAAACAAAACCCCACTTTAGAAATTAGGAGCAAGAGCGTGGATTTGGACGATTTAGCTTTGCAGATAGAGAACATGCGTAAGCGCGTCGCCCTCTTGCAACGCCAAAGTGAACAGCAAGAAGCACAAGCAGATATTGAACTCGTTACCGCAGTATTCAAAGAAGTTTACCTAGCTTTGGAAGAACTCAAACTAGTGAATGAAGATTTAAAGCAGCAGAATGAAGAATTATCCAACACTCAACAGGCCTTGGTAGCACAAGGTCAACGTTACCAAGAATTATTTGAGGAAGTACCAGACGCTTATTTTGTGACTGATACAAAAGGGATAATTCAGGAAGCTAACTCAGCCGCCACCACTCTGCTTAACATTTCCAAAAGTTTGTTGTTGGGTAAATCCATAGGGATTTTTGTGCTTGAGAAAGAAGTAATTGCTTTTCATTTGAAACTAACTCACCTGCGCGATCGCGCCCAATTCCCAGACTGGAAAATGCAAGAGTGGGAAGTAAACTTGCGACCGCGTGACAAAACACCTATTGTGGCTGCGGTTAAAGTGGTTGCTATCCGTAATCAATCTAGTGAGTTAGTTAGTCTGCGCTGGCTATTGCGGGATATTGGCGAAAGTAAGCGAACCCAAGCCAAGCTGCAATGGGCAGAAGAGGCGATGCGACAAGCGCTTGCTAAAGAAAGGGAGTTTAGCGAACTTAAATCCCGCTTGCTCACCATCACCTCCCATGAGTTTCGCACCCCTTTGGCTACCATCCACTCTTCTGCTGAACTACTAGAATATTATCGCCACCTCTGGAGCGAACAGCGACAACAGACCCACCTGCGTCGCATTCAAACATCAGTTATGCATATAACTCAGTTGTTGAATGATGTATTAGTACTGAGTCAGGATGAAACAGGCAAGTTAGAGTTTAATCCAACACCCATAAATTTAGTGGAATTTTGCCGCGATTTATTAGAAGAATTACAACAGAGCGATCGCTCACAACATGCGATCGTTTTTAACAGTGAGTGCGAATGTACACCAGCTAATTTAGACGCCAAACTACTCCGACAAATCTTGAGTAATTTATTCTCGAATTGTCTAAAATACTCTCCCATTGGTAGTACAGTTAGGTTTTCTGTAACCACTGCCAACGAGCAAGCTATATTTCAGACTCAAGACTCTGGTATTGGCATTCCCGCTGCTGACATTGAACACATCTTTGAACCCTTCCATCGCGCCAGTAATACAGCCAATATCCCAGGAATGGGATTGGGGATGTCCATCGTCAAACAGGCTGTAGATTTACATGGCGGCGAGATTACAGTTGAAAGTGCGATCGGTACGGGAACTACCTTTACAGTCATTTTGCCATTTTCAATAAATTTCCATGTATAGCTAATCAATCACTTTTATTTATCGAATTTAAAAAAAAAAGTAATTGCTTGTATGCTAGAAGGTCTTTAAAGTAGAGTTAGCCGGTCAACAATGAGTTGATTGTAAAGTTTTTCTTCGCAGCAGCTTAGGGAAACGAACTCAAAGACTTTGTATCTTTAAATATGAGCTTAAAATATTACGCCTGTGGTAATCTCTAACAAATCAGAATACGCACTTCTAGCCCTGTTAGAGTTAGCAACCTGCTACCCTAAGGGTGAAGCCCTACAAATTCGAGAAATAGCGGCCTTGCAAGATATCCCGAACCGCTATTTAGAACAACTTCTAGCAACATTAAGACGTGGAGGTTTAATTAAGAGTATACGCGGAGCCAAAGGTGGCTATGTTCTGGCACGAGATCCCGGAAAGATTACAGTGTTGGATGCTTTTAGCTGCATGGAAGGGTCAGATATTGTTGTCTCTCCTTCTGAGCCGACTCCCAACACGGTAGAAGGTGAGCTAATTCAGGAAGTTTGGCAAGAAGCACGTCAGGCGGCTAACTCCGTTTTGGAAAAATATACACTCCAAGACCTTTGTGAACGAAGATCGATCCGAGAACAGAAGGAACTAATGTATTACATTTAACAAGGATGGTCAAATAATTACTAATTTGTAATTCGTAATTAAAAAGGGAAAATGAAAATAATAACCAGCAATCTGTGACGCTGTTATATGCCTGAAGTCAATTTTCAACAGCAAATAGTGCCGCTACTCTCGTGGAGAGTTATGCAGCAGGAAAACGGAACTTTAGTAAAGCAGAACTGGGTAATGCTGATTTGCAAGGCATTAACTTGAAAGGATCTGACCTGAGTTATGCTGACTTGAGTGAAGCTAACCTGAGTAGCGCTAATTTGAGGGGAACTGATTTGAGCAATGCCTTTCTGAGTCAAGCTAATCTGAAAGATGCCGATCTTAGGGGAGCATTATTGATGTCAGCGAATCTCCGCCAAGCCGATCTCAAAGGAGCGAACCTGGAAAAAGCAGACTGCGATTACCTACGGTAGGCTACGCCAACGCAACACCCATTTTCCCCAAGATTTCGACCCACTGAAAGCGGGTATGCAGATTAAATTTGAAGATTGATATAATTTAAGTTAAACGATCGTACTGACCTCAAGATAGAAGATATTTCTCTCAAAAGAGTTGTATTTTGGTAAAAAAGCCTATCTATGAGGTTGACAATGGAGGCGAAAAGTGAAACCCTCAACCGACGCGCACCACTAATTACTGCTGGAATTTTTATTGGTGTGGGTCTTGGAGGGTTTATTGATGGAATTTTACTGCATCAAATCCTCCAGTGGCATCACATGCTGAGTAACATTAGACCTCTGACAAACAGGGCGAATATAGATTTGAATATGGTATGGGATGGGTTCTTTCATACCTTAAATTGGGTATTCACCGTGATAGGAGTTGTGTTACTATGGCGTGCTGGAAGACGTGATGATGTTCCTTGGTCATCACAAACCTTTATTGGATCGATACTTATTGGGACTGGGTTGTTCGACTTGGTTGAAGGTTTAATTGACCACCAAATTCTCGGTGTTCATCATGTGAAAGCAGGCCCAAATGAGTTAGCTTGGGATTTAGGATTTCTTGCATTTGGTGCGCTACTTGTTCTCATCGGCTGGCTAATGATAAAAAAAGAGTCAACAGTCATTAGTCATTAGTCATTGGTCATTGGTCATTGGGCATGGGG
>NZ_NOLJ01000008.1:414447-437507 GCF_002246015.1 Nostoc sp. 'Peltigera membranacea cyanobiont' 210A
TCCCCCCACTCCCCACTCTCCTCTATGACAGATACTTTTGAAAAAACTAGCTGGAGTTGGCAGTTGTCTCAATTCCAACAACAAGCGGGTGAATGGTGGGAATACCAGTTTTACCGCTTTGAACGGGCTTTACCAGAATTGCCTACTGGATGGTCAATTAGTCCAAGGCTTGGTGAATTGCTGAAATTCCTGTTTTGGCTGGTACTGGGATTATTTGTAGCGTGGGTGGGTTGGCGATTATGGCGAGAATTCAGTCCCTATATATATTCTTGGCTAAATAGAAGTGGCAATCTCACTGATTTTCGCGTCAAAAATCGCTCTAATGAGTCATCCATAGCCCTTTTGTTGGAGCGATCGCAAGAATTCTACCGTCAAGGTAATTACCGTGAGGCTTGCCGTTGTGTTTATTTAGCAATGTTGCAGCAGTTGGATAAAAATGCGATCGCACCCCACAAACTCAGCCGTACTGATGGAGAATATCTGCAATTGCTGCGATCGTCTGTGACTCCCATACAGCCCTATGAAACTTTAATTACCACTCACGAGCAACTATGTTTTGGTAATGCCGAGATTTTGCCAGACAATTATGAGCAGTGTCGGCAAGCTTATCGAGAAATTTCCCCGGAATGAAAAAGAGACGTTGGATTGCAACGTCTCTACACAAAACAAACAACATTCTATTTGGTGAGAATTGCGTAGACGTTCTACGGCTTGTCGTTAGACATCGCCTTGTCCACAGCTTGCAAGGCAGTGTTGACTTCCGCCTCTGTAACAATTAACGGTGGCACAAACCGGACTACTTTTGGCCCGGCTGGTACTAGCAATACACCTTCCTTGATGGCAGCATTGACGACATCGGCTGCGGTTAGTTGAATATCGGCTCGTAACTCCAAACCGTTGATTAAACCCCAACCCCGAACTTCGTTAATTTGCTGAGGATATTTTGCCGCGATCGCTCTCAATCCAGATCGCAATTGTTCGCCCCTATCTTGCACATTCTGCAAAATATTTTCCCGTTCCAATGTCTGACAAACACTGAGTGCTACACCACACACAAAAGGATTTCCACCAAAGGTGCTAGCGTGTTCTCCTGGTTGAAAAACATCGCAGAATTTCTTGCTCATCATTGCACCGATGGGGACACCACCACCTAAGCCTTTAGCACTGGTGAAAATATCCGGTTCAACGCCGAGATGTTCGTAAGCCCATAATTTGCCGCTACGCCCCATACCAACTTGCACTTCGTCGAAAATCAACAAAACGCCAGTTTCATCGCAAATTTGCCGGAGCTTTTTGAAATAGGCAACATCTCCTGGACGTACACCGCCTTCTCCCTGCAATGGCTCGATCAGAATAGCTGCTACCCGATAATCGCCTTCATCCAACTCGCTAATTGCCACTTCCACAGCGTTAATATCGTTGTAATTTACGTAGTGGAACCCAGGAACTAAAGGATCAAAGTACTTTTGATACTTGGGTTGGGCAGTGGCGGTAATCGTTGCCAAAGTCCGTCCGTGGAAACTGGCATGGGCGGTTAAAATAATTGGTTTTTCAATGTCTAATACTGTGTGAGCGTATTTCCGCGCCAGTTTAATTGCGGCTTCGTTAGCTTCAGCTCCAGAGTTGCAGAAAAATACGCGATCGGCACAGGAATGATCGACAAGCCATTTTGCCAATTCACCTTGCTCAGGAATGTAATACAAATTAGAGACATGGTGCAGCTTTTGGATTTGGCGTGTTACCGCTTCTACCATCGCTGGGTGGGCGTGTCCCAAAGTACAAGTAGCAATTCCCGCTACAAAGTCCAAATATTCCCGCCCCTGCGTATCCCAAACCCGGCATCCAGCACCCCGTTCTAGGGCTAAGGGAAACCGGGCGTAGGTAGACATGACAGCTTCATTAAAGCTATCTGTATCAAAGGGACTAGATGCTGACCCTGAATCTGGGGGGATGGTGGCTTGGTCAACGAGAGTTTGTAGGCTCACTACCGCTCCTCCTGAAAGTTTTTCATTATATAGTTATTTACTAGTTTCCTAGAAATCCCTAAAAAATACTTTTTATTTAGCACAACTCGTACTTCTTCTTAGGCTAACGCTTATGTAACCTCAAAGGCATGGCGGTGCTGAAAAAAATTTTGTACTCAACGCTTGAGCAACAGTATGAGCGACAGGCAATTTCCATAGGCGTAGCTTGTCCAAATCTTGGGTAGAGTGTAGGGGTTTTCTCACTGATGTCCAAGCCTGAAACGACCTATTTTTGTTGATGCACAAGATAATAAATTTGTATAGTGTGTAAGTCGTAAAGTAGATTCTTTTTTCCACAGAGGTTGATTTGCTAGATTGGGGCGGTTTAACAACAGCACATCTGATAAATAAGCGGATTCACTTTCAGATGGTTTTACCAATGCTGTTTTGGGGCAGCCATAAGGTAGTTTTAGTCAATCCTCAATGCGAAACTTATAAGCTGAAAATAAGAAAAAAGCTAAGTAGTTATGAGTTATTTAGATAACTTCTAAGTAAGTGGGCATGAATAATTAAAGGTTTATAGTAAGCGGCTTCAGCCCTTGCTAAGTACATAATGTCGTAAGTTCATAGCGAATCCCTCTGTGTACCTCTGCGTTTTCCTCAGCGTTCCTTTGCGTTTAAAACCGCTACGAATTAATGCAAAGCTGTACTAAGAGACAATTTAATTAATTTTACATGGCGTAACTTAGTTTGATTTATTCTTGCCCACTTACTTAGATTAAATATACTAAAAAGGACGAATATTAAAAAGTTACTAGAAAACTAGAAAAATTAGGTTAAAAGTACTATTTTTACCTCATTCTCAACACTTGAGCAAAAATATCAACGTATCCAAAAAGAGTTGATGGCTGGGGCGATCGCTCTTGGCGGTGTTTTCTTCATTGGCACTTTGTGGTACTCGTTAGTGGAGGGCTGGTCATGGGAAGATGCAGCTTACATGACAGTCATCACTTTAGCGACTGTGGGATACGGAGAGACGCACCCACTAGGTAGCCGAGGACGATTGTTTACCATTGCCCTGATTTTGTTGGGTGTAGTCAATATCGGTTACATTGTCAACAGATTTACAGAAGCGATTATTCAAGGCTACTTTCAAGAAGGAATTCGGCTACAGCAACAGAGGCGGTTAATGGAATCCCTGACAGAACATTACATTATCTGTGGATTTAGTCGGACTGGTCGCCAAATTGCCAAGGAATTTCGGGCAGAAGAGGCACCTTTTGTGGTGATTGATGCTGACATGGAATCTGTGCAAAGGGCGCAGACTGAAGGTTACACAGCATACCAAGGCGACGCTACATTAGATGATACTCTTTTGAAAGTTGGTATTGAACGGGCGGTTTGTATCGTTGCAGCCCTTCCTTCTGATGCTGAAAATTTATACATTGTATTATCAGCTAAAACACTGAATTCGGGGATTCGAGTGATCGCACGGGCAAGTACAGAAGAAGCTTTGCAGAAGTTACGACGGGGTGGCGCAGATGAAGTGATATCCCCCTATATTACTGGTGGTAAGCGCATGGCTGCTGCGGCACTCAGACCCCAGGTGTTGGACTTTGTAGATGGGATTTTGACAGGTGCAGATCGCCAGTTGTATATGGAAGAATTTTTACTCGACCCGGCTTTCTGTCCTTTTGTGGGTCAAAGTTTGCAAAAGGCGAGATTGCGATCGCAATCTGGGGCACTGGTTCTCGCAATTCGCCGTGTTGATGGGACTTTAATCGGTGGCCCCACTGGCGATACGATTTTAATGCCAGGAGATCGGCTAATTGGTATGGGTACAGCAGAGCAATTGCGTAGCCTGAATCAAATTCTCGGTCCAATGAATTCCAAGAAACTGCGACGACCGAAAAATACTTGATTTTATTTAATTACTTTTTTATACTAATTAGATATTGTTTGTATAGTCTAATTGCGTAAACAGATTTAGACTTTCCCAAATCGCCGCTCCCGTTGCTGGTAGGCGCACAAGGCACGATGAAATTCGGCACGGTCAAAATCGGGCCAGAGAGCATCGGTAATATAAATTTCCCCATAAGCCATTTGCCAGAGAAGAAAATTTGAGAGGCGCATTTCTCCACTGGTGCGAATTAACAAATCTGGGTCAGTAATTCCGGCTGTGTACAAGTGGCTCTCAAACACCTGTTCATTAATTTCATTGGGTTGTAGCATACCTTGCTGAACTTGCTTTGCGATCGCCTGACAAGCTTGTAAAATTTCCTGCCGTCCGCCATAATTAGTTGCTACTGAAAATCGGATACCACGATTATCCTTAGTTTCCTCCATTGAACGGGAAATTTCTTGTTGGAGCGATCGCGGCAGGTCTTGCAAATTCCCTACAAATTTAATTTGAACATTCTCTTCGACCATTTCCCGCAGTTCTTGGCGCAAAACTCTTTGAAACAGAGTCATCAAAAAATCTACTTCTTCCTGCGGTCTTTTCCAGTTCTCCGTTGAAAAAGCATAAGCTGTCAACGCCTGAATTCCCCAATCCTGACAACAGCGAAGTAAATCCTTAAGAGCATCTACTCCTCGTTTATGACCCATAATTCGGGGTAGACCCTGACGTTTAGCCCATCGACCATTACCATCCATAATTACCGCAACGTGCTGCGGCAATAGTTCTCGTTTTAAATCAGTAGGTAAATCTTGCAGTTTAGTTTGTTGTGCTGTCATTTTTTATCTCGAGAAGCGGTCGATGGTAATCTGAGTAAACGTGAAACTAGTGCTAGTGTCTTGCCACCTATCCGACGAACAAAACTCAACAGACCAGGAGCAACAGCTTCCCTATCTACGGTTGGAGACAAAAGAGCTTCTAATGACTCTTTCAGTTTCCGAATCGTCAGCGGTCTATTTAGGGTTCCCCGTTCCGCTAAGGAAATAGAACCCGTTTCTTCAGAGACAACGACACAAATGCAATTTTCGACCCGCTCAGTAATTCCCATTGCCGCTCGGTGGCGTGTTCCCAACTGGCGCGAGGCTGTGCGTCCCGAAAGTGGTAAAATTATACCCGATGATATAATCCGTGAGCCACGAATCAATGTCGCTCCATCGTGTAACAAAGTTTTCGGCTGAAAAATTGTCTGGATTAGTTCTTTAGAAACTTCCGCATTTAGCTTTACTCCTGGCACAGAAAAATCTCGCTCATCAATTGGCCCTGTGGTTTCCACAATTAGTAAAGCTCCAATGCGGTTTTTTGACAATTCTTTAACAGCCTCAACAATTTCATCAATTACACTATCAGATTTGGGGATTGCCAGACGGTCGGGTTGAAACATCTGGCGGAATTCGCCACGTCCCAATTGCTCCAAAAACCGCCGAAACTCTGACTGTAGAGCAACTGCCATCGCCACAGCACAACCAATCACCAACTTTTCTAGTACAAAACTTAGCAGAGGTAGTCCGAATCTGCCACTTAGTGCTGAGGCTAGCATTAAGATAATGAATCCCCGCACCATCCATAGTGTCCGGCGCTCACTAATAATAACTAGTATCATGTACGTCAGCGCCAGCACCAACACAATATCCAGAGTCCCAAGTAGCAAGGACTGTGACCACCCCAGGTTTGCCAGCCATTGCTTCCACCAATCTCTCATGACATCTGGATTAAACTTTTGCCTCTAATTACGGTTAGTCATTTGTCATTTGTCATTTGTTATTAAACCGCGTCTACTGTGAAAACCGTAGTTTTTTGTAATGAGGCTAAAGCTCAAAACTTAAGCCACGACAGAATAATATACTCTCTTCAAAAACTCTAGGTTTCAAAATAGACGGGGTTTAGCTCCTAGCTAATGACCCTTACGGGTGACGCTCCTGCGTCGCTACCGCTTTGCTAACGCCAGTCACTCATGGGGGAAACCCCCTTCTCTACGAGACGCTTTGCGAAGGCGCTAGCCTCTCCCTTTGGGAGAAGACCGTGCTGGCTCACCAATGACCAAGGACTAATGACTATTTTTCAGTCTTTCTGGTAGGCGATCTTGTCGAATTAAATCTTCATAAGTTTCACGTTGCAAAATTAAATTTGCTTCGCCATTCGCCACTACGACTGCTGCCGGTCGGGGCAAGCGGTTGTAGTTAGATGCCATACTGTAATTGTACGCACCAGTTCCCATAACTACGAGAATATCCCCTGGTTCAGTCTTTGGGAGGAGAGCATTTTTAATCAGAATATCTCCTGATTCACAATGTTTACCAGCAATTGTGACTGTTTGGCTTAGGGGAGAAGACATTTTATTGGCAACAACTGCCCGATAAACTGATTGGTAAGTAATCGGGCGGGGATTGTCAGACATTCCGCCATCAATTGCTACGTAGGTACGAATTTCTGGGATAACTTTGGATGAACCAATAGTATAGGCAGTAACGCAAGCTGTGGCAATTAGCGATCGCCCCGGTTCACACAATAATTTTGGCAAAGGTAAATTTTCGGCTGCACAAGCTTCTTGAATTACTTCACAAATCGGTTTCACCCACTCTTCAATGCTGGGGGGATCGTCTGATTCTATATACTTAATCCCTAAACCACCGCCGACATTTAACTCTGTCAGTTTTAAACCATACTTTGCCGCTTCCCGCAACCACTGCACCATCAGAGCGGCTAAATCTCGATGCGGTTGGCGCTCAAAAATTTGGGAACCGATATGAGCATGTAACCCTACGCAGTTAAGGAAAGACTGTTTGCTGACAAAAGTAAATAATTCCTCTAACTCATTTGGATCAAAGCCAAATTTACTATCTAGTTGCCCCGTTTGGATATATTCATGTGTGTGACATTCAATACCTGGGGTCAGACGCAACAGGAATCGAGGATGTACAGAGGGGGAATTTGCCCTCTCAACAATTTCAACCATTGTGCGTAACTCGTGCCAGTTATCCACGACAATAGTGCAACCGACTTCAGTGGCAAAAATCAGTTCTTCACGAGATTTATTGTTGTTATGAAGATAGATTTTCTCAGGATTGACACCTGCTTGCAGCGCGGTGTAAAGTTCACCGCCTGATGCGACATCAATTCCTAAACCCTCTGATGCGGCGATCGCACAAACTGCTAAACAATTCCAAGCTTTTGAGGCGTACAATACTTGAGATTCGCCCTTGTAGTATTGCTTGAAAGTATCTCGGTATTGCTGACAAGCCGAACGCAGGGTTTCTTCATCTAAAATATATAAAGGTGAACCAAACTGCTCAACTAGGGTCGTGACATCACACCCACCAATTTCCAAGAGGTCATGATGATGAACTCTGGCAGTCAAAGGTAAAAGTTCTTGATTAGGTGATGGATTTGCCTTGGTGTCGTGTCTTTGAGGTAAATATTGACTTCCAGAATGTTGAACCCCAGTGGGGTGAGTCGATACCATAACTATAAAAATTTTCCTTGTTCAAATTACGGGCTTTGAGTTTGTCTCCTGATTCCCAGTGTACAAAGGGTTTGTAACGTTATTCAATAAATGTGATCTCATTAGACTTAGAAATTAAATTACTGACATTAGAAAATCTCAGTGCTATTCTGGAACTCGATCGAGCTTGTTTTGGTGGACTTTGGACTCTGGACGGCTACAAACGAGAATTGGATAGTCCCAACAGCGATTTACTCGGTTTATTTTCTCCCTCCTCCAGCACAAGTTTGCTAGGAATGGGTTGCTTTTGGTCAATTTTAGATGAAGCCCACATTACAATTTTGGCGGTTCATCCTCAATATCACCGTCAAGGAATGGGTGCGGCTTTATTATATTCACTCATTAAGACAGCTTGCGATCGCAAAATGGAGCGAGCTACCCTCGAAGTGCGAGCTTCCAATTTGGGGGCTATATCTTTATATCAAAAATTTGGCTTCAAAACAGCAGGGCGGCGGCGGCGTTACTACCAAGATAACGATGAAGATGCTTTAATCCTTTGGCTGCCAGATTTACAACACCGCAAATTTAAAGCAACTTTAGACCAATGGTATTCCATTGTCAGCGATCGCCTGGAAAAATCCTCTTGGCACTTGCTTTTTAAGTAGTTGGGCATTATTAATTTTGAATTATTGGGGCTTGCGATCGCCCTCAGCAAAAAAATGCAACTTTACTACGCTAATTTAAATTTGAATATATTATGAAAAACTGTTTTCTCATAACAATATAATATATAAATTATTTTTGCTTGATATTAAAAAATATATATGTTACATATAAATGTTTGGGATTGAGTCAAAAAACCCTTAACCTAAGCAGTCAGCTATTTGTAATAAATCCCAAAAACGCTGGTGAACTAAAGCTCCTCAGTACACTAGCCAGATAAGAGTAGTCAATAGTTAACAATTAGCCCATCAACTAAAGTCATAGCTTCAGGATGTCTATAATCTGTTATACAGGCATCCAAAAGCTTTGCCTGTGCTAAAATCAGCATACCGGCACGACCGCAGATGATGGGATAAAGCCATGTTTGAGCGCTTCACAGAAAAAGCCATTAAGGTAATCATGCTGGCCCAAGAAGAGGCCCGCCGTTTAGGTCACAACTTTGTCGGAACCGAGCAGATCCTCCTGGGTCTAATTGGCGAAGGCACTGGTGTGGCTGCGAAGGTGCTGAAATCAATGGGCGTCAATCTCAAAGATGCCCGAATCGAAGTTGAAAAAATTATAGGACGGGGATCAGGCTTTGTTGCCGTGGAAATTCCGTTTACGCCACGGGCAAAGCGAGTTTTAGAACTCTCCTTGGAAGAAGCACGCCAACTGGGGCATAACTACATTGGCACCGAGCATCTGCTGTTGGGCCTAATCCGCGAAGGGGAAGGCGTCGCAGCCAGGGTGCTAGAAAACCTCGGTGTGGATCTATCTAAGGTCAGAACCCAAGTTATCCGTATGTTGGGAGAAACTGCCGAAGTTTCACCAGGCGGCTCATCCGGGCGCACAAAAACCCCGACTCTGGATGAATTTGGCTCAAACCTGACCCAGATGGCAATCGATAATAAGCTCGATCCAGTGGTGGGACGCGCCAAGGAAATTGAGCGAGTGATTCAAATTTTGGGTCGCCGAACCAAAAATAACCCCGTGCTAATTGGGGAACCAGGGGTTGGTAAAACAGCGATCGCTGAAGGTTTAGCTTCACGCATTGCCACTAAAGATGTCCCTGACATCCTCGAAGATAAACGCGTCGTCACGCTCGATATTGGTTTGCTCGTAGCAGGAACCAAGTACCGGGGTGAATTTGAAGAACGCTTGAAAAAAATCATGGATGAAATCCGCTCGGCGGGTAATGTCATTCTCGTGATTGATGAGGTACACACCTTAATTGGTGCGGGTGCAGCTGAAGGTGCTATTGACGCAGCGAATATCCTCAAGCCAGCTTTGGCCAGAGGTGAGTTGCAGTGCATCGGAGCTACAACCCTAGATGAATACCGGAAGCACATCGAGCGAGATGCAGCGCTAGAGCGGCGTTTCCAACCAGTAATGGTTGGCGAACCGACAGTTGATGAAACAATTGAAATCTTATATGGTCTGCGCGAACGCTACGAGCAACACCATAAACTGAAAATCTCCGACGAAGCATTGGTAGCGGCGGCGAAGTTATCAGATCGTTACATTAGCGATCGCTTCCTGCCAGATAAAGCCATCGACTTAGTTGATGAAGCTGGTTCTAGAGTGCGCTTGATTAACTCCCAACTGCCACCCGCAGCCAAAGAGTTAGACAAAGAACTGCGTCAGATATTAAAAGAAAAAGATGATGCAGTGCGCTCTCAAGACTTTGACAAAGCAGGAGAATTGCGCGATCGCGAAATGGAAATCAAAGCCGAAATCCGCGCCATCGCTCAAAGCAAGACCAATGCAACTGGCACAGAAGGTGAAGAACCTGTAGTTACAGAAGAAGACATTGCTCACATTGTCGCTTCCTGGACTGGAGTACCGGTGAACAAACTCACCGAATCTGAATCTGAAAAGCTGCTGCACATGGAAGACACCTTGCACCAGCGTTTAATCGGTCAAGATGAAGCTGTGAAGGCAGTTTCACGGGCAATCCGTCGCGCTCGTGTCGGATTGAAAAATCCCAACCGACCCATAGCTAGCTTTGTCTTCTCTGGGCCTACTGGCGTAGGTAAAACCGAGTTGGCGAAATCCTTAGCTGCTTACTTCTTCGGTTCCGAAGAAGCGATGATCCGCTTAGATATGTCCGAATACATGGAGCGTCACACCGTCAGCAAGCTGATTGGTTCCCCTCCAGGTTATGTTGGTTATAACGAAGGTGGTCAGCTGACTGAAGCCGTGCGGCGGCGTCCTTACACCGTGGTGTTGTTCGACGAAATCGAAAAAGCACACCCCGATGTTTTCAATATGCTGCTGCAAATTTTGGAAGACGGTCGGTTAACTGATGCCAAAGGTCGCACGGTAGACTTCAAGAACACCTTGCTGATTTTAACTTCCAATATTGGTTCTAAGGTAATTGAAAAAGGCGGTAGCGGTATCGGCTTTGAATTCTCCGAAGATGCCAGCGAGTCAACTTACAACCGGATTCGCTCCTTGGTCAACGAAGAACTCAAACAGTACTTCCGTCCAGAGTTCCTCAACCGACTCGATGAAATTATCGTCTTCCGTCAGTTGAACAAGCCGGAAGTGACCCAAATCGCCGAAATTATGCTCAAGGAAGTATTTGGTCGTCTGACGGAAAAGGGTATCACCTTAGAAGTCACAGATCGCTTCAAGGATCGGTTGATCACTGAAGGTTACAGTCCCAGCTACGGCGCGAGGCCATTACGTCGGGCAATTATGCGCCTGTTAGAAGATAGCCTAGCAGAGGAAATTCTGTCTGGTCGTATCAAGGATGGCGATACAGCCCTTGTTGATGTGGATGAAAATGGCGTTGTGCAAGTTAGTTCTGAACAGCGTCGGGAATTGTTACCCCAAGGTGTTGAGTAAGATTTAGGATTTGGGATTTTTAGATTAAATCCCAAATTAAAAAACGGTAGAGTATTAATTGCTCTACCGTTTTTTTGTTTGAATATGTCTAATGCAGACGACGAATACCGCGTTATTCCCCCACCAGATCCAATGAAGAATAACTGGGAATTTATGGAAGTATGGATAGATCCAAGTCATTCCCCTCCATATGCTCTTTTAGGATCTTCAGTACTTAGTATGCTAAATTAATCTGCTAAAAAGCTGAAAACATTGCTGCACAACAAAAGCAGGCATTGTTTTTAACATTTTAGGCTATTCTTGGGACTTAAGCGTTCTAAACTTGATTTTAAAGTCTAGTTTTGATGTTTAACTAATAATTTGGCATAACAGGTACTGAAGAACCCTCTTTTATTGCTTTGCGACATTGAAGATAACTGTCAGATTTACAGCAAAATAGTGAACTAAAGTTTTCCTCAAATATAGATGAACTGAAAAATTTGATTTCTGAAATACACGTAGGATGCGTTAACGAAGCATAACGCACTCCTTCCTAATGCACCCTACTGGCGTGGCAAGGCTAAATATGTGCATTAGATGTAGGTTGGGTGGAGCGGAGCGCAACCCAACATATATCAGGATGTTGGGTTACGCAAAGCCTCCACCCAACCTACAATTTTTTTGCAACATTTTAGCCTAGACAGTCCACTACATATACTTAGATTTTTTCACAAATCAAATCGGATTGCTATATTTCATAACTTATAGATTGATTAACAGCTTGAGTAGTAACGCTTAAAAAAAAACTCAATTCAACAAAATATAAATTAAATATTTTTATCAAGGCTGGTTGTAAAAAAAACACATAATGTTAAAGAGTGAATCTGTAATAGTTTAAATAACAGCTTTTCATTAATATCAGTCAGGGGTGAATACATCTCAAAAGATCAAGTGATATTAAAAAGCTAATTTTATAGTAATGCTTTCAGTGCATTGCTACCAATTTTATGCAGATTTTTTGTACCTTTGCATACAACAATTATCTCGATAGGACAATTGAGAAATGACAATTACATTAACAAAAGTCCAGCGTATTTCACTTGAAAAAGTTGCACCAGGTCTATCCGAAGTGTTTGTTGGTTTAGGATGGGATGTGAAAGCCACAGACACAGGTCAAGACTTTGATTTAGATGCATCTGTCTTTCTATTAAATGCAAATGGAAAGCTGATTTCTGATGCTCACGTCATCTTTTATAACAACCAAACAAGTCCCGATCCAGAGAAATCAATTCAACATACTGGAGATAATCTCACAGGCGCTGGTGAAGGAGATGATGAAGTCATCAAAATTAATCTCAAAAAAGTTCCTGCTGATATTCAAACAATTCTAATTGCAGTGACGATTCATGAAGCCGAGGTGCGGCGTCAGAATTTTGGTCAGGTGCAAAATGCCTTTGTGCGAGTTGTTAATTCTCAAACTAATGAAGAAGTTGTTCGCTACGACCTTGTGGAAGACTACTCCACAGAAACATCCATGATTATGGCTGAACTTTACTTTAAAGACAATGAATGGCGTCTCAACGCTGTAGGTTCGGGTTATCAAGGCGGCTTACAAGCACTTCTCGAACGCTACAAATAGGCAATTATTGCAAAGACATAACTGATATTAGTGAAAAATTTAAGGAGTCTACCAAATCATGGCAGTTACACTTACAAAAGGACAACGTATATCACTCGATAAAGTTGCACCAGGACTAACTGAGGTATTCGTTGGTCTTGGATGGGATGTCAAAGCAATGGACACTGGCTGCGCTTTTGATTTAGATGCATCAGCTTTCATAGTGGGGAGTAACGATAAACTAATTTCAGATAACCACTTCATTTTCTACAACAATCTTCTCAGCCCAGATCCAAATAACTCAGTTCAACACACAGGAGATAATCTAACAGGCGCAGGC
The DNA here is from genome assembly GCF_002246015.1 of Nostoc sp. 'Peltigera membranacea cyanobiont' 210A. Lineage (GTDB taxonomy): Bacteria > Cyanobacteriota > Cyanobacteriia > Cyanobacteriales > Nostocaceae > Nostoc. The sequence goes on from NZ_NOLJ01000008.1 coordinate 427,297, forward strand.
GATGGTGATGATGAAGTCATCAAAATTAATCTCCAAAAGGTTCCTGCTGAGGTTCATAAAATTTTTATTACTGTAACCATTCACGAAGCCGCAGAACGGAAGCAAAATTTTGGTCAAGTTCAAAATGCTTTTGTGCGCGTCGTTAATGCTCAGAGCAATCAAGAAGTAGTCCGGTATGACCTAGTGGAGGATTACTCAGTCGAAACTGCATTAATTATGGCTGAACTCTATCGTAAAGACGGAGAGTGGCGTTTAAATGCCGTTGGTTCAGGTTATCAAGGTGGATTAAAAGCTTTACTAGAGCGTTTTAGCTAGGAGATTGAGTATGGCAATTAGTTTACAGAGTGGACATAAAGAGGCAGACGATTACTATCATTTTGGCTTTAGCTGGGTAGCTGGCTCCAAGTAAAATGTCGCTCTACGACCGCCTGAATCTAACTAAAGCTAGCCGTAAGCTTCAAGTTCCGATTTGGGAACGTATTAACCTTGATAGACCTTCAAAATCTTGCTGTCAAGGTTGCCGCTCCCGTATCCAAAATAATTGGCAACTGTGTCCATATTGTGGATGGTTGATTGTTGGAAAAAATAGCGAAATTCGCCATTGTCTTTGGGTCAATATTTCAGGCATGATTATCGATACTGAAGATAATAGCACCATACTAGAAGTTATGGCAGATGCACTTGCTAAAGTCTTCAGTGCTTTTAGAAGTATCAATGTGTTTTTGACCTCAGAACCACCCGATGAAAAAGAGTGGAACCAAAATTTTACCCATATCTATGTGTTAATTGATCAGCAACCAGTTGACTACTTAGGAATAGCTAGTTTCAGTCATGGCAAAGTGACAAATATTGCTGCTGTTCGCATAGATCAAATACTTCATGTCTCTGATCAGGCAAGTCTAAATTTGGCTCAATTGTCTAACTTGATTGCTAATACTATCACCCACGAAATTGGTCACACTTTGGGATTAGACCACTCCCAACTACCAACAGATGTGATGCACGATGGACTCGATCATGGAATTCACAGTTTGATGCCTCCCTCATTTCATGTTGAGCAGATCATCTTGATGAATAATGCAATTCGCAAACATAAATCTTCATCAACATGAATTGGTATTGAACTTCTGAACTTTGATCAAGTGTTGGAAATTCGTCATTATTTACTTTGAAAAGCATTCAATATTCTCCTTTGGCAGCACTCTTTTTAGCTAAAGGAGTTTTAGATTTTAATCCATTTATTTAGGTACAAAAACTGAATATGCTTACTCGTAAAGTCAACGATCGCCTTCTGCCATTTCAGGGACTCACATCGGCTCAGGTAAAACTTAACCGCGAAAAGTACGGTGCTAACATTCTTACTCCTCCAGAACGCGAGCCATTGTGGAAATTGTTCTTAGCAAAATTTGAAGATCCAGTAATTCGGATTCTGATGATTGCGGCGGCGATCGCTATTAGTGTCGGTATTTTTGAGGGAGAATATGCTGAAGGCTTAGGTATTGTAGCTGCTATCTTATTAGCGACAACTCTCGCTTTTGCCAACGAATACAAAGCCAGTAAAGAATTTGATATTCTCAACCAAGTTTATGACGAAGTTTTTATCAAAGTCATTCGGGATAATAGCTTTACCACCGTTAAGCGTAAAGATTTAGTTTTTGGTGATGTTGTATATGTGGAACAAGGTGAAGAAATCCCAACTGATGGACAAATTTTAGAAGAAATTTCTCTAGAAATTGACCAGTCAAAAATCACGGGAGAAGCGGAACCAGTCAAAAAGCTTACTCAGTCCGACGCAGAAAATCAAGGTATTGAAGAGGGAACTTACCCAGCTTACAAGATTTATCGCAGTACGATTGTTGAACAAGGAGAGGGTTATTTTGAAGTCACTGCTGTTGGTGATAATACAGAAATTGGTAAATTGGCAACAGCAATTACTAGCATCGAAAACACACAAGACACACCGCTCAATCATCAATTAGAAAAACTTAGTAAACTGATTGGTGTCGTTGGTCTGGGATTTGCTGGTTTCACGTTCGTATCTTTGCTGGTACGCGGTTTTGTCACTAAAGAATTAAGCCTGAGTTCTCAACAGTGGTATGTTGTCGGACTATCAATTATTAGTGTGTTAATAGCACTTAGCCGAGTATGGCTACCTGTGGTTTATGATGGTTTGGAGTTAGCTGGTAGCAAACTTGCAGCACCAAAATGGCTGGAAAATAATAGTTTTCTTAGTTGGCTGAAAAGAGTTGGGATAGTACTAGTATTTTTCACTATCGGACTTGGTTTAGGCTATCCTCTAGGACTAATTCCTAGCTCTATAAATAGTTGGGTTACTAGTAGTGTTGCTAAAGCCTTACTGCACTACTTTATGGTAGCTGTGACAATTATTGTGGTAGCTGTGCCAGAAGGTTTGGCGATGAGTGTTACCCTCAGCCTTGCCTACAGTATGAAAAAGATGGCGGCTTCCAATAATTTGGTGCGTCGGATGCACGCTTGCGAAACAATTGGTTCAGCTACGGTAATTTGCTCTGATAAAACTGGCACTCTTACCCAAAATCAAATGCGGGTGTATGAAGTCAATTTTCCTAGTCTGAATTCTCAATTGTTGCCAGCACTTAAAGATGTTAAAGGGTTAATAGCAGAGGCGATCGCAGTTAATAGTACTGCTGATTTAGAGAAAAAACCTTTGCAGCCTTCTCGTCCCATTGGCAATCCCACAGAAGGAGCTTTACTTTTATGGCTAGATAGCCAGGATATTGATTACATATCCTACCGGGGTAACTTTCAAATCAAATCCCGAATGCCTTTTTCTGGTCATCAAAAATATATGGCTACAATCGGCATTTCCTCTGTAACGGGAGAGGATGTGCTTTATGTGAAAGGAGCGCCAGAGGTAATTTTGGAGCGTTGCTCACAGATTCTCACAGAGCAAGGACTAGAATCACTTAAGAATAAAGCCGCGATCGCATCTGCAATTAAAGAATATCAAAAACGAGGAATGCGGGCACTAGGGTTTGCTTATCATAACGTCTCACAGCATTCGAGTCAGACGAACTTGGACGAACTTGCTCACGATATGACTTGGCTAGGGTTTGTGGCAATTTCAGACCCCTTGCGTCCAGAAGTACCTGATGCGATCCAAGCCTGTTTACGCGCAGGAATAGAAGTGAAAGTTGTAACAGGTGATAACTCGGAGACGGCTAAGGAAATTGCTCGTCAAATTGGACTTTGGCAAGAAGAAGATGACTTTAATAGCGGTTATTTACATTTGACTGGTCAACAATTTGCCCAACTGAGTGACGAAGAAGCAAATCAGGCGGTGCTGCAATTAAAGGTACTTTCCAGAGCGCGACCACTTGATAAGCTGCGGCTTGTGAAACTGTTACAGGAAAATGGTCAGGTGGTAGGTGTCACCGGAGATGGTACAAACGATGCAGCTGCTCTCAAGCAAGCTCAGGTAGGTTTAGCAATGGGAAGTGGTACAGCGATCGCTAAAGAAGCTAGTGATATCATTTTGCTTGACGATTCTTTCCACAGTATTGTAAATGCAGTTGTTTGGGGGCGATCGCTTTACCTAAATATCCAACGATTTATTCTGTTTCAGTTAACAATCAACGTTGTGGCGTTGGGAATTGCTTTAATTGGGCCATTTATCGGTGTAGCGCTACCTCTAACTGTCACCCAAATGCTCTGGGTGAACTTAATTATGGATACCTTTGCTGCTTTGGCTTTGGCGACAGAACCCCCTCATTTAAGCGTCATGCAGCACTCTCCTCGTAACCCGCAAGCCTTTATTGTCACCAAAGCAATGGCACAGAATATTTTTACTGTTGGGTTAGCATTTTTGATTTTTCTGGTTGGTTTCTTACGCTATATCCGTCGGGATGGGGAAATCACTCCTTATGAGCTTTCCGTGTTCTTCGGCGTGTTCGTAATGTTACAGTTCTGGAATTTGTTCAATGCTCGATGCTTGGGGTTAAAGCAGTCTGCCTTCAAAGGCTTGTCTAAGAATAAAGGATTTGTAGCGATCGCTATCACCATTTTTGTCGGACAGATATTGATTATTCAGTTTGGTGGTAACGTTTTTAGAACAGTACCTTTGTCTTTCGTGGATTGGATAAGTGTAATTGTTGGAACATCGACAGTGCTTTTTATTGGTGAGCTATGGCGCTTCATAATGCGATTGAAATTGAAAAGTCATCTGCGAGAATCCTATTAACTACTTGGCAGATGGTTGGTAAACCGATGTCAAAAACAGTATCGGTAGTTTTAATCCCAAGGGGTTGAGTAAAATGAAGTGCCTTTAAAATGGGAGAATATAAAGCATCGTTAGGAGGAATCAATCGTCATGAGTGTGATAGTTGCTAAGTGGACGATTGACGAATATCACCGCATGATTGACGCTAACATTTTGAGCGATCGCAAAGTAGAATTACTCAAAGGAGAAATTGTCGAAATCTTCGCAGAAGGAGAACCTCACGCTTATAGTAGTGGTGAAGCTGGTGACTATCTAGCGAAATTATTGGCTGGACGCGCCAAAATTCGTCATGCTAAACCAATTACCCTACCCAACGACTCGGAACCAGAGCCAGATATTGCCATTGTCCAACCTTTAGGACGCGAGTATCGACAGCATCATCCCTATCCAGAAAATATTTTCTGGTTGATTGAGTACGCTAACTCTAGTTTAGAAAAAGATTTAGAGACAAAAAGCAAAATCTATGCAGAAGCAGGTATATTTAGAATATTGGGTTGTTAATCTAAAAAAGTTACACCTGGTGGTGTATCGAGAAATCTTAGATGCAGAGTACGCTACAAAACTGACATTGACTGGGGAAATAATTCAACCCCTTGCATTCCCAGATGTTTCTGTTGCAGTTGAACAAATTATTAACAGCTAAGATAATTTACAGACTTTTTTATATTTTTGAACCATAAGAAGGTAAATACACGAAATTGAACTGATTTCACCCCGCTAGCATCTCTACAAGGATTCTGGATAACACATATTTAATTTCACCAGATGTTTAATAACTTTTCTCAAGATATTTTATGCAGAGACACGATTTTACCCGCATCTCTACAATGTCTTTTCATGAGTTTTATTCTGCGTTCACAAATTCCAAATAGCCACTGCTAAGTTCTTTCACTGCTAAATCATAAAATTGCTTACCATGTTCAGGCGTTGCTAAAGCTGGATTTGATCCCATGCGTCCATCTGGATAACGTACTCGAAAGTCAGCAGCGCTATAAATCCTATGTCCGCTTGCAACTTCTGGTGAAAGAGGTGCTTGCTTAATCGCCTCTGGATAAACGTACTGGGTGAGGGCTACTTCACTTGGCGTTGCATGAGAACCTTCTTGATCCCCATATAATTCTTTAGCTAGTTTATATACAGAACCGCACATAAACCAGTTTGCCACTTGACATTGCACTTGTTGAGCATTGGCAATCTGCAAATCTTCTAAATACGCGTAAGTTTCTGAAAAAGCAGCTTTGAGGGTGGCGATATTACCGCCATGTCCGTTAATAAAGTAGAATCTGCTAAAACCAGCTTTGGCTAAACAAGTTACATAATCTCGTACTACTTGAATTAAAGTGCTGGGACGCAGACTGATTGTGCCAGGAAAAGCAGTATGGTGTAGTGCCATCCCCACATTGATTGTAGGGCCAACGATCGCTTGAGTTGCATCACCTACACCAGCTGCGATCGCTTCTGCACAAATAGCATCAGTACCAATTAACCCCGTTGGCCCATGTTGTTCTGTGGAACCAATAGGAAAAATAATCCCCTTTGACTGCTGTAAATAAGCTTCGACTTCTTGCCAAGTACTTAAATGCAGTAACATTGTTAATGATTTTCCTCAATAAAATTGCGGTGGGATGAAACCTTTTGCTACTAAATAGCATCTTCCGTAACTAAACTCCCACTAACACGATTATGAACTCTCTGAATTTTTTGTGCTGGCGATCGCACAAGATCCCCGACTTCGCAGAAGTTGTCGGGGATCTTTGTTTACTGCCAAATTTGGAGAGAATTAGAATATCTATTTCTACGAAGATTGTTTAGAGAATGGAGTCACAACGAGTTTTGACAGAGATAGATATAAACAATTGGCCGATTCTGCCATTTTATCCTACGATACTCGCCGAGAACCTTCCGATAATAGAAATCAAAATTGATTTATGAAATGTTGCTTTTCTGGATAATCAAGAAAAAACTTGATCAATTTTGATTTTTGACTACTCAAAGTAATAATTCTTTTTTACGTCCTTTGTAATTTCCCATGTATAGGACATACCAGCGGGAATAATCACTAAATCGCCCTTACCTATTTGCACTGGTTCTCCCCCATCAGGAGTAACAAGTACGTCACCTTCCAAAAAATAGCAAGTTTCTTGAGAATCATAAGTCCAAGGGAATTTTGAAACTTCCTTTTTCCAAATTTCCCATTTAAATACACCTAATTCATTGAGATATTCAAGTCTTAAGTTGATGCTCAATTTTAATTTCCATATTGTTTTTTTCTAGTTATATTCAGCAGTAAGATTGAATATCCTCTCCACACTGATCTACTAGATAACACAAAGCGCGAAAACGCAAGTAGACAAGTTCGTTATAAAGCGGATTCAGCTTGCACATTGGCGGAATATGAGCTATTTTGCGGCCAAAAAGCATGATATCACGCTCGAATGGACACTGAGCAGGAATTAGTTTAGCAATAAATTTGGCTAATTTCCGATTCTGAATCTCGATTTTATCGAGCCATTGACGTAATGGTTGCAATAAATCTAATTTGGGTAGAGCAAATTGCTTTTTACTACCTATTTGATTCTTTTCTTCTAAAGGTTTAATAAAAGCAGGCAAAAAAATACGATGACTCTGTGTTTTAAGCATAGTTTTAGGCAAGGCTTTCCTTGTGTAGATGAACTATTTACCGATCGAAAATGTTCACATGTAATATTTTTGGTCAATTTGCATTGTGCTTGGAGATTCAGAAGCAAAAAAAGCATAATGCAAATAATTTACATGCATCTTTGGGAAGGGAAATGGTTTAACTAATTGTTATTTAAGCCCACCAAATGATGAAGAACTGTCCCGTTAAATACAAAATAACAAAGAAAATATAAAAATGGCATTTCTTTAACTTATCGATTTCTAATCTTACAGATAGGAATCTTATATATTATATATAAATACTTGGTTCTGAAACTGACTAGTATCTAAAGATATAGTTTATGACAGACAAACACAGTTTTGTTCTGACCCTACATACATTTCGCTAGGATTAGCCCCTAATATCTTTCGATTTTAGAGTATTGAATATCCATATAATTGTCCGATATACTACACAAACTAACCTAGATATTATCTAATAAGTAGCAATAAATCGATTGATAAGTCAAAACTAATATAAGGACTTACACAAGAGCAAAGGGCACTTGTACTGAGTAAATCTACAGTTTTATATAATCAGCTTTGTGCAACTACTACTCACTGTGAGATTTTGCCGTTAGCAGAGCCTCTTGTAGAAAAGTATTGGTTATTTTCCCCAGTTTTCACTCCCCGATTATGAAAAACTTAGTTATTTAAAATATCTTAACCCAGTATTAACCTGATATTTGCTGATATATTCTACATTCTCTTGCTCTAATTTTGACAGCAATTTAGGTGGAAATGTCTTTGGTGAATATTTAGGACGATACCAAGGTTGGTTATTAAAGTAATTTTGCAATTCAGTATTATCAAAACCGCGGCCATGAATGGCAAAAATCGAATTTCGCATAATATCTAGTTCAAAACCGCTTTTACCATCCAAATCTGCATCAGTTACAAGTCTTTGAGAAAGCCAGAGATAATTGTTGAGAGTTGTGGTATCAACTGGCGGTATTGATGTGGTCGCGGAAGGTGATTGAGTTGGAATAGATGGGGTAGTTGGTGTAAATGTAGGAGTTATCACTGGGCTTGTAACATTTGACGGTGTTTCTGAAGGTAATACCGTTTTATCTGCTATGGGTTGAGAAGATTTGGGTAACACTTGACTAATAATCACAGATGCACCAATTAACCCACCTGCTATCAAACTGCCCATGAGAATATTATTCTGACTATTACTACTTTGAGGGTTAGGCTGTGGTTTGATAGGCACTGTCTGAGGTGGCGGTGCAGGGACTACAGTCGGTTGAGTCAAGAGGGGTTGCGTCGGTGGAATTGGATTTGCTATGCTCTGCAAAGAATCTAGCATTGCTCTGGCTGTAGGGTAGCGATCGCGTGGATGATAAGCGATCGCCCGCTCAATTACTCTTGCCATAATTGGGCTAACATGACTGGCGTATTGCCGCCAGACAATTTCACCCGTTTGAGAATCGGTTTCTAGTTGTTGCGCCTGTTTACCAGTGAGCAAATAAATTACCGTCATTCCTAAACTGTATAAATCACTAGAATAAACAGGTCTACCTGCGGCTTGTTCGCTTGGCATATAGCCAGGTGTACCAATCACAATGGAACTGGTAGGATTGCCTTGAGAATTTACTACTGTTCCCATTGACTCCCGCACAGCACCAAAATCAATCAGCACTGGTTTAGCATCCCGATGACGCACAATAATATTATCTGGCTTAATATCGCGGTGAACAATATGCTTCGAGTGAACGTAATCCAGGACAGGTAATAAATTCATGAATAATTCCTGGACAGCACCTTCACTAAATAGCCCCTGCTTCTGGACTTTTCCAGTTAAGGTATCGCCTTCAACCCATTCTTGAACTAAGTAAAATTGTCCACCTGAAGAGAAGTAAGCATATAATGCCGGAATTTGGTCATTTGTGCCACCGAGTTCTTCTAAAATAGCTGCTTCGCGTTGAAACCTCTCTTGGACTAACTGGTAAATTTGGGGATTGTTGTGAATCGGTCTTAGCTGTTTAACCACACAATGGCGCTTTGAAGGCATATAGGTGTCTTCAGCTAGATAGGTTTCACCAAACCCACCAGCCCCCAGTGTGCGGATAACTTGATAGCGATCGTTCAGTAGCTGTATTGTCATGGGAGATTACAAGCGATATTCATAAGATAGTTTTCCCCAAAACTACCTTCATTTCAAATCTAGTAAACCTTCTTCTTTCAATTTAGGATTGAAACGAATCTGCATTTGCAAACCACGCACTTCTAACAATTGCGTTGAAATTTCTGCTTCTACTCTCCGTGCCACGTTTTTAAGAACTTTTATTTGTGCTAATTCATCATTAGCTGGATTTTGATAACTTGCCTGTTCTTCAGGTGTCATTACAACTTTGACATCAATGGGATGAGTCCATTTTTCCTTATTATCCCCATTACCCCAAGGCACACTGCCATTTTCAGCAATCCAAGCATTTTCAGTATTTTCTAAAATTGTGCGGCTAGGACGTTCAATAGTTTGAACTTTTACCCAATAGCATTGCTGTGGCTGACGAACTAAATGCTGCTTCAGGCTAAGATAAACATCACGGGAATATCCTACAAATTGCAGCACTTTGTTTTGGTCAAAGATAGCATATACCCCGATTTTACTTTGAAATTGTTCGGGTAATTGCCCGCGATCGTCTATATAAGGAATATATTCCAGAGTTGCCAAAGAAGAAAGATTTGTTTCAGAAGCCATAGATCAAATATCAAACTTACTATTTGCCTTCATAATTGAAAATTGCGAATTATAAAAAAGTTATCTTTAAAATTATTCATTACTCAATTAATTTTTGGTAAATTGCGCAAAGGCGACTGGGCTTAAAAATCTTAGCACTGAACATGAAATTTGGTGGCACATTAATGATGACATACTCATCAGATTCATGATATTTTTCAAATTCCGCTGGCATTCCTTTAGTGGTAGTTAAGCTGTAAGGAACTGGTTGGAAAAGTAATTCTGTAAATTTAAGTCGTTCACACCCCAACTGTTGGCAAATTTGGTTCAAGAAAGCAACGCTTGTCAATAAATTGAATAGAGTTTCTTGAGCTTGAGCTTCAAGAGTGAAACTGCCATCAAAGCTATGAACTATTTTAAGTGACATTTTTTGTATTAATAGCTAGTTATTAACGACTAAATGATATAGAGAGATAGGCAATATATTATATCATGTCCGCATAATTAGTTATGCTAACCACAGTCATTGCACCCCACCCCCGCCAAAGCTACGCTTTGTCTCCCCTCCCCGCAAGCGGGGAGGGGATTAAG
>NZ_NOLJ01000009.1:0-170014 GCF_002246015.1 Nostoc sp. 'Peltigera membranacea cyanobiont' 210A
TTAATAACAAGATCAAGTTGATTAAACGTTCCGGTTATGGATTTAGAAACTTTGACAATTTCCGAGTTAGATGCTTATTGAATTGGCATTTTAACTATTAGTTAAGCATACTATGTACTGAAGAACCAAAAATTTTTCCTGCTGGCTTTGATAACGGTTATGGAAGCCTAAAACTTTTAGTCGATGGTTTTGAAGTAGTTCGTGTACCAAGCTATATTTCCACAGCCGACATGGAAGATGTACCCGGACGAGTAGTTTTTAACGGTACTGCTTACACTGTCGGGGAATCAGCTTTCCGTACAGGAAATTATTTTGACCGGAACACGGATAACAATGAAAACAAAGTCAATAATGCATTGCTGACATTATTCGGTGCATTGGCACATCTGCCACACCGTAAGGCTTGGCACTTAAAATTAGTCGTCAGCTTACATGATGTTGGTCTGGCTGACGAATTGCAAAAAGTACTCAGTGGAGAATATCAGCCAATACTTGCTGGTAAACAATCAGAGGTGAAAGTAGAAGTGCTGAAAATAGTACTAGAGGGGATGGGTGCATTGTTTGGGCATCAACTACCCAAAAAATTAACCATTTTAGATTTTGGCAATGGCACGACTCTGTATTCTCGTTACAACCAGGGAAAACGAGAAGTTCACACCGCCTACCCCATTGGTGTAGAAGTTCTCATTGATGATATTTCCCAAAAAATGAAACATCTAAATGGGGGAAAAATCGGGGATGCATCCAAGATTCGATTTTGTCTGGAAATGGGACATACCAAGTACAGCCGTGACATCGATATCAAAGATATATACAGCACTTGTTTGAAAGATTGGTATGAAAAATACTTAAAAAAAGTGGTGAATCTAACACTTGATGCCAAGCACCAAGGGGATGAAATCTGGGCGATAGGTGGAGGCTGCCTCTTACCTGGATTCAAGAAACTATTAGAGAAAAACGGGTTCAAAATACTGGACAACCCGGTAGAAGCTAACGTCTTTGGGCTTCTAGAAATGGCAAAAACCATTACGAGCAAGAATTAACCAAACACATCTGGAAAGTGAAGTTATAACAAACAATGACAAATAAACAAGACTTAGCTCCGGTAAAAATTCGGCTCAAAGAAAACTACCGAGAACGCATATTTGCAGAATCCCAACAACTAGGTAAAAGTTATCTGGAGACGCTTTATTTTATTATTGATTGCTATTTTGTTTTCATAAAGGCTGGATTAGCCACACAACAAGTAGCTTTCACGCCGCTTACTACTAACGAAAACAGACTCCAGCAGCCAATTCCCCAGCCATCTACAGACCAAAAACTAGAAGAGCCTGATGGCGAAACATTCATTCTCGATTTTGAATTATAACCGTCAGATGAAGTTGGCAACGGTAATTCCCAACTCGTGGGGTAATTATGTTAAAAAAGCTTTAAATTTAGCTCTTGTGTAAGTATTTCAGTATTTATGTACTATATAAGATGAGTTGATGTCAGCGATTTTACCAAACAGTAGATTTTTATTCTGGATTTCTATAAAAAAATAATGCCAGTACTAACAAGTAACCCTGTATGTACTAGCATTATTTAGTTAATTGGGTCTAGAACGGAGGTTCTTGATCTAGGTCTTCATCTGTCGAAGTAACGTTATCTTCGAGTAGTTCTTTGGCAAAATCGGGAGTTTCAGGCGAGTGAGGGGTTTTACTAACCTGGGTGAGTTCGTTGATGGGTTGTGCTGACATAAAGTTTCTGATTACGAATGTGGCAATCTTTTCTTTGTAATCACCCCTGTTATCAACTAGCAAATCGAGATATCCTTCTGCTGTGCCGTGTACGCCTTCCCCTTGTTCGTTAATAACGACGGCGGGTGCGCCCTTGGAACGGAATGGCATCTCGTCAGCAACTACTCCCTCCTTGGAACGGTAGTAGAATTCGGCGATCCCAAAGGCAATCAAGGAACCTTCTTTGTCGTGGGTAGTGTTCACTGACTTAAGATTGATAGTTGCAGTATTATGAATCATGTTCGTTTTATTTGTAGATTGATTAGATGGTTTATCGCCTACGATTTATAGTGCATAGGCGATTTGTAATTTCCTAGAAATTTGCGTTAGCTACAGTCTGTGTTTCATTTGGTGCAGAAGTGGATGTAGATTCTTCCTTACGGGGTGAACCTAACAATTCAATAGCGTTGATTGTAATTACGGGTTTTTGCCGCATAGTGCCAGAATTTTTATCTGCCCAACGATCAAATCCAAACTCGCCAGTAATTGCAATTTGGGTTCCTTTACGAACGTAATTTCCAATCACTTCTGCTTGATTTCCCCAGGCGACTAAATCAAACCAAAGGGCTTGTTCACTTCTGTAGGGTGGTCTGACTGCAATAGAGATTGAAGCCTTAACTGCGCCAGACTCGAAATATTTGAGTTCTGGTTCTTGTCCGCATCTGCCAACCAGCATGACTTTGTTGATATAGTTCATAACGCGAGGATTTATATATTTCTCTTATTGCTGCGTCAGCATTAGTTCTTTCAGGATTTATTATTTTGACGAGTTTTTTTATTTAAACCACATTCTTTTTTATTCATACTCATGAGTTATTTTTTGTCCTTGTTTCTCGTAAAGTTGTGGTTTTTACTAGGGAACGACAAGTTACTCTGTGCTATGGTGGTATCGCAATTAGCGTGGTATGCATCTAAAAATTATAAATAATGACTTATGCTTGAATATCTTCTCCTGAAGCGAGTAAGTATTTGTAAGCTGATGCTTTTGGCTTTGATGTGGATACAGTCGGATGAGGATAGCCAAAACCAGCTGACTTCTGACTACTCATCTTCTTTGTGGGTAGAAAATCTTACCTGGTTAGGAGAAACATCTGTTGGAGAAGATGTAGAGCATTTTTGTGATGTTTCCAATACAACTAGGATAGGCATTTGGGGAGAAATCCTAGAACTAAAGTTAGTAGATTTAATTGCTGATTTACCGACTTGTTTGCACGATGCGTCATGGTTTGCTCTACTGGCAATTACCATGATGCTAGTAGATAAGGAACTAGACCGAGTATGCGTGCATCCACAAGATGAGTATTTTGCCCGGACTATCGCGCTTGAAAGTTTAGCATATTTAGGTGATTCTTACTTAGCCAAAGGTCATCCTTATTTAGATTTTCCTCTATCGTTAGAAGATGCTAAGTCGTTACTACCAGCTAATAGAAAGCAAGAGCTAGAAATCGAGCTAGAGAAATTTATTGTTGATACTTATGAAGACGATTTTGATGATCAATCTCCAGAGATTAGTGAGTTTTCACCCATCTATTTACAAGAGATTTTAAAAGAGTTTTTTACTGAATCTGATTGGCAGGGTGATATCAATCAAGAGGCTGTTGCCCAACTGCAACAGAAGTATGGTTCGCAGTATTCAGAAGGTGCGTTTTCTGCTGAAACTGAGGGACACGAACGTTGGGGGAAAACGCTTGTTTTTCTCAAACAGTTTATAGGTCTGGATTCCAGTTTTATCGAAAGCCAGAGCGATTTATTCCTTGATAATAAATCTCAGGTGGCTGATTTACCTGATTACTTCTGTATCGAGTCTCATTTAGAACGTTGGCAAGACCGAACAGTTGTTTTATCACGGTTGGTTCATACTTTGGTTTATTTTTTGCTAGTAGGGCAAAATTATCATCCCAGTCATTTGGAAGATTTGATGGCTATTCCCGCTTCTTCGCGGTCAATATTTAGTCTGCAAGCTTGTTTGGGTGTAGCTACTTACAGAAGTGGTTATTATATGGCTGCTTCAAATATTCCTGAATCAGAAGTTGGGCGGAACTGGCTTTTAGAAAAAGCTTTCCCTAGCCTGTGTGATTTTTATCAAACAGGTCGGTTGAGTGGGAAGCAATAATTAATATTTTATTGTTAGTTTACAAATACAAATTTATATTTATGAAAAAATACTTATTTATAGGATTGTTACTCTTACTCGTTGGATGTTCATCTCCAGAAAAAGAAGATAAAGTCTCGGCTGTCGAATCAAATTCTTCACCTACGCCATCATTCTCCTCAGCTAATGTTAATAATGCTACGCCGTCGCTAAATCCAGAAGCGTTGCCTGATTTATCAAATAAAGAGAAGCTTGGAGAAGTTAGTGCAGAAAACGATTTAATTGACTCGTTCTATTTTGATGGTAATGGTGTGAAAGTGAGTTTGACTGTAGCGGCTGATAAAGCTTGTTTTGTCTACGTGCGGCGCAGTACTCCAGACCGAGTTGGTGAGGTTGAAATTGAGTCACTACGACGCGAGAAGTTGGGTCTGTGGCGTTCGTATAACACTCAGCGACTTCTAACTCAACCTGCTGGAAATAAACTAAAGGTTTATTCATCAAGTGACGAACTTTCTTCTACTTATGAAAATCCTGCCATATCGCAAGAAATGCTTGTGGCAGTAAAGGAATTGAAAGAGCGTGAAAAATCGTTTAAATTACTTTTACGTCAGGACTTGAGGGCGAGTGATTCAGCCAGACGAATTTATGTCAATCAGTGTCAGAAATTAGGTAATTTTTACTATAAAGAAGAACTACCTCCTCTCACAGAAAAGGAGAGGAAGGACTTTGAAAAGAGTGTTGAAAAAAATACTGAAAATTAGTTATGAGAACAGTGATAATTGCTCCATCTGAATATTATTTTCAGTTGTAGTTGCTTTAACAGGGTGTTTGTTCTTATTTGACGACCTGTTACCCCACCCTTCTTTCGCCGCGTGTTTGACTACACGAGAGCGGATATCAGCAGCTAGGGTTTCATAATCAGAGCGGATTTTTTCATACTGAACTGGGGTTGTACCAATCTTCTCCCACAGTTTATCGTATTTGAAATTCTCAAAAGGTCTGTGCCTGATGAGGGCATCATAACTTGCCCAGAGGTAAACATCTGTCCATTCAGATGAAAGCGGCACTTCAAAAGCAATTGGCATCATAAGTGCAACAACTTCGCTGCTAGAGGCGAGTTTACCTACTTCTCCCTTGTCTATCTCTTCTAGCGCTGCATCTAATCTATCGACTGCGATCGCTTTTCCTACCCAGGATGGAATTGACTGTTGCCAGCCGTTTTGCTGAGTTACAATTGGCCCGAATGGCACTAAGAAAAGCCGAAACACTTGCGGGTTAAGCACTTTGCAATTGTTTTCGTAATTCATGCCGGGGTTTCGTCATCAAGGGGTAAGCTTTTGGGCGACGTTTACGGACTCGTGGTTCACTACGACCTGGGCGTTCTGGAACAGCCTTCTGAGCAATAATTTTAAGTAAAGTGCGATAAATTTGGAGACGTTTTGTTGAAGTTGCGTCTAATAATTTGGGAATAAAGTTAATTAAATGGTGGCGAGTACCTTGGAGTGATAGGCGATTTGGAGGAGTACTACAAGTAGTTCCAGCCGACCACATTAAACTACGAAGTAAATTATAAGCTACCAAAAAAACATGAATTTCTTTGCGTATCATTGGGGGCGTTTTACATCGGAGAACATCCATACCCAAGGTAGTTTTTATATGTCTTAAATCTAGCTCAACATCCCAACGTTTACCGTAAAGCCCAACAATTTCAAGAGTAGAATAAGAAGATTTATCTAAAAGAGTAGTAATTAAGCTGACTTGTTGAGTGCGAAAACCAGGAATAACAATGTAATAGTAAACTTCCCGTACAGTTATGGAAGGAGGTAGAGCATCAAATTCATCTTTATTCAATCCTTTTGGACAACTTTTAGGCTTAGACCAAGTAACTGATTTGTCGCAATTTCCAACAATTTTGCCTTTTCGCATGGTTGTTGTGCGAGATTGATGCTTCCGAAATATAACATCACAACCGAGTTTAGTAATCGTAACCATATCGGCATAAGCGCAAAAAGCTCTATCCCCTAAAAGTACATCATTGGGTTTGAGAAAACCATAGAGCCTCCTTGCTAATTTAATATCATGAGTGTTCAATACATCGATGCACAAAGCAACAGCAGCCCCCGTAACTAAACTGAATATCACACCAATTTTGGCTATTGGAAAGCCACATCCATCTTTTTGAGTGCACGGTTAGCGGGTATTCTTTTTGGTTTTCTACAGTGTCTGGCATAGATACCGTCGAGCCGTCTATCACTAAAATATTTCGACCACACCATAAATGCTCTTGGGTTACTTTTTCTTCCAGTTTTTGTGCTGAATAATTGAAAAGCTTCTCTAATAATTTTTCTGGCAATCTTGCCCTAGCTTGACAGTAAGCACTCGTATCAGATGAAGGGATTTCTACATCTGAACCTGCTAAATGAGCAATTATTTTACTCACAGCATTATGACAAGTCTTATCACTATCCAAAACTTGCGACAAAAATGCCCACAAAGTAATAAATGGGTCAAATAATCGCTTTTTATATTTAATTTTCACTTCAGAGAGTGCAAGTTTTATTGCAGATTCCGGCAATAGTTCTTTAAAAGGTAAACCTAAACTTTGATTAAATTTATCCTTGAGGATTTGTACTCGTAGTGTCACAGTAGTAATTATCGTATTCGCTTGCTCGTCTCAAAAAAAGTATTTCACAGACGAGTAAGCTTTTTCTACCTTCAAAAACTTTTTGGGCAACCCTCCACCGTTATCGCTTCCATTCCACAGTCTCTACAAAAAATAGCGATCGCAGCCAAGCGCCCACTGCTATTAACGCATTAATATTTGTAATGCTTATGCAGCAAGGTTTATAGCTTTTCTTAGTGCCATTCCAATTGGCCCGACGATGTATTGAACAATTTCATGACTTGCTCCTGCTAGATCGAGTAGACTGGCTGTTACAACTTTGTTAATTCCTTGGCTGGTTAGTAACTGAAGTATCTTTCTAGTGCTAGGAGTAAGAATTTCGCTAGCTTTTTGGCTTTTGCTGTTACGGATGGTTTCTTCGACATCGAATAAGCTTTGCTGCTGGTTCATATTCCTTATGTGTAAATAAATACTGCCAGCTAGAAATGCTTCTAACTGGCAGTGCTTTTTGATAATGGATGGGTTTTGCTATGGCAGAAGTAGGTTATCCCAAACGCTTCTAGGAGTAACGTGATGCAGCAATTGCTTCCTTGCTTGAGTGAATTTAGCTAGCAATTGAGTGCTTTTTAATTTCTGCCACCAGTTGTGTTGCAGGTAGGTAAGCAGCCATAATTGTGTCTCGTGATTCCAGCTTGAGATGGAGTTACTCAAACTGAGTGCGTTGAGAATATCGTCAGGAGGCACTTCCAGTTGACTTGTGATTTCTTTTGAGATGGAAGCTAACATTGTGATGTTGGCGATCGCTTGACCAGGACTGCCTGAACTGATAGCTAGTATTTTTTCTGTTACCTCGATTTGTTGGTCTTTGAGGACAGAGATAACCTCCTCATCAGTTAACCTTTGGAAAGGTATGATTTGACACCTACTCTTGATAGTGGGTAATAGCTTTTGAGGATAGGACGAGATCAGGATAAATGTTCCAGTTTTCGGTTCTTCCAGCGTCTTGAGAAGTTTGTTGGCGGCGGTAGGGTTGAGCATATCTGCTTCGTGGATAATCACCACCTTTTGCTTGGCCTTGACTGCACTAGTTGAAAGAAATTCGATTACCTCGCGCACCTGTTCTACTCGAATAGCAGGTATACCTTTCTGCTGGGGGGTGTTTTCGGAATGGGTTGGTTTGATTTGTAAGATGTCTAGATAGTTATTTTCTCCTGCGATCGCGGAGCGACCCCCTCTTGCGAGTATCGCATTTGCGATCGCCAGAGCAGTTTTTCCTTTACCTACTCCCTCAACTTGACTGCTAAATAGGTATGCAGGAGCAATTTTATTCTGTTCGATTGCTTCAGTCAGCAGAAGTTTGGCGGTATGCTGTCCGGTGATTTCTGTAAATGGGTTGTTTTTCATATCGTAGAAATTTCAGCAATTCGACTGGTTAGGTTGTCAACTCCGCTTTTGAGTTCGGCTTCGAGTTGTACAAGTAAAATAAGGCTGTGTTTAAGCTTTTGAACGCCTACAAACTTGACTTCCTCTTTGAGGTAATACAATCTTTTGGGGTTTTTCAGTTCGGCTATTTCTGCAATCTTAGTATCAGATAAATTAGTTTCTATCCCAGCTTTGGTTATTAACCAAGTGCGGAAAATAGAGGTAAGTGTTGCTACTATTTTGAGCGGGTGTTCATTATTATCTAGTAGTTTAGATACCTGCACTATTGCTAAAATTGAATGGTTTCTTAGCATAGCAATAGTAAGCTTTAGGTAGTCAGTATTCTGATTGCCAACGAGATATTTTACTTCCTCAATAGAGATTATTTTTCCAATTGCATAAACAGCAAGTTTAGCGAATTCGCTATCGGCTCGCGCAGTGTTATTGCCAATTGCTTCAGCTAGGTAATCTGTAACATCTGGCGTGAGTTTAACTTGATGGATGGCTGCATATTTTCCTATCAAGTTAACTATCCCTTTTTTATCCCAACTAGGGACGAGGGGAAACTCTTCTTGTTGGGCATATTTTAGGATAGTTTTTACTACTGTTCTGCGCGAATCTGGCTTTTTGTTACCAGTAATTAGTAGAATGTTGCTTGAAGGTATTCGGGAAAGGTGATTTTCAAGTTCTTGGTTATTATCTTCATTTGATAAACTTCCAATTAGAGAGTCGCTGTCTGTATGAATAATTTTGTTACCTTCTCCAAAGGGCAAAGTCATAACCTCGGTAAAGACCTTGGCAGCAATATTTCTCTCATTTCCAGATAGCTTGACGTAATTGAAAGCTTTCCATTCCGCATGAACATTTTGATTCACTAAATAATCAATTTTTTGATTGAGTGAGTAGCTATCTTCGCCGTAGTATAGATATACAGTCATGATAGATTAGATAAACATTTATTTATCAGGCGTTAGTCGTAAGCGGTGGTTTAAAAAAATAAGAGTTAGTATTAACTCTTTCCATATCCTTAGTATTTGTTATATAGTCGCTAGCAAAATATAGCACTCAGTAAATACTTAATTTTGTGCTGACTGTACTGACTTATGATTTGAGACTTTCTCAGCAGTGTTTTCTACTGGTTGAGTACCCAAATATTTACGCCAAGAATCCAATTGTTGGAGATACTCTATTACTCCACTAGAACCAGTTACCTCATATAGCGCAATAGCTGTTTCCCACTCTTTTAAGCTAGCTTTTTTCTTGGAAAGAATTTTGACTATAGCTCCTGGAAGTTTATTCTCTTTACCAGTATCTAGATTTAGGTGCGATACGCTTTCTAGTAATAGTTCTTGTTCTGATAAAGGAACACCACCATCTTCGATATTCATAGTATGAAGCTGGGCACTAATTCCTGATAGAGGAAGAGTATGCTGAATAAATTTTTTAACTTTCTTGGTTTTAGTATTCCTCCTTTTTGGTTTAATGATAACTGGGTTGTTTGGTTCTGCAACTTCGTAACACTGGGGAAGTTCTAGAGAGAGTTGACCTGTTAAGTGCCATGATGCACTTCGTTTTTCTGGCGGGGTGATTCGGTACGAGAACTCGGCTGTTTTTCTCGTATCGCCAAATTTCCTTAGTTTTACCCGCATTTTGTAGCTGATAATTCCTTGAATGTAGGTTTTTGGGTCTAATATTATTCGGTTTGTATTTTCCCACCACTCAATTTCAACAACGCGATCGCCATCTAATTCGTAGATAGTTCTAACTCTGGCATTAGGATGAGATAAAAGGAATGAGTTCACCCAAGCCCTTTGCTTTTTATTAAGCCTGGGCTTACGATATGAGGATTTACTTTTCATTTAGTTCCCTTTATAATTGAAGAATGATATCTCCATCAATCCATCAATCCATCAATTAAATTAAATAATCAGTTTATCAATGAATTTAGGACTGATATTCGGTTTGCTAATCTGAATTTTTACGGCATCTTTTTGGTTTATGTGAGCGCATCAAAATCACTTTCTATAAAGCCTGATTTATTTGTAAATACTTTTCATAATTTACAAGCAATTGAGAATTCATGAATTGAAAAAGGACTTGATATTTATTATTTTCAGTGCTTAGGTTAAATATCAAGTTTATTCATCTAGAAAAGAGATAACTGACGTTTATTACCTTCTAGTATTTCAGGAGCGGCTATTTTGAGGATTTCTTCTCGTCTTTTTTCTATAATGTCAAGATAGTATTGACGTGAATAGCTCTCATTTGTGCTGGTATTAGTAATACCTCTGATTCCGTAATAGTAAATTACTACATCACCAGGCTTTCCTAATTTAAGAAGTTCTTTTTCCCCAACACGAATTTTGCGAGTAATACAGAGTTTTTCTATCGGGTATTTTCCTGATAAAATCTGCGATTTTACTTCTCTGAAATATTCCTCTGCCGTAGATTGGTTTTGGATTAAGTAGGTTAGATATTCAACAGGGAATTCTTTCTCTAGCCTTGAGCGAGAACGGTTTCTCCAACTACCTTTGCGGATAATCCAGTTATCTTTCAGCCATAACAAATAGTTCTTAGTTCCCCTTTGCGGAATAAACATTGCATTGGCAATAAACTCTAATTTGACGGTTATTCCTTTGGGTAATTCAGACTGAAGTGTGGCATACACTTTTTCTGGGTTGGGGTGAGTAAAGAACACACCGTCAGTATCAACTTCTACAGGGGTTGCGCCAGCATGATTGATTATCTCAATCATGAATTGTAGGATGCGCCGACCGTAAGCTGTTACCAAGGCGGCTGCTTCCATATCGTTGAAGGCGAGTTCCGATGTTCCGAAGAACCCAAACTGAGAATTAGCTAAAACTTTGGTGGATTCTCTTTTTTCCTTGGCAACAATGTCTCCGGTGCTGGCAACTTGTTCCAACCTTGATTTCTCATTTACCAAATATTGCAAGATGCTCAAGCCGATTCGCTTTGTATCTTTACGAGAGACAATCCCTTTCGACAATATGGTTTTGGGGTACATGGAACTGATATCGATGTATCCAACCTTTTTATATAGTCCTGGAATAGAGTAGGCTATCCCCCCTTGAAATTTATACTTACGGTCGGGTTTGGGTTTGTATCCTGGGTAGTGATGCGAGAATATTTGCTTCCACTTGGTGCCGTTACCAGCGAGGGCTAATTGCTGGAGGTTCATTCCCGGTACAACCAGTGCTTCATAGTGGTATGAGGGTACAAGTCTGTTAGCTATGAGTTGCGTATCTTCCAAGTCGTAAATAAGGTAATCCTTGATTTTCTGCCATCCCCTACTACCAGAACCGGCTTTCCAGCAGGCGAGAATTTCTTCATAGGGGAGAACCAGTCGCGCTTGCTTACGCAATCCCATTTCTAGTACCACCTGTTTAAGCGATCGCCCGTTAGTAAGTTCCTTGGCGACAAAATCCCACCTGAGAACGCAGATAAAGATATCTACGTGCAGGCAGTTGCGGATGAATACCTCTCGAATTTCCAGTGGTTCGCCGCGTACTTGGGCAGTTCGGATAGTGCGCTTCTTAGATGCAATTCCAAATGGATGAGAAATGCCATGTAACTCGCAGCGGGTGATGAGAAACGGTAGGTCAAATTCTGTTCCATTGTAGGTGTAAATTACTTCTGGTTTGCTTGCTTCTAGGTGTTTGAAAAACTCCAGGAGGATTTTGCTTTCGGCTTGATCCATAAAGATGGCAATCTCTCCTATCTCCCTCATACAGCCAATTGCATAGATACGATTTTCTCTTGGGTTTATCCCTGCCGTCTCAATATCGACTACCAGAGTTTTGAGCGTTCTGTAGGTCGGAATACTTACTGTGGGATGCCACTCAGGTATTGGGGTAGTATCTGACCAGAATATGTTGAGTCTTTCCTCATCAACGATAATTTTATTACCAGATTTGGTAATAAAATCTCGGTGGTTATAATTCATAATATCCAAAATTAATTACTCTTTTTTGGCATGAATCCTTGTGGTTTAGTTGGTGGTTTTTTGGGCGATAAAAATACCTCCAAAATTATGTCTAGATTATTAGGAAGTGCGAATATTGAAAGCGGCTGCGTATGTGGTTCTTTTTCTTCTAATAGTGCGGTCATAATTCTGTACCAGGGTACTGCTGCTAATATTGATGTTGTTGCTGTAAGCAGCCATACTGGAAATTCGCGTACTTTTAATTGGTTGTAAGTGTTTTTAAGCTTTGAATTGTATTCCAGCCATGCAAATGCTACTAATTCTTTGAGAAGGTCTTGCCTACCATTGCTGTATATATATTTGCACGCTTCATCTACACATCGCTCATGAGTTTGTTTGTAAGCAATTGTTATTTCTAGCATTTGGATTTTTTCTGCTTCTGGTACTTTCCATTCGTTAATTGAGTCATTGCTGTATAAATTTTTGGCACAGCTAGAGGCAACCGCTAAAATACAGTCAAGGTTTTTTCTAAGTCTGTCAATCTCTAGCAGGCAGTCGTTAAAATGCGCTATTCCATTACTGCATTGAACTGAACTTCCCTTGATCTGTTCTGATAGCTGTCTGGTGGCGAATAGTCCATCGATAGTAAGTGTGCCATTAATGGCTATATCTAAAATTTCGAGAAAACGTTTTTTAAATAGTGCAAGGGTTTGTTTCCGATCTAAGGTTTTAGGATGGGAATATATAACTCCGCTAATTTCTGATTTATCGGGACATTCATTTCCTACGCCTGGAAAATGCCTCCAGTAAGGTGGCATTTTTTCACCTTTGGCAAGGCATAATTCGCCAAAACATTTGGAGCATCGCGGTAATTCGTCAATATACGTATCAAAATCTGCGATCGCTGCTGGTAATTCAAGTCCTGTACGAAGGCTAATTGCTGCAACTGGCATAATTTGAATCAGATACTTCCAGAATGCCAGTTGTTAAATTTTGTTGTGGTATTACTTGATATCTTAATTTTTTGCTTCCCAGTCAGGGCAGTCTTTATTAATATTAAGGGTTACTGCACAAGGTAGATATTGCTGTAGATGCAAGTGTATTATATTTAATGTAATTTTTGAATAAGCCTGAAAAAATCTTTCCCCAAAGTTTTTATTGGGGAAAGTAAGTGTTTTTACAAAGTGACGAACATCTGAATTAGGCAGTTTGTAATTGAGACTTCATCTGAAGCTCTTGTACCAGTTGTACCCATGCAGGTGCTTTTTTACCTTTAATGGGAGTAAGATTGTTCCAATGCCTTTCGAGTTCAGATTGAGATAAATGTGGGAGTTGTTCCTTACCCCAATTGATAGCATCTTGGATTGTTTTCCAATTAGTCCAAGGTTGTTTTTCTTCTTTGATATTGGTTAACTCAATGAGTGTCGCTTCCAACCAAAGTTTAGCTGCCTCCGAGTCACGCATTAACTGTTGTCTTGACATTAAGAGGGCAATACTTGCCTGAATCTGGGTTAGTTCCCACATCTGAGAAATAGTAACGAGTTCCTGCCAAGTTTCTTCCTCCAGTTGAGTAATTTGTCTATTATCAGGAGCAGTTTTAGCCACTAGTAGGTCTTTGATAAAGCCAGTTAAACTTGAGTATATGACGAATGGGTTTTTGCCATACTCGATTAAGTCTTGGAGGATTTGTAAGTTAGCTGTTACGTCTCCTTTAGCAAGGTTTTCGGTTAGGGTAAGTAGGTCGTGTTCGGGAACGACACCTGATAATTCCCAAACCCAGTTTGGTGTGATTTCATCTACTCCCAGATTGCTCAATTGATCAAGCAATACAAGACAGTTGCGAATAAAACCTCCACAAGACTTGACGATCGCCCAAATACCAGGTGCGTTAATGTTGATGTTTTCATTCTGGGCAACTTTTGATAAATACTGAACAAGTGTTTCTAGCCCTACTCTTCTAAAATCAAACTTTTGACAGCGCGAGATGATAGTTTCAGGAACCTTGTGTATTTCAGTTGTGCAGAAGATGAAAACTACATGACGGGGTGGATTTTCAATTGTCTTGAGAAGCGCCTGCCACGATTGACTGGTCAGGGCATGACATTCATCAATAATGAAAATTTTGTACCTTCCCTCAACTGGTGCAAACTGGGTAGTGGAAATTAACTCGCGGATTGTTTCTACCCCGCTATTGCTGGCAGCATCTAACTCAGTTACATCCAGGGAAGAAGAGGCTGTAATTCCCTTACATGAATTGCATTCTCCGCAGGGCTTGGTTGTCGGCTCTTGGGTTGACTGACAGTTGAGGGATTTGGCGATGATGCGGGCGGTACTGGTTTTGCCCGTGCCTTTGGGGCCGTTGAATAGATAGGCGGGTGCAATCTTCTGGAGTGCGATCGCCGTCCCTTGCGCGTCTCCTTTAGGAGAAGGCGGGCGTTGCGCGATCGCGGAGTGACTCCCCCCTGGGAGTATCGCATTTATGAGAGTACGGACGATATGTTCCTGCCCGATTACTTCATTAAGGGTCTGGGGACGGTATTTGAGATGTAGTGGTTGGTACATAATTTTGATGATAAACGGGTGTTTTATTTACTCCCTACCAGTGTGGTTGGTAGGAAGTTTGATTTTTTAGGCAGTCGCCGCTTCTTTTTTCGTTCGTGGCGATCGTGAGGTTAACTTACCTTTGGTAGTATCTTTCGCTACCACGGATGGCGTTTCTATTTGAGGAGTTTCACTATCGTCTGTTGCCTGTGCCACATTTGCTACTTCTTCAGTACTACACTCAGTTTGAGTGCTAACTTCTGTTACTTCTTGAGTACTAGGCTCACTTTGAGTGCTGACTTTTGCCTTTGTACTTTGGCTATTTACCTTTCCAAACCCCTGCTTGATTTCTACAGGCATTACCAGATACAACTGATTGAGCAGCCCTCCCATCGGGCAGACAATGACTGGTTGCGTGGGTTTGTTGCACCGCACCACGATTTCATCGGTACTGATATGCTTTAATCCTTCGATAAGGTAGTCGATGTTTAATCCAATACTGATGTTTTCTGAATTACTAGTTACTGATTTCATCAGTACCGAGTCAACTGCATCCCCAATATCAGTAGCTTCAGTGTATAGTGTTGCCTGTGTAGCTTCCAATTCCCAGAGGATTTTGACAACCTTTTGCTTGCGTTCGGCTAGATAACTTACCCGCTTGAGTGCGCTCTCAAATCCCTTGCGCTCTAATGTAAATTCATACTCAAACGACCGGGGAATCAAGCTATTGATTTTGGGATATTCTCCCTCCAGAAGCCGGGAAATGAGCTTTGTATTGGGAAGGCTAAACTCGATAGTTCTATCTGATAGAAGAATATTGCACACGCTCGTATCGGCGCTTTGAGAGAGAATTTTGTTTAACTCGCCAAGTGACTTACCTGGAACAGTGAAGTTGATTGGGTCAGAATATTCGCTATCGAGTGTTCCTGTTACTAGCGCTAATTTGTGACTATTTGTACTAGCAGCTTGCCACTTGTTGGTATCAATTTTGAAGTTGACACCAGTTAAAACCAACTTTGTCTCGTCGCTGCTGGCGCAATAGAGTGTCCCTTCAAGTGCGGCTTGGAGTTTCTTGGCACTTAAATTTATCTCTGTCGGATTTTCCCCCTTGGGAAGTGTTGGGAACTCGTCAGATTTTCCGCCAATTAGTCGGCACTTACCGCTATTGT
Organism: Nostoc sp. 'Peltigera membranacea cyanobiont' 210A; assembly: GCF_002246015.1. Classification (GTDB taxonomy): domain Bacteria; phylum Cyanobacteriota; class Cyanobacteriia; order Cyanobacteriales; family Nostocaceae; genus Nostoc. The sequence continues at coordinate 15,569 of NZ_NOLJ01000009.1, forward strand.
GAGTAATTATGCAGGCTTGGTTTTCTACTTCTAGAGTAATTTCGCCTTTAACATTACTAACAGTATCGGTTAGTAGTTTGGCAGGAAGTGCTACCTGACCTGAAGTTTCGACGTTAGCGGTGGTTGTAGTATGAATTGTGAGGTTAAGGTTTGTGCCTGTTGCTGATACTATCCCGTCTTCATCTGCAATCAGTAAGATATTTCCTAAAATTGGGTCAGTGGGTTTAGGACTGATTGCGAGGTAAGCAGTTTCTAGAATTTCTGCGAGTTTAGATTGTTCAATGGTTAGTTTCATTTGTTACTTGGTTTTTAGTGGATAATTTCTTAACGGGCGCTATTTCTAGCACCCTTTTCGCTTAGATGAGGTAGTTTGTTTTAGTAAGGCAGTTTTTCCATCTCAGTACTGTATGCTGTATAGTCATGACCTGCTGTACTAGGAGGAAGTGCTGCTATTGGCATATCGCCTGCACCTATCAAGCGGTTATGTTCTGCTACAACGGTTGATGTTTTACCGATGCGGTGAGAGAATTCGGGATTTGCCTGCATCGTTGTTTGGATATCGATTTCTTTGCCCTCTGAGAAGAATTCGAGAAAATCGCTGCCATCGGGGTTTGGTGATTTGTAGGAAGTGACAACTGCTACCCAGGATTTATCTCTTTGGTTAACTGCTTCTTTCGGTTCAAGGGATGGTGTGAAGGTGGGTTGAAATGCAGCAAGGCGATGAAACTCTGCACGTTTTTCAGCGACAGTTGTATCAGTAAATCGGGCAAATGCAACCTCTAGTTCGCGTTGGAATTGCTTGTAAGCCTCGCCAAATTTTGATGATGCAACGCCTTTGATTGACAAGACAATTGGTACTGAGTGCAGGTTGTTATTATTTTCATCAACAAGTTGCAACAAGTAGAATCGTCTCAATACTGCGGCATCTTTGCCGAGTGCTTGGTACATTTCGTACCCATCAGGTGATTCGTACACCCCGACAATTTTGCCGTCATCGCGCTGTTCAATATATCTGGGAGAAACATCAAGAATGTGCATTCTGGGCGATTGCAACAACACTCCCATTTCTGGCGTGCCACTGGAGAAGGTGTGCTTGTGTGTTGGTTCTTGTCCTTGCCAGTTAATTGCTGCTAAATACTTATCTTTTATAAACAACCCAACTTTTTCTGCTTCCATGTGGTTGATGACTTGGCAGATGCAGATATTGCTAATCGGCGCATTGTACTCAGGATTGGCAAATTTAGAAATAGCTGATTTACGCTTTTGTATGTTTGCCCCATTCTGAACGTTTTGTTGAGGGATTTCAGGCTCTGAGACTGTGCTTTCTTCAGTAGTAGGCTTTGTTTGATTTCTTGCCATAATTTTAATTAATTGAAATCAATCTTTAATGCGTCAAGCAAAAAGCCGTTGTAAAAAATAAAAGTCGTCTGTTATAAAGACGACTTGAAAGATTGTTTGATGTTTTTTATTTAGACAAGTTTTTCATCATTTAAACTTTGTTTCTTCCAAATCATAAACTTGACACAGTAATACTTTCACGGCATCAATCTTCAGACTTAAAAACATCTCCGGTTTTTTTACTCTTAACATTTGTAGATATTTATTATCTTCAACCGAAGTGAATATACTTCTAGTATCGGCAAATATATTCACTTAAATAACTTAAAAATCAGAAAGTTGTAAATTCTTAATCATTTATTTATTCACTTTCTGGAACTGGAGAACGACGCTTGCGAAAAATTCCTGTCATACTGATGCCTGTAAATAGCATAGCAATCAGTCCTAAACCAACAAGAAAAACATAAATAGGTTTGCCAAAACTCCCGAAATAGCTACCTTGATGAATTGTCATTAATAATTCAATTTGTTCTTCTGGTAATCCCAGCCAGCTTTCGCCCACTCGGTAAGCAATACCCGTAATAGCACTAGCTAACAAGGGGAGAAAAATAATAGGTGCAACAATACTGTGAATGGTTCGGACAGTCAGTTTAGATTGTGCTTTATTTGAGCGAGATTGCTGGGATTTACGAATCATACCAAATCCGGTAATCACCAATCCCACTAGTCCCAGCCCTACCAAGGATACATAAACTGGTTCTAGTGGTTTACCCAAAAAAGTACCCTGGTGAATTGCAAGGAAAATCTCGCCAATGTCTTTAGGCATCCCAAACCAACTTCTTCCCAGACGATAAGCAATACCAGTTAAGGCACTCAGCAGTAGAGGAATGAATAAAATTGGTGCAATGTTACGATGGAGCTTACGAAATTCACGAGACTGATTGATCTTAACCATTAGAACCTCTTGAATGAATACAACGTTGCTGAGGTTAGAGGTTTAACAATACTTATCCGATCTATTATAAATGTGTTACTTAACCTCAAACTAACTTTGAGCATAAGACAGCAAAAGTAAAGAACTTGGAAAGATGTACCACCAAGGTGAAAATCCTCATATACTTCATTCATGTCTGATTTTAGGTTTGACTTGATTACCTGTATAATGTTTAGAAACAATTAATAAGAAATACTATAATAGTGATTATGCAATGAAGTTTTTATTAGTTGAAGATGACGAACGGATTGCTGCATCTCTTACAGAAGCCTTAACTGACAATAATTACGCGATTGATGTAGCTGGTGACGGCGAGGAAGGATGGGACTTCATAACGGCATTCACTTATGATTTAATCCTTCTGGATGTGATGCTACCGAAATTGAATGGTATAGAATTGTGTCAAAGATTACGTCAGCGTGGTTATGGGCTGCCAGTGCTGATGTTGACTGCGAGAGATAGCAGTACTGATAAAGTATTAGGTTTGGATGCAGGTGCAGATGATTACGTCATCAAACCTTTTGATTTAAAAGAATTACTAGCGCGGATTCGGGCTTTGCTGCGACGTGGAAATACGACATTATCCACTTTTTTGGAGTGGGGTGGACTGCTGCTTGACCCAGCTAATTGTACTGTTACTTACAAAGATCAATTATTGTCGATGACACCTAAAGAATACCAATTACTAGAACTATTTCTCCGTAATAATGGACACGTTCTTAGTCGTCATCAAATTCTTGATCACCTATGGTCATCTATTGACCAACCTGGACAAGATACAGTCAAGGTACATATTCGAGGAATACGTCAAAAACTCAAAGCCGCAGGAGCCAAAAATGATTTTATCGAAACTGTTTACGGGCTTGGGTATCGGCTTAAACAAAACTTATAGTAACAAAAGTAGGTTTGCAGATAGAAAATTTATCGTACCCTGGCGGCGGGTAGATATCTTAACTAACCCCCAGTTTCGTGCTACCGGTTGGCGACTACTCTTATCTTATTTAATGGCAATGATGGTAGTTATGGGACTGTCATCGGTGGTAGTGTATCACTTTTTTGCTTATAGTCTCAGTCAGCAATTAGATAGGCAGTTGTTGACGTTGGCAGATGCAGCCGCTCATAATTTATCGGCTATTCATGTGGATAAAACAGCTGTAAATCGCAAGATGCCGCGAATTTTAGATAATGATGGAGATTTAGATATTCCTTGGCAAGATTTACGTTTATATCGTCAGAGTGTGGAATGGTTTGATGCGGGGAAGCAATTATTAGGAAAAGCAGGAAAACAATTTCCCGAAATACCATTTCTTACTAATTTTCAGTCGTGGCAGCAAAATGGCATCAGGACATTAACTATTCCGGTTTATTCTTCGGGAAAAAATCAACAACTTTTAGGTTATGTGCGTGTAAGTGCATCAACAGTGGAAGTACAAAAAGAACTGGAAAGACTGTTGATGGGTTTAGGTATTGGTGGTGTTTTGGGGATGGTTTTAATTAGTGGTACAGGTTGGTGGTTAACGAGTAAAGCCTTGCAACCGATTGAGCAGAGTTTCCAGCAATTACAACAGTTTACGGCGGATGCATCTCATGAATTACGCAGTCCTTTAACAGCGATTAAAACAACTGTAGATGTGCTGCAAAGTCATCCAGAACGTATCCATCCCAGTGATGTCAAAAAAATCACGATAATAGAGGGAGCAACACAGCAGATGACTCACTTGGTGGAGGATTTACTGTTGTTAGCCAGAAGCGATTCTACGCCTGTAAGTTTGCCTACAACTGCGATTCTCATACCTGTAGATGAAATTTTATTTGATTTAATTGATACTTTACAGTCGGAGGCAGAATCTAAAGAAGTTACTTTAGAGGCTGATTTGATTGATGCAATATGGGTAAAGGGGGATGCACATCAATTACAACGACTCTTTGGGAATTTGCTAGAAAATGCCCTGCAATATACGTCTAATGGCGGTTTAATTAGGGTAAAAATCGTTAAAAGGGATGATTTTGTAGTGATTGAAGTAACGGATACTGGTATTGGGATTGCACCTGAACATTTATCCTTAGTTTTTAATCGCTTTTGGCGAGCCGAAAAAGCCCGTTCTCGTCGTCAAGGTGGTTCGGGTTTAGGTTTAGCTATTGTCCAAGCTATTACTCATAGTCATGGTGGTGAGATTTCTGTGACGAGTAAAGTCGGTGTGGGTAGCTGTTTTCGGGTGAATTTACCGATAGTTGAGTAATAACCGTAATTTCTTTACTAGTTCCTTACTTTCTTTGTTTTACTCTGTGAGTTGTGGAGAGGTAAATCGATTTTCCCTAATAACTCAGTATATCTAACTCTGTTGTTAGTTATGGCGATCGCAAGCATCGCCTAAATAAATACCTCTACACACCTAATTTTACTTTTGCATATATTTAGGAGAGTTATATTATGGATTTTACCAAGAAAGTACCATTTTTTAATCTCAAAACTGTTGCTGTATTTGGAGCAACGTCCCTCACTATTCTAGGTTTAAATGGTTGCATTCCACAAACTCCAGTTGCGATCGTTGAACCATCTGTGCCTACGGTGGCTACCCAAGTTAATACTAAGCCGGAGTCTACCACAGTCAAAAATCTCATCTCTGCTTACAATGGCGAATCTAACGCCAATATAATGTATTTGGCTTTTGCACAAAAAGCTGATGGGGAAGGTTACAAGGAAGTTGGTAGTCTCTTCCGCGCCGCCGCACGAGCAGAAGCGATTCACCGCGATAATCATGCTAAGGTGATTCAGGCAATGGGCGGCACACCTAAAAATAATATTGCTACACCTATAGTCAACTCTACTGCTGAAAATTTGACACAGGCTATTAAAGGTGAGTCCTACGAACGCGATACTATGTATCCCGACTTTATTAAAGAGGCGAAACAGTCTGGTAATCAAGCTGCTGTACAAACTTTTAACTACGCTTTAGAAGCAGAAACGGGACACGCCAAACTCTACACCACAGCTAAGAATAATCTCGCTTCTTGGAAACAGGCTAATCGTCCTTTATATGTCTGCCCTGTCTCTGGTTATACAACACTTGAGGCAAATAGCAAAAATTGCTCCCAGCCTTTTGAGAAATCAATTTAATTAGGTTTTAGATGTTTGATTTTTCAAGATATTGAGTTAATGCAGGTATAATTTTTACTAAATTTACGAAAATTAAATCTGTTTATTTACTTAGTTGAAATTGGCGATTTGGTAGCAGATATATAGATATGAATCGACGTGAATTTTTCGGATGGGTGGGTTTGGGCGCGATCGCAACTTCCTTACCTGTGGCCATGGCCGCCTGTTCTTCTCAATCTACACCTTCTAAGTTAACTAATGCTCCATCACGTCCTGATGGTTTTAAAGCTATAGGGACTGTAGCAGAGTTAGAGCAAAAAGGTCATATTCTCAATCAGAATGTAATTATCATACGTAATCCCACAGACAAAAATAGTCTGATAGCTGTCAATCCTAACTGTACCCATGCAGGTTGTACCGTGAATTGGGAACAAGACCAGAAATCTTTTGTTTGTCCTTGTCACGACTCGAAATTTGCACCAGACGGTAAGGTACTAGGAGGCCCCGCAACGGAAGCATTACAAACTTACACAGCTAAGTTGGAAGGTGGGAATGTGTTGGTAAAAACAAAAGTTGTGTAATTCGTAATTCAAAAAAACAGCGTTGCTGATTGACAGCATGAAAAATTTACGCAGAGTCGCAGAGGAAAAATGGCTCATAAAATTGAACTCGAATCTATCACGGGATTATCTGCATCAGCCGTAGGCGATCGCCTGAAACAAGAAGGATACAATGAGCTACCATCTACCCAACATCGCAACATCTGGGGAATTGCTCTGGAAATCTTCAAAGAGCCTATTTTCCTACTTTTGTTAGGTTGTGGTGTCATTTACTTGTTTCTGGGTGATGTTCAGGAAGCGTTAATCCTATTAGGGTTTATTTTCTTTATTGTTGCCATTAATTTATACCAAGAACAGAAGACTGAAAAATCACTGGAAGCACTACGTGACCTCTCCAGTCCTCGTGCATTAGTTATCCGTAATGGAGAACGCCAAAGGATTGCGGGACGGGAGGTGGTGCGTGAAGATGTGATTGTTTTGTCAGAGGGTGATAGAGTTCCTGCGGATGCTGTGGTGGTGTGGTCTACTAATTTGAGTGTTGATGAATCTCTGTTAACTGGTGAATCTTTGCCTGTACGCAAGCAATCAGTCAAGGACAGTAGAGATTTAGAAAACACCATAAGAACTGCAACCCAGCACCGTCCTGGTGGTGACGATTTCCCCTTTGTCTATTCGGGAACGCTGATAGTCCAAGGTCAGGGTATTGCTCAAGTGTATGCCACTGGTATGCAGACAGAAATGGGCAAGATTGGTAAAGCCTTGCAGACTGTGGAACCGGAAGAGACGGTTCTGGAAAGGGAAACTCGGCGGATTGTGAGTAAGTTGACCTTTGTGGCGATCGCTATCTGCGTTGCTGTGGTCGTGATTTACGGTGCATCTACTGGCAATTGGCTACAAGGAGTTCTCGCAGGGTTGGCGCTGGCGATGGCAATTTTGCCTAATGAAATTCCTGTGGTATTGGCGATTTTCTTGGCGTTGGGTGCTTGGAGATTTTCTCTCGCTAGGGTGTTGACTCGTCGTGTCCCTGTGGTGGAAACACTGGGTTCTACTACCGTTCTTTGTGTCGATAAAACTGGGACACTGACTTTTAACCGGATGTCAGTTCAGCAATTATTCGTATCTCCCAATTTTTATGATGTTGCTCTGCACGAACGAGAAGCACTCCCAGAAACTTACCATGAGTTAATCGAATTTGGGATTTTAGCCAGTCGCAAAGACCCCTTCGATCCGATGGAAAAAGCCCTCCAACAAGTGGGTGATGACTATTTAGCCAGAACTGAACATTTACATCAAGATTGGGAGATATTGCGTGAATATCCCCTGTCTGGTGAATTGTTGGCGATGTCTTGTGTTTGGAAATCGCCAGAAAATAGACTGGTAATTGCTACTAAAGGTGCGCCAGAAGCGATCGCTGATTTGTGTCACTTTAATGCCCAACAAATGCGAGACTTAGAGCAGCAGATCAATACAATGGCTGCTGATGGTTTGCGGGTTTTGGGTATAGCAAAAGCGATCGGGCGACATCAAACGGAGAATAAACCAAACACTCTTCCTGAAAAACAACATGACTTTGTATTTGCATTTTTGGGACTAGTAGGTATGGCTGACCCAGTGCGCCCGACTGTAGCGCCAGCTATTACTGAGTGTTATTCTGCCGGGATTCGGGTTGTGATGATTACAGGTGATTATCCAGCAACAGCCCAAAATATTGCCCGTCAAATCGGACTCATACCCGCTACAGAAGTGATCACAGGAACAGAATTAGAAAAGATGCCAGAAGGCGAGTTGCTTTCTCGGATTCAAACTGTGAATATCTTTGCGCGGGTTGTCCCGGAGCAAAAATTATTGATTGTTAATGCCCTGAAACGGTCAGGCGAAATTGTTGCGATGACTGGAGATGGGGTAAACGATGCCCCAGCCTTAAAAGCGGCGCATATTGGCATTGCGATGGGCGAACGGGGTACAGATGTGGCGCGGGAATCTGCGGACTTGGTATTGCTAGATGATGATTTTTCTTCCATTGTCCAGTCCGTCAGGCTGGGGCGACGAGTATTTGACAACCTGAAAAAAGGTATGGCTTATACCTTAGCGGTTCATATCCCCATTGCTGGGATGTCGTTGATTCCTGTAATCTTTCACTGGCCTTTAGTGTTATTACCTATCCACATTGCCTTCCTACACCTAATTATTGACCCAGCTTGTACGGTGGTGTTTGAGGCAGAGCCAGAAGAAAGTAATGTGATGAAGCGTCCACCCCGCAACCCAAAGGAGCCATTATTTAGCCGTCGCACTTTGAAATTAGCATTGCTGCAAGGATTGAGTGTATTAGTAGTGTTAGTGGCTGTATTTGCTGTGTCTTATTATTCTGGACATGGAGAATTTGATGCCCGCGCTCTTGCTTTTACCACCCTAATTGTATCGAATTTGAGTATGATTCTGAGCAATCGTTCTTGGTCGCGTACCATTCCAGAGATGTTACGCACTCCGAATAAAGCACTGTGGTGGGTGCTGGGTGGTGCAGTAGTTTTTATGGGACTCGTGCTTTATGTTCCTGTATTGCGGCATTTATTCCGTTTTTCTTTTCTGCATTTTGATGATTTAGTAGTTAGTCTCACCTCTGGGATTTTCAGTATTTTGTGGTTTGAAGGACTGAAAATTTGGCGGCGAAAAAAAGGTAATATAGGACGGGCATTTGACTAATTTGTGATGTACGAGAAAACAATTTTAGACGTTGCTTCCTTTGAGGGATGAATTGGTAGCTGTAACTATCTAAACTGCAATCTATATTGGACTAAATCATCCCATGATTTAGGAACGTCCAATTTTCATAAACACTAGGTAAAAATAATAATTTTTACGACAGATTCTTATAAAACGGTTATTTGGCAAGTATCACCACACCAAGGAGTCCATTTGACCGTCAATGTCTGATTTCTAACACAAGAGTTTGAAGGTAAACTATATGTTTTCCCGTCACAAAGCTGCGAGCGATCGCAAAAAATATAAAAGAGACCATATATTGAGTTATCATCCCATCCAAAAGCTCAAGATTGTTCTGGCAGGTCTTTATGTCGCCGTGATCTCTGACTTTAGCGTTGCTTACAAAGTTGTTTTATCAGTTCCAGTTCTCGCCTTCTCATTTATCTTTCGGCAATGGGTCGATGTCACTCTGATTTTACTGGCAACGGGGATGATGCTGGTTGCCGAATTATTTAACAGTGCGATCGAAATCTTATGTGATTTTGTGGAGGAACGAGAGGATAACCGAATTGGCGTGATTAAGGATATTGCAGCGGCGGCGGCTGGCATCAGTATCTTTGTATGGGCTGTCACACTCATCCTTGAAGGAAGTCACCTCTGGCAATTGCTAAAAATTTGACTATCAATTTTGAAGCTTTAGATTTACAGGAGTTTTCCAGTGTTGTGCTGTTTTTAGAGTGTTCCAAAAAATGAATTATCCAAAACCTTAAGTTGGAAAGCCACATCAGAGAAGATTAGAATGCGTAAGTATAGGTTGAGGTGGTTTAAGCGCACTCGTATTGTTCACAATCTCGTTTTTTTTCAAGACTTGATTGTTCTATCTTTGTGCGTTGCCCTTTTTGGTGCAATGGTAGTTCAGTTGGGAGATATGTTTCTTGCCTTGATACGCGCTCACAATCCCCAACAGGTTACATCTGACACTTTAGTTTTATTGATTTTGGTGGAATTATTCCGGCTTTTAGTAATTTATTTTCAAGAGCATCAGATTTCTGTTGGAGTGGCAGTAGAGGTAGCAATTGTTTCGATCTTACGAGAAGTTATTGTTCGAGGTTTGGTCGAATTTACCACGGGTAAAATCATTGCGTTCGGTATCTTCTTACTAGCTTTAGGGATACTGCTGCTCGTCCTTGCCTGGTCTTCCCGCACTTCAGATGAAATTCGTAGTCATAAAAGTGTTGAGACAGACGAAGAAAATTTAGATTAGTGTGACTTGTACTAAAAAATTAAATTTTAGTTCATGATATGGGTTCTTGGCAACTTTTGGTGATCTTGGTTGGGGGAAGGCAGAAGGCAGACGGCAGACGGCAGAAGGAAGAGGAAGGAAAAATTCCCACAATTGAAGCATAGCAAGGATTATAGAACATCTGCATCACTTGAAAGCCGTAAGCGATCGCAAGAGTGAAGTCACAAATCCCACGCCTGGATAAGAAAACGTTTTAAACCCTTCTGCCCTCTGCCTCCTGCCTTCTGCCTTAAAGCGCGTAACCTTTCATCATCACCAAAATCTGACAAGAACCATGATATGCTTCAAAACATAGTATTTACCTTGAGCTTAAATCTGCACGAAAATTTTGATCACCTACTAGGGTCAGTAAATCAAAAATTTTCCCCAAAAGGTGATCGCGAATAATTAGTTATGTGAATTTAAGTGTTATGGCGTTTTCTAGTCTACTGAGGTACACCCAAATCTTGTTTACCAAGGTTAGTAGCTTTGAAAACGTATCTCACTAGGTTGGGAACCGCGATATATGCTACATTGCTTCATCAATTTGGCAGTACGCCATGCGCTTGTAGTACACTATGGTTTAATTATTTTGACGATTCTAGTAGCTACATTTGTAGGGTTGTTTGAACTCAAAAAGGCATCTTTATCTACCAACTCGACATAGCTCTTATTGCTCTGTAGCCACTCTTTTAAACTTTGATACTTCCGGTTGAAGAAAACCGACTCAGGTACGACTGAAACTAATACACCACCTGATCTAATTAACTTCCAAGCTTGATAGATATGCTCGACAAGTTCGCAAAATGGAGGATTCATGATACAGGCATTGTATAAATGACTGGGGTTAAACTCCAGAAAGTTTTTCCCTACGAGATTAAATCTTTTGAGTTCTAGAATTTGTCTTAGATTGTAATTCACTTCAACTACCTCTAATTGAACATTTGGGTAAGTTTGAGTGATATACTCAGCAATATTTCCGCTACCAGCGCTAGGCTCTAAAATTCGCCAATTTGGTTCAATATCTGCCAGTTGAACAAGTCGTTGACAGACTGGTTTGGGAGTAGGAAAGAAATCTCCAGATTTCATGCCAATGATTTCTAACTCAAGCTTATTAAGTTGTTGCTTGGTAGTATCAATTGCTTCAGGTTTTACTACCTGTTGAATTTCTGTTATTGCTGATATGATTTCGCCTGATGTATTTAACCCCGCGCGACTGAGAGATTTTACCCAGTCTTGGTAATATTCGCCTTCTAGTATTTCTTGGACTTTCTGGCTAATTTCTCCACTTTGAGAAATCCTAAATAGCACTTCCACCTGTGATTTACGAGATATACCGCGTAGTATTGGTGGGATATTTCCTACTTCCCACATTTGTGCGATCGCAAATAGCCAAGACTGAATAATCTCAAGCTCAATTCCTTCTTGGATTATCCCTTGAGCTATGGTTTTACGGCGCTTTGTTGCCCTTTGACTCCCAATAGCAGGATTTTTCTTTTGGTCAATAGTTGGCTGCATGGAAGCGGCTAGATTGCGGAGAGCTTCTGCTTTGTCTAAGTTAGGAATATTGAAAATATCTAGTGATGAGTTATCCTCATTGCAGGACAGATTCAGTAGAGATAGTTGCATTGCTAGATTCCTTTAAATCTTTAACGGCGCATTTAAGAATTAGGGAGGTTGGCACATTCCAAGTTTTTACCTCCCATTCAGTAGCTAATCTTTCTGAGTGACGGATCACTGCACTACTACATTTGTTTTTTCTTACAAGCCAATCTCTAAACTTTTCGGCTTGTTCTTTGGTATCGAACCCGAAATAGCTGGTTTTTCGGTTTCCCAAGGGATCAGTAATAGTTGCTACCCGACGTGAGAGAATATTGAGCGTCCAACCACCGTTAGAAGTGAGTTCGATTTTAGTGATATTTAATTCTGTTGGATTCATAATTCCACTTCAGGAATTGCTGCTAAATATTCCGTAGTTGATATTTCTCTTGCCAGCCATTTATCATGTGCTTCTTGAGGAGTTATTTTATCGGCTAAATGTTTCTTTTCATTGTTGTCTCCTATAAAAGGAGCGATTGTTTCTTCTAGCCGTTCTTTGAAAGCAAAATGTTTATTTTCAGAGTAAGTAAACTGGTAGATACTATCAGTATTTATGAACAAGTAAACTAGGCTAATTTGTTCTAATGGCATTCCAGTCCTTTCGTGAAGGAGAAATAATCTCAATTGGGTTTGCCACTTGCTCTCAAGAATTTCAAATTTAGGAGGTTTTTGAATTGTCCAGTCAAACCCAACTACTTGATTTTCACCATAGATAATAAGGTCGCACTCGCTATAGAGAAGGATATCGTGATATAAATATTGAATTTGGGCGCTCCATTGTTTGTTTCCAGGGATGTTTAGAAAAGGTTTTACCTTATCGACCCAGTTATTAATTTGGGGGTATTCCTTTAAGAAAGGTTCGACTGGTAGCCCTAACCCAATTTGTTGCATGACGAGATGAAACTGACCTCCAGCAACTTCGGATTCACTTTTTAGAGTGAGATTAGAATAATTTTTTGTCGATAAACACTCTGGATGATGTTCGGCTAACTCAAGTGTTTTGTGATTGAATCGATTCATAAAAATCTATCCCAAATTGGTTTTTTGGGATAAATATGCGTGAGCTATTTGTGGTGATTTTTCTACGGTATATAGTATTTTTTCAGATTGTCGATACTTGCGTATAAACTTCGAGTTGACATTGCTTTGAGGTCAAAATAACTGGCGAACTTTTTCAACCCCCCCGTAAGGGTTAATTCTAGTAAGTACTGGGCTGCGATCGCACTCGTCATTTTATTGACAAATAGCGACTGATAATTTCGTGCTTGAATTTCCGCACATGAGAGGTTATTGTCGGTGAGTTCTTCCAGTTGAGGAACTAACAATTCCGGGTGAACTAGCGCCGGGGAGGGAAGATGCAACCAGAATTTAGGTTTGTCTGGGTTATTGGCAGCTTGAACTATATCAAAATTAGAGTGCGTTCCAACTACTACTTGGCCAGAGTGGTCGCTGTTTCCACAATCCAGCCAAAATAGCGATGCTGGCTCATTTGCACTGTTCAGTTCGAGAACTGAGTGAACTTTGCTCCTGGCGGCGCTGTTATCCACACAACCAATAATTACTGTTAGGGTGTTCCATGAATTGGTGGTGCGAATCATATCTTCTTCAAACCAGTCGCAAATGGCTGTAATCTCAATTCCATACTTGGCGCTGCATCTTGCAGCCAGTGTTTGTACCTTTGGTAGTCCAATTTCAGCTTGTTGATAATTTTGGCGGCTGATATTCTTAAGTTCGACAGTATCGCCATCAATGATCGTAAAATTAATTTCTTTCCTCGTGCGCTGGAGTTGCAGAATAATTCGACATAAATCTTCTGCAAGAAACCCGCCTGTTCCTCCTACTCCTACTAAGACGAAGTTAATACGGGTATGATTGCGAGGTAAGACGGGTAAAGCTTGTTGGTAAGTAGTTAATTCGAGCATTTTACCTGTGGCGGAAGTTCAAATATGTGATTGGGGTTGATGTCGAAAAAGTGATTGTATATCCCGATGCGGGTGTATATTGTGGGAATGGTATTCAGTGTGCCGATGATCGCGAACACTCGAAATTTACCTTTTTCTTCTAGATTGTCCGCACTTGAAGGGTAAGCAGCTAGAGTTCCATGACTGTGTATTTCCAATAGCCCATCTGTATAGCTTTTATGGAGTGCGCTTTCTAAAGATAGGACGTGAGTAGAGGACGCAGTTTGCAGTGGCGTGTGACACCACCATTGGTAGTTTGTCACTCCCAAGTAGAATAGGATTTCCTGTTGGGGGTTGATACTGGCAGTATTGATAATATCGGTGATTACAAGGCTTGGGACTTTTGGGACTTTCAGACGAAAGTAGGGTTCAAGGGGTTGGAGTCCAGCAACTTGAGTTTGAGTCACTTGCAAGCAAACCTCTAACTCACGGCGGTGCGATCGCAAGAAAAGCCCATTTGCTGCCAGCCAGTATTCCTGAAGTTTTTGGCTGTAGGGAGGAAAATTATTACTTGTAGCGAAGTGGTAACTGATAAAGGCATTCATGGCTAATTGAACAAATGATTGATAATGTCTTCTGGGGTTGTGACTTTCCAGCTATGAACGGAAACAAGGTCACTTGAAGGGTAGGATTTGGGTTTAGACTCGTGCAATTTGATTAGCTGGTTGCAGATATTGTCGGGATGAGTTTTTGACTTGCCTTGGGACAAGTCTTTGTTAAAGGGTGATTTCCAGAATAGATCCCAAGTTTGGCTTATAGTTGCAGCACTGCACATACCGGGAGAATTTCCCCCAAAGCAAATACCAGAGTCGTCCCAAACGTTAGGTAGAGGTGGCTTGTACAGTTGCGCGTCTGGTTTAAATACCCTCCCTTTAACTGCCCAGAGGTAATATTTACTACTGCATCCAGCAAAGAGGAATGCAGGCATGGGGACAGTAATTACTTTTGTTTCCTGTCCCATAATTTGAATTTGATATTTTTGGGGAGAGTAAAACTGAATAATTGCCTCTCCCTCTGGATTTTTACCCCACCAAATCGTGTTGCTAGAAAGCCATCCAGATGTAGCAGTTTTACTTGTGAAGGCTTTCTCTACTGCTTCAGGGGAAAGAAATTTGTACTTAGATTTTTTGCCTTCGTGTTCGACTAAAATAAACTGTCCTTTGAGGATAACTAACTGCGCTAGTAAATCATCTTGGGGAATATTTCCAAGCAAAATTTGCGATATACTTTCTAAGTTAATTATTGGTAATATATTTGTATCTACATTCATGCTTTTGATGCTTGATTCCAAATTTTGACTGCTGCTTTCCGAGCAGCGAGAGATGTTTCTAGCAAGTGAGTAAGCTTATTTGATTTTTCCATCATCGAGACGGCTTCTTTCCACTTTTGACTGAGAAACATGATATTTTTATAAGTCCATTCCAGCCAATCGCTTGTTTCACACGTAACATCTAGCCAGATATTTTCAGTCGAGTAATCTATAATTCGTATGGCTATATCTAAATATTGAAGATGACTTTTGTAACGACGGCATAAATTGACAAGTTTATTGAAGTAAATTTCTTCTGCTAGAGCAATGTAATCAGGAGTAAAACCAAAATTTAGTTCCCATTGGCTTATATTGTACCCTTGCCCCATCAACGACAGTAGGAACTTTTCTGAGTATTCTAGTTCCTCGAAATCTTCATGCCACCATTCAACTTTTTGTGGTGATACAGGAATACTATTATGTTCAGGACTAAACTCAATCTCATCGATATATTCTATCGGGAAGAGATGATCATTCACCAGTTGAATAAATTCAATTTCTCTATCCATATAGGCGCTTGCTGGATGTGATTGTTTATCAATATGAATGGTTGATTCTAGCCATTGTTCTGGGAATATTTTTTGATACAGGCTTAAGAGATTTACTCGTTCGGAGAGATTTTCTAGATAGATAATTGCTGTTAAACAAGTAATGGGTATTTTGAATGATTGTATGTTTGCAAGCATAATTAATCAGCCGCCATAACTCATAGCGGCTATAAATTTGTTATTACAGTACGGGATATTTACTCGTGGCAGCAGGTTGATGCTTAAGGCTTAGAGTTACTTTTTCGATGTAGGTTTCCCAATTTTGACCGAGCTTGATAGCTTTTTCTATCTCAGGTTGTAGGGTAATTAAATTTTCGAGACTAATTTGATTTTTTATCTCCAGAAGCTTTATCTGCCACCCTAACTTTAGTGCAGGATTTATTTCTTCAGAACTATTTTTAAATTCTCTGAATTGACTCCCCTTAGTACCTGCTTTTTTTACTAAACGAATTGAAACCGTATCATCAGTTGTTTGTCGTTCAATTTCGGCATTAGCATATTCTGGAAAGTAGACGCTAATGGCTGTTTTGAGGGTATTGTCATCTTGGGCGATCGCCTCATCAAGAGAAATTTCTTGTCCTTCGATAATCGCAATGTACTTCATGGTAATTAAAATAGTGACAGTTGGTTGTTAGGCGTAGGTGTTTTCTCTTTATCTTCAGACAGTTTACGCTTTTGTACTTGTCTTGATTGTTCCTGTCTATTCTGATGTATAGTCTGCTTTTCCATCCTTTGCTTGCAGATATCTAACATCTCTGGGAGAGATTTTTCTAAATCCTGTAGCAGGTTATTGATGACAGGATGAGATGTTATCTCAGCAAGGTTCATTATCTTGATAATTGGAGGTGCGCCTTTGATTCCAATTGAGACAATTACTGTTTCAGAATTTGGTATTATTTGAATAGTTATTAGGGTGGTTTTTGTGTCAGAATTGCCTAAATCTATCTCGGTAGATGAATCTTGGTTTATAACTTCAGTGTTTACTAATTCATCTAATGTTTCTTCTAAATCGCTATTCTCCTGAATATCAGGATTAAAATCTCTACTGCTATAACTGTCTTCAAGGTTAGTTACATTCTCGTCAGGTGATATTTGACTGCTCATGATTAAGAGAGATTGGCTAATCTAAATAAGGTGCGGATAGTAATACCTGTCTTGTTAAAAGACTGCCATTTGTAGGCGCATTCGCCTGATTTGTACTTAGGAGAAAGTTGGCTCCAGATGTCCCATACTTTAAATAAAATGGGACTAACACTATGAAGTGCCATCCCAACTTGAATCCACGAGTGGTAATCATCTGCAAATCGAGGGTGGATAACTTCGAGTAGTACAAGTGCAGTCTGGATATTTGTCTCGATTGAGGGAATTAAATGAGCGTATCTGTCTACCCCATATCTGCGGTTATATTTTTCTTGGGGTAGGTTAAACTTCCTTGTTTTTTCCTGTTTGGCAAGCATCTGAGCAATTACCCAGTCGGGGGCTATTTCTATTTGGCGCTCAGATGGACTACAGCCAGGAAGCCATCTGTAATTTCTGCCCTCTGGGTGAAAGGAGGGGGGAAGGATTGAGGCTAGATTTTTGCCTCGAAACTCCAAGTGTTCATCCTTCCCAGTTTTGATTTTGCGAGATTTTACTTCCCAAGCTTTTGAATTTGGGATGAGGTATAAGCGCTGGCTCCGATATTTCCTTCCAGAAGTAAATGCAATTGTGGGAGGAAGGTATTTTTGAGCGCGATCGTGTAACGACTCCATAGGAACATCGGTTGCTTCGGCGGGTATTATCTGGTTGAGTTCTTCTGGTTCTGTATGTTCGTTAATTTGGATAATTTGTCGCCAAGAGGTTTCCCCGTCGCAGTCAATAGCTACTAAGTACCCTTGAGGATGATTGGAACCGCATACCAAAGCTACGCCAGTGGGGGTGATAAATCTGTTATTTGTCCAAACTTTTAGGCGGCGGCGGACGAGTTCGGCTTGTAGTTCTCTGGGAGAGTAAGTATTTTTTTCCCATTCTTTCCCTAGAGGACGTTTACCAAAGGTAGGGACGATTCGCCACTCTTCGGGTAAGTTGTCAAGCGAAGATACCAAATGACGGATTTGGGCGTGCATGAGTTCATAAAGCTTTTTATTAAATGACTCCTGCATCCTTATTGCGTTAGTTTATGTAGTGGTTTTCATTTCTGTTGGCTCTGGTTCTACTTGAATGATGCGAACTCTACCCATCATTTGTTTTATATTTCTCTTGACGTAGAAATTACCCCCAATTGCCAGTCCGTAATGGCACATATCGCAAAGTTCTTTATC
This sequence comes from Nostoc sp. 'Peltigera membranacea cyanobiont' 210A, assembly GCF_002246015.1. Taxonomy (GTDB): domain Bacteria; phylum Cyanobacteriota; class Cyanobacteriia; order Cyanobacteriales; family Nostocaceae; genus Nostoc. The sequence continues at coordinate 33,257 of NZ_NOLJ01000009.1, forward strand.
CATGTCAATGTAAGAGCCTTTAAACGATTTGGTTCTAAACCCCAAATTATTCTGAATTTTTGCCGTGTTTATGTGCCAAACTGTTACGCGCTCATAGCACTGTTGTTTGAGATATTCTTGCACTAATCTGTCTATACCTCTGGCATCGCTGATGTGGATTTCTGCCCCCAGATTAATAATAGTGTTAAGGCGTGCGATCGCATCTGTTGGAAGTTTAGTAATGGATGTATCTCTGTCACCGAATATATAAATTTGGATACGTTGTGACGGAAGAGTTTGGTTATTGATAACTCGGTTTTTGTATTTCTCCAGGTAAGTTTTTGCTTTATAGTTAGCAGGAAAGTGATGGGATGATAGCAGCCACTTCTGAAGATTAGCAAGGAATTCTGGGCTGACTAGCTCGTTGATTGGTGAGACTAATGTTTCAGCCATTTTGTAGTAGTTGCGAACGAACATTAACAGCCTGCCTAAATAGTTTTCTCCAGTGTCTCCTGTGGGAATAGCTTTACCATCTTTGGTAACGACAGCCGGAGCACCCCAGAATAAATCTCCCCAGGAATTCCACTCAACAAGTGATTCACCGTATGTTAGCATTAGTTCCTTATACCATGTGCCAGAAGGATGAAATTTTATGACTAGTCCTTTGAGCATGACGGCAATTTTGATATGTTCCCAGCCGCAACGCAGAGATATCTTTTTGCCAGCAAGTTTTGCTTGAGCTGGATTAAGGGATGCAATATATTTTTGTTCTTCTGGGTTGGTTGTCTTTTGGGCTTGGAAAAAATTTTCAACTGACCAGTATTTGATACCATCGGCTGTGATAGGTTCTGCTAGCAACTCAAAATTTGAAAACCAGTTTTTAATTTTTGCTTGCATTGACTTTAATTGTTAAATATGATTAAAGGGATATGCGTAGCATTAGTATATAAATTGCTTTTTTATTACTACCAGTAACTTACTGGTAGTAATTGATTTTTTATGAGATTAATATTTCAGATGGTGATTATGTTTTAAGCCAACCTTTGGTTAAGTGCATTTTCGACTTGATAAGTCCCAAGAGTACAGTTTATATTGAAGGGAAACGTAGGAAATTCAAGATAATTATTCATAGTTTTTGTTACTTTGCATAGTACCATTATCCCTTCCCTACCCTTCTTTTCTTGATTGTGGTAGTAGCTGATAACCTCAAACTCATTATTACCAGCTTCAAATCTGCTTCCTGTATATTGGGAGATAGCTTTTTTCCAGTCTGGCTGCCAGAGCATGAGTGTATCTATTGCCATTGCTCTAACAACCGGGTTATCTAATTTCATCAGGATATCTGGTAAGTAATGGCATTGTTTGGCAATTACCTCTCGTGCGTAATTTATTAGCCAATACTCTGCTTCTTTTAAGAGAGCTTTTGATTCTAGATTTTGGCATACTTCATCGTAAACTTTAGACATTAAATATGCCCTTTGTTCAAAAACCATCCCATTAGTTCGTAATTTTAAGTCTGATGGATAATTAATCATCAAATCAGCAAGCTCTTCACTGATTTTGGGAAGAGGATATTTATCATTTTCTTGCTCTTTGGGATGGGAGATTTTTACTTCATATCCTAGATTGACAGCATGATTGATAATAAAATCGATGCTATTAGACTCAACAAAATCTCCTAACTTAAAATCTGTTTCTAGGAGGAGATATGTTGGTGCATGGAGAATTTTAAACCGTTTAGGATTTTGACTAGAATCCGCTAATAGTTCGATGTACATTGCTTATTCTGACAAACTTTCATAAATCTTGTGCGTAAGCGATGTATGTGGTTTAATTACTGAAAAAATAATCCTACCCATCTTGGGTAGGACTATCTTAATTATTGATTAATGGTTCTTGTTTGTGTCGGATTGATTATTTCCTCCAGTAGAGATAGCCCAACTGATTTAAACAGTGCTTTGTTATCATCAGGGCAGCGTTGAATTGTTGTACAAGATGAGCAGCCGTATTTGCAAGGGCAATTATCTCCTAGAAACTTTGCCTTAAGAAAAGCGGTTTCTAAATACTTGATGAGAGTATCGCACATACCTGTACCGTGTTCGCATGTATCGAAGAAATAGCCTACTATGTTATGATTTGATGGTACTTCGATTAACATGAAATCGATATCTCGACTGTTTGCCCCATGTTCGACAAGTGGTAAACTGAGCATGAGTTGGTGTGCGAGAGTATGAACGCAAATCTGAGTTTCATTGCTTTCAAATAGTTGTTTCTCTTCATTGGAAATATATTTCTGTTTGTTGAGTATCTCTTTTCGGAGATTTTTGACGATGGCTGAAAAATATTTTCTTGCATTAGCATTAATTTCAACCCTAACGCAGAATGTATTGTAGTTAAGAGCAAATGCTTCCTTGTATTTATTTTCCTCCAATAGTTCGACAAATTCTCGTTCAATAAGTTGGGTATTGCAAGCAGGACAAGTTTGTATGTGTCCGGGTAAATTTAAATTGAAGTTGCGACATCTGTTATTAGTGCAAGTCCATTTTTGTTCCAGGCTGTACAAGTTGTACCCGTAAATTTCTTCTTTGATTTTGGCTGAAACAGGTGTAAATCTAGCTGCCCCTTGGGAAAGATTGATAATTTTGGCTTCCCCTGCAATTTTGATTTCCTCGAAATTTAGGTTTCCTTCGGGACGACTAAATAGGTTGGTTGCCTCAATTGGCTTGAGAATTGCTTTCCCTTCGGTTAAATTTAGCTCTTGTGATTTATACTGTACGGGGTTGCCGTCAAAGTCTTGAGCAAGATATATGGCACCAGGGTAAACTTCTCGTAGTGCAGATGATGCCGAACTTTCCTCAAACTCTTCTGCACTATCTTGATTGATATAACTGATGTTTTGGTCAGTGTTGCCTCTGAATTTAATTTTTGAGTGGACATAACCAAGGTTTCGATTAGTTGTCAGTCTTTGGTTATAACTGAAAATCAGTTGATTATTACCGATTAGCTGTCGTGCGATCGTATCGCCAGAACTACCAAAATGCCGCGCAATTTGAGCTTGTGTCGGTTTACTTTCTTTGCAACAGGCGAGAATGTGCTGCTCCAAAGTTATTTCATAATTGTGGTTAAAGTTGATAATTTCTGGAGGGTCAGATAAGAGGCGTTCCGGGTGATTGGCGTAGTAAGAGTCCATAATCGACCTTTTCGACGGGATAAATACCAATAGCCCTGCTTCCTGTCTGCCTGCACGCCCCGCCCTTTGGCGAAAGGCAAGAATTGAGCCTGGGTAACTATGTACGATAGTTGCATCAATAGACCCGATATCCAGACCCGCTTCTAAAGCACTCGTGGATATAATGAACTTGACCTTCCCGCCCTGTATATCTGCAATAATTTTGTTACGCTGATTTGCCTTCATGCTGCCATAAAATGCTGAGATGCTTTCTCCCAAGTGAGGCAGTTGCATCCCCACTAAAGCTTTACGAATGGCATTAGTTAAAACCTTTACCAGTTCTCTACTATCGCAGAAACAAATCCCGACTATTCCTTTACTTACGAGCATCGCTGCAACTTGGGCAGTTTGGTAAAGAGTATTGTTTCGTGCTTTGAGGCTAAGGAAAGTAATCTCTGAGCGTTTTGCCCCACTTTGGTCGATAATAGCAAGGTTGCTTTGTTCTACTCGATTGGATATCTTCTGGGCAATTTCACTGCTGTTACTAATTGTTGCAGAAGCGAATATGTACTGTAATTTAGAACTATTATTGCCAGCAGATTCTATCATTAATTGAGTTCGTCGATTAAGTAGGGCAAAGTGTGAACCGAATATGCCTTGATAGAAATGTGCTTCATCACAGACTATGATTGAAATTTTTCTGATTGTTTCTTTAAATCCCCAGTTTGAGTCAAACTGATAGTTGTTTAGTTCGTGGTTCCATACATCAGGTGTAACGCATAAAATTGAGGGTTGATGGCTGTAAAGTTGTTTGCGCTCCTGGGGAGGAATATCACCATTTATATTGAGAATTTTAGGGCGAATTTCTTCATCTAGGTGACTAACAAACGAGCGGATTTTCTCTACCTGGTCAAATGCAAGTGCTTTTAAGTTAAAGAATACTAAAGCTGATTTACCTTTTAGGCACTCGTGAACGATTGGAATTAAAAAGGAGATACTTTTACCACTACTGGTAGGAGTTTGGAGAATGATATCTTCCCCTTTTTTGTAAGCCTCCCATGCTTCGACTTGATGAGAATATAGTTGTGTAATTCCTGACTTATTTAAGGCAAGTTTAACTAGAGGGTGAATATCATCTGGTATGGGACAAAGTTTAGCTTCTTGAGCAGGAATTACATCACAATTTTGTAGTTTTCCTGACCCATCAAGGATAGCTGCTATCTCTTGGTAGAGAATACTTTTACCTGTTGGTGCTTGGTTAAGAGGTAATAAATTACCGCAATTTACCTCATGCTCCCAGTCAAAAATAATTTGATTTACACTTCCCTTTTTGAAGTAAAGATTTTTCTCGATGATAGCAGCGATATGGATAACACCATGTTCTTTAGAATAAACCTGTTTATTTGCTTGTAACCATTCAAGCTGGGTCATAAAAAGTTACCTACTTGCTGTTTTAGCAAGTAGGCGTTAGTCAAAAGTAGTGGTTTTTGTTATTGCCATAACTGACTAATTAACCACAGATACTTCTGACAATTTGTAGAAACTCCCGTAAAACAGGTGTCATATCCTCTTGTCGCCACACTACAGCCGTTTCTACTAATGGTGTTTTTTCTTCTAAAGTGCGATAAACTACACCAGCCCTTTGAAGATTTTGCAAAGAAGACGGTACGATCGCAATCCCCATTCCTGCTGACACTAGCCCAATAATTGTTTGCATTTGGATTGCTTCTTGAGTCACTTTTGGGCTAAAATTTCCTTGCTGGCAAAGACTCAGGATTTGATCGTAAAGTCCGGGGCCGAAATGGCGGGGGAACATAATAAAATTTTCGTCTTTTAGCTCGCGCACTGAAATATTTTCTTGTCTAGCTAAGAAATGAGTTTCTAGCAAAGCTACAATTAGTCCTTCTTGCTGAATGCATTCTTGATTGAGAGTGTTGTCTTCTAAAGGTGGATGGGCAAAACCTACATGGATGCGGCGATTGAATAGCGCTTGTTCTTGCTGAGTTGTCGTTAATTCCTGCAATACTAACTCCACCTCTAGAAACTGTTCTCGAAACCGCCGCAAAATTACAGGCAGCAAATCGTAAGTTACCAAGGTGGTGAAACCTATTCGTAGTTGTCCTTTCTCACCCCTACCTGTCCGTTGAGTCAGATCAATTGCCTTGGACAGTTGAGCGAACAATTGATAAGCTTCTTGCAAAAATACTTGTCCAGCTTCCGTTAGCTGCACCTGTCGTTTAGTTTTGCGTTGAAAAAGTTCTACCCCTAATTCTGCTTCTAGCTGCTGAATTTGCTGGCTTAAGGGCGGTTGAGCGATGTGAAGTCGCTCTGCGGCTTTACTAAAGTGCAGTTCTTCAGCTACAGCAATGAAGTAGCGCAGGTGTCGCAGTTCCATAGTTTTGATATTTTATAAGTCTCAAATACTTATAAATATATATTGGACATATCAAAAATTGCTATCTATGATACTCATACATGGAAGTCAGAGGATGATGTAACTATGTCGGAGAACTTAAGAAGCCAAGTTGTAACGCAAGGGGTACAGCGATCGCCAAATCGAGCTATGCTGCGGGCAGTTGGTTTTAAAGATGAAGATTTTAATAAAGCCATTGTCGGTATAGCCAACGGTTACAGCACGATCACTCCCTGTAATATGGGGATAAATCAACTAGCACTCATAGCAGAGGCTGGGATTAAAACCGCCGGGGCGATGCCGCAAATGTTCGGCACAATTACCATCAGCGATGGGATTTCGATGGGAACCGAAGGGATGAAATATTCCCTAGTGTCGCGCGAAGTCATTGCCGATTCCATTGAAACCGCCTGTACTGGACAAAGTATGGATGGTGTGCTAGCCATTGGCGGTTGTGATAAAAATATGCCAGGGGCAATGTTAGCGATCGCCCGGATCAATATCCCGGCTATCTTTGTTTATGGCGGTACAATTAAACCTGGTCACTACAACGGACGCGATTTAACTGTTGTCAGTTCTTTTGAAGCTGTTGGTCAATACAGCGCTGGAAAAATTGACGAAAAAGAATTATTAGAAGTTGAAGGTCGGGCTTGTCCTGGTGCTGGTTCCTGTGGGGGAATGTTTACGGCTAACACCATGTCTTCAGCATTTGAAGCGATGGGGATGAGTTTACCCTATTCTTCCACAATGGCAGCCGAAGATGCCGAAAAAGCAGATAGTGCGGAAAAATCGGCTTATGTGTTAGTCGAAGCCATTCGTAAACAAATCTTGCCTCGTCAAATTATCACCCGCAAATCTATAGAGAATGCCATATCTGTGATTATGGCAGTCGGTGGTTCGACCAATGCAGTACTGCACTTTTTAGCGATCGCCCGCGCTGCTGATGTAGAGTTAACGCTGGATGACTTTGAAACTATCCGCGCCCGTGTTCCCGTTTTGTGTGATTTAAAACCAAGTGGTAAATATGTTGCTACAGATTTGCACAAAGCTGGTGGCATTCCGCAAGTAATGAAGATGCTACTTGTGCATAATTTATTACACGCCGATAGCCTCACCATCAGCGGCCAAACAATTGCAGAGATATTAGCAGACATACCAGAAGAACCATCCACGAATCAAGATGTGATTCGGACTTGGAATAACCCGATGTATCCCCAAGGACATTTAGCCATCCTCAGAGGTAATCTGGCAACAGAAGGATCTGTCGCCAAAATTACCGGCGTGAAAAAACCAGTAATTACCGGACCAGCACGGGTATTTGAATCAGAAGAAGCCTCTTTAGATGCAATTTTGGCGGGGAAGATTCAAGCTGGTGATATTCTAGTCATCCGCTACGAAGGGCCTAAGGGCGGTCCTGGGATGCGCGAAATGTTGGCTCCCACCTCAGCAATTATCGGTGCTGGTTTGGGTGATGCTGTGGGATTAATTACCGACGGACGCTTTTCTGGCGGTACTTACGGCATGGTAGTTGGTCATGTGGCACCAGAAGCAGCCGTTGGTGGGGCGATCGCGCTTGTAGAAGAAGGCGATAGTATTACTATTGATGCACCTGCACGACTCTTGCAGTTGAATATATCTGAAGAAGAATTAGCTCATCGTCGTGCTAATTGGCAACCTCCTGCACCACGTTACACTAAAGGCGTGTTGGCGAAATATGCCAAATTGGTATCTTCTAGCAGTGTTGGTGCTGTGACAGATTTGGATTTGTTCAATAACTAGTTATTAAGCCAATAGCCATTTAAGTTTCACTTTTAAAGTTTTGAGGAGTCAGAAGCCAGAATAAAGATGCCTCCTGACTCTCTACTTCAGGCTAGATTCAGCGCTGTTGACAAGCTTCTTTAGATTTAAAGAAGGGCAAAAGCTTTTGGCATTAATGAGATTTTTCCTTTAGTAATATAAGTGTTTACAAGCTGCTCTAAGGGTTCAACAGCATTGTCCTGAAGGATGAAATAGTTTGCTTGGTTACTGACAATCAGCGATAGCTCAGTTGCCCATTGCTCATAGTTGGAACTACCAATAATACCAATAGAAGACTGAATATAGTTAACAAGAATGCTGTTATTGAGACCAAAGCCACCTTCACCCCAGATGCAAGCACATTGCAGCAAATACTCATAGTCTGCGAATACTTTAAACTGGGGGTTCCATCTAGGAGCATTGCTTCGGTAGTGGACGAAACCATTGCTGTCGAATATCTCTTGTTGCCATAGAAGCTGCTGTAAGGAGCAGCAATTGCTAGGCGAAACAAACGGTTTTCCTTGGCGAATAACACTACCATTGCGGATGACATCGCGGCGGCGCTGCTGTCTTGCCATGCTGTATCGGACATTGGGATGTTGTTCAAAGTACTGCCGCATTGAGGCAACAAATTCAGGAGCTATGCTGTTGTCATCGTCCAGGTATGAAACAATGTCACCACCAGCTGCATCTAGTCCCAGGTTTCGAGCGTAGCACAAGCCAAAGCCACTGCTCGGTTCAGGGTGTTCCATTTCAATGTAACTGATGGGAAAATCAGCTCTTGCCTTAATGCTAGAGATGATATCTTTGGTATCAGGATTAGCGCCATCATTGATGACGATCCACTCGAAATTGCGGTTAGTTTGACTTTGAATGCTTGGCAGTGCAGTAGATGCAAGCTGCATAGGTCTATTGTAGGTTGCAGTGATGATTGATAGTTTCAAAACTCTATACCTCTATCAGTTGATTGCGTTATTGTTGAATCGATCGCAGTTTGAATTTGCTGCCATCTTGCTACGTCCTCGTTTGTTATACCCCTGGCGGTTTCAATTTGATTACTTGCAAGAGTTAGCCGAATCAGCGTTAGCTTTTCATTGGTTCTGGCAACAGTTAAACTTTGCGTGGTGCTATTGAAGCTGATCTGGTAGTTACTGCCTTCCAAGACAAATAGGTTTTCTTTTTCTGTGCGAATGGATTGAGGATAGGCAGTTGCTTGCTGTGCGAAGAACACTCTAGCTATGGGGGCAATTATAGTAGCGCGTTGCATCTGTTCTTGCTGTAATTGCTGATAGTCCCATTTCCCAAGTTCTATGCCCAAATCCATTTTTACCAAACGTTCTGCTAAAATTGCCATTTCTATTGGGCCAATACCTCCAGGGACGGGCGTAATGTTCTGGGGGATGCTGTAAGCACTGCGGTCTACATCGCCAGCAGCACCAGAAGCAGTAGGTGTAAAGCCACCATCGACAACCAAGCGATGAGAGGGGAGTACATAGTCCGTGAAAATTCCTCGTCTTCCGGTGACTGATACTACAATGTCAGCTTCTTGAGTTCTAGTCAGGTCATCGCCGTCTTCCAAACAGAAACAGCTGATTCTACTTGCTTCTAAATATTTGATGACACCATTGCCCACAAAGCCACCTCCGCCGACAACTGCAACATTGGAATCTCTTTGTGCGTAGGATTCAACAATTCTGGCGATTCCTTCAGCAGTAGCACAACTTTCAAAGAAATTGTTGCTTTGTCTGCGGACGATATCTATATCTTTTTGTGGCTCTAATAGCCCAATTGAGCTTGTAAACTTAGCTGGAATTGGATATTGAACAATAGCAGCAGTGACTTGGGTGTTTTCGTTAATGGATTGAACAATGCCGTCAAATTGCTCTACTGCGATATTAGGTGATAGCACAATATAATTGGGAGTAATGCCAATAGCGTTGAAAATAGCTACTTTTTGTTCTGCTGAGATTCTGGCTGCTTCATATCTAGCTCTTAATTCATTGCTGGCATTTTCTGAAGACTCAAATCTGATGATTGCTACTTCTTTTTGAGATGCTTGAAATATGGATTTGTATTTTTGACATTCTTGCTTTACGTGTTCTCGTATTAACTGTCCGTCTATGAGCGTCATTTAATATGGCGTTAAATTTGATGAAGAAAATTGTCTGGTACAAACAATTTTCTGAATTTCTAATAGGATTTGTTGGAATTAGGTAGGGCGTTTGGTGATTTCACCAACTTCTTGACCGTTGCAGGAAACCCAGTTAGTGACATAGCGTTCAGTGTCATGGAAGCCACTAAATTCAATACTGTTATCAGAACACTTCTCTTGGAACCATTGTTGTGCTTCTTGTTCTGTATTGAATGTTCTAGCGGCGACTTCTTCTACTGGAATCTTCCAGTTTGTATTGCCATACAAATCGCAAACATAATGTGTCATATCTGTTACTCCTTTAACAATATTTAAAAACCACTATGACAATTTTAAATCAACAACAGCAGGCTGAATTAATTATCCAACAAGCTTGCAAGGAAAATTTTACTGATAGCGAGAAAGCTATTTACGATGACTTTATTCTGGAAGCGGGGGTAAAAAACCCATCCAAGATGACTGAGGCTACTGCTGATGCTTTGATTAAATACCTTGATGGCTGCGACGCATCTAACGAGTTTGTTGCTAATGTAGTAAATCGCCTCGCGCAAGTTGCCCCGGCTCATATCATGACTAAGATTCTCAAGAGTGATAATGACGGCGATGGTGTGCCTTTATACGAGGAATTAAAACTTGGAACAAAGGCTACCGAATTTGATACCTCTTTTGAAATAGCGGCTGCAAGACAAAAACAATATCAATTTTCTCCAACTCGGAATTGCGATATGGAGTTGTAAGTATAACCCACTACTAAATAATAATCTGTAGTGGATATGAGATCGTTATTTTCTAAAACGACTGAAAATAGAGATTAACCAGTTGCTACACAGGGTTAGACACTTACTCTTAGCTCGAAGTAAGTGTCTTAGAGGCTTTTCTCAAATATCGCCATCTTTCCCATACTCAAAATTAACCTTCGATATACTGGGTGTAAAAAATGCGCTTACGATTAACAGTAGCGCATTCCCGATCTTGTACAGCGATCGCAATACTCCCAGCCCAAATAATCAGGCGATTCCCCTGTAAGTTTAACTTTGGAAAATTACCCCAGTGTCCTGATTTTCATCCCAAAACCACCAACCTTGGGATAGTTCAGAAAGAACGCGCATTAGTGCTAACTGTTGCTGTGTGATTTCCCCACCGCCGTAGCTGACGTTGCTAGTGCCATCCCATGATTTAAGAATTGATTCTAAATTGTATCCATTGCCCATAATCCAACTGGCATAGAAGCAGTCTTTGGATATTTCTTCCATGATGGCTAGCAGTTCGAGTGCGGCATCAGGATTGGGTGATTTTAGGGCTTCGAGTGCAAGGCGGAGGTTTTCTTCCCTGTCTGCAAGAAACTCCGAAAAAGCTGCTCTATTTGATGGTAAATTCTCCTTTTCAAGTGTAATTAATTTGCCATTTACAATCTTGACTGGAGTTATATTTGAGTAATCAGTTCGGTCATCTTCACTTGCCTTTGCTTTTATAGCTAAAGGATGCCAATGGATGCGTTCAATTTTATTGGTCTGAGGATTTGTCCATGTCCAGAATAGTTTGTGAGATGCAGCACCCTTAACTGTCAGATAAGTTCTTTTATGTCGAATGGGATAGTCTACACCTTCTTCTTTTTTGGCTTGCAAAAAGGCTTCTATTGATAGATATTCTTCATTGAGGTATGCCATTTTACGTGGTGCCGTCGCATATGTATAACCCGATATGCTGCTGCTATCACCATCTTTCAAGACTACCAAATTCCATTTGTCGTTTATTGGATTCTGTATCCAAAACTCAACTGATATTGTTTGTACAAATCGATCTAAAATTTGAACTACACAAGGATAGTAAAGTGTGAGTTGTTGATTGCTATTAGTCATTACTATTCCATCCATTCGATTGGGGATATGGTTTCCTTTTTGGCGGGAAGTATTTTGACTTCGTAGCCATAAAGAATTAATTCATACAGAGTTTCTAATAGTTGCTTGGGTGATATACTGTCCCATTGCTTGCACTCTAAGATATGTTTCAATACTTGCTCTGGAGCATTAACTACCCAAAGACTGTGAACTTTTCTGTTTCTAAATCCCGCACATAATTGAACAATTGGTTGTAGCTCAACTGTTGTTTTTGGTATGTGAATAATTGCTGAACTTATAGGGATTGTTGGTTTTACTTCTAGATTTTTGGGTGGTAAAAAATCGGGGTCACTGTACCACTGTCCGTCGATTTGGTATGCAATCATTAGGTATGGCAATGCTTTAATCGCATTTATAGTTCCCCATCTTGCAGTTTGTCCTGCGTGAAACCAGATGTAAGAGCCGTTGTGTATTATCATGTACAATTTTTATGATTTTGACTTGAGGTTTTGCTTGCCTAGCTAGTTGATAATTTCGTCTATGGGAGAAAATCTAGCTAATTTTTCTAGCTAGAGAATAATTTCGTATTTGTATGAACACTTAGTTAAAACTCGCCATTATTAGCCATGTGCAGTCAACTTCATGCTCAGGTAAAATATTTTGGATTTTATTGATTGCTGAATTACTCCTAATAACTACCTTTACAAGGTGTGTAATAACTGTGGTGATTAATCTATGAACAGATTAATTTTTATTTAAAATATTAAATAAATTATTGAAAATAAAAAGTGCGCTATTATAATCAGATGACGCACTTTTATTAAAAAAAATTATGATTAAGCGTGGTGAAGGATAATATTTATTGCGTCTTGAGTGCTAATTTGATATTGTGTAGCAAGTTTATTCATATTGGCTTCACCATTTGCATGAGCTTTGACAATTGCGCGAATAATATTTGGTGAAACATTAATCTCACAATTTGTAACAACTGGTTTGGGTAAAGTTTGAGAAATGAAGAATTCTTTTCTTTTTAAGAAATGTATTTGACAGTAATGCTCTTTTCTGGGTATCCATTGACAATTTCCGGGAGCAAAGTCACTCTCTAGATCAATACGTGCTATGACTGTTCCTTCGGGTGCTACTCCCATATCTTTTAAGAACTGGGTAAAGTTATCGCGCCAGGATGCATCAACTTCAATTCCGCACCCGCCATGATACTTGTACTGATGGTGGTTCTTGTTATAGCAGATGCGCTTGATGTGTAACCAGGAGTTATACTCGTGGCTTTTACAGTGGCCGTGGACAGTTTTATCGCTCTTGAGGGTTTCGCGCTGCAAGCACCCGCAACTTTGTGTAAGCCCTCTTTTTAAGCTATTTTTACTGACATACTTTTGGGTTCCGCAGCTGCATAAAGTAAGGAGTAGTAATTCACCCCTTTTCCCCTTAACTTCTACATCGGATATAACTTTTAGTCTCCCAAAGTTTGCCCCAACTGGGATGGATTCTTTTCTTTTTTTACAACCACAATTAGTTGATCGACCATTGGTGAGGGTGTGACTGTAGACAAGTTTTTGGGTTCCACAATCACACTGGCATAATACTTGCTTTCCTTGTTTATTTAGTACAATCCAGCTACCGAATTTTTCACTTATATTAATTACTCGTTTTGTAGTCTCCATAAATCATTTGGGTGCTATTACTGCTGGGTTATATATCTAAAACAAGCTGTTTTTCTTGCTCCAGTTCCTTCTTTATCCAGGCAAGTTGCTGTCCAATGGCTAGGTGCTGCATTGGTACTTTTGTCGCGTATCCGTTTGCTTGTAAAATGGATGTTACCTCCTGTCTGTAAAGCTTGCCCGTCAAGAATACAAACTCTATTTCCGGGGACGCAACTTGTATGAGGCTTTCTGCTACTTGTTGCGCCCATAGTATGCGTTCCTGATGAGATAAGGAATAGGGGGATTTGTCGTAGGGTTTGATGATTGCTTCTGGGTTAATAACTTGATGTAAAGGTGAGAGGATATACCATCTTGACTCTTGCTCTTCTACGTAGCGACGGCACGCTTGAAAGTGCTGCGAATAATATAAGTCTTTGGCGGCAGCAGGGTAGGTAAGCTGCTTGCCACATCCTGCAACCAGGTAGATTTTTTCCTTGGGAGTGAACTTTCTGTAGGTGCTGATCACCAGATTGAGGTTGTGGGCGATTCTTCCCATAGTATGCGTCCGTCCTTTGTTTGTCAGCCGAGGGTCAATCCTATGTCGGTTGAGAACCCTGCAAACATGACAGTTGCATTTTGGCGCACAGTAGGTTGGCATCCGAATTAATTTTTCCTCGTGGCTGACGAACATCCCACCCCCTAGTCCTTCCCGGATAAAAGTTGAACCATCAAAGGATAGTCCCATCTGAATAAAAGCTTTGGCATACTGGGGCGAGCATAATCCAAAAACGTGCAGGTGAGCATTTGGCTCGTGCAATGGTGCGATGGCTGCGGCGGGCGTAGCCATCGCATCCGCTTTCGGCAATACTCGTTCCGAGTCAATTAGCGATGGCGAAACGCCCGCCTTCGGCGATCGCACAACGTCAGTGATTGTTTTGATAATGTGTAAGTTAGTTGAATGCTCTCTCGCCTGGGAAACAAGCCCACCGATGCCGAGATGGTGGTATCCCAGTCCCAAAAGATATTTTGCTACTTCGAGGCGTTCACTGAGAGACTGCCCGTGGATGACTGCTAGGGGTATTCTGTTGGGAAGATAACTTTTAGCAAGCTGGATAAATGTTTCTGCTTGTTTAAGGTTGTATTCTTGCCGTTCCCTGATATTTTCTCCAACAAGTAAATGGTCGGGACAAACAATAATATCGCCGACCTTTGAGCGTTCTCTATATCTATGAATAGACCAGTAAGCATCAACATATTTACCGTTTAGAGTGGGGATATCTTGGTCACGGTAGTTAAATGATCCACAGTCATGAACAATGGGACTATCTGGAACAATTTCTGCTTTGATCGCGAGTGAGTATAGCCAGCCTACCGGCTGATACTCAAGCAACTGCCAGATTGGGATTTTTTTACCCTTGCTTCTAACAAAATCGCTCTTACCCAATACTGGATAGAAACCTAATTTCATAGTATTTAAACGAGCAAAAGTTGATTTACATTCGTTAAGTTAACCCTCTGCTTGGAAAGGGCTAACTAGTAGATTACTGTCTGTATTTATTTGCAATATTTAGAAGATACTGCCGCCAACGGTTAGATACTTTTGTAGCAAGAGTGCTAATAGCACTTGCTGCAATTTCTTCTGCTTCAGTTTCAAAAGCATCATCAAAGTGAATCTTGGCGTGATACTTCATACCATCGAAGTGGATATTGAAGCTAGGATTGAGTTGAAAGTCTTGAATCATATTTTTATCCTTACTGGGGAAGATATAAACACTTGTTTTGTTCTGCTAGCCTATTTGTGTGATAGTTATCAAGAATCATTTTCTTAAATTCTTCTCTTGTTGCTTGCAAGTCGCGGAATATTTTGTCAGTGGGATAGAAGAATACCGACTGTTGGCGGCTGTAAAACCAGACCAGTTGATTGATACTATAGGTATCATTGCTATCAAGCAGGACGTAACTAATTTGTTGGTAAAAGTTTTCTAGAGAGAAGGGACGCTTTTTGGCAGTTGTTCGTACATCGATGAGAGTATTTCCAGCAATTATCTGGCAATCAGCACCTCCAAGATATTCACTTAAAGGGTATGAAGCATTGCAGGTAATATTCCCACTTACTTGATTAGCTACTGTTTGCCAGGTACGGGGTACAATACCGATGATTTGAGATGTATCTTGGATACTAGGAAGCCATTTTTTGAAGTATTCTGCTTCAAGCTGAAGAGATTTTTCTCCTTGTAGAAAAGGTTGAATAATCTCATGAATATTACGGCTACGAGCATAATTTTCTAATGCACCCAAGAGCATACACTTTAGAGCTTCTTCTTCAAGTGAATTTGAATTTGTAATGGAATAATCGAAGGCATATTCTATTTTGAGGGCTTTTGCTCCAACCTGAGCAAGACAATTGGTAAACCATGTTTGGTCTTCATAGATGCTTCCTAAATACTTGGCAAGTGCTTTGGCGATCGCACTTCCTACTAAGGGAAAATCTACCCCATCAATCGGTCTGATAATTTCTTGATTTTCTAATAGCTGGTTATGGTTAGTAATCATCTTGATGACTGTCTTGTTGAGTCTAGAGTCAAACCATCTCCTGATAGGTGAGTTTCTATTTTTTAATTCGGATGTTAAGCTCACTTTTTAGTTTTTTGTTTGAGATACTACATTGAGTATCTGCGTGAGCTTTACGTAGTAATTTTTGTTTTAATCGCGTTACTGATTTAAGTAAAGAGACTAATCATTCAAAATCAGTGAAAAGTTTATGAAGTAAGCTTTTTAAATTTCATAACTCGTACAAATTTGGATAAATTCTCAATTCAAGTTTTTATATTTTCAATGCGACTTTGCAAACTTTGTATTAGACAACTTGGTAATACCTAGTTTACAACTCAACTTCTCCCGACTTGGTTTTAGATGCAGCCGCAACAGTTTGCCGTTGAGGGGAGGGTATGTGTTCAGTTGGGGTATATTTCTGCCGAATTTCTTCCCCTCGCCATTGTTGTAAGTCGCTCATAATGTCTTTGAGGGGAACAAAATCGACGACTGTTTCTCCTTTCTTTTCAGCTTCATTTGTCTTATGGTTTAAAATCTTGAAGTACATCTCCCTCTGGTCGGCAATTGGTAACTTGCCGTCATTCTCATTTATCCGTTGAAGAATCTCTTCATTACCCTGGTTCATTGCCTTTCCCCAGTCAGGGCTACCATGCTTGACCATGTTCGCCCATTCCTCAGCGATATAGGGGTGAACTTTGACAGGCAGATCGCCAGCTGCTTGTATGACTCGTTCTTTGTGTGCGCCTGCGGTTGCGGGGGTAGATTGTTCGTTACCAAAGATTTGTTCCAAGTTGAGTTTGCTGGCGTTCTGGGCAATAAACTTGACTTGGTTGATGTCGTAGTCAGAGATATTCATCTTACTAACTTCTTTAGTAATCCCAGCTTCGATTTTAGTTAGGTCAAACCGGACAAGTTCCTGAGTACCTTTCTCTTCAGTAGTTTTAAATAATTGCAGGCTGGCTCGATTATTTTCGGGGTCGCGCGATCGCTTGATGGTAAATTCACCTACCGTAAGTTCTTCCTTATCAGCCTGGATGAGGACATTATTAAGGGTGTGCAATATCTCGTTTTGTTTAAATACTTCCAAGGTTTTAATCGTGCCAGCGGGTGCAAGACTTCCCAAGCTATTTGCTACATCACGGATATCGGCATTGTTGAGGTCAGGGAGCTTGCCATTGTCGCCTAAGTATTCTGCCACAATGAGAAACTCCTGACGTTCAATAGGTAACATCTCTGTAGGTTTTTTCGTTATTTTGGGTTCCTCTTTTTTGTTGAGTTTAAAATCCATCAAAGAGTTTTCCCACCCAAATAGTTCATCACTGCGGCGGTGAATGCTAACAGTGTCTCCCTCTTGGCGAATCACAAATGTATCGCTACGGTAAATACGTGACCCATCTTGTTCAAGAGTGCCGTATTTTTTTAACATTGCGATCGCGGTTTCAGCAATGTCTTTATTTTCCCCGTTGTAGCGTTCCTCCCGCGCTTGTTTATTATTAATTTGATAGATAGGTACTTCAACTTGACGCGCCCACTGCTGCGCTGCTGACTCTACACCTTGGGAGTTAGCTACTTCTTGATAGCTAAATTCAGGTGCATATTTGTTTCGATTATTAGTTTCTAGCTCCTCTGGCTCTTGTCCAAAAAACTGATTGCGAGTTGCATTTTCGTTTACCTCTCCTTCAGTTTTATCTTGAGATTGGTAGTTACTAACAACTATCTCTCTGATTTTAAGAGTTTCTTTGGACTGTGCGATTTCTTCTTGAAGATTATTTACCACATCATCTTCAAAACTCTCATCTGCTTCTATTTCAACAGATGAGTTTATTTCTTGAGTTATGGGCGAACTGTTTTCGCTGTTTTCATCTTGTAGTAACTTATTTATAGTCAGCTGACTCTCATCTAACAGTGGACTTACTTCTATAGCAGTGAAATTTTCATTATCAGATAATAACTCTTTTGTATTTTCAGAATTTTCAATAATTTCAGCAGATGGAGGTAGTAGCTTAATCAGTGGTTCACTTGCTACATCTATTATTTCATCTGGGGTAAGTATTTCAGTGACGAGATTAGTTGTACATTTACCTTCGCTATCTTGTTCATAGATAACGATTTGTTTTTCTGAACCCTCTGACTCCAGATAAGCTGTAATTTTCAGAGCGATCTCACTTGTTTGCTGATAATCACTATTTAAATTGGGTACATCTTCTACTAATCTGGCAGCAATTCTTTGTGCTTGATAGTCTGTAAAAGGTTCAGTTTCTATTGTGTATTGACCTTCTATTAATACATCTGGCATGAACACAATATTAGTTTCTTGATTGCTTTTTATACTTTGGCTGGTTAAATCTACCTTTTCCCATTTATATGCACCAGGGGTAGATTCATCAGATACAAGATTGTAAATGTCTTTGCCAACTTCAACTGCAATTTTACTTGCTTCTTGAGCTTCTTTGAGTTTTTCGAGAATTACTTTAGTTATCTTAGTCAGTGCATTGATGAGGGTTTTACTTAATTCCCGACTTGTTTTAATTGCAGTATCAGATGTATTTAAATATGATTCATTAATTTGAGTTTGTCTGGGGTCAAACATATCTTACTTTGAAATGGGTAATTTTTTATGGAATCTGACTGAATGTGAGGTAGTTTTATTAAATAAAATTTTTAAACTCTTCAAGTGATAGAGAGGTTGAATTTCCATTTTGATGTTTGTTTTGACTTAGTTCTATTTGGCTATTTTTGAAATTTTGATTTATTTCGCTTAGTTGTTCGCTTTGGTTAGCAATAATTTTTAACATTGCTTCTAGCTTGTCATCTAGTCTGGATATTTTAACTTCCATTGATGTTAGTTTTTCTTTTGCTATAAATATTTCTTGATTGATTTGTTGGTGCTGTACATTAATATCCTCACAAGTTTTATGCCATTTTTCTAAGAATTTGGTTAATTCTATTAATAGCGTTGTCGAGTTGTATGTCGTAGTTTGTGACTTTTTCAGAATATTCAATAAGTCGTCTAACTTTCCGTTCAATATCTCTTCTATACTCAAGTTGTTGTTTTTCTGCTCTGTAATATTCATTGATAATTGCCTCGTAAGAGAGTTTAACTTTATATTCTGAATTCCACATACTATATTGAGGGAAACTAATGTCAATTAAGTTTCCTTGGCTTCCTGTGGCACGGTTGAAAATAATATGTATGTTTACTCTTTGATAAGGAAGTAGATATGCAACATATTGTTGTTGTTCAAAACCAATTAAATTTACATGATGTTTGATTAATTCACCATAGTTGTTAGCATTTATTTCTATCTCAATTTTATCGATGACAATCTGTCTATGTAGCCCATGAATTTTCACTCTTGGTCGGAGGATAAACTGTTCCTCAAAAGAGCTAATAATTGAATGTGCATTCTTGCTATTTACTTGATGTGAACTAATTAATTGACCTTGTTGGTGATAATTATTTATTAGCTTAATTATTTTTGTCTGAGTGATATTTTCGTCTTTGACGCTACATTGTATCATTTTTAGAAAAAGCTCTTGTACGCATCAACAGGTAACGGTGCATTGCCTGCTTGTACGGGTGCTTGTGGGATAGGAAACTTCCGATCTACTTCCTTGACTCGCAAATCTAAATCTTCTTGTGTGGGTTTTTTCTGGGTACTTTTCCTAGCAAGCTCCTTAATGACTTTATCCCAGTTAGTATCGTTTTCTTGTTCGAGTCCGATAATATATTTCGGGATTTTGATATTTTTTAATATTGGTACTGAACCCTCATTTTTATTACTATAAGCAGGGTTAATAAGTAGACATTTACCAGGTGGTAATTTGAGGAATTGGGCAGGCTCGAATAGCTTCCGAGTCCGTTCTTGTTCGCTGATAGATGTGCTAGCCCTACCCCCTCCAGTTGAGCGAGATTTTTGTTTATATTTAATTTCCTCTTCACCTAAATATGCAGAAAATAATCTGGCAGATTCTTCTTCACCAGGATTAAAAACAAATTTTGTGCCGCACGCACCGAGGATGGCTTTAGAGATTTCCCTACCATAAATCTTTTCAAGCTGACCCATATTTTGCCAACCCAGGATACCGCAGAATCCTTCGGAACGAGATTCGTTAAGCCATTTAAATAAATCTGGAAGGAAGATACTTGGCAACTCGTCAAGACATACTATTAATGGGCCATCTTCCTTGCGTTTTTTGGCGATGCTGCGGGAAACTACCATGTGGAGAATGCTGGTCATCAGGGGGCTGACAGCATCGCGGCGTTCGCGGTCTAACCCGAAGATAATCATCTGTTTGCGTTTTACCTCCAGGGGGAGGGTTGTTTTACCGACAAAGCATCCCAATGTACCCCTTGCCATGAACCGGGTGAACATCAATGAAGCGCTACCAGCGATACCCGCCACGGTTTTTTCAGAGCCAGCCGAACTAAATAATTGACCAAAAGCTATCTTAATCCAGGGGTTTAGTGCTGCTGCCATCAAGCGTTCGACCATCTTCTCGCTGGAAAGTATTGCCGCAGCCGTCATAATATCAGCGCGATCGCCAAACTCTTTAGTTAGCATTAAAATAGCCTGCGTCAACTGGTCGCCCGCAGGGCCAAAGAATGCATCCTCAGACGCATTACCCAACAGGCGGAAGTTCTTGTTAATAACCGTAGCTAACTGCCGTGCAGTCTCAGCATCGCTACTGTCGCGTAAAAAATCGATTGGGTTACATACCTCCGATTCGGGGAATCCCGGTGCAAATACGTGTACGTCATACCCTTTTGATTTGGCATAACTGGCGATTTTGGCTTGACTGGCATACTTAAAATCGTATAGTACTATACCAAAGCCTTGGTCAATTGCTGAGTAAATCATCGGGTTGATAGCCGAGAATGATTTACCGCTACCAGGTGCGCCAATTACAGCAGTTCCGCGTTGGACATCGGGTACATAAACTGGTACTCCCCCGCTCCCCTTGGGTGATTTTTGACCCTTATATCTATGTACTCCGATATACAGACTTGCACTATCACACTTAGGAGCTAAGATTTGCTTCAAGGCTTTTTTCTTAGCTTGGGCAGTTTCCTTTGCTCCACCCCAATAGCTAGTAGCAAGCTTGCCTTTTTTGCCATTACTAAAAAGCTGTAAAAGCAACAATAAGCCAATTCCCCCTGCAAGTAGTAAACCTTGAGGTGACATGAGCTTATCTGTATATTTACTAAAGTCAGTATTGCTATTTTTATGAGCAGCTTTTACTTCTCTAACAGTTTTAGTTTTAGCAGTTGCAAACAGATAATTATTCATATTAATCTGTGTTAATTTGGCATGAGGAAATCGAAGAAATATGCGATGAAGTGAAGTTGCATATTTCTCCATTAGTTGTGTGGGGTGTATTTTCCAAGTCAAAAGTTAAAAGCAAGGGGATAAATTCTTCTATGATTGCCTTTTTACTTCTTCGGTACAGTGAGAGGTGTACCAAGAATAATTGGGTCTATTTCGCGGTAGGTGAAGAAGGGAACAGGGCCAATGAAGTAGGGCGAGCAGCCCAAATCAACCCAACCCCGCTTGCAGATACGGAAGAACATCGCGGTGGTGATACTGCCGTCGGCTTCGTTAATGTCCCAGATGACTTGTTTAAATGATTTCCCAAAGGGATGACGACCTGTGGGTTCTTTCCCACCGTTGAGGCTGCCCAAGATGCCGAATCCGCCTTTAACGTTTTGGTCTTTGCCGGACATCCATTGTGCGCCAACGATAGTCTCACTGCCTGAAACTTCGATATGACCACACTTTTTCTCGCACGGGACATTAAACCCAGCTTGATAGCTACCGCTTATTGACTTCCAGCGTCCGCTTTCAAGCGAACCGAGGGGTAAGTCTACTTTGCCGATAAAGCTAACATCGGGGATGGGAACACTGGGGAACTGATCAAACGGTACATCTGCTAATCCCGGAACCTTACTAATTGTTGTGTTTTGCCAGTTAGTAAAGTCCTTTAGCTCTGCATCCTGAATACCGGGGATGCTGGTTAGTTTATACTTATCGAGTTTGACATACTCACCAAGTTCCACTTCTCCCAGTTTGGGATAATTGTCCAGCACCTCACCAACAGTTTGGTAGCTTGCGGTGCTGCCTGTAACTTTGGTCACTAGTTCTTGAATTGGTGGGATGGCTCCGACTTCTGAATCTTCTAAATTAGGAATTGCTTCGGCGAGGTCTTCAAGTGTTTGCCAATCGAGTGTTTCAAAATCTGACAGTTTGAGATTTTTGAGGTTAATTCCCGTGATGTTGGCGATATCTTCAAGCGTAAAATCTTCAATATTGAACTCAGTTGCTTCAAAATCACCTAATTCCATGACTTCAGCAAGGCTTTGTCCGGTACTCCAGGTGCGTGTCTCCTTCATACCAGGGTTTTTGATATTAGGAAATTCGACGCTGCCAGCACCACCAAATTTCATATTTTTGAACGTGATACTACTCCAGTCAGGAGTAGGTGCGCCGTTGACGTATTTAGTTGCGACGGGTTGTGGCTGTTTGGTTTGTTTTGTTTTATCTATCGAAGTGTTCAAATTTGAATACTTCGATGGAACTGTTTGAGCTACTGCTTTCTCACCGAATAGGAGACTGCCGATATTGTAGCTACCTCCAAACCGGATTAACCCGTGTAGGGCAAGTCCTGCAATAAGTCCTGCTACCATCAGGTAGCGTAAATTATTAAATTTTTCCATCCGATACTCAAGCGCTCGGTTGGTTTTGTTGTGAGTAGTTTCCTGACTTGCAGCTCTCACTGGTACGATCGCAGTTACCTCGGTTGTGATATCTAAAATTTGGTTGTTGGAGGTCAAATTTTCGTTATACATCAGTGGTTATTTAAAAATTATTGATTCAAGAGAAAGTTTGTTTTACCTGTATTTGGTGTTATTAGAGGGTTATTGCGCTGTGGCGGTATTTCTAAGAAGCGCTTTCCACCTAGCAGCATGAGTTTTTCAACCAACTGCATTGATACTCCGGTGGTGCTGGCGGCGACAACAAGTTCCTCTCCTTGCGATCGCAACTCCACAAGTTGGTTCAGACGCTTCCAAAGCTTGCTATCTGTAGTAACCCACTGGTTTTTTAAGGCAACTTGCATTCCTTTAGCGATATGTCTGCTATCAGATAATGCCGTGTAACTGACCTTTGGTTTTACTTCTTCAGGTTTGCTGGGAGTATCGCCAATAATTTCAATTTGGCTGTACTCTGGTGTGCCACTGCCCGCTACAATCCGAAAATGATAGCTTTTCCTTGTTGACCCAGATTCAGTAATCACCGTCATGTGCGCCCCGTAAGAAGCTTGTGGTAAACCGGGGATTTTGACTGTCTCGATGCGGCGAATATGAATTAGTCCAGCACCCGTACTATTACTAGAACACTTACCCAAGCCTTCAAGACATCCGTCTACATCAAAAACAAACCTAGATGGGTCATCCAGCCAGATTTTCTTGATGACTTCTCTGGTGTTGTAGAACGATATTGATACCCCATGTCCAGGCCAGACCTTAACTGTCTGCAATTGGGCATTTTCCCCTGACACCTGGGACGCTGCAACTTGACGGATAGTATTTGCTAGTACAAGTTGGTTTGGTGCAAACACGGAGGTGATGGTGAAGCACCCGCTAAAGGCGATCGCGCAGGGGATAATTAAACTAAAGTCGGCTATATATCTGAGTTTCACAGCTTGATTGACCTATCGACTTTGATTGTGATTTTGGTGTCTTTAGGCACATACCAGACATTGGGACGGCGGTTGATTTCGTCGGTGGCACGTTCTGTCCGCTTGCTGACTGTTTCGCCAAGTTTGCCAAAGGCACCTTCAAGGAAGGCAGCTCCCAAGTTGCGGTTGTTATTGCGGCTGCGGGTTCTTGTCCCACCTAAAGGCAAATCTTCTGTGACTTCTTCATCCGCCTGGTTGATAATTTCCCCTACCTTGGCAATACCAGCTATTGTCCCCAAAGTGGCATCATACTTGGCAATTTCAGATCCCTTGTCGTCGTAGGGCCTGGCGGCTAGGGGGGAACCTGCCTTTCCCAGGACTGATATCGTTCCGGGTGATATGGGGTATTCAGTTCCATCTTTGAGAATAGCCGTGACTTCGGCACGCACGCCTGATGTGCTATCAACCGAAATCATAGCGATAGTTACCTGTGTTCCTGCTGGAATGGCTATTTCGCCAGTATTGCTGTAAAGCGGCTCGTTCAACTGGGCGACAAACCGTAATGTATTTGTCTGCTCTTGGGAACGACCGTTATTGTTGATTTGGGGCATAACGAGCGGAGTTACGAGGGTTGCACTTGCAAACGAACCGACAACTAGATACTGTGGTTGTGTTTCTTGAAGTATCTGTGCTTCTTCTGGCAGGTAGTTATTTGCAACTCGTTCGACTTGCTGAGGGAGATTGTTTTCTTTATTACCAGCAAAACTGGATTCTACGGTTTTTTCTTTGCCAAGTTCTGAGCTAGTTTGTGGTTTTTCTACTGAGAAGCTATAAATAACTGGTACGGCTTGATTGTTTTCTTCGTCACCAGTATTGCTATACTCTGGAGTACTGTCGTTTGTGTTTACAGGTTCCCAACGCGGCCGTAGTTCTTCAATTTGACTGGGAGTGTTGGTAACTGTTTCGGTATTCTCGCTGCGGCGGTTACGGCGACGACGGGAGCGACTGGTATTTTGTTCTGCTGAGCGTAATGTTTCTTCAGTTTTAGCTGTAACTTCTTGTACTGTTGTGCTTGTAGGTTCACTTACAGTGGTACTGGCTAACATATAATCAACCCGACCAACCGAACCCAGGCTACGCAGGCGTTCGAGTTCGGCTATTGGGTCTTTGGCGACACTCTGGTTGCTGGCAACTATTTGTTTGGCAAATTTTGGCAGAGGAGCGCTAGGACGCAGGGGTGGTATTGGCTGTGAAGCGACTTCTCTACGTCTTGGTCTAACAGTTTCGGGTGCTTCTTCTCGGTATACACGTCTTCTGGAAGTAGGGGGAGTTTCTTGAGCGACTACCCTTCGTTGTCGAATAGAACGTGTTTTCTCTTTATTTTTAGATTGTTCTTCTTCAGTACCTTCCTTTTTCTCTTCTTTGTCTTCCGTTTTGCCTTTACCATTTAGTGCATCAAGTTCTTCCTGTTGCTTGGCAAGGGCAAGCTTGGCATAAACATCCCCATCTTTTTTCTCAGATGCGGCAACCGTGGGAGTGGGGGTAGGGGTTACTTCTGGTTTTTTGGCATTTTTACCACCCCCATTCATCATGCCGTTGAGGACAACAAATATAACTAGGAACCCAGCACCGAATGCACCACCAATAATTCCTAATCTTGACCAGGGGGATGTGACAAAATCGTGTTTAGTTTGTATTAATGCGGGGTCTTCTACTTCCAGATCGTCTTCTTCAGCTACCTCATATTGTGAACCCTCCAGTTCATCTTCTACAGGTTTTATATCTTTACTCTCAATTGGTAAAAGACTATCTACGGAAGATAATTCATGCTTATTTGAAGCCTCATCTTGTAGTTGCAACATATTTTTGTATCTAATTACTAATTATTTTCTTTTTTGCCGAGATTATAATCAACAATTTGAGTAATTTCTAAACCTGGCTCTCGTACTAAATAAATTTTTTTATCAAGTTCGTTTGGCTTGGCTGGTAACTTGGGAGTATCGATAGCTTCGACAGTGATTGTTTTGTTAAAGGCGATTCCTTTACCTTGATTTTCATTTCTATCAAAGCTTACAAGCGTGCCGATATAATCAACCTCCCACTTTCCATCCTTGATTTTTCTGGGTTCAGAGATATGGCGGGTGACGAGTGAGACTTGAACTTCACCGTTAAATACACCATTTGGGACAATTTCTGCTAACTTTTTGAGGAAGTTTGCCCGAAAATCTTGATTTTCAGATAGTGCAAATGCAGCTTCCCAAGCTCTAGTCGGAATTCTTTTTCTACTATTTTTTGTTGTTTGAACATCTATTCCTTTATCAGGTTTGGTAACGTTTTCGCCATTCTCTGTTGCTTCGATTATTCCGTTCCAACCAAACATTTTAATCATGCTATCTGAGATAAAGCGTTTGATAGTTTCATCTTCGCGTTCGTTGGGAGCAGCAAATTTACCAGGTGAAATGGAGCCATCTTGGAGTTGAACAACCGTCATGCCTTTGACATGATGATTTGTGCTAGAACTCATGCCAATATTTATTATTTGCAATAGGATAGATAGAATAGTTCCTCCTGCTGTTATGGTGATTGCCATTGCAATAGGTGTAGAGGTAGATTGACCATAACTGAGAAGGCGAGCTGGTTGAGATTTAGACTTAGGTTTAAGCATATATTTCCGATTTAGGGAACTTACTGGTAAATTGATATACTAATAAAACAAACTGAGGTGCTTTTTGCCAAACTATCAAATATTGAAATGTCTTAGCTGACTCCTGAATTCTGACTTCTGAATTCTGAATTCTGACTAATTACTTTTTAACTTTAATTTTGGAACTAACAAATTTGGTGGCATTGACAGCAACCGTTGCAGTTGTACTTGCTCCACCAGTAGCGATTCCTGCTGCAATTTCAGAGCCAAATGCTACTGTTTTACCTAATCCTGTCCAAACGGCTATTCCACCACCTGCGGCTAATGCAGATGAAAGGATAGGAGAAACCAATCCGACAAAAAGGAGAAATATCATCGGTTGGTTTTGTTCGGAATTAGCAATAAGTTGTCCGCACAAACCAATAATCATGTTGAAGCAAAGTTTTGCCATTCCAACGGTGAAATAACCAGTTAGCCAAGCGAAAATAGGTTTTGCGCCAAAGGGGAGTAGTGAACCGCCTATTGCCAACGGGCCAAGTAGGGCAGTTAAAAGCATCGTGAATTCGATACCCCACTGGTAGGCGTTATTGAGAGCGAGGAGGATGACTGCAACAAATCCGGTGATCATTGAGCCGATTGTACTGGTGATAGAATTACCAATCTTTTCGGCAATTTGACCGGGGGAGAGGTCGTCGAGCGCATCTTTGGCATCAGATAAAGCCTGAAGTGGGTTAAACTCCCAACTACCGCTATCGGGGGCTTCTCCTTTGAATAGATCGGGCGCAGAGGTTTTGAGTTCTGCTTCTGCTTGTTGCAAGCAGGTGATTGAATCTTGCGTGTTACCAGGGATTGAGCGGCATCTTTCCATTGCTGCCCCTACTTGCTGCTGGAGGGCAATATTGCCAACTGCGCGATTGAATGCTACTTCTAGGTTGGCTCCGGCAGCAGTAAACTCAAGAATGTCACTATTGACAGTATTAATGTATCCTCGTATGGCGAGTGTTCCACTTCTGAGTAAAGTGCCATTGTTAGCTAGTAGCCCGATAACCAGGATGGGCCATATCCAACTGGAGAGAGCTTTCATATCCTCTTGATTTATCCAGTTTTTGCCTAACTCAACCATAAAAAGGGTGAGAGTTGCGATCGCAAAAAACTGACCAACTTTGCACATCGAGCCATACAAGCTACCGTTGAGGGTTTCTTGCCAAAGTTCATTGAAACCTTCAGCTACTAATTGCGCTCCAGCGGCGGCATTTTCTAAGATGTCTTGTCCAAAAAATGGGTCGGTTGCAATTATGAGGTGTTCTAACATAGCACTTGGTTAACAGGCGTGAAGGTTTGGTCATCTCAATTGCAGAGATGACCAACTAATTAGGGTGAATTATTGCCCAGCAGTAGTTTTGAGACTACTAAACCCGCTGATTTCGATGTACTGGGCGCTGATACCGTCCATCATCAGGTTTTGACGACGGCGATCGCTTGCCCCCTGTTCGGCAAGTTGAGATAGCATCAGGTTAGTTTGCTGGACATCGTGCCGTGCTTGCAGTCCGTCGGTGCGGGATTGCCCCAACATTGAGACAATTTGCGAGTTTTGGGCAGCAATTACCTTGAGAATGTTTTGTGAAGCATCCATTGATTGTGCAGATTCCGCAAGTTCTTTGGCCTCAGCTACAGTTTGTTCAGTTGCTTCTATTTCATTTTTGGTACGTTCCTGACCGATTTCCCCTAAGACGCTGGCGATTGTGGCGCGGGTGGTTTCTCTCTCCAGTTCGTTAGCTGCACCTACAGCACCTTCAACTGTGTTACTTTCATTCCAGTTACCCTTTTCCTTGAGTTGCTCTTTGAGCTTTTCGGCTGAATTTACTGGGTCTGGCATATCCATACTGCCAGTCTGAATAGCAGTTTTAGCTTCGCCTTTCATCCCACCCCATTCATTAGCTGCTGCGGTGAGTTCGTTTTTGGTTTCTTCAAAATAGTTATTGAATTTGCCTAAAACCTTGAAAAAATCGTCAATTGAAAAGGCATAACTGGGTGCTGTACCGAGTAAAGTAACCAGACCAATGATTGACCCGATTATTACTCCTTTCTTAGTAAACTTGAACTTTGGTTTCATACTTTCGGTGGATAAAATAACCAATGTGGCAATTAAATTTAAGCCACTTTTCTATGATTTATTGATTCTTGTTTTTCCCAGTCCAGATTATTTGTTAGTTTGTCTTATATAATTTATGCTGGCTTTAATTGCCTATTGTTATTGTTATCCAGTAATTGTTGTGCTTCTTGGCTTAACTCATCTCCCCGAAGTGTCTGTATGTATGCCTCAGAAAATCTCACCATACCCAGCATTGGGTTATCAGCATATTTATTGAGGAAGAGAGTGCGTAATTCTTGCTCATTCGGGTTATTTGCTACTGCTGCAAGTAAACAATAAGCAGGGTAATATCTACAGAAAGTAAGTTTGCCATTATCGTCAAGTAACCACTGTGAGTAGATACTTTCGCGTTTTGGAAAGAATGCTTCGGTACTATTGCGTGAGATAATTTCATAAGGGTATTTAAACCTGTTAACAAATGGGTCAACAGCTGATGTTTGAATCCGACCGATAAGGCGGGTCGTGATGTTAGCAAATATTTTGGAGGCAGACTTACTTTGGAAAATACTTTCTGGTTCTTGGGCAGATAAAATTACTCGTATACCTGCTTTTGCACCGTTGGCGCAGAGTCTACCAATTAGCTCGGCTATGCTGTCAAAACTGAACAAAATCGGCGCTTCGTCTAAGAAAAATATTGATACTTTGGATGATAAAGCTCTACGTAATGCTGCGGAATAAGCGCTAAGGGCAAGGACTGCGGCATCAGCTTCACTCCCAAGCGATCGCAATGCAAATACCAGTAGTCGGGCATCAGTTTTAAAGCTAGATGGATTGGCGATTGATTGTCCAACTCGTGAGTTTAACCAGAACTTTAATCGCAATCTGATTTGGTCAAGGGCATCAAGAATTTCTTTACTATTATTGGTGATTGAATCGAGTTTGATAAACCCAGGCGAACAATAATTATAGAAATCTTTAAGTGTGGGAATATCTGCCCATTCACTTGTTCCTACTCCATTTTCTAGTGCAAGTTTATATCGAAGTTTTATATCCTCATCGTTGTAGAAAGTTTCAATTGTGATTGTAATGATACTCTCGATATTTGATATCATTGTGGCACTTACCCCTACAGGGTTTGTCCCTAGTACCATTATCATTAATGTTGATTTCAGAAATTCCTTGAAATCGGTCATCCTTTCCTTAATAAGTTCAGGTTCATACCCCCTTAAATCTGGTAATTCAAATAGGTTGTTAGATTCTTTACTAATATCGAAATACGCCCCTTCTTCTCCCATGAATTTGGTGTAGTCAGTAAACGTGCTAGTACCATCGGGTTTGGGATAATCAAGTGCAATTACGGGAATGTCTTGAGCCAAGGCAGGTGTTAATAGACCTGCTACTAAGACAGATTTACCAGCACGGGTAGTACCGAAAATGGCGAGATTTTTGTGCTGCTTGTACAAGTCGAGATGTACTGGAGTTCCTCCCTCTTCAGCAATTAGCTCAAACCCGGATTTATCTCCCGTAGCCGTTCTAACTATCGGCATGAGTCCGGGAACTTCTGATGAGAAATAGGGGAGGCGACGGTTAAAGGGTCTTGTAAGTAGGTTTTCCCAGACAATAGGTACACATTGTAACCATGTTTTCCAGGCATACTCGATTTCTCTATCAACTACGGCAGGTCGTAAGAAACAGCTAGAAAGATATTGGCAAGCCTCATCGAGTTTTTGACGACTATGACGATGAACACAAAAAACAACAGCAGTATGGATCGGGAGACTGCCTCTGAGGATAGTTTCTTGTGCCTTAACTGCCTCCTCGATGTTCATATTGGCTTTTACGTCAATTGATCCCTTCTCAGAAGACATCGCGCTAGAGGTAATTGACTGTTTGGTAATCCGTTGAAGGGCAGTTTTTGCTAACCCTTGGTTGGCTTTAGATAGCTGGCAGATAATCTCGGTGTCGGAGATTTTTTCTTTGGATATTACCTCCCAGAGGTATCGAAGCTGGGCGTATTCGTCTACCCACCCTTGGGGCTTTTCGCTAAATTGCAGGACACCGATATACTTGTCTTGTAGTCTTACCCAGCTGCGATCGAGAAACGGGACAGATTTTTCGTTCTCCAGCATCAGGTGGCGAATATGGAAATCGCTGGTTTGAACTTCTCGAAGCCCTTCTTCATCTAATATGAGGGGATTGGGAACTTTGGGTGCATCGCTACGGTTAAACTGACTCCAAAGAATTGACCATACTTCCTCACTTGTGACTGCTCGTACTGAAAGCCCCATTGAGTTAGTAAAAAGTTGTTCCCACCGTTGAAACCCAGAGGTAAAACTATCCCGTAAAATTGTTTCGATTCGTTCTTGCCGAACACCGTGAATTTGACCAGTAAATTTGAACCAGGCATTTTGCAATTGTTTGATAGTTTTTTCAATCGCATCATTTGAGCGACTGTCTTCAGAAGCCAAGACACTATAGGTACACCAGAAACGTAAAAACTTATTTTTACGAGTTCCTGCTTCAGTGAGTTCTCTTGCTCGCAGACGTTCCGATCGCACTAATAAAGTTAATTGCTCTAGATCGCATTTATCCTCTATCTTTTTTAGTTCCTGCTGCCGGAGAAAGTCATCAGTGAACGAACCAAGATGAATTGTCAAGGTTTCTCGTTCGGGAAGTTCTTTGAGTCCGCCCTCAATATTTTCAAAAATGGGGAGAATCTGTTCTTCGGGCAAGGACGGGTGAATTCCCTGTACGTCAAAGCAGAACTTGATTTGAATATCCTCTTTTTTCTGGAGAATAAGTGCGCCGATATCTCTACGACCAGCAAGCGAGATACTTGCAATCCCGGCTAAATGAGTAATATCCTCAAACGGTGTCAGATTTTTGACAACACCTAATTGTTCGGTATCGAGAGATTTTTTACCAATTTTGTGCTTTATTTTCGTTGAGGTGGTCGAACTCATAGCCTGTAGTTTTGTTCGCTGGTATTAATTCAGAAGCTTTATCTGCGTTTTTTCAGCTTGCGCTTTTTCTTGGGTTGAGGTTGTAGAGGATTAACGAGGGAGACAAAAGGTTTGTAACCACGGGTGATGCGGGGTGTGCCGACAAATTTACCGAAAAAGGCTTTGTTGGAACTTACTGTCCACCAGGTTGCCCATCCCCAGGCGGTTACAATTCCGGTTGCAAGCCAAGAAGCTTGCATAAAACCCTTGACTACCATGTAGGAGATCAGAGCGATCGCACTCCAGGGAACAATTTGGTCGGCTGGGAATGGCCCGAGGCGTGGTTGGTCTCCTAATACGCGGTTGACGGTACGAAATTCCCGAACTCTTGTCATTATTACGAAAGGCAAAAGTCAGCTTTTGAAATCTTGATGAGTGGCACTTGTGGAATTGTGCCACTCGTGGTGGCTTTTTTGAAGACTTGGTATCAGCCTGTTACCAGCCCTGCAAGCAAATCTCCGACTACAACTGTGAGGGCAACGATAATTGGTGTACGGGCGATCGTTTGCCAATCCTCGTCGTTTCTGGCTGATTGAACAACCCGGATCAGACCAATACCAAGGTAAATTAAGAACAAACCGCGCAGTACTGCGAATACGTATTTAATGATGTCTGCGTCAACACCTGTAAAATACTCTGTGAAGAAGTCCTCTGCATTTTGCATGAACTGGGCGTTTGCAGGTGCAGCGGCGATATCCAACATAAATACTACACCTACCAAGCAGAACAAGACAGTATAAATATTGATGCCATACTTGCGCTGCCATTTCTCGAAGTTGGAAAGTAGCAAGTTTGCTTCCTTGGGTAGTAACGCTACAATGCCAGTTCCAAACGCGAGCGATGCCATTACCATGTGATGAATGGAGATATCTGCAATCATCAAGCCAGTACCAACTGCCATTAGTCCGGCGATGCTGACGTTTTCTTTCCAGTTGCGACGGCGACGACTGGGAGCGGGGTATCCGTATTCTTCGTAGGAAGGAATGCGGTCGTTGCTAAAATTAGATTCGTAGTCTGTTCTCATAAAAAAAGTAGATGATTTTGGAAATTACTGGATGAAACTTTGTAGGGGTAATTACGACTGAATTACTGCTTTATTCCGTTGGCGGAGTCTGCCCCTAGTACATAGTTTGGATTGGAGTAAATCTCTGCTCCAACTTCTCGCTTGTAAACCTATTTTATTAAATTAATATCCGTAAAAGCATCTAAGAATTTTCCATTTTTAAACACTATGATTTTCAGTAAATCATTAGTAAAAAATTAGAAAAATTGCATTGACAACTTTCAACATTTAAATCAGTGGTTTATTTCATAATGTTTGACCCCCGATATAGTCTATATCGGGGGTCAGTAATTGATATATGAGGTAGTGTAATTACGGCGTTTTACCGTTAATTTACCCAGTGAAATAAATTGTCCGTCAACTAATTCTGCGTTTGATTTGGGTTGAAGTCGAGATGGAGCTTCTTGCCTACTTTGAGGTTGAGGGTTTTGGTACTGTTAGCAGGTAGTTCGATAACTTGGTTAACAGGATAGATGGAATCGTACTTAGGACAGGTTTTTGTTTTGCAGGGGGGAGCCGCCTCTACGATTGATTTAATAACTCCGTCTTGGAGAAATATCATATCTAGAGGAATATACGTATCCTGCATCCAAAGTTTAACTTTTTCAGGTTTTTTGAGGACAAATAGCATTCCGTGATTTTCGGGAATAGAGTCACGAAATTTGAGTCCGTGGGCATATTCTTTTCTATCGTCTGCTAGTTCGAGTTCAACTGTCTGATTATTACTGGTAAAGGTTGCACCAATAGGTAGATACTGGGGCTGGCGAGTCCAAAAGTATAGTGGTAGGGGTGAGAGGGCAGCAGTAAAACCAGCAATTGGCCCAACGATATTGAGAATTTTGAAAAATAAGCTTTTTTCTGGATTTTGTGCTTGTTTAGTTTGAATGTTGGTTTGAGCGGTTTGTCTTGTAACTTCCATAGTTTTAGATAAATAAAGTAGTAGAGTGGTTAGAAATGGCAAGCATTATGATCTGTTGAAATGTTTTGGCTACATTTGCTTTCGTCCAAACATGATGAAACTTTGAATTGATTTATGATGTTTACAAAGAAGTAGTCAGAACTCAGGAGAAAGCTTGCGTAAGGCTTGAGAACTTTGTACGAATGACTCTTAACTGTTGGTTTAAAGCCTCATCAGAGTTGTTAAGCAAAACAAAAAAGTTTTTAACCACCAGTGCGAAACTCCTTCCTTTATGGCTGGAGTTCTTCTGACTCCTGAATTCTGTATTCTGGCTCCTTTCATTAGCTAAAAATCTCGATGTTACCAACAGCAAACTTGCTTTCATCGAGGGGACTACTAGGTAAAGCTTGTTGGTCAGCTTTGTTACGCATCGACTCGACTCTATCGGCTTCGCGGATCGCAAGCGGGTTAATCTGGCGGCGTTCTTCTAGCAATGCTTCGATTGTTAGTTCGAGTGCGGGGAGTTTGCTTGATGCGTAGGTATCTTCCGTTATTGTTTCGCAGAATATGGTACTAGCGGCGCGTTCTACAATTGTCTGGATTTCTGCACCTACACACCGATTGGTGGCTTTCAGAATTCTGCGCCACTGTTCCTCGCTCCAGGGGTCGCCGCCATTGCGAAAACGTTCGTCAAATCGGGCAGCGTGCAGTTTGAAGATACTATATCTTTCCCCATTATTGGGCAGGTCTACCTTAAATAAATAGTCAAACCGTCCGGCACGGGTGAGTTCGGGTGGCAGCCATTCCATTCGGTTGACTGAGGCGATGACCAGTACATCTGACGTGCGCTCTTGCATCCACGTCAACAGCTGGCCAGCAAGCCGTTTGGCGAGGTCATCCTCCCCAGCGAAGCCTTTATCAAAGTCGTCAAAGTACAAAATTACTTGGTTGAGCCTATCTGCCAGTCGCAACAAGCGTTTGAGTTTCATTTCTGCTTGGTTGCCAAAACTTCTAAAGTTGCCCCAATCGACCATGATAAGGGGAATACCCATATTCTGGGAACAGGCTTTTGCTGAGTGTGATTTTCCTGTTCCCGGTGGCCCCACAAGCATAATCCCTTTGGGTACACGCAGATTATATTGTTTGGCACGCGGGGTAAGCAATCGCTTGAACCTTTTGAATGACTGCTGCATGAGTTCCAACCCACCAAGCTGGACTTTTGGCGGAGGTAAGAATTCGATGTCATACAAGCGGTTGAGCAGTTGAATTTTTTTTGATAGCAGAAGCTTGGCTATCTCACTGGAATTTTCTAAATCATGATTTTTACTAATATCGTTTAGGCAATACATAATATCAGAAATATACAACCCAGCACTAGCGTTAGCAATTTCTAAATAGTCTTGATCCGTATATGTGAAAGAAAAATTTTTGCTTTTAATTAAACTGTCAATAATTTCTTGTACATCTGGTAGTTCTTGACTCCATAGGGGAATTTCTGCCGCTATTTCGCTTGCTATTTCGGCATTTGCTCCTATTAATATAGTAGTTTTACCACTATGTTTTGTATAAAACTTGAGGTTAACTAACGACGACTTAATCCATTCCGATATAATAAAATCGCTTTCTTTAGGTGTATTTTCTTTTATCCAAGGGAAGATATTCTCTACGATTAATACTCCAGTGCTAGAATAAACCTTCCAGAAATTGAGTACTTGAAAATAGTCTTCTTTATTTTGTTTTATGGAAGGTTTATAGTCGTCAAACTCTCGAAGAACCAGATTTTCTTCGGCGCTGACTACTAGTTCTTTAATACTGTCCTCGCTGAGATTCCAGATGTAGGCTTTTTTGCCTGCTTGCTGACAGTAAGTAGTGATCAGGGTGAGGAGGCGGTGACGTTCTTGGAGGGGAGATTCGCAGGCGATGATTGGATAGTTGTCCGCAAGAAGGTCTTCTAGATAGTCAAAGCTAGACTTCATCTTAGTTGCTTGTAGCGTACTCAGAAGTAATCTTATCCAGAAGAGATGCTGTACGAGAACTGATAATTTTCTAATTATTGCGTCCATAAATTAGAAAAAAGTTGATTGAGTTTCAGTATTTTGTTGATTGTGTAATGGCGTTGTGAATTTAGATAATTGCAGTATGAAGAGTTAGTGCAAGTATGGCAAAGACACCAGAATATCCAATTGTTGTTATCCCAGAGTTAGTTAAAGAAAAAAAACAGTTTACCCCTTTAGTTTTTCCTTCTGGACAGGGAGATGCACCAATCGGGGCAAGTGAGGGGCTGTTTGAAAATGTTCTCAAACACTATTTTGGTGAAATTGTTTCTCCCCAGCAGGTCATGCTTCCTCTAGGGCATCGACTACCATTTACGGCTGATTTTCTTATTATTGAACCAAATACTGGCTTACACATAGATTTGGAGGTCGATGAGCCAATTTCGTTTGCAACTCTTAAGCCTACCCACTGTATCGGCGAGGATGATTACCGAAACAAGTGTTTTGTCGATGCCAACTGGCTAGTCATCCGGTTTGCAGAAGAACAAGTCTCGTCTCAGCCAGAACGCTGCGCTCGATTTATTGCTGGTGCGATCGCTCAACTAACGGGCAATGATACTTATCGCCATCAGCTACTTCATGTAGAGAAAGTTACTCCTATGCGTCAGTGGTCTGCACGTCAAGCTTCCAAATTAAAGAAGAGTGATTACCGCCAAGGCTATCTTGTCCAAAGGAAGAACTAAGGATGTGAATATTCGATACAACAATATTGGTGAGAGCGATTAGCATTCTGTGACTTACACTATAAAAAGGTCAAAATATGCTTGGAAAACTAAGTGGCTATTTTATGGGTTCTTGGCAACTTTTGGTGATCCTGGTTGGGGTAAGGCAGAAGGCAGACGGTATAGGGCAGAAGGAAGAGGAAGAAAAAATTCCCACAATTGAAGCTTTGCTTGGATTATAGAACATCTGCATCACTTGAAAGCCGTAAGCGATCGCAAGAGTGAAGTCACAAATCCCACGCCCGGATAAGAAAACGTTTTAAACCCTTCTGCCCTCTGCCTCCTGCCTTCTGCCTTAAAGCGCGTAACCTTTCATCATCACCAAAATCTGACAAGAACCATTTTATGCTTCACTACTAATGCAACAGAGTAATTAACCTTGAGAAAGTCGAAGTTTAGGGTGAAGATATTAAGCGTGGGGAAACTCAGTTAAGGTGTCCCTAATGTGGTGGTGAGTTGACAGCAAAAAAGAGCTATGAATTTATCAAACTTATCATTAGAATTGGAGTTGGCTGTTTCCGCGATTGCAGCGCAAGCCTATGCACATACTAGATACAAGCTGATTGTTAAAATATCTGAGGATTTTATTACCATAGAATTTCAAGGATATTTTACTGAACAATTTAACCCCAAAAATCGCCCTGACCCAAATCCTAATAGCAATTTATACCGAAATATGAGAGTGGATTTTTCTCTTAATTACTTTAAAGATGAACTAATTCTTGGAGGATGGTGGCGTGGAGCAATATTATCCTTGTATTATTCTCCAAATCAGCATTTTTGGCTGAATGAAGATGGAAATGATATTGCCAGACCCTATCCAGATGGGGATAAATTTGAATCTATGGCTGCACAAATTTACCCACTTCTCAAGCAGCATTTTAATTAGGCTCAACTTAGATTTCTGCAATGCTTTAGCTACTAAAAAATAAATTAAAATCCTTATTTATGCTTTAGTTTAATTGAGAAAAAATCTGGCTTTCAAATACAAATTAATTCCCCAATCAAATTCGCCGCTCGCTCTCCATATTTTTGCTGAACAGCACTGCTATATGGCAATTTAGCTTCGCTCAAAAAGTCGCGGATAAATAGAGAAAAATTAAATCCTCTCTTCGAGTCAACATATTCTACTAGTTCAATATTAAATAATGCTTTGAATTCGTCTTCTCTTTGTTTGAGCGCTGAATATTTAGTTAAGTTGTTTGAAGAGAAGATTGGGCTGACTGCCTCATTAAACAGTTTTTCCATTAAGCGATCGCTCATATTTTTCTCTACACTTCTTTCCTAAGTTTTACTTCAACATAACTTAAAGTTGTGTAACTGTGCTTTGAACTAAAAAATGAGAAAAATTCTAAACCATAAACAGAGCAAGAGGCGCAATGTAATTTCGTACTTGAGCGCCAATAATAACATAAAACTTTGCATCTATGCTCTCTTAAAAATAACCGCAAGCTAACTTAAAATCTACTGCCCACTCCTATTGTCCAGTAATACCTTAATCTAAATCTATTATCCACAATCCATTATCCCACTTCCAACCCCAAGAATTCATATTATGACGTTCAAGTTCTGACATATTAGTATAAGTTTTCAAAGACTTATCCTCTACATAAATGATACCCGACTCGTTTATCTCTGAGCCAATACCAACATTGGCTGATTCATCGTACTTAACAATTAGGTTTAATCCGTTTGATAAGCGTTGGATTGTTGACATAATTTACTACTGTTTATCTAACTCAACCATTTCTTAAATTTTCAAATAATAGGAAAGTTCTAGCGGTTCTAACTCACTTAAAAAGCCAGTTAATGCAAATGAACATTTACAATTTAGTTCTTTTTCTATCAAATTAGCATTCAAGTGGTATTCTTGACACACAACATCAAAAATATCTTCAGTGGTTAATTTTAGATTTTCATTTAATTCCCAAACTCGCACTTATATTAAGTGGATGTCATCTCCTTCTGGGTAAGAAATTTCGGTTTTATAAGCGAAAATTCATGTCAGTATACATAATGCTATTCCTCAAACACCACGGGTATTTTCATAAAGATTTTGAATAGCTCTAATAGCGGCAAGCGATGGTCTAAGCCCCAAAAACGCCTCATGATTATCTATAGTTACAAGCATTGCACAATAATCAAGCTTTATTAGCTCCATTTGAATTGTTGCAATCCAATCACCTCTAATTCTACGTTTTAGTCGCTCAAATTCTTCTATTTCAGATTCCGTCATAATCCAAAATCCTCCATTTTTTTGCTAATATTCATGATTGACTGTTTCGCACTCTGACAAATAGCCAACTAATGCAAACGGACACTTGCAGCCAAATTCTGATTCCAAAGAAGTAATATTAAGTCCAAATTCACCGCAAACAGTATCAAAAATTTCCCCAGAAGTTAACTCTAAATTCGCGTCTAATTCCTTAACTCGTGATTCAATTTTGGCTGGTTCCATAATGTTTCTAAATTAGATTGTTCGGATTTAATTACAATTTCTTCTGCGTATCTTCTAGCTAATGTTACCAAATACGGTTGTGAATAGCTTTTGGCAATTCCCCTGTAATACTCAATCCCATTCCAAATAAATCTTAAATAAGTGTAGGATCTTTCACCTTTTTCAGAATAAACAAGCACAAAACCGTGTGGAGTTGCAACTTGCCCTTTAGCATAATTTCGGCCGTCTTCCCACTCAATATCCCAGATACCATAAGTTTTGATGTTTGATTTTTTGTTGTTCATAAGATACCTTCAATAAATTTAGCTACTTCTTCACAAGTTGAAAGGTTCCCTTCCCACTTAATCTTAGTCCCATAGACAACTCTATTGCCCCATGACCTCGTGTTTGCGGGTGCTTGTCCAAATCGCTGCAAATTGAGTCAATCGCGTCTCCCGCTTGACCTAATTCCCTTTTTGTTTTAATTAACTAAATCTAGCTAAATCTTTAAAACTTGCTATAGCTTCTCTAATGCAATCTTCAAAAGTGCCGCAGTAATCATAGCCCAAATTAAAATTTGGATTATCGGAAAATCTTATTTCTAATACATGAGTATCATCAGGATGAAAATTAGATTTTCTGATTTGTGCAATTAAATTTCCTAAAAATATCAGCATTGTTCAAAATTCCCTTTTTGTATTAATCAAGATGAATCTACAGTAAAGAATTATCTTGGCTATCATGAGGATCAATAGCAATCGCCTGATCGGGTCGATACCTAAGATTCTCTATTTCGTGAGCCAATGGAAGGATAAATTCTTTATGTACCTCGATTGCAATTACTGAGAGAACTTCTTCATCAATAGTTTTACCTTCTAAATAATCAGTATTTTGAATTTTAGCTAGCAGATGTTTTTTGAGTTCGTTCGGGGTAATCTCATAAGCCTTACTGATACGTTGCTGTCGTTTTAGCTTTTTTTCAAGTTTAGTTTTAGTCATAATTCCCTTTTCGTTACTTGATACTTAAAACTACTAAAATTTATGTATCAATAATCATGATTTATTTCCTGTCCAAGGATTTAAAGCACTCCGAGAAATATTTTGGCTTCAGCCAAGCTTATCAAACCAGTTCAAGTTAGGACTTCCCCCATTTTTTCGTCGGTCAGCCTCAGCACAAGCCTTTTCATAAACCTCATAAGAGCCACGAAGAAAGTCCTTTTCATAAGATGCTAAATCTTTGTATGGGATAGCACTTTCAAGCGAGACAGCCTGTACTATCTCTTCAAAGCTTTGAAAATATCCAGGCTCAATTGCGATTGCTGACAAAAACCTCACAGAATTATTTTTAAACTCTTGATGACATAGCTCTAATGCATCTGATTTCATACTCCTACCCTTGAGAATTATTTGGACTGAGTTTCGTTTTCTAGGTGACTTGATAAATTCCGTAAAAATATCTTATCAAACAGATTGAAATACCAGTTATTGAATAATATTAATCTCTTCTAATCAGTTAGTTTATTAATTTTTATTCACCCGAATTCTTCAACATACCCGTCAACAATTCCGACATCTCCCACAGGTCTTTATTTCGGCGGAAAGCAATGGCATAACATTTCAATAACCGCTTTGGGACATGATTAACCCAAAGCGGTTGCTACCGTATATTCGCTTCTTCTATAAAAAGAGCCAGTTATTTACGAGATATGACTCACTCTCGACCTTTTTCATAGAGACGCTTTCGCCAAAGAGTCAAAACCATTACAGACCCTAACTTTATTGTGCATAATGCCGAACCCCATGACTGTACGGCAGACTCGACATCACAAGTATAGGTTTCCTGAACGGCTTGTTATCAACTGGGGGTATAGAAATTTGATTTTGGGAATACTAAAAATAGTACAGGAATTATTAAAGTTGAAAATTTATAAAATGGTACGTTGACCTCGATACTGGATCTACCACAAGCAATCTCAACTCATGAACGAACAAATACGAAATGATAGTTAAAGGGGTTCTAAATTTTGACTAAAATAGTACAGATAAACTATATGGCGTTCGCGTTTATCCTTATTATCTAGCATTCTTTGTCATAATTATTAAAATGACCAAGTATTAGTGCCAGAGAAATCTACTTCTGTGACCTGAAGCGTGATTTTATCGGCTACGGCATTGCTCACTCCCAGACTTAATAAGTGTCTGAGGTTGTATGAACGAGCAGGCTTTATCAAAGTACCAGGGAGCGAGATCGTCAATCGGATAGGTGGAGTATCGTTTAGTATGGTGTACGAGTTGGAGTAAAGTCGTCAAATCATCGGTTTCGGCGGTAGCCTAAAGATGATCTGTTAGTGTTGATTGACTGGCAAAACCAGATGATTTACCAGACTTACCAACCGCGATCGCCGCTCTCGCAATTTGTTGAACTGCTCTGGAGTCGAGAAGGTGAGAACTTACCTAAAGCGCAGTCTCGATTGTTGCCGATCGGTTCGATGGAGTTGGTTATCAATCTACATGAAGACAGGATTCCACTATTCGATAGCTCCAGTCGAGCGCAAATCGGCAGCACCAACGGCATGATGATTTGCGGTACGCATTCTGAAAGCTTCATTATCAACAATGACAGCAAGATATCGATGATGGGCGTACATTTCAAACCTGGGGGCAATACCCCATTTTTTACGTTGCCTGCGGGGGAATTGCACAACCAGAGAATTTCATTAAATGAATTATGGCAGGGTTGGGCGGTTGAACTGCGCCATCGCCTTCTAGAATCGCCAACAGTAGCAAGCCGCTTTTGGGTTTTGGAGCAATTTTTGCTGATGGTAATGAAACCGCTAGATCGATATGCCGCCATCGCTATGGCATTGCAAGAGTTTAGGAGATATCCAACCACCAGAGTGAGCGAAGTAACAGATAAAATTGGCTTCAGTGCCCGCCATTTCAACCAACTATCCCGAGATCAAGTGGGGCTAACCCCCAAGCTATTTTGTTGAGTTCGACGCTTACAGCAAGTCCTTGACCTAGTATCCGGTAAAGATGAGGTTGATTGGGCGGACATTGCGATCGCCTGTGGTTATTTCGACCAAGCACATTTTATTCACGATTTTCGGTCGCTGGCCGATTGCAGGCCCACTGAATACCTGGCACAACGCGGCTTTCATCCCTGCCATGTTGTTCTGCTCGATGAAAACACAGGAGAAGTAGGATGAAAGTACCTTTTACAGGTGGTTGTTTATGTGGAACTATCCGCTACGAATGTTCGGCAGAGCCAATTGTTATGGGCAATTGCCATTGTCGCGATTGCCAACGGGCAGCGCATTTGCGGCGGCGCTCCTTGTCTTGCGCGATGCCGTCACGATCGCTGGAGAGGTTAAATATTACGAGGTCATTGGCGATAGTGGAGCCACAGTCGGTCGGGGATTTTGTCCCAACTGTTTTGTTTATAAGCAGGCGTTACTGAAAGAAGCCGAACAACTCGTACAAGCGGGCGTTATTCATGAAAAAGAAGATATATACTATCTCACTTTTGAAGAACTTCACGAAGCCGTATGCACCAATAAGCTGGATTACCAGATCATCAGCAAACGAAAAGACGATTACAAATTATATGAAAAACTAACTCCCCCACGTGTTATCACCTCTGACGGTGAAATCATTGCAGGTGAGTACAAACGAGAAAATCTCCCAGCCGAAGCTATTGTAGGTCTACCTGTTTCTTCCGGAGTTATAGAGGGACGAGCACGTGTCATCTTAAACATGGAAGATGCCGATCTAGAAGATGGAGATATATTAGTCACCTCCTTTACTGACCCTAGCTGGACACCATTGTTTGTATCCATAAAAGGTCTAGTCACCGAAGTTGGTGGACTGATGACCCATGGAGCAGTTATCGCACGTGAATATGGCTTACCAGCAGTTGTTGGAGTAGAAAATGCTACCAAACTGATAAAAGATGGGCAACGAATTCGTGTACATGGAACAGAAGGGTATGTAGAAATCCTATAATGGATGATGTTGCTGGCGAATTCGGGGAGTTTCCAATGAGGACTACCGACAGCTTCCGAAGCCGAGGAGCCGGAATGGGGCATCCGCTGTTAGATTTTAATAATAGTATTTATAAATATTAATCAGCAGTCTCATTGACTGCTGATTAATTTACCAAATTCCTAACTTTTGATAAGTGTTTGTAACCCAGTTATAAATTATGACTCTGCGGTTTAATTTTGTTGCATCGGCAATACAATTAGCTGTTCCTCCAGGTTGTTCATCCCAGATAGCAATCATCATATCGTGGACATTTCTTATTTGATTAATTATCCATCGGTTACGAGCATTTAA
Organism: Nostoc sp. 'Peltigera membranacea cyanobiont' 210A; assembly: GCF_002246015.1. Taxonomy (GTDB): domain Bacteria; phylum Cyanobacteriota; class Cyanobacteriia; order Cyanobacteriales; family Nostocaceae; genus Nostoc. The sequence goes on from NZ_NOLJ01000009.1 coordinate 75,743, forward strand.
ACATTTGATTCCTCCAGCTTCTTGATAAGGTAAATTAGAGATAAATTTGATAGCGTCGCATTGGGATAACAGCCAATGATACTTCTGCTTATCGAGATTATTCCATTTGGCATCTTGGTTGATGCAGTGTACGGCAGCAGTGAGGTTTATCTCAATAGGGTACTTATCCTTTAAGCCTAAGATTATCTCTACTGCTGCGGTATCAACTCCCAATGCCATGCCTGAATAGAACTGGATGCGTTTGTAGCCCCACTCAAGGGCGCGATCGCAAGCACGAACAATCATGCCTTCGAGTCGGCTACGCACCTGCTTCCATCCCGACTCATCAAATTTTTGATGCCTGTTTCCCATGAATGCCACTTTTAGGGTTGGTTTATCTTCTATGAGGCAATCAACAAACTCCTGGGGCAGCCATATATTGGGAGGAAGATTGAAATTGCTAATCAGGGAAGCTATCTCTAGGTCGGTGTATCCTGCAAGGTTGCATCCAATCCTAGTTGTTAGGAATTCTAGTTCAGGATGAGTCTTTGCATATTCGACTAGTTTCTCAATTTGGGATTTTATTTGGGGAAGCGGAATTGACCGGATACCCTTATTTAGGTCTTTGGTCACTATCGCCCAGGATTGTCCTTGTCGTCCTTGGGGATTGCCGTATTCTGCATTGCAGTACTGTCGCGCAAATAAAGCACTTCCAGCACCATGTCTTCCTTCAGTGTTGCTGCCAAATACGAAAATCTGGTATGAAGCTAGTTTGGTAATTCTGTCAGGAATAATTTTGTAGGGATGATTATTTGACATTTGGTTCTTTTACCCAAAAGAAAAGATTGGGGTATCTGTGATTAAATTTTTCTACTTCTGCTTGAGCAGCAGTTAGGTTATCCCATAATTCCATCTCACCATAATCACCTCTTATCATTGCTTCTTGTCTAGAATTTGGATGAGTGAAAATTAAGGGTGATGCTTCTTTACTAGAATTTTTTCTTCGCCAACAAATACAGTAATTGTCCATTTTATATAAACTGATAATAGAATAAATTACTATCAGGTTATATTTTTATTATGTTGACTGTTTAATTTGGCTTAAGGCTCTTAACATTTCTTCTCGGTTGAGATGTCGTTTCTTACCTGTTTTGGATTCTTGGATAGCGTAACTCCATTTTATTCCAGCTTGTGAGCATCTTTTTCTTAACTGTTGAACAGTCATCTGTTTGGTTGTAGATACTTGATTTTTGTTTTTGGTAGATATCCAAATTTTGGATTTTTCAGTTAATGTTTCGGTTTTAATTACAGTGGGTTTTATAGATGTAGTGCGGTTACAGTGTTTTTTAAAAGCGATAGATATCTCTATTAAGAACTGGAAAATAAAGAAAGTGGAAAATCCGTAAATAATCACGTAGAGAAGCCCTGTCAGCATATACTGTGCTAATTCCATTGTTGTAACTCCTGTTGATATAACTAGTAACTGGCTATTTATGAAGCGATATGCCAGCTTTCTATTTATATTAAGCGTGAGCTTGTGTGATATTAAAAATGCTTTTTTACAAAATTACTCTGTCAGCTTTGATATTATCCCAAAACCAGAGATATTGAATATTATTGAATGACGTAAAAATATTTAATTGGTGCTTATTTATCGTAAATATTAATAAATTTTATATTAATTCAAGGCTCAAGAATAAGTTATCTTTTAATACTTACTGTCTCCAAATGATGCTGAAACAGTAATGAAATAACTCTTGGGCTTGGTTTAGTAGTTATATGAAAATTTTATTTTATATATATTTAACAATTGTTTTGATATTATCTACTAACTGTACTACCATACTAAAAATAGCTTTCCAGCCAAGTATTATCCCCCAAAATCCGCTAAAAAATAGACCAAATACTGACTTGAGGAAGATAACTCCCCTGTAATTTATCTCGATATTTGATTCAGCTTTGGCATAGATAAAACCATCCCCAATTTTATTTTCCAACTTCCTCATTTTTTGTTCTTCTTCTCTATCCCTTCTTTCTTCTTGTACCTTCCAACCCCAAGGGGCAAATCCCAAAATAATCGAAATTGGAAGATAGAATGGCCAGCTATATATGTAGCCAAGGGAAGCATAGATGATAAAAAAGGTTAGCCCCAAACCAGTGCGCCAAACTAAACACCAGAGGATAAAAAAACTGTCGATAATAGCGTTACGGATAACTATACTTCGGTTCTTATGATATGACATTTAAGGCTGCTCCCAATACCTAATATTTAAGTTTTTATTTAGGGTGATTGCATCCCTTCAGATTAAACTTAAACTTAGCAGTAGTTTGAATTATCATATTGATAGTTGAAAATAGAAACTACCTAATCAATTGCAATTACCTATTTAACCACACTAAATAAGGTTAAATATACCAACCTATTGTAACGATATTTGTACCTAGCACGACATAGTTACTGTTGCTGTCATTGATATCTACAATTTCATCGATTATATCTTCACTGAGTTTAAATTTAGGCAAAGTTTTGATGATTTTTTTAATAAGTTTAAAATGGGGCTATAGGTTAGAAAAAATAAAAATGATTAAGATTTGACCCTTAACCATTTGATGATATTTTTGTAAAATGATGGGATATACCTATGTTTGATTCACATGGTTGGGGCGTATGCCATTAGTTGTGGTTTTTCTTGTTGCGAGACTTACTACCTGATTGCACCTTAAACCGCACCTGCTTCCCGATAGTTACCTCGGCAAGATTGCTAATATCTTTACCAGATTTATAGGCTTCAATAATTGCCTTGTTATTAGCTTGGTACTTAATAACTCTAAATTCATCAGGAAAATCTTCATCATCTACCTCTACTAGTAAGTTAGCGACTTTTGGTGGGTTATCCCTGATTTCAATTACCCTTTCTTTACCGATATTTTTGTCATTGATTAATCCAATCTCGTGTAGGTGGATGAGGGTGCGCTTGATTTGTTCAAGTTGAGTTTTGCGACGTGAAATTACCCGGTCGTGGAGTTCAGCTACTCGCGCTTTTCTTTCCTCCCAGGTTTCAAGGTCAAGATTTAACTGGTCAACTACCCAGGCGATCGCATCGATTTTGGTTTCGATACCATCTTGAACACCCATAAGTTCTTGTAAGAGTTGTTCTACATTACCCTCTTCTCCTAACTCGCTTGCTTCTTCTATCTGTGACCAAAGTTTAGCAGCATCTAGGCTTAATTCTTTGAGAGTGAGTTGGTTGATTTCGCGTTCAATTGCTTGAGTCATAATTTACTTCTTATATGAAAAACGAGTAGCAACTAACTGCTACTCGTTGTTGACTAAAAAGAGTTGATACTTGAAGGGAGATTGAATTTAGTATCCGTACCGCAAGTGATAGTAGTCTGATTTTTCTTGTGCTAATTCTGCTTCGTACTCGTAGTAATCTGCTTCGCTTATGAAGGTGCTTCTTTTTTGAATTTGCTGTGCAGATTTTACTAATTGTTTGTTAGTTTTTAGGTTAGAATTCGTAGTAGTTTTCATGTCTATACAACTTCAATTTTTCAACGAAGTTGTTGCGTCAGCAAATGTTGTGATGTTGACTTATAAAGATAATATTTATCTTTTACCTTTATGATAACTATCTACTATTAATTTGTCTTAAACTACTGGCTTTTCTACCACAAAGATAGTTGTCCTGGTGATACATTTCCCCGTCTGCGCGTATGAAACAGCATATGACATTACGCAGAAAGTTTTCCGGAAAAATTCACCTGTGACATAACTTGTGTGCGTATTGAATTAGCAGCCTTCTCTGCAATTTCTTCTCTATCAGAATCAGTAAGAACTACTGCAAGTAGCGATTTGAGGGCTTCGCGGTTAGATATAAATTCTTCACCGTATAAATCATCTTGCAACAAAGTAGCTTCCAAGTGAGGTATTAACTCAGGCGTAGGAGATAGCAACCGCTCTTTAATACGTGCCCTTGCAGTCTCTGTTGCAGAAGTTGTACCTATACCTAAATCCCATGTTTCAATTATTAGCCTGACTTCGCGGTTGAGAGATACACGCAGCGTTGATAGACGACCAAATAAAGGAAGGTTGAGCATTAAAGGTGGTAATGCATTACCCCAATCCAAACCAGCGCCAATAGTGCAATTTGCTTCATCTTCGATGCAAACAGCCTCTTCGAGCCATCCTTCACCAAAAAGTAAATCTATAGCTTCTTGGGTTGTTATTGACTCGTTTGCCTCAGAATTATCCTTTTGCTGTTGATGATTCATAAATTTTTACCCGGATCAGCCCTTATCTTCGTCTCAATACACCATACTCAAAGTAGACTAAATTATCATATTCTTCTTCCGAACCGCAGTTCAACATGTTTTGTTTTTCGTAAAATCCTTCAGACCTTGGTAAGGAATGCAACCCAATTCTACCTTCATACCCTAACTCAACACTTCTAATTCTTGCGAAATTTAATAGTGCTTGACCAACACCTTTGAATTGAGGTGGGCGTTGAATCTCGATTCGGTTAGTGGGGGCAGTGGCAATACCATCAACATAAACTAGCCTCTTACCAATATTTAACCGAGAACCGTGCATTTGTGTTTCTATTATCATTAATCCTTGAGTTTTGTTTTCGCACTCAATTGCGTAACCTTCAAGATTTTCTTGATTGTCAATATATCTTAATTTGAATATCCAATCCCAGTATTTATCTTCTTGACTAAATAACCTTAAGCTTTCTACCCAATAATTGACATAATCATCAATATGTCTTTGGACTAAATCTACCAAATAGGCTTCAATAGATGTATTATCAACACCCCTTTTTAACTCGATTTTTCGCTGCACCTAAAGCTCCTAATTGTTAACTGATTATTAAAGCTTGTGACTGCTATTTGACTGGTAGATAAAAGAGTAAATGTGAATGCGTATATCAATAGCTTTATGCCAACCAGCAAGCACAGCATCATCTGAAATGTCTCCAAGAACTACCAAACCATCTTCTTTGTCCATATAGTAAGGTAAAGGTTCAGCGCTCAACCAACCATAAGCAATGGCTTCTTGGTCTCGCTCAATAATTGAAACTTCTAAACTTTGTTCATACCTTGAATAGTAGTAAGGTAAATAGCAGGCTGGATACTCTCTTAGAGATTCACGATTAACTGTGTATGATTGCCAACGCAGTTGCTCTCCCTTGATTTCTTTTGGATTAGCTTCTAGCCAATCATAGAGCTTTTTAGCTTGCCGCAATGCGTGGTCTTTTCCTTTAAAAACAATGCTGGGAAGAAAAATATCGCCATCAAAATGCACTGCGGCCTCAAATAAATCTTCATCTTCATCCTCATCTTCTGCTTCTGTTACCTCAATGATTCCAGCCTTATATAGTTCGGTCATTTGCCTACATTGGTAGCTCTACCCCTACATGGTTAAAATTTTAGCTAGTTACAGAATAATCAGAACACTCTGTTGGTTCTAGCCCACCTATGAAACTAATCAACGCAAAGGGACACTAGAATTTCAACCAAATTATGAGGTGATGTCTTAAGTTCACTTCTTAAACTGTCCAATTGTTATTGGCCTAAATTGCTACGCAGTTTGGCGATGTCACGATGCGGGGGAATACCAAATAGTTTTTTATATTCCCGGCTGAAATATGAAGGGTCTTCATAACCGACGCGGAAGCTGGCGATCGCCACGTCCATGTTTTCGCCGAGCATCAGACGGCGCGCTTCCTGAAGCCGTATTTGTTTCTGGAACTGTAAAGGACTCATCGCCGTGACGGACTTAAAATGTTGGTGAAAGCCTGACACGCTCATACCGATCTCGCGGGCTGTATCTTCGATTTTCAGCGGCTGATCAATATTCTCGCGGATTTGCTTGACCACCCTGGAGATGCGCTGCGCGTCGCCTTCGGTAGTGATAAGCTGGCTGAGGCGTGCGCTCTGTTTTCCCTTTAAAAGCCGGTAGATGATCTCGCGGATGATGAGCGGCGCGAGAAACTTCATTTCGTCCGGCGTGTCAAATAGTTTCACCAATTTGACGACCGCTTCCAGCAAATCGGCATCAACTGGGCTGACATCCATCGCCTTGACTCCGGTGCCGCTTTTTTTAGTTTCGATGCCAGATTCAATCATCACCGCAGCAACAAGTGCCGGATCGAGGTCTATGCGAAGATTCAAATAAGGTTTTTCCTCGGACGCTTCGACGACATTACTCATAATCGGCAAATCAAGCGTCGAGATTAAGTAATGACCGGAATCATAGTGAAATAATTCATCGTTCAAAAGCACATCCTTGCTGCCCTGCGCGATGACGCAGAAGGCAGGCTTTAATACGGATATCTGGCTCTCGGTCGGTTTCGACGATTGATATATGAAAATGCCCGGAAACACTTCCACAAGGCTGTTTTCGGGAGCGAGACGAATCATTCTTTCGATCAGCTCCTCCCGATTGAGCTGCATCTTTCGCTTTTCAAATTCTGCTTCTTTTGCGTTCATAAATTTATATTAAACATTTTGTTTCTGTTCAGCACGTTGCATAGCGATTTTTTGGAGAATTGTCCGGTTTTTTTCAATGAACGTCCTCACGCTATCCGTTCTCACGCCCGCATAATTGAACTCATACAGCAAACGGTAGAAACGTTGCTGATAAAACCAGATTGATATTTGGAGAAATTTCAGATTAATAGAGCAACAATTTCAATCTGTAAATCTCACAATGAAAAGGGGAGAAAGTATATGAAATATATATTAATTTTAGCGATGATAGCTCCTATGATAAGCGGGCAAGCTTACACACAAACAGAACAAAAAGGACAATCAAAACAAACAGCAGAGATGGAACAAATAACACCAAAGGGATATACAACTTTTAAGGTAAGCGACAACGTTACGATGTATAAGGTTACTTTTAAAAACCAATACAAAATGAATGTTGCGGGACATCTATTTATTCCCAAGAATTTAGATCAGAGTAAAAAACATTCGGCGATCATTGTTGGGCATCCTATGGGAGCTGTAAAAGAACAAAGTGCCAATGTGTATGCTGCAAATATGGCTGAACGAGGGTTTGTGACTTTATCTCTTGACTTGTCTTTCTGGGGTGAGAGTGAGGGCGAACCACGCAACGCTGTTGCGCCTGATATTTATTCTGAAGATTTCAGTGCAGCAGTTGACTTTCTTGGGACGCGTCCATTTGTTGACAGAAACCGAATCGGAATAATTGGAGTTTGTGGTAGCGGAAGCTTTGTTATCAGTGCCGCTAAGATTGATCCGCGAATGAAAGCTGTTGCCACAGTCAGTATGTATGACATGGGAGCAGCGAGCCGCAATGCGCTTAATCTTTCGCAAACCCTAGAGCAGAGAAAGAAACTTATAGCTGAGGCTGCGGAGCAGCGTTACGCAGAGTTTACCGGCGGCGAAACCAAATATACGGGCGGGACTGTTCATAAGTTGGATGAAAACACTCATCCTATTCAGCGTGAATTTTATGAATTCTACCGCACTCCGCGAGGTGACTATACCCCAAAGGGAGGGTCGCCGGAACTGACGACGCATCCGACATTGAGCAGTAACACTAAGTTTATGAACTTTTATCCGTTCAATGACATTGAAACGATTTCCCCTCGTCCGATGCTTTTCATTACGGGTGATAAGGCTCACTCAAAAGAGTTTAGTGAGGATGCTTACAAACGCGCAGCCGAACCGAAAGAACTGGTTATTGTTCCGAATGCCGGACACGTTGATTTATACGACAAAACCGATCTGATTCCTTTTGACAAGCTGGAAGGCTTTTTCAAAACGAATCTAAAGTAATCAGGAAGCAGAAACCAAGAAGTCGTTTCACTTTGAAAAAAGACGAATGAGCAATATGAAATTCTTAATCGTAATGATGTTTTCAGCAACATTTCTTTTCGGCAGATCCGTCGGTTGCAGTCAAGACCAATCGGCATTTGCTGGTAATACGAATATTAATAATCAAAGCAATAATGCTGCCAACGAGACTAAAGGCAATAAGATAAAGATTAAAATCGGGTCAAAGACTTTCAATGCCACACTCTTTGACAATGCGACGGCAAACGCTTTCAAAGCGATGCTGCCGTTGACGCTGAAGATGGATGAACTGAACGGCAACGAGAAAAAATATGATTTCTCGAACAATTTGCCGACCGACTCTTCCAATCCCAAAACAATCAACAAAGGCGATCTGATGGTTTGGGGAAGCAATACCTTAGTGCTTTTCTATAAAACATTTCCGACGCAATACAGTTATACAAAACTCGGACGGATGGACGATCTTTCAGGGCTTGAAGCCGCAGTAGGATCAGGAAACGTAACGGTGACGTTTGAATTGGAGTAATCACCGGGAGAATAAAATTATGAAAAATATAACAATCGGATTGATATTATGCGCGGCACTTTTTTTAGCCGTTGGATGCAGCAATCAGCAATCGGCTAATACGGAGCAAACAAAAGTGGAAAAGGCGGAAAATAAAACTGAAAACACGATTTTTCCAAAGGGCGAAAAAGCCCCGGCGGAAACTTTTACAGGAACGGTTTATGTGCAGCCACTCGCTCCAAAAACCGAAAACAATAATTTTTCAATCGCCAGTGTGACCTTCGAGCCGGGCGCACGGGCAAACTGGCACAACCATCCGGCAGGACAAACTATACTCGTGACGATGGGCAAAGGGCTTTATCAAGAAAGAGGCAAACCCATCAAAACGATTAACAAAGGCGATGTAATTCTTTGCAATCCCGACATTGAACACTGGCACGGCGCATCACCCGAATCTCCGATGACGCACGTTGTAATTACCAACTACAAAGGCGACAGTCAGGTGAATTGGCTCAAGCCTGTGACGGACGAGGAATATAAAGCTGACGCGAAATGACGGCTTTCAGAAATCTTGATTGGAATAAAAGTTAGGAGTTAAAAAATGACAACGAACGAGAATGGAAACTATATGGGAAAGGTTGCGTTTGTAACCGGAGCAGCGAACGGCATCGGTCGAGCTACGGCGCTGGCGTTTGCCCGTGAGGGCGCTAATGTAGTGGTCGCCGACGTTTCAGAACAGGGCAATCAAGAAACGGCACGCATGATCGAAGAACTCGGCTCCCGAGCGATCGCCGTCAAGTGCGATGTGACGCGAAGCGAGGACGTGAAGGCGGCTCTTTCCAAGACCATCGAGACCTTCGGGCGGCTGGACTTTGCCTTTAACAACGCCGGTGTGGAGCAGAAGAATGCAGCAACAGCCCAAATCGAAGAGTCAGAGTGGGATCGGATCGTCAACATTAACCTGCGCGGCGTTTTTCTGTGCATGAAGTATGAAATCCCGCTGCTACTCAAGCAAGGAGGCGGCGCAATCGTGAACACATCATCGGGTGCTGGGGTCATCGGCATCAAGGGCGGAGCCGCATACACCGCCGCAAAACACGGCTTGATCGGACTCACCAAGTCGGCGGCTCTCGACTACGCCTCGCAGAACATCCGCATCAACGCCGTCTGTCCTGGCTATATCGACACGTCGATGATGGATCGCTTCACCGGCGGCACTCCTGAAGGACGAGAACAGGTAATCTCAGAGGAACCGATTGGAAGGATGGGACAGCCCGAAGAGATCGCCAATGCCGTGGTCTGGCTGTGTTCGGATGCGTCTTCCTTCGTTGTCGGGCACGCCTTGGTCGTTGATGGCGGTCAAACCGTGTAGTGAAATCCCAATTGGCATCACTGTGCCAAAACGGAAAAATTGTACGCGCTTGGAACTGATGCTAACCTCAACGCTATGAAAATCAGTTGTTTTGAGAAGCGATCGCTCTAGTAATAACGTAGCGTGGGCGCGATGTACAGGCAAGCGAGCGATTTATGGACGGATGCCTGGAGCGGGGTAAAGCACCTAACAGAAATTGTTGGACTTTATTATTTATTGTTGAACTTTTTTATTCCTCTACAGCAGATTGTTTCTAAATGTAACAATCTTTTAAAATATGGGCACAATTAATACTCAGTAAATTATAGCTTTGCGCCAAACCTTTTACAATCAATATGTCGATATCAAAAATGATATCAAATGCCTGACCAAAAGTCCCCACCAAGCGAGATGATTCGTGTGCCCGTTCCACTAATTAAGGTGGTTCGGCGACTATCAAAACTACACAGGCAGGGTCATACAATTGCCTTGCTGCAAGCCTTAGAGGAATTACTAATAAAATTTGATATCAATAATGATATCGATGTAACGGCAGGCAGTAAATCAGTCAAACAGCTAGAGAAAAAGCTGGAGAAACTGGAATCCCATCTTGCAGATCTTGGCTCCTTGGTGGAAACAAAACTTGAAGCTATCACCAAAAAGCTGGAGCTAATCGAACGGGCAATCGCCTCTGGGAGATTGGGCAACAACAAACCGCGAAGACAAGTGCACCCATACCAACAAACACAAGTTGAATTACAACCCAGGACAAACGAAAGTCTTGCCCCAAGACTTGGTGTTAGCCCCCAAAGCCTGATTGCTGAAAGAGAAAAACTCAGCACCAAAGAATTTTTGAGTTGGTCACGTAACCGCGATCCAATGAGCGTGGGTTGGGAATGGAATGCTCTTGACGAACTGTATCATCCGCTCAGGTGACGCTTGCGTTCACATTTCTGGGGTAGTGGCGCAATGGGCTACGATCGCCGCTAATTTCTAATCGGGGCATGTCTCACAAAGTCTCAGCGATATCGTTTGAGATTAAGAGAGCTAGCTTCATCTTCACCCACGTGTAGATAGTTGTCTATCGTGATTTTCCCTGACGAGTGGCCCAGCGTTTTGGTGATGATGTGAATAGGTGTGTTTTTAGCAGCATGGGTAGCGTGGCTGTGCCGTAACCAGTGTGGGGAGGGGATGCGACTTAACCCTGCTACTTCGGCAATGGATTTGATGATGCGGCGGATGTGGCGATCGCAAATGGGTTCACCCGTTTTTTGGCTTGTGAAAAGCGGCTCGGTTTTGTCTTTAGTATGTTGTCGATTAGCCAAAAGGTATTGGTAAAGTTCTATCGGTATGGGAACATCGCGCTCCTTGTCTCCTTTGCCTACCACTTTAATGTAAGGTAGCCCGGACTGATTTGAATGCATGGTAGCCCAGGTTAAACCACTCTCACCTACCCGAATAGCACCGTAGTAAAAAAGCTCCAGAATTAGTTGGTTGCGTTGCGCTTGTATCTTTTTGTGAGGAGTGGGGGCTTGTTCTACAACTTGTGCAGCTGCATCGAATAGGATTTCAATCTCAGTCTCAGTCAGGGTGCGCTCCTTAATTTTTTTGCGCTCCGGAGGTACTTTCAACAACATTGCAGGGTTGGCCCGCAAGTAGCCTACATCGCAAGCGTAGCGCAGAAAGCTTTTAAGGGAAGCAAGGCGACGGCGGACGGAAGCACGAGCAATTTCCCCTGTTTTCTCTTTTTTAAGTAGGTGGGCTTTGTAATTGTCCACATCTTCTTTGGTGGTGGTGTGCAGGTTTAAATTATCTAAGTCTGGATAGTCAATGCCTAGTCGCCACTGAACAAAGTGCATCACGTCATTTCGGTATGCTCGCACAGTTTGCTCTGACTCCCTACTGGTGAGCCAACTAGAAAACAGTTCGCTGGTAGTTTCCGCCCCAGTGATTTTGGGTGTGCCAGTTGCCTGTACCACCGCTTCGACTGTTGCTTTGATCACCGCTAGTTGTTCCGGTGATAACTGAGCGAGCGCCACCCCTAATTCTTCTGTATCTACACCTGCGTCTGTACGTGATAACGTCATCACACAGCCTCAAAATAATACGCGGGATAAAGCGGGTTTATCCGCCCCCAAAAAATGTCCGATAACGTTTGTTCCCAGACATTTTTAGTCTCATTCTACTCCCCCTTGCTACTCTACTCACTACTAACAAAAAGGGTTTTGCCAAATTAATTGAAATGTTAACTTGTGTGAACGCACGAGTCGGTTTTCTGATACTCAAGAGCAAGGGTCTTCATCAGGCACAGTATCCAAAACTACTCTTGGAATAGACATTCTGACATTAATTCACTGCCCGTGTTTGTTCCGGAAGCTGGTGCTGTTAGCTTCTTCCCAAGCCGCCGCAGGTGAACGGGAGCAACTGTTTAGGAGTGCGATGGTCTCCGACCGACCGGAGGTGATCGCAAGAAGGCGGGGCGTAAGCCCATCGCACCAATAAAGTGCAGATAAACCGCGTCTACTTTGAAACCCATAGTTTTTCTTAATCGGGTTTTACTCCCAAATCCTATACTTTCGCCTATTAAGAGTTCCCTTTTCAACTTGGACGAGGTTTAATTCTCGTGAAAGCGCAATTTACCTACCTTGGTACGCCGTAAAATCCATCGTGTCAAGTCTAATTTGCTATTTAAATCCGGAAATCCTTTTCTAGTAAAGGCTACAGGTTTTAGGGGTAGACGGTAATTGCCAACCCACAGAACCTGTATTTTGAAAATCCCTTGCGCTGCGATGGCACAAAGCGCCTACGGTGGGCGATCGCAACACAATTAGGCTTTGCCTAGAGACTGGCATTCTAGAAAATGCCTATAATCTCTTTTTAGATGACAATTAATTGTTAAGTGGACATTTTAGGTTGGTGTGAGTGTTAATTCTTCATGCTTGCTGGAATTGACAATTTTCACCAAATGTTGGTTTAAATAACTTTGGGCCGAAATGTACAGACTTTCCCAAATTTCTGAGTTGCGACAAATTTTAGTCCCCACTGTATTTCCTGCTGTTTTCTCCGATATCAAGTATTTACGGTAATAGTTACCCCACAGGTGTTGGAGAAAGTTTTCCGCAAATTCGTCAAAAGGAATAATCCAGTTATAGTCTTGGTCTAGGAATACGCGATAGGATGCAATTATGGGTAGTGCGAGGTCAGTTGGCGCACCAAACCCAAACGAGTACTTGCTGTCGGGGAGAAGGGTCGTTTTGCGTGTATCAATTGATGCTAAATCGTTGACACCCTTTCTTCTGGGGTTGCTGATATGTTCTTGGATGATTTCGTACAGTCTTTGCTCTATCCACAGAGCTTTGGGAAGTAGAGGCAATAGAAGAGTTAATCTTTCCCTCTCAGTGTCTGTGATTTGGCTTGGGGTGTTCGTACCTGTAGGGTGCTTGCTTCTTTTATTCCCGTCAGGGTTGTATCTATTTCTGTCGAGGCAGTTGATCAGCTTGAATAAGTGGTTAACATTACACTGGGCATTTCTAGGAGCGCCGCTTTGGTTTTGGTAATAGGCTATTCTAAATTTTCTATCTTCTGCTCTTTCTAACTGGGCTAAATACTGCTTGATAAATTTGTAATCACCCCTGGCGTTGACTTTGGAGCGAGAATCGACAGGAGAAGTAGTATTTGAGGCGAGGGCTATATCTTTAGCCTCCTCTTCCTGGAGTCCAATGTGGATGGTAACTTTGACTCTGGCAAGGCTGAGGTCATATTTGTAATTTTTAGCACTTTCAAAAGCTAAAACTGTGTGACCTCCGTTGATAATGCCATCGCTACCCCCCTCGCTAGCTTCTAAAACTTCTAGCTCCAGTTCGGTTTTGTTTTTGCTAGGTTTAACTTTATTGGCTGACAGAACGATTCCACTGTGACGAGAGAAGAATTTTTCTGGTTGAGTCGTCACAGAGTCAAAGATTTGTCTGTAGGTTGCACTTTTGCGGTTGGGTTCGCGGATGTTGGGTTCTAGGGGTAGGTTTGTGGGAAACGTGTCCACATGGGCGGTGGCGATAATGCAATTGGGGTTTGCATGGAAATAGTTGTCTACTTTAATAATCCAGTTTTTCGGCATGGGTGGTTTCTGCATCTTAGCGATACATTCTCAATTATTCTTCTCGAGCGTCTCAGTCTCATCCCACAGTCATCCTGGGTGGTGGCTTCGCTGGACTGTTTACAGCTTTACACTGTAAGCCAGCAAAATTATTCCCATCCGATTATTTTAATTGAACAGCGCGATCGCTTCAGTTTCAAGCCGTTATTGTACGAACTACTAAGCGGCGAAAACACTTGCGCCACTTGTGCTGAACGGATTATTCCCGGCTCATTGAACGGATGGCTTAACGTGTATAAAAACAACAAGAATAGTAGATGATAATCATGCCTTGGAACCTAAAGCAATTATCCCAGTAATGCAAATCCAAGGGTCTACTTTTCTCATTTCAGTAAATTCACTGCAACAGTATTTCTCTAGAAAGGTACATAAAAGTATAAGTTAACTTTCAGGAAAATTACGATGAATTTTACAGAGTCTATCAAAAATGAGCTAATTTCTTCAGGTATAATTGACCAAACTTTAAAGGTAGGAGATATTATTCCTAATTTCATTCTACTTAATGCTTTCGGTCAAGCAGTAGAATTACAAAAATTACTAGTTAGTGGGCCTGTAGTTATTTCCTTTTTTCGAGGTTCTTGGTGTCCTTTCTGTAACTTAGAACTAGCAGGACTCCAGCAAGCATTACCTGCAATTAAAACATTAGGAGCATCACTAATTGCTATTTCACCTCAAACTACTCGTCATACCATATCAACTGTAGAAAAACATGAACTAACTTATGAAGTATTAAGCGATCGCAGCAATATGATTGCTCGTCAATTTGGAATTGTGTTTCAAATCCCGGAGTATCTAAGACCTATATTAGAGTCAAAGGGTCATGTGTTACCTAGATACAATGGAGATGAGTCTTTTGAACTACCTATTCCAGCTACATTTGTAGTCGCTCGAGACGGAAAAATCGTTTATGCTTTTGTTGATGCAGATTATACTAAACGGTTAGACCCAATTGAAATAGTGAGTATTCTAAGAAATATTCCTATAGTTAGCAAAAGCTAGTACAGTACGGCGTAATTCGTAATTCGTAATACTTCTCTACGATACGCTACGTGTACTTGCTTCCACGTTCGCGGAGCGTGCCGTAGGCAAGTGGTACGGCTACGCTCAGTACAAGTTCGTAATTCGGATACTGCAAGCCTTTCATTGATTTGGAATGGGTGTTTTATTTACGCCGTACTGTAGTAGTATATTAATTTTAGATTTAACTATTTTTTCCAATTCTTAGATAATATTCAGCTTTATATCATACTCGTATCAGGATAATCTGTAATTCTAATAATTAAAATAAATCAGGCAGTATTGAGGAAATATTTCCTTCTCAAGTATCTGTCTGATTTGATGAGTTTCATTTAAAATTATCACAAAATAGTTATCAAAGATATGCAAAACGCTAATCTACAAAAAGCGACATTTGGAGCAGGCTGTTTCTGGGGAGTTGAAGCAGCATTTCGTCAAGTAAAAGGAGTAACTTCTACAGCAGTTGGTTACAGTGGCGGACACTTTGAGAATCCAACCTATGAAGATGTCTGTAGAGGCAAAACTGGACATGCTGAGGTAGTGGAAGTGGAATACAATCCAGCAATAGTATCTTATAATGAACTGCTAAATGTGTTTTGGAATAAGCACAATCCCACAGCATCAAACCACGAGGAACCAGATGTTGGTTATCAATATCGGTCAGTGATATTTTTCCACACTCCAGAGCAGGAATTATTAGCAAGAGCCTCCAAGGAGCAGCTTGAAAATAGTTCTCGCTATCACAAAAATCCAATTGTGACGGAGATTGTACCTGCATCACAATTCTATAGAGCAGAAGAGTATCATCAGCAATATCTGGAGAAGCATGGACGAGCATCTTACAGGATAGGCTAATCTTTCACCGGATTGAGGGGATATTAAAAGTCGAATGCTGCAAATCCCCTTACTTGCTATACATATCAGGGAACTTTGTTTGAAGTTTAGCCAGCTTCGGCAAGTCATTCATTACAACATAGCGATCGCTCGGATGATGCACTATATAATTCTGATGGTATGCCGCAGCCTGATAAAAACCTTTCAAAGGATCTAATTCTGTCACAATCGGCTTGTCGAAGATTCGCGATTTGTTGAGTTGAGCGATATATTTTTGTGCAGCCTGTTTCTGCTCATCGTTAGCAAAAAAGATCGCCGAACGATATTGCTTACCTGAGTCTGGGCCTTGTCGATTTAACTCTGTTGGGTCATGCGCTACCAAAAAGTAGACTTTTAGAAGCTGATTATATGATATTTTTGATGGATCGTAAGTGATTTTTACGGATTCAGCATGATTAGTTAATCCAGCACTGACAAGTGTGTAGTCTGCGGTTCTTGCATCACCCCCAGAAAAGCCAGAAACAACATCAGAAACACCTAATAGATGCTCAAAAACGGCTTCCATTCCCCAGTAGCACCCACCAGCGAAAACCGCTACTTGCTTTCCCTGCGGTATGGCAGTCGAGATATCAGTGGCCGGAGCAGGAAGTATCACACGAGATGCACCATATAAAAGTAAAACAGTCAGCGAAATGATGGACAAGTTGCGTAATAACTGGCGGGATAGAGTAAAGTTATGAATTGACATTCGGTTGTGAACTCCTTTATTTAATAGATGAAGAACCGAGTTTATTCAGCTACAGAGCGATGTCTACGACGGGCTATTCGGCGTCGCAAAACAAAGTCGCTGATGATTATCATAAATACCAAAAATAAATACCAAAAATTCCATCTTCACCCCAACGGTAGGTGCGTAGAACAGGCTTGATCGTGGGTGAAATAGTCCCAGGCTGTACCGTTGGGGCTGTAGTCTTCGCGTACTTTTCCCCACTGGCGATCGCTTAAATAAGGCCCCCATCTACGCCAATGGGCTATGTGATTTTGGGCTTCTGCTAATCTGATTTCTTCTTGGGTTGGAGTTGTCATCATCTCAAGAAAGTGCATATCTGCACTTTATTTTAATTAACTTGCTATATCGAGTATCACGTTTTTATCGAAGATGGGGCTAATACTTTGATTAAAATTTGCTAGGTGAATTGATAAATAAAAATCTAGGATAAACTCAGGAAAAATTTATATTAATTTTTATTATCAATAGGACTTACGCAAACTCTACGATTCTTGGCGTTCTTCTCTTCGAGACGCTTCGCGAAGGCGTCTTGGCGGTTCGATAAATTAAGCTTTTTAACATTTTTTGCGTAAGTCCTAATCAAAATAAACAATCGTTTCGATATCATCTGTCCGTCAATGTTCAAGATGATGTCAGTAAAGCATTGATATGTCGCCGCACGAGATATTTTTGTTGATCTGCGGAGAACTGCTCAGGACAAATGACAACACCAGTGCCAATGCCATCCACTAGGGCGATGAGTGCATTGGCTTCGAGGGTTAAATCAAGATCGGCTCGAATTAGCAAGGCTTTTTGTAAGTCAGCTAATTCTTGACAAATAATCTGCCGTAAAAAGTCATAGCGTTTTCGGTGTTCCTGAACAAGGCGATCGCGCCCGATAGAATAGCCCAAAAATGCCACCCAAACCTTCCAATCAGCTTTGTCAATGTCCTCCAGAGGTAGAGCCACAAAAATCATCTGTGCTAGTCTGTCAATTCCTTGTTGCCCCTCGGCACAGGTTTTCATTTCCTCTAGGACGTTTTCAAACACCTGTTCCAGAGCAAATAGGGTGAGTTCTTCTTTATCTCGGAAGTAATGGGTAACAACCCCGGTTGAAGAGCCAAGTTCTTGCGCGATCGCCCGCATACTGGCACGATCCAATCCTTCACGGACAATCACCCGCCATGCTGCTTTAGTGACTTCAATACGGCGATCGTCATAACTCATAGCTCTCCTCGGTTTACAGCAACATGAAACAAGTATCTTGACATCTTATCACAACAGTTGTTATGTTTTAAGAATACATAACAACTGTTGTGATATTTACTCCAGAGGCTAACCTGTTTTACACACGGAGTTCGCAATGATTCGACCGACCATACCCGATGACACAACCGCACTGATTGCCTTAGCAGACGCAAGCGGACTGTTCCAACCGAACCAACTTGAGGAGCTTGGCGAAATGCTGTCTGAGTACTTCAGTTGTAGCAGCGACAGTAATCGCTTTTGGATTACCGACGACGACAATGGGGCCGTGGGGGTTGCTTACTGTGAGATGGAACGGATGACTGATGAGACATGGAATCTACAGTTGATTGCGATCCGACCCGACCGCCAAGGACAAGGACGTGGTGCGACCCTGCTACGCTACGTTGAGCAAACATTGATGGCACGCAGTGGGCGTGTACTGCTGGTGGAAACGTCGGGGACGCCGGACTTCGAGCGCACGCGAGCTTTCTACCGCAAGTGCGGTTATGAGGAGGAAGCACGGATACGCGACTTCTATCAAGCGGGCGCTGACAAAATTGTTTACCGCAAGGCGCTGTCCGCTTAGGAGCAGTAAGCTTCCGAAAGTCCCAAAGTACTTCACGGGGAAGTCCTACGTTGACTGAGATAACTTGCACAATTTCATATCTCCTCTAATAAAATTTTGTACCGATATTAAGCCTGATAGATAATATGCTTGATATTACTTGATTATTAGAGGAATTTATTAAATATCCAACACCAATTTTGCCGTTCCAGGTTGAGAAATACAAATTAACACCGAACCCTTATCAGTTGTTGCAGTTGGTTCTTCTTGGTAAGCAACTACACCTTCACGGATTTTACACATACAAGTACCACAAACACCTACACGACAACTAAAAGGTGGATTAATATCATTGGCTTCGGCAAATTCTAGGATAGTGCCATCACTAGGTTGCCATGTCAAAGTTTTGCCAGATTTTGCAAAGACAATCTCTGCAAATCTTTCATCTCCAGTTGCTCCCGCAGTTTGTTTATCAGACTGACTTTTCATCGGTTTACCAAAAGATTCAAAGAATACTCTACTGTCAGGTACTCCCGATTCCTTCAATCCTTGCATTATGGACTGCATAAAAGATGAAGAACCGCACAAAAAATACTCAGCTTCTTGTCGTACTAACTCTTGAATAAGAGCAGCATCAACATAACCAACACTGTGGTATTTACCTCTATCTTCAGGTGTAGGACGACTATAGCGAAAATGTATATTCAGATTATGATTTTGCCCTGCAATTTCCCTCACTTCATTCCGAAAAACATGAAATTTTCCGTCTCTAGCACCATGTACAAACCAAATAGGACGAATAGGATTAAGAAGACTACAAGCTTTCGCCATACTAATCATCGGTGTAATTCCCACACCATTGCTAATCAATACTATGGGGATAGATTTCTGCACATCTAAAATAAATTTCCCGTTTGGTGGTTTTGCTAGAATTACTGAACCTTTTTGAATGCGATCGTGCATAAAATTAGATGCTATACCGGGCATAACATCTAATCCGTTCGGTGCAGCTTCCCGCTTAATTGAGAGGCGATAGTATTCACATTTTTCAGGATAATCTGAAAGTGAGTAAGTACGAATTACAGGCTTATCCTGTCCAGGTATATCAAGTTTGATGGTTAAAAATTGACCTGGTTGAAAGTTGGGAAATTCCCCTTTATCTTCAGCTTGTAAATAGAAAGAAGTAATTTCTTCGCTCTCTTTCACCTTACGAACAATAACAAAATTGCGCCAATCTTGCCAAACATGACTATCTGATGCTTTGAGGTCTGAAGTAGATTTATTTCCACTTGCTTTGTTTGTATAAACTAAGCCAAATACTGTACCACTAGCTACTCCAAACAGTGAGGAATAGACACCGAATTGATAGGCAGATTTAGCTTTGGCATTGGTTACTCCAATTACAACAGCAGCAGATAAGGTAATTACCGAACCAACTGTAGCTGCTGCGGCTATACTTCTGACTAATGGATTCTTAATTCTTCCCAGACTTTCTAGCATCGTTGTTCCTGTTTAATACTTTTAGTGATGTTGGGCTATATCTGCGAAGATGCAGTAGGTGGAGGAATAATTTCAAGACCATACCTCGGAACCGTAGCTGGAAACGCGACTAAAGAAGCAACGTCTTGCGGTTGACCGAAGCGACCAAGCGGAATATTTTTTAATAAGTTGTTGGTTAATATTTACTAACTCAAACTAGCAGCGCCAAAAGTAGCATTAAACTTGCGACACCAGATAGCGATGGATTTGTAGTCTCCTAAATTGGTGTTTTGAGGAATAGAATATGTTTGAGCGCCACTATATTTTTGTAACGGAGCAAGGATCGTGTAGTCTTCCTTATTTAGAGGATACGATGGTGGCTTAGTTGAATTAATCACGTTATCTGAACGATGCAAAATTACTACTAAATCTGGCCCTGATTCGGAGGTTTTAAATGATTCCTCAAGCTGTAGAAATGATTTGCCGTCTTTAGTGGTAATACGAACTTTCCCTTGAGTTGTTTGTTCTCCAGAAACAAATGTGCCTGACTTCATCGCAGTTGAATTTGGAGATTGTGCTGACTTGGCTAACGGTTTCGCCTGAGTTGAAGACATGGGAACAGAGGCATTCACAGCTATAGGACTTTCATTAGCCTGTTTCTTTGAGACTTCGCGGACGCAGCCAACCATGATAAGAGAAGACAAGCCCAGTATTAATAAATATCTTAATTTCATAATTTCAATTCCTCAGTGCATCAATCAGCAATATAGCTCTTGGCTTGAACTTTAAACTGATTATTGCTTAAATAATTTATCTAAGGATTATGAATAGATAAGGATTGATATCTCAAAAACTGATATTTACCTTAGAAACTTCTTACAGATTTCTCAGCAAAATTTAAATTTTTAGGTTATGGGTGATTAAATGTAAAAAAAGATACGGTAAAATGCTAATAACTAACCTAGTGTTTGCTTGCCAGTTGTATAAATTTACATTTATTTAGGTAAAATTTCATACTTTTCTTGCATAAATAGCACATTTATCTAGTAAAATTTCCCCATCAAAATTATTAGGATATCCAGAGTTAATACCTGGAAAATCCAATATTTAATATTTGATTTTTTCACTTATTTTGCTAAACCATGCAACAAGCATCCATGAGCAGAGCCGATGATGAAGAAATGTTGTTGCAACAGCCTTGGCAGAGGGAACGGCAGATAATAGCACGTTTGTCCTCTTTGAACTATCGCACTGGTGAGATAGGTAGCTATTTACATAACATTGCCTGTGGAGTCAGCGAACTGATTGCAGTTGATTGGACGGTTGTTACCTTTTGCCAAGAAGGGTTTGAAACTATTCTAGCGAGTAGTCTGGAAATGTCCGAAGATACACCTCGTGTTTATGCACTGCATGGTAGATTGATTGCTACAGTTATGCAAATTGGGCGCACATTAGCTGTTGAGGATGCTGTGGCTAATCCAGAATATGGTAAACCTGCGCCAGGTTACCCTGCATATTTAGGTATACCCTTGCAAACTACCGAAGGTCAAGTCTTCGGTACTGTTTGCTCTTTTCATCGGCAAGCAAGGGAATTTACCAAAGAAGAAATCCAAATTGTGGAATTGTTCGCTGAACGTGCTGCTACTGCCATCGACCATTACCATCTTTACCAGCAGCAGTGCCAATTTAATCATATTCTGGAGACTGAGGTAGAAAAACGCACCGCAGAACTACAAGCAGCCCAAGCCAAGCTTTTAGAACAGGAACGGCTGGCAGCTATTGGTGAATTTGCGGCGATGATTGTGCATGAAATTCGCAATCCACTAACAACGATGATTATGGGATTGAAGTATTTTAAGAAAACTGTTCTGACTGAAGCGGCTCTTGAGCGATTATCGTTGGCACTTAGTGAGGCTAGTCGGCTAGAAAATCTGCTGAGTGAAATTTTGCTTTATGCCAAACCCCAGGTGTTGCAACTGTGTGAATTGGATGTGAATGAATTTATTTGTGAATTACTGATGCCAATGTGCGAGATGCCAGAAGCGCTCTCACGGCAAATCGAATTTATTCCAGCGTTACCTACAGTCAAAATCTTAGGAGATAAAGATAAGCTAAAACAAGTGTTTATTAATATTGTTCGCAATGCTTGTGAGGCAGTCTCAGCAGGAGATGTGATTAAATGGGAAGTGGATAGTTCGTCTCCTGATAAAATCTGCATTAATGTCTGCAATGGTGGTGAGCCAATTCCTTCAGAGGTTTTGTCAAAGCTAACGCAGCCGTTCTTTTCCACAAAACCAAGCGGTACTGGGTTGGGGCTTGCCATTAGCAAACGTATCATTAATGCTCATGGTGGAGAATTATCCATTGAGTCTGACACCGTGACAGGTACTAAAGTGAGCGTTCAATTACCTGTGGTTGTTCTTGGGAGCCTTTAAACGGATGGTATTTTTGACGGCTGGAGCAAATGAAGACAGAACCTAAAGAGTTTACAATTTTGTGTAAGTTGCGATCGCTTAAATAAGGCCCCCATCTGCGCCAATGGGCTATGTGATTTTGGGCTTCTGCTAATCTAATTTCTTCTTGGGTTGGAGTTGTCATCATCTCACCCCGTGCATATCTGCACTTTAGTTGAGTTAATTTGCTATATTGAGTATCACGTTTTTATCAAAGATAGGGCTGATACCGCACTCCATGATGGTGGTACGGAGAATACTGATATCTATCACGTCTCCCCTAATTCCTCCAAGTAAAACTCTGTCTCCAGGCTTATAAAATTGACCGAAAGAAATAGCAACCCAGCCGGCAAAACTGGCAATTACCTCTTGCAAAGCAAAAGCGACACCAGCACCAATAACCCCGAAAATAACTGTTAACTGGCGGAAGTTGTCGCTAAATATACTTGCAGCAAACAGAAAAATCAACCCACAGCCAATGAAGTTAATTGTCTTGCGGAGGTGATAGCGGGTATCATTATCCTAAATGTAGCGGGGTACAGAGTTACTTAAGGTGCGGACGATGAGAGTGATAACTAAAATAGCTATGCAGACTTGGATAAGTTTTTCCACTGTTGGGTCTTTTAGCCAGTGTTGAATTATACTTATAAAGTCCATTGCAACCAACCCTGATAATTTGTTTTGATAATAAACATCATTCAAGATAGGCATCTGAAGAATAATTTGACGATGCGTCTTGAGGTAAATAGTGTTGTGGTTGTGTAGATTGCAGCACCTGAAGTTGATTGTTTGCTTCTGTTAGTTGACGATTGAGGTCTTCAATATCGTCGGTCTGTTGTTCGATTTTCCGCCTGAGTTCAGACCTTTTTCTCATACCTTTGATGGCTGGAAATAATGAGATGATGAAGCCAAATAACACGCCAAAACTAAAGGTAAGCAGAAGTATTAGCGCCATTGACAAGTCTAGCGATCGCCACACTAAAAATTGTACTGCTACCGGGGCTGAGTTTTGCAGTGCGAAAGTCACAGCTGCGATTGCGATCGCTAATGCTAATAAAGTCAGTATTCGCATGGTATATCTCCACCAATTAATTTAGTTTAGTATTATTGCTGAGTTTCCGCAGATTCTTTGCCATTTGATGGATTTAATGGACTGTCGAGGGAGGAAAGGCGAAATCCCGGTGCTTTGTAGTCTTTGGATAAGTAATTTTCAGGAATGGTAATTTGATTACCATCCCGAATTGCTGAATAATGGGGAGAGGATTTGAGGCTGTGGAAGACGATTAAAACTGTCAAAATATTGTTAATTGGCGATCGCTTACCATGCAGTATAGACTTATTCCTTCCCATCTGCTCTGTCATAGTTTGTTTGCAAAAAAGGTAACAGTTCTTTATTTAACTTACCTGCGCGGACAAACTCAGCGTATGTATCAGCTTCAATTGCCAGCAATTCCCCTCGCAGTTCTTCGGTTGAAAATTCTTGCAAATTTGGGTATTCATCAAGTAACTTGTCAATTTCTTCTTGCAAAAAGGTAATTTCTCCTGAAAGCAGCGTCTTCTGGTAGCGATAAAACTCTGGCTCAATTCCCGGACGGTTTTGTGCTGTTTCTAAATATTCCAGCGCCCTTTGGAGAGCAACTTGACGGGCAATTGCTTCGGTGTATTGTTGACGTAGCGGTTGCGAACCTAAAAGTTGGAGTTTTTCTAATAATGGTTGGATGGTTAAGCCCTGTACTAACAGGGTAAATAAAACTACTCCAAATACAGTGGCAATAATTTCTTCCCTTTGCGGGAGTATGGCTGGTACACTCAAAGCCAGAGCAATGGAGACAGAGCCGCGTAGCCCACCCCACGTCAATACAGTTTGTTCAGATAAAGGAATTTCGGATTTAGCTAACCAGTTGCTAAGATTACTTAAAGCATAAATAGATACTGCCCGTGCCACAATCATCGCCACAATTGTGACTGCAATACTTTTTAGGTTATCTCCTAAGATAGCAAAGCGAATTTGATCGCCAATTAAGAGAAAAACAATCGAATTTACAAAAAAAGCTAGAAATTCCCAAAATTCAGTAACAATGATCCGCGTGCGCGGGTTCATGCCAATGCGTGAGCCAAAGTTGCCCAAAATTAAAGCTGTGGTGACAACTCCAATCACTCCAGAACCACCTAAATATTCTGTTATTAGGTAAGTGCTGTAGGCAGAAACCAGGGTAAGAGATTGTTCTACTAATGGTAAGTCGAAACGTTGTGTTAGATAGGAAATACCAAACCCAATTAATCCTCCAACGCTGATACCAATGCCTACTACTTGAAAAAATTCGAATATTGCAGACTGTAAATCAAGTTTGGCAGTACCTAACGGCAGAGCAACTAATAAGCCAAAAGCCACAACGGCCATACCATCATTAAATAAACTTTCTCCTTCCATCAGCGTTCTTAGACGTTTGCTTGCTCCAAGTTCCCGAAATAGAGCCGTTACCGAAACCGGATCGGTTGCTGATAGACTAGCTCCAACTAATAGAGCAATGCTAAGTTCAAGTCCAGCGAATTGATGAAGACCGAGTGCCACTCCAGCAATAGAAATTATTACCCCTACTACTGCATATAAACAAATAGGTAACAAATCCCGCTTTAAGTCTGACCATTTCAAATTCCAAGCAGCTTCAAACAGCAGTGGCGGTAAGAAAATCATCAGAATCAATTCAGGAGAGAGATTAACCAATCGCACATTTACGAATGCTAACCCTAATCCCACTATGACCAGTAAGAGTGTATAAGGAATGCGGCGAAACCAACTAAAAATTTGTGGTAGTGTTGCTACACCCAATGATACAGATAATACTAGTAGAAATTGCTTGAGTTGTTCTGCAATTACAACTTCACTTGTGGTAGAATCTAAGACCATTAAGGGATTCCAGTTAAATAGAATATTTAGCATGAATTAAATAGTTTTAAAATTATTTTTTCATCGAACCACAGAGGCAATAGAGTTGCCAGTGCATTGCGTGGAGCTGATCCCACAATTTGCTTATCTTGACATTTCTCATTGTTCGTTGATTTGAGCATCTACCTTACCGTTGTCATCTCGTGAGGAGCGCTCTTGAGCAAGTAAAAGAAGTGAATCACCAATGTTGCGGGGTTTTGGTACTTTGCCTTTACCAGATGGCCAACCTTCTCGCTGACGGGAGCGGTTTCCATCTATCTCTTCTGTCTGGTCATGGAGTAAAATTTGCTGTGTGGGAAAGGGTAAATCGATGCCGTTTTCAACTAACGTTTTCTTAATTGTAGAAAGCACCTTGTCCCGTGAGGCGAGGTCATCTGCACGTCGTGGCGGGTTAATCCACCAACGAACGCGGATATTAACGGTACTTTCGGCAAGTTCCATGAGCAGCACATCAGGTGCAGGGTCTTTCAGTATTTCCGGCACACTATGCAATGCTTCCAGCATTAACTCCTTGGCTCGGTCTATATCATCGCCGTAACCAATACCGACATCATACTGTAGTCGGCGACTGTCAAAGGCAGTGTTTACAGTTACCGAATTAGTGAACAATTCTGAGTTAGGAATGACAATGCGACGACCATCGTAAGTTCTAATTGTTGTCGCTCGTGTCTCAATATTTTCTACAGTCCCTTCAAAATCTTTAAAAACTATTTGGTCATTAATTTGAAACGGCTCTGTCAAGAGGATCAGAATCCCAGCCAAGAAGTTTTGTAGGATGTCACGAAAGGCAAAGCCGATCGCTACGCCGCTAATCCCCAGTAGTTGTATCAAATCTCCGGCTCGAAATGTCGGTATTACAATCGACAAAGCAACAAATAGCCCAATTAACAGTATTGTACCTTGCGCCAAGCGTCCCAGTACTAGTCCTAGATTCCGAGCTTGATGGCGATCGCGAGTCAATCGTTTAACTACTCTCTTAATCGCTCTAGCCACCGCGAAGAAGATTGCAAAGACAATCAATGCCAGCACGATATTCGGCAGTAGGACAATGAATCCGTTAATCATTCCCTGAACTCTGTCCCAGAGTGCGGATATATCTGCATTCATGATCTTACTTGCTTAATTAGTCAATCTTAATAAGAATATAAAAATATCCTGATATTGAACTCCACCTTTAGTTAGTTTTTCCTATCTATAAATAGGATGAAAAAACGGTCAATAATCTTCTTTTTTTACATTTTGAATGTTTACCATTTTTTTGGCAGGTCTGATATCAAGTTGCTGTATCATTGTATCCCTTAGCAGATTCTTCAGATAGTCGCTGTAAAGCCTTCTCTATTTGCGGAGAAAGTCCCAAAGTCCCAGAACGCAAATGCAAGTCACGCTGAGGAAAGGGGATTTCTATTTGCCGCTTGCATAAAACTTCATAGATGGAAAAATATAAATCACTCTTAATTAAAAACTGTTTGTGAGGTTCTGCTGTCCACACCAGCAACTCAAAATTGAGAGCGCTATCACCGAAACCTTTAAAAAGTACTTGGGGAGGAGGTGTATTTAAAACATTAGGATGGTCTTTGGCTGCATCTAGTAATGCTTCTTTGACTAAATCAGGTTCCGCGCTATAAGCCACGCCAACAGGTAAATGTAAGCGAGAAACGGGATTACGGTGGCTCCAATTTATCACTTCAGTTTCTAAAAGACGTGAATTAGGTACGATGATGGAAATATGGTCGAGAGTTCTGATTTCCGTACTGCGGGCGCTGATACGCTCGACAGTGCCATGCAAATCTCCTACTTCGATAAAATCACCTACCTGAATTGGACGTTCCAAAACTAAAATCAAACCACTACCGAAATTTTTTGCAATATCCTGGAAGCCAAAGCCAATCCCAATACCCAAGGCGCTAGCTAAAATTGTCACAGAACTGAGGTCGAGTCCCCAAATTTGCAGCAAGACTATGCTACCAACTACAATCAAGCTGTATTTCGTTAAAATGGCGATCGCCTCTTGAGCGCCTCGGTTAATACCTGCAACACTTAAAACACGAGAGCGCAGGATATTAGTCATGGTTCCAGCAAAGATTATTAAGGCGAATAATAAACTCACTAGAATTAGCAGGTTGATTAAAGAGTAAGAATTGTTGCCCAGAGTAATAAATTTAGATGTGAAACTAGAATTTAAAATATAGGTGATTTGATAGCTCCATTGACGAGTGTAGGGAAATAAATTAGTGATATAAATAATAGTGCTTGCCCAGATACCAGCACGGGCAAAGAAAAGGATTAAATCAAATAGTAATGCTAATCCTTTGGGTAAATCAGCATTTATAACTTCTGCATTTGCATCATTTAATTTTCTCTGTACAATTCGTAAAATCCGTTTTCTGAACAATCCGAGTAACCAGGAGATAGCAAATGCTCCCAGCAAAATACTTGCACTCAATATGGAAGTGTTGCGAATATATTGTGAGCTTCGCTCTGCTTGAGATTGTTGTAATACTTCCTGAATTTGTTTAGCCCAAAGGGAAGCCTGTTCATCAGGTTTGCTGCCTGGTAAAGTATCATTTTTAGTGACAGTTAGCAAATAGCGATCGCCCAATAAAATCGTTGGTAATTGGTTACGTTCTTCAATTTTTACCTGAATGGCTTTGTCAGATTTTACCGCCTCCTTTAGTTGTAAATTGATTAAGTTAGCTCGTTCTTTGGCGCTAAATTCACCAGACTCACTGACTTGAAAAATCTGGTATCCATCCACAACTACAGCAGCTTTTGACCCAGTTTGTGCCATTCCCGGACTCAACCACAAACCAAGCACCAGCAGAATTCCTACTAAGTAGAAAAAGGAAAAACGTAGAGAACGACGCATCATAATATACTCAAACAAATTTATATTTGATATCTAACTATACCAAGTTGTCAAAGTTAGTATTGTTTGGCATCTGGGCGATGCTAGAGTATTTCCCCAAAGATTTGGATACAGTGTTCATCCTGTGTCGTTTTTCAATTCTACATAGTTACTGGAGATTCCACATAAATATTAGGCTCTTGCATAACAAATTCAATTCCAAATGATTTTAATTTTTTGGAAACTTTTTCATTCGCCAATTCTAGTAATCGCTTCCTTAATTCCAGAGAATTTTCACTGGAGCCTAAAATAAAAAATGTAATTCTAGCTCTGGTATTTTCCCTTTCTGAATCCTTCGGTAAAGCGATATTAGTACTACCTGGATCGATCCCAAACAAGGAATCAGTACTTTCTTTGATTACCTGTTCTACTAAGGCTTCTTCTTTTTCTCCTAACTTTTTATTAAAATCAAGGTAGAGCAATACCATTATCTTTTTACCGCGACTAATATTCTCCACTTCCAGATTTGCTAATATTGAGTTAGGGACAATAAATAAAGTACTTTTCGCCACAGTACGAATTTTAGTAGAACGCAGTCCAATAGACTCCACCCGT
This sequence comes from Nostoc sp. 'Peltigera membranacea cyanobiont' 210A, assembly GCF_002246015.1. GTDB lineage: Bacteria > Cyanobacteriota > Cyanobacteriia > Cyanobacteriales > Nostocaceae > Nostoc. Next base: position 104,330 of record NZ_NOLJ01000009.1, read on the forward strand.
CCAAATATCTCCTCAGAAAGCTGGGAATTTATAGGTAGGCGAATATATTCTCCAGGCACAAACGGACGGTCTAAATATAATACTAATCAAATAGGATTGCTATATACGTCTGTAGAAGAGTTTAGAATAACGTATATTTAAATTCGGTCGATATCTATCTTATTTGTGAGGAGAATCTGATTTTTCTCCTCTGACTTCTTTCACCTGACTAACTTCAAAAATCAGGGAAAAACGTTGCCCAGTTTCTTTTTCAAGAAACGCTTCTAACAGACTTACTTGCTTTGATGTTACAGGTGATTGTGCGCTAACACTTAAGCGAACTTGAGGCGGATTACTCAGCCAATTAGTATCAGTTTTCAGTAGTTCCAAACGCTGAAAAGTTACAGTTCGGTTCAGGAGTGCCTTTCTCAAATGGGTTTCGAGTTCTGCTTGTCTAACTAATCGGGTAAAGCTCACAGTTAAAGGTATCAATAAAGCACCTGTTAACGCCAATGCCCATAGCAGCGCTTTTTGGGCGCGATCGACAGGAGAATAGCCGGTGAATAAAAATGTCAGCATACAAGCAAGGCTAATACCCAAAAGGTTCGTTAGGTAGAGCAAAGTCGCTCCTAAGCTGAGTGACAAGTTAAATTTTGCTAGACCTAAACCGATGACGCAAATTGGGGGCATAAGGGCAACAGCTATTGCTGTCCCTGCCACACTAGCAGATATTTTTGAATTCACCTTAGCGTAGCCACTGATACAACCTGCTGCGACTGCAATACCCAAATCAAGCAGATTAGGTTTGGAGCGAGATAGCACTTCACTGCCGAAACTAGGTAGATTAACGATCCAACCGATACTGCAAGAAATTAAAAGTGCTAGTAATGTGCCTAAGAATACTGCTATTACGCCTTTACGAAATAGGTTAATATTTCCAATTAATGCACCAAAGGCTAAACCTCGAATTGGCAACATTAAAGGTGCGATAATCATTGCGCCGATAATTACAGCAGTGCTATTGGCAAGTAGACCAAATGTAGCGATCGCACATGAGCCAATAATCAAAATCAAATATGTTGCGTCGAGACTAGACTCTTCCAGCAATTCATGTACCAACTGTTTGAGTTGTGATGGTTCAACCCTTGTGCGCTTAAAACCCCTAAAGCGATCGCGAATATTATTTATCAAAACTCCTCCAAATCAAATGGTTTTAGCTTCTGGATTTTAAACAAAAGCTTTAAGTAAGTCGGTGTAATTAAAGCTAACTGTCATTAGTCATTAGTCATTAGTCATTAGTCATTAGTCATTAGTCATTAGTCATTAGTCATTAGTCATTAGTCATTAGTCATTAGTCATTAGTCATTAGTCATTAGTCATTGGTAAGGGTTTTAAGCATATTTATGTTTTGTAATACAGCGGATTTCAAGTTAGTGAAGTACACAAACTAAGTCTCAAAGCCAGGTACAAAGCCTGTTTTACTCCTGAATTCTGACTCCTTAATTCTGAATTCTGCTGTATAATTTGGTTTATTCCCACCAACTTACTTAGCATAGAATATCGTTATCAAGATAAATAATGCACTAAATAGCAACATTTATTTCCAGAAATCACGATGAAAGAGGAAGTCGAACTGTAAATGTACTACCTAGCCCAGGTTGACTTTGAACGTGAATATTGCCTTTATGCGCTCTGGCGATCGCGATTGCGATGGCTAATCCCAAACCCGAACCGCCAGAGGTACGAGAGCGTAGGCGCAGCCCGCCGTAGGCGTCGCGATCTACTCGGTAGAAGCGATCGAAAATTCGCTGTTGATGTTCAACAGCAATACCAATTCCTGTATCTTGAATTTTAATCATGGTGTAAAGCTCACTTTTTTCTAAAAAAACCGTGACTTTTCCACCGCTAGATGTAGCTTGAATTGCATTAGCAATTAAGTTGGAAATTAAGCGATAAAGCTGTTCTTCATTTCCCATCGCATACAGTTTCTCTGAGACTTGCACCTGTTTAGAGAGATTTACTTTATTTTCTACTGCCAAAAATGCTAATTCCTCAATTAAGTCGCTAATTAAATCATTCAAACAGCAAGACTGATATTCTCCTGTTAGTTCTTTTTGGTCTATCCTCGTTAATAACAGCAAATCTCCAACTAATTGTGATAAGCGCCGATTTTGGCGTTTGAGTACATCTAAAATGCCCCCATTGGATTTTGGTTCTTGCTGTAACTTTATAGCAGCTTCAATAGTAGAATACATGGCTGCTAAAGGTGTGCGAAACTCATGGGCAGCATCAGCAGTAAATTGTTGCATTTGTTGGTAGGAAAGATATACAGGTTGCATTGCTCTTCCTGCCAACCACCAACTAGATAAACCAACGAAAATCATCGAAATTGGCAATCCTAATACCAAAGCTAATCTTAAATAAACCAGATGTTGGTCTAAATCAGTGATACTACGCGCCACTTGTAGATAACCCGAAACCTGGTTTTGAGTATACAAAGGTAAAGTGATTTCGCGGTATCGAGTGCCAGAGTCATCTGTTAATATTTGCCAATGCTCTAATGCTGAGGTAATTGGAAAATTGTCAAATTCTATGCCTCCACTAGCAAAAAGTTTTCCTGAGCGATCCAATAAACGTATATAGTAATTAACTGGATTCGCCGCCTCTGTTATTGATTTTTTAATAGCTGTTGTTTTAGGCAAACAATTTGTCTGAGCCACACATAATTCTAAAGAAAATTCTTTATTCAGGCGTTGTAATTGTCCGGGTTGCTGCCAAGCTGGTTCAATACTTTTATGGAGTGCATTTGCGACTGATTGCAATCCCTGGTCTATAGTTTCATAGTAGACATGGGCAACCACACTATAAACCCCCAAACTAGATAGCCCTAAAATACCGCCCATGACGAGGGTATACCAAGCTGCTAGGCGCAACCGAGTCTGGTGAAAGATGGGATTGCGTTCCATATTTTTATAACCTTGGTGAAAGTGTCGCTGTCTTAGCAGAAATCATCTGCTTATTTCCGCAGCCGGAATATTGAGACGATAGCCCACACCATAAACAGTTTCAATTAAAGATTCGTTCTCTTCTTCTCCTAATTTGCGTCTCAATAAGCGAATTTGCGCTGCTACGACATTGCTAACTGGTTCTGCACCAATTTCCCAAAGCTGATTAATAATTTGGTCGCGGCTGACAATTTGGTTAGGATGTCTCATGAAATATTCCAACAATTGAAATTCCTTGACAGTTAAAGAGAATACTTGATTTTCACCGTGACCATACTGACGAGTAAGTTGATGAGTGCTGTAATTGAGGGTCAGGCAACCTACTTGTAAGCGTCGGGGTTGGACTTGAGGTGTCAGCGTTGTTCCTACGTAAGAGGATCGCCGTTGTAATGCCCGCAATCTTGCCAGCAGCTCTGCCATATCAAAGGGTTTAATTAAATAATCATCTGCACCGCTATCTAAACCGATAATCTTTTCTTCCATTCGGTCTTTAGCCGTTAGCATCAATACAGGTAGAGTTAATTGGCGATCGCGCAACCATTTACACAACTCTATCCCCGATACTCCAGGCAGCATCCAATCAAAAATCGCAAGTGTGTACTCAGTCCAGCCAGTTTCTAAATATTGCCATGCCTGAGTACCATCTAGAAACCAGTCAACTATATACGCCTCATGGCTCAGGACTTGTTTTATTGCTGCACCTAAATCTGCTTCATCCTCAACTAATATCAGCCGCATAGTCAACCCAGTGCTAAAAGCCTTATTTAAATACGCTTTCACAAAAAAGTGAAATAATTATGAAATTTGGATTCTACTTAAGACTGATGTCTGCATAGTTTTGAAATCCATACAAAAATGAAATTTTGTGGACAAGTCAGTATTATTCCTAGAGTGTGTGAACCACAAGTGATTGAGTTGAAAGTTGAATAAGGAGTTATAGCAGTCGCCAAAGGTGTTAGGACAAGTTTATTAAAACGCAAAGGGGCGCAGAGTTGAGCGCAAAGTAACGCAGAGTTTATTTCGGTGTTTTCGCTACGTGTACTAAGCCTCCTATCCGTTGCTATAAATGCCACGATGACTGCAATTACGTTTCCCCACACAATTTACAAGAGACAGTTGAAGTTGGAATTTCAAGCGAGTTTACTCAAGACAAAAGCAGCAATAAATCCCAAAAACCCGCTTTTAACCAAAGTGGAAACATGATTAATTCGTAATTCGTAATTCGTAATTAAAATTTTTGGCTTAGGTAGCTTGCATTTTTTCACCTTGAGGTTTTGATAGTGCTTGTAATTCTTCCCAAGAATAGTGAGAGGGTAGTTCAACGGGTTTATGATCGGCTCCTAATCCTAAGCCTACTGTTGGTTGGAGTTCTTCAATCAATTGCTCGGTGTATCCTACCAGTTCATTGGCTGCAACTCCAAGTGCGATCGCACCCGCAACTCCACCAATTGCAGCACCAACTTTACCACCAATTGAGCGGCCTAGTGCGGCTCCAGCAATCCCGCCTCCTACAACTCCCAATCCCGTCGTAATAGGATGAGTATTAGAGGATGATTCTGGAGAGTTTTGATTTTGCGTTTCTAAATCAGTCTGTCGATCGTTCATAAATTTGTCCATCCTAGAAATAATAAACTTTCTACTTCAAACGTTCAGCTAGATGAGCGCCAACACGCAACGCATTTGCCATAATCGTGAGTGTAGGGTTAGCACCGGAATTTGACGGAAAGAAGCTACTATCTACCACATAGAGATTATCGACATCATGAGTACGGCAATTGATGTCAAGGACTGAGGTTTTGGGATCTGTGCCAAATCGACAACTACCGCATTGATGAGCAACTGCTTGTTCTGGTATATGAGTGCGCGGATAAATGCTAAATGGCAGGACGTGTTTCGCTGAATGCGGAATTGATTTGAGTACAGATGTCCAGCGATGAATTAAGCGATCGCTTGCTTCGATATTGTTCAGTGTATAGTCAACATGAATCTTATCGCCCACCACCCGAATCCGATTATTTGGATCTGGTAAATCCTCTGTTTGCAACCACCAGCCCACCGATCGCTCGGCCAGCAAATGGCGCTCAAAATGAGGAATCAGCTTGACAAATGGAGCCATCAGTGGTGGTGCTTCTCCGGGAATCATATCAGCTAGGACATTACCTGTATTCTGCACCATGCCCATCGGATAAGGAAAATCTGGCTCTCCCCAGTAAAAATCGTTGACAGCGATGGTTTTTTGAAAGTTGGCGTGATTCACTTCTAGATGTATGGAAACTATGGCTGTTTCCAGTTGTTTCATGAAATTCCGCCCCACTTGATCGGAACTATTTGCTAATCCGTTGGGATGTTTGTCATTAGCAGAGCGCAACAGCAAAGCAGCTGAGTTGACAGAACCACAGGCAACAACCACAATATCGCTTGTGAACCAATGTTGCTCTCCTCCAATTTCAGTTTCTACCTTTGTCACTTCTCGCCCCGACTCACTGGTATGCAGCCGCAAGACTTTGGTATTAGTTAAGAGAGTAACATTGGCATACTTTTCACGAGCCGGACGAATGGCGTTGACATCAGCATCGGCTTTTGCTTGTACTAGACAGGGGTATCCGTCAAAAGTATCGCAGCGAATGCAGGGACTCTTGGTGCGATCGCTTTCATTAAGCTTTAATCCCAATGGTAAATGAAATGGGTAGTAACCCAGTTCCCGAATGCCATCAGCAAGAGACTGCATATCTGGCTCATGACTCACTGGCGGATAAGGATATGGTTCGCTACGAGGTGGTTCGGTAGGGTCTTCTCCTTCCTGTCCATGCACGTCATATAGCTTTTCTGCTTGGGTGTAGTATGGCTCAAAGTCTTGATACTTCAAAGGCCATTCTGGAGAAATTCCTTCTTTATAAATTACCCTTTCAAAATCTCGCTCCCGGAATCGAATTAGGGCTGCACCGTAGAGTTTGGTATTGCCACCAACCCAGTAGCCTGTCTGAGGCTTAAACGCTTTACCTTCCCTGTTATACCACTGCTCATCAGTATGGTAACGATGTTTTTGATAGACTTCCTCTGGATTCCAGTTAGCTTTCTCTCTCGGTAAAAAGTCGCCTCTTTCTAGCACTAGAATTTTTTTACCTGTGGGTGCAAGACGGTGAGTTAATGTACCTCCACCGGCTCCTGTACCAATAATAATGATGTCGTAATGTTCTGTGATGCTAGTCATAATTGATAATTAGTAATTTCATATTAATTACGGTTTAATTTCTTTGATGCCGTCAAGTAATTTGGCAATATTTTAAGTTAATTTATAAATTTTATCAAAATTTAAATAGCTCTAAAGACAGATTCTTATGCTTAGACTAAAGCTTTAATTACAATATTGCTTCTCTCTAATGGATTAATATTTATTTATGCCTAAAGACAGGTTAATATTTCATTTTAATTTCATTTTTTATTTCTATTGTATGAATTAGCTATGTAATCTCTTTACAAAAATAGGAAATAAATTTTGCTTGGCATTTTTGATGAAGCTATTAATTTGATGTGTTAAAAAATATTTAATTTTAAAAATGAATAACTTTATTTTGAATAAAAATAGTCTTTTGGTGCAATCTATACAGCACTTCCCGAAGTTATGAGGTACACTAATCGATCGAATTATCGTTGATCTGTGCTAATAGTCTGTCAAGTTTAAATTAATAGGTAAGAAAGTTCGTAGTAAGGACTTCAGTCCTTATTTTCTAAGCACTAAAGTGCTTACTACAAACTTTTCATTACTAGCTTGAGAGACTACTAATAGCATCCCAAGTATCTGTACCTCATAGCAGCAGGAAGTGCTGTATCTATGGTTCAATGTTAATAGAAATCAATAAAGTAAGAATTAGCTTTATAATAATTAACTTTAATATTGTATTTAGTAACTGATGAAAACAGCTAGAAACTTTACACTCAGTACCGCAAGCCGGAAGTCAAAAGTATTATGGAATCAATTTTTTAGGGGTTTTAAATGGTTGCTCTATTTCCGCCGTGGCGTACTCAGTTGGTTACACGATATTAAATATACATCTATAGTATTTTAGTATTAATTTAAACCTGCTATTTATCGTCAGTAGCCAAGTTAAATAACAGGAGATTTCTATGCCTGAAGCCATTGAGATTTATGACGATCGCCTGCCTGCTATTGTACGCCCAGGAGCCTCACTTCAAAAGCTTGCCAACGGTGCAGTCCATAGCGAGGGGCCTGTTTACTTCCATGAAGATGACAGTGTTGTGTGGAGCGATGCTCACGGCAACCGCCTGTTGCGGTGGAGTCCCACTGACAATGTGACTGTCCTACGAGATCCATCTGATTACCAAAGCGGTAATTACCGTGACTTAGAGGGTCGTCTGATTGCCTGTTCCTCTGGTCTGCGTGCTATTATCCGACGCGAACATGATGGTGAATGGAAGGTTTTAGTCGATCGCTACGACAACAAACGCCTGAACAGTCCAAATGATTTGGTAGTAAAAAGCGACGGTACAATTTGGTTCACCGATCCGCCTTATGGGATTACCGAGCCAAACCAAGGTTACGGCGGCGAACAGGAACAACCCGGAAGTTACGTCTATCGCTTTGACCCGGCAACAGGTGAGATTTATCCTGTAGTAACAGATATGGTACGCCCTAATGGGTTGGCTTTCAGTCCAGACGAAAGCCTTTTGTATGTTTCAGATACAGCTGCATTTAATATTCCTGGAGGGCCTCATCACATTCGTGTCTATGAAGTTGTGGGCAATCGCTATGTAAAGAATGGGCGTGTATTTGCAGTCATTGAACCAGGACAACCGGATGGACTGCGGGTTGACGAACATAGCAATGTTTTTACTAGTTCTCAAGACAGTGTGCAGATATACGCCCCCGATGGAACTCGCTTAGGAAAAATTATTGTACCGGAGACATCAGCTAACCTGACTTTCGGTGGTAAAGAAGGCGATCGCCTATTTATCACAGCCGGTCATTCGTTATATGTTATCGACCTTAATACCCGTGGTGTACAACTATGATTTATCAATTTGGGTTGGGTGTAGCGTTAAGCGGAGCTATTCCGAAGGAACTCGCTTTTTTCCTAGCTGCATTTAATTTCCCACAGCTAAGTCCACACTTGTTAAGTTCACTTTCTCCTGTGTATCCTGACGGATTTCCCGGATTAGCACTTTTACTACTAAGAGTTAGCCTTGGTTGGTTGTTTATATTACATGGCTATCCCAAGATAACGCATCTTCGACGGTGGGCTGAGTCTCTAAAAACGCCTGTCTTTCTTTGCTTTTTATCAGCTGCATCGATGTTAGGTGGCGGAATTTTTCTGATTATTGGATTCCTCACACTCTTAGCAACTTTGCCCATTCTCTGCTCAATGATTTTTGCGATATATTTGCACATCTCTGGAAGTAAGCCTTTTGTAGCTCAAGATCCATACTTAATTCCTCAAGAACAGTATCAAGGTGCTTTAGGACAAGGTGAACCGCCAAGTTGGGAAAAGGCTTTTATGTATTGCGTTATGCTGATTGCGATCGCGGTTTTAGGCCCTGGTGCTTATTCGCTCGATGCTTTGATTTTTGGAAGTTGAGTTATTTTATCGTTAACACTACATTGTACCAAACAGGCAATTTTGTGAGAGATAATTGAAAGTATCTATCGCCAAGCTCAAAACTTTGCCTGAGTTCACTAAATATGACAATGCGTAATTCTTTTATCCCATACGAAGTTGGACTTAGACTTCACACCGAGAGTATAGAAACTATCATTAATGCTCTCCTTGAAAAACAAGAGACGCTCTACTCACAGGCTCTAAGCGCTACCGATGATTTCGAGAAAGAAAGGTGCTTCGACGACTTAGCTGACTGGAATTATGAACTTATAAAACTTGCAGAGTTGCTCTTAGTGGACATATCTCATTGGGTAGAGCGTGAAATGAAACTACTTGTAGCTGCTCTGCCAGATAAATTCTCTACGAAGAAAATATCCTATATGGACAGTCGCAATCTCTTTTCTGATAAGACAGGTGTTGATCTTAAAAAGATCCCAGGCGACTTTGAGCTAAAAGTTCTGCGGTTATTTGCCAACTGCTGGAAGCACCGTGCTAACCCAAAACCATCTAAAGAACTTTGCAAGGATCTCAATATTAATACTGATCCTGCATTGATAGTGGGGCTTCTCACTTCAAAGGAAGTCAGCAAAAGTTTAGGAAGCTTGCTCAATCTCACGGAAGAAAATAGTAAGCACTATGAAATTAATATTGTGCGTGCTTATGCGATGTGTGCTTACGACTATCTCACTACCCTTGAACAAAAGCTTAATTGATGCAGTTTTAACGTATATTTATTGCAATATTTTAGTCCTTGTATTTTCATTTAGATAATTTTGTGACAAGCAAAATTGGGTGTCCGTCAGGATCTTTAACTAAACAACCCTGCCGATAAGGAAAAGAGCGATCGCTAAATAGATTGTATTCTCATTACTCTAAACAGACAGAGTTTTGGGCTTCTTTTCAATTACGATAAACTCATCCATATAAGCTTTTGAGATCGTCCAAGGATAATTCTGTAGAGATCAGTCCGATGTAGTTATCTGGTCTTAGTAAAACTTTGAAAGGCTTATTACTGCCGAAGATTTCCACGACGCGTGGGTAAAGCGGAACAACGTTGAAATCGATAAAATCGCCGTATTTGTTTGCGAGTTCCGCTTGCAAATCTTCATAGTCGTGTTCCCCATTGGAGAACACAAGTAAGTGGAATTTCGGAGCGCTGAGGCGATCGTAAACGTTAGTGCCGTCCGCCAGAAAATAGGGCATTCGGTCTCCAGCTTTGACCTCAAAGGAGCGTTGGCGCAGCCTCTCGGCACGAGAATCGCTTGGATGCAGACTTAAAGAACTGTTGCGGTAGTTTATCCCGATTTCAGAAACTAGCTGAAAGATAAACTCTTTTGCTGCGCTAAATCGTGTTACAACACTAGCAAGGCTTGGCAAAATGTTGTCACGGAAAAACTGTAGATACCACTGGTTGCCCGCCGCGACATCAAAAAACTTGTCAGTCGTCTGCAAGAGCCGTTTCGCATTGGCAAGACGTTCCTCATTGTAAGTTTCCAGAATTGAATCCTTGGCATAGCCTTTCAAAACAAACCCGATTTTCCATGCCAGGTTATAAGCGTCCTGGATACCCGTATTCATTCCCTGACCCCCCGCAGGTGTGTGAACATGCGCCGCATCGCCAGCCAGAAAACATCTACCTTTGGAAAACTTCTCGGCGCGACGAGTATGTACTTTGTAACTGGAAAACCAGCGCACGTTTGTAATCTCCAATGGTCGCTGCACCAATTGCTTGACCTTGTTTTCTACTTCATTGTAGGTTACTTCGCGATCGCCTTGCTCATCATATTCGGGCAGGTTGCCGATTAATCTCCAGTGCTTCTCGCCTTGCATGGGAACGATCAGCACGAAGGAATTCTCTGCCAGAGTGACGTAAAACGTTGCCTTGTCTGCTGCGAACTCCATATCCACATCCGCGACATAAAACAGACGTGGGTAAGTCGAACCTTCAAAATGGAAGTCGAGGAGATGGCGCGTTGGACTGCTTGCACCGTCACAACCCACTAGATACTGGGCTTCAATGGTTTGTGTTTCGCCGGTTGCATTTTTTAGAACTGCTTTCACGCCGTTTGCATCTTGCGTTAAGCTTTCCATTTCGGTCTGCCATTGAACTTCTTTGCCGTTGTGTTGAAGATGCTCGTAAAGCAGACGCTCGTTTTTGTTTTGTTCAAAAACTAGCATAAAAGGAAAAGGGCTGAGTTGTCCGCCGAAGTTGGAAAAATCGATTTGGGCGCTAATTTTGCCGTCATGCATGAGGTTGACTTTCTGCACGATCTCGCCGTCTGCAACAGCTTGTTGAGCTAGACCTACTTGGTCGTAAATCTCCAGGGTACGGGCGTGAACAACCAGAGCCTTTGACAAATCTGTGATAGTTTCTTTTTTGTCAAAGATTACAAAGTTGATGCCGTAACGTATCAATTGTACGGCGAGTGAAAGCCCGGTGGGGCCTGCTCCGACGATAATAACGTCCGTTTTCATTGTTGTCTCCATGTGTTTAACCTCCAATGAAAGTTAATCTCAGTCTGGGTGAGAATTAATGCCGTCTAGCAGTTGGGCAACTATTTCTGCCCACGGGCGAGTCGGCAGCCGCGCTAAGTGCGTGGTCAAAACTGTTCCAAGTAGCATTCTGGCGGTCAAAGTTCCATCGTGGGGACGCAGTTCCCCAACCCGAACGCGTGTTTCCAGATAAGCCCCCAACGCCGTGATGCTTTCTTCCACGATCGCGTGCAGACAGTCCGCAACTTCGGGGTTACTCTGGCTTTCACGCACCATGAGGCGAAACAGCGCTTCTTTGCGATCGAGCATGGCCGAAAACCTCTCTGCCACGTCTTGCAGAACGTGCGCCGCCGCCTCGCCATGTTCAACCAAAAGCAACGCGTGTAACTCTGGCAAAAAACTGTGCCGTTCCCAAACTGCCCTCATCACCTCGCTCTTACTTGGAAAGTAATGATATAGCAGTCCCACTGCTACACCCGCCCTTACTGCAATTTGCTTGATGCTCGTTGCATCATAACCTTGCTCGGAAAACAGCGCTAATGCTGTATCTACTAGGTGTTCACGTCGCACGACAGCTTGTTGCTGTCGTGAACTTTTTCCTTGCATATTTCATTGATTGAACGTTCATTCAATGAAACTCTAACATAATATTTTGGGAAGAGCAAGGGCGGTATAAAATAAACGGTTGAAAAATTTCGATTTAGATCATTCCACAATCAGCAAGACTGCGTGTCCGTCAGGGTCTTTAACTAAACAACTCTGCTTGTAAGGAAAAGAGCGATCGCTAAACTGCACAATCCGCGATGATACAAACTGAACCCCGTTACGCCGTAGCTTATCCACTAACTGCTCAAGATTATTTACAACTAGCTCAATTTGGATATGTGCAATATCGCAACTTTTCCAGTCACTCGGCATTGGGCGGCCTTTTCCAGGCACAATATAGTCTAACAGTTCAATTCCTACACCATCTTGAACAGGTCGCAGTCCTGTAATTTTGACTTCGGCTCCTGGTAAATTATCCAAGCGAGATTGGGTTGCACGCCAGTTAAGACTGCGGCTATCAATTTGCATTCCCAGGATGTTGCAGTAAAAGTGTAGACTCTGCTCGGTGTTGGAAATAGCGATCGCACTATGATCAATTCCCAAAAACAAGCGATGGTTTTTCTGATGCCATTTATCTTGTCCTTTATCAGGCGGAAACCAAATTAACTCTAAATCATGACCATCAGGGTCTTTAAACTTAAAAGCGCGGACACCACCAGATGCTTTATTTTCAGGTGGTATTGTCTGGGGAGCAACTGAAATTGGTTCAATGGGAAATGAACACACTTGTGCATAAGCGCGATCTATATCACTCACTACAATTGCCAGATGTTGAAACCACAGGTCATTACTTTGTGAATCGCTGGGGATGGGTTTACCCTGAATATTAAGATACTCCATCAAATCGATAAGTTCATCACCTAATCGTAAAGTGATAATGCGAATTTTTGCCCCATTCACACCTTCTAAGTCGCTGTAATCCTGTCCTTCAACAGTAATGTCAGAAACGAGTTCAAAAGCAAGTGCTTGTGTGTAGAAATCAACAGAGCGATTACAGTTTGTTACTGTTAAGCCAATAGCTCTGATTCTTTGTACTTGTACATCGGTTTGACTAGACATATTCAACAGCCTCTGTACTTATAATTAACGTTCTGTTAAAGGAGATTATGTCAAGGGAAAAAGCTTTTTAGCACTTCCTAATCCTTATTTACTTTTCTCCTCGTCTCCCAACATTTTTAATAATTTTCTCGCAACTAAAACACCTACAACTCCTGCACCAACTACTTCCACTGCTTGCACGACTTTTTTACCTACATCGTGAGAGTCAAGGTGGTGATGAAAAATCTCTTCATCCACCCATTCAGTTGTTGCTTTAAAGTCATGAATTGGTGTTGGCAATAGCGTTAAATAAGTGCCTTGACGGATTAAATGCCCAGATTCGCCTGCAACTTCAAAAATATTGAAAAGGTTAGCAGCAGCATCATTTAACCCCAATTTTAAGAGAGTTCCTCGGATGTTAACCTTAACAGGTTTGAGTTCTTCTCCTAACGCTAATGCTTTCAAATTCTGGGCAATATTGGCTCCTTGTTGATAAGCCACTTGAGCCGTAGGTGGTAGTGAACTATCCTGAACTGCTGCACAATCACCGCCGGCAAAAACTTCTGGAAAGTCGAGTAGTTGCATCGTGGGAGTGACTAGGGGACGGTTATGATGATCCCGATGCTCTTTGGGAATTGGCAAGTCTTGAATGAGTGGATGAGTGGAAGTGCCAGCAGTCCAAATTGTGGTGTATGTTGGCAGTGTGTTAACTTGATTATTGCTCTTATATTCAATTGTATTAGGGTGAATAGCAGTGGCTTCTGCTCCCGTGAGGATTTCAATTGGTATAGTGCGTTTTTGTAATTCTTTCTCAGCAATTGGGCGCAGTGGATCGTTAATATCGCCATCAAGGATTTTTTGACCATGATTGAGTAGTATCACACGAATTTCACTTGAATTTCCTCCCAAAGCGCTATACCAATGTGGGAGAAAATCAGCTAAAGTAGCGGACATTTCTACACCACTTGCACCACCGCCAACTATAACTACTGTTAATAGTTTTTTGCGTTGTTCTACATCTTCAGTTTGGATGGCTTTTTGCAAACAGTCACGTAAATGTTGCTCAAGAGCGATCGCATCTGCTTGCGTCCAGAAAGGAAAGGCATTTTCTCTAACACCCTCAACTTGATGATAGCCAGTAACGCTGCCCAAGGCTAATACTAAATTGCTGTAATTATAGGAGTTTCCCGATACTAATTTGACTTCCCGTTGATGCAAGTCTATCGATTGCACTGTATCTTGCACAAAGATGACTCCACTACCTTTAAGTAGTTCCGAAAAGCGTGGCACTACCTGAAAAGTATCCATCTCGCCATCGAAATATTCATATAGTAGCGGCTTAAAGCAAAAGCGCTCGTCTTTATCAATCAAGATAACAGAACGAGGATAATGTTCGTGAGCTAAATGTAAGGCTGTAAATAGTCCTGCAAAACCACCGCCGACAATTACAGTTTGATAAACTGGGCTGTTCATAAAATCCCTCGCAAATCTTGTTAAATCAGATAATGAAAGCTTTACTAGATGAATAAAAATAAAGCTATCAAAATAGCACTGAGGAACACAGCAAATGCAATAGCATATTCCACTCTGCGACTAAAAAATCCGACAGCAGCAATCAGAGCGATCGCTAGCCCAATAATGCCAGCATATTGCTCTTTTTGTAATCCGCGTGCAATTAGTGGATCTTGAACTGGTGCTGGAGTTTCTTGAATTGTTTTTAGGGTACGTTTTGAGGCTGGTCTTTCTTGTAAGAATAGATTCATCACATTACTCCTTAAAATATTGGAATTTCTGAATTTTTTTTTATGCTCGCCAAAGGTAGAGAAGTGAGAAAAGAAAGACCCAAACTACATCAACAAAGTGCCAAAAAAGGGTAGTTGCACTTGTACCGAAGTGAGTCTTATTATAATTGCCTGGGATGAATGAACGAATCAGCATAATTATCTGAAGCACAACACCAGCCAAGACGTGTAGACCGTGGAAACCTGTTAGTAAGTAAAATGTCGAACCAACTAACCCTGTAGTAATTTTGAAGTCGAGACCTTTCCACTCAATTAACAGACCAACTAAGAAGTAACTTCCCATTGCGATCGTTATTAACCATAGCCAACGAAATTTCGTGAGTTGATTACGCTTGAGGGCATTTTCTGCTGGTTGAATGACAAAGCTACTAGAAAGTAATACTACCGTATTAATAACCACAATTGTAGACAATTCCGGCCCCGATATACCGGGTGGCAGCCAATTTTTAGTAGTCAGTCGTAGAGCAACATAAGTAAAGATAAAACTCAAAAAAATGATACTTTCTGACAGCAGGAACACGGAAAATCCGAACATTCCTTTACCATGATGATCTTCATGACTGCCGCCACCACTTGGTAGGAAGCGCTGTAACCAATTTGGCAAGCGTCGCCGCCACAGATCAAAACGGATTGGACTTTCATCTATATGAATAGTGCGACGTTGCATAATTCAATTGGGGAATTGGGAATTGGGAATTGGGCATTGGGAATTGGGCATTGGGATTAGAGATTGAAGAATTGATAACTATTTCTCAGTCTCCAGTCTCTAGTCCCTAGAGAGACTCACCATTATTAGAATTTTCGATTACTGAATACTTTGGATTGCCGTAGTCATAAGGAGGTCTGGTGACAGTTGGAATCTCTTCAAAATTATCTCGCGGAGGTGGTGAAGAGGTTGTCCATTCTAATCCAGTAGCGTGCCAAGGATTGTCAACTGCTCGCGGCCCGTAAAGCCAAGAGCCTACTATGTTAGCAATAAAAGGCAGGGTAGATGCTCCTAGTAAAAATGAAGCCAAGCTAGCAATGACGTTCCATCCTTGATACTGTGGATCGTAGGAAGAAACTCGGCGTAGCATCCCTTGTAAACCTAATGGGTGCATGGAGAAGAAGGTAATATTGGCAGGAATAAAGGTCAGCCAAAAATGTAACTTGCCCCAACCCTCGGCATACATCCTTCCAGTTATTTTGGGAAACCAGTAGTAAATTGCCGCGAAGATTGCCATTGTAATCGTGTTAAAAACGATGTAGTGGAAGTGTCCCACAACAAAGTAAGTATTATTAACGTGGATATCAAAGGGCGTGGCAGCAAGCATTACACCAGTAACACCGCCAAAAATAAACATGGCTGCACCTCCCATTGCAAACAGCATTGGTGTCTCTAGATGTAGCTTGCTTCTCCAGATGGTGGCAGTCCAAGCGAAGGCTTTAATACCGGTGGGTATGGCAACTAACATTGAGGTAGCCATGAAGGTCATCCGCATCCAACCAGGGGTAGCACTGGTGAACATGTGATGTACCCAAACGAAGATGCTGATTAAAGCAATACCCAAGGTGGCGATCGCAACTGACCGATAACCAAATAGGGGATTGCGAGAGAATGCAGGCAGAATCTCAGCAAAAATACCGAAGGCTGGTAGTGCCATGATATAAACTGCTGGGTGAGAGTAGAACCAGAATAGATGTTGATAAATGATCGGATCGCCATTCCCATCGGGTTTAAAGAATTGTGTACCAACGGATAGGTCAAGCAACAGCAGGATCAATGCACCCGTCAAGGCAGGTAAATTAATCAGTTGCAATAACTGGGCACTGAAAACTGACCAAACAAACACAGGCATCCGAAAAAATGTCATCCCTGGGGCCCGCATCCAAAAGATGGTTGTCATAAAGTTGACAGCCCCCATGATTGAAGAGATACCTATCAAAACTAAACTGACTATCCAAATAAATTCACCGTTAATCAGTTCACCACCTGGAATTTGCAGACTAACTGGTGGATAAGACCACCACCCAGCTTGTGCAGTCCCGTTTGGCAAGAAGAAGCTAGATAGTAGTAAAAGACCTGCGGGTGGCAACATCCAAAAAGAGATGGCGTTGAGCAAAGGAAAAGCCATATCCCGCGCTCCAATCATTAGCGGCACTAAGTAGTTAGAAAGACCTGCATTGAAGGGAATAATCCACAGGAAAATCATGATTGTCCCGTGCATGGTGAACAAACCGTTATAAAGCGGGCGATCGACCAAATTTGATTCTGGGGTGAGCAACTCAGCCCGAATCAGCATTGCCAATAACCCACCAATCAGGAAGAAAATGAAGGTCATCACCATGTACTGAATTCCAATCACCTTATGATCGGTATTGAAGCTGAAATATTGCCGCCAAGTATTACCCTGCTGGTTCTGGTAATTTTTCGATTCTCGATCCCCGGTAATCTCTTGACTAAAATCATGTGTCATTATTTTGCTTCCTCTTATTGGCAATACCAGGTTGAGCAGGTGTGACGGTATACCAGCCGCTATTAAACAATGTTTTTGGTGGTTGGATATTTTCGGCAACCGCCTGATTTACTGGAGTTTGTTCGCTAGTAGCAGTTTGCGTGAGCCACTGGTTATATTGATCGAGGGATTCAACGTATACATCCGTTTCCATTAAGGCAAAGTAAGTACCGCTAAATTGAGAATCTTTTAGCCGATATTTGCCTGGGCGAATGGGTGTTAGCACAATATCAATGTCGCGTCCTGGAATAATATCCTGCTTTAAGCGAAACTCAGGGACGTAGAAGCCGTGGATTACATCCTGCGCTTGCAGATTTAAGCGAGTACTTTGATTGATCGGTAGATGCAGTTGATTGCTAGTAACATTATTTGGATAACGAAAAGACCAATCCCATTGCTTAACGAAAACATCAATAGTTTCAGACGCAGGTTTGGTAGCATCAGTGATGGTTGCGGCGGAGGCAGATTCTATGGGTGTATGCAAATGCACAATTTGGTTTAGACCTAAAATATCTAACTGCTGATAAATATTGAAGCTTTGGAAAGCAATCCACACTACTAATAAAGTTGGGGTTGCTGTCCACAATATTTCTAGCCTTGCATCACCTCTAGAGGGGTGTCCCTCGCTGTAGTCTTCTGGAGGGGCGCGATGGAATGCGATCGCATACACCATAACGCCAACCAGCCCAAGTAAGATAAATGCTCCAATTGAGACTAAGAAGCTAAATAAATCATCTACCCGTTGTGCTTCTGCTGTAGCTTGGGGAGGCATCCAAAAAAACGCCTGCTGCCCAATCCACCGACTGACGACGAGCAGTACTGCTACATAAACCGCTATTAATACATATTCAAAAACACTAAACATAAAATTCGATAAATTCTCGTTTAATTATTTGTTGTAAACATTTCTGGAAATTGTATTAGCAGCAGTAACATGAATCCCAAATTCCTCTCCCAATTGCGCCCCCAAAGTTCCGTGAACGAATAATATGCCTAGTATTGCAATCCCCGCTAACAAGTAACTCCACTGCACCTGTCTGGAAGCATCCTTACGCCAGCGATAGCGTTCCAAGCCTCTCCATACAGTCATGGCTACAATGATCGCCAACAGCAAAACGCCACCCAAACCATGTAAAAGCATTGTCCAGCCAGCAGTCAACCCCCAAGCACTCTTTTGATTGACTGGTGGATTTGCCAAAAGTAGCTCAAAAAAACCAGCCGCAACCGTGAAAAACGTGATAGTTGCTGCTGCTATGAGGTTGTACCAGCCGACATCAAAAAAGCTAGAACGGATGGCAGCCAATCCCAAAAATTTGAAAATAGGTTTTTCTAAAGAAAACAACACTCCTGCTATATCAAAAATGATGGCAATGATGAACAAACCCAGCGTTAGATGTACTAACTGCGGATGTATAGGAATCTCATAAGGTAATCCGTTAGCGCCCAACCGCAATCTCAACTGCTCAATCAGTTGCGGGTTCATGGTGAAACTCCCTGTTTCATGGCTTGAACTACAGGTTCGACGTGCAACCCATATACCCAAAACAGTTTACTCCCCAAATACACTTGCACAAATACTAGGCACACTAACAATGTTGCAGCACCCAAATAAGCAGGCGGTACTCTTCGGGAACTGCTGTTGCGAATCACAAAACGCCAAGCTGCGATCGCGGCAACAATTGCCCCCAGTGACCAACCCAAGACGGTATGATAATTCAGCGTTGACTGGGCTGCTTTCTGGGCTTGGGCTAGTCCTGCTTCAAACTGGCCAAAGATAATCGCGATGAAAATTGCGATCGCAGCCACAAACATATTCCAGAAACTCACCTCAAATAAACGCACATTGCGGCTAAAATATCCCACCACATCACAGAAAAAAGAAAAAACCACCATTGCAATCACAAAGTGAACAATAATTGGGTGCAAAGGATCGGGGTATGGTAGATTCTGGCTATTGAGAGGTAAGGCAGACATCGCTTTTTCCTTGGGGTATCAGGCGTTGTGATTACTTAGATATTTTGTAAAAAATAGGATTCAGTATTGACTGTTTGGAGATTTTGAATTTTGCTGATGCTGACAAGATTTAGAATTCCTAACAATTAATACCTAAAAGATAGAGCAAAAAGCTACTATCTTAGGGATGACTTATCTAAAAATAAATTATGATTTCCTGTTAGCTAAATTCCTCCAATTTCCAATTTTAATAAATTTATTTATGGGGTTTTATCCCTGCTCCCTGCCCCTTTTCTTCTCATTGACTTCATCCTTTAAAGATTTCATCCAATAATGAAATTGTGATGAAATTTTTATAGTTCTTTCGGTAGATATATTTATTATTCCAATGGCTAGAAGCGTTCGTTCTTGCAAACCTCTAAAGTAATGCCAGAATCACCAAAATAGCTGTCAAAAATTAAACACATAAGCAAAATCTGTAATTAGTATAAAAATTTCAACGTAGGACAGCTTGCTTCAATTTGGATTCAATCATAAATTTTCAATATCAGCTATCCTCAAACTTTGCAAATGAAAATACATAGCAAAAATTCTGAAAAAGTATTATGAGTTATTCCCCTTACCTACTTAAAGGTCAAAAAGCACTTGTGACGGGTGCTAGTTCTGGAATTGGTGAAGCGATCGCTCGCTATTTGGCTGCATCAGGTGCAGCAGTAGCCATCAATTACCATTCTGAAGCTGAATCAGCCCAAAAAATTGTTGATGATATCAAAGCTGCTAATGGAGAAGCGTTCGCTATTCAAGCTGATGTCAGCAAAGAAGACGAAGTAAAGGCAATGTTCAGCCAGACGCTTAAACAATTTGGCACTATTGATATTTTAGTAAGTAATGCAGGCATTCAAAAAGACTCAGCATTTATAGATATGACCCTCGATCAATGGAATGCAGTGATTGGGATAAATCTAACGGGACAATTCTTGTGTGTTAGGGAAGCCGCAAAGGAATTCTTGCGTCGAGGTGTGAAGCCTGATATTTCTTGTGCGGCAGGTAAAATTATTTGCATGAGTTCCGTACATCAGGTAATTCCTTGGGCAGGTCATGTCAATTATGCTACTAGCAAGGGTGGTATTAATATGATGATGCAAAGTATTGCCCAAGAACTTGCCCCTCACAAAATTCGTGTTAATAGTATTGCTCCTGGTGCAATCAAAACCCCAATTAATAAATCAGCTTGGGATACTCCACAAGCAGAGGCGAAGTTACTACAATTGATTCCAGCAAAACGTGTGGGTGATGTAGAAGATATCGCCAAAGCAGCAGTTTGGTTGGCTTCTGATGACTCTGATTATGTCAATGGTACAACACTGTTTGTAGATGGTGGGATGACTTTGTATCCGGGTTTTACAGAGAATGGTTAAGATAATTCGTAATGGGCTACGCCCCGCTACGCTAACGTAATTCGTAATTCGTAATTCGTAATTTGTAATTTGTAATTCGTAATTCGTACTTAAGTTTTGTAACTGGGATTTAAAAAGAGCCAGAAAACTTGCCGCTTGTTGTCAGCGGGGGAATTAAAGCCACAGAATTGGTTAATTGAAAATGCCTACAAAAGTTACTGTCAATTCGGGTTTGATAACCATCAACGATGGTTCCTCTTTTTTAGTAACGGCTAGTGATGGTTCCATCGACGAGAATTTACCTCAAGGTTTTTTTGTTTGGGACACACGGCTAATTTCTTACTACGAAATTTCTCTTAATCGCTACCAACTTTCGCTGTTAGCCTCTAGCAATATCACCCATCATAATGCACTTTACCAATTCACTAACCCACAACTTCCTACTATCAACGACTCTTTACCTCCTGGTAGTTTGCTTGTAACTGTTCGGCGCGATATTGTGGAAGGTATGCATGAAGATATTGATATAACTAACTATCACAATGAAGTTGTTGAGTTTCAATTAATGCTAGCTGTGCGTTCTGATTTTGCGGATATTTTTGATGTCAAATCACAGCAAATTTTGACGCGAGGTGAAACACAAACCAGATGGGAAAATGGTGTACTCACTACTGAATATCGTAATGGCTCTTTCTTGCGAGGTATTGTGATTGAGCCAGTTTGTGGTACTTCTGAGCCACGCTATGCCAATGGTCGTTTAATGTTTGATGTGGTCATTCCTCCTGGGAAAACATGGCACACTTGTGTCAATTTTACAGCCTTAGCAGATGGAAATATCTTCAAACCTCAAAACACCTGTGCTGTGCCTCACAGTACGAAAGCGGGAAAGGTTAGGGATGAATTTCTGACTAATGCCACAAAGTTGCGATCGTCTAATGCTGAAATTGCCGAATACTATCAGCAAGCGATCGCAGATATGGGGGCGCTACGCATTGAGGTGGATGATAATGGACATCAATTTTGGATGCCTGCTGCTGGTATTCCCTGGTTTGTTGCTGTTTTTGGACGTGACTCAATAATTGCTAGCTTGCAAGTGATCGCAGTTTATCATGAATTTGCTCGTGGCACGTTACTGAAACTAGCTCAACTCCAAGCAACTGAGTTGGATGATTGGCACGATGCCCAACCAGGCAAAATGCTCCACGAAATGCGGCGCGATGAGTTAACCACACTCAACCTACTTCCATATCATCCCTACTACGGAACAGTAGATACTACCATCCTTTGGATTGTTACCTTATCTGAAGCCTATAACTGGAACGCCGATGTCAGTATGCTTGATGAATGTCGAGCGCCACTAGAAAAAGCCCTAAATTGGATTGACAAATACGGCGACTTTGACGGCGATGGCTTTGTTGAGTATTTAACTCGTTCATCAAAAGGATTACGCAATCAAGGTTGGAAAGATTCGGGTGACGCAATAGTTTACCCCGATGGGCAGTTAGTCGAGCCGCCAATCGCTTTATGTGAAGTTCAAGGCTACGTTTATGATGCGTGGCTAAGGGCAGCTTTAATTTATGAAATCTGGGACGAAAAAGAACAAGCCAAAAAGCTGCGTCAAAAAGCCGAAGAACTTTATCAACGATTTAATGAACAATTCTGGATGGATTCAGTTGGCTTTTATTGTTTAGGATTAGACGATAAAAAGCAGCAAATTCAATCAATTACCTCAAATCCTGGTCATCTCCTCTGGTCTGGTATTGTCCCACAGGAACGAGCAGAAAAACTTGTTAACCGACTTTTTCAACCAGATATGTGGTGTGGTTGGGGTGTACGGACTCTTTCATCTCAAAATCCGGCATATACCCGATTAGTTATCAACGGGGTAGTGTATGGCCTCATGATAACTCGATCATCGCGGCGGGATTAAAAAAGTATGGCTATCACCAAGAAGCTAACCGCATTGCTGAGGGGATCTTTGCTGCTGCTAGTTATTTTCAAGCTGGGCGAATGCCAGAATTGTTTGCGGGAATTGAACGCCAAGATGATAGCTTTCCAGTCCCCTACCCAGATGCTAATATACCCCAAGCTTGGGCTGCTGGTTCAATTTTCTTACTCATTCGTACCATCTTAGGACTCAAAGCTGATGCTTCCAAACAACAGTTAAAAGTACAGCCGAATCTACCAGATTGCTTACCCGATTTAGAACTCACAAATTTGTCCGTGGGAGACGCTACGGTGGGATTGCGATTTTGGCGCAATGGCGAACAAACCCAATGGGAAGTTACCCATCTCGATGGTGAATTAGAAGTTTCTACTACTTAGGAATTGGGATAAAACTATTCTGATAATTGATAAAAATGAACACTATAAATCCTTTTAGCGACCCCATAAATGGAATTTTTCTAGCACTCAGCATGACATTTTCTATGTTCTGGGAAATTCTTTGGGCGCTCATTCTTGGTTTTACACTATCAGGGATTGTTCAAGCGGTAATTTCCAAAGGGGAAATGAGCCGACTACTACCAGATGCGTCACCAAAATCGATTGCAGTAGCCTGTGGTTTAGGTGCAGCTTCATCGTCATGTTCTTATGCTTCTGTCGCCCTTGCCCGTTCCATCTTTCGCAAAGGTGGTAACTTTACAGCAGCGATCGCATTTCAATTTGCCTCAACTAATTTAGTCATTGAACTAGGCATTATCTTGGCAGTATTAATGGGGTGGCAATTTACTTTAGCTGAGTATGTCGGTGGGCTATTGATGATTGTAATATTAGTATTTCTGTTTAAAGTATTCCTAAAAGCCCAGATGGTGAAAGCAGCTAAACAGCAAGCCAACCGGGGACTTTCCGGTAAAATGGAAGGACACGCCAACATGGACATGTCAGTAACAGAAGGTTCTATTTGGCAAAGAATTTTTTCTGATAAAGGGTTTACATCCATTAGCCACTACTTTGTCATGGACTGGGTTTCGGTGTGGTTAGATATTGCACTGGGATTAGTAATTGCAGGTGCTTTGGCTGCTTGGGTATCCAACGACTTTTGGCAAGCATTCTTTCTCACAGATCACCCTATATGGTCGAAATTATGGGGGCCAATTGTCGGGCCAATTGTAGCGATATTTTCCTTTGTTTGTTCTGTGGGGAATGTTCCTTTAGCTGCTGTGTTGTGGAATGGAGGTATTAGTTTTGGAGGCGTAGTTGCATTTATTTTTGCCGACCTGATTATACTGCCAATTTTAAATATTTACCGCAAATATTACGGTTTGAAAATTAGTATATTTCTAGCGATCGCTTTTTATGCAGCGATGGTAAGTGCGGCATTAATAATTGAAATTCTGTTCCAAATTTTGGGATTAATACCACAAGAACATAACGCCAAAGTAGTTGAGGCATCTATCCAATTTAACTACACTACAGTGTTGAATATTTTGTTTTTAGCTCTAGCAGCTTTATTGGTTGCGCGGTTCTTCAAAACTGGCGGGCCGAATATGCTGAAAATGATGAATAGCGGCAGTGAGCAAGAACATAGTGAACACCATAACATGATGCATTATTCTGCGATTAAGAGGAGAAAGAAGTCTGTGAGAAACTTACCTATTTAGAAGCTAATATTTACAATCATGGCAATTGATTCATCTAAAAAAACAATCTTTGCGGCGATGGGGGCTAATTTGGCGATCGCTATTACTAAATTTATCGCCGCCTCTATTACTGGCAGTTCGGCTATGATATCTGAAGGTATTCATTCAGTTGTAGATACTGGCGACCAACTAGTACTTTTGCTGGGAATTAGCAGAAGCCAAAAACCGGCAGATGATAGTCATCCCTTTGGTTACGGTCAAGAACTTTATTTCTGGACTTTTATTGTTGCCATCCTCATCTTTGCCATTGGTGGCGGGATGTCGATTTATGAAGGAATTACTCATTTAATTAATCCCAGTCCGCTAGAAGACCCAATGTGGAATTATATTGTGTTAGGTGTGGCAATATTATTAGAGGGTTATTCTTGGACTGTAGCTTTAAAAGAGTTTTTGCCGACTAAGGGTAAACAAAATTTTTGGCAAGCTATCAAAAATAGTAAAGATCCCACAGTAATTACAATATTATTTGAGGATACTGCTGCAATTTTAGGTTTATTCGTTGCCTTAATCGGAATATTTTTAGGACATTTATTTAATAATGTTTATTTTGACGGTATCGCCTCAATTATTATTGGCATTATCTTAGCTATAGTAGCAGTGGTACTAGCGAGAGAAAGTAAAGGTTTATTAGTTGGTGAAAGTGCAGATACTCAAACTATAGCTAATATTCGTTCTTTGTCAAAAACAGAACCAGGAGTGAAAGAAGTTATCAGGGTGCTAACAATGCAACTTGCTCCAAAAGAAGTATTACTCAATTTAGAAATTCAATTTTCTCACAATCTTACAGGTGAAGAAATAGCTTTAACTGTAGAAAGTTTAGAAGCAAAAATTAGCCAAAAACATCCGGAAATAAAACAAATTTTTATTGAAGCTAAATCATTAACTGCATCTCGCAAATATTCTCAAACTTCTCAATAATTTTTGAATCAAAGGAAAATCAACTACAGCACTGAACTGGACAAAAAATTATGGTAAAAATTCTCGGTCAAGGACAGGCTTTTGGCTCACCGGGTATCGATCCTCGATGGACTCATGCCAATAAAGATGGAGTGGGAACAGCTTACTCTACCTCTAGTAACATTTGGTTTACTATCTGGAACGGTGTTGTGACTGAAATCTACCATCCCACAGTAGACAGTCCCCAAGTTCGGGATTTACAGTATCTAATTTCTGATGGAAAAAGCTTTTTTCACGAAGAGAAACGCCATCTTAAATCAAAAGTTGAACCGATGTGGACTCATGGTTTAGGATATCGCATCACTAATTCCGATCCACAAGGGCGTTATGCTGTAATCAAAGAAGTAATTGCTGACCCACATTTATCCTGTATTTTACAACGCACAAAATTAACAGGAGATAGCGATTTTATTTCCCAACTCCAGCTATACGCTTTGTGTGCGCCGCATCTAGAAGTTGGAGGTAGAGGGAATAATGGTTACGCTGTACAAGTTGCTGGACATCGGATTCTCACAGCCGAGAAAGGAGGAACATGGTTAGCGATGGGTGCAACAATTCCTTTTACCCGTCTTTCTTCTGGCTACGTTGGTGAAAGTGACGGCTGGACAGATTTAGCTGATAACTTTCAGATGGATTGGGAGTTTGATAGTGCTGTAGATGGCAACATAGCATTAACTGGAGAACTAAATTTAGACAGCAGTAAAGAGTTTACTCTAGGACTGGCATTTGGGACAAATCTACATAATGCCATTTCTACACTGTTTCAGTCACTCAATATTCCTTTTGAAAAGCAGAAGCAGCTATATAACGAACAGTGGAAGCGATCGCGCCAGGGCATCAAACCATTAGAAAATAGTTCTTATGATCAGGGTAAGTTGTATCACAACAGCATTAGTCTGTTGTTGGCACATGAAGACAAAACCTATCCAGGTGCATTAATTGCATCTCTGGCTATCCCTTGGGGTGAAGCCAAAGACGACCAAGACCAAGGAGGATATCACCTTGTCTGGACGCGGGATATGGTTAGCAGTGTATCAGGTTTAGTGGCTGCTGGGGAAACTGATACAGCAGTGCGATCGCTAATTTATCTCGCCACTAGTCAGCAGGAAGATGGCGGTTTTCCCCAAAATTTCTGGGTTGATGGGAAACCTTATTGGACAGGTATCCAGCTTGATGAGGTGGCATTTCCCATTCTCTTAGCATGGTTATTGCATCAGCAAAAAACTTGTTTAAACTTCGATATTTATCCGATGATTTTACGGGCGGCGGGTTATTTAATTCGTCACGGCCCAGCTACCCAACAAGAACGTTGGGAAGAAAATAGTGGTTATTCACCATCAACATTAGCATCTAATATTGCCGCCTTAATTTGTGCTGCTCAATTTGTTCGTGAACGTGGCGATGAAGCAACAGCAAACTTTATCGAAGAATACGCTGATTTTTTAGAATCTCACATCGAAGCTTGGACAGTTACTACTGAAGGCACTTTAGTTCCTGGCATCAAACGCCATTACATTCGGATTACTCCTACAGATATTAATAATCCTCAACCCAACGAAAATCCTAACCAAGGAACTCTTGTTATCAGCAGTCAACCACCTGGCGAACCGTCAGAATTTCCCGCGAAGGAAATTGTTGATGGCGGGTTTTTGCAATTAGTCCGCTATGGAATTCGCAAACCAAATGACCCGATTATTGTTGATTCTGTCAAAGTAATTGATGCAGTTTTAAAAGTAGATACATCTGCTGGGCCTTGTTGGCATCGTTACAACCACGACGGCTACGGACAGCAAGAAAACGGCAGTCCTTATACTGGTTTTGGTAAGGGACGCGCTTGGCCTCTCTTAACAGGAGAACGGGGACATTATGAATTAGCTATGGGCGGCGATGTCAAAACATATATTAAGGCGATAGAAGGATTTGCATCAGATACCTGTTTACTACCTGAACAGGTTTGGGATGAAGCAGATATATCTGAGAATCATCTGTATTTAGGAAAACCAACAGGTTCGGCAATGCCTTTGATGTGGGCACATTCGGAGTATATCAAATTGCTACGGTCAAATCATGATGGTCAGGTATTTGATTTGATTCCACAGGTAACGAATCGATATCTAGGCGAAAGAAAGCAGTGTAAATCGTTGGAAATTTGGAAATTTAACCGACAAATAGACAAAGTTAAAAAAGGCTATACATTGCGAATTCACGCTTTAGCATCTTTTCACTTGCACTGGTCAGATGATAATTGGCAAACCGTCAAAAATACACCTGCTACTTCTACAAAATTAGGGGTTAATTTTGTAGATATTGCTATTTATAATAATCAGCAACAGCCCATCAACTTTACCTTTTTCTGGATTGAAAGCAGCAAATGGGAAGGACGCAATTATACGATTAGAATTTCGTAATTCCTAATTTCTAGTTCGCCTTTCAATACATTTCGGATCAAAAAGAGCCATTATTATGCAGAATAACTCATCACCCAAACCAACAATTGAATACTGGCACGTCTGGACTGACGACGACGGTATAAGTCACCAATCCCGTTGTCAAATTGAAGACTTCATGGAAAAAGGCATAGCCCCGGATACCTCACCGCAATGGCTTTCTAATTTGAAGCAGTCTGGTGCTACAATCACCTTTACTGTGCTACCCGTGGGATGGATTGGTAACTGGCATGAAAACCCAAAACCCCAATGGATCATCCCTTTGTCGGGACGCTGGTTTGTGGAGACTATGGACGGACAGCGAGTCGAGATGGGGGAAGGCGAAATTTCCTTTGGAGAAGATCAGGGTACGAAAACAGACGCGCAAGGTCATAAAGGTCACTTATCTGGAACAGTAGGCGATGCGCCAGCTGTTTTAATAATGGTGCAATTTGAAGAGACTCCGACTGTAAATCAATCTTGTCGATTTAGGTAAGTGAGTTAGTAGCCAATACAGTTCAGAATGAGCAACAAAATATTTGTAGAGACGGCGATTTATCGCGTCTCGAAAACCCAAAATTGTTGCCAGTAGCCCTTAACCCAGGCGTATTGAGTTAGCGATCGCTAGCAGTGCGTTAGTATACTCCTTTAGTGAAGTAAACTATGCTCCCGCCTGTCGCGCCAGTATCAGCCTGTTAAAAAGCTAGTACAGCACAGCGTAAATAGCTATATTTTTTCCTGAAATATAAACCTCATAATTTAGGAAGATTCAATTATAGGAGGTTGTACAGCACGACTTAATTTTTCTATGGAAGAATCCTTGCCCATTACTATTCTGATCAGTGCAACAGTTGTAGCTGGTATTGCTGCTCAAGTTCTAGCTGGTTATTTTCACATTCCTAGTATAGTCTTGCTACTTCTGTTCGGGATTCTTCTGGGACGAGATGGTTTTGATTTTTTAAATCCATCTTTACTGGGCGTTGGTTTAGAAGTTGTGGTTTCGCTGTCAGTGGCGCTGATTTTATTCGAGGGTGGTTTAAATCTACAGTTAGGAGAGTTAAAAGAGGTTTCTAGTAGTCTTCGCAATCTTGTCACTTTGGGAGTACTGATTACCTTAACTGGTGCTGGAATGGCTGCACACTGGCTGAGTGAATTTCCTTGGTCAATTGCTTTTCTTTATGCCTCCTTAGTAGTTGTGACAGGCCCAACAGTAATTAATCCACTCCTCAAACAAATTGGTGTAGAAAAAAAAGTCTCAACACTTTTAGAAGGAGAGGGTGTTTTTATCGATCCAATTGGTGCAATTTTGGCTGTGATTGTGCTTCACTTTGTTTTGAGTGGAAATGTGGAGCCGCTCATTTTAATTAAGGGTCTAGTTTTGCGTTTGGGTATAGGCGTAGTTATTGGTATTGCTGGAGGCTGGTTACTATCCCAAATTATCAAACAGGATCAATTCTTATCCCAAGAGTTAAAAAATCTAGTTGTTTTAGCTAGTGTCTGGGGTTTATTTAGTTTGGCACAGGTGTTACGTGGTGAGTCTGGTTTGGTGGTTGCTGTAGTTATGGGGATAGTTTTAAGAGCTAGTAACCTACCTTCAGAATCTTTATTGCGTAAGTTTAATGAACAGTTGAGCATTTTAGCTAATTCGGTTTTGTTCATTCTGTTAGCAGCAGACTTATCAATTGCCAGTGTTTTCGCTTTAGGTTGGGGTAGTGTTCTGACAGTTCTAGCGCTGATGCTAATAGTGCGTCCTATTAATATTTTAATATCTACCTGGAATCAAGGTTTTAACTGGCAACAGCAGTTATTTTTATCTTGGGTTGCTCCTCGTGGAATTGTAGCTGCTTCTTTAGCCTCTTTGTTTGCAGTTTCACTGACAAAACAGGGTATCAATGGCGGTGATTCAATTAAAGCCTTAGTATTTTTGACAATAATGATGACAGTTTTTTTCCAAGGATTGACGGCTGGTTGGGTCGCCAGTCTGCTTGATTTACGTTTAGTAGATCAAATAGATCAAGATTCTTTGCAAGCAACTACTGATGATGTCAATAGCCAAAAAGATGTAGATAAAAACAGCTTGACTTCTGAGTTAATTGAGTCGTAGCTAAAATTTTTTACTAACTTATCGAAATTATCACTCTTGTTCTCGTAAATTAGTTTCTTTATGCCATCTAAAATTCATAGTCATCCTTATTTTTTAACTCCCGAATTATCTAACTCTAATTATCCACTCTTTGTATTTCTACCTGGAATGGATGAGACTGGCAAGGAATTGATGTACATTCAAACAGCAGGTTTAGAAGCAGCTTTTGATGTACGTTGTTTTGTCATTCCCCCTGATGTTCTAACAAGTTGGGATGAAATGACAGAAAAAGTAGCAACTTTAACCAAGATAGAACTAGAAAAAGTACCGCAATCGCACGTTTATCTTTGTGGAGAATCATTCGGTGGTTGCTTGGCGCTGAAAGTATTAGAAAAATGTCCTCAGCTATTTACAAAGATTATTTTAATTAATTCTGCTTCTTCATTTCATCGAGTACCTTGGTTAAACTTAGGTTCACTTTTATTTCCTTACACACCTCAACTATTTTATAAAATATCCTCATTTTTATCTTTACCCTTTCTAGCTAATTTAAGTCGAATTTCACCTACTGCAAGACTTGCTCTTTCAAAATCAACTAGTTCCGCACCACAAGAAACTGCTAATCAGCGATTATCCCTGATGAGAGAATTTGATGTTGATGAGAATAAATTATCTCAAATTACTCAACCTGTCTTACTAATTGCTAGTAGAGATGATCGACTTTTGCCTTCAGAAGCAGAGGCAAAACATTTAAATAATATTTTTCCTAATTCTCAAACAATAACTTTACCTCATAGTGGTCATGCCTGCTTAGTTGAAAGAGATATTAATCTCTATAAAATTTTATTATCTGCTAATTTTATCGTTGCCTAATATAGTATTTCAAGTGATATCTAATGACTAAAACTATAAATAAACAACCTGTTTGGCTAAAATTGGCTTTGAGAATTTTTAGTATAGGCTTGCTGCCTACATTAACTGCTTATCCCGCTTTAGGTGCAGAGAGAATAAGATTCAATTACGGTATTTTAGAAAGGTCTATCCCAATTAGTTCACTCGAAACCTATGCTAGAACAGGCAAAGTGGACGAGAATTTAGCTGCATATAGAAAGTATGTAGACAAAAAGCAACTAGCTCAACTGCGAAAAGTTTTACTAACTCGCATTCCCCTAAATCAAGTAGAAGTTTCGCAGTTTCTTTATACACCCATTGGCGAACGATTATTAGAAAAGTTAGGGAAAGTTATTCAGACAGAATCTAACTTGTCAGGATTTTATGCAATTCGTGCAGCACTGATTTTGTCAGCCGCAGATCAAAAAGAGTTTACGCTTTTAAATGTATTAAGCAAGTTTCCGGCAAGTGCAATTTCAATTAACTTGAACCAGAGTTTGGCAATTGCAGAATCATTACAGAATTTAGTCAATCAAACTCAAAATGCAGTAGCATTTATTAACCAACAATCCCAACAAAAAGTAACTACAGCTTCTACACTTAAGACCGTTCCATTAATGGACTTGGGTAAAACCGGAAGTTTTAATTTCTCAAAACAAACAATTACACTTAATGACCTCTCACGTCAGAGGAGATTTCCTGCTGATATTTACCTCCCAACTGCTCAAACTCCTCGTCCGATAATTGTCATTTCGCACGGACTTGGTTCCGACAGAACAAGTTTTGCGTATTTAGCCGAACATCTGGCTTCTTATGGTTTTGTGGTTGCTGTTCCAGAACATCCTGGCAGTAATTCACAACAAATACAAGCATTATTAGCAGGTATAGCAGATAGAGTTACTAATCCTAGAGAACTAATTGACAGACCTTTAGATATTAAATTTTTGCTAGATGAACTCACTCGTTTATCAAAGTCTAATTCAACATTTAGTGGACGTTTAAATTTGGAACAAGTTGGTGTAGTAGGGCAATCATTTGGTGGATATACAGCATTGGCATTGGCGGGTGCAAAGATTAATTTTGAGCAACTGAAAGCTGACTGCCCAGCTTTGGAAAATACGTTAAATGTTTCGCTTCTCCTTCAATGTTTGGCGGTCAATTTACCAAACGCTCAATACAACTTATCTGACCCCAGGATAAAAGCAGCAATTGCTATTGATCCAGTCGTTAGCAGTATTTTTGGTCAAGCTAGTCTCAGTCAAATCAAAATTCCGGTAATGATTGTATCTGGTAGTTCTGATACTGTTGCTCCAGCTTTAACAGAGCAAATTGAACCTTTTACTTGGCTAACAACTCAAAATAAATATTTAGCACTTATCAATGGCGGCACACACTTTTCTACTATTGCAGAATCACCAAATGCCACCATACCTGTTCCTACACAGGTAATCGGTTCAAGTCCAGCCTTGGCACGTCGTTATGTTAAAGCTTTGAGTGTTCCATTTTTTGAAACGTATGTTGCCCAACAGTCAAGTTATCTTTCCTACTTGAGTCCAGATTACGTTAATACAATTAGTCAGCAACCACTACCGTTAAGTTTAATAAAATCTTTGACATCTGAACAACTACAAGAGGCGTTCAAATAAGGATTTTGAAGCTAGATAAACCTGTAGAGTGATGAAATAAACACTAAATATTATTAATTTGGAAAGCAAGGATTAATAATTAGCAGAAATTATGAATATAGCAACTCGCAATGAGCCAATTTATGTATTTCGCTTAACTCCAGAAATATCACTGATTTGGACTACTTTAGGTTCATTACTGTTAATATTGGCAGCAGCAGGTGCAAGCTGGTATTATAGCATCATTCACGAACAAGCAGTAATTTTTAGTGTAGAAAGTGCTGGAGGTGGAGCTTGGCGAGGTATTCTTGCTTTTGTGATTTTACTGGCCATTACTTTTATCACCATCATTGTTCATGAATTGGTGCATGGAATAGCGTTTGCTGCCTTTGGTGGTTCGCCACGTTATGGATTTAAATTTAAGTATTTCTTACCTCTTGCTTACGCCACTTCACCAGGTGACTTGTTTCGCCGGAATGCTTTTATTTTCATTGGTTTAGCACCATTGATAGTCCTTGATGTTGCGTGTTTGTTACTGCTAGCAATTTTTCCCCAAGCAAGCTGGTTAATTTGGGTAATTGCATTCAATACAAGCGGTGCAATTGGAGATATCTGGATAGCAGTACAATTGCTACGTTGTCCACAGTCAATTCGAGTCGAAGATAGAGAAGAAGGCATAGCAATTTACGCACCTCCTAGTGTGACTTGCCGAGAACTTCCTTTTGCTAAAACTGGTAAGCGTTCAGGTGTAAAAGCTTTGTTAAACCTTGCTTTTATGGCTTTGGCGTTGGTGCTAATTTCTAGCTTTTTACTAATACCAGTATTGAAAACTTTAGAAGTTCCTTCATTTATTATCGGTAATAATTCTTTTTGGATTTTCCGTTGGATAAATAACACAAAAGGATTTAGTATTGAATTTAACTGGATATCTTTTGTGATAGTTATTTTTACAATATTGTTACTAAGCTTTTTAACTAATATGGTTCGGCGACGGGACAGTTAATAATTAAAGAGCTAATAAGAGAATTGCATAGCCGAACGCACACCGAATGCAAACGCCCAAAAGCGGCTTTCTCGCTGTTCTGGTAATTCTTCCTTAAGGACATTGAGTACAATACCTCCAGCTAAAAAGGCAAAGAGAACCGCAACAGCCGCTTGATGATATTCTTAAAGATATTATTGCGCCATTGCTGATGAGCTTTTGCTTGATTTTGGAGAATTGGTATAAGCTGTTGAATTACTTAACGCGAAACCAGCGATAGCCGTATGCTTCTATTGGGATGGAAGGCAAATTAACATCCAGAGGTTCGTATTGGGAATCGCCAAATATATCAATTAAATGGTTATACTCATCAAATTTTAGCGTGACTGTACACGAGCGATCGCCTAAATTATGTAAAGCGATCGCACTTTCACCTTCCGACTCACAGCAGTGAGCAAACACACACGGTTGATCGGTTTCTATAATTTGCCATTTACCCGAACCAAACTCTGGACACTGTTTGCGAATACGGATTATATGTTCCATCCAATTGATTAAGGAGTTGCGATCGCGTTGTTGATCTGCTACATTCACCCGTTTATAACCATACTCTCCTTCTTTAATTACAGGTCGGGTAAGAACATCTGATGAAGCAGTAGAAAAGCCGCCATTGATTGCATCTGACCATTGCATGACTGTGCGGACACTATTTCTCCCCTCAAGCGAAAGGTCTTCACCCATCCCAATTTCTTCGCCATAGCGTAGCAGAGGTGTCCCAGGTAAGCTGAATAACAGACTGTATGTGAGTTCAATGCGACGTTTGTCACCTTTTAACATTGGTGGTAAACGACGACGAACGCCTTTGCCAAAAATTTGCATATTCTTTTCCGGTGCGAAAGCCTGAAAAACTTCTTGGCATTCGGAATCGCTAATTAAGTCAAGGTTGAGTTCGTCATGGTGGCGGACAAAATTTAACCACTGACCGATGTCAGGAATATCAGGTAATGATTTCAGCCCGTCAAGTAAAGTTTGTGAATCTTTACGTGCCAGAGCTAAAAACATATATTGGTTGAGCAAGAAATTAAACAACATCTGACATCGATCGCCATTACCAAAATAGACGGGTATTTTCTCAGAACTTACATTTGCTTCTGCAAACAGAATTGCATCACCTCGACGCGAGGTAATAAACTCTTGCATATCTTTGAGGAAAGTTTCTAAATCTGGACAATCTGGGATGCCAAGTGGATTAATTAAAAATGGCGCAGCATCGATGCGAAACCCCGACACACCAAGTTGCAGCCAAAAACCCATAATTTTGTAGATTTCTTCCCGTACCGCAGGATTGGCAATATTTAAATCAGGCTGCTCTTTATAAAAGTGATGCAGATAGTAAGCATCAGCTTGTTTGTCGTATTCCCAAAGACTGTCCTCTACTCCAGAAAAAATTATCTGTTCTGGCTTGGTTTTAGGTGGATTTTCCGACCACACATAGTAATCGTGATACTTAGAGTGTTTATCTAAACGCGCTTGTTGAAACCAAGGATGCTGATTTGATGTATGATTTACCACTAAATCAACCAGAACTCGAATACCGCGATCGCTAGCTTGATGTATGAACTGTACAAAATCTCCTAGTGTCCCCAATCGTGGATCGACATTGTAGTAGTCCATGACATCGTAGCCGTTATCTCGATTGGGAGAAGGATAAAACGGTAATAGCCATAAACAGGTAATTCCCAGTCCAGAAAGATGATCTAGACACTTAGTTAGTCCTTGGAAATCGCCAATACCATCGCCGTCTGAATCCATGAATGTCTCGACATCCAAGGAGTAAAAAATTGCATTTTTGTACCAAAGATTTTGCATAATGATGAGTTTTTAATTACTGAAATGTAAATGATAGTGCTGAGTAAAACATTCTCAGACTTGCTGGAATTAAGCCAGGGATGCTGTATATCTGCATCTCTGACTCAACAAAGCTGGCATAGTTGCGATCGCAACAACTCACAAAAGTGATTAATATTACATTAACGAGCCGCTACTTTTTCACTAACTGTTGATTGCACTCTTTGGGCAAGTTCATTCGATATAGGTATATATCCAAGTTGTAAAGCGTATTTGTCGCCCTGAGTCAGCGCCCAGTCAACAAAGTTTTTGAGAGTCGTTGCTTGGGCAGGATTATCGTATTGGTTATATAACAAAAGCCAGGTTAAACCTACAATTGGATAGGCTTGCTGTTCTGGAGGGTCTGGAACTTCCAAAGCAAAGTTTTGTGGAATTGTTTGTCCTTGCAAGGCTCTAGCGGCAGACTCTGGTGATGGGTCTACAAATTGGCCAGCTTTATTTTCTAGAGTTGCCATATTCAAATTACTTTGCTTGGCATAGACATACTCAACATAGCCGATGGCTCCTTGAGTTTGTTGAACTTGCGCTGTTATCCCTTCATTACCTTTAGCGCCAACACCTATAGGCCAGTTGATTGACTTACCAACACCTGCTTTCCAGTTGGGACACACCTCACTAATATGATTGGTAAAGAGGAAGGTAGTACCACTACCATCAGAACGATGAACAAACCTGATGGGAGTATTTGATAGCTTAACGTTAGGGTTTTGTTTAGCAATTAGCGGATTGTCCCAAGTTTTGATATCACCCTGAATAATGCCACAGTAGGCTTGGCGTGAAAGCCTTAAATTGTTGACATTTCCTCCTAAATTGTATGCAAAGACAACAGCACCACCCGTTAACGGTACTTGAATCGGTTCAGTATTGTATTTTGCTCGAAACTGTTGACGTTCTTCTTCTGTTAAAGGTGCATCGGTAGCTCCAAAGTCTACAGTTCTTCTTAAATACTGGTTAACACCAGCACCACTACCTATTGATTGATAGTCAATTTTGATATTTGGATTTTGTTGATTGTAAACATCGAACCAAGTTTGATACAAAGGAGCAGGAAAGGATGCTCCAGCACCAATAAGAGAAACTTGGTTGCCTGGGGTCTGTGATTGGCAAGAGAGTAAACCTGTAGTAAGTATTACTCCAGTTATTGTAAGAACCCAATGAGGAGTCTTAGCGTTATTAAATGTGATGTTACCTAATTTTTGTAACATGGTGGCTCCATATTTTCTAGATTTCTAACTCTGCGTTGTTTTTCGCAGTTCTACTCATTTACACTCAATTGCTGCAAAGCAATCCGTTTGCAAAGACCTTCTACCACGAGTGTTAAAGATTGCATCAGTTCAGAATTTTCGCTGTAGTCAACAGGCGCGAGGTTAGCAACCCGTTGACTTTGAGTCATTTTTAAATCTTGTCCCCATTCTTCTGGAGTGCTGTCTTTATATAATGCGATCGCTGTACCCTGTTCTTGATTCATTAAAGAAAAGCAGGGAATATCTGACGCACCATCACCAACATAAATTACCTGTGACAGTGGAATGTGCAATTCCTCTGGTGGTAAATCTCGATATACAAATGCTTTACCATCATCTTGATAATCATCAAAACCTTTGGCAATTTGAAAAAGATAGCGGGTTTTCTCTGTGTGAGTGACAATCTTCTTTAAAAACTCTATGCCGTTGCGATCGCCATAAGAAAATTCACAACCCCACATCGCTTTAAAATTTGGAGCAATACAGTTATGACGAGCAATTTCTAGCATACCGCAAGTTATTAAATAAAATTCTACCTCTACTTTTGAATTTGATTCATGAGCGCATTGTTGCAAGCGATCAAACATTTTATTAACGCCATCAAAGGGAGCTAATTCTTGACCAAAGCTAGCAATATATTCTTGTGTAATTTTGTTGTCTTGTCGTTTTGACTCTTCAATTAGCGCATAAAATCGAGCTAAAATTTTATCCCAACCTTTGTCAATTAAGGGTCGAATTTTTTCTTGGCGAAACTCCAGAGCATCAATACCTAAGCTTTCTAACAAAGCATCAACGGTATCTGGAACCAGAGTATCATCAAAATCGAAAACTATAGCGATGCGATTAGAAAGGGGTTTGGTCGAAACAGTCATAACAAAAGGTTCTCAACTATGGTATTTTTGCAAAAATATTAGTAATTTTGGATAAAATACTAAAATAGCCAGGATAATTAGTTAAAAAGTTGAACAATTAATGGCAAGATACCAGCTTTACAAATGCAGCAAAAATTAGCGATTGCGTTAAAAATTATAAATTAGCAATATGCCGATAGCGAGCCTCTATTCCTGAATAGATGCCATAAGCAATCAAACCCAAACCCACTACACCCAGAAGCCAAAGACCAAAGGGGTGTTGTGTCAGAACCGCCAATGCACCACCCAACCCTCTAGCCTGAGTGCCATCAGATTGAATTGCCGCCAGCATCAAAAAAATGCCGATAATGCCAAAAACAATGCCACGGGCAGCAATGCCAAATCTACCCATACGCACTGCCCAATTTTGCTCAGTTAGACTCATTTGAGAAAGTTGTAAATGGTAACGGAATTTGCCTTTATACGCTTTATAAAGGTAAAAAAGACCAACACTAACTACCATCATCCCTATCAGTGCTATTAGCCATCGCCCAAGGGGTTGAGCCAAGATATATATTGTCCAATCCTCAGTTGAATCGCTATCGCCAACAACTGAACCCATAATGAGTTTTACAGATGTCAAAGCCAATCCTGTATAGGCTAAAGCACTGATAGCATAACCAATCCGTTGAACAATTCGTTTAGCATTAATTGGTTTTCCACTTTTTTCAGGATCAAAAAACGTCTGAACTAAACGCCAAAGTACATACCCAATAATTCCGAGGGTAACGATACTTAACAAAAATTTTCCAAAAGGTTGGACAACAATTGCTTTTAACGCACCAGATGTATTCGTGCTTTGACCACCAGAACCAATGGCTGCTTGGACTGCTAGTAACCCAACAATAAAGTAAACGACACCTTTTGCTGCGTATCCTAATCGTGCTAATCGCTCAAACCAAGGGAGAGAAGTTATTTTTTTAACTGGTTGCCTAATTGGTTCTAGGGGTGAATTGGGTAGTGTCATACGGCATAGCAACTATTTAGAATTCAGAAAGATGAAACTGCTCTCTACACTATATTTATTAACCTGAAGCGCCGCTTGAGCCAATTATACCAAGCAGTTGCAACAGATAAATAATTGCAAATACACCAAAAAATATGCCAGCGATCGCTGTTCCAGCAAAGATAATTTTTGATGGTTGCAGTTCTTTGGGCAACATTCGATGATTTAAATAAAGAGTCAGTCCAGTAACGATGGGGATGTGAGCAGCTTCAATTCCGCCTGCGGTTTGTAGTAAACCGACAGGTTCACCGAAAAACAGGTAAACGGCGATGGGTAAGGCTACCAGTAGCACTACAATATACACACGTTGCAAAAACTTTTCATTTGTCCAGCGTCCCCGCACGCCAAACCCTTGCAGTAATATCTGCGTACCATCGGCAAACATTCGTCCAAAACCATCTTCTACCGATAGTACGGTACTACAAAAGGTAATAAAAACGATCGCCACCATAAACCAAAAGCCAAATGGCCCCCAAAGATCGCCCAGCAGACTACCCAGAGTTTCCGCTACTTGATTTTCTTTGGGTACAAGTCCTTGGGGACGCAGCAACTCACCACCCAGAATCAAGAAAGACAACGCCGCTAAAAGCGCACCAACCACTGCTAAAGTGTTGGATATAGTCATCAAATTTAGCCAACCACGCAGCTTCTTTTTTTGCTCCTGGTTGAGTTGCTTGGGGTCTATACTCTGTTTTCCTTTAACACTGGCTGCACCATATCCTCTGGCTTCTACCCAGTAGGAATACCACATTAATCCGGCTGCTCCTGCCAACATGAAACCCAGCCAAGGTAGTATTTCTTGATACTGCACATCTTGTGTAATTTGCGGTACTAACCCGGTTGCTAGTTTGCGAACATTAGGGAAAACGAAAATAGCCGCAGCTACCACTGCTACAGTACGGGCAATCCCTACATAAGAAGAAATCTTTTCTACTACGTTGTATTGCCCCAAAAGTACGATCGCAGCTGTCACAACAATAATAATTACTGTCCATAGTTGCACACTTCCTCCAGCAACCAAAATTAGCGCTGTCGCGGCGGCTCCTGAAAGTCCAGCAACGGTAGAAATTGCTACCACTACCTGCGGCAGCAAAATCAGCCAGATTGCCCAGTTTTTGGGGCCGGGAAGTTGTTTGAAACCTTCTAGGATGGTTGCACCGGTACAAACTGAAAAACGACCAACTTCACCATTAATAAACCATTTCAAAACCACAGCAGCAAGTAGCGCCCATAATAGGGTGTAACCATAAAGTGCGGCAATTCTTGGTGTAAATAGCAATTCACCTGAACCAGCAGCCGAAAGCATCCACAAAAAACTAGGGCCTAGCCATTTCAAGTTATCCCAACCTTGGGGTGAATCTGGGATGTTTACAGTGTTTTGTGGCTGCTGTTTGTTACTAGTATGTGTTGATAAATCGTGGCTTTTATTATTCATTTTCTGCTCATTTGTACTAATATTGTTAGCCACAATTTTTAGTCGCCAGTGCTAGTAATAAATTAGACTTTTAAAATTTTTAGAAAGCACGACGACGCACGGGTGGTATATTACTGCGTAAAGCTTGCCATGTCAGCGCTCCTACCCTACCATCACCAACTATTCTTTGCGATCGCTGAAAGGTAGCTACTGCTGTAGCAGTTCTAGGGCCATAAATACCATCAATAGCTCCGTTATAAAATCCTAAATATTTCAAGACAGCTTGCACATCTCTCACCGGCTGTCCACGAGATCCAGGTCTAAGGAAGGGAGCTTTCACAGGAGAGTATTTTGAAAGCCTACCTGTAATTGAGGTTGTCTGCGCCTTAGCAGGTGCAAAACTAAAGGGTAACATCCCCAAAAACAATGCAGAAATTAACCCTAATGGTAAAATTATTGAGCGCATGAATCGAGTATTCATAAATTTATATTTCTCCGAAATTAAACACAGCCAATTTGATACCGATAAGAGAACTTTTCTAACACCCTCCGATCAAATTTTTGCTCTGTTTGGATTTCTCCCATTTCTCAGGTTTTCTTCATAGGTTCTGAAGTTGGGATCGTTCAGTTCGTAAAAGTAAGGCTCTAGCGTGTAATTATAAAGAGCAGGAGTACCTAACATACCCGGCATTACTGATGGCACTAAAGGTCGGTAAACCCCTCTAACTTTCTCTTCATAATCATTATCGATTGCTAAATCTTCGCTAAATTCAGGTAGATTTTTTACTTGGTCTTTGGTTAATTTAGGAACAAAAAGATGTTTTTTCTCATAGTCAAGACGAGCTAACCCCACCGGGAGCAATACTCTTTTGCCGAAAATCCAGAAGCCTGTATCAATGATGAAATACCGGAAACGTCCATCACTTTCATCAACTAATATATTTACAACAAAGCCAACCCTGTTATCATCGGCATAAACATCAATTTTTTTGATGTCATTAGCATCAAAAATTTCATCTTTGTAGTTGGGATTGTATTCGCCAAGTTTGTACAAAGCCATGTTTTTTACTCCTGTAAAAACTGTTTAATTTTATGATTAACTAACTTAAAGGTTGAATTTTTTCCTCATATACAGTATTGTTTAAACCGCCACCTCTATGAGCTTTTTGAGAATTAGCTGCACTTTTTAAGGCAGTAATGCGATCGCTTGTTGCGGGATGAGTACTCAAAAATGTCGGTACTGAAGGCTGTTGGAGTAACTTTTGCATAAAAGCAATCATGGCAGACTGAGCATAACCAGAACGTCCTAAAGTCCTCAGTCCTCTTTGATCGGCTTCAAATTCATCTTGGCGGCTATGAGGACGGCGTAATGCCAAATCCACACCAATTTGGACTGCTGTACTACGTTCTAATCCGGCTGCTGTGGCAAAACCACGAGCGATCGCTGTTTCTCGCATCTGTTCTATTGAATGTCGACTAGCAATATGACCAATTTCGTGAGCGATAACGCTGGCTAATTGAGCTTCATTATCTGCGGCTTTTAGCAATCCGGTAGTGACATAAACATAGCCTCCCATTGTGGCAAAGGCATTTACACTCTCATCTTGAACTACCTGAAATGTATAAGGAATATCAGGGCGAGTGCTATTTGTCGCCAACCATTGACCAATTTGATTGACATAGCGATTCACATTCTGATTGCGATAAAGCTTAATATCACTATTAACTAACTGTTGATTGATCTGCTTGCCTAGTTGGACTTCTTCTCGATCAGAAATAGTGGATAGCTGAAATATTTGGATTCCTTGATTCAAGAGGTCAAACAATGAAATTGCCTGTGTCTTTTGGGGTGAACCCACACCAATGCCAACCGCTACTAAAACTGACAGTAATAAATACAACCAGCGACGATAGAAACGAGAGTAAATAAAAGAAAAAGAATTTGGCATAATCTTCTTCAAGTTAACTACAGTGTTCAAAATTAGTGAACAACCCTTGCCAGCAAACTTGTTCAAAGTGTTCTAAATCCAGCATTATCCTCAATTAGCTACTTCATTGCTATCCACCCAAACTTGTTACGGCTCTAATCTGTGTAGGTGTAATTGAAAAGCTACATAATGATCTCATAGAGTCTTACAGAAAGCACAGCATTTAAGACCGTCATAAAAAACTGAGAATTTCTAAGAAGGATGATATACAGTTTCAGCAACTAAAATAGGTCTGTTGCCGTACTCAGCCTCTAACTCTCTTTTGACATTTAGATCCCAGGTGAAATTATATTCTTTCTCAATTTCAGTAATAACAAAAGGACGAACTTCACCAGTTATCGATACTGTTTGGTTCTGATTTATTGCTACTTTGGGCGGTGCTTTTAATAAAACTAGCAAATCTTGCCCACCAAACAATTGGTTTTCATCTAGCGTTAATAAAACCGGACTGCGGATATTTTCTACTTTCCCCGTAACTGTAACTTGACGACGATAATATTGTTCGGGACGTTGTGTTATTTGGCCAGGTTGA
Organism: Nostoc sp. 'Peltigera membranacea cyanobiont' 210A; assembly: GCF_002246015.1. Lineage (GTDB taxonomy): Bacteria > Cyanobacteriota > Cyanobacteriia > Cyanobacteriales > Nostocaceae > Nostoc. Next base: position 146,321 of record NZ_NOLJ01000009.1, read on the forward strand.
GGCGCTAATACAAGGTATCGAGCAATAATTGCAGGTTTATTGATGTAATCTTTGTAATATTCGTCCTGTATGTTGAGATTAAACTCTTGCTCAATTTTGGGAATTACTAAATTACGAACCTGACCAGTAACTTGCACTTTAATATTTTCGTCAGATGGTAGATTAAAAGGCACGCCTGAAGCATTAACAACTACAAGAGGTTCACCGCGAAAGAAGCGTGCATCACTAACCGTAAATGAACTCGAACCAATTTTCTGAATTACTCTGCTTTTAATTGTTACAGAGTTACCGATAAATTCGTCAGTGTTTTCAGCGATTTCAGATGTGTTAGTGATAGTTGCCTTTGCGTCAAAAAAGCTACAACTTCTCGCTATTAGAGCGATCGCTACCAGGAAAACTAATACCCCTGCTTGACCTAACGCCTGTAAGAAATTTCCCCTTTGAGAATTGTCACTCATTGTCCTTGTTCTTATTTATCTTGAGGCTATTGATGAAAAGCTTTCCTGATAGACAATGCTATAGAATACCTTATTGCGGAATTGCTGAGGGATATACGTCTGTTGCAACTAATACAGGTTTATTTCTGTATTCTGCTTCTAGCTGCTTTTGTAAGGTTAAATCCCATTTAAGGTCGTAATCCCGTTCTAATTCAGCTACAACAAACGGGCGCAACACACCTGTGACTGCAACTTTCTCACCTTCATTGACAGTTCCTTTCGGATTACTGGCGCGGATCACTAACAAGTCTTGTCCACCAAATAATTTGTCTTCATCAAGAGTGAATGAGTTTGCATTTCTGATGTTTTCCACTTCACCTGTCACTGCCAAATTTTTACCGTAGTATAGTTGAGGGTTTGTGGTAATTTCACCTGGTTTAGGAGCAAGTGCAATTGATTGAGCGATAATTGCAGGTTGGGTTTCGTACTCTTTGTACAAGTTTGGATCTAAGCCCAAGTTGTAATCTCGATTAATATCTGCAATCACCAACTTACGAACTGGGCCTGTCGCTTGAATTGGTGTATTTGGGTCAGTAGGCAGGGTGAAAGTTTTACCCGAAGCGTTTACAACTAAAATTGGTTTAGCACTAAAAAATTGCTTATCGGCAATTGTAAAAGTTGACGGCCCCAATTTTCTGACGGGTGTACTTCTAATTGTTACAGTTTTACCAATTAGTTCGTTTGTATTATCTGCGACTTCTTCTGTAGTCACATTGGTTTCTGGTACTCCGGCCTGTTGATCTAATTCGTTGGTACAACCTCCAAGCAGCATTGCAGATATTGCTAGAGCAATTGTTCCTTTAGAACTCCATTTAGTTTGCATAAAGTTGGTCATTTCAAAATCTCCATTTGGGTTAACTAATTATCAGGTTCAGATCGTGACTTATTATTCAAAATCTTTTACGTCAGTCCTAGTGATAATTTTTAAACTGAACCTGATATTATTGAACGACTACAAAATTTTTGATTTGTTGTTATCAGCGTTTTCAGGCGTTCAACATTTCTGCGGTGAATTATATTAATTCAAAAAGACTTGACCATCTCTTTGAATTCTCAATACGCCTTGATTGTCATCGAAATTGGTTGTTTCATCTAACGAGACTGCGAGTGTCCCTTCAGAAGTAGACGTGGGCATAACTTTAAGCAGTCCACCATCTTGACGTACCAAAGTAATACTAATAGGTGTTGGTAAGCCTCGTAGGACAAACTCTTGTCCACCTGCTAGATATCGAGGTTGGGTCTGACCAATTGCTTGATAAGAGATACCAGCGTTAGTGTTATTTTTCAATTTCACATCGACTGTACCTGCTGTTGGTGTGATAGTTGCGATCGCACTTTGCCGACTTTCTGGAGCAGGTGGTTGTATGACATTAACATTTGTGCGTCTTCCATTCATAGGATAGGCAGGAACCATAATACTCTGAGAACCAGTAGTTCGCTGTTGTCTTTCAAATCTTAAAGTTGCAGCATTCGGTGGACATCCTGCTGGAACCATAACTCGATTACGGTGTGGTTCTTCGTAGAAAATTCTAGGGCAAGGATTAATTTGGGAAATTCGCGGCTGTGCTACTGCTGATTGACTCATTGCAGACAAAGCAATCAGCAATGTTCCAAAAATTGTTCCTACCGATCCAACTTTTTTGAAAGAAGAATGATTGAACTTGTACATAAATACCTCCTGATAATTTTATCTTTGCTTGTTGTTTTAAAATCCCAATAGTGACATCTAGTGAAAGATGATAAATCCTCTTAACTTAGAGAATCTTTAATTTTTTTTTGCAATAATTCAAATTTTTGATTATGTACTTTAGGGAAAGTTGAGCCGCTCAACTAAAAGAGGAGACATGAAAACAGACTGTATTTTGAGGTTAAATCTCAATGGTGGAAAAGTCGAGGAGAATTCTAATATATTTGGCAAATACTACTTTAGATATAGATTAGTACTTCCATGGCAACAGCTGACAAAATCAAATCAATACTGCGCCTATTAGTCTTCTAACCAATAGAGTAAACCCAGAGAAGTAACTCCACCAAAAAAGTGAGCGCCAATCATGTTGACGTTTGCTAACATTACAAAAATGTCTAGCGAACGAATTACGTTTTCTGGCTGATAAATTGCGACACCTTGAGGTTGTGCTACTGCTTTACCCAAAATGATTGAAACCGTCACTTCCGAAGCAATAAAAGCTATTAATAAGCCTACTAAACTCACAAGCAATCCAATTCGTAAATTTTGAATTACGTCTTCCTTTCTGGGATGGTTTTGAGAATTTGGTGTTTGTAAAAGTTTAGCCATTTTTCGATAACGCAAAGCCCAATAGACTCGAAAACACAGCAATAAAATACCAACAATAGCCAAAAATATCCCAAACCCTATACCTGCATTGCTTGTCTGAGTAGTAATGTTACGGCTAAAGTATGCTAACAATACAGCAATGCCAGAAATACCACCAAGTACTAATTGTACCCAAAAGCTAATTCGACTTACTAAACGCAATGTAGCAGCAAATTTTTGTTTGCTTGGTGGATGTGAAAGTGATTCTAAATTATTGATCATATACCCCCTAAGTAGATATTTTAAGTAAATATAGGAAATTAGAGTTTAATTTCATCTATATAATAAAACTCACTAATTAATGTATTTAATTTTTGAAATACTAGTTGTTTTACTGAAAAGAATTTATCTTAAATTCAGAACTACTATTTATTGATTGAGTTCTAAATTAGAGAGTAAAAGTGGAAAACTAGTGGAGGATATATGTTTTCGGAAAAAACTATGACTTCAGAAAGAGACTAACAAAACTATAGATAGACCTTTTTTTAAAGCAAATCTATCCTAAAGTAGAGAGACTACAAGAATCTTATCTCTGACATTTAAATTACCACAAATAATTTAGGAATAGCTAAACTGGAAACACTAGATTTTGTAATATACTTTAGCTCAGGCTCAGGGCTGCTGCTACTTGAACAGCTAGTTTCTGAGGATTAAATGGTTTACTGATTATGCCTCTGACACCTAGATTATTAAATAAGCTTTTGTCATTATTACGTCCTCTTGCTGTAAGGAAAATCACAGGTATGTGTTTAGTTATTTGATTAGCTTGTAGTTTTTGAAAAGTTGTCAAACCATCCATATCAGGCATCATTACGTCCAAAAGGATAGCATCGGGTTGAGATGACTGAGCTAAGAATAATCCTTGATTACCTGAAGTAGCAGTCAATACCTTCCAGCCCCCCATTATTTCCAGACAAGTCTGAATCAATTGACGGATGTCATCTTCATCATCAATAACTAAGATTTGCTTAGAGGTCATCGTTATTATTTTCCTTTTTTAAATTATTATTACTTAGTGCTTTAATTATTCCAATGTAATGAGGGGCATTGTTTAAAGCTACCATCCTCTTAAGATTAATTTCTAATGGTAAAACTTGAAAGTGGAAAACTAGGGTAGAAGTTTAATAAACCTATGACATAACCAGAAGTAATAGACCAAAAGTAATAGAAAATGTGGAGATTGACACGATGGGCTTTGCCCCGCCTTCCCTACGGAACGCCCCGCGAACAGCGATTCTCGCAGCTAAAAGGCTATAGCATTGCATTCTTAACGGTTTTACTGGCTTTACTGCTGACACTGCTTCTATGGCAGCTACACAGGCTGAATTCTATTTACCCACTGTTTTTAGCTGCTGTCATGGTTAGTTCCTGGTATGGTGGCTTAAACCCAGGATTGTTGGCAACTTTTTTGTCTGCCATAGTCTGCGCCTACTTCCTTTTGCTCCCTTTCTATTCTTTGTCTGTTACTGGGTTCGGTGTGGTGGGGTTGGTTCAGTTTGTGCTGGTAGCAGTGTTGATCAGCTCACTTAACACCGCACTGCGTGATGCGCGATCGCAAGCTCAGAAAAACGCGCGAGCCGCACAGGATAATTACGAGTCTCTACGTCAAATTCAAGACACTCTGCGCCAAAGCGAAGAACGTTATCGATTGCTAATAGAGGGAGTAACTAATTACGCAATTTTCATGCTAGATCCCAACGGTAACTTTACTAGTTGGAACATTGGAGCCGAACGTATTTTAGGCTATCAAGAAGCAGAAATTATTGGTCAACCTTTTGAGCGAATTTTTTCACCAGAAGCAATTGAGCGCGGACAACCACAACAAGTATTAACAAAAGCCGTAACTGAGGGTTTTTCTAAAGAAAATCGTTGGCATCTCCGTAAGGATGGGACTTTTTTCTGGGCGCATTGTGTAATCACACCTTTACGAGATGAAGATGGAAATCTACGCGGCTTCTCTAAAATTATGCAAGATATTACTGAGCGCAAACAAGCCGAGGAAGAAAAAGAGCAACTGCTGCTACGAGAACAAGCTGCACGCGCTGTTAGCGAGGCGGCACAAAGTGTAGCAGAAGCTGCAAACCGTTCCAAAGATGAATTTTTAGCAATAGTATCCCATGAATTACGTACCCCCATGACTGCAATTATCGGTTGGGCGGGGATGTTGCAAACGGGTGCGCTAGATGAAGCTAAAGTAACTCTTGCACTGGAGATAATTGAACGCAATGCTAATTTGCAAATGCAACTTATTGAAGACTTACTTGATATTTCGCGGATTGTTAGAGGAGAACTTTCACTCTCCATTGATTTGGTAGATTTAGTAGAAGTAATTACAGCCGCGATCGAGGTTGTACAATCACTGGCAGATGCTAAGAGTATTCAAATTGAAACTATACTTGATACTTCAATAGAAAAAATTTCGGGTGATTCAGATCGCTTGCAACAAGTTGTGTTAAATTTACTCACCAATGCAATTAAATTTACACCCAACGACGGACGAATTAAGGTGCAGTTGTCAAAGGAATTGGGGAGTGGGGAAGAATTTTCCCAACCCTCAATTTCTAACTATGTTCAAATTCAAGTCAGTGATACGGGTAAGGGTATCAGTGCTGACTTTCTACCTCATGTATTTGAGCGCTTTTGCCAAGCAGATAGTAGTCATACTCGGTCAGATAAAGGATTAGGTTTAGGGCTAGCGATCGCTCGTCATGTGGTAGAACTGCATGGTGGCACAATCCAAGCCCAGAGCCAAGGAATAGGGCAAGGTGCAACATTTACAGTCAAGTTGCCCATTTTAGAAGAAAGCAGAGGAGAAAGTCTTTCCTCCTCATCTCGTAAAGGTGTGATTACACAATGCGCCCAGAAAAAAGTCCCATNCCTCATCTCCCCCATCTCCCCCATCTCCCTCATCTCCCTCATCTCCCTCATCCCCCAATCCCCTTACCAACTTGCGAGTGCTGGTTGTAGATGACGAGGCAGATGTGCGGCAATGGATTACCGTAGTACTCGAAGAGTGTGGAGCAAAAGTTAGTACTTTTAGCTCTACAGAACAAGGACTTAAAGCACTAGAAGAATTACATCCAGATGTGTTAATCAGCGACATTGGGATGCCAGGCGAGGATGGCTACGCGCTGATGCGTAAAATCAGAGAAATTGAAGCAGAACGAGGTGGGCGGATTCCTGCTGTTGCACTGACGGGGTATGCCAGGGTAGAAGATTACAAAGAGGCATTAGCAGCAGGGTTTCAATTACATGTTGCCAAACCAGTTAGAGCAGCTGAGTTAATTGCCGTTGTTGCCAGCCTGGGTAAAATGTCTGGTAAACTCTGAGAAATTTTGCAAATATTGCTCATATCCACAAGTTTTCCACTTTTTCTAGATAACTTCAAAAGTGTAATTCAGGCGAGAAATGGTGTTATCCATACAGTTAATGAAGTTGGCTGACATCAGCTTAAATCAGTTAGGAAAGTAACAGCAATTTGATTGCATATTAGATTGCTTTTCAATGCCTGATTTATTTATGCAAAATTATTTGGAAATTTGAAAAATGAATAGTATTCGGTTACAGCGATTTTCTGCGTTGTTTATTTTCTCCACAATCACAATGCTTGGAAGTGGATTATCTGCTCAAGCACAAATACCAAATCCTGGTAAAATTTCAACAACAGCAGTCGATTTGGTTCCCCAGCCAACACAACCTGCTTCTAAAACTTCTGCTGAGGTGGCGCAAGTAGATGTTGCTCCAGGTCGAACTACCCGTGGTGGCTCCAGCTATATTGGAGTTGCTGGCAACATTGGTTTAGGTGGTGATTCAGCTTTAAGTGAAGGTGGTTTTATGGTGATCAGCAAAATTGGGCTGACGCGTACTTTATCTGTACGACCATCTGTAGCGATTGAGGACGATCCTGTTGTTCTGGTTCCTCTCACCTATGACTTTAACTTTCGGACAGCAGATGCTTTTGAAGATACATTCGCTCTAGCACCATACGTTGGGGCTGGCGTAGCGATTGAAACTAGTGACGATCCAGACGTTGGTTTGCTTTTATCGGGTGGCGTAGATGTTCCTTTGAGTACTAACCTCACGGCAACAGCAGGAGTAAATGCGGCGTTTTTAGATGAAACAGATGTCGGGCTGATGATCGGAGTTGGTTACAACTTTAGTGGGTTGTAAAAAAGACTGTAATACCCATTTGGAAAATGATTGCGATAGATATTTTTTTGAATTGCTGACTGAGACGCGATCGCACCCTAACAAAATCGATGATGTATCACTGGTGTGGCTGTTAGTCAAACGACATCCGGCGTAATCATACCGTAGCTATTCGTAACTAGATGAACAAAAATATTTAATGTCATTGCGATCGCTCGCAATGACATTGTGTAATTAATTCAGTTTACTTAACTCTTGGGGTGAATAACTGCTCAATCATCACAAGTTCATCATGTTTTCGCTCTAGTCTATATCAGTATCGCTCTGTTAATGCTACATTACTACCGGGTTTTCTACTGTCTTGACTTGTAACAGTCCCAAGTACAAAGTTTTTTCAAAATAGGTTAGATGCAGCGAATCTGTTGCTTAAACCTTGCCTTTGATAGATGCCATATAAAACTGAAAAGGGCATAACCTAAGTTAGAGAAATTTGATTACAGCACTCAGGGTTGCTTCTAAAAGCAAACATTTTCATGAGAATTCTGTTGGTTGAAGACGATGATTTGCTTGCTCAAGCTGTAGCAACAGCTCTTACAAAACAAAATTATGTGGTTGATATTGCTGTTGATGGTGAAGCCGGTTGGGAATTGATTAATGTCTGTAACTATGACCTGATTTTGTTAGATATTGTTCTGCCAAAGCTAGATGGCATAAGTCTTTGCCGACAATTACGGCAGTCAGGTTATCAAATGCTGATTCTGCTTTTAACGGCAAAAGACACTAAAACTGATAAAGTTATCGGTTTAGATGCCGGAGCAGATGATTATGTAGTCAAACCATTTGATTTTCAAGAGTTATCAGCTCGGATTCGTGCTTTATTACGTCGGGGAAATACTTCTTTACCTCCAGTTTTGGAATGGGGAGAGTTGCGTCTCGATCCTAGTACTTGTGAAGTGACTTATGCAGATATTTCTCTAAATTTAACAGCAAAAGAATTTAGCCTTTTAGACCTTTTTTTACGCAACAACCAGCGCATCTTTAGCCGGAGTACGATTGTAGATCAACTTTGGAGTACTGAAAAAGATCCACCTGAAGAAAATACGATAAAATCTCATATCAAAAGTTTACGGCAAAAGCTAAAAGCAGCAGGTGCTAACTATGATTTTATAGAAACTGTCTATGGAATGGGTTATCGTTTAAAAGCTCTAGAGAATGAGCAGAGTTGCCCTAAACCTGAGTCAGAAATAGATTTAAATCAACAGCAAATTCTACTAACAGCCATTGCTCAAGATCGGGAAAATTTTAAAGATAAGGTTGGTTCGCGCATTGCAGTATTGAAACTTGCAGCTGATGCTTTAAGAAAAGGTAAACTTGACGCTCAATTGCGGCAGAAAGCAGAGCAAGAAGCTCACAAGCTAGCTGGTTCTTTGGGTAGTTTTGGCTTTCCAAAAGGTTCGCTATTAGCTAATGAAATTGGAGATTTACTTCAAAATAAAAAACCTATTAGCCAAGTTAAATGTTTTTATTTAGATAATCTTTTGATGGAGTTGCAACGAGAACTAGAAAAAACCCCAGTTGAACAAACCCAAAGTCTACTATTAGTAATTAGTAACGATCAACAAGTAGTTGAGGAATTGAGAAATGAAGCTGAGAATCAGGAACTACAAGTTAAGATTGCTACTAATATCGCCACCGCCAGAAGTATAATCATATCTTTAAATCCTGATGTGGTGCTACTCGATCTTGATATTGAGAAAGATAGTTTGAAGCTAATAACAGAATTATCCCAGCGATCGCCACAAATACCTGTGTTAATTTTTACAGAGCGAAATGATTTTAGCGATGCCTGGGGCGGGCTTCGCCTACGCCTAGAGGTTGCACGATCTGGCGGACGTGCTTTTTTGCAAAAATCCATGCCTCCTAGCCAAATTTTGGAGTCAGTGGCCCAAGTTTTACAACAAAATCGTATTACTGAAGCGAGAGTAATGGTTGTAGACGATGATGCACAGGCGTTAACTGTCATACGACAAACCTTAGAACCATTGGGACTTACTCTAAAAACTCTTGAAGATCCACGAGATTTCTGGGATACTCTGACAGAATTTTCTCCAGACCTGCTAATTTTAGATGTAGAAATGCCTCATATCAATGGCATTGAACTTTGTCAGGTAGTACGTAACGATCCGTACTGGAAATTGCTACCAGTGCTGTTTCTGGTTGATAATTTATCAGCAGATATTGTTGAGCAAATATTTGCGATCGGTGCTGATGATTGTATGAACAAAAATATTAAACAATCACAACTAATCACTCGAATATTGAACTGTATAAATCGAAGATAAATATTTAAAAACATAGCTTTAGTAAATAAAAATAACCAAATATATGAATAAACCTACAAAACAACCAACTAAAAAAACTTTTTGGAGTAAGCTTAGTACAAATACACTAGTTCGCTTCTTACTATTTGCTGCTTGTGGTTGGGTATTAGTAAAAGTTTTCTGGTATTTCAAAAATGTAGTTTTTATATTTACCTTTGCGACAATTTTAGCACTCATTCTTAACTATCCTGTGCGCTACTTAGAAAGGTTTGTGAGGCGAGGTTTTGCCTTGGGTACAGTTATGGTTATCAGTTTATTAACAATAATTTTCCTATTTTTATTTGTTGGTAATACTTTGGTTACGCAAATACAACAATTAGCAGGTTTACTATTACAAATTATTAATTCTAGTAACAATCCTGTTAATGAATTACAAAGTGCATTAGCCGCTAGAAATATTCAAATAAATTTAGAGACAGTAGAAACACAAATTCGCAACTGGGTTGTGTCTGGTATAAACATTATGTTAAGCTTTTTGCCCAATTTATTAGAAAGTTATGTCGGATTTATCATTATTATTGTAGTTGCCTTTTTTATACTGACTGATGGAGAAAAAATCTGGCAACTGATTCTTAATAAGATTCCCGATAATCAACGCGATCGCTTTGCAACAGCTATTCAAAAAAACTTCATTGGTTTTTTGCGAGGTCAATTGCTAATCTCATTGATTCTTAGCATTGCCACTTTTTTGGTTTTCGCACTTTTTCATATCCCATTCCCGTTTCTTCTAGCTATCACTGTGGGACTTTTTGACCTGATTCCCGGTATCGGAGCTACACTAGGAGTTAGTTTAGTTTCTCTAATTGTATTGGTACAAAGTGGTTGGTTTATTAGTATAAAAGTATTAATCTCTTGCATAGTTTTGCAACAAATACAAGATAATTTGATTGCACCTCGTGTAATGCAAAGCACAGTTCACTTAAATCCCCTAGTAGTATTTTTTGCTCTTTTAATTGGTACACAAATAGCTGGTTTATTAGGAGTATTTCTTTCTATACCCATTGCTGGGGTAATTGTTAGTTTGTTAGAAATTGAGGAATTACAAGCTAATTAAAAAAATAAAATTAAATAATTTATTGAATAAAGGAGAAGTTGGGAAAGTGAATTTTTAGGCTATAAATAGCAAAATTTTGGAGGTGAATTGTGCGTTTAGGGCAATTGATCGGGTTTCTCGCTCTTGTTATATCTCTTTATGTTTTATGGCAAATTCGACAAATACTTTTGGTGGTATTTGCAGCAGTAGTTTTAGCTACAATCCTAAATCAACTAGTGAGGTTTTTTCAAAGATTTCGCATTAATCGAGGCATTGCAGTTGCCATATCAGTTATTCTCTTATTGGTCGTTTTAGTCGGGTTTTTTGCACTGATTGTGCCGCGTCTTATTGACCAATTACAACAATTTGGTAATATTATGCCTATGGGACTAGAACGGTTGCGATCGTGGAATAATTGGTTACAAAATGTAATTCCTGACCAACTATTAGAAAATATTCGAGGACTTAGGTATATCACCCAAGGTTTACAAGATTGGTTAAATCGATTAATAAACAACTTTTTTAGCTTAGTCAGTAGCTCGCTTTCTCTTATTTTAGGTTTGCTGCTTTTTGTAGCTCTTACCATCATGTTATTAGTCAATCCCTCGCCATATCGGCAGGGATTTATAATGTTATTTCCTGCTTTTTATCGTCAGCGAGTTGATGACATTCTAAATAAGTGTGCAGTCTCGTTGACTGGCTGGATAAAAGGCACGCTACTGACTATGCTGGTCATTGCAACATTCAGCTATATTGGACTGTTGATTTTGGGAATACCATTGCCATTAGTTAATGCTATTTTGGCAGGATTATTAGAATTTATCCCAAATGTTGGGCCAACCTTGAGTGTGATTCCGCCTGCACTGCTAGCATTAAATGAAGAACCTTGGAAAATCGCCGCAGTTATAGCTTTGTACTTTGGAATTCAGCAGGTTGAAAGTTTAGTTATAGTGCCTTTAGTGATGAAAAGCCAAGCATCTCTACTGCCAGCAGTTACTTTGGTAGCAGTGGTGTTTTTTGGCAGATTTTTTGGATTTTTGGGTGTATTTCTCGCTGTTCCGTTAGTAATTGTGTTTCAAACATGGATAAAAGAAGTTTTAGTCGAGGATGTACTCAACAACTGGCACAAAAATAAAAAAGATAATCACGACGCAAAAGTATTGGGTAAGATAAATGGCAAGTCCGAATAATCTGTTGAAAGCAATGAAAAATTAAGGTAAATATTATCTACTTTACAAACTTAAGGCTGGATGTTGTTTGGAGATGCCAGTGATTCAGGTTTTACTGTAAATGCTAAGTTCTGTGCGTTGCGTAACACTTGGATTTGTAAGTTATTATTTAAGCCATTCTTTTCAATAATTTGCTGAACTTCTTCAGACGTAGTAACGGGTTGATTGTTAATTTTGAGAATAACATCTCCTGGGCGCAATCCGATTCTGGCAGCAGGAGAATTAGGAATAACGCGAATAATAAGAATTCCTTGCTCTGCTACAATGCGGACGTTACTGTTTGGATAATCCTTGACTCTTTTCTTGACTTGAGGTGTTAGTGTCACCATCTGAAGACCTAAGTAAGGATATTCAACTTTACCTTGAGTAATTAATTGCTGGGCAATTCGTTGAGCTGTATCTATAGGAATGGCAAAGCCAATACCTTCAGCACCTTGGATAATTGCAGTGTTAACGCCTATGACTTGACCGCGAGCATTTAAGAGTGGCCCGCCTGAATTTCCGGGGTTAATTGCTGCGTCGGTTTGAATATAACTACTAGGTCTGGTGGAGAGATTTAAGGAACGGTTGATCGCACTTATAACACCTACTGTTACCGTTTGTTGTAAACCCAAAGGATTACCGATCGCAACTGCCCATTGTCCTGGTTTTAAAGTATCGGAATTTGCGATTTCTACTGCTGGTAAGTTATTACCAGGAATTTGCACAACTGCAACATCGCTCACCGTATCTTGTCCTAGCACTTTGCCCTCAACAGTACGACCGTCAGAAAATGATACCGTCACCGTATCTGCATTGTTGACAACGTGAGCATTGGTGAGAATTCGTCCATTAGGATCGATGATAAAACCAGAGCCTACACCCCGCACTACTCGTTCTTGAGGCTGTGTTGGTACAGTGTCACCAAAAAAGCGCCGAAAAAATGGGTCATTTAATGTATCAGGTAACTGTGGTACTGCGCTTCTGATAGTTCGGGAAGTATTAATTTGAACTACAGCTGGTTCTACTTTTTCGACAACTTCAACCACAAAATTGTTGTCCTCAGCAGTTGGTGTTAGAGGGCGCGAACTTTGATTCTGTGTTTCCTTAACTCTCGGAGAAGTAACAATTGGAGGACGAACTTTTCCAGAAAAATCTGTTGAGCAGCTACTCAAAAATCCTCCCGTTATGCCGATAAAAGGTAGCAGCAGATAAGTTGTTAGTTTCCGAGCCAAAAAATTAGTTTTTGATGTCTTCATAGTTCTCTAAAGTATTAAATCTTATGTAATTTAAATGTATGTCTCAGTTTGCGAATGATTTGCCTCTGCTTTACGACTTGTCCAATTTCGCAACGCCCAAAGGCTAATTAAAGCTGCTAATCCAGCACCGAGAGTGTCCATGACTAAATCAATAATGGTGTCATCCAAACTTTCAATCACTTGAGTATTGAGAATTTTACCAGCAGACCATTCCGTGACTTCCCACAAAGCACCAACAGCAATTCCAAAACTAGTAATTGTCACTAAATACAAAAGTGTATGATTCCGAAATATATTCAACATTGAACTATAGACTAAAAAACTAAGTGCTAGGGTAATTGCAGAAGTCGTATAAGCATGAACAATTTCGTCATAGGGGCCTGGCATACCAAATAAATCCCATACCCAACCAGTAGCATTTAGCAATGCAGCCAACACAAACAAAAAATCAAATAAAGTGGGTAATTTATCATCTCGGATGACAAACACAAAGGATATGACAAGGAAGACTGCAAGACCCAAGGCATTTGACCATTTACCTTGAACTGCTGCGGCTATGACAAAAATTGTTAGTAGCGCCTGTCCTATCCATGCGATAATTCGATAACCTTTCCAATTCAAAATTTTCATAATTATTACCTCAAAAATATTAATTTAAAACGCTATTCTTCTGATTAATCCCAATCCTTATTATTGTCATCATTATTTAAATTTTTAATGACCTGATAATAACTTTCTTCTACATCTTTGTAGTCTTGTTCTTGTGAGAGTCCCTCACGGCTATCTTGTAAAATCATGTCAGCATGATGGCGCAGGCTTACTTGATATTTAGAATTGTTGGTGTAAGTAGCAATTACAGCTATAGCTTCTAACAAACGAATAGTTACTCCTGCATCCGACTTTCCATACTGCCGAATTTGGTTAAAAGCACGATCAACCAATCCTTGAAAATCAACTCCTTCGGCAATGAAGCGCAATTTTTGATTTTTATCGTAGCGATAGGGCGAAGGAAAATCTCTTTGAACCAAGTGGCACAGTCCTGCGCTAATTCGATCAATACAGCGAATTGCAGTAAATGGATCGTTTATTCCAGGGGAAATGGCACGCAGAGCAATTTCTACTAATTGATCGATTGGAAACTCTATATCCTGTTGTTCTGTACGTTCTTTGCCTAAAATAAAAGCATCATTGATTTGTTTGGTAAGTTTTTTATTTACTTTTTTTCCAGGAAAAACCAAGGCTAAATCGCTACCTTGAATTAGAAATTTTCCCGGTCTAACTTTAAGGCGTATTAGCAAATTATGTTTACAAGCAATTTCCATCAATTCCCCATTATCAATTGCTTGTAAATAGCCAGTGTCATTAGCTCGAATCGGTAAAGCCTCTTTCTCAAAGGACATGGGAATTTCTTCAATTCCTGGTCTATGTTCTGGTTCACCATGCCCAATTCTTTCTGGAAATAGCCGCTTAATTGCTGAATGTAAATCCTCACTAACATTTTCGATTACGTGAGATGCCTGAATTATTGTTGAAGCATGATGGATAAAATAAATTAATACACCAATGCTAATAATTGCGAGTAAAGTGCCGACTGTAACTGAGAGTTGTGGCACATACTGTTCGTATCCATCTCCTTCTCCATGAATTGTTCGCAGTACAAGCAAGCAGTAGATGAACGTACCAATAAATGTGCCTAGTACAACTTGATTACCTGTATCCTGCATAAAATTACGCAGAAGTCGCGGCCCGAAATTGGAAGCAGCCAATTGAAGCGCCACAATTGTAATTGAAAAGGCTGTAGCAGCAACGCTAATCATCGAACCTGCAACCGATCCTAACAGTGATCGCGCTCCATCTGCTCCACCTGTATAAATCCACCAATAATCAATATCTACCTTGCCTGTGCGGTCAAGATTAAGCATTGTAAAAGCCAAAGCAGTAGCTACTACCGCCATAACCGCCGGTATGAACCAGTAACTTGAGTGGAGCTGATCCCACAGTTTGCTTATCTTGACATTTATCATTGTTCGTTGGTTTGAGAATCTAATTTACCGTTGTTATCTTGTGAGGAGCGTGCTTGAGCAAGTAACCTAAGTGAATCACTAATGCGGCGAGGCTTCGGTACTTCACCTTTACCTGCGGGCCAACCTTCACGCTGACGGGAACGGTTTCCATCTGTCTCTTCTGTCTGGTCGTGGAACAGAATTTGTTGAGTTGGGAAGGGCAAATCAATACCGTTTGCAACCAGCTTTTTCTTGATTGCAATAATCACTTTATCCCGCGAAATCAGATTATCTGCGCGTCGTGGTGGATGAACCCACCAGCGCACCCGGATGTTGACAGTGCTTTCGGCTAGTTCCATTGCTAGTACATCAGGAGGCGGGTCTTTTAAAACCTCGTCTACACTAAGCATTGCGTCTAGCATTAACTGCTTGGCACGGTCAATGTCATCGTTGTAGCCAATGCCGACATCGTACTCTAATCGCCGATTATCAAATGCAGTGTTTACAGTTACTGAATTAGTAAATAATTCTGAGTTGGGAATGACAATCCGCCGACCGTCATAAGTTCTGATTGTTGTTGCGCGTGTCTCAATATTTTCGACCGTTCCTTCAAAGCCTTTAAAAACAATTTGGTCATCAATTTGAAAAGGTTCAGTCAGCAGAATTAAAATTCCAGCTAAGAAATTTTGTAAAATATCGCGGAAAGCAAAACCAATTGCAACACCACTAATTCCCAAAAGTTGTACCAAATCACCAGCTTGAAATGTAGGAATTACAATGGAAAGGGCGATAAACAACCCAATCAAAATTGTCAATCCCTGCGCTAACCTTCCTAGTACTAGTCCTAAATTCCGGGCGTAGCGACGGTTGCGAGTTAATCGCTTGACCAGTGCTTTAATTCTGCTGGCAATAAACAAAAAGAAGATGAAGACAATTAATCCTAAGATAATGTTGGGTAGCAAAGCGATGAACCCGTTAATCATGCTTTGAACCTTGTCCCAAGCTGTCGAGATTTCTGCATTCATCAAGTTTCCTCACTAAGTAATTTTTGCTAACGTTAACGCTCAGAACTTTGATGCAATAATTCTTGAATTTCCCCGCGCAATGCTACGATTTCACTCTGAAGCATTTGAATCGATTTCGCTCCAGCTAACTCTGCTTCGTCATCATCGGCATCACGACCAATAAAAAACGTCGCCAGAGTTGCAGTGACATAACCAAACACGGCAAACGCATATAACGCTAAGAAAAAACAAAGCACCCGACCTTCGGGCGTTTTGGGCAAATAGTCAGAACCCATCGTTGTCATTAGCATTGCTGTCCACCATAAAGCAGTGCCGTAGTTGTGCAGCCCTGATTCCACTGGAACTTCGTTTTCAAAGGCATACATCCCTGCTGCTCCTATTAAAGTAACAATCATTGTCAATGCCACAACATAACCAAATCCTCTACGGCTAATACTTGCTGCTAAAACCCGCATTCCTCGGTTAGCACGAGTCATAACTCGCAACAACTGTAAACCTCGCACAGCCCGCGCTGTTCGTAGTACGCGGACGACTCGGATAATCCGAAAAGTACGTAATGCTGGTAACACTAAAGAAATAGCTGTTAGCCAGTTGCTTTTGATATAAGAAAGTTTATGAGGAGCGATCGCTAGTTTAAGTAGAAAATCTAATATAAAAATAATCCAAATAGTGATGCTAAAGGCTTCCAGTAAAGAGTTTAATCCCCAGATGATCTCGATGATGAATAGTGCTAGCCATACAAAGCCCAGCACCAGCATTGGAATTTCTAGCCAATCTTCCAACTGCTGCAAGACTTCATTACGTTCTTTTTCTAGGGCTTGTTTTTCTGAAAGCTTTGATCTACTCATAAATGGTCTTATTGTTTACTAGCAGGGGTTTCTAGTACGTTGACATCAACTAGAGGTGTTACATTTAAGTCCTGTTTCAATAATTGGGTTTGAATTGATTGGGTGAGGCGTGAGCGTATTTCTTCACTAGACGCTGTAACTCCCGGTTGACGCTGCACATAAATAACAGATAGCAGGGTATCCTGCCCTTGAATATTGGATCGCGTAAAGCGCACATTCGACTCAACTAATTTTGCTAAACCAACTTGTTCCACAGTTTTCTGAACTTGGGCGTTGGCACGTTGGGTAAGGCTAGAGCGTTGTAAATTGGGAGAATTAGAGAACTGCCAAGTGAGCAAAAGAGCCAATGCGATGACAGTTATTACTAAGGCAGAAAAGAATACCCGTTTTTTACCACGCTGATAGCGAGTTCCTTGAGCAGACAGCCCGAATACTCGGAACAAGAGCGCTGCTGAAAAGTTAATGCCGCATAGTTGCAAAAACAGTAAGAATAGCTCCGAAATTACCATGTCCCACCTACCGACTGCACTTGCCATACCGACAATTCCCGCAGGTGGAGCTAAGGAAGCGGCAACTAACATTCCGGTTGCTGCCCCAGAGACTAAACTACTCCGTTCTGACTGCACCAAGTTGAGCGCTCCTGCTGCTCCGGCTGCCAATGGCAAAATCACTGCTACTGCTGAAACTTGGCTACTTTCTACCATTAAACTGGTGGGAATTTCTTGCCGTAATATCAGGCTAAGTAGCCAAGTAGTGGCAATTGTGACTGCTAAAGCGGAAAAATATCGTAAAATACTCCGCCCTAAGAGTTTGCGATCGCCCCATGCAGTAGCGATCGCTGTATTCATTGCTGGGCCTGCAAACGGTGCTATCAGCATTGCCGCCACCAGCAAGTAAGCTGTATTAGTATACAAGCCAATCCAGACTACAAAGCCTGCCAGTGCTGCATAACTAAGAAAACCTCGCCAAGAGCCAACACTTTGCAAACCAGAAAGAAAAATCTCAATCGGACTGCGTTCTTCCACATCTACAACTTGTTGCGGCGCTTCCGATGCAGGGGGTTGCAGAGTCATCACACCAGTTGGTATGAGCGTAATTTGTACTTTGGGTAAGTCTTGCAACTTGTCCAGAACTTTGCCAACTTCTCGATTAGAAACATGAACGATCGCTACATCAATCGGTTCTTCTGCATTTCCTTCAAATCGAGCCAGATTTGTGCCGTTATGAGATTTGGCAATGTCGATAACAGCTTTTCCATTTCCTCGTGGTACTTGGATAATGAGTTGACGCATTCTACCCTCCTACCGCTAACCATCTTGCGTTTTCAGACAATAACTCTACTACCCAAAGAAAGATTTTTTTAAACATGTATCTCATATTCAATTAACACTTAATTTTTGTCCGTAAAATGGGTACATAGTAAAATAACTGATAGCCAAGGTAGCAAAAAACTTATACAAGCAAAATTTCATTAATTTATCGTTTGAGACTTAGATTAAATCTAAATAGTGGAAAAGCCGTGGAGAACTCTGCTATATTTTTATTCTCGAAAGCAAGTTTTATATTTTATTACTTAGATTTATACCAGTCCTAAATCATTCGTGAAAATTATATTTCTCTTTTTTCTTTCTTTCCTTTGCGTCCTACACTGCGGGAAGGCCGCTTTGCATCTATGCGGTTCGTTTCCTAATCTATATTTTTCACTACTAAAATAAGATTGCTATAAAATTATGGCTATTCAGTACTTAGTATGCTAAATTAATCTGCTAAAAAGCTGAAAATATTGCTGCACAACAAAAGCAGGCATTGTTTTTAACATTTTAGTCCATTCTTGGTACTTAAGCTTTCTAAACTTGATTTTAAAGTCTAGTTTTGATGTTTAACTAATAATTTGGCATAACAGGTACTGAAGAACCAAAATTATTCTATTAACATAAGCCGTCACTAAAACATTGACGTTTTTGATATTTTCATTTTTGCGTTATCTATATCTAAAGTAATAAACATAGTCAGTCTTTAGTAGTATTTCAAGTTGTGGGATAAATTTCTCCACTAAATTTCCACTATTTTTTAATAACTATTGAAGTATTAGAAATAATGAAGAATTGAAAAAACAGGGGGCATGGATCGTAACACAGTTAACTAAGTTCGTTTCAGCAGGTGTATCTTTACTAACTTTAAATTTAACAGTACTAGCAGTTGGAGCATTAGAAACATCTGCTCAATCTTCCCCTACAACTACCTTTAGTGATGTTCAACCTAATTACTGGGCACAGCCATTTATTCGAGGTTTGGCTGCAAGAAATATTGTAACTGGATATCCTGATGGTACATTTCGACCAGAACAACCAGTAGACCGAGATGAGTTTGCAGCAATTATTCGTAAAGCTTTTGACCAACCACCAACTCGCCAGATAGCAAGTGGTGCTGTATATAAAGATGTTCCTACTAACTATTGGGCTACTCGCCCCATTGAAGAAGCATATCAACAAGGATTTATGACAGGTTATCCTGGTGGATACTTTCGTCCCAATCAATCGGTTTCTAAGGTTGAGGCTATAGTTGCTTTAAATAAAGGTCTGAATCTAACTACTGGTACATCCGCAGTTACTGTACCCACAGTCATGCAGAGAGTAGTTCCTCAAAAAACCGCACAAAAACCTGTAAAAAGGCGTGTTTTAATGCCGATTGGATTTACTACTTTAATGCAGCCTTTATTAATATCAAAAGCCTCAGCCATAGCAGCTAATGCTGTAAATATTAACCGTCCTGCGTCATTTATTATTACTAACACTTATGCAGATGCCAATAAGATTCCGCAATATGCAGTTGGAGATGTAGCAGCCGCAACTAAAGCAAATATAGTGGTCAACTATCCAAATCCTAAAGTTCTTAATCCAAGTAAACCTGCAACTAGAGGAGAGATTACGGCTTTAGTTTATCAAACTTTAGTTTCCCAAGGAAAGATAGAAGCAGTTGCTATTAATTTACCTGCTAATCAGTATATTGTTCGGACTCCTGTTAATAAACAAAATGCTCAATAAGTGCGAATTTCTCCGAGATTTTTGCTGATTTCAGGTCTAACAAGTTAGTTATAAGCCTCTATAATCTTATGCAGAGATTTACTTTTGGTTTGATTAACCCGAATTTTTTAAAACAATTAATTCAACAGTAATGATTTTTTAGACATTAATATCTTTCTTGAGAAAGAAGGATTAAAAAATTATATCTTTACGATTGTAAATATAGATGTAGGAGGAAAAAGAATATGGCTTTATATAAAATCGAAGACTTTGCTGGTAACTATGGTGATACAGATTTTGATAGCTATGAAGTTAGGGATTTTGATGTCTATTCAGATATAAATGACGATAAAGTTGGGACTGTAAAACACATCTTGGTGGATGATTCAGGTCATTTCCGCTATTTAGTTGTTGACACAGGTTTTTGGTTCTTTGGCAGACAAGTATTGTTACCAATTGGGCGTTCCCGAATAAGCTATAGCAATCGACGCGTGTATGCCATTGGGCTGACGAAGGAGCAAGTAGAAAATTTACCAGATTTTAATGATTTGGAACAGATTGATTACGATTATGAGGAACAGGTGCGTGGAGTTTATCGGACTCCAATGAGACAAGCATCTTTAGAGACATCAACACCTGTAGAGACATCGACACCTGTAAATGCTCCACCAGTCTCTAGCGATCGCAATACATATACGTATGAAGATGAACCAAATCTTTACGATATGAATCAGCAGGATCATCAAAACCTGAAACTATACGAAGAACGTTTAGTTGCCAATAAATCCCGTGTTAAGACAGGAGAAGTATCTGTTGGCAAACACGTTGAAACTGAGACGGCAAGAGTTGCTGTGCCAGTTGAAAAAGAACGCGTAATCATTGAACGCACTACTCCAAACGAAGCTGGTAGAACTGTATCGCCTGCTGAGGCTAACTTCCGTGAAGGAGAAGTTACTCGGATGGATCTTTATGAAGAAACCCCGAATATTCAGAAGGAAGCCGTTTTGCGCGAGGAAGTGAAAATTAAGAAAGTAGTTGAACAGGATACAGTTGAAGCCGAAGGTACTGTTCGTCGTGAGGAATTAGACGTTAATACGAATGATGAGCGGTTGCATGAGAGAAGAAGCTAAATGGCTTTAAGATAACTGCTAATAAAATATCCCCGCACTTACTTAGCTTTTCAAAGTGCGGGGCAATTTTTTACATTCAAAGTTAATTTTGAATAGGTTGCGATCGCTATGCGGGTGCTGTTGTCCAACCATCCTAAAAGAATGGTTGCACCATCGCCTATGCTGGGGCGTAGCCCATCGCCAACTGTGGGAGAATGGCAAAATATTAAAATAGAGCAATCCTTAAAGAATACCTGCGGTAGTAGGGTAGTAAGTTAGATAAGGGAGGAATGTCAAGTAAGTTTTGTTGTAGATAAAATAGATTGGTCACTGATATCGATAAATTGCCCAAGTATAATGAACAAGCACTATAGTGGTGTAGTTTTTGGGGGTGATGTTTGAGTTTATTTCGTAGGGATTACAGGCAAACTAGACCTAAGAGTAAGCGATCGCATCTAAAAAACCGTCTCTATTCTGCTGGGATGTTTGTGTTTGTCGTACTATCTCTCTCCAGTGGACTAGGCTACCGTTTTTATAACCAACCAAAGCTGGATGTAGATAAGATAGCTCCTCAAACACTTACCGCACCAAGTTCAGCCAATGTTGAAGATGTAAAAACAACAGAAGAAAGACGCAGGGAGGCTCGTAGCGGTGCTTCAGCAGTCTGGGTTGACGATCCAGTAATTAATGAGCAAATTCACCAAAATCTCCAGCAATTATTCACAAAAGGCAATCAAATCCGCGAAAATTTGGGCAATTTTCCCTTTGTTAAGACTTCATTGTTGTCTACTGCTACACAAACTTACCTGCGACAAGTACCAGAACCTCAATGGCAGCAAGTATTACGAGGTTTGGATAAAAATAGCAATCTGACTGGTTTAAATTCTGCCCAGCAGCTAGCAGTGAAAAAACTGCGAACTTACCGAGAGTCTAACTCCTCCCAGGCTTTTGCTCAACTATTAAAAGCGATCGCCCAAGCTCGTCAGCGCTATAATATCAGCCTAAAAGCCCTGAGCGCGATGTCTAAAGACAACACGCAAAGCGTCTATGCCCAACCCGAAACCCTTTACAATGCCACTTTCTTAAACCTGTCTGATACAGATTGGCAAAAAACTCAAATCCAAGTGCGTCAAACTTTAGACCGAATGTTAGCACAGGGCATTTATCCTGGGCTATCCAAGGCTAACCTGAACTCTGCAATCGGGATGCAGGTGAGTGTTTCTGTGCCAGAAACAGCACAACCTTTAGCAAGGCGATTGCTATCAGCGGCGATCGCACCTAATCTAATTAAAGATATTGAGCAAACCAAGCTGATTGCAGAACAAGCAGCCGAAGCAGTAGAACCGGCGATCGTCAGCATTCAAAAAGGTGAAGTTATCGTTCAGGCTGGCACAAAAATTACCCAGGCTGATTTTGTCCTATTAGACCACTTTCACTTGAGCCAACGTGGAATCGATTGGCTGCATCTGATTCGTTTTAGTGGAATAGTGGCATTGGCTGTGGCTGTTTTCAAACTGGTAGAACGAAGGATTTACGCCAAATTACGACGGAGCGATTATCTCTTGATACTGCTCCTTACTCTCAGTACGCCGTTGCTAATAATCTTGACCAAATCATTTACAGGCTTACCTGCTATTGGTTTGCTTCTTGGTAGCTTCTACGGTACTGCGATCGGAGGTACTGTTATGGGGTTACTAACGATATTGCTCTCAATGGGAACGGAACTTAGCTGGCATTATTTAGTACCTAGTGCAGCTGGCGGAATTCTTGGCGGATTGATGGCGGGACAATGGCGATTCCCTGGTAGAGAAGCACTGCGAACGCGAGAGGAATTAGCTACTTTGGGAATCTTAATTGGGTTGACGCAGGGAGTAGTTTATTTGTTGGTCAACACTGCGATCGCACCCCTTTGGTATGCTGTGCTGGGTGCAGCAGTCCTCAACGGTTTAGCAGGGTTAGTTTGGAGCATCTTAGCACTAGGTTTAAGCCCCTACCTAGAAGCTTTATTTGATCTAGTCACACCTATTCGTCTGGCTGAATTGTCCAATCCCAACCGACCTTTATTAAAACGCCTAGCTAATGAAGCTCCTGGAACCTTCCAGCACACACTGTTTGTCGCTACTCTAGCAGAAGCTGCGGCACGAGCATTAAATTGTAATGTGGAACTCGTTAGGGCTGGGATTCTCTATCATGACATTGGTAAAATGCATGACCCTCTAGGATTTATTGAAAATCAAATGGGAGGTATTAATAAACATGATGTGATTAATGATCCCTGGAAAAGTGCCGAAATTATCAAAAAGCATGTGAGCGAAGGGTTGGTAATGGCTCGTCAACACAAGCTACCGAGTGCTATTCAGGCATTTATTCCTGAACATCAAGGAACCATTTTAATTGCCTATTTCTACCAACAAGCACAGCAACAGCAACAAAATCCTGAAAAAGTTTTACACGAATCAGATTTCCGCTACGACGGCCCCATTCCTCAATCCAAAGAAACGGGGATTGCTATATTGGCTGATGCTTGTGAAGCGGCATTACGCTCCCTTAAAGACGCAACCCCAGAAGCAGCACTGGCAATGGTAAATAAAATCCTGAAAGCACGTTGGCAGGATAATCAGTTGGTAGATTCAGGGTTAACACGGGCAGAGATGTCTCAAATTGCTCATATTTTTGTCCAGGTTTGGCAGCAATTTCATCACCAACGGATTGCCTATCCTAAACTTTAGATATTAGCTAAGGCTACTCCTGGATTTCTAAAGTGCGATATCTGCACTTCTCACAAGTGATAAATTCAGGGGGTGTGGGGAGTGTGGGGGGTGTG
>NZ_NOLJ01000009.1:170223-336339 GCF_002246015.1 Nostoc sp. 'Peltigera membranacea cyanobiont' 210A
TCCCACACCTCCCACACCTCCCACACTCCCCACCCTATGAGTGAGAAATTCGGGGATAGAGTTCATTAGAAATGGGTTGCGATATCATCTATGGTGGGGCGTAGCCCATCGCCTTCCAACTATTAGGAAATGGCAAAATATTAAAATAAATCAATCCTTCAAGAATACCCGCAGCACCAGGGTAGTGAGCTAAAAAGTGCCAAGGGTAATGCGTCTTGTAATACCACCATAGAAGTTCTGTTTGGGCATTACCAACGATAATCCCAGCTGATGGCTGTTGAAATAAACTGATGTCATTTCCAGAACCTCCACAGATAACGGTTGCATCTAATTGCGCTTGCAGCAATTCTTGCAGATATGCAGTTGCTTCACCTTTGTTACTGTTCTTGGGTATGATATCAACGTCCCGCCCATTGCTGAAAATCACCTCAGCCTGCAATCCAGTAAAAGTTAACAAATCCTGCAAATCATGGATAACCTCAAGCGGCGCATCCATATCTAGGCAAAAGCTTAATTTATAGGGGGTTTGTTCGCTGTCGGGTTGAGGTATCAGTGCCGGAAAGTAACTAGCAATTGTCCAAACTGCATCCCAATCCCAATCTCTTGAAATTTGATTTGCCCAATCTTTTTCTAAAAGCACACCCTGTTGATAAATTTCAGTACCTAAACTGGTGATTAAATAATCGGGTTTCAAAAGCTGTGCTTTTGTTATCACTCGACGACTAGAAGCATAAGAGCGACCAGTAACATAGACTAAGTAAATCTGATTGCGTATAGCTTCTAGCCTTTGGTTTAAAGCGGCAATAGCTCGATTGTTACCAACCAAGGTATTATCTAATTCAATCACCAAAAGCAGTTTCATATTTGTTTGCTTTCACTAAAATAGTACAGTATTGATAAACCTCTTTCCCTTTGCTCTTGTTCGGCTCCTTTCGATTCTGCTCGGCACAAGTTACGGTAAGCCTGCTCCCAGGAACAACTACGCTCTTAAGGATCGCTCTTTAACCGGACACGATATCATTTAACTGGTTGCCCACTGCACAATGTCATTAGAAAAAGAGTCAATTAATTTTTCTAGAGCTTTAATTTCGTTGGATTTCAAAACTTTTGACTTCAATAAATTTTGGATTTGTCTTTCTAAATCTGGAGTTAACTTTTTAGTTTGAATAATTTCTTGAACAAATGTATCAAGTGTTAAAGATTGATAGAGTTCTTGGACTTGGGTAGCAACTCCCTGAGTGCTAAAACGAGACTGAACCCAATTTTGTGCAGCATTGCCATAGCTTTCTTTGAGAGTCGGGTTTTGTAATAAACTGTGAATGGCGATCGCCAATGCTTTAGAATCACGAGGAGGAACTAAAAATCCGGTTTCACCATGCACCACCGTATGCTGCAATCCTCCTACATTACTCGCAATTACGGGTGTTCCGGCTGCCATAGCTTCAATCGCCACTAAACCAAAAGGTTCATAGTAACTCGGTACAACGCAGATATCCCCTGCGGCATAGTAAGCAGGTAACAGCGCTTGAGAAATTCGTCCAGTGAAAACTGTAACGGCTTCCAATCCCAGGTCATTCACCAAAGTTTCAATGCGTTGTTGTTCTTTGAAGTCTGCTCCATCTTCACGGCTACCACCAACTAAATAGAGTTGAAATCCTGAAGGCAAGTTGGCGCAAGCTCTTACTAGGGTTTCAACTCCCTTGCGGGGGTCAAAACGTCCTACATACAAGATTATCTGAGAATCTGCATCAATTCCCAACTGTTGGCGAGCAACTTCTTTATTCACAGAACCAAAGTGTTCAGTATTAATCCCGCAGGGGATAACTTTAATACGTCCATACTGCGAAATTAACTGACGTAAATCTTCCGCTTCTTGAGGGCTAGTAGATATTACATAATCTGCTTGTTCTAAAATAGCGTTCTCCACACAATGACGAATTGCAGCAATCTGCGGCGGATTCTCCACATTACGGTATTTAACTGCCCCTATAGAGTGATAGGTATGAACTTGGGGTAGTCCCAATCGAGATTTAAGTTCTAATCCTACCCAAGCAGAAAGCCAATAGTTAGTGTGAATCAAGGCATAGCTGCGTCCTGTTCGTTGTTGAAAATTCAGCCAAGCTTCTACAAATTCTGGTAAATATTCAAATAAATCGTTTCTAGTAATGAATTTTGCTGGACCAGCATTTAAACGAATAGTGCGACATCCTGGTGCTAATTCCACAATTTCTTCTTGATTGGGATACTCGCGTCGGGTAAACATATCAACCTGACAGCCGCGTTTTGCTAATGCTAATCCCAATTCTCGCACGTAGACATTTTGACCATCTGCCCCTTCTTTACCAATTTCATCTGTTGGGTCGCCATGAACTGAAATTAGGGCATAAATGGGTTGAGAATTTGGCCTTTCTGAAGCAGAATTTTCTAGAGATTTAACTAAATTTAAAGAAGCAAGAGTATTCATAATCAAAATTCACTGTTGTATGTGGTACAAAAATTCACAGCTAGGTAACTTGGAGAAAAAATTATTTATTAAGTTACCTATCATCGAAAGAAACGTGTAAAAACCTTCTAGGAAACATAAACGAATGGCTTCTACTTAATTTGTTATTATTTGAAGAGCATTCTGGAAGAGAATCAATTAATAATCGTATTGCTTTATGAATTGATATTTGATGATATCCTGCATAAGCTCTAAGCTTGCGATACTCTTCATTAGTAATAACAATATTGGAAATATTTATTGAAAAACGGGGCATAAAAATTTCCTTAAAACTGAAATAAACTTACCAAAATGCTTTCGTTCCAAGATGTTACATTTTAGAAGTTGAAATATCGGTGAGAAATCGGTGAGAAATCGGTTATTAATAAAAAAATGTTATTTAAATTAATTTCTATCTCATTTGAAAATATCAAATATCTAATAGTTAAATTTTAACTAAACGCGGCGATTACGTCGCGTTACCTATAGCAAATAGAACTTCATAAAACTGAAAATTCAATATAAGTTTGACACTATGGTGGCACTCAATACTTCTCGGTTAAGGGGGAAAGAGAAAGAAAAAACCTTTAACCCTTTACCCCAAACCCAATTTCTAGTTAAAAATACTTCATCGAGAAGTATTGTGGTGAAACTTATTCTCAGCCATCCAAATATTTCAAAATAGAAATATCTAAAAATAGGGTAATTATGTATTTTTTAGTTTAGTTAAATAAAAATTAAAATTCTCCAAATCAATAATTAAAGAGATTTGGAGAATAATAGTGTTCTAGTGTAAAAGAAGAGGTTAATTTCAGTAATGTAATTGAAGTATAACAATCAGTTGTGGAGATAAGGGGCAAATATAAGGTAGAAATCGGTTAGTTTTCTAAAGCTGCTTTAAGCGATAGCCTAGTCCATGAACTGTCTCAATAAAATCATCGGCAGCACCTACGTCTTTAAGTTTATACCGTAAACTTTTAATGTGAGACTTAACAGTTTCTTCGCTCGGAGGGTCATCAAGTGACCAAATGCGCTCAATAATTCCGGCTCGACTTAGCACCCGCCGACCGCTAGAAACCATTAGTTCTAAAAGAGCAAATTCTTTAGGTGTTAGATGTAAAGGCTGGTCAGCATAAGTGACTTCATAAGTGCTGGAATTTAAACGCAAACTACCCCAACCAAAATCTGAAGAAGATGTTGCGGCACTATTGCGGCGCAATAGGGCGCGAACACGAGCCATTAACTCTGGCATTTCAAAAGGTTTGACCATATAATCATCTGCCCCAGCATCCAAACCAGTAATTTTGTCACCAAGGGTATCGCGTGCTGTTAACATGAGTACAGGTATTGTGTTATTGCGCGATGAGCTGCGCCCTGATGTAGGCGATGGGCTATGCCCCACCATAGGCGATCGCAACCGTTGACAAAAACTTACACCATCTAACTTGGGCAAAGTAATATCTAGTACCACCAAATCATATTCCAACACTTTGATGCAATCCCATGCTTCCTCTCCATCTTGGGCTATATCTACCACATATTGACGGTCAGTTAGGGCTTCCATCAGCATCTCTGCTAGCTGAACATCATCTTCGACTACCAAAATACGCATTGTGATAATATTTCTATATTAAAAAATAGATAATACTATATTTTTTTAGAAAAATAACTTTCCAATCAGGTTTCTTATAATAAAGTGAGTTAGACAGGGGAACAACTTTTATAAGTAAGAATCCCTAAATCTGACGATGACAAGGAGTAAATAAGATGTATTTTGTGATGTTCTTGAACAAAATTACTGAGTTATAAAGTGGAATCGCCTACATTTGTAAACAGTACTCTGATAGCACTAACAAGCAGTAAAACTCCAAATATTCTCGCCAATATCACATTAGATAATCCTGTTCCTATTTTAGCACCCAGCCATCCACCTAATACAAAACCCAAGCAGAGCAATCCTGCTATTTTAAAGTCTACATATCCTTGCTTGTAGTAAGTCCAAGCAGCCAAAATATCAATCGGAGGAACAAGCAAAGCTAATGTTGTACCCTGAGCTTGGTGTTGAGATAAGCCAAACAGAAAAATTAAGGCAGGCAGAATAATTATGCCGCCGCCAATTCCAGTTATTCCGCTTACTATTCCTGCAATTAGTCCCAAAATTAGACAAAGTAAAATGTTATCCATAGCTTTGAAAATCCTTGATTTGCTACAAAAGATTAAAATATTTACTTTCTCTAGGCTAGAAAAAATATTTGATAAAAATTTGTCATTGTTATGAATAAGCTATGACATTTTTATAAGAATTCGATATAAATGCATCTACCATATTAAAAATTAATAATCAATTATTTTTACCCTGTACTTAGTACTAAAAGCGTTTACATTCTTGATTATTTATTGTTAGATTATACCTTGAAAGCTTAGTTCAGACTCATACTCCAGCTTTAGTTTTTGAAAAGGCTAGTTTCTAAATAAAATTTCATTCCGACTGTCTACACCGATTTGAGGTAAAGAGTTCATCGCTAAGTGGGGAGTTAGGATACTAGGAACTACTTGAGGTAGTTGCAACTGTTTGATCAAATTTTGCAACAGTTTATCTTGCTCAGAACGGAAACCTGCTGGGTTTGTGCCACGGTTCAGAATTGCAAACCAGACCAAACCGCGATCGCGTGTAGGCATCACACCAGCTAAACTACTGACATCATGCAATGTCCCAGTTTTAATTACAGTCGCAACAGGAATATGTCTGCGGTGAATTGTCCCCCGATGATCCAACCCGGAAGTGAGAAATAAGTCAGCCAAATTCATCTGATGAGCGACTGCTTCCCGCTCTAGCGCCATGAACATTGCACAAATTGCTCTAGGGGAAATGCGATTTTCTGGGCCTAGTCCAGAACCATTGATTAATTGAATTTCTGACTGTGGTACTCCAGCAATATTAGCGGCTGTTGATTGGACTACACTAAACCCTCCCACTGACTCTGCTAGCATCTCTGCCATATCATTGTTACTGAAAACGTTCATCTCCTTGATAAGTTGTTGTAAAGGCAAAGACCGGTGACGCACTAACAAATTTTGTTGGGGAGTCGATTGTAAATCTACTTTAACAGTACCCGCAATTATGACTTGTGGTTTTGGTGTTCCCTTGGGCATAGTTGAGTAGTGGAAAATAACAGAGCGATTCCATTTAGCATAATTTAGTGCTTGTTTAAGCATTTGACCTGCCAAGAATGGATAACGCTGGAAATTCATGGCGAAGTTACCACTAATTACTAAATTACCCTTCACCTGTTTAATGCCCATTTGGTTGAGAGTATTACCAAGAGCGATCGCTTCTTCCCACACAAACATCGGATCGCCACCGCCAGTAATTATTAAATCGCCCTGCAAAACCCCATTTACTACCGGGCCAGTAGCGCTTACCAAAGTCTCAAATTGGTGGTCTGGCCCCCAGGTTTTGAAAGCAACTAATGAGGTAGCAATTTTGGTTAAAGAGGCAGCTGGCAGAGGTGTTGTACCTTGGTGATTAGCCATAAGCATTGGCCCCGACTGTATCCAAATCCCTTGGTTTTCTTTCAAATTCTGTGCTATCAGTTTTGATGTTATTAACTTCTGAAGATATTCTTGCACTGTAGTGTTTCCAGATGGATTCGGATCTGAGGCAAGAACCAAGCTAGGACTAATTTGCCAAGCTAGTGCATCTAAAGCATCTAAATAATTGATTTGGATTCCAGCTTTTTGTAGCCACAGCGTTACTAAGCCTGAACCTAATAACTCAAGCATAATTTATTCCTCTCTAATATGGGATTACGTGATTTGCTATGCTAAATTCTTCCGTCTTATAATTCGACTAGTCAATTCTTATGAATCAGCCTCATCAATTCAATAAGATGCCAACAGTCAGAAACTTTTACTTAGATTTACTTCACCAGCTTTACTGCAAACTGTACTTAAGACTATAAAAAAGAGCATATTTGATCGAATGTAGAGAATATCTGTTAAGAAAACATCCACAAGATAACAGTCATCTGTGACATAGTTATGACCAAGTTATGACCAAGTTATGGCATAAATGTGACGTTCACAAAACTACTATATTTGGCTGGCTTTACAGTAGTTTAGCTGGTTAAATATCTGTTTAATCAATTTGATCAAAATTTAGCGGAATAGACTATAGACAATTTGTAATTTTGACAGTTTTTCAATGCTTATATATACAATATAATTAAAAAGTTTTATTGAATTAATAAGAAAAAATATTTGTTTTTATAAATGAAAAAATATAAAGTAAAACCAACTAACCAGTGTGAAACTAATTGGTGTATTAACCCATAAAACCAAATAGTGGAGAATAAACCTTGAATACTCTGGATTTTTCGCTATTAGTATGGTTTGGCTCCTTGAGCGCTGGATTTTTAGGAGCCTTGACAGGCTTGGGTGGTGGCGTAGTAATTGTTCCTTTCCTATCTGTAGTTTGTAGAGTGGATCTCCACTATGCTATTGGTGCTTCCTTAGTATCTGTAATTGCTACATCTAGTGGAGCAGCTTCTGCTTATGTAAAGGAAGGTTACACTAATATGCGGCTAGGCATGTTCCTAGAAATAGCAACAACCTTTGGCGCTGTAGCTGGAGCGGTTGTGGCAGCGAAGATTTCTACTGGAGCGATCGCTATTGTGTTTGGGATTGTTTTACTTTATAGTGCGTACCTATCTCGTAAACCCTACTCCGAAAACATCGATAATTTACCGCCAGATCCCCTGGCAACACGCTTGAAGCTAAATAGTACTTATCCAACTTCTACGGGAGAACAATCTTACAACGTGCGCGGTGTTCCCTTTGGATTTGGGCTAATGTTTATAGCTGGTGTACTTTCCGGCTTGCTAGGTATTGGTTCGGGAGCGCTCAAAGTGCTGGCAATGGATCAAATAATGCATATTCCATTCAAAGTTTCCACAACTACCAGCAATTTCATGATTGGAGTAACAGCAGCAGCTAGTGCAGGAATATATCTAAACCGAGGTTATATCGACCCCGGATTAGCAATGCCAGTGATGTTGGGAGTACTGTGTGGTGCTGTATTGGGGGCGCGAGTACTTGTCAGAGCCAGGGTACAACTTTTGCGAAATATTTTCAGTGGTGTGATTTTGGTACTGGCGCTGGAAATGATCTACAAAGGTCTAACTGGGAGGCTTTAAAATGGTTCTAAACAGACGTACTAAGTTTGAGCAGCGTTTTGAGCAATTTATTGGCAATCTGTTAAGAGTCGGGGTCATCCTTGCTAGCGTTCTGGTTCTAACGGGTGGAATTTTGTACTTAATTCGCCACGGGACTGAGGTTCCTAATTACCAGTTTTTTCGGGGAGAACCAGCAGAGTTTCGCACTCCAGCTGGGGTAAAAACATCAATATTATCAGGTCGTAACCGAGGCATTATTCAACTAGGATTACTGCTACTGATTGCTACTCCAGTTATGAGAGTGGTTTTTTCTCTGTTAGCCTTTGTTCGACTCAAAGATTATACCTATGTAATTGTGACTCTAATTGTACTGGCTGGGCTGATTTACAGTCTCATTGGATAAAATTCTTAGATAGGTCTAAGTTGGCTTAGTATTACTTATGTTACTCTTGTACAAAGAATACATACTCCTGTCTCTCTTATGACAAGCTGTTGGAGCCAAGGGAGCAGAAGGCGAAGGGTACAAGGAAAAAATAATAGTTAGTACAATACTTTCTTTAATAGCCTCAAGAGTTTATTAGAACAGTGTTAGAAGTTGAAAACTCTCATATATACCTTGAAATTACTATTTTGTCAATCATTCTTGTTTATCTTTTTGAAAAAAAATCAAAATAGCTCGTATTACTTTATTACTTTAGAGTTTAGATAGAATTACAAGTTTAAAAGCTTGTATAGTATCTAGCCTGATGAGACTACCAAATAAATTTGAATACTCACTTCTAGCGATGTTGGCATTGGTAGATTCCTACCAGAATGGCGATCCAATGCAAATTAAACAAATAGCAGAGCTAAAAGGTATACAAAATCGCTACTTAGAACAACTACTGGCAACATTAAGATGTCAAGGTTTAATTAATAGCATACGTGGCGCTAAGGGCGGCTACATCTTAGCACGTGACCCCCGAAAAATCACAGTTTTAGATGTTTTGACTGCCATAGAGGGAGTAGAGATTGATGCACCTGCCAACAATACAACTATTGAAACTATGGAATCGGGCATAGTGGAGGAGGTTTGGCAAGAAGCCTGTCAAGCAGCTAACTTCGTTTTCCAAAAGCATTCACTCCAAGACCTTTGGGAAAGACGGTCTAAACGTCAACAAAGGGAACTTATGTACTATATATAAAAAGGTAAATATTGTAACAATGTTTAACAATAATCTTTTTTCCGAACCTTTTGGTGAAACAACTGACGTGGAAATTTGGCTTAGTCGGGCTGGGCTAAAATTTGAAGACTTAGGTAATGATGTCACTAGTATAGCCATTCGTAAGCAATGGCGGGAATATCAAGCGGCAGTGCAAAGATGCTGTGCAACCTTCCATCAACCACCAGAACGTGTTCAACTGAGTGGCATTTATCAAAAGTTGAGAATACCTAGTAGTGAAGCAATGAGGTATAAAGTTCTTAATTAATTGGTGATCTAGCGATGCGGCACTTAAGCAGCAAGACAGTAGTAGCTTCTGGGTGAGGAGGGTAACTTCCTTGCTTACACTCAGATGTTGTTTGCGTCCATGTATTTTTTTGATGCTATTATAACCTACATCGATGGAAATCATCGTTGCTGCTTCCACTGGTTGACTATCAACTGCCGCTTCTGATGGACTAGAGCGTGTCATCAATTTAAGCAGATAACAGAAGCAGCTAAATAAATTGCACCATTTGGCTTATCCTAAGAATCCCTGATTCCAGTTTATCTAATTGATGACACGCCCTAGATATAATATGTGGCGCTCTAAATTATACTTTTTGGAGCCTGAAAGACTTGCGTGAGGTTTTCATCTGGAAAAATTAAATCCGTCTCAGCTTAGAACATTTTCAATTTGATTTCGGACGAGGAAAATTAGAAGGTGGCTGAAACTTTTCTACTGGTACATCCTTAAGTGCCTTCTGCATAAAATCACGCCAAATAGGAGCAACCATACCTCCGCCTGTCGCGTGGTTAGATAATTGTCGGTTGTTGTCCCTTCCTACCCAGATGGCAGTCGTTAACTGCGGTACAGTACCAATAAACCAAATGTCCTTCTCTGAGGAGGTTGTACCCGTCTTTCCCGCAACTGGACGACCTATATCTGCACCTCTACCAGTTCCTTCTTTAACTACCGTTTGCATCACGTCTAAAGTTGCTGCTGATGCCCAAGGGTTAAGCACTAACTGAGGTTTAGGAGTATTATCTATTAACACATTACCACTACCGTCAGTAACACGGGCAATAATCGTTGCAGGCGAGCGCCAGCCGTAATTAGCAATAGTTGCATAAGCACTAGCCATTTCTAACGGTGTCACACCGATCGCACCTAGTGGCAAAGAACTCACAGGTAACATTGGACTCATAATTCCCAAAGTACGGCAAGTTTCAATAACTTTATTCATACCCACAGCTTTGCCAATCTTAATTGCAGGAATATTACGAGACAGAGCCAGAGCAGTGCGAACTGGTATTGCTCCCATAAAACTATTATCGTAGTTTCGGGGATAATACCAACCGTTACCATCACGGTAACTAACCGGAGTATCTAGAATTGTTGTATTGGGTGTAAATTTACCACTAGCAAAAGCAGTATAGTAAACAAACGGCTTAAAAGAAGATCCTGGCTGACGGTGGGCTTGAGTTGCTCGATTAAATTCGCTAGTTTTTGCATCTATACCACCTACTAGTGCTTTAACAAAATGTGTGCGCGGATCAATTGCCACCAAAGCCATTTGATTATTATTCAATCCTTGACCTTCAAGGATTTTATGCCACTTCTTGATAGTTTTTTCTGCCATCATTTGGAAGCTAGTATCAACTGTGGTTTGTACATGCATTCCACCTTTAAGCAATGTTTCACGCCCAAACTTCTTAATTAATTCCTGCGCTACAGTATTGGTAACGTAAGGCAAAGCGCTACCTTGAAATGACTTGATTTCACCAAGTTTAATGTTTTGTTTGAGGGCATCATTATACTCTTGCTGGCTAATCCAATTCAGTTCTAACATTCGCCCCAATACTTCTTTTTGTTTTTGTTTTGCCAACTTCATGCTGACAAACGGGCTAAATTCTTCTGGAGCTTGAATCAAACCGGCCATCATTGCTGATTCGCCCAAAGTCAAATTTTGCGCTGATTTTTTAAAGTAAGTGCGTGCTGCTGTCTGAACACCATAGTTATTATGACCCCAGTAAACTTGATTGAGGTACATTTCTAATATTTCATCTTTACTAAGAACTTGCTCTAAGCGAATTGCTAATACTGCTTCTGCTATTTTTCGGGTAAAAGCACGTTTTTGAGATAAGAAAATATTTTTTACCAACTGCATGGTGATTGTAGAACCACCCTCTCGGACTTCCCCAGATGCAAAATTGACTAATGCAGCACGTCCAATACCACCGGGATTAATACCATGATGCTCGTAGAAACGGCTATCTTCGCTAGCTAATACCGCTCGTTTCAAATTGGGGGAAATTTGATTTAAAGGCACTACTTGGCGGTTAGCTTCCCCATGTATACGTGTTAAAAGCTTACCTTTAATATCATATATATAAGTTGTTTCTGAGGGTACAAAGCTTCGTAGTTGCCTAACATCTGGCAGATCGCGGAAACTAATGGCTAAACCAACTAACCCTCCAGCTAATATAGAACTTGATAGCATCGTAATTGATAGGAGGGTACCACCAGTTACTTGACCGACCTTTTTCAAAAACTCAGAATTAGGTAAAGTTTGAACTTGTGATTGTTTCTCTGCAAAAGTTTTAAAGGATGACACGGCAATTTGATTTCCTCAATTATTAAATTTTGGTTTTACCTATATAAATATAAAGAAAATAAAATTTCTCCAAATAAACATTTAAATTTATTTGAAGAAAAGTTAGTGTGATGCATAATTGCATAAGGAGTTATTTTAAATAGCATTTTAACAAATAGCTGTGGAGATAAAGGGCAAAAATCGGGTAAAAATCGGTTAGTAGGAAAAATAATTTTGAACTAAGCTTTTATTGGAAAAATCTTTACTTTGATGTAAGGTCTTGGATAAGATATGGACTCTGAACCATTAATTGATTTTTTCTATGAAATGGTCGCTCGAAAGGAAATGGATAACCTCTGGCTTTGGCTTGAGCTTATTATTAATGGGTGCAGCTAGTATGATTTCTTACCAGAACGCTACTCAGTTAATTACAAGTAGCAATCAAGTGAAGGACACACATGAGGTAATGAAAAATGTTATTGACATCTTCGCTACACTAACCGATGCAGAAGCCGGACGCAGGGGTTATATTCTTTATAGAGAGCAATCAGAACTCAAACGTTACTATCAGGCAATGCAAAGCCTGGATGCCAAAGTCAAAAAGTTGCAGCAACAACTTGCTGATGACTCTTATCAACAGCAGCAAATAACGAAGCTGAAATTCCTAATTGCTCAAAGAGTTCAATTATCTAAACAGTCGATTAACCTCAAAGAAGTAGGTAAATCAAGCTTTGCTATTCAAGCACCTCTACTTACTCAAAGTAACCAAAACCGTAATCAAATCCGCGAAACGCTTACCCAAATGCAAGCTAGGGAGGAACAGTTACTGCAAATCTCAGTCAGACATTCCCAAGAGAATATCCGTAACCGGATGTTGATTGAATTCCTCGGTACTTTCTTGAGTTTTGCCATTTTATTAGGAGTTTATGCCTTACTTTATCAACAATTAGTGAAGCGCCAAGAAGCAGAAGCTATTCAACAAACTTTAGCTCAAGAAAAAGAACTTAGTGAATTAAAGTTACGCTTTTTTTCAATGGTATCCCATGAATTTCGTACACCATTGAGTATTATATTGGGATCGGCTCAACTATTGGCTCAAAGTAATCAGCAGTGGACGGAAGAGAAGAAACTTAAAAATCTGTATCGCATTCAATCTTCAGCTAGGTCAATGAACCAGTTACTAACCGATATTTTAACTTTGACTAGGGCAGAAGCTGGGAAATTAGAATTTCATCCAGAACTGATAGATTTGGAAGCATTTTGCATTAATTTGATCGAAGACCTCCAATTTTCTAATCAACAACATCATACTATTAAATTTATTAGTCAAGGTAACTGTACTCATGCCAAATTAGACGAAAATATACTTTATTCTGTTCTGAGTAACTTACTCTCAAATGCAATTAAATATTCACCTCCAGAGGGAAGTATTTTCTTAATTCTTAGTTGTGAATCATCCGCAATATTTTTCCAAGTTAAAGATAATGGGATAGGAATTCCTGGCGAATTTAAAGAGCATTTATTTGAGCCTTTTCATTGTGCTAATAATGTAGGCAAGATTGTTGGCAGTGGACTAGGACTTGCTGTGGTGAAAAAGTGTTTAGAAATACATCATGGAGAAATTTATGTAGATAGCGAAGTAGGAGGTGGAACAAGTTTTACGATAAAATTTTCCCAACAAGGAACAGTAATAATCAAGAGTAAATTAAGCAGTCATGATTAAACTTAAACCTTCTTGGTGATAAGGTTTTCATCCTTACTATTTAACAAATTAATTTCGAGAGGAAGATGTTACAAATATATCTGTTAATACAAAATATTATTATAAATAACTCCCGATAATTGAGAATAAACAATGCCACATGTATTACTTGTAGATGATGAAGCGGCTCTTTGCGACAGTCTCACCTATACACTACAAAAAGAAGGTTACACGGTGACTACAGCCGCCGATGGACATAGTGCAATCAAACAGTTTCACAAGCAAGTACCAGATATAATTTTGCTTGATTTGATGTTACCAGTAGTTGACGGTATGGAAGTTTGCTGGCGGATTCGGGCATTTTCCAATGTACCTATTGTGATGCTCACAGCTAAAGATGAGGATATTGATAAAATTTGGGGGTTAGAAGCAGGTGCAGATGATTATATTACTAAGCCGTTTAACACCCGCGAACTACTAGCACGTATCAAAGCAGTATTGCGTCGTCGTTCTGGGGAGCAGCCTTCATGAGAGGCTGGATACCTGGGATTAAATTAAATACAATTTATGCTAAGTTGTTAGGCACATACCTGATGCTAACAGCTTTTGGAACGTCGTTGATGGCAGGTTATATCCTGTGGTCGTTCCATGATTACTTCATGCGATCGCGGCAAGTAGATTTGGATAACTGGACGAGTGCATTAAGCGAAAGTGTTGCAGATGCACTAGAAGAAAAAGATATTAAACAGGTAAATTTACTGGTGCAACGGTATGGCGCACCACAAACTGTAACACTACGTGTTTTTAGTCAACAAGGCAGTTTATTAGCCACTTCTGACCCAAAGTTAGACAGCCAAGTTAAGGATTGGTTTCAGGTTCCGGGAATACGGGAAGCTCTACAAAATCATGTAAAACAAGGAATCGCCAAAGGCGTTTTATCAAACGACGATCGCCTCTACATTACCAGACCTATTGAGCGTAAAGGTCAATTGTTGGGCGTAATCCGAATGTCTATGACTTTGGAGCAGCTTCAGCGACAGTTTGCTAGGGTAATTTGGAGTATTTTGGGAACGCTAGCAATAACAATTCTACTATGTGCATTAATTAGCAGTCGGTTTGCTCGTAGTCTCTCAAAGCCAATTGAGATTATGCAGAACTTTGCTATTCGCTTGGGTGGCGGTCATTTTGGTGATAAGCTGACGATCCATGAGAACAATGAGTTAGATCAATTGGCAGCAGAACTCAACCGGATGAGTGAGCGGTTAGCTTCCTTAGACAAAGAGCGACGGGTGTTTTTAGCCAATGTCTCCCATGAACTGCGTACCCCTATAAGTAACATTCAGGTGACAGTAGACGCACTCAAAGCTGGAGCATCTGAAGAACCAGAATTACGCGATCGCTTTTTTCAAACTATCGAAAGCGAAATCAAGCGTTTATCACGATTGATTCATGACTTGCTGGATTTAGGACGTTTGGAAGCAGGAGTTACTGAACTAGAAAAGCAAGCTATTTCGCTGGATGGATTGATTAACCGTGCTGTTAATGCATTAGAACCGCGAATGCGAACTCTGAGAATTTCTACACAGGTGAACGTGGGAAATCTAATAATTCAGGGCGATCCAGAGCGACTATTACAAGCGATCCTTAATTTGTTGGATAATGCGATTAAGCACTCACCAGCCAATTCTCAAGTATCTATTTCTGGATACAGCCAAGGCAAACAAGCTATTATTCAAATTCAAGACCAGGGAAAAGGCATAAAAGACGGTGATTTACCCAGAATATTTGAGCAATTTTATACAACAGACCCCGCACGCAAAGGTAGTGGCAATGGTCTGGGGTTAGCAATTTCTAAGCGGATTATTGAAGCTCATCAAGGCAGTATTATCGCCAGCAGCACACCAAATCAAGGGGCAACTTTTATTATATACTTGCCGATAATTCGTAATTCGTAATGACGCTCCTGCGTCGCTAACGCTGTGCTAACGTAATTCGTAATTCGTCATTTGTAATACTCTACGGGTAGGGTTGCGCCTATATAATTAACGCCGTGTGGGACTTTATCTCAGACCTAACCCCCAACCCCTTCCCTACTAGCGTTGGCGAGCAAGAATCAAAGCCTCTCGACCTTTCGGGGAGAGGAATGGAAGTGGGGTTTCAAGAATAAGTCGCACATCGCGTTAATTAAGTTTTGACCATGATAACCGTACAATTACTCTTGCGAGAAATATTCTCGGCAATATTTCCTTGAATCGCTTGTTGTAGTAGACTTTCACGGCTAGCTCCCAGGACAATCACATCACTATTGTCAAGTTTTGCACAATTAAGGACAGCATCAGAAACAGAACTGGCACGAACTGGAGTAGCCATCACTTTACCGCTAACTCGGCGTTGCAGAAAGCGAACAGATTTATCTAATAATGTTGTGTCAGGAATGGAGTTAGTCGGCTGGAAAACCTGACATAGCTTGATTTGTGGTGATGTACTTAAAGAAGCAAGAGCTGGTAATAACTTAATTGCTTGGCTGGAGTTAGGGCCGCCTGCCATTGGCAACAACCAACGGTCAAAGGATCTTTTATCATCTAATTTAGCCAAGATAACATCACAACCTGCCTGTCGAATTATGGTATCCACTACTCGGCTAAAAACTCTACCAGGAGTTGATGTAGTGCCTTTCCATCCCATCAGCACCAAGTCAATGTGTCGTTCTTTGACAGTCTCCAAAATTGCCCCAGCAACATTATGGGCAACTCTGATCTGGGTGTGAACGGGAATCCGCGAATTCTCTCCTAAAAGTATTGCCCGTTGCAAAAGTTGAAGGCTTTTGCTGATTTGTACTGGTGTTTCCGATGGGATGCGGCTAGACGGAACGATAATCACTTGTAGGCATTCTATTTCGTAATTGCGATCTTTAGCGATCGCAACTGCCATTTCCAATAAAGTCTCGGCTGTCTGTGGATGTGAAAGTGGTACTAGTAACCGTCCTTTGCCTGTAGCCGGAGCGCGAGTTTGGTAAACCACATAAGAAGGTGCTGATTTACGTTCTATTTGTTCGCTATTACCACTGAGTTGCTCTGCTTCTACACGGATAATATCACTACGAGTAATAATTCCTATGAGCTTGCGATTTTCTGTAACAGGTAAGCAGCTGAGATGATAACGATTGAGTATATGCAGTACATGAGCCAGCGTAGCTGTGGGAGTTACTGTCACCGGCTCTGGTGTCATAATCTCGCTAATAGTGGTATCTTTGCCTAATTGTTCTGAAGCAATATTAACTAAATCTTTCTGAGTCACAATACCAACAACTTTACCATTCTCTAAAACCGGGAAGTTGCGATGGTGAGAGTTGGAAAATGCCTGTACTGCTTCATCAGTACTCATTTGGCTAGAGAGAGTTTCCACACGCCGTTGCATCACATCTACGGCACTCAGTTGTGCTAGAAGTCCTTCTGTGCTAGGCTCCTTGGTGATGTGAATCCCTTTCCACTCTAGTAGAAGGTCGTAGAGCGATCGATGGTCAATTTTTTCTGCCACTAAATAGGCAACCACAGACGCAATCATTAGCGGTAGCACCAGATTGAAATCTGTTGTCATCTCAAATACAATGACGACCGCTGTAATTGGTACTTTGGAGACGGCACTAAAAAAGGCAGCCATGCCGACATGAGCATAGACTGTTGCAGCACTCATTCCCAGTAAACTGTGTTCGACAGCACCCACTAAGTAACCAAGGGCAGCTCCCAAAGCCAAAGTGGGAACTAGTAAACCCCCTGGTGCTCCAGAGCCGTAAGTAAAAATAATTAGGATAAACTGAACTAAAAGAGCGATCGCTGCAAATGACCAATTAGCACTACCCGCAAGCAAAATTTCTCTTAACCCAGCATGATCCCGAAAGGCAGCAGGTAATAAAGCGATCGCCAAACCACTCACTAACCCAGCAATTCCAATTCGCCAGGGTAAACTCAACCTTACCAGGCGGCGGTTAATTGCTAGACTCTCAAGAATACCTTTATTAAATAGAATGCCTAGAAGTCCCGCCAACACTCCTAAAATCAAGTAGAAAGGGATTTCCTGAGCGAAGAAAGTTGTATCGGGAAGACCTAAATTTAGATGATTCAGATCCAGGTTGTGACTACCATAGAGTCGAGAGATGACTGAAGCAATGAAAGAAGCCAAAATCGCAGTACCAAGAGTGATACCTGACACATCTTGGAGTAATTCTTCCACTACAAAAAGCACACCTGCGATCGGTGCATTAAAAGCCGCAGCTAAACCAGCCCCGGCTCCGGCGGCGATCAGTTGGCGACGATGCTCTGGTGAAGTCGGTGCCCAATTACTCAGTTGATTTGCCAAAGCTGCCCCAATTTGGACAGTTGGCCCTTCCCGTCCCAAAGGCATTCCCGAACCCAACACTAATGTAGCGCTGATCAACTTCACCAAAGCAATTCGCAGATTTAACGGCATTGGTACGCGAGCCAATACCGCTTTGACTTCCGACATCCCACTACCTGATGCTTCCGGTGCAAAGCGCTCTACTAGCCAACCAGCTAAGATTCCTCCTATCAGTCCAATGCCTGGTAGCACCAAGTAGGCAGGCCAATGGTAAGAAATACGCACTCGCAATGCGCCTGCCCAATCCACTGCCTGTCCTAGCAGAACTGCCGCTAACCCAGAAACTAGACCAATTAGGCAAGCTTCCACGAAAGCCAAGCGCCTGGGTTGAACCAACTGACGGGAGAGCCTCAACCAGAGAATTTTACCCCTGGCTAACATATTTTTAGCAATCACTTGTCATCAATGAAGGTATATAAATGTCTGAAATGTCTTACCGTTCACCCTATTCATAGAGTTTCATAAGAAAATGAAATTAGAATGAAATTTTTCTATGCCTAAAGATAGGTATGTACAGTAGCAATACGTGACTGTAGTGTTTTATACTTAAAACTCCTGCTTTAATACAGCCAACTCTGATAATCTGTATTTGTCTCTTTCATATCTTCATAAAGCCAAACCATGCGATCCAGATACCATAGTTTGCCAAAAGCTGTTGATTGTTAAAAACGCAACTTCAGTAGACTGAAAATTTTTGTGATCGCCTACGTGGGCGCTCCGCACCATCGCTTTTAACTACTGTGCCTAAATCTGGCTCATCTGCAACAATAAGTCGCATAGTAGCGGAATTTTTTGTAAAAAGTAACTTCAGTTATATAATTACAAAAAGACCTTGCAACAACTTTTTATCTTTGAACCGTGAGCCACTGTAGCCTAAGAAAAATTCACTACTCTGACCTGATTAAAGAATAATTTACTTTTTCCTTGCGCCTCACAATTTTTCAGCTAAAACGTCATAATCTGAATTTGATAAAGAAGCTATTAATTTCTTAAAAAATTTGACTGCCATCTCTAAAGTGCAAAGCTGAGTACTCAAAATCACAACAATAGCAGTATTTATAGTTAATGAAGTTGAGCAATGGTGTTTTGGGGAGATGACACTGGACAACCAATGCCTTACAGGGGTTGGAATGCGGTTGTAGCTAGCGAACAAAATGGTACAGAAACTAGGCTGACTGCAACATTTCATAGGCTACTTGAGTAGTTGCGAGATTATACAGCACTTACGGCAGCTATGAGGTACATCCCCAAATCTGAAAGCTTTGATAGGAGAGGGCAAGGAGAAAAACTGTATTGCATAATAGCCGGAAGCGCTGTATGTCTGTAGATACTGTTACACTTCTACTTCCAGATGTGGAGGCGATCGCTCTTTGCTGATTTTGCTTAACCCGCTTAAAGACAGCATTTCATTGACAAAAACGAATATATTCTTAAAATTGCAACAAATTGGTAAAAATAGGCAGTTTTGCCAATTTGGGCACTTAATTTGATAAGTGGTATTGCATTCTAGATGTTCTCTAACCTGCATTCCCACAGCATATGCAAGCAATGGGGGCACCGAATTTCCGATTTCTCTTTGGGCGTGGAGTATTGCCTCACTAAAATTAAACCAATCAGGATAACTGTGTAAGCGAGCAGCTTCTCTAACTGAGATAACTCGTGGCTGTTCTGGATGAAGGGGACGTAATGCGGTGCGGTTGCCACTCCCCGCTCTTAACGTCACACAGAATCCATCCCATTGCAGCTTTTTTGATTTGGATTTAGCTTCCCTCGCGCCTGGAGGAGTGTTGATGAATTGCTGAATTACTTCTGGTGTATGTGTTGTCGCTGCGAATCCCGTCTCAATGTTAGTTACTATACCAAGATTTGGGAATATTTTCTCAAGATACTTGGTATATTCTCCCTTCACCCAATCTGGATGCCATTCTTGAGTGTTTTGCTTGGGGAGTAGGGGGACTGGCAACAAGTCTGCGATCGCATCTCTAACTGTATGTTGAGGTTGATGCTTTGGCGGTATAATTTCTCCAAACTTAGATGCAACAAAAAACACCCTTTTTCTAGCTTGCGGAACTCCGTAATCTGAAGCGTTCAGGTTCCACTTTGAGAGAAAATAATGTTCTTCTAGCACTGCTTGGAGGTTCGCAGTAATGCAGCCAAACTTTTGATTTTCAATCCCTGGCACATTCTCCATGATTGCCGCAAGAGGATTGAGTTCCAACACCAGCCGAACAAACTCCCCTAGTAACGAGTTTCTCTCATCTTCAACATTTTGCAGTCCGGCAACACTAAATCCTTGGCATGGTGGCCCACCAAAAACGGCATGAATCTCCCCGTCCCAATCTACATACTTCGCCTGAATACAGGCGCGTATTTCTTCCCCTGTCACCTCCCGAATGTCTTTGCACAAAACTGTGGCGTGCGGGAAATTATGTTGGTATGTTGCTAGGGCGATGGGATTGTTATCAATGGCGATCGCAATTTCAAATCCTGCTGCTTTAAATCCCAAATCAAATCCACCCACCCCGGAGAATAGGCTAACAGCTATTTTTTTGTTTGCTGCTGTTGAGTTCATTGAGATTCTAATTAATGTTTATTTCTTGCACTTGGCTTTTAACACATATCAATTACAATCGGAGTTATGCCTGACTTTCAAATCTGCCAACCATCTGTCTAACCGACTATTACTAACTGTTTCTTCTATTAGTGGGTAATCTGTAGTGAAGACTTTATATACTCCTCCTGACTCCATCTCATAAAAATTGACAATCAACCCTTCACGTTTGGCATTACTAAGCTTTTTGATTGCCTCTGGAAGCATCTGCCATACAGATTTCCTTTCCGAATCCGAGAGGAGGTTCCAAGCTTCTTCTTTAGCTTGTTGATATTGCCATAGTCCCCGGCGCACTGAGGAATAATCTGAAGCTTTCCGCAATATGTCTGCGAGGACTTCTGCATCAGTTGCTGGGACTTCATTTGTACCGAACATTCCAGCCAATGTACTTTCTACTGCCTCAATCTCATCTTCTTCAAAGTCAATGTTTGACTCTTCAGGTTCTTCCAGGTATTCTTCGCAATCATATTCTTCTGTATCCCTTTGCCACAAGGTTTCAAGTTCTCGCTGCATCACCTCAAGGTTTGTTGGGTTGACGACACTTTCATCGTTGACAGGAATCAATTCTTCTATGGTGTCAGTGAGTTGTTCACAAAAGATTAGTTCTCCAAAAGAGCCGATTTCATTCTTGGCTATCTCAGCTTGATGCTTTTCATATAAATCAGCGATCGCCTTTCTGACAATTCGCTGCGGTGACAATCCCAATTCCTCTATTAACTTCTCGGTAAACACCCCTGTTTGGTGGTCATCCTCCATAATTTTGCCGAAGGTGTAATATCTATTTCCATCTGGTGTTGCTCGCCAGTTGCCATCTTTTTTTTCTTGATTCATGGCTTTGAGAAACAATCTTCTTTTCTCAATCAGTTCTAACACTAATCCACAAGTCAATCCACCAATAGGAATATCTTTCAATTCATCAATTAAGATTTTGTAGTTCACAGAACATAACCGAAGTAGTAGCGATATTGGTAAAACTGCTAAGTGTTCCGGGCAACTGATAAATGCTTGAAAATTCTCGGCAATTCGGAGCGATCGCCTTTCCTCAGCACTGCCCTTATCCCAGCCGTAC
Source organism: Nostoc sp. 'Peltigera membranacea cyanobiont' 210A (assembly GCF_002246015.1). GTDB lineage: Bacteria > Cyanobacteriota > Cyanobacteriia > Cyanobacteriales > Nostocaceae > Nostoc. The sequence continues at coordinate 191,435 of NZ_NOLJ01000009.1, forward strand.
TCTTCTAACAGTGCGCGATACTCTTTTTTGGTGTAAGTCTGCTTGTACTCGTAGAGTAGGAAAGCCGTATGGAGGTACTCTAGGGTACTTTGCTCTATGTGGGTGGTAGGATTGGAGTCTACCTGATGCTGCTCGATGTATAAATTATTTGCAAAAGTTGTTGTAGTCATGATGTTGTATACGCGCTAATATGCGCGGTCTTATCTTTAAGACCAAGTTTGCTAATTCGACTAGTTGAATAAGTCACGCTGCTTTCTGCAAGTTTTTTGATGATGATTTGGAGATAGCAGCCAACGCATAGCCCAAGGTGTGCTTGTGAATTTTGGGCATTTTGTGAAACGACATATCCTGACCCCAATCTTGGACTGACTTGGTGCCAATATGTAATACTTGCGTGAGAGTTTTGACACAAGTTGCGCGAAAATTGGCGTGAGAGACAGTTTGTAGTACTTGTTGTTCAGTTAACTCATGAAGGAGTATTTTTTCTAGAAACGTTTGAGCATTTACTTCCGGTGCGTTGTATTCTCCTCTTAAGATGCTCTTTAGCTGCTTTGGCACGATTTCGGCGGTATGAATGTAAGCAAGTGAAACTTTGGAGTAGTTGGGTATCCCATCAAAATTGAGATCACTTCCCCACTTGCGAACTGTTGGTCTTTGTACACCTAAGACTGCACATAGTATAGTGATACATTTTTTGCGGTATTGTGAGTCGGTTTCTTCTTCGAGCAGTTCTCTGGGACTAAGTTCGGCGATATCAAAACAGTGGCGTAGAAATTGTCTGGGTTCTAAGCCTTCTTTGGGTAAGTTTTTGAAGATTTCGCAGTATTTCATATTGGACTCGTGCAGAAATTTTGATTGAAACAGGTGTTTTTCTGCCATCTCAACTTTTTTGTGCTTTTGATTGAAGAATACCAAATCAACTAATTGTGTATGTGTTTTATTTACATTTTGTAACTATTTAGCAGTGTAAAAATATTTTTACACTGCTAAATAGTTACGTTTATTAACGATTTAGCATACAAAGGCTTCAAATATGCTTTGTGGTTCCGATAGACTGAAGTAACATGAGTAAACAACAGCCCGAACAAAACCCGAAGCTACCTCCGAAGCGTGGTCGTCCTGTAGATGCAGAGAAAGACCGCGTGACAGTCCATATTAGTGTTGATATGCGAGGTCAAATTGAGAAGCTAATACCTGATATGGGTAAAAGCTTGTCAATGGTAGTTAGGAACTTGGTGAATTTAGGTTTAGAGCTTGTTGGTTTATCTCAAAAGGGACTTACTGCTCCTCGGTCAGGTAATTTAGAGGAGTGGCTTGCAAGTTATACGTCTTTGGGAACTGAGCTGCTTATTGCTTGTGAAACTCTAAATTTGTCAGCTCCAAAATCAGGACAAATAGCTATTTGGCTTTTAGACAAAATGGCTTTTGGGTCAAATGACCCTCAAATTATTAATGATGAAGAAGATACTGGTACAAAGCTTTTAGAAAGAATTCGTTTAGGAAAGAAACTGCAAACTTTTAGCTTTGAACAAGGGATAGAATTACCTCAAAATGAGGAATTTGCTACTTGGTTGGGGCAGTTATATGTTAATGCTGCTATTGGACAAGAACTTTCAGCTGCTTGTCAGACGCTGGATTTGCAGTTACCAGAGACAGGAAAACTACAGGAGTGGTTGCAGGATTTGGTGGTGCGTTCGCCCTTGGCGGCTCCTCAAGGAGCATCGCACAGCGTCTCCGCAGTAGAATCACAATTATCAAACGAGTTATTAGAAGAATGCGATCGACTGGGGATAGAGCCGCCAAAACCTGGTGAGGTTGTAGCGTGGCTACAAAATACCCGCCCTGCGGTATTTGAGCAGTCAATGCACGAACATAGGTTACCTTTTACGGATGATGGTTTGCCTTTAGGGGGGTCGCAACCTTTTTTGGAGCATTTACTTACACTAAATGCACCGCCAACTGAAGATGAGGAGTATGACATTGCTCATAGGTTTGGTGTAGACCCAGCCCATCTTAAGGATTTGATATCCCGCATGAGGTTTAACAAGAACGGACAGACAAATAATTGTCATTAATTTGCTGAGGGATAAATGCATGGATGCCATTGAAGATTCCTCAACGTTGTGGACTTTACTATGCAAGCCTGGATGGGAAATTAAACCCAATCCAGTAAAGCATCTACTCAAAATTAAAGCTCCTGACTACCAGGAAGCATTAATGCTTTATACCAACTATCGGAAATTTCTAGCAATGTGGGCGGCATCCCTCGATTGTACCTGTGCTTTGATTGGAATTCAGGGGATGCGTGGGTCTGCATTTAAAATTCTTGCAGCAACGCCAGCATCGCAGCAGAAGTTATACGAAGACTTGATTTTTGCGAGCTTACGAAAGTCGGTTAGTTGTGATTCAGAAAGACTAGTTGATCGGGAATTTGAGAATGATATCAGCAAGTATTCAGGGTTTTACATTGCTGAAACTTGTTTGCATCCTGAGCTTAGACCAATTGTTGATGAAATATTCTCAAACCCAGACAAGAAACTTGCCTTAACGCGAATGTCTGACAATTTGCAATTGATCGTGTCCGCATCAGCAGCACGGGCGATGAGTTCTGACTCACAAGATGTGGTGCGTCGTCGAACGACTGATTTTTGGCACGCTAGAGACTACGAATGTTTTTTGCGGATGTTCAAGCAAGATGGGGGAGCGGGGTTTGAAATTACCTACCAAGCAACAACCAATCTCCCAAAAATTAATCCTTTGGCACCGTGGGCGCGGTTTACTACAAGCTATCGGTTTTTTGAAATTGATGTTGGCGATCGCACAGAAGTGTACCGTTTGGGCGAAGGTAAAGATATCACCCTAATCAGTCGTCCCAAGGTTGTTTCATAATATAGCGAGGTTTTATGGCAGTAAGATTCCTAGAAAACAAGGGCAGTGGCAATATCTTAGAAATTAGTCGAGCTAGGCTTTTAGAACTTACCCCCAATGTTTATCCCCTCACCTGGGAAGCGATTCTTTCAGGTAATGGTGATAGTGCAGCTATCTTGGGTGCAGGTTTTGCCGAACGTGAAGTTTTTTTTGGTTTTGAGGGAGTTGACTTGACGCGCTACCAACTTCCGACAATCGACTGTTACGACATTGCTACTGAGCCGCCAGAAAAGTTTTTAGCTTTACGCAGCCAATACCCAAACCTACAGTTAAATTATTTTTGCGATCGCAATCTAGCAGAACTAGAACTGACAAAACTTTACGCTCCTAATAGCCTGCGGCTAGTTTCAGTTCATGGAGTATTAGATTACTTACAACCACATACGGTTACAAAAACATTACTTGATATCGTGAAGGTGCAACCAGAGGTAATATCGATACGGTTATTTTTAATGGGCAACCCGTGGTCGCGGAATTTTGCGAGTATAGAGCAACTGGCGATGGAATTAGATTCAATAGAAATTACTACAAGTGGCTTAGTCGAGTCGATTGATTTTGATATATTTTGTCGTACAGGTGTTGTGCAATTAAATATTTTAGATCAAGATAAAATTGAACATAATTTGTTACCAAGTTACGGTGCATCTCATGTAATGCCTGATAAATTAGTTGGTTATTTAAATAGTCAAGGATATCAGCTTGTTGCAACTGATGTGTACTCACTTTCAAGTCAAGATTTGCAAGGGGATGAATCGCAAAATCACAATAGTAATAAAGATGTATTTTTAGATAATCCACATGGAATGTTGTTATTTTTTAAACGATAGAATAATCATTTGAATCGAGCTAATCAACGAATCTGTGTTAGCGAAGCTCCTCCCTTTGAGAGGCTCGCATAAATTCCCGCCTTACGATTCAGATTTTCAAATCAGCACTCCATCACCAGAAGCTATATCCTTTACATAGCAGAGGATTTAAATATATCTGCAAAATTTTTGTAAATAATTCAACTTGCAGTTAACAAAATTAGGACTTACACGCTATACAAATTGACCATAGTATGGGTTACGGTTTTTGGTTGTTTCAGGCGCTTTGCATAACCCCAATTTATATCTTGACCACCTACGTTGTGAACTATATCCTGTCCTTTTTTTTCAAGTTTTGGGTAAAACCACAGTAGCCCATCGTAGACATCGCTGAGTGCTAAACACGGCTGAAATAGCCAAATTGCGTGTAGTACTTATGTACGATGCGTAAGTCCTAAAAATAACAATAATTCACATTAATTTTATTCCGCATTAATACGCAGGGCATTCTAGACGCTTCAAGTTAATGTGTATTGAATATTTTAGTGGATATTACTTATTAATAAATTAAAAATTTTCAGAAATTTCACACTATTTTGACTTTAATATCAACACTTGCAACAAGTAATGTTGTCAAAGTTGGTGAAGAAGCTTATGTCTAAATAGTTTCAAGTAAAACAGTAAAAATTTAAACTTTTATAATTCTAATGCTAGCTAATAAGGTTACTAAAGATACATTAGACAATATTTTGGCACTTCAAATAATAGTCGCTTGGGCTGGAGAAGGAGTTTGTGACCCTAAGCGTCTCGACTGGTGGCGTACAGACTTAATTGATGAAAATGGTGGTGGTGACTTATTTGGGCGGCTCTTTCCCAAGACGCATCAGTGGGCATCCTTACAAGCGGTACGACAGGCAGCAATCCAGCAAGATCGGCGTAAGCGTTTAGATATGGCGAAGCCTGACGCTGTAAGAACGCTGTTTTTTTGGGGGTTTACCGTTGATGAGCAGTTGACAGAACGACTGGCTTTCCACAAGCAGAGCGGGGTCAAACCGGTAGATGTTTTACCTTTATCTCTGGATATCTATCAGCCTTTTTCTGCGGCTGACTTCGAGGAAGCCATCAGTATTCCGCAGCAAAAGGTGGATTTTAAAGTGGTTCCTAGTGGACGGGAAATTTTTGGTGAAATGCTCAAGGCATTAGACGAATGTGCTAGGAAGCTAGCGTTTGCACTTTTGCCAATTGTAGAGAGCTACCCCATGCCGTTTTACCGTTTGGAGGAGCGCTAAATTCGATGGCTACTAAAGTAATTCAGCGGCAACTCCCCCATCCAGTAGCAGCCCAATCTATGTTGTCTCATGGCAAAGAAGTCAGTCAATTCCATACCAGATTGCTACGTACATCTTTAGGGCTAGAAGAAAGCCGCGCCTACTGGGAACACTTCAGGATAGATATACCTAGAGAACAACGGGCAGTTGTTGCTTTTGAAGAACGTTGGTTTGGTAGTAAAAGCATGGCGCGTGTTCGCAGCCTGCTATTAGAATTCAGCCATCGCTTTGAAGCCTATCCAATGTCGTTAGAAGTTCTTAAACATTGGCGACCTAACGATCCCACAACTCGCCAAAATATCTGCCACTGGCATATGCAATTGAGCGATCCCATTTATCGCAATTTTACTGGTGTTTTTTTAGAACAGCGCCGTCTACAACCCAATTCTGGCATTGATCGAGACATAGTGGCACGTTGGGTAACTCAGCAGCTGGAAAGTGAGTGGTCTGCTGCAACAACCTTTCGCATGGCGACTGGCTTGATAGCCGCCTCTGCTGCTGCGGGACTTTGCTCGGAAAACTCAGGGATGCGTAGCCTCAAATATCCCAAGGTGACTGATGAAGCTCTAGCCTACTGGTTGTATTTTTTACGTGATTTATACTTTGAAGGTTCACTTCTCAGTAATCCTTATTTCAACTCTGTTGGCCTATTTGACAGCTTTTTAGAACAGAGGTTGAGCCGTCTACCAGGGTTATCATTTACCCGCATGGGTGATCTTTATGATTTTGGCTGGCATTATGTTGACCTGAAATCTTGGGCGATGCAAATCCTCTCTGCGAGAGACTACGCCAATGAAGCGAAGTGGGAGGAACAAGCATGATTGGATCTTTGCTTGACCTTCAAATGTCTGCGGTGCAGGCACTACGCAGCGACTTGCTCGATGAAGGTGGCCCCAAAATTAGCACAATGCGGAACTACCGATTTGCCATTCTACTTTACGATCCCCGTGAAGAATTTAAACTTCGCGCTCAAATCCGGGTACTAACAGATGACCTGAAGGGACAAGGTTGGAATGTCCTAGCAATCTCTCTTCAGCGCTTGTTTTTAGACAGACTCAAGCGAGAAGAACCAAGGGTTTTAGAAAGTATTATTCGCACAGAGCATCGTCTCTATGCCAAAGACCCAAACCGGGCGCTGAATCATTTAAAAGACAAAATTGCACTTTACATTGAAGGGGCTGAGGGGATTGCCAAAGATGTTATTGCCTTAATCGATGATTTTTCAGATAAACACCCAGGTGAAATCAACCGCACCTTAATTTTTTTGGGACGTGCTGGAGGGCTGTATCCATTTTTTCGCTCATCAGCACTTCTTAAGCATATCGATGGTAAGACAAGCAACTTGCCTGTTGTTCTCCTTTATCCAGGGGAGCGAAGGGATTTGAACGCTCTGTCTTTTATGGACGAACTGCCCTCTGACCGGGACTATCGACCTCGAATTTACTCATGACTGACTTTATTACTGCAACTCTTAGAGAGGTGATGCCATGCTAATTAAGGAAATTTTTGCTGCTGATGTCACCCGTAATATTGCCCCAGTCATTTATTTCCATGAGCAAAAGCCTGCCAAGGTCTTAGAAGAAGTCTCTGAATACATTATCACAGGCGGTTATCCGGAAACTGACCCCCGCCACAAGCGTGTGCAGTCGGGAATTCACGAGCAGTTTGTGAAGCTGCTCAATTCTATGGCAGAAGAATTACAAAAACCGGGTGGGGCTGAACTTCCAGCATCCTGGATCTCAGGTTTTTATGGATCTGGGAAATCGAGTTTTGCCAAGCTTTTAGGGTTGGCTCTCAATGACATGGTTTTACCCGATAATCGGACGGTGGCAAGTGCCTTGCTAGCGCGGGATGATTCTCCCAAAACCCAAGAGTTTCAAGATGCCTGGAATCGAGTTCGTAGTCAGATTGATCCCCTAGCCGTGGTCTTTGATATTGGTGCAGTAGCACGGGATGACGAGCATATCCATTCAGCAGTCAAGCGGGAAGTACAAGCACATCTGGGCTACTGCACTATTAGTAATTATGTTGCCGAGCTAGAACTGAAGCTAGAACTGGATGGGAAATGGCAGGAGTTTTTAATCTGTGTAGAGCAGACTTTAGGACAACCTTGGTCAAAAGCGAAGAGCGATCAGTTGGCTGAGGAAGCTTTCTCTGAAGTTATGCACGCTATGTATCCTAGCCGTTATACTGACCCAATGAGTTGGTTTGATAGTCGTGCTGGTGCCCAAACGGGAATGGGAACCTCGCCCTCGGAAACGACTAAAGCCATCATTAATATGCTCAATCACCGCGCCTCTGGTAAAACCTTATTCGTTGTAGTAGATGAGGTGAGCCAGTATATACACCAGAATACGGAGCGGATGCTCAAACTTCAGTCGTTTGTTTCTGATTTGGGGCAAAAACTGAAAGGACAAGTATGGTTATTGGCAACAGGGCAGCAAAAGCTGGAAGACAGTGAGGATGAAAGCAACATTGGTAAGCTCAAGGATCGTTTTCCACCCAAGCTGAGGGTTCACCTTGCACCTACCAACATTCGAGATGTTGTGCATAAGCGGCTTTTGAAAAAAGCTTCCTCGAAAGAAGCCCAATTGCGATCGCTTTTTGCCCAGCACCGTAGCGACCTCAAACTCTACGGCTACAAGTGCGATTCCATCACTGAAGAGGATTTTATTGAAGTTTATCCCATGCTGCCTGGTTACGTAGATTTACTGATGCAAATCACATCAAACCTGCGTACCCGTTCCAGCCGTGCGAAGGGAGATGACCATGCCATTCGAGGGCTACTGCAACTGTTGGGGGAATTGTTCCGTGAACAGAAACTAGGAGAACAGGAACTAGGCGCGTTAGTTACTATCGATAGCATTTATGAAGTGCAACAGTCGGCTTTAGACGCTGATGTGCAAACTACGCTAGCACGTTTGTTCAGCCATGAAGAAGTTATTAAAGACGAGATGGCGATAAAAGTGGCAAAAGCAGTGGCACTTTTGGAGTTGATTCAAGAACAAGAACCGACAACTGTTACTTTGGTTAGCCAATGTCTTTATTCTCAGTTGGGAATGGGTAACAATGAGCCATCAAGTACAGCAGCCTTAGAGAAGTTGCGGGGATTAGGGCTACTTTCTTATTCTGACAAACTTGGCTATAAAATTCAAAGTTCTGCTGGGCAAGAATGGCAGCGAGAGCGAGATAATCACAGCGTGATTACTGATGCTATTAGTTTGATTGTGGCAGACAAGTTGAAGTCACTGTTAGGCACTGTAGAACGCCCCCGCTACAAAAATAAGTCGTTTCCTTGGTTAGCTATTTATAGTGATGGTCGTCAACGACAGGATGAGCGTATTCAAGGTTCAAACGACCCAGCTGTGCTGACTATTGATTTTCGCTATCTCACTAATAAAGAAGAGCGAAACCCTACAACTTGGATACAAACTAGCGATCGCTCAAATTTCCGCGATCGCCTAATTTGGGTAGTAGGTACTTGCGATAATGTTGCAGCCCAAGTACGAGAACTTGCCAAATCCCAGCACATCATCAGTAAGTATGAAAGTCGCAAGCAATCTCTTACCAAAGATAAGAGAAACTTACTTGGAGAAGAAGAAAGTCGCCGTGACGTGTTAGAGAGAGAAGTGCAAAAAGCGATCGCTCAATCCTTTATGGATGGTGAAATCTTCTTCCGGGGACGACAAATCGACAAGCAGCAACACGGGACAACTTTTACTACTGTGCTTGGACGCATAGGGGAAAACATTTTGCCGGATCTTTACAGCCATTATGTAGATGTGGCAGTTACTCCGGGTGAATTAGCGCAACTTTTAGAGCCGAACTTATCCGGCCCATCCCACAAATTTATGAAAGATGGGCTGGGCATACTCGAACTAGATGCAGGTAAATATATGCCAACCTGTAGCGGTGAAGTTCCTTCCCGAATTGGTCAGTACATTCAAGACCAAAACGGAGTTTCTGGCAATGTGTTGCTAACTCACTTTGGTGGGCCGCCCTACGGCTATCCCGCAGATGTGGTTAAGGCTTGCTTGGTGGGTTTACTTCGAGCTACTAAGGTGCGAATTCGACCCGAAACTGGCCCAGAAATTACCTCGGTGCGTGACCCTGGCGCTAAGGATATGTTCACTAAAGACCGGGACATCAAACGTGCCGATTTGCTACCTCCCAATGAAACCAGTATTAGCCCTCGTGACAAAATTGCCATTTGTAAGTTCTTCAAAGACTCATTAGATGTTGAACTGGATCGGGAAAATGATGCGATCGCCGATGCGGTTTTCCAACAGTTCCCCGGTCAGGTCAAACGATTACAAGAATTAGAACGGCGGTACAATCGACTACCAAACCGACCAAATTTACCCTCAGCTTTAGTCAAGTTGCGCGAGTCCCTGGAAAAGTGTACCCGTTCTCGCCAAGTTGAAGACACTGTGATTGCAGTTAAGAAAAATCTCGATGCACTGCGAGATGGGATTCAAGAACTTGGTATTTCCTTGACAGATTTGACTGATAGTGCTGTGGATGCCGTAACTAAGGCAATTAATATTCGGGATAACCAAGTAGTTCAACTCAAGCAGATTGAGCGTTGGACAGAAATTACTGAAGCGATCGCAGCTTTAGAAGAACAGCTAAATAGCGATCGCTCTTGGCGGGACATTAGCAGCTTGGAACCTCACCTACAAACAATTGAACAGCACTACAAAGCCGTGCGGTTGAACTTGATTGAGAGTCAAGAAAAGCAAGCCAAAGCAATTCAAGGACGACTCAAACAGCGCCAAAACTTTATCAAATTAAACGAAAAGCAAGGAGAATATGTGTTCCGTTCCGTTCAAGAAGCGACCTATGACACAACTCAGGATGCACTCTATCCCAGTTTGTTAGAACTCAAAGATTCAGCACTAATTAAGCTCCAGAAGGCTGAGACTACTGCTAATAACAGGCTTGATGATGTGTTGTCCGAAGTCACTGAAGATCAAGTGGTGCAGCTACCGCTAAATCTTAGTGGTCGTGAAGTCAGCACAGAAGCAGAAATTGATGCACTAGTTAACCAGTTAAAAGAGCGGCTATTAGCTCAACTCAAACCCAATACTCGCATTCGCTTATCTTAAATGGGGCATGGGGAATAAGAAGCATAAATACTCAACTCCCAACTCCCAACTCCCAACTCCCAACTCCCAACTCCCAATCCCCAATTCCCTATTCCCCATTCCCCATTCCCAATGTCCTATCTCACCCCTGAAGCTAAATCCAAATTATCCAGTACAATTCGTGCTTTAAGAGAACGTTTGCTTACTGATTTGCAAAACGCCGTAGAAAGCACCTATCGATTGTCGATTACTGCTGTAAGTAAAGCCGGATTAGCAGAAGAACAACGGGTAAAGCGGCAACGTTTAGAACAATGGCTAGATGAGCAATCCCGTAGTCAGGGTAAAAGTAAGAAACAAGAAAATGAGATCGGCGATCGCTATTTGAAAACGGCTGTCAAACTCGCGGCTGCAACGTTGCTCAATCGGCTGATAGTAATTAAGCAGATGGAAGCACACGGATTAAGTAAACCTGCTGTATTAACCGGAGGTTGGCAGAGTCGGGGTTATCGGGAGTTTCGAGATTTTGCACCGGACTTGTGCAAAGATGAAACTGAGGGATACGGAACACTACTGCAATTACTCTACGATGAACTGGCTCAGGAATTGCCTGGTTTGTTTGGCAATGTCGGAGTGACAGCACTGTTCCCAATTCCAGCCAGTACCTTGAGAGCAGCAATTGAGGCTTTGGATGCAGCTGAATTAAAGGATGTTTGGCTGGACGATACAACTTTGGGGTGGGTTTATCAATACTGGAACGACCCAGAACGAGAAGCCCTAGATGCCAAATTAAATGGGGGCGGGAAGGTAGAACCCCATGAAATTGCCAGTAAAACCCAAATGTTTACAGAACGTTACATGGTGGAGTGGTTACTCCATAACAGTTTGGGGCAGATGTGGCTGGCTATGTGCAAAAAGCACGGTTGGACGGCTGAGGTTGAGGCTGATGGAACTTTAGCTCGTTTGGAAGCAAGGCGTAAAGAGTGGCGAGAAAAGCGCGAACAAGGCGAGGTGGCTTTAGACGCATTAATGCCAATTGAACCGGGAATTGAAGAAAATTGGAAATATTGGGTTCCCCAACCATTAACCGCAGATGCAGTCACTCATGCACCAGAGAGTGTGCGATCGCTAAAAATTCTTGATCCTGCCACCGGCTCGGCTCATTTCCTGGTAATTGCCTTTGGGTTGTTATTTACACTTTACCAGGAAGAGGCCAGGCATCGGGGGGAAAATTGGAGCGATCGCCAAATTGTTGAGTCGATTTTAGAGAACAATTTATATGGTGTTGATATTGACCCCAGAGCAATACAAATTGGGGCGGCGGCGTTGATACTGAAGGCGCGGCTGCTTTCTCCCCAAGCAAGTCCTAAACATCTGAATTTGGTTGCATCTAATCTCCAGTTGGCTTCTTTACCAGCAGATGATCCGGCGTTGGTGGAGTTGCGGCGAGAGGTGACGGAAGCCACGGGGATTCCTGAAAAGTTGACAAATCAGATTGTATATGCTCTACAAGGAGCAGATTATTTAGGAACGCTGTTGAAGGTAGATACAGCAGTGGATGCAGCAATTAGTGAGTATGAAAGTCAGTTTCAGCAGGCAGTTCAAGGGAATATTTTTGCAGGCTTTGGTGAGCAAAAACCAGATTTCAACTTTCAGCAGACAAAAGCTTCTTTACTCGATAAACTTGAGCAATTTCTCTCTCGGTGTACTAGTGGCGATGATTTAGGTTTGCGGTTGCGGGGTGAGCAGTTAGCAGCAGGTATCAGATTTATCCGCATAGCCCGTGAGAATAGTTATGATTTGGTGATTGGTAATCCGCCGTATCAGGGGACGAGTAAGATGGCGGATGCTGGGTATATTACGAAGAATTACTCAAAAGGAAAGGCAGATTTATATACAGCATTTCTGGAACGGGGTTTGCAATTGGCAAAAGTTGGGGGTTTGTCTGCATTGTTAACGATGCGGAATTGGATGTTTATTCAGCAGTTTACGCAGATTCGGGAATATTTACTCAGCAATTTTGATTTGAGATTACTAGGAGATGTAGATCGGGGTGCATTTGAAGAAGTGGTTGATGAAGTAGTTGCAACAGTTATGAGTGTGTTTCAAAAAGCAACATCAAATAAAGCATTTAGTATAGCAATCCAGCCAACTCCATTAGATGATAATTCACGAGATAGCGGACGAACAAAGCGGAAACGGGCAGCAATTTTATTGCAAATAGGGCGGTTTGAATTTTGGAGCCATCGCTTTGATGTTATCAAAGAAAAGCCTCTCGTTTATTGGTGGAATAAAGCTTTTCTCAAACGCTATGCCGAGACACCGAAATTAGGGGATATAAGTCCCTCATGGCAAGGAGTCGCAACAACAAATAACACTCGATTTTTGCGAAAAGTTTGGGAAGTAAATATTAATAAAATATTAATTGCTAAAACAACTGATTTGATGAAGGAGCAGCAAAATGAAACATGGTCTCCATATATTAAAGGAGCATCTGGACAAATTTGGATAGAGTCTCTCTCAAATCTTGTTGAATGGCAAATGAAAGGATGGACGCTTAATGCTCATCTAGAATTTTACAGAGAGAAACACCCAGCATTACATCTAAAAGATAATACAAAATATTTCAACCCTGCTGTTGCTTTTTCTTGCATTGGGGCAGAATTTTCTGCTCGAATTCACCGCTACCGGAGTGTTATAGGTGATAAAGGTTCTTCTGTTTTTACCCAAGATTTGGCTAATGTAACTTGCTTATTAAATAGCAAAATCGGCCGTAATGTTATGGCTTCTCTTAACCCTTCAATTAGCTTTCAAGTCGGCGATGTTAACCGCCTTCCTCTTTTCCCCATTGAATCTGCTGACGAAATATTCACCCAACTCGACGCAGCCTTCAGCGAACATGAAGCTGCCCGCGAAACATCTGTAGAATTCAAAAAACCAGGTGCATCCGTCTGGAACTATGCTCAAGAATGGGCGCAAACAGCAGTAGACCGTGAACCTGGTATACCGCTACCAAACTACGAACCAGTCTACGAAGATCCACCTGCAACCAATTTTGCATCCTATACTATCGGCGTAGCATTAGGGCGATTTGGCGCAGATGGCGAAGGTATCCTTAATCAAGCGCCCGCAACTGCACTCCCCCACAGTATCCTTTATCTCTCCGCCTACTCTGAAAAAGACAGCTTAGAACACCCAGCCTGTAAACCCATCCAAGAAACTTGGCACGAGTACGGCTCAATTATTGCCAAAGGAACCCAACTTCGCAAATGGTTGCGGTTATCCTTCTTTAAAGAAGTTCACTTGGGGATGTATGAAAGTCGCCCAATTTACTTTCCTCTTTCATCCCAACGTAAAAACTTCGTTGCCTTTGTCAGCATTCATCGCTGGGCTGACAACACTTTGCAAACTTTATTAGCAGATTACCTCATCCCCGAACTCAGTCAACTAGAAGGCGAACTCAACGACCTAACCACAGCCAGACATCAAGGCGATAAAAAAACACAAACAAAAGCCGAAGAACGCTACAGCGAAGTCCAAAAACTCCACGAAGAATTCAAAGCATTTATCGACCTCGTGAGACAGTGCGCGGAACAAGGGCCAATCCCAGCCAACGCCAGAGATATCCCCCGCGAAGTCGATGCCCGTTTCAAAATGGATTTGGACGACGGTGTGATGGTGAATAGTGCAGCCCTCTGGCCCTTACTCGAACCCCAGTGGAACCAACCCAAGAAATGGTGGTCAGAACTCTGCAACGCCGAAGGTAAAAAAGATTATGACTGGTCACATTTAGCCGCCCGTTATTTTCCCAAACGAGTTGATGGTAAATGCAAACAAGATCCTTCCCTCGCCGTAGCCCACAGCTGCTTTTGGAAATATCACCCAGCTAAAGCTTACGAGTGGGAACTGCGGTTGCAAGATGAAATTTCTGAAGATTTTACTATTGAGGAAACAGACTCTAATACTTTGCGCCTAGCCTTTGCTAGAGAAAATCCCCAGCTAGTGCGGGAAATTATCGAGAAAGAAGAGAAGCGACGGGAACGCAAACGCAAAAAAGAAGAAACCCAAGAGGAAGATTACGGCCCTCTGTTTGAGCAAGAAGAGGAGGCCGCATGAGTCACTTAAATCCCATTACCGCAGTTTTAGAAGCAGAACTGAAGCGAGAACTGCGTCAACGCGGTATCGTTATTTGGCTAGATAAAGACGGGTACTACAACAGTTATGTTGATGAGTTAATCGCCCGCTATAACCGTGGTGACTTTTTTGCCCCAGTCGTTGGCTTTCGCGGCAGTTACTTAGAGATGGTACTTGCCCTGGAAACTTATGGCAATGGACTTGACCCCGAACCGTTGTTAATTCACATGCCCGGTCATACGGAAGAAACTATCCGCAAAACTCCTATTCTGGAACTTTACCGCGCCGGCTACCGTTTCCGCAAAGCCTTTGACACATTAATTCGGGAAGCAGTCACAGGGCGCATTAACCCTGCTAGTATCGAAAACTACCTTAACAACGGCATCACAGACTTACCATCTGCCGAGATGTGGCTGCAAAATAACCTTTCCCAACCCCAGGACGGACTAGCAGCTTATTTAACAAGTCTCAGTTTGGAGTGGATTGTAGACGGTATCCTGGGCGAAGACAAAGTACTGCAATCGAGAATCAGCGACCAAACTGCTCTCAACACCTTAACAGAACATCTCTACCGTCACACAGGGATGAACACAGCTTTTGTGTGCTTCTTTCACGGCGACACACCCCTATCTTTCCTCGGTCTGGGCGAAACATTTGCTGCTTGGCTGATGTGCGTTGAGTATGTCCATGACCTCACTCGCCCTCCTCATCTTGAAGCACTGCAACCCCTGACCCAACTTTCTCTACCCTTGCGAAAGACCTGCAAGCAACTCGTCGAATATCTGCGAAAACGCCATCCAGATATTTATGCAGCCAAAGCAGCAATTGTAGAATCCCATCTAGAACAAGAACTTAATCAAATTAGCCCCGAAGACCTGGGACAATTTGAAACCTTCCAGTGGGAAGAAACCGCCATTTTACAGGGTGCTGTACAAGCACTGCTGACTGGGGAATTTCAGAAAGCCTTACAATGGTCACAATCTCACACCGAGTCTGCTTCATTTTGGCTAGAACGCGATCGCACTCGCAGATTAGAATGGTCATTAATCAAAGATGCAGCCACTTTGGGTTACATGATTCAAGGTTCAGGGCAGCTTAAGGGCAAACAAACCCTCAGAGAAGCTTTAGAATACTATACACAAACTGGCTCTGAAGTAGACAAAGCACATCGCCGCTTTGAGCAACAGAGGTTAAAACTCCTAGAACCCACCTTACCCCACTTCGCTCAACTCCTAGAAGCTGCCGATAAACTTCGTTTTCAGTACCGCAGTTGGGCTGATACGCTGGCACAAGATTTTGCCGTCATCTGCACTACAGAAAGCTTTTTACCCGATGATGGACTTCAGCAACGCACTCTCTACGAGCAAGTAGTACACCCCCTCACCCAAGGTAATAAAAAAGTTGCTTACTTTCTGATTGATGCCTTCCGCTACGAAATGGCAACAGAACTTATCCAAGAATTTGAAGGGGCTGGTACTACCGTAACGTTGAAAGGGAGATATGCCGAATTACCCAGCATCACTGCTATCGGGATGAACATCCTAGCCCCCGTTAACCAAAATGGTCGGGTAGTATTAGCGGGTAGTGATGGTTTCAAAGGTTTTAAAACAGGTGAGTATACTGTGCGAAAGCCTGATGAACGAGTCCGGGCAATGAGTGAGAAGAGTGTTGATAATATCAGTGCAGGCCGTAGAAAAGTTCGGGGTCTGACTCTGGCAGAAGTCTGCAATTGGTCAACCACCAGCCTCAAACAAAGCTGCGCTAATACCAATCTTGTTGTTGTTCACAGTAGAGAAATTGACGATGCAGGCGAAGCTAATGTAGGTTTAGCAACCTTTGAAACTTGGCTTCAACAAATCAAGTCAGCCTGGAACCACCTCAAAAGTATTGGTATAAATGAGTTTGTATTCACTGCTGACCACGGATTTCTCCTCCAAGACCAAACTACCCAAGAAAAACCCTATCGTGACTCCAATCGCCGTTATATTCTTGCCAAAGAACCTCGCTCTGAAGAAGGAATGGTAACAGTTTCTTTAAATGCTCTCAAATACGAAGGACAAGAAGGTTACTTACTATTCCGTAAAGATACTGCTGTTTTTGCCACTGGCAATCCTGGTGCTACCTTTGTACATGGTGGGAATAGTCTTCAAGAGCGAGTTATTCCTGTACTAACAGTATCCCATCGTCATCAGTCACATTTGGCAATGGTGAAATATCTCATCGAAGCCAAACCAGAGCCAAGCATTTTAGACTGTAGCCGGATTCGGGTGAGGGTTAAGCCCGCGCCTGTTGCCCAAGGCGTTCTCAGTTTTGTGGGAGCCAGGGAAATTAATGTCGCTTTGCGCGTACCAGAACGACCTGATATCCAAGTTACGATTAAGGATGCTCCTGGTGCAGAAGTCAAAAATCAGCAACTCCAAATTGCCGTCGAAGGAGATTGGATTGAGGTGCTTTTTGACCTCAAGGGACAGCGAGATGAGCGTGTCCGTCTGGAAATTTATCACCCAGATAATGTTGAAGATGTAGAGTCAATAGTTCCTCAAACTTATTTTAATGTCTCTGGCTCATTGATCCAGGGTGAGGTTTCTACGGCTACCGAATTACCCAAAAATACTGACTGGCAAGATAGTTTCGAGGATGAAACCGTTCGGCGTGTGTTCTTCCACCTCCAGCAACACGGCTCAATCACAGAATCGGAACTAAACCAAATCCTTGGTTCAGCCAGACTGGTGCGGCGTTTCTCCTTAGATTTTGAGGAACACCTGAAAAAGGTTCCTTTCTCAGTCAGGATTGAAACAACCAGTAACGGTAAACGCTATGTCAAGCAAAATTAACAGATTAATGTATAAAAGTAAACGTATTAATTAAAATCAACTATGGCAATCAGCGAACGAGATATTGAGCATATTTTTGAGCGTCTTCGCTCCGGCGTTGTACCAGAACGAGGGTTAGAAGCCTTTGCTGTCGGTATTGACAAACAGCGAACAGAAATTCATCGCCAATTCCAACTAGCAGCTAATAGCGAAGGTGTCTTCAAGTTCTTACGTGGTGGCTACGGTTGTGGTAAAACTTTTATGTCCCGTCTAGCCATCCTTGATGCCCAAGCTCAAGGCTTTGCCACTAGTTTTGTTGTCGTCTCTGATAACGATTTGCACTTTTATAAATTCGATGATGTTTATCGCAAAGTCGTTCAGGAATTAGGAACTAGTTCTTGTCCTAGAGGTGCTTTAAGCGATATTATCGATCGCTGGATTGCGCGTGTGGAAGATGCACTGATTGCTGGTGGGGCAGATGAAAACAGCGACGAGTTCGATACTTTAGTACAGCAACGCATAGAAGAAGAACTTGCTTCTCTTACAGGCGGTAAAGCTCCAGAAGATATGGCACGAGTTCTGCGTGCTATTTTTACTTTTAAGCAGAAAGGTGAAATCGCTGAAGCCAGCGCCTTGCTTTCTTGGCTTTCTGGTAGTGAAAATGTGGCTGCTACCGCTAAAAAAGCCGCAGGTATTAAGGGAGATATTGCTAGCCGAGATGCCCTAGACTATCTACACGGTATTCTCGAAATTGTCAAAGCCGCAGGCTACAAGGGACTGGTTATTGTCATTGATGAAGTAGAAACAGTACTGCGAATGCGGCATGATAGTCGAGGTAAATCTTTAAATGGAATTCGCCAAATCTGTGATGCCGCCGACCGTTACAGAGGATTGTTATGGATTTATACAGGGACACCTGAATTTTTTGATACTAAACGCGGAGTTGCTGGACTAGAACCTCTGCATGACCGTATCCAATTTCTGACTCTTGGTGGCTTTGCTAACCCCCGCCAACCCCAATTAGAACTCAAACCCTTTGATGCACGCCGTCTAAAAGAGGTGGCACTCAAATTGCGAGAAATTTACCCCACACCCAATCGGACTGGAATCGTCAATAAAGTCACTTCAGAATTTATTGAACGGCTAGTTACCAAAGTTACTGCTGGCTTTAAGGGAGACGTGGGAGTGGTTCCTCGACAATTTCTGCGCCAGTTTGTCAACATCCTTGATTTAGCAGCAGAAAACGATGAATTTGACCCGATGAGCGCAGAAGGTTTTGAACCCACAGATTTAAACGAAGTAGAATTGCTCATCCGTGAAGGTCGTACTTATTTTGACGAAGAACCTGCGGATATTCAAGGTTACGCAGCTGTGGAGTTCTAACCATGACTTCAGCCTTTGCTCGCTTTCCTCCCCGTTTGCAAGCCGCTATTGTCTCCAATTTAGGGTGGTCTTCTCTGCGTCCTGTCCAAGAACTGGCAGGACATACACTGCTCGACGGTAATAATGCAATTGTTCTAGCCCCTACAGCTGGTGGCAAAACGGAAGCTTCTATATTTCCATTACTAGCAACGCTAATGGAACGCGAGCCTGAAGGAGTCGGACTAATATACATTGCACCGATTAAAGCTTTATTGAATAATCAAGCTGACCGTTTGGGGCATTACACCGAAATGGTAGGTCTAAGGCGCTTTCTTTGGCATGGGGATATTAAAGATCAGGAAAAGCGTGCCTTTATTGAAGAGCCGACAGCACTATTGATGACCACTCCTGAGTCATTAGAGGTGATGCTGCTATCCGCCAAAGTCCCCCACACAAAAATCTTTGGCGATATGCGTGCTTTAGTAATTGATGAAGTTCATGCCCTAGCAGGTACAGACCGAGGTGCCCATCTCATGTCCGTTGTGGAACGGCTAGTTCGTTACACCAGTAATGATGTGCAGCGCGTTGGACTTAGTGCCACCGTTGGTAATCCGGTAGATATTTTGCATTGGCTCCAAGGTACATCAAAACGTCCAGGTTGCGTTGTCGATCCGCCCAAAGTTCCCTCAAAAAAGGATTTGCGCGTTTACCTGCGTGATACACTAGGCGCGATCGCTCAAGATGCCAGCCAGATAACGCAGAGCAAGAAAAGTCTGTTTTTTTGCCAAAGTCGGTCTTTGGCTGAAGAAATTGCCGAACGGATGCGTAACCGAGGTACAGATGTCTTTGTCCACCATAGTTCTGTCTCCCTAGAAGAACGAACAGCCGCAGAAGAACGTTTTCATAGAGGGACAAATGCCAGCATTATTTGCACCTCCACTCTAGAGTTGGGCATCGATGTTGGCGATCTTGATTTAGTATTGCAAGCTAATGCCCCTTCTACAGTCTCATCCTTCCTCCAGCGCTTGGGCCGCACTGGAAGGAGAACAGGGCAACAAGCTAATACTACATTTTTCTGTGAAAATATAGAGACAGTATTGCAAGCGATCGCCATCATTGAACTAGCTAGGAAAGGCTGGGTCGAATCTATACCTACTCAGACACGCGCATGGGCCGTACTTGTACATCAGCTATTAGCACTTACTCTCCAATTTGGTGGCATTAGCCCAGAACTCTGCTGGGGGCAACTTTCAGTAGTTCCTGACTTTTCAGGCATAACCCACTCAGAATTTGAAATACTGATCAAACACATGATTCAGGAGGATTTCCTGTTTCTAGCTGGTGGGCTACTGTCAATGGGAGAAAAAGCAGAACGAGTGTTTGGGCGTAAAAACTTCATGGAACTCTACGCTGTTTTTAGTAGCCCAGTTCTCTATAAAGTTCAAACACCAGCAGGTTACACTGTAGGCTCTCTAGAGCAAGCTTTTGTCGATAAATTAGTTGCACAGATGAGTTCATTTCTTCTCGGCGGTCGGGCTTGGACAGTTATGCACGTTAGCCATGAGGAACGCACAGTTGGAGTTGTTCCAGCCCCCCGTGGTAAAAAACCAAGCTGGGGTGGCTTTGCCCCACAGCTACTAGGCTTTGAACTTTGTCAGCAAATTGCGGAAATATTGCAATCAAAAAGTACTATTCCTTACATCGATGCCAAAACGCAAGTTGTGTTAGATGAGTACCGTTCTGATCTCAGGCCATTAATCACAGAAGTTCAATCAAGCATCCAATTAGAAACAGATCGGGCGCTGTGGTGGACTTTTGCAGGTGGACAAATTAATCACACCCTCAAATACGGTCTGCAATTTCACCATGATTGGAAGATTACCTCTGACAACTTCAAGTTAAAAATTGAAGGCGATAGTGTTGGTTATGCAACTTTAAGTTTAGCGATCGCTCAGATGAGTACTTCTGCCTTTTGGAAAACTCCAGCTACCCAGCGCTTCATCCTTTCGCAATTACCAGAATATCGTCTAAGTAAGTTTCAGAGGGCGTTGCCAGAAGTGTATTCTCTAGAGATGGTTAGCAATTATTTGCTAGATATGCCAGGAGTAATTAAAATTTTGAATTTAAATAAACTTGAATAATTTTATCTCAGTAACAAAGCCACTTTGAGCCAGATACCTTAGATGGAACTAAAATCAAGTCAAAGTTTAAAAGGCTGTGGGTGGCATCACCGCGCCAAAAGGGTAAAATTGTACGCTAAGGCTGTAATCCTTGTACAGCAATAGTTTCCGCCCTACCTTTCATCGGATGATCGCCTAGATCAGATGGATATTCGTCAAGTTTTTCACGGCAACGAAATCTTAAGGTAACTTCACCTGTTGTTTTTCTCGTAGTCCAGTAAATACCATGAAGTTTTTCTACAGGATTACCGATTATCTCTAAAGCAATTGTGCCATCGTGGGGCTGGCTACGTTCTGCAACTGATATAGAGGGAGAACTCGTGTAGCAATATCCAAGCTTTCGTAATTGCTCATCACTATCCAGCCAGAAGTCGGCGAAGTAACTTCGACTTGTCATCTCTGCTGTACGCATAACACAACTAATATGAGTGAAGGACTGTTTAATAGTGAGAATTGTGGGTATGGGGCCGGGAGTCTCCCCAGTCTGCGGATTCTTCCAGGTCGTTTGTATGCTTCCTTGCCAAGTCCCTTCAATATAAGGGAAGGGAACAAGCCACTTCTGAAAAATTCGCCATTTCCAAGCATAGGTGACAAACCCTACCCATAAAATCACCAGAATTGGAATTGTTTTATAGGCAATCTTCAATGCACTCCAGATGTCTGTAATCTCTGCACCTGTGACAAGTGCGACACCGATAAAACAAATCGCAAACAGTGCAAAAAGAAAATATGCAAATGATTTGGCTTTCAGATTCTTCATGTATATCCAATATAATTCCAGACTGCTTGGAGAAAATTATTCGCCTCCTGGCGAGTCCACGGTTGAGAATTGCGGAAGAGATACTTCAATTCATTTACTTCACCCCATTCAGAACAATCTTCATCTTTACGTGTGCGACTCCAGATGTCTACAATGATATATCGAAGAATTTCTGTGTATGACTCTTTTGAGAATGCTTCCAATGCAGCATTCCAAACCAGGCATTCGATAAGAAACGACGAAATGTTTTTGGCTCCTGATACGTTCTCGCTCTGCATTTTGTCTCGGAGACGTTTCAAAATGCGAATAACCCGTTTATATTTCCGGCCTGTACTATTATTTCTATTTACCCCATTATCGTAAGTCTGCTGAGGCCAATTCTGTATCAAACTACCGTTATCCGGCTTGAAGGCAACACCTGAAATGTAGTGAGGAGTGCCATCTGTGTTCCATCTTCCTGTGTAGTGTCGATGCTCGAAAGAAGGCACTACATCTGCATCAATTCTGTAAGTGTTTGCATGAACATCAAAAGCTTTATTACCTCGTGTAACTCCATTTCTACCAAAGTAATTGACTAACGCCTGCTCAACCATATTCTTGAATTCAGCAAAGGATATAGCACTACCCACATTACCAAACGTGTTTCGTGTAGTACCACTGGGATAGTCTGGAAAGAATGCTGAGTTATAGCGGACACATATATCTACATCACTGTTCTGTCTAACATTTGTGCGGGCACGGTAAGAGCCTTGAGCAAAAACGGAAATGTCTAGGCTTGATAGTTTAACATCAGCTTTGATCGCTTTGCGAACAATTCTCTCTGCGTTCTCACATTTATCAGACTCTGTTTGGCTAGGCCCCCTCGACCAAGAAACAAAGGTATCTTCGGATATATTCATGTACTAAAAGTCTCCCTACCTCATTCTTGGGCGGTATATTATTACAGTCACTTCCAATACTGCAACCACCACTGTTTCAATTTCATCCAAGAACTTTGCTTTTGTTTATCGCTCTTTGGTTTCTCTGTCATCACGTTACTAGAAGCATCTTCAAAGTATTTCTCTTTTGCAGAACGATCATATATTCTGGCAGCGTCAATCTCTTCTTGTGACCATTGGACAGCCCATATAACATCATTATGTCTGATCCAATAATGAGACTTACACTCAAAACTCCAGTTACCAATTGAAGGCTCAAGCGAAATTGATTTACCGTTAAAGATTAACTTCCAATCGGTTGGGCTTAGTGGAGTAAAAACCTCATTTCCACATCCGCAGCAACATTTATGAGCTACGGTTCCAAACTTTATAGACACATAGATAGTGTTGTCATTGAGGTTATCAGGAATATATTCAACAAATTCGTGTCTAAGCACTGTTTCAGCCTTCTAACTGGTCTTCGTTAATTAGTGTATTGCCATCTATGGTATATGTAGTATTATGTTCCCCGTTGAAGTCTCGATAGAATCCAAATATTTTTTTCCACTTTATTACAGCTAAGGCTGCATTAAGAGCATTCAGATCAGCAATCTGAATATTTTGAGCATAGTCGTTGTTACCGTTATTGTCTGAAAAAGAAACTCTTTTATTTATATGCTCACGCTGTTCTATAGTGCTAGTCGTGACTCTTAGTATCCCCCCTAACGATTCATCAACTAAATTCACACCAATTCCGACATCAATGAAAGGAATGCCAAATTCTTCTAATTTTCCAATAATTAGTTTTTTTGCTGTACCTCTATCAAGGCAAAGAAATACAAACTTCATCTTCTTTAAATAATTAACGCTTGTTTCATCCTCAATATAGAAAGCATGAGGAACAATACCTTGATGCATTTTGGAGTACAGTTCCTTGAAGTAAATTACCTTATAAGGAATTTCCCTCAGTTCATCAATTGATGGCGCACCTGGAGACCTAAATGCGTTATGTTGAAATAATTTATCTCCATCAAATAGATGAACTCTTTTGACAGGAGTTTTGGCTACTAGATCCAACACGTATGTTCCCGTTCCACCTAAGCCAATAATAGCAACATCTTCCAGTGCTAATTTCTGAGAAATTAGATTGATACCCGCCCTACTTGATGCGGTATCACGATAACAGAATGGCGATTCTCCTTCCTCCGATTGGATAACTGAGAAATTCTTTGCTGTGACAGCCGGATCAATTGCTTGTGCAGGACTAGAAATAATAGCGATATACGTAGTCAGCTTTTCATAATAGTTTGAATAGCCTTGAGGAGGTTTGCTTGAAAACGTATGTTGAACTTCAACTCCCTGAGTGAGTTGCTTTCTTGTACTCGCATGTTTGATCTGAGTTATTTCTGTCCCGTCTTTATGGCAAGGATGATCACCGCCAAACTCAATAACGTGTGTACTAGGTTTAGTGGTTACATCGCCAGCAAGAGTCAATTCTGAAACAAGCATCCCGTATTTGATTTCTCGGTTGGAGTTTAAATACGGAATATTTTTGACCAGTAGATAGCCTGAGTTGATCTCCAGATCAAAGCCTTCATCTTGTAGACGCTTTAAGTCAATGCTACGACTTATCAGTTGCTGTGACATTGAAGATCATCCCATTTTTAATATGTACCGATTGTCCTTCGACTAGAGTTCCTTCAGGCCTGCTGCCTTTGCCCTTCTCGTATGTAACTGTAAAAAGGATGTTTTCGCCTGTCGGAGGATTACTAAATGCCAAAGAGACAATCTCGGTAAACGATAATTCCTTTGAAGTAACCTCTTTGGGACGACCGTTCACGATGATCTTGAATTCTTTAGTGCTATAAAAATGCTCGTCTTCTTTGAGATGAATCTCATTTCCATCATTCGGGATGACTTTATCTTCCTGCTTTCCCTCTACCTCCTGAAACAGCTCGAATCCATGAGGAACGTGCCCAAGTACATAAAGCGCTGAACCTGTTGTTGGATTCGGCGACTCGTACTGCTTACGATCTATATGGACACGGACTTTACTATGCCCTACATCATGCTTGTGTTCTTTTTCGTTCATCATTAAATCCTCACACCAAAATAGCTAATACAATACAAACCCCTGATGCTAATCGTGATAGAGTGAAACTATTCCATCTCTGCAACAACGTTGCTTCAGTGATTCAAATCTGTTATATCACCTCTGCAACAGTGTTGCAATAGTGAAACAAAAACGAAAGGATTTTTTATGGCTAGGCTTACACTTGAGCAACTTGGCCCCCTCATCAAGAAACGAAGGGGTAGCAGAGGACTGAGACAAGTTGCGGCAGAAATGAATATCAGTGCGGCAACCCTATCACGAGTAGAGGCAGGAAAACAGCCTGATCTAGACTCCTTTACAAAAATTTGTGCCTGGCTTGGAGTCGATCCTGGCGAGGTTCTGGGTTACAAGGAGCAGGGAGAAACAGAAACTGCATCCAAGCCCAACCAAACGGTCATGCTTGCTCACTTTAAGGCAGGCAAGACAATGAGTCCAAAGACCGCGCAACATTTGGGTGCATTAATTCTTGCTATTCATCAAGCTGCCGTGGCAGAGGATGACGAATGATCGGCCCAATATCAAAAAATGATGAAGCACTGTTCGTCCGGGGTTTCAAATCACGATGCGAGAACACTGCGATTCAGGTCAGGTCACATTTAGGTCTGAAAGATACAGACCCGTTGCCTGCACGCGAACTTGCAAAGTATTTAAATGTATTTATCTGGGAACTCCCCAATGTGCCAGGCTTACCCCGTGAAACGCTTCGTTACCTTCAATCAACGGAGGGCGATGAATGGTCTGCTGTTACCGTCCGCTCAGGAACAAAAGATATTATCGTACTCAATCCGTCCCATTCAGTTGCCCGCCAATCCAATGATCTGATGCACGAGCAGGCTCACATCATTCTTAACCATGAATCATCCCAGATCATCGTATCTGATAGCACTGGCATAGGCTTTCGTACATTTGATAAGCGCCAGGAGGCCGAAGCCGATTGGTTGGGTGCTTGTCTCTTACTCCCTAGACCTGCTATCGCTGCCAGTCATCGTCAGAAGATGGATATTGAAGCTGCGGCCGATTATTTTGGTGTTAGTAAGGAGTTGTACAAGTATCGAATACGTATAACGGGCGTAGAGAAGCAGCTATCTCGTTAAGCATAGCTATGGCTATTCCTGTCCTGAAGATTCTGGCATCACCGCGCCAAAAGGGTAAAATTGTATGCTATTGCTGTAATCCTTGTACAGCAATAGTTTCCGCCCTACCTTTCTGAGGTAATATTTCATTAGATAGAGAAGCAACTAGAAGTTTGGTTTAAGAAACGTTGATAATTACGTTTCTTACTTTGCATCTCAAAGCCAGTTTTAGAGCGCATTTGCAGAGCCAGTACCGCGCAACAACTCTGCGTGGCATTGGCTCAGAATTTTCCTTAGCGTACAAAAAACCTTTTTTGGCACGGTGATGCCTGGGTTGCGATCATCATCACCTACGCTTGTTATCAAAATTCCCTGTCTGCAAAAAATCCTTTCCAGTTTGATTTTGGGAATCAATGGTTCCTATGAGGCTAAAGAGTGCCCAAAACATCTGTGTAAAATATTGTGGCATCTGCGCGAAAAAGAAATTTGTATCCAATTGATAAATTCCTCAGCAAGGGACTCGTATTTTCTATAGATTTGCTGTATCTTGTTTATTCCGTGCAATTATTAACACCCAATTTCTCACAACTTTGCTGTCATCCAGATTTTCAGCCGATGCCTTTGGGGAGCAGTGAATGAAAACTTTTAATAGATAGATATGAAGATCATCAAAAAATCCGACAAGCTGACTCTGAAGAAAATGATGGAAATCCAACACGCTGAAGACCAAAATCTTCTCTTCTGTACCGTCAATTCTTCAGCCCCTGTAGTTGATGAGCAACCAGCAGCAATTCTTCTTCCAAGAGAACCTGACTATATTCCATTCCTTGACAATCCTCCAGTACAGTCTGTTGGCAACTCTGGCTGGCAGATTTCTGACATTTGGCGGGATATCCGGGTGGATGATTTTTGTGGGTGATACTCCTGATAAATATAGGTAAAAAAAAATACATTTCTCTTATGGGGTACGTAGTGTCACAAACAGGAGTTGCTCTTTGGTAAAGAAGCCTACCAAATAATCAACGGTAGCATTAAAGTTGAGTGCGTAGACGTTTAGGCGGCAAGGCGATAGACATTGCAATGGCTCAATGGGTAAACGAAAGAGAAAACATCAGAAGACATCCTTCCCTTGGATGGTAGAAGAAGAAAATCTGTTCATTGCAAAGACTGGTAACGAAATAGTTACAGATGCTGGATGGGAGAAAATTTCATTTGAAGAAGCGCGAAAACTATTTAGTCCCGAAACATTTCAAGAATGGTACGAACTGTTCCTAGAAAATACAGATATCTCGGAAATACTTTCAGAATCTAACGTAGATATAGATTTAGATGATGAATCAGCAATAGATAACTTTTTACAAAGGAGCAACTGGACACCAAAACAAGTCAATTTAGTTGTAGCGAAGGCTATCTATAAAAATCATGCCTGGGTGAGAGCATTGCTGATTTCTACACCTGATGTTGAAGAACCCTACTTTCAAAATTATGAAATGGAGGCAATTCGTTTAGGAGTCCAATTGCGGAAATACATCAAAGAAGATATTCCAGTAATTAATGACTGCAAGAATGCTGTCAGACATTTACATGGAAGATATGCCCTCATTGGCTGGCAACCAAGAAATTGTGTGACAGCAGCTCACAACCTAAAAATATCTCAAGCAACTAAGGTTTACAATGAACTTCTCTGGGATGAAGATTGGGTAGATGAGTGCGATTCGTTGATCAGTGAATCACGGCAATCAGCCCGTAAATAACTAATCCAGCCCGACAGCAGATTACTGTCACTAAAGGGCTGAACTCTCGGTCAGATGTAGGTGAAAGCCCTACCATTCAAACTCAGAATTGACTCCTTACCTGCCCACACCGAACAAGCTCGGTTCTTGTAGAGTGAAGCTGGGAACAGGGTGTAATCAGACAGCCGTTACGGGTTGACACTGGCACTAACAGGGAGTTCCTACGGCGAAACCGGGTCTAGAAAAGCAACCTATCCAAGAGCAGGGCGTAACAGAAAACCCTGACTCCACTGGAGAATTAATTCCCGCCGCATATCGGTTTTATAGCGGCAAGAGTCTTGGGAATCCAGTGGTTGAATTGACCACACCTAACGGAACAATCAATCTCTCCGAGGGAACGAATAAAAACGAGTCAAAGGTCTTGGGGAAGTCGAACCCCAGGTAGGTAAGACGGGATACGGAATTCCTTTGATTCGGGTAGGACGCAACGTAATTGTTGCGAGGTGTTCAGAATACACAAACCAGAGAAGAGAAAATGATTAGACACAGTTACAAAACTAGTGAATCTTGGAAAGCTCTACCGTGGAAGAAATTCCGCCGTAACCTTTTCCGCCTTCAAAAGCGCGTGTATAAAGCGGTTCTTGTTGGAGACAAGCGGAAAGCTAGGTCACTCCAAAAGCTTATTCTTAAATCAACCTCGGCTCGATTTCTTGCAATAAGACAGGTATCTCAGCTAAATGCTGGTAAAAAAACGGCGGGTATTGATGGTAAGAAATCCCTGTCATTTGAAGAACGCTTCAACCTTGAAGAACTACTGAAAACGAACAGTGGAAATTGGAAGCATCAAGGACTACGGGAAATCCCCATCCCTAAAAAGGACGGGACTACCAGAATGCTCAAGATACCGACGGTGTATTCATATTGCACCTTGATTCAATGAAGTTTAGGGATATTTTCCTTTCTATAATTATTCTCCACTCAATGCGCTGCAATTGGGTACAGATTTTCTCACAAGTGAGTGAGCCTCGCCAAGGGAAGAGCTTTGCTAAGGTGAAAAAAGTAGTGGTTAGTGAGCTATGAGTGAGCTACTAATAAGGTAGGCTAGAGTTGTATCAAGTGTTAAAGTCTACCAACTATGGCAACAAAAAATCCCCGTATAGCAGCCTACCCACCACCCAAAGTCTATGAACTGTTGGTTGAATTTAAGCGCTCTCAAGGATTAAAGTCAGATTCTGCCGCTATTGTGGCAATTCTGGAGACTTACCTATGCGGTAGCCTACCCAATGTGCTACCAAGTGAGCTATCAAGTACGCCAAAGCGAATTGAGGATTTAGAGGTGAAGGTGAGTAGTCTGCTTTCTGATGTAGCAGTACTCAAGCAGGCAATGAGTCAGTATACTTGTCAAGCATCTGGTGAAGACCTATCCAACGGATATCTGCATCAACCTGATAACTACGAGGGATTAAGTGAGCCACCAAATGAATCACCTAACAGAATCCTTGACTTGACAAACGAATCTGTAGTTACGTCCGGGAGTACATCTAGAAGTGAGCTACCAATAACTGGGGCAGATGTTGACACTGAATTATCGAAGTCATCTATTATTGAAACCGTATCCGCCAACAGTGAGCTATCAAATGAGTCACTATTGGTAACACCAACTGCCGAATTTATCTTAAATTCCATACTAATTGAGGAGAACACGCCTCCCTATAATGAGCTACTAAATGAGCCAGCATCAAATGACTTACTAGAGACCGTCATGGGTGAGCCATTTCATGACTCACTTGATGGTCTACCACTACTCAAAGAAAATAATCATCCCAAAGTATCATCTGATAATAGTGAGCCACTTGCTGACTTACCTGATAGCTCACTAGAGAAATCCGAAAGTAAAAATTCTCTGGAAGTCCCATCTCACCTGACTGGTGCAGCTTTAGCAAGAAGACTAAATGTTTCTCCTAGCACCCTTCGTCATAAGAAAAATGCTCCCAATTTTGGGCAATGGACTTCTCTTCATGATCCAGATGGAATTGCTTGGCATTTTAATGGTGAAAAATTTATTGAAAAACCCTCACCCGAAGACAGTAAAACCCCTTGAGTACAAAATTACTCAAAGGGGTTAACGATATTCAAACTATTGTTTTCGGCTCACTATCAAACTGGTATTATTCAGATTTAACTGGTACGCGGCGGATTTTTTCACGTAAAGTCTCTAAAACTTCGGGTGTGACTATATACCACCAAGGACTTCTAGGAGTTTCTTGGAATGCCTGAATAATTCCTTTGTCTCGCCAGTAATAGACAGTATGAATTCCAACACCCAGTTTTTTAGCAAGGGCACTGGTGGAATAGTAACCTTCCGGGCTGACCCCAGATTTCGCAACACTTGGGTCACTTAAAGGCTTATCAATACCAAACTTCCAACGAATCCAGGCGACACCTTTTTTCGTAAAAGCACGCCCAGTACCACCCACCAAACCTCGGCGATTCAGTTCATCAGCAATTTTCGTATCAGTTCGACCCGGGGCTAATTCTTCAATAAGTTGAATGACTTCGTTGGGTGTTCGGTATTTGTCTGCATTTGTTGGGCGTGTTGCAATCAACTCACTTGTAGCTCCTGTATGCCAGAGTATTTGGATACGAGTAGAGCGTTCTGGAGCATCAATTGGGGTGATAGCAACTTGTTTTACTAACAACCCTAGTATTTCTTTACGCTCAAGATTCGTAGTAGTACTGGCGTGCCAAAGTGTGGGAATATCGTTGGCTAACTGTAAAATTTGTTGCCGTTGCACTGCTGTTAATTCCAGCCGTTGTACAAGACGTGCTTTTTGGTATGCCTCTTCTAACTCTGCTAACTGTTGTAATTTTTCATTCCATCGCCTTTCTAGTGTACGGACTACTAAACGATTTTCTGGCTCGGTTGCATCATATTGTCGAAAAGCTCTGTCAGCTTCGTAACGTGCCCTTTCCAGTCGCAGTTGCCATGTTTTATCTGCCTCATCTGCAATATTTTCAAGTTCAGATAGGACAGCAAGGGAAATATCTAGTTGCTCGTCCGTAAAAGCTGACAGCACATGAGCGGAAACGGCTGTATCAATTGCTGCTCCTGCAACGCTCCAGCAAGCACCAACGCTACCATCTTGTTTACGAGCTTGGGTACATTCGTAAGCTGCTCTACAACCACCAGTACCGTGGTAGCGAGGACTCATACGACGACCGCATTTACCACAAATTACTAAACCTTGGAGGAGAGCAAAGCCCTCTCTAGGTGTACCTGGACATCCATCTGATAAAGAAATTGGGCAATTGCGTCTGAGTCGCTCACAATTAGACAAATATTCAGACCAACTAATATAAGCCTCGTGAGCGTTGTGGATTATCACTTTCCATTCTTCTTGGGGTAGTTGCTGGATTTTAACCTTCTTTATTTGCCCAGCCTCAATTACATTAAAACTGCGTCGTCTACCATATACGTATGTTCCTGTGTAAGTTGGATTGTGCAGTAGGGCAGTTATACGACTAAGGTTGGCTTTTCCCCAATGAAGTGTACCAATATCCCCAGGTCGCCAACGTCTTCTTGGGAAAGGAATTTGGTTCACACAAAAGTAGCGCATCACCTTAAACGCCGTTCTAAGTTCGCGGAACTGTTGAAAGGCTAACTGTATTGCACCAACAACACTTTCATCTGGATCTAGCACCAATTTTCCTTCTGGGTCGTAGACATAGCCAGTAGGTGGAGAACAGCGCAGTTCTCCTTTTTTAGCTTTATTGAGTTTGGCTCCTTGTAACCGTAAGCGCATACCATGTAGTTCCGTGTGGCTCCAAGTTCCCTTAAACCCCAGTATCACTCGGTCATTAAAATCATTTGGGTCGTAAATCCCATCGTGGTCAATTACCAAGGTATCAGTTAGGGCACAGATATCTAAAAGTTTATGCCAATCTGCTTGGGAACGAGAAAATCTTGAAGCTTCCAGAGCCAAAACAGCCCCCACCTCCCCTAAACCAACAGCAGCCATTAGTCGATGAAAATCTTCGCGTCCTGTTGTCGTTTGACCACTTTTACCAAGGTCACTATCCAATACGGATATTTGACTCTTGTCCCAACCCAAGGTTAATGCACGGTCAGCTAGGGCATATTGTCTTTCCGTACTTTCACGGTTAAATTCTACCTGATTGGGTGTTGACTGTCTTAAGTACACAACAGCACGGCGTTCCAGATGGGTTGAACTAATTTTATTATTCATCTGGTTTACTCCTAGTTATCGCTTTCTCTGTCTGTTGAGTGGAGAGTATTTTGTCCACTAACCGTGCTGTTAGCTTTATGAGGCGACTTAGCCTTTCTTCGTTTTTGGGTTGAGCGGTTGCTAGTAGATGCTTTTTCCTCATTTTTTTTCTTGTGTTCGACTTCAATATCATCAAGAACACAAGAAGATTCGGACGTTATAATTTGCGATCGCCGAGCTACCCATTCGCTTAATCGCAGTAATTTCTCAGGTAAAAACTTCCCGACTGTTTGGGCTGTGAAAGCTTGCTGTGTCCATAGGTCGGTTTCCGTTGCTGGTAGAGACAAAAATCCTCCTAAAGGACTTTCTACAGTTACTTTAGTCTCAATCCCTACTTTACGAATTTGCTGTATTACAACTGACTGACCACATAACGGGTGGATGGGATTGGTGATGGTGACACAACTTCCCAAAAGTGACTTGAAGTTATGTGCAGTCTTACTGTACTGTTCCCACCGTGAGAGATAGAGTCATGCAAACAGTAGTCAAAAACTTACTAGAACCAGAATGGGAGGCAGTCTTTGAAGAAAATTCCTACGGCTTCCGACCTGGAAGGAGTTGCGCCGATGCTATCGAACAAGCATTCACGAGAATTGCACCAACAGGCAAAAGCGAAAAGGGAGACTCATGGGTTCTAGACGCAGACATTTCAGGATTTTTTGACAACATTTCTCACAGCAACATTGAGAACTCTATAGGTAAAGTACCAGGACGAGAACTCATTAAAATGTGGCTAAAATGCGGTTTCATGGATAAAGGAACGTTTAACGAAACAATCCAAGGAACTCCCCAAGGTGGTGCAATTAGCCCCCTACTTGCCAATATCGGACTTCACGGTTTGGAAACAGTAGTTAAGGCAATACCATATCGGCACCCGCCTACCAAGAATCATCCATTAGGAGAAAAATCCCGAAGTGGAATGGGGATAATTCGCTATGCTGATGACTTTATCATTACGGCAAACTCTAAGGAATACATCTTAGAAGCGAAAAAGGTAATTGAGAAATGGTTATTAGACCGCAACCTGGAATTAAGCGAGGAGAAGACACGTATAGTTCACACAGAGGATGGATTTGACTTCCTCAGCTTCAAACTACGCACATTCAAGGGGAAGGCACTATTCATGCCTTCTAAATCAAAAGTTCTTAACTTCTGCCAGAAGATCGGCGAAATAGTCAAATCCCTAAACGGTGCAAAACAGGAAGCAGTCATATCCACACTCAATCCTATTCTCCGAGGCTTTGCTAACTACTACAGAGGTGGAGTCAGTAAAGAAACCTTTAGCTACATCGATTATCGTGTGTGGCAATATCTCTGGCGTTGGGCTAAACGACGACACCCATACAAATCAAAAAACTGGATTAAAGCTAAGTACTTTCACCAAGTCGGGACACGAAGTTGGGTCTTTGCTGTTAACAGCAAAGACCGTCGAAACAATTCTAAACTCATGCAACTATTTAACGTTGCTTCAACCAAGATTGTACGTCACATCAAGGTGAAAGGAAGCGCCTCTCCAGATAATCCTGAACTCCGAGAATACTGGGAAAACCGTAACAAGAAGATGGGCAAAAACAAATGGGCAAAAGGAAGTAAATATTTCATAGTTGCCGAAAACCAGGAATGGAAATGCCCAAGCTGCGGTGAAACTTTACTCAACGGCGAGGAACTGGAAGTCCATCACATAGTTCCGGTGGAGGATGAGGGAACAGATGACACCTGGAACCTTATCCACTTGCACAAGCCATGCCACAAACTGGAACATTCAAAATCCAAGAAATCGGGCTAGAAATAAGGCTTGAGCGTAGTGATGGGAAACTGTCACGCTACGTTCTTAGGGGGGTTTCGGAGGTGGTGACACCTCCTTCCTACCCGACAAGTGCTTCGACAGGATTAACCACTCAGCAATAATGGACGAACTCATCGCCCCTAAAGGCTTGAAACTCGGAATTTTCCGATGCCTCAAGGCGGGGGTTAATCCAGAATTCCCCGAACAGGGTACACCTCAAGGGGGAGTAGTTAGCCCACTATTAGCAAACATCGCGCTCAACGGAATCGAAGATATCCACAAATATCATCGAAACTACAAACGGGGAACTAGAATAACAGGCAATACTCTAGAAAAATACATTGCCAAACCATCAATCCGATACGCGGACGACATGGTTATTATACTCCGACCCGAAGATGACGCAACAGAGATACTTGAAAGAATCAGCGAGTTCCTCCGCAAACGCGGAATGAATGTAAGCCAAAAGAAAACCAAAGTTACCGCCACGACAGATGGGTTTGATTTCCTCGGATGGCACTTTAAAGTCCAGAAAAACGGAAAGTTTAGAAGCACTCCCTCAGTAGACAACTTCAAAGCATTCCGTAAGAAAGTAAAACACATCGTCAACAACTCGAATTATGGTGCTACCACAAAGGCTGAGAAATTAGCCCCGGTAGTTAGAGGTTGGAGAAATTTCCATAAGTTCTGCAAGATGGACGGGTCTAGAAACTCGTTATACCACATCGAAACAAGAGCTTATAGGGTATTCAACAAGGAAGTCAAGCAAAACCGCCATTCTAGCAAGAAATTACTAGACAAGGCATTCCCAGCAGTTCCTCACTCCGAAAATAATCACGTCATGGTTAAAGGAACACAATCCCCCTATGACGGAAATATAGCCTATTGGAGCGAACGTAACAGTAACCTCTACGACGGCGAAACCTCTAAAGCTCTTAAGAAGCAAAACCATAAATGTGCATCCTGCGGCTTAAAATTCACCGACGAGGAACAGATTCACCTGCACCACATCGATGGAAATCACGCCAACTGGAAGAAAAATAATCTGGAAGCAATCCATGAGAGTTGCCACGATTACAAGCACATGAGCAAAAGCGCAAGCTAAGAACATCGGGAGCTGGGTGCGGTGAAAGTCGCACGCCCAGATTTAACTGAGAGGTGCGGGGAATAATATCCCCCATCGACTCAAACAGAAGACTGTTCAGGAGATTGACAGCTTTGATGATATCGTTGAAGTGACTTGGCTTTTGCTAGACAATGATTGCGTCTAGAAGCGATC
Source organism: Nostoc sp. 'Peltigera membranacea cyanobiont' 210A (assembly GCF_002246015.1). Classification (GTDB taxonomy): domain Bacteria; phylum Cyanobacteriota; class Cyanobacteriia; order Cyanobacteriales; family Nostocaceae; genus Nostoc. Next base: position 226,017 of record NZ_NOLJ01000009.1, read on the forward strand.
GCAGCGCTGCAATTGGTAGAAGCTGGAAAAATTAACCTGGATGTCCTGGATGTCTCTGTAAAACAATATCTACCAGACTTCACTCTGGCTGATACCCAAACGGCTGATCAGATCACGAATCATTGTGAGGTCTGATTGAGACTTGCAAGTGCAGCTGCGATTCGTCCAGATGCCTTTGGTCGTTTGTACATTCGTTCCATGTAGTTTACCAGCGTGGGGAAAGTGGCGAGTAGCTGAACTTCGTTCGCCCAATCCAGTGTGTAAGCAAGCACAAAATCAGCCACTGTGACGTGTTCACCCACTACAAACTGCCGATCCAACAGATGGTTCTCTAAAACGACAGCCATACTGGTGAAGTCTTGCCGAGCGAGAGGTATTTCAGCAGACAATCTCAACTCTTCTGGGTATATAAACGTGTGGCGAGCGATACGCCATAGCGGCTGTTCTAATTCGGTGGCAGTAAAGAGGAGCCAACGATAAAGCTGTGCTCGCAGAAGCAAGTCTGTAGGTACCAGGTTAGATTCTGGGTACTTCTCACCGAGGTACAAAGCAATGGCTACGGATTCAGTGATGATATGTTCGCCATCGATGAGCACAGGGAGCTTGCCAGTGGGATTAATGCTGAGAAAATCGGGTGTACGGTGTTCACCTGCCCGCATGTTGATGGAGATTGCTTCAAATTCCACCCCAAGTTCCTGGAGAACCCAGCGAACTCGAATTGATCGCGTGGGAGCAAATTCATAGAGTTTCATGAATCAACCTCAGTGATGTGCAAATATCTTTCATCTTGTTGTTGGTCAGTGGTCAGTGGCTATTTAACCTGAGTTCGGGTTAAGCCAGAAGCTAAAAAGCTTATTCTGTCAGGATTGAATAAAACTGGAATTGATCAAAGCAGGGATAAAAGTGGATGGAATTATTTTGTCAATAAGGTTCACAAATGAAACTAATCTCAGCAATATGTCTTATTGACAATAGATGAAAACAGAGCTTTAGACCGAACAACGATAATTCAAGGCTTATGAGGATTTCTTATCCCGAACTCAGGTTATTTACAAAGGACAAAGGACAAAGGACGAATGACAGATGTTGGTATAGGCTCAGATGGTTTGTTCGCAGTTGATCATCCACGGTGTCCCAAACTGATCGGTCAACATGCCAAAGCGCGATGACCAGAACGTTTGCGCGATCGCCATCTTCACCTTGCCGTTTTCTGCTAGAGCGTGAAAAAGCCGTTCTGCCTCAGCGATTTCAGGAACGCTAATTTGTACGTAGAAACCTTGCGGGGTTTCAAAGTATCCTGGTGGGCAGTCAGATCCCATCAGGAGGCGATCATCTAGTTCAAGGCAAGCGTGCATGATTTTGTCTTGCCATTCCGGTGAGACATTTTCGGCGGAAGGTGCTTCTTTGTGTGTCATCATCATAGTCATCTTGCCACCCAGACATTGTTCATAGAACTTGAACGCTGCCTCACAGTTGCCGTTGAACATCAGGTAAGAATTGAGTTTCATTGATTTCTCCTTTTGTAATCGATTCTGCGTTTTGATGAGCGGATCGTTTGTACATGAACGAATGGCACTAAGAAAAGCTGAAACCTCGTCAGGGCAGGGTGTGGGAGGACGGGGAAGAAGTCTTACCCCCCACACTCCCCACACTCAAAAAGCAAGTTATATCAGGGCTTTGCGATTAACTTAGTGCCGTTCGCAAATGAACATCATTTGCGCGGTTGCTGATGACGTTACTCTTGCTGCTGAGTTTCAAGTTGAGCGCGAATGCGGTCTTCCTGCTCCCTTAAGGCGGGTGTCAGGACTTCACCAAAATCCTCTGCCTCGAATACGGGACGAATCTCAATCTCGGAGTCTCCTGGCATAGGGTTAGGGCAGCGCTTTACCCAAGCAACTGCCTCTTCCATTGAGTTCACCTGCCACAGCCAGTACCCTGCCACTAGCTCCGGCGCTGGAGTGAAAGGTCCTTGGGTGACGGTGCGATCGGTTCCTGAAAAGTGAACTCGCACCCCTTTTGAGCTAGGATGAAACCCCTCAGCGGCGAGCAAGATACCTGCCCTGGCTAATTCTTCGTTGTACTGCCCCATTTCAGTTAAAAGCTGTTCGCTCGGCATGACCCCAGTTTCGGAGTATTGAGTTGCTTTGACAAAGACCATGACTTTCATTGTGAAATCTCCTGTTGAATGGTTTTGAGTTAGATTGCGAGGGGTTGGGTGTGCTGATTAGCGCAAAGCGCAACTCTGAAGGAACCGCTAATCAGCAGCGACACGCTTGAGTTCATCAATCTCGATCTTCTTCATTTGCAGCATGGTAGTGGTCACTTTTTGAGAGGTTGCCGCGTCGGGGTGGTTGAGTAACTCAATCAGAATGCGAGGAATAATTTGCCAGGAGACGCCGTATTTGTCTTTGAGCCAACCGCATTGCTGTGCGGTTTCATCCCCACCGGCAGACAATTTTTGCCAGTAATCGTCCACGTCCGCCTGGGTATCGCAAAAGATTTGGAAGGAAATCGCCTCGTTAAATTTGAAGGTCGGACCACCGTTGAGTGCTGTGAACGGCTGACCATCAAGTTCAAAGCTGACAGTCATGACGGCTCCGGCTGGTTTTCCGTGAATTTCCTGTCCAGCGTCTCCATATCGACTGACGTGGACAATTTTGGAATTGCGAAAAATCGACGTATAAAACTGAGCGGCGGCTTCGGCTTGATCGTCAAACCATAAACAGGGAGTGATTTTGGAATTGTTTTGCATGAGGGTTCTCCTTGAATTCAAGCGGTTAAGACGGTCAGGGCTGTCCTGGTAGTCCCGCAACTTCGATGACAGGACGGATTTCGACGGTGCCGACTTTTGCACCTGGGATGCGGGTGGCGATCGCAATGGCTTCATCCAAATCCTGAGCATTAACGAGGAAGAATCCACCCAATTGTTCGCGGGTTTCGGCAAATGGTCCATCGGTCACGAGTGATTTGCCATCACGGACTTGGACACTGGTTGCGGTTGCAACAGGATGGAGTGGAGCCGTCGCCAGAAATTTTCCTTGAGTATGCAAGTCCTGGGCGAGTTGGGCAGATTCCCCATAGCAATGCTCCCGCTCGGTGTCGCTCATGGCGTTTTCGTCCATATAAATCAGCAGCAAATATTTCATTGGGTTGCCTCCTTTGTGATTAAGTCGAATGGGAATTGTCCAAATCGACACCTGAGTGCAAAAATTTTGTTTAGTACAATTGAACTTATCTCCCTTTATCAGTTAGTCGAACGGCAATTGCTCAAATCGACACCTTGCCCAAAATTCTTTATCAAACAGAATTCAGGAGTCAGGAGCCAGAATTCAGAATTGAATTCTGTGCGACTGGTGGATGAATAAACGGGTTTAAAACCCCAGACGCTCCTGCGTCGCTAACGCTGCGCTATCGTCTGCACGGTGTCTACAATTGGTTGGGGTCTGAATTCCCATCCAATTGATTCTGACTCCTGAATTCTGACTTCTGAATTCTTCTTCAAGTCTTTTTGTCAAAGGTATGGCTTCAATCCCAAAAACAGATGTGGCTCAAGCAATTGCTGCCCTTTATCGAACTGAATGGGGGCGCATTGTCGCTATTCTGATTCGGCTGGTCGGAGATTTTGATGTAGCTGAAGAAGCTGCACAGGCAGCATTTACAGCGGCAGTGAATCAGTGGGAAAGCGACGGTATTCCTGATCGTCCCCGTGCCTGGATTATCCGAACTGCCCGGTACAAGGCGATCGATCGCCTCCGACGACGCACGAAACTGACCGAAAAACTGGAGTGGTATGCGGCATCTGGCTTAATTCCATCCACTGAAGAACCAACCTATGACAGTGATGAAATTGGAGACGATCGCCTGCGATTAATCTTTACCTGCTGTCACCCGGCACTGGCAACGGAAACTCAAGTAGCGTTGACCCTCCGAATGTTGGGTGGACTGGAAACCGACGAAATTGCCCGCGCCTTTCTTATACCGACTGCAACAATGGCACAGCGGTTAGTTCGTGCTAAACGCAAAATTCGAGACGCAGGCATTCCTTACAAAGTACCTGAGACGACTGATCTCGCTCCCCGGATAGAGGCAGTCCTGACAGTCATCTATCTCATCTTCAACGAAGGCTATGCCGCAACCAAAGGAGATGCGATCGTGCGGGCTGACCTCTGCATCAAAGCGATTCGCTTGGGGCAACTGGTGCGGCAATTGCTGGCACCCCAACCCCCATCTGAAGTCACAGCACTGGTGGCGCTGATGTTATTGCACGATTCGCGGCGCAATGCGCGTCTAGATGAGGCAGGCGATTTGATTTTGCTAGAAGATCAGGATCGCAGTCGTTGGAATCATCTACAGATTGCTGAGGCGTTACCTCTGGTAGAGGAAGCGTTGCTCTTTGGAACCGGAGTGTATGCCCTGCAAGCGGCGATCGCCGCCCTCCATTGTCAGGCAACCCGCGCCGAAGAAACAGACTGGGCGCAGATCGTGCGGCTCTATGAGGTGTTGGAACGCTTGCAGCCCTCACCCATTGTTACCTTGAACCGAGCAGTGGCGATCGCAATGGCAGACAGTCCTCAAGCCGCATTTGGACTGATTGATAGGCTTGCTTCAGAACTGGACAGCTATCATCTCTTTCATGCCACCCGTGCAGATTTATTCCGGCGTGTTGGAGCATTAGAGGAAGCGACTCAGAGCTATACACGGGCACTAGAATTAGTGACAAATGACAGTGAGCGCCGTTTTCTGGAACGTCGGTTGCGCGAAGTTCAACCTAACATTCAGTCCGGCTAAGGGTTTACAACAGTTTAAAGCGCCAGGCATCCATGATGCTGTTGAAAAAGAAATGAAAAATCTTCTAACAGGGTGAACTTGTAACTTAACAAAAGGCAAAAGAAGACAAGTCGGCTTAGTACTAAAGTACTGTTATAATCCAATCGTTTGATCAAGTTGTGTTCGGGTGCAGCAAATCACCGATCGGCTCTCTGGCACATCCACATCCACCTCAACTGATAGAGGATTCCGACATGGATAACAATCCCAGCATTCTCTCGCATATTTCGATTGGTACTAATGATTTTGAACGAGCGATCGCCTTCTATGATGCTGTGTTGCCAACATTGGGCTGTAAGCGATTTATGGAGCATCCGGGGGCGATCGCCTATGGTAAACAGTATCCCGAATTTTGGGTGGGAACTCCCTTCAACGGGCAACCTGCAACGGTTGGCAATGGAACTCACATTGGTTTTATTGCTCCTACAAAAGAAGCAGTCCACGCCTTCTATGAGGCAGCATTAGCGGCAGGAGGTAAAGACGATGGTGCCCCCGGTGGCAGACCCGACTATAGTGAGCCGTATTACGGCTGCTTTGTGCGCGATCCAGATGGACACAAAATAGAAGCCGCCTTCTGGGATGAGCAGCTTGAGCAGCAACTCAACCAGAACAATGGTTGACCAGAGAGTCACAAACCCTGCTCTTAAGAGACAGGGCTTGTAAGAGAAAGGCTTACTGCAAGAGTTGGTGGTTCAGGAATAAAAAATTGAATAACAGGAATTGTGGTAAGAGCGCCAGCCATATCGCTCTTCATTGAAGCGAACGCGAGTAGCGTCTCGTAGAGACGAAAAAAGAGCGATGCCTCCGGCGGGCGGGTACGCCATCGCACCTACAAATGATTAAGTGTGATGCATAAGTTGTTAAATTATTTCAGTTAAATATATATATTCAATAACCAACATAGAATCATCTATGAAACTCGCTAACCCACTCAATTTGGCAAATCTTGTTGGTTCTATTTTACTACCTAGAATCGCTAACAATCAAACAGCTACTTCTAACAAGAGTGAAACATTAATTACTTTACCCAGTAATCCCATAAATATCAATTACCTGCAACCCTTTGATACTGCTGTTATTGCTTATCACATGATGGGTATTGGCAACTTTGAATAAAGCATAGTTTCAGTACAGCCTTTGAAAAGCTACTTTACCTCTCCAATCTTGGAGGGGTTTTTAATTGGTGCATTAATTCTTAAAATCAACATTATATTACTCCAGAAGATAGAGACATATTAGAAAAGTTAAAGCACACTAGTAAGAGCAACTTTAACTATTCAGTAATGGTGGGGCAATGTGGCTGAAATATGGTGTAAATGAAGAAGGGATCTTGATATCTGACTTTTCCCGTTAAGTCTTGAAAAGCTTGCTCACAAAGGATTTAGGAAACAGCACAGCATATACGGTACAGTAATTGAAATCGAGTGCTAAAGGTAACAAGCGATGCTGGACTGGTGGGAGAAAAATTTTGCGACTTGTGAGCTAGGCGATCGCAGATTAAATGAGCGTGCAATGTCGATAGGCTATGCTCTAAGTCTTGGATTTGGCAAAGCACTGTCAGAAATCTTCAGTAGTGGAAAAGTACTCAAGAGAGCTTATGAGTTTTTGCCAACCCCAAAGTGGAATTTTCAAGATTGATTGAGCCGCACTGTCAAATGACGGCGGAAACTGTTGCAGAATATGATGTAGTGCTGTGCGTTGGAGACACGACTTTTCTTGATTATGGCAGTATTGAGGCTAAAAAGGAAGGTTACGGCCCAATTGGTAAGGGAGGTAACGGTTTAATATTACACAGCGCTTTAGCCATAGAACCCCAGAAAGGTCAATCGATAGGTCTGTTGTGGCAAAAACTTTGGAATCGAGATCCAAAACAAAAGCCACCAAAAGAGGAAACTCCGACACAAAAGAAAAAACGACTTGCAGCAGCACGCAAAGAAGCCCGAAACCGCCCTTTTGAGCAAAAAGAATCTTACAGGTGGGTAGAAGCGCTCACCACTGTAGAAAACCTTGTGAGTAAGCACACCCAAGTGATTCATGTTTTCGACCGAGAAGGTGATATCACAGAAGTTTTTGATAAAGTTCGTCAACTTCAGCACATAGGAGTTATCGTTCGTGCAGCTCATAACCGTAGCTTAGAAACTGAACAGTGAGCGTCTTTGGTCAAAACTGGAAGGGCAGCCTATCAGTCTGGAACAGGAAATCGAATTACCCCAGACTAGTAAACGTTCTGCCCGCAAAACCAAGCTGGCTGTACGATTTTGTCCTGTAAACCTCCGTACTCCCTATCGTTTTGACAACCGTGACCCTCTACTGGTATATGCTGTTTATGCTACGGAAGTTGATTGCCCAGAGGGTGAAACCTCTGTAGAATGGATGTTGCTAACCACAGAAGTTGTTGCAGATATCCAGACAGCTTCTATGATTTTACGCTGGTATTCTTACCGTTGGCGAGTTGAAGAGTATCATAAAATTTTCAAGTCGGGATGTCAGGTAGAAAAATATCGGCTTGCTGCTGAGGGGATGAAAACTCTCATTGGATTCTTGAGTGTGATTGCTGTTGAGCTTTTACAGTTGACTTATCTCCACCGTACTCAGCCTTTAGCTCCCGCAATTGAAATTCTCAATCCCCTTGAACTCAAGATTTTAAAAGCTAAGTCTCCCAAACCACCCAAACTCCTCACAGTTAATTGGGCTGTCGAAGCGATCGCTCGTCTTGGCGGCTACCTAGAACATCGAAGCAAAACACCAATTGGTATCCAGGTACTGTGGCGAGGTTGGTTAAAATTGCATGACCTTTGTGAAGGTTGGCTGCTTGCAAAAGAGACTTAACGGGAAAAGTCAGATCTTGATATGTATTGAAGATATCAACAGGGGCAAGACTTCACTTAAGTGTCCTTACTGTAATAGCAGTCTAACTGCTAAAAAAGGCAAGGTGAAAGAGCATCATTTTGCTCATAATGAAGAAACCTGCCGCCCCATAGCTAACCGAGAATTCCCTACTCTGCCACTCTATGACAATTTTAATGTTCAATTATCTGGCAAGGATTTGGCACAGTTAAAGCTGCTTTGGCAGGAGTACGGAGCCAAAAATTACCCTATTAGTTCCTACTTAATTACTTCTGGTTTACTCAAAGCAGCAGTGTTAAGAAAAAACCTATACTTCACCCCACCTGAGTATGAATTTAGTGATTTGGGTAAAATTCCCGTTGGAGCGCTAGAGTTTGCGCGGTTCAATGATGTACAGGAGCCACTATTACTTAAAAAACTGCTGAAACTTGAGCTAGCTTTTAAACACGCTGAGTACAAAAATGCTCCAGATTTAGCATATCGATTTACTGATTTGAAGCTGTATCGCGCTCAACTTCAACGTATTCTATCCTCTAGCCTATATTTTTTAGAGATTGAAACTAATATTGGAATTATCTACAAAATAGGAGTAACCACTAGATCCGTTCTCAAGCGAGTAGCAGAAGTAAAAATTGATTTACTTGCTCATTATTCCAGTGTTGCTATTAGAGTATTAGGAAGTTGGGAGCATCGGGGGAATATTGAATTATATTTCAAACACCGCTATCAGGGCTTAAATTATCCCATCGGAAGTTTAACTGAGTATTATAAGTTTAATGCTGAGGATACCGAAATGGTACTGTGTGACCTGCAACAAATGCAACCTAAAATACTATCTCTTGATGAAATAGATATTCTTGAGGAGAATTCTAGGTGGGAGCAAATTGCTGTGTAGTATTCTCATAATCCCGTAGCAAAATCTAATTAATTACCAAATAAAAATAATTATTTTATTGCTATATCTCTAAATACTCTACCACTGATGATAAGGCGACTGCCGACTCTTGATACAGCAGTATTTACCGAGGAGCGATGGCGTAACCGCCCAGCGTAGCTGATCGCAGTGGTCAAGTGCATTACTTAAGACTATGGACTCAACGATTTAAGAAGCTAGCAAACCCGACATCTCCAATACTCGCTGTGACCAAGTAGACGCAACAGATGCAATATCTGTAATTTCCATTGATTTGTCCCAAACATTAATCCAGTTTTGTAATAAGTCTTGGAGTTGATTTAATTCAACATTATTAATTTCATTTTTTTGTTGTATTAAAGACACGTACAACAAACTTTCTGACAACAATATTGGAACTAATTCACGAATTGCACTCTTTTGTGACCAAGAGTTAAGGCGTGCCAAACTAGCTGCCAATTCTCCTAATTGTTGCGCGTGGGGTTGACGTAAAAAACTCGCTTCAATTGCACTCCAGTTAGGCATTACAATCCTCCTAGCAATTGCTTGGTAATTTGGCTAACTTGTTCTCGAATTTGGTTAGACTGTATTATCATGCTACGGTTATTCTGGCTTGGGCGAATGTTGATGATTGACTCAAACACGATTTCTTGAGTGAAAACAGACCAATCCACACCCCAAATATCTCGTTGTCTGCTACCGTCTTTGAGTAACTCTTGTTCACATTCGTAATGGCGAACGCCACCACCTGCAAGAATTTTGCGTTCGATGTCTACTGCTATTTTAATGAATACATCCCAAGTTTTCACCATTTCGTCTATTTCTTCACGACTAGCAGGCTCACGGATTATTAAAATCAATTGAATTTAGTCCCAAGTAGCAATCAACAAGATCATTCCATAGATTAGTTAATCACGCCAAACAATTGAACACTGATGAATAAATTCAGGAAAGTTCGCTTATATCCCCCGAATTTAGCAAAGCGCATTCGGGGCCTTTACGCATCACCCATCGTAAAGCTATTTGCTTCGATAAAGGATAAAAATGATAAAGGCTGACTCATATTAGCAGCAAAGCCCAGAATTCCTGGATCTTGATGAGAGTAAAGTAACTGGCCTTTACTATCAAACAAAAAAGTTCCACCACGCTGAGTTAAGTAGGCAGAATTTGGTACATAAGTGTGCCAATTGCTTAGAACTTCCACCATGTTACGTAGCCGGAGAGTTGCTAATTCAAAAGGACGTTGAAAACCATTTGGGCCAGCTAATCGGAAAAACGAGCCTTTAAAAGCAGGTAGAGGAGTACCTTGAATAATTTCATCATCTTCAATGAGTTGAGGGGCTTGACGATCTCCCCTGTATCCCCGAAAAACTTCTCTTAGCGTTCCCGGACTTCCAAACCCTGCACACATTAACATTAGATTTAGCCAAGCTTGATGAGACACAGAAAGTCCAGGTAGAGTCAGATTCAGACCTGAATAAAGTTTAAGTTGGTGATGTAGTTCTGCATTGGGTTCAACAAATAAATTTTCGGGTGGAAATCCTGTATATTGACAGAATCTTGTTCCAGAGGTGCGTGAGCCAATTCCCACTGCACGAATAGCGAGTTTTTCAGGAGGCAATTTTTTAGCTTTGCGCTGTAACCACCATGCATATTCAAGGCTATCAAAATCCCCAAGTTGTGGCCAGACTAAAATCAGGATATGTGAGGCAGTCTCGCAATTTTCTAGTAGGGGTCGGGTCATGCCATCACTAACACACTGAAGTTCAGTCTGATTAAGGATATTGTAGGGATTCATTAAAAATGATTAACTGCTATTGAGCTATCCAATTTTAATTTACAAGAAGTAAGTTGATCAATATAAATTTGTGTATGAGAGCCAAATGTTAAAAGAACTTCACCTCCAACAAGTTGGTCCTGCTGCCCATTTTGATGTCGCATTTGCCGATAGGCTCAATATATTTACAGGTGATAATGGTTTAGGTAAAAGTTTTTTACTTGATATTGCCTGGTGGGTGATGACTACAAATTGGGCGGAGCAACCAGCGTACCCACAGCGAGTCAGAGGTGAAAATCCGCAAATTACAGCCGTAGTTAGCAATAAAAAAAATATAAGAGAATATCAGAGCCAGTTTGATTTTTCTGAACAGCAATGGCGTAATTTACAAATGCCTCCTTTATTAAAAGAGGTAGTTATTTATGTACGGGTTGATGGTAGTTTTTCGATTTTTGACCCAGCTCGCCAACGTGATATTCCTTTTGACTTTAATCCAAATACACTTTGGAATGGATTAAAGTCAAAAGATAAAGTTATTTGTAATGGTCTAATTCAAGATTGGGTTACATGGCAGAATCAACCCAATAAATATCCATTTGAACTCTTTTCTAATGTTATTAAAAAACTTGCACCTCACCCTTCCGAATGGATAGAAGTGGGAGAAACAACGCGAGTTTCTATTGAAGACGTGCGCGATATTCCTACAGTTAACCTACCTTACGGGAATGTTCCTGTTACTCAAACATCAGCCGGAATGAAGCGTATTCTGGGACTAGCTTATTTACTAGTGTGGACTTGGTACGAACATAAAAAAGCTTCCGAACTGCGACAACAAAAGCCAGTAAATCAGATAGTTTTACTAGTTGATGAAATTGAATCTCATTTACATCCTCGTTGGCAGAGGGTGATTTTACCAGCTATTTTATCTGTGGTGACAGAATTACAACCCAGGATGAAGATACAGGCTTTAGTAACTACTCATTCTCCACTTGTTCTTGCTTCCTTAGAGCCAAATTTTAATGAGCAAAAAGATCAACTATTTTTATTTAAATTACAAGATAGAGAGGTTAGCCTTGACGAAGTACCTTGGTCAAAACAAGGGGACATAGTTGGATGGTTAACCTCAGACATTTTTGGACTCAAACAAGCCCGTTCCAAAGAAGCAGAAATCGCAATTGAAGCAGCAGAGGCTTGGATGCGTGATGATGATATGAATGCGTTTCCAGAAAATCTGAGAATACCAATACAAATTCATCAGGAACTTCAAAGAGTTTTACCAGGACATGACCCATTTTGGCCCCGTTGGATAGTTACAACGGAGAAAAGAAATTTTGGGTTATCAGAGGTATAACACAGATGATGCCATTTAACCCTCCTCCAGAACCGCCTGATTTTGATAAAAAAGTGCGACAACCAGGAAATGCTTGGTTGGCAAAAAACTCAGATCCCAAAAAAGGAACCAGAGATTATTGGTCGCCTTTCAAAAGTGATTTAGCTGATGGATTTAATAATCTGTGTGGCTATAGCGTTATGTATGAACCCGTTGGTACAGTAGATCATTATCGCAGCCGTGAAAATTATCGCAATTTAGCTTATGAATGGAGCAATTTACGCTTTGCTTCTGCTTGGATTAATAGTAGTAAAGGTACACTTGATGACCAGGTACTTGACCCTTTTGATTTGGGAGAAGATTGGTTTGAAATTTTGCTTCCTTCTCTACAATTAGTACTAACAGATAAAGTTCCTCCGCAACAACGTCAAAAGGCAGAATTTACTTTGGAACGGTTGCGGTTAAGGGATGATGAAAGAGTCTTGCGCCAGCGTCAACAATGGTATCAACTTTATTTGGATGGGGATTTGACTCTACAAGGATTAGAAAAAAAAGCTCCTTTGATAGCGCGTGCGATAAAGAAACAGCAGCAGGCTATTTCTCAAGAAGAATAAGCTTTGTAGTTATCAGATTGTGAAGGCAAGTATTTTCATAACACGATACGGCAAGATAAATGGGTAAAAGTTCAATAAACTTGTCACAGACTATTAAGTAGCACATCGCGTTATATATTTCTGTTAGAGCAGTTTCTTACCAAAAGAGGTATTGTTCTATTTTTTTAACTCATATATACAAACGTGCTTGCATTCTCAACAGGCAGTATGTAACTTGGCAAGTGTGCAGTTTAGTAGGAGATGAACTGAAATTTAGTTGTATTTGAGTTGAGCTATACCTGTACTAAAGTGACATCAATTGTAAATTACTTTTTAATTTACAAGCAGTTTGGTAAGGTGCTAGTTTAATTTGCTTTCAATTGATGAAGTCTTTCAGTTGGAATTGAGTTTGATGATATGTGAGAACGTTATTTACACCCAGAAAACACTTGCCGAAAGATACGGGATTTCCATTGCCGCTTTACAGCGGTGGTATCCCTATGCTGGTATAGTCAAACCCCGAAAGCGGGGAGGATATTTTGATGCAACAACAGTCGAGATTGCGGATGTTTTTTACGTTGCTATCAAGATTCGGCGGCTGACTTGTGAAGAATATTTACAGCAGGTAATTCCTGCTGGTGGCTTAGATGCTTATTTGCAAAAAGTTAATGACGTAAGCCTTTATGACTTTTTGACTAAGCATATATCTGATGAAGAAAAAAATAACCCAATTGTGCAAGCAGTAATTAGGAGAATTGAGCGAAATGAAGCATATCAACAAAGTGGCAGAGACTTTGCAGGTGTCGCCTGATGTAGTACGTACCTGCTGTCGGTTGTTGGATTTAGCTTTGCAGTCAAATGATACACTTGATGAAACTGTTGAGCAGCAGCTAGTTCAACTTAAAGAGACAGCCTCCCGTGAAGGTATGTCCCTTGAAGAAGCAGCCCAGCATTTGATTGCAATGCGCGATCGCAAATCAGAAGTAGGCGAACATAAGTTCGACAAGCGCGAGTACATCAAACAGCGATTTGGCGTAGACCCAGAACAAGCTTCACCCGACAGCTTTGTAGGAATACTTTACCGAGATGCAGATAGGGGTATTCAGTTAGGGGAATTACGCCATAAAGTGGTGCTTGAATCTTCGACACTTGCTCTAGAAGAATTTGTTTTTCATGGCAGCAGTTTACTTGGTGAAGGTAATACTTCCGTTCCACCTGGTTACGATGAAGCGCAAGAGCGAATTAACTCGCGCATCGATAACGATTTTTTCGGCAAAGTGAACTGGGGGGAACAGACTCATCCACTGTTAGTCGGTACATCGACACCGCAGCCGAGACAGTTGAAGTCCTCGCAGCCGAAAACCGGGCAATCTCCGAAGAAATAGTAGCTCAAATGCTACCCATCTGCTATCAAATACGGGATGAGAGTTTACTCAACTTGAGAAAGACATCTACTCAGGCAGTTGGTATAAATTTACTTTCGGTAGTAGCTGGGACTGTGATTGGGACGTGGGTAGCAGTCCCCCCAACTCAAGAGAGACAAGAAATTCCGAGTATTCAGCCAATTTTGATTGGTGTGGGTATAGGTGAATTAGTTGGTTTGATTCTGGCACTAGTAATAATTTGGTTTACCAGGGACGAACAAAAAACCTAATCAACTTTTCAAAATTAAGGACATTACTCAATTTAGTCGCATTATTGCCAGGGAGCAGGTATGAGTGCAGCATTTGACTTTTTGGTTAACACAGCAGGCGGTTTGTTGATGAACCTGGGTGTTTCCGGGATGGTAGGACAATTATTGGGAGTGGGGGCAACCCTTGCCTTGCATCCTCTGTTGCTACTAACCGGGATAGTTGTAGGTGGTGCGGGAATTGCGATCGCGCGCGAGTTAAATAAGCGCCCTCAGTTGCAGTTGGTTGTTGATAATACATGAGGGGTAAATTATGTTTACTCCTACACCTGTGCGAAATAAACAGCCAAGTCGCAGAAAGAAAAAGGTAAATGTTACCCTGTGGACGGTTTGTTCAACTGTTAGTGCGCTGTCTGTTATAGGGGCGGTTGCATTGATGGTTGGATGGAAGCAACAGGTTCCAGGTAATCAAATATCGGAGGTACAACAGGTAAAGGCGCAAGTTTCCCAAATTCGGGAAGTGTACTTAGAAAAGCTTTCCCGTACTGACTACAATATAGACCATCTTTCCAGTTACTCCTCAGTCGAGGGTGCGCCTACTCTTACAGGCTGGCGACAGTTGGCGGCGGCATTGTGGGGACAGCAATTGCGGGGTGAAATATCCAGAATGCAGGCTAATGATAAATCTGGGTTTTACCGCCTTCACTATATGCCGGCACTGGAGATAGTTAAATTCAACTCGCTGGATGTTTTACTAGAAGCGGCTTCTGGTAATAATACTTTTTACTGGGGGTACCGCAAAACCGATGGTACGAAAGTTGAGGAGAAGATACCAACTGGTGCGGCTGCTGTTTTAATTTTGGGTAAATTAGAGGCGATTGATTACGCTCAAAACTTGGAATCTCAACCATCAGTTGATCTGAATCAAATGCTAATTCAGATTAAGAATGCTCAAGAACCATATTCTCTTGCACAGGCGCAGCTGTTACGAGCGCGGGGGTATTTAGATCCAGTAGAGCAGATGGCACAGGTGGCAGACATCCGCGAGAGAATACACCAACGGGAGGAGCAAAGGCGGATGTATATCCAACAAATGAAGAAGCAATTACCTCAGCCAGTTCCTAATAAACAGCCTGTTAATAAATCGAGGGGATGATGTCATGTATGTCAAGTTTGCTGCCGCGATAATTTGCATAGCTTTGTGTTCGCTCAATGTTGTAGCGGCAGTCAAACGTACCCCTATTCGTACTACCCTTGAAGGTTCAACTCGCACAACAGTTGAGATGATGCCATCTCCCAATTCAGGAGTGCATTGGATGAGTGCAGTTATATTTCTGGCTGGGTTTACTTGTTTTTTGGGCTGGGGAATTTCTGACTATAACAATGCAATTGAAGAAAGAGATGAAGTGTCTGATAACTTGGCTAATCCTGGCAATCGACAACTTCATGTTGGTGTTTCTGATACTGATATTCAGCCTTCTTTAATGCCCCCAGTATCACCTACTCCTGGGATGAGGTTAAATAGCGAATTCTCTGCCAAGAATGTAGTTCAATTTTCTCCTCGTTCTAGTGTTTCTGGCTTAGGGCGAGTACATAGTAGCCAATTTGTTGAAGATGGAGTGCAAAACCAACTTGGAATGTTATCTCCAGAAGAGTTTTACACCCAACTTCAGGATGAAGATTTCTGGGAAGATACTAACTCCCAGGTAAATGATAAACCTGCCAGCTAGTTACTTAATTTGAGGTCATATTATGAGTAGAAATCAGCGCCGCAACTTTGATGTTGATTATTCTGAAGGTGGATCAATTGTGCCTGCAAACCGCTTGCAAAATATGTTGCAGCAGGTACAGCAGGGAGGAATAGTAAATCAGCAACCTAACGTTTCTCCCATGACTACTTATGAGACTCAGCCAGTAGAAGTTAGGTATATCAATGCACCTACTTCCTATAAGCCGAGGGTTCCTCAGATAGAAATTCCCTACATTGAGACTTGGAAAGCACACCGCCTGCATCCGCAAAACCCCTGGAGATTTGGCTGGTATCCAGTATATTTTTTATCTGATGTAATTAAATCTCCTGTGGGTGTAGCTGGTGTGGGAGTCTGGTTGTTAATAATGCTGTTGAATTTTTTCCTAAATGGCAGTTATACCGGGCCGGGGTATGCGTCTGGGAAGAAGATTGAAGTTGTACCCAAGGAAGTTCCCTCTTTTGCCCTGCCTGTGGTTAAGCAATTGGAATAATGACGGTAAAGGCAATTTTTTGGTTCGTACTGCTGGTATGGATTGCAGATATTTTACAACCGGGATATTTGCAGTTTTATAACTGGCGTAATGCTGTGGCATTGGTACAAAAGCTTCAGTTTTCATCGTCGCCTGTTGTACCCACTGCTGCACCTGGCGTGAATATATCTTCTACTCCTGTTCCTACACGTTACTCCCCGCAAGTAAGGGAACCTGCAACATCTGGGGATGGGCTAAATTCTCCTGATTGCCGTGTAGCTAGGAATGACTTTGAGGAAGTATTGAGTACTGCAAAGATTGGTTGTTGGCAGGTTTCTCCTGCTAATGAGAGAAGGCGTTGAGGCAATGCGAATAATCTTTGAAACTGATGGTGGCAAAGAGGTTAGTAATTCGGCTGTAACTTGTTTGGATAAGACAGTCGATACTAGTTCGAGTGCAAATTGGAGATATGCGATCGCAACCTCAATTGTAATTGCAGCTATGGTCATCCCCCAGGTTTCTGGCTGGATTGAATCTCAACTGTTAGTTAAATCTCTCCAAGGTCTAATATTACCTAGAACTGTTGTTAGCAATAAGGTTTTAAATAACGGTCAAATTGCCTTTCCTACTGCGGCTGGTACTCCTGTAACTAGTGAGTTTGGTTGGCGGACACACCCCATTACAGGCGATCGCAAGTTTCACGCGGGGATTGATTTTGGTGCAGCGAAGGGTACGCCAATTTATGCGATTGATGCTGGTCGAGTAGTTTTTGCAGGCGACAAGGGTGGTTATGGCAAAGCAGTTATTATTCAGCATCAGGGAAGTTTATCTACTCTGTACGGTCATGCCAGTCAGCTGTATGTACAGCAAGGACAACAAGTTGTGCGTGGGCAGATGATTGCAGCAGTAGGTAGTACGGGCTTTTCCACGGGGCCGCATTTGCATTTTGAAGTTCACGTTAATGGTGTAACACAGAACCCCCGTCCTTATTTACACGAATATTTAGCTAATCGTTGAAGTTATGAGTCGTGATACCTAAAACCCCAAATAAATCCGGTGCATATAAGCGTATAGCAAAATAAATTTGGCTTTCTTAAATCAGTCGAGATAAATCAGGTTGAGCCATGATAATCTATGAGTTTAAAGTCAAAGGAAAAGAAAAGCAGTATCGTGCTATTGACGAAGCCATTCGCACCAGTCAATTCATCCAAAACAAATGTTTACGTTACTGGATGGATAATAAAAATGTAGGCAAGTATGACCTCAGCAAATACTGTGCGATACTAGCTGCTGAATTTCCCTTTGCTGCTCAACTAAATTCAATGGCTCGGCAGTCGGCGGCAGAACGTTCTTGGAGCGCAATTAGCCGATTTTACGATAACTGCAAGAAAAAGATTAATGGTAAAAAGGGTTTCCCAAAGTTTAAGAAAAATTGCCGATCAGTGGAGTACAAAACCTCTGGGTGGAAGCTTTCTAAAACTCGTAAAGCCATTAGTTTTTCAGATAAGAAAGGCATAGGAACACTCAATTTGAAGGGAACTTATGATCTTAATTACTACGACATTAAACAAATTAAGCGTGTCCGTTTAGTACGTCGCGCTGACGGTTACTACGCTCAGTTCGTACTTGATGTTGATGTTAAGGTTAAAACGCAGCCAACAAATCAAGTAGTTGGTATCGACTTAGGATTAAAGTATTTCATTGCTGATAGTAGAGGTAATGTAGAACCCTCGCCCCAGTTTTACCGCAAGTCGGAAAAGCAGTTGAATCGAGCTAATCGCAAAAAATCTAAGAAATTCAATCAAGCTAAAAATAAAGCCAAGCTTCGTCAGTCTAATAATTACTACAAAGCTAGAAATAGGTATGCGCGTAAGCATTTAAGAGTAAGTAGGCAGCGAAAAGAGTATTGCAAGAGATTGGCGTACTCCGTCATCCAATCTAATGATTTGGTAGCCTATGAAGATTTAAATGTGAAAGGCATGGTCAAGAACCAACATCTAGCTAAATCAATCAGTGATGCTGGTTGGTCAACTTTCCGCAGTTGGGTAGAGTATTTTGGTCATAAATATGGGAAGGTAACGGTTGCTGTCTCTCCTCACAACACAAGCCAAAATTGCTCTAACTGCGGCAAGAAAGTGAATAAATCTCTATCTACTAGAACCCATATTTGCACACATTGCGGATATGTAGAAGACAGAGATGTCAATGCCAGTATAAATATCCTGAACCTAGGATTAAGTACCGTGGGGCACACGGGAAATTACGCTTGGGGAGATTTGCCCTCTTGGGGAATTGGTGTAAACCAATTGTCTAACGGCGAGTCACTGAACCAAGAATCCCTTTCTCTTTAGAGCAGGGAGTGTCAAGGAGTAGCTTCACTGCCATGTCAGTTGCCATCATGTTATATGCATAGTTCTGGTAAGGCAATTGATAGTTGGCAATTTGGGTTTATTGTTGGTAGTTTAGTTGAGTTAATGCAGAATACTCGCCGTCAATTTATATTACGTTTTCAACCCATTCATCTGTCAACTGCTTCCTTAATTACTTTGGGCATTTATTTTTCAATTTCTCAAAGTACTGGTGTTTCTTCAGCATCATTAAATACTTTAAGAGGAAGAGTTAGTACAGGTTTTTACTCACCACATCCTTATTCACCACGGTTGAGTGCTTTTTTAGCAACAATTCGTTGGGCAGAAACAGGAACCAGTGAGCCAGAAAGTTATCGCAAGTTAGTATTTAACGGAACTTTTAATAATTTTTCTACACACCCGTTAAAGAAACAGTGCGCTCCTATTAATGGCAAAAATGTTTGTTCAACTGCGGCTGGTGCTTATCAAATGTTGGATAAAAGTTGGTATGACCTTCAGCCAAAGTTAAACTTAAAGAATTTTAGCCCAGCTTCTCAGGACAAGATGGCAATTGAATATATTCGTCGTAATAATGCTTTAAGCGACATTGAAGCAGGAAGGTTTGATACTGCTGTATGTAAAGTAGGTAGGGTATGGGCCAGTCTTATTTGCAACTCGTACAATCAAAACCCACGAACTTTAAAAGAGTTACGTAATTATTATCAAAAAATGTTGGTAGTTTATGGAGGTCAAAAATAGGGTAAAGGTTTGTGCCATTTACGTTTTAACTTAGGTACATTAACTTGGGATAGTATTTTCCATAATTCTATTCCTCGTTTCCCTGCTACATGATATCGATAAGCTTTTGAATTCATGCTTTGTTTGGGTTTAGCACATTTGTAGTGATTATTAGGAACCCAAATATCAAACCAGTATTTTACCCAATTCAGTACTTCTATTGTTCCTGTGAGGTCTATTTCTATGCTATTAACTTTTCCTTTGACTTTGAATAAATTTACTCCCCCATCCCCATCTATTAATCCGATAATGAATGCTTTTATCAATTGCTCATTATCTAAATCAGGAGGTTTAAGAGTCAAAGATTTATTTGGTGTAATATTAAATCTGCCAATTAAATCATCACATATTTGTTTACTATTTATTCTCAATCTAAAGGCTTTACCATTAGTGTAGGTTTTTCCAAATGGATATTGATGTTTTTGATTAGAGTTATGCATTTCGGCTATTTGACGATTACATTCAAGTAAATCCTTTAATGTTTTTAAATGCTCTAAATCTTGTTCGTGTAGTCCTACCTCTAAAATATAACCATGACTTGAATAATTTATGCATCCATCAGCTGCTAAAAATCCTGCCCAATAGCAATTTTCTAAACTTGGAGTGCTAAAATAATTATGATTAACTGTATATGACTCAAGTTTTCTTAATTTCATTGCTTGAGCTTTGGCTCTTACCCCTGCTTCGTCTCTACCTAATTTTTTTCCTATGACCTCATAAGTTTCAGTTAAATAGTTATCTTTGAGGTATTGTATTTCATCTTTTGTCCATCTATGGCGTTGTTTTAGGTTAAGTCTTTGTGCTTTAGCGTGAATTGCGGGAAGAGTTCTATGAGGCATGAACTGAGATTGTATCAACTTTGGTGATAGCTCAGAGTAAAGTTGGTGTAATATTTCTTCTTCCTCGACAGTCCATTGTGGTTCAAGTGTTAATCCTAGTAACCTCAGTTTTCCTTTTACTGATTGTCTACTTCTATATGGGAAATATTCCTGATGTATTTTATCAATATTTGAGCATTTTGTAACTAATTTGGCAAGAAGTTGTTCTTCTTCTGCATTCCATATATTCCAATTTTTCATAGTCAATTTTTTTAGTCATTAACTCAATTTTATCATTCTAATAATTGAAAAAAACAATGTTAGAACTGTATACTGATAACAACAATACTGAATTTCAAAAACAACAGCTTTTGACTGCAATTGTGCAGGCAAAACAAGATGGTTTGGGCAATGAAGAGATTATAGATAATGTACGGGAGACTTTACCTTCCCCAATGGTCTCTTATGCTGAAACTATTCTACAACAGATTGATTTTAGAGCAAAATTATCACGTCCTGTTATAGAATTTAATTTAGAATTTTTATTTCAGTTAATATACGAATCAGTAATTGCAGGTACAAATGATGAAGAAATATTATCAATATGTGCAGAACACTGTACTTTAAACCAGTACGAGTTTGCACGTTATACACTTGAATATATTCATCTCAATCGGATGCCATCACAGTGGGAGCAAAATAACGTAGATCATAAGATGATTGAGATAGTTAACATATCACTAATTGAATCTTTATTTGAATACATTGAATCAATCAAAAATATTCATCTTAAGCAGATTGGATATGAAGTAGTTCAGGAAAATCTTTATAATTTATTTTTGAGCAATAAAGAAACTAGTTATTTTACTGATTTAGCTAGTAAATCTAGAGATAAATGCATTAAAAACTATTGTTACCGAACGGCAGTGCTTGTTGCGCGTGCCACAGGTAAGCCATTAGATTTAAAACTTACAGGTGATGGCTCAATTATTTTAAAAGAGCCTAAATATTTAGATAGAAATACTGGTGCAAATGAGATTGGTACTTCACAAAATTTAACTATGTTACAGGCAGGGAAGTTATTAGTTGATACGTTAGAGGATTTTAATATTAATGCTAAGTATGTTGATGCCAAAAATGGCCCTACTTTTAACCGTATTAGGGTAAAACTGGGACGGGGTGTTAGTTACAAGAAAGTAGAAGACATTGGTAATGACTTAGTACAGCAGCTTGGTGAAGAGTTAGGCTTGAAATTTGCACCAATGGTGAGTGTAGTGCCTGGAGGAGTTGTATTTGACATACCCCGATTAGATAGACAATTTGCTTATTTCCGCGATTATTTTACTTTTGACAGTGAACTTGACATTCATTCTGTATCTATTCCCGGTGGTGTTGATGTAGATGGCACCTATGTCGAAATTCCACTTTATAGCGACAACGTAACCCATATCTTGGGTGGTGGGCGGACGCGGGGTGGGAAGTCGCAATTTGAGAAAGCAGCAATCTTATATTTAGTGCGGCAGTATCCACCTTCTGTTGTTCGATTAGCGCTTTCGGATGTTAAGCGCGTGACCTTTGGTAAATTTGATGGGCTACCCCATCTTGTTGCCCCAGTTGCGCGTAATGCAGAGTCTACCGCTAACTTGCTTGATTACTTGGTAGAAGAAATGGAATTGCGTTACCAGGAATTTGAGCGCCACAGCAGTATTGAAACGATCGCACAGTACAACTTGCGGTTTGCACCTAATTTTGTCATGCCGCGAGTGATTTGTCTAATTGACGAGTGTTTTGATCTACTTTCCGATGATAATTACTGCGATCGCATTGAGACTGCGTTGATGAAGTTGCTTGCAAAAGCGGGTGGTGCAGGAATTCACGTACTACTGTACACGCAACGGCCTGATAAAAACGTGATTGATCCGTTGATTCGGTCAAACTTTCCGGCAAAGACAGCCTTTGTTACGACTCGCCCTGAAGACAGTTGTATTATCCTTGGGGACGATAAAGACAAGCGTGCGGTTTATTTACTGGGATACGGAGATTTTTTGTACAAGACGACTGAAGTTTTACGACTCCAAGCTTTATATGTTGCTGACGATGAAGACCCTGAATACTTCCAGCAATTACTCTTGGAAGCAAAAAACCAGAACGATCCTTATACAGCATGGAAATCTGGGTTAGATTTTGATGAATTTGTCGCTAGTCTGTATGGCAAGAGTAGTAATAATAATAATGGTAAATATAAAGCCACTACTGCTACTAAAACTAAGCAGTCTAAGACTGATTTTGAGGGTAGTTTTAGTTTTAAGGTGCAGCTTGACGAAGAAGCAAGAAACTCAATTATGAATTTGTATCAAAAGGGTTATCAACTTGATGAAATTGTCAAAGCAGTATTCAATTTATCCCGTCAAGATGGTAGGTCGTACAAGAAATTTAGAAACGTTGTCGAAGAATTTTTAAATAACTTTAAAGGTGGCGGTGAAGATGATATTTGAACTAACCATGCCTTTACCTCCTTGTATGAACGAAATTATTAACCAGGCACGGTCAAGTTGGCAAGCTAGTGCTGAACTTAAGAAGTACTGGACAAACTTAATTGGTGAATTTGTTAGAGAATGTGAATTTTGTTTGGATAGTACAGTGTGGATTGAGTTCCATTGGTATCTCAAAAATTTTGCACGAGATAGTGATAATGTAGCTGCTGCCGCTAAATTTATTATGGATGGGCTAGTTACAGGGCGAGCAATTCGTAACGATAACCTGACAGTTATCCAATCACCCGTTGTTCATTACTATCATCGCAGTAGTGGTGATGATGGTGTGCTGTTAAGACTTTCACAATCACCTGATTTTTTATTAGAGAACTTTATTGTATCTAACCAATTCTCCAGACACAGTTTAGAAAAATACAATCAAAAAATCACACATTTAATTTCAAAGCAATTGTAGTTTATCTAAAGGATAATAGTGATGTTACGTTATAAAGACTACCGTCAGTTAATCGATCAGGTAAATGCAGGCAAGAATATTAACCTATGGGGCAAGCCAAATATTGGTAAGACTCTTACTGTTAAAAACTGTTTACTCAAGGATATTAACTTAGAGTCTGTTTACCTCAATCTTGAATATCCTTTTAGTGGGGATCATCTATTCAACGTTATTCCTATGAGCTTCAGTTTTTACTACCAGCAAGATTGGCAAAATATCATAAGCAAATTATCTGATGGTTATAATAGGCTGCTGGTGATAGATAATTTTGATAGATTACACTTTGTTAGCGATACTTTTAGCAACGACTTATTTCGATTACAACAGTTAGCTCAACTAGAAAATTTTTCTTTACTATTAATATCTCGGATGCCCTTAGAATATTTTCACTTTCCAGGTTTTGCTAACTATTTTGAAAAATTGGAATTGAACGAAACTAATACTTGGACTTTTGGACAGTAGATATATGGCTTTTAGATATCGTTTTTTGGTGATATCCGCTCCGGGTGGAATGTTGGTTTAAGCAATAAAGCAAGTTCGACTCTTGCTATCACTATTGAGGATGAAACTATTGCCGATACTGAAAATTAACCAGGACAAATCTATTAAATAGTTTTGGAATTGTTAATAGAGTAAGGAGTAGGTTAGTGGTGTAGTTCTCAGCAAATCCCAATTCGTGCCGGGGCAAGAGTAATTAAAAACCTTGTAACCTGCATTTTGGAGGGATGAATTATGTTGAAGAAGTTTGCATTTAATTGCTTGAGGAACTTTAATGTTGCTTTTGGAATGGTGTCTTTGACTGCTATTGGTTTGGGCGCTATAGCAACTTTTTCTGGTTTGGGTTTATTGTACTTAGCTAGGGGCGGATTCCCAATTGTTGAGAAAGAACGCTCCGAACAAATTGCCTCTACCGGCATTGGTGCTATTGTATTGGGCTTTACCGGAATTATTTTTGCTTCCTTGGGCGGTGCTTTCTTAAGTATTGTTGAAGAATCGGAGGAAACTAATTATAGCATAGAACCTGCAAAAATAGCTGACATAAAACCGCTTGTATTTACAAAACCTGAGAGCTTTGAAAAATCTAATGATGTGCCTTTTATTTACACTTATACGGTGATGAATTTTGAGGGACATTCTGATTTTAAGGGCTTGGTTGTTTGCAGATTTGAGGAAGAACCGTATCGAAAATTTGTACTTTACGAGGAATTACGTTCTCACCACATTGACGACTTGGCAGTAATCTGTGATGAAATTGATCCAGACAGATTAATTGGACAAACCTTTTCCTCATATAAGCCTTTACCTTGTGAAGCTTTAGAGGAACATTTAGATATACACCGACGCTATGTTAATGCAGTTAATAGCGAAGAATTTACTTCTTGCTATTTGCAAGTGTGTGCTGGGTGTAAGTTACTGCATGGTGCCAATAATATTGTTTGTGGCATTCATTCATACGGATGGTTTGAAGATGGTTGCTGTCCAGATAAGCAATGGGATGAACGTAAGGCGTTGTTTCCATTTGAGGATGATGCTGTTGTCGAAAGCTTAAATAGAGAAATATCGTCCAATCAGGCGAATATTTGCAAGTTTTACGGCGACCTTATTTTGTGGGATGAATATGCTAATCGTAGGTTTTCTTTTTCTTATTCCGGTATCTTACTGAAACATTCTGATAGACTGCTTGAGCTTGGTACGGAAGCGAGACTTCTTTCCTACATTCAGTATTTCCGCACTCGAAATGTAGTGGTCTTTGACTACGTAGCATCAGGGCGAGTTTCGGAGTTTACGAAGGAACTTAAGGGCATAGCCAAAATCGAGGTTGATGGTGATGAGATATCTATCTTTTTTGATATATATGCGCCTTGTCACCGCTTTCGCCGTGATGGTGTAGCGCTGCATCCTTACTCAACTTTTGTTCCCCAAAAACTCAACTATAACTACAACTTGGTTAGTTACGTCAACTACCTTAAGAGTAAAAAATTTGGAGTGCTGGGATGAATAAGGAAGTTTCTAAAAGCTGCGGGTGCAAGTCGGAAAAATCGCATTTTTGCAATTTCTGTATCTTGGATTGGTAATTTCTAAAATTCAACAACTGCAAATTTTGGAAAACTTGGTTTGTCTAATTGCTTAAAGGCAATTTACCCTCCTTCCTCCTACTGGTGGATGGGATACGTATAAAAGCTTTCACTCAGTACGGGGGTTTCCCCCCGCTACTGGGTGGCAAGCCGCTATAACGCCGCCCATCAGTAATTCATGGAGGAATCACATTATGTCTGCTTTTGCAATATCACCTTTTGTGCAATCTGTTAACGATGTTTTGTTTCCAATCGAGTTGTTTTTGATTATCTTCCCAATCTTGTACGTGATTTTTGTCCCTGCTCAATCAGTATCACTTCAAGTTAGTAATAGCGCTGCG
This sequence comes from Nostoc sp. 'Peltigera membranacea cyanobiont' 210A, assembly GCF_002246015.1. Taxonomy (GTDB): domain Bacteria; phylum Cyanobacteriota; class Cyanobacteriia; order Cyanobacteriales; family Nostocaceae; genus Nostoc. The sequence continues at coordinate 251,522 of NZ_NOLJ01000009.1, forward strand.
GTGATTTCTGAAGAGTCGCCAGTTTTGGAAACTCAGGGGGATTTGACTGTGATTGGTGCTGTTTCTAATGAAAAAGAATTTTCTGAACCAGAATCTTCGATTATTGAAACTGCGCCGCCACTTGTTGAAACTAGGTTTGCGGATGAAGCCAGACAACTTGTGCTAGTAGACGTTACCGAAGAGAGGAAGAAGCTTTTGGGTTTAGGCGCGCGGAAGCTGCGACAGTTCTGTAAGGAACGCCAGATTCAAGGCTATTCTACCGTCTACAACCGTAAAAAACTCGATGGACTCGTTGACTTTCTGATCGCACAACAAGTGACTTCTGCTCAAGTAGTCGAGTTTGTGGAAATGCTTGCTTAGAGTTTGATGAAAAGCTTCGGTAAAAATTGGGATTTCAAAACTACTTCCTTGATATAGGATGGTGCTTGCTTGATAATTCCTTCTATTAAGTTAGGGCTTCCAAGATGCGTCCTATACTTCTTGGCGATAATGTCGGTAATCCCCTCCGAGTAGCTTCCTCAGCTACCTGCGTATGGTAATGGTGCTTTGAACGACTGGGTTTCCGGTTCTTGCTCCATTCGCTGATTTCGACGATTTTGCTCGCCTCTGTACTTTTGCACTTCTTAGGTCTACCGACGTTGACACCTAATACCTCGTTAGCTTTTGCGATCGCCGACTCCTGGGTTTCTGACAAGATGGTACTTGATGTCCATCTTTTTTTCCACTTTGCTATTGATTTTTCAGTTACGCTAATCTCTTGGGCTAAGGCTACATATTTTTTGCCTTCGTTTAGTCCCAGCAGAATTTTCGCTCTTTTGCTAACTTCATCGCTGCTGGTCGCTGCTATGTGCTCTAGTGCTTGCTTTTCAATAGAATTTAGTATCTGAAGACGAGGCATCTAAAATTTACCCCTCTTTACGGTACAATTTTGCCAAATGGAATGAAGCCTGATATACTTTTTTTGTAGAGTCCATTTTTCCTAAAGATTCACTCAAAGCCCTGTTTGCACCAGGGCTTTGAGAAAAAAAACAAGCCCACCTGTTACTAGAACAGGACGGAATTTTGTTTTGTCAATTTAGTTATCTAGACCCATCATATCATGAGTTTACACAGTTTTACAAATCTTTCTTCGGATAGATGCTTTTTGTGCCAATATCAGAGCCTTAAATATCTCTTCAGTTGTATTAGTTGTCAATGGGTTGAGAATAATAGTTACTGCGCGAGAAAATTCTCTTTGAGAGATTTTCTGGTAGCTAATCTTTGGTATTTACAAGAATTAATTATTTTTTCAACTTGTCACTTTTTCCAACGGATGAAAGTGCTACAAGTTGTGCTGATTAAGCTTTGTCTGCTTTCTACTTAGACTTTTCAAAATTGAACTTATCTTTTGAATGACAATTTGTGATCCGGAGTATCAATAATGTTTGAGGTGCAGAATCCGGCAATCGTATATATTTCGCCTGCGGAGTTGGTTGTTCATCCGAAGCTGATAGAAATATATGGTGAGAATGAGGAACGTCCGGCTTTAAAAAAAAGTATCTCGGAAAAAGGGATTCTTGAATCTTTAAAGGTATCTGCACGTACTGGTGTCAATGTAGTCTTGGCAGGTAAGTGTCGCTTGCAGATAGCTCACAAGCTCTTAATTTCCTCTGTGAAAGTGGAATTTGTCGAGTCTGATTCGCCTGAAGAAGATTTGAAACTAGTGCTTGACTTTAATCTTCATCGCGAAGGCGGGAAGACTCATTACCAGAAATTTCACGAGGGGCAGTACTGGGAGAGCGTACTTCGTCCCCAAGCGAAAGAAAGACAAAGGGAGAGCGCTCGTCGTTTGAATGAATCGAAGTGTTCAAATTTGAATCATTCGATAAATGAGAATAAGTCTCAATTAAAGAAGGGTAAACCCGTGATTCAGGAGGTCTCGGAGAATCTAAATATAAGTGTTGGTAGTTATCACAAGGGTAAGAAAGTTTTTGAATTAATTTCTCAATTACGAGAAATGGAAAAATTTAAGGCAGTTGTTGCACTGGAGATGGAATTTAACCGGAGTATTGATGCAGCATACAAGTTTGTTTGCAATCAAGATATCTGTTACCAGGTAATAGACCTTCTGGAGGCAGATGAGATAGGTAGTATAGGCGATGGTATTGCTTGGATGCTGAATGGCGAGCGCAATCCGTTTCGGCGTTTCCAGCTTGACCAAGTATATCAATTCAAAAAGAGACTGCGGCCCGAGTTGGAAATTGTGGGACGGGTTATTGGTATAACTAATGAGTTTGTTGTGTTTGGATTGAGGAATTTAGTGAATATGAGCCTAGAAATTGTGAATCTACGTCCGCGACAGATTGATGCAGAATTGCAAGATGAACCATCTGCGTCACAGAGGAAGAGAATATTTCACTTAATGCAAAAGTTTAGTGATGTTTTCCCAGTTCAGGTGTCTTTGGCGGAGTTGTTAAAACTCCCAAATTTAACTGATAAAGAGGAGGTTTTATTGCGGATGTATGAGTCTGACGTATTTGAAAAAACTTGGGAAGATTATAAGACCCAAATGAAAGCAATGGAAGTTTCTACAAATAGAAAAAAGGATAAGATTTGTGCTGCATAGGTAGCTGTGGGCTGCTAATTTAGTAGAAAATTTATCCCACAATTTAACATTACTTACTAGATTAGCATCTCAATACTGATTACAGTACGAGTTCACTTTTTTTGGTGCTGAACTCGTATCAAGATATTTGACTGTTTTTTGTTTTTAAACTCGGTGGTGGAGTATGAGTAATTTCATCTTCACTACTTCTACTAGCAAAAGCCAATATACGGTGACACTTTTAGGTGTTGCTAGCTTTGCATTGTTATCCCAAAACTCTTTTGTCGATTTAGTGATAACTTCGCTAGAACTGCCTCATTTAAATAATAACCAAAAAAAAGTTGGGTAGTCGCATTGTTGTTGGTGAAGCGTGTTGGACTAAATCTTAGCCTAAGCCTACGTATATCTAAGCCTAAACAAGTATAAACCTTTGTTTGCTTTCAACCATGAGACGATTACCAGTCGTCTCCAACAAGCGGATAACCAACCGCTTAAACATAAAAATTTCAAATTTAGGCTAACACATTTTGACCAACAGCGAGGCTACCTGATGCACAAAAATCATCAGGACAGTCACTCATGTACCAAGAAGATTTTGGGGCAGATTTTGATAACAAGCCCCAATTAAGTCTTTCACAGCCTTCAAAAAAGAAAATCAAACCCCACCTGCCCGCCGAATCCGTGGGTAAACGCTACGTAGAGCGCTTTTGGCATCCATTTGGGGCGATAGTTGCCCCTTCTTTAGTAGAAGGTACAAAACCAGCATGGCGCACTATCGATTATTACCTCCAACCCTCCCAACTGTGGAACCTGCACCAGGACAAGTCGAAACTAGTAGGTCTGCGCTTTAACGACACAACTCGTTACGCCACAATCGATTTAGACTTAGAAGGCGACTACCATAACATTGAATCTATAAATCGCATCAAAGCAGCGCTAGAGGACATCGGCATAGTCGATATCATCATCCTCCAGTCCAGCTTTAGTGGCGGCTATCACCTGATTTTAAGCTTCGCATCCCCCCTACCCACCTTTCCCCTAGCCTGCGCCCTAGAGATTACCTTAAGAAACGCAGGCTTTATCCTCCGCCAAGGACACCTAGAAATTTTCCCCAACACCAAACCATATAGTGCCAAACAAATAACTAACTACAAAGCCATCCGTTGCCCCATGCAACCGGGTAGCGGGTCATTTTTACTTAATGATGACCTACAACCAATTAGCGACTCAGTTTCTATCTTCCTCGACTATTGCGATCGCGCGGCCAGTCGGCAAGATTTAGCCAAACTCAAACGAGTAGCAAACAAAGCCAAAAAACAAATTTCACGGGAGAGATATCGCAAGCAAGAATCTGCTGACGTTGTACAGTGGCGTGCCAACTGGGAAGAAATCATCAGCACAGGCTGGACAGGAAAAGGACAAACAAACACCCTCTTACAAATCTTCGTAGGCTACGGAATCGTCTTTTTAGATTTAGAGAGTGATAAATTAGTCGAATTTTGCCTTACTACCGCAATTAACGCCCCTGGCTACAGCCAATATTGCCGACACCAACACGAAATCGAAGCTAGAGTGCGGCATTGGGTAGAATCCACAAGTTGTAACAAATGGTATAGCCCTTACCAGAGTTATCCCGAACGGCTATTGGGTACATTCGCCAACACATTTGCAGAAGCCATAGCAGGCATTAGCAGCATTGATAAACCCAAAGACAATGTAATCCCATTTGACCGTCGTAAGCAACAGAACTGGGAACGCAGCCAACAAGCCCAAAAACGCATCCAGATAGTAGTAAGGGCAATAGAGTGGGATAGAGGCTTACCAGCAGGGGCTACTGAACGAGGAAAAGCAATACGTGCTGAGTACAAGCGCCGCTTTCACAAAACTATCTCACAAGAGACACTACAAAAGCACTTGCATTTGTGGCATCCTACGCGCTACATCTTAGATCCGTGGGCAGAAAATAGCTCAAACCCTTATCAATCAAGTAATGACGGGCAATTTGATAGTTTTGAAAACTCATTTGCAAAACAGAGTGTTGAAAACCCTTACCAAAAGCAAAGTGACGGTCATTTTTACTATATGAAGGTTTTTTGTAACTGTTTACCTCCGGCTGCCGATGCCCCTACAGGGCAGTTGGCAGTCGCAAGTTTTGAAGAAGTTGCTAAGTCTGAACGAGAATTATTTGTACTACAGGTACAAGATGAATCTGAGGAAATTAAGAATTCCGAAGAATTGAATTTATTGCAACCGGAGGATCTGTCTTTAACTTCAGGTGTCAATAATTCTGATAATTCATTAGTTTCTTCAAATATTATAGAATTAGCTGAAAATCTTAATGAAAGTACTTCAGATAAGAATTTTAAATACCTTTCTAACCCCAGCACGGTTGAAAATTACAATAATAAAAACTTATTAATCAATTCTGTCAGTATTCCACCTACTGCATCTACACCTGCAATTGTGCTGCCTGAAGCGTTACAAAAAGCCGAAGTTAGCGAGCAAAGTACATCTTCAGGCGATTCAGCAACAACTCTCGCTTTGTCAGAACTGAAGAATCTGACTAAGTTGCGACTCCAAGCAGCATCTTACGCCAAACGTGTAGCTAGAGAGTACTGCCTGATTGCACGATGCTTAATTGGGGGTAAGGAACGGGAAAGACTGGAGCAGAGTGCCAAAATGCAATTTTATCTCGATTCAGGTAACAAAACTCTAATTACAGAAGCCAATGAGTGGGCGGCTGTCAATCCTGGATGCCTACCATTTTCGTTGGAGTTAGCGTTTCAAGAAGGTGAAACATGATGGCTTTAAAAATTTCGCCACCGTGAATTATTTTATTGTTTCCCAATATTTTCGACACAAGAGTGCCTGCATTGTTGATAGCCTTTAAGGAATTTAAAGAATCTAAGGAAATAAGAGCATTTTTTTTTCACCAGAGACATAAAAGAGCGCTCATAGTATTGGTGAATGACATCAGAGGCTGCTATTAATTTGGAGCGTAGAGTCACGCAACACACCAGCAGTCTATTTGATGATTGATGCAAATGAAATGATGATTTTCCTAGAATAAATTCTGGTTTATCTATCAGATACTAGGTAAGTCTCCTTAAGGTAAGACATTATCTATGCTGAGTACCCACGGTATACCTTTGTCAACTGGAGAACTGACAGTAATTTTAGCTCTATTGGCAAACTGTTTTAAGTGGTCGGCAAATTGGGGAACAGCTTTCATGATATTGCGATAGCTCTCCATATTATTACAAATCAAGATCAATGTCAAAACGCCACTATTGATTTGGAAATACCAATGACAACTTGATAACAAAATACGTGTCATGCGATCGCACGCTAGAAAAAAGCTTTTTTTAGTTGCTTCTTCAAGCTGTCTGAATAGTATTTCACTCAGCTTGATTGTTTGGGGTGAAGGCAAATCATCTGGATGTAAGTATGGTTGATTCATAAGGTTTTGGCAAGCTTCAAAAATAACGAAGCTGCGATGAAGATTGGTACTTCTGATTTTTTGCAGATTGAATATTGCAGAAAAATCAGGTTTACTAGATTATTGTTCTTGAGTGACAATCGACAATAAGTCTAACCACAACTGGGATAAGTTTTCTTGAGATTTGAGATTTGAGAGTGGAACACGCATCAAATTATTGGCATTTAACCAAACAACCTCGACTAGCCCCAAGTATTCTGCTACTTCTTTGAGTAGGTTTTTTTGTTCTACTACAGCACTAATTTGTCAGGGTAAGATTTACCCCAAAGAACTCTCATTGGTTAGTAGTATGTTTTCTACGGCTTGCATTACTCGCCTATCAAGCATCAAAGCTGAAACTAATCTCTAAAACTGTATTGAATACTACTTTCTACCAATTTAGTTGGTAGAAAGCTGCTGCTAGATAAATGTCTCTGTTTATCGGAATTTGGGGCTTTTGAGCCAAAAGAGCAGGTAAAAAGTAACCATCCGCAAAAATAATTTGCGCTTCGCAAGCAAACTGGCAATTTCTGTGATAGTCTTTTTATATGGGGAATCAAGACAGCGAAAGCACAAAAACTCGTCAAAGAGAAATGATATAAACTCAAAGACCAGACTTTCGCCTTGGCAGATGCAATATTTAAATCCGCTACGGCTTTTTGAAACCAAGAGACAAAGCCAATGAAGCAGGATAGTGACCTCCGTAATAACTTGAAGTCGATTAGAACTCGCTTAGGCATGAGCCAACAAGATTTGGCTAACATCGCTAGTGTAACTCGTCAGACTATTAGTGGTGTAGAGTCGGGACTATATGCTCCCTCAGTAGCCATAACACTTCGCTTGGCCAAAGCGCTTGGCTGTCAAGTTGAGGATCTATTCTGGTTAGAGCGGGATTTACCTGAAATTGAAGCCGTTCTTGCCAAACCTGTTCCGAATGGTCAGCAACTACGAGTTAGTGTGGCTCGTGTGGGAGGACAATGGATAGCTTATCCCTTGATTGGTAAGGATGCTTTTCGCCAAGATATGATTCCGGCTGATGGTGAAGGCACTAGTCAAACAGGTACAAATAAAGTTCGAGTCCGTCTTTTAGACGATAATCTCGACACACTTCACAACACGGTTGTGATTGCTGGTTGTGCCCCTGTGATTTCACTATGGGCAAGAGCCACCGAACGCTGGCATCCGCAACTGCGAGTCCAATATAACTTCGCCAATAGCATGGCTGCATTGCACAGTCTATGCCGAGGTGAGGCGCACATCGCTGGGATGCATCTGTACGATCCTGAGACTGGTGAGTATAATACTCCCTTTGTTCGAGATGTTCTGGCTGGAAGGGAAGCAGTTCTGATTACCCTTGGTGTCTGGGAGGAGGGACTTTTGTTNGAAGTCAGGGAACCCAATGGGAATTAGAACAGTTAGCGACTTAGTTGCTGGGGGAGCGACTATTGTTAACCGCGAAATCGGTTCTGGTAGTCGGATGCTTTTGGAACAAACACTCCAAAAGGAGCAGATACCGTTCGATGCTGTTCAGGGCTTTGACAATATACTCAAAACTCACCAAGATGTTGCCCAAGCTGTAGTCAGAGGAGTTGCCGATGCAGGTATAAGTACGGCATCTGTCGCTACCGCCTTTGGGCTGGGATTTATCCCTTTACATCGGTCACGATATGATTTGGTGATTCTTAAGGAATATTTAGAAGAAGCACCAGTACAGCAGTTGCTCAGTACTTTGGGACATCGGATGGTTCACTCCCAATTTGAAATTCTTGGCGGTTATGATATCAGCAAAATCGGAGAAGTTGTAGCGACTGTTTAGAGTGGATTGCAATGGTTGGTTGTGTGATTTAGGGAAACTTGGCGTAAATTTAAATCCTGCTGCAACCACTCTTGAGGTATGAGCAACCTTCTTTGTGATTACAACAACTGATAATGCTCAATTCGTAATTCGGATTTCAATTTGAGTTTCCGGCTTGGAATCTGTAGCTTTCTTTTTTCCAATTGGTATTACTACCGCTAGAGAAATCATTTGAGTGAGCGGATGGTAATACTTGCAATATTCCTTGAGTGATGTCTTATTGCTCTAGCCATTAGTCAGAAAAAACAATGACTAATGACCAACGAAAACTGACCACAACTTGAATATGTTCTTTCTTCGGACTCTTTTTGCTGTAGAACGAGCACCTCCAACGACGTTCTACATAAGGTCACTGCTGTAATTTTACAGCGCGAGTACCTCCGGTAGGCACAAAGTGCCAACGCCTTCGGTAGGCACAAAATGCCAACGCCTCATCAACCGACAGACTCACCAAACAAACAATTGCAGGATAAATTATCATGTCCGACGGAAAAATTAGACAAATTGCTTTCTACGGTAAAGGTGGTATCGGTAAATCTACTACCTCCCAAAATACCCTTGCTTCTATGGCAGAAAAGGGTCAACGCATCTTGATTGTGGGTTGCGACCCCAAAGCTGACTCTACCCGATTGATTCTGCACTGTAAAGCCCAAACCACCGTATTGCACTTAGCTGCTGAACGGGGCGCTGTGGAAGATATTGAACTCGAAGAAGTCGTAATCACTGGCTTCCGGGATATCAGATGTGTAGAATCTGGTGGGCCAGAACCTGGTGTAGGTTGCGCCGGTCGCGGTATCATCACCGCCATCAACTTCCTTGAAGAAAACGGTGCTTACTCAGACGTAGATTTCGTATCCTACGACGTATTGGGCGACGTTGTGTGTGGTGGTTTTGCGATGCCAATTCGTGAAGGTAAAGCCCAAGAAATCTACATTGTTACCTCCGGTGAAATGATGGCGATGTTTGCGGCCAACAACATTGCTCGTGGCGTTCTCAAATATGCTCATACTGGTGGTGTACGTTTGGGTGGGCTGATTTGTAACAGCCGTCAAACTGACCGGGAAGACGAACTGATTAGCACCCTGGCTGCCAGATTGAATACCCACATGATTCACTTCGTCCCGCGTGACAATATTGTGCAACACGCCGAATTGCGCCGGATGACGGTGAATGAGTATGCGCCTGACAGTAAACAAGCTAATGAATACCGCACATTAGCGGACAAGATTATCGGCAATACAAATCTTACAGTTCCTACACCCATCGAGATGGATGAGCTAGAAGATTTGTTGATTGAGTTCGGTATCCTTGAAAGTGAAGAAAATGCTGCAAAAATGATTAGCCAAGCAGACGCTGCTAAGAAGCTAGAAGACGTTCAAGGCGAAGCGCTAGAAGCAGTTAAAAAAGGAAACGTAGAAATAGTTTCTGGTAGCTAGAAGAAGTAAGATTCTTGTTCAGACTCCGGTGCTAAATACAGAGTAAATATCAGGTGGGCTATTTTGGCCCACCCTCTGACCAATCCTTGAAAATGGAGGTAATCGAATAGCTGATCTTAACTCTGTGTGTTTGATCTTCACCGTGTTAACACCAATCTACCAAGGTGTACACAGCAAAATTAATACTTTAATAGTCTAGTTCGTGTTTTTGTTTTCTCCTTCTCTAACCTAGTTGATGTTTATGTTTTAGGGGATGAGAAACCATCTTTTCCATCCCCTTTTATTCCATACTTTAGATACACAGTTAATAAATGAAAATTATCTTTATCTTTTGGTAATTCAGTTAATACCTAATAACTTCTACCTATTGTCACCAAACAAATGAATCCCACACCAGGAAAAATCAACGATTCATTCAGTGAGTCAAATTCCGAAGATGCTCCTCAGCAACAGAAACTGCATAAAAAAAAGTCCTCTACACAATTACCCCAACCTGGAACTACTCAAGGGAGTTGCGCTTTTGATAGTGCAATGATTACCCTAGTACCAATAACTGATGCTGCTCATGTAGTTCACGGGCCAAGTGGCTGTGCTGCCAGTATTTGGGGAAGTTACAGCAGTCTTTATTCTGGTTCGATGCTGTACAAGATACGTTTTACCAGCGACATCGATGAGAACGATATCATCTTCGGTGGAGCCAAAAAGCTGTACAAAGGCATTTTAGAATTAGCAAGACGCTACAAACCGACGGCGGTATTTGTTTACTCCACTTGCATCACCGCCCTGATTGGAGATGACATCGAGGGAGTTTGCAAAAATGCCACGGAGAAAACAGGAATACCCACTATCCCTGTACATTGTCCTGGCTTTATTGGAAACCAAAATTTGGGCAACCGTGTTGCTGGTGAAGCGTTGCTAGAACACGTTGTTGGAACATCTGAACCAGACACTAGTACACCTTATGACATCAACCTAATTGGTGAACATAATATCGCAGGTGCAATATGGAATGTTCTACCGTTATTGGAGAAATTAGGTATCAGAGTTTTGGCAAAAATTACAGGCGATGCTGTCTACAAAGAAGTTTGCTATGCCCATCGTGCCAAACTTAACGTGCTGCTCTCCTCTAAAGCACTAATTAACATGGCAAAAAGCATGGAGAAAAAATATGGCATTCCCTATATTGAAGAGTCTATCTATGGTATTGAGTCAATCAATCAATGTCTAAGGAATATTGCTGCAAAGTTAGGTGGTTCTGATTTGCAGGAACAGACAGAAAAGTTAATTGTAGAAGAAACTGCTGCAATAGATGAAAAACTCGCTCTGTATATTACCCGATTGCAAGGTAAGCGTATTATCCTTTCTATTGGAAGTTTCAAGAGTTGGTTGATTATCTTTGCTGCTAAAAAATTGGGCATGGAAGTTATTGCTATTCTTACTAAGAATAATACTGAGGAGGATAAAATTAGAGTCAAAACTTTGCTAGGTCAAGATGGCATAATTCTAGAGCAAAATAGTCCTGAAGAAATCCTACAGATAATTAACTCTAATCTTGCTGATATGTTAATTGCTGATAAACGCTATCAAGACACTTCTCTTACAGCTAGAATTCCATTCCTAGATATTAATCAAGAACGCAACCATCCCTATGCAGGGTATGTAGGAATTTTAGAGGTTGTACGAGAATTGTATGCTGCTTTTTACAATCCTGTGTGGGAACAAGTATACCAGCCAGCCCCGTGGTCAGTAGGAAATTCTTCTGAGGAGGATATTTGATGGCGATTATTAGCGTTACGAGTACATCAGTTGCAGTTAATCCCCTGAAGCAAAGCCAAACTGTGGGTGCAGTTTTAGCCTTTTTGGGGTTGAAGGGAATGATGCCTTTATTACACGGTTCTCAAGGCTGTACTGCTTTGACTAAGGCGGTATTAGTACAACATTTCCGTCAGGCGATTCCCCTTTCCAGTACGGCGATGACCGAAGTTGCAACCATTTTGGGTGGTGAGGAAAGAGTTGAACAAGCAATCTTGACTTTGGTGCAGAGATCCAAACCAGAAATTATCGGTCTTTGTAGCACTGGACTGGTGGAAACCAGAGGTGATGATATGGGGCGCTTTGTTAAGGAGATTCGCCACCGTCACCCAGAACTAGATTATTTACCAATTGTGCTTGTCTCTACACCAGATTTCAAAGGTACATTACAGGATGGCTTTGCTGGTGCAGTTGAGAGTATAGTCAGGGAAATTCCTCAAAAAAGCTCCAAGCAAGACGCTTACCCCACACAAATCACTATTTTGGCGAGTTCTGCCTTCACACCAGGGGATGTCCAGGAAATCAAAGAGATTGTCACCTCTTTTGGACTTGTACCTATTGTCGTACCAGACCTTTCTGGCGTACTAGATGGCTCTATAGAAGATTCTTCTAGTGCGATTACAGCTAATGGTACAAATGCAGCACAGTTGCGCTCAATTGGTAGTTCTGTATTCACTTTGGCGCTAGGTGATAGTATGCGCGGTGCAGCACAAATTTTGGAGCAGAGATTCAATATACCCTACGAGGTATTTGGTGAACTAACCGGATTAGCAGCAGTAGATAAATTCCTGCAAGCTTTGGCGGATATCAGTGGTGTCAGCGTACCGGAGAAATACCGCCGTCAACGCCGTCAGTTACAATATGTGATGTTGGAAAATCACTTTTACTTTGGTTGCAAGCGAGTGTCTTTGGCGCTGGAACCAGATTTGCTTTGGTCAACAGTTTCTTTTTTGCGATCGCTAGGAGTTGAGATTCACTCAGCAGTGACAACGACACGCTTTCCTCTACTAGAAAAACTTCCCATTCCTAGCGTCACTATCGGCGATTTGGAAGACTTTGAGCAACTAGCGGTTGGATCTGATTTGCTAATTACCAACTCTCATGGAGTAGCGATCGCTCAACGCTTAAAAATTCCTCTCTACCGTCAAGGGATTCCCATTTTTGACCGCTTAGATCATGGTCAGTTTACCAAAGTTGGCTACCGAGGTACTATGCAACTTTTATTTGATATTGGCAACCTGTTTTTAGAGCAGGAAATAAAGGTTAAGCATTAAACAGAACTAACTCTAACTGTTCATTACAATATTACCAATAATATTGGTAATTAGTAGCACAAGATACAATCTTGCCGATCAAGTTCAGCTTTGATAGTTAGTATCAAGTCCTATACTCCATCGAAAATATACCAACCAATGCCAATAAATTAGGCACAAGCTTTTTCATGAATCCAGCACAGCTAAAAAAAACAACTGTCAAAGCGAGTGGTGTTAGAAACAAAATTCGTCGCCGTTTTGACCTTACACAATCTGCGATATCCCTACTCAAAAGCCAGCTACACAAACGTAGAGAAGCAATACCTACGGCGGGCAAAGCCATCGCACCATCTTTGCTTACTTGGTTTGAGGTTATAGGCTACACAGTTTTATTAGAGTCAGATATTGCTTTGGGTAAGCATCAGATTGGGCGAAGTAGTTATAGTGAGGTGGTTTTGTATCAGCGCCTCCATAATGCTTTGCAGAAAATTAACCCGAAAAAACCTGATGAAGTGATCGCCGCAGCTATCTATCAGGTTACTTCTACAGAGAGTTCCGACTTGCTGGAAAATAATCGTCGCTTTCACAAATTCTTGACCAATGGTGTGGAAGTTGAATACCTGTATAACGAAGAAATAGTTCATGACTTTGTGTGCCTCATTGATACGTCTAATCTACAAAACAATGATTGGCTAGCTATTCATCCCTTGACTATAGTTGAGGGGAGTTATACTCACTGTCCTGATGTAGTTGTGTTTATCAACGGTTTACCCTTGGCAGTTATTGCCTCGATTCAGCTAAGTGATGAACAGGCGACTTTCAAAGAAGGTTATCAGCGAATTCAGACCTATTGTCAACAAATACCAAAGCTGTTTGACTACAATACATTCCTAGTTGTTACTTATGGAAATCGGGCACGAATCGGTACATTAACCTCAGACTGGCAGGAGTTTTTACCCTGGCGCACCATTGATGGAGAAGATTTTCCTGCCAAGGGCGCAACTGAACTAGAAGTGCTGATTCAAGGTATTTTTGACAAACGGCGTTTTCTAGAGCAAGTATTGCACTTGATAGTGTTTGAGGAGAACGGAAGCAGCATTAGTAAAAAATTGCTTCGCCGACCTTTTTGTACTACACAGTACCCCAAAAAATCTTTGCCCCAAGGCTAGTAAATATTTAGTTATCAGTGATCAGTAGAAAAGCTAAATCACAATTCAAAATTCCCAATTGTTACTTTCAGCATGAAAGTTATAACTATGAACACAAGTTGGTATGAACAAGAGCTAGTCAAAGAATTCCAAACGGTTATTGCTCATTCTTTCCCACAAGTTGAGGAATTGCTAAAACACTGTCATGTTAAACTCATCGAGTCTTATTGGGGAAGACCTCGTGTTCACTTTCTGCCATACTTCACTATTTATTGCCCTGACAATCTGATTGCTGATGTCAAAGCCAAAATATCTATACTCAGAGAAGTAGCAGAATATGCAGGATTAGTTGAAGTTGTCTGCCTAAATGCTACACATCTACTACGAGATCCGATGTCGAAGGTAAAGCAGACAGATCCTCGTTTGTGGTTAGAACTGCAATGGCTTGCAACACAAAAACAAGAACATTTACTATGATTTCCCGACTTTGAGTGCAACTACAAAAGTTCCTGTTGCGCCATCTTTGAATAGATGGCGTGATTAAAACACGCATGAGCATTGTTTTTTTTTGACTAATAATTCCCAATCCCTAGTTATTTACTATGAATAAATCCCCCCTTCCCGCAGATGATTTGCCTCCAACTGGAGCACCCATACTTAACGAATTATTCTACAGGCAATTAGAAGAAGCTACTTGCAGGCGATTTTATCAAGCCTGCGGCCCAATTATGCGAGTTTTACTATCAAATTGTCACTGGTATTTCAAGATAAATACTAGTCCTCTGATGTTACTCATTATCTGTTATGACATAGAAAGTTATCTGCATATCGTCGATGCTATTCCCCAGTTCATCAAAAAGCTGAAGCAGTTTTCCAATAAAGCCAAAATTCACCTTTTTTCACCAGATTATAAAGGAGAACCTTGGGAAATCGAGATTGAAGAAACATCAGATGATGAAGTCTAGTCAAGCAGGTGAATAGGCGAAAATTTGGTATTAACGAAGGTAGTAGTATTTCCCTTTTTTTAGTGCTTACCCCTTATCAGCTGTTCCACATTTAAATTGCATAATTAGGGTGTGCTTTTCGACCCAGACCACAAAAATTATAAAAATTTTAGATATGCTCTCCTAGATATGGTTTAGCTCACTATTCCATCAAAATTAAGCGCAGAGGATCTAAACGCACATACCAAGGAAAAGGTTCGTCTTTTATGGTTGCCCATTTTTCCTTGAAGACTTCTGCTTGCAGATGGTAATCCTGATGACTATTACTAGCAGAATGTAGTTTTAAAAATAACGTCATCCGGTGAGGTGTTTCAACTGTCTGTGCTAGCCAACAGGGAAAGGTATTCACCTGTGATGAGTCGTTGGTAAAGATGAGCTGATGAGCGCGAATGCCAACGTGGGATAATTCACTGTTGATGGGTTCAATGACTTGGAGGCTACAACCCCAATCAAGTGCTTGCACCTGATTTGATGATTCAAAAATAACACGAGAGAAGTTCTTGCACCCGGTTAATTGGGCGACACCCACAGTGGTGGGATGCTCAAAAATATCGTATTTGGAGCCATAATGCACTGCTAAACCATGTTCCAATGCCAATAAGCTAGGGCAAATCTGGTAAGCTTCTTCCATATTATGGGTAACAAATAGAGTTACGCCTTGGTAATCAGCTAGAGTTTCTGTCATTTGCTGTTCTAGTTGACTACGCAAGTGGGTATCGAGTGCGGAAAACGGCTCATCCAGTAGCAATGCTTCTGGCTGACTTGCCAATGCTCTGGCTAAAGCTACCCTTTGTTGTTGACCTCCAGATAATTGGTGCGGATAGCGTGAGCCTAATCCCTCTAACTGCATGGCTATTAGCTGTTCTTCTAAGAGCGCCCTGATATTAAGAGCAGATAATCCTTTGGGTAAGCCGAAAGCAATATTTTGCGCCACACTCATGTGTGGGAAGAGAGCATAGTTCTGCACTAAAAAACCGATGCGGCGATCGCGGCTTGGCAGATTTATTCGTTGTTCTGAGTCAAAGAGGACTCTGCCATTTAAGACTATACGCCCTCTTGTCGGCGTTTCTATGCCGGCAATGCAGCGCAAAATCATGCTCTTACCTGCCCCAGAACCCCCCAACAATCCCAAGGGTTGCTCATTGGTATTAAAAGAAACCTTGAGATGAAAACTCGGCAGTCGTTTTTCAATATCCACAAATAGTCCTACTGCGGAGTCAGGTACAGACAATGAAAACGATTCTCTCCCGTGTCCGCTTTGTCCCCCTCGTCCGCCTTGTCCGCCTTGTCCCCCTTGTCTCCTCTTTTCTCTAACTTCCTGCCAATAGCTGACTGCAATAATTCCAGATAGAGAAATTACCATAATGGCGATCGCCCAAAACCAGGCTTCGTCCATTGCTCCTGCTTCCACAGCAAAATATATTGCCATTGGAATCGTTTGCGTTTGTCCTGGGATATTGCCCGCCAGCATCAACGTGGCACCGAATTCACCCAAAGCACGGGCAAAGGCGAGAGTTGTAGCTGCTACAATTCCGGGCAATGCTAAAGGTAAACTGATGCGCCAGAAGATTGCCACTTCCGTTGCACCAAGAGTTCTGGCTACCCGCAAGAGATTAGTGTCAATCTGTTCAAACGCTCCCAATGCAGTTTTATACATTAATGGGAAGGAAACAATTGTAGCTGCGATCGCTGCACCATACCAGGTAAAAACGATACTGAAGTCTAAAGGCTCCATGAGTTTACCTACGGGGCCATTTTTACCAAAAAATAGCAGCAGTAGAAAGCCGACAACTGTGGGGGGTAAAATCAGAGGAGCAACAAAGACACCCTCAATCAAGGATTTACCTTTGCCGCGATATCCCAACATCCAGTAGGCAGCCCAAATGCCAAGGAAGAAGGTAATGAATGTTGCAAGTAATGAAGTTTTAAGTGATATCCAGAGGGGCGATAAATCCAGTGGCATAGTTTTGTGGATAAGAACGGTGCTTATTAGGGCTGGTTTGAGTAGTGCGTTGAATCCTCAACCAGCCTTGTCAAAATTTCTCTGGTGTTAACTACCAGCTACCGTAAATCCCTGTTTTTCAAACACAGCTTTGGCTTGATTGCCCGATAAAAATTGCACAAAATCCTTAGCGGCATCGACATTTTTACTGCTTTTGAGAACTGCGATGGGATAAACGATGGGAGAATGGGTTTTTTCAGATGCAGTTGCTACAATTTTGACTTTTGGCGTACTTTTGGCATCTGAGAGGTAGACGATCCCAGCGTCAGCATTGCCTGATTCTACGTAATTGAGAGCTTGACGAACGTCTTTGGCATAGACGGCTTTGCTTTTAATTTGGTCAAGAATTTTTAATGAAGTTAAAACTTGTTGAGAATATTGTCCAGCGGGGACACTTTTAGGTTCGCCTAGAGCAATTTTCTTAATGCGTGGTGAAGTTAAGTCTTTGAAATCAGCCACAGTTGTGGAATTTTGCGGTACTATCAACACCAATTGATTTTTCAGTAAGTCTTTGCGAGTCCCATCAACTAACAAACCTTTTTTCTGTAAAGCATCTATCTGTTTAGTTGCAGCTGAGATAAAAACGTCAACTCCTGCACCCTGTTCAATCTGTTGTTGCAAAGCGCCCGATGAACCAAAGTTGTAGCTCAGAGTAACATTTGGTTTTTCCTTACTGTAGAGAGGTTTGATTTCGTCCATTGCATCTCTGAGGCTAGCAGCTGCTGATATCGTCAAATTTGCTGTTTGGGCTGCTGGACTAGCAGTTGAGGATGAGTTAGGTGTAGTCGTTTGACTACAGCCGACGATTAGTAAAAACGAGATAAATACCCAACTCACAAAAGTCAAGATGCGTTTATTAATCATTTGCAGTCTCTCAAGCGTTTTTTCTTAATTAATTCATAATTTACCAACGTAGTAAGCTAGAAGCCAAAAAAATTGGTAAAAAATTACAGATTACCACTTATAACTGACTGTTACCAACAACTGCACCGTTAGTGACAAAATTTAGTCAGATTTTTACCAACTTATATGGTAAAAATCTGAAAATCTGGTAATAATAGTGCATCGGGTGTTTTTTATTACCAACAAATTTAGTAATTAAGTTGGTCTAATAGTATTTGAGGTGTGAGGTTAATGTCTGGTTTTTTACATAATTCATTGTTGATTGCTCCAATCTTATTAGCAGTTAGTTTGATCAATGCTCAAGGTGCATCAGCTATTCCAGCAGATATGCAGACTACTCAGTTTCAGGCAAAAGGAGGAGTGGTTGCTCAAACAGATAATCAAGCTGTTTTGACTGCACCTATCGGCGTTACTTCATCTGACCAGAGCCAGCAGTTCAATGATGACAGCAGCAAAAATCCTAACTCAGTCATGAGTCAGGTTACTTCAGTCTCTCAACTATCTGATGTGCAACCTACAGATTGGGCATTCCAGGCTTTACAATCTTTAGTTGAGCGCTACGGTTGTATAGCTGGATATCCTAATGGCAGCTTCCAAGGAAATCGGGCAATGACTCGTTATGAGTTTGCCGCAGGTCTTAACGCTTGTCTGAATCGGGTTAATGAATTGATTGCTACTAGCACAGCAGATTTAGTCACAAAAGAAGACTTAGAAACCTTGCGAAAATTGCAAGAAGAATTCGCTGATGGACTAGTTGAAATACGCGGACGGATAGATGGGTTAGAAGCTCGCAATGCAAACCTGGAAAATCAACAATTTTCGACTACTACCAAGTTAAATGCAGAAATAATTTTCTCTGTTGGGAGTGTGTTTGGTGGGGATAGAGCGCTAGATTCCGATCGCTGGAGAAGAATTGAAGCAGCCCCTGCGGGTACAGCTAGAGAGGCTGCAAGAGCTAACGAGTATACAGCATCGGGTGGACGAAGGCTTCAGGACAACGCGATTTTTAGCGATCGCATCCGCTTGAATCTAATTAGTAGTTTCACTGGTAAAGACCAGTTGTTTACCCGTTTAGAAGCGAACAACACCACAGCCTTTAGTGGGGCAGTCACAGGTACAAACATGACCCGTGTATCGTGGGACGGGAACAATGACAACACCATTGTACTGGGCAAATTATATTATCGCTTCCCGGTAGGTGACAAAATCAATGTCATTGTTGATGCTATTGGTGGGGAATTCTACGACAACTTCAATACTGTAAACCCTTTGCTGTCCTCAACCCCGATTGGATCTCTTTCGCGGTTTGGTCGATTCTCCCCTATTTACCGCGCCAGTAATACGGGTTCTGCTAGTAATACAGGTTCAGGGGTCAGCGCCATCTTTAAATTGAGCGACGCGATTACTTTATCTGGGGGTTATCTTGCTAGAAGAGCTAACGATCCTAGTGCTGGTGCGGGGCTATTTGACGGTAGTTATGGTGCTTTAGCTCAATTAGCATTCCAGCCAAACCAAAACTTAACTTTTGCTTTGAGCTATGCACATTCTTACTTTACTGGTAGTAATAATGATGTTTCCGTTTCAGGGGCTTATGGTAGCGCTTTCGCTAATACCCCATTTGGTGCTGGTGTTGCCACTTCAGCCAATCATTATGGGATAGAAACCAGCTATCGTTTCAACCCCCAATTAGTACTTTCTGGTTGGGTTGGGTATAGTCAAGCGATCGCAGAGGTTACTTCTGGTGCAAATGTTAATAGAGGTGATAAGGCAGACATCTGGAACTGGGCGGTCACTTTAGCTCTCCCTGATTTAGGCAAAAAGGGTAACTTGGGAGGTTTAATCTTTGGTCAACCACCCAAGGTGACGAGTAATGACTTTGGCCCTGCTGTTCTTACTGCTACTAGTAATCTTCGTGAAGATAGCGATACATCTTTTCATTTAGAAGGATTATATCGCTACCAAGTGAATAACAATATCTCAATTACACCAGGCTTGATTGTGATATTTAACCCAGAACAGAACAGCAATAATGACACTATCTATACAGGAGTTGTTCGTACTACATTCCGATTTTAGATAATTTTGCATTAAAAAGACGGCAGTCGTTACAACAGGGAGACAGTCTGCTAGGTGGCTTTACCGGCTTGTTAATAGAACGCCTTCCCGAATTGTGGAGACTGCCGTTGCAGAAGGAAATATGGATTTTTACCCAAATATTGTTCTGAAATGTAGCAAGATCCTGTACCACTTCCCTACGGGACGCTACGCAAACGTGAAAGCAAGCTATGCGTAGCGTCTCCGACAGGAGAAGGATACCCGATGGAATGATCTAATTGAAGTATGAAGACCTCAAAAAAGATGAACTTGCACCGAAAACTTATCTTGCATCTGTCAAATAACAGTCTGAAAAGTGGTTAGTTGAACTAACTACTTTGTATTCCTTTCATTACCAAATAAGTTGGTTTAAAAAGATGCAAATACCAAACAAATTATTTAGTAAATTATTCACGTATATTTTCTATATTAATAGTAAAAATTCATATATTTTCTATTTGTAGTCATACAGATTTATTTAATTACTTGTTAATATTTACGTGTAAAGAAAAAACCAGTAGGGGTCATCAAATGCAAGTTAGCGCTCGTAATGCTCTCAAAGGAACTGTAAAAAACATCGTCGTTGGCTCTGTAAATACTGAAGTAACATTAGAAGTAGCACCAGGGGTAGAGGTGACTGCAATTATTACCAAATCATCAGCAGAAAATCTCAAACTTACTGAAGGTAAAGAAGTCCACGCCATAATTAAATCATCAGACGTAATGATTGCTGTAGGCTAAAGTAATTGTTGAGATTCTAAGGGGGCAGTTTGATTGCCCCCTATAAAGCGATGTCTATGACGGACTATTCGGCGTCGCGTAGGTAACTGGTTACTACAACTTTCCTATCAATAATATGTAGATAAGCTAAACCAAAGCTATTTAGTCTATTAGCCACATCACCAAATATCTGCATAGGATTGCGATCGCAGGCTTCCGATGTCCCAAGATAGTAATAAACTGCTGTACTAGTAATTGTTCCAAGTATTCTTTGAGAATTATCAAGTCATATCGCGCACTATGAAGGGGGATAAATCTCAACCCAAAGGTAGCAGTTACAGATGCCGTACTGATTCTTGTATCAGTCATTCCTGTATATCCCACTAGAAAGCAATAATACCTAAAAGACCCCACAGCTTTGCTGCGGGGTTTATTTCATTGGGCATTCAACCCAGGACAAAGAGCAAACTGGCAGTAATAGATCGGTGCTGGTCAAAGAGCAGGGATGATCGAATAAAGGACTATCACAACATCTCCGCAGAGGGAGCAGCACCACATTTGCAACGCCAATAGCGTACCACTCCGTGGAAGCAAGCTACGCGCAGCGTCTTTGCGTTCGCTTTTAGTGTCTGTCTGCGACACGCTGCGCGAACGTAGAGAGCGTCATAGCCCGTCGTAGACATCGCTATATTTGCACATAGCTCTTTTAATAGTGCCTGGAACAAATACCAACTTTACAGGTACTAAATCAGAAAAGTGTATAGACAACTACAATACTTGCTACCAACTAGGTGGTAAATTTTACGACTGATAAAGAATTAAAAAGCGATGAACTTAACACCCAGTGAGTTAGAACGCTATCACCGCCAAATGATGCTTCCCAATTTTGGAGAAGCAGGACAAAAGCGCTTGAAGTCTGCAACGGTTTTGGTTACAGGTGTAGGAGGATTAGGCGGTACATCAGCACTTTATTTGGCAGTAGCGGGTGTTGGGCGGCTAATCCTAGTTCGGGGTGGTGACTTACGGCTGGATGATATGAATCGTCAGGTTCTGATGACAAATGATTGGGTAGGTAAGCCAAGAGTATTCAAAGCCAGAGAAACTCTGCAAGCTATTAATCCTGATATTCGGGTGGAAGCAGTTCATGATTACGTTACAAAAGAGAATGTAGACTCTTTAGTGCAATCTGCTGATATAGCTGTTGATTGCGCCCACAATTTCACAGAGCGAAACTTGCTCAATGAGGCTTGCGTGCGCTGGCAAAAACCAATGGTAGAAGCTGCAATGGACGGAATGGAAGCTTACCTAACAACCATTATTCCTGGTGTCACTCCTTGTCTATCATGCTTGTTCCCAGAAAAGCCAGATTGGGATCAGCGTGGGTTCGCGGTTCTCGGTGCTGTTTCTGGGACACTAGCTTGTCTTAGTGCATTGGAGGTTATAAAGCTGATTACTAAGTTTAGTGAACCCCTGTTATCACAACTGCTGACAATTGACTTGATGCGAACGGAATTTGCCAAACGACATTCTTATCGCGATCCTTCTTGTCTGGTGTGTGGTAGCAGTTCTTGCTCGGAAAATTCGTAAATAGTTGGATAATCGTAGCGATCGCTCCATAAGCGGATCGCCACAACTTATCTACTCATTTCGAGCTATTCTGTAGCAATTATGACATCTGACGCTTTAATCACAGCGATCGCTTGTTTTCCCTCTTGAAGTTGGAGATGCTCTACCGACTCCTTGGTAATAATTGCAGTTACTTCCACCCCAGGCACAATTTCTAATGTGACCTCAGAGTTGACTGCTCCTGGGTGAATTTCTTTAATAGTTCCTTTTAAGGAATTACGAGCGCTAACTTCCATACTTAATACTCCTTAGTTATAAGATAATTCTGAACTGAGTAATAGTAACAATTATCAGATTCTTGGATTATCCTCATTTAGTGAGATGTTATCTTCTACCTTACAGAATAATTTGGATATCAGACTGGTATTAGAAGATGCTGAAAAAGTCGATAGTGGAATAGTAAAATGGACAGTTAAAGCTTGGTAAAATATTCATTCAAAACTTTTTTAGCATTGAACGATCACTTATTATACCCTTAGCCGAAAGACCTATTCTCTCGTGATTTTTGTCATTAATATTAAGTTATTAAGAATAAATTATAATCTTAAACCCTTGCTATTTCGTTGTTTCATGACTTAACTGCAAAAGTCAGCACCAAAATAAATTCTAGTAGGATGAGATTACAAATAATTGTCGCTGACAACAATAGTTTTCCGATCGCTGCAATTTTGATTCAGTTTATCCAAGATTTTAAACTTGTATCTTTTGCTTTGGCTCTGCCAATTTTTTCTTGAGTGCTAACCCCATAGTCGCAGCTAGTAATAGTCCCCAAACATAGTTGGGTTCGGGTACTGATTTGGTGGGGCTGGTAAAGCCATACTTATGCAAAATTTGCTGTCCTTTCTCTGACAAAATATAATCTGCTAGTTTCTGTGCATTCGGGTCAGCATTTTTGATAACTGTTAAACCGAATGGTGCTGCAACAGACAAATAATCTGGTAGCCCAACTACTTGCAGGCTCGGATCAATTTTTTGCGATGCGATCGCGCCAGTATAGTAACTTAAGAAAACATCTGCTTGCTGAGTTTTGTTAAGAAAATATACTAAGCTGTCCTGTCCTGATGGGACTATTGGGGAATTCGTTCCACCTGTTAATTGCAAGGCTTTACTATTGAGGGTATCAAAATTACCAGGGTTTTTTGAATTAGCTTGAGTAAATATCTGTTGAGTGTAGTCTCCAAGAGGATCTAATATAGGTGTTGCAATTCCCAACTTGATGTTGGGATTTAGTAAGTAATCTAATACCTGATTTGGTGTAATTTTTGCCTGGGAATACTTTGAGGAAAACACCGCTACAACCTGGTTTCGAGTAAATTCCACTGGCTGACTGCTCAACCCCTTAATGTAGAGTTTTTGGGGATTTCCAATATCTGCACTAGCAAAGACATCAGCAGTAGGCTGTCCCAGTTGGAGTTCTGTTTCTATTGCTTGCTCTCTAATCCCTGATGGCCCAAATACTGTATTCGTTCCTATTCCTGTTTCTTCGGTGAAGTCTTGGCTTACTTCCGTTAGTGCATTTCTTAAACTACCTGCTCCATATAAGTTGAGATTAGCTGCAAAAGCTTGATTTGGTATCAGAACACTAAAGGCACAAGCTGCCAAAGAACCTGTCAAAAAATATTTTTTCATCTGTTCCTAGAATCTTCAAGTTTTTGGGTATTTTATCCTCAAAGCTAATATTACCAACTTAGTTGGATAAATGTAAATTACTTTATATAGACAAATGTTGACTTTGTTACTTATAATCCTCGGTTAAAAAAGTTATCAGTTGAGGCAAGCAGTTATTGAGCAGTTCTTGAGAAAGAATTATTGCTCAATAACTCTTTTTCCTTCCCTGCCACAATAGCTTATCCAAACCGTATTGGGCTTTGTTAATTATTGAAGATATGGTGGGCATAAAACAAGTTTGACGCCAGTCATACTCAATAGATTTACAAATGTCTCCAGAAGTTATTGCTGATATTATTGAGACTGACAACCTTAGTCTCTATATCAGAAATATTTTGGTTTCAAAGGAGAAGGAGGAGCAGATAATATGACAATATTTCTCACATTACTAACGTAACGACCTCCAGCTTTGTCACCTGGGACTACTAAACGAGCAAATCCTTCATCTATTAAAGGCACAACATTACCATCACTACCTTTTTTTTCAAATGCAACTAGCACTGTTTTTCCTTCAAAGTTAGGTTGAATTTCACCAATCGCTACGACTGCACCATAGCAATCTGTGGCATCAACTAGAACATATTGCCTCAGAAAAGAGTTTTTACTATTTACCCCAGAATTCCCAGGTTTTAGACCACCTCCGGCTTTCGGATTATTAATCAATTCCCATAGGGGGACTCCATAGTATGTTTCTGTTCGTGGCCCTGAGCCGGTTTGAAAGCTGACAGTGATTTCAGTAACTAATGCTGGATTTTGTTTTTTTAAAGCATCTCGCAAATTCTTCAGGTTTTGCAAGTTATAAGTGGTTGGATTATTGAGTTCTCCACCCAAGCGAAAACTTTGCGAATAACCTCCAAGACACTTATTTTTATCCCAGACAGAAGGTGTTTTTTCTTCTTTTTCTGAGGGAAGACTACTTCTTGAGTCAGCTAAAGTAGGCTGCCATAAAACCAGTATTGATAGCATTAAAGACGCAATGGGTATTGTGCGGGTAAAACGCATAAAACATTTCTCCGTTTACTATTGAATATTGAAAAAACTAGATTGTTTTGCTGAAAGCTGTTTGCTTACCAAAAATTAGTATCGTTATCGCCAAAATTGAGCAATTTGACAATAGATTCTGTTAGATAAAAATAAAAACGGTTCTATCGTTAAACTTTCAACTCCTTACCAAACGCTACTAAATAGCTAGTTTTTAATAACTTATATTAAAAACTAATAAATCCTGATGCCAAAGTTAGTCGCAAACCTCTTGTTAGATTTGCGTTTTTCCAAATGGATAAGTGTATCTGTGTAATCTAATGAAGATAATACCAACTTATTGAGTAAAATACCAACTAATATAGTAATCAAACACGAACAAAATTAATTTTTATTTCTTTTCAAAATAGTTCAGCTTAATATTGTATAGAAACTAAGCTGTCGTTATTTACCTTATAAATAGGTAACTATCAAGCTAATAAACTCTTTATAAGTGAGACTCACCTGTAAATTGGAAAACTGTCCGAGTTATGGGGAAGGGTTGTAGTTGTCACGACACTATAGTTGAAGCAAAACCATACAGCGACTAGACTATTCCGTGTATACAACCAATAGACCAAATAAATGCTACAATTCCTGATGCAGTGAATAGAGCGATAGATGGCTATATCGCTCTATTTCATCAACTGTTTAAGAGCTTCGCAAAACGCCTATTTACTTCCATTCTAAGTCTTGCCTAAGCGCTGTTCTTTCTGGCTCAACTCCTGCGTTTTAACAACTGCAATCTTAAGTATCAAACTAAGTTAAAAATGCCTACTGTGCCATTGTCATTTTGACTGCAATATCGCATGGTTTACCAAAGTACGGTGAACTTGTCACTAAAATATTTACACCAGTACTAGCATAATCCTTTATATTTTCAGAGGTAATACCACCAGCAGCTGCTAGTTTTAAGTTTGGATACTGCTGCTTCAACTTCAAAACTAGAGGCTCAAGGTCTGGTAGGGGAATTTTATCAAACTGAATTAAATCTACACCTGCTTGAGCAACCATCCAAGCATCTTTTGGTGTATCTACTTCAACGCAAATATGTTGTTCTGGAAACTGTCGTCGCAGTTCATTCATGCGCTCAATTAGCCCAACTATACCTCCCAGGAATATCAGGTGTTGGTTAAAGATCAGAACTGTTTCAGATAATCCTAAGCGATGAAAAAATCCTCCGCCAGCTAGAACTGCTTTGATGGAAAGCGCTCTAGTACCTGGAAAACATTTACGAGTAGTCACAATAGAAACAGACTGATTTACTGTTTTAGCAGTATCTACTAATACTCTTGTACGCGAAGCAATACCGGAGGCGTATTCCATCAAATTTAAAGCAACTCTCCAGCCACTGTGCAAAGCTTGAGCAGTGCCACTAGCTTGAAGAATTAATTGCTTTTCTTGGCAGACTGTACCACTTTCGACTTGATAATGAACTTCGGCACCACAATATTTTAATACTCTGGCTGCTTCTTCAGTAGCGCAAATGGTCATCGGATGACGGGTAGAAAACTCGATTTCACCAGGTTGCTTGCCAATGCCAAGTCCGTAGGTTGTCAAATCTAGGTAGGGAACATCTTCCTGAATTAACCTAGCGATCGCCTCATCTGAGAAGAAAACACTCATTTTAGTTTTATGATCGGCTGACAAATAAATAGCTCAATCAAGATTCCCACTAAACCTAATCTCATTCAGTTGTAGGAATTGTAATAATTACTACTATTCTCCCAAATAGTTGGTAAAAAAATAACTTTATTAATAAAGAATATCTACCTCAGTCGCTAAAATTAGTTAAATGCTGAAATTGTCAATTACTGATTTATAATATCAAGCTTGAATTTAGCAATCATACAGATAGTGTAAATTACAAACATAATCCAAAGAAGATTGAGAATGCTAAATTTAGATGCCATTGATCGTACAACAATGCAATCAGTTCCATACAGTTATGCTGTGATAGAGAATTTGTTGCCCAAAGCAGCTAGCTTGGAACTTGCTGCCAGCTTTCCCCAGGAACAGTTTCGCTTATCAATAGGGTCAGGATATGGATATCTTTGGAGTGATATGCTTGCTAGTAATGAGGATATTGCTTTGATATACAAGTTTTGCGAACGCGCCAGCCCTGAGTTGTCAGATCGTTGGCGCGATCGCATTGCACAAGGTAGATTATCTTCTAATCTTGTTAATCTCAGCAGTCCTTGGCGACAAGTGATAGAAGAACTGTGGACACCTGCTTACCGCCAAGCCTTAACACAGATGTCTGGGGTGGAATTGAAAGACTGTGCAATGGTGATTGGGTTTCGTCGATATAATCTAGGTCACTGTCATCGCCCTCATACTGATGAACCATCGAAAGCTTTGACTCATTTGCTATTTTTCAATGAACAATGGCCTATGGACTGGGGTGGTTGTTTGCGAATTCTCCTTGACGAAAAACCAGAATCTATCTTCCAAGATATTGCACCACTTAGCCAGTTTTCGGCTGTGATTGTGCGCTCAGATAATTCTTGGCACATGGTAACTCCAGTAGCATCGACTGCACTACAGTGCCGATTGGCTCTCAGAATTGCTTTTTTTCACAATCTCGATGCAGGTGCTTAGTCTTAGTCGATAGTAAAAATCCAATTTCTACACAAAAGGCGATCGCCTCTATTTTCTGGAAACAAGTAGTTAACTAACAATATAAAAGGCAGTTAGCTTTCTTACAGATTATTCTGATTATATGAGTGCAACTATAGCAGTCATACCTAATTTGTAAGCACATCCCCGACTTATTCACAAGTTGCAGATATGCTTACAAACGATTTAGAAATGCGATATTTTTAAACCTACTTTTCGCTTATACAGTAGTAAAGTTATACCACCCGTGACTAACATGGCAGGTATTGAATCTGATTCAGGAATTGGTGTAATTTGACCCGAACCACTGATTGTGTTGCTAAACTGGCCAAAATCATTCACTCGACGACCGGTCGTAACTAAAAAGTATTTCTGTCCTGTAAGGAGTTCTTGGTTGAAAGTAACAGTACTACCATTAGTAGTGGTATTTGCTATAAGAACATTGGTTAATTGTTCAGTAGGATTGAAACTGTCCTGATATAAAGCTAAGAAAATATCCCATTTTCTATTTGCAGGTGGCGTAGGTTCAGATTCACCACTTATATTATATAAACCTGATTGATCGACCGTAAAATCAAATACACTGTAAGGTACACTCATTCCCAAATTCCCATCTTTTTCACCACTGATAAGAGTGGGAGGATTCCCTGGTGCTACACGCCGCCAAATTGGTTCATTTGTTGTATTTCCCTGATAATTAAAGGTAGCAGCTTTGGAGGGTTGAGCGGTAGAAACAGTAGCTAATGCTAGCCCCAGAATAACCATTAATGGTTTTTGAAAAAACTTTGTTTTTAACATAAATTATCTCCTTGGATTTACTAATAGCTTGTTTCAGAAATGTTGAGATCGAGAAACTTATCAAGCAGATTCTCTATTGTGAGTGACACTCGATGTATGGCGATCGCATAGATAGGATTGCTAGCAAATATCTCGACTTCCTCACTAATAATGCTTAAATAGTCCTTGATATGAGCATTTAAACTTTATGCATTATTCAACAGTATTTATGGCATATTTTTTTACACGAATTTGTGTTTTTGATTGAAGCTATCATACCAACTTGGTTGGAAAAAATCAATTCAACTACGTAATTAAACGCTGACTTTATCAAAACTTTAAGTAAAAAGTTTTTTATTTCGCACGGCTTACACGGATGACAAGACTTTATGAGTAACTACGACTGTGGTGCTTTTACGATGCCCACGGCGAGCTCAAAAACCTAGCTATGCAGAAGCCGTAAACCTTGTGGCATAGCTATGCTTAGGGTGCAGCCTCTGTCTCCGACACGCTATTCGCGTTCGTAGAGAAGCGATCGCAATGTCTATGACGGGCTACGCCTACGCAACATAGCTATTTACTCTCAAAATCCGAGCAACTTCTTGCATGGCGTGGGGAATGTGTTCCTTTGCTTTGTGCTTTCTTTCATCGTGAAAGAAAGCAAATGTGGAGGCATAATAGCTTATGAATCTTGTCCCTCGACAATTTCTTTTTGGATAAAACTAATTTGTGCAGCTAATTCTTGTCGAGTAGAAGCTTTAAATAGATATCGGAAAACAAACCAGATTAAGTAACCAATTCCAGTCAACTCAAAAACTAGATTTAACTGGGGAATTTCATTGATTACATCTAATACGGCTAGAATTATCTTAACTGCAATAGTCGCTGTAATAATTGTAGCAAAACAAATAATTGGCATTTGGTACTCAGTGGAAAAGCTACCTAAGTATTTAGGCAATTGCTCCAAAAATGCAGAGATTTTTCCGCCAATTTGCTGCCGTTGAGGTAATGGTTGATTATCAGGTATTAGCAATGGTTGAGTATCAAGGTCTGAACTTTCAACTGCTGCGTAGTTTACCGCCGTAGGCATCGCTTCGGTAGATGTAATATCAATAGATTTCGATTGTTGTACTTTACTCTCTTTAAGTTTCCTATTTTCTTCAGGGATAACAGTTTTATTTTGCTCACCACGGATATCATCTTTAGCCAATTTCATCAAAGGGGAGTAAATGGCATTGTACATATCTCGTGCCATATTCACCGCACCTTCAAAACCCATATAAGGGCCATTGTGGTAGCCGTGACCATTCACATAAGGCAAATGCAACTTCTTCACCAATGCACCCACCCTCGGGCCAGTCAACACCAAATCAGGCTTGACCATCTCCAGCACCTCGAAGAACTCAAGTTCATTGCCATCATCAATATAGATAGTCCCTTCTTCACCTCTGGCAATTACCTTTTCAAAATCTTCTTGGTGTCCAAACTTGGACGACATCGCCACGACGTGCATCCCCAAATCATCTTCTAGAGCTTTCGTCCAGTGCCACAAACGAGGGCCGCCTGTCCAAATACAGACTTTTTTGTCAGTCAAGCGCTCTTTATACCAAGCTAACTTCGACTCATATTTAGCCACTTCTTCAGCAATCACAGCTTCGGCTCTATCTTCAATCCCAAAGAAAGCACCGATTTTGCGTAACCCTTCCTTAGCATAGTCAAAGCCCCAGGTATCCACATCGATCCGGGGAATGCCATATTTTTTCTTCAACTCATTGGCAATATAGCCAGCAGAACGGGCACAGTTAGTTACATTCAACTGCGCTCTGTGCATCCCGCGTAAGGAGTCATAAGTACCATTCCCGGTAAAATGGGCGATGATTTGGATGCCCATTTTTTCCATGTACTTTTCCATCACAAAGGTATCGCCTTGGATGTTGTAGTCACCAATCACATTAATCGTGTATGGGCTGGTAATTTCCGGCTCATAGGTTCCTACCTTGTCCGTCATCCACCCCATGTTAAACACGTGGTGTCCTTTGGATTGACTCACCCCAGCAAAACCGGGACACTCCACAGTGAAGATATCGACATCACCAAGTTCTTTTTCTACTTCTTTGACTACAGGCTTAATATCATCGCCAATCAAAGCAGTAGAGCAGGTGGTGTAGACCATCATCCGCTTGATGTCAGGAAATTCGGCAAAGGCTTCCAGCATCGCTTTTTTCAGCAGCTTTTCACCACCGAAGACAACGTGCTGTTCCTTCATGTCCGATGACCAGACATATTTGAGTTGGAAGTTGCCATTGTCGCTGGGATAGCGTTTGGTGTGCCATGTATCATAGGCACAGCCCACAGGCCCATGTATCAACTGGATAGTATCCTTGAGGACACCACCAATTACCAGCTTTGCACCACAATAGCTGCATCCGCGTTCAGATAATGAGCCGGGAATGGTTTCGACGTGGGCGCTAGGGAGAAACTGGGTTGTATCTTCTCCTTTCTCTTTAATATATATGTGCTTCTCCCGTTCGGGGATAGTTTCGTCGCACTTAAACAACTTCATTGGCATGGCTGATTGCTCCAGTTGCAATTGAGAAGAAGAATCCTTCTTCTTAGCTATTAATTTTGTCAGAAACTTCTTTGAGTTCCTTGATTCCTAAATCCTATCAACCTTTCTAATTAATAATAGTAAAGCTGATAACAATAACGCGAATTAATATTGCAAAAAAGTCATTAATCCAGTTTATAATAGACAGTTCTGTATAGATTTAAAGTAATCCCAATCATTCTATATAGAAGACTTTTAGTTAAGAGAATAGACAGACTATTCTAACTGGAAGTGAAGAGATAAATGATTTAATTTCTGTCCTCAATATAGATATCTCACCAAGTAAAAATCGACGATATTTTCTCAACTTTAAACAACAGAATAACGCAATTATCGGCTTTGAGGCTCTCTAGATGATGACTAATTGTAACCACGAATACTCTTTGTAAATTAATTCCTCAGCGCAAGTAAATTGGCCAGATGTATGATATTCTTTATTTATAGGGAATCTAATACCAGAATAAAAACTCCTTAGATTCCTTTGAAGTGAGTATCAGACCAGCCTCATCAGTTATTGGTGATGGCATAACGTTAATCGAAGTGGAGCAAAACCGCCTAAAAATCGGTTTTTCGTTTGGCGAAGCTGTTGCCATAGCGTAGGCTGGACTGATTTTTTTATGTATCTTCTTTGCAGCGAAAATAATACTTGTCTTGCTGTGAGTAAACAGAAATTTCTCATTCACCTGCCGTATCTGTGGAAATTTTTTGGATTTTTGGTGACAGAATTGGAACTAATTTTTAGCACCCTTGTTGTATCTCGCATCCCGCTAATATTTACTGCCATATCTGTAAGAAACTGTTTAACTTCTAGCAAATAACTGCAATATTTATAGTGCTGGATAGACGGTTGATGTCCACTATCTAACAGCATCAATTCAGTCACAAACTGGGTAGTAAATACTTTCAAGAATTACAACTCCAATTTGATTCAATACTCTGCTTGATTACACCATAATCTGGGAGCCGAATTAATAAGTCTGCGCCATTATTGAGGTTTTTATGCGGAAAATCGCTATTTATGGAAGAGGGGGAGTTGGCAAGTCCACAACAACTCAAAATGTAGTGGCTGGACTCACTGATCTGGATCGTAAGGTGATGGTTGTAGGGTGTGACTCAAAAGCAGACTCCACCCGGCTCCTTTTGGGAGGATTCCACCAGAAGATTGTACTCGACACGTTGCGTAAAGAAGAAGATGATGATTTGAATCTAGAAGACTTCCGCCAGGTGGGATGGGGGAAGACGCTGTGTGTGGAATCGGGTGGGCCGGAACCTGGTGTAGGATGTGCAGGTAGAGGCATTCTGACATCAATTGGGTTGCTGGAACAACTTGGTGCTTATGATGATGCAGTTAGACTTGATTATACATTTTATGACGGTCTAGGTGACGTGGTATGCGGTGGATTTGTCATGCCCATTCGTGAACGCAAAGCTCAAGAAGTTTACATTGTCACTTCTGGGGAAATTATGGCAATGTATACCGTCAACAACATCTGCCGAAGTATTCAAAAGTATGCACCCATAGGCGGTATACGTCTGGGAGGATTGATTTGCAACTCTCGCAAAGTCGATGAGGAAGATGATTTGATCGAGGCTTTGGCAGAGAAACTGGGGACTCAAATGATCTACTCCATACCCAGAGACAATATGGTACAGCAAGCAGAGTTCCACCGCAAGACGGTGATTGAGTATGCTCCTGAGTCTGAACAGGCGCAGCACTATCGCAACCTAGCAATGGCAATTGACCAGAATACAGATTTTGTCACTCCGAAATCTATGTCTAACGATCAGCTAGAGGAACTGCTGGTACAGTTTGGGTTGTTTAGACACCTCCAAACATTAGGTATCACCTCAAGCTCCACAAAGGTTGCAGATTCATTTTCGGAGATACCTCTTGAATAGGACGATGCAGTAGGGGTTATCCCTCATACAGAGTGTCTGGAGCAATTGGCGATCTCTGACTCGAAAAAGCATAAAAAACTGCGTAAACTTCTTACCACCATTTGAGAAATCGGCGTTCTGAACCACGCCAAAATTCGTCTACCTCATTGAAGGAGGAGAACTCATTATGTTGACCGAAGAGGTTTTAGTCCAAAAATTTATCACCGTAGTCAAGGAACGCTGTGCCAAAGTAGGTGAGTTGCTCCAGTACTGCCACGTCGAACTCGTAAACTCTTACTGGGGCTGCCCTCCAAAACTTATACAACATTTTGTTGTTTATTATCCTAATATGCTGTTTGCCTCAATTAATGACAACAAAGATGTTTTCAGAGGCGTTGCTCAAGATTTGGGGATATGTCAGGCTGTTTGCATAAATGCCACACGCATTATTCGCGATCCCGCCTCAAGGTTGAAGGAAAAGAACCCGATCTTATGGTTGGAACTCCAGTGGGTGGCAGTACCAACTAAAAAAGGCAATTGGCATCTAGATCAGGATTTACCGCACTCGGACTAAGTTTTTTTTGGTGACGTAGCTTGCTACCGTTGGCGATGACTAGTAGGTTAGCAAGCTACGCTAAATCACTAAAATAGTATCCAAAAATGCAAGTATTTTAGCGATATGTATGCTATGCTTGCAGCAAATAAGCAAAATTGTCAAAACATCAATATGTCTGACAACAAAAGCGGCAAATACGAGAAAACCTTGCGATTGACCCAACAGATTTAAGTTTGTCTGCTGTGGCTTTTTCTAACGGAGATATACAGCCTCATGAAACTGGATGTGAATCTTTGCAATAACCTGAAGTCAATTAGAACTCGCTTGGGTATGAGTCAGCAAGAATTAGCTAATATAGCTGGCGTAACTCGTCAGAGTATTGGTGGTGTGGAACTAGGGCAATATGCTCCTTCTGTTGCTATGTCACTGCGTTTAGCCAAAGCTCTTGGCTGCCAAGTCGAGGACTTATTCTGGTTTGAGGAAGATTTACCAGAAGTTGAGGCAATTCTTGCGGGATCAGTCCCTAAGCAACAGCGATCGCGAGTTAGTCTAGCGCGGGTTGGGGATCAATGGATAGCTTATCCCCTCGTTGGGAATGATGCTTTTCGGATCGAAATGATTCCAGCTGATGGTGAGACGCTTGCAGCGATCTACCCTGATGCTAAGGAATCCCCAAGGGTGGAAGAGTTACCCAGCATCAGCAAATTGCCCTTAGCGTCAGAAGTAGCTAGTAATGAGCGTCAATCGGAGGGTGAAGCACAAAACCAAAACGTTACAAATAAAGTCCTGGTTCGGATTCTGGATGATATAGACAAACTACACAATACAGTTGTGATTGCTGGTTGTACACCTGTGCTTTCCCTCTTGGCAAGAGCAACTGAACGTTGGCATCCGCAACTGCGAATTCATTATCGTTTCGCCCACAGCAAGGCTGCATTGCATAGTCTGTGCAAAGGTGAAGTTCATATTGCAGGAATGCACTTATACGATCCCAAAACTGGGGAACATAACATTCCCTTTGTGCGGGAAGCCTTAACAGGCAAGAGTGCCGTTTTGATTACCCTTGGAGTTTGGGAAGAAGGTTTGTTAGTCCCACCAGGAAACCCAAGGGGAATTAAAACAGTTTCCGACTTAGTAGAATTTGGAGCAACTATTGTTACCCATGAAGCGGGTTCTGGCGGTCAGATGCTTTTAGAACGGAAACTCCAAGAAGAAGGAGTGCCATCCCAGACTGTGAAAGGATTTACCCATATCGTCCACAGCCATCAAGATGTTGCCTTATCTGTAGTCTCAGGAATTGCTGATGCAGGGATCAGTACGGCATCTATAGCTGCTGCTTTTGGGTTGGGATTTATCCCCCTTCATAGTGCGCGATACGACTTGGTGATTATTAAAGAATACTTGGAAGAAGAACCAGTAAAACAGTTCCTCAGTATCTTGGGACATCAGCTAGTGCGATCGCAATTAGAGATTCTCGGCGGCTATGACACTAGCAAGATTGGGGAAGTTGTAGCAAATATTTAAATAATTCGTAATTCGTAATTACGCACGCAGACTCGCTTTTCGCGTCGCTAACGTAATTTGTAATTATTAACCCACGGCTAAAAAATATGTCTTTTACTTTCCACAACTCAAGTTAGCTGCTCTGTCTTTCAATTGCGAATTACTGAAGCAAATCAAAATCACCCAACAAGTTAGCGGATCATGAATCATGACTTCACGATGAATAAACATCCCGTTCACATTAACGATACAACCTTGCGAGATGGCGAACAAGCCGCAGGTGTAGCCTTTAATGTTGAAGAAAAAATTGCGATCGCTACTTTTCTTGATGCCATTGGTGTTCCAGAATTGGAAATTGGCGTTCCGGCAATGGGACAG
Organism: Nostoc sp. 'Peltigera membranacea cyanobiont' 210A; assembly: GCF_002246015.1. Classification (GTDB taxonomy): domain Bacteria; phylum Cyanobacteriota; class Cyanobacteriia; order Cyanobacteriales; family Nostocaceae; genus Nostoc. The sequence goes on from NZ_NOLJ01000009.1 coordinate 286,444, forward strand.
GAAGAAGCAGAGTCGATCCGAGCGATCGCTAATCTGGGATTAAATGCCCAGTTACTTGGCTGGAACCGTGCTAAATTGTCCGATATCCAGGCATCTATAGATTGTGGTTTGGAACGGGTGCATATTTCCGTTCCCGTCTCAGAAATTCAGATTGCCGCCAAGTTTGGGGGTAAGCAGCAGGTTATGCTGGATCTTCTGCGGGATGCGATTAATTTCGCTTGCGATCGCGGTTTAGCTGTATCTGTTGGCGGAGAAGATTCTTCCAGAGCCGATCCATCTTTCTTACTGGATGTGGCGTATTATGCTCAAGAGTTGGGAGCTTTCCGGTTTCGCTTTTGTGACACTGTAGGAATTCTCGACCCTCTGAACACTTACAGCAAAGTTCGCTCCCTTGTGCATCATCTATTCATTCCCATAGAAATGCACACGCATAATGATTTTGGACTGGCAATGGCGAACTCGCTAGCTGGTATTGAAGCAGGAGCGCGATCAGTTAACACTACAGTAAATGGGATTGGTGAACGCGCAGGTAATGCGGCGCTGGAAGAAATTGTGATGGCACTGAAACACCTCTACAACATCCCAACAGGTATTAATACAAAACGGTTGCTGGAACTGTCACGGTTAGTTGCTAAAGCTGCTAATTGGCCGGTTCCTCCCTGGAAAGCGATCGTGGGTGAAAATACTTTTGCACACGAGTCAGGGATTCATGCTCACGGTGTGTTGCAAAATCCTGGTACTTACGAACCTTTTGCGCCGGAAGATGTTGGTTGGGAACGTCGCCTTGTTGTAGGCAAACATTCCGGTCGGCATCTGATCATCAGTGTCCTACAAGAACATGGAATCATACTCAGTCAGCCAGAAATTCAATCAGTGCTGGATGCTGTAAAGCATGAGTCAGTAAAAGTTAAGCGCAGTCTCACTGTTGAAGAACTCCTGAGTTTTGTTCCCCAAAGGTGAACTCAATGAGGAGTCGGGAGGGTTAAGAAAGCATCACAATTCCGTCTCTGGTTAGCGATTGCAGTTATTGTACCAATTGCTAGAATATTACCAATTATGTTGGTAATAGCTATGCCGAGAAAAGAGCAAGGATGGATCACTTTTCAATTGTCTCCAGAAGAACGGCAACTTCTAGAGCAGTACTGCAAGCGGTTCCAACGCACTAAGACTGATGTTTTGCGCTCCCTGTTGCGTAGTCTCCAAGGACAATCACTCAAACAGCAGGGAAAGCAGTTTGATCCTGGAGAGGTTGATCTGGACTTATTTTGAGCAGTGGTGAAGAACCGCTATCGGTAAAGCGAGTTGTCTTGCACCTAAACAAATTTGCAATGAGGTTGGTAATCCCTCTGAAATCGTAAAAAAGCGTTCAAGTTCAAAAGTTGGCTATGACAATGACAAATCCTACAAAATTATTGCGATCAGGGCGCTTCAGGACTGGGTAATGAGTACTGGGTACTGGGCAAGAAAATATGAATCAGATTTGCTTGGGATCTAAATTCCCATCTTAAATCTTCTCAGTCCCCATTCCCTAGTGCCTAGTGCCTAATCCCCATTCCCCATTCCCCATTCCCCATTCCCCAGTCCCCATTCCCTAGTCCCCAGCCTCTAGTTCAATACCACTTGATGTCCAGGGTAATCATGATTGGTTAATTTTAGCAATACCTTTTTTCTACCATGCTTAATTTTGATTCCATTCGTACCACAGCAATGCAAAAAGTCCCATACAATTGGGCTTTGATCAAAAACCTGCTTTCACCAGAAGCAAGCTTAGAACTAACTGCGAGTTTTCCCCACGAAGAATTTCGCCTGTCGGAGGGAGAGGGATACGGATACTCTTGGGGAAAGATGCTTGCAACTAACGAGGATATTTCCTTGATGCTCAAATCTAGCGATAATCGCTGGCGAGAGCGGATGGCACAAGGCAGACTTACTTATGACTTGAGACACCTGAGTAAAGTCTGGCGACAGTTGATAGAAGGATTGTGGACAGATTCTTACCGCAAAGCTTTAGCTGAAATGTCTGGGTTGGAACTAAAAGACTGTGTAATGGATATTGGATTTCGTCGGTATAGCTCAGGACACTTACATCACCCTCATACAGACGAGCCGAACAAAGTTTTAACTCATCTGCTATTTTTCAATCAACAATGGTCTGTAGATTGGGGAGGCTGTTTGCGAATTCTCAAAGACTCCCAGCCGGAATCTGCCTTCCAAGATATTCTACCCCTTAGTGATTCCTCAGTTGCGATCGCGCGTTCTGACAATTCTTGGCATACGGTAACTCCGCTTACTTGTCCTGCATCTGAGTATCGGCTAGCCTTACGAGTTGCTTTTTTTCGGAACGATCTAATTTCAGATTTCGGAGAAACCCAGCTAGCTGCGTAGTAATCAAGTCTTTTCTCTCTATTTTTGTCAGTTAATCAGCCTCCTGATTTTCTGCTTCTTCCTTAATCGTAAAAAAGTGTTCAGGTTCAAAAGCTGACTATGACTAATCCTACAGAACTACTGCGATCGCGCTACGGTGAAGTTCCCTTCAATCACGAAATTGATTGGAACGAATCTCTAGAAACCCTAATAGCCCACCGTTCAGTCCGGTCTTATCTATCTAAGCCTTTACCACCAGGAACTCTGGAATGGCTAGTTGCTGCTGCTCAATCTGCTCCTAGTTCAGCTAATATGCAAACCTGGAGTGTAGTAGCAGTTGAAGATCAAGAACGCAAAGCAGAATTATGCAGGCTGGCTAACAACCAAGTATGGATTAACCAAGCTCCCGTATTCTTCGTTTGGTTAGCAGATTTAGGTCGTCTGGCTCATGTTGCTGATAGTCGCGGACTAACTCCCGTAGCTCTGGATTACGTAGAACTGTTGGTTAAAGCAATAGTCGATGCTTCAGTCGCAGCGCAAAATGCGATCGTAGCTGCTGAATCTGTTGGTTTAGGAACGGTATATATCGGCGCAATCCGCAAAAGTACCCAAGAGGTAGCTACGTTATTGAATTTGCCACCTTTTGTATTCCCTGTGTTTGGGTTGTGTGTGGGTTATCCCAATCCTGAAGCACAACCTGTTGTTAAGCCGCGTCTACCCCAGCCAGCTGTATTCCACCGAGAAACCTATAAATTGGCAGAGCAAGATGAGGCGATCGCTCACTATAATGATATCATGAAAGAGTTCTACACTGAACAAAAGATGAATGTCGCTGGTGATTGGTCGCAACATTCAGCCGAGCGAATAGCCACTTTAGACTATTTAAAAGGGTGTAAAGATTTGCGTGAGACTCTGAATAACTTCGGCTTCAAGTTGTTATAAAAGGAGTCAACAGCCAGAATACAAAGATACAGGGTAAGCATCCACCCTATCTTTAGTAGTCTGTCAATAAATAATTGATGGATAAATTAAGAGTAGAGACGGCGATTTATCGTGTCTCTTTAACCATCAAAATGAATTTGACAGACTACTCGTCTCAAGTAAACTATGCGCTGCGGCGACCAGAGGAGAACTTCTGATATCTGCACCAAAGCTTTTGACACTTAAAGACTCAAAACCCTACACTTCAGTTTCAAAAGATGATTTCGGTGCATAAGTCTAAGCAATAGATAAGAACTTAGGCACCATGACAAAATTATGTCATTGCGAGTGCAGCATCTCCAATAGAAGCAATCTCAAACCTTAGTTTTCAGTGCGTAAGTCCTAAAATAGACTCGCTAACTTGTCAGATATAGCAATTCTCCTGCTTGAAACCTTTGTACGAATTTTGGGAATCTGAAGGCATTTAAGCAGTCAACAGGCGAACAATTTAATGGGTATTCCAGCAAGCTTTATCTTTCAAAAAAGGGCTGACCTGTAAGAATAGCTCTTTGACTGAGAATTGCTGACTAAAAATGTAGAATTAACCCGCGAAACCAAAGGAACTTCAAACAATGAATAATCTATCTACCAAAGACCTCAACAGACTACGCTCTCAAAGCAAAATAATTGTTAGTCGAGTGGAGATTTTCATCGAAACTTACTTATCAGAAACCTCTCTTGATGAAAATCTGGTTAACGAAACCTTAGAAGAGATCGTCAAAGCTGCGAATAACTTAACAACCGCAGCATCAAAGATGAAAACTGCCGAAACCGCCCATAAACTCAACGGTTCCAAATAGTTTAATAGGGCTGAGTTAAACCCCATATCTAAATGGGGATTGAATACAGTTCCAAGTGCTGAGTAATCGATGCTAGATACTCAGCACTATTTCAGTTATGGAGATAAATGAATCTAGTCTATTAGGAAATACCATGCTAAAGGGGATAACTTTAAGTTTCAATAACTGGTTACAAAGAAATACAATTGTACGTAACCTGGAATTTTTTCAAGACTTTATTATCATTTCTCTCTGCCTTGGTTTGTTCTGTGTGATGCTCATCCGACTGGGAGATATGTTTTTCTCCTTTTTGAGTCCATTAGATTTACGACAAGTAACATCTGATATCCTGTTCATTTTGATTTTAGTAGAGTTGTTCCGCCTGTTAATTGACCATCTACAACAACAGCGAACATCTGTTACCGCAGCAGTAGAAATTACTATTGTTTCTGCTTTAAGAGAGGTCATTTTACGTGGTGTACTCGAAATTCCCCGCGATCAAATTTTTGGAATAGCTCTATTTCTGATGGTTTTAACAGTAATTATGGTGGCTTTACCTTGGATATCTCGTTTTCTTGAACAGGTCAAAATTGCTAACCCAGAAACAGTAGAAAAAGTGCAACTGTTGCCTAAAAACTCTCTAGCTTCTGATTAATTGTAACGACAAATACTGTTTGAAAATTAGTTGGCGATCGCAAGTAAATTTAACAAATGTATGATATTCTTTATATATGGAGAATAAAAAGTACAAAATTCTTCAAAAAAATAAAGTACACTCCAAAACTAGCAATTCTCTTTATGAGCTTAGGGCATAATAATGTCCAAAGCCTATTTAGTCATTGAAGAGGACAAGGAACAGGGAGCAGGCAGGGCTGTTTCATTCCCTAAAACAGGTAAAATTGCAAGTGTTGAGGGGATAAGAATCATGGGTGCTTGTCTGATTGAACATCTGCGGCAAGTAGAAGACTTCAGAACAAGTGATGGTCGAAGACATCCACTATGGTTGGTGTTGCTGTTTGTAATAATGGGCACTATGAGTGGATATGTTGGGTATCGTGCGTGGGGGGATTTCGTCAAACGGCATCGTCGAGCGTTAATCAAAACGTTTGAAATACAAAAGCACGGTGTTCCCTCATACTCAACTATCAGGCGTATAGCGATGGGAGTCGATTTTGATAAACTGGTGACAAAATTTAATCACTGGGCGCAAAACTACGTTGAAATAGAAGAATCTGAGTGGTGTCGTATCGACGGTAAAAGCATTAAGGAAACAGTCCAAGACTACGAAAAATCATGTCAGAATTTTGTCAGTATCGTAACAGTGTTTGCGAGTAAAAGAGGACTAGTAGTCAATATGGAAGAGATCCAAAACAAGGAAGAGAGGGAAATCGTAGTAGTGCAAAATTTAATTGCGGCTTTGGAGCTAAAAAATGCTGTATTTAGCTTTGATTCTTTGCACTGCCAAAAAAACTTGCCAGTTAATCCATAGACTGTGGAAATAATTACGTGATTGCGGTCAAAAACAATCAGCCAAGGATGATTCCAAAATACGTAAGAGTAATGCCGCTCCCAATTTCTCCATCATTGTTTGACTTCACAGATGGAAAGTAGTAACTCGTTCGTCAGCATTTACCAACGAGTAAAACCTTTTTCGATAACTTGCTATTCTATATTCATTCCAGTGAGCTTTTGCCTATCAGAATCAAGCTACTCTGTGAAAGAATTCTCCTCATCAGAATTGCTGTTGTTATTTAGAAGGATTTTAAATGCAATCTAAGTTGTTGTAGAAATCAAAAGATTGTGAAGTATTGATTGTTCAGCACTAAACACTAACTAACATATCAGTAGAATACCATGCTTGAGAATCTTCTGAATAACCATAATTTACCGTATCCTGATACGATACATCCCATCATTGTCCATTTTGTGATTGCAATGGTGTTGTTTGCCTTCGTGTGTGATGTCATTGGATACTTTACTAGCAACTACCGTCTTTTTGAGGTGAGTTGGTGGAATATGTTTTTCGCTACAATTTCCATCTTCATCGCCGTTATTTTTGGTCAATTTGAAGCAGGTTTAGCACAACCTTATAACGCAGTTCAACCAGTACTTAATTTACATACGCTCCTTGGCTGGTCACTTGCAGGAATTCTGGCAGCTATTACAGCTTGGCGTTACGTGATTCATTGCCGCACTCCAGAAAAAATATCAGTTTATTACCTAGCAGCAAGTCTATTTTTGACTGTTTTGGTAGGCATACAAGTGTATTTCGGAGATGAATTGGTTTGGGTATATGGGTTGCACACTGTACCAGTTGTTGAAGCTATAAAGGAGGGCTTACTGCAATGAACCCTGAAGTTATTGAGCAATTAAAGACTCAGATGGGAGCAAATGGGTTGCCCTACACTATACCCATTCACCCAAATTTAGTTCATCTCACTATAGGTTTGTTCATCCTTGGCATTACCTTTGATTTGATTGGTGCATTCTTCCCTCTACAACAACCAATCTTCAAGTTTTTAGCAGTTCCAGCCACTCGTTCTAGCTTCTTTGATGCTGGCTGGTACAATATGCTAGGTTCGGCACTCATCACAATTTTTACGGTAGCAGCAGGTTTTTACGAAATCATGTTGGCAGAACCACTCACTGGAGTAAAGAGTGCCTGGGGATTGTCAGCTATGGAAACAATGCTTTGGCATGGAGTGGGTGGTGTTTTTCTACTAGCACTGATTCTTGGGATGGCTATTTGGAGAGGATTTCAGCGTTATATTTGGCGTCCGAATGACAGTCAACAAGTGCAGTGGACTTATTTAGTTTCTGGACTGTTCATCATGTTTATCATGTTTATCCACGGTACGCTAGGGGCGCACTTAGCTGCTGAGTTTGGAGTTCACAATACTGCTGATATATTGTTGCGGTTGGGCAAAGACCCCAACTTACTGCTGAAGTAATCGATGTTAGTTACTTGTCCTACCCTGCGGGAAGCCGCTAAGGCGTCTATGTCATTTGTCCCTTGTAAATAACCAATGACTAATGATTAATGACCAATGACCAATGACCAATGACTTTTATGGCTATGAAAATCCGAAATATTTTGATCTTGAGTGCGATCGCGATCGCCTTAACTGCTGTTAGTCTTTTGATAGGGCAGTGGACGTATTCCTGGATGCCTCCTCAAGCCGCAGCAGAATCGCAGCTTGTCGATAAGTTGTTTAGTTTCTTAATCACGCTAGGAGCATTTATCTTCCTTGGAGTCACAGGAACACTCATCTACTCAGCAATTTTCCATCGAGCAGAGAAGTATGATACCAGCGATGGCCCCCCAATTGAAGGAAATATCACACTAGAAATTGTCTGGACTGCAATTCCTGTATTGCTAGTGTTTTGGATTGCCACCTACAGCTACCAAATCTATGAGCAAATGGGGATTCAAGGCCCAATGGAAGCTATGCATCTGCATATTCCAATAGGGATGAAATCGGCATCTGCTGCACCAATTAACGGAGATGCAGGCATAGTTTCCGCCTCCCCGACTTCCTCAATTGTATCAACTGATGCTACATCAAATGTAATCCCATTTGAAGACATTGAAGTTAATGCCAAACAGTGGGCTTGGGTTTTCCGCTATCCAAAAACAGGAATCACCAGCACCGAACTACATTTACCCGTAAATCATCGCATCCGTTTAGCTATGCAATCTGAGGATGTTCTCCACGGCTTTTATATTCCGGCTTTCCGAGTCAAGCAAGACATCATTCCCAACCGCAACATTGACTTTGAATTCACCCCCATCCGTATTGGCAAATATGAATTGACCGATTCCGAATTTAGCGGTACTTACTTTGCAACCATGCGGGCAAATGTCGTTGTCGAGTCCCCCGAAGATTACAAAAAATGGCTGCACCAAGCAGCAAACCGTAAACCATGTACTGCAAATAATCAAGCAGCTTCCGAATATGCCCAAGAATCAAAAGAATTAATCAAAGGCTGGATTACGGTAGCACCCGCACAAGCCCCTGTAGTTAATTACAGCAATTAGTCATTAGTCATTAGTTATTGGTTTTGGACAAATCACAAATCACAAAGGACAAAGGACAAAGGACAAATGACAAATATTTCCGTTGAAGACATTACAGGTAACGCACCTCAACAGAAACCTAGAACAGACTGGAAACAATACTTTAGCTTTAGCACAGACCACAAAGTTATCGGTATTCAGTATATTGTTACCGCTTTCATTCTCTTTTTAGTTGGTGGCATATTTGCAATGATCATTCGTGGGGAATTGATTACCCCAGAATCAGACCTAGTTGACCGTAGTGTTTATAATGCAATGTTCACCATGCACGGCACTGTGATGCTATTTGGATGGACATTCCCCATACTTACAGGTTTTGCTAACTATCTTGTACCTCTGATGATTGGGGCGCGAGATATGGCGTTTCCCAGACTCAATGCTGTCGCCTTCTGGATGATACCGATCGCTGCTATCCTACTGATGGCCAGCTTCTTTGTACCCGGTGGGCCAGCGCAAGCCGGTTGGTGGTCATATCCTCCCGTTAGTCTGCAAAACCCTACAGGAAACTTAATCAATGGTCAAGTAATCTGGCTTCTAGCAGTGGCAATATCAGGTGTTTCCTCAATTATGGGGGCGATTAACTTTGTCACCACGGTTGTGAAGATGCGCGCACCTGGGATGACATTCTTCCGTATGCCCATCTTTGTTTGGAATGTATTCAGCGCCCAGATTATCCAACTGTTTGGACTACCTGTCTTAACAGCAGGTGCAGTCATGCTTTTACTCGACTTAACAGTTGGAACTAGCTTTTTTGACCCCGCCAAGGGAGGCGACCCAGTTCTATTTCAGCACTTTTTCTGGTTCTACTCTCACCCTGCTGTTTACGTGATCATTCTGCCAGTCTTCGGAGTCTTTTCAGAGATATTCCCTGTTTTTGCTCGTAAACCTCTGTTTGGCTATAAGATTGTCGCTATTTCATCACTCCTGATTGCTGGAGTTAGCGGTATAGTCTGGGTACACCATTTATACGTCAGTGGTACTCCAGGCTGGATGCGACTGTTTTTCATGCTCACAACCATGTTCGTTTCTGTCCCCACTGGCATTAAGGTGTTTGCCTGGACTGCAACGATTTGGGGTGGCAAGCTACGATTTGATACACCAATGCTGTTTGCGTTTGGTGCATTAATATTGTTTGTATTTGCAGGTATCACTGGCATTACCCTTTCCTCTGTTCCTATTGATGTCCATGTCAACAACACTTACTATGTGGTGGGTCACTTCCACTATGTTCTATATGGCACGGTGACAATGGGGATGTTTGCTGCTATTTACTTCTGGTTCCCCAAGATGACTGGACGTATGTATTACGAAGGCTTGGGCAAGTTGCATTTCTGGCTGGCGTTCATTGGCACTAACCTCAACTTCTTTCCAATGCACCCACTAGGATTACAGGGAATGTTGCGTCGAGTTTCTTCTTATGCCCCAGAGTATGAATTTTGGAATATTATCGCCAGTATCGGCGGATTTTTGCTAGGTGTATCCACCTTACCCTTCATTCTAAATATGATTGGTTCTTGGATACATGGCGAACAAGCATCGAAGAATCCTTGGCGAGCAATTGGACTGGAGTGGCTAGTTGCTTCACCACCTCCTGTTGAGAACTTTGAGGAAATTCCAGTTGTTGTGGGTGAACCCTACGGCTACGGTAAATCTGAACCATTGGTGGCCGAGCATTAGAGAGCAGGCCAAATGGTTGATTTTTAAACGCAAAGGTACGCAGAGGTTCACGCAGAGAGACGCAGAGAGTTTGAGATGAGGTATTACGCGATCGCAAACTTACTACTTTGCTCTCTTTTCTTTCTCTGTACCTCTGCGTGAGATAAATATATAGGAGTTTCAAGCAATGGACAGTTCCATTATTTCAGAAGAATCAGATCATCTCTCACACGAGCATACCCATGATAAAGAAGGCAGCAAGATGTTCGGCTTCATTGTCTTCCTGCTGTCAGAGACTTTCATTTTTCTCGGTTTTTTTACAGCATATATTGTCTATAAAACAGCAAATCCTGACTGGCTACCAGCTGGTGTTTCTGGACTGGAAGTCAGAGATCCGGCAATTAATACGGTAATTCTTGTTTCTAGTAGCTTTGTCATCTACTTGGCAGAACGCGCCCTTGCACGCCACGACTTGATAACATTTCGCCAGTTTTTAATGCTTTCCATTGCAATGGGAAGTTACTTTTTAGTCGGACAAGCGATCGAATGGAGCCATCTTTCTTTTGGCTTTACCACAGGTGTTTTTGGTGGGATGTTCTACTTACTAACAGGTTTCCACGGTTTGCACGTGCTTACTGGCATTTTATTGCAGATACTTGTTTTTGGTCGCTCTTTCATTCCTGGTAACTACGACACAGGTCATTTTGGTGTAAATGCCACTTCTATTTTTTGGCACTTTGTTGATGTAATCTGGATTGTTTTGTTTGTCCTTATTTATATCTGGCAATAACACCTTGTTGTTAACCACTTATTAGGCTCCTGGTTGTGCAACACCCTTCACTTTGCTCTTGGACAAACTTTAAACGCTAACTCGTGTCGATAAAAACACACGTTAAACTCTGCAAAAAAGTTCATGTGTCCCAGGATTATAGGTGTATCTTTCGATTGAGTTCAGGCAAATGCAAGCAAGACAGGCGAGAACGGAGCAACTTCACCAGACAGCACTAAGCCTCGTGCCTCATTAAGAGCCAAATTTCCACTCAACTGAATAGGAACGGTCTGCTCTTGCCAAACTGCTCCTAACTGTAAGCCAATTTCGTAAGGTAGAACATTAACACTTGCACCTGTATCTAGTAGCGCGATCGCTTCTGTAGAAAGGCTTCCGTTGGTAAGGGTTAAGGGCAAATATGGCATAACGCTCGATCGCCCTTGACTATCGGTTCGCTCCGTGAACAGAAAGCGATGACCATCAAGCATTGGCGGCTCCTTGTGCTGCCACTAGCAGGTCTGACAATGCTTGAATTGCTTCAGGAGTTGCTTGAGGAGACCAGACAACTCCTTGAGTTGATGCCAGTTGATTTAGAAGTGCTTTCGTTGAATCACTCTCTTTAGTATTTTCTAAGCTGTACCCTTCTTCTTTCGCAACTGCAAGCAGGAGAAAGTGGATTAGTCGAAGTTTATCTTCATGAGATAGTTGACTGACGGTTGGTAAAATTTCGCCCAGAGCCATATAGCTTATTTTGAGATGATATACGTTTAGTTTAGCTCAGTCAGACATTAGCACTTTCTGACTGAGTTAAGTTAATCCGGCGATGCCTCCGCCAACGCTGCTATTCTTAAATCCATCGTGGACGCACGAACACGTTGCGATCGCTCCAGCATTAAATAATAAAATAGGAGCCGTTACCAAACACTGAATAATTTGCAATAGCAGAGCATATTCACGAATAATGTTAGCATTTCTCCGCGGATAATTGATGAAGTGATGAGTGCCAAATACCTGAAAAAAATAGTTGCATTCATTTGTTAAAAGTTGCCTAATTAATGACTTAATTACAATACCAAAGGCGCATTAGATATCCTTGGAATCCTGAGATCCCGAACCATATCAGGACATCCCATGAGGATTGTATTTTGCAACTAAACCAACGAATTGGAGCAACTATACGATTTATGCTCGACAATGTACTCTTGTACCTTAAAAGCCAATGCCAATCGTATTTAATGTAGTAGATGTTGAGGACAAAGAGCATTACTTGAACTATGAAGAGATAGAGGAAACAAAGGTTGCTGATGAAGGATTACGCAACGATGATTACCTAGATGCTCAATGCTTTTTTGTCCCCCTCAAAAATGGAGATATACTACTTCTAGAAATGGCTAGACAGAACCAAGTAAGTAAAAACTTCCTTTACCGCTTACTGATGCCAGGAGAATAGCCTCCTTTAATATCTAGGGCTGCCTGGATGCCGACCATTACTATTCTTAAATCCATCGTGGACACACGAACCTGTTGCGATCGCAGTTGATCAAAGACTGCGATCGCATTCCATCAAATATCTCTAAACTACGTCACAACGACTGAAACAAAGCGGTCTAAAGCTATACCAGGACTTCTGTCAAGTTCTTCTAAGGAAATGCCATGCTGGGTAAAAACTAAGATGTCAGCATCTTGTCAGGAATTCTTCTCATCATCAAAATTGTCTGGAAAACAACATAAATATAGTTGCTTTCCTAATCAATCTTGCCTATACTCCTCAATGTAAGCTTTGCTTGCCATAGTAAAGAATATTGGCGTACAGATTGCTAGGAGAGTGCAATGATCAATCATCGGGCTTTGCGTCATAGGTATTTGGTAATTCTCGTGGCGATTCTTTGCATCAGCTTTGGTAGTATATTCAACCAAGAGCCAACTTTTGGACAGTCTTCAGGAAGTAAAAATGTCATTGTGGCGATGACAACCAGTATTGAGGATAGTGGGCTGCTAGATGATTTAGTTCCGGCGATTGAAAAGAAAACAGGATATAGGCTGAAAAAGGTTGCAGTCGGCACCGGACAGGCCTTGGCTCTGGCTGAAAAAGGTGAGGTTGACGCGCTATTCGTCAATTCACCGAAAGCCGAACGCAAAGTTTTGGAGGGTGGTGCGGTGATTAATCGCCACTTGGTAATGCACAATGACTTTGTGATTGTCGGGCCAGATGCAGACAAAGCAAAGATTAGAGGGAAAAAGAATGCTGTGGAAGCGTTCAGTCTCATTGCCAAAAATCAAGCATTGTTTGTATCGCGGGGTGATGACTCAGGTACTAACAAACTAGAAAAAGATTTATGGAAACAGGCAAACGTCACACCATCTGGAACTTGGTATCAGCAAACAGGTTCAGGAATGGCGGAAACTTTGCAAGTTGCTAATCAAAAACTGGGATATACCTTAGCAGATCGGGCAACGTATATATTTCAGCAGAAAAATCTGTCTTTGCCTGTACTGGTGCAAGGAGATAAGAAACTGTTAAATCTTTACCATGTGATGGAGGTAAATTCTAAGAAGTACCCCAGAGTCAATAGTGCAGGAGCTAAAGCGTTTATTAATTTTGTCTTATCTCCTGAAGGACAGACAATAATTGCAGCCCACGGCAAAAAAGAGTTCAAACAACCGCTATTTTATGTTGATGCCGGTAAAACGGAGAAAGATTATGGCTTTTAAAGAAACTTGAGTATCAGCTCGTTAAGAGTTGCTTTACTGCATATTTGAGTATTATTTCCCAATTTTTTAAGAGATTTGTATTTGTGAATACAATCATCGAAGGAGCTTTCAAAGCTTTTGAGCTATTAACCAGTGGTGATAGTGACGTTTTCCAAGTCATGACGATGACATTGTTTGTATCTGGAACAGCTACAGCCATTAGCGTTTTACTGGGACTACCATTAGGACTGTGGCTAGCATTAGTGGATTTCATCGGCAAACAAACTCTGACTAGTTTGATTAACTTCGGTATGGGATTACCACCCGTCGTAGTCGGTTTATTCGTCAGTATGTTTTTGTGGCGATCTGGCCCATTGGGAAATCTGGATTTAATTTATACACCCATAGCTATGATCGTCGCCCAAACCATCATTGCTTTTCCAATTGTTGCTGGCTTCAGTTTTGCGGCAATTATCAGTATTAATCCGAAGCTACGCTGGCGATTGTTATCAATGGGGGCGACACAGTGGCAAGCCAACTGGTTGCTAATCAAGGAAGCACGGTTAGGGTTAATGGCTGCAATCATGGCTGGTTTTGGTCGCGTCATCTCGGAAGTTGGTGCATCCATGATGGTGGGCGGCAATATTAAGGGGCAGACTAGAGTCCTGACTACAGCGATCGTTACGGAGGTAGGGAAAGGAAATTACGATGTTGCAATAGCGATCGCATACATCCTCCTGATCATCACATACACCGTAATCGTGTTGCTGACTATCCTACAGCATGACAAGAAAATCCTATGAGTACTAACGAATATGTTCTGAATATGCGACAGGTGAGCGTCGCTAGCAAACCACGTAAGAATATCCTGTCAATTAACAATTTTACAGTCCGTCCAGGGGAACTGGTTGCTGTGATTGGCCCCAATGGTGCTGGTAAAAGCACTTTGTTAAGAACAATCAATCTCTTGCAACCTTACTGTGGTGAGATGCAATTATTTGGAGAGGATGTCCATAATACCAATAAAACATTGTTGCGTCGTCGTTCGGCTTTGGTCTTTCAGGAAACCTTACTACTGGATGACACTGTTTTTAATAATGTTGCTAAGGTATTAAAGTTTCGCGGCACACCAACACACAAGATTAAGCAAAGGGTACATACTGCACTAACAACTTTTGGCTGTGAACACTTAGCAAATCAGTCAGCTCGTTCTCTGTCTGGTGGTGAAGCGAAACGAGTTTGTATTGCCTGCGGTTTAGTTGCTGATTCCGAATTGCTGCTTTTGGATGAGCCTTCTGCCTCTTTAGATGTGGGAATACGTCCCCAGATGATCGAGAAAATTAGACAATGGGCGCAAGCGAGGGGATCGGCAGTTATATTAGTCAGTCATAATTTTACAGATATACTGCATTTTGCCGATCGAGCGATCGCTTTATTTGACGGCTGTATTGTCCAGGATGATAACTTGGAAACTATCATCCGCCGACCAGCTAACGAGCAGCTTGCCAGACTGGTAGGGATAGATAATATTATTCCGTGCCATGTAGAACGGAGTAGCCGTGGAAATTTTATCAAACTTGTAAACGGGATAGAGTTTTTCTATCCTGGGGAAATCACAAAACCAATTACTACATGTTGTTTATCTGGCGATACTTTCAATCTTTACGATGCAAGTTCTTCAATGCGACACAAACTGTGTTCGGTAATTATTGAAGGACTAGTTGAACGGGTTTTAAATGGTATTGGAATTTGTAGTATTTGGGTTAAGGTGGGAGAACAAACTTTAATCGCCAGGGTGCCTCGGAATCATATATTTGGCAATGTATATCCCCATGAGATAATTAAACTAGCATTCAATCCTAAAGATGCACATTTTGTTTAGAAGGAGAGACGGTTTTATACTAGAAATAGTGGAATAAATAAGAATTTAGTCAGTCCAATTAGCAAAATATTCTAAAATTTTACACGCGGCAGTATTTATCTTATTAAAACCATCATCTGGTGCAAGTATTTGTTCGGGTTTATGAATATACTCAGCACTCTAACTGGGCAGTCAAAACCGTTTCGACAACACCGGATTTTGATGCAGTCTGAATTAGTGCTGCCGCGACTTTTTTCGCCTGTGAAGCGGTTGACCAACTTCCTTCCATCATCGCAACCACGATCGCACCTTGCACGAGGAGAAGCAGTTGCCTGGCCAACTGTTCGGGTGATGAAACTTCTGCGGCTTGAGCTAGACTCTTGATATAACGGTAAATCGATTGTTGATGCTCCAATGCCACTCGATGTCCAGGATGGTCAGCATTGGCTAGTTCCACTGAAGCATTAATGAATGCACAACCTCGGAAATCTGGGCTTTCAAACCATTCCCGTAACGCATCAAATATTGCCAATAGTTGTTGGGATGGGTTAGAAGCTCGTTGCTCAATCGTGGTTTTGAGCCATTCACACCATTGTTCATCCTGTTGTCGCAGCCACGCTTCAATTAATGCATCCTTTGACTTGAAATGATTGTAGAGTGACATTTTAGCAACGCCAGATTCCGCAACAATTCTGTCAATACCGACATTGCGAATTCCCTCTCGATAAAACAAGCCTGATGCTGTACTTAGGATGCGATCGCGAACAGATTTACGGTTTGTTTTCGGTTTAGTCATTTTAAACACCAGGTTATTTAATTAATCTGGAAGTTCAATTAAGTTTGCTTTACCCAATTGGTTAAATAGCAAATAATATTATTTATCGATTACTTATTCTATTTTTTGATTCGCCAAAGCTTTGATTTTTTCTGAGGATTTAAGAAAAAACTATCTGTAAATAATAAAAGATTTATCCCAAAAGTGATTGATGAACTGCAAGCAGACCAAAGTCCCCCCGAACTTCAGAACTGCTACCGATCATGTACTTCCACAATCCTCCAGAAACTTGTGGAGCAAGACCATCAGTTCATCAAACAATTGGTTAACTTATGGGATTTGGCTTCATCACTACAGCGCAAGTGCTTGGAGATCCTTTGTGCGTGAAGTGGTTTAGATTCCCTATAAATAAAGAATATCATACATCTGGCCAATTTACTTGCGCTGAGGAATTAATTTACAAAGAGTATTCGTGGTTACAATTAGTCATCATCTAGAGAGCCTCAAAGCCGATAATTGCGTTATTCTGTTGTTTAAAGTTGAGAAAATATCGTCGATTTTTACTTGGTGAGATATCTATATTGAGGACAGAAATTAAATCATTTATCTCTTCACTTCCAGTTAGAATAGTCTGTCTATTCTCTTAACTAAAAGTCTTCTATATAGAATGATTGGGATTACTTTAAATCTATACAGAACTGTCTATTATAAACTGGATTAATGACTTTTTTGCAATATTAATTCGCGTTATTGTTATCAGCTTTACTATTATTAATTAGAAAGGTTGATAGGATTTAGGAATCAAGGAACTCAAAGAAGTTTCTGACAAAATTAATAGCTAAGAAGAAGGATTCTTCTTCTCAATTGCAACTGGAGCAATCAGCCATGCCAATGAAGTTGTTTAAGTGCGACGAAACTATCCCCGAACGGGAGAAGCACATATATATTAAAGAGAAAGGAGAAGATACAACCCAGTTTCTCCCTAGCGCCCACGTCGAAACCATTCCCGGCTCATTATCTGAACGCGGATGCAGCTATTGTGGTGCAAAGCTGGTAATTGGTGGTGTCCTCAAGGATACTATCCAGTTGATACATGGGCCTGTGGGCTGTGCCTATGATACATGGCACACCAAACGCTATCCCAGCGACAATGGCAACTTCCAACTCAAATATGTCTGGTCATCGGACATGAAGGAACAGCACGTTGTCTTCGGTGGTGAAAAGCTGCTGAAAAAAGCGATGCTGGAAGCCTTTGCCGAATTTCCTGACATCAAGCGGATGATGGTCTACACCACCTGCTCTACTGCTTTGATTGGCGATGATATTAAGCCTGTAGTCAAAGAAGTAGAAAAAGAACTTGGTGATGTCGATATCTTCACTGTGGAGTGTCCCGGTTTTGCTGGGGTGAGTCAATCCAAAGGACACCACGTGTTTAACATGGGGTGGATGACGGACAAGGTAGGAACCTATGAGCCGGAAATTACCAGCCCATACACGATTAATGTGATTGGTGACTACAACATCCAAGGCGATACCTTTGTGATGGAAAAGTACATGGAAAAAATGGGCATCCAAATCATCGCCCATTTTACCGGGAATGGTACTTATGACTCCTTACGCGGGATGCACAGAGCGCAGTTGAATGTAACTAACTGTGCCCGTTCTGCTGGCTATATTGCCAATGAGTTGAAGAAAAAATATGGCATTCCCCGGATCGATGTGGATACCTGGGGCTTTGACTATGCTAAGGAAGGGTTACGCAAAATCGGTGCTTTCTTTGGGATTGAAGATAGAGCCGAAGCTGTGATTGCTGAAGAAGTGGCTAAATATGAGTCGAAGTTAGCTTGGTATAAAGAGCGCTTGACTGACAAAAAAGTCTGTATTTGGACAGGCGGCCCTCGTTTGTGGCACTGGACGAAAGCTCTAGAAGATGATTTGGGGATGCACGTCGTGGCGATGTCGTCCAAGTTTGGACACCAAGAAGATTTTGAAAAGGTAATTGCCAGAGGTGAAGAAGGGACTATCTATATTGATGATGGCAATGAACTTGAGTTCTTCGAGGTGCTGGAGATGGTCAAGCCTGATTTGGTGTTGACTGGCCCGAGGGTGGGTGCATTGGTGAAGAAGTTGCATTTGCCTTATGTGAATGGTCACGGCTACCACAATGGCCCTTATATGGGTTTTGAAGGTGCGGTGAATATGGCACGAGATATGTACAATGCCATTTACTCCCCTTTGATGAAATTGGCTAAAGATGATATCCGTGGTGATAAAAATCTGCCAAGTACCAATGCTAATGGCAACGGTAAAGCAACCAAAGAGCTATCTGAGCAAGTCGTTTCTTTAGTTCAACAGCAAGTTAAGGAAGCCACTTCACAGGTTCAAAAGCCAGCTAAGGAAGCTGCGCCACAAGTTCAACCCCAAGCTAAGGAAGCTGCACCACAGGTTCAAAAGCCAGCTAAGGAAACTGCGCCACAGGTTCAACCCCAAGCTAAGGAAGCTGCACCACAGGTTCAACTGCAAGCTAAGGAAATCGCGTCATACATTCAAGATCGAGCTGCGGAAGTCACAAAATTAATTCAAGAACGCTGTTTGTGGCAGTTTCACTCTCGTGCATGGGATCGGGAAGAAAACATCAATGGTGTTCTCAATATGGCCGCCCAAATCTTGACTGGAGAAAAGGTGGTTCTAGAAACCTTGATCGACAGGGGTTTTTATGCAGATGCGAAGATCCTTTCGGCTGACCTGGAAATTAGGTTTTCATGGTTAAATAGCATGGAAAACTCGCAAAAGAAGGCAGTACTGGAATATGTTAAGGCAATGCTGATCGATATTGTAATAACCAAGTCGAAGAATGGTGAATTACATTATTCGCTTTATTAAAGCAATTAGATCGGTAATTCAAACCTCTGGGTGACGCTCTATGATTTGCGATCGCTCTTAGCGTCTCCCTTCTCTCTTTGGAGAAGATCAGATTACCTCACTAAACGAACGGCGTTGTTGAATTGGAGTATGAAATAGAGTCAAGTCATCCTGTTAGTGTTTGTGCAGAAATTTTCTTACAGAGTAGAGACTTACAGAGTAGAGAGCGATGCCTGCGGCAAGCTAACGCTAACGCTGCGACGGGCTACACCAAAAGCATTCCCAAGAAGTGTAGTGTCCGCATACCGTCTGACTACAGAAGCATCTCATCTAGCTTTCAAGATTTTCAAGAAATTCAATTCTACTTTTCTTCTGTAATCGATGCTATCAGTAGCTTGCTTCTTGGTTGGATGCAGCGTTAGCTCATCGCAGACATCGCTCCACTTTCTTAATTCTCAACATGACAATTCATATCTTCGTTCAGCAACGCCAAACAAAATCACGCAATTTTTTACCACATAGGAGTCAAGAGAATGTCTTTAGTCGTAAAACAGAAAGAACGCAAGGGAATCATCAATCCTATATTTACCTGTCAACCTGCTGGGGCTGAATATGCTTCCATCGGAATCAAAGATTGTATTCCCCTGGTGCATGGAGGACAGGGTTGTAGTATGTTCGTTCGTCTCCTGTTTGCCCAGCATTTGAAGGAAAATTTCGACATTGCTTCTTCTTCACTCCATGAAAATAGCGCTGTTCTTGGAGGACAGCCACGCATTGAGGAAGGCGTAAAGACCTTAGTAGCACGATATCCCGATTTACGGATTATCCCAATTATTACGACTTGTTCAACTGAGACAATTGGGGACGATATCGAAGGAACCATTAACAAGCTCAACGGCTATTTAAAGGAAACTTATCCCGATCGCAAGGTTATCCTTGTTCCTGTACATACCCCCAGTTACAAAGGTAGTCAAGTCACTGGCTATAATGTCGGTGTAAATGCAATTATTTCTAGCCTAGCAAAAAAAGGCGAACCAACTGGCAAGTTGAATATCATCACTGGGTGGCTTAACCCTGGAGATGTCATTGAAGTTAAGCGCATTTTAAAAGAGATGGACGTTCCAGGAAACATCTTACTGGATACAGAAACCTTCGATGCGCCCACGATGCCCGATAAGACAAGTTTTGCCTTTGGGAATACCACCATTGAAGAAATTGCTGATTCTGCTAATGCGTTGGGAACTATTGCCTTATGTAAATATGAAGGCGGTAGTGCAGCCGAATTCTTAGAAGAGAAGTTTAAGGTTCCTGCAATCATTGGCCCAACACCAATTGGTATCAAAAATACCGACATCTGGCTGCAAAACATCCAAAAACTGACTGGCAAACCAATACCAGAATCTTTAGTTAGAGAACGTGGTAAAGCTATTGATGCGATCGCCGACCTCGCCCACATGTTCTTCGCCAACAAGAAGGTTGCTATTTACGGAGATCCCGATTTAGTAATTGGTCTAGCAGAGTTCTGCTTAGAAGTTGAGTTAGAGCCAGTGCTAATGTTGTTGGGAGACGACAACAAAGCCTGCACCAAAGACCCAAGAATTGCCCAGTTGGAAAAGCAAGCAGCCTGTGATATCGAAGTCATCTGGAATGCAGACCTCTGGGAATTGGAGCGCCGCATTACAGATAAATCCCTGGAAATCGACTTGATTCTAGGTCATTCCAAGGGTCGATATATTTCTATCGATAACAAAATTCCGATGGTTCGGGTTGGCTTCCCCAGCTTTGACCGTGCAGGTCTGTGGAAATATCCTGTGATTGGCTATAAAGGAGCAGAATGGCTAGCAGACAACATTGCCAACGCCATGTTTGCAGATATGGAGAACAAGCACGAGCGCGAGTGGCTCTTAAACGTTTGGTAAAAGAGTGATATGTATGGGGGATGGCATCTATCCACAGTGGTATTTCTGTCATCCACCCCCAACTGTCTCGCCAAATTATTAGATGGTATTTCCATCTGAATTTTAAGATACTTAGCAATCCTACATCAATTGTAAACCAGGCAGCACCCGTTTAACTGATTAGTTAGAGGGCGGCTCAGTAGCCTGGTTTACGACTCACCCTCCGGGTTCGGCAGTTCCTCCTGGGGGAAACCCCCAAGACCAGACTGCCTCACAGGGAACTGCTAAAAAAGCTATTGAAAGACTGGAGAGCTATCATGACTGCAACAAGTATAGATAAGAATGTCGTATTTTACGGAAATTTGAGTGAACTGTATCGCTTGGCAAAAGAGGGGAAGATTAAGACCACTTTGCAAGGTAGTCATACTCGCCCCTGTAAATTTTGGACTGCAACGAAGATTTTAAGTGGGATTAAAAATGCAATTGTAATTTCTCACGGGCCGAGTGGCTGTGCTTATGGAGTCAAGCGGGCATACAAGCTGACTAATAGCCGCAATAGTGGTTCACCTTATGAACCAGTGGTGACTACGAACATGAGTGAGAAGGCGGTAATTTTTGGTGGCGAAAAAGAATTAGCAGGCGCGATTCGAGAAGTAGATGAAAAATACCATCCCGATGCGATCGTTGTTGCCACTAGTTGTGCGTCTGGTATTATTGGCGACTGTGTTGATGACGTAGTGAATAAAGCCCGCAGCGAAATCGATGCTGAGATCATGACGATACATTGTGAAGGATTTGCCGGGGAGTATCGCAGTGGATTTGATATCGTATTTCGGCAAATCGTAGACTTTATGGAGCCGCCAACTCCAGAGCGGAAAGCACAACTAGCCGATGCTGTCAATATTGTGGGCGCAAAGATGGGCCCTGAAAGAACAGAAGTCGAAACTGATGTTAAAGAACTGGTGCGATTGATAGAAGGAATGGGGGCACGAGTTCATAGCGTCATCGCTGGTGACTGTACTTTAGAAGAACTCAAGCAAGCACCGAGTGCGGCAGTAAACTGTACTTTATGTTTGGATCTTGGCTATACCATTGGTAAAGCCATGTCAGACAAGTTCGGTACTCCGCTAAACTCTACCATCCTTCCCTATGGAATCACTGCTACAGAAAAATGGCTGGAAGGGGCGGCAAAATATTTAGGCATGGAAGAACAAGCGGCTGCCCTAATGGAAAAGGAATATGCCGCAATCAAGACTGAATTTGAAGCAGCTAAGGGTTATATAGAAGGGAAGTTAGCGATTATAGAAGGACATGATGCTATCAAGTGCTTATCCCTTGCTCACATGTTGGATCGTGATTTTGGGATGCGTGTAGTAATCTATAACTTCCATCCCTGGAGTACAGAAGCACGAGAAACCAGTGTAGACTACCTATTGGAAACAGGGTTAGACCCGGAAATCCTGATTACGAAAGGGACACTGGCCTTTGGCAAGTACGAGTCCATGAAACAAACGGAAGATGAATTACTAGATTTCATTGGTGGTCTTGATGCAGAATCGGTAGTTTATTTTGGTTCTTCCTTGAGTTTCCCCCATATTCCCGTAGTCGATTTAAATGCTATCTTAAATCGTCCCAGATTTGGCTATCGCGGAGCCTTAAAGGTCGCAAGGTGTATTAAAACAGCACTTCAATATGGGTTTAGACCTCGGAGTGCTTTAACCAAGCAAATGGTATTCCCTAAAAATTCCGGGTTAGCATCTACTCAATCACTAAGCGGAAAATTAGCTCAAGACATGCCTGATTGTACCGTATATGCAGAGAAGAGACGGGGAAAATGTATGAACGAGTAATAAATAAAATGTGACTTTGCTAAATAAAAGTATGGATTTGTCTCACGCAGAAAATTGTAGGTTGGGTAGAACGTTCGCGCAGCGTCCCGTAGGGAAGTGAAACCCAACAAACTCTTCGGAAATGTTGGGTTTCGTTCCTCAAACGCCACTTGCTTCAAGTCGGCAGAGCCGCCCAACGCAGTGGCTCCCCAACCTACGTAGACTGATACGGACAAGGCTTAAGCCAAAAATGTCAAGGCGGAAGCCGTTACAGGCTGCGCGAAATACGGAAACGTCAAGGCAAAAGCCGTTACAGGGAAGGCAGAAGCTGTTACAGGCTGCGCGAAATACGGAAACGTCAAGGCGGAAGTCGCTACAGGAAAAACAGAAGCCGTTACAGGCTGCACAAAACACGGAAACGTCGAGGCAGAAATCGCTACAGGCTGCGTGAAACGCGTTTACCATAGTTAAACTTTAGAGAAACAGGAGGAAAAATGTCTGCTGAAACGACTTTTGACAATTGTAACCATAGTAAAGACCCAGTAGTTGGCTGTGCCCTTGAAGGTATTGCAACTACAGTTGCTGGTATTAAAGATGTTAGTATTGTGATTCAGTCTCCACAGGGTTGCGCGTCCACTGTCGCAGCTGGGTATGATGCTCATGAGGTTGATTTCACCAAGCGGAAAGTAGGTTGTACTCGTCTTTTTGAGTCAGACATTGTGATGGGAGCGTCTGAGAAACTCAAAGGGATGATTAAAGAGGCGGATCAATCTTTTGATTCTAAGGTGATGTTTGTCGTTGGGACTTGCGCGGCAGACATCATTGGTGAAGATATTGCGGGATTGTGCAACCAGCTTCAGCCAGATATCAAAGCCAAACTCGTTCCTTTAATGGCTGGTGGGTTTCGGGGCAATGCTTACGATGGCTTGGAGATGGGTTTGGAGGCTTTACTTCCTTTTATCAAAAAAAGGCAGACCAAGAGAAGGGGCAGGAAGCCAAGGATTGTAAATATCATTGCACCACAGGCAAATCTGAATCCTACTTGGTGGGCTGATTTGGAATGGGTAAAGCAGACGTTAAAATCTTTAAGGATTAAAGTACAGACAGTCTTCTCTCATAATACCTCCTTTGAAGAACTAGAGCAAGCTGGTGAGGCAACCGCCAATATTGTTCTCAGTCATGATGTTGGGTATAAGTTTGCTCGCAAAATGCAACAGACCCATGACATCCCTTTGATCCTTGATGATATACCTTTACCGATAGGTGTAAATAACACTACTCGATGGTTGAAGGCATTGGCGGCACATTTCAAGATAGATGAAAAAGTCGAGCCGCTAATTAAACAAGGCGAAGAAATGGTCGTAGATACACTTCGCAAACGAGCATTGATGATTATTCCCCGATATCGTAACTGTAGAATTGCCGTATCTGCGGATGGGACGCTTGGCATTGGACTGGTGAGAATGCTTTTTGAAGAATTAGAGATGATTCCTGAAGTCTTATTATTCCGCTCGGCGATGCCTGATTCTCGTTCAATTCTGGAGCGAGAACTGCACAGCCTCGGTCTTACTTCCCGCGTAATATTTTCGGCAGATGGCTATCAGGTAAAACAGACTTTAGAAGAGTTTGATGTTGATGCTGTGATTGGCTCGGCATGGGAAAAATACATGGCAGAGGAACTAGGAATAAAAATTGCTTTTGATGTATTTAGCCCCACTAACAGAGAAACTTATGTTGACAAGCCATATTTTGGCTATGAAGGCATGATCAATATAATGGAGGTGATTGCTAACGATTGGGATAGAGCTTTTCGTTCCAAAGAGATTCATTGGACATAGAAAGGTATTGTGTCAAGAATGTTTTGATATCTTGATGCAGAGTTATCAAGAAGTGTTGTGCTACACGTCTGGAGTAACGGCGATCGCTACAACGAGGAGTAACTGCCGTTACAAAGCGTTAGCGAGAAGACGCCTGCTGTAAGATGCCTGTACCCAAGCTACGCGTAGTGTCTACTTTAGGAAAAGGGCTAGCACCTCTATCTAGACACGCTTAAAAGTTTGGTGAACCCCAAGACAATTGATTACATAATTGTCAGTCATACAGAGCTAGACCATAGCGGTTTATTGGAAGATGTCCTCCAGTTAGCGCCTAGAGCTACAGTCTTAGCATCAATTGTCGCGCTCCAATTTCTGAAAGGGTTCGTATGCGATCGCAATTCTTGGCGGGTTGTGAAAACTGGCGATCATATACATATTGGCAAGGGACACGAAATTGAATTTGTGAGTGCGCCTAACTTACACTGGCCTGATACAATTTTCATCTGCGATGCCTGCGGCGGGCGTAGCCATCGCAAAACCCAAATCCTCTACACCTGTGATGCTTTTGGAATGCACTTTTGTGATGAGCGCACCTTCGCAAAAGCCTACTTTTCTCGTGGCTATAAAGTTTATTAATAAATAAACTATCCGTATTCAAAGAAAACTATATAAAATTTATTACTAATTTATATATCAACAAATGTTGGTTAAATATTGAAGTTTTGTTGATTGGCTTTTTGAGATAAAGGTTACATACTAAAACCAATCTATGTAAAATAAAGTAGTTAGGTTTCATTGAATAATGAGTCTTTATTGGCTCCATCATATAGCTAATTTTTAGGGCAAGAATATGAGTATTTTAGAATTGATGCACGGATTGAAATTTTTGCATGAGTATACTTTTAATTATTTATTCTAGAAATATTCATGGAAGGATATAGCTATTTTATGTGGTTTGCAGAGAACCTGTATAATCAACTAGTTTTATCGTAAAAAGTTGCTGATACTAAATGTGTTTAATTATTATAAATGAATTCTTTTCTTCAAAATAAGGTTTAAAAGTTTCGATTTACATCAACAAAGTGTATTTGCTTTGTAGAGGAATGTTATGTCTCCAAATAGAAACAATAAGGGTAAAAAAGTCATGTCTGATGAGAATACAACCAATATTAATAATAGTAAACCTCAAAAGCGGCTAATAATTGTCACAGGTGATAAAGGTGGTGTAGGAAAAAGCACCTTTGCACGAGCGCTATTTCAACTGTACATTAATAAAAATTTACCCTGTGTTACTTATGAAGCTGACTTAAGAAATCCTCAGTTAGAAAGATATTTTCAAAAAGACTACCGACCTATAATACGTTACATTGATATTTTTCATAGAGGTGGTGCTGACGATTTATTAATTAATTTAGATGAGAGTGATTGTCCTATTACACTATTAGACTTACCAGCACAATCTGGAGGTTTCTTTGAAAGTTATGTCAAAGAGCTTTCATTTTTTGAAGTGCTTAAGACCGATATTAATTGTCAAGTGACGATGGTTTCAGTAATTAGTAGGGTTCTTGATTCCATAAATGTTCTAGAAAAACTGCGCGAACTTTGTAAAGATCAAGTAGATTATGTTGTTGTCAAGAACTTATTTCATGGTGAAGAAGAAAAATTTGAGCGATATAATGACGCTTTTTTGCGTCAAAATATGCTTACAGAAGGTCTGGTAGAACTTGTGATGCCAGATTTATTCTATAAATCTTACGACTTTATTGATCGTCATGCTCTGACATTTAATGAAGGTCAAACTCATAAAGGAACAAATATTGTGATTAAATCGAGAATTAAATCTTGGCTTGCTGAGTTTGAAGCGCAAATTAAGCCAGCATTTAATTTATTTGGCTTTGATATACAACCAGATGATTGTTACTATCCAGCAGTTGTTGAAAAGTCTAAGGAGCTTAGAGAAAATGAAGAAAAAGAAAAAGCTAAAAATCAAGATTCAAATTTACAATCTGAAAATATAGCTGCTTAATTTAGTAGTTTGCTTAGTTTATTATGTTTAGAAAGCGTTTTGTGATTACATCGGGTGATGCTCGTGTAGGTAAGTCCACAGCTTCTAGGCTCTTACTAGAGTTGTACTTGAAAAATAAACTCAATGTGCGTGTTTTCTACCACGGGCATCGCAATAAGCTATCGATGTATCAAACACAACGCTTTGAGATAAACCATTTGGGATTCTCTAGAGGTGATTCTGATAGGTTATTACTCGACTTAGAAATGTTTCCGAAAATTGAAGTGATTTTGACTGATATGCCAGGTCAAAACCTCCGAGAATTCAAGTTTTTTGAGAGGGATGTTTCACTGATAGAAAACCTTAATTGTCTGGGATATCGTGTTACTTTCTTGCACCCGATATCACACCGTAAAGACTGTGTTGAAGATTATCTTCAGGATTTATATCAGCATTTTGGTAATCAGGTTGATTATGTTGTTATCCAAAATCATTACTTTGGCAAGCGATTTCGATACTATGAGGGGAGTCAATTCCAAGCTGATATTAAAAAACTAAACGGCTTGGAACTAGTTTTAGGTGGATTGCATAATGACTTTTACCAGTTGCTTGAGGATACTAGTTTACCTTATACTCAACTAATTGAAACTAACTCTCCTCTTAATACTATTCAGCGTTCGCTAACATTCAACTGGATGGAGAATTTTCATAACTCTATTGTTTCTAATGGAATAGCTTCTAATTATCTAGGGTTGAGTACGAACTGTGCAGAATTAGTTTCTATGGGTGTAAGTAAAAAAAATTCTTCCAATCTTGATGTAACTGAAGATATTGAATCTGAGAAATGGTAAGTATTGGCTTTACGAAATTGAAAGTGAGACTTTAAATTGACTGTTTAAAAACAACCTATGACTAATATTGCAAAAGTTGTTGAAAAAGTTGTTGCAGAATATTCTGAAGAAAAAAAAGCAGAGGTTACTGATTGGATACTTAAATTGGGTATTCGCCCTGATGACCCCTTGTTTAACCTATATGCGGAACTGGGTACAACTCAGTTTGCGTTGCAGCAGCTACCAGGTAGGCTTGACTCCCTTGTGGTGGGTTGGACTGACATGGTAGACGATAAGCTTAATAGTGCTTCTAAGGTGGCTATACAGCAACAAAAGAGTGCGATCGCAGAAGCGGCGAAGGATTTAGTTAAGATGACTAAGCAAGCTGGTGGGGTTTTCCCTCACTTGGATGTAAGTAATTGGCGATTGGCACAAGTGGCGGGGGTATTGGGTTTTGTACTGGCATTAGGGACTGCAATTGGTGTTTTTACATACAAGACCATCGCTGGAAGTATAACTTTTCAGCCGGCGGCTTCTGGATCTGCCATCTTACAATCTGAAGATAAAAAGCTTTTAGATTGGGCTAAATCCAATGAAGGTAAGGTAGCGCGTAGTATTTATGTTAAAAACGCCGCTATCATTAAAACTTGCCGCCAGCAGAAAAAGTATTCAGGTGGCTGCATAATTGCAGTTGATTAATTTTTTAGGCAACCCAGCCTTTGTATCCCTTATTACTGGTTTTAGCTGTATCTTTTTGACTTTTTTGGTTTGTTTTGACTCTTGCGTGGGTTTCTTGAGTAACTTCTTCTTCGATTTTCATGTCTGTAAAGCTGAGGATTCCCAGGCGGATTGCTTCGCGGATAGCGTTTAACCTATCTTTGACTCCTAGCTTGATAAATGAATTATGTAGATATGACCTTACTGTACCTTCTGAAACATACATGACATTGGCAATTTCATTATTTTTCATGCCTCCGGCAGCTAATTGAAGAACTGTGATCTCTTTATTAGAGAAATCACTTAACAAATCTAGTGCATTTCTATCGGGTGTGTCATTTGACCTGAGACTATCAATCAAAATACGATTAATAGTTGGGTCAATCCATGATTCATTATTGTACGCAGCCATGACTGCTTCAACGAATCTTTCTCCTACTTCTTCTCTAACGCTATTTTTAGCGTAGTAGCAGTCTGCGCCATTACTAATTGCTGCGTTAATGGTAAGCTATTCCACATTTAAGTTGCAATAGTAATATTACCCTTATTCTTAATTTTTCTTCCCCATTTAATAATTAATTCTCCTTGATTTAACAGCTTATCAAGTAAATTTTTTAGTTCATCGACTGATTTAAATAACCTGTGGGCTACATATTCTTTAGCTGAATGCCATACCAATTCTACTAAATTCATATCTGGGCTATATGCCGGCAGAAAATATAGTTGAATGTTTGGCAACTCTTTCTCAATTGCCTCTATAATTACTTTCTTTTTATGGTAACTAGCGTTATCCAGAATAATTAAAATTACTGGGCCATTCTCGGAAAAATTAGATTCTAGATTTCCTGCTAAAACCCATTCTTTTTTCACAAATTCATTTAATTTTTTTAACTGCGCATAAAAAATTTCACCATTCCCTTTCTCAATGAAATAACACATTCTCTTGCTGTCGTGATATCTTACTCCTCCCATTATATTTACACGCCCGCGACTCCTCTGACCTGTTACTTTTTTACTCGAACCTTTTTTGCTCCAATTTTTACGTCTAATTACCCTGAGACTAAAACCACTCTCATCCCAAAACCAGACTTGTAACCTTTCAGGGCAAGACTTTGAAGCTTCTAGATATCCAAGCAGTTTTTCTTTAAAGACCTCTCTTTTTATCGGATCTTGCTTATCCTCTAGACTGTATTTTGCCCAAAGGTAAGCATACTTTTTTTGCTTTAATATTCTCCTGACTTGTTCTCCGCTTAACTTAATATCAGTTCTTTTGTCTAAATATGTAGCTAATCTTGCTGTTGTCCATCGTCCAAATTCATAGCCTAATTCACTTGGTTCTTTGTCAATAACTTCCATTAATAATTCAATATATTCATTTGTTGCTTTCTGGTAATTTCCTTTTCTCCTGCCATCTTTTAGACTTTCTAAATTGTCTGGATCACCATGAACACACCAATATGCTACACTTCTACATGAACAGCCTAAAAATTCACTTATCTCCTGATAAGTTTTTCCATCATTCATCAGAAGTAACATCAATATTCTCTGTATAAATTGAGAGCGATCGCTATCTTTTAAAGCTTTTTGTAAATT
This sequence comes from Nostoc sp. 'Peltigera membranacea cyanobiont' 210A, assembly GCF_002246015.1. Taxonomy (GTDB): domain Bacteria; phylum Cyanobacteriota; class Cyanobacteriia; order Cyanobacteriales; family Nostocaceae; genus Nostoc. Next base: position 315,949 of record NZ_NOLJ01000009.1, read on the forward strand.
GTCTTTTTGAGATTGAGCTAGAAACCCTTTAGCAGGCATGATAACGCTATAGACACGGATATATCTATTTTACCATTTATGCAATTTAAATGTGGAACAGCTTATCTCTGCTGCTATTTGCAGTCATAACCACAATTCTAATTGATGCGTGTTTGGATTTAATTGTGCTTATTACATCAATGCCATCGATATCCGGTAAATCAATATTTATAATTACGATATCTGGCTTTTCTTTGTCAACAATTTCTATTCCTTGTTTTCCGTATTTGGCAACGCCACATACTTGGATTGCACCAGTTTCAGATAATATTGTTGCCGCGCCAATCCTAGATATGTTCTCATTTTCAATGATGACAACATTAATAGGTTTCATATTATATGCTTTTTTGGTTTGGTATTGGTATTGTCCCTGATAATAATACTTATAGCACTTACCTTTTTGAGAATGTTTAATCTTTACAATTACTATAAAATAATTACCTTATTTAAAATCTTTATATTATTTGTAAAAACTTTACAAAGTAATTGGGTGGTTTATGTAGTTTTCATTAAGCAATCTATTTACTAGATAATTTTATTTATCAGTACTGGTTTTAATAGTTATCAGCGAATTGATAGGGGAATAGATAATTTTTTATGAAGAGCGATAAACTTTTAGGATGGATAGAAAAGATTGTTGTTTGGTCTTTAATAGGGATGCTATGTTTGGTCGGGTTAGGCAGATTGCCTGTTAACCCGACGAGTTTGTTTGACTTTACTGCGTCTTTTTACTATTTTGCTGTTGCGGTTGTTATTTGTCCCAAGACTCCACTGAGTTTTAATAAAAAGCTGATTTTTGGATTTATAGCTTTTATGTATGGCGTGTGGTTTGGGTTGATTTAATCTAGCTCTTTAGCAGAATCCTGGTTTTTGAATTGTTTTTGACTCTGTTCGCGGCGTGCTTGTTGCTCATTGAACAGAGTCTTGAAACGTTCAAATTCCTCTTTGGTGACATTATTAATGGTGATAGAGTACTCTTCTGAATTATTGTCATGAGATGCCAAGAGTACTTCTCGACTTTGTTCAGAATCAGGCAAATTTCTATCAAGGCTAAGAGTTTGTGAATCTTCTTCTAATTTTAGACTTGCAGTATATTCTTCACTTTTATAAATGATACCTTGTGTTTCTTTATCTGATTTTCCAAATATATCTAAGCGGTCTAAAATTACAGGAATAACAAACTGTCTAATTTGAGAATCGGCGGTAAGAGATTGTACTCTATCTTCTGGACTCTCTTCTACTGGGTTTCCATTATTGTCGTCATTTTTATTTGTGGGGTTTTTTAGAACCTTTTGTTCAATTGTCGTTCCTGTGAACTGGCTTGCTTCGGCTTGTGAAGATGACTCTTGATTAACTTGATTAACTTGATTAACAAAAGTGATAGGTTTAATTTCTGTAGAGTTTACTTTTGCTTCATCTTGCACTACTTCACTGATTCTGTTAATTTCAGAATTCAACCTTAGCACAGCCTCTTTTGTTTCCTCAGCAGTTGGAGGCTTTTTTGTAGATTCTTCAAATTTATCATCAGGGATGTTAAGCTGTTTGATCAATTCTCTGAGGAGACTGGCTTGCATCGCTGGAGTTAAACCTTCTACTGGAAGTTCGATTAGTTCTTTCATACTAAAATTACCTCTCCACTAAATCTTTTTTGACATCTTTGAGAGCATTATTGATACGGGAATTCATGAGCTGAAAATCCTGTAATGTTTCATTGCTGATGTTACTTACTTGGGTTTTTCCTTCTTTGAAATATAATAATATATTGTCATTTTTATCTTTAACTAAGTAAATTTTGTCTTGGGCTTTTGTAGCAATTTGGTATTTTTCTGTTTGTACTGACATAATGCCATTGATATCTTCCTGTCCAATAATTTTAACTAAGCTTTGGGCAAGACTGGTCATTTCATTAATTTTTTCTAGCTCCTTAATATCTCGCTCCATTGCCTTAAAAGCGTTCTCAAGACTGATATTTTCTTTGATGTATAAATCAGTTACCTCCTGAATTCTCTTGAGATATATTTCTGATTTACCGAGCTTTTCAGATGCTACATACCAGTCTTGAAGATTTTGCACTGTATTAGCTTTCATCCGCTCGATAATGTTATCCATCGCTCCAACCTGCTGTATTGAAGGTGATGCGAGTGCTTGGTCAATATTTGGTTGTTGACTTTGTTGTGGAGAGAAAATGCTCTTGTCATTAGTAATAAATGGGTTATGTGATACTTGTGTATTGTAAGAAATAGTGTTGGTACTAATTAGGGCATTTTCTACAGAATTAAATACAGCGTATCCTTGGGAAGTTTGTTCTACCTTGTACCCTTTTTCTTGAAGGTAATTTTGAACTAATTGGTCACTTCCTTGTGCATTTCCGACTATGAAAGAGCTTTTCGCTTCTATTGCTTTATTAAGTAAAGGTTTGTAGTAATTTTCAAATGTTTGAGCAATTTGCTCGCTTGTCACTCCGCGCCACGGGCCAGACCCGGACACCATAATAATGTCGTCTTTCGAGTAATTTCCTGTGTTGGCACGTTCTCCCCATGCTTGCTCGTAATTACGGGTGCTTGAAGGTGTTTCGGGGGACGCAGCTGATTTACCGATAAACTGGGTAGCTATTTGTGCCATCGCAATATCTTTTTTCATGTGTTCAGCGACGGCGGCGTTTATAGGTTCGAGTTGGGATAGTGGATTTGTTAGCGGACGATCAGTCTGTTCGGATTTTTCCTGCTGAGTTTGTACTGTAGTTTGTTGTGACTTTTCAACTACATTGGTGTATGCTTCGCTGAGGGCTTGAATAAATGCGGATTCTTTACCCTTACCTTTCCACTGTTTATCCTGGGCGTTAGTTATATTGGTACAGTTTTCCAGCCACTCAGCTCCTCCGCGTTTGGCGATCGCCTCAGTTAGCCGGGGGTGTTGTTCGAGTTTAGCCTGAAGCACTTCTACCATTAACTTGTATTCATCAGCTGATGGATACAACTGCTTTTGGTGATTAAATGCGTGTTCGGCGGATGCGTATGCTAGTCCTTCAGGTTTTTGGACATGGGTTTCTACTCCATACTGTCCAGCAGGGGCTTCTGGATTATTATTGACTGAAACTTGGTAATCGTTTTGCAGCTTGCCTTGTTCTTTTGCGAGTGCAGTGGCAAGACTGAGTGCTACTCCAAGCCCATCTTTGGAGTCGGGACTGATATTTACTGGAGTTGCAGGTTGTTTTTGAATGGTTGGGAACGGAACAATTTTGCCATTGACATAATTCCCTAGCGGCTCCATGAATAAGCCATATACCTGACTCTTACTCGCCTGTGCTTGGGTAAGTTCTTTCGGTGAATGCTTTTCCCATTTCGCCCAGGCTTGCTGGTAACTTGGATCTTGAATCATTTTGGGGGTAATTTTGTATTGCTTACCCACCCGGAAAGCAACTTGCTCGCCGTTTTTACCTTGAGCGATCGCAATATCTCCCTCTTTGACACCATAAGTTTTTTGGTAATCTACACCTCTGGTAGTGTGTATCCTACCGTGTCCGCGCATGGCATCGATAGTTGTATCAGCTGGTACTGTGGAAGATTCGCCGTGCAGATGCAGGGAATAAACCATTGGTACTGGTTTTCCAGATATAGTCGGGTTGTCTGGAATCTGAGGGTTAGCAGCGCGTGCCGCAGTGGAGTTCCCAATGGCGATAATTTCTTCTACATTTGCTTGGTTTGAAGAGTGTGAGGGAGTATTTTGAGCAACTTCTCTGAGGCTTGTATAGCTACGTTCTACTTTAATTTCTCCCCCAGGAGTCCACTCGTTAGTTTTGATGGTGAGGTCGCTGTTGCTTTGGACTACTGCAAGAGGAGGTTGGTTTGAGGCGAGGAAGTTCTCAAATTTTTGGCGAACGCTGTTTTCTCTGCCCCAGTCATTTTTAATTGACCAGATGTTGATAGACCATCTGCCAGCCTCAGTATTGAGGGCAGCGTGTTCATTCTTGCAGTTAAAGCGGGTTACAGTACCCGACTCAAGTTTAAACTCTTGGTATGGTGCGTCCTGATTCTCCTCCCTAGTCCATGCCATTCGTTCCTTAGCAGCGCGATATCCCCAGTCAGAATTTCCGATATTAATGCTGCGGGCCTCTGTCGCAGCATAACTATCGTCGCGGTGGTAGTTGATGCCAGCGCCGGGGTTTTCGGAGTAAGTGACCAGCACAATATCCGCGTCAGGATATACTTGTTTGACAAGTTCCATTAACTTGTCATCCTGTACCCCTGGCTTGAAGTCTTTATCCTTCAAATCCCATTTTGCACCGACCCATGCAACTTGTCTCAGTAGTGCGTAGTTGGATTTATCGTTTTCAAGTATCGGTTTGAGGTGGGTTTCAAGGTGCGATCGCAATTGTTCTACTTTTTCCTCGCTTACCTTACCCAATATTTCGATAGCTTTGGTTTGATCAGCTTGGCGCGAGTTTGGTAGTAATATTGCTTGGTTATCAGCTTCTAATTTTGTGTTTGTTGATACTTGTATATCGACTGCGTTTTTGTAAACTTGTGAAATACCTGCAACTGTAGCGTTAGTATTTGATTGAATGTTAATATTATTTTCTGGTACAGCTTTTGCAGGAATAATTGGTACTGGAGAATCTTCTTGATTAAGCTCTCTGGGACGGTTAGGTAGTGCTTGTAGAGCTTTTTTGTACTCACTATCTTCTGGAATTTGGTTTAATTCTAAACGACTACCTTCAGCCGCAACTTTTTGATTTAACTCTGCACTAAGCTGTTCATAGCGGTCAAATCCCTCAACTTCACCGATATTAATCGGTTCTCCAAGTAAATTATTTAATTCTTCGTTTATTTCTTCGAGAATTTCATTTTTATTAAAAATAAATGTAGCTGTGTTACTCTCAATAAAATAATGATTTTCAGTAGATTTTGATTCTAGCCAAGTAGCTACAGCGATCGCGTCTTGTGCGGGAACTACTAATCCGAGAGCTTCTTTAGCTTCTAAGAGCGATCCATCTGGCGAACTATATTGTTGGTTTGGGTTATAAAAATATACAGTTTGTTCTGGAACGACTGGAGGGATTTGTGACGGTGTATCTGCACTCTTGATATTACCACCAGCACGGTCAATAAATGTTTGTTTTAGTTCGTCACTAATAGTACTTTCATCAAGTACGAATACAGTCATACCTTTTTTGGCTTCTAACCGAGCTTGTGATATGGCAAGCTGTTCGTATGATACTCCTACTTTTTCTAGATATTTTTTGGTTTTTTCGGTTATATTTTCATCAACTGCTAATCCTAGAATACCTACTAATTTTTGTTCTTTATCTTGGAATATAATTGTCGGACGTTCATTAATTTTACCGACTATTTGGTTGCGTTTTTCTTGCTGTTCGTTTCTCACAGGTTGCTCATTACTTATAAGCTGACTGCGCTTAACCCATTTGTCGGGATACTCTACTGTTTCTGGATTAATAGTTATTTTACAGGTACTTTCATTACTGGTAATCTGTACAGGGATACTAGTTCGTTGTTGGTTTAAGCGAATAATACCCGTATCAATTAATTTTTGTACAGTGCTACTTTCTTTCCTTTGCCACTGTCTTTGTACATTCTCTCTATTTAACTCGGTTTCAAGGCGTTCAGTATGCTGACCAATAATACCGAGGGATTGATCGCCAATTTTAGCAATATAAACGTGCTTTTTATCAAATGCACGAACTAAAGTTTCTTGAAATGCTTGGTTGCTAATTTCCTGTTTTTTGTACTTTTGATTAGTAATATTAATTCGTAAAAAATTTCCCTTAGATGTCTCTGCTATTGCATAGGCATTTTGTCCGGTGATGATGGTTTGAATTTTAAGCTGTAACTGTTGCCCATTCCCAGGCTTTTCTGCTAGCCAGCCTTGTGCAATACCTTCTTTGATTGATTCTTTATCAATGTTGCCTAGTTTCTCAGGTTTATTACCATTTTGAAGATAAATGCTATAGTCTTCACGAATCAGGTCAACTTTTTCGATTGTTAACATTACAGGTTCATTATTAAACCTTTGGGAATTTCCAAACTTATTAACTTCACCTACTTTAAATGTAAGTTCTGGTAGTCCGGGTACTTTGGTTGTAACAGAGGTGGTATATACTTCACCTTTTTCAATGCTGGCAATAGCAACACTACCAATTGGTAGTCGGGCGTTACTTTGTTCTATATTTCCAAATGTTTCGTAATTACCTTCCTGATTCTGGATTTCAATGACACTTTTTCCATCTTCAACTAGATTAAATCGAATATTTTTAGGTTTATTTTCATGAAATAATTCACTACTGCGGTCGAAACCAGTGATACTAAACTCGTTAAATCTAAGTGTGTCTAACTGACTGATAATCTCTTCAGGAAAGGCAGCAAAGGCGAAATTAGAAACTTTCTTTTGGTAATCGCTACCTTTATCATTACTACTCTCACGAGTAGTTGATACTGCCCAAGTAGCAGCTGCCATTGCTAACTTTTGTCCTTCTGGAATGGAATTGGAAAATTCTTCTGCTATCTGGTAGGCTTTTTGGTAAAGAAGCTTAATTTGACCTTCGCTTAATTCAGCTTGGAAGGCTATTTTGTTAGACGTTACTTCCTGTCCAAGTTCAATTCCTATCTCTTCGGGTTTGTTTTCTTGCTCCTTAGCAAGTGTTCCTAATGCCCTAAACTTGGGTTTACCGTTCTCAGTCTCATCGTTAATTTGGGCATAAACTACATATTTATGCAGGCGGTTACTGTTGCGCTTGTCTTCAGATATTTCTGATAGCTTGATCGTAATTTTATTAGCTTTCCAGATAAATTCGTTGTCATACTGTAAAAGGTTAGTTACACTTACTTGATTGCCGTTAGCAAGGGTAATATTTACAGACGGCCCTTTTTCAGTTTCTTTTTGTCTAGATAGCTGACTCGCTTGGTTAAAGGATTTGTCGAATTCTTTTTTGACAAGAGTAGCTCTTAATCGCTGTTCGTTAGAAAACTCGACACCTTTAAATAAAGCTTGAAATTGGGCGATTTCACGTGATTCGAGACGAGCTTTTTCAAAATACTGGTTGGTTTGAGCAATTAGTAATTCAACAGGCGAGTATCCCGTCGGTTGAATTGTATTGTCAATATAAACATCTTTTTTCTTATCCTTAATATAGTTAACTTCCCGGTGGAGAATCCGACTGTTGTTGCGGATAATTTCCATTTCGGGTTTTTTGGCACTTTTGAAGAGGTCAACTGCAATTTGGTTTTGAAATGCTGCCTCGGCAATCATTTCGCGGTACACCTGGGTATTAGTGTTCATTGCTACTAGTGCATTGATCTGGTTTAGGGGTTCTTGCCGAACAGTTTTGATAAACTCTTCCATGTAACCGCGATACTTGGTCGGAATTTCCTTCCCTTCAATACCCTTGGATTTTGCCCAGGCTTCTGTTTTAAATAAATCTTCGTAGTGTTTGGCTACCTGCCGTACGTACTCAATTTGGTCTTTTTCACTACCAAAGTTTTTCAGGATAGTAATTTCTGACTCTAATGCCTCAATTGAGGTCAGGTGATTGTTGATAACACCGACACTAATGCCATCGCTCATGTGTATGGCGATTTCTTCAAATTCTGGCTGACTACCATCTTCCTGGTAAAAAGATTGTTTTTTGAGTTTAACAGTTGGATCGTAAGCGTTTTCAGGCAGATTGCGCTCCCTTGCCTCGGCAGTGAGGTTTGGATACCTGCTTGCCCGCTCGAAGCCAATACAATCACCGTCGTAGTCGCGTGCCTGACGCTCTTGTTCGGACTCTTGAGGAAGAATTTCTAGTTTGTAACCAGCTGACTTTAGTTCTGAAATATACTCATTAAATTTGTTGGTAAACTCGATTTTGTTTTTAGTTTCAAGCTTGCCGATATTTTTATCTAAGTAATTTTCAATACCTTCTAACTGAATATTTTTACTTTGGGCTTCGGGTAGGACAGATTTAATTTGCTTGTTTAAACGGTTGTAAATGCGATCGCTTGTTTCGTCCGAGACAGCGATCGCACCTACGAGAGGTTGACCATCAGGCCCAAGAATATCTTCTACAATTTTGTTAATTGAGACGCACAGACCATTTGAGTTGAGGAAAGGGGAGCGGAAGTTGAGAACTTCTTCCCCGTCTTGATAGTGTGGAATGCAGATTTCCTCATTTTGCAGGTCTTTGGAGGGAATGACCATTGCTCGCTCAAACGTGAGTGTTTTGCCAATGGCGATTTCTTTCCACTCGTTTTGGACGAACCGGGCGAGTTCGCGCTGTACTTTCTCAGTTTCAAGAAGTTGACCCTCTCCTTGCAGGTCAGCTTTGATAAGTTTGTAAATGAAAGAGTCAGTAGCAATGCGATCGCCTACGGCGGGCGCTCCCGCGCCATCGCGCAAAGTTTCTAACTCTTCTGCTACTGTTGGATCTTCTGCTGCTTGTTCTTCTAGCGTGGTTGCTTGTTCTTCAAGAAAAGCTTTCCGCTTCTCGTACTTTTCGCGGTAAAGTTGTGCAAGTTGTCGAGGGTCGTCCTGTACAACATTCAGCTTTTTGGCTTCAAGTTCTAGCTGTTCGGTAAAGTCTTTCAGCCCGTTAGGGAATGAAGCGAGTAACTGCGAGATAGCTGTTTTACCGAGTTCAGATTGTGATTTTTCACCTAGCCAGATATTTTGCCTGTACAGTCCAGGTTGAATTTGGGGCTTGCTTGGCCCATTAGGGTTGTCTTTATCAGTTCCCTTGAATGCAGATAAGGGAAGAATTAAGTCAATTTTAGTTGATTTGTTGGGATCTGAATAATTGAGGATTTGGTCAAGGTTTGCAGGTCGTAAAGTACCTTTGCCAAAGCGGTATTTGTTATCGTCTCCGTCTTGGTCAGTCCAGCCGAAGCGGTGCTGAATTACTCGATATTTATCACCTTTTTGATGCTTGGTTAATTCGTGATATAAGTCTGTGGATATTTGCCCGTAACAGTCTCCTGTTAGCCGATACGCCTGATCGTTACTAATAACGCCACCATTTTCACCATTACTGTCATCAACAATTAGAATATTTAACTCTTTATTGACGCTATTTTTACACGAACCGAGAAAAATAGATCCGTAAGCACCTCTATCTTTGTTGTCAGGGCATAATTGTTTAATTCTATCTAGACATTCTTCCGGCCCATATAGCAACCGTGTTTTTGATGATAATAATAATTTGTGACCTTCAGGATGATTAATTAATTGTTCCACACTAGACTTTTCGTCCATATGCCCGAACGAAAAGTTAACCCCAGGAAAGAAATGTTCTATTAAGGTATCATTAAGTTCTTCTTTTAACAGTGAATCTGGATTAACCGTATTACCATCTGTATGAATCCACTGATTTAACCTAGTGTCAAAATGTTTAGCTTGAATTGTCATATATAAACAATTAAACTTATAAATTTAAATATAAATTTTTACTTTTTGGCACTAAAATACCCTTAGAGCTTGATTTTACTTTCTCTATATCGGTAATTTATTAAACAATTTTCTAATTTCTATTTCCAAAATAAATGTAATTGTTAATACAGATTAATGTAGTTATTACTTAGATCCAGTCTCCTGAAGACCTATTCGGCGCGATATCAAAATTTAAGTATGAAAAAAATATACAAACTTCTCAATTACTTCTTGCTTAATGCTAAATCAGTAGTAACATTCTTAATGTTTGCCATTGTGCTGATGTTTGTAGTTTGAGAGAGAAAGCTAAATTAGTGTGGCAGCAGCTTGATAATTTTATGTCTGCCTAATTTTTTACCCTTCTGTAGTTTTTCAATTTGGAGTTGTCCTTTGTTCTAGCTATTATTTTATTTAAAGTAACTAGAACAAAGTGGCTTGACATACAAAGCTTGACTTCTCAGTGTGGGTTCGCAGATAAGATGAAATTCTGACAACGAATTTATAAGGGTTCCAGGTACCGATATTCGCGCATAAAGTGAAATTCATTGTGGAGTCTGGGTTTGAGCCAAATATTCAATTCGCACATAAATTGAAATTTTCCGACTTTGATTTAACGACAGCCCGAATGCTTTTAAAAGCGTACTTTTGAAGTGCGATAGGCTTACGCCCCACGCCCAGGCGATCGCCTCGTGTCATAGGTAGCCAAGCAGCTTGACTATGGAAAATTCGGAATTTTAGGTATAAATTATAATCAGTATTTAACAAAATATAGTGAATTTCTGTGAGTAGATGCAAAATTTCACTTTATGTGCCAATTCGCTAGCTTTCTCAAACCCTTGCCCCACAATCGATTTCACTTTATGTGCGAATTCCGTCGCCTGGAACTCCTGTAACTCCGTTGTTCAAATTTCATCTTATCTACGAACCGACAAAACCCACAGAGATAAACGATATTAGGATTTTTTCACCTGAGTAGGATATAGTTTGTACGAAGTATTCAAATTTGAACACTTCGTACAAACTATAGTAATTCCCAACAGCTTTTTACCCACAGTCGAATGGCACTGTGGATTAAGTTTTCTCTACCAACAGATTTACTATTGCTCAATGCCTCTTTGCGATCGCAACTTACCCATTAATGCTTCTTGGGTAAAGATACGCAAGCTTTCAATCTGCTCGATTTCGTTTGTTGTTAGTCGAGTTGGTATCTCTTCGTACCAGTTTCCCTGACTATAGCAGGTTTGCATCACAGGAGTATTATCCCCATGACGGTAAACAGTCAGAATATTGGCATCTAAGCTGGCACTCAATTCCCGTCCCTTGATACGGAAATTATTGGTAACAAGCATATAGTCAGTGATTGTAGAAGGCAGATATTTGAGGTTAGAAGGGAGAAGGTTAGGAAAAGGGGGAGTAGCGGAAGATTGCTCTTGCAGGATTTGTTGAGCAGTGGATAGACGGTTTTCTTCTGAAATATCCTGTTGTGGGTGCTGTTCCTTCAGATACGGCTGTACTTTTTTCTTAACCTTATTTGCTTCCGACGTGGGTTTCTCTTCTAATTTTGGTTGTATTATCGAAATTTGATCTGGATAATTATTGTTTAGTGCATTTGTACTCCCAAGTGTTTTGGAGTTACTATCGGTATCGCCATTAGCATCACTTGTACTGTTGCTAGTAGGTCTCTCAGTACACAAGTAATTATTATTACGTATAATATTAGTATTTATGCGGTTAATTGCTCTGGCTTTAGCTTGTTGAATTACTTCCTTATCTTTCTCTTGGTCGTATGTTATTCCGTATTCAGACAGCAGTTTGTTCCAACTATAGGGTTTGTATACTTGATAACCAGCGATTTTCACATCATTATGGATGTAGGTAAAGCCTAGTAGTTCCTCTCCCTGCATTTTAGGCAATACCCCAATGTTGTTTTCCTCCAAGCGTTGGATGAATGTGGAGACAGTGGGACTATCCTTAATGGCTTCTCCTATTGCTTGGCGAATAATTTCCTTAATTGTTGGGGTTTTGTGCTTACTGTTGACTGCTCTAATACTTTTCGATCGGTTGGGGCTGGTGAGTGCAGTTATCCCGTACTCTTGCTGTAACTTAGAGGCGACAGCTTCATTCGTTGTCGGTGTCACCTCTAACCCTAGTTCCGCCGCGATGCGTCTAGTTGAGACTTGGGAGTTGAAATAATCATAGGAATCATTAACTAAACTGCCATCTAACCGAATTCGGGAGGCAATTATGTGCAGGTGTTCATGGTCGCGATCGTGATGGCGTACTGCAACGAACTGACTCGTAGCTGCTACAGATGATTCTTCCTTGGGTAAATATCCCATATCTTTGAGATATTCCCTTGCTACATAGCTGTACTGACTGTCTGATAAATGCTCATGATAGTTGTGGCGGTGTGCTATCGAGATAATGAGGTGGGCACACTGCCGTTTAACTGCTTTTTTGGTGTACTTGATGTTGAGAAACTGCTGGTTGAATTCATCTGGGTTTGTTCCCATCATATTAGTATCGACAATCCCAGCATCATCTTTCCCCAAGACATACTTGAGCGTGTCGAGAAAATTGGGTTTTTTATAGATGACGGGAATCAAATTGAGGGAGTTGAAAGTAGGGGGATATAGAACCTGTAATGCCTTATTTATCTTGGCTTGAGGGTGATTTGTCTGGAACGTCTAGGTTAAATGCAGCTGCGATAGTCTGATCTACGAGTGCGATCGCATTATTGACAGTATCCAAAATTTGCTGGTTGTTTGTTTCCTTTGCTAAGTGAGATAACATCATCAGTTCGCTTTTGAGGTTTCCAGCAGTAGCGCGGATAGTTATCAAGTCGGCAGATGGTTTTGCCGTTAGTACCCGCCTTAACCCACAGGAACGTAAATACTCAGATGCAGTTACCCCTGTGGCGATCGCTTTTTCCTCAATGGTAGTTTTCTCTTGCTCAAAGAGGTATACCTTGATAGATTTGGTTCGCTTTATGGAATTACTTACCATATCTTCTTTCACTGCGGGACTGAGTGGCATAGTTAGAGACTGCACTGAGGGAGTTGGGGATAACCGGAAATCTGACAACAGTGTATGGTCTCAATTGCGGACAATATCGCTGCTACTTTTGGTATAAACTATACTTGATTTAGATGCCGCCAGTGAGAGTACTGTAACTTGTGATAATACAAGGTAATATCTTATGGTTCGTCTTGTAACTGACACTGAAGCCGTAAACCTTGTTTTTAATGATGCAATTGTTGGGTTGTAGAGATTGTATGGTTATGTCGCCAGCGTGCGATCGCGTAGTGGGTGGTATCCATTATCGTGAATTAAATTATACGTAATTACAATTATTTATAGGTATTATTTTTCAATCTGTTTATTTATCAAACAGTAGATATATTACAAAGGTAGCATTTTGTGATACAAGATAAGACGATTGGTATTAAAGGCACTGTCAATTAATCTAGTTTATTGATAATAGCCTTAGTAATAAAATGACCCTACTAAACATACCTTGTCTTAGTTACAGGACTGTACGGTAACAGCAATAGTCTGTTGTGGAGTGCAACTATAGTAAATCAGATGCAGAGAGGGTTATGGGGTTATGTGCCAAGCTGATTAACCTTTGACGTAATGCTGAAATAATTGGGTTAATTTGCCCTCAGAATACCTCAATTATGGGAATTGTCAGAGTTTATTTTTCAGTTAATTATTTATTTTGATTGACAAAAATCAAACCCAATTTCACTTGATTGGGGTAATTAGCGTGTGAATTGGGGTAGTTAGGAGTAAATACGGGGGTGAGTTCTCCCATCGTATGGTTAAAGTATGAGTATTGACAAATAGCTTACTGAGAAGCTTGATTTGCACGTTATATAGAAGAGAAGTTATGGCAAGAGCGAGTAAGCCAGCTGATTCGGTTGAGTTGGCGCGTATCATGCGGAATAAAGATATGGAGGACGGTATAGTAATTAGCTATCTCCAGTCGAAGAAGCGAGGGCAAACTGAGTTAGTATGTGAGGCGCTGCGGGCGTATTACCTACCATTTGCGCTATCTGCTGCGGGGGTATCTGGTGTTGAATTGCAGTCAGCCCTCCATGATGCGATCGCGCAACTTGAAGTTCAGATCATTAAGATGAAACGGACGTTTGGGATGGAGGGGTTGCCCCAGATAGTTCTTGTTAATCCTCATAGTGGAGTTTTCTCGCAAGGTACAACTGGGTTACAACCAACAGTTGGAACTAATGGCGTGGAAATAACTCCTATTTCAGCTAATTCGGTTCCCCCTTCAGTTTCTTTTTTTGATTCCACTGGGCCAAGTCCTGTGTCGTTACCTGTTGCGACAGAACCAGTCGGATCAAATGTTTTGGGAGAAGATTCCGAAGATGATGGGTTTTTTAATGATGACGAGGATGATCCAATTGCTAAGGCAGAAATAGAAGTTGATGCAGGATTTCGTCTGGAGTGAGGGGATTATGAGGATATCGGTGGTTAGGTGTTGGAGAAAAGCATACTCTCTACTTTTGCTTGTGATACTTGCGTAAGTCCTATCCTTGTCCTGTTTGTCGTTGTGGGCAATATCTCCTGGAGTGCGAACCGACGGTCGGCGCTTCGCTATCGCGGCGCTGTTGCCAGTAAGTGCTTTGCACCACTACACTGGGCGCATTTAGAAGGAGTTTTCGCTTAAGCACCTGCATTGTTCAAAGGTTGTATGAAACCATTTCAGCCATACATTTGGTCAAAGCCTTTGGTCGAGGGCATCAACAGTATTTGACCGAACTGGAAAGGCGATCGCATTCTAGTTTTAGAGGTGCGATCGCCTAGAATAATCACTTCATGTATCTCATCTGTAAAAACTACAATCAAAAATTTGACAGCAAAGCAAATATGTAATTGACCCCATTTGACATACCTTGTTATCGTACAAGACTGCACAATTGCGATACTTTTTACTGGGGTAATTGCGGGGATGGTTGAGGTAATACGGGGTGTGATGATGACAATTGCATTGTTTGAATTACAGGCAAAAAGCTAATTTTGTTTAATAATTCAACTTTTAGTTGATACAGAATTTGGGTGTGATTGGGGTAATTTAGTCATGATTTAGGAGGTGATTTAACAGTGAATATTAAAGCAGTTTTTAGTACATTAGTGTACTTACAATCTACGGTTTGGATTTGGTGTTAGTGCTATGGAGTTATTTCAATTAGCCCCGTGGCAGTTTGCAGTGGACTCTCTACTCAATGGAGCTGGTATGAATGCTGTAGCGCCATCGAAGAACATCGCTGTAATAGTTTTTTCTCTACGCACTTTCTATGTAAAAAAGCTGTTAAACCCTGTAAAGAAAGTGTTTTACACCACAGTATTTTTCCCATTTCGGTTAAATTGGGAACGATAGTAAAAGGTAATAAAAGATAAAGATATGCCCAAAACTAAGGAGAAAACAGACGTAAAAAAGGTAGTAATTACGATTGACATGGGTGCAAGTAAAACCAAGGTGATCGTTCAAGAGTATCCAGAGGGAAAGCCTGTTGTTTTACTTTTCGACTCAGAAGTAGCGGACGTTGCTAAAGCTTCGATTGAGAGCATTCAACAAGAAGGTAATCCTGAATCTCGTACTTGGGTAGGAATAGGTGATGAGTATTGCGCCTTGGGAGAGCTTGCCCGTCGTCGGTTTGGGGGTATATCGCAGCTGAAGGAGCTAAAGTACGAACTAGCAGTCCCTAAAATTTGTGGTGCATTTTGGCTGGCTAAGGAGAAGTTGAACCTGGGTAATGATGTTGCAGCTTACTTGAGCATCCTGCTGCCGCCCGGTGAAATGCAAGACAAAGAACAGTTACAAGTGCGGTTAAAGGAAGCGTTTCGAGGATTTGATACACCAGCAGGTAAGATGCGGGTAAAAATGCTTCGTTATGATGCAGCTTCTGAGGGTAGTGGAATATTTTTTCACCGTAGGCGATCGCTTGGCAATAATATGCCTGCTTCGATGTACGTGATGCTTGGTTATCGCAATGCAAGTATTTTCACCTTTCGGAGTGGTTCAATTAGCGCGGGAATAACCAGCAATTTTGGTATGTCTTGGCTGGTGAATAATTTTACTTCCAAGACATCGGGACTAAGCCCTGATAATCCCAATATTATTGAGGTGTTGGTAGAAGCTGGAGTTAGTTGTGACTCCCAGGTGATGCAGAAACTCTCACGCAAGCGCAAAGGTGATGAAATTCAACTTGATGGCGAGTCGATGTCCAAGGCTTTATTGCTTGCTAGAGATGAATATTGGCGTGCGATCGTCAGGTGGTTGCGCTCGAAGATGGATGAGGATATTGAAGAACTGGTGTTTTGCGGAGGGACTGCGGATTATATTCGTCCAGAAATAGACGCTTACTTCCAGAAAGAGGGAATTAAGGTATCCTGGCACGGTAATATTTTTATACCTGATGAGATATCTTCCGGTATTGGCAATCGGATGGCGGATGTCTGGGCGCTTTACCAATATATGATTACTCAGTTTGATGAGTTGACTGGTTATACTCGCTCTGAAGTTGTACTGCTAACTAAATCCGCTGAAGGTAGTACAGATAATCCAGATGAAGAAGTTAAACGCAAGTATAATTTTACGCCTTGTGAGCGACCTAGTACCTTTATTGCTGTGAACGAGAATGTTTGATTAGCTCAGAAAAAGTAGTGTAGTTACAAGGACTGCAACTACACTTCTGGGATGCTTTTTACGTAACTTCTCAATAACCACTGCATGAATGAGCCGATTACTCGTGGTTAGGTGAGAATAGATAGTTCTAGGGGGATTGAAAATAATTCCTTGTTGGCAGCGCCCCTTTCTATAATGACATCAGGTAGATAGAGAATATTGTTATCCCGCTTCAATCGAGTACACTTTGAACAAAGACTGTTGTTCAGCGTAGAATCTTCATGGCAAGGTGGTTATATTATGTCAACAGAAGATTTTTCTTCTCAATAAGCTCAAAAAAGTCGCATTAATAGCTGCTGGTTGACACAGCTTTAAAGGTTGAAATCACATTAGAATTATGCCGTTGGTTTTTATACTCAATAACCAGCTTGCACAAAGGCAATAATGCTTTCCTACGGAACTATTAGATTGAGCAAGTGCTGAGTGAATATCTCTTGGACGGGGTATATTTCTTTTTGTGTACAATTCCACAATAGGCAATCTGTGTAGCTAGATCGATATTACTTGCAGTCAACCTCTGTGTTGATAGCAATCCTTGTTAGAGAAATCAGAAAAATGATATAACATTATCTCAAAATTCTTCGCCCAAACTGATATAACGTTATCTCATGACTGGGAGTCGGAAATATAGTAATCAAGAAAGAGAAAAATTATGCCTGCCAATTTGACACTTTCGATTGAGACAAACGCTGGAGGAGTGGCAAAAAGTACTATTTCATACAATCTTGCGTATGAATTGGGTGTTCGTGGCTATTCAGTGGCACTATTAGACATCGATCCTAACGAATCATTGACATTATTTTGCGGATTGGGAGAATTTAAAACTCAGGGAACAATGGCTAATGTTTACGATCCAGACTTCAAGGGGGATTGGCCTTTAGTTACAGCTTGGCAAGGTAAGATTGACAAAATTCAAGTTTGTAAAGGCGGAAAAGAATTACACGAAACAATTCGGGAAGTTTCAAAGGATCTGCGTGGAGCTTATACTCTTGCAGATCGGTTGAGTGATTATCCCTTATCTCACGATTTTGTAATTATTGATTGTCCTGCAACATTGGAGCCTTTACCACTGACTGCTCTTGCAGCTTCTAGCCACGTGTTAATTCCAATTCAACCTGAATACAAGGCTTCTCAAAGTGCTGCGGCGATGATTGAGTGGTACTATTTCAACTGCAAGCGGCTGAGATTGAAACCGACTCCGAAAATATTAGGTATAGTTCCTACTCGTTGGAAAAGTGATTGGGGAGCGCATAGAAGTATTGTTGAGGAACTTCCCCTAGTCTGTAAGAATTTGGGAATTCAGTATTTTAGCCCAATTCGAGAATCAGCTGATATTCTTAATGCTTCTGGTAGAGGACTACCTCTGGGAATTTACAGACCAGGTAAAGAGGCAAGAGGAGATTTTATGCCAATTGTTGATGCACTAGTTCAAGAACTTAAGCTAATAAGAGGTTGATCGATGACAAAATTAAACAAACCGAGTGTACTTGGAATGTTTGCTTCTGCTGCTGATTCTCAACAGGTATTTGAGCTTGAAGAACGAGTAGAAGATTTACAGGCAGAGATTACAAGATTAAAAGATGAACAAGCACAGGGAAAGCTTGCTGAAGAAGAACGTACACTCCTCAATCAAACTATTGAAGACCTACGAGAACATTTGAAAGCATCTGGGATTTTTAAAATTCACTATAGTGAAGTAAGGCCCAATCCCAAACAAGCAAGGCAAACATTTACTTCGGATAGTATTCGGAGTATGGCTGTTTCAATTAGAGAGGAAGGGCAACAACAGCCGATTATTTTACTACCGGGAAATCTCATTTTTGATGGAGAACGGAGATGGAGATCAGTTGCAGAAGAGTTACAGCCAGAAATTGAAACACTTGATGCAGTGATGCTTCAGAAAGTTCTTTCTGAAGAGGAATTACATACACGCACTTTATTAACTAGTCTTCACCGAGAAGGCTTGAATGAGCTAGATTTAGCCGAAGGTTTGATTCAACAGGCTAAGTTAGCTTTGGAATTTGAGCAGGAAGAAGTAGTTAGAGCACTTAGGAGAGCAATAGCTAGATTAAACGCAAAAAAACTTTTGCCCCAATTAACTGAATTGGTTATTTTAACTAGAAAAGAGCAGTCAGAAGGCATTAAAGAATTTAATTTGGACGAAATAGAACAAAGTATTCTTCTGTTGTTACTACGTTTTCAACAAAATCCAGCATCAGTAGATGCAAATGTCTTTCCTTGTTTACGGCTTTCAGAAGACTTAAAAATTGCGATTAGACAATTAGGACTTGGTGCAAACCACGCCCGCTCGCTCCAAAAACTAAATTCTAAAAATTTAAAAGTTGAAGAAACTAAAGCTCTTAAAATCCGACAAGATGCTACATCACAAGTTTTGCAAGAAAGGCTAACAGTCGCTCAAACTCGTTTTCTAGTTGCCCAAACTATTGCTGAACATGCTCCTGAAACAAAACCTAAACCAAGTCACCAAATCAGTTCTCTAATTCGAGATGTCTCAGCAACTAAGGTCGAAGATATCCAGCAAGAGCAACTGAGAGATTTATTGGCTGTATTAGAAGCTAAGGCAAAAGAGATTCGGAAAAAGTTGGACTAATACTATTTCGTCCGACTTAGTTCACTGAATCGGAGATGTCCATGTAATCTATGAGTGCCTATCTAAACTACCCAAATGGCTTTCGCCTGAATCCCGCAGAGTCAAACCAGAATTATCAGCCGAACGGTTTCAGCATGTGAGATTTCTAGACTGCCAAGAGGGGATACTTTGTAAGTTTACGGGTGAGCCTGTAGTTGGAGAATATAATGGACAATCTTCAATCATCCAAGTTAAAGTTCAATGCCCCAACTATGAGCAAACTGCTATTAGAGTGAGTACGGGAGAAGTGCTTTCTACAATAGCGATTCCTTCTCCTTGGACATAAATAGTTTTCAAGAAACCAAATAATCTTTAATCTGGTCTTGCTCACCTCGTAAAGCTTTCATTCCTTGTCGATGAGCAGAGCGTACCTTGGAATGACTCCTCTTCAATCAGATCCAGAAATTCCAGGTTACTCCAGTGACATTTTTTAGCTACCGCAACCACTAACCGGAGGTTGGCGGTAATCATTTTTTGTTTAGCCAGTTGACCAAGCTTTTGGATTTGGGTTAACTGTGCTTCTGTTTTATTTACCTCGATAGCTAGTTCAGCCCTAGTTTGGGAACGCTCTAGTCGTTGCACTTGAAAATCGTTTTGCTTATCAAGTTTTGCATTGACCTTACAAGTCTTGTGTAGACAATCTTTTACTCTGGCAATAGCCTCGGAAAGCGACCAATTTCTCGTAGGTAAATTCCAACTGTATCAAAGCTTGGCTAGACATCTTGCGTGGTGGGAAGCTAATTTAAACAAAGATATTGACAGTAGAGTATAAATCAAACAGTCAACCATTTCAGAGGGTGTAGGGAACCCATGTTTTGAAACGTGGGATTTAACCAAGGAGCGGAGGCGGAGACATTCCGCCTCTGCGCTTTGTATTTCGCGCTATGCGTCTCGAAATAAATATTTTTTTAAGTGGGCTTTAGACCACAACTAAAGTTTTCTATTCCTTCTTCTCTATTTTTTTGTAAGTTAATTTCTACTACGTTCATAGAAAAGATTTCAAAAATTCTGATGGGGGCTATATGGGGGCTATGTGTACCCCAAAAATAGATTAGGACTTTGACGAGAATTTGACACCTACATAGGGGCTTCATGGGGGCTTCATGGGGTACATTTAGCTATTTGATATTTTGTACCCCACTTAGCCCCCAAGGGGTATGATAAGCTCTTGAGGTTAGAGAGGGAAGGGACAGAGTTCTGGGGAAAGACTCATAGCAAGTTATTCTTCTCTCCCCTGCTTTCCTGCTCCCCTAAATAATCTGAACAGATAACTTTCACAAATCAAAACGTATTGACTTGATCCCTATGTCAAACATTCACGCCTTGCAAAAAATTTGGTTCTTCAGTACTTACTATGCTAAATTATTAGCTGCGAAGGTTAAAAAGTATAAAGAATTGCATAAAATATTTAGTAAAACTTTTGACATAATTGACTTAGGACGCAGATTCATTATTAACTGTAAGTACTAGAAAAGTATTTTTTGTCTATTTACAGTTATGAACAGGAAACAAAATATGGCTCTTCGGTTGCTTTTATGGAGATTGTTCAAAATAATTGAATTATAGTGAATATAAT